>NZ_JAFMSY010000001.1:851976-2332052 GCF_017916455.1 Nocardioides xinjiangensis | reverse complement strand
CCGTCGGTCACGGCACGACGGGAGTTGCCGGCATGCGGGGCGGGGATGGGCTGCCCGTCGCCCGGGAGGTGGTGCTGCACGCCCACTTCCAGGCGGCGTCCACCCCGGACGGCGAGACGGTGTTCGGGCCCACCGGCCGGCTCGAGGAGCGCCAGCGGCTGCTGCTGCTCGACCAGGTCAAGAGCTGGTGCGCCGACACCCGCACCAAGGTCACCGTCAAACCGGTCATCGACCTCAACACCGACCTCACCGCGCCCGGCTATGCCATCCCCGACCGGATCCGCGAACACGTCATCCTGCGCGACCGCACCTGCGTCTTCCCCTGGTGCAGCCGACCCGCCCGCAGCTGCGACATCGACCACGTCATCGCCTACGACCACCACGCCGACCCAGACGCCGACGCAGACGCAGGCGGCCGACCCCAACCCGGCCCGACCGCGACCCACAACCTCGCCGCCCTGTGCCGCACCCACCACCGCCTCAAGACCCACACCGCCTGGCACTACCGAGCAGTCGAACCAGGAGCGTTCCAGTGGACCAGCCCCCACGGCCACCACTACCGACGCGACCACACCGGCACGAGTCGGATCGAGCCACCCGAAGGATCCGATCAGCCCGGTGTCCCGCCACCCCGCCGACCATGACACCGCCCCACACCCCGCCACAGCATCACCCGGCGGGGCCGGTGGCACGTCCGGGATGCCGTTAGACCGCACGGCGCTGGCTTCGTCGTGGTTGTGCGTGCTCCGACGGTGCAGGGTCCGCACCCGCCGGGCGAAGCGGAGCCAGCGCCTCGTGCCGCTTCACCGCACCGCTCGGTCTGTGGGAGCCCCGGTCAGAATCCTCGGAGGCTGCGAGGACGGCCCCAAAGCGTGCCCGGAAGTCGTCAGGCCGTCGAGCTCGTGAGTCCTTATTCGTAGCGAAGGAGCTCCGCGTAGGGCGGGAACGTGCTGTGGCTGCGCGTCGCTGTCGGCGCCCGGGATCCGGCGCTGGGGGACCGGCTTCTGTCGCGGCATGCGCAGCACCGCCACATCGTCGGACCCGGCGGCGGGTACGTGCTCGCCCCGAGGACCGGGACGAGGACGAGGGCGGCCGCGCCGCCGGAGAGGACGCACCAATGCCTGCTGGAGACGTCGAGACGTACCACTCGGACGGCACGTGGCGCAATCGCATCGAGGCCCTGGAGGACCTTCCCGGGGAGTACGACCGCAAGGAGGAGGCCGTGCAGGTGGGTCGTGACGAGGCCCGGGAGAGGAAGGTCGAGCACATCGTCCGCAACCTCGACGGCACGATCCACCAGCGCAGCACCTACGGCCACGACCCCCGCAACATCCCCGGCTGACCAGGGGCCACAGCGCCGGCCGCGACAGCGGCGCCCGTGCACGAAAGGGCGGCCCCACCGGTGCTCCGGTGGGGCCGCCCTGTGTGGTTGTCGTCCCTGGTCAGCTCACGGCGTCGAGGGCGTCGACGACGCCTTCACCGAAGTAGCTGTTGTTCTCCGGGGTGCCGACGCAGGCCGCGCCCGCGGTGGTCGTGCCGCACGGCTTGTCGTCTGCCTGCGCCCGCAGCCGCGCGACCATCTCGGCCGGCGTGAGCCCCGGGTGGGCCGACTTCATGAGGGCCAGGACCCCGGCGACGTGCGGCGAGGCCATCGACGTACCGCTCTTGAGGCCGTACCCGTTGTCGCGCACGATCGTCGAGAGGATCGAGGAGCCGGGGGCCGCCACGTCGATGACGCCGAGCCCGCGGTTGGAGAAGCTCGAGAGGCGGCTCTCGTCGGTGCCCGCCGGGAAGCGCTGCATCGAGGACACGGTCACGACGCCCTCGAGCTCGGCGGGGATGTCGTGGCACCCCTCGTTGATCGTGCGGGTGATCGGGGTGCTGTCGCCGGGGCTCGTGGTGTCGGTCGTGTTGGTCGCGAGGTCCGTGGCGGCGTTGCCTGCCGCGGCAGCGTGCACGACGCCCTTGTCGGTCGACCATGCGACCGCGCGCCGGACGGCCTCCTTGGCGGCGTACTGGTCGGGCTGGTCCTCGCAGTAGTACATGAACGGGTCGACGTAGTAGCTGTTGTTGGTGACGTCCATCCCCTGCATCGCGGACCAGACGAAGCCGCAGACCGCGTACTCGGGGTAGATGAACCCGTCGTCGTTGACGACCTTGACCGAGGCCATCCGCACACCCGGGGCGACGCCGACGATGCCGATGCCGTTGCGCGGCGCGGCGATGGTGCCGGCGACGTGCGTGCCGTGGTCGCTGGTGGTCGGCTGCCACCCCGTGGCGGAGCGGTCCGGCCGGCCGGCGTCGCTGCAGTTGACCGAGCTCTCCTCGTCGATGTTCGCGGCGAGGTCGGGGTGGTCGGCGTCGATGCCGCTGTCGAGCACGCCGACGAGGACGTCGCGGTCGCCGTCGTTGATCCGGTGGGCCTGGTCGGCCTTGATCATGCGCATGTCCCACTGCTCGACCTCGCGCGGCTCCGGCGTCACCGTCGTGGGCTCGCTGCCCACGTCGCCCCGGTCGTCCTTCCGGTCGAGCCTCTTGTAGTCCGACGCGCCCGGTCCCCACGGCGCCGCGACGCCCTCGGGGGTGCCCTCGGAGACCCCGACGGTGCGGGTCGCGCCCACCGACTCGAGCGCGTTGCCGGCCGCGTCGCGCACCGTGGTGCGGAAGGCCGAGCGGTCGGAGTGCGCGACGACGACGCCGATCTGGGGCCACGACTGGACGACCACGCCGTCCGCGCGCCGGACGGCGCGCTCGAGCAGGCGCGTCTGGCCGGGGTTGGCGACCTCGGCGTTGAGGACGTAGCTCATCACGGTGCCGTCGGGAGCGCTGATCGGCACGGGGGTGGACGGTACGTCGTCGACGCCGGCCGTGGCGGCGCCGCCCGTTCCGGCGAGCGTCGCGAGGGCCGTGGTCAGGCCGACGACGGTCGCGAGGGCAGCGTGGCGCCGCCGAGAGATGGGGTGGGGCATGGGTGGTTCTCCTCCCGAGGGGATGTCTGGGCGCGGGTGGCGCCGCCGACATCCTGTCCCGGGATCGACCGGGTGCCTAGTACCCCCAGGGCGGTGGCGCGCCGCCGGGCCTCCGGACACGGAACGAGGGGCCGCCGTTCCTCGGAACGGCGGCCCCTCGCAAGGTTCACGTCATCGCACGGTGCTGCGATCCACCACCGCGAACCTGATGGTCTTGCGACCCGCCCGCACCGCGTCGTCTCCGAGGTACCGGACGACGACCCGGACCTTGCCGGTGCGTGCGAACGCCGGCAGCGTGACGCGCGTCCGGCCGCGGACCGTGAGGGTCTTCGTCCAGGACTCCTTCTCGCCGGCGCCCCGCAGACGGATCCTCACCGTGCCGGACGGGACGACGCCCTTGGCCCGCACCGTCACCCGCAGCTTCGCCCGGGTGCCGACCTCGAGCGGCTTCACCACCTTGGTCGCGATCCTGGGCGCCACCTTGTCCGCCGGCGGCGTGGTCGGCGTGGTGGGCGTCGGGGTCGGGGTGGTGGTCGGCGGGACCGGGTCGGACCCGGACTTGTCGATGATCGTGATGTCGGCGTCGTTCACGTCGAAGAAGTAGTTCTCGACCGCCTCGATCTTGATCCGCGCCGTCGTGGTCTCCACGTCCGGCCAGGTCACCTGGGCGTTGCCGTCGTTCGGCGTGCTCTCCGCCAGGACCCTCGGGAAGGTTCGACCGCCGTCGAGCGACAGGCTGATCCTCACGTTGGGCGAGAGCGCCGCGGTGTTGTTCGTCCAGTAGATCGTCTCCGTGCGTCCGGCCACGGCGGCGGCCGTGGTCGCGGCCTTCGACGTCACGCGGAACGGCCCGATGGGCACGTCGTCCGCCGTGCCAGCCACACCGTCGGCGCCGGGGGTCTTGGCGAGCGTGAGCTTGACGTCGTCGTAGGAGTAGCCGCCACCCTCGGGAGCCAGGTCACGAGCGGTGAACCGGAAGTTGAGCGACGGTTCGTTGTTGCCCGGGAACCCGAACTGGGGAGCGGCGGGTGCGCCCACGTAGTCGGCCGTCGGCAGCCACTCGGCGAAGCACTCGATCACCGGCACCGGCACGTTGGTCGCCCCACCGCTCGGCGGCGCCGGCGGCATCGGCGGGCAGACCCCGTTGTTGGCGTTGGTGTTGTTCTCGAGGATCTGCGCCATGTCGGGGAAGACCCGCGTCGGGTTGCCCGTGGCGTGGTTCTCGCCGGGCGAGTCGATCTGCAGCGCCCCCGCCGGGGTCACCGGCGCGTAAGTGCCGAAGATCCGGAACAGCGGGCCGTCCCGCTTGACCTGGTCGCCCAGCGCGGTGCCGGCGGCGCCACCTCGGTCGTTCTGCTCCCAGATGTGGACCAGCGCGTCGCCGTCCGGATCGGTCGCCTCACCGGTCAGGGCGAAGGGCGTGCGGTAGGGGATCGCCTTGTCCTCCGGAGCGGTGACCACGGGAGCGCGGTTGCCCGACGGGGTGACCGTGTAGCCGCCGTTCTCCTGCGGACCGCCCTGAGCGGTCTCACCGACGAAGCCGGTGACGTCGCCGGAGCGCGGGGTGAGGCCCAGCTGCGCCACGTCGGTGCCGGCGTACGGCGCTCCGTTGAAGCGCACCTCGAAGCCGGTGTCGTCGAGCGTCGTGGTGCTGGTGCCGCCGAAGCTGCGCACCTCCACGCTGCCGAGCCCGGTCACGGCCTCGATGGCGAGGTCGATGCCGGCCACGTTGTAGTTGGTGCCGCGGACGATCGGGGCCGTCTCCTGCCCGTTGAACGAGAGGACGAACGACTCGCCGTCGGTGTCGAAGCCACGCAGCGAGACGTTCTGGACCTCGTTGATCGGTGCGCGCGTGGCGGTGACGGTGTTGCTGATGTCGGTGATGCTGCGCTGCGAGAAGTACGGGTCGCTGTGCGGCTGGAGGTTGTCCTGCTGGCAGATGCCGGCGTACGCCATGATCGAGCTGCCGGAGCCCGGCTCGTACGGCGAGCCGCCGCGGTTGCCGCCACAGTTGAACTGCGTGCCGTTGAACGTGTGCGGACCGCCGAACTGGTGGCCGATCTCGTGGGCGACGTAGTCGACCGCGAAGTAGTCACCCTCGGGCGTCGGGAGGCCGGTGCAGCCGCGGGCCTTGCCGTCGCCGCCGATCACGCCGAGGCCGGCGACACCGCCGCCGTTGACGCCGAGCGCGATGTGGCCGACGTCGTACGCGGAGGCGCCGACGAGCTGGCCGAGCACGATGCGGTTGCGGTTGAGCAGGGCGCCGGTGCAGCCGGCTTCGAACTGCGCGACGGTGAAGCAGGGCTGCGCGCCACATGGGCCGTTGGGCTCGGTGGCCTTGGCCGGGGTGTCGAGGTTGAGCTTGTCGGTCTCGTCGATCAGGAGCATCCGGATCGCCATGTCGTCGTTGTAGATCTGGTTGACCCGGTTCATCAGGGTCACCTTCTCGGCCAGGACGTTCTCGGTGCCGAAGTAGGTGGCGTAGGACGGGTCGGTGACCAGCGCGAGGCGGTAGGTCCGCAGCGACACCTCCGCGCCCGGGGCCTCGGCCAGGTTCGTGCCCGCCTGCCGGCCGTGCTCGTCGTGGTCGTGCGCGTCGAGCTCGTCAAGGTCGATCTCGGGCTCGACCAGGCCGCGGTCGGTGCGGGGCAGGTCGCCGTGGCGGTAGGAGAGGTAGAGGCTGTCGTCGCCGTTCCACGCCGGGTCGACGTACCACGCGGAGCGGTCACCGGAGCCGCGCACCGAGGCGTGGAAGCCCATCGGCGTGAGGTCGAGCCGGATCGTCGCCGTCGGGTCCCCGACCGCACGTCCGGCGTACGTCTTCAGCTCGGGGTGGCGCGCGGCCAGCCCGGCCTCCATCACCGCGACCTCGTGCACGCGGAAGTCGATCAGCTCGCCGGTGGGCGCCGGGACGGCGACGACCGCGCCTGCGCTGTCGGCGTCGCGGGCGGCGTCCTCGCCGGGGGCCCGGTCCAGGACCGCCCGGATCCCGGCCCGGTCGAGGGTGAAGGCGGCGTAGCGCCTGGGCTCCACGCGCCGCTCGACGGCGCCCCGGTCACCGCCGGGGCGTGCGTCGGTGGCGGTCCAGTAGCCGTCCGGTGGGGAGGCGGAGCCGGACAGGGTGAGCGCCTGGAGGCCCGCGAGTGCGAGCACGACGGCGATGAGCACGGACAGGGAACGCAGCAGACGCGACATGCAGTCCTCGGGTTTCTCACGGTGGGACGGAAGCTGAACCGTAAGTGATCGGAGGGACACGGGGTGCACCCGGAAGGGGGTGTGTCGCAGTCTGAACCCGGCTGCGCGTGGGTACAGGTCGCGCATGACCAGCGACCTGGAGACCACGACCGACGACGTCTACGAGACCATCCGCGAGCTGTGGCAGGAGGCACAGCCCGGGATGAGCGACAACGACGCCTCCGGCTTCGGCCAGGCGGTCGTCTCGGTGCCCGACACCGCGATCGCCGAGCGCACCGGTCTCGACCTCCAGGCGGCCCGTGACTTCCTCGACAACGCCGACGGCGTGAAGCTCACGATCGCACGCGACGGCGAGACCCGGTCGGTCACCTCACTCATCGGCGGGTGACGCAGGGCGCGCCGCCCTAGGAGGTCCGCGTCGCCACGATGTCGGCGAAGGACTCCAGGGCGGTGCGCACGGGTCCGGGGTCGAGGACCTCCAGGAGCTTCTTCGCCCGGGCGGCCTCCGCCAGGACGTGGTCGCGCGCCTGGACCATCGCCGGGTGCGCGCGCATCAGCGCGAGCGCCTCGGCGTGCTCGGCGTCGTCGGTGAGCGGGCGGCCGAGCAGCGACAGCAGCCGGGCGTCGGCGGGGTCGGTGGAGGCCTGCGCCATGAGGACCGGGAGGGTGGGCACGCCCTCACGCAGGTCGGTGCCCGGGGTCTTGCCGGAGGTGTCGGACTCCGAGGCGATGTCGAGGATGTCGTCGGTGAGCTGGAAGGCCGAGCCGACGATCTCGCCGTAGGAGCTCAGCGCCTCGACGACCTCGGCCCGCGCGCCGCTGAACATCGCGCCGTAGCGCGCCGACGTGGCGATCAGGGAGCCGGTCTTGCCGGCGACGACGTCGAGGTAGTGCGCCAGCGGGTCCTCGCCCGGACCGGGCGGGACCGTCTCCATGATCTGGCCCTCGACGAGGCGGGTGAAGGTGCGCGCCTGGATCAGCACGGCGTCCGGGCCCAGCTCGGCGGTCAGCTCGGAGGAGCGGCCGAAGAGGAAGTCGCCGGTGAGGATCGCGACGTTGTTGTCCCACCGGGCGTTGGCCGTGCGGGCGCCGCGCCGCAGCGCGGCCTCGTCCATCACGTCGTCGTGGTAGAGCGAGGCGACGTGGGTGAGCTCGACGACGCAGGCGGCCGTGTCCACCGCCTCGGCGTCGGGGTTCGGGCCGGTCTCCGCCGCCAGCAGCACCAGCAGCGGCCGGAACCGCTTGCCGCCCGCCATCATCAGGTGGGCGGCGGCCTCGGAGACGAACCGCGCACGCGCCCGGCAGTGGCCCTCGAGCAGCTCCTCGATGCGCGCCAGCCGGCCGACGAGCCGCTGCTCGAGAGCGGCGTCGACGACGGGGAGCGCGAGGGGCGAGTCGGTCACCTGATGAATTCTCCCGCAACTGCCGCGAGGTCGAGCACCGGCCCCGGCAGGACGCCGAGGACGAGGGTGACGGCGGCACCGACCGCGATGGTCGTCGCGGTCAGCACCGACGGGTACGCCACGCTGGGACCGTCGCCGACGGGCTGGTCGAAGTACATGACCTTGATGACCCGGACGTAGAGGAACGCGGCGACGATGCTCGCCAGCACGGCGGCGACCACCACGGGCCACGCCCCGGCGGCCAGCGCGACGGAGAACACCGCGAGCTTGCCCACGAAGCCCGCCGTGAGCGGGATGCCCGCCATCGCCAGCAGGAAGAACGCGAAGACCGCCGCCACCACCGGCGACTCCTTGCCGAGCCCGGCCCAGCGGTCGATCGCCGTGGTCTCGCCGCCGCCGTCGCGCACGAGGCTGACCACCGCGAACGCGCCGATCGTCGCGAAGCCGTAGGTCGCGAGGTAGAACAGCACGGCCTGCACCGAGGTGATCTCGCCGGTCGCGAGCTGGTCGGTGGCCTGGAGGCCGACGACGCCGGTGAGGATGAACCCGGTGTGGGCGATCGAGGAGTAGGCCAGCAGACGCTTGATGTCGCGCTGGGTGATGGCCAGGGCCGCCCCCACGAACATGGAGAGCACGGCGATGATCCACAGCATCGGCTGCCACGACCACCGGTCGGCACCGAGGGCGACGTAGAACAGGCGCATGATGGCGCCGAACGCGGCGACCTTGGTGCCGGCGGCCATGAAGGCGGTGACCGGGGTCGGGGCACCCTGGTAGACGTCGGGCGTCCACGCCTGGAACGGCACGGCACCCACCTTGAACAGCAGGCCCACCGACAGCAGGCCGGTGCCGATGAGCAGCAGGCTCGAGCTGCCGACGTCGTTGCGCACGGCCTCGTTGATCGCGGCGAAGTCCATCGACCCGGCGAAGCCGTAGAGCAGGGCGGCGCCGTAGAGGAAGAAGCCGGAGGAGAAGGCGCCGAGCAGGAAGTACTTCAGCGCGGCCTCCTGGCTGAGCAGGCGGCGACGGCGCGCCAGCCCGCTGAGCAGGTAGAGCGGCAGGGAGAGCACCTCGAGGCCGACGAACATCGTCAGCAGGTCGTTGGCGGCCGGGAACAGCATCATCCCGAAGACCGCGAACATCATCAGGGGGTAGACCTCGGTGTGCTCGCGGTGGGCCGCGATGGCCGCGGTCTCCGCGTCGGTCCCGGGCACCGCGGCGGCCTGGCCGGCGAAGGCGGAGACGCCGCCGTCGAGGTGACGCTCCGCGAACAGCAGCACCCCGGCGATCGCCAGCGCGAGGACCAGCCCCCAGATGAACAGGCTGGGCCCGTCGACGGCGATGGTGCCGCCGACCGCGAGCACGCCCCGCGCGGCACCGTCGTCGTGGGTCTGCACGTCCTGGGCCACCAGCACCACGCCGACGAGCGCGAGGACGAGGCCGCCGAGCGCGAGCACGACCTGGGCGGTGTAGCGGACCCTGCGTGGCAGGAAGGCCTCCACGACGACGCCGAGGCAGGCGACGCCGAAGACCACCAGCAGCGGCCACAGCTCGAAGTACTCGACGGTGGGCTTCACGAACTCGGTCACGGCTGACCACCCTCCTGGCTGACGCCCACGCCTGCGAGGGTGTCGTGGACGACGGGATTGATGACGTCGAGCAGCGGCATCGGGTAGAAGCCGAACAGCACCAGCGCGAGCACCAGCGGCGCGAGGATGCCCACCTCACGCCGGTCGAGGTCGGCGACGGGCACCGCGTCGACCCGGCCGGGGCCGGTCATGGTGCGCTGGTACATCCAGAGCGCGTAGAACGCCGCCAGGACGATCGCGAGCACCGCGACCGAGCCGACCACCCAGTGGTGGTCGAACGCGGCGACGATGACGAGCATCTCGGAGACGAACGGCGACAGGCCGGGCAGGCCGCAGGCGGCGAGGCCGGCGACCAGGAAGATCCCGGCCAGCACCGGGGCCGTCCTCTCGACGCCGCCCATCTCGCGGATCGACGCCGTGCCGGTGCGACGGATGAGGAACCCGGCCACCAGGAACATCAGCGCGGTGGCGATGCCGTGGTTGACCATGTAGAGGATCGCCCCGGCGCCGCCGGTCGAGCTGAACACGAAGATGCCGAGCACGATGAAGCCGAAGTGCGACAGCGACGTGAGGCCGATCAGGCGCAGCACGTCGTCCTGGCCGATCGCGACGAGCGCGCCGTAGATGATCGAGACCAGCGCGAGCGCCACCACCACCGGGGTCGCCCACTGCGAGGCGTCGGGCAGCAGCCCGAGGCAGAACCGCAGCATGCCGAAGGTGCCGATCTTGTCGAGGATGCAGACGAGCAGCACCGACGTGCCGGTGGTCGCCTTCTCGGTGGTGTCGGCGAGCCATGTGTGGACCGGGAACATCGGCGCCTTGATCGCGAAGGCGATGAAGAACCCGACGAAGAGCCAGCGCTGCGTGGTCTCGTCGATGTCGATGGCGGCGAGGTCGCTGATCAGGAAGCTCGGCTGGCCGGCGTCGGCCGAGACGACGTAGAGCCCGATGACCGAGGCGAGCATGATCAGCCCGCCGGCGAGCTGGTAGATGAGGAACTTCGTCGCTGCCCGGCCGCGCCCGGCACGGCCGAACCCGCCGATCAGGAAGTAGGCGGGGATGAGCGTGGCCTCGAACACGACGTAGAACAGCAGCACGTCGGTGGCGGTGAAGACCGCCAGCGACAGCGACTCCAGCGCCAGCGTCCAGGCGAAGAACGCCCGGGCGCCGCTGTTGCCCTCGGCGTCGGCCTCGCGCCAGCCGGCGAGGAGCACGATCGGCACGAGGACGACCGTGAGCAGGACCATCAGCAGGCCGAGGCCGTCGACGCCCAGCGCGTAGTGCACGCCCAGGGACTCGATCCACGTGCGGGTCTCGGTGAGCTGCATGCCGCCGCCCACGTCGTACTGCGTGGCCGCGACGACGCCGGTGACGAGGGTCGCCACGGCGAAGCCGAGGCCGACCAGCCGGGCCAGCGCACCCGGCACGACGGCCGTGACGAGCGCACCGACGAGCGGCAGGAGGATGAGGAGGGTCAGGATCATCCGAGGTTCACCGCCAGGAGAGCGAGGACGACCAGCAGGGCGCCACCGAGGAGGGACAGGGCGTAGGAGCGGACGAAGCCGTTCTGGACGCGGCGCATCGTGCTCGACAGGCCACCGACGGCGGCGGAGCCGCCCTCGACCGCACCGTCGACGCCGACCCGGTCGAAGAGCGTCAACCCGCCGACCAGCCCCGTACCGGGACGCACGACCAGGGCGTCGTTGATGGCGTCCCCGTAGAGGTCGGCGCGGGCCGCCCTCGTCGCGAAGGACACCTCGCGCGGGGCCTCGCGCGGCACCTCGCGCCGCCCGACGAGGAACCAGGCGGCGGCGACGCCGAGCGCGACGACGGCGGTGATGAGGAGCGTGATCGCGATCGCGGGCAGCGGGGGCTCGTGGTGCTCGGCGTGGCCGGTGACCGGCTCGAGCCAGGTGACGATCCAGTCGCCGAGCAGCAGGACGCCGCCGAGCACCGAGAGCGCGGCGAGCACGACCAGCGGCACGGTCATCACGCGGGGCGACTCGTGCGGGTGAACGCCCTCCTCCCAGCGCCGGCTCGTGAAGAACGTGAGCAGCATCAGGCGGGTCATGTAGAAGGCGGTGATACCGGCACCGAGGACCGCGAGGACGCCGACGAGGAGGTTCTCCGCGAGCGCGGACTCGATGATCTTGTCCTTCGACCAGAAGCCGGAGAAGCCGGGGAACCCGATGATCGCGAGGTAGCCCATCGCGAAGGTCAGGAAGGTGACCGGCATGGCCTTGTTGAGCGCGCCGTAGTGGCGCATGTCGACGTCGTCGTCCATGCCGTGCATCACCGAGCCGGCGCCGAGGAACATGTTGGCCTTGAAGAAGCCGTGCGTGAGCAGGTGGAAGATCGCGAACGGGTAGCCGACGGGGCCGAGCCCCGCGGCCAGCATCATGTAGCCGATCTGGCTCATCGTCGACCCGGCGAGCGCCTTCTTGATGTCGTCCTTGGCGCAGCCCAGGATCGCGCCCCACAGGAGCGTGACGGTGGCGACGACCACGACGGCGGTCTGGGCGACCGGGGCGAGCTCGAAGATGAAGTTCGAGCGGACCACGAGGTAGACACCGGCGGTGACCATGGTCGCCGCGTGGATCAGGGCCGACACCGGGGTGGGGCCCTCCATCGCGTCGAGCAGCCACGCCTGCAGCGGCACCTGGGCCGACTTGCCGCAGGCACCGAGCAGGAGCAGGAGCCCCAGCGCGGTCAGCGTGCCCTGCGACGCCTCGCCCGTGTGGGCGCTGACGTCGCCGAAGTCGGTGGTGCCGAACGTGGCGAACATGAGCGCGATCGCCAGCGAGAGGCCGATGTCGCCGACGCGGTTGATCACGAACGCCTTCTTGGCGGCGGCGGCCGCCGAGGGCTTGTGCTGCCAGAACCCGATGAGGAGGTACGACGCCAGGCCGACGCCCTCCCAGCCGAGGAACAGGCCGACGAAGTTCGCGGAGAGGATCAGCGTGAGCATCGCCGCGACGAAGAGGTTGAGGTAGCCGAAGAACCGGCGGCGGCGCGGGTCGTGGGCCATGTAGCCGATCGCGTAGACGTGGATCAGCGACCCCACGCCGGTGATCAGCAGGAGGAAGAGCGCGGCCAGCTGGTCGTAGAGGAGGTCCATGCCGACGTCCAGCGAGCCGGTCTCGAACCACGTCCACAGGTGCTGGCCCACCTGTCGCTCCTCGGCGTCACGGCCGAGCAGCGAGAGGAACAGCACGAGGCTCAGCCCGAACGACGCGACCGCGGTGGCCGTGCCGAGCAGGTGGCCGTGCCTGTCGACCGCGGCCCTCGCCGACCCCGGCAGGAACGGCGCGACGGCCAGCAGCAAGACGGCGCCGAGCAACGGCAGCGCGATGACCAGCCAGAGGAGTTCGAACACCCCGCCGGCACCGGTGTCGGGAGCGACCACCGGTGCGTGGGCGCCCTCCGCCATCGGAAGTCCTGCGAGCAGGACTGAGTGGGACAACAGGTTCACGAGCGCTCCCTCAGTACTTCAGCAGGCTGGCGTCGTCGACCGAGGCCGAGCGTCGCGTGCGGAAGATGGTCATGATGATCGCGAGCCCGATCACGACCTCGGCGGCGGCCACGACCATCACGAAGAACGCGGTGATCTGCCCGTCGAGGTTGCCGTGCTGGCGGGCGAAGGCGACGAACGCCAGGTTGCAGGCGTTGAGCATCAGCTCCACGCACATGAACACCACGATGGCGTTGCGGCGGACGAGGACGCCCACGCAGCCGATCGTGAAGAGGATCGCCGAGAGCACGATGTACTCGGTCACTTGACGTCCTCCTCGGTGTTCGCCGGGGTGCCCGCCTTGCCGGAGGTCTCGGGCATCGTCGACGGGTCGCTGTGCCCCTCGCCGGCGAGCTGGCGGCGTACGTCGTCGATGTCGTCGGCCAGCGCCGGGGCGGACCGCACGGTGCCGCGGGCGGCGAGCACCCGGGAGACCGACGACTCGGCGGCGGTGCCGTCGGGCAGCAGAGCCGGGGTGTCGACCGCGTTGTGCCGCGCGTAGACACCGGGTGAGGGCAGCGGTCCGGGGTGGAAGCCGTGCTCGGCGTAGTCCCGGATGCGTCGCGCCGCCAGGTCGGCCTGCGTCGCCCTCGGGGTGAGCCGCTCGCGGTGGGCGAGCACCATGGCGCCGAGCGCGGCGGTGATCAGCAGGGCGCTGGTGGCCTCGAAGGCGAAGACGTAGCGGGAGAACAGGATGTTGGCGATGGCCGGCACGTTGCCGCCGGCGTTGGCCTCGTCGAGACCGACCACCGTGCCGAAGGTGACCTGGCTGATGCCGATCACCAGCACGGAGCCGAAGAGCAGGCCGAGGACGACCGCCGTCGCCCGCTGGCCGCGGATCGTCTCCACCACGGAGTCGGCGGCGTCGACGCCGATCAGCATCATCACGAAGAGGAACAGCATGAGGATCGCGCCGGTGTAGACGATGATCTGCACCGCGAAGAGGAACGGCGCGTCCATCACGGCGTAGAGGAACGCCAGGCTGATCATCACCACGGCCAGCAGCAGCGCAGCGTGCACGGCCTTGCGGACGAACAGGATGCCCAGCGCGGCCGCCACCATGAGCGGAGCGAGGAGCCAGAACGTCATCGCGTGGTCCCCCTGTAGTAGTCGCTCTCGTCGTCACCCAGGCGCATCGGGTGCGGCGGCTCCTCCATGCCGGGCAGCAGCGGCGCGAGCAGGTCGGACTTCTCGTAGATGAGGTCCGCGCGGTTGTCGTCGGCCAGCTCGTACTCGTTGGTCATCGTCAGCGCGCGCGTCGGGCAGGCCTCGATGCACAGCCCGCACAGGATGCAGCGCAGGTAGTTGATCTGGTAGACGCGGCCGTAGCGCTCACCGGGGCTGAAGCGCCCCGACCCGTCGGGCAGGTCGACGTTGTCGGCGCCCTCGACGTAGATCGCGTCCGCCGGGCAGGCCCAGGCGCACAGCTCGCACCCCACGCACTTCTCCAGCCCGTCGGGCCAGCGGTTGAGCTGGTGCCGGCCGTGGAAGCGGGGCGCCGTCGGCAGCTTCTCGAACGGGTACTGCTCGGTGACGACCTTCTTGAACATCGTCCGGAAGGTGACGCCGAACCCGGCGATCGGGTCCCAGAGGCTCTCCTTGACGCCCTTGGACCCCTGGCCGGACTGGCCGGATCGGGCGGACTGGGCGGACTCACTCATGGCTCTCCTCCGCTGCTGCGGTGACGGTGGTGCGGCCCGTGGCGAAGGTCAGCGGCGCGGCGGCGCCGCGCACGGCACCTCCCGCCGGCATCGGCGGGACGGGGAAGCCGCCGGCGAAGGCGTCGTGCGGCTCCTCGCTCGACCCGGTGGCGGTCGCGCCGCCGGCCTCGTCCTCGGCCCTGTCCTTCTCCCCCACGAACATCAGCGCGACGGTGAGGACGAGCAGGACGGCGATCGCCGCGACCAGGTAGGTGCGGTTGATGTTGCCCTCGAGCGAGATGACCCGGATGGTCGCGACGGCCACGATCCAGGCCAGCGAGACCGGGATGAGCACCTTCCACCCCAGCGCCATGAACTGGTCGTAGCGCATGCGCGGCAGCGAGCCGCGCAGCCAGACGAACAGGAAGATGAAGCAGAAGACCTTGCCGAAGAACCACAGCAGGGGCCAGTAGCCGCTGTTGGCGCCCTCCCACACGTTCTCGATGCCCCACGGGGCGGCCCAGCCGCCGAGGAACAGCGTTGTGGCGATCGCCGACACGGTCGCGAGGTTGATGTACTCGGCGAGGAAGAACAGGGCGAACTTCAGGCTGGAGTACTCGGTGTGGAAGCCGCCCACCAGCTCGCCCTCGGCCTCCGGGAGGTCGAACGGCGCCCGGTTGGTCTCGCCGACCATCGAGATCACGTAGATGACGAACGACGGCAGCAGGATCAGGCCGAACCAGAGGCGGTCCTGCGCCGCGACGATCTCCGAGGTCGACATCGAGCCGGCGTAGAGGAACACCGCGACGAGCGCGAGGCCCATCGCGACCTCGTAGGAGATCATCTGGGCGCTCGAGCGCAGCCCGCCGAGCAGGGAGTACGTCGAGCCGGAGGACCAGCCGCCGAGGACGATGCCGTAGATGCCGATCGAGGCGATCGCGAGCATGAAGAGCACGGCGACCGGCATGTCGGTCAGCTGCAGGGGCGTGGTGTGGCCGAAGAAGTTGACCTCCGGGCCGAGCGGGATGACCGCCCAGGTGACGAACGCCGGCACGACCGCGATGACCGGCGCCAGCAGGAAGACGACCTTGTCGGCCGACTTCGGGATGATGTCCTCCTTCAGCGCGAGCTTCACGCCGTCGGCCAGCGACTGCAGGAGCCCGAACGGACCGTGGACGTTGGGGCCGACGCGGTGCTGCATCCGGGCCACGACCCGGCGCTCGAACCAGATGTTGAACAGCGTCAGCAGCACCAGGATCAGGAAGATGAAGACGGCCTTGAGCAGGATCACCCACCAGGGGTCCTGGCCGAAGGCGGCCAGTCCCGGGTCGGGGAGGTCGGCCGCCCGGGGGGCGAGGCTCATCATGCGGTGGCTCCCTTCACTGCCTGGTGCGCGTTGTCGAGGGCTGCGGGGGCCTGCCGCAGGGTGACCGCGCTGCCCGGCGAGGCGAGCTCGGCGAGGACACCGCGTCCGAAGGACCGGGCCGGGACCCAGACGACCCCGTCGGGGAGGTCGGCCACCACGGCCGGCAGCGTGACGCTGCCGCGGTCGCCGGTGACGGTGACGAGCGGGGCGCCGGCCTCGGCGTCGAGCATGCCGAACACCGACTCGTACGACGCCGCGCTGAGGGCGGCGACCGGGGTGCGGGCGGTGGCGCGGAGGTGCACCTCGCCGTCCTGGAGCGACCCGAGGTCGACGAGCTGCTTCCACGTGGCCAGGGCGAAGGGGGTCTCGCCCTTGCGCGGCGCCTTCGCCGGGCGCGGCGGCTTGCCGGCGTCGAGCGCCGGGCGGGCGCCGTCCCACGGGCCCAGCGACCGCATCTCGGCGCGGACCTCGGCGACGGTGCGGAAACCGAGCGGACGGCCCTGCCCCAGCCGGGCCAGCTCCTCGGAGATGCCGGCCAGGAGGCGCAGGTCGGGCAGCGAGGACGGGTTGGTGAAGACCGCGTCGAACGAGCGCGCCCGGGCGTCCCACGTCACGAAGGTGCCGGCCTTGTCGGTGACCGGCGCGACCGGCAGGACGACGTCGGCGACCCTGGTCACGTCGGTCTCGCGGAGCTCGAGGCTGACCACGAACCCGGCGGCGTCGAGGGCCGCGCGGAAGGCCGCGGGGTCGCTGGTGTCGTCGGGGTCGACGCCCCCGACCACGAGGCCGCCGAGCTCGCCCTTGAGGAGCGAGGCGACGATGGCGTTGCCGTCGCGGCCGACCTTCGCCGGCAGCGACTCGGCGCCCCAGGCGGCGGCCACGTCGACCCGGGCCGAGGCCTCGCCGACCGGACGGCCGCCGGGGAGCAGGTTGGGCAGGGCGCCGGCCTCGACCGCACCGCGGTCACCGGCGCGACGCGGCACCCACGCGAGCCGGGCGCCGGTGGTGGCGGCCAGCTCGACGGCCGCGGAGAGCGCGCCGTGCGTCTGGGCGAGACGCTCGCCGACCAGGATGACGGCGTCCCGGGTGACGCCGTGCTCGGCGCCCTTGAGCGTGGCGATCACCTCGGCCTCGGTGCCGGGCACCGCGGGCACGAGCCGGCCCTGCATCTTCGCCAGGCCGCGCGAGGTCATCGGGGCGACCGACACGACCTGCGTACGACCCCGCCTGGCGGCCTTGCGCAGCCGCAGGAAGATCGTGGCGGCCTCGTCCTCGGGCTCGAGGCCGAGCAGGACCACGACGGGGGCGGCCTCGAGGTCGGCGTAGGTGACCCCGCCGGACAGCGCGACGTGGGAGGCCAGGAACGCGGCCTCCTCGGCACTGTGCGGGCGGGCGCGGAAGTCGACGTCGTTCGTGCCGAGCGAGACGCGCGCGAACTTGGCGTAGGCGTAGGCGTCCTCGGCAGTCACGCGACCACCGGTGAGGACCGCGGCGGCACCGGCGTCCCGCAGGCCGCGGGCCGCGACGGCGAACGCCTCCGGCCAGGACGCGGGACGCAGCTCGCCGTCCTCGCGGACCATCGGGTAGCGCAGCCGGTCGTCCTGGCGGGCGTAGTGGAACGCGAAGCGGTCCTTGTCGCTGATCCACTCCTCGTTGACCTCGGGGTCGTTGCCGGCGAGGCGGCGCATGACCTTGCCCCGCCGGTGGTCGACGCGGATCGCGGCGCCACAGGCGTCGTGCTCGGCGATGCTCTGGTTGGAGACCAGGTCGAACGGGCGCGAGCGGAACCGGTAGTCGGCCGACGTCAGCGCCCCCACCGGGCAGATCTGGATGGCATTGCCGGAGAAGTAGCTCTGGTAGGGCTCGCGCTCGTAGATCGCGACCTGCTGCAGCGCCCCCCGCTCGGCGAGGGCGATGAAGGGGTCGCCGGCGACCTGCTCGGAGAAGCGGGTGCACCGCGCGCACAGCACGCAGCGCTCCCGGTCGAGCAGGACCTGCGCGGAGATCGCGATCGGCTTCGGGAACGTGCGCTTCACGCCCCCGGACTCGGCGAACCGGCTCTCGCCGCGGCCGTTGCTCATCGCCTGGTTCTGCAGGGGGCACTCGCCGCCCTTGTCGCAGACGGGGCAGTCGAGCGGGTGGTTGATCAGCAGGAACTCCATGACGCCCTGCTGGGCCTTGTCGGCCACCTCGCTGGTCGCCTGCGTGTTGACCACCATGCCGTCAGCGACCGGCAGCGTGCAGGAGGCCTGCGGCTTCGGGAAGCCGCGGCCGTTGCCGGCGTCGGGGATGTCGACGAGGCACTGGCGGCAGGCGCCGACCGGGTCGAGCAGCGGGTGGTCGCAGAAGCGCGGGATCTGCACGCCGACCTGCTCGGCGGCGCGGATCACCAGGGTGTCCTTGGGGACGCTGACCTGGACGCCGTCGATGGTCAGCGTGACCGTCTCGACCTCCGTGCGGTCGGGGGTGGTCGTCATGCCGAGGCTCCCACGGGTGCGAAGGCGGTCGAGGCGGCCGGGTCGAAAGGGCAGCCGCCGTTGGTCAGGTGGGCGAGGTACTCGTCGCGGAAGTGCTGGATCGAGCTCGAGATCGGGCTCGTCGCACCGTCGCCGAGCGCGCAGAACGAGCGGCCCAGGATGTTGTCGCACTGGTCGAGCAGCAGGTCGAGGTCGGCCTCGCTCCCCTGCCCCTTCTCCAGCCTCGCCAGGGTCTGGGTGAGCCACCACGTGCCCTCGCGGCACGGGGTGCACTTGCCGCACGACTCGTGCTTGTAGAACTCCGTCCACCGCAGCACCGCGCGGACGACGCAGGTCGTCTCGTCGAACAGCTGCAGGGCGCGGGTGCCGAGCATGGACCCCGCGGCGCCCACGGACTCGAAGTCGAGCGGGACGTCGAGGTGCTCAGGGGTCAGGAGCGGGGTGCTGGACCCGCCGGGCGTCCAGAACTTCAGCTCGTGGCCCTCGCGCATGCCGCCCGCGAGGTCGATGAGCTCGCGCAGCGTGATGCCCAGCGGCGCCTCGTACTGCCCGGGGTTGCGCACGTGACCGGACAGGCTGAAGATGCCGAACCCGTTGGACTTCTCGGTGCCCATCCCGGCGAACCAGCCGGCACCGTTGGTGATGATGCTGGGCACCGAGGCGATGGACTCGACGTTGTTGATGACCGTCGGGCTGGCGTAGAGGCCGGCGACCGCGGGAAACGGCGGGCGCAGGCGGGGCTGGCCGCGCCGGCCCTCGAGGCCCTCGAGCAGCGCGGTCTCCTCGCCGCAGATGTAGGCGCCGGCGCCGGCGTGCACGATCAGGTCCAGGTCGTAGCCCGAGCCGTGGATGTTCCGGCCGAGGTGGCCCGCGAGGTAGGCCTCCTGCACGGCGCGCTGCAGGCGCCGGATGACGTGGAGGACCTCGCCGCGGACGTAGATGAAGGCGGTGTTGGCGCGGATGGCGTACGCGCTGACGATGACGCCCTCGACCAGCGTGTGCGGGCTGGCCATCATCAGCGGGATGTCCTTGCAGGTGCCCGGCTCGGACTCGTCGGCGTTGACCACGAGGTACTTCGGCCTCGGGTTGTCCTGCGGGATGAAGCCCCACTTCATGCCGGTGGGGAAGCCGGCGCCGCCGCGGCCGCGGAGGCCGGACTCCTTGACGACGTCGATGACGGCGTCGGGCGCCATCGCGAATGCCTTGTCCAGCGCGGCATAGCCGCCTCGCTCCTCGTAGGCGGCGAGGGTCCAGGCGCGCTCGGCGTCCCAATTGTCGGTGAGGACCGGTGTCAGCGTGGTCACTTCTCTCCCTCCGGAGCCGTCCAGCCCTTCTCGCGGGCGATCTTCAGCCCGGCCAGCGAGGCCGGGCCAGCGGCGGGGCCCTCGTCGGCGCGGTCGTCGGGGAACCCCGCGAGCACGCGCTCGGCCTCGCGCCACGTGCACAGCCGCGGGCCGCGCGTGGAGTGGACCTCCCTGCCCGCGCGCAGGTCGTCGACGACCTGGACCGCCGACTCGGGCGTCTGGTTGTCCATGAACTCCCAGTTGACCATCATCACCGGGGCGTAGTCGCAGGCCGCGTTGCACTCGACGTGCTCGAGGGTGATCTTCCCGTCCTCGGTCGTCTCGTCGTTGCCCACGTCGAGGTGCTCCTTGAGCCGCTCGAAGATCAGGTCGCCGCCCATCACCGCGCACAGCGTGTTGGTGCACACGCCGACGTGGTAGTCGCCGACGGGCCTGCGCTTGTACATCGTGTAGAAGGTCGCGACACCGTTGACCTCCGCGGCGCTGATGCCGAGCACCTGGGCGCACACCTCGATGCCCTCGGGCGTGACGCGGCCCTCCACCGACTGGATGAGGTGGAGCATCGGCAGCAGGCCGGAGCGCTTCTCGGGGTAGCGGTCCGCGATCTCGTGCAGCTCCGCCAGGGTCTGCGGGTCCAGGCTCATCGTCGGGGTCCCCTCGGAGTTGTCGGACGGAGGAGCGAAGCGGGGGAGGAGGACAAGTTCGTGGGGTGACTCATCGGTCGACTCCTCCCATGACGGGGTCGATGGAGGCGATGGCGACGATGACGTCGGCGACCATGCCGCCTTCGCTCATCACGCTCGTCGCCTGCAGGTTGGTGAACGACGGGTCCCGGAAGTGGGCGCGGAAGGGCCGGGTGCCGCCGTCGGAGACGACGTGGGCGCCGAGCTCGCCGCGCGGCGACTCGACCGGCACGTAGGCCTGGCCGGCGGGGACCCGGAACCCCTCGGTCACCAGCTTGAAGTGGTGGATCAGGGCCTCCATCGACTCGCCCATGATGTGGCGGATGTGGTCCAGGCTGTTGCCCATGCCGTCGCTGCCGATGGCGAGCTGGCTGGGCCAGGCGACCTTCTTGTCGCCGATCATAACCGGGGCGCCCTCGAGCCCCGCGAGCCGGTCGGCGCACTGCTCCACGATCCTCAGCGACTCCGACATCTCGTTGAGCCGGATGCGGAAGCGGCCGTAGGAGTCGCAGGTGTCCCAGGTCTGGACGTCGAAGTCGTAGTCCTCGTAGCCGGAGTAGGGCTGAACCTTGCGGAGGTCCCAGGCGTAGCCGGTCGAGCGCAGCACGGGGCCGGTGATGCCGAGCGCGATGCAGCCGGCCAGGTCGAGGTGGCCGACGTCCACCAGGCGGCCCTTGAAGATCGGGTTGGCGTTGCACAGGGCGGCGTACTCCGGCAGGCGCTTCTTCATCAGCGCGATGAAGTCGCGGATCTCGTCGAGCGCGCCGGGAGGCAGGTCCTGGGCGACCCCGCCGGGCCGGATGAAGGCGTGGTTCATCCGCAGCCCGGTGATCAGCTCGAACAGGTCCAGCACCAGCTCGCGCTCGCGGAAGCCGATGGTCATGACCGTCAGCGCACCGATCTCCATGCCGCCCGTGGCGATGGCGACGAGGTGGGAGGAGATGCGGTTGAGCTCCATCAGGAGCACGCGCATGACCTGCGCCTTCTCCGGGATGTCGTCCTCGATGTCGAGCAGGCGCTCGACGCCCAGGACGTAGGTCGCCTCGTTGTAGAACGGCGAGAGGTAGTCCATCCGCGTGCAGAAGGTGACGCCCTGCACCCAGGAGCGGTACTCCATGTTCTTCTCGATGCCGGTGTGCAGGTAGCCGATGCCGCACCGGGCCTCGGTGACCGTCTCGCCCTCGAGCTCGAGGATGAGCCGGAGCACGCCGTGGGTCGAGGGGTGCTGCGGGCCCATGTTGACGACGACCCGCTCCTCGGCGGACTCGCCGAGGCCGTCGGTGATCGTGTCCCAGTCCTGCCCGGTGACGGTGAAGACGCGGCCCTGGCTGGTGTCGCCGGGCGAGGCGTAGAGGTCCTGCTGCCGGCTCGTGTCGGTGCTCATCAGTTGTACGACCTCCGCTGGTCGGGCGGCGGGATCGACCCGCCCTTGTACTCCACGGGGATGCCGCCGAGGGGGTAGTCCTTGCGCTGCGGGTGGCCCGGCCAGTCGTCCGGCATGAGCACCCGGGTAAGGGCGGGATGACCGTCGAAGACCAGGCCGAACATGTCGTAGGTCTCGCGCTCGTGCCAGTCGAGCGTCGGGTAGACGCTCACCAGGCTCGGCACGTGCGGGTCGCTGTCGGGCGCGGTCACCTCGAGGCGGATGCGCCGGTTGTGGGTCATGGAGAGCAGGTGGTAGACGGCGTGGAGCTCCCGCCCGGTGTCCTCGGGGTAGTGCACGCCGCTCACGCCGGAGCAGAACTCGAAGCGCAGCGCCTCGTCGTCGCGCAGCATCTGCGCGACGAACGGGAGGTCCTCGCGGCGCACGTGGAAGGTGATCTCGCCGCGGTGCACCACGACGCTCTCGACCGCGGCGGTCAGGTCGGTGGCGCGCAGCCGCGCCTCGAGCGCGTCGGCGACCTCGTCGAACCAGCCGCCGTAGGGCCGCTGAGACGGGGTGGGGAAGACCGTGGCGCTGACCAGGCCGCCGTAGCCGGAGGTGTCGCCGGTGCCGGTGACGCCGAACATGCCGTGACGCGCACCGACGGCCCGCACCTCCCCCGTCGGGGCGGGGACGTTCTCCGGGGACTGCTCGGGCGCGGCCTGCTCGACGCCGCTGCCGGTGCCCGTCTCGGACTTCGCCGCCTCGAGGTTGTCCTCCTCGGCGGGCCGCGCCTCCTCGTTCGAGTCGGTCCTGTCGTCCGACTCGTCCTCGGCCCTGCCGGCGACCGCCTCGTCGACCGCCTCGTCGACCCTCTCGTCCGCCCGCTCGTCCACGTTCTCCTCGGGCGTCTCGTCCGCGCCGCTCACCGCAGCAGGCCCTTCATCTCCGACGTGGGCAGGGCACGCAGCGCACTGGTCTCCAGCTCCTCGATCTCCCGACGGCGGTGCGCGCCGAGCTTGGTGTGCTGCACCTGGTCGTGCAGCTTGAGGATCGCGTCGATGAGCATCTCCGGCCGCGGCGGGCAGCCGGGCAGGTACATGTCGACGGGCACGACGTGGTCGACGCCCTGGACGATGGCGTAGTTGTTGAACATGCCGCCCGAGGACGCGCACACGCCCATGGCGAGCACCCACTTGGGCTCCGGCATCTGGTCGTAGATCTGGCGCAGGACGGGGGCCATCTTCTGGCTGACCCGGCCGGCGACGATCATCAGGTCGGCCTGGCGGGGGCTGGCACGGAAGACCTCCATGCCGAACCGGGCCAGGTCGTACTTCGGGGCGCCGGTGGTCATCATCTCGATGGCGCAGCAGGCCAGGCCGAAGGTGGCCGGCCAGAACGACGCCTTGCGCATGTAGCCGGCGACGCCCTCGACGGTGGTGAGCAGGACGCCGCTCGGCAGCTTCTCTTCCAGTCCCATGACGTCAGTCCCAATCCAGTCCGCCGCGGCGCCACACGTAGGCGTACGCCACGAACACAGTCGCGATGAACAGGACCATCTCGACCAGCCCGAACAGCGCCATCTGGTCGAAGTGGACGGCCCACGGGTAGAGGAAGATGATCTCGATGTCGAAGACGATGAAGAGCATCGCCGTGATGAAGTACTTCACCGGGAAGCGGCCCCCGCCGACGGGCTGCGGGGTCGGCTCGATGCCGCACTCGTAGGAGTCGAGCTTCGCGCGGTTGTAGCGCTTGGGTCCCACGACGGCGCTCATGATCACGGAGAAGACCGCGAACCCCGTCGCGATGGCCAGCAGCGCCAGGATCGGCGTGTAGAGCTCCATCGCTTCCCTTCCGGTGGACTGCGCCCGGTTCGGGTGAAGCCAAGTGACCTTGTGAATGACTTCACGAGTGGCGCGCGCCACAGTCTAGGACTGCGGTGCGGCGTGCGTCACGTCGGGGTGGACACCATTCGGCAACGATCCGAAAGCGGCCTGACCTGCGCATTTAGGGCAAGAGCGCGTGCCCTAATTCGTCCCCGCTCGGGGCGGCCTCAGGCGGTCGCGCGGTGCAGCGCCACGATGCCGCCGGTGAGGTCACGCCACTGCGGTCGCTGCCAGCCGGCCTCCGCGATCATCGCGGCGAGGCCTTCCTGGTCGGGCCACGCGCGGATGGACTCGGCGAGGTAGACGTAGGCGTCCGACGCGCTGGCGGTCAGCGAGGCGATCGCCGGCAGGGCGCGCATGACGCCGTCGAGGTAGACCTTGCGCAGCGCCGCGTTCACCGGCCGGCTGAACTCGCACACCACGAGACGGCCGCCGGGACGGGTCACGCGGTGCATCTCCTCGAGGCCGGCCACCGGGTCGACGAAGTTGCGCAGCCCGTAGGAGATCGTGACCGCGTCGAAGGTGTCGTCGAGGAACGGCAGCCGGGTGCCGTCGCCGGCCACGAACGGCAGGCCGGGCCGGTCCTTCTTCCCCTGCTGCAGCATCCCGACCGAGAAGTCGCACGGCACAGCGGTGGCACCGTGGGCGGCGAACGGCTCGCTCGAGCAGCCGGTCCCCGCCGCGAGGTCGAGCACGAGGTCGCCGGGACCCGCCGCGACGGCGTCCACCATGGAGCGTCGCCAGCTGCGCTGGATGCCGGCCGTCATCAGGTCGTTGGTGAGGTCGTACCGCTTGGCCACGGTGTCGAACATGCGGCGGACGTCGGAGGGTTGCTTGTCGAGGTCAGCGCGGGCCACCCGCCGAGCGTAGGCGTCCGGACCCCGGTACGCGCAACGCGGGGGTGTCGTGCGGCGTCCCTATGATCGACCTGCCGATGGCCACCTGGGGAGGAACCACATGCCACGCCGTCCTGCTCCGCGCCTCAGCGCACTCTCGCTCGCCCTGCTGCTCGCCCTGCTGGTCGCCGTGACCGGCTCCGTCGTGACGGGCGCGACCGCCGGCGCCGCCGGGGCGACCGGGGCGATGGGCGCCCCCGCCTCGCGCGCCGACGTGTCGATGCGTCTCGGCGACACGGGCTGGCGGGTGCGCGAGCTGCAGAGCCGCCTGCACCAGCTCGGCCTGCACTCGGAGGTCGTCACCAGCCGGTTCGACCAGGAGACGCGCGCCGGCGTCGCCACCTTCCAGCGCCGACGCGGGTGGGCCGCCGACGGGGTGGTGGACGAGCGCACCTGGCGCGCGATCCTCTCGCGCACGACCGAGCCGACCCGGGAGGCGCTGCACAACGTCTACACGCCGGGCCGGCCCCTGCTCGAGCGCGGCGACACGGGCATGCGCGTGCGGCAGCTCCAGGCCCGGCTCCGGCAGCTGCGCTGGTACGACGCGAGGGTGACCGGACGCTACGACGCGACGACCGACGAGGCGGTCCAGGGCTTCCAGGCGAAGCGGAGGATCCCGGTGACCGGGCAGGTCGACCGGCGCACCCTCGACCGGCTCCGGGCGATGACGCGGGAGCCCACGAGGGCCGAGCTGTTCAACCTCGTCCCGAGCGGGCCGCGCCTGGACCCGCGCTGCACCACCGGCCGGGCGATGTGCGTCGACAAGACGTCGCGGTCGCTGCGCTGGGTGGTCGACGGCGTGGTCCTCAAGACCGTCGAGGTGCGCTTCGGCTCCGCCGAGCTGCCGACACGGGAGGGCGCGTTCGCGGTGTTCCGCAAGTCGCGCGACCACGTCTCGAGCCTCTACGACACCCCGATGCCGTACGCCATGTTCTTCTCGGGCGGACAGGCCGTCCACTACTCCCCCGACTTCGCCGCCAACGGCTACGACGGCGCCTCGCACGGGTGCGTCAACGTGCGCGACCGCGCCGCCGTCGCCTGGCTCTTCGACCGGGTCCGCCTCGGCGACAAGGTGATCGTCTACCGGTCCTGAGCGCGGCCCGGGCCTGCGAGCGAGAACGCCGCGTCGAGTCCGTCGCCGGCGCGACCGCGGCGCGGGAGCGACACGGTGGCGACCTCGACCTCCGGTGGCGCCGGCACGGCCACGACGGCGTGCTCGCGCGCGAGGTCGAGCCGGGCCGCCGGGTGGTGCGCGATGCGACCGATGCGGAACCCCAGGGAGGTCGCCAACGCGCTGACGGTGCGGCTGACTCGCGCGTCGAGCACGAGCAGCCGGAGCCGCCCGCCCCACCACGGGGCGAGGGCGGACACCTCCGCGGCGAGCTTCCTCGCCTTCGCGGACATCCGGGCCTCGGCCACGTGCGCCGACATCGCCTCGAGGACGTCGCGCGGGGCGGTGTGCCACGGCGCACCGCCGACCGTGCCGTGCTCGATGAGGTCCTCGAGCACGCGGGCCGTTGCGTGGTCGAGCAGCACGTGCGTGGGGGCGACGTGCGCGAGCGCTGCCTCGAGCTGGTCGGGCGAGGCGATCCACGCCAGCGTGGAGCCGGCGGTGAGGTGGGCGTCGCGGACCACCGTGGTGAGGCGGTCGGTGGCCTCGCCGGTGAGCAGGACGACGTCGTCGCCGGTGAGGTCGGACAGCGTGCCGGAGGACTCGGGCCGGAACAGCCAGGCCTCGGCCTTGTCCCGCCGCAACCCCAGCACGGCGCCGGACGGGGCACCGGCGCGCGCGCCGGCCACCCACGTCAGCAGGTCGGGCTGGCGCTTGCGCCGCTCCAGGCCCATCCCCCGCAGCCGCTCCCACGACCGGTCGTCGCACTCGAAGAGCTGGGCGTCGGAGAGGGCGGCCCGGCGCAGCAGCGCCAGGCGGCTCTCGTCGTCGACGACGACGAGGCGCACCCCGATCCCGTCGAGGAGGCGGGCCACCTCGTCGGTGTCGAGGTGCTCCGGCAGCAGCAGCGGCACCGCTCCGGCGACCCGAGTGGCGAGCTCGAGCTCGAGCTGGCGGATGCCGGCCGGGATGCGGAGCACCACGACCTGCCCGGGGTCCACGCCCGCCTCGATCATGCCGGCGGCCCCGTCGATGACGCGGCGGTAGAGCTCGTTCCAGGTCAGCGAGGCCCACGACCCCGCCCGCGGCTCGGTCACCGCGACCTCCAGCGCCCGGTTGCGGGCGTGGCGCTCCAACCGGGCGAGGGGCGATGCGGGGACGGGCACGGCGGGCTCCTCGGGCGCGTCGGCTGCGACGCGTACGTCGCGCGGGTCGGTTCTCGAGGCAACGTAGGTGACGCACGCCTCTCCTGTTCGCCGTTTGGCCGATCTCCCGCCGGCGGGCTGTGCGCCCCGGCGTAGGCTGCCCCCTCGTGACGACCCCCGCGTCCCGCCCGGGACCAACCGCGCCGCTCGTCGTGCGCACGGTCCCGGTGGACCTCGCGGACCTGCCGCTCCTCGACCTGCTGCCGCAGCAGCAGCCGGTGACGTGGCTGCGCCGGGGTGAGGGCCTGGTCGGGTGGGGCGTGGCCGCGCGGCTGGACACCTCGGGACCGACGCGGTTCAGCGACGCGGTGAAGTGGTGGTCCGAGACCGTCGCGCGCGCCGACGTGGAGGACCACGTCGGCGAGCCCGGCACCGGCCTGGTCTCCTTCGGGTCCTTCGCCTTCGCCGACGAGCCCGGTGACTCCGCGCTGGTCGTCCCCGAGGTGGTCGTCGGCCGCCGCGGGGACCGCACGTGGCTGACCACCGTCTCGGTCGAGGCCCCGGCACTCGTCCCCGCGCCCGCGCCGGAGCCGCCCGTCGGCCTGGTCTTCTCCGACGGTGCCCGCAACGGCGAGGAGTGGATGTCGGTCGTCGCGGAGGCGGTCGGGCGCATCGCGGCCGGCGACCTCGAGAAGGTCGTGCTCGCCCGCGACCTGATCGCCACGACGGACGAGCCGCTGGACGTCCGGTGGCCGCTGCAGCGCCTCGCCGCGCAGTACGAGATGTGCTGGACGTTCCACGTCGACGGGCTGTTCGGCGCGACGCCGGAGATGCTCGTGCGCCGCGAGCGCGGCCTGGTGACCTCACGGGTGCTGGCCGGCACCATCCGGCGTACGGGCGACGACGAGCGCGACCTCGCGCTCGCGGCCATGCTGGCGCGGTCGTCGAAGGACCTCGAGGAGCACGAGTACGCCGTGCGCTCGGTCGCCGACGCCCTCGAGCCGCACTGCTCGTCGATGAACGTGCCCGAGTCGCCGTTCGTCCTCCACCTGCCCAACGTGATGCACCTGGCCACCGACGTGAACGGGGTCGTCCACGACGTGGCGACCTCGCTCCAGCTGGCCGAGTCGCTGCACCCGTCCGCCGCCGTGGGCGGCACGCCCACCCCGGCGGCGACCCGGCTGATCGAGGAGATCGAGGGCATGCCGCGCGACCGCTACGCCGGCCCCGTCGGCTGGATGGACGCCTCGGGCGACGGCGAGTGGGGCCTCGCGCTGCGCTCGGCGATGCTGGTCGAGGACGGCGTACGCCTCTTCGCCGGCTGCGGCATCGTGGCCAGCTCGGACCCCGAGGCCGAGCTCGCCGAGTCGCAGGCGAAGTTCGTGCCGGTGCGCGACGCGCTGGCAGCCGGCTGAGTCAGAGGTCCTGCCCCGGCTCCCGCAGCTCGAACGCCTGCGAGTCGGGCAGCAGGTTGGCCATGTGCGTGGCGACCATCGCCACGCCGATGTCGCTGTACACGCGGTCGTGGATGCCGAGCGACGTCGGCGCGCCCACCTGCCGGACGAAGTCGACCGCCTCGGAGACCTTGAGCCACGGCGCGCTCACCGGCGCGAGCAGCACGTCGACCGCACGCCCGGGCGGGGTGAGCGCGTCGCCCGGGTGGTAGACGCTCGCTCCCCCGGACTCCAGGAGGTACCCGGAGTTGTCGAAGCGGTCGTAGTCGGGGTGGATCACCGCGTGCTTCTCACCGACCACCTCGACCGACGTGCCGGCGACCTCGAGCCGGTCGCCGGGCCGGACCACCGTGACGCGCTCGGCGACGTCGGGCGCCTGCTCACGCAGGAGACGCTGCACCGCCGCGATCGTCCACACGGGCACGTCGCTCGCCCGCAGGTGGTCGGGATGGACGTGGTCGGGGTGCTCGTGGGTGATCAGCACGGCGTCCGCACTGTCGAGGGCGCCCGCGTCGGTGTACACCCCCGGGTCGATGACGAGCACGCCGCCGGCCCCCTGGACCCGCACGCAAGCGTGGCCGAGCTTGGTGATCTGCATGCGCTGCACCCTAGGCCCGTCGAATCGGATCCCGACGGGGTCGCGGTTAAGGTTGTGGCGCCTCCGACGGGTGGAGTGCCCAGGGGGAAACACCAATCGCACCCGAGACGAAGAGAGTTCCCATGTCTTCTGCACGCCGCGTGCTCGCAGGCAGCGTCGCTGCGCTGCTCCTGCCCGCGTCCCTGCTCCTGACGACCGAGACCGGCTCGGCCACCGACTCCGCGGCTCGCGCCACGTCGACGTCGGTCACCAAGAAGGCCGGCCAGAGGGTCTCCATGGAGGTGCTCCCCCAGATCGTCCAGCAGGGCCGGGGCACTGCCAGCGCGAGCTCGGCCAAGGCTGCCGTCACCGCGACCATCAAGCCGACGAAGGTCGGCCGCCCGGTCGCCCTCGAGCAGTTCGACGGCTCCTCGTGGAAGAAGGTCGACACCGCCAAGCAGGACAAGGCGGGTCGCGCCGAGTTCTCCGTCCTGGTCTCGAAGGGCGGCCAGCCGCTGACCTACCGCGTCACTGCTCAGAAGTTCAAGGGCCTCAAGGCGGAGTCGAGCGGGAGCCAGGACACCTCGCGGTGGTTGGTCCCGACCTTCTCCGACGAGTTCTCCGGCAACTCGCTGAGCTCCACGTGGGGCATGCGCGGCCAGAACTACGAGCCCCGGAGCAAGCGCAAGTGCTCCAAGGGCGACCCGAAGGCCGTCAAGGTCGGCGGCGGCGCCCTGCGCCTCAGCGTGATCAAGGACCGCTCCGCCAAGGGCAAGTGCAAGGCCAAGTCCCGCAAGGTGACCAAGAAGATCTCCTACCGCCTCAACGGTCACGTCGGCACCAACGGTGCGTTCTCGTTCAGGTACGGCGTCGCGGCCGCCCGCATCAAGATGCACAAGAGCCAGGGACAGCACGCCAGCTTCTGGTCGCAGCCCGTCGGCGAGAACGGGCCGGGCAGCGACGGCCACGAGATCGACGTCATCGAGTACTTCGGCGACAAGCACCCGCAGGGCGGCCTGACCAGCTTCATCCACTGGTACAAGGGCAAGCGCCTGATCAAGACCGGCTCGTGGATCAAGGACTCGAAGTCGTTCCTGAAGAACAAGCGCGACGGCTGGTCGAAGAACTACCACGTGTTCTCCGTGCAGTGGACGCCCAGGGTGATCATCTTCCGCATCGACGGCAAGGAGACGTGGCGCACGTCGGCCCGCGTCTCGAAGGAGCAGCAGTACCTCATCCTGAGCCTGCTCGCCTCCGACTACGAGGCGCTGGAGATGTCGGACAAGAAGCTGCCGCAGCACATGTACGTCGACTGGGTGCGCGTGTGGGAGACCCCCGCCTCCTGACGTCCTGAGCTCCGACTGCTGAGCCCCGACTGCTGAACCCCGTCCGCGCGCTGGTCCCTCACGGGACCAGCGCGCGGATCCTTGTGTCCAGCTCGGCCCGGTTGTCCCGGCGCACCCGGGCCTCGACGACCTCGATCCCGCCGTTGGGCGAGGCCAGCGCCTGCTCCAGCTCGGGCAGCGACGTCACCCGCAGGTGCGGGACGCGGGCCGCGGCGCAGAGGGCGGCGACGTCGACCCCGTGCGGGGTGCCGAACAGCACGTCGAACCTGTCGGCGTACTCCGGACCGCCCTGCTCGAGGGTCGCGAAGATCGACCCCCCGTCGTCGTTGACCACGACGATGGTGAGGTCCGGCCGCTCCTCGCGCGGGCCCAGGAACAGGCCGGTCGTGTCGTGCAGGAACGTCACGTCGCCCATCAGCGCGAGGGCGCGCGACGACTGCGGCCGACCGAGGGCGGCCCCCACCGCCGAGCTGATGGTGCCGTCGATGCCGGCGAGCCCGCGGTTGGCGATGACCTTGCGGCGCCCGCCCACCTCGTAGCGCGCGACCATCAGGTCGAGGTCGCGGACCGGGTTCGATGCACCCACCACGAGCAGGCCGCGTCGGGGCAGCGCCCGGCTCACCGCGCCCGCCACCTCGTACGGCGTGAGGTCCGGCTCCGCGGCCAGCAGCCGGTCGAGGGCGCGGGAGGTGGTGCGGTCCGCCTCGCGCCACGCAGCCAGCCACGCCGGGTCGTCCGGCTCCCGGACCCCGACCTGGTCGACCTCGCGGGCGACCGCGAACGGTCGCTTGGTCCACAGGCCGCGGTGGCGGACCGAGACGACCTCGACGTCGTCGCGGGCGAGCAGGCGCGACACCGGACGGGACAGCGTGGGGTGGCCCAGCACCACCGCGCGCTCGACCTGCCGGCCGAGCTCGCCCGTCAGCTGCAGGCGGTAGGTGCGGATGACGTGGTCGCCGGTGCGGCACCCGCTGGACGGCTCGGCGAGGAGCGGCCACCCGGCGGCCTCGGCGAGGACACGTGCCGGCGGACCGGCGTCGTCCCCCGCCACCACGACCGTGCGCGGACCGGGGTCGAGGACGAGCCTCTCGAGGGGCGGGGTCGCGGAGGCGACCGCCCGCTCCGGCGCCGCCGCCCCGGCGTCCCAGCCGTGGTCGTCGGGCAGCAGCGGCTCGTCGAGCTGGACGTTGAGGTGCACGGGCCCGTCGTGGGACCGCAGGAAGGCGATTAGCTCGTCGAGACCGGCGTGCGCCACGTCGAGGCTCGGCGCGAACCCGCTGAAGATGCCGCGCTGGTCGGTCGTCTGGTTGGCGCCGGTGCCCCGCAGCCGGGCCGGGCGGTCGGCGGTCACCACGACGAGCGGCACCCCCGCGTGGGCCGCCTCGACGACGGCGGGCAGCAGGTTCGCCACCGCGGTGCCCGACGTGCAGCTGACCGCCGCCGGCCGGCCGCTCACCTTCGCCAGCCCCAGGGCGACGAAGGCGGCCGTGCGCTCGTCGAGGCGGGTGTGGAGGCGCAGCGCGCCGGCGGAGGCCGCGTCGTAGAGCGCGAAGGAGAGCGGTGCGTTCCGCGATCCCGGCGCGATCACCGCCTCACGCACCGCCGCGCCGCGCAGCGCGGTCACCACGGTCCGGGCGAGCTGGGTCGAGGGGTTGGTCACGCCGGCTGATCCTGCCCTACCGACGCCAGCCGGTCGCGCCAGTGGGCCACCCGGTCCTCGGTCGCCGCGAGCCTGGCCAGCGCCGCCGCGTCGACCTCCGGCACCCCGACCGGCAGCATCCCGTCGACCGGCAGGAGCGGGTCGGTGGCCACGTCGTCGGTGAGCAGCTGGACGGTCGCGAGCCCGCAGGCGTGGTGCAGCTCGGGCAGCGCCGCCGCAAGGGCGACGCCGGCGGCGATGCCGACGCTCGACTCGACCGCGCTCGAGACGACGGCCGGCAGACCGATGTCCTCGGCGATCCGCAGGCACGCCCGGACGCCGCCGAGGGGCTGCACCTTGAGCACCGCGACGTCCGCCGCCTCGAGGTCGCGCACCCGGTAGGGGTCCTCGGCGCGGCGGATCGACTCGTCGGCCGCCACCGGCACGTCCACCCGGCGGCGCACGGCGGCGAGGTCCTCGACCGCGGCGACCGGCTGCTCGACGTACTCCAGCCCGCCCGCGGCGCGGTCGAGCGCGGCGATGGCGCGGACGGCCTGGTCCACGTCCCACGCGCCGTTGGCGTCGACCCGCACCAGGCCGCCGGGGCCGAGGGCGTCGCGCACCGCCTCGACGCGCGCCACGTCGTCGGCGAGGTCCTGCCCGTGCTCGGCGACCTTCACCTTCGCGGTCCGGCAGCCGCCCGCGACGACGATCGCGTGCGCCCGCTCCGGGTCGGTGGCCGGGACGGTGACGTTGACCGGGACGAAGTCGCGCACCGGCGCCGGCCAGCCCAGGTCCGCCGCCTCCCGCGCGCAGGCCAGCCAGGGGCGCGCGGTCACGTCGTCGTACTCGAGGAAGGGCGACCACTCCCCCCAGCCCGCGTCGCCGCGGAGGAGCACGCCCTCGCGGACCGTGATGCCGCGGAACCTCGTGCGCAGCGGGATGGAGAAGACGTGCATGGCTGAAGCGTGCCCGATCAGGGGAGCCGGAGGCTCGTCCGGATCGCCTGCCGGTCCACCTTGCCGTTGGCCAGCAGCGGGAGCCGCTCGACCCGGTGGAACTCGCGCGGCGCCCACGACCGCGGGTGCTCGATGCCGATCCAGTCGCGCAGCTCGGCGTCGTCGGCGGTGCCCACGAGCACCGCCACGAGCCGTTGGCCCCACTCGGGGTCCTGGACGCCGAAGAGCTCGGCGTCCTCCACCAGCACGTGCCGGCGCAGGCGCTCGGCGACCGCGGGGAGCGGGATCTTCACGCCGCCGCTGATCACGACGTCGTCGACGCGCCCGAGCACCCGGAGGCGCCCGTCCTCGTCGAGCCGGCCGACGTCGGAGGTGAGGAACCAGCCGTCGACGACGGTCTCGGCCGTGAGCTGCGGGTCACCGTCGTAGTGGCTGAACAGCGTCGGTCCGGCGATGCGGATCCGGCCGTCGGCTCCCAGCGCGACGCCCACCCCGTCGAGCGGCACGCCGTCGTAGACGCAGCCGCCGGAGGTCTCGGACGACCCGTAGGTCGTCACCAGGCGCACGCCGTGCTCCTCCGCGCGCCGGCGCAGCTGGGCGCCCAGTCCTGCGCCCCCGACGAGGACGGTGTGGCAGCGGGCGAGGGCGGCCGTCTGCTCGGGATCGCGGAGGATCCGGTGGAGCTGGGTCGGCACGAGCGAGACGAACGCCGGGGTGCCCGTGCGGTCGGCCGCCGCGGCCCGGCCGACGTCGAGCCCGTCGACCACCGCCGGCTCGTGTCCGGCGACCAGCGACCGGACGATGACCTGGACGCCCGCGACGTACGACGACGGAAGGGTGAGCAGCCACCGCCCCGTCGCGCCCAGCCGGCGCGCCGAGGCCTCCACGCTGGCGAGCACGGCGGAGCGCGGGATCACCACGCCCTTCGGTCGGCCCGAGGACCCGGACGTCTCGATCAGCAGCGGCTCGGGGTCGTCGGCCCCGAGCCATCGCGCCAGCTGCCCGATGGCGACCGCCGGCTCGTCCGAGGGCCGCACGAAATCCACACGACGAACGCTAGCCGCTCTGCCACCATGGGGCGCGATGGACGACACGGAGACCCAGAGCCCCCAGTCGTGGTGGCAGCGGCAGCTCCCCCCGTCGCCGCTGGCGAGGTCGCTGTCGGTCCAGTCGATCCTCTTCGCGATCGGCGAGGGCGCCTTCGTCACCGGGTCGGCGGTCTTCTTCACCCAGATCGTCGGGCTGTCCGCCGCGCAGGTCGGCATCGGCCTCACGGTCGCGGGCGTCACGTCGTTCTTCTTCGCCGTGCCCGCCGGCAAGCTGGCCGACCGCGTGGGCACCAAGCGCATCTGGGCGATCAGTGCGGCACTCACCTCGGCGCTCTACCTCGTGTGGCCGTTCATCCACGGCTTCGTCGCCTATCTCGCGATGATGGTCGTCCTCGAGGTGGTCAGCCAGGCCGGGTGGAGCGGCCGGGGCGCGTACACGATCGACATCTTCACCCGTGAGGAGCGGGTCCAGTCCCAGGCCTTCATGCGGGCCGCCCTCAACATCGGGTTCACCCTCGGCGCCCTCATCGGCGGCCTCGCGCTCGCCGCGAACAGCGACGACGTGGTGCGCGCGGTGCCGGTCCTGACCGGGGTGATCCTGCTGGCCAACACCTACTGGATCACCCGGCTGCCCGAACCACCCGCCAAGGCGACGCCCGCCCACGCCGACGAAGCGGTCATCAAGCCCGCCGCCCTCAAGAACCGCGCGTTCCTCGCCCTCATGACCGGCGACGGCGTGCTCGGCAGCAACCAGGTGCTGCTCAACATCGTGATCCCGCTGTGGCTGGTCGAGGAGACCGACGCCCCCCGGGTGCTGCTCGCCTGGCTCTTCGGCACCAACACCGTGATGGCGGTGCTGCTGCAGGTCGCCGCGGCCCGCGGCGTCGACTCGGTGGCCCGCTCGCTCCGCGCGTCGTACATCTCGGCCGGCTTCTTCGTCCTCTCCTGCGCCATCGTGCTCGTCACCCACGACACCATGGGCTGGCTGACGATCGTCCTGGTGTGGCTCGGCCACGTCACCGTGACGGGCGCCGAGCTGTTCCAGTCCGCCGGACACTGGGGCTTCATGTCGGAGCTGACCGACGCCCAGCAGCGAGCGGAGTACCAGGGCGCCGCCCACATCGGCGACACGCTGGGCTCGGTCTGGGCGCCGGCGCTCTACACCTGGCTCGCGATGGAGCACGGCTCGCTCGGCTGGATCGTCATCGCGGCGATCGTGGTGGTCTCCACCCTCACGATGGCGCCGTCCGCGCGGGCGGCGGAGCGGTACCTCGCGCGGCACGGGTCGGCGCACTGACCGCTGCCGCACGCCGTAGTGTCGGCGCCATGACCGCGTACTGGATCACCACCTACAAGGCCGTCCACGACCCCGACAAGGTGGCGGCCTACGCCGAGCTGGCCGGGCCGGCGCTGCGCGCGGCGGGCGGACGGTTCCTCGTGCGCGGGATGCCCGAGGCCACCTTCGAGAAGGGCGAGGCGACCCGCACGATCGTCATCGAGTTCGCGTCCGTCGAGGCAGCGGTGGCCGCCCACGAGAGCGAGCCCTACCAGGAGGCGCTGCGGGCGCTGGACGGCGGCGCCGACCGCGACATGCGCGTGGTGCCCGGGGCCTGACCCGTGCGGCCCGACGACGTCCGCACCTCGAAGCGGCTGTCGTACGTGCTCCGGCACCGGCCGGACTCCGTCGGCCTGACGCTGGACGCCCACGGCTGGGTGGCCGTCGACGACCTGCTCGCCGCGCTCGCCGCCGCCGGGTCGCCTCTGGCCCGCGCGGACCTCGACCGCGTCGTGGGGACCAACGACAAGCAGCGCTTCGAGGTCGACCGGGCCGGCGACCGGATCAGGGCACGGCAGGGCCACTCCGTCGAGGTCGACCTCGCGCTGACGCCGGCCGACCCGCCGCCCGTGCTCTTCCACGGCACGCCCGCACGGAACCTGCCGTCCGTCCTCGCCACGGGACTCGACCGCCGCGGCCGCCACCACGTGCACCTGTCGGGCGACGTGGACACGGCCCGACGCGTGGGTCGGCGCCGAGGCGATGCCGTGGTGCTCGAGGTGGACGCCGGCGCCATGGTGGGGGCGGGCGCGACGTTCTGGCGCACCGGCAACGGGGTCTGGCTGACCGACCGGGTGCCGCCCGAGCACCTGTCGGTCCACCCGTAGCCCGTGCCATGGTGGGGCCATGGACGCCTACCGGCTCGTCGTCACCGTCGTCGTGATGGTCGCGGTGGTCGCGGTCATCCTGCTGTTCGAGCGCCGGCGCGCCGAGCGCATCGCCCGCGACACCCGCGACCTCGCACGCGGCCTTCCCCCGGAGGACGACCGGGCGGACGGCGACGAGCGGCGCGGCGATGGCTGACCTGCGGGGGATCCTCGGCCTGGCGCTGCTGCTGCTCGTCGCGGTCGCTCTGTCGCGGCACCGGAGGGGCATCTCGTGGCGGACGGTGGGCGTCGCCCTGGCGCTGCAGGTCGGGTTCGCGGCGCTCGTGCTGCGCTGGGGACCGGGCAGGGACGCCCTCGAGTGGGTCTCCGACCGGGTCGCGACGCTGATCGGGTACGCCGACGAGGGCACGGCGTTCGTCTTCGGGCCGCTGCTCGCGGTGGGCGAGGAGAACGAGACCATCTTCGCGCTGCAGGTGCTGCCGGTGATCATCTTCCTCGGCGCGCTGATCGGGCTGCTCTACTACCTGCGCTTCGTCCAGTGGGCCACGTGGCTCCTCGGCGGCGCCCTCGCGCGGCTCCTGGGCGTCAGCAAGGTGGAGTCGATGTACGGCGCGACCGTGATCTTCCTCGGGCAGAGCGAGGCGCCGCTGATGATCGCGCCCTACCTCCGCTCGCTGAGGCGGGGCCAGCTCTTCACGATCATGGCGGCGGGTTTCGCAGCGGCCGCGGGATCGACGCTCGTCGGCTACTCGCTGCTCGGCGCGCCGCTGGAGTACCTGCTGGCGGCGACCGTCATGAACGCCCCTGCCTCGCTGCTGATGGCGAAGGTGATGTGGCCCGACAGCACGCCGGAGGACGACGAGCTCGACGGCGCCACGCCGGTGGACAGCGAGGAGGAGGTCGACGTCCGCTCGGTGCGCGACGAGGAGTCGTCGAACGTCATCGACGCCATCGGTCGCGGCGCCCTGGCCGGGGCCCGGATCGCGGTGACGGTCGGTGGGCTGCTCATCGCCTTCATCGCCCTCATCGCCATGGCCGACGGGATCCTCGGCGCCGTCGGCTCCTGGGTCGGGGTGGACGGCCTCACCTTCGAGCGGCTCCTCGGCTGGTGCCTGGCTCCCCTCGCGTGGCTGCTCGGCGTGCCGTGGTCGGAGGCGGTGCAGGCCGGGTCGTGGATCGGCGAGAAGACCGTGCTCAACGAGTTCGTCGCCTTCGCCAGCTTCGGCCCCGAGGTCGAGAGCCTCTTCCCCGTCACCGTCGCCGTCGTGACCTTCGCGCTCGCCGGCTTCGCGAACTTCAGCTCGATCGCGATCCAGATCGGCACGATCGGGTCACTGCTGCCCGAGCGCCGGGGCGTCGTCGCCCAGCTCGGGCTGCGCGCCCTGCTGGCGGGCGCGCTGGCCAACCTCGCGAACGCGGCGATCGCCGGGGTCGTGATCTCGATCTAGGCGACGAAGGACAGACATCCGCGCTGCGCGGCAGACTTCAGGCACACGATGCGAGGGGGCTGGTGGTGCGCGATCAGGGAGGACGGACGTCGCTCGCAGGATCCGGCTGCCTGGTGCTGGCGCTCAGCGCGTGCGGAAGCGCCACCGGCGGAGCGCCGGGCGACGGCGCCGGCACCGAGACGCCGGTGATAGCAGCGCCCGAGGAGGCGGAGAGCTACCCGACGGCGGAGGTGTCGGGGCTGCTCCACCTCCGGAAGGGGTGCCTGGTCCTGGGCAGCGCCATCGTGTTCTGGCCGCACGGAGCGACATGGGACGCCGACAACAGGACGGTGGTGTTCGACGACGCGCCGCAGCTCGAGGACGCTCCCGCAGCGCAGGTGGGTGCCGTGTTCGACGGCGGTGGTGGCTGGTACCCGCCGGTCGCGGACCTCAGGTCGTGGCGCGGAGAGACGTTCGCCGACCGCATCGAGCGCTGCCAGGAGGCGACGGGCATCCGCGGCGTGGTCTACGCCTACCCGGCTGGGTAGTCGGGTGCCGGCGCAGCGCTGTCGCGGTGCTCTCGGCGGCGGACCACGACTTGCTGGCCCGGGGCCGTAACACTTCAGCGCGCCGGAGCGCTGTCATGGTGGCTGCTCGACTCCCTGCGCCGACCTCCCGCCGGAAAGCAGGGCCCCCCGAGCCGTGCGGCTCGCAGGGCGGCGGCGCGACCTGCAGGCGAGAGGGCGCCGCCGCCCTGTCACGAGCGAAGGCCTTCGGACGGGACGTGCTGGGTCTACCGGGGTGCGGCAGCTTCGGCGATCACTGTCTCCGCGAGGTCCCGCATCCTCTTGTTCGTGCGCTGGCTGGTCTGCTTGAGCACGGCCAGGGCCTCGTCCTGGCCGATGCCGCGGGTGGACATGAGGAATCCGACGGCGGTGCCGATCACGCGGGACGACACCAGCGCGGCCTCGAGCTGGGAGACGTGCTCGCGGGAGAGCACGCCGTCCGCCTGCAGCTCCGCGATGATTTCCCGGTCCACCGCCGCACGTGCCTCGATGTCGTCGACCCGTCGCTCGGTGGCGTCGGCGCGGGCATGCGAGGCATCGGCCCGACCGGTGAGGGTGGCGATGTGGTCCGTGTTCGTCGCCACTTTGCCGACGAGCTCGTCGATCTGCTGCTGGAGGTGCGCGCTGTTGCGGTCAGCCATGGGGACATTGTGGCGCAACGCGGTAGCGGACGGGGTCAACCGCCCGGGGGGCAGCCCGGGAATGCAGCCCGGGCGCCCCGCTTCTTGGAGCGCCCGGGCCTGAGCCGCCCAGGTCTTCCCGGGGTGCCCGAGCAGCCTGCCGGGGCGGTTCCCCTCGTCGTCGATCCGATGCGCAGCGCGCCGCTTGAGATGCAGCCCACAACGGGACAGGGCATGAGCGCACTGGCGACGGGTACGGAGCGGCCCTGCGCCCATCGGCGCACGGGCTCAAGACCATGGGCACGCCATCTTCGCGAGTCACACAGGAGACACCAATGTCGACCACCAACGCCGACACCCGCCCCACCACCACCCGCCGCGTCAGCACCGAGACCAAGTCGTCGTACAAGACCACTGAGCTCATCGCGTACGTCGTCATCGCCGTCGCCGTCCTCGTCGCGGCCGCCGTGACCGACAACAGCGACTTCGGCACCCAGGAGGCGTGGTTCTACGTCACCCTCCTCACCATCGGCTACATGATCAGCCGCGGCCTCGCCAAGTCCGGCAGCCGCGACTTCTACGACGACGACGCCGCGGACCGCGCCGGCGCCAACCGGTGACCCCACTACACCTACGCTCGCTGGGCCAGGTGCTCGGCATGTTGAGCGCCGCTGCAGCCCACGGCGCAGTGCGGCTACTGCCGGCACGAGCCAGGACGTAGCAGTCGACGCCCGTATCCGCCCGACTCCGCCCCCGTGGAGCCGGGCGGATACGTGTTTCCGCCCCGAGCTGCACCAGCACGGGGATCACTGATCCAGGTTCGGGATCCGCTGGATCTCGATCTCGCTGCCGATCCGGCGGGCCGCGTAGATCTCGTCGTGCAGTGCCAGCGTTCCGCGTCGTTCGGCGTCGGTGTGCAGGACGACGCCGTCGCGGGAGAAGACGACGAGCTGTCCTTCCGGGGCATTCATCCGCCGTGCCACCTGCTCGATCTGCGCGCGCGTCAACCGTCTGCTGCGGACCGTCCCATCCGCGGATCTCGTCGTCACCACGGTGCTTCGGCGACGCGCCCGGCACGGATTGACGCAGAACCCGGGACCACACCCGGCAACATCGGCTCGGCCCGTCGCTCGTCGGCAGGTCCGGGCGTGCCGGTGGCCCGATCACCGGGTGGGTGTCGGGCTCAGCGGGGCGGTTGGGGTCGTCGGTGGGGTGGGTCGGTGGTGACGGTGCGTCCGGACGGCAGGGTCCAGTGGTAGGAGCCGTCGGGTCGGCGGTGGTAGGTGAAGTCGGCGAAGGTCTTGGCGCGGTGGTGGCGCCGGCACAGCGGTGCCAGGTTGTCGGGGCGGGTCTGGCCCGGTGGTCCGCCGTCGTGGAGGGGGACGTAGGCGGTGATGTGGTCGAGGTCGCAGCGCTGCGACGGGCGGCCGCAGTGGGGGTAGACGCAGGTGTCGTCGCGCAGTCGGACCGCTTCGGCCATGCGCGCGGGTGGGTCGTGGCGGTCCACCGCGGGAATGGCGGTGGTGTGCGGGTCGAGGTCCAGCACCGGGGTGACGGTGACCTGTCCGGCGGTGAGCAGCCACGACCGCAGCCGGCCCAGGAGCATCGGGCCGAGCCGGTCACACCTCGCCACACCACGGCTGGCGACAGACGCGGCGGCACCGGAGTGGGTGTCGAGGAGGTCGCGGTCGGTGACGTGCACGACCAGCCGCACCTCGCCACCCTCGTTGCCCTGACTGTCTCCGCCGCCGCTGCCGCCGCTGGTGGTGGGGCGTCGGAACGGGGTGGCGGGTTCGTAGGCGGCGTCCTCGGCGACGCAGACCCTGGGATCGTCCATCGGGAGCGGCGGACCATCTGTCTGCGAGACCGGGGCACCTGTCTCCGCGGCCCCGGTCGCCGGCCCGCTGTCGCGTGCCGCGACCGCGGCCACGGTCAGGAGGTCGAGTGCTTTCTGGGGGTCGGCGAGGACCCCGACCGCGTGTGCGCGGCGCACCCCGAGCTGGCCGGGGTGGCCCAGGGAGCGCATCGTGGCGGCCATCGTGGTCACGGTGTGGTCGAACGCGACCGCGTCGGCGGTGTCGAGCGTCATGAACACCGCCGACGTGCCCGGGGCGCCCTCGTCGTGGTGCACCTCGACGCGCCGTGCCGCCAACGCGTGGTCGTGGTCGGCGACCGCCCGGTCCGGGTCGGCGTACAACCGCGCCTCGTGGACCAGCACCGCGATGCGGTGCGGGTTCAACCGCCGCGGCTGCCACACCAGCAGCCGGTCCGCATGCCCCGCCGCCACCACGTCCAGGTCGCGCGAGACCCGCGCCGCCTCCCGCGCCAGCCGCACCGGCACCCGCAGCCCACGGGTCAGCGCCCACAGCCGCGGCAGCCGGTGGGCCAGGTCGAGCACGTCACCCACCAGCGCCAACGCCGCCTCGTGCGACAGGTCCAACGCCGCCGCCAGCTCGATCACGGCGAACTCCGCGACCCGCGGCGCGCCCGCCCCTGCGACCGGCAGCGCCCGCTCCCCGAACAACCCCGCAGCGCTCCCCACCGCCGCGACGGTGTCCGAGCGCCACCCCGCGACCAGGTCGTCATCGGCGTCCGCGGCCAGCACGTGGGCGTGCGCCCACGCCAACGCCGCCTCCACCACCTCCACCTCGGCCCGCCGCCGCAACTCCACCGCCGCCACCGCACGATCCAGCACCGCACGGCTCGAGGGCCGATCAACAGCAGCCGGGGTGGTGGTGGACATGCGTCCAGTCTCCCAGACCTCACCGACATCCTGACCTGCCCGAAGACATCTGTGGAGAACTGTTTTCGAACGTGTTCGCGGTGCGCGGATCGCGACCCACTGGCACGGCGACGAGCCGCTTCCCGCCGACGATCGGACTGCGCGACGACCGAGCCCTACGACGGTCGAGGGAATTGGGAGGACGACCGTCGGTGCCCCGGGAGAGAATGTCGGCGATGATCGCCGCACTGGTCCGCTACGCCACCCCGCCCTCCAGCCTCGCTGGGCGGCTCTCCGTCCAATCGCTGCTCTTCGCCGCAGGCGAGGGGGCCTTCCTCGCCGGTTCGGCCGTCTTCTTCAAGTTCGTCGTCGGGCTGACGCTGGCCGAGGTCGGGCTCGGCCTCACGATCGCCGCGGTCGCGAGCTTCTGCGTCGCGGTGCCGATGGGCAAGCTGGTCGACCGCTTCGGGCCGAAGCGGATGTGGTCGCTGAGCGCGACCGTGCAGAGCGCCCTGTTCCTCGCGTGGCCGTTCGTCGACAGCTTCCCGGAGTACGTCGCCCTCGCAGTGGCGATGGAGGTCGCCGGCACCCTCGGCGGCACCGCCCACGGCGCCTACGTCATCGACGTGCTGCCGCCTGCGGAGCGCGTGGAGTCCCGGGCGTACATGTACTCGGCGCTCAACGTCGGCTTCAGCCTCGGTGCGTTCCTCAGTGGTGGCGCGATCGCGTTCGGCACCGACGTGCTCCGCTGGTCGCCGGTCCTGACCGCCGTCCTCTTCGTCGTCAACGCCGCCGCCATCCTGCGGCTGCCCGACGCGACGCACGACGTCCGGGGCCCCGAGCCGAGGGCGAAGCCGGAGGGCATCCCGGCGATCCGCAACCGCAGCTGGATCGCGGTGACCTTCTTCACCGGGGTCCTCTGGACCAACCAGGTGCTGCTCCACACCGTGATCCCGCTCTGGTTGGTGGCGGAGACCGACGCACCGCGCGTCCTCGTGGCGGTGCTGTTCGCCACGAACACGGTGATGTGCATCGTGCTGCCCCGCCTCACCTCGCGCGGCATCCACGACGTCGACACGGCCCTGCGGGCGGTCCGGATCTCGACCTGCTTCTTCGTCCTCACCTGCCTGATCACCCTCGCGACGCACGAGACGGTGGGCTGGGTGACCATCGCGATGTTCTTCCTCGGGCACGTCGTCCTGACGGTGGCGGAGCTCTTCCTCTCCGCCTCCGGCTGGACCTTCGAGGCCGAGCTGATGGACCCGCGCCGGCGCGGCGACTACCAGGGCGTCTCGGAGCTCGGCAACACGCTCGGCCGGTTCTGGGCGCCCGCCGTCTACGGCCTCCTCGCGATGCACTGGGGTGCCTTCGGCTGGCTGACGATCGCCGCGATCGTCACCGTGGCCGCTGTCGGCCTGCACTCCGCCGCGCACTCCGGACGACGCTTCCTCGAGAGGAACGTCCCCGCCGACGTGCTCGCCGACGCGCGGGTCGGCGGCCCCCACACCGAGGAGGTCGCGACCGCCGGCCCGCCCTCGATCGTCGAGCCCGAGGCGCCACTGCCAGAATCCACCGGTGACCTCCACCGCTGACTGGATCGCCGGCGCCCGGCCGCGCACCCTCCCCGCCGCGGTCGCGCCCGTGCTCGCCGGCACCGGCGTGGCGGCGTACGTCGAGGAGGCCGTCTGGTGGAAGGCGCTGCTGGCCCTCGTGGTCAGCCTCGCGCTCCAGGTCGGGGTCAACTACGCCAACGACTACTCCGACGGCATCCGCGGCACCGACGCCGACCGGGTGGGACCGATGCGCCTCGTCGGCTCGGGGGCAGCGAGCCCCCGCGCGGTGAAGGCGGCTGCCTTCGCCGCCTTCGGGGTGGCCGCCGCAGCCGGCCTGGTCCTCGCCGCGACCACCGCGTGGTGGCTGGTCGCGGTCGGGCTGGTGTGCGTGGTGGCCGCCTGGTACTACACCGGCGGGGACAAGCCCTACGGCTACCTCGGCCTCGGCGAGGTCATGGTCTTCGTGTTCTTCGGCCTCGTCGCGGTCGTCGGGACGACGTACGTCCAGACGCGGACGTGGGAGTGGCCCGCCCTCTACGCCGGCGTCGGCATCGGTGCGCTGGCCTGCGCGATCCTCGTCGCCAACAACCTCCGCGACATCCCCACCGACACGGTGGCCGGCAAGCGCACCCTGGCCGTGCGCCTCGGCGACGAGCGCACCCGCCACCTCTACGCCTTCCTCGTGCTGGTCGCCGCGGCTGCGGTGGTGGCGGTCGGTGCCGCCACCACGTGGTGGGCGCTGGCCGGGCTCGGCTTCCTGGTCCGCGCGGCCGCCCCCGCCCGTGCGGTGCTGGCGGGTGCCGCCGGGCCCGCCCTCGTGCCGGTCCTCGCCGCCACGGGGGCGTCCGAGCTGCTGTGGTCGGTGCTGGTCGCCGTGCCGCTCGTCGTCGCGGGCTGACCCGGCCGCGGCCGGATAACCCGTGGCCGGCGCGGTCCCGCCCTCACTAGCGTGACCGCGTGGACTACGACTTCGCGATCCTCGACTTCTCCGACGACGGCACCGAGGCCGCCGCCCGACGCCGCGGCTGGATCGAGGCGGTCATGCGCGGCTTCCGCGACGACCGGCCCGAGGACGAGATGGTCGAGCGCTGGGTCGCGCACTACCGCACCGACCGCGTGATCGTCCGCGGCGCCTGGCTGCCCGAGGGCGAGTTCGGCGCCGGTCCGATGCCGGTCGCCACGTACGCCAGCTTCGACAAGACCCTCAACGCCGGCCGGGAGCTCCTCCCCCTGCGGATGATCACCGACGTCACCACCAGCCCGGCCCACCGCCGCCGCGGGCTGCTCCGCCGGCTCGTCGAGGACGACCTGGCCGACGCCGTGGCACAGGGCGTGCCGATGGCGGCGCTCACCGCGTCGGAGGCCACGATCTACGGTCGGTGGGGGTTCGGGCCGGCCACCTTCCGGCAGGGCGTCGACGTCGACACGACGACCGGCTTCGCGATGCGCTCGTTCGTCGACCCCGGCCGTGTCGAGCTCGTCGAGCCCGGGACCGCCTGGCGGCACCTGAAGGCGGTGTTCGACGCGTTCCACGCACGGCAGCGCGGCTCGGTCGAGTGGCCCGCGCAGTACGAGGACATCCACACCGGCGCGTACGACTTCACCGCCGGCGGCCCCAACCGCAAGATCCGGGTGGCCGTGCACCTCGACGCCACCGGCACCGTCGACGGCTTCGTCGTCTTCAAGCACGGCGAGAAGGACTCGGTGCGGGTCGAGGAGATGATCGCGCTCGGTCCCGAGGCGCAGCTGGGACTGTGGTCGTTCCTCGCAGGGATGGACCGTGTCACGAAGGTGGGCTTCAACCTCTTCCACCCCGACGACCCGCTCGCATGGGCGCTCACCGACCTCAACCGCGTGAGCACGACCGAGGTGCCGGAGTTCCTCTGGCTCCGCGTCCTCGACGTGCCGCGCGCTCTCGCCGCCCGCCCGTGGGCGGCGGACGGGACGGTCGTCGTGGAGGTGGACGACCCGCAGGGCCACGCGGCGGGCGGCTTCGAGCTGGCGACGTCGGACAGGGTGGCGACGGTGTCCCCCACCGACCGCGCGCCCGACGTCGGCCTCACCGCCGAGACGCTCGGATCGCTCTACCTGAGCGCCGTGCCGGTGCTCCTGCTGCACCGCGCCGGCCGGGTCAGGGGTCAGGACGCCGCCGTACGCCGGTTCGCTGCGATGGCCGACCTGGCCGAGCCGCCCTACAGCCTCACGGGGTTCTGAGCCGCAGCCCGACCCCGAGCAGCGCACCCAGCCGGTCCGCCTCGGCCGTCAGGCCCGCGGACGGCGGTGCCGCGACCTCCAGCACGTCGCCGTCGGTGCGCCAGGTCCCGCGCACGACGCCGTCGACGACGACCGGGTTGGCGACGCGCGTCATCGCCGCCCGGTGCTCCGGGGGCACCACCCAGGTGTCCTTGGTGCCCGGGCCCATCACCCAGGCGTCCTTGGCGGGCAGGAGCAGCACCGTCGGCTCGGGAGGCACGGCGGCGAGCTCGTCGGCGTGGTCGGCGAGGACCCAGCGCGGCTCGCCCTCGACGTCGACCTCGGCCAGGTCGCCGTGCAGCTCGTCCCACCAACGGTCGATGCGCCTGCGGCCCGCGCTGAGACCCTCGCCGAGCCAGTAGTGCAGGTGCTCGGGAGCGGCCGGCCCGTAGGCGCCGACGTACTCCCGCACCGCCCGGCGCCCCGCCTCGTCGAGAGGGGGGACGCCTGCCCAGCCGGGTGCGGCCGTCGGGCTCTGCAGGGCCAGCGGGCCGTCGAGCTCGGGTCCCAGGGCGATGTCGCCCTGCCAGGCGAAGGGCTTGAGGAAGGTGTGGTTGGGCTCGGCGAACTCGCGGGCGAGGTGCCCGAAGCGGGCGCTGCCCGCGAGCGCGTCGGCCACCGCCTGCGGCGGCACCGGTCCGCCGGCGACGACCTCGCGGACGGCCGCCCTCAGGTCGGGCCAGTCCTCGGCCCGCAGCCGGTAGTGCTCCACCCAGCTGGCCAGCTCCCACTGCCTCCCGGCCGCGCGCAGCGCGAGGTAGGACCCCGCGGTCTCGGGCGCCATGACCTGCACGGAGCCGCGGAAGGAGAAGGTGCGCAGCAGCCGGCCGTCGCGCAGGGCGCGCTGCACCTCACCCGGCTGTCGCGGCTCGGCGAGCCGGCGGCGCACGGCGAGGTCGGGGTCGGACCCGAAGACCGACAGCGCTGCCAGGGTGCGGACGACCTCGCCCGCGTCGCCCGCGCCCGCCGCGCCCGAGGCGCCGGGCACCGACAGGTGCTGTCGCCGCATCCGCCAGGCCAGCGCCTGGCGCCGGGTCACCCGCAGCGTCGACATGCCGCCGGAGCCGCCTCGCGTCAGTCCGAGTCCTCGCGCGCCTTGCGCTCCTCGAACGCCGCGGACGCCCGCGCCGCGCGCGCCTCCACGCGCCGGGCGAACGCCTCGCGCTGGCGGTCGAGGAGGAAGTACGACGCGACGCCGGAGATGAGGAAGGCGAGGATGACCGACCAGAACAGGTTGTAGCGGCCGTCGAGGAGCAACGCCATGATTCCGACGACGACGGCGAACGCCGCCACGAACAGCACGACCCGCATGAGCGTGTAGACCACGAACTCCTTCACGCCTCCAGCCTAGGGGCCCCCTACTACATTGGAGGAATGCTGAAGGTCCTGCTCGTCGTCGCCTTGATAGCGGTCGTCGTGTGGTTCCTGGTCAAGCTGACGCTGCGGCGCCTGGACGGGGGGACGACGTCACGCCCGCGCGTGATCGGCCCCGACGACGACCCCGACTTCCTGCGCGGTCTCGACCGGCCCCGCGACCCGGAGGACGACTGACCGCTCCTGCCGGGCGCCCTCGGCGTAGGAGTGCTGGCTGGACGAGCTGAAGAAGTTGATGCCGATGAAGTTGAACCACAGCGTCGCGGCACCGACCAGCGCCAGCACCGCGGCGTTGCGCCCGCGCCAGCCCGCCGTCGCGCGGGCGTGCAGGTAGGCGGCGTAGACGACCCAGGTGATGAAGGCCCACACCTCCTTGGGGTCCCAGTTCCAGTAGGCGCCCCACGCCTGGTGGGCCCAGATCGGCCCGGTGATAAGGACGGCGAAGGTCCACACCGGGAAGCCGAAGGCGTGCATCCGGTAGGAGAGCCGGTCGAGGACCTTGGGGTCGGGGACGCGCGCCAGGTAGCCCGTGGTCGCGGTCGAGCGGGCCTTGACCAGGTAGAGCCCGGAGAGCAGCGCCCCGATCGTGAACGCGCCGGTGGAAATCACTGCGGAGACCACGTGGATCACCAGCCACGGCGAGTTGAGGGCGTCCGGCAGCGGCAGCACGGCGTCGTCGAGGCCGAGGAACGCCGCCATCAGCGCGGCCACCACGAAGGTCGTGACGAGCGGTCCGAGCCACTCGACGTCGGTGCGGAGCGCGGCGACCACGAAGATCAGCCCGACCACGAAGGTGCCCGAGATCGTGAACTCGTACATGTTGCCCCACGGCACCCGGTTCGGGTCGGCGGCGAGGCCCCGCGCGACGAGCGCGACGAGGTGGACGACCACGGCGAAACCCGCCAGCACGAGGCCGAGGCGGCCGGCCACCGCCGTACGACGGCTGTCGAGCTCCTCGTCCTTCGACACCGACCGCAGCCCGGCCAGCTCCAAGAAGTAGGCGAGCATCGCGAGGAAGTACAGCACTGCGGCCGCGATGACGCCCTGGTAGCTGAACGTCTCCCACCACTCGTCGGTCATGGCTGCTCCTTCTCGTTGCTGGTGGTCGTGTCGTCGTCCGCGCCCTGCAGCGCGGCCACGACCGCGGCGAGCTCGGCAGCGCCGTCCTCGGGGTCGCCTCCCGACGACCGGTCGAGCCGGGCCACCTCGACGAGCGTGGTGCCGTCGTCCTGGCGCCGCGCGCGCACCCACATCCGGCGCGGGCGCACGAACAGCGAGCCCAGCAGGCCGAGCAGCGCGAGCACCACGCCCGCGAGCGCCACCAGCTTGCCGGGGCTGCGGCTGATCTGGATCTTGTTCCACCGCTCGAGCCCGTCGAAGGTGACGGTCCCCAGACCGTCGGGGAGCTTCGCGGTCTCGCCGGGGCGCAGGTCCAGGCGGAACGGCCGGCCGTCGGCCTCCGTCACCTGGGTCGCGCCGGCCTTGTCGAGGACGTAGACCGACGAGGCGCTGCCGTCGTCGACGCCCAGGTCCCCGGTCCACACGCTCATCGAGATCAGCGGGTCGAGGGCGTCGCCCCAGATCGAGCCGGGCATGCTGAGGTTGCCCTCGGCGTCCTCCCCCATCGCGAACGTCGGGTAGAAGGTGCCCTCGAGGCCGATCTGCTCCGGCCGCGCGAACGGCGCCTTGACCACGCCGAAGGACTCGAAGGTCTGGGCGTTGGTGGGCAGGAAGACGACCGGGCCGCTCTTGGTGACCTCGCCCTCCCCGTCGCGGACGGTGATCACCGGGGCGTAGCCGTGCCCGATGAGGAAGACGTCGGTGCCGCCGATCGTCAGCGGGTGGTTGACCTTGAGGTCGTACGACTTCGTCCCGCCGCCCGGCTCGGTCTCGTAGGCGAGCTCGGCGACGAACTCGCGCGCCATGCCGGCGCGCTGGCCCTCGGTCAGCCAGTCGACCTGGAAGTCGGTGATGCTGAACGAGAACGGCTCCATCACGTCGGGGTCGAAGAGCGCACCGGGGGCGAAGTCGTCGTACTGGGTGAGGTTGTTGGAGAAGCCGTAGTCCTCGCCGTTGAGCATGATGACGCCGCCCTTGTAGCCGAACAGGCTGCCCGCGGCGACGCCCACCAGCACGACGATGACGGCGAGGTGGAAGACCAGGTTGCCGGCCTCGCGCAGGTAGCCGCGCTCCGCTGCGACGGCACCGTCGTCCGGCTCCACGCGGAACCGTCGGCCCCGCAGCACGTCCGCGGCACGGCCGAGCACGGCCTCGGGGGCGTCGCCGGTGGTGTACGACGCGCTCTCGGGCAGGCGGGACAGGTGGCGGGGGGCCCTCGGCGGCCGGGCGCGCAGCGCGCGGGCGTACACGAGGAGCCGCGGGATGATGCACCCGACCAGCGACACCATGAGCAGCAGGTAGATGGCGGAGAACCACACCGAGCCGTAGACGGAGAACAGGTCGAGCCGGTCCCAGATCGGGGCCAGGCGGGGGTGGTCGTCGCGCCACTGGGACACCGCGAGGGAGTCGATGTCCTCCTGCGGGATCACCGAGCCCGGGATCGCGGCGAGGGCCAGGAGCAGGAGCAGCACGAGGGCCGTCCGCATCGAGGTGAGCTGGCGCCACGTCCAGCGCCCGAGCTCGCGGACGGTGAGGTCGGGGGGCAGTGCGGTGGCCTGGCGGTCGTCGGACGGCCGCTGCTGGAGGTCGGTCACACCGGCACCGTGAATCCCTGGACGACCTGCAGCTGCAGCCACTGCACGATCCGGTCCCACCAGCCGCTGACGAGCAGCAGGCCGACGACGATCATCATCGCGCCGCCGAGGCGGACGACGAGCAGCTGGTGGCGCCGGACGACCGCGAACGCGCCGAGCATGCGGCGGTAGGCGAGCGCCGCGGCGATGAAGGGCAGGCCGAGACCGAGGGCGAACACGGCCGAGAGCAGCGCGCCCCGCCCGGCCGTCGCCTCGTTGACCGACAGGACGTTGATGGCCGCCAGGGTCGGGCCCACGCACGGCGTCCACCCGACCCCGAAGAGGAAGCCGAGCAGCGGTGCGGCGGCGAGCCCGACGGCCGGCACACGGTGGATGCGCCAGTCGCGCTGCAGGAAGCCGAAGGCACCGAGGAACGCCACGCCGAGCAGGATCGTGATGACGCCCAGGACGAGGTTGAGCTGGCGGGTGTGGGTGAACAGCCACGCGCCGGCGGCGCCGGTGAGGCTGCCGAGCAGCACGAAGACGAGGGAGAAGCCGAGGACGAAGAGGGTGGCGCCCAGCACCAGTCGGCTGCGGCGGGCCTGGTCGAGGTCGCCGCCGGAGATCCCGGTGGCGTAGGACAGGTAGCCGGGCAGCAGCGGGATCACGCAGGGGCTGAAGAACGAGATGAGCCCGGCGGCGAGGGCCACCGGAAGCGCCAGCACCATCGAGCCGGAGAGAGCCGTCTCCTGGAACCAGTCACTCATCGAGGACCGCCTCCACCAGCGAGACCAGGGTCTGCGTCGTGGGGATGCGCCCGTTGACGGAGGCGGCGATGCGGCCCTCCCCGTCGAGGACGACGGTGCTGGGGATCGAGCGGGGCGTCAGCGTGCCCGCGAACGGCAGCAGCGCCGCGCCGTCGGCGGAGTAGATCGAGGCGTAGGGCACGTCGAGGTCGCGGACGTAGGCCTTGGCGTCGTCGGTGGACGCGTCGCGGATGTTGAGGCCGACGAAGGCCACCTCGTCGCCGAGCTCGGCGGCCGCCGCGTTGAGGTCGGGCTGCTCGACGATGCACGGGGGGCACCACGACGCCCAGACGTTGACGACGACGGGCCGCCCACGCAGCTCGGCGAGGTCGACCTCCTCGCCGTCGAGGTCGGTGCCGGTCAGCTCCACGGGCGCGCCGCGGTCGACCGCCTTCACCTCGGTGGGGACGCCCGTGCCGGTGATGTAGCCCTTGTCACCGGTCCCGGACAGGCTCGAGCAGCCGGCGAGCGCGAGCAGGCAGGCGAGCCCCAGCAGGGGCGCCCCGAGCGGGGCGAGGAGCGTACGGACGAGCTTCAGGGCCGGTCCTCCCGCGGGGCGCCCCCGGCTGAGAACGGGGCGGACCGGTCGCCCACCGGGATCAGGTCGCCGGCCGGCTCGGAGTAGCGTACCTGCACCACGCGGTCGTCGTCGAAGACCACGCTGGTGAGGGAGCACAGCGTGCACTGCCGGTTCTTGGGGTGGTGGAGGTAGCTGCGCTTCTCCAGGAAGAGCCGCGTCGTCCAGATCGGGAGCTGGTGGGACACGATCACCGCCTCGTGGCCGGCGGCGGCGTCGCGGGCGTCGTGCAGCGCGGCGACCATGCGACCCGCGATCTCGTCGTAGGGCTCCCCCCACGACGGCTTGAACGGGTTGTACATGTGGCGCAGCAGGTCGGGCCGCTTGAGGAACGTCCTCGCGCCGGCGCCGAAGTTGACGCCCTGGAACTTGTTGCCCGACTCGATGACGCGACGGTCGACCTCCGGCGTGAGGCCGAGGCGCTCGGCCAGCGGCGCCAGCGTCTCCCGCGCCCGCTCGAGCGGCGAGGTGCGCAGGTGGACGATGTCGCGGTCGCCGATCGACTCCGCGACGCGCCGCGCCATCTGGTTGCCGAGGTCGGAGAGGTGGAAGCCGTCCATCCGGCCGTAGAGCACGCCTCCGGGGTTGTGCACCTCGCCGTGGCGCAGGAGGTGGACGATCGTCTGCACTGCCATGGTCAGTAACCTCCAGCCGTCGCGGCCGCGAGGGCCGCGGCCGGCAGGGCGTCGATGATGGTCTGGACGGCCCGGTCGTCGTGCGCGGCGGACACGAACCACGCCTCGTACGCGGACGGGGGCAGGTAGACGCCCTGGTCGAGCATCGAGTGGAAGAAGGCGGCGTAGGCCGCGGTGTCCTGCCGGCTGGCCTCGGCGAAGTCGCGCACCGCCCCGTCTCGGAAGAACACCGAGAACATCGTGCCGGCCACCTGCACCACGTGCGGCACGCCGGCGACCTGCAGGTGCTCGGAGACCGCCGCACGGATCGTGTGCGCGGTCGCGTCGAGGTGCGCATAGACCTCGGCGGTCGCGAGCCGGAGGGTAGCCAGGCCGGCGGTGGTGGCGACCGGGTTCCCGGACAGGGTGCCGGCCTGGTAGACCGGTCCCTCCGGAGCGAGGTGCGCCATCAGGTCCGCGCGGCCGCCGAACGCGGCGGCGGGGAAGCCGCCGCCCATCACCTTGCCGAAGGTCATCAGGTCCGGCGTCCAGCCCTCGACGGCGCCGTCGAGGCCCCACCCGCCCTGCGCCGTGGCGCGGAAGCCCGTCATCACCTCGTCGCTGATGAAGAGGGCGCCGTGGGCGCGGCAGGTCTCGGCGAGGAAGGCGTTGAACCCCGGCGCCGGCGGAACCACACCCATGTTGCCCGGCGAGGCCTCGGTGATCAGGCACGCGATCCGCGGGCCGTGGGTCGCGAACGCGGCCCGGACGGCCTCCCGGTCGTTGTAGGGCAGCACGAGGGTCTCCGCCGCCGCGGTGGCGGGCACCCCGCTCGTGCCGGGCACCGCGAGGGTGGCGACCCCGGAGCCGGCCTCGGCCAGCAGCGGGTCGACGTGGCCGTGGTAGCAGCCGGCGAACTTCACGACCAGGTCGCGCCCCGTGGCCCCGCGCGCGAGACGGATCGCCGACATCGTGGCCTCGGTGCCGGAGGAGACGAAGCGCACCCGCTCGACCGGCGTGCGGGCGACGATCTCCTCGGCGAGCTCGACCTCCGGCTCGGTGGGGGTGCCGTACGACGTGCCGCGCGCGACGGCGCCCGCGACGGCCGCCTGCACGTCGGGGTGCGCGTGGCCGAGCAGCATCGGTCCCCACGAGCAGATCAGGTCGACGTAGTCGTTGCCGTCCGCGTCGGTCAGCCAGGCGCCCGAGGCGGAGGTGATGAAGCGGGGCGTGCCACCGACCGCGGTGAAGGCGCGCACCGGCGAGTTCACGCCTCCCGGCGTCACCGCCCGGGCTCGCTCGAACCACGCCTGGCTAACCGCGGTCGTCGTGGTCGGGGTGGTCGCGGAGGTCACCCGGTCATTGTCCCGCAGGGACGCAAAGGATCCCCAGTCGGCGTGCCCGCGGGCGTCGCGGCTGTGCACTGGCCCACAGGGTGACCGGCGCGTAACTTGGTCACGGAATCTGTCGTTGTCGAGGTGTCGATGGGCCCGGAGGGGGCATCATGGCACCAGGACGACCAAGGGGAGGGCACGACATGTCGACGGGCCGGCTTCACCGCGCGACCGCCATCATCCCGCTGGCGGTGCTGTCGGCCGCCTGGACGGCGAGCCTCGCCGGCGTGGGCGTCGGCTCGGCGAGCGCCGACTCCGACGGCTCGAAGACCCTCCCCGACGGCACGGTCCTGCCGACGGCCGCGATCGAGGCGCCGGCCACCGTCGGCGACCCCGTGACCCGCGCCGCCGCCCTGACGCCCGGCACGGCGAGCGACATCCCGCAGGCGGCGCTGTCGGCGTACCAGCGTGCCGAGGCCGTCATCAACAAGGCCGACAGGGGCTGCCGGCTGCCGTGGGAGCTCATCGCCGCCATCGGGCGCGTCGAGTCCGACCACGGCCGCTTCGGCGGCAACACCCTCGACGCGCAGGGCGTCGCGCGCCCCGGCATCTACGGCATCGCGCTGAACGGCCGGAACGACACCCAGGACATCGCCGACACCGACGGCGGCCAGTACGACAACGACACCCGGCACGACCGGGCGGTCGGCCCGATGCAGTTCATCCCCTCGACCTGGGCGGTCGTGGGCGTGGACGGCGACAACGACGGCACCCGCAACCCGCAGGACATCGACGACGCCGCGCTCGCCACCGCGGTGTACCTCTGCTCCGGCGAGGACGACCTGTCCACGGAGCAGGGCCAGCGCGCGTCGGTCTACCGCTACAACCACTCCAACGAGTACGTCGACCTCGTGCTGGAGGTCATGCAGGCCTACCTCGACGGCGACTTCAGCGCGGTGCCGACCGCCACGCTGACCACCGGCGTGATCGTCCCCGAGCCGACCGCCTCCGCCACCGGCCGGGGCAACGACGGCGACAAGGGCAGGAAGGGCGGCGACGGCGACAAGGACCGGGACCCCTCGCCGACCAGGAACCCGTCGCCCACCCAGAACCCCACGCCGACGCAGACGCAGACGCAGACCCCCACGCAGACGCAGACCCCCACGCAGACGCCGACCCAGTCGCCGACGAAGAACCCGACGTCGTCGGTGCCGACGCCGTCCGTGCCGACGAGCCTGCCGACGCTCAGCACGACGCTGCCGCCGCTCCCCACCGGGACGATCGGCGCCACGCTCACGTGGGCGCAGGCGCAGGCCCAGTGCCTGGCCTCCGGCGTCTCGGGGCTCGACCTGCCCGCGCTGAACGCCTGCATCGCCGACCTGATGAACCCGTAGCCGTCGGGCTGCGGCCGCCGACCGACGTGGCCGCCGCTTGCGTCATACGAACCGGCACCTATAGGTGCGGCTCCGTATGACGTCGGCCGCCGAGCTCCGGTGCGTCATACGAATCAGCACTCATAGGTGCGGCTTCGTATGACGTCGAGTCCGCCAGCAGCGCTGCGTCATACGAACTGGCACCTATACGTGCGGCTTCGTATGACGCTGAGCCGGCCAGCAGCGCTACATCATACGGACCAGCACCCATAGGTGCGGCTGCTTCGTATGACGCTCGGCCCAGCTCCCGGCCGGCCCGCCCGCCGACCAGCGAGCGGCGCAGCGGTCAGCGCCGCAGCAGGTCCGCGGCCTCGGCGGCCCAGTACGTGAGGACCACGTCCGAGCCCGCGCGGCTGATCGCGGTCAGCGTCTCCAGGATGGCCGCTTCGCGGTCGATCCAGCCGTTCGCCGCCGCGGCCTCGACCATGGCGTACTCGCCCGAGACGTTGTACGCCGCCACGGGCACGTCGACGGCGTCGCGGACGCGGCGGATCACGTCGAGGTAGGCCAGCGCGGGCTTCACCATGACGATGTCGGCACCCTCGGCCACGTCGAGCAGCACCTCGCGCACGCCCTCGACCGCGTTGGCCGGGTCCTGCTGGTAGGTCCGCCGGTCGCCGACGAGCGAGGAGTCGACGGCCTCGCGGAAGGGTCCGAAGAAGGCGGAGGCGTACTTCGCCGAGTAGGCCATGATCGACACGTCGGTGTGGCGGGCGGCGTCGAGCGCCTGGCGCACCACCCGCACCTGTCCGTCCATCATGCCGCTCGGGCCCACCATGTCGACGCCGGCCGCCGCCTGCGCGAGCGCCATGTCGGCGTACGCCGCGAGGGTGAGGTCGTTGTCGACGTCACCGTCGGGGGTGAGCAGGCCGCAGTGGCCGTGGTCGGTGAACTCGTCCAGGCAGAGGTCGGACATCACGGTGAGCTGGTCGCCCACCTCGGCGACCACGTCGGTGATCGCCAGGTTGAGCACGCCGCCGGGGTCGATGGCACCCGAACCGGTCGCGTCCTTGCGCCCGGGGATGCCGAACAGCATCACCCCGCCCAGCCCGAGCTCCGCGGCCTCGAAGGCGGCCTTCTTCAGCGAGTCGCGGGAGTGCTGGACGACCCCGGGCATCGACGAGATCGGCGACGGCTCGCTGAGGCCCTCCCGCACGAACAGGGGCAGCACCAGCGAGCTCGGCACCACGTGCGTCTCGGCGACCATCCGGCGCAGCGCCGGCGTGCGCCGCAGCCGCCGGGGTCGGACGGTCGGGCCCTGGACGTGCTTCTCCTCGGTCACGGCTCCATCCTCTCCCAGCGGCGGTGGCGGCTACTTGACGCGGGCCTTGCGGCGCCCGGACGCGGTGCGCTCGCTCGGCCGGGTGACGACCTCGCCGGCCTCGAGCATCGCGAGCCGGCGGGCGGCACCGAAGTCGGCCAGCGCGTCGACGAGGACCTCCACGTCGGGCGTGGGCGAGAGCACGTCGACCCGCAGCCCGTGCTCCTCGGCGGTCTTCGCCGTCTGCGGACCGATCACCGCGATGATCGTCGACGGGTGCGGCTTGCCGGCGATGCCGACGAGGTTGCGCACGGTCGAGGACGAGGTGAAGACCACGGCGTCGAACTTGCCGGTCTTGATCGCGTCGCGCACCGGCGCCGGCGGCGGGGTGGCCCGCACGGTGCGGTAGGCGGTGACGTCGTCGCACTCCCAGCCGAGGTCGACGAGGCCGGCGACGAGGTTCTCGGTCGCGATGTCGGCGCGCGGCAGGAAGACCCGGTTGATCGGGTCGAGCACCTCGTCGTAGGGAGGCCAGACGTCGAGCAGCCCGGCGGCCGACTGCTCGCCCGACGGCACCAGGTCGGCCCGCAGGCCCCACTCGGCGATCGCCTGGGCGGTCTTGTCGCCTACCGCCGCGATCTTCAGGCCGGAGAACGCACGCGCGTCGAGGCCGTACTCCTCGAACTTCTCGCGGACGGCCTTGACGGCGTTGACCGACGTGAACGCGATCCACTCGTAGCGGCCCTCGACGAGGCCGCGGACGGCCTTGTCCATCTGCAGCGGGTTGCGCGGCGGCTCGACGGAGATCGTCGGCACCTCCTCGGGCACGGCGCCGTACTCCCGCAGCCGGCGCGACAGCGAGCCGGCCTGCTCCTTGGTGCGCGGCACCAGCGCGCGCCAGCCGAACAGGGGCTTGGTCTCGAACCACGACAGCGTCTGGCGCAGGTCGACGACCTCGCCGATGACGGTGATCGCCGGCGGGGCGATGCGGGCGGCGCGCGCGTCGGCGGCGACGTCGGCCAGCGTCGAGATCAGCGTCTGCTGCTCGGTCGTGGTGCCGACGCGGGTCATCGCGACGGGCGTCTGGGGCGAGCGACCGGCCTCGACGAGGGCGGCCGCGGTCTCGCCGATGCTGCCGACGCCGGAGAGCAGGACGAGCGTGCGGTCGTCGGCGTACGCGCTCCAGTCGATCTTCTCGCCGCAGGTGACGACGGCCATCTCGCGGTGTCGCTTGGTGGTCAGCGGGATGCCGGCATAGGCGGGCACCGCGCTCACCGAGGAGACACCGGGGACGACCTCGAAGCCGACGCCGGCCTTCACGCAGGCCTGCGCCTCCTCGGGGCCGGAGGCGTAGAGGAACGGGTCGCCGGTCATGAGACGCACGACGCGCTGCTTCTTGCCGTGGCGGACCACGACCTTCGCGCGGGCCGCGTGGGTGAGCGGCTGGCCGTCCTCGCCGAAGCCGCCGTCGACGATCTCGGGGCCGTCCCAGGACCCGTCGGGGCCCTCGACGAGGCCGAGGACGGAGCGGACCAGGTCGACGTGCTCGGGCGCCTCGGTGACGATGACCTCCGCGCCCTGGAGGAGCTCCACGGCGCGCACGGTCAGCAGGCCCGGGTCACCGGGACCACTGCCCACGAACGACACCCAGCCCTGGGCCGGGGTCGCCACCTTGGCCTCAGCGCTGCTGGCCTGCGGGGTCTGTACTCGCGTCATGCGTGCTGCTTCCTCACTGGTGGTGCTTCCATCAGGTCTGCTGCTCCCTCGGCGAGCATGTCGCTCGCCAGGCGTGTCCCGAGCCGTACGGCCTCGCCGACCGCGCCGCTGGCGCTTCTCCGCACCGACAGCCCGCCGTCCTCCGAGAGGGCCACGGCGCGCAGCCACAGCTCCTCGCCGTCCTCCCCCTCGACGACCTCGGCCAGGGCCCCCAGCGGGGCCGAGCAGCCGGCTTCGAGGGTCGACAGGACCGCGCGCTCCGCGGTGACCGCGGCGCGGGTGGCGGGGTCGTCGAGCGCGGCCAGCGCCGCGACCAGGTCGGTGTCGTCGGACCGGCACTCGATCGCGAGGGCGCCCTGGCCGGGGGCCGGCAGCATCTGGAGCGGGTCGAGGACCTCGGTGACCTCGTCGAGCCGGCCCAGGCGGGCCAGGCCGGCCCGGGCGAGGACGACGGCGTCGACCTCGCGGTCGCGGACCTTGCGGATGCGGGTGTCGACGTTGCCGCGGATGGCGTGCAGGTCCAGGCCCAGCCCGAGCGCCGCCAGCTGGCTGACGCGGCGCGGCGACCCGGTGCCGACACGGCTGCCGGCGGGCAGCTCGCCGAGGGTGAGGCCGTCGCGGGCGACGACGACGTCGCGCGGGTCCTCGCGCACGGGGATCGCCGCCAGGGCGATGCCGTCGGCGGGCGTGGTGGGCAGGTCCTTCAGGGAGTGGACCGCGAGGTCGACGCGACCCTCGAGGAGGGCGTCGCGCAACGCGCTGACGAACACGCCGGTGCCGCCGAACGACGCGAGCGGCGCGGCGCTGCGGTCGCCCTCGGTCGACACCTCGACCAGCTCGACCTCGCGACCGAGCCGGTCGCGGACGAGGTCGGCGACGAGACCGGACTGGGTCGTGGCCAGCGCGGAGGCGCGGGTGCCGAGGCGCAGGGGGGCGGACGGAGAGGTGCTCACTGCTGTCCCTCCACTCGCGAGATCGCGTCGACGGCGTCGGGGTCGAGCCGGAACAGCTCGGCGAGCGCGGCGGTGTAGGAGACGGCCGGCTCGGCGTCGGCGAGCTCCTTGACGCGGACGGTCGGCTCGTGGAGCAGCTTGTCGGCGACCCGGCGGACGGCGTGCAGCACCTCGGCCCTGGTGGTCTCGTCGAGGTCGGGCACGCGGGAGGCCAGCCGCTCGATCTCGGCGTCGACCACCGCGGTGGCCATCGACCGCAGCGCCACGACGGTGGGCGTCACGCTCGCCTGGCGGCGGACGGCGAGGAACGCGGTGATCTCCTGCCCGACGATCGTGCGTACGTCGTCGACCCCGGCCGTGGCCTCCAGGCCGCGCAGCTCGTCGGCCAGCCCCGCGAGGTTGATCAGCTCGACGCCGGGCAGCTCGCCCACCGACGGGTCGACGTCGTGGGGCAGGGCGAGGTCGATGACGGTGAGCGGCCGGTCGTCCGCGCCCCGCGCGGCGACCACGTCGGCGAGCCGCACGACCGACTCGCGGGCACCGGTGCAGGAGATGACGAGGTCGGCGGTGGCCAGCTCGGCGCGCAGGTCGGACAGCGGCACCGACGTGGCGCCGTACTCCTCGGCGAGCCGCTCGGCGCGCGCGGCCGTGCGGTTGAGCACGGCGATGCCGGCCGCGCCGCTGCGCGCGAGGTGGGACACGGAGAGGGACGCCATCGCGCCGGCGCCGACGACGAGGGCGCGAGCGCCCGCGACGGGGACCGAGCTGCGCTCGAGGGCGGCGCTCACGAGGGACGGGGCGGCGCGGTCGATGTCGGTCTCGGCGTGCGCTCGCTTGCCGACGCGCAGCGCCTGCTGGAAGAGCGCGTTGAGCGCCGGGCCGACCGTGCCGTTCTCCTGGCCGACCCGCAGCGCCTCGCGGGTCTGGCCGAGGATCTGCCCCTCGCCGACCACCATCGAGTCGAGCCCGGCCGCCACCTGGAACAGGTGGGAGACGGCGCCCTCGTCGTAGTGGACGTAGAGGTGCGGCAGCAGCGCCTCGGTGGGCTGCCCGGCGCGCGCGACGAGGAGGCCGGAGAGGTCCTCGACGCTGCCGTGGAAGCGGTCGACCTCGGCGTAGACCTCGAGCCGGTTGCACGTCACGATCGCGGTGGCCTCGGAGACGTGGTCACCGCTCATCACGTCGGCGACGAGCTTGGCGGTGCCCTCGGCGTCGAGGGCGAGGCGCTCGAGGAGCTCGACCGGCGCGGACCTGTGGGAGATCCCGACGACCAAGACGCTCACGAGACCACCTCCGTCCCGGGAGCGACCGACTTGCGCTGCTCGTGGTAGGCGAGGATCTGGAGCTCGATGGAGAGGTCCACCTTCCGTACGTCGACCCCGTCGGGCACGGCGAGCACCGTCGGGGCGAAGTTGAGGATGCTGGTGATGCCGGCCGCCACCATCCGGTCGGCGACGTCCTGCGCGGCCACCGCGGGGGTTGCGATGACGCCGATCGACACGTCGTGCTCGGCGACGATCGCCTCGAGGTCGTCGAAGGAGCGGACGTCGAGGCCGGCCACCACCTCGGCCTGCCGGGCGGGGTCGGCGTCGAGCAGGGCGACCACGCGGAAGCCGCGGCTGCGGAACCCGGAGTAGTTGGCCAGGGCGTGGCCGAGGTTGCCGATCCCGACGATGACCACGCGCCGGTCCTGCGTCACGCCGATCTCGCGCGCGATCTGGTAGCGGAGGTACTCGACGTCGTAGCCGACACCGCGGGTGCCGTAGCTGCCGAGGTAGGAGAGGTCCTTGCGGAGTTTCGCGCTGTTGACGCCGGCCGACGCGGCGAGCTCCTCGCTGGAGCAGGTGGTGGTGCCGTCCTCGGCGAGGCCGATCAGGGCACGCAGGTACACGGGAAGCCTGGCGACGGTCGCCTCGGGGATGTCCCGGGCTGAGTCGGGGGTCCGTGCGGTCACAGCTGCTTCTTTCCAGTCCCGCGAACCTCGCGTGACTCCGCCACTGTAGGAGTTTGTGAACGGGAGAACAAAACGGCAGGAGCGTCGGCTAGCACATGTGAGAAGACCCACCCTCGGCGGGGGTCGACAGGGGCTCCGGGACGTGACAACGGACCATGCGCGGCCGGGTGCTAGGACCGTCCTCGAGCGCGCGGACGGCCGTCAGCCCACGACCTCCCGCAGCATCCGGTCCGACTCGAGCTGCGCCTCGCGGTCGTGCGTCGAGGCGCTCGCCAGCAGCTCGTCGGCCCGGTGCGCTCGAGGAGGTCCTCGATGCGGCGGCGCACCGTCGCCGGGCCCCCGGCGACCGCCCGGTCGAGGGAGCCCTCGACCCGACGACGCACCTGGCTCGTCCACGTGGCGGCGCGGATGGCGGCGACCGGCTCCAGGGGCGGGAACTCGCCGGTCTGGCGGGAGATGGCCAGGGCCCACGCCTCGGGCAGGGCGAGCTCGCGAGCGGTCGCGTCGTCGTCGGCCAGGAGGACGTCGAGCGCGACCGTCACCCTCGGGGCGCTCCCGTCGTGCGGGACGAACGAGCGGCGATATCCGGCCAGCGCGTCGGGGAGCTCCCCGGAGTCCAGGATCGGACCCCCCACGACGACGGGCAGCCCGAGCCGGGCCGCGAGCCGGAGCCCGCGACCGGTGGCGAGCAGGTGCATCGGCACGGGCCGCCCGGTAGCCGGGCGCGCGGTCACCTCGGCGGCTCCGGCGAGGTGCCGCCGCAGCTCGACGAGGTCATCCTCGAAGGTGTCGGCGGCGTCGAGGTCGCGCCTCAGGGCACGGCGCACCGGCGGCGTGAAGCCGAGCGAGCGGCCCAGGCCCAGGTCGACCCGCCCGGGGTGGAGGGCGTCGAGCAGGAGGAACTGCTCGGCGACCACGAGCGGCTGGTGGAGCGGGAGCATCACGCCTCCCGACCCGATGCGGATCCGCTCGGTGCGGGCGCCGATCGCGGCCAGCAGGACGGCCGGCGACCCCGACGCGATCCCCGGCACGGCGTGGTGCTCGGCGACCCAGAAGCGCTCGTAGCCGAGCCGCTCGGCCCGCACGGCCCGGTCGACCGTCGCGCCTAGGGCATCGGCGTCCGACGCCCCGCGCCGGGTCCGGGAGCGGTCGAGGAGGGAGAGCTTCACGCCTGCCCCAACGCATGGCGGCACGCCCGGCATCCCCGGGAGGGTGACGCGGTCGTCACGCCCCCAGCGCCGCGCGCAGGCGGCGCTCGTCGACCCGCCAGAAGTCGTGCTGCCGGCCGTCGACGAAGGTCACCGGGATCTCCTCGCCGAAGCGGTCCTCGAGATCGGGGTCGGTGGTGATGTCGACCTCCTCGAACGTCTCGCCGAGGTCGTCGCACACGGCTGCGACGACGGCCCTCGCGTCGTCGCACAGGTGGCACCCCGGCCGGGAGTAGAGGGTGACGCGCGCGCTCATCCGAGCAGCTCCTGGACGCGTCGCCGCTCCATGCGGCGCAGACTGCCCTTCTGCACCCTGCCGGTCGCGGTGAGGGGCAGCTCGTCCACGACCTCGATGCGCGCCGGCTGCTTGAAGCGCGCCAGCCGGTCTTCGGCGTGCGACCGGACCGCCTCCGCCAGGTGCGGCCCGGCGTCGCGCGCGCCGCGGTCCGCGACGACGTACGCCACCACGGCCGCGCCGGTCTCCTCGTCGGGCACCCCGATGACGGCGGCCTCCGCGACGCCCTCGACCTCGCGGAGCACCTCCTCGACCTCGGACGGGTAGACGTTGAACCCACTGACGACGACGAGCTCCCGCACGGGGTCGAGGAGGAACAGGTCGCCGCTCGCGTCGAGGAAGCCGACGTCGCCGGTGCCGAACCAGCCCTCGTCGTCGGGGCCGTCGGCGGCGTCGGGCCAGTAGCCGCTGAAGAGGTTGTCACCGCGCACCTGGATCTGCCCGGGGTCCTCCCCGTCAACCGGTCCTCCGGTCTCGTCCACGAGCCGCAGCTCGATGCCGGGCAGGGCCGCACCGACCGACCCGGCCCGCGGGTCCTGGCTGCACAGGGTGCTCGTCACGACGGGCGCGGCCTCGGTCAGGCCGTATCCCTGGTGGACCGGGATGCCGGTGATCCCGGTGAAGCGGTCGACGACCTCCGGGGCCAGCGGCGCCGAGCCCGACAGCACCAGCCGCACCGGTCCGAGCCGCTCGCGCAGGTGCTCGTCGGGCAGCCAGTGGGTGAGGACGGGAGGGGTGATCGGCACGACGCTGCACGCCTCGTCGTCGATGAGGTCGAGGACGGCCTGCGGCTCGTAGCGCTCCACGAGCAGGAGGCGGGCCCGGTGCCGCAGCACGCCGCCCAGCACGGCGTTGAGGCCGTAGACGTGGTGCAGCGGCAGCACCCCCAGGACAACGTCGTCGCCGTGCATCATCGGCGGCTCGACGGCCGCGACCTGCTCGATGTTCGCGAGCAGCGCGCGGTGGGTGAGCATCGCGGCGCGCGGGCGGTCCGAGGTGCCGCTGGTGTAGAGCAGCGCCGCCAGCTTCTCGGGGTCCGGCAGGGGCGGCACGGGGCGTACGACGTCCGCGCGCAGGGCGTCGAGGGCGAGCTCGCCCGTCCCCGGCTCGGTGCCGGTGACGACCACGGCCGGCGACGGCGCCGCCTCGTCCAGCCCGGCGAGGGCGGCGCGGACGACGTCGAGCGCGGTCTCGTCGACCACCACGAGGCGGGACCCGGAGTCGGCCAGCATCCGCGCGACCTCGTCAGCGGTGGAGCGTGGGTCGACCGGCACGGCCACGACCTGGGCGCGCAGCACGGCGAGGTAGGTGGTGACGAACTCGATCCGGTTGCCGACCACGATCATCACGCGCTGCCCGGCGCGGACGCCGTGGGCGCCGAGCCCCGTCGCGAGCCGGCCGACCTCGTCCTCCAGGCCGGCCCAGGTCAGTGACCGTCCACCGCTCTCGACGAGGGCCTGCCGGTCCGGGACGTCCGCAGCGGCCTGCTCGACCAGCGCGGAGATGTCGTTGCGCGGCATGCGCCGATCCTTCCACAGCTACGCTGCCCGGGTGACCCCGTTCGAGCGCCCACGACGCCTCGACCTGCAGCAGCGCTCGGCGCTGGCCGGGGAGGCCGCGGCGGCGTCCGCCGACGTCGAGAGCGCGCTGCTCACCCCCAGCGACCCCACGGCCGCCGCGTTCTTCGACGTCGACAACACGATCATGCAGGGCGCGAGCATCTTCCACCTCGCCCGCGGGCTGCACCGGCGCGAGTTCTTCAGCACGCGCGAGATCCTGGACGCGGCGTGGAAGCAGGTGTACTTCCGCGTGGTCGGCGTCGAGGACCCCGAGCACGTCGCCGAGGCGCGCAACTCGGCGCTCGCCTTCATCGCCGGGCACACGACCACCGAGCTCGAGGAGCTGACCGAGGAGATCTTCGACGAGGCGATGGCCCACCGCATCTGGCCCGGCACCCGGGCCCTCGCCCAGCTGCACCTCGACGAGGGGCAGCGCGTGTGGCTGGTCACCGCCGCCCCGATCGAGATCGCGAGCGTCATCGCGCGCAGGCTGGGCCTCACCGGTGCGATGGGGACCGTGGCCGAGCACGTCGACGGCGTCTACACCGGCCGGCTCGTCGGGGACCTGCTGCACGGACCCGCGAAGGCCGAGGCGGTCAAGGCGCTCGCCGCCCGCGAGGGCCTCGACCTGGCTCGCTGCTCGGCGTACTCCGACTCCAGCAACGACCTGCCGATGCTCTCGCTCGTCGGCGACCCGTGCGCCATCAACCCCGACGCGCGGCTCCGCGCGCACGCCCGCGCCAACGGATGGCGGGTCCGCGACTACCGCACCGGCCGCAAGGCGGCGCGCGCCGGGCTGGCGGGCGCGGCGCTCGCGGGCGCCGTCACCGGCGCCATCGCCGCGGGCGTCAGCCTCCGCGGCAGGGCGTTCCCTCGCTCTTAGGGGTGTAAACCGAAGTTACTTTCTGGTTCCCAAGGTGCTTGCGGCGACCTATCGTGGACAATGCTGCGATTGGGAGGGAAAACCGCATGCGGTCCAGGGAAGACGTTGAGCATGCCTTCGAAGAAGGCATGGACGCGCTACGGCGCGCCGTCCTCGCGGTCCTGTCCTCGCAGCTGTCCCCCCAGCTGTCCCCGCAGCTGGCGCACCCCGCCGGCCCGCGGGGGTCGTACCTCCTGCTGGCCGAGACGTCCCCCGGTCCCGTGCCGCTGTCCGCGGACGGGCCTCGCGACCCGGCGGGCTCCAGCCCGGTCGGCGACGAGGACCGGGCGACGTCCTCGGAGGTGGACGGCGCCGAGCGGGAACGGCTGATCGCCCTCGTCGAGCTGGCTCGCTCCGGCGACAAGGAGGCGTTCGGCCTCCTCTACGACCACTACCAGGCGTCGGTCTACCGCTTCCTCTACTACCGCACCCGCTCGCAGGCGCTGGCCGAGGACCTCACCTCCGAGACGTTCTTCCGGGCGCTGCGCAGCATGAACAGCTTCCGGTGGCAGGGCAAGGACTTCGGTGCCTGGCTGATGACCATCGCGCGGAACCTCACGATGGACCACTTCAAGGCGGGCCGCACCCGCCTGGAGATGACCACCGAGGACATGACGCCGCACGACGACGCCACCGAGGGGCCCGAGAGCGCCGTCATCGCCGGACTCACCAACGAGGCGCTCCTCAAGGCCCTCACCCAGCTGCCGGTCGAGCAGCGCGAGTGCCTCATCATGCGTTTCCTCCAGGGCCTGTCCATCGCGGAGACGGCGCTGGCGCTGAGCCGCTCGGACGGCGCGGTCAAGCAGCTCCAGCTGCGCGGCGTGCGCAACTTGGCCAAGCTCATGCCGGAGGGGTTGAGAGACTCGTGACACACCCCGTAACGAATGCCTCACCTGCCTCGTTCGCCTGTGTGGGAGGAGCCACCAGCAGTGAGACAGGACGACCGCGATGACACCCCCATTCTCGGCACGCCGCCGTGCCGACGAGTTCGAGGCGCTCCTCGCCCGAGGGCCGGGCGCCGCGCGCACCGAGCGCGAGAGCGCGCACTTCGCTGACCTGCTCGAGGTCGTCGCCGACCTGAGGGCCCTTCCGGAGGCCGCCCCGCGCCCGGAGTTCGTCTCCTCGCTCCGCGAGCGGCTGATGATCGAGGCCGACACCGTCCTGGTCCGGCAGCCGACCGCTCCGTCACGCCTGGCGATGCCCGCCCGCTCCCGCACCCGGGACCGCCGCGTCGCCGCGGTGCTCGGCGGTGCCGCCCTCGTCGGCGCCGCCGGCACGATGGCCGTCGCCGCCCAGGACGCACTGCCGGGCGAGTCGCTCTACGGCGTCAAGCGCGGCATCGAGGCCGCCGAGGTGCGCTTCGCGCCCGACGACGCCGCACGCGGTCGCGCGCTGCTCGCGCAGGCCGAGACCCGCCTCTCCGAGCTCGAGGCGCTCGCGTCGGGCGACGAGGGCCGCGACCAGCTCATCCCCGACACGCTCGACTCCTTCACCGACCAGTCCAGCGACGGCGTCCGCGACCTGCTGGCGTCCTACGAGGCCACCGGGGCCGACCGCGACGCCCTCGCCGCGCGCGAGTTCACCACGGCGAGCATCGAGCGTCTCGACGGGCTGCACGACCGGCTGCCCGAGAGCGCGCGCGACGAGCTGCTGGCGGCCGGGCGGACGTTGACCGACCTCGACCTCGAGGTCAGCAACCAGTGCGCGGGCTGCCCGGGTGGCATCACGTCGGTGCCGGAGTTCCTGCTCAGCAGCGCACCCGGCAACCTGCTCTCCGGCCTCGACGCCGACGAGCAGACGCTCGAGGCGGCGCCGCTCTCGGGTCAGGACCTGTCCGGACTCCGGGTCCCCGAGCTCCTCGTGCCGCCACGGGCCCTGCCGACGCAGCCGTCCACCACGACGCTGCCGCCCACGCAGTCCACGTCCGGCACGCCGGTCGCGCCGCCCCCCAGCCCCACGCGGACCGACCCGGTCAAGCCCGAGCCGACCGCCCCGGTCAAGAACCTGCCCCAGGACGTCACCGGCTCGGTGACCGGCACGGTCACCGACACCACCAGCGACCTCGCCAGCCAGCTCAACGGCGTCACCGGCGGCGCCCTCGGCGGCCTGACGTCCGGGGTCGACAACGCCACGGGCGGACTGATCGGTGAGGTGACCGGCGGGGTCGACGGGCTCACGGGCGGCGCGCTGAACAACGCCACCGGCGGCCTGCTCCCGGGCGGTCGCGGCTAGCTGAACACCCCGTCGCGCTCGCGCAGCAGGTCGAAGAGGGTGTGCTGGATGGTCTCGCGCACCTGGTCGGTGACGTTGAAGACCAGCATCGGGTCGTCGGCCTCGGCGGGGTCGTAGGAGTCGGTGCGGATCGGCTCGCCGAACTCCATGATCCACTTCGACGGCAACGGCACCATGCCGAGGGGGCCCAGCCAGGGGAAGAACGGCGTGATCGGGATGTAGGGGACGCCGAGCAGGCGCGCCAGCGACGGCACGTTGCCCACGAGCGGGTAGATCTCCTCGGCGCCCACGACGGAGAGCGGGATGATCGGTACGCCGGTGCGCAGCGCCGCGGACACGAACCCGCCGCGCCCGAAGCGCTGGAGCTTGTAGCGCTCGCTGAACGGCTTCCCGATGCCCTTGAAGCCCTCCGGCCACACGCCGACGAGGTCGCCGCCGCAGAGCATCCGCTCGGCGTCCTCGACGCAGGCCAGGGTGGCGCCGCTCTTGCGCGCCAGCGAGCTCACGAACGGCAGCCGGAAGACCAGGTCGGCGCCGAGGGGACGCAGGAACCGGTGGGCGTGGTCGTGCACGGTGAGCATCGTCATCAGGCCGTCGAGCGGCACGGTGCCGGAGTGGTTGGACACGACGAGGGCGCCGCCCTCGGCCGGGATGTTCTCCAGCCCGCGCACCTCCAGCCGGAACCACTTCTCGGCGATGGGACGCAGCGCGGCCATGAAGAAGCGCTCGGTGAGCTCGCGGTCGAAGCCGTAGTCGTCGACCTCGTAGTCGCCCTCGAGCCGGCGCCGCACGAACGCCATCAGCTCGGCGAGGCGCCGCTCCCAGTCGTCGCCGAACACCTCGTGGGCCGCCTCCTGGGCGGCGGAGAGCCAGTCACCCACCGGGATGCCGGTCGTCGGTGCCGCGTCGGCGGCCTCCGCGCGCCCGGCGTCCTCGGGAGCGGAGGCGCTCGGTCGGACGTCGGTGGTCGCGGGGCGTGGGCCCGGCTGGCGGCCGGCCGACGACTTCCGGGGGGTCGGGGCGAGGTTGCGAGCGGCTGCGGAGGGACGGGCACTGCCCGACCCCCTGCCCGGGCGTCCGCCGGTCCCGATCGGGATTACGACGGCGTCCTCCTCGCCGCTGTGGCGTGGCTCAGGCACGACCGGCTCCTTCCCGGGCGGCGGGCGACATCGCGCGGCAGAAGTCGGCGAAGGCCTCGGCCGTGGTGTACTCCGGCTCGAAGCCGAGGACGGTGCGCATCCGGGTGGTGTCCACCCCTCGACCGTAGGTGAGGAACCCCAGCTGCTCGGGCGAGAAGTCGGAGAAGCGAGCCTGGCGCATCGTGGCGCCGAGGCGGCCGACGGCCATGCGGGGCATCGCCACCGACGGCCTGCCGAGCCGGCGCACCGCCTGGCTCAGCGTCATCAGGCCGTCGCCGGCGACGTTGAAGGTGCCGGGGACGCCGCTCGTCGCGGCGTGCCGCAGGACGCGGAGCAGGTCGTCCTCGTGGAGGAACTGCATGCGCGGGTCGAAGCCGAGCACCCGCGGGACGACCGGCAGCCGGAAGTAGTTGGTCAGCGGGCTGGAGACATGGGGTCCGACCACGTTGGCCGCGCGGAGCATGGTGACGGCGACGTCGGGGCGGCGGCGGGCGAACCCGCGGACGTATCCCTCGACCTCGTAGACGTCCTTGGCGTAGCCGGAGGACGGCAGGCGCTTGGGGCCCATGTCCTCGGTGAACATCGCGGGGTCGCGCGGGCTCGAGCCGTAGACGGTGGTCGTCGACTTCACGACGACGCGCTCGACGGTCGCGGACTTCTGGCACGCAGCGAGCAGCTGCATGGAGCCGATGACGTTGAGCTCCTTCATCGTGCCCCGCCCGCCGGCCGAGCCGGGCGTGGCGATGACGCTCATGTGGACCACGGTGTCGACGTCCTCCTTGGCGAGGACCTTCGCGATGACCGGGTTGCGGATGTCCGCACGCACGAAGGAGACGTCGCCGAGGTCGCCCCGCGGTGGGACGACGTCGACCCCGATCACCCGGTCGACGGACGGGTCGCCGGCCGCGGCGCGCGCGAAGCGTCGCCCCATGTCCCGGGAGATCCCGGTGACCAGCACGACCCGTCCCATGGTCGAGGGAGTGTTACTTGCCGAGCTTGCGGCGCTGGACGCGCGTCTTCTTGAGAAGCTTGCGGTGCTTCTTCTTGGCCATGCGCTTGCGCCGCTTCTTGATGACAGAACCCACGTGGATCAGACCTTTCGTTGCGACCGACACTCGTCGGTCGGACCCGCACACCCTACTTGGCCCGTGTACGCAGCCCCGAATCGAGTCAGACCCCCGGATCCCGGCGCTCAGCCGGCGTTGTAGAAGCTCTTGCGCAGGTACTCGTTGACGTCGTCCTCGGTGACCCGGAACGAGCGGCCGACGCGGACCGCGGGCAGCTCGCCGCCGTGGACGAGCCGGTAGACGGTCATCTTCGAGACGCGCATCCTGGCAGCGACCTCGGCGATGGTCAGGAACTGCGCCTCGGACATGTCGCCAGGGGTGTTCTCAGCCATGGTGTGCACCGATCCTTCTGTACGGCGACGGCGCCGGCTTCCCCACCGGCGTCACAGGCGTGCCGCTTCCGGTGACAATAGGGCCCCTGTGACGGGTGGGGAAGAGGAATGACAGAGAAACTTGTGTGACTGGCGGCGTGTCGGGTTGATTCTCGGCGGACGGCAGTTCGAGGCGCCCGGCCCGACGCTCAGGGCAGGGGGTCGAGGCCGTGGAGCGGGAACACCGCGGTCCGCGTGGCGTTGATCGCCCGGTCGAGCCACGACTCCGGGTCGTAGCCCGACGCCCAGTCGCGGTAGGCCGGCGTGCGACCGTCGGTCATCCGGTGCGGCGCCGTCGCTCCCAGCACCTCCTCGACGTACGCCCGCCACCTTGGGGGCGTGGGGGTCGCGGGGTCGAGCGGCCTGCCGGAGGCGATGGCGAGGAGGTGCGACCAGGCGCGCGGCACGACGTCGACCACCGAGTACCCGCCGCCGCCGGTGACCACCCAGCGGCCGCCGGCGACCTCGTGGGCGAGCTCGTGCAGCGCGAGGTAGGCCGCGCGCTGGCCGTCCACGCTGAGCATCATGTGCGCCAGCGGGTCGTTCATGTGGGAGTCGCAGCCGTGCTGGGTCACGAGCACCTGCGGCCCGAACTCGCGCAGCAGCGGCGGGACCACGGCGTGGTAGGCGCGCAGCCAGCCCGCGTCGGAGGTGCCCGGCGGGAGGGCCACGTTGACGGCGGTGCCCTCGGCGCCCGGGCCGCCGGTGTCGGTCGGGAAGCCGGTCCCCGGGAAGAGCATCTGCCCGGTCTCGTGCAGGGAGACGGTGAGAACCCGCGGGTCGTCCCAGAACACCCGCTCCACGCCGTCGCCGTGGTGGACGTCGATGTCGACGTAGGCCACCCGCTCGGCGCCGTCGGCCAGCAGCTTCGTGATGGCCACGGCGACGTCGTTGTAGATGCAGAAGCCGCTTGCGCGCTCGGGCATGGCGTGGTGCAGCCCGCCGGCGATGTTCACGGAGTGGAGCGACTCGCCGCTCCATACCTGCCGGGCCGCCTCCAGGCTCGCGCCCACCACGTGCGCGCTCGCCTGGTGCATGTCGGTGAAGACGGGGTCGTCCTCGGTGCCCAGGCCGCGGGCGGCGTCCTCGAAGCCGGGCGTGCTGCCCGCCTTCAGCACCGCCTCGATGAGGCCCTGCTCGTGGACTGTGGCGATCTGCGCGTCCGTGGCGACCGGCGCGTCCACCCGCTTGATGCCGTCGAGGACGCCGAGCTCCTCGGCCAGCCGCATCGTGAGGTCCACGCGCACCGGCGACATCGGGTGCGTGGGGCCGAAGTCGTACGCCGTCAGCGTCGGGTCGAACACGACTGACGTGGGCCCGGCGCACTCCATGTGGCGGACGTTACCCCTGCTCGCGCAGCGGTCCGACAGGCGGACGGCGTGGGCGGACCGCCCGGGCCGTCGTCCGGCGTCGCTCAGGACCCCTCGGCCAGCTCGCGCGAGCGGTTGCGCGCGGCCTCCATCGCGGCGAGGAACGCCGCCCGCACCCGGTGGATCTCGAGCTCGCGCAGCGCCGAGGCCGTCGTACCGCTGGGCGAGGTCACCTGCTCGCGCAGCACGACGGGGTGCGTGCCGGTCTCGCGGAGCATCGCCGCCGATCCGACGAGGGTCTGCACGACGAGGTCGGTGGCGGTCGCCCGCGGCAGGCCGAGGTGGACGCCGGCCTCGATCATCGACTCGACGACGAAGAAGATGTAGGCCGGTCCCGAGCCCGAGATCGCGGTGACGGCGTCCATCTGCTTCTCCGGGATGCGCAGCACCTTGCCGGTGGAGGCCATGAGGGACTCGGCCTCCTCCAGGTGCGACTCGTCGCAGTGCGAGCCCGGCGAGATCGCCGCCATCCCCTCGTCGACGAGGGCGGGCGTGTTGGGCATGACGCGGACGACCGCCACGCCCTCGGGCACCCGTGACTCGATGAAGGCCGTCGTGATGCCGGCGGCGAGGGACACCACGAGCTGCCCGGCGCGCAGGTCGGACGCGATCTCGTCGAGCACGTCGCCCATGTCCTGCGGCTTGACGACGAGCGCGACGGTGTCGGCCTTGGCGGCGGCCTCGCGGTTGGACACCACGGCCACGCCGTAGCGCTCCTCGAGCTCCCGGGCCCGCTCGGCTCGCTTCTCGCCGACCATGAGCTGGTCGACCCGGCGGCCGGCGCGCACCAGCCCCGACAGGAGGGTCTCCCCCATCACCCCGGCGCCGATGATGGCTGTACTCATGGGGCCAACCTACTGCGTCGGCGCCGGCGGGCGTCGCCTACTTCTTGGAGACGAGCGACCGCGCGAAGAAGGCGAGGTTCTGGGGCTTCTCGGCCAGGCGCCGCATGAGGTAGCCGTACCACTCGGTGCCGTACGGGATGTAGACCCGCACGGTCTCGCCCGCGGCGGCGAGGCGCTTCTGCTCCTCGGGGCGGATGCCGTAGAGCATCTGGAACTCGTAGGTGCCGGGGCGGCGGCCGAACCGGCTGGCCAGCGACGACGCGATCTGGACCATCCGCGGGTCGTGGGTGGCGACCATGGGGTAGCCCTGGCCCTCGAGCAGCACCTTGAGGCAGCGGACGTAGGACTTGTCGATGTCGAGCCTGTCCTGGAAGGCCACCTCCTCGGGCTCCATGTAGGCGCCCTTGCACAGCCGCACGCGCGAGCCCTCGTAGGCCAGCGCACGGCAGTCGGCCTCGGTGCGGTGCAGCATCGCCTGCAGGACGGCGCCGGTCTCGGGGAAGTCCTTGCGCAGCTCGCGCAGGATGGCGAGCGTGGAGTCGGTGGTGGTGTGGTCCTCCATGTCGAGGGTCACCGTCGTGCCGGCGTTGCGGGCGGCGCGGCAGATGTCGCGGGCGTTCTCCAGCGCGACCTTGTGGCCGTTGTCGGGGAGGAACTGGCCGATGGCGCTGAGCTTGACCGACACCTCGGCGTGCGCCGACAGCCCCTGGGTCGCCAGGTCGGCCAGGAGCTCCTTGTAGGCCGCGACGGTGGCCTCGGCGCGCGCGGCGTCGGTGGTGTCCTCGCCGAGGTAGTCCAGGGTCACCCGCAGGCCGTCGTCCAGCAGCGCGCGCGTCGCCTCGACGGCGTCGGCCGTGGTCTCGCCGGGGACGTAGCTGGTGACGATGCCGCTCGAGACCGGCATGGTCGAGACGAGCTTCTTGACCCCCTGGCTGCGCGCGAGGAGGAGGATCGGCTGGCGGAGCAACGACATGTCCCGAAGGCTACGCCGAACCTCGACCGTACCTTCACACCTCCTCCACCCCCTGCGGCCCGGTCCGCTCCTAGCGTGTGGGGCATGACCCCGAGCTCCCGCTACGCCCTCGCGACGGGCGTGTCCCTCGCCACCGTCCTGTTCCTGCTGTTCGGCATCGGCGCCCTCGGCATCGTCGGCGACGGCGACCGCGACGCCGTCTACCTCGCAGCGCCCGTGGTCGCCCTGGTCGTCGCCGCGTCGACGCGCTTCCGGCCCCGCGGGATGGTGCTCGCCCTCGGCGCCGCAGCCGTCACGACCGTGCTCGCCGGCGCCGTCGCGATCGGCATGGTGGCCACCGACGACGTGGCTGCGTCGGTGGCGGACGTCGTGATGCTGACCGTCATGTACGCCGCCCTCTTCGCGGCCGCCGCGTGGCTGTTCAGCCGGGTCAGGGCGTCCGGCGCCTGAGCGTCGCCGATCCCAGGCCCAGCGCGGCCAGCGCGAAGCAAGCCACGACGAGGACGTCGCGCCACACCCGGCCCGCGTCGGCGGCTCCGACGAGCTCCTGCATCGCGTCGACGGCGTACGACAGCGGCAGCGCGTCGCTGACGACCTCCAGCACCCCGGGCATGGCGTCGCGCGGCACGAACAGCCCGCACAGCAGGACCTGCGGCAGCACGAACGCCGGCATGAACTGCACCGCCTGGAACTCCGTGGTGGCGAAGGCGCTCACCAGCAGCCCGAGCGCGGTGCCGAGGACGGCGTCGGCGACGGCCACGACGCCGAGCAGCCAGACCGGCCCCGAGACCTCGAGGCCGAGCAGCCCGACGCTGACCCCCACGGCCAGCGCCGACTGCACGGCGGCGAGCAGGCCGAAGGCGAGGGCGTAGCCGAGCAGGAGGTCAAGCCGCCCCAGCGGCATCGTCAACAGCCGCTCGAGGGTGCCGGACGACCGCTCGCGCAGGGTGGTCACGCTGGTCACGAGGAACATCACGATGAAGGGGAACATCGCCAGCAGACCGGGCCCGAAGCGGTCGAAGAGGTCGCCCGGGAGGTCCTCGAACATCCACCACAGCAGGCTGATGAGCGCGCACGGGACGACCATCAGCATCGCGAGCGTGCGGTGGTCGCGGCGGACCTGGGTGAGCACCCGGCCGGCGACGGCGAGCGTGACGCGCGGGCTCATGCGGCCTCCTCCCGCCCCTCGACGAGGCGGAGGAACGCCTGCTCGACGTCCGCGGCGCCGGTGCGGTCGCGGATCTCGGCGGGTGAGCCGTCGGCGATGATCCGTCCCCCACGCATGAGCAGCAGCCGGTGGCAGCGCTCCGCCTCGTCCATGACGTGGCTGGAGACCAGGACGGCCGCTCCGCCGTCGGCGATGCGGTGGAATAGCGCCCACAGGTCGCGGCGGAGCACCGGGTCGAGGCCGACCGTCGGCTCGTCGAGCACCAGCAGGTCCGGCGTACCCAGCAGGGCGACCGCCAGGCTGGCGCGGCTGCGCTGGCCGCCGGACAGCCGGCCGACCACCTGGTGGCGGTGATCATCGAGCCCGACCGCCGCGACGGCCTCGTCCACCGCGTCCCGGCCGACGCCGAGGACGCGCGCGAAGAAGGCGAGGTTCTCCGCCACCGTCAGGTCGTCGTAGACGCTCGCGGCCTGGGTGACGTAGCCGACGCGCGTCCGCAGCAGCGGGCTGCCGGCCGGCTCACCGAGCACCTCGACCGTTCCCGACCGGACGCGCTGGGCGCCGACGAGGCAGCGCATCAGCGTGGTCTTCCCGCACCCGCTCGGGCCGAGCAGGCCGGTGACCCCCGCCGGCACGTCGAGCGAGACGCCCGGCAGCACCTCGCGCCCGCCCCGCACGACCACGAGGTCTCGTACTTGCACGACGTTTTTCACCATGTGTTGAATTGTGCGCCGGGGCGTGGGTGCCGTCAACCCTTCGAGCGGTGCGTGGCGCAGGTTCTGGGGGCTCGGAACGTGTCTCACGCACCGCCCCAGCGAGCGTCGACAGCCGAGCGGTGCGTGACGCAGGTTCTGCGGGCGCAAAACATGTCTCACGCACCGCTCCAGCTGGGCCTGCAGGGCGAGCGGTGCGTGATGCAGGTTCCGCGGGCTGGAAACGTGTTCCACACACCGCTCCAGCAAGCGTCGACAGCCGAGCGGTGCGTGACGCAGGTTTCGGCGGCCCGAAACATGTCTCACGCACCGCCCCGGCCGGGCCTGCAGGCCAAGGGGTGCGTGGCGCAGGTTCGGGCGGCGCTAAACATGTCTCACGCACCGCTCCGGCGACGGCCCGCAGGGGGCACCGCCCCAGCAACAGGCGTCGTATGAGCGTCAGGGCAGGTCGCCGGTGAGGTAGTGCTGCAGCACCGGCCCCACCCGGGCCACCACGTCCTCGGCCGGCATTTGCGCCATCGGCGGGAGCGCGAGGACGTAGCGGGTGACGATGAGCCCGACCATCTGGCTGGCCACGAGCGGCACCCGCACCTCGGGCCGGTCGGGCACCAGGCCGGCCAGGACGGGTCCCACCACGACCGGGATGAACCCTTCGCGGACCAGTCCGCCGCTGTCGTCGGCGACGACCGAGCGGACCACGGCGAGCAGCCCGGGCTGGACCTGCGGGTCGTCCCACACGCCGAGGAAGGTGCGCAGCAGCCGTTCGCCCGCGCCGTCGGGTCCGGCGGCCACGACGGGCGCCAGGACCTCGCGCGGGTCGACGGGGATCTCCAGCGCGGCGACGAAGAGGTCGTCCTTGGTGCCGAAGTAGTGGTGCACCAGGGCGGGGTCGACGCCGGCGGAGGCCGCGACGGCGCGGATGGTCGTGCCGCGGAAGCCCCTCTCGGCGAACGACGTGCGCGCAGCGGCCAGCACCTCGGCGCGGGTGTCGGGTGCGCCCGGGCGTCGTCCGCGCGACGCGCGCGTGCTCACGGGCGGCTCACGGGCGGCTCATGGCGTGGTCACGCCCAGGTGCGACCGGGCGAACTCCAGCGACTCCACCAGGTCGGCCTCGCGCTCGGCCCGGTCGGCCGCGCGTCGGGTGTTGATCTCCAGCACGACGTGGCCGGAGAAGCCCGAGCCGGCGAGGTGCTCGAGGAGCTCCGCCGCCCGCATGATGCCGCGGCCCGGCACGAGGTGCTCGTCCTTGGCGGACCCGCTGCCGTCCGTGAGGTGCACGTGGCGCAGGCGGTCGCCCATCCGGGCGGCCATCGCGATGACGTCGCTGCGTGCGATGGCGGCGTGCGAGAGGTCGATCGTGGTGTTCGCGTACGCCTCGTCGCTCGGGTCCCAGCCGGGGAGGTACATCTCCATGCCGCGCCGCGACGAGGCCCGCCAGGGGTACATGTTCTCCACGGCGAAGGCGATGCCGGTGCGCGCCTCCAGCGAGGCGATGCCCTCGACGAAGCCGGCGGCGTAGTCCTTCTGCCACCGGAACGGCGGGTGCACGACGACCACGTCGGCGCCGACGGTCGCGGCCATCTCGGCCGACTTCTCCAGCTTGACCCACGGGTCGGTGCCCCAGACCCGCTGCGTGAAGAGCAGGCACGGGGCGTGCACGGCGCAGACCGGCACCTCGTGGTGCTCGCTGAGCCTCCTCACCGCCTCGACCTGCTGGCTCAGGGAGTCGATGCCGACCATCACCTCCACGGCGTCGTAGCCGAGCTGCGCCGCCCACCCGAAGGCGTGCGCCGTCGACTCGGGGTAGACCGAGGCGGTGGAGAGGCCGACCAGCGGCGTGGCACCCATCGTCAGCGCGGCCTCGTCACGACGGAGATCCGGTCGAGGCGCTCGAGGATGACGCCCTCGCGCAGCGCCCACGGGCAGATCTCCAGCTCGCCCAGGTCGAAGATGTCCATGCACGCCTCGGCCACCAGCGCGCCGGGGACGATCTGGTGCGTACGGCTCGGCGAGACGCCCGGCAGCTCGGCGAGCTCGTCGGAGGACAGCTCCATGAGCTTCGGGATCCAGCCCGACAGCGTCTCGTGCTCGAGGACCCGCGGCACGAGGGGGCCGTCACCGCTGGGCGCGGCGCCGCAGATGCGGGCGAGCGAGCGGAACGTCTTGGAGGTCGCGGCGGCCCGGTCGGGTACGCCGGGGCGCAGCAGGTGACCGGCGTCGCGGGCGATCTCGGCGCGGATCTGCTTGCGCAGGTCCTTGACCTCCTCCTCCGACGGCCTGCCGCCGTCGAACCACGCGCGCGCCAACCGGGCCGCGCCGAGCGGTAGCGACCAGGCCACGTCGGGGGCCTCGTCGGTGCCGCCGGCGATCTCCAGCGACCCGCCGCCGATGTCGAACACCGCCAGGCGGCCGGCCGACCAGCCGAACCAGCGGCGTACGGCGAGGAAGGTCAGCCGCGCCTCGTCCTCGCCCGAGAGGACCTCGAGCCGCACCCCGCTGTGCTCCTCGACGTGCGCCAGCACCTCGTCGGAGTTGACCGCGTCGCGCACTGCGGAGGTCGCGAAGCCCAGCATCTCCTCACAGCCCTTGTCCTCGGCGATCTCCGTCGCCGAGGCGCAGAAGTCGGTGAGCGCCTCGACGCCCTTGGCGGTGACCGCGCCGTCGCGGTCGAGGTGCTCGGCCAGGCGGAGCGGCTGCTTGTGCGAGGAGGCCGGGAGCGGGGCGGCGCCGCCGTGCGCGTCCACCACCAGCAGGTGGCCGGTGTTGGAGCCGATGTCGAGGACGCCAAGGCGCATGCCCGCCACGCTACTAGGGTGATCGAGTGCCCGAAGTCGACCTGGTCTTCCCTCGCGCGTTCGTCGAGTTCGTCGATCCCGCCGACGAGACCCAGGTCTTCCGCTGCGACCTCACGTGGCTGACGTCCGCCTACACCTGCATCTTCGGCCGCGGCTGCCAGGGCATCTACGCCGACGCCCCCGACGTCGGGTGCTGCACGCTCGGGGCGCACTTCGCCGACAGCGACGACGAGGAACGGGTCGCCGGCTTCGTCGCCCAGCTCACGCCCGACGACTGGCAGTTCCACCCGCGTCGCGCGGTGGGGAAGGCCGACTGGGTCGAGGTCGACGAGGACGGCGAGCGCAAGACGTCCACCCTCGAGCACGACGGCCAGCGGGCGTGCGTCTTCCAGAACCGCCCCGACTTCGGGCCCTCCGTCGGGCCGGGCGGCGCCGGGTGCGCCCTCCACGGGCTCGCCCTGCGCCAGGGCAGGAACCCCCTCGAGACCAAGCCCGACGTGTGCTGGCAGCTGCCGATCCGACGCCAGTTCCGCAGCGTCGAGCGGCAGGACGGCACGTCGTACACCGAGGTCTCCATCGGCGAGTACGACCGTCGGGGGTGGGGGCCGGGCGGCCACGACCTCGACTGGTACTGCTCGGGCAACACCGAGGCGCACGTCGCGGTCGAGCCGGTCTACCTCACCCACGACGCCGAGCTGGTCGAGCTGATGGGGTCCGAGGGGTACGCCGAGCTGGTCCGCCACTGCGAGGCCCACGTGCGTTCTCGCTCGGCGCTCGCCCTCCACCCGGCGGACCCCCGCCACTTTTGACCGTCTGCCGACAAAAGTTCCGGACCCGCCGTTGGAAAGTGGTTGTGACGTGCATTACCTTCGACCAGTGGCATCCCCCTCCACCTCCTCGGCCCCCCGTCCCTCCGACGCCGGCGCCGGCTCGCTCGGCATCTGGTTCGTCGGCGCCCGTGGCTCGCTGGCGACCACGGCGACCATCGGCCTGGCGGCGCTCGCGGGCCGCCTGACCGACGAGACCGGCTGCGTCACCGCCCACCCCGACCTCGACGGGCGCGGGCTCGCCGCCTGGGGCGACATCGTCGTCGGCGGCCACGACGTCGGCACCGTCCCGCTCAGCAAGCAGGCCGAGCGGCTCGTGGCCGGGGGAGTCGTGCCCGGCGTCCTCGTGCAGCAGGTCGGCCCCGACCTCGAGGCCACGGAGGCGCGCCTGCGTGCCGGCGTACGCCTCGGCGAGTCCGCCGACCAGCGCGCCGACGTCGAGCGGCTCGCGGCCGACATCCGCGAGTTCGCCGCCACCGTCGACCGGGTCGTGGTCATCGACGTGTCGAGCACCGAGCCGCCCCACGACGCCGGTGCGGACGCCGCCACGTGGGCCGACCTCGAGGCCGCCTGGGGGGCCGGACGCGCACCGCTGTCCCCCAGCTCCGCCTATGCCTGCGCGGCGCTCCTCGCCGGCGCGCCGTACGTCTCCTTCACCCCGAGCCCCGGCATGGACGTCCCCGCGCTGCGCGAGCTGGCGGACCGGTGCGGCCTGCCGTTCGCGGGCAGCGACGGCAAGACCGGCGAGACGCTGGTGAAGTCCGCCCTCGCTCCGATGTTCTCCACGCGCTCGCTCGCGGTGCGCTCGTGGACCTCGATCAACCTGCTCGGCGGCGGTGACGGCTCGACCCTGTCCGACCCCGCCGCGCGCTCCAGCAAGACCGGCACGAAGCGCTCGGGGCTCGAGGCGATGCTGGGCCACGAGGTCCCCGGGCCGATGCACATCGACTACGTCGAGGACCTCGGCGACTGGAAGACCGCCTGGGACCACATCCGCTTCGACGGCTTCCTGGGTACGCGGATGACCATGCACTTCACGTGGGAGGGCTGCGACTCGGCCCTCGCCGCACCGCTCGTGCTCGACCTCGCGCGCCTGACGGGGCGCGCCGTGGCCGTCGGCGAGACCGGGCCGCTGGCCGCGCTCGGCTTCTTCTTCAAGTCGCCCCTCGGCTCGCAGGAGCACCGCCTCGCCCAGCAGTGGGAGACGCTGCTCGCGTGGTCGCACGAGTGTGCCGAGCGGGTGTCCGGGTGAGGGTCGCCGACCTGGTCGAGCTGACCCGCGCGCCGGCCGCGTTCTCCATCCCCGGTGACGCCTGGTCGGGTGCCGCCCACGGCGCCGGCGGCCGCGGCTGGGCGATGCCGCTCGCGTCGACGTGCCTCTACTGGTCGGGAATGGCCTTCAACGACTGGTGCGACCGGGAGGTCGACGCGCGGGAGCGCCCCGAGCGCCCGATCCCCTCGGGTCGCGTCACGCCCGCTGCGGCGCTGGGCATCGCCGCCGGCCTGGGCGCCGCGGGGCTCGGCACGGCCGCGCTGCTCGGCGGGCGCTCCGCCGTGGCCATCGGCGCCCCGCTGGCGATGATGGTCGTCGCCTACGACGCGGCCGCCAAGGACGCACCGGTCGGCCCGCTCGCCATGGCGTCCACCCGCGGCCTCGACGTCCTCCTCGGCGCCCACGCCTCGCCGGCGGCCGCATGGCAGCCCGCCCTCGCGATGACCGCCCACACCGCCGGCCTGACCTGGCTCAGCCGCGGCGAGGTGCGCGGCACCCGGCCCGGCATCGCCGCGGCGGTGACGGCCGGCACCCTCGCCGTCGCGGCGGCGACCGCCCACGCCGCCCACCACGACCGTGACGCCGGGCGGGTCGCCCGCCTCGCCGGCGTCGGGCTCGCGGCGGCGTACGCCGTCGTCGTCGGCCGTGCCCAGGCGCGGGCCGCGGCCGACCCCACCGCCGACGCGGTCCGCACCGCCACCCGCACCGGCATCGGCGGCTTCTCGCTGCTCCAGGGCGCCTGGCTGGCCCGACGCGGCCGGCTCGCCGCGGCTGCGGCGGTCGTGGGCGCCGGACCGGCCTACCGCTCGCTCTCGCGCCGCTGGAGCCCGACGTGACCTCGGCGGGACACGCGCTGCGGCTCGGCTACGGCACCAACGGCTTCTCCGGCCACCGCCTGCCCGACGCGTGCGCGGTGATCGCGGGGCTCGGCTACGACGGCGTCGCGCTGACGCTGGACCAGCCGCACCTCGACCCCTTCGCCGACGACGCCGCCGCGCAGACCTCCCGTGCCGCCGCGACGCTCGCCGAGCACGGTCTCGCCGTCGTCATCGAGACCGGGTCGCGCTACGTCCTCGACCCGTGGCGCAAGCACGAGCCCACGCTGGTCAGCGACGGTGACCGCGGCCCCCGCGTCGAGCTGCTGACCCGCGCCGTGCGCATCGCCGCCGACCTGGGCGCCGAGGCGATGTCGTGCTGGTCGGGGGTGCTGCCCGAGGGCGTGACCGGCGAGGAGGGCTGGAGGCGTCTGCTCGACGGCCTCGGCCCCGTCCTCGAGCTCGCCCACGAGCTCGACGTGACGGTCTGCTTCGAGCCGGAGCCCGGCATGCACGTCGACACGGTGGACGAGGCGCTCGACCTGCGCCGCCGCCTCGGGGAGCCCGAGCACCTGCGACTGACCCTGGACCTGGGGCACCTGGTCTGCAACGAGCCGCGCAGCCCCGAGGCGTCGGTGGCCCTCGCCGGCGACCTGATCGGCAACGTGCAGGTCGACGACATGGTGCGCGACGTGCACGAGCACCTCGAGCTCGGCACGGGGACGCTCGACCTCGACGCGGTCCTGCGCGCCCTCCTCGGCACCGGCTTCGACGGGCTGGCGAGCGTCGAGCTGCCGCGCCACTCGCATGCGGCGCCGGCCGTGGCCGCCCGCCAGATCGCGGCGCTGCGCGCGTCGCTCGACCGCATCAGCGGCGCTGCTCCGACCCCGGCCGAAGGACGTACACCATGACCGAGATCCGGCCCCTGGCCGACCACGACACCATCCGGGCCGCGCTCGACGACCGCGGGCGGGCCCAGCTGGACGACCTCACCGCGGAGGTCGCCGACGATCCGTCCCGCCTCGGCCGCGCCTTCCCGGCGGCGGCACGCAGGACCGCCCGCGGGCCGCTCCCCGGCGCCGACGGCGTGCTCATCGAGGACGCCGTGCGCGTGGAGCTGGTGCGGGTGGCCGCGAGGTCCCTCGACGCCTCCGCGCTGCTCGCCGAGCTCCGGGAGGTCTACCGCTACGGCGACAACGACGAGAAGCGGGCCGTGCTGCACGCCCTCAACGGCGTCCAGGCCGCGCTACCGGGTCAGCTCGACGGCAGCGACCTGCTGCTCGACGCGCTGCGCACCAACGACACCCGCCTCGTGGCCGCCGCCATGGGGGCGCACAGCGACCGGCTGGATGACGACGCCTGGCGCCAGGGCGTCCTCAAGTGCCTGTTCACCGGCGTCCCGGTGTCGGCCGTGACGGGGCTCGCCGCGCGGGCCGACCGCGAGCTCGCCGAGATGGTGCAGCGCTACCGCCGCGAGCGCGAGGCGGCCGGTCGCGACGTGCCCCCGGACGTGCAGGCCGTCCTCGACGCCTCTGCGGCCGCCCCGCCCCGACCCTGACGCGCGCCCCGATGCCCGAACCCCACGCCGGACCCGAGCCCGACCCGATGGAGCCCTGATGCGCATCTTCGACCCGCACATCCACATGACCTCGCGCACGACCGACGACTACGAGGCCATGCACGCCGCGGGCGTGCGCGCCCTGGTCGAGCCGGCGTTCTGGCTCGGCCAGCCCCGCACCAGCGTCGGGTCCTTCACCGACTACTTCGACGCCCTCGTCGGGTGGGAGCGGTTCCGGGCGTCGCAGTTCGGCATCGCGCACCACTGCACGATCGCGCTGAACCCGAAGGAGGCCAACGACCCGCGGTGCACCGAGGTGCTCGAGGTCCTCCCGCGCTACCTCGCCAAGGACGGCGTGGTCGCGGTGGGCGAGGTCGGCTTCGACTCCATGACCGTGGAGGAGGAGAAGGCTTTCGTCCGGCAGCTCGAGCTGGCGGTCGAGTTCGAGCTGCCGGCCATGGTGCACACCCCGCACCGCGACAAGGAGCAGGGCACCCGCCGCACCCTCGAGCTCGTCGCCGACTCCGGCCTCGCGCCGGGCATGGTCGTCGTCGACCACCTCAACGAGGTCACCGTGGACCAGGTCGACCAGGCCGGCTGCTGGATGGGCTTCTCGATCTACCCCGACACCAAGATGGACGAGCACCGGATGGTCGCCATCCTCCAGCGCCGCGGCCTCGACCGCGTGCTGGTCAACTCCGCCGCCGACTGGGGCCGCAGCGACCCGCTCAAGACCGCCAAGACCGGCGCCGCGATGCTCGAGGCCGGCTTCAGCGAGGACGACGTCGACCGGGTGCTGTGGCGCAACCCCGTGGAGTTCTTCGGGCAGAGCGGCCGGCTGCTCCTCGACGACGAGGGCGCCGCCACCGACGCCTCGGCCACCTTCGAGGGCAACTCCATCCTGCGCGGCTCGCGGGACTGATCGCGATGCGGCTGCGTCACCCCGACGGGACCGTCGTGCACCTCGGCTACGGCACCAACGTGCTGCCCGCGGAGGACGTCGACGGGCTCATCGCCCAGGTCGGCACGTACGGTGACCGCCTCCGTCGTCACCTCGACACCGACCGCGTCGGGCTGGGCATGTGGCTGCCGGCCGCCGCCGCGCACCGGCTCGCCGCCGACCTCGGCGAGGTGCAGCGGCTGCGCGAGGCGATCGAGGCGCACGGCGTCGAGATGGTCACGCTCAACGCGTTCCCCTACTCGGCGTTCCAGGAGGAAATCGTCAAGAAGCGCGTCTACCACCCGACGTGGGCCGAGCAGGCCCGCCTCGACTACACCCTCGACGTCGCCCGCGTGCTGGCCGCACTGCTGCCCGAGGACGCCGCCCGCGGCAGCATCTCGACGCTCCCCCTCGCCTGGCGCGCCCCGTGGCTGGCCGACCGCCAGGCGCACGCCGAGCTGCACCTGAAGCTGCTGGCCGAGGGGCTCGCCGCCATCGAGGCCGACACCGGCCGCACCATCCGGGTCGCCTTCGAGCCCGAGCCGGGCTGCGTCATCGAGACGATCGCCGAGGCCGTCGAGCGGCTCGACTCCGCCGACCGCGAGCGCATCGGGGTCTGCCTGGACCTCTGCCACCTCGCCGTGGGCTTCGAGGACGCCACGGACGCCCTGGCCCGGCTCGACGCCGCCGGCCTCGACGTCGTCAAGGTCCAGCCCGCCGCCGCGCTGGTGGTGGAGGACCCGGCCGACCCGGAGGCGCGCGCCGCGCTGACGGCGTACTCCGAGGACCGGTTCCTCCACCAGGTACGCCAGCGGGCGGGCAGCCGTCTCGCGGCCCGCGACGACCTCCCCGACGCCCTCGAGGGCCGGCGCCCGCTCGACGACCGCTCCCCGTGGCGCGTGCACTTCCACGTGCCGGTGCACGCCGACCCCGCGGCACCGCTGCGCAACAGCCGCGCGGAGCTCCGGCAGTCGCTCGCGGCGCTCCTCGGCGGCGACACCGCCCGCACCGACCACCTCGAGGTCGAGACCTACACGTGGTCCGTGCTCCCCGACGGCGCGCCCGCCGACGACGACGCGCTCGCCGCCGGGCTCGCCGCCGAGCTCGCCTGGGTGCGCGACGAGCTCGTCGGGCTCGGCCTCACCCCGATCGACTGAGCACCGCCCCGCACCCCCGACAGCCCACCCCGGAACCACCAGAACAGGACGTCACCGTGGCCCACCCCAAGCTGCTCGTCGTCGACCTCGTCGGCCTCACCCCCGACCTGCTCACCCACATGCCGCGGCTGCGCCGCCTCGCCGACCAGGGCTCGCAGGCGACGCTGGAGCCGATCCTCCCGGCCGTCACCTGCTCGGTGCAGTCGACGTTCCTCACCGGGCAGCCGCCGTCGGGCCACGGGGCGGTCGGCAACGGCTGGTACTTCCGCGAGCTGGGCGAGGTCTTCCTCTGGCGCCAGCACAACAAGCTCGTCGAGGGCGAGAAGGTGTGGGAGACGATCCGGCGCGAGCACCCCGACTACACCGTCGCCAACGTCTGCTGGTGGTACGCCATGGGCGCGACGACCGACTACACGGTCACCCCGCGACCCATCTACTACGCCGACGGCAAGAAGGCACCCGACTGCTACACCCGCCCGCCGGAGCTGCACGACGAGCTGGTCGGCGAGCTCGGCGACTTCCCGCTGTTCACCTACTGGGGGCCGACCGCCTCGATCGCGTCGAGCGAGTGGATCATCGCCGCCACCCGCCGGCTCATGCCGCGCAGCGACCTCACCCTCTGCTACGTCCCGCACCTCGACTACGACCTCCAGCGCTTCGGCCCCGACTCGCCGGAGGCCCGGCAGGCCGCACGCGACGTCGACGCGGCCCTGGCCCCGCTGCTCGACGACGCCGAGCGGACCGGCGTCACCACGCTCGTGCTGTCGGAGTACGGCATCACCGCCGCAGACCAGCCGGTGGACGTCAACCGCATGCTGCGGCGCAACGGCCTGCTCGAGGTCTACACCCAGGACGGCATGGAGTACCTCGACCCGTGGACCTCCCGCGCCTTCGCGGTCGCGGACCACCAGGTCGCGCACGTCTACGTCGACGACCCCTCCGACCTCGAGCGGGTCCGCGCCCTCTGCGCCGACCTCCCGGGCGTCGACGAGGTGCTCGACCGCGCGGGCCAGGCGGCGTACGGCCTCGACCACGAGCGCTCCGGCGACCTGGTGCTGGTCGCCGACGAGACGGCCTGGTTCACCTACTACTACTGGCTCGACGACGCGCGCGCGCCCGACTTCGCCCGGGGCGTGGAGATCCACCGCAAGCCCGGCTACGACCCCGCCGAGCTCTTCTTCGACCCCGAGGACAAGGCGGTCAAGCTCAAGGCGGGCCTGACGCTGGCCAGGAAGATGGCCGGGCTGCGCTACGCGATGAAGGTCGTCCCGCTCGACCCCTCCCCGGTCCGGGGCACCCACGGGCGCCTGCCGAAGGAACCGGCCGGCGGTCCGATGCTGGTGTGCAGCACCCCCGGCGCGGTCGCGGGCTCGGTGCCGGCCACGGACGTGCGGGACCTCCTCCTCCGGCTCGCCGGCACCTCTTGACATCAAGAGAACACCACCCCGATGTCCACATCCGCGGCGAACAGGCTCACAATCTGTTCATGCGCCTGGACCACGTCAGCTTCGCCGCCGGACCTGATGGACTCGCCAGCACCGCCCAGCGCATCGGGGGGCTGCTCGGCACGCACTTCATGGACGGCGGCGTCCACCCACGATTCGGCACCCGCAACATGATCCTGCCGCTGGCGGGCGACACCTACTTCGAGATCGTCGAGGTGCTCGACCACCCGGCCAGCGACAAGGCTCCCTTCGGCCAAGCCGTCCGTGCCCGCTCCGCGCTCGGCGGCGGCTGGATGGGCTGGGTCGTCTCCGTCGACGACATCGCCCCGATCGAGGCACGCCTGGGCCGCGAGGCCGTCAAGGGCAACCGGCACCGCCCCGACGGCACCGAGCTGGTGTGGCAGCAGATCGGCGTGAACGGCCTGATCTCCGACCCGCAGCTGCCGTTCTTCATCCAGTGGCAGTCCCCGTCGGAGATGCACCCCAGCGCGGGCGCCACGGGCGACTACTCGCTGGCGTGCCTGGAGATCGCCGGCGACCCGCAGCGGGTCAGCGAGTGGCTCGGGGAGACGGTCGAGGCGCCCCTGGAGGACGTCAAGGTCGAGTGGGTCGCCCCCAACGGCACCCCCGGGATCGTCGCCGTGCAGATCCAGACCCCGCACGGCCTGGTCCGGATCTGACGGTGAGGGCGCGGCCCTCACCCAACATCTGGAACACCCCCGAGCTCTACGAGCTCGAGAACCGTGCGGCCGACCCGCACGACCGCATCGCCACGGCCATGCGCGAGATCGGCGACTGGACCGGGCGCACCGTCCTGGACGTCGGCTGCGGCAGCGGGTTCCACCTGCCGGTCTGGGCGCGCGACGCGGCACGGGTCGTCGGGGTCGAGCCGCACCCGCCGCTCGCCGCGCTCGCCCGACGTCGTACGCGGTCGCTGGCGCACGTGACCGTGCTCGAGGGCACCGCCCAGGCGCTGCCCCTCCCCGACGCGTCGGTCGACGTGGCCCACGCCCGGTGGGCCTACTTCTTCGGCCCCGGCTCCGAGCCCGGGCTGCGCGAGCTGGAGCGAGTCGTGCGACGCGGCGGCACGGCGTTCGTGATCGACAACGACCCGACGAGGTCGACGTTCGGCCGCTGGTTCCGCCGCGGCTTCCCCGAGGTCGACCCCGTCGCGGTCGAGCGGTTCTGGTCGATGCACGGCTGGCGGCGCCGCCCCATCGACATGGGCTGGTCCTTCGCCACCCGGGAGGAACTCGAGCAGGTCGTGCGCATCGAGCTGCCTCCGCCGGCAGCCGACGAGGCGCTGGCCTCGCACACCGGCACCGAGGTCGACTACGCGGTCAACCTGTGGTGGCGCCACTTCTGAGCGACATGCCGGCCCCGACCCGGGGTACCTCGTGGGTGTCGGTGAGCGCCGACACCGGTCGAGAGGAGCCAGTCGTGGCCGAGGAGAAGGGCAAGGGCAGCAAGACGGCGAAGAAGGCGAACGCCAAGGCCAGCAAGGAGGGCGAGTCCAACCCGCGCAAGTCGTCGGCCGCGCAGTCCGAGCTGGGCAAGAAGGGCGGCAAGTCCAACAAGAAGTCCGGCTAGGTCCTCGGCGGCGGCTCGGGCTGGCTGGACTCACGGATCGCGAGCGTCGGCTCGAGGAGGACGCCGCGGGTCACGACGGGCTGGTGCGACAGCAGCGCCCGGAGCGTCCGGACGATCTCGACGGCCACGTCCTCCAGCGGCTGGCGCACCGACGTGAGCCCGACCGGGTAGACCTGCGCCACCTGGGAGTCGTCGAAGCCGACCACGGCGATGTCGCGCCCCGGGGCGAGCTGCCGGATCCACAACGTGTGCAGGACGCCCATGGCGAGGGTGTCCGAGGCGCACACGAAGGCGGTGGGGCGCGACTCGTCGAGGAGGACGGCGGCTGCCTCGGCGCCGCTGTGCACGACGTCCTCGACCCGGGAGGCGAGGCCGGTGGTGGAGAGCCCGTTGGCGTGCATGGTGCGCACCCAGCCGGAGCGGCGGTCCTCGCCGATCGGGGAGTCCTTGCGCCAGCCGATCCACGCGATCCGGGTGTGGCCGCGGTCGATGAGGTGCTGGGTGGCGAGCGCGATGCCGGCTGCCCCGTCGACGTCGACCCACACGTGCCGGGCGCCCTCGTCGTCCCACGGCCGGCCGAAGGCGACGAACGGCGCCCGCTGCTGGCTCAGCCAGGCCGCCTGGGGGTTGCCGAGGTAGGTGTCGGTGACGACGAACGCGTCGACGGCGGTCGAGCGCAGCAGGTTGTCGTAGCCCCCGACCGGGTCCTCGTCGTCGCCGGGGAACAGCAGCACGTGGTAGCCGGCCTCCTCGCTCGCCTCGACCAGCGAGTGCACGAAGCGGTCCATCGCGGCGTTGGCGGTGCCCTCCTGGACGGCACCGAAGCGCAGACCGATGAGCTGCGAGGTCCGGGTGCGGAGGTTGCGCGCCGCGCGGTTGGGCGAGTAGCCGAGCTCGGCGATCGTCTGCCGCACGCGCTCGAGGGTGTCGGGCCGCAGCAGGTCGGGGTTGTTCACGGCGTTGGAGACCGTCTGGCGGGAGACTCCGGCACGCTCCGCCACGTCGGCGAGGGTGGGCGGCGTCACCGGCAGGTGGCCGCCCGGGCGGTGCTCGCTGCGAGCCATCCCTCCCCCTCCCGAGCCCTGGACCGATCGGCGTCAGCATAAGCCTGACGCCGACCGGCGACGCGGGACGCTCCGCACGGAGCGCGGGAAAGGTCGAGCGGCCGCGCGGGGACGCGTGGCCGAGCGCCTCCGCGGGCGCGTGTCCGAGCGGCGCGGGTCTCCGGCGCGCCGGCGTACGCCGTCCCCGTGCTGTCGGTGGCCTCGCCTAGCGTTGCGCCCATGTCGACGAAGGCCAAGGCCCGCCCCTCCTACCGCTGCTCGGAGTGCGGGTGGGAGACGGCGAAGTGGGTGGGCCGCTGCGGCGAGTGCCAGGCCTGGGGCTCGGTCGCCGAGGCCGGTGCGCCCACGCTGCGGGCGGCGGCCGGCCCGGTGTCCACCCCGGCGGTCCCGATCGCGCAGGTGCCCGTCACCGAGTCCGTCGCACGCGCCAGCGGGGTGCCCGAGCTCGACCGCGTGCTGGGCGGCGGGCTGGTGCCGGGCGCGGCCATCCTGCTGGCCGGTGAGCCGGGCGTGGGCAAGAGCACGCTGCTGCTCGAGGTGGCCGCGCAGACCGCGCGCACCCGCCAGCGCACCCTCTACGTCACCGGCGAGGAGTCGGCCGCCCAGGTGCGGCTGCGGGCCGACCGCACCGGCGGCGTGCACGACGAGCTGTTCCTCGCCGCGGAGACCGACCTCGGCGCGGTGCTGACGCACATCGAGGACGTCCGGCCGACCCTGCTGGTCGTCGACTCGATCCAGACGATCGGCGCCTCGGGGATCGACGGCGTCCCGGGCGGCGTGACCCAGGTCAAGGAGGTCGCCGCCGCGCTCATCCGCGTGGCGAAGACCCGCAACATCACCACGATGATCGTGGGCCACGTGACCAAGGACGGCTCCATCGCCGGCCCGCGCGTGCTCGAGCACCTCGTCGACGTGGTCCTCCACTTCGAGGGCGACCGCAACTCGCGCTTCCGCATGGTCCGGGCCATGAAGAACCGCTACGGCCCCGTCGACGAGGTCGGCTGCTTCGACCTCTCCTCGGAGGGCATCCAGGCCGTCACCGACCCGACCGGCCTCTTCGTCGAGCACCACACCCAGGACGTCTCCGGCACCTGCGTGGCCGTGACCATGGAGGGGCGCCGGCCGCTGCTCGCGGAGGTGCAGGCACTGCTCACCCCATCGCCGCTCGAGCGCCCGCGACGCACCGTCTCGGGCGTGGAGTCCTCGCGGGTCGACATGGTGCTCGCGGTCCTGCAGCGCCACGCCCGGCTGCGCATCGCGGGCAGCGACACGTTCGTGGCGACCGTCGGCGGTGCCAAGCTGCACGACCCGGCCGCCGACCTGGCCATCGCGGTGGCGGTCGCGAGCTCCCACCTCGGCATCGCCGCCCCGCGCGGCGCCGTGGCCATCGGCGAGATCGGCCTGGCCGGCGAGCTCCGCCGCGTCCGCGACCTGCCCCAGCGCATCGCCGAGGCCTCGCGCCTCGGCTTCAAGGTGGCGGTGGTCCCCCGCGGCCGCGCCCTGCCGAGCGAGCGCGGCATCCCCTCGCGCCGCACGGTCGACGGCCTCCGCGTCATCGAGGTGGACGACGTGGTGGGGGCGCTGCTGACCCTCGAGCTGACCCCGCCGCTCTGACCCGCCGCCCCGACGTGCCACTCCCCCGGCGGCTCCGCCGGCCTCCCACCTGCCGCCCCGGCGGGGCCGACCGCTGGGAAGGATCCGTCCCACCGGGGTCGCCACCCCTACACTTCACCCGATGGCGCACCGGGGCGCCGAGGAGACGGCAGGTGGAGGACCGGTGGCCGAGCGCATCGACGAGCAGCTGAGGCTGCGCGCGACCCTGGCGTCCATCGCACCCGGTACGCCGCTGCGCGACGGCCTGGAGCGGATCCTCCGCGGCCGCACCGGCGCCCTCATCGTGCTCGGCCAGGACAAGACCGTCGACTCGATCTCGACCGGCGGCTTCACCCTCGACGTCCCCTTCACCGCCACCGGCCTGCGCGAGCTGGCGAAGATGGACGGCGCGATCGTCGTCGACAAGGACCTCACCCGCATCCACCGGGCCGCGGTCCACCTCATGCCCGACCACACGATCCCGTCGGAGGAGACCGGCACCCGGCACCGCACGGCGGAGCGGGTGGCCAAGCAGACCGGCCACCCCGTCATCTCGGTGTCGCAGTCGATGCAGATCATCGCCGCCTACGTCGGCGACATCCGCCACGTCCTCGAGGACTCCGGCAAGATCCTCACCCGCGCCAACCAGGCCCTCGCCACGCTGGAGCGCTACAAGCTCCGCCTCGACGAGGTGTCCGCGACCCTGTCGGCGCTGGAGATCGAGGACCTCGTCACGGTGCGCGACGTCGCCGTCGTGGCACAGCGCCTCGAGATGGTCATCCGCATCGCCCGGGAGATCGAGGACTACGTCCTCGAGCTCGGCACCGACGGCCGGCTGCTGTCGCTCCAGCTCGAGGAGCTCGTCACCGGGGTCGACGCCGAGCGCGAGCTCGTGGTCCGCGACTACCTCCCTGGCGGTCGGCGCCGCCAGGCCAGCCCCGAGTCGCACCTCGCCGAGCTCGAGGGCCTCTCCCCGACCGAGCTGGTGGACCCCGCTGCGGTGGCCCGCACCATCGGTCTCGGGGGTGCCGAGCACCTCGACGCCGCCGTCGCGCCCCGCGGCTACCGGCTCCTCGCCAAGGTGCCGCGCCTCCCGGCGGCCGTCGTCGACCGGCTCGTCGACCACTTCGGCGGTCTCCAGCAGCTGCTGTCGGCCGGCATCGACGACCTGCAGGCCGTCGAGGGCGTCGGCGAGCTGCGCGCCCGCAGCGTCCGTGAGGGCCTGTCCCGCCTCGCGGAGTCGAGCATCACCGAGCGCTACATCTGACGCCCGCCCCTGCCGGGCGGCCGCGGCCGCGCGCCGTCGCTCCTGCGTCATACGAACCCGCACCCATACGTACGCCTCCGCATGACGCTCGCCCCGGCCCCGCCCCTGCGTCATACGAACCCGCACCCATACGTACGCCTCCGCATCACGCCCGCCTCGGGCCGGCGCTTGCGTCATACGAACCCGCACCCATACGTACGCCTCCGCATCACGCCCGCCGGCGCCGCCTCGGCCCGCGCCTGCGTCATACGAACCCGCACCCATACGTACGCCTTCGCATGACGCCCGCCGGCGCCGCCGGAACCGAGGCCCGCCCTCACCGGAGGGAACCTGCCTCACTCACCGCTCGGGGGCTCAGCCGGCGGAGTTGCCCTGGCCGTCCTCGCCGGGCGTATGGGCGGTGTCGCCGCTCCCGTCGCCGCGCCCGCCGCGCCCGCCGTTCCCGTCGCCATTCCCGCCGCCGGTGCCCTGCTGCTGCGGGTCGACGGTCTTCGTGATGACCTCCGGCTGCCGCGGGACCAGCTCGAACTGCACGTCCGTCGGCTCGCCACCGAGCGCAGCCGCCTCGACGTGGTAGAACCCGACCCGAGCCCATTCGGCCCACTTCGTGCAGCCCTCGTCGGAGCGACGCGCCGACCAAGTCACGACGACCGGGGCGTCGACGGCCTGGCGGACCACGACGTCCTGCGGAGGGATCGAGGCGGGGCACTCGCGGCTGCTCCAGATGTGGTCGCTGCCGGAGGTGATGGTCACGGTCAGCGTCTCCGCCGACGCCTGCCACGTGCAGGCCTCGGTGACGACGGTGCGCAGGTTGAGCGTGATGGGGATGTCCGCGCCGCCGGCGACCGAGGTGATGGCCGGGGTGGCGACGATGTCGGACGGGGTGCACGGCCCGGTGGGCTCGGCGAGCACCGGCTCGGGCGGTGCGGTCGGCTCCGCGCGCCGGCCCTTGCGCTTCCCCTTCGTGCCGGGCTCCACCTGCGCCGTCGGGCCAGCGGTCGGCGCGGTGAGCGACTGCTCGAGCGTGGCGCCGGCCTGGGTGGCACGACCGGCCGTGTCGTCTGTGCCGTCGCCGGAGCCGCCGAGCACCCGGGCCAGCACGACGACGAGGAGGAGCGGGACGCCCAGCACGACGAGCCGTCGGGTCCAGTAGACCCGGGCCGGCAGCGGCCCACGAGGTCGTACGGTCGTCGGCATGTGGTCAGGCTAGGCACCGACCGGCCCGTCTCGGCGGAGGCGCACCGGCTCGCCTACGATCGCGGGCGATGGACGCCCCTCCCACCAGCGCGCTGCACGATCCCGTGCTCGCCTGGTACGACGAGCACGCACGCGAGCTGCCGTGGCGGGAGCGGGCGGCCACCCCGTGGTCGGTGATGGTCAGTGAGTTCATGCTGCAGCAGACTCCGGTGGTCCGGGTCCTGCCCGTCCACGCCGCGTGGCTGGAGCGCTGGCCCACCCCTGCCGACCTCGCCGCCGACGCGACCGGCGAGGCCGTGCGCATGTGGGGACGCCTGGGCTACCCGCGCCGGGCGCTGCGCCTGCACGCCGCCGCGACGGCGATCGTCGACCGGCACGGCGGCGAGGTCCCGGCGTCGTACGACGACCTGCGCGCGCTGCCCGGCGTCGGGGACTACACCGCCTCGGCGATCGCCAGCTTCGCCTTCGGGCAGCGGCACGTCGTCCTCGACACCAACGTCCGCCGCGTGCTGGCCAGGGCCGTGTCCGGGGTGGAGGCGCCCGCACCGGCGGTCACCCGGGCCGAGCGCGAGGTCGCCACCGCGCTGCTGCCCGACGACCCCGCGACCGCCGCGACGTGGGCGGTCGCGACCATGGAGCTGGGCGCACTGGTGTGCACGGCACGCCGGCCGGCGTGCGACGCCTGCCCGGTCGCAGACCTGTGCGCGTGGCGCGGCGCCGGCTTCCCCGCGTACGCCGGCCCGCCCCGCCGGGGCCAGGCGTGGGCCGGCACCGACCGCCAGTGCCGCGGCCGGATCCTCGCGCTGGCCCGGGACGCCGACTCCGTCGACGCAGCGCAGGTGGAGGCGGCCTGGCCCGACGCGGAGCAGCGCGAGCGCTGCCTGGCCGGCCTCGTCGCCGACCGGCTCCTGACGCAGATCACCCCGGGGCGCTGGGCGCTCCCGGGGTGATCTGGTGAGGCTGGGCCGTCAGTCTGCGACGGTCGGGCCGCCGGTCAGGCCTTCGGCACGTCCGCCGGACCCGTCGAGTCGTCCGGGCCGTCGCCGACCGGACCCTCGACGACCGTCTCGAGCGGCGGCATGTCGGGCACGGCCGAGTTCTTCTGGCCGCGGAAGGTGAACTTCGCCTCGACGCCCTCGCCCTCGACGTCCACGAGCACGATCTGCCCGGGGCCGACCTCGCCGAAGAGCATCTTCTCGGCGAGCACGTCCTCGATCTCGCGCTGCACCGTGCGACGCAGCGGCCGCGCACCGAGCACCGGGTCGAAGCCCCGCTCGGCGAGCAGGTCCTTGGCGGGCTGGGTGAGCTCGATCGACATGTCGCGGTCCTTGAGCCGCAGCTCCACGGCGTCGACCATGTTGTCGACCATCGCGATGATCTGCTCGCGCGACAGCGGCGGGAAGACCACGATCTCGTCGACGCGGTTGAGGAACTCGGGACGGAAGTGCTGCTTGAGCTCCTCCGACACCTTGCTCTTCATCCGCTCGTAGGAGCCCGCGGCGTCGCCCATCTGGTTGAAGCCGAGGTTGACGCTCTTGGAGATGTCGCGCGTACCGAGGTTGGTCGTCATGATGATGACGGTGTTCTTGAAGTCGACGACGCGACCCTGCGAGTCCGTCAGGCGACCCTCCTCGAGGATCTGCAACAGGCTGTTGAAGATGTCGGGGTGGGCCTTCTCGACCTCGTCGAACAGCACGACCGAGAACGGCTTGCGGCGCACCTTCTCGGTGAGCTGGCCGCCCTCCTCGTAGCCGACGTAGCCCGGGGGCGAGCCGAACAGGCGCGACACGGTGTGCTTCTCGGAGAACTCGCTCATGTCGAGCTGGATGAGCGCGTCCTCGTCGCCGAAGAGGAACTCTGCGAGCGTCTTGGACAGCCACGTCTTCCCGACGCCCGAGGGGCCGGCGAAGATGAACGAGCCACCGGGGCGCTTGGGGTCCTTGAGGCCCGCACGCGTACGACGGATCGCGCGGCTGAGGGCCTTGACGGCCTCCTCCTGGCCGATCACGCGCTTGTGGAGCTCGTCCTCCATCTTGAGCAGTCGCGTGGACTCCTCCTCGGAGAGCTTGACGATCGGGATGCCCGTGGCCACGGCCAGGACCTCGGCGATCAGCTCCTCGTCGACCTCGGCGATCTCGTCGAGGTCACCGGCGCGCCACTGCTTCTCGCGCTCGGCACGGCGGGCGGAGAGCTGCTTCTCCTCGTCGCGCAGGCGGGCCGCGGCCTCGAAGTCTTGCCCGTCGATCGCCGCCTCCTTGCGCTGGCGCACGTCGGCGATCTTCTCGTCGAACTCGCGCAGGTCCGGCGGAGCGGTCATCCGGCGGATGCGCAGTCGCGAACCGGCCTCGTCGATGAGGTCGATGGCCTTGTCCGGCAGGAACCGGTCGGAGATGTAGCGGTCGGCCAGCGTCGCCGCCGAGACCAGGGCCTCGTCGGTGATCGTGACGCGGTGATGCGCCTCGTAGCGGTCGCGCAGGCCCTTGAGCATCTCGATGGTGTGCGCGATCGAGGGCTCCTGCACCTGGATCGGCTGGAAGCGGCGCTCGAGCGCGGCGTCCTTCTCGAGGTACTTGCGGTACTCGTCGAGCGTGGTGGCGCCGATGGTCTGCAGCTCACCGCGGGCCAGCATCGGCTTGAGGATGCTGGCCGCGTCGATCGCGCCCTCGGCCGCACCAGCACCGACGAGGGTGTGGATCTCGTCGATGAACAGCACGATGTCGCCGCGGGTGCGGATCTCCTTGAGCACCTTCTTCAGGCGCTCCTCGAAGTCACCGCGGTAGCGCGAGCCGGCGACCAGCGCGCCCAGGTCGAGGGTGTAGATCTGCTTGTCCTTGAGCGTCTCGGGCACGTTGCCCTTGACGATGTCCTGCGCCAGGCCGGCGACGATCGTGGTCTTGCCGACGCCGGGCTCGCCGATGAGGACGGGGTTGTTCTTCGTGCGGCGCGACAGGATCTGCATGACGCGCTCGATCTCCTGCTCGCGCCCGATGACGGGGTCGAGCTTGCCCTCGCGGGCGGCCTGGGTGAGGTTCTGGCCGAACTGGTCGAGGACCAGCGAGCTGGACGGCGCCTCGCCACCGGAGCCGGCGGTCTGGGCGCCGGCCGTGGCCGACTCCTTGCCCTGGAACCCGCTGAGCAGCTGGATGACCTGCTGGCGGACCCGGTTGAGGTCCGCGCCGAGCTTCTGCAGGACCTGGGCCGCGACGCCCTCGCCCTCCCGGATCAGGCCGAGCAGGATGTGCTCGGTGCCGATGTAGGAGTGGCCGAGCTGGAGCGCCTCGCGGAGGGAGAGCTCGAGCACCTTTTTGGCCCGCGGCGTGAACGGGATGTGGCCGGAGGGCGCCTGCTGGCCCTGGCCGATGATCTCCTCGACCTGGGCACGCACGGCCTCCAGGGAGATGTCGAGGGACTCGAGGGCCTTGGCCGCGACGCCCTCGCCCTCGTGGATGAGGCCGAGCAGGATGTGCTCGGTCCCGATGTAGTTGTGGGAGAGCATGCGGGCCTCTTCCTGGGCCAGCACGACAACTCGCCGGGCTCGGTCGGTGAACCGCTCGAACATGTGCGCTCCTCTACGTCTGCGTGGTCCGCGGATCCGGCGCAGGCGGCCGGGGTGCGGACACTGGGCTCAACGCCCGACTCCAGCCTACGTGTTCCCCGCCCACAGCCGAGGGCGTCCGCTGACAGCGAACGTCCCCGCCTCCGGCCGGGGGCGGGGACGGACGTCTCCAGCGTCAGTGGGCGGCGTCGTAGGCCTGCTGCACCTCGGCGGAGATGCGGCCGCGCTCGGAGACCTCCATGCCCTGGGACTTCGCCCACTCGCGGACCTCCCGGGTGTGCGAGCTGCCCGAGCCGTTGGAGCCGCCGGAGGACGAGGACGACCCGCCGCTCGACCGGCGCCCGCGACGACCGCCCCCGGCGACCTTGCGGGCGTGCCCGACGTACCCGCTCAGCACCTCGCGGAGGGCGGCGGCGTTGGCGTCGTTCAGGTCGATCTCGTACGTCGTCCCGTCGAGCCCGAACGTGACGGTCTCCGTCGCCTCGCTGCCGTCGAGGTCGTCGACGAGGACGATGTTCACCTTCTGTGCCATGGCGAATTCCTTTTCCTTCGGTCACCTCATTCGGAAACGAGGAATGACGTGGTGAGAATGACGTGGTGAGAATGCTGGAACGACGCGCGGAATATGGCGCGGCGAGGCAAATGCATTTCGCATTGTGGCAGCACGGGTTTGCAGCGGGCAAAAGGGTGCGCCGTATCGCTCAGGAATTGCGTTCGAAAACCAGGCGCAGGCCCTGGAGCGTCAACCACGGGGAATGCAGGGTGAAGCACCCGCAGTCCTCGACGAGGAGCGGCGCAAGGTGCCCCGTGGAGATGACGGTGACGTCGCCTTCCGCCGCTCCGAGCTCGGCGATCATCCGTGCCACCAAACCCTCGACCTGGGCCGCGACCCCGAACACCATCCCGCTCTGCAGCGCCTCGACGGTGTTCTTGGCGATCACCGACCGCGGGCGCGCGAGCTCGACCTTGCGCAGCTGGGCGCCGCGCCGCCCCAGCGCCTCCAGCGAGATCTCGACGCCGGGGGCGATCGCGCCGCCGACGTACTGACCCCTGCCGTTGACGACGTCGAACGTCGTCGCGGTGCCGAAGTCGACCACGATGGCCGGGCCACCGTGGAGGGTCGCCGCCGCGAGGGCGTTCACGATGCGGTCGGCGCCGACCTCGCGCGGGTTGTCCATCAGCACCGGGATGCCGGTGCGCACGCCGGGCTCCACCACGACGGCGGTGACGTCGCCGAAGTGCGTGTCGAGCATCTCGCGCCACTCGTGCAGGACGGCCGGCACCGTCGAGCACACGGCGATGCCGTCGACGCCGTCGAGGTGCTCGCCCAGCAGTCCGCGGAGGAGGAGCGACCACTCGTCGGCGGTCCGGCGCTCGTCGGTCGCCACTCGCCAGTCGGCGAGCACGTCCTCGCCGTCGAGCACGCCGAGGAAGGTGTGCGTGTTGCGGATGTCCGCGGCGAGCAGGCTCATCGCTCGACCAGGTCCATGCCGAGGTCGAGGACCTCCACCGAGTGGGTGAGCGCGCCGACCGAGACGAAGTCGACGCCGGTCGCGCCGATGCGTCCGGCACGCTCCAGGGTGATCCCCCCGCTGGCCTCCAGCGGCACCCGGCCCGCCGTGCGGTGGACGGCCTCGGACATCATGTCGTCGGCCATGTTGTCGAGCAGGACGCGCTCCGGCGGCTCCGGCAGTGCGAGCAGCTCGTCGAGCTGGTCGAGGGTGGTCACCTCCACCTCGACCGGCAGTCCCGGGTGACGGCCGCGGATCGCCTCGAGCGCGGGCAGCACCCCGCCGGCGGCGATGACGTGGTTGTCCTTGACCATCGCCATGTCCTGCAGGCTCGAGCGGTGGTTGACCCCGCCGCCGCAGCGGACGGCGTACTTCTGCAGGGTGCGCAGCCCGGGCAGCGTCTTGCGGGTGTCGAGCACGCGGGTGGGCGAGCCGGCGAGCGCGTCGACCCACTGCGCGGTCGCGGTGGCGATGCCGGAGAGGTGGCACGCGAGGTTGAGCGCGGTGCGCTCGGCGACGAGCAGCCGCTGGGTCCGACCGGAGATGCGCAGGACGACGTCGCCCTCCTCGACCCGCGTGCCGTCGGGCGCGCGGCTGCTGATCGTGGCGTCGGCGCCGACCATGGCGAACGCGACCGCAGCGACGGCCAGCCCGGCTACGACCCCGGGCTCGCGGGCGGCGACGACCGCCTCGGCCCGGGCGTCCGCCGGGATCGTCGACTCGCTGGTGGGGTCGTGGTGCGGCCGCTGCGGCAGGTCCTCCATGAGCGCGCGCCCCACCACGTCCCAGACGTGGTCCTCGTCGAGGCCGGCCGCGGCGAGGTCGGCCCTGACGTCGGCGGGGACGTCCTCGATGCGCGTCATGCCGGCACCTCCACGTTCGAGGGGGTCGAGGGGGTCGAGGGATCGGTCGCGGGCGCGTACGTCCACTCGGCCGCGACGGTGCCGTCGGGCTCCAGCCACGAGTCGACGTGACCGGCCCCCGTGTCGTCGCGGTCGGGGTGGTCCTCGCGCCAGTGCGACCCGCGGGTCTCGGTGCGCAGGGCCGCGGCCTCGGCGAGGGCGGTGCTGACGGTGAGCAGGTTGGTCGTCTCCCAGGCGGGCGGGCCGACCTCCGCATCGCCGTGCTCGAGCGAGCCGAGGAACGCCAGCGCCTCGTCGAGGCCGTCGGCGTGCCGCAGCACGCCGACCCGGCTGGTCATCACCTCCTGCAGCGCCCGCCTGCGCTCGGCCGCGACGAGGCCGGCGTGGCGCTCGTCCGCGACCGGCTCGGACCACGGGCGCAGCTCAGCGGGCAGCACCTCGGCGATCCGCCGCGAGAACACCAGGCCCTCGAGCAGCGAGTTGGAGGCCAGGCGGTTGGCGCCGTGGACCCCGGAGCAGGCCACCTCGCCGGTGGCGTACAGCCCCGGGACGGTGGTTCGGCCCCACAGGTCGGTGGCGACGCCGCCGGACACGTAGTGCTGGGCGGGGGCGACCGGGACGAGCTCGCTCACCGGGTCGACCCCGTGCCGGCCGCAGACGCCGAGGATCGTCGGGAAGCGACGCTCCCACACGGCGCGGCCGAGGTGGCGGCCGTCGAGCCACACGTGCGGCCGGCCGGTCTCGCCCATGCGGCGGGTGATGGCCTTGGCGACCACGTCGCGCGGCGCGAGGTCGGCGAGCTCGTGCGTGCCGAGCATGAAGCGGTCGCCGGCGTCGTCGACGAGGTGGGCACCCTCGCCGCGCACCGCCTCGGAGATCAGCGGCTGCTGGCCCGAGGAGTCGGGGCCGAGCCACATCACGGTGGGGTGGAACTGGACGAACTCGAGGTCGCGCAGCCGGGCGCCGGCGCGGAGGGCGAGCGCCATCCCGTCGCCCGTGGAGACGCTCGGGTTGGTGGACTGGCTGAAGACCTGGCCGAGGCCCCCGGAGGCCAGCACGACGGCTCGGCAGTGCACCGCGCCGACGCCGTCGCGCCGGCCCTCACCGAGGACGTGGAGGGTCAGGCCGGCGACGCCGCCGTCGTCGCCGCGGAGGAGGTCGACGGCCAGCGCGTGCTGGACGACCCCGATCTCCGGTGCGCGCTCGACCGCTGCGATGAGCGCGCGCTGGATCTCCGCACCGGTGGCGTCGCCCCCGGCGTGGGCGATCCGGTCGCGGAGGTGGCCGCCCTCCCGCGTCAGCGACAGCTCACCGCCGGGGTGGTGGTCGAACTGCGTGCCGAGCGCGATCAGCTCGTGGACGGCCCCGGGTCCCTCGGTCACCAGCACGCGCACGGCCTCGACGTCACAGGCTCCCGCGCCTGCGACGAGCGTGTCGCGCTCGTGCTGCTCCGGGGTGTCCTCCGGCCCCAGGGCGGCCGCGATGCCGCCCTGCGCCCACTGGGTGGAGCCTGCGCCGAGGACGTCCTTGGTGACGACGAGCAGGCGCAGCGACGGATCCGCCGCGTGGATGCGCAGCGCAGCGGTGAGCCCCGCGATGCCCGACCCGACCACCACGACGTCGGCACGGGTGGTCCACCCGGGCGCGGGGGCGCGGAGCCGGCCCGGGACCGGCCGGTGCGATGTCATCCGGGCAGGCTATCGAGTCGCCGACCGGCGGATCCCTACCGGGCGACGAGGTCGCCGCGGCTCAGCGAGGTGTCGCCGAAGGTCTCCGCCGGGTCGTGGCCGGTGGCCAGGACCTTGTTGTCGGCGTCGACGAACACCACGCGCGGCTGGAGCTGCTTGGCCTCGGCCGTCTCCATCTGGCCGTAGCCGATGAGGATCACGGTGTCCCCGGGGTGCACCAGGCGGGCGGCGGCACCGTTGATGCCGATGACGCCCGAGCCCCGCTCCCCGGCGATCGTGTACGTCTCGAGGCGGGCGCCGTTGGTGACGTCGACGATGTGGACCAGCTCGCCCGGCAGCAGGTCGGCGGCGTCGAGCAGGTCCTCGTCGACGGTCACCGAGCCGACGTAGTGGAGATCGGCCTGGGTCACGGTGGCCCGGTGGATCTTGGACTTCATCATGGTGCGCAGCACCAGCTGCTCCTCTCACTGGTGGTCGAGGCCGCGTGCGCGGTCCCCGCCGGGGTCGCCCCAGGGCCGGCCTGAGGCGTGATGCGGTCGAACACGACCGGCACGTTGTCGATCAGCCGCGTGGTGCCCACCCGCGCGGCGACGAGGATGCGGCCCTCGCCGGTCTCCGGGGGCTCGCCGAGGTCGGGCGAGGTGAGCGCGAGGTAGTCCAGCTCCAGGCCCGGCTCCGACTTGAGGACCGACATCGCGGCCCAGCGCGCCGCCGGCACCCCGTAGCGCGCGCGTTCGCGCGCTGCCCGGAGCGCGCGACCGAGGGCCGTGGCCACCTGGCGCTCGTGGGCGTCGAGGTAGCGGTTGCGGCTGGAGAGGGCCAGCCCGTCCGGCTCGCGCACGGTCTCCGCGCCGACGACCTCGATGCCCAGGCACAGGTCGCGGACCATGCGGCGGACGAGGACCAGCTGCTGGTAGTCCTTCTGCCCGAACACCGCCACGTCGGGGCGGACCAGGCCGAAGAGCTTGGCCACCACCGTCAGGACGCCGTCGAAGTGGCCGGGACGCGAGGCGCCGTCGAGGATCGTGGCGAGCGCTCCGGGGGCCACGGTGACACCGTCGCGGACGGAGTCGTGGCTGAAGCCGCCGGGGTACATCTCCTCGACGCTCGGCGCGAAGACCACGTCGACCCCCTCGGCGGCGCAGACCTCGAGGTCGGCGTCGAGCGTGCGGGGGTAGCGGTCGAGGTCCTCCGTCGGCGCGAACTGCATGGGGTTGACGAAGATGCTGACGACGACCGGCCCGTCGGTGGCCTGCCGGGCCACCCGCATGAGGCTGGCGTGGCCCTCGTGGAGGGCGCCCATCGTGGGCACGAACGCGACGGCGTCGCCCGACCTGCGGGCGGCGGCGAGCAGGCCGGCGAGCTCCTCGCGGGTCGACGCGAGGACGGGAGCTGCGGTCATCGAGGGCCGGTGCCCTGCTCGACGGAGGTCTCCGCGGCCGCGAGGACGCGCAGCATCTTCGACGCGCGGATCGGCAGCAGCCGGCCGTCGGTGACGGCCCGGTCGAGGGTGGCGTGCGCCATCGCGAGGTACGACGGCAGCGTCTGCGGGGCGTCGGCGAGCAGGCCCGCGACGTGGGCGCGGACGGTCTCGACATCGCCGCGGACGATCGGCCCCGTGAGGGCGGCGTCGCCGTCCTCGAGGGCGTTGTCCAGGGCGGCGGAAAGCAGCGGGCGCAGCGTGGCGGCCGGGTCCTCGGCGCCGGCGGCGGAGAGGATCTCCATCGCCTCGGCGACCAGGGTGACGAGGTGGTTCGCGCCGTGGGCGAGTCCGGCGTGGTAGAGCGTGCGGCGGTCCTCGGGCACCCACATCGCGCGGCCGGCGAGGTCGGCGACCAGGGACTCGGCGAGGTCGCGGTCGGCCTCGTCGGCGGTGACGCCGAAGACGCAGCCGGACAGGCGCGGCAGGTCGACCTCGGTCCCGGTGAAGGTCATGGCGGGGTGCATCGCGACGGTGCGGGCACCGACGGCGCGGGCGGGCTCGAGCACCGCCAGCCCGTGGCGGCCACTGGTGTGGACGACGACCTGGCCCTCGCTGATCGCACCGCTCGCGCTCAGCATCGTGACGACGTTGGAGAGCATGTCGTCGGGGACGGTGAGCAGCAGGAGGTCGCTGCGCCGCGCCACCTCGGTCGGCTTGCCCGCCCGGACTCCGGGGAGCAGCACGTCGATGCGGGCTCGCGAGGCGTCGGACTCGCCGGCGGCGGCCACGACCTCGTGACCGGCGGAGCGGAGCGCCGCGGCCAGCACGGCGCCCACGCGCCCGGCACCGATCACGCCGACGCGGAACACGCGCACAGGCTTCGTCATGTCGACCTCTTCGTTTCAGTCCCTCGCGGGTACCGATCTACTGCGATCACCGTCGAGCCTACGCCCGCGGATTCCGCGGCGGAACCGAGCGTGACCGTGACGCACGCCACGCGTGACGCCGGGTCAGCGGCGCAGGATGCGCCGCGCCGCGGAGCTGCCGGCCAGCTGCCCGACCTGCACGAGCACCACGATCACGATCACCGCCGTCCACGTGACGACCGTGTCGAACTGGCGGAAGCCGTACTGCAGGGCGAAGTTCCCTAGGCCGCCGCCGCCGACGACCCCTGCGACCGCGGTCATGTCGACGATCGCGACGAACACGAAGGTGTAGCCCAGCACGAGCGGGCCGAGCGCCTCGGGGATCACCACGGTGCGCACGATCCGCGCCCGGCTGGCGCCGACGGAGCGGGCCGCCTCGATGACACCGGGGTCCACCGTGACGAGGTTCTGCTCCACGATGCGGCTGATGCCGAACATCGCCGCGATGGTCAGCGCGAAGATGATGGCCGGGTTGCCGATCCCGGTGCCCACGACCACGCGGGCGAGGGGTTGCGCCGCGGCGATGAAGATGACGAACGGGATCGGCCGGAAGAAGTTGACGAGCACGTTGAGCACCACGTTCACCGGTCGACTGGCGTAGAGACCGCCGCGCCGGGTCACGTAGAGCGCCAGCCCGAGCAGCAGCCCCAGCAGCCCGCCCAGGGTCAGCGTGATCGCGACCATGTAGAGCGTCTCCCAGGCCGCCGACCAGAAGAGCGGCCAGAGCTGGCCGATGTTGGTGTCGGTCATCGCGCCAGCTCCTTCAGGGGGACGAGCACTCGTACGGCGTCTACGGCGGCGTCCACGGCCGCCGGGTCGCCGTCGAGGGCGAGGGTCAGGTTGCCGAAGGTCTCCCCCTGGACCTCCTCGATCCCGCCGAAGACGAGCTCGAAGCGCACCCCGTGGTCGAGGAGGACCGCGAAGACGTCGCTCTGGCGCACCTCGTCGCCGCGGAACGCGAGCTTGACGAAGCGCCCGGCGTGCCGCTCGTGCAGCGCCGCGAGCGCCTCCGCGCCGGGCTCGTCGTCGACGATGGTCGCCACGAACCGGCGGGTGACCTGCTGCTGCGGGTCGGAGAGCACCCGGACCACAGGCCCCTCCTCGACGATGCGGCCGGCCTCCATCACCACGACGCGGTGCGCGAGGCTGCGCACGACGTCCATCTCGTGGGTGATGACCACGATGGTGATGCCCAGCTCGCGGTTGACGCGCCGCAGCAGCGCGAGCACCTCCTGGGTGGTCTCCGGGTCCAGCGCGCTGGTCGCCTCGTCGGCGAGCAGCAGCTTCGGGTTGGTGGCGAGCGCCCGGGCGATGCCGACGCGCTGCTTCTGACCGCCGGAGAGCTCCTCCACGTGGCTGTGGGCCTTGTCGGCCAGGCCGACGAAGTGCAGCAGGTCGGAGATCCGCCTGTTCTGCTCGGCCCTGGGCACGCCGGCGACCTCGAGCGGGTAGGCGATGTTGCCCCAGACCGTGCGCGAGCCGAACAGGTTGAACTGCTGGAACACCATGCCGATCCCCAGCCGCACCTCACGCAGCGCGCGCTCCCCGAGGGTGGTGATCTCCCGGCCGTCGATCCGCACGCTGCCCGAGGTCGTCGTCTCGAGCGCGTTGATGAGCCGCACCAGCGTGGACTTCCCGGCGCCGGAGTAGCCCACGATGCCGACGATCTCCCCGGCCTCGACGGCCAGGTCGACGCCACGGATCGCCTCGACGGCCGCGCCGCCGCGGGCGGCCGGGAACGTCTTGTGCACGTCGGTCATCTCGACGAGTGGCATCGCGGGCTCCTCCTCCTGAGCGGTCGGCGTTACTGCCGGGCCGCGGTGTCGGCCTCGACCTCGTCGAGCGAGGCCTGCAGCTCGTCCTGCGGGATCTTGACGAGCTCGGCGGTGCCGCCGGAGACGTCCTGCACGCCGTCGAGGACGGCCTGGGTCTCCTGGTAGATCTCCACGAGCTCGAGCAGGGCCGGGTCGTCCCGGTCCTCGGGGCGGACGGCGAAGATGTTCACGTAGGGCAGCGCGTTGGGGTCCTCGACGTCGTCGGTGGCGAGCGCGTCGGCGAAGGACAGGCCGGCCTTCTCGACGAAGTCGTTGTTGATGACCGCGGCGGCCACGTCGGGCAGCGACGTGGGCGTGAGGTCGGCCTTGATGGCCTTGACCTGGACGCGCGAGGCGTCCTCGTCGATGTCGGCGAGGGTCGAGTAGATGCTGCCGCCGTCCTCGAGCGTGATGAGGCCGGCGGACTGGAGGATCAGCAGGGCGCGGGCCTGGTTGCTGTCGTCGTCGGGCACGACGACGGTGTCGCCGTCCTGGATGTCCTCGACCGAGTCGACCTTGCTCGAGTAGAGGCCGAGCGGGTAGATCGCGGTGGAGCCGAGCGGCACCAGGTCGTCGTCGTTGGCGACGTTGTACTCCGCGAGGTAGACGATGTGCTGGAACTGGTTGATGTCGAGCTCGCCCTCGCTGAGAGCGGGGTTGGGCTGGGTGTAGTCGGCGAAGTCCTTCACCTCGAGGTCGATGCCCTCCTCCGCGGCGGCGTCGACGAGCACCTGCCAGTAGGGGTCGCTGGCCCCGACCGTGCCGAGGACGACCTTGGTGCTCCTCTCGCCTGCGGCGGCACCGGCGTCGTCGCCGCTGCGCGACCAGACGACGCCGCCGACGACGGCGAGGACGACCAGCACGGCGATGGCGATCAGGAGGGGCGTACGCCGCGAGGTGGGCGGCGCGATCTGCGGGTTGGTCTCGGACATGGCGGAGCCTTTCGTCGTACGCACGGGAAGGGCGCGGCGCGGGACGCCGTCACCTGGCGTGGCAGGCGGTCCGCCCTACGAGCGCTACTGATCGCTGCGCGCAGGGCTGGAGCCACCGAGGGCCACAGTCCGGCAACCGCCGCGCCCCGGGCCGGTATGCCCCGATCACCTGTGAACCCGGTCACGGGCACGCGGGCCGACGCGAGCTCGCCGACGTCACCTCGCCCGGCTGGCTGCCGCGCTCGGGGGGTCGCCGGGGCCGCTCCTCCGTCGCCTGCTCGGGTAGTCCACCGGGCAATGGCTCCGGATCGCGGGCATCGCCAGCCGTTTCCCGGTGGACTACCCGGAGGCGCGGAGCGGTCAGGCCCGCAGGTGCAGCTTGGCGTGATCGGGGTCGTCGACGACGAAGGGCCGCGGCGCGCGCGGGAGCCACGCGTGGGTGACGTGGTCGACGACGTGGACCCCCTCGGGCGACTCGATCTCGACGACTCCCTCGGGCACCTCCCCGGCGTGCAGGGCGTTCCACACCAGCCATTCGCGGCGCTTGCGGCGGTTGCGGATCGACGTGGCGAACGACTCGGGGTTCGTCCAGTGGGCGAACTCGTCGCCGTCGAGCCACTTGAGCTCCACGCACAGCCCCTGCGGCAGGGCGAACATCTCGATCCGCTCGGGGGTCGTGCGGATCTCCCACTCGGGCGCCTTGGTGTAGACGTAGTCGGGGCTCATCGGGAAGCCCCACTCCTCGATGTTGCGCAGCCCGAGGTCGAGGAACGCCCGGCGCTCGGACTCGACGTAGAGCCCGTGGCGCGGGAACCGGATGACCGCCTCAGCCGTGCCGACCTGCCACGACAGGTCGGACATGGAGACCTCCCCCTCGGTGGTGAGCACCATGTCGCCGTCCCACTTCCACGAGTAGCGGGTGCGGACGTGGGAGAAGCACCAGTTGTAGAAGTAGGCCAGGGAGTGCACCGAGCGCTCGTTGACCGCGAGGTGCTCCGCGCCGGCGCGGGCCACCCGGAACGGGTACTCCCGCAGCGTGAACCGGTCGGCGAGCCCGTGCTCGGCCGCCACGCGCAGCGCCTCCTCGCCGGTGCCGTCGTCGGAGCCGTTGTCGACGAGCAGGACGTGGTCGCAGGCGCGCAGCAGCGGCGGCAGCACGAAGCGCAGGCCGGGCGCCTCGTTCTTCACGCGGAGCACCGCGGTGGCGCCGCGGCGCAGCCCACCGGGCTGGTGCCACGGCCAGACGATGTCGAAGTCGGTGTGGCCCTCGATGTTGCTGACGCCGTGGCCCGACCCGATCGGGACGGTCACTGCTCGTCCCGCGTGCGGCCCAGCGCCTTGCGGACGCCGCGGCGCACCGATGGCGGGATCGCCGCGCGCACGTCGTGGGGCACGCGGTCGGCGAGCGACCTCGACGGCTCCTGCGCGGCGGCCTCGGCCAGCGCGCGGCGCCGGGCCTGGTGGCGGGCGTGCTCGGCGGTCGAGCGGCTGATCGCCTCCGCCTCCTCGTAGAGCTCGACGTAGGCCTCGCGCAGCTGGTCGAAGGTGGCGTGCGCGCCGGGGGTGTCCCCGCCCTCGTCGGCGAGCTTGTTCAGCTGCTCCCACGTCGCGGCGGTGAGGTCGTGCAGCCGCTTGGGGAGCGCGAGGTCGGCGAGGGTCGAGGTGACGCGCCTGAGGTTGGGGTCGATGAAGCGGTGCACCTCGCGGATCTGGTCGCTGCGGGTGTGGATGATGGTCTGCAGGTCGAGCGCGTGGCCCAACGCGGTCGTCGTGCGCACCCAGTCGGTGAGCAGGTCCTCGTAGCGCACGAAGACCCGGCCCCGGCCGGCGCCGGCGTCACCCACGCCCTCGACGCTCCGGGTGGCGCGCTCGGTGTGCAGCAGCATGTTGACCCAGCTGGCGGCGAGGTGGGCCGAGCCGAGCTTGTTGGCGTAGTACTTCTGCTTCGAGCCGACGACCTCGGCCGGCGGGCGCAGCATGGTGGCGAAGACGGGTGTCGCGCCGGTGCGGATCGCAGCCACCCGCCAGAGGCCCAGGAACCAGCTCAGCCGCGGGTCCTTGACGACGAGCTCGGGGTGCTCGGCGAAGTGCGGCTCGAGCCACTCGCTGACCCGGATGCGCGCCGGCTCGCGGCTGCAGATCCGGCCGGTGTCGAACCACGCGCCCGGACGGCTGTCGCTGACCTGGACGAGCGCCTCCTTCAGCCACTCGTCGTGCACGTCGACGACCCACTGGGGCTCGCTGAACCCGCGCGGGTTGGAGTCGTCCGGCGGCACCTCCGGCAGCGGCACGTGCATCCCGAGCCGGGACACGATGCCGGCGAGCGTGCTGGTGCCGCTGCGGCCGGCCCCCGCGACGAAGAGGACCTTCCGCGGCACGCCCTCGGGATTCATCTCGTCGATCGCTCGTGGCTGCTCGGTCACGGCCGTGAGCCTACCGGTGGCTAAAGTCGCCGCCCGTGAGGCGTTGGTTGTCCCGAGGACCCCTGGTCGGGGTGGTGATCCCGGCGTACGGCGTCGAGCGCTGGCTCGACGAGTGCCTCGGCTCGCTGGTGGCCCAGACGCACCGGCGCTGGGAGGCGGTGATCGTCGACGACGGGTCGACCGACCGCACCGGCGAGAAGGCCGACGCCTGGGCCGCGCGCGACCACCGGATCTCCGTGGTCCACCAGGCCAACGCGGGGCTGGGCGCCGCGCGCAACACCGGGGCCGCGCACGTGCGCGGCGACTACCTCGCCTTCGTCGACTCCGACGACCTCCTGCAGCCCACCGCGTTGCGCACCCTCGTCGACTCGCTGGAGGCGTCGGGCTCCGACTTCGCCACCGCCTCCGCGCTGCACTGGCTGTCGAAGGACGACAGCGACCTCGACGGCCCGCTGACCGAGCCGCGGTGGTTGAGGCGGCTGCACACCCCGCCGATGCGCTCGGCCCGGATCGAGCAGCGACCCGAGCTGCTCGGCGACATCTTCGCCTGGAACAAGCTCTTCCGGCGGTCGTGGTGGGACGAGCGGGCGATGTCCTGGCCCGAGGGCGTGCGCTACGAGGACCAGCCGACCACCACCCGCGCGTTCCTCGAGGGCACCTTCGACGTGCTCGGCGAGACGACCTACCTGTGGCGGATCCGCGAGGGGTCGATCACGCAGACGCGGGCGACCGTGCAGGACCTCGCCGACCGCTGGGAGACCAAGCGGCGCTCGCTGGCGTCGGTGCGGGCCCACGGGTCGGTCGAGGTCGAGGAGATCTTCCTCGACCGGGTGCTCGCCGGCGACCTGTGGCGCTACTTCCAGCTCGTGCCAGGGTGCTCGACGCAGTGGTGGCGACTGCTGCGCTCGGGCGTCCTGGAGCTCTGGGGGCAGCGCTCCCTCGTGCACAGCGGCCTGCTGCCCGTGCACCGGCTGGCGGGCTGGCTCGTCGAGCAGGACCGCCGCGCCGACGTCGTCGCGCTCATGGAGTGGGTCGCCACCCTCGACGGGCCGGCACCGCGGGTCCAGGACGTCGCGACCGGGACATGGCGGCTGTCGGTGCCGCACGCGGTGCTCGACGACACCACCGTGGATCCCGCAGCCCTCAGGCTGCGGGACCACGAGGTGGGGTCCTGACGGACGGGGCTCAGACCAGGCCCTCGGACTCGAGGAAGTTCTGCGCGACGTCAGCCGGCTCCTCCCGGTCGACCTGCACCCGGACCAGCAGCTCGGCCAGCGTCTCGTTGTCGAGGGCGCCCATCAGGTCGTTGAGCAGGCCCTCGACGTCGGGGTGGTCGGCGAGGAACTGCGAGGACACGGCCGGGACGAGGTTCTGCGCGGGCTGGATGCCCCGGTCGTCCTCCAGCAGGAGGAGTCCCTGGTCCTCGAGCGTGCCGTCGAGCGTGCTGGTCTGGCCGAGCTGGGCCTCGCCGTCGAGCACCGCCTGGAACGTCTCGGTCGAGGCGTAGCCGAGCGGCTCGAGGGTGATGTCGATGCCGTAGGTGTCGACCAGACCCTTCTCGCAGTCGGTGCGGCCCTTGCAGTCCGGCGCCGCGGCCAGCGTGACCGCCTCGCCCTCGAGGTCGGACAGCTTGGTCACGCCCTCGGCGTCGGAGAACTCCTGGCTGACGAAGTAGCCGTTGGCCGAGAACGCCTTGGAGGGCTCGAGCAGCGTGATCCCCTTGTCCTCGAGCAGCGAGGCGCCGGCGTCGATCGTCTCCTGCGCGTCGCTGGTGGACAGCGGCTCGGCGTCGGGGCCGTTGGCGTCGGTGTTGAGCTGGTCGACGACGCCGGCGACGTACTCCGGCGCGATCTGGACCGAGTCGGGCATCTCGTTGAGGTAGACCGGGCGGGTGTCGACCAGGCGGGTCTCCACCTCGTAGCCCTCGCCCTCGAGGACCTGCTGGTACATCGCGGTGACGAGGGCGGCCTCGTCGAAGCTCTGGCTGCCGATGACGACGGACGTGCCCTCGCCCGCGGCGGAGCCGGAGCCGGTGTCGTCGTCGGAGGGGAGGTCGTCGCCGGCGCAGCCGGCCATGAGGGCCGTCAGGGCCAGTGCCGTCACCGCCAGCAGCGGGCGTCGTGCGTGCATGTCGTGTTCAACCTTCTGTGTCCCGTGGCGCAGCCACGCGTGTCCGGTGATGCGAGCGGAGACCGCTCAGTCCCCGACGGGGGCTGCTCACACGGTAGTCGGGCCCACCGACACGGCGTCGGGGGCACGGCCGGAACGACCCCGCGGCAGGGGGTCGACGGCTCGCTGGGCTGCCGCAGCGGCGAGCTCGAGCACGAGCGCCACGACGGCGACCACGACCGCACCCGCCATGCCCTGCGCGTAGTCGTTGCGCGCGAAGCCCTCGGTGATGATGCGCCCCAGCCCCGGCCCGGCGACCAGGGCGGCGATGGTGGCCGTGGCCCAGACCTGGACCAGCGCGAGCCGTACGCCCGAGGCGATCACCGGCAGCGCGAGCGGCAGCTCCACCTGCCGGAAGCGCTGGCGGGCCGACATGCCCATGCCGTCGGCCGCCTCGAGCACCTCCCGCGGCACCTCGCGCACGGCCACGTAGCCGTTGGTGATGATCGGCGGCAGCGCGAACAGGACGAGCGCGATGAGCGTGGCCAGCCCGGCGCGCCCGTAGGGACCGAAGTCGGACGACCCGGGCCAGTCGGCGGCGACCAGCACGGCGAGGAGGGCGAACGTCGGCACGGCCCGGCCGACGTTGGAGACGTTGACGGCCAGGAAGCCGCCGCGCCCCACGTGCCCGAGCCACAGCGCGAGGGGCAGCCCGAGCAGCACCGCGGCGACGAGGGCGGTGGCGGTGAGCAGCAGCTGCTCCAGCAGCCGGGCCACGAACCCGCCGCCGCCGGTCCAGCTGTCGGCGTCGAGCAGGTAGTGCCACGTGTCGGTGAACAGCTCCATCAGCGCGCACCCGCCGCCCAGGGCGTGAGCACCCGTTGCAGTGCGACGAGCAGCAGGTCGATCACGACCGCCAGCAGCACGCAGAGGACGGCGGCGGTGGTCAGCTCGGCGCGGAAGTCGCGCTGCACGCCGTGGGCGATGAGGTTGCCGAGCCCGCCGTACGCCACGAGCGTGCCGACGGTCGTCAGCGCGACCGTGGACACGGCGGCGACCCGCAGGCCGGCCATCGTCACCGGCAGCGCGAGGGGCAGCTCGATCCGGGCGAGCATTCGGGCGCGGCCGTAGCCCAGGCCCCGGGCGGCCTCGCGGACGTCGTCGGGCACGGAGCGGAGGCCGTCGAGGAGCGCACGCACCACGATGGTGAGCGCGTAGAGACCCAGGCCGATGACGACCGTGGCCGCGGACAGGCCGGTGAAGGGCACCAGCAGCGGCAGCAGCGCCAGGGACGGGACGGTGTAGACGCCGGTGCTGAACCCGAGGACCAGCGCCTCGAGCCGCGGGACCCGGCGGGCGAGCAGGGCGAGCGGGAAGGAGAGGGCCACGCCGAGCAGCAGCGCGGCCACGGTGATGGTGACGTGCTCGACGAGCGCGTCGGCGATCTGCTCGTGCCGGTCCTCGACGTACTGCCAGCAGAACCACTCGTTGACGAACCGGCTGTAGCAGCTCGGGCCGTCGGCTGCCGCACGTAGGGTCACCGCATGGACGCTACCGCCATCGGGGCCGAGCCGGCCCCATCCGAGCCCGGAGCAGCAGGGGCCGCCGTCGACGCCATGATCCGGCTCGAGGGCGTCGGCAAGACCTACCCCGACGGCACGGTCGCAGTCCACGAGCTCGACCTCGAGGTCGGGCGCGGCGAGATGGTGTGCCTCGTCGGGCCGTCGGGGTGCGGGAAGTCCACCACGCTGAAGATGATCAACCGGCTCATCGAGCCGACCACCGGACGCATCTGGCTCGACGGGCAGGACGTCACCGGCGTCGACCCGGTCGCGCTGCGCCGGGGCATCGGCTACGTGATCCAGCAGGTCGGCCTGTTCCCCCACCAGCGCGTCGAGCAGAACGTGATGACCGTGCCGCTGCTCTACGGCGAGTCCCGGGCGACGGCCCGCGAGCGCGCCCACGAGCTGCTGAGCACCGTGGGCCTCGACCCCCGCCACTTCGCGCGGCGCTACCCCCACGAGCTGTCCGGCGGGCAGCGGCAGCGGGTGGGGGTGGCCCGCGCCCTGGCCGCCAACCCGCCCGTCCTGCTGATGGACGAGCCGTTCGGGGCGGTCGACCCCGTCGTGCGCCACCGGCTGCAGGACGAGTTCCGCCGCGTGCAGGCCGAGCTCGGCAAGACGGTCGTGCTGGTCACCCACGACATCGACGAGGCGATCCGGATGGGCGACCGGGTCGCCGTCTTCGCGGCCGGCGGCCGCCTCGCCCAGTACGCCACGCCAGCCCGGCTGCTGGCTCACCCGGCCGACGACCAGGTGGCCGACTTCGTCGGGTCCGACGGGTTGCGGATGCTGACCGTCACGCGGCTGCGCGAGGAGGACCTCGAGCCGCTGGACGGCGTGACCACCGGTGAGCTCGGTGCGGCGATCGACATCGACTCCTCGTTGGAGGAGGCGCTGGCGGCGATGCTGGGCGACGACAAGCCGATGGTCGGCGTGCGGCGAGGCCCGGTCTTCCTCGGTGTGCTGACCCCCGCGGGGGTGCACCGGGCGCTGCGTGCGTCGCTGCGCTCGCGCTGAGCGCCGCCGGCCCGGGCACGGTCGTCAGTCGATGCGCACGTCCTTGTGCCACGACTCGGTGACGTACGTGGTGCCCCAGCCCATCGCGGTGTAGAGCCCCTCGGCGCCGGTCGGCGAGTCCGCGTCGACCTCGAGGCCGACGCGGTCGCGGCCGCGCGAGGCCGCGTCGGCGATGATCGTGCGCAGCAGGCCCTTCGCGACGCCGCGCCCGCGGGCGGACTCGAGCACGCCGAGGTAGGAGACGTACGACCCGTCCGGCCCGTCAGCCGACTCGCTGACCGTCCCGACCAGGGCGCCGGCCGGCTCGGGCCGGCCGCCCTCGCCGTCGACGAGCTCCGCGAGCCACCAGTGGTCCCAGCGGTGGCCGGGGTCCTCGCGGAGGCGGTGGATGAACTCGTCGAAGGTCTCCTCGGCGGAGTTGAAGTGGTCGGTGAAGGCGCCCTCGAGCACGTCGTGGACGGCCCGCAGGTCGGCCTCGGCCGGCATCCCGTCGCCCTGCCGCTCGACCCGGCGGAACACGACGCCCTTGCGCTCCCAGCGTGCCGGGTCGGGGACCAGGTCGGCCTCGGCCGCCTCCACCGAGCGGCTCATCTGCCACCAGGTGCGGACCCGGTGGAAGCCGGCGCCGGAAAGCCACCGGTGCTGGCGCTCGTCGTCGGCGAAGGCACCGGTGTCGACCTGCTGGACCGCCAGCCCGCGTGCGGCGCCGACGGACCTCGCCTGGGCCTCCGCCCACTCGAGGAGCAGGTCGCTGCAGCGGTCGGCGAGCGGGTCGTCGAGGTCGCGGTCGACGATGTGGACCAGCAGCATCCGGCCCTCGGCGCGGTCGTGCACGCTGCCCCAGGCGCGCACCCGAGCGTCGGGGTCGCGGACGACGACGTTCTCCCGCATCGTCAGGCCACGCTCGGAGACCTCGACGAGCACCTCGCCCGGACCCGACGCGGCCCACCCGCGACCCGCCCGCTCGTGGCCCCGCAGCAGCTCGGTGAGCCGCTCGACGGTGGCGGGGTCCGTACCGTCAGGGGTGTCGACGACCCAGCCGGCGGGGAGTCCCGGGTCCTCGGGCAGGGCCTCGGCGGGGTCGCTCTCGAACCGGTTGTCCTCGGGGATCACGAGCGCCCATTCTTCCGTACGCCCGGGGCCGGCCGCCCCAGCGGTGAGTGGAGCGGGGCCGGGACGGCCCGAGGTGGCCCCACGCACCGCCCGTGCGGGGGAAGCGGGTCAGGCGCTGCGGTGGTTGCGGCGCGCGGCGGCGGCGCGGAGCGAGTCGAGCTCGGCACGCACGACGTCGAGCTCGGCCTCGAGCTCGGCGACGAGGACGATCGCCTCGGCGGCCCGGGACTCGGCCTCGTCGCGACCCCGCTCGGCGGTGTCGCGGCCGCGCTCGGCCGCGTCGGCGCGGCGCGTCTCCTGCGCGCGCCTGAGGCTCTGCTCGGCGGCGTTCTTCTGCGCGGTCGACAGGGCGCGCTCCAGCACGTGGATCGCGTCCTCGCGCTCGGCGATGCGGCGCTCCATGTCGGCGGCGAAGGCTGCCGACTCGGCCGTACGGCGCTCGGTGAGGGCGCGGTACTCCTGCGCCTGGACGGCCCGGTCGCGGGCGGCGTCGCGCCGGGCCTGCAGGAGCTCGGCGTGCGTGATCCGGGTGGCCGCGGCGCCGGCGAGCACCGCCACGACGGCAGCGGCAGCGGTCAGGACGCCCGAGGCGGACGCCAGAGCGCCGGCCACGAAGGCGGCGCCGAGGGCGAGGAGCGCGACGGCGACGACCAGGCGCGTGCTGCGCTGGCGCCGGCGCGCGGGCGTCCGCGACACCTGTGACTGCTGGGGCTGCTGGGAAGGCATGGCGCCCACCCTAGGTGCGCGGCCGGCCGCCGTCCGCGCGACACGCACGCTCCAGGGCGAGCGAGGCGAGCATCACGCCGACTCCGCCCAGCGCCGCCACCACCGACCGCAGCACCCAGCGGTCGGCGACCTCCGACTGGTCGCCCAGCCAGCTGACGGCGTACCCCACGTAGCCCGCCGCGACGACGGCGCCGCCGAGGGCGCACGCCCGCGCCAGCACCAGGCGGTTGAGGGCCTGCTGGGGGTCGAGGCGCTCGCCGCGGACGTGCACGGTCTGCCACGTGTGCCAGGCGAGGAAGGCCATGATCGCGGCGACCAGCACGAGGGCCAGTGCCTGCACCCACGACACGAGCGGCGGGCGGCCCGCCACGGCGTCGCCGACCCGGTGGACGCCCCACCCGACGGCGAGCCCGAGGACCGCACAGGTCGTCAGGGCGCGCGCCGAGGTCGGGCGCAGCCGCCCCCTCGGCTCGGGCGGCTCGTCGCCCGGTCCGGCCTGGGTCACCCGTGGCTCACTCGACCTCGAGGTGCAGGTCCTCGCGCCGCTTGACGCCGGAGGAGTCCGCGGCGTCGAGGAGCTGGGCGATCGGTCCCCGGTCGGGGAACACCGCGTCGGGCTCGAGGTCGTACCACGGCTGGAGCACGAAGGCGCGCTCGTGGGCGCGGGGGTGCGGAAGCTGCAGGAAGTCCTCGTTGGAGCGGCGGTCGCCCACCACGATGAGGTCCACGTCGAGCGTGCGGGGCGCGTTGCGCACGTCGGTGCGCTCGCGGGCGTAGGCGTCCTCGATCGCGAGGGCGCGCTCCATCAGGCGGGCCGCCGGGAGCGTGGTGTCGGCCAGCACGACGGCGTTGAGGTAGGGCCCCGAGCCGTCCGGCGCGTCCACCGGCTCGGTCTCGTAGACCGGGGAGACGCCGGTGACGAAGAAGTCAGGAGTGTCGGCGAGCGCGTCGACGGCACCCTGGAGCGAGGCCAGGCGCTCCCCGACGTTGGACCCCAGCGCGACGACGACCCGCCGGATCGGGTGCATCTCACCGGTGAGGGAGTCGGCGTCCACGATGTTCGGGTTCGGTGTCTCAGTCATGAGAGTTGTCTCGCCTTCTGGTGATCGTCAGCGCGACGTCCGAGTACGTCGCGTCGATGGGCGCATCAGGTTTGTGGAGCGTGACTCGGGCCCATTGAACACGACCGTCCAACAGGCACACATCGGCGATGCGCTGGGCGACGGTTTCTATCAGGTCGACCGGGTCGCGCTCGACGGCGGCCTTCACGTCGGTGACCAGCATCCCGTAGTTCACGGTCTCCGCGAGGTCGTCCGACGCCGCCGCGGGGCGGGTGTCGATGCCGAGCACGAGGTCGACGACGAAGACCTGTCCCTCGCGCCTCTCGAAGTCGAAGACGCCGTGGTGCGCGAAGCACTCGATGCCGGTCACGGCCAGCTCGTCGCTCATCCCTCGTCCTTCCCGTGGGGGGCCGGCTCGCCCAGCCCTCCCGGACCGAGCGCGCGCACCACCGCGAGGGCGTCCCGCGTGGCGCGTACGTCGTGCACGCGCAGGACGTCGACCCCGCGGCCGGCGAGCAGCGCGACCAGGGCGGCGTGCGCGTGCTCGCGCCCGTCGACCGGGCGCGGGGCGCCGTCCTCGGCCAGCAGCGAGCCCAGGAACGACTTGCGGCTCGCCCCCACCAGCAGCGGCCGGCCGAGCCCGCGCAGCACGTCGAGCCCGGCCAGGAGCTCCCAGTTGTGGTGCGGCTGCTTGGCGAACCCGAGCCCCGGGTCGACGACGATGCGCTCGAGCGCGACGCCGGCGGCCACGGCGGAGTCCAGGCGCTCGGCCAGCTCACGGCGCACGGTCGCCACGACGCCGTCGGGTGAGTAGTCGGCGAAGTTGCGCATCCGGTCGGCGTGGGCACGCCAGTGCATCGCCACGTAGGTCGCGTCACCGGCGGCGACGACGTCGAGGATGCGCGGGTCGGCGAGCCCGCCGGAGACGTCGTTGACGATCCGGGCCCCCGCCGCGAGGGCCGCCTGGGCGACCTCCGCGCGCATGGTGTCCACCGAGACCAGGGCTCCGTCGCCGGCGAGCTCCTCGATGACAGGGACCACCCGGTCGAGCTCCTCGGCCACGAGCGGGCGGGTGGCCCCGGGCCGGGTCGACTCGCCGCCGATGTCGAGGAGGTCGGCGCCCTCCTCCAGCAGCCGCCGCCCGTGCGCGACCGCCGTCTCGGTGGTGTCCCAGCGGCCCCCGTCGGAGAAGGAGTCGGGCGTGACGTTGACGATGCCCATCACCCGGGGGACCCCGGGCTCGTGCCGGAGGCCGGCCTCGCTCACCTGGTGCCCGAACGGATCAGCGCCATCGCCTCGGCACGCGTGGCCTGGTTGGTGAGCATGGCGCCGCGGACCGCCGACGTGATGGTGCGCGCGCCCGCCTTGCGGACCCCGCGCATGGTCATGCAGAGGTGCTCGGCCTCGATGACCACGATCACGCCGCGCGCCTCGAGGATCTCCATCAGCGAGTCGGCGACCTGGGTGGTCAGCCGCTCCTGCACCTGCGGGCGCTTGGCGTAGACGTCGACGAGGCGGGCGAGCTTGGACAGCCCGGTGATCTTGCCGCTCTCCGCCGGGATGTAGCCCACGTGGGCCACCCCGGTGAAGGGCACCAGGTGGTGCTCGCACATCGACCAGAGCTCGATGTCGCGGACCAGCACCATCTCCTCGTGACCGATGTCGAAGGTGGTCGTCAGCACCTCCTCGGCCGTCTGCCGAAGGCCCTGCGTCAGCTCGGCGTAGGCCCGCGCAACCCGGGCCGGTGTCTCGCGCAGGCCCTCGCGAGAGGGGTCCTCGCCCAGGGCGGCGAGCAGCTCGCGCACCGCGGCCTCGGCGCGGGCGTGGTCGAACGGCGGCACGTCCTCGGGCGCCCGGTCCGGGGCGGAGATCGGGTCGGTCACGGGGCGTCCGGGCGTGGCGGGACGGGCGCCTCCGGACCGACCTCCGGCGTGCCGTGGAGGTCGCCGCCGGCTCCCGGGGGCGTCAGGATCGCGCCGGCCTCCGGCTCCTCGGCGGCCGCGCCGGCCAGGGCACGGTCGCGGATCTCCTGCGGGATGTCGACAGGCGGGATCGAGGAGGGCACCCGCTCGGGCGAGCCCGTCCATGCCGGGCGCGTCGGGCGCCGGGTGAGCGGCTCGAAGATCTCGGCGATCTCCGCCTTGTCGAGCGTCTCCTTGTCCAGCAGCGCCAGCACGAGCGCGTCGAGCACGTCGCGGTTGGTCTCGAGGATCTCGAAGGCCTCCTGGTGCGCGTGGTTGAGCAGCGCCTTCACCTCCTCGTCGACCGCCGCGGCCGTCTTCTCGGAGTAGTTGCGCGTGTGGCCCATGTCGCGACCCAGGAAGGGCTCGGAATTGCTGTCGCCGAGCTTGACCGCGCCGAGGCGCTCGGTCATGCCGTACTGGGTGACCATGGCGCGCGCCAGGTTGGTCGCCTTCTCGATGTCGTTGCCCGCTCCGGAGGTCACGTCGTGGAAGATCAGCGCCTCCGCCGCCATCCCGCCCAGCATGTAGGCGAGCGAGTCGAGCATCTCGCTGCGGGTCTGGGAGTACTTGTCGCGGTCGGGCAGCACCATCGTGTATCCGAGGGCGCGACCGCGCGGCAGGATCGTCACCTTGTGCACCGGGTCGGTGCCGGGCAGCGCCGCTGCGACCAGGGCGTGGCCGCCCTCGTGGTAGGCGGTGATGAGCTTCTCGCGCTCGCTCATCAGGCGCGTACGACGCTGCGGGCCGGCGATGACGCGGTCGATCGCCTCGTCGAGCGAGGCGTCGGTGATGAGCTTGGCGTTGCTGCGGGCGGTCAGCAGCGCGGCCTCGTTGAGCACGTTGGCCAGGTCGGCGCCGGTGAAGCCGGGGGTGCGACGGGCGATGCTCATCAGGTCGATGTCCTGCGCGATCGGCTTGCCGCGGGAGTGGACCTTGAGGATCTGGTAGCGGCCGTTGAGGTCGGGGGCGTCGACCTGCACCTGCCGGTCGAAGCGGCCCGGGCGCAGCAGCGCGGGGTCGAGGACGTCGGGGCGGTTCGTGGCGGCGATGAGGATCACGCCGCCGCGCACGTCGAAGCCGTCCATCTCGACGAGCAGCTGGTTGAGCGTCTGCTCGCGCTCGTCGTGGCCACCGCCCATGCCCGCACCGCGGTGGCGGCCCACGGCGTCGATCTCGTCGATGAAGACGATGGCCGGCGGGTTCTCCTTGGCCTGCTCGAAGAGGTCGCGGACGCGGCTGGCACCGACGCCGACGAACATCTCGACGAAGTCGGAGCCGGAGATGGAGTAGAAGGGCACCCCGGCCTCGCCGGCGACGGCGCGCGCGAGGAGGGTCTTGCCGGTGCCGGGCGGGCCGTAGAGCAGCACGCCCTTGGGGATCTTGGCGCCGACGGCCTGGAACTTGGCCGGGTCGGTGAGGAACTCCTTGATCTCGCCGAGCTCCTCGATCGCCTCCTCGCAGCCGGCGACGTCGCTGAACGTCGTCTTGGGCATGTCCTTGGTGATGAGCTTGGCCTTGGACTTGGCGAACTGCATCACCCCGCGGCCGCCGCCGCCTTGGGCCTGGTTCATCAAGAAGACGAACAGCAGGATGATCAGCGCGAAGGGCAGCAGCGTCGCCAGCAGCGAGCCGAGGAAGCTGGGCTGCGGGTTGTCGGAGTCGTAGTCGGAGATCGTGCCCTCGGCGAACTGCTCCTTGACCGCCTCCAGCAGCGCCTCCTGCTCACCCTGGATGTAGTGGGCGGTCACCTTGTCGCCGTCGTCGCGGGTGCCCTCGTCGAGGGTGGCCTCGATGACCTGGTCACCGTCGATGAACTGGATCTCGTCGACCGAGCCGTCGTCGATGTAGGAGGCGAGGGTCGAGGTCTTGACCTCGTCGTAGCCGTCACTGGGCGCGAGGAACTGGATCGCCAGGAGCACCGCGAAGGCGGACAGGACGATCCACAGCCAGGGACCCTTGAATATGCGCTTCACAGGCAACTTTCACCGGTTGGGGATTGAGGTGGCGACGCCGGACGTCACCGGGAGGCTCATTCTTTCAGGCGGGGTGTAGCGGGGCGACCCCCGCGAGCGGCGGCCGCTGCGGGGTCAGCTGTAGACGTGGGGGGCGAGCGTGCCGATGTCGCGCAGGTTGCGGTAGCGCTCGCGGTAGTCGAGGCCGTACCCCACGACGAACTCGTTGGGGATGTCCCACCCGACGTACTTCGGCTCGACGGGCATCGACAGGGCCTCGGGCTTGCGCAGCAGCGTGGCGATCTCGACGCTCGCCGGGTTGCGGCTCGAGAGGTTGTTGACCAGCCAGCTGAGGGTGAGCCCGGTGTCGATGATCTCGTCGACGATGAGCACGTCACGGCCGCTGATGTCGGTGTCGAGGTCCTTGAGGATCCGCACGACGCCGGACGACTTGGTGCCCGAGCCGTAGGAGGTGACGGCCATCCAGTCCATCTCCAGGTGGCCGGGCATCGCGCGCGCGAGGTCGGCCATCACCATCACGGCGCCGCGGAGCACGCCGACCACGAGCAGGTCGCGTCCCGCGTAGTCCTCGGAGATCTGCAACGCCATCTCGGCGAGCCGCTGCTGGATCTGCTCCTCGGTGAAGAGGACGTTGACCAGGTCGTGCTCCACGTGGGACGAGTCCATGGGCTGCAGCCTAGGGCGTGCGCCGGCGCGGTCCTCACCCCGCCAGCAGGTCGACGACCACCTCGGCGAGCTGCTTCAACGAGAACGGCTTGGTGACGAAGCGGGTCGCGCCCGCGGCGGTGGCCCGGTCGCGCGTCTCGGCGTCGGCGTGCGCGGTGACGATGACGACGGGTGCGTCGCGCAGGTGCGGCAGCTCGCGCAGCCGGGCGCAGAGCTCGCCGCCGTGCATGCGGGGCATGCTCCAGTCGAGCACCGCGGCGTCGCAGGTGGCCGTGGAGGCGAACTCCAGCGCCGCCACCGGGTCCGCGAAGTCGTGCACCTGCAGCCCGCGTCCGGTCAGCGCGAGGACGATGAGGTCGCGGATGTCGTCGTCGTCCTCCACGACCAGGACGCGGTCCATGACGTTCCTCCGCTCTGGAGCACCCGAGGCCGGGTGCGACGACCCGACGTACGTGGCCCTGCGCACCCTACGGGACGGGGGCGTGCCCCAACGAGCGCGTCACCGAGCCTCGAGCACCAGCAGGCCGCTGCGCCGCAGGGCGCGCCGGTGGCCGGGGAGGTCGATCCACTTCTGGCCGCGCCAGTCCGTCAGCAGCGCGTCGACCGCGAGCACGTGGTCGCGGGTGAGCTCCGACGGCGGCACACCCGCCGCGAGCGCCGCGCGGTGCACGACGCGGTGCCGCAGCGCCGGCGCCTCGGCGGCCAGTGCGGCGACGTCGAGCCCTCCGTCCCGGGCGGCGCGGTCGTACGCCGCCGCGGCGAGCTCGTCGAGCAGGACGGTGTCCTCGCGCAGCTGGTCGGCCGTGCGGGCCAGCGCCTCCGCGATCCCGGGGCCGAGCTCCGCCTCGAGGACGGGCAGCACGTGGTCGCGGACGCGGACGCGCGTGAAGCCGGGATCGTGGTTGTGCGGGTCGTCCCAGGTCGCGAGGCCCTCGACCTGGCAGGCCGTCACGGTGTCGACGCGGCGCACCCCCAGCAGCGGGCGCACGAAGACGTCGAACGCGGGTCGCATGCCCTGCAGCGACCGGCCTCCCGACCCGCGGGTGAGGCCGAGCAGCACCGTCTCGGCCTGGTCGTCGAGGGTGTGCCCCAGCAGCACCGCCCGCGCCGAGAGGTGTGCGGCGACCTGCTCCAGGACGGCGTACCTCGCCTCGCGGGCGGCGGCCTCCGGACCGAGCCCCGCCGCCGTCCCCACGTCGACGCGCGCGGTGAGGGTCTCGTCCACCCCCATCGCTGCGAGCTGGGAGACGACGCGGTCGGCCTGCGCGGCGGAGCCGGGCTGCAGGCCGTGGTCGACGGTCACGCCGACGACGTGCAGACCGAGCTTGTGTCCCTCGAAGACCGCGGCCGACGCGAGGGCCAGGGAGTCGGCGCCCCCGCTGCAGGCGACCGCGACGGTGTCGCCGGGCGACACCTCGGACAGCGCCGCCCGGACCGGCACGCGGACGGCGGCGACCGAGGGGTGCAGGGTCACAGCACGCGGGCGACCCAGGCGTCGGGGTCGGCGATCTCGGCCTTCGACGGCAGGGTCTCCGGCCCCGTCCACACGGCGTTGAAGTCGGCCATGCCGACCTTGTCGACCACGTGGCGCACGAACACCGCGCCGTCACGGTACTGCGCCATCTTGGCGTCGAGGCCGAGCAGCCGGCGCAGGAGCCTGTCGATCGAACCCGCGCCCTTGCGTCGCTGGTTGAACTTCTGGCGGATCTCCGCGACCGACGGGATGACGGTGGGTCCGACGCCGTCCATCACCACGTCGGCGTGTCCCTCCAGCAGCGACATCACGCCGGTGACCCGGTCGAGGATCTCCTTCTGCTCCGGAGAGGAGACGAGGTCGATGATGCTGCCGTCGCCGCCGCGGATCGCCTCGGCACCGCGCCGCAGCCCGTCGAGGAGGGCGCTGGGCTCGATGGTGTCGGCGACCGCGTGCATCTGGCTCATCAGGTGCTGCCCGAGCCACGGGTTGGCGGTGAACTGGACGCGGTGGGTCTCCTCGTGGAGGCACACCCACAGCCGGAAGTCCGTCGGGTCGGCTCCGATCTCGCGCTCGACGTGGACGATGTTGGGCGCCACGAGCAGGAGCCGGCCGTGCGGCTCGTGGAACGGGTCGAACTGGCCGAGCACCTTGCTGCTGAGGAAGCCGAGCAGCAGGCCCACCTCGGCGCCCGTCACCCTGGTGCCGACGACACCGGCGAGGGCCGAGGGCGCCCCCCTCTTCTCGACGAGCCGGTCGACGACCGGGGTGAGGATCCTGGCGAAGCCGTCGGCGTTCGCGCGCAGCCAGCCCCGGCGGTCGACGACGAGCACCGGCGCGGTCCCGGCCTCCGCCTGCAGCCCGGTGAAGTCCCGCACGAGCGGGGTGGAGCGGGCCGCACCCTCGCGCAGCTCGAGCACGGCGGCGGCCGCCTCGTCGGCCGACACGTCGGGTCCCGGCCCGGCGATGCGGGATCCCACGGTGACGGCGAAGTCCCAGTCGACGAGGTCCATGTCCCGACCCTAGCCGGGGGCGAGGAATCGCCTTCCTGGCCGCGGCAGGGGGACGTCGCGCGAGCGCGCGGCTGCGCGGCGGGATGCAGGCCCTAGCCGGCCGGCGCAGTCGTCGAGCAGCGGCAGGCAGCCAGGGCGGAGGCGGCGCGGTCCAGCGCCTCCTGGGCGTCGAGGCCGTCCTCGGGGGCGACCCGGTCGGCGGCGAGCACGAACGCCATCGGCGCTCCGTCGCGGCCGACCGCGATCCCGGCCAGCGCGTGCACCCCGGTGAGCGTGCCGGTCTTGGCCCGGACCAGGCCGCGTGCCACGGCAGGCGCCTCGGCGAACCGGTAGGTCAGCGACCCCGTGAAGCCGGCGACGGGGAGCCCGGTGACCAGGCTGCGCAGCCGCTCGCCGTCCGGGCCGGCCGCACGCTGGACGAGTCCGAGGAGGGTCGCGGTCGAGACCCGGTTGCGCCGCGAGAGCCCGGAGCCGTCGCGGACCCGGTCGCGAGCGACGTCGATGCCCATCGCCCGGAGCGTCCCGGTCACGCCCGCGGCGCCCGCCTCGAAGGACCCTGTGCCCGACGTGGCGATGCCGACGTGGTGGGCGACGACCTCCGCGCCCTCGTTGTCGCTGACGTCGATGATGCGTTCGGCGACCTGCGAGAGCGGGGCGCTCTCGACGGCGGCGAGCTGCTCGGCCCCGGGAGGGGCCGCGACGCGCCGGGGCGCGCCGACGACCCGGAGTCCCGCGGACCGCAGGCCGTCGGCGAGGACCCGGGCCGCGGCCAGTGACGGGTCGTCCGAGCGGGACTGCCCGTCGGCCTCGCGCCCGCCGTCGACCATGAGCGAGGTGATCGGGCTGACGATGTCGTCGGGGACGTAGTCACGACGCCAGGCCGGGTTGTCGGTCGGGCCGCTGAAGAGGCTGTCGTCGAAGCGGACCTCCACCCGGCCGCGACCGCCGAGGGCGTCGGCCACGGCCAGCGCCAGCGTCGTCACGTCCGCGCGCGGCGGGTACGCCGAGCCCGCCTCCGCGAGGGTCACCGGCTCGCTCGCCAGGAGCGGGTCGCCCCCGCCGACGAGGACGACCTCGCGCGGCGAGGCGCCGCGCACGACCCTCGTGGTGAAGGTGTGGTCGGGGCCCAGGACCTCGAGCGCCGCGCCGAGGGTGAGCAGCTTGGTCGTCGAGGCCGGCAGGTAGCGCCCGTCGCCGGAGGTCCACACCGGTGGTCCCGGCGCCAGCGAGGAGACGGCGCCGACGACGTGGCGGCCGAGGTCGGGGTCCGCGAGCTCGTCGGAGACCGCGGCCGCCACCCGCGCCGGCACGATCGGGGCCGACGCGTCGATCGGGTGCGCGGTGGCGACGGGCGGGGACCACGCGGGCAGCTCGAGGCCCGCCGGCGGGAGCACCTGCTCCGGCTCGGTCACCGGGTCCGCGGCGAGCCACGGCAGGTAGCGCTGTCCCCACTCGAACCGGTGGGCGCCGACCCCCGTGGCCAACAGCGCCAGGACCAGCACCGTCGGCAGCCACACCGTCACGGGGTGGCGTACGTCACGTCGCCGCCGTTCGGGCCTCTTCGCTTCGCGCATCGGGGCCATTGTGCGCGAGACTGCCCCGAGGACAACGCGTCGGGCTGCCGCCCGGTCGCGGCGAGCGGCCCGACGACGTGCCGGAGAGTGGAGGAAGACGTGCTGACGTTCGACGTGGTGGTGGAGATCCCCAAGGGTGAGCGCAACAAGTACGAGGTCGACCACGAGACCGGACGCATCCGGCTGGACCGCATGCTCTTCACCTCGACGGCCTATCCCGCCGACTACGGCTTCATCGAGAACACCCTCGGCCAGGACGGCGACCCGCTCGACGCCCTCGTGATCCTCCAGCAGCCGACCTTCCCCGGGTGCATCATCGAGTGCCGCGCGATCGGCATGTTCCGGATGACCGACGAGGCCGGCGGCGACGACAAGGTGCTCTGCGTCCCGAGCCACGACCCGCGCCTGGAGCACCTGCGCGACATCAACCACGTCTCCAAGTACGACCGCTTGGAGATCCAGCACTTCTTCGAGGTCTACAAGGACCTCGAGCCGGGCAAGTCCGTCGAGGGCGCCGACTGGGTCGGCCGCACGGAGGCCGAGGCGGAGGTCCGAGCCTCGTTCGAGCGGTTCGAGACCGAGGGCCACGGCAACGACCTCGACAACATGGCCGACGACAGCCTCGGCGAGGACGCCTGAGCCCCCAGGCCGGCCCGGTGGGCAGGCTCGTGCTCGCGGCCTGACCCCCACCCCCCCGACCCGGCCCCGGCCCCCCTGGGCGCCGAGGGGTCAGGCCCGTGCCAGGAAGGCGTCCACGGCCCGGGCGACCTCCACGTGGATCTCGACGGTGCGGACCGCGTCCGACGTGCCCATCGAGTGGTCGGCATCGGGCACCTCGAGGACCTCGCAGCCGCCGCGGGCCAGCGCTCGGGCCACGCCGGGGTCCCACAGCTCGTCGGCCAGCCCGCCGACGAGGAGCTGCCGGCCCGGATGGGCGCCGATCGCGTCGGCGACGACCGGCTCGACGAGCAGCGGGGTGAGCCAGACGCCGTCGAGCCCGTGCTCGGCGGCGTACGCCGCGGCGCGGGTGCCGAGCGACTTGGCGACGACGAGCACGCGGTCGGCGCCCTCGGCGGCGTGCGCGGCGGCCACGTGCCGGCGTACCCACGTTCCGGGGTCCTCCTCGCCGCGGGTGGTGGAGTCCCACCACAGCTGCTGGACGATGAACCCGTGCTGCAGCAGCGCGCGGCGCGCGAACTCGAGCAGGGGCGCGCTCGGTGAGTACGCCCGGCCGGGGGCGACGAGCGCCACGCCACGGCTCGCGCCGGGCGGCTCCCAACGGGTCGGCAGGCCGCCGAAGGTCATGGCCGGGCCCGCTTCGTGCCTCGGCAGCAGCTCAGCGCTCCGTGCAGCGGCGACAGGCCGTCGCCGCGGCCGGGGACGCCCATCTCAGCCGTCCGACCCGACCGGCCACGACAGGAGCTCCGGGCTGCGCAGCATCTCCTCCGGCACGCCGAACGCGTCCACGAGGTCGACCGCCAGGGGACGGATCTTGCGGCACAGCGCGTTGACCTCGCGGCTGATGGCCTTCGAGCGCGCGCTGGAGAGGCGGCCGTGCTCCATGAACCAGGCGCGGTCGGCCTCGATGGTGGTGAGGGCGTGGAGGTCGCAGAGGAGGTTGAGCGTGACCTTGAGGTCTCCGTCGGGCAGCTCGGCGACCTTGGCCACGAACGCCTCCAGCACGAGCCGCTCGGTGTGGGCGCGGGCGGCGGCGATGACGTGGTCCTGCACGCGCGAGAAGACCGCACCGGGGTTCATCCCCTGGTCGATGCCGCGCTTGAGCCGCCGGGCGACGCTGCCGATCATGTGCTCCTCGCGGAAGCGCAGCATCGCGAGCTGGTAGTTGGGGTCGAGCAGCCCCGCCTCCTGGTCCCAGGTGTCGCCGCTGGGGAGGAGGTCGCGGACCGACTGGACGAGCTTGTGCACCGCGGTGCGCTCGACGACGGTCTCGACCGCGAGGCCCGCGACGAAGCGGGCCATGCCGAGCTGGTCCATGTCCTCGAACTCGCCCGCGTAGTCGGTCAGCAGCCCCTTGGCGACGAGCTGGAGCAGGACGTGGTTGTCACCCTCGAAGGTGGTGAAGACGTCGGTGTCGGCCTTCAGGGCCGCGAACCGGTTCTCGCTCAGGTAGCCCGCACCGCCGCAGGCCTCGCGGCACTCCTGGATGGTGCGGGTGGCGTGCCACGTCCCCAGCGCCTTGGTGCCGGCGGCGCGGGACTCCAGCACCCGCCGGGCGTGCTCGTCGCTGCCGGGCTCGGTCGGTCCGGGTCCGGAGAACACCTCGTGCAGCTGCCCGGACACCACGTCCTGCGCGAAGTGGAGGGCGTACGTCCGGGCGAGCAGCGGCAGCAGCCGTCGCTGGTGCATGCCGTAGTCGAGGAGCACCTGCTCCTCGTCGGGCGAGGTCGCCTCGAACTGCCGGCGCCGCTCGGCGTAGCGCGTCGCGATCGTCAACGCGACCTTGGCGGCGTTGATGCCGGCGCCGCCGACGCAGACGCGGCCCTGCACGAGCGTGCCGAGCATGGTGAAGAAGCGCTTGTGTGGGTTGTCGATCGGCGAGAGGTAGCGGCCCTGCGGCGTCACCTCGGCGAACTGGTTGAGCAGCGCGGTGCGCGGCACCCGGACCGCGTCGAACCAGATCCGGCCGTTGTCGACGCCGTTGAGGCCCATCTTGGGGCCGCAGTCCTCGATCCGCACGCCGTCGACGACCCGCCCGCCGTCGCGGACCGGGACGACGAAGGCGTGCACCCCGTGGCGCTCGCCGCCGACCTCGAGCTGCGCGAACACCACTGCGAGCTCGGCGTGGGCCGCCGCGTTGCCGATGTAGTCCTTCCGGCTCGCCTCGTCGGGGGTCGTGATGACGAACTCCTGCGTCTCCACGTCGTACGTGGCGACCGTGCCGAGGGCCTGCACGTTGGAGCCGTGGCCGCTCTCCGTCATCGCGAAGCAGCCCATGGTGCGGCCGTTGACGAGGTCGGCGAGGTAGGCGTCGTGGTGCGACCTCGTGCCGAGCTGGAGGATCGCGCCACCGAACAACCCGAACTGGACGCCCACCTTGACCAGCACCGACAGGTCGCCGAAGGCGAGGGTCTCGAAGGCGGCGATGGAGGCCCCGATGTCGCCCCCGCCGCCGTACTCCTCGGGGAACCCCATGCCGGTCTGCCCGGTCCGGGCCATGAGCACCACGACGTCCTTGACCCGCTCGCGGAAGTCGGCGGTGGTCATCTGCTCCTGGTCGAGGAGGACCTGCGCGTGCTCGGCGAGGTTGGCGCGGACGAGGTCGCGCACCTCGCGGTGGCGGCCGTCGAGCAGCGCCCGGAGGGCCGGGACGTCGACGGACGGCTGGCGGTAGCCGCTGTCGTCGGCGTGCACGCCGTCGTCCTCGACCCGCTCGACGGCGGGCGACTCGGGCTGCACGGTGGGGATCTCGTCCGCGATGGGCGGGACCTGGTCGGTGGCCATGCCGACAACGTAGCCGTGGGGGTAGGTTCACCGCGATGAACGTGTCGGATGCCACCTCCTCGGGCGGTCCGCTGGGGACCATGCCCTACAACTTCGCCGTCGTCGGCGTGCAGAAGGGCGGCACGTCGACGCTGGCGGTGACGCTGAACCAGCACCGGCTGGTGTGCCAGGCGCCCGACAAGGAGCGGCACTACTTCGACGACGAGACCGTCGACTGGTCGGCCCCGGACTACGAGCGCGACTACACCGCGCCGCGGCGCGCGGCCGTCCACAGGCTGCTCGGCGACGCGTCGCCCACCTACCTGTACTGGCCGCGCGCGCTGGAGCGGATGCGGGCCTACAAGCCCGACATGCCGCTGATCGCGGTCTTCCGCGACCCGCTGGAGCGCCTGTTCTCCCACTGGGTGATGCTGCGCTCGCGCAACCTCGCGTGGCCGGACTGGCCCGACTTCCTGACCGAGTGGCCGCACACGTCGCTGCCCGACGCGGTGCCCGACGACGTACGCACCATGCGGTGGCGGCACATGACGGGACTCGCACGCGGGTTCTACGGCGAGCAGCTCCAGCGGGGTTTCGAGCTCTTCGACCGGCAGCAGTGGCTGCTGCTCGAGCTGCGCGCGATGCTGGGCGACTTCGAGGGGACCGTGCACCGCACGACCGACTTCCTGGGCCTGCCGCGCTTCGAGCAGGTGCCGCCGCTGCGGAACTGGCACGCCGGCGCTGAGCAGGTGCCGGGCACGGCACCGACCGCCGACGACCTGTCCCGCGTCGCGGAGGTCTACGCCAAGGACCTGGCCCTCTTCGAGGAGCTCTCGGGGATCGACACCTCGGCGTGGCCGACCCGGCTCGTGCTCGACGGGGACCTGGACCCCGGCGAGCTCGCCGACCGGTTCGCGCGCAAGGTGCGGTAGACCGCGCCCTGGTCGTCAGGGCCGGGCGAAGAAGTTCGGCGCGCGCCAGGAGTACATCGACTCCCGCGTCACCGGCCGGCCGGTGCGGGGGGCGTGGATGATCTGGCCGTCGCCGACGTAGAGCGCGACGTGGTAGATCGAGCTCGGGCTGCTGGAGGACCCCCAGAAGACCAGGTCGCCCGGAGCCAGCTGGCCGGCGGTGAGCTTGGTGGACTGGGTGTACTGCGCCACCGAGTAGTGCGGCAGCGACCGGCCGCCCTTCGCCCAGGCGGCCGACGTGAGCCCCGAGCAGTCCCAGGCGTCCGGGCCGGCGGCGCCCCACCTGTAGGGCTTGCCCAGCTGCCAGGTCGCGAAGGCGATCGCGGCGGTCGCGCCGGTCGCCGGGGCCGGCGGGGTGGGGGTGGGCGTGGGCGGCGGGGTGGGCGGCGTTGTCGGGGTCGTGGTGGGCGGCGTTGTCGGGGTCGGGGTGGGCGGCGTTGTCGGGGTCGGGGTGGGCGTGGGGGTGGGCGTCTGGGTGGGGGTGGGCGTGGCGGTCGGGCTCGGAGTCGGCGTGGGCGTGGGCGTCTGGGTCGGCGTGGGCGTCTGGGTCGGCGTGGGAGTCGGCGTGGGAGTCGGGGTGGACGTGGACGCCTGCTGCTCGAGCTCGGCCTGCGCCTGCGCCTCCGCCTCGGCCTGGGCCGCGGCAGCGGCGGCCTCGGCGGCGGCCTGCTCGAGCGCGCGCTGGCGGCGCTCCGCGAGCCGGACGCTGATGCCCTCGAGCTCGGCGAGCTCGGCGATGAGGTCGGCCCTCGTCGTCGCGATCGACTCCGCCCGGACGCCGGCGGCGGCCTCGGCGGCGGCGGCCGCGTCCCGGGCCTCCTCGGCCTCCGCAGCCGCGGCGGCGGCACGCTCGGACGCCTGCTCAGCCGTGCTGGCGGTGACCTCGGCGACGGCCGACGCGGCGATGAGAGAGTCGTACTGGTGGTCGAGCGCGTCGGAGGTGTTGCCCATCGTCACAGTGCGGTCGATGAGCGCCTCGACGCCGTCGGCCTCGACGATGGCCGAGAGGCCCTGCACCTGGCTCCCGTCCTCGTAGGACTGCACGACCGTTGCGGCGTAGAGGTCGCGCTGGCGCTGCACGTCCTCACGTGCTGCGGCCGCAGCGGCCTCGGCCTCCCTGGCGTCGCGGCGAGCCTCGGCAGCGCGCCAGCGAGCCCCGTTCCAGGCCTCGGCGGCCCGCGCGGCGCGGTCCCCGGCGGACTCGAGCTCCAGGCCGGCCCGGATCAGGTCGGCCTGGACGGCGGCGACGTCGCGGCCCTTCTGCTCGACGCTCTCGCGCGCGGCGGAGACGTCGGCCTCGCTGGGGACGGTCTCGTCCGCGAACGCCACCCCGTGGCCACCCCCGGCCCCGAGTCCGGCGACCAGGACGACGGCACCCACCCAGCGCGACGTCGTACGCCGACGGGTCGGTGACGGGTGGTGCGGACGGGTGACGGGCACGGTGGCTCCCCTACGTGAACTCGGGACCGCGCGACTTCCCCATCGCACGGGCAACGCGAGGCACGTTAGTGAACTTTCGTCACACTGTGAACAGTTTTCCCAACTTTCTCACGCATTGACGGCGTGTCGGCTTGCGAACTACACGCTTGTAGTTCTATGAGCCGCCCCGCCGGCGGCGGCTGCGTCATACGAACCGGCGCCTATGCGTACGCCTCCGCATGACGCAACGGCCCCCCGCCGGGCAGCGTCATACCAACCCGCACCCATACGTACGCCTCCGCATGACGCAACGGCCTCCCGCCGGGCAGCGTCATACCAACCCGCACCCATACGTACGCCTCCGCATGACGCAACGGCCCCCCGCCGGGCAGCGTCATACCAACCCGCACCCATACGTACGCCTCCGCATGACGCAACGGCCCCCCGCCGGGCAGCGTCATACCAACCCGCACCCATACGTACGCCTCCGCATGACGCAACGGCCCCCCGCCGGGCAGCGTCATACCAACCCGCACCCATACGTACGCCTCCGCATGACGCAACGGCCCCCCGCCGGGCAGCGTCATACCAACCCGCACCCATGCGTACGTCTCCGCATGACGCAGCGCCGGCCGGAGAGCGCGCACCCTGGCTCCGGGCGGAGCGCCGCGAACGGCCGACTCATCGAGGGTTCTCCGAACTTCCAGTGGTCTGCACGCCCCTAGAAGTTCGCAATCCCCCGCTTAAGCGGGGGATTTGCGCGGGGCCGCGTGCGAGAGCCGGGCGGAGCCGGGAGCCGCGCGGGGGCGCCGACCCGGCGTCACTCGGCGTCGACGGGGACCTGGCGGGTCGTCGAGGTGGGGTGGGACGCCAAGCCCCGCCGGTCGAACTTCTGGCCGCTCGCGAGCCCGCCGAGCCAGAAGGCGAAGAGGGCGATGACGACGCCCGCGAGGTCGTCGGCGATGTAGTGCCAGCCGAAGTAGAGAGTCGCGATCACGGTGATCGCGAAGTTCGCCCAGAAGACCACGCGCAGCACCTTGTTGCGCAGGGTGTACTGCACCATCAGCGCCACGAGCAGGGTGATCGCCACGTGGAGCGAGGCGAAGCCGGCGACCGACTGCACCGCTCCCTCGGCCCCGTCGCGCAGCACGCCCTTGCGCCCGTAGGACAGCGCCTCCATCAGCGCGCTCGAGCCGGTGTCCGGCAGGTCGGTGTAGAGGTAGCTGTACTGGAAGCCCGGGCCCAGGGTCGGCAGGGCGTAGTAGGAGGCGGTGCCCAGGCTCCAGGCCAGGCACTGCGAGGTGGCGAACCAGTAGCCGAAGGTGATGTTGCGCGACCACACCAGCCAGGCGGCCAGGGCGAGCGGGACCAGCGGCAGGAACCACAGGTAGATGGTGGAGAGGATGTGCGCGGAGAAGCCGGTGCCGAAGATCGTGTGCAGGATCGTCGCAGGCTCGTGGCCGAACATCAGCGCCCGGTCGATGAGGTGCAGCTCGCGGTCGTACTTGTCCTCGCCCATGATGAAGGGCAGGAACGACTTGAGGTTCCGGTAGCAGACGTAGGTGATGTAGAAGGACACCAGGCCCAGCACCGTGAGGATGATGCGCTCACGGTCCCAGTGGGTGCGGATCCGCTCCTTGACGATCGCCGGCATGAGCGCCGGCTTCATCCGCGAGAGCCACAGCGTCCGCGGCAGCAGGTCGAGCAGGAAGGCGCCGGCGACCAGGAGGGGCAGGCGCAGCCACGAGGGACCCAGGAAGCCCTCGGGGTCCACGAGCGGTCGGTCGAGCGAGATCGCGGCCGTCACTGCGAGCGCGCCCATGGTGGCGGCGACTCCCACGAGGAGGGCATAGGCCGGTCTGTACACGGACGTCAGTGTAGGGACGGGTCAACCTCCCGCCGTGATCGGCAGGACGGCGAGGCGGGTGACGTCCACGCGCAGGCCGACCGCGTCACCGGGCGAGACCCGGCTGCCCAGCGGCGCGACGGCGTCCACCGGTCCGACGCCGTCGGCGACGACCACCAGCCGGACCTGCTCCGGCGTGACCCGCGCGGACTCGACCCGCGCGCGGAGGCCTCCGGCCGGGTCGACGACCAGCGCCGACCGGCGCAGCGCGACGGCATGTGCCACGGGCAGGGCGGCCTCCGACAGCACCCGCGCCGCGGCGTCGCCGCGCAGCACCCGCGCGTAGCCCAGGAACAGGGCGGTCTCCTCGTCGACGGGCGCGCGCCAGACCTCGTCGATCTCGCCCGACTGCACCACCCGGCCGTGGCGCATCACCGCGAGCCGGTCGGCGAGGGCGAACGCCTCCTCGTGGTCGTGCGTCACCAGCAGCGCGGTCGTGCCCGCCGCGCGCAGGATCGAGCGGAGGTCGCCGGCGAGCCGCTCGCGCAGCGTCGCGTCCAGCGCGGACAGCGGCTCGTCGAGGAGGATCAACCGGGGCTCGACGGCGAGCGCCCGGGCGAGGGCGACGCGCTGCCGCTCGCCGCCGGACAGGGTGCCGGGGAGGCGGTCGCCGTAGCCGGCGAGGCCGACCAGCTCCAGCAGCTCGGCGACGCGGGCGGCGACCCGCGCGGACGGCATACGTCGGAGGCGGAGGGCGTAGGCGACGTTGCGCGCCACGGTGAGGTGCCCGAAGAGCTGGCCGTCCTGGAACATCAGCGCGAAGCCGCGCTTGTGGGTCGGCACGCCCGCCAGGTCCGCGCCGTCCCACGCGACGGCGCCCGCGTCGAGCGGCTCGAGCCCGGCGACGGCGCGCAGGAGCGTGGACTTCCCGCAGCCGGACGGCCCGAGGACCGCGAGCACGTGCCCGGGGTCGAGGTCGAGCGACACGTCGTCGACGGCGGCGGTGCCGCCGTAGCGGACGGTGACGTCGGTGAGCTGCAGCATGGCCTCAGAACGCTCCCACACCGGGCACGCGCAGCCGCTCCACCGCGAGCATGACGAGCGCGGTGACGGTGGCCAGGACGACCGAGGCCGCCAGCGCCATCCCGTAGTTCATCTCGCCGGGATGGCCGATCAGGCGGAAGATCACGACCGGCAGCGTCGGGCTGGTGTCGCGCGCCAGGAAGGACGTCGCACCGAACTCGCCCAGCGACGCGGCGAACGCGAAGCCGCCGGCGGCGAGCATCGGCTTCCACGCCACCGGCAGGTCCACCGTGACGAAGGTCCGCCAGGCCGAGGCGCCGAGGGAGGCGGCGGCCTGTCGCTGCCGGTCGTCCACGCCGCCGAGCACGGGGGTGAGGGTCCGGACGACGAGCGGCAGCGCCACGAGCGCCTGCGCCATCGGCACCAGCAGCGGCGAGTCACGCAGGTCCAGCGGCGGCTCGTCGAGGGTGATGAGGAAGCCGAAGCCCAGTGTCACCGCGCTCACCCCCAGCGGCAGCATGAAGAAGCCGTCGAGGCCCGAGCGCAGCCGCCGCTCGGCCGCCGAGTGCGAGCGCCGGGTGACGAGCACCGACACCGTCACGCCGACGAGCAGGGCCATCCAGGTCGCGTCGACCGCGGTGCGAAGGCTGGTCGCGAGCGCCGTCGTCACGGGCACGAGCAGCGCCTGGTCGTCACCGGCGGTGGTCAACGCCCGGTAGTTGTCCAGGCCCCAGCCGTCGCCGACGGAGAGGGAGCCGAGCACCAGCGTGAGGATCGGCAGCAGCATCGCGGCGAGCACCAGCACGGTCGCGAGGACGACGGGCGCGTCGGAGCGGCGTACGACCCGGGCGGGCGCCACCACGCGCTGCGCGGTGGGGTCGGGCGTCGCCCGCAGGCGCGCCGCGACGGCGAGCAGGACCAGCACGACGACGATCTGCAGGACCGACAGCGCAGCGGCCGCCTGGAGGTCGAAGATCGTCGTGGTGAGGAGGTAGATCTCGGTCTCGACCGTCGCGTAGCGCACCCCGCCGAGGGTGAGCACGATGCCGAAGGCGGTCGCGCAGAACAGGAAGACGATGCTCGCCGCGCCCACGATCGCCGGGCGCAGCGCCGGCAGGGTCACCGTCCGCAGGACCTGCCACGGCGAGGCGCCGAGGGCTGCGGCGGCCTGGCCCGGCCGGGAGTCGAGGGACTCCCACGCCACCCCGACCGTGCGCACCACGACGGCGACGTTGAAGAACACCAGGCCGCAGAGGATGGCGACCGGCGTGCCGTCGAGCCCGAGGAACCCCAGCGGGCCGCCCTCCCCCAGCAGCTGGCGGAATGCCACGCCGACGACGACGGTCGGCAGCACGAACGGCACCAGCAGCGCGGCCCGCACCGCCGACCGGCCCGGCAGCGCGAGCCGGTGAAGGGCGTACGCCGCGGGCAGGCCGAGCACGACCGCGAGCAGCGTCGCGACACCCGACGTCCAGACGGTGAACCACGCAACCCGGTGGACGCGCGGGCGGGACAGGACCTCGAGCACGGCACCCGGCGCGAACCGGCCGTCGACCCAGAAGCCCTCCGCGATCATGCCGGTCACCGGCAGCACGAAGAGCACGCCGAGCACCAGGACGGGCCCGGCGGCCAGCAGCAGGAGTCCGGCGACGCGGCGCCCAGCCCTGCCGTGCCGAGCCCTGCCGTGCCGACCGGGTGGGCGGTGGACGCGCCCGCGCGCCCCGGGGCTCATCGCGACACGACGTCGGTCCACTCGGTCAGCCACTGCTCGCGGTTCGCGGCGATCTCCTCCGGCGAGACCTCGTAGGGATCGGTTGGCTGCGGCGCGAACTCGGCCCAGTCGGCGGGGATCTCGGCGTCGGGCATGACCGGGAAGACGTACATCGACTCCGGGAGCGCGCTCTGCACCTCGTCCGAGAGCATCCAGTCGACGAGGGCCTCCGCGCCTGCCGGGTTGTCGGCGCCCTCGAGGACGCCGGCGTACTCGACCTGGCGGAAGCAGGTGTCGAGCAGCGCAGCGGTGGTGGACCTGCCGCCGCTGACGGTGAACGCCGGGGACGAGTCGTAGGACACCACGATCGGGCGGGTGCCGTTGTCGGCCCCGGCGGTGAAGTCGCCGTAGTAGGCGTCCTCCCAGCCGTCGACGACCTTCACGCCGTTGGCGAGCAGGTCGCTCCAGTAGTCCTGCCAGTCCTCGCCGTAGGCCGCGACCGTGGCGAGGAAGAACGCCATGCCCGGGCTGCTGGTCGAGGCGCCCGGCGTCACCATGAGGTCGGCGTACGCCGGGTCGACGAGGTCGTCGAGCGTCTGCGGCGGCTCGAGGCCCTCCGCCTCGAACCATGCGGTGTCGACGTTGACGCAGACGCTGGCGGAGTCGACCGGCACCAGCCGGTCACTGCCCTCGGGGAGCAGGTACTCCTCCGGCGGCGTCGCGGTGGTCTCCACCTCGGCGAAGGCGCCCTCGCCGAGCGGGCGGGAGGCGAAGGTGTTGTCGATGCCGAACGCCGCGTCGGCGATCGGGTTGTCGGCGGTGAGGCTGAGCTTGGTCGCGAGCGTGCCGGCGTCGCCGGCGGCGCGCACCTCGAGGGTGTAGCCGGTCTCGGCCTCGAACGACCGCACGAGCCGCTTGGGGAGGTGGAAGGACTCGTGGGTCGCCAGGACGACGGTCCCGCCCTCCTGCGACGCGCCCGACGACGTCTCGGAGGACGCCGGCGGCTCGGTGGCCGTCGGGCCGTCGCCACCACCCGTGAGGCTGCAGCCGGTGAGGGCCAGTGCCGCCACCAGCGCGGTGACGGGGCTGGCGAGGGCAGCGCGGACGTGTACGTGCACCATGTGGACTCCCTTGCGCCGGTGCTAACCGGATCAGGTTCGGAGGGTCTGCGGCTGGTCCGCACTCTCAGCACGCCTGCACGTGCTCCCCTGTCGTGTGGTCCCCACCCTAGCGCCGTGCCGCGCAGCACCTACGCTGCGTCCCATGCCGAGCCGCCGACACGACCTGCTCGCGCTGGCCCTTCCGCGGCTGCGCCGGGCGCGCGAGCTCGACAGCGAGCCGGCCGAGCGGGCCCGCGTCGAGGCGTGGCACCGCACCCTCGACCGGGCCCTGCCGACGCGTGCGGTGCCCGGACTGGCGAGGCGCTGGGAGGTCTCGGCGCGCGACGTCGGCTTCCCGTCCTGGGTGCTCACGCCGAGGGGGCGGCCGGCCACGCGCACGCTCTACTACGTCCACGGCGGTGCGTTCATGGCGCCGATCGACGCCTTCCACGTCAGGTACGCCACCCGGCTCGCCGACGCCGTCGGCGCGCGGGTCGTCATGCCCGACTACCCGCTCGCCCCCGAGCACACGTGGAAGGACTCCCACGACGCGCTGGTCGACGACCTCGCCCACTGGGCGGAGCAGCCGGGCGGAGCCGTCCTGGCCGGCGACTCGGCGGGCGGCGGGCTCGCCCTCGCGCTGGCCATCGCGGCACGCGAGCGCGGCCTCGCCGCGGCGACGCACCTGGTGCTGCACGCGCCGTGGGTCGACCTGACCACCTCGACACCCGAGACCCGCGACGCGGCGGCCAGTGACCCGTGGCTGTTCCTCGGCAAGCTCGAGGCGTACGCAGCCTGGTGGGCGGGGACGGCGGACGACCTCGATCGTCCGGAGGTGTCGCCCGCGCTGGCCGACCTCGCCGGCCTGCCGCGCGGCCTGGTGCTCTACGGCACCCGGGACCTGCTGCACCCGGGCTGCCGCCTGCTCGTGCGACGTGCGGCGGAGGCCGGCTGGGACCTGACGGCGGTGGAGGAGCCGGGCCTGATCCACGTCTACGGCCTGCTGCCCCTGGTGCCCGAGGGCGCCCGCGCGTTCCGCCAGGTCGTGGAGTTCGTGCGGTGAGGGTGCTGACCGTCCCGTTCGACGGGCTCGACGCGCGCCTGGCATACGACGTGTGGCGGCTGCGACAGCAGGTGTTCGTCGTGGAGCAGGAGTGTCCCTACCCCGACCTCGACGGCCGGGACCTCGAGGAGCGCACCCGTCACGTGGTGCTGCTCGAGGACGGGTCGGTCGTCGGCACCCTGCGGGTGCTCGACGACGGCGACTGGATGCGGATCGGCCGCGTGGTCGTCGCACCCGCCGCCCGCGGCCGGGGCCTCGCCGCCCGGATGATGGCCGAGGCCGTGGCCCTGTGCGGCGACCGCGAGGTGCGCCTCGACGCCCAGGTCGGGCTGACCCGGTTCTACGAGGACTTCGGCTTCGCGGTCGCGGGTCCCGAGTTCGACGAGGACGGCATCAGGCACGTGCCGATGACCCGGGTGGCTCCGGCACGACCATGAGCACGGGGCCGAGCAGCTCCTCGCGCACCAGCCGCGACTCGACGTCCAGCCCGCCGATGACCGTCGGCGCCATCCACCACCCGCCGTCGCGGTCGAGGCGCCGGCCGCCCAGCACCACGTCGCCGCCCTCCGCACGCGCGAGCGAGACGTAGCGCAGCACCCGGTCGAGCGCGACGGGCGAGCGCAGCGGCCCGCACAGCGTCCGCGGGTCGAGCGGGTCGCCGACCGCCACGGCCTCCATGGCGGCCATCGCGGCGCGCAGCGCGTCGGCGTAGCGGCGGACCGGGACGATGACGCTGGCCGGCAGCCGGCACCCCTGGCCGGCGTTGGCCGCCACGTCCATCGCCGCCTGCGCGACGACGGCCTCGAGGCGGTCGTCGTCGGCCGGCCGTGCCGGAGCGGGGCCGCCCAGGTCGAGGCGCACGCCCTTGCCCGCTCCGCCTGCCGCGCCGCGGACCCGTTCCCCGGCGACCGGCGAGCCGGTGAAGCTCACCTCGTCGACCCGGCGGTCGAGGGTCAGCGCGATCGCGACGTCGACGTCACGGGTCGCGACCACGTTGAGCACGCCCCGCGGCAGGAAGTCCAGCCCCATGCGGCCCACCTCGAGCGCGGCGCTCGCGGCCTCGGGTGCGGGCTTGAGCACGACGGAGCCGCCGGCGCCCAGCACGCGACCGATCTCGGCGAGCGCCACCGACAGCGGCGCGGTCGCCGGCGTGAGGACGACCGTCACGGCCGGCCGGCCGCGCCCGATCACGTTCCGCAGGCCCTCGACCGGCGCGTCGACGTACGTCCGGCGCAGCGCCACCGGGACGCCGGTCTCGACGGCGAGCAGGGCGGCGAGGTCGTCGGCCCGGGCGGCCAGCTCCTGCTGGAAGCGGCGCACGGCGCCGAGTCGCATGGCGGTGTCGGTGCTCCACCCGGTCGCGTGCACCGCCCGCCAGGCCGCCTCCACGGCGGCCTCGGCGTCGGGGAGCCCGGCGTCGGGCACGTCCCACAGCCGCTCGCCCGTGGCGGGGTTGCGCACCGGGAAGGTCCAGCCGTCCGCCGTCGGCCGCTCGGCGCCGTCGATCGGCAGCCCGGCGGTGGGTCCGGCGTGCTGGGTCATGCGGAGAACTCCACCACGAGCACCGGGCGGCACCAACGCCCCCTCACCCGAAGGGCGGCCGGTCCAGCCCCTAGGGTCGCGCCATGCCCTTCGACGACCTGGGGGCCGACGTCGGCCTCGCCGCTCCTCCCGCCCGCGTCGTCTCGCTGGTGCCGTCGCTCACCGAGGCGCTGGCCGCCACTGCACCCGACCGTCTGGTCGGCGCGACCGACTGGTGCACCCACCCCGCCGGCCTCGACGTCCCGCGCGTGCGGGGCACGAAGAACCCCGATCTCGTGGCCGTGCGCGCCCTCGCCCCCGACCTCGTCGTGGCGAACATGGAGGAGAACCGCGAGCTCGACGTGCGCCGGCTGCGCGACGCCGGCGTCGCGGTGTGGGTGACCCGCATCGAGACGGTCGAGGAGGCGCTCGACTCGATGACGCGGCTCTTCTCGACGGCCCTCGCCCTGCCCGACCCGGCGTGGCTCGTCGCGGCGCGCGCGATGTGGTCGACGCCCGCGCCGCGCCGGCTCTCGGTCGCCGTGCCGATCTGGCGCGACCCGTGGATGGTCGTCGGGTCGCCGACCTACACCGACGACCTCCTGGGCCGCGCCGGCCTGACCAACGTGCTCGCCGACCGCGAGGGGCGCTACCCGAGCGTCACGCCGGAGAAGATCGACGCGGCCGGCGCCGACGTCGTGCTGCTGCCCGACGAGCCGTACGTGTTCACCGCCGACGACGGCCCCGAGGCGCTGCGCACGCCCACGCGCCTGGTCTCGGGACGACTGCTCACGTGGTACGGACCCGCCATGGTCGAGGCGCACGAGGTGCTCACCGCACTGGCTGGCTAGGGTCGTGCCCCATGGCGCGTGACCCGATCAGCGAGGCCCACCGGCAGTGGGTCGCCCACGGCTGGCACGACGCCGCCGACGGCATGGCGATGGTGACCTCGGTGGTCCGCGCCCAGCAGCTGCTGATGGAGCGCATCGACGCCGTGCTGCGCCCGCGAGCCCTCACGTTCGCGCGCTACGAGGTGCTGCGGCTGCTGTCCTTCACCCGCGACGCCGCGATGCCGATGTCACGGCTCGGCTCGCTGTTGCAGGTGCACCCGACCAGCGTCACGAGCGCCGTCGACCGGCTGGTCGCGCAGGGCTACGTCGAGCGGGTGCGCAGCGACGAGGACAAGCGGGTCGTGCGCGCGGTGCTCACCGAGGCCGGCCGCGAGGCCGTGGAGGAGGCGACCGCGGCCCTCAACCGCCAGGTCTTCGAGGCGCCCGGGCTGCCCGGCACCGCGGTGCGTGACCTCACCGAGCGGCTCACGTCGCTGCGCGCCGGGCTGGGCGACGGGTGAGAACTCGCGAGTAATAGTAGGAAGTCCTACTATCGGCCCATGGCCGACCTCGCCCGCCCCGCCCTGCACCGCCCGCAGAACCCGATCCGCCTCGTCACGGCGTCGAGCCTCTTCGACGGCCACGACGCGTCGATCAACATCATGCGGCGCATCCTGATGAGCCAGGGCTGCGAGGTCATCCACCTCGGGCACAACCGCTCGGTGCAGGAGGTGGTCGACGCGGCCCTCGAGGAGGACGTCCAGGGCGTCGCCGTGTCGTCCTACCAGGGCGGCCACGTCGAGTACTTCGAGTACCTCGTGGAGTCGCTGCGCGCCGCGGGCGCCGGCCACGTGCGGGTCGTCGGCGGCGGCGGGGGCGTCATCGTCGCCTCGGAGATCGCGCGGCTGCGCGAGTCCGGCGTCACCATCTTCTCGCCGGAGGACGGTCAGCGGATGGGGCTCGTCGGGATGATCAACTCGGTCGTCGCCGACTGCGACATCGACCTGTGGTCGGACAAGCCGGTGACGGTCGACCAGGTGCTGTCCGGCGACCGGTTCGCGGTCGCCCGGGCGATCACCGGCGCCGAGGAGGGCCGCCTCGACGAGGCGATGCTCGCCGACCTGCGGGCGGCGGCGCAGCGCCGGGTCGTGCCCGTGCTGGGCATCACCGGCACCGGCGGCTCGGGCAAGTCGTCGCTGACCGACGAGGTCGTCCGTCGCTTCCGCACCGACCAGCAGGACAAGCTGCGCATCGCCGTGGTGGCCGTCGACCCCACCCGCCGCAAGGGCGGCGGTGCGCTGCTCGGCGACCGGATCCGCGCCAACGCGCTCGACGGGGACCGCGTCTTCTTCCGCTCCCTCGCGACGCGCGGCGCCCACGAGGTGCCCGGGCACCTCGCCGACGTCATCGACGTGCTGAAGGCGGCCGGCCACGACCTGGTCATCGTCGAGACGCCCGGCATCGGCCAGGGCGACGCCGGCATCGTGCCCCTCGTCGACCACTCGCTCTACGTGATGACGCCGGAGTTCGGCGCCGCCTCGCAGCTGGAGAAGATCGACATGCTCGACTTCGCCGACACCGTGGCGATCAACAAGTTCGAGCGCCGCGGCGCCAAGGACGCGCTGCGCGACGTCGGCCGCCAGCTGGTGCGCAACCGCGAGGCCTTCGGCAAGCAGCCGCACGACATGCCCGTCTTCGGCACCAGCGCGGCGACGTTCAACGACGACGGGGTGACCGCGCTCTACCAGCACCTGCGCGACGAGCTCGCCGCCGCGGGCCTGGAGGTGGCCGACGGCACGCTGCCGCGCGTCGACGTGCGCCACTCCTCCGGCATCCGCCAGGTGGTGCCGGCCGACCGCGTCCGCTACCTCAGCGAGATCACCGAGACCGTCCGCGGCTACCACGCGCGGACCGCGGAGCTCGCCGAGGCGGCCCGCCACCTGCAGCGCGTCCAGCACGTCGCCGACCAGCTCGGCGAAGGCGACCCGGGCGGCGTGCCCGCGCTGCTCGAGCAGGCCCGCAAGGCGGTGCCGCACGAGCTCGCCGACCAGATCGCCGGCTGGCCCGCGGTGGTCGAGGCCTACTCCGGCGACGAGCAGGTGGTGCGCGTGCGGGACCGGGAGATCACCACCAGGCTCACCCGCGAGTCGCTCAGCGGCAACAAGATCCCGCGGGTGGCGCTGCCGCGCTTCACCGACCACGGCGAGCTGGTCCGCTTCTGGCGCAACGAGAACCTGCCCGGCTACTTCCCCTTCACCGCGGGCGTCTTCCCGTTCAAGCGCGACAACGAGGACCCCGCCCGGATGTTCGCCGGCGAGGGCGACCCGGCGCGCACCAACCGCCGCTTCAAGATCCTGTCCGAGGGCCAGCCCGCGACCCGCCTGTCGACCGCGTTCGACTCGGTGACGCTCTACGGCCGCGACCCCGACCCGCGCCCCGACGTCTACGGCAAGGTCGGCACGTCCGGCGTCTCGGTCGCGACCCTCGACGACATGAAGGCGCTCTACGACGGCTTCGACCTGGTCGCGCCGACCACGTCGGTCAGCATGACGATCAACGGCCCCGCCCCCACGGTGCTGGCGTTCTTCCTCAACACCGCGATCGACCAGCAGGTCGACGCCTTCCGGGAGCGCGAGGGACGCGAGCCGAGCGAGGAGGAGCGCGCCAGCCTCGCGGCGTACGCCCTGGCCAACGTCCGCGGCACGGTGCAGGCCGACATCCTCAAGGAGGACCAGGGCCAGAACACCTGCCTGTTCTCGACGGAGTTCTCGCTGCGGATGATGGCCGACATCCAGGAGTGGTTCATCGAGCACCAGGTGCGCAACTTCTACTCCGTGTCGATCTCCGGCTACCACATCGCGGAGGCCGGGGCGAACCCGATCAGCCAGCTCGCCTTCACCCTCGCCAACGGCTTCACCTACGTCGAGGCCTACCTCGCGCGGGGCATGGCGATCGACGACTTCGCCCCCAACCTGTCGTTCTTCTTCTCCAACGGCATGGACCCGGAGTACTCCGTGCTCGGCCGCGTGGCCCGCCGGATCTGGGCGGTCACGATGAAGGAGAAGTACGGCGCGTCCGAGCGGTCGCAGAAGCTCAAGTACCACGTCCAGACCAGCGGCCGGTCGCTGCACGCGCAGGAGATGGACTTCAACGACATCCGCACCACGCTGCAGGCGCTCATCGCGATCTACGACAACGCCAACAGCCTGCACACCAACGCCTACGACGAGGCCGTGACGACCCCGACCGAGGAGTCCGTGCGCCGGGCGCTGGCGATCCAGCTCATCATCAACCGGGAGTGGGGCCTGGCGATGAACGAGAACCCGCTCCAGGGCTCGTACGTCATCGACGACCTCACCGACCTCGTGGAGGCGGCGGTGCTGGAGGAGTTCGACCGGATCAACGAGCGCGGCGGCGTGCTCGGCGCGATGGAGACCGGCTATCAGCGTGGGCGGATCCAGGACGAGTCCATGCTCTACGAGCACCGCAAGCACGACGGCACCCTGCCGATCATCGGGGTCAACACGTTCCTGCGTGGCAACGGCGGCGACGCCGGGTCGTCGGGTCCCCAGGAGATCGAGCTGGCCCGCGCCACCGAGGCGGAGAAGGAGTCCCAGCTCGCCCGCGTGCGGGCCTTCCAGGCCGAGCACGGGGCCGAGGCGCAGGAGGCGCTCGCGCGGCTGAAGGACGCGGCGGTGTCGGGTGAGAACGTCTTCGCTGTCCTGATGGACGCCGCCCGTGTCTGCTCGCTCCAGCAGGTCACCGAGGCGTTCTTCGAGGTGGGCGGACAGTACCGGCGCAACGTCTGAGCCGGCCGGCGGCGACGACCTACGGAGGACCCTCGGCCGCCGCGGGCAGGTCGAAGCGGAACACCGACCCGGTGCCGGGGGGCACGGCGAGGCACTCGATCGTGCCGCCGTGGCGCTGCACGATGGTCTGGCAGATCGACAGCCCCATCCCGGTGCCGCGGAAGTGGGCGCGCACCGCTCCGCTGCGGTGGAAGCGCTGGAAGACCAGCGCGCGCTCCTCGTCCTCCACCCCCACGCCGTCGTCCTGCACCTCGACGACCACGCGCGACCCCTGCCGGTGCGCCCGGACCCGGATCCGGGCCGGCTGCCCCGGCACGGCGTACTTGACGGCGTTGTCGACGAGGTTGCCGAAGAGCTGGCGCACGGCCACCGGGTCGGCGTGCACGGCCGGCAGGTCGTCGGGGACGTCGAGCACGTCGTCGGGGCCGAGCAGGTCGGCGGCCTGGGTGAGGACGCCGTCCTCCCCGCAGAGGGGGACGTCCTGCGCGGCCAGCTCGCCCGACTCGGCGAGGGCGTGGGCGAGCAGGTCGCCGATGAGCTCGCCCATGTGCTCGGCTGCGCGCTCCGCGCGGCGCAGGGGGGCCAGCGCGTCCGACCCGTCCTCGAGGTCCTCCACGGCGATCGAGAGCCAGGACCGGATCGCGGTGAGCGGTCCGCGGAGGTCGTGCGCCGCCGTCGAGGCGAAGTTCGCCAGCGGGCGGAGCCCGGAGCGGTGGTCGGTCACCTCGCGCAGCACGAGCAGGACTCCCGTGGGCCCGCCGCCGGCCGCACCGGCCAGGGGCGTGCGCGTGACGGCCAGGACGACCTCCTCGCCGCTCTCCAGGGGGATGACCACGTCCCCGACGCCCAGCTCGGCCCGTGCCGACCCGGTGTTCTGGGCGGCCGGGCGCAGGACGAGGTCGACGAGCCGCGCCAGCGCCTCGTCGTCCCCCGCGCCCAGGCTGACCCGGTGGGCCAGTCGCCGGCTGGCGCCGTTGCTGCGGTCGATGCGTCCCGAGCGGTCGAGGACCACGAGGCCCTCGCCCATGCTCTCGGTCATCTCCGCGAGCAGCTGGGCCTGCTCGGCCGCGTCGCGGCTGGCCCGCGTCGCGCTGGCGTAGAGCTCGTCGATGCGGTCGCCGAGCGCCCCGACCGCGAGGCCGGTGACCAGCAGCGTGACCATGAAGAGCTGGGACACCAGCACCTCGACGACCCGGCCGTCGAGCTCCGCGATCGGACCGTGCCCGGTGAGGCTCAGGACCACCGCGACGGCACCGAGCGCGAGGCAGTGCACGGCCGCGGGGAAGGTGCGGAACCGGGCTGCCGACCACACCGCAAGCCCGATGACGAGGAACTCCAGCGGGTACGGCTGCAGGAACAGTCCCGCGGTCGCCGCGAGGGAGACCACCCACAGCACGACGAGCTCCGTGCGGCTGCCGCTGTGCGTCCGCTGGGGGACGGCCTGGGTGCGCCACTCCCACGCGAGGTGTCCGACCGCGCCGACCGTGAGGACGCCCGCCATGTGCCGGGCGAACCAGGCCAGCGTGGACAGCGGCGTGACGTCCGCCCCGTCGAGCCACAGGCCCGTCGTGCCGATGAGCGCACCCAGGACGCAGCCGATCGCCGCGGCGGCACCCGTCGCCGCGAGGTCGCGGGGCGAGCGGATGCTGGCGTGCCCCCCGGCGCCGAGGAGGGAGGGGCACCACCGGCGCACGAGCAGTCCCACCACGGCGGTCTGGACGGTGACCGACAGGGAGCCGAAGAACGCGAGCACCGGGGACACGCCGGTGGCCATGACGACGCCCGCGTGCACGGCCATCAGGGGGACGAGGACCCACTCGGGGCGGCGGGGCGACTCGGCGAGGAACCACAGGATGGCCACGCCGGCCGCCGGCCAGACGAGGCTGACCACCTGGCCGTCCACCACGGTCAGCCGGCCCACCCACGTGAGGAGCGCGTAGGCGAGCCCGAAGGCCAGGGCCGTGAGCGGGGGCATGGCCGAACCCTACGGAGCGGACGGCTCGCTCGCAGGTGGTCCTGCGACGTACTTCACGAAGCGGTGAACAGCTCGGCACGCGGACTGCCCCACCGTTCGCCTCGTGCAGCAGACTCAGGCCATGCCCACCGGCTTCCTGGTCGCCGACGACGACGAGGACATCCGCTTCTTCATCTCCTACGTCCTCGAGCGCGCCGGGCACGAGGTCGCCGTCACCGGCGACGGCGCCGAGGCGCTGGCCCGCGCCGCCGGCGAGGAGTTCGACCTGGTCGTGCTCGACCACCACATGCCCCGGATGACGGGGCTCGAGGTCGCCGCGCAGCTGCGCGTGCTGCGGCCGGCCGCGCGGGTCCTGCTGATGTCGGGGGACCTCGACGTCGGCGAGCAGTGCCCGTACTTCCTGCCGAAGCCGTTCGACCGGAAGGAGCTCACGGCAGCCGTGACCCGGCTCCTCGAGGACGCCTAGGCCGGCCAGCGCGGGGGCCGCCTCAGAGGTTGACGGTGATGTCCGCGTCCTTGCGCAGGTCCTCGACGAGGGCGCCTGCCACGGTGCCGACGCGCTCGGCCTGCGCCTGCTCCGCGAGCTGGTCGCGCACCTGCGCGTACGGCGGGATCTGCTGGGCGCCCTGCCCGGTCGCGGCCTGCTTCTTCACCCGGGCGTAGAGCCGGCGCAGGTCCTTCTCGGTCGGCTCGGCGGAGCCGTCCTCGTCGGCCACGAGCAGCTCGACCATCACCTGGGTCCGCACCTGGGCGAGCGCCTCCTCCTCGGTGACCCCGCCCTGCGCGACGACGGCGGCGAGCAGCTCCTCGCCGGACTCCATCCCGTTCTGCCCGGCCACGGCGTCGAGCTCGGCCTCGACGGCCTGCTGGTCGACGGTGATGCCGCGGGCCTCGGCCTCCTGGGCGAGCAGCTCGGTGTCGACGAGGTCCCTGGCGGTCTGGCGGCGCAGCTGCGCCTCGTCGGGCTCCGCGCCGCCCGCCTGCGCCTCGGCGGTCGCCCGCTGGTAGGCCGCCTCGTAGATCGGGACGAACTCCTCCTTGGTGACCTCCTCGCCGTTGACCTCGGCCACCACGTCCGGGATGGCGTCGAGGTCGGGGGAGGCGGCGTCCGGAGCGGCGTCCGAGGGCGCGTCCGAGGCGCTGGTCGAGGGCTCGGCGTCGGAGCTCGAGCCGGAGCCCGAGCCGCCGCAGGCGGAGAGCGTCAGGAGGGCGGCGGCGAGGGCGCCGAGGGCGGTGCGGGTGCGAGGAGTCATCGCCCCCGACGGTACGCGCCCGACCTGAGGGCCGCTCTCAGGGGCCGGGTCAGGGGCCGGATGAGAGCCGGATGAGAGCCGGATCAGAACCGGATCAGGGGTGGTCGGGCACGACCAGCGCGTCGGGGTCCTGCCGCACCGGGAGCTGGGCGAGGGCCGCTCGCACGAGCGTGAGCCGCGCCGCCACGGCGACCTTCTGCCGCAGCCTGCCGACGCCGCTCTCGCCGAGCGTCTCCTCGACGGCCCTCGTGATCTGGGCGTCGGTGAACGTCGGTCGGGTGCCGGCGGGCACCTCGACGTCGGGCAGCGCGAGCAGCACCGGCAGCACCTGGCTGCCGACGGCCTCGAGCAGGTGGTAGCGCTCGATCTTGCTCATCGCCTCCCACGCGGCCTCCCCCCGGGGACGACGCCCCGCCTTGCCGCCGGCGACGATCTTCGCCGCGGCTGTGACGGCGACGGTCAGCTCGTGCTCGGTGAAGCGCATGCCACCAGCATGCCCGACGGGCGGATCGCGGTGGCGTGCGTGGTCCTCCCCGGTGAGTGGCGGCGCCGGTGCCCGCGAGGACTCAGTAGTGAGCGGTCATCACGTGCTTGACGCGCGTGTAGTCGTCGAAGCCGTAGCCGGAGAGGTCCTTGCCGTAGCCGGAGTGGCCGAAGCCGCCGTGAGGCATCTCGGAGACGAACGGGATGTGCGTGTTCACCCACACGCAGCCGAAGTCGAGCTCGCGCGTCAGCCGGTCGGCGCTCCCGACGTCCCGGGTCCAGACGCTGGCCGCGAGACCGTACGGCACCCCGTTGGCCATGGCCACGGCCTCGGCCTCCTCGTCGAAGGACTGCACCGTCAGCACCGGCCCGAAGACCTCCTCCTGCACGATGCGGTCGTCCTGGCGCACGCCGGTGACCACGGTGGGCGCGAAGAAGTACCCGGTGCCGCCGACGCGGGTGCCGCCGGTGCGCACGTCGGCGTGGTCGGGGAGCCCGGTGAGGAACGCCTCGACCTTCGCGAGGTGGGCGGCGTTGTTGAGCGGGCCGTAGTCGGCTCCCTCGTCCGACGGCGGGCCGGGCCGGGTGCCCTCGGCCTCCTTCACCAGCAGCTCGACCAGCTCGTCGTGGACGCTCCTGTGCACGATCACGCGGGTCGCGGCGGTGCAGTCCTGGCCGGCGTTGAAGTAGGCGGCGGCGGCGACCAGCTCCGCGGCGCGCGACAGGTCGGCGTCCGGCAGCACCACGACCGGCGCCTTGCCGCCGAGCTCGAGGTGGACGCGCTTGAGGCTCTTGGCGGCCGAGGTGGCGACCTCGATGCCGGCCCGCACCGAGCCGGTGATGGCGACCAGCCCCGGGGTGGGGTGCTCGACGAGGTAGCGGCCGGTAGTGGCGTCACCGTTGACCACGTTGAGCACGCCGGGCGGGAGCACGGCACCGGCGATCTCGGCCAGGAGCACGGTCGAGCGTGGCGTGGTGTCGCTCGGCTTCAGCACGACCGTGTTGCCGGCCGCGAGGGCGGGGGCGATCTTCCAGATCGCCATCGCGAAGGGGTAGTTCCACGGGGTCACCTGTCCGACCACGCCGATCGGCTCGCGGCGGATCGCCGAGGTGTGGCCCTCGAGGTACTCCCCGGACGACTTGCCCTCCAGCAGCCGCGCCGCACCGGCGAAGAAGCGCAGCTGGTCGACGCCCTGGTCGACCTCCTCGCTGGCGACGTGGCGCACGGGCTGGCCGGTGTCGCGGGCCTGGACCGCGCTGATCTCGTCGCGCCGTGCAGCAACGGCCGCGGCGACGTCGAGGAGGTGGGCCTGGCGACGGCCCGGGGTGAGGCGCTTCCACTGCACCGACGCGCGCTCGGCGGCGGCGTACGCCCGGTCGACCTCCTCGTGGGTCGAGACCGGCGATCGGCCGTCGGGCTTCCCCGTGACCGGGTCGACCAGCTCGATGTGCTCGGTGGTGTCCGAGGCGACGAGCTCGCCGTCGATGAAGTTGCGGATCGTCTCGGTCATGGCAGTCCTCCCGGGCGCTCAGGCGACGTAGATCTTGCGGATGGTCTCGCGGACGGCCCACGTGGTGTGCTCGCCCGCTCGCAGCCGGACGACGCTGCCGGGGCCGAGGACGACCTGCTCCCCGTCGCCGAAGGTGAGCGTCGCCGAGCCGGACAGCACGACGAACACCTCGTCGACCTCGACGTCCGTCGCGGTGCCGGGCGTCATCTCCCACACGCCCACCTCGACGCCGGCGACCGCGGCGAGGGCGCGTGACCCGGCCTCCGGAGCGCCCGTGACGACTGTCGCGGCGTCCAGGGGGGCGGTCGGCACGGTGGCGGCGACGTCCAGCACGCGGGTGGGCACACGGTTCATGCGCAGCATCGTCCCAGCGCAGCGCGTCCCGTGCCCCGACGATGTGTCGTCACTTCGGCGGCCCGGCGAACAGCTCGTCCGCCACGAGCGCGACGTGGAGCGAGACCCGGACGTCGGGGTCGTCGAGGTCGACGCCCAGGACCGACTCGATGCGGGCCAGCCGGTCGTAGAAGGCGGCCCGCGACAGGTGCAGGCTCGCGGCGGCCTCGGTCTTGCTGGTGGGGTGCAGCAGCAGCGCCCGCAGCGCCGCGACGAGCTCGGTGCGCGCCCGGTCGGCCCGGTCGTGCTGCTGCAGCGCCCCGAGCTCGCGCTCGACGAACAGGCGCACCCGCTCGTCCTCGCCGAGGAGCGCCAGCAGGCCGCGCAGGTGGAGGTCGGCCAGGCGGTGCACACCGGCGCCCTCGTCGCGGGGCGACTGGGGAGCGGCGTCGGCGACCTGGCCCGCCTCGGCGAGCGTGAGCCCGACGCCCGCACGCCGGGGCACGGGACGCCCCGCGGCGACGAGGACGTCGTGGTGCGGCACCACGCGAGCCGCCAGGCGGTCGACGAGGTCATCGGCCCCGCTCGTCGCCGGCACCGAGAGCAGCACCCGCAGGTCGCGCTCGACCTCGCAGACCAGCGCCGGCACGCGGAGCCCGTGGGCGGCGCGCACCACCGTGGCCGCCACGTCGTCGAGGTCGGCGGGCGCGGAGCCGCCGATGCGCGGACGGACGACGACGCCGACGAAGCCCCGCCGTCGTACCGCGAAGCCTGCGAGCTCGCAGCGGCGCTGCACGTCCTCGGAGTCCGGGTCGTCGGTCAGCGCGGTGAGCAGCTCCAGGTGCGTGCGCCGCATCAGCGTGCCGCGGTCGCGGTCGTGCAGGCGGTGCAGCGCCAGGGCTGCGGCGGCGCGCTCGGCGACGGCGGCCAGGCGCTGCGAGGGGCCGTCCGGCGAGCCGATCACGAGGCGGCCCCAGGCCTGGTCGGCGCTGCCGAGCCGGGTGACCAGCCACCCGTTGGCGGCGTCCCAGCCGGTGCGGCCCGCCACCGCCACCCGGCGCGAGCGCGCCGGCCATCCGTCGAGGAACCCTCCGGCGTCGCCGGGGCCGGCGAAGTAGTCCAGCGGCCGGTGGTGGGCGTTCTCGACGACCACCGGGCCGTCGGCCAGCTGCTGCACCGCCTGCAGGATCTCGACCGGGCCCGCCTGCGCGAAGCTCAGCTCGGTGAACGTCTCGTGCACCCGCTGGGCCTCGCGGAGCTCGGTGAGCTGTTGGTCGACCACCCGCTCGCCGATCTCCTGCGCCAGCGCGGCGAACCGGGTCTCGCGGTGCAGCGCGACCAGGGGCAGCCGGTGCCGCTCGCAGGCGTCGACGAGTGCGTCGGGGAGGGCCGAGTCCCACCTGCGGCCGAGCTCGACGACCATCCCGGCGCTCCCGACGTCGGCGAGCTCGTCGACGAACGCCGACAGGCCCGCCACGTCGTCGTCGGGCGGGAGGCCGGTGCCCATCGTGAGCAGCAGGTCGCCGGCTCGCAGCAGCCGGCCGACGTCGAGCCGCTCGGTCGCGTGCACCCACCGGATCGGACGGTCGGCGCCGGCCGCCCCGGCGACCAGCTCGGGCGCCGCCCGGCGGAGCTCGGGCAGGGTCAGCGCCTCGCGCAGCGTCACGCCGGCCATCATGTCGACCTCACCTCGCCCACACCCGGGAGCACGCGAGCAGCCTACGCCCGGCGATGCCGACGGAATGTCCACGCGGGACGCCCAAAGCCTACGATCCGACACCCGTCGGGGGTGCCGGCGGCGGCGCAGGATGTGCGCATGACCGACGGCGCGCCGAACGACACCCCCACCGAGATCGTCCACTGGGCCGACGGAGCGGCGCTGACCGGCAGCCCCGCCGGCTGGGCGGACGTGACCAACCCCGCCACCGGCCGGGTGACCCGCCGCGTCGCCCTCGCCAGCGAGGCCGACGCGGCCGAGGTCATCGCCGCCGCCTCCCGCGCCGCGCGGGCGTGGGGCACCACGTCGCTCGCCCGGCGCACCCAGGTGCTGTTCGCCTTCCGCGAGCTGCTCAACCGCCGCAAGGAGGAGCTCGCCGCCATCATCAGCGCGGAGCACGGCAAGGTGCACTCCGATGCGCTGGGCGAGATCGCCCGCGGGCTGGAGGTCGTGGAGTTCGCCTGCGGCATCTCCCACCTGCTCAAGGGCGGGCACAGCGAGGAGGCCTCGACCGGGGTCGACGTGCACAGCAAGCGGGTGCCGCTCGGCGTGGTCGGCATCATCAGCCCGTTCAACTTCCCGGCGATGGTCCCGATGTGGTTCTTCCCCATCGCGATCGCGGCCGGCAACACCGTCGTGCTCAAGCCCAGCGAGAAGGACCCGAGCGCCGCCACCTGGCTCGCCGCCCTCTGGCAGGAGGCGGGCCTGCCCGACGGGGTCTTCAACGTCCTGCACGGCGACAAGAGCGCCGTCGACGCGCTGCTCACCAGCCCCGACGTGCAGGCGATCAGCTTCGTCGGGTCGACTCCCGTCGCCGAGTACGTCTACGAGACCGCGAGCCGGCACGGCAAGCGCGTGCAGGCCCTCGGCGGGGCGAAGAACCACATGGTCGTGCTCCCCGACGCCGACCTCGACCTCGCCGCGGACGCTGCCGTCAACGCCGGCTACGGCAGCGCCGGCGAGCGCTGCATGGCGATCAGCGTGCTCGTGGCGGTCGACCCGATCGGGGACGAGCTCGTCGCGCGGGTCGCCGACAGGACCCGGACGCTGCTCGTGGGCGACGGTGGCGCCGACGCCACCCGAGCGGCCGGCGACGGCGCCCGCGAGGCCGACATGGGCCCGCTGGTCACCAGGGCGCACCGCGACCGGGTCAGCTCGTTCATCGACTCCGGCGAGGCGGCCGGCGCCAAGGTGGTCGTCGACGGCCGCGACGTGGCCGCGCGCGGCGGCCGGGACGGGTTCTGGCTGGGCCCCACCCTGTTCGACGAGGTCACCCCGGACATGGACGTCTACCGGGAGGAGATCTTCGGACCCGTCCTGTCCGTCGTCCGGGTCGGCTCCTACGACGAGGCCGTGGCGCTGGTCAACGCCAACGAGTACGGCAACGGCACGGCGGTGTTCACCAACGACGGCGGGGCGGCCCGTCGCTTCGAGGCCGACGTCACCGTCGGGATGATCGGCGTCAACGTGCCGGTCCCGGTGCCGGTCGCCTACTACTCGTTCGGCGGGTGGAAGCGCTCGCTCCTCGGCGACACCCACGCCCACGGCACGGAGGGCGTCCACTTCTTCACCCGCGGCAAGGTCGTCACCACCCGGTGGATCGACCCGGCCAACCGCCCCGAGGGCGGCCTCGAGCTGGGGTTCCCGCGCAATGACTGACGTCCTGGAGCCGGCCACCCGCACCGCGGACCTCGCGCCGACGTACGACGCCGCCCGGACCCACGAGCTCGACCGGGCCCACGTCTTCCACTCCTGGTCGGCGCAGGCGGAGATCAGCCCGATGGTGATCACGCGCGCCGAGGGCAGCCACGTCTGGGACGGCACCGGCCACCGCTACCTCGACTTCAGCTCCCAGCTCGTCTTCACCAACCTCGGCCACCAGCACCCGCGCGTCGTCGCCGCCATCAAGGAGCAGGCCGAGACCCTGTGCACCATCGCGCCCGCCTTCGCCAACGGCGCCCGCTCCGAGGCGGCCCGGCTGATCGCCTCGCACACGCCGGGCGACCTCGACCACGTCTTCTTCACCAACGGTGGCGCCGACGCCAACGAGCACGCCGTCCGCATGGCGCGCCTGCACACCGGCCGGCACAAGGTGCTCACCACCTACCGCAGCTACCACGGTGGCACCCACCTCGCGGTCAACATGACCGGCGACCCTCGCCGCTGGGCCAGCGACCACGCCTCGGCCGGCACCGTCCACTTCTTCGGGCCGTTCCTCTACCGCAGCGCCTTCCACGCGACCACCGAGGCCGAGGAGTGCGAGCGGGCGCTCGAGCACCTCGAGCAGGTCGTCGGCCTGGAGGGACCCTCCACCATCGCCGCGATCGTCCTCGAGGCGATACCCGGCACCGCCGGCATCATGGTGCCCCCGCCGGGCTACCTCGCGGGGGTCCGGGAGATCTGCGACCGTCACGGCATCGTGCTCATCGCCGACGAGGTCATGTCGGGCTTCGGCCGGTCCGGTCGGTGGTTCGCCGTCGAGCACGCCGGGGCCGTCGTCCCCGACCTGCTGACGTTCGCCAAGGGGGTCAACTCCGGCTACGTGCCGCTGGGCGGCGTGGCCATCAGCGACGCGGTCCACGCCACCTTCGCCCACCGCGCCTATCCGGGGGGCCTCACCTACTCCGGCCACCCGCTGGCCTGCGCGGCCGCCGTCGCGACCATCCGGACGATGGAGGACGACGACCTCGTGGCGCGCGCCGAGCGGCTCGGCGAGCACGTGCTCGGCCCGGGGCTGCGGACGCTGGCGGAGAAGCACGCGTGGGTCGGCGAGGTGCGCGGCACCGGCGCCTTCTGGGCCGTGGAGCTGGTGGCCGACCGCGAGAGCCGGACGCCGCTCGCGCCCTACGGGGGCGCCAGCCCGGAGATGAGCGCCGTGGTGACGGGCTGCCGCGAGCGCGGGATGCTGCCCTTCAGCAACCACAACCGCATCCACGTCGTGCCGCCGCTGACCATCACCGACGAGGAGGCCCGCGACGGACTGGCGATCCTCGACGCGGCGCTCGGCGCGGCGGCCGGGTGAGGTCCCGGGCACCGTCCGCCGGCACGCGTCGCCACCTGACGGCGTACGAACGGCACGCGCCCGACCCGCGGCTCGTCGCCGAGGCGCTGGTGGACAGCGAGCTCGGCGTCTTCTGGCTCCAGGACGCCGGCCCCGGGCCGGCGTACCCCGCGCTCACCGCGCCGACGCACGCCGACCTCACCGTCGTCGGCGGCGGCTACCTCGGCCTCTGGTCGGCGGTGCACGCGAAGCGGCGCGACCCCGGCCGGCGCGTCGTGCTGCTGGAGGCCCAGACGGTCGGCTGGGCCGCCTCGGGGCGCAACGGCGGGTTCTGCGAGGCCTCGCTGACCCACGGCGCGGACAACGGGCGCGCGCGCTGGCCCGAGGAGCACGACGTCCTCGAGCGGCTCGGCGCCGAGAACCTCGATGCCTTCGAGGCCGACGTGCGCGACCTCGGCCTCGCGTGCGAGTGGGAGCGCACCGGAGCGCTGTCGGTGGCGGTGGAGGAGCACCAGCTGGCCTGGCTCGAGGGCTCGACGTCCGTGCTGGACGCCGCGCAGGTGCGGGCGGAGGTCGACAGCCCGCTCTTCCTCGGCGGTGCCCTCGAGCCGGACACGACCGCGCTCGTGCACCCCGCCCGGCTGGCCCTCGAGCTGGCGCGGGCCGCCAGCGAGCTCGGCGTGGAGGTCCACGAGCACTCCGCCGTCACCGGCATCCGGCGGTCAGGCACGGTCGTGGAGGTGTCCACCGACCGCGCGAGGGTGACCACCGACCACGTCGTGCTCGCGACGAGCGTGTTCTCGTCGCTGGTGCGACGCAACCGGCTGATGACGGTCCCTGTCTACGACTACGTGCTGATGACCGAGCCGCTGTCGGCGGAGCAGCTGGCCTCGGTGGGCTGGGCCGGCCGCCAGGGACTCGGTGACCTCGCCAACCAGTTCCACTACTCGCGCCTGACCAGGGACGACCGGATCCTGTGGGGCGGCTACGACGCCGTCTACCCGGCCGGGGGGCGGCTGCACGTGCGTCACGAGGACCGTCCGCAGAGCCACGCCCGCCTGGCCGCACACTTCCTGGCGACCTTCCCGCAGCTCGAGGGCGTCCGGTTCACCCACCGGTGGGCAGGCGCGATCGACACCTCCACGCAGTTCGCCGCGTTCTACGGCCTCACGCACGGCGGCCGGGTCGCGCACGCGGCGGGCTTCACGGGCCTCGGCGTGGGAGCCACTCGTTTCGCCGCCGAGGTGCTGCTCGACCTGCTGGCCGGCGAGCCCACGCGGCGCACCCAGCTGCGGATGGTCGACGACCGGCCGCTGCCCTTCCCGCCGGAGCCGCTGGCGTCGGCGGGCATCAACCTGACGCGGTGGTCGCTCGACCGCGCCGACCACCGGGAGGGGCGGCGCAATGCGTTCCTGCGCGCCCTGGACCGGGCCGGGCTCGGCTTCGACTCCTGACCCGCCCGGGTGCGCGACGGCGTCGCGTCGCGCACCCGACGGGCCGGTGGTCAGGCAGCCGGGTTCGGCTCGGACAGGTCGGCGCGGAGCGAGGCGAGGATGCGCGTCAGCACCCGCGACACCTGGGCCTGGGTGAGGCCGACGGCCTCGGCGATCTCCTGCTGCGTCCGCTCCTCGTAGAAGCGGAGCCGCACGATCGTGCGGTCGCGCGGGGACAGGTGCCGCAGCAGCGGCTCGATCATGACCCTGGCCTCGACGCGCGCCTGGGCGCGGTCCTCCTGGCCGAGCAGGTCGCCCAGCGTGGAGGTGCCGTCGGCGACCGTCGCGTCGAGCGAGGTGGGGGTGAAGCAGCCGTCCGCGGCGAGCGCCTCGACGACGTCGGCGAGGTCCTCGCCGAGATGCTCGGCGACCTCGGAGGGCCGCGCCGAGCGACCGAGCCGGGGCTCGAGCTCCTCCTGCGCCGCCGCGATCCGGGCCTGCATGTCCTGCACGCGGCGAGGCGGGCGGATCATCCAGCCGGAGTCGCGGAAGTGGCGGCGGAGCTCGCCGCGCACGGTCGGCACGGCGAAGGACAGGAAGTCGTGGCCGGCCTCGGGGTCGAACCTCTGAGCGGCCTTGGTGAGCCCGAGCAGCGCGACCTGCTCGAGGTCGTCGAGGTCGATGCCTCGGTTGCGGTAGCGGGAGGCCATCGTCCGAGCCACTGCCGCGTTGGTCTCGATCAGCCGGCGGACCAGCTCCTGGGAGTCGACCTCCCGGCGGGCCTCGCGGAGGTCGCACACGATGTCGTCGGTGCGACGTGCTCGTTCCTTGCCCTCCAGGGGCGGGACGGGCGCGGTGGACAGGGTGGTGCGGGGGAACTCAGGTGCGATCGACATGGGGACCACGTGCTCGCTTCCTTAGTCGGTGGCTCTGTGCCGTGGTCTCCAGCCAGAACGTACGTCCAAGGTGCCATGCTCACCGACTGCACAACAGCCGGAAAGCGAAAACACCTGTCAGGATAGGAGTCTTGCGAGCGTCTGTCGAGGGTTCTCCCCGAAGACGCGCCGGTAGTCGGAGGCGAAACGGCCCGGGTTGAAGAAGCCGTAGCGGCTCGCGGCATCGCTCACCGTGAGCGCGGTCCCGTCGCACAGCGCCTGGTGGACCAGGTCGAGGCGGACCTGCTTGACGTAGGCCAGCGGCGTGCAGCCGAGGTGGCGGCGGAAGGCGTACTGCAGGGCGCGCGGGGTGACGCGGCACTCCCGCGCGATGTCGGCGAGGGAGAGGTCCTCGTGGGCGCGCGCCGCGATCACCTCCTGGGCCCGGCGCACGGTGGACTGCGTCGCGTCGCGCCTGTCGCGGGCGCTCTCGCGCGCCGCCGCGTCGCCCACGACGTTGTTGTCGAAGGTGTGCAGGAGGGTGTGGCCGAGCAGCCGCGACGCCTCGCCGTAGGCGACCGGGTCGGCGCTGTCGGGGAACCAGGCGCTGAGCTCGTCCACGGTCGCGCGCCACTGGGCAGCGGCGACCTGCGAGCGCGGGACGAAGCGCTCGAAGGTGAGGTCGTGTCGCGACATCTCGGGGTCCACGTCATGGATCGCCGCGGTCAGGACGTCGGCGGTGATGCTGGTGTTGCGGACGTCGTAGCCGTTGCCGCTACCCGCGAAGGGCTGGTCCCACCCCGCGGCCAGGACGGTGTCGCCGGCTCGGCCGCGGTCGGTCGTCGCGCCGTGGGTGTACTCGATCTCCCCGCGGAGGACGTCGACCACCACGAGGACCGGCATCGCGTCGGCGTCGAAGGTGACCGACGAGCCGATCCTGAGGTGGTCGAAGGCGACACCGTGGCGGTCGATCCGCCGGTGGCTCACCGTGCCCATCCGGCCGCCGAGGTTCAACGACGTGCCGTAGGCCTGGTCCAGCCAGTGGCGTGCCTCCTCGCCGGCGCCTTCGAAGTCGAAGCCGTCGTCCGGCGGAGCGCGCCGAGCACCGAGCTGCTGCACAGGACACACCTCGTGGTGTCGCAGGGACGGCCCTGTGTTTGGAGCCGTGTCCACAGTAGCCCACCCCGGCCGATCCCACCCCTGAGGAGGTGCTGGGGCGTGCGGCGAGGTCGTTGCGTCGGCGGGGGTTCAGTCGTCGGCCTGCTCGTCGGTGCGGTTCTGGGGGATGGCCCGGGTCTCGACGATCTGCGCGGCGACGTCGCGGAGCTTGACGTTGGTGGTCGACGACAGCCGCCGCAGCAGCTCGAAGCTCTGGTGCTGGTCGATGCCGTAGCGCTCCATCGCGATGCCCTGCGCCATGCCGATCACGTGGCGCGAGCTGATGGCGGTCTGCAGCGTGGTCGTCCGGCGCGCCGAGGACAGCGCCGTGGTGGCGTGCACGGCGTAGACGAGCGCGAGGTCGACCACGTCGCGGTCGGCGAACGCGCCGGCGTGGCTGCTGTAGACGTTGAGTGAGCCGAGGGGGACGTCGGCGTCCGCCACCGCCACGGCGAGCAGCGAGCCGACGCCGAGCTCCGCCGCCTTCGGGCCCCACCGCGGGTAGCGCGCGTCGGTGCCGACGTCACCGCTGCGCAACCAACCGCCCGAGTCGGAGATCTCGACGCACGGGCCCTCCCCCAGCTCGTACTGGAAGGAGTCGGCCTCCTCCGCCAGGGAGCCGCTGCTCGCCAGCGTGGTGTGGCCGCGGGCGGTCCGGATGGTGAGGCTGACCTCGTCGGCCTCGGGAACGAACTCACGCATGCGCGTGACGATGGCGCGCGAGGTCAGGACCTCGTCGGGCTCCTGCTGCAGCTCGGCAGCGAGTGCCGCGAACACGGCCAAGGAGTCGTGGGACGACAATGCAGATCCTCGAGGACAGCAATCTCCGACCCGTGTTCTTGAGTCGCGCACACGTTACCGTGCCGCCCGCCCGCCCCGACACGGACCACCCCGCGAACCACCCTGCGGAAGCACCTGCGCCGTGGACGCATGCGAATCGTTGCTCCGGGGTACTTCGCACCGTGCCCATCTCTGACCTGACCGCGAGTGCACCGCCGGTGTTGCCGCTGCCCCGCTCGCGGGCCTCGATGCTGGTCATCGCCTCGGTGCCTGCCAACCACGTCTACGTGCGCCACATCGCGCCCGAGGACGGTTCCGGGCCGGTGCGACTGCCGGACCCCGTCCCGGAGGGGGCGGCGGAGACGCAGCGGTGGTGGCCGCCGGTGATGCTGGACGCCGCCTGGGCCGACGCCCACGACTTCGACGTCTTCCACGTGCACTTCGGCTTCGACTCCCGCAGCGTCGCGGACCTCGAGGACCTCGTCGCCGTGCTGCGCCGGCGGCGCAAGCCGCTGGTGCTCACGGTGCACGACCTGCGCAACCCGCACCACGTCGAGCGCGAGACCCACGACCGGCAGCTCGACGTCCTCGTCCCGGCCGCGGACGCGCTGGTCACCCTCACCCGCGGTGCTGCCGACGAGATCCGCGACCGGTGGGGCCGCGAGGCGCTCGTGCTCCCGCACCCCCATGTCGTCCCGCTGGACGTCATGCGCCGGGCGGCGGCCATGCGTGACGTCCGCCGCCGGGGGCCCCGCTCGCGCGAGTTCCGCCTCGGCGTGCACGTCAAGAGCCTGCGCGCGGGCATGCACCCGCACGTCGTCGTCCCCGTGCTCGTGGAGACGGTGCGCGAGCTGCCGGGCGCGGTGCTCCAGGTCAACGGCCATCGCGACGTGCTCGAGCCCGGTGGCGCGAGGTACGACGCCGCGCTCGCGGAGGCCCTCCGCGCGCACGCCGCCCGGGGCGAGGTCGACCTCCGGGTCCACGACTACTTCGACGACGACGCCCTCTGGGACTACCTGGCCTCGCTCGACGTGTCGGTCCTGCCCTACCGGTTCGGCACGCACAGCGGCTGGCTCGAGGCCTGCCGCGACCTCGGCACCGCCGTCGTGGCCCCGACCTGCGGCTACTTCGCCGACCAGGCTCCGGTGCTGACCTACGGCCACGACGAGCAGCACTTCGACGCCGCCGGGCTGGCCGCGGCCGTCCGCGCCGCCTACGACGGACGGGTCGCCCCCACCCCCACCGTCGACGAGCGGCGCCGAGAACGCGCAGCCGTCGCAGCCGCCCACGCCCGCCTGTACGAGGCGCTGGTGGAGGGCGCGCGGTGAGGATCTGCCTCATCGCCTCCAGCCGATTCCCCATCAAAGAGCCCTTCGCGGGCGGGCTGGAGTCGATGACGCACACCATCGCGCGCGGGCTGGCGGAGCGGGGCCACGAGGTCACCCTCTTCGCCGGTGCCGGCTCCGACAGCGCGCTCCCGGTGCGGTTCCTGCCGCTCTCGGAGGTGGAGGTCAGCGACACGGCGATGGCGGACAAGTTCGCCCCGGGCGCGGACTGGCTGGCCGAGCACCACGCGTACCTCGCCCTGATGCTCGACCTCGCGCGCACCGGCGCCGACGACTACGACGTCGTGCACAACAACAGCCTCCACCACCTCCCCATCGCGATGTCCCCGGCCCTCGACGTGCCGATGCTCACCACGCTGCACACGCCGCCGCTGCCCATGCTCGAGTCCGCGCTCGCCCTGTGCCCCCGCCCGCCCCGCTTCGCCGCCGTGAGCGACTGGACCGCGACCTCGTGGCGCCACGCGGTGGACAGCGCGGTCGTGCTCAACGGCCTCGACCTCACGGCCTGGCCCCCGGGCAACGGGGGCGGGCCGGCGGTCTGGTCGGGACGGCTGGTCCCGGAGAAGGCGCCGCACCTCGCCATCGACGCCTGCCGTCGCGCCGGCGTGCCGCTGCTCCTCGCCGGGCCGGTGCAGGACCGGCGCTACTTCGAGCGCGAGGTCGTGCCGCGGCTCGGGCCGGACGCCCGGTGGGTCGGGCACCTGACGGGCCGCGACCTCTCCGACCTGCTCCGGGCGGCGTCGGTCGCCGTCGTGACCCCCATGTGGGACGAGCCCTACGGGCTGGTGGCCGCCGAGGCGATGGCGAGCGGCACCCCGGTCGCCACGTTCGCCCGTGGCGGGCTCAGCCAGGTCGTGGCGCCGCAGGCCGGCGTGCTGGCGCCTCCCGGCGACGTGGACGCGCTCGCCGAGGCGGTGCGCTCCGCCGCCCTGCTCGACCGCCGGGAGGTGCGCGCGCACGCCGAGGCCACGTGCAGCGCCGACGTGATGGTGGAGCGCTACCTCGACCTCTACACCGAGCTCGCCGGGCAGGCGGACGCGGCGTGACCGCGCCGGTGGTCGGCTACTACGTCCACCACGTCGGCAGCGGGCACCGGCACCGGGCACAGGTGCTGGCCGCGCGCCTGGAGCGCGAGGGGATCCGCGTCACCGGTCTCTCCTCGCTTCCCCGGCCCGACGGCTGGGCCGGCGACTGGGTGCGACTCGCCCGCGACGACGGCGGCACCGCGGCCGACGTCTCGGCGGGCGGCCACCTGCACTGGGTGCCCCGGCAGCACGACGGGCTGCGCTCGCGGACGGCCGCGGTGTCGGCCTGGATCGAGGCCGCCCGGCCGGACCTCGTCGTGGTCGACGTGTCGGTCGAGGTGGCGCTGCTGGCGCGGCTGCACGGCATCCCCGTCGTCGCCGTGGTGCTGCCCGGGCGCCGCGACGACCCGCCGCACCTGCTCGGCCTGGGCGTCGCCGACGTCCTCGTGGGCTTCTGGCCCGAGTCGGCCGACGGCATGGCGCCCGGACTGCCCGACCACCTGCGCGCGAAGCTCGTGCCGGTGGGGGCGCTCTCGCGCCATCCCGTACGCCGGGACCGCACCGACCGCCGTCCCGGGATCCGCACGGTCGCGCTGCTGCTCGGCACCGGCGGGCACGACATCGACCGCGCCGACGTGGAGGCCGCCTGCGCCGCCACGCCGGGGTGGACCTGGCGCGTGCTGGGTGCGGACCGGTCGACCTGGGTGGCGGACACCGCCTCGGTGCTCGCGGAGTCCGACGTCGTCGTCACCCACGCCGGGCAGAACGCCCTGGCCGAGACGGCCGCGGCCCGCCGCCCCGCGGTCGTCGTGCCGCAGCATCGCCCGCACGACGAGCAGCGGACCACCGCTGCCGTCCTGGCGAGGGGCTGGCCCGCGGTGGTGTGCGGCACCTGGCCCGCGCCCGACGACTGGGCGCCGGTCCTCGACCGGGCGGCGTCCCTCGACCCGGCGCGCTGGGCCGAGTGGTGCGACGGCGCGGCCGCCGACCGGTTCGCGCGGGTGGTGCTCGAGGCTCGCCGCCGCTCCGGGACGGGGGCGGCGTCGTGACCCGCGTCGCCGTCGTCACGATCGCCCACGGTCGGCACCATCACCTCGCGGCCCAGCACCGCTCACTGGCCCGGGGGACCGCCCTGCCCGACGACTACGTCGCCGTCGCCATGGACGACCCGGGCATCACCGACCACCTGGAGGGGACCCTGCCCCGTCGCGTGGTGCGGATCGAGCGCACGCGTGAGGGCGCCCTCCCGCTCGCCGCCGCCCGGAACCTCGGCGTCGCCTCGGCGCTCGACGGCGGCGCCGACGTCGTCGTCCTGCTCGACGTCGACTGCCTCGCCGGTTCGCGGCTGGTGGCGTCGTACGCCGACGTCGTCACCGCGCGGCCGCGGACGATCTGGTCGGGGCCGGTGACCTACCTGCCCCCGCCTCCCGCCGACGGCTACCCCGACGACCCGGAGGCCCTCGACGCCTGGGACGACCCGCACCCGGCGCGGCCGCGACCGGTCCCCGGCCAGCTCGTGGAGCCGCTGGACCCCGACCTCTTCTGGTCGCTGTCCTTCGCCGTCGGCCGGGAGGCCTGGACGCGGACGGGCGGCTTCTGCGAGGACTACGCCGGCTACGGCGGTGAGGACACCGACTTCGCCCGCGCGGCGCTGTCGCGGGGCGTCGCCCTCGGCTGTGTCGGCGCCGCCCGCGCCTACCACCAGCACCACCCGGTGAGCAGCCCGCCCGTCGAGCACCTCGACGACATCCTCCGCAACGGCAGGCTCTTCCACGACCGGTGGGGGGAGTGGCCGATGCGGGGGTGGCTGGAGGAGTTCGAGCGTCGAGGACTGGTCCGCCGCCGAGGTGGGCACTGGGAGAGGGCACGACCGGCACCGGACGCGAAGGAGAGGACTGCATGAGCACGACGAGTCGACCCCTGAAGGCCACCCCGGAGCAGGTGTGGGAGGTCCTCGCCGACGGCTGGCTCTACCCGCTGTTCGTCGTCGGCGCCTCGCGGATGCGCGACGTCGACGAGGCCTGGCCCGCCGTGGGCGCGAAGCTGCACCACAGCGTGGGCACGTGGCCGCTGCTGATCGACGACAACACCGAGGTGCTCGAGAGCGAGCCGGGCAGGCGCATCCTGCTGCTCGCCCGCGGCTGGCCCGCCGGTCAGGCGCACGTCGACATCTCGCTCGAGCCCGACGGCGACACCACCGTCGTGACGATCACCGAGGACGCGACGGCCGGGCCGGGCCTGCTGGTGCCCAAGCCGCTGCGCGACGCGCAGCTGCACTGGCGCAACATCGAGACGCTGCGGCGCCTGGCCTTCGTGGTGGAGGGCCGCGTCAAGTGACCGCCGGGACCGCGTCGTACGACGCCGTCGTGGTCGGCGCCGGGCCCAACGGACTGGTGGCCGCCAACCTGCTCGCCGACGCCGGGTGGGACGTGGTCGTCCTGGAGGCCCAGCCGACCCCCGGCGGCGCGGTCCGCAGCGACCGGGAGGTGCACCCGGACTTCGTGCACGACACGTTCAGCGCGTTCTACCCGCTGGCGCTGGCCTCGCGGGCGATCACGTCGCTGCGGCTGGAGGACCACGGCCTGGTGTGGGACCACGCCCCCGCCGTGCTGGGCAACCCCTTCGGCGAGGGGCAGTGGGCGGTGCTGCACCGCGACCGGGCGGCGACGGCGGCCGGGCTCGACGCGCTGTGCCCCGGCGACGGTGACGCGTGGCTGGACCTGTGCCGCACGTGGGACCGCATCGGGCCCTCGATGGTCGACGCCCTGACCTCACCGTTCCCGCCGGTGCGCGCCGGGGCGCGGCTGCTGCCCGCGCTCGCCCGCGCCGGCGGCTTGGACACCGTCCGCCGCCTGGCGACCCCCGTCGCGTCGCTGGGTCGCGAGCTCTTCTCCGGGCCCGCCGCGGCGCTGCTGCTCGCGGGCAACGCCGGCCACGCCGACTTCCCGCTCGCGTCCCCGGGGTCCGGCGTCTTCGGCGTGCTCATGACGATGCTCGGCCAGACGGTCGGGTTCCCCGTGCCCCGCGGCGGCGCGCAGTCCCTGACGGACGCGCTCGTGGCGCGCTACACCTCGCTCGGCGGCGAGCTGGTGACCGACGCGGAGGTCACGCACGTCGACGTGCGCGACGGCCGCGCGGCTGGCGTACGCACCCGCGACGGGCGGTCGTACGCCGCGCGTGCGGTGCTGGCCGACGTCTCCGCCGCGCACCTCTTCGGCGGGCTCGTCGCCGAGGAGCACCTGCCTCCCCGCCTGGTGCGCGGGATGCGCGACTTCGAGCTGGACCCGGGGACGGTGAAGGTCGACTGGGCGCTGTCGGGACCCGTGCCGTGGACCAACGGCCCCGAGCTCGCGCCCGGCACGGTGCACGTCGCGGACTCGGTGGAGGAGATGACGCAGACGCTCGCCCAGGTCTCCTCCGGCGTGGTGCCGGACCGGCCGTTCCTGCTCACCGGGCAGATGACCGCCAGCGACCCCACCCGGTCGCCGGCCGGCACCGAGTCGTTCTGGGCCTACACGCACGTGCCGCAGCCCGGCATGACCCGCCGCGACGCCGGCGACGAGGTCACCGGCGACTGGGGCCACGACGACGCCGAGCGCTTCGCCGACCGGATGCAGGCCCGCATCGAGGCGGTGGCTCCGGGCTTCGGCGACCGCGTGCTGGCCCGGCGGGTCCTCGGCCCGCACGAGCTCGAGGCGCGCGACGCCAACCTCATCGGCGGCGCCGTCAACGGCGGCACCTCGCAGCTGCACCAGGAGCTGGTGTTCCGGCCCGTCCCGGCCATGCGCGGCCGCGCGGCGACCGGCCTCCCGGGCCTGTTCCTGGCCTCGGCGTCGGCCCATCCCGGCGGCGGCGTGCACGGGGCCGCGGGGGCCAATGCCGCCCGCGCCGCGATCTGGCAGCAGCGCACCGACCGGCTGCGCCCGGGCCGCAGCGCCGCCAAGGGCCGAGCCTCCGGATCCACGACCGGCCCGACGACGCAGGAGACCCCGTGACCGAGCACATGGCGTTCGGCTCGCTGACCATCGCCTTCGACGACCGCGTGCTGCGCCCGCGCGCGTGGACGGCGGCCCAGTCGGAGTGGGCCGCGGACCTCATGGCCACCGCACCGGGCGGTCCCGTGCTCGAGCTGTGCGCCGGCGCCGGCCACATCGGCCTGCTCGCCGTCGCGACGACCGGGCGCCGACTGGTGTGCGTCGACGCCAACGGCGTCGCCTGCGACTACGCCCGGGCCAACGCCGTGGCCAACGGCCTGGCCGACCGGGTCGAGGTCCGGGAGTCACGTCTGCAGGAGGCGCTGACCGACGGCGAGATGTTCCCCGTCGTCATCGCCGACCCGCCGTGGGTGCCGCGGGAGCAGACCGGGCGCTACCCCGCGGACCCGCTCACCGCCATCGACGGCGGCGACGACGGCCTCGACGTGGCCCGCGCCTGCCTGGCCGTGGTCGACGACCACCTGGCTCCCGGAGGCTCGGCGATCCTCCAGGTCGGCACCCGGGCGCAGACCGACGCGCTGCGGTCCGAGCCGTGCTTCACCGAGGGCCGGCTCGCCGTGGTCGAGGTACGACAGCAGGTGCGTGGCGTGCTGGCGCGGATCGACCGGGCCTGAGCGGCCCGGCCGGTCTCAGCCCTTCGGGATGACCTTGTGCGTCCCGTCGCACCACGGCAGGCGGCTGGACTTCTCGCAGCGGCACAGCGCCACGACGGGTCGCCGGACCGGGTGGACGGTGCCGTCGGCGTCCTGCACCGACCGCGCCCCGCGCAGCAGCATTGGCCCGTCGGGGCACAGCACCACCTCGGGGTGGTCGAAGTCGCGCTCCCTCATCGGTCCGCGCCCCACGAGGCGAGCATCGCGGTCGCGAAGCGGGCCTCGACGTCGAGGCACGTCCACGCCCCGAAGAGGATCTCCATCGCCTGGTCCGGCTCGTCCTCGGCGAGGGTGCCGCAGATGTCGCGCGCGGCGAGCTGCTCGTGGATGGCGTCGGCCTCGACGTGCTCGTCGTAGTAGGCGGCCATCGGTCCGTCGAGACCCAGCCGGTCGAGGCCCTGGGCCATCTTCCGCGAGGGGATCGAGCTGGTCATCTCGAACGCGGCCAGGTGGCCCATCGCCGCGCCGCGCAGCCGGCGGTGCAGCCCGAACAGGGAGCCGGCGTTGTTCATCTCGAGGTTCTCGGCGATGGCGTCGTCGATGTACGCGCCGTACTCGGGACGCAGCCCGGCGGCCTCGAGGCCGCGGGCGAACAGGTGGGCGTGGAGCCGGTTGGGGTCGCCGTCGCCGTACTCGTCGTACTGCAGCTCCATCAGCGCCGCCTTGGCGCGGACCGGGAGCCGCGGCACCACGAAGGCCGACGGGTCCGACTCCTTGAGGTGGTAGATCGACCGCTGGCGCAGCAGCTCCAGCACCTGGTCGAGGTCGGCGCGACGCCGCACGTGGTCGGCGAGCGAGGGCCCGTCGTCGGCGGCCACGAGCGCCTCGAGCGCCGCGGGCACGTCGTCGGGCAGGTCGCCCGCAACCGGCCGTGCCGCCTCCCAGCGCGACCGCAGCCGGTCCTCCAGGGCCACCTCCAGCCCGTGGCGCACGTGCAGGACCTCGGGGTCCCACTCGGCGTGGTCGTCGGCGTCCTCGAATCCGCGGTAGGACAGCTCGTGGAGCGTCCACAGCGCGAGCGCCTCGTCCTCGAGGGAGTCGGCGGCGGGCGCGGCGCCGGCGGCACCCGCGTCGGCGAGCCGGGCGACGACCCACTCGCTCAGGCCGCCGCGGGGCTTGGGCAGCCTCACGGGTTGAACACCACCTTGACCATGCCGTCCTCCTTGTCGCGGAACTTGCGGTAGGCCTCGGGCGCGTCGTCGAGCGGGAGGTGGTGCGTGGCGAACGACTCCACGCCCAGGACGTCCTCGTCCTGCTGCAGCAGGTCGAGGATGTCGTCGCTCCAGCGACGCACGTTGGCCTGCCCCATCCGCAGCTGCACCTGCTTGTCGAACAGCTCGAACATCGGCAGCGGGTCGGTGGGCGCGCCGTACACGCCCGAGATGCTGATCGTGCCGCCCCGGCGCACGGCGTCGATGGCGCTGAGGAGCGCGGCGAGCCGGTCGGAGCCGACGTTGAGCATCACCTTCTCCTGCACCTTCTTGGGCAGCAGCCCGAGCGCCTTCTGCGCGGTCTCCGCGACCGGGGAGCCGTGCGCCTCCATGCCGACCGCGTCGATGACGGCGTCCGCGCCGCGGCCGTCGGTCAGCTCCCGGACGGCGTCGCCGACCCCGTCGACCTGGGTGTGGTCGATCGTCTCGGCCCCGCGGCCGTGCACGCGGGCCAGCCGCTCGCGCACCGAGTCGACCACGATGACCCGCAGCCCGCGGTGCATCCCGATGCGTGCCGCCATGTCGCCGATCGGGCCGGCGCCCACCACGAGCAGCGTGCCGCCGTCCTCGACGTCGGCGTACTCGACCGCCTGCCACGCGGTGGGCAGCACGTCGGAGAGGAACAGGAAGCGGTCGTCCGGCGGGCCGTCCGGCACCTTGATCGGCAGCGTGTCGGCGAACGGCACGCGCAGGAGCTCGGCCTGCCCGCCGGGCACCCGGCCGTAGAGCTTGCTGTAGCCGAACAGGCTCGCACCGGTGCCGGTGTCGCGGTTCTGGGTGGTCTCGCACTGGCTGTGCAGGCCGCGGCTGCACATCCAGCAGGTGCCGCAGCTGATGTTGAAGGGGACGACGACCCGGTCACCGGGCTTGAGGGTGGTCACCGCCGACCCGACGTCGCGCACGACGCCCATCGGCTCGTGGCCCACGACGTCGCCCGCCGTCATGAAGGGGGTCAGCGGGTCGTAGAGGTGGAGGTCGGAGCCGCACAGACCGGTCGAGGTCACCTGGACCACGACGTCGGTGCGCTCCTCGATCTTCGCGTCGGGCACCTCCACCACCTGCATGTCCTGCTTGCCCTGCCAGGTGACTGCCTTCATGAACCGGAGACCTCCTCGGTCTGGACGTGGGTGCGGCCGGGAGCCGCGGGCGTCAACGACGACCAGTGCCCCCGGCACCTGCGGGGCATACGTCGGCGCATGGGCGCACGCACCGGTGGGAACGACTGCGCACCCACGGCCGAGCACAGCCGGTCGCCGAGCGGAAGGACCCCCACATGCCAGACGAGCACCCGGCACCGAGCACCGACGAGGAGCGCGCCGAGCGGGTGGCAGAGCTCGCCCAGTCGCGTGGCCTGAGGGTCGCCGCCGCGGAGTCGCTGACCGCCGGCCGGATCTCCGCCTTCCTCGGTCGGGGCGAGGCCGCCTCGGAGTGGTACCGAGGTGCCGTCGTCGCCTACGACGAGGAGGTGAAGTTCGACGTGCTGGGCGTGACGCGCGGGCCGGTGGTGACCGACAGCTGCGCCCGGGAGATGGCCGAGGGGGTGCGCCGGCTGCTGATGGCCGACGTGGGGCTGGGGATCACCGGCGTCGGCGGTCCCGGGCCCCAGGAGGACCGCCCGCCCGGGACCGTGCACCTGGCGCTGGCCGGCCCGGACGGCACGCGGTCGCTGCACGTGCGGCTGGAGGGGGACCCGTCCGAGGTCGTCGTGGCCGCCACCCGGCGCGCGCTGGACGAGCTGGCGAGCGAGCTGGCGGCCGTGACCCAGGACGGCGCTGGGTCGGCGACGGAGGACCGCCCGGCCGGGTGAGCCGATGCGCCCCGCCGCGCGTCGCACCGCCGGACGGCGGCGGCGGGGTGGTACTCCTCGTGCATGACCCGGACGACCGTCGGCGCCCGGCTGGCGCTCACAGGCGCCGGCGCGCTGCTGCTCGCCGCCTGCGCCGGGTCGCAGGACGCCCCGGCACGGTCCGCCGCGCAGCAGCTGCTCCGGGCCGTCGACACCGGCGACGGGTCGGCGGCGTGCGCCCTGCTCGCCCCGGCGGCACGCGACGAGCTCGAGCAGCAGTCGGGCCGGCCCTGCGAGCGGGCGGTGCTGCAGGAGGACCTCGGCAGCGGCTCGGGCGCGGCGCACGTGGAGGTGTACGACTCGATGGCGCAGGTGCGCCTCGGGGCCGACACGGTGTTCCTGTCCCGCTTCGACGGGCGCTGGCTGGTGGTCGGGGCCGCCTGCACCCCCGTCGCCGGGCGGCCGTACGACTGCAGCGTGGCGGTGCCGTGATGCGGGTGGTCTTCGTCGCCTACCTGGCCGTGATCTGCGTCGGCCTGGCCCTACTGCTCCTCCTCGCCCTGAGGCACGCCTGATGCGCACGTTCCTGCGCCACAACTCGCTGAGCCTGTTCTTCGGGGCGCTCTTCGTGCTGAGCCTGGCCGGGCAGTCCGTCGCCGGGTGGCACCAGCTCAACGCCCTCCAGGTGGCCGAGCACCTCGACCCGCTCACCTGGACCGGCTACGTGACCTCCTCCGACTTCGCCGTCGACGTCGCGGAGAACTGGCAGAGCGAGTTCCTCCAGTTCTGGCTCTACCTGATGGCCACCGTCTGGCTGCTGCAGAAGGGCTCCCCGGAGTCCAAGGAGCTCGACAAGGCCGGCCGGGAGTCCGACGAGGACCAGAAGATCGGCGCCCACGCCGTCGCCGACTCCCCCGCGTGGGCGAGGACCGGAGGCTGGCGGACCCGGGTCTACTCCTCCTCGCTGGCCATGGTGATGGGCGCGATCTTCCTCGCGTCCTGGCTCGTCCAGTCCGTGGCGGGGTGGGCCGCCTTCAACGAGCAGCGCCTCCAGCAGCTCCAGGACCCGCTGTCGTGGACGTCCTACCTGCGCAACGCCGACTTCTGGGCGCGCACCCTGCAGAACTGGCAGAGCGAGTTCCTCGCGGTCGGCGCGATGGCCGTGCTCACGATCTACCTGCGCCAGCGCGGGTCCTCGCAGAGCAAGCCGGTCGGCCAGCCGCACGGGTCCACCGGCGTCGAGGGCTGAGCGCGACAACTGACCCCTTGGTGGGTGGCGGCACCCGACCGGCACCTGTGAGCCTCGCACCATGCCCGACCACACGTCCGACGCGATCCCCGACCACCCCGCGCCCGAGCGCCGCCGACCCGAGGGCGTCACCGACGCCACCGTCGAGGCGGTGGGCAAGCTGTCCGCCGCCCTCGACCACGTCGAGGACGCGCGTGGCCACCTCTACGCCTTCCACCGCCTGATGGGCAGCGCCGAGAGCACGCTGGAGGAGGCCGAGGCGCTGGTCCGCGAGGCGGGGCACGTCGACATCGCCGACGCGATGGACCGCGACGTGCTGGGCCAGAACCCGCTGCCCGGCATGTGGTCCTTCCAGATGGTCGACGCCTTCGACGACGGCTTCTACGCCCGCACCAAAGGCCTGCACCAGCGTGCGCTCGACGAGCTGATGAACGGCCAGCGCCACGTGTTCGAGGCGGAGATGAAGGAGCTGCGCCGCACCCGCGGGCGCGAGGGGCACGAGGCCCGGCCGGGAGACGTCGAGGGCGACCCCGAGTTCGAGTGACGAGGGCGGGCGGCTAGCGGCCGCGGAGCTCCGGCAGCACGTCGGAGCCGTAGGCCGCGAGCATGTCGGCGTAGTGGGGGCCCATGTTGGCGACGTACACCTCGTCGAAGCCGGCCTCGACGAACGGCGCGAAGGCCTCGACGTGCTCGGCGGCGTCGGGGCCGAACGCGCCCTGCTCGGCGAACGCCTCGCGGGTCACCAGCTCGCTGGCCTGCTCGAAGTGCTGCGGGCTCGGCAGCACCTGGCTGAGCTCACCGGGCACGCCGGAGTTCGGCCACAGCTCGTACGCCGCGTCGATCGCCTCGTCGCGGGTGGGCCCCCACGCGACCTTGAAGCCGGCATGGGCCGGGGCGTCGGCACCCTTCGCCGCCCGGAACGTCCGCACCGACTCGGCGTCGGGCTGGGTGGTGATGAAGCCGTCGGCGATGCGGCAGGCCACGTCGAGCGCCTTGGGGCCGAACGCGCTCATGTAGATCGGCGGCGGCACGTCGGGCAGCGTGTAGATCCGCGCCGTGTCGACGGTGTAGTGCCGGCCCTCGTGCGAGACCACCTCGCCGGTCCAGAGCCGGCGGATGACCTCGACCGCCTCCTCCAGCATCTCCAGCCGCTTCTCGGTGCGGGGCCAGGCATCGCCCAGCACGTGCTCGTTCAGCGCCTCGCCGGTGCCCACGCCGAGGGTGAAGCGGCCCTCGCCGAGGAGCACCGCCGACGTCGCCGCCGCCTGCGCGACGACGGCCGGGTGGACGCGCACGGTCGGGCACGTCACCGCCGTCGTGACGGGCAGGTCGCACACCTGCGCGACCGCCCCGATCATCGACCAGACGAACGGCGACTGCCCCTGCGCGTTGTTCCACGGGTGGTAGTGGTCACTGATCCACAGGCTGTCGAAGCCGGCCCGCTCGGCGAGGCGTGCCTGCTCGAGCAGCTGCTCCGGCGCGTACTCCTCGCAGGAGAGGAAGTAACCGAAGCGGGTCACGAGCGGGCGGTCTGCGCGGCCACCCGCTGGGCAGCCACGCGCGGGGCGGCGACCGGAGGAGTCGCGACCCGCTGGGCGGCGACGCGCGGACCCGCGGCCCTGGGCGCGGCGATGCGCGGGGCGGCGGCACGCGGGGAGGCGGTCTCGGCCTCGCCCGACAGCAGCAGTCCGTGCTGGATGGCCCACAGCACCGCCTGCGAGCGCGAGGACACCTCGATCTTCGAGTAGGCGCCGCGGATGTAGGACTTCACCGAGTTGATGCTGAGGTTGGTCTCCTCCGCGATCTCGCGGTTGGCCTTGCCCGCCGCGATCATCGACAGGACCTCGGTCTCGCGCTGCGTGAGGGGCCACTTCTCGGCCGGCGCGCGCTGCGCCTCGGCCTGGCCGGTCCAGTCGTCGACGATGACGCGGCCGTCGGCGATCTGGAGCAGGTCCCACACCAGGCGGCGGCCGGGAAGCCACTTGCTGACGAAGCCGGCGGCGCCGCGCGACATCTCGGTCGAGACCGCCTGCGGGCTGCAGTCCCAGCCGAACGCGACCATGCGCGTGGGGAACCGCTGCGGAGCCGGTCGGGTGCCCGCTGCGCGCCGCTGGGGGTCGTAGAGCGTGAGGTCGCACAGCGGCGCGGGACCGTCGGGCCGGTGCGGCACCACGGAGATCAACGCGGAGTGCGGCTCGAGCATGGCGCGGAGGCCGTGCACGACGAGCTCGCTCTCCTCCATCAACGCCACCTTGACGTGGCGACGGGTGCCGGGGGCAGTAGGTCGGTCCATGGCCTGATGTACCCCGAAGGGCGGGTTGCATACAGGCCCGATCCGTGCGATGGACCAGCCGGCGGTCGGGGCGGGCGCGGCGCGCGTCAGGCCAGCAGCACCCTCGCGACGCACGCCGCCTGGCTCTCGGCCACGCCGGCGCGCTCCGCCGCCTCGCGCAGCCGGACCGCGGCGTCCTCGGTGGTCAGCGCCATCCGCGCGGCGAGCAGCCCGACCGCGACGTCGACGAGACGCTGCTCGCGCAGGCGCTCCGGGGCCATCTCGGCGCGACGGAGCGTGTCGAAGCCGAGGTCGGCGTTGGTCACGGCGCCGGCCTGCCACGCACCGAGCGCCTCGACCAGCCCGTCGATCCGGTCGTGGAAGGCGTACGCGGTGGAGGCGTAGAGGTCGATGTTCAGCACGGCGCGGCCGTGCTCCACCACCGGCAGTGACACCGTGCTGGCGATGCCGGAGAAGGCGCGCTCGCGGGCCATCTCGGCCCAGCCATGCTCGTCGAGGGCGTACTCCTCCTCGTGCTGCTCGTCGGAGGCGGGCGCGTCGCCGGCGGCGTCCGCGGGGGCGGTCGCCGCCCGGTCCACGAGCGTGAAGGTGATGTCCTCGTCGAGCAGCGTGACGCTCAGCGCGACGCAGTCCGGCACCGCGCGCACCGCCCAGCCCTCGATGACCCGCAGCAGCCCTTCGACGTCGTCGACAGACGGCGTGACGTACTCGTCCAGGGCTTCCCGACTCTGCGGCAGCAGCTCCACGACCTCCTCCTCGGCATCCGGCGGGTACCTGCTCGTCGATCGTGCTCCAGCCCGCCGGACCACACCACACCCGCCCGGGCGACCGCCGACGGCGCATGCCGCGCAGCGCTCCGGGGTACGTCCGCGGATGGCAGCGGACCAGCCCAGTCCCCCCGTCGTCGTGCTCGACCTCGACGGCACCCTGGTCGACTCGGTCTACGAGCACGTCGTGGCCTGGCACACCGCGCTGCACGACGTCGGGCTGCACGTCCCCACGGTGCGCATCCACGAGGCCATCGGCATGGGCGGTGACCGGCTCGTCGCGCACGTCGCCGGTGACGCCGCGGAGTCGGCGGTCGGCGACGACGTGCGGGAGCTGCACGACAAGTACTTCCGGGCCGCCCTCCGCACGGTCTGCGCCCTCGACGGCGCGTCCGAGCTGGTGGAGGCGCTCGCCGGTCACGGGCACCGGCTGGTGCTCGCCAGCTCGTCGGAGACCGGCCTCGTGGAGGAGATGCTCGACCTGCTCGACGTACGCCGCCACCTCACCGCGGTCGTGACGGGCTCCGACGACGCCGCCACGAAGCCCGCGCCCGACATGGTGCTGGCGGCGGTCGAGAAGGCGGGCGGAGGCGACGCGGTCGTCATCGGTGACGCCACCTGGGACGCCGTGTCGGCGCAGGCCGCCGGGGCGGCGAGCATCGGGTTCCGCAGCGGCGGGATCAACGCCGACCGGCTCAGGTCGGCGGGCGCGTACGCCGTCTACGACGGTCCGCGCGACCTGCTCGACCAGCTCGGGGGCGGGCTGCTGCGCCTGCCCTGAGCGACGACGGCCGCCCTGGCCGGCGGCCGCCGGTGTGCGTCAGTCGGCGGGGTAGGGCGAGGCCTTGAGCAGCCGCGCCAGGTGGGTCGCGTTGCGCGCCAGCACCTGCGTCGTGCTGGCCGTCTTCTCGGGCGTGGCGTCGAGGTCCTGGTAGTCGACCGCCTGCATGGCCTCCCCCACCCAGTAGGTCACGGCCTGGGCGGGGATGGTGAAGCCCACGTCGTCGAGCGCCTGGTAGAGCTCCGCCGAGACGTGGTGCGCGCCGTCCTCGTTGCCCACGACGCCGACACCGGCGACCTTGCCGAACATCAGCGGCCGCCCCTCGTCGTCGGTCTCACCCAGCTCCGCGTCGAGGCGCTCGAGCACCACCTTGCACACCGAGGCGGGCTGGCCCATCCAGATCGGCGTGACCAGCACCAGGACGTCGGCTTCGAGGACCTTGCGCCGCAGCGCGGGCCAGCCGTCGCCGTTGCCCTCGTCGGTGCTGACGCCGTAGGCGACCCGGTGGTCGATGACGCGCTCCATCGAGCCGCTGACGCCGAGCGCGGCGAAGGCGTCGAGGACCTGCTGGCCCAGCAGCTCCGAGCTGGACGCCGTCGGCGCCGGCTTGAGGGTGCAGGTGAGCACGAGGCAGGTGAGGTCCGGCGCGGGTGCTGTCATGCCGTGCTGGTACCCGGTGGCGGGGTGTCCATACGAGCGCGGCCGGCGTGCGGGGTTCGGGCAGCGACTTGGGGCTCGGGCGGGCGGCGGGCGGGCGGCGGTGTGTGAGACACCTTTCCGGCCCCCAGAACCTGCCCCACGCACCGCCCGCGCGGGCGGCGGGCGGGCGGCGGTGCGTGAGACACCTTTCCGGCCCGCAGAACCTGCCCCACGCACCGCTCGGGCGGGCGGCGGGCGGCGGTGTGTGAGACACCTTTCCGGCCCCCAGAACCTGCCCCACGCACCGCTCGGGCGGGCGAACGGCTGGCAGCGCCTGGACGGACGAAACCCGCCGGAAGCACCTCGCACGGCGTACGGGAGGTGAGGTCCGGCGGGTCTCGCGGCCGAAGCGCCGTGGTCGTGGCGGACGACCGCGGTGAAGCACCTGTACCCCGCGACGGTGGATGCATGCACCGCCCCGCCGACCGCCTTCGCGCTCCGCCCGCGCCGGAGCCCACCGGAGTACGGTGCGTCCTGCCGTCCCGCCTCACGAGGAGAGCCGATGACCACCTCCGACGACCAGTCGCAGACGCCCTGGAGCGACCCGCAGACGCACGTGGACACCGACCCGGTCAACGCCGCCCCGCAGCCCGACGACGCCGCCGACACCGATGCGGGCGGCGACTCGGGCACCGGCACGCCGACCGGCGACGCCACGTCCGACGCCGACGACCGGACGGACGAGCAGGCGGAGTGATGCCCGCGACGCGGCGGGCCGCGCTGCTCACGGGAGCGGCGCTCCTGCTCGCGGGGTGCGGGCTGTCCATCCCGACCGATCCCGACGGCACGCTCGACCGGATCCGCGCCGAGGGCGTGCTGCGGGTCGGCGCGTCACCGCGACCGGGGTGGGTCGAGACGGGTGACGGCCAGCCCGGGGGACGCGAGCCCCGCCTCGTGGCGGCGTTCGCCGACGATCTCGGCGCCGAGGTGGAGTGGACGGTGGCGGGCGAGGAGGAGCTCGTGCGCCTCTTCGAGGACGGGAAGCTCGACCTGGCGGTCGGCGGCTTCACCGAGGACAACGCCTGGGTCGACAAGGTCGGCCTCACCCGCGCCTACACCGAGGTCGTCGTCTCGGGGACGACGGAGGCCCACGTGATGATGGTGCCGATGGGGGAGAACGCCCTGCAGTCGCAGCTCGAGCGCTGGCTCGACGTCCACGGCGGTGGCGCGTGAGCGGCCCCGGCGAGCAGACCGGATCGCGGCACCGCTTCGGCCACACCGAGCTCCCGCCGCGACAGGCCGCGGCCCTCAGGCGTGCCGAGCGGCTCGAGGTGGTGACGTTCCTCTACATGACCACGTGCGTCGCGGTGGTGTTCGCGACGGCGGGCGGCTCCCAGGCGATGAAGACGGCCTGGATCGAGGACTCGCTCGCGCTGATCCCGCCGCTCGCCTTCCTCGTCGCCGTGCGCGTGGGTCGCCGGCGTCCGTCCGCCGACCACCCCTACGGCTACCACCGGGCCACCGGCATCGGTCACCTCACCGCAGCCGTCGCGCTCCTCGCCGTCGGGCTGCTGCTCATCGAGGACTCCGCGATGGGCCTGCTGCGCGCCGAGCACCCGCCGATCGGCACCGTGCACCTGCTCGGCCAGACGTTCTGGTCGGGGTGGCTGATGGTCGCGGCGATGGTCTACACGGGCATCGGGCCGTTCGTCCTGGCCCAGTTGAAGCTGCCGCTCGCCGAGGAGCTGCACGACAAGGTGCTCTACGCCGACGCCGACATGCAGAAGGCGGACTGGATGACCGCGGCCGGCACCATCGCCGGCGTGCTCGGCATCGGCGTCGGCTGGTGGTGGGCGGACTCGACGGCGGCCCTGCTCATCTCGCTGTCGATCGTCCGGGACGGCTGGTCGAACCTCCGCCACGCGTCCACCGCGCTGATGGACGAGCGCGCGCGGACGTACGACGACGAGCACCCGCACCCGCTCACGCAGGACGTCGACGAGGCGCTGCGGCGCCTGCCGTGGGTCGTCGACAGCCGGAGCCGGGTCCGCGACCAGGGGCACGTGTTCCACGTCGAGGCCTTCGTGCGGCCGGCCGAGGGGCAGGCGCCGACGCTCGACCAGCTCGAGGAGGCCGTCGACCTGCTGCGCGACCTCGACTGGAAGCTGCACGACGTCGTCGTGATGCCGGTGCGCGACCTGCCGGACACCATCCCGGACCCCCGCGCGGAGGGCGCGCGCTAGCGGTCGGCGTCCGGGTTGCGCCCGCGCCGAGTCCCGGCGGCGTCCGGCGGCGTCCGGCGCTCGTCACCGGTCAGTACGAGAGGCTCGCCTCACGGCCGCGCCGCGTGGTCAGCAGCCGCGCGGCGAGGAAGCCGCCGATCGCGCCGAAGAGGTGCCCCTGCCACGAGACGCCCGGCTGGCCGGGCAGCACGCCGAGCAGCGCACCGCTGTAGAGCAGGAACACCGCGACCCCGATGAGGATCTCGCTGGGGTGGCGGTTGAGGAAGCCTCGCACGACCAGGTAGACGATCCACCCGAAGATCAGCACCGACGCACCGGCGTGGTTGCTGCCGGGCTGCGCGAACACCCAGACGCCGAGCCCGCCCACGACCCAGATGATCGCGGTGGCGGCGAGCCCGCGGGCGACGCCGGTGGCGAGCGCCAGGAAGCCGAGCACGAGCACCGGGACGGTGTTGCTCACCAGGTGGTCGAACCCGAAGTGCAGGGTCGGCGCGAGCGCGATGCCGACCAGGCCGTCCTCGCTGCGGGGCTGCACGCCGTACGCGTCGAGCGGGTGGCCTGTCGCGGCGTCGAAGATCTCCAGCACCCAGAGCACGACGACGAAGCCGCCGGTGAGCAGCGCGGCGCCCTTCCAGGCGGGCTCCCTCGCGGTCGTCGGCATGTCGCTCATGGTGACAGCCGTCGTGAAACGGCGTGCCGATGTCGGGGCGTCGGCGCGGGCGTACGTCATACGGAGCCGCACCTATAGGTGCCGGTTCGCATGACGCAACCGCCCAGCCCGACGGCGGCACCGGCGTACGTCATACGGAGCCGCACGTGTAGGTGCCGGTTCGCATGACGCAACCGCCCAGCCCGGCGGCGGCGCCGGCGTACGTCATACGAAGCCGCACGTATAGGTGCCGGTTCGCATGACGCAGGCGTCCCGGCCCCCGGAGAAGCCGGCGTACGTCATCCCGAACCGCACCTATACGTGCCGGTTCGTATGACGCAGGCGCCCCAGCCCGCGCAGACGCCCGCGCTCTGGGGACCCCCCCACCCCCCTAGCGCTCGGCGCTGCCGTCGGCGAGCATCTCGGGGCACACCCCGCCCGGCGTGGTGAGCAGCTCGAAGTGCCAGATCTCGTTGGCGAAGGTCTGGCACAGGCCGTACGCCGAGCCGTGCTCGCCCAGCCACAGCGCACCGTCGGTCGGACCGATGTCCACGGCGTCGCCCGTGACGTGGGCCGAGGAGTCGGGCGAGGCCACCCAGCGGCGGGCCTCCTCCGCGCTGCCGTACGTCGCCAGCGCCTCTTCGAACAATCGCTCCTGGTGCGCCCGGCTGCGCCAGCCGCTGGTCACCCGGAGGTCGAGGCCGTCGGCAGCGGCGTCCTCTGCCGCTGCGAGCACGGCCGCGACCAGGTCGGGGTCGAGGCGGTCCAGTGCGGCGCTGTCGTGCAGCCCCTCGCCGAGCTCGCGCGCGGCCACCTCCGCGACGGTCCGCTGGGCGGCCGGACGAAGGATGCCGTCACCGCCGCCCGGGACGTCGCAGGCGAAGACGGCGAGGCCTAAGGAGGCCAGCATGACGCCGATGAGGAGGCGCGTCCCGATCTCGTACATGCCGGCGACGCTAGGGAGCAGGGGAGGTCCGGGGCCTCCCTCCCAGGTGCCGACCCGCCCGCCCCGGGTCCCGGCCGTCTCCACCCACCGGACGACGCGCGCCGAGCGCCCTGGCACGCGCGCAGCGGACTCGGGTTCAGCCGCCCACGACCGCCTCGCCGCCGATCCACACCCGCTCCACCCGCGCCGCGCCGACCTCGTCCGGCGCGTCGAACGGGTCGCGGTCGAGCAGCACCAGGTCGGCGACGGCACCGGGCTGCACCAGGCCGGCGTCGTCGCGGTGGCACACCCACGCCGACCCGGAGGTGTAGGCGGCGAGCGCGACCTCGAGGGGGAGCGCCTGGTCGGGCAGGAACGGCTCGGTGCCCGCGCGGCCGGGATCGCCGTACGCCGTGCGGTGCACGGCGACGTGGATCGCCTCGAGCGGGTTCGGCGTGCTGACCGGCCAGTCGCTGCCGGCGACGAGGCGGGCGCCGGCGCGGTGGAGGTCGCCGAACGGGTACTGCCGCGCCGCCCGGGAGGGGCCGAGGAACGGGATCGTTAGGTCGACCATCTGCTCGTCGTAGCAGGCCCAGAGCGCCTGGATGTTCGCGGCGACCCGGTGCTCGGCGAAGCGCGGCACGTCGTCGGGGTGCACCAGCTGCAGGTGGGCGACGTGGTGCCGGTGCAGCGGCTCGGTGCCCTCCAGCGCGTCGAGCGCCTCGCGCACCGCCCGGTCGCCGAGACCGTGGACGTGGACCTGGAAGCCCACCTCGTCGAGGGCCGACACGATGCTGCGCAACGACGCCGGGTCGACGAACGACATGCCCGCGTTGGCGGTGGGGTGCCCGCAGCGGTCGAGGTACGGCTCGACGAGCGCCGCCGTCCCGTTCTCGGCGACCCCGTCCTGCATGATCTTGACCGACGTCGCGGCGAAGCGCCCGTGGGAGCACGCCTCCCGCCTCTCCACCAGCTCCGCCACCTGCTCGAGCCCGCGCTCCCGCTCCCACCACAGCGCCCCGACGACGGAGCCGGTCAGCTCCCCCGACCGCGCGGCGCGGAGGTACGCCGGACCGGTGTCCTGCATGCCGGCGTAGGCCCCGACGATCGCGTCCTGCCAGCCGGTGACGCCGAGCGAGTGCAGGTGGCGCTGGCCCTCGAGCAGGCCCGCGTGCAGTGCGTCGGCGTCCGCGACGGGCAGCACCGCCAGCACCAGTCCCATCGCGCCCTCGTGCAGCACGCCGGTCGGCTCCCCCGCTGCGTCGCGCTCGATGCGGCCGTCGGCCGGGTCGGGGGTGTCGCGGGTGATGCCGGCGACCCGCAGCGCCCGGCTGTTGAGCCACATCCCGTGGTGGTCGCGGTTGACCAGCGCGGCGGGCCGGTCGGGCAGCACCGTGTCGAGGGCGGCGGCGGTCGGCAGCCCGCCCGGGAAGGCGGCCATCGCCCAGCCGCCGCCCTGGACCCAGTCGAGGTCCGGGCGGGAGGCGGCGTACGCCGCGACGTGGCCGAGGTACGCCGCCGGCTCGGCGGCGACCTCGCTGAGGTCGCACGTCAGCCGCTCGAGCCCGCCCTGGACCGGGTGCACGTGCGCGTCGACGAAGCCCGGCAGGAGGAGCGCCCCGCCGCAGTCGACCACCTCGGCGCCGGGCGTGCGCTCGGCGCCGCCGACCGAGACGACCCGGCCGTCGCGCACCAGCACGTCGCCTACACCGCCGAGGTAGCGGTGACCGTCGAAGACGCGGGCATGGGTGAGGAGGAGGTCGGCCATGCGCTCATCGTGGCGTCAGCGCGGGTCGCTGGCCAGCACGCCCATGACGTGGGCACCGGCCCGCTCCGCCGGCTCCGCCGCGGCGAAGGGGCTGGCCCGGAACCATGAGGAGAACCGACGCGTGAGCGCCACGGGCCCCTCCAGCTCGAGCCGGCCCGTCCTGAGCGCCTCCCGGTAGGACGTGTGCCTGAGGTGCAGGTCCACAAAGGTCATAGAGTCGGTCCGCACCACCAGGTCCTCGTCGTACCCGGCGCCGCGGGTGCACAGCTCGGGTTGCGGGCGCCGCAGGAGGATCCAGTAGTTGTCGGAGGGCTGGTCGCGCAGGGAGAACCGGACGGCCGTCGTGCCCGGGGGGATCTGCTCCACGTCGACCAGCTTGGTGGTCGCCCACAGGACGTAGGCCGGGTCGAGGTGCCGCGGTTCCAGCTCGAGCCATCTCGCACCCCAGCGGCCCATGGCGTCGCAGACCGTCTCAAGGTCGCGGCCCATCTCGGTGAGCTCGTACGTAGCGCCTCGGCCGGACCCGTTCGTCGTGCGCACCAGGACGCCGTGGCGTTCGAGCGTGTGGAGGCGCTGCGTGAGCAGCGCCGTCGAGATGGCGGGAGCTCCCTGACGGATCTCGCTGAACGTCCGGCAGCCGTTGAGCAGGTTGCGGATGATGATGGGCGTCCATCGCTCAGCCAGCAGCTCAGAGCTCCTCGCTATGGGGCAGAACTGACCGTAGTCACCCACCCGTCCAGAGTGCCCCCGCGGGTCGCGCGCGGCAACTTCACATTCTGATCTTGCTGCTGTCACCGCACGGGACGACGCTGGGGCGGCGGGCCAGACACACGACGACGGAAGTGGTGGTGGAGATGACGATCCCGAGCGAGGCCTACGCGGTTCGGCCGGGGCAGGGAAGGACGATCGACCTCGGCGTCGCGTCCATGCGTTTCATCGCGAGCGGCGAGACCACCGGCTCCGCGTTCACCGTGGCCGAGATGTCCGGCACCGCCGCGGGACCGTGGACGGTGCCGCACCTGCACCGCGGCTTCGAGGAGTCCTTCTACGTCCTCGACGGCCTCTTCACGTTCAGCGTCGGAGACGAGCGCATCGAGGCGACGCCCGGCTCGTACGTGCTGGTCCCGCGGCGAACCGCTCACGTCTTCGAGGCCGCGCGCGGCGGCGGCAGGTTCCTGCTGCTGATGGTTCCCGGCGGCCTCGAGGAGATGTTCGTGGAGCTGGCGAGCCTGTCGGGTGACGCGATCCGGGACCCAGCCGTGCGTGCTGCGGTCTCGAGCCGCTACGACTCGGTTCCGGTGTAGGCCATGAACCTCGAGCTCACGCTTCCGCCGCCGGCGCGCGCCGTCGGCACCTACAGCATGGCCGTGCACGCGGGCGGGCTGGTGTTCCTCTCCGGACACGGCGCGTTCGAGGACAGGAGGCCGATCCACACCGGTCGCCTCGGCGCGAGCCTCACGACCGAGCAGGGTGCGCGTGCTGCCGAGGCCGTGATGCTCGGCCTGCTCGCGACCGTCCAGGACGAGCTCGGCGACCTCGGACGGGTCGAGCGGTTCGTCAAGGTGGTCGTCTTCGTGAGCTCGACGCCCGCCTTCACCGAGCAGCACCTCGTCGCGAACGGCGCCACCGATCTCCTCGTGCGGGTGTTCGGTGAGCGCGGCAGGCCGGCACGCTCTGCTGTCGGGGTGGCCGCACTCCCCCTCGGCTTCGCGGTCGAGATCGAGGCGATCGTCCAGGTCGACGACCTCTGACCGAGCGACCAGGCAGGCCGCAGCCGCGCCGCGAGGTCGAGGGAGGCTCCTCCCGACCGATGGAGAACTCCACGTCCTGGCCGAGGGGCACCGACGCGCGGTGTGCTCGAGGGCGTGGCGACCGACGCCTGATCCGGCGGCCGCTCGCCCAGCCCGACGGGGCGGGCGGCCGCCGTCACCCGGTCAGCGGGACTTCTTGGTCAACGTGAGCGAGTGGACGCAGGTCAGCGCGGCCTTGGTGTCGACCATCCCGAGCCCGGAGTGGATGTCGAAGCCGGGGGTCATCATGTCGACCGCCGTGGAGAGCAGGCACTGCTTCGCCTGGGCCGGCGTCGCCCTCGGGTTCGCCTGGAGCATCAGCGCCAGGACGCCGGAGACGTGAGGCGACGACATCGACGTGCCGGAGATGCAGAAGTAGCCGGGCTGTTGGGTCTCCGCGCACTCGGTCAGCGGGGCGAGCACGGACGGCGACAGCGCGGCCATGATCGCGTCGCCGGGCGCCACGACGTCGACCTGCGGGCCGGTGCCGTCGGCCGCACCTCGGCTGGAGAAGTCGGTGATCTGCTCCCCCGCCGCGCACTGGGAGTCCACGGACTTGCAGGCCGCGCCCACGAGGACAGCACCGTTGGCCGGGTCGTGGTACCCGCCGATCGTGCCCGCCTCGGGGCCGTTGTTGCCGGCCGAGAAGACGACGTGCACACCGCTGTCCACGACCGACCCGATCATCTGCGACATCGCGTCGAAGTCCGTGGGCTCACCGCAGTCGAGGCCGAGGCAGTTGGGCTCGGTGGGGAGCAGGCCCCACGAGTTCTGGGTGATGTCGATGCCGTACTGCTCGTGGTGCCGGATCGTCCAGTCGAACGCCGCGAGCGCGGCCTCCTCCCAGTCCAGGTCGTCGGCGATGCCGAAGCCCGGCGTCGCCACCCGCATGGAGATCAGGGAGACGCCCGGGGCCACGCCCGCGAGGTCCGGGCCGCCCTGCGACGCGGACAGGCTGCCGTCGCCACCCACCGTGCTGGCGACGTGGGTGCCGTGGCCGATCTCGTCCTGGAGCGCCAGCGCGCCTGTCGACTCGGCGTACGCGTCCCACTGAGCGGCCGAGAAGCCCACCTGCTGGGCGGCCTCGGCGTAGGAGAAGTTCAGGCCCTTGACCACCCGGTCACCGAAGTCCGGGTGAGCGGCGAAGATGCCGGAGTCGAGCACGGCCACGGTCACGCCCTCACCGGACACGCCCGGACGGGTCGCGGTGACCCGCTTGCCGCCGACGCGGGTGGTGTACGTCGAGGGCTGGTCGACGCCGAGCGCGTTGATCTGCTGCTTCGAGGCGTAGAGGTGGGACACCAGCTGGCGCTGCGGCTCCACCGCGATGACGCCCGGGAGGGTGCCGAGGGCGTCGACGACCGGGAGGTCCGCCGTCACCGCCACGGCTCCGATCGTCGGCAGCTCGATCGCCCGGTGCACGCCGAGGTCCCGCAGCACGCCGAGCGTGCCTGTCGGGACCACGCCGTCCTGGAAGGCCACGATGACCTTCCCGCGCCCTGCCGCGTCGGTGGGCACCGACGGGGCGGTCAAGGCGAGCTCAGGGCTCGCAGTGGCGGACACCGGCGCGACGAACGCGGCAGCACTGGTCGTGAGGACGGCGAGGAGCGACGCGAGACGCCGGGTGGGTCGAAGCATGGGGGTGAGCCTCCGTGGCGAGTTGTTGACAGTCCCAACGACGCGCCCGTCCGGTGGTTACCGTCGTGTCGTGTCCCGGGTTTGCACCGGCGCATCTCCCGGACGATGGGAGGGACACGGGCACGCTGTCTCGTGGGCCGGCGTCGGGCGGCAGCCCGCCGGCCACCAGGGCCCGATCCCACCCACGGACGCACACGCCCGCTCCGCCCCCTCCGCCCCTTCCTACGGGTGGAATCCGCGCGAGGCCGCATCTCCCGTCGGCCTGCGGGGTACCTGCTCGCCGACCGCAGGGGGTTGCTGGTCACGCCGCCGTTCTCCCCCGTCCGGCGGCACCGGCCGCCCGCCTTCCGTCCGGAGGCGGGCGGCACCTCCCCCGGGCGGAGCCCGTCGTGGCGGCGCGCATCCGCGGACGTGGACGCCGCCCCGCTCGTGACCGCCTAGCCCTCGGGGAGCTCCCGGCTCTCGACCAGGCGCAGCGCGACCTCCACCAGCTTGGTGTTGGTGTGCGACGAGATCCGCTTGAGGTAGGCCAGCGCCTGGTCGGCGTCGACCCCGAGCCGCTCCATCACGATGCCCTCGGCCTGCCCGATCACCGTCCGGCTGGTCAGCGCCAGGCCCAGCCCGTCGATCTCGCGGCCGGCGGCCAGGGAGACCGCGAGGTGCCCGGCGAGGGCCTGGACCGTGGCGAGGCCGTCGGCGGTGAAGGTCCCGGGGCCGGTGCCGTAGACGCTGAGGGTGCCGTAGACGTGCCGACCACTGAAGACGAGGACCGACATCATGGAGCCCAGGCCCAGGTCCTGGTGGACCCGGCGGCCCCACACGGGCCAGCGCTCGTCGCGGACCAGGTCCTGGGAGACGACCGTCTCCTCCTCCCGCCCGGGCGGGAAGCACGGGCCCTCGCCGAGCTCGTTCTGCAGCGTGTTCGCCGCCGTGAGCGCCTCCGCGGTGGCGGCGAGCGTCCGGCACTCGCCGTCGCGGTTGATCGTCAGCCCCGCACACGAGCAGCCGGGAACCAGCTCCACCGCCGCCTCCACGGCGAGCATCAGCCGGTCCGCCTCCTGCGTGGCCGACCTCAAGGCCCGGGCCAGGTCGGCGAAGTCCCGCATGCTCGTGTGCTCCCCAGCCACCGTTCTTCCTGTCTGTCCATCGCGAGGCGCCCGGCGCGACGCGCGCGTGGGCACCATCCGGAGTCGGGCGGCCCCCGCGACCCGACGATCCGATTCTGCTCGACGCCGACAAGTGGTGGTGGCTGCGGCGGAAAGGTCGGAACAGGTTGAGCGCGCGTGCCGGCTCCGACACACTCACACCATGCGAGAGCGGGAGGCGGACAGGGATCTGCACGCCTCCGGCCTTGCCCTCGTGGGCCGCTACACCTACCGACCGGACACCGACAGCTGGTGGTGGTCCGACAACATGTTCCGCATCCACGGCTTCGAGCCCGGATCCGTGGTGCCGACGACCGAGCTGGTGTTGCGGCACATCCATCCCGAGGACCGCGAGGCGGCGTGGCAGTCGCGCGAGGACGTCGTCGGGCGACAGGAGCCGTTCTCGTTCCTGCACCGCATCCGCACCGCGACCGGCGACCTCCGCGTGGTGGTGGCGGCGGGGCACCTCGCCCGCGAGGACGGTGCCTCCGTCGTGCACGGTCACCTGGTCGACATCACGACGGTGCAGAAGCGGGCGGTGGCCGCGGAGGTCGAGACCGCGGTGATCGACTTCGTGGAGCACCGGGCCGTCATCGAGCAGGCCAAGGGCGTGCTGGCGCAGCTCTACAGCGTGGACGTCGACACGGCTTTCGCGCTGCTGCGTGTCTTCTCGGCCGACACCAACCGCAGGATCCGAGACATCGCGGCCGTGCTCGTCGCCGCCGCCAGCAGCGACCGCACGCCGGCCAAGCGCCGGGCCGCGTCGGCCCACACCATGTTGGACCGCCTGTACGCCGACCTGCCTCCCTCCGCCTCGCCGTCCGCCTGACGCGTCAGCCGTCCAGCAGGGCGAAGGTGGCGAGCGCGTGCACGAGGGACTTCCCGTCCTGCTCGACGTCGGCCTCGCAGATGGTGAGCCTGTCCCCCCTCTTGCGTACCTCCGCTGTCACGACGAGGTCGCCGGGCGTGCCCGGGCGGAGGTACGTGAGCGTGAGCTGACTGGTGGCCGGCGTCTCGTCCCCGACCGCACTTCTGATGGCTGCGCCCATCGTCGCGTCGACCAGGGTGGCGAGCATGCCGCCATGGATCGTGCCGGCCGCATTGAGATGCCGCTCATCGGCCCGCACCTCCAAGGTGGCCCGCCCGTCAGCCGCTCGGGGGGAACCAGCGCCGATCGTCGAAGTGAAGCCGTCCTCGGTGTCAGTCACCTGACGGCGGTACCCGTGGCACGTCGCACGATCCGCAGTCCGCGGATGTCGGTGCCGCCCCCGGCCGGCGCAGGCGTCGCGCGCCCAGGTGGGTGAGCGTCGAGCGCCCATGCGGAGCTCTGGACTCCTCGCGTCCCGGAGGCGGACCATGACAGGACGCGCCAAGTCGTGGTGGAGGACCACATGGCCTCGATCGTCGGAAGTCCGGTTCGATGGCACAGCCACCTGCCTCGGCACGCGGCCCCCGGGGCACGGACCGGCGGGGGCGCCACGGCGGGGCATGTGCCCGCCCTGGACGGCGTCAGGGCCCTGGCGGTCGGAGCGGTGCTCGCGTTCCACGGCGGGCTGCCCGGAGCCACCGGCGGCTTCCTCGGCGTGGACGCCTTCTTCGTGCTGTCGGGCTACCTCATCACCTCGCTCCTGCTCGCCGAGTGGACCCGCCACGAGGGACGCATCGACCTCATCGCCTTCTGGGGCCGGCGCGTACGGCGGTTGCTGCCGGCGTTGGTGCTGATGATCACGACCGTGGCGGTCCTCGCCCGCACGATGCTCCCTCCGGAGGAGGTCCGGCTGCTGCGAGGCGACGGGGTCGCGGCACTCCTGTACGTCGCCAACTGGCGGATGATCTTCCGCGGCAGCGACTACTTCGCGCTCACGGCGGCGCCCTCGCCCCTGGAGCACACCTGGTCGCTCGGCATCGAGGAGCAGTTCTACCTCGTGTGGCCGGTGGTGGTGTACGCCGTGCTGTACGGCGCGCGCCCGGGCCGCGCGCCGTGGCCCGTCGGCGCGGACCGGCGGGTGCGGCAGCGCCTGTCCTGGCTTGTCGCGGTGTGCGCGGCAGGTGCGGTGACGTCCACGATCGCCCTCGCGCTGGTCTACAGCCCGGACGACCCCGGGCGGGCGTACTACGGGACGGACACCCGGGGTGGGGCCATCCTGATCGGGGCCGGGCTGGCCGGCCTCGTGGCGCTCCGCACGGCAGGTCGCCCGGGACTGCCCGGAAGGCCCCCAGCGCCCGACGCGGCGCGCCCCGTCGCCGGAGGCCGACGGTTGGCTCTCGGCGCGGCGGCGACGGGTGCGGCTGGCGTCCTGGGGTGGGCCTCGACCCATCTCTCGGGCACCGACGAGGCGCTCTACCGCGGGGCGATGGCCGGCATCGCGCTCGCCGTCGCGGCCGTGATCGCGCACGTGGTGCTGATTCCGACAGGGGTCCCGGCCCGGCTGCTCTCCCTGCCACCGCTGCCGGCCCTGGGCCGGATCTCCTACGGCATCTACCTGTGGCACTGGCCGGTCTTCCTCGCGGCGAACGCCGACCGGACCGGGCTCGAGGGCCTGCCACTCTTCGCGACGCGGTGCCTGCTCACCCTGGCGCTCGCGGTCGTGTCCTACACGCTCGTCGAACGCCCCGTCCGGCTCCGGGTCAGGGTCCGGCGTCCGCTCGCCGCGCTGGGCCTGACCGGCGCCGCCATCGCCGGTGGCGCCGCGGCCCTCGTGCTCTCGACTGCGGTGCACCCGCTGCAGCCCGGCCCCGGGGACGTCCCCGTCGGCCGTGCCGTGGACCGGTTCCTGGCACGAGCGGAGCAGGGCGCGGTCGTGGCTCCCGACGACCGTCGGAGGCCTCGCGTCGAGAAGGCGACGTCGCGGCCGCCCCCACCGAGGCTCCACACGAGGATCCCGGGACAGCCCGTGGTGGTCGACGTGTTCGGCGACTCGGTGGCGTGGACCCTGGTCACCTACCTCCCGGACCACCCGGAGCTCGACGTCCGCGACCACACCCTGATGGGGTGCGGGATCACCCGGACCGCCCCCTTCCGCTACGGCGACCGCCTCTACCGTGGGCTCGCGCCGGCGTGCCGGGACTGGCCGCACCTCTGGCGGGCCGCGATCGCGGCCGACGACCCGGACGTCGCGTTCATCCTCGTCGGCCGCTGGGAGACCATGGACCGGGTGCTCGACGGCCGGTGGACCCACATCGGTCAGCCCGACTTCGACGCGCACCTGCGGGCGGAGCTCGACCTGGCCATCGACGTGGCGGGCGCTCGGGGAGCCCACGTGCTGCTCGCGACCGAGCCGTACAACCGACGGTGGGAGAAGCTCGACGGCAGCCTCTACCCGGAGGACCAGCCCGAGCGCGTGACCCTGTGGAACGCGCTGCTGCGGAGCGTCGCCGCCGACCACCCGGGAGTCCAGGTGGTGGACCTGGGCAGGCGGGTCTCGCCCGAAGGCCGCTTCACGTGGGACGCGGGCGGCTACCAGGTCCGCTCGGACGGTCTGCACCTCACCCCCTCCGGGGTGCAGGGCTGGATCGCACCGTGGCTGCTGCCCCAGCTGATCGACGCCGTGCCCGAGCGACGCCACTCCCACGCTCGGAGCCAGCACTGAGCGACACGACGGCCGTTTTAGCCAAATTGGGGGACGGCGCGACGCCGCACTCCTGGTGTAGACCAGTCCAAACGGTGAGTGGCGGGCGCCGCAGCAGGTGGCGGACCCGTCACTGGAGCCCTGGGGAGGGACTCGTGATGACGCTTGCCTCAACGCGCCCACGACGGCGACAGCGACATGTCGCGATCGGGCTCGTCAGCATCCTCGTGGCCACGCTGTCGGCGTGCACCGGTCGCGGCGGCGGCCAGCTGCCGCCGGACGGCCTGCTGTTCGCCGGCGCCGCGTCGTTCGGCTTCAGCTTCAGCTGTGAACGCTCGTCCAAGAGCACCCGGCCGCAGCCGTCGGCGGGGCGGCTGCGCATCCAGCTGTCGTACACCGACCACGGGCGGAACCTGCTCGGGTCCGGGTTCTCCGTCCACGGCACCGTCGACACCCTCGACCCGGTGCTCGAGTCGATGATCTGCATCGGCCAGGAGCCTCCTCCGGGAGGCAACGAGCTGATCTTCCTGGGGCGCTACCGGTCCTCGGGCCCGGCTCCGGCCGGGTTCGCGCCGGCTTGCACGACCAGCGGGTCCCTGTGCCGCTTCGAGGTGGTCGTGCGGGACAACGACAGCGATCGAGCCCCCTCGGCGGGTGACTTCTTCTCGATCAAGCTGTCCAGCGGGACCGCGCTCTCGTCCGAGCTGGACCCGGCCACCGTCTTCTACGCCCGCGCCGGCCTGCTGCGCAGCGGCAACCTGACGGTCGACTGACACCCCACACTGCTCGGTCGGACCTGGAAGGAGCCGGAGCGATGGACCTCGCGCATGGTCGGTCGGAGTCGAACGGGCACGGGCGGCTGGCCCGGCGCGCCCTCCTCGCCGGCGCGGCGGGACTCTCCGCCGGAGCGCTCGTCGGCCGGGCACGGTCGCTGGCCCACGCCGCCGTGAGCGCGGCGCCGGCAGGACACGTCCCCCACGGTGTGGAGCTTCGCGGCATGTACCTCACGAGCCGCAACCGGACCGCGGAGGGCCGGTTCGGGATGATGTTCAAGAAGCTCCCGCCGTACGCGCCGAGCGACGACCTGCTGCGCGGGCTCAGCGAGTCGATGGTCGAGGACCAGACGGTCCCCGACGACAGCCTGCTCAACACGAACCCGCGGCTCTTCGCCGGCTACACGTTCATCGGACAGTTCATCGACCACGACATCACCTTCGACAACACCCCGCTCGCGCAGCAGGAGGCGGACCCCTACGCGACGACCAACTTCCGCACGCCGCGCTACGACCTCGACTCGGTGTACGGCCGGGGCCCGGCACTCGAACCGCAGTTCTACGACCCCGCCGACCCGGACAAGCTGTTGGTGACACCGAACGTCCACGGCGTCCCCGACGTGCCGCGGGGCGGCGACGGCCGCGCGATCATCCCGGAGGGGCGCAACGACGAGAACCTCATCCTCGTCCAGCTCCACCAGGCGGTCGCGCGGTTCCACAACCGGCTCGTCGACCACGCCCGGGCGCAGGGGATCCGGCGCGAGTGGGTGTTCGAGACCGCCCGCCGGCTGACCCGGTGGCACTACCAGTGGGCGGTGACGCACGACTTCCTGCCGCGCTTCGTCGGCGACGCCCTCGTCGGCCCGAACGGCACGGTGTACCGGGAGGTCGCCGGCCGGCCGCCGGTCCTCACGCTGACCTACTACCGGCCCACGAACAAGGACGGCCGCCCCTTCATGCCGGTCGAGTTCGCCGTCGCGGCGTACCGGTTCGGCCACAGCCTCATCCGGCCCTTCTACGTCATCAACCAGTCGACGTCCGATCGCGGCGGGGTCCCGGTCTTCGGCGCCGACGGCGGGTTCAACCTCAACGGCGGGCGCCCGGTGCCGCCCGACCTGGTCGTGGAGTGGAAGCACATCCTCCCCGTCGACCCGGCCTTCCCCGCGCGCCGGCCGCGCCGGATCGACACCAGGCTGTCGCTCCCGCTCACCACGCTGCCCGCCCCCGTCGTGCCGCCTCCGGACCCGACGGTCCACCTCGCCGTGCGCAACTCCCTGCGCGGCAAGGCCGTCGGGCTCCCGTCGGGGCAGCAGGTGGCACGGCTCATGCGAGCACCCGTGCTCACCAACGCCGCCCTCGGCCTGAGCAACGACCCGGGGTGGGGTGGCGAGGCGCCGCTCTGGTACTACGTCCTCAAGGAGGCCGAGCTGCCGCCGAACAACGCCGAGCGGCTGGGCGCGGTGGGCGGCAGGATCGTCGCCGAGGTCCTGGTGGGCCTGCTGCAGCGCGACCCGACCTCGTACCTCTACCTCGACCCGGCGTGGAAGCCCGCGCCCCCCATCGCCCCCGCCACCGGCCAGTTCGGCTTCGTCGACCTGCTGAGGTTCGCGGGCGCCGCCTGAGCAGCCACCTGACCCGCCGCCTGACCTGCCGCCCGGCTCACCCTGCGGCGTCGTCGCCGGCCCTGTGCGCGAAGTACAGCTCGAGCTCCCGGAGGGTCTCGGGGTCGAGCGCCTCCTGCGGGTCCGCCACGATGTCGCGCTGGATGCGCTCGCGCGCCGCCGCGTAGAGCGGCGGGCTGAGGGCGTACGGCAGGTTGCGGACGTACCAGCGCCGGTAGGTGCGCGCCCCCCAGCGCTGGAGCGTGCGGGCGACCAACCCGGGCCGGCCCCTCCGGACCCAGAACCCGACGGCCCGGCCGACGACGAAGGCCAGCGCGAGCACCCCTGCCATCACGCCGAGCGTGGCCGCGACCTCGTCGCTCGCGAAGTTGTCCACGACGGGGAGCAGGCTGCCGGAGTACACGGGGATCAGCACGTCGACCTGGTCGACGTAGGGACCGACCTGCCCGGCCGCCTCGGCGAGGTCACGGATGGAGTCCAGGTCCGGCTTCGCGCCCCACGCGTCGCGGACGTGCCCCAGCGCCTCGTCCGGCCGCGGCGGGAACCGGTCGAGGGTGTCCCAGGCCTGGAGCAGCTCGCTGTACGTCGTGTCGATGCCGCGGAGCGTCTCGGAGCTCCGCTCCGCCGCGTCCTCGAGCTCCTCCTGCGGTGGCGTGTGCTGGTTGACGTGGTCGAGGGCGGCCTGGATCTCCTGCCGGTGGTCGACCACGTACTGAGCTGCGCGGTACCGCTCCACCAGGTTGGGCACCGCGGCCAGGGCGTCCTCGCTCTTGCCGCCGACCGTCTCGGCGTCGCTGACGGCGACGCTCAGGGCCGCGCCCGCGCCGTAGGCCTTGATCCCCACCTCGAGCAGCGAGCCGACCAGCAGCCGGCCGAGCTCCAGCCTCCGCCGGATCGACGAGCCGTCGGCACCAGGCACCACAGGGAGTCCTCCAACCGTCTCGCCGACCGTGGTCGCCGCAGCGCGCGGGCTGCGCGCCGCCTCGACATGGTCGCAGACGCGAGCCTTCTACCGCGTCGGCTTCCAGACCCGCACGTAGTCGACCTTGAGGGTGGAGGGCGTCTTGATCGCAGTGCCGCTGAGCCCGTTGTTGAGGATGAGGTAGTGGGGGGAGCCCGTGACGCCTGCCCTCTGGGTGCCGACCTTGCGACCGTCGTAGTAGAAGGTCAGGCGGTCACGCTCCCAGTTAACCCCGAACGTGTGCCAGCCCCCGCCGCCGGGCATGCGGCCGCTCCAGCGATCGGGGTAGCCGCCGTTGCTGCCCTCGCCCCAGTGGTAGTGCCACGCCACGTCGTCCTCGCTGAGGCACTCCATGACGTCGATCTCGCCGTCCTCGGGATGGTCCTTCCCGTTGAGCCAGAACGCGGGCCAGTTCGGACCACAGCTACCGACGTCGCCCAGCGAGGGATCGGTGTTGGCCTTGAGGAAGATCCGCGCCTCGGCGTACCCGTAGGAGAACTGGTAGTCGTGGAAGGACTCGACCAGACCGGAGGCGTAGCGATAGCTCCTGCCGCGGTTGTCGGTCGTGTCGCGGCGCACCGCGCGCAGGCGCAGCGACCCCTTCGCCACCCGGACCTGTCGGGGGTCGTACGCCGCCAGCTCGGCGCTGTTGACCGGCTTGGTGATCACCCGGTCGGAGCCGGCGAGCCAGTTGGGGCGCCACTTGTCGAGGTCGAGGCGGGTCCCGCGGAACTCGTCGCGGAAGACCAGCCGCCATCCACCCCGCACGCCGAAGGGCTGCGCAGCCGACGAGCGCGGCTGTGCCACGGCGGGTCGGGCGGGTTCGGCGGGCATCCCCGTCGCGGGAGTCGCGGCGCCCACGGTGGCGAGGAGGAGGCTGGCGACGACCGTGGTGACACGGCGGTGCGGGGTGGCCACGAGAGATCAGTTCCACTCAGTCGGACTCCAGGGACGGGGCGAGCGAGCCCCATGCACCCAGATTACCGCGCGAGCGGTCACGGCCGGGTCAGCGCGACCACCTGGGTGAGCGCCAGGACGAGCACGACGAGGCCCTGAGCCGACGCGACCGCGGCGAGCGCCCGGTCCGCGTCCCTCACCTCGCCCGGGTGGTGCGCCCGCATCAGCGCGAGCAGGCCGAGGAGGGCGATGAGGCACACCAGCGGGAGTGTCACACTCATCGGCGCTCCCCCCTCCCCGGTGCGGCCGTGAGCCGGGAAGCGCGCAGGTCGACCGCGAGGCCCGCAACGGCCGCCACGATCGTGAGCTCCGCCAGGACGACCAGGCCCCCCAACGGGCTCCACACCCCCGCGAACAGCATCACCTGGGCGACGACGGCCGCCAGGGCGCAGCTCGTCGCGACCGACAGGGCGAACGCGAAGCCCGGCGACGGCAGGCGCACCAGGCCGACGAACGCCGCCCCCGGGCAGACCAGCACGAACCAGAGGACGAGGATCGGCTGCGCCGGCGCACCGACGTCCGCCATCACGGCGGCGACGGCCACCACTGCGGAGCCGACGGTCACCGCCGCGCGGACCGTCGCCGAGGACTCGAGGCGGTTCACGAGCTCCCGCCCTCGGGTGCGGCGGCCAGCGTGAACACGGTGGCGTCGCGGTTCTCGAAGACCACCCGGAACAGCGGCGAGGACCTCAGCGCCTGCTCGATCGCGAGGAGCCCGTCACCCGGGATCTCGCCCCGCGCCGTTGTGGCGGCGACCTGGGACCGCGTGATGATGAGGTACGAGGCCCGATAGGTGTCGGTGTCGCTCATCCAGCGCGTCATCGTCCCCACGGGGTTCTCGATGATCCGCTGGATGTCGCGCGGCTCCTCCCGGGCGATCGGAACGTAGGTGAAGTGCTCGTAGTTGCGGAACTGGCTGGGGTAGTTCCGCGAGCCCTCGATCAGCAGGGTGTCGGGCGGCGCGTTGTCGTAGACATACTCGGCGGCGGCGACCTCCTCGGGAGTGAAGTGGTACTGGCGGTCGTTGCCGAACTGGGCGATCCCGGACCCGCCCATCAGGTACACCGACAGGAGGCCCACCAGAACCGCCCGGTGCCGCCACGCCGAGGTCCCCGGCGGCCACAGCAGGAGGGCGGCGAAGAAGGCGAGGCCTGGCATCGCGAACAGGTACGCCCGGAACACGATCTCGTTGCCATACGTGCTGAACGCCACCATGAGGAAGGGCACGAGGGCGAGCACGAGCGCCGAGGCGTAACGTCGCCGGGACCGCCACGAGGCGAGGATCCCGCAGCCTGCCAGCAGGCAGAACGCGACGGTGAACCCCCGCGTGACGAGCGACACCAGGACCTGGCCGTCGCTGGCGGTTCCGTAGCCGATCAGGGTGTTCTGGAGGTTCGAGGTGACGGCCCCGACCTCGCCGAGGGCCTCTCGGAGCGCCGTTCGGCTGAACGGCGCGGCGACGTAGAGCACCCACGCCGCGACCACCACTCCCAGGAAGAACGGCAGGCTCAGCAGGCTGGTCCGCCGGAACAGCGCCAGCGCGCCGAGCGTCAGCATCGTAACCACGGGCGTGAGCTGGTGGGTGCTCGCGATGCTGACGAGGAGCAACAGGACAAGGGCACACAGCCCCACCCGTCTGGTCGCGCTCAGCTCAGGCGGGGAGGGGACGGCGGACCGGCCGGGGAACCACCGGAGCAGGACGGCGACCACGAGCAGGTACCACACGTAGTTGATGCCCTGCGGCGAGAAGTACCCCTGACCCACCCAGTTGCCCAGGACGAACAACCAGCCACCGACCGCCGTCGTGCGGGGATCCGGCGTGAGGGCACGAAGGATGCCGAGGACGGCCGCGAGCGCCAGGAGGTTGAAGAACAGCTCCGCCCAGGCGGCGTAGTGCAGGCTGGTGTCGAACCCGGCCAGGTCGCTGAGCATCGCGTTGGCCGCGAAGAACCCCGGCCAGCTGTGATAGATGGGCAGCACGTCGATGTGCTGGTCCACCGCCCCGTGGCGGGAGACGTAGTCCACGATCCCGGCGTGCTTCCACGCCCAGGAGTACCTAGGCGTCCCGTAGAGGATCAGCGGGGTGCAGAAGACGAGGGTCGACAGGGCCACGGGATAGGTCGTGAGCAACCAGACGGGCGACGTCGGCCGGGCGAGCGCCCGGGCGAAGCTGAACGCCATCAGCACGACGGCGCCCCACGCCGTCCAGGGCAGCACCGAGAGCAGCCCGAGGTCCGTCATCGCGCGGAGGTCGACCCGTCCCAGCGCGAGGAGCCACAAGCCGACCACGCCGCCGAGCTCCGCGAGCGATCCGGCCTCGCTCGTGCGGACGCGGCGTCCGACCACGGCGAGGGCCGGGGGGCGGACCTCGGTCTTCAGCGTGGCGCTCACGTGCCGCTCCTGAGCCGGGCGAGCACCGGGTGCACGTTGCGTGCAGCCCAGAAGCCGTCGGGAGAGCAGCGCTCGGTCTTGGTGATGACGCCGGTGACGTGGTGCAACCAGGCGAGCAGCACCAGTGTGGGGTCGCCGAGCACGCCTCGGCCAGATCCCGGTCGTCGTACGAGGTCGCACACCAGGTCTCCGAGCTCACGGTCCTCCCGGAGCATCCGGACAGTCAGCAGGAGGTGTGCCGTGTCGACGTCGGCCAGCCCGTCGGGGCGGGCCTTCTCCCAGTCAAGGATGCCCGTGACCCGACGGCCGTCGGCCGCGAAGACCACGTTGCCGGGCGCGAGGTCGCCGTGGGTCCAGCCGAGCATCACCGCCCGGCCCCGCAGCCCGTCGCGCAACCGTTGCCGGAGGCCGCGGGTGGCCTCTGCCGACCCCGTCGCGCCGAGCCAGCGCTCGAGCACCTCCACCGGCTCGTCCACCCAGGCCCGCTGCAGTCGCGCGTCGACCACCGCTGTCCGGCCGGTGAGCCGGTGCAGCGCCTCCACCTGCTCGATCACGGTCGCCACCGGCGCCTCGTCGGGCGCCGAGCCGATCACCTCGCGACCGTCCCTGCCCGAGACGTACCGCTCCAGCAGCACCGCCCGGCCGTCCCCGTCGCGGCCGGCCGCGAGGGTCCGGGGCAGCAGCGCCACCCAGCCGTCGAGCCGGGCGTCCACGGAGAGGGCGTCCACCGCACGGCATGAGTCCAGCAGCGCGTCGCTCCCGCGGTCAGTCAGCGCCAGCTTGAGGACGGCCTCGGGGACCGTGCCGCCCACCTCGGCGACGGCCACGTCGCCGACGGTCGAGAACACCCGCTGCAGGCGCCAGCCGGGTTCGAGCCCGAGGGCGGCGGCCACGCCGGGGTAGCGCCGCTGCAGGAGCTGGCGCTGTGCCCGCCGGCGGGCGGCTGCCCGGGCGGCGCTCGCCACCTGGACCAGCCGGGCCGCCGCCCGGCCGTCGAGGCGGGGAAGCCAGATCGGGACCAACGTGGTGCTCAGCAGGGCGACTGCGGCGACCGACTGCGTGCCCAGCCACGCCAGGCCGAGGCCGGGCAGCCCGTGCGACTGCAGGAGCACCCAGATCAGCGCGAGCGCGGTCGCGTTGACCGCGACCGTCACCAGGACCAGTCGGAGCATCCGCCTCCGGACGCGCTCCACGGCGCTGTAGACGACGATGACCGCCGACGGGAGCGCCGAGAGGGCGAGCAGCCGCAGCGTGGTGGTCCCCTCGGCGGCGTAGTCGGGTCCGAACATTCGCATCAGCACCGGAGCGAGCAGGACCGTCCCGGCCACGAGGGGGACCAGGATTCCCGTGATGTGCACGATCGCCCGCCAGCTGTACTCGTCCAGCCGGGCGGTGTCGCTCGCGCCCTCGACCAGCAGGGAGGTCGCCATGCTCCGGCTCACGAGGTAGAGCGCGTAGTAGATGCTCCACGCGAGCGTGAAGTACGCAGCGGCCGCCGCGCCGGACAACTCCAGCACGACGAGGGGCAGCGCGCTCGTGGCGCCCGTGCCCACGAGCGCGACGACGTAGTCCAGTGAGGCGAACCGCACGACCTGTCCGGGCGCGACGTTCGGCGCCAGGTGCGCGGTGCCCGCCACGTGGGCCGGGACGAGGCGCACGACCATGACGAGGCCCACCACAGCGATGAGCGGGACCACCGGGATCGTCCAGGCAAGGAAGACGCCGGACGACGAGAGCGCGATCGCGGGGACCACGAGGGCGACCACCTTGAGGACCCCGTGAGCGGTGTTCTTGGCCAGCACCCAGTCCGAGCGGCGGAGCCCGGACAGCGCGCCGTCCTGCAGCACGAACAGGCACCACAGCACCAGGGCCGCCACGAACCACAGGTCGAGGCCCGGGCCGTGCGCGCCTAGGGGCAGCGACGGTGCCCACCACCGGCTGCCGGCGAGGAACACCGAGCCCACCGCCACCGCCGCAGCGCCCGTCGCCAGGCAGCACGCCAGAATCATCCGACCGCTGTGCCGCCCTGCGGCGGGCAGGAACCGGGCCAGGACGTTGGACAGGTTGAGCTGGGCGATCGTCGACAACAGGGTCAGGGCGGCCACCAGGGCCGAGCCGACCCCCACCTCCTCGACCGTGTAGCGCCTCGCGGCCAGCACCCAGTACCCCATGCCCAGCACGGCAGTCGCGCCGGAGTTGAGGACCAGCGCGTAGCCGTTGCGCAGCAGGGGGTGACGCACGTGGTCGCCCAGCCGGGAGCGGAGCCGCCGGGGTCGGACGTCGACGGACACCGCCGGTCACCCGCCCTTCGACGCGGTCCGGGCGCCCGCCGTGACCGGCCCTCGTCGCCGCTCAGGCATCGCGGACCCCCAGCACACGTTTCACGCTCGTCCGGGCCAGCTGGTCGAGACGACTCAGCGGGACCCGCTCGAGCACGTACTCATCGTACGGGTGCGCCACCGCCCCGAACCGGCTCTTGAACTGCGACAGGCCGGCGGAGGTGCCGGACTCGCCCATGTGGTACGTCCGGCACCCCGCCTCGCAGGCCGCCTCGATCGCCACCTTGTGCAGCAGCCGGTTCGCCTGGGTCTGTGCAGCCAGCTCCTCGTCCATCGCGCCCCGCGTGTAGTGCGCGTTGCGTCCCTGGAGCACCAGGATGGCAGCGACCGGGCGACCGTCGTGGCGGGCGAGCGAGACCCGACAGGACGCACCGAGGCGAGCGGCAACCGTCTGGAGCTTGGCCGGCGGGTCCCGGCGCGCGAACCGGGCCTGCGCGAGTCGGGCCGGCTCGTGCTGGTGGCGGGCCCACCTGTCGACCGACGTGCGCAGGAGGGCGTGCAGCTCCGGCAGCAGGCGACCCGCGGTGTCGGTCTCCACCACCACTCCCATCCGCTCGGCCTTGCGGACCTGGCTGCGGGTGGCTGCCTTGAAGCGCTGCTGCCAGACGGTGCCGAAGCCACCGCTCAGGTCCAGCACGTGTGCGCACGCGGGACGGGCGGAGACGCCCGGTCGGGCGGCCATGGCGGCCGACCAGACGTCGGCGTGCAGGGGGTTGGGACGCAGGTGGATGCGCAGCGGATGGCGAGCCACGAGGTCGTCGACCACGGCCGCGACGGCGTCGGCGGTGACGCCGCCTTCGACGAGCGGCCCGCCGAAACCCCAGCTGGGCGGCATGGAGTCGAGCGTCGCCGCCCGGCCGGAGCGGCGCGCGCTGCGGACCAGGGGGAGCAGCGCGCGGCGGCCGTCCGGGAGCTCGTGACACGTGCTGGCGTCGACGTACCGACCGCCGGCGCACAGGCTCTCGATCCATTCCGGCGACTGGGTGGGCAGCGCGTCGGGGTCGGACGCGACCAGCTCGCGCCAGTCCCGGGAGGAGGCGGGCCGGGTGCGGGTCAGCGGGTGGGTCGACCGGGTGTCCGTCATGCCGCCCGCGGTCCTCTCCGTGCCGGCGTGAGCGCACGTCGGGTGCGCCGGGCGGTCCGCCACAGGGCGGTACGCGGCCGCGGGCGGAAGGGGGCCTGCGGGACCCCGTCCCCGCGGAGGAGCCGTTCGAGCTCTTCGGTCGAGGTGTCGGCGAGCACCATGAGGCGGGCCCGCGCGAACACGTCGTCCTCGGTCGAGGACATGGCGTGCCGAACGGCCGTGGACGAGGTGTACCCCGCCTCGATCACCTGATCGCGCACCCGCCGGCTGTAGTAGCCGTGGGGGTAGGCGAAGGTGGCGACCGGCCGCTGCAGCTCCTGCTCGAGCACGTCCTTGCTGCGTCGGATCTCCGCCCGGGCCTCGGTCGCGCTCAGCTCGTCGAGCCTGGGGTGGGTGTGGCTGTGCGCCCCGATCTCGACCCCGCGGTCGGCGACGTCGTGCAGCTGCTCGGGGTGGAGCATCGGACGGCCCTGCTCCCGCTCGCGGGCCAGCCAGCGCGCGGTCCCGCCCAGGTAACCCGTCGCGACGTACAACGTGCTCATCAGGTGGTGCGCCTCCAGCACGGGCAGGGCCGTGGAGTGGAAGTCAGCGAAGCCGTCGTCGAAGGTGATCACCACCGGCCGGTCGGGCATCGGCGGTCCTCCCGGGCGAAGGTGGTCCTCGAGCTGGCTGAGCGTCAGGCTGCGGTAGCCGTGACGGGACAGGTGCTCCATGTGTGCCGCGAACCGGCGGGGATGCACGACCCAGGGGCGGAACCGTGCGGAGGCCTGCCCCGCGACGCTGTGGTACATCAGGACCGGGACGCGCGTCATCGCACCGTCCCCGACGGGGTGCGACGTGCCTCGCGGACGCTGCGGGCGTAGTCGAACGGCCCGCGGGCCACGCCGAGGAGCTGCCAGGGCAGCAGTGCGTGCGGCCTCCGCGCACCGCGTGCCGGGCCGTCCGCCGGGGAGGCCGCGACCAGGTGCACCAGCCCGCGCGGAGCGAGCCGCGCGAACGTCACCAGCCGCGAGGGCCGGCGCGCCACGGCACGGGTCAGGTACGCCGCGAGGCCGATGCCGTAGTTGAGCGCCTGCGATCGGGCGTCGCCCGGCGCGCGGCGATGGTGATGGTGGACGATCGCCGACGGTTCGTAGACCACCGTGTAGCCGGCCTCGATGACGTCGAGGAAGGCCGCGAGGTCGTCCCCTCCCCGGCCCGCGCTCCCGGCACCCAGCGCCGGGTCGAAGCCTCCTAGGCTGCGCAGCACGTCCGTCCGGAACGCCATGTTGGCGCCCGATCCGAGGGCGCCCGCGGTGTACGGGAACAGCGGGTCGTCGGGACGTGAGCCGTTGAGGTTGAACGCGCGGGTCGTGAACCCCTTGCCGAACCCACCGTGCGCCTCGATCATCGCCTGGCCCGGGGTCTCGAGCTCCGCCGGCCAGATCAGTCCGGTCACGCAGCCCACCCGCTCGGACGAGAAGTGCTGGGCGAGGCTGCCGATCCAGTCGCGGTCGACGACGACGTCGTCGTCGGTGAAGGCGACCACCGGGGTGGACACGTGCTCGAGCCCGCGGTTGTGGGCGCGCGCCAGGCCGGCCACGTCCTCGCGGACGTACGTCACCTCCGGGTAGTCGCGGCGCACCATGTCGCCGGTCGCGGAGGAGCTCGGCGCGTTGTCGACGACGATGACCTGCAGGTCCGGGTACCGCGTCGCCAGCAGCGACTCGAGGCACTGCTGGAGCTGGCGGGGACGGTCGTGGGTCGCCACCACGACCGTCACGCCGGGGCCGCCGGCCGCTCGCCGCGCCGCACCCGTCGGGCTCGACGTGGCCTCGGTGCTCGCGTGCTCGGCCCGGATCCGGGCGTCGTCCTCCGGGCTGATGCGGCCGTCGTGGAGGGCGACGTCCGCGGCGCCGACGGGGCGTCCCGCGCGCCGGACCAGGACGCGCGCCCGCCGGTACCCGGGCGCCGGCGGGGGCGGTGAGGGGTCCGTCAGCTCGACCTCCATCAGGCGCACCGGGGTGAAGCCGTCGTCCCTCGAGCGGTTTCCGCCCGTCGCGGGCACCCGGTGGCGCAGCCGGGCGGCGTGGCCGATGGCGTAGCCGGCCGCGGTCGACGCCAGGCCGAAGCCGATGGCCCCGGCACGTGCCGCGCCGAAGGCGTCGCCGCGCCGGAGCGTGGCGACCAACCCGGCGGCCACACCGGCAGGGAGGGTTCTCGCCACGTAGGAGCGCTCGGTGCTGAGCGCGTCACGAGGGCCGACCAGGCCGGCGACGGTCGCCTTCGACCGGCCCTCGGCGAACGTCCGTCGAGCGAAGTAGCCGAACCGCGCGCGGTCCCGGGTGACCCGGTGGTGCACGACGGCACGCGGCTCGAACACGATGCGCGCGCCCGGACGGCGCTGTCGGATCCGGATGCACAGCTCGGTCTCCTCGCAGCCGGTGGCCGCTGCCCCGATCCGCCCCACGAGGGGCGAGAAGCACTCGCCCTCGGCGAGGACCTCGGCCCGGAACGCCATCGTGGCGCCGTGGACGTTGCGGACCTCCCCACCGGCTGGCGGCATCCCCAGGTAGGTGCACCCGACCACCCAGTCGAACTCCGCCGGCCACCACCGGGGACGTACGCCGTCCCACCTGGGCGTCGCCGCCCCTCCGACCGCTACCACCCGCGGGTCCGCGAACGGCGCCGTCAGGTGCTCCAGCCAGTCCAGTGCGGGGGTGGCGTCGTCGTCGAGGAAGGCGATCAGCGCGCCGGTGGCAGCCATGATCCCCGTGTTGCGAGCACCGGAGAGACCCCGGGACGCTTGGTTGCCGACGACCTCGACGTGCGGCTCCCAGGTGCTCCGGGCGCGCCGCAGCAGCGACTCGTCATGGTCGATGACCAGGACCACCTGGTCCGGTGGACGGCTCTGGGCGCCGAGGGCGTCGATCGCCGCCGTCAGGTCGTGCCAGCGCCGCTCGGTGTAGGCGCAGACGACGACGGTGACCGGAAGAGACCCGGGGAGGACCGAAGCGGTCACCGGTCCGTCGACCCGTGCCCGTTGGGGGTGCTCCGACCGGCCACGGGCCGGACGTCGGCCGTCCCCGCCTCGAGCGGACGCCGCCCGAGCTCGGTCACGCCGTCGCCCGACGCCGACAGCTGCGGCATCCGCTCGCGCAGGGGGATCGCAGCCTCGGCCGCCGTGATGGTCACGGACTCCGGCAGCGTCCCTGCCACGGCGTCGGCCGGGGCGGCCGCGGTCGGCGAGTAGCGCGCGGAGATGGCGGGGCACTCGCCCCAGATCGTCCGGACGACCCGCATGCCGTCGCGGAGGGCGTTGAGGTTGCTCTGGCCGTGGATGCGGCGCAGCTCGTAGCTGGGCACCTCCCACACCCGCAGCGCCCCCTTGGCCGCCCGCACGTTGAGCACCGTCTCGACCTCGAACCCCTCACCGAGGGGCGACTCCAGGGCCGGGTCGGCGGCGTACAACGGCCTCGGGGTGCAGAGCGCCGGCAGGCAGTCGGCCCAGAAGGCGTTGTAGCCGTAGCAGAGATCCGTGTAGTAGGTGCCGTAGATCCGATTCACGAGGATGCACAGCGCCCGGTTGCCGAGCCGCCTGGCGCGCGTGATGTCGGCGCTGCCCCCTCCCTGGGCGAACCGGGAGCCCTTGGCCACGTCGGCCCCGGCGACCAGCGCCGCCACGAACCGAGGGATCTCAGCCGGGTCGGCTGACCCGTCCGCATCGAGGGTGACCAGGATGTCGCCGCGCGCCGCGGCCAAGCCGGTGTAGAGCGCGTTGCCCTTGCCCCGGCCGGTCTGCTCGACGACGCGCACGTCGGGACGCAGCTCGCGCGCCGTCTCGACGGTGCCGTCGGTGGAGCCGCCGTCTACGAGCAGCACCTCGAACAGTCCCTCGGGGAGCCGCGGCAGCACCACCGACAGGTTCTTCGCCTCGTTCAGCGTCGGGATCACGACGCTGACGCGCGGGTTCTTCAGATTTCGCCGGGCTCGATCCCCGTGCAACGGGGATCGACCCTGGTCGTGACAGTTGTTGCCGAACTCGTACGCGTGCTGCATGTCAATCCACCCCACATGTGCGACAGGGGCGTCGCGCCCCCGTCGAGACGACCCAGTGCTCTCGACCCGACGGCGCCGCGGACTCCGCCCGACGGCCACCACCGGTCCATCCGATGACGTTGACCCACATCCGTCAGCCCGAGGTCGCCTCCTCGAGACATCCGTCGTGTGCCCGCTCGTCGCGCGCAGCCTCGCGGTAGGCGTTCAACCCCCGGTCGCCGCGTTGCCACGTGGCGAGCCACATGGCGGTGGCCTCGCCGGGTGACAGCGTGCCCCTGCGCAGCATCTCCATGTCCCGGACGTGGTGGTCCCACATGCGGATCGAGGTCGCAGCCGCCTCGAGGACCCGGATCCGCGCCGCGACCTGGCCGATGCACGGCCGCAGGGCCGGATCGGGGGGCGCGAGGCGGGGCGATGGACAGTCCACACCCTCCTGCCGGACCGCCGTCCAGGCGCTGTCGTAGTCGTCGACGCGGCGTCGCGCGACCACCCTCGTCCGGTCCCAGAACTCACGCGCCTGCTGGAGGTTGATCTCCCCGACCACGAGGTCGTTCATCGCCTGGATGTGCACGCCCCACTGCTCGAGTGCCGCCCCCGCGGCCTCGAGCGGCGCCTCGAGGGCGCGAGCGGCGCTGACGCAGCGCTGCATCGTGGAGTCCGCCGGGACGTCGGCGGTCGGCTCGGAATCGCCCAAGGGGCCGCCCAGACCCGTCAAGGTGGACTCGTCGCCAGCAGGCGCCGGGTCCTCCGGGTCGATCCCGCCGACCCACGCCAGCACCGCGACGGCGCCCACGCCCACACCCGCCAGCAGCCCTACCACGACCGCCAGGACGGTCGCGGGGACCTCTCGACGCTCGTCGCCCATGCTTTCCCCACGTGGAATCGCCAACTGAGCGACCACCGTAGGCACAGGACCGGGGCGAGGCTGTCACCCATTTTTGGGATCTGCGAGCGGCGCTACCGCCCCACGGGCGAGCGCCGACGGCCCCGGGGACCTCCTGTCCCGGGTCCCGTCAGGAGCCGGACGTGCCCAGCGCCGCCGCCTCTGCCGCCAGGGCGCGGACGCGGTCCCAGTCGCCGGCGGCCAGCGCGTCGGCCGGCGTCAGCCAGGACCCGCCGACGCATCCGACGTTCGGGAGCGCGAGGTACGACGCGGCGGTGACCGCCGTGATCCCGCCGGTGGGGCAGAACCTCGCCGCCGGGAGCGGCGAGGCGAGGGACCTCAGGTACGCCGCGCCCCCGGACGCCTCGGCGGGGAAGAACTTCATCTCGGTGCGTCCGGCCTCCAGCACGGCCATGGCCTCGGAGACGGTCGCCGTGCCGGGCAGGAACGGCAGCCCGCACGCGGACATCTCCGCGAGGAGGCTCGGCGTCGAGCCGGGCGAGACCAGGAACCCGGCTCCGGCCTGGACCGCCTGCTCGACCTGGCTCGGCGACACCACCGTCCCGGCACCGACGAGGATGTCGGGGACCTCGGCGGCGATCGCCGCGATCGCGTCCAGCGCCACCGGTGTGCGCAGCGTGAGCTCGACGACGGGCAGCCCGCCGGCCACGAGCGCCCGGGCGACGGGCACGGCGTGGGCGACGTCGTCGATCACGACGACCGGCACCACCGGCACCAGCGACAGCAGCGACTCAGACGGGCTGGACAACGGGGGCCTCCTGGGTGGGGGCGGGCAGGGGACGGATCACGCTGGCGCCGGTCTCCGCGGTGCCGACGATGGCCCGGAAGCCGGAGAAGAGCTCGCGCCCGGTGCCTGCCCACTCCACGTCGTGCGGGGCGCGCCCGGTCGCCGGTCGGTGCTCGAGCTCGGCGTCGGGCACGTCCACCTCGAGCAGGCCGGCCTCGGCGTCCACCGTGACGAGGTCGCCGTCCCGGACCCGTGCGAGCGGGCCGCCGAGCGCCGCCTCGGGCGTCACGTGGATCGCCGCCGGCACCTTGCCCGAGGCCCCGGACATGCGCCCGTCGGTGACGACCGCGACGCGCTGGCCGCGGTCCTGCAGGACCCCGAGCGCCGGCATCAGCTTGTGCAGCTCGGGCATGCCGTTGGCGGCCGGACCCTGGTAGCGCACCACGGCGACGAGGTCGCGGCCGTCGAGGCGCCCCTCGGCGAAGGCGGCGAGGAAGTCGGCCTGGTCGTCGAAGACCATCGCCGGCGCCGTGACGACGCGGTGCTCGGGACGCACCGCCGAGGTCTTCACGACCGCGCGGCCGAGCCGTCCCGACAGCATCCGCAGCCCGCCGTCGGGGGCGAACGGGTCGTCGGCCGGGCGCAGGACGTCGGTGTCGAGCGAGGACTTCGGTCCCTCCTCCCAGACGACCGCGTCGCCGTCGAGGCGCGCCTCGCGGGTGTGGCGCCACAGCCCGCGGCCCGAGACCGTCAGCACGTCGTCGTGGAGGTAGCCGTGCTTCAGCAGCGTGTGCACGAGGAACGGCGTGCCGCCGGCGGCCACGAAGTGGTTGATGTCGGCGGAGCCGTTGGGGTAGATCCGGGTGAGCAGCGGGACCGCCGCCGAGAGGTCCGACAGGTCGTCCCACGTGAGCGTGATGCCGGCGGCGGCCGCCATCGCGACGAGGTGCATGGTGTGGTTGGTCGACCCGCCGGTGGCCAGCAGCGCGACGCACGCGTTGACGATCGCCCTCTCGTCGACGAGGTGCCCGACGGGCGTGGGCTCGCCGCCCGACGCGGTGATGGCCACGGCCCGCTCGCCCGCGGCGCGGTCGAGGGCCGCGCGCAGCGGCGTACCGGGGTTGACGAACGTCGCGTCGGGCAGGTGCAGCCCCATGACCTCCATCAGCATCTGGTTGCTGTTGGCGGTGCCGTAGAACGTGCAGGTGCCCTTCGAGTGGTACGACGCCGCCTCGGCGTCGAGCAGCTCCTCGCGACCGACCTTGCCCTCGGCGTAGAGCTGGCGCACGCGCGCCTTCTCGCCGTTGGGCAGGCCCGAGGTCATCGGCCCGGCCGGGACGAAGATCGTGGGCAGGTGGCCGAAGGACAGCGCCCCGATGAGCAGCCCGGGCACGATCTTGTCGCAGACGCCGAGCATCATCGCGGCGTCGAACATGTCGTGGGACAGCGCGACCGCGGTGGACATCGCGATGAGGTCGCGGCTGAACAGCGACAGCTCCATGCCGGCCCGGCCCTGGGTGATGCCGTCGCACATGGCAGGCACGCCGCCCGCGAACTGGGCAAGGCCGCCGGCGCGCACGATCGACTTCTTGAGCACCTCGGGCACGTCGCGGAACGGCTGGTGGGCCGACAGCATGTCGTTGTAGGACGACACGATGGCCACGTTGGGCTTGCGACCGGCCCGCAGGCCCGCCTTCATCGGCTCCTCGGCCGCGGCGAAGCCGTGCGCGAGGTTGGCGCAGGCCAGCCGCCCGCGGGCCGGACCCTTGTCGAGGGCGGCATCGACCCGCGCGAGGTAGGCGGCGCGGGTGCCGGCGCTGCGGCGGGCGATGCGCTCGGTGACCTCGGCGACGACCGGGTTCACGCTGGTGCGGCTCATTCTGTCTCCTGCCAGGATCGGCCGTCGCGCTCGAGCAGCGTGGCGGCGGCGACGGGGCCGTGCGTGCCGGCGGGGTACCGGCGGGGAGTGTGCGAGGGCTGCGACCAGCGGTCGAGGATCGGCGCCACCCACGTCCACGCGGCCTCGACCTCGTCGCGCCGCATGAACAACGTGGTGTTGCCGCGCACAACGTCCATCAGCAGCCGCTCGTAGGCGTCGGGCGAGCGCGCGCCGAACGCGGTGGCGTAGCTGAGGTCGAGCGACACCGGACGCAGCCTGATCCCGCCGGGGCCGGGCTCCTTGGCCGTCATGTGCAGCCGCATTCCCTCGTCGGGCTGGACGCGGATGTGCAGCCGGTTGGCCTCGGTCGTCCCCTCGCTGTGCGGGAACATCGCGTGCGGCGGCTCCTTGAAGACGACGACGATCTCCGAGACGCGCTCGGGCAGCCGCTTGCCGGTGCGGAGGTAGAACGGGACGCCGGCCCACCGCCAGTTCTGCACCTCCGTCCGCAGCGCCACGAAGGTCTCGGTGCTGGTCGGGTGGCCCACCTCGTCGGCGTACGACCGCACGGGCTCGCCGGCGCAGAGGCCCGGGCCGTACTGACCGGCGACCGTGTCGCGGTCCACCAGCTCGGGGGTCATCGGCCGCAGGGCCTGGAGGACCTTGAGCTTCTCGTCGCGCACCGTCTCGCGGTCGACGTAGGTCGGCGGCTCCATGGCCACCAGGCACAGCAGCTGGAGCAGGTGGTTCTGCACCATGTCGCGAAGCGCGCCGGAGCGGTCGTAGTAGGAGCCGCGCTCCCCCACGCCGATCGACTCCGCGACGGTGATCTGCACGTGGTCGACCCAGCGGCTGTTCCACAGCGGCTCGAGGAAGGTGTTGGCGAACCGGGTGACGAGGAGGTTCTGGACGCTCTCCTTGCCGAGGTAGTGGTCGATGCGGAAGATGCTCGACTCGTCGAAGACGCGGCCGACGGCCTCGTTGACGGCACGCGCCGTCGCGAGGTCGGTGCCGAGCGGCTTCTCGAGCACCACCCGCGCGTGCTCGGTCGCCAGCCCGACCTGGTCGAGCCGCTCGCAGATGGTCCCGAACAGCCCCGGCGCGACCGCGAGGTAGAACACCCGGGTCACGTCCTCGCTGGCGGCGCCGTCCTTGAGGCGGTCGTGCAGCCGGTGCCAGGCGGTGACGTCCTCGACGTCGAGGGTCACGTAGTGCAGGCGGGCGAGCAGCCGGTCGACGACGTGCTGGTCGAGGTCCGTCGGCAGCACGTGCTCGTGGAGGGCGTCGGCGACGAGGCTCCGGTAGCCGTCGTCGTCGATCGTCGCGCGCGAGACGCCGATCACGCGGAAGCCGTCGGGCAGCTGGCCGTCCCGGTCGCGGAGGTAGAGGGCGGGCAGCAGCTTGCGCAGCGCCAGGTCGCCGGTGCCGCCGAAGACGGTGAAGTCGCACGCGTCCACGGGGAGGACGGCCGGCTGGCCGTCGGGCGCGGCCGCGGTGTGGATGTCCATGCGCCGTACCGTACGGACACTTCCGCAGCGTGACAACCGAACTTAGGACTTTTCGAGACATATCTGCGAGTGCCACAATGCCGGTCACCATGCCGACCAGCGAGCCGATCACCGAGCCCACCGCGGCCAGCACGTCGCCCGCGGGCCCACCGCCTGCCCCCGGCGCCCCCGCGACGGCGGGGGAGGTCCTGGCCCACATCCGCTCCGGCCGCGCCACCACCCGCGGCGCCCTCGGGCGGGTCACCGGCCTCTCGCGCACCGCGGTGAACGCCCGGCTCGCGGCGCTCGCGCGGGCGGAGCTCGTGCTGGAGGGGGACGAGGAGTCGGCGACCGGCGGACGGCCCGCCACCACCCTCGTCCTCAACGGCGACGCCGGCCTCGTGCTCGCGGTCGCGGTCGGGCGCAGCCGCTCACAGCTGGCCGTGTGCGACCTGCGAGGGCGCGAGCTCGCCGCGGTGAGCGTCGACCAGGAGGCGGGCCAGGGCCCGGACGTGCTGATGCCCGTGGTCGTCGCCCACCTCGACCGCATGCTCGGCGAGCTCGGCCGCACCGGCGACGACGTGCGCGGGGTGGGGATGTCGCTGGCCGGCACCGTCGACCCGGTGGCGGGCACGAGCGTCGACTCCCCGGCCCTCACCGGGTGGGACGGCGTGGCCCTGCGTCCCCACCTGGCCGAGGTGACGCCCGCGCCCCTCGTCCTCGACAGCGACATCAACGTCATGGCGCTCTCGCAGCTGCCGGTGTCGCGCCCGGCCGACGCCGGGTCGTCGCTGCTGGAGCGCGACCACGCGCTGGTGCTCAAGGCCTCGACCGGCATCGGCGTCGGGCTCGTCGCCGACGGCCGGCTGGTGCGTGGGCACCGCGACGCCGCAGGCCAGCTCGGGCACGTCAAGGTTCCGGCCGCCGCCGGACTGACGTGCCGGTGCGGGGAGAGCGGCTGCCTGGAGACCGTCGCGAGCGGCTGGGCGCTGGTCGAGCGGCTGCGCGGCGCCGGCGCCGAGGTCGACCACGTCCGCGACCTCGTCGCGCGGGCCGTCCGTGGCGACGGCCGGGCGCGTGCCGTCGTCCGCGAGTCCGGCCGGCACATCGGCGAGGCGCTCGCCGCCACCGTCACGGTGCTCAACCCCCGCGTCGTGGTCGTGGGCGGCGACATGGCGGGCGCCTTCGACACCTTCTCCGCCGGCCTCCGCGAGGCGCTCTTCGGCGCCACGACCGCGCTGGCCGGGCGGGACCTCCAGGTCGTGCCGGCGACGTACGGCGACCGGGCCGGCCTCGTGGGCTGCGTCCGCCTGGCGCTGGAGTCGGTGCTGTCCCCGGCCGCCGTCGACGCGGCGCTGGCGCGCCGGGGCTGAGCCAGCCCCGTCGGCGGTCAGGACAGGGCGGCCGTCTCCCCCGCGAGCGAGCCCAGCAGGTCCTGCAGCTCGCGATCCCCCAGCGCGGCTCCCGCCGCGGTCTCGCGCTCCAGCTCGTCGGGCGACAGCCCGTCACGGACCGCGGACACGGTGCGCGGGCTGTCGAGCGGGTCCATCACCTCGGGGGAGAAGCCGACCTGGGCGGCGCGCGCCCGCACCGCACCGAGCAGCCTCGCGCCCTCGGCCGCTCGACCGCAGGCAGCGGCACAGCCGGCCGCCACGTGCAGGGAGACCAGCCAGGACGTCACGTCGCCGTCGGAGCGCTGCCGAACGGCGGCGCGGGTCGCGTGCTCGAGCGCCTCCTCGGGGCGGCCCCTGTCCCACGCGACCTTCGCGGCGATCCACAGCGTGGAGCCCACCGCCCACCCGTGGTGGTGCTGGTCGGCGATCGCGGTGGCCCGCTGCAGCGTGTCGGCGGCGCCCTCGTGGTCGCCGATGGCGCGCAGCAGCTGGCCCTCGACCATCAGGACCTCGGCCAGCACCCAGTCGGGCGCCGAGCCGGCCAGGCTCCGCGCCTGCGCCCCTGCCTCCCGCGAGCCGGCGAGGTCGCCGGAGTAGGCCATGAAGTAGGAGAGGTACGCGGTGCTCAGCGCCGCGGTCTGCGCGTCGCCGGCAGCGGTGGCGGACGCGGCGGCCGCCGTGCCCAGCGCGAGCAGCTCCGGGACGTCGCCCGACAGGTAGTGGAGCATGCCGGCGCCGATCTGGCACCGACCGAGGTCCCACCTGGCCTCGACGTCGTTCTCGGCGACGGGCATGGCCAGCACCTCGGCGTACCGCGCGAGACCCTCGGCCACCTGGCCGCGGCGGTACCAGAACCAGCCCATGCCGCCGGCCACGGCTCGCGCGAGGTCGCACGCGCCCGTGTCGACGAGGTGCCGCAGCCCCGCGCGGACGTTGGGGAGGTCGGTGTCGAGGCGCTCGAACCAGGCCGCGGCGTGCTGGCCGCGGAGCTCCCCGGAGGCCGCCGTCACGAGGTCGGCGACCCAGCGGGCGTGGGCGTCACGGGCCCCACGGAGGACCTCCTCGCTCGCCGTCCGCCGGGCGAGCGCGCGGAGGGGCTCGAGGAGCCGGTAGCGGCGCCCCTCGCGGTGGTCGGTCACCACGATCAGGCCGGCGTCGAGCAGCTCGACGAGGAGGTGGACGACGCCGCCCCTCCCGTGCACGGCGCGGGCGGCGGCGAGGTCGAAGCCGCCCTCGAAGACGGAGAACTGCTCGAAGGCGAGCCGCACGTCGGGGCGCAGGCGCTCCACGCTCCACGTCATGACGGTCTCGAGGGAGCGGCCCTCGCCGCGCTCGGCCGCCGGGGTCGTGAGCAGCTCGAAGCCCTCGTCGAGCTCGTCGGCGACCTGGTGGACGCTCAGCACGCGGCACTGCGCCGCCGCCAGCTCGAGGGCGAGCGGGACCCCGTCGAGGCCCCGGCAGATGCGTTCCACGAGCGCGGCGTCCCGCAGCCCGGACGTCTCGGCGCCGACGGTGCCGGCGCGCTGCAGGAACAGGTCCACGCCCGCGGAGCCGGCCTCGAGGGGCGCGAGGTTCAGCACGCGCTCACCCTCCACGCCGAGCGGCACGCGCGAGGTCGCCAGCGCGCGCAGGCCGGCCCCCGCGCCGAGGACGCGCTGCACGAGTGCCGCCACCTCGCCGACGAGGTGCTCGCAGTTGTCCAGGACGAGCAGGAGGTCGCGTCCGCCGACGGCCGCCAGCAGTCCGGCCTCACCACCCGTCGGCAGCACCCCGAGGGCCTCGGCCACGGCGTCGGCCAGCCGGTCGGCCTCGCGGACCGCGGCGAGGTCGACGAAGTACGCGTCGCCGTGCCGGGCGGCCACCTCGATCGCGAGCCGCGTCTTGCCGATGCCGCCGACGCCGGCGACGGTGACGAGCTGGTGGTCTGCGAGGAGCGCCGCCAGCTCGGCGACCTCGCCGTCACGGCCCACGAACGACGTCAGCGGGCGAGGCAGGGCCGGCGAGGGCGGCGCGCCGGCGCCGCCTCCGGTCCCGTCCGGCGAGGACACCGCGTGGGCGCCGACCGAGGACGCGTCGGGGCGGTCCGGCGCTGGGCGGTCCGAGGCGGTGACATCCGAGGCGGGGAGGTCCGGCGCGGTGAGGTCGAGGGCGGGGTCCTGCGCCAGGATGTCCGCCTCGAGCCGGCGCAGCCGGGGTCCGGGGTCGAGGCCGTGGTCGTCCAGCAGCAGGGAGCGGGCCCGGCGCAGCGTCGCCAGCGCCTCCACCTGGTCACCGGCGCGGTAGCGCGCCAGCGCCAGCAGCTCCCACGCGCGCTCGTGCGTCGGCGCCTCGACGGTGAGCCGCTCCAGCTCCGGCAGCACGGACGAGGTCCGCCCCGCGTCGAGCAGGACGGCGAGGCGCTGGAGGCGCACCTCCTCGCGGAGCGCGAGCAGTCGCGCACGCTCGACCGCGACGTGCCCGCGGTCCGAGAGTCCGGCGTACGGCTCACCCCGCCAGGTCGCCAGCGCGCGCTCGAGGAGGTCGATCCGCTGCGCGGCGGACCGGGGTCCTGCGGATCCGCCCTCCAGCGCCTCCTCCAGCACGGCGTCGTCGACCACCGCGCGCTCGCGGGAGAGGCGGTAGCCGCCCGGCTCGCGGGCGATGAGGCCCCTCTTGCCGGGGTCCAGCAGTGCACGCAGGCGGGACACCAGCGCGCGCAGGTTGTCCAGGGCGCCCTCCGGAGGGTGCTCCGGCCACAGGCAGTCGACGAGCAGCTCGTCGCTGACCCAGCGTCCCTGCGCGGCGAGCAGCTGGGCGAGCACCTCGCGCTGCAGCGCCGCGGTGACCCGCGCCGGCGTCCCGTCCAGGTGCGCCTCGAGCGCCCCCAGCACCCGGAACTCCACACCTGTGGCTGTGTGAGCCATGTACGTCCCCCTCGTTTCGGGAGGGAGAGTACCGAGGGTGAACCGTGCCCGCAGGTCGTTTCCGAGCGCTCCGGAGCGCGCCGAGGACCGTCAGCGCGTGTGGAGCACGCGCGTGCCGCCGGCGAGCCGGTCGTGCCAGCCGCGCCGCTCGGCGACGTCGGACAGGACGCCGAGCAGGATCAGCACCGCCGCGACGGTCGTGGCGAGCGCGCCGACGAGGCCTCCGACCACGGGGACGACGCCGGCGACGCCGAGGCCGGTCCAGAGGTTGCGGCGCAGCGCCTGCTCGCGGGTCGGCACCCGGCCGGCGTGGTCGACGACCCGGAGCCCCAGCAGCCGCTTGCCCAGCGTCTGCCCGTCGCGCGACTCGAGCACCGTGAAGTAGCCCACCGTCAGTGCCGACGCGACGAGCGTCCCGACGGCGCCGAGGAGGTATCCGCCCGGCTGGGGCAGCAGGGCCCCGACGGACGCGAGGGGCAGGAGCAGCAGGGCGCAGGCGACCGCCACCAGGACGTGGTCGACGACGCGGGCGGCGACGCGTTCCCAGACCCCGCCGAGGTGCGGGTCGGGGACGGACGGGTCTGACGTGGCGGTCGGGCTGGCGTTCGGGGTGGCGCTCGGGGTGGCGTTCGAAGGGGTGTTGGGCGGGGCGGTGGACACGGACGTGCTCTCCTTCGTGAGTGGGTGACCGGAGGAGCGTGTGTCGGCGGCCTTGCGGAGTGCTTGCGCCGGCCTTGCGACCACGACCGGCCCGCCCGGACGCCGTCGGGGCGCAAGCCTCGCGCAAGCGCGGTCCCGCACGATCGTGTGCAGGCCCTCCCCCGACCCCCTCACCACCAGGAGGCACCCCATGGCGACGCTCCTCACGACCGACGCATCGACCACCGCCTCGGCTCTGCTCCGGGCGCCGTGGGCGACCGGTCACGACGAGGTCGTGGCCGGCCGGGCAGTCACCGGGCTCGGCACACCCGGCTCGGGCGCGGTGCGCGGTCCCGTCGCGGCGCTGGACCGCGGGCTCACCGGTCTCGGGCGGCTGGTGTCCGAGGTGGCCTCCGGCGCCTCGCCGGTCGCGCTGGGGCTGGGCGAGGACAGCACGGCGGTGCTCGACGGCGCCACGCTCCGCGTGCTGAGCGGGCGGGCGTACGTCGTACGCCCCTCGCTGTCCGGAGCGCGCGTCGTCGTGGTGGACGCCGGCGGGCTGGTCGACGTCTAGCCCCGGTGTCGGGACATCACCGTGCCCCGCGGTGCGGCGCCACGACCGACCAGGCCGATGCCCGCACCGGCCGCGCAGAGGCACGCCGCCACCGCGGCCAGCCACGGGGTGCTCACGTGGGACCGTGCCACCCCGAACGCAGCCGACCCCAGGGCCTGACCGGTCGCCAGGGCGACGAAGAGCACCGACGTGCCGGCACCCGAGCGCCGCGGCCACGCGCGCCGAGCCCACAGGATCAGCACCGCGGACATCGCCATGTAGCCGGCTCCGAACGCCGCCATCGCGACCAGGGCCAGCCACCGGTCGTCGGTCGGGACCGCCACTCCCACCCCCGCGCTGGCGAGCGCCAGCGCGGCCGAGCAGAGGGCCCAGGCCCCCCGTAGCCCGGCTCGCACGACCAGCACCCCGGCGAGCGGACCGAGGAGGCCGCCGACCCCGAGCGCCGTCCACAGCTCGCCCACGCTCCTCGCCGGCAGGACGCCGGCCCCGGTCAGCAGCAGCGGCCCGAAGGTCCAGGTGAGTGCCGACCCGGCGCCCACCACGACCGCCGCCACGGCCGGCACCGCGAGCGCTCGCCTCCGGACGGCACCGCGGGCGGGTCGGGTGCCTGCGGCGGCGGCGAGGTCCTCGCGCGACCGGACGGGCCACCACGCCTCGAGCGTGGCCACCGCGCACGCCGCTGCCATCGCCAGCCAGGCGGCGGTCGTCGAGCTGAAGGCGGCCGCCGTCGCGCCGGCCGCGACGACCCCGACGGCGGTGCCGGCGTTGACCAGCGACTGCGCCGTGCCTGCGCGCGCAGGAACCGTGACGGCGTCCACCACCGGGACCAGTGCGGGCGAGGCGAACCCTCCGGCCATGCCGCCCACCACCACCGCAGCGACGAACGCCGCCGGGTGCGTCGCCACCGCGACGCCCACGCAGCCCGCGGTCGCGGTGGCGCCGGCGAGCACCAGTCCGGCGCGCGGCCGTTGGTCGACCAGCTTCGCGGCGACCACGGCGGCCGTCGCGTACGAGAGGAACTGGGCCGCGGCAGCCCAGCCGAGGACGCCCGCCACCTGGGGACGAGTCGCCGCGAGGCCGGGCGCGTGGAGGCCGACGCCGAACCGCGCCAGTCCGTAGGTCGCGGCGATGAGCAGCATGCCGGCGACCGCCGCGCCTAGGCCCGCGAGGTGAAACGATCGTTTTGCCATAACGAGCGTTACAGTACCTGCGTGGATCCCACGGCTGAGCGGCGCGCGCGTGTGCTCGACGCCGCAGAGGCGCTGTTCTTCCGCGACGGCATCGCGGTCACCGGGGTGGACCGGGTGGCCTCCGAGGCCGGCGTCGCGGTCGTGACGCTCTACAAGCATTTCGGCTCGAAGGACAACCTGCTGCGCGAGGTGCTCGCCCGACGGCTCGCCGCGTGGACGGAGCACTGGGACGCCGCCGTCGAGGCTGCCGCGTCGCCCGCCGACCGGGTGCTGGCGATCTTCGACGCGATCGCGACCTTCCGCGCCGCTGCCCAGCCGACACAGTGGTGCTGCTTCCTCGCGACCGCCTCGGAGCGCGCGGCGCCCAGCGACGGTGCCGACCCGGCCCTCGAGCTCGTCGCCGAGGACACCCGGGCGCTCACCGCCCGGTTGCGCCGGCTCGCGGGCGAGACCCGGCACCCGGACCCCGACGCCCTCACCGCGGTCGTGCTCCTGCTCTACAACGGCGTGCTCGCGAGCCTCCTGCGAGGCACGCCGGCCGACCCGGTCACCCATGCCCGGGACGCGGCGCGGGCGTTCCTGCGGGCGACCTGAGACGGCGTACGCCGAGACCTAAAACCGGCTCGGTGGAGAAGCGCCACTCCAGGGTGGAGCGGTAGGTCTCCCCCGGCTCGAGGACGGGTGAGGGCCACTCCGGCCGGTTGGGCGAGTCGGGGAAGAGCTGCGGCTCCAGCGCGATCCCGTCACCCTGCCGGTAGCGCGCGCCGCTGGTCGAGCGGCGGGTCCCGTCCAGGAAGTTGCCGGTGTAGACCTGCAGGCCCGGCTGGTCGCTCCAGACCTCGACGGACGTCCGGGTGACCGGCGAGGAGAGCACGGCGGCGCGGCGCAGCCCCGTGCCCCGGACGACGTAGTCGTGGTCGATGCCCCGCGCGGCCACGACCTGCGGGTGCTCGGCACGCAGCGCCGGGCCCAGCACGGTCGGCTCGCGGAGGTCGAACGGCGTGCCCGCCACCGTGGCGTGCCCGCCGAGCGGGATGCCGGTGGCGTCGACGGGAGTGTACTCGTCGGCCTCGACCGCGAGCAGGTGGCCGTCGATCGTCCCGGCGCCCTCGCCGTCGAGGTTGAGGTAGGCGTGGTTGGTCAGGTTGACGACCGTCGTCGCATCGGTCGTGGCCTCCATCGTCACGCGCACCGTGTCGCCGTCGACGACGTAGCGCGCCGTCGCGGTGACCGCGCCGGGGAAGCCCTGGTCACCGTCGGGGCTGACCAGCCGCAGCACCACCTCGTCGGCGGTGTGCGACACGACGTCCCAGAGGCGCGCGTCGAACCCGTCCGGCCCGCCGTGCAGGCTGTTGCCCCGGTCGTGGGTCCGCACCTCGACCTCGCGTCCCGCGAGCGGGAAGCGGCCGGCGGCGATGCGGTTGGCGTAGCGCCCGATGGTCCCGCCGACGTAGTCGCCGCTCGCGAGCCGCTCCTCGACGTCGGGGTGGCCCAGGACGACGTTGCGCCGCTCGCCGTCGCCGCCCGTGACGACCATCCGGTGGACGGTCGCCCCGAGGGTCAGCACCTCGACCTCGACGCCCGGGGCGGCGCCGATCGGGAGCAGGTGGACGTCACGCCCGTCGGGCAGCCGGCCGAACACGTGGTTCCGGGTCACGGGCTCCATCCTCGGTCATCGCCTCCGTGCCGGATCCGGCCGGCCGGGGATTCCCGTCCGCCGCCCGCGGCCGGGTCCACGCCGCACGGGCTTGCGCCGGCTCGTGCGGACGTGCTGTGGGCGAAGCCGGGGCCGGACACAGAAGACTCCCCCGTGGTCTCGGGTCCACGGGGGAGTCGGAGCCGCCTGTCGGAATCGAACCGACGACCTAATCATTACGAGTGATTCGCTCTACCGACTGAGCTAAGGCGGCGTGGCCCGGGAGCGCTGCTCGAAGGGCCGCGGGCGAGTATACGGACGACGTTCACCCGGACAGAAATCACGGGGTGGGAGGCACCGGCTAGGTTCGAGGACGACCCGACATCCCGCCTCGTCACACAGGAGACACGATGCCCACTCGCTCCGCACGCACCGCCTGGAAGGGCGGCCTCCAGGACGGCTCCGGCCAGGTCGAGCTGACCAGCTCCGGCGTCGGGACCTACGACGTCTCGTTCCCCAAGCGCGCGGCCGAGTCCGCAGACGGCACGACCAGCCCCGAGGAGCTCGTCGCGGCGGCGCACTCGGCCTGCTACGCGATGGCGCTGTCGAAGATCGTCGGCGACGCGGGCGGCACGGTGCACGCGCTCGACATCAACGCCGACGTGACACTCGGGCCCGACGAGCAGGCCGGCGGCAACAAGCTGACCGGCATCAAGCTCACCGTCCGCGGAGAGGTGGACGGCCTCGACGAGGCCGGCTTCAAGGAGGCCGCCGACAAGGCCAAGGTCGGCTGCCCGATCAGCAAGGCGCTCGCCGCCGTCGACATCACGCTCGACGCGGCGCTCGAGGGCTGACTGCGGCCGGGCCGGCCGGCTGCTGGCCGGCCCCGCCGCCCCTCGGCCGGTCGGCTCCAGCGTCATACGAAGCCGCACCAATAGGTGCTGGTCCGTATGACGCCGGCCGGCCCGCCGCCGCAGCGTCATACGAAGCCGCACCAATAGGCGCTGGTCCGTATGACGTCGCCCGGGCCCGCCGCCCCAGCGTCATACGAAGGCGTACCAATAGGTGCCGATCCGGATGACGCAGGCCGCCGCCGGCGGGAAGCGCCGACCCGGAGCCCGAAGGCCCCCGAGCCCCCGGCGCCCGGGCAGCGCGCGACGTCAGGTCAGCACGTCGTCCCGTCGTCGGGCACGACCCCGTCGATGAGGTAGTCCTCCACGACGGTGTCGATGCACGCGTTGTCGGCGTTGTACGCCGTGTGGCCATCGCCGTCGCGCTCGACGAGCACGCCCGACTCGAGCTGCTCGGCCAGTGCCACCGCCCACCTCAGCGGCGTCGCGGGGTCGCGGCTGGTGCCCAGCACCAGGATCGGCGCCGCGCCCTCGCCCCGGATCGTCAACGGCTCCTCGCGCGAGGTCACCTCGATGCCGCGGCAGCCGGTCATCCCCCACGCGAACACCCGGCCGAAGGTCGGCGACGCCTCCTCGAAGGCCGGGAAGAGCGACGGCACCTCGGCGAAGGGCACCGAGGTGGGGTCGTCGAGGCAGTTGATCGCGTAGTTCGCCTCGACCGAGTTGTCGGCGTAGCTGCCGTCGGGGTTGCGGGAGGCGTAGGCGTCGGCGAGGTTCATCAGCGCCGAGCCCTTGCCCTCCAGGGCCGAGGCCAGGGCAGTGCTGAGGAGGAACCAGTAGTCGCGGTTGTAGAGCGGCGTGATGATGCCGTAGAACGCGTTGCCCACCGTGAGCTCGCGCTCGCCCGCCGGCAACGGCTGCTGCTCGATCTCCTCGAGCAGCCCGGAGATCGTCGCCATGCCCTCGTCGACGGTGTCGCCGAGGAAGCAGTTGTCGGTGGAGTCGAGGCAGTTCTGGACGTAGGCGCGCAGCGCGGTCTCGAAGCCGGTGGCCTGCTCGAGCGCCAGCTGCCGGGCGTCGAGGGAGACGTCGACCGCGCCGTCGAGCACGAACCGGCCGACGCGCTCGGGGAAGAGCTCGGCGTAGGTGGCGCCGAGCTTGGTGCCGTAGGAGGCGCCGAAGTAGGCCAGCTGCTCCTCGCCGAGCGCGGAGCGCAGCACGTCCATGTCGCGGGCGGCCTCGGTCGTCGTGACGTGCCCGACCACCGGTCCCGAGCCCTCCGCGCACTGCTCGCCGAACGACAGCACCGCCTCGCGGTGGTCGGCCTGCTCGGCAGGGGTGTCGGGCGTGGGGTCGCCGGCGAGGTAGGCGTCGAGCTCGGCGTCGCTGAGGCAGTCCACCGGCGCCGACCGGCCGACGCCGCGCGGGTCGAAGCCGACGACGTCGAAGGCGTCGAGCAGCGGCTCGCGGAACACCTGCCGGCCCAGCGCGGCGTACGACGTCCCGGGGGCGCCGGGGCCGCCAGGGTTCACCACGAGCGAGCCGACGCGCGACCCGCTCGCCGGCACCCGCAGCAGGGCGAGCTCGATCGTGTCGCCGGCGGGGTCGGCGTAGTCGACCGGCACCGTGAGGAAGCCGCAGTCCTGCGCCTCGTCGCGCTCGCAGGGCTGCCAGTCGATGCGCTGGGAGTAGAAGTCGGCCAACGACGGGTCCGGCGCCTCGGTCACGGCGGCAGGCGGCGGTGTCGTCGGCGACGGGGTCGGCGGGGCGTCCGAGGTGTCGGCGGCGTCGCGGCCGCCGCCCTGGATGGCGAGCCCGACCGCGACGAAGGCGGTCACCGCCAGCGCGAAGACGACCAGGAGCGCGAGGAGCCTGCGCATCAGCGACCTCCGGGCAGCCGCAGGGCGACCGTCATCGACTCGAGCGCCAGCTGCGGCGGCACGTTGAACTCCAGCATCTGCTCGCGGGCGGTGAAGATCGCGTCGATCATCCGCAGCAGCTGCTCCGGCGAGGCGGCGCGGGCCACCAGTGCCACGTCGCCGCGCAGCTCCTCGTTGACCAGCACGCCGGGCGCGCCGACCGAGAGCGCGATGGCGTCGCGGTAGACCGAGACGAGGTCCATCAGCGCGCGGTCGATCACGTCGAGCACCCGACGCTTCGCCTTCTGCTTCTGCAGCTTCTCCAGCCCGGCGAGCGCGGCCCGGTAGGACCGGTTGGCGAGGTCCTTGCGCTCGCTGCCGAAGATGGACTGGAGCTCCTCGAGCTCGCGCCTCTCGGCCGTGGCCGTGATCGCCTCGGTCTCCTCCTTGGCGAGCTCGGCGAGGTTGGTCGCCGCAGTCATGCACGACCCGAGCGAGGTGAGCCGTGCCGGGATGCTGATCACCTCGCGCCGGCGCGAACGGGTCTCCTCGTCCAGTGCGAGCGCGCGCGCCCGGCCGATGTGGCCCTGGCTGGCGCGGGCTGCGAAGCCGGCCAGGGTCTCGGAGACCCCCTCGTTGCGCACGAGGAAGGCCGCGACGTCCTCCGTGCCGGGTGTGGCGAGGGTGAGGGTGCGGCAGCGCGAGCGGATGGTTGGCAGCACGTCGCGCACGGTCGGGGCGCACAGCAGCCAGACCGTGCGGGGCGTCGGCTCCTCGATCGCCTTGAGCAGCGCGTTGCCGGTGCGCGGGTTCTCCGGGGTGCCGAGCCGGTCGGCGTCCTCGATGACGACGATCTGCCACCGGCCGATGGCGGGGAACTTCGCGGCCGACTGCACGAGGTCGCGCATGTCGTCGACGTACAGGACCGATGTCTCGGACCTGACCCACGTGATGTCGGGGTGGGAGCCGCTCATGCCGAGCCGGCAGGCCTCGCACCGGCCGCACCCGGTGCGCTGCTCGCACTGCAGCGCGGCGGCGAAGGACCGGGCGACGTTGGAGCGGCCGGAGCCGGGGGGACCGGTGACGAGCCAGGCGTGGGTCATGCCGTGACCCTCCGCCGCCTGCTGCAGCACCTCGATGGTCGGGCGCTGGCCGACGAGCCCGGACCAGACGCTGGCAGTGGCGCTCGCGGTGGTCACGACCGCTCCAGCAGGGGCGCGACGCGCTCCCGGATCGACCCCGCGATCTCGTCGACGGGGGCACGCGCGTCGAGGACGAGGTAGCGCTCGGGGTCGGCGGCCGCGAGGTCGAGGAAGCCCTGACGGACCCGCTGGTGGAAGGCGAGCGACTGCCCCTCGATGCGGTCGCGCCCGGACAGGCGGTCGAGGCCCGCCTCCGGGTCGAGGTCGAGCACGACGGTGAGGTGCGGGCGCAGGTCGCCGGTGGCCCACCGGGCGACGGCCTCCACCTCGCCGACGTCGAGGGTGCGCCCGGCGCCCTGGTAGGCCAGCGTGGAGTCGACGTAGCGGTCGGTGATCACCACCTCGCCGCGGGCGAGGGCGGGCAGCACGACGTGGTCGACGTGCTCGGCCTTGTCGGCGGCGTAGAGCAGGGCCTCCGTGCGGTCGGAGAGGTCGCCGGTCGCCGGGTCGAGCACGATGCGTCGCAGCTCCTTGCCGACCGACGTGTCGCCCGGCTCGAAGGTGAGCAGCACGGTCTCGCCCCGCTCCACGAGCCAGTCGTGCAGCAGGCGCGACTGCGTGGACTTGCCGGCTCCCTCGCCTCCCTCGAAGCAGACGAACAGCCCGCGCTCCGACAACACTCCTGCGCTCACGGGGACACCCTACGGGCGCGGTGGGACAGGGATGCGCGGCGAGCCCGCTCGCGCCCGGGGCGGGTGGACGGTCCGCGACCCAGCCGCAAGCGATCCGCAAGGTCCGGGCCGCACACTGCTGCCATGACCACCATCGACGGCCTGCCCGCGGGCCTCAGCACCCGTCCCCTGACCCTCGCCGACGCCGAGGCGGTCCACGCCGTCATCGCCGCGGAGGAGGTCGTCGACCTCGGCGAGTCCGAGATGACCGTGGAGGACGTGGTGGCCGACTGGCAGCGGCCCAGCTACGACATCACCGCCAGCACGATCGGCGTCTTCGACGGCGACCGGCTCGTCGCCTACGCCGACCACAGCGACGCCGACGTGGCCTACACGGCCGTGCTCCCCGACCACCAGGGCCGCGGGATCGGCACCGCCCTCGCCCACTGGCTGCAGGCCAGGGCGCGGGCGGCCGGCTCGGCGCGCATCGGCACGCAGGTGCCCGAGGGCAGCGCCGCCGACCGGCTGATGGCCGACCTCGGCTACGCCGTGCGCTGGACCGCGTGGGACCTCGAGCTGCCGCCCGAGCGCGAGGTCGCCGCCCGGCCGCTGCCCGACGGCTTCGCGATCCGCAGTGCCGAGGAGTCCGACCACGAGGTCGTCTGGACGCTGCTGGAGGACTGCTTCCTCGAGTGGTCGGAGCGGGAGCGGATGAGCCTCGAGGACTTCGGCGCCCGCGTGTGGGGCCGTCCGGGCCACCAGCCCTGGAACCTGCGCCTCCTTGCCGCACCCGACGGCCGCGTCGTGGGTGCCACGCACGTGTTCCTCGCAGGCGAGGGTGCGTACGTCGCCCGCATCGCCGTCCGCCCCGACCACCGGGGCCGTGGGCTGGCGCCGGCGATGCTCGTCGACGCCTTCGCCCGAGCCCGGGAGCACGGAGCGGTGCGGTGCTACCTCTCGACCGACACCCGCGCCGGCGCCCGCGGTCTCTACGAGAAGGTCGGCATGGAGGTCGCGTCCACCTGGGTCAACCGGGCGATCGCGCTCTGAGGCGCGGGCCCGGAGCGTCGACGACGGCCCGGACAGCGCTTCGTCGAAACGCCCGCGCACGCGGCCGGGCGCCGATAACCTGCCCGCCATGGACCTCACCCGCTTCTCCACGCCGCAGCGCGTGTCCGGCATCGCCATCCTCGTCGTCGCGCTCGCGGCCTTCCTCCCGTGGGTGTCGATCTTCGGGATCAGCGTGTCCGGCATCCGAGGCGACGGGGTCATCACGCTCGTCCTGGCTGTGCTCGGCGCCGTGGCGCTCGCGACGCGCACCGGTCTGCTCCCCCAGCTGCGCATTCCCGCGAAGGCGAGCCTCGTGGCGTCGCTCGTCCTCGCGGCGCTGGTCGCGCTCATCGGGCTGCTCGACATGAACGGCGCCGCTGCCATCGGTCTCTACCTGACCCTGTTCGGCGGGATCGCCTGGGTGATGGGCGGGCTGCTCGAGCTGAAGGACGCCCGGCAGGGCACCGCGGTCACGTCGAGCTGAGTCCGGCTGCTGCCACCGCCCGCCTCCTCGGGCGTGGCGGCCGCACCGGCGGCCACGCTGGGATGGACCCATGACCATCGACGAGCTGCTGGCGGAGGCCCGGGCGGACCTCGTGCGGCTCTCGCCGACCGAGGCGCTGCAGGCGCAGGAGGACGGTGCCGTCCCCATCGACATCCGCCCCGAGGCCAACCGCGTCAGCGAGGGCGGCCTGCCCGGTGCGCTCGTGGTCGAGCGGACGGTGCTCGAGTGGCGGCTCGACCCCGCGTGCGAGGCCCGGCTGCCGGAGGCGGCGTACGACCTGCACGTGGTGGTGGTCTGCAACGAGGGCTACTCCTCCAGCCTCGCCGCCGCCACGCTCCGCCGGCTCGGGGTGCACCGCGCGACCGACCTGGTGGGCGGGTTCCGGGCGTGGAAGGACGAGGGCCTGCCCGTCTGCTGACGGACGCCGGCCCAGCCCGGCCCGATCGGGTGCGGCCCGATCGGTGCGGGCGGTCAGGCGGCCGGTCAGGCCTTCTTCACAGCGGTCTTCTTCGCGGCCGTCTTCTTGGTCGCGGTCTTCTTCGCGGCGGTCCTCTTCGCGGCGGTCTTCTTGGCGGGGGCCTTCTTCGCGCCCTTGGTCGCCTTCTTGGCCGGGCCGCGCTCGCGCCGCTCGGCGAGCAGCTCGGCCGCACGCTCGAGGGTGATCGACTCCACGGTGTCGTCCTTGCGGAGCGTGGCGTTGTACTCGCCGTCGGTGACGTACTCGCCGAAGCGGCCCGACTTCACCACGACCGGCTGGCCGGAGACGGGGTCGTTGCCGAGCTCCTTCAGCGGCGGGGTGGCCGCGCCGCGCCCGCGCTGCTTGGGCTGGGCGTAGATGGCCTTGGCCTGGTCGAGGGTGATGTCGAAGATCTGGTCCTCGCTGGTGAGCGAGCGCGAGTCGGTGCCCTTCTTTAGGTACGGGCCGTAGCGGCCGTTCTGCGCGGTGATCTCGGTGCCGTCGTCGTCGACGCCGACGATGCGCGGCAGGTCGAGGAGCTTCACGGCCTGCTCGAGGGTGACCGTGTCGAGGGACATGGACGAGAAGAGCGAGCCGGTGCGGGGCTTGGCCGACTTCGGCGCGTCGTCGGGCAGCACCTCGGTGACGTAGGGACCGAAGCGGCCGTTCTTGGCGACGATCTGCAGCCCGGTGTCGGGGTGGGTGCCGACGACCTGCTCCTCGCCGGCGGGGTTGGCGAGCAGCTCCTTGGCCTTGGCCACGGTGAGCTCGTCGGGCGGCAGGTCGTCGGGGACGTTGGCGCGCACGGGCGCGGCGTCGCCGCCGTCGGGCCCGGGACCCTCGACGTAGGGCCCGTAGCGCCCGACGCGGAGGTTGATCCCGTCCTCCGGCTCGCCGATCGGGAACGTCGCCATCTCCTTGGCGTCGATGTCGCCGAGCTCGGTGACGAGGGTCTTGAGGCCGGTGACGTCGGTGGAGCCGTAGTAGAACTCGGCGAGCTCGGTCGCGCGGTCGCGCCGGCCGCTCGCGATCTCGTCGAGCACGTCCTCCATGGAGGCGGTGAACTCGTAGGACACCTGCCGCGGGAAGTGCTCCTCCAGCAGCCGCACCACGGAGAACGCCAGCCACGCCGGCACCAGCGCCGTGCCCTTCTTGTAGACGTAGCCGCGGTTGAGGATGGTGCCGATGATCGAGGCGTACGTCGACGGGCGGCCGATCTCGCGGTCCTCGAGCTCCTTGATCAGCGTCGCCTCGGTGTAGCGCGCCGGCGGCTTGGTCTCGTGGCCCTCCGGCGTCAGCGTCGCGGCGGACACCGCGGCCCCCTCGGTCAGGTTCGGCAGCCGGGTCTCGGCGTCGTCGCGGCGCTTGGACGCGTCGTCGATGTCCTCGACGTAGGCCTTGAGGAAGCCGTGGAACGTGATCGTGCGGCCGCTCGCGCTGAACACGACGTCACGGCCGTCGGCGGCGGCGCCGCCGAGGCGGATGGTGACCGAGTTGCCGGTGGCGTCCTTCATCTGCGAGGCGACGGTGCGCATCCAGATCAGCTCGTAGAGCCGGAACTGCTCTCCCGACAGGCCCGTCTGCGCCGGCGTGCGGAACGTCTCGCCGGCCGGGCGGATGGCCTCGTGCGCCTCCTGGGCGTTCTTGACCTTCGACGCGTAGGTCCGGGGCGCGTCGGGGAGGTACTCCGCGCCGTAGAGCTCGCGCACCTGGTCGCGCGCGGCACCCACCGCCGCGTCCGACAGCGTCGTGGAGTCGGTGCGCATGTAGGTGATGAAGCCGTTCTCGTAGAGGCGCTGCGCGACCGACATGGTCACGCTCGCGCTCATGCCGAGCTTGCGGCTGGCCTCCTGCTGCAGCGTGGTGGTGCGGAAGGGCGCGTACGGCGAGCGGCGGTAGGGCTTGGACTCGACCGAGCGCACGTCGTACGTCGTCTCGGCGAGGCCGGCGGCCAGCCCCTCGGCGTCGGCGCGGGACAGGTGGACGCGCTCGCCGCGCTTGAGCTCGCCGGTGTTGTCGAAGTCGGAGCCGCGGGCCACCCGGACGTCGTCGACAGAGTGGAGCCGGGCGGGGAACATCCGCGGGTCGTGGCCGGTGCCGGCGTCGAAGGTGGCGTCGAGGTCCCAGTAGGAGGCGACGCGGAACTTCATCCGCTCCCGTTCGCGGTCGACGACGAGGCGGGTCGCCACCGACTGCACGCGGCCCGCGGAGAGGCCGGACATGACCTTCTTCCACAGCACGGGCGAGACCTCGTAGCCGTAGAGCCGGTCGAGGATGCGCCGCGCCTCCTGGGCCTCGACGAGGTCGTCGTTGATCTCGCGCGGGTTCTCGACCGCGGCGAGGATCGCGGGCTTGGTGATCTCGTGGAAGACCATCCGGTGGACCGGCAGGCCCTTCGGCGGCTTGAGCTCGTCGAGCAGGTGCCAGGCGATCGCCTCGCCCTCGCGGTCCTCGTCGGTGGCGAGGTAGAGCGCGTCGGACTCCTTGACCAGCTTCTTGAGCTTGGAGATGTGGCTCTTCTTGTCGCGGGGGACGACGTAGTAGGGCTCGAAGCCGTTGTCGACGTCGACGGCCAGCCGACCCCACGGCTTGTCCTTGATCTTGGCCGGCGTGTCCGCGGCGTTGTTCGGCAGGTCGCGGATGTGACCGATCGAGGACTCCACGACGTAGTCCTTGCCCAGGTACCCGCCGATGGTGCGGGCCTTCGCAGGCGACTCGACGATCACGAGCTTTGCCACTTGGTGTGCTCCCTCTTGTTGCTGCTGCGATGTTGCTCAGCGCCGCAACCGTAGCGCCACCAGCCCATATCTCCACGCCGCGCGGTCCACAGGGGCCTCGCGACCAGCCGCCGGACACGGCTCGGGCCCCACGCCGCGAGGACGTGGGGCCCGAGCGCGTCAGGCTGGCGTACGGGTCAGAACTCGAGGCCCTCGAGGTAGCGGAACCCCGTGTTGGCGGTCGCCGCCGGGGAGAAGTCCGGGGTGTCGTTCTCGACGATGTACTCCTCGACCTGGTGCTTCTTGAAGATGGCCCGGAAGTCGATGACCCCCAGGCCCAGGTCGGCCATGTCGCCGGGCTGCTGCTTGTAGAGCACGGCCGCGTCGGCGCCGTGGCGGTCCTTCACGTGGTACTGCCGGACCTTCAACGGCGAGGTGCGGATGACCTGGTTGGCGAAGGCCAGCGGGTCGGACACGCCGAGGTTCACGCCCGCCGTGTACGCCCAGTAGAGGTCGACCTCGAGGTGCACGAGCTTCGGGTCGAGCTCGGACATCAGCACCTCCCACGGCGTCGTGCCGTCGGCGAACTCGATCGTGAACTCGTGGGCGTGGTTGTGGTAGCCGTAGCGCAGCCCGCGACGCCGGGCGGCGGCTGCCTCGGTGTTCATCTGCGCGGCCCACTTCTGCCAGTCGCTCTTGTTGTTGGAGTTGAGGTAGGGCACGACGATGTACTTCTGACGGAACGTCTGGGCGTCGTCGAGCTTCTTGTTGAGGGCGGCCGCGTTGCTGCTGATGCCGTCGTGGCTGGACGACGCCCAGATGCCACGAGCGTCGAACTCGGCCTTGAGCTTCGCAGCCGTGTCGATGCCGGCGTCCGGGTAGAGGCCGGCCCGCTCGACACGCTCGTAGCCGAACTTCGCCAGCTGGTCGAGCTGCCGCCGGACGCTCTCGCCGGTCTTCATCGCGTCGCGCAGCGTGTAGAGCTGGATGCTGATGAGGTCGGTGGGGACCTCCCGCTTCCGCCCGTGGCCGTTGCCCCTGCCCTTGCCCGGGTGGGCGGCGAGGGCCGGCGACCCGGCACCGACCACGGCCGCACCGGCCGCACCCGCCACGGCGCCACGCAGCAGGCCGCGTCGGCTGGCGCCCTTTCGCTCCAGCGACTCGCTCAGCGCGGCGTCGCCGTCATATCCGAAACACATGTGTGCCTACTTCCTGGGTTTCTCGGGATTTCTCGGGGGTTTCTCGGGGGACTTGCGTGGATGTCGGCGCTCAGCCGGCCGGCTCGAGGACGACCTCGGCCGATCCGCTGAGACCGGGCTGGGAGCCCGCGTCGGTGTACTCCGCGACGAAGACGGCGGAGAGGTCGTCGGTCGCGGGGTCGTGCCCGCCGGGCACCGTGGTGACCAGGGAGCCGGTGCAACCGGTGGCTGTGGACTGCGGGTGCCCATGGGTGTTGTGACCGAGCACGTAGGTCACGGTGACCCGGCTGCAGTCGACGGGGTCGTCGTCGGTCACCTTGACCTCGTACGCCACGGTGTCGCCGAAGCGGAACGGCTGCTCGGCCACCGGGGTGACGAACTCCAGCTCCGGCGCCTGGTTGCCGACGACGATGTCCACGTCGGTCGAGGCCCGGCGACCGCCCCGGTCGGTGACGCGGAGGCTGGCGCGGTAGGTGCCGTCCTCGGTGTAGGTCCAGCTGGCCCGTGCCTTGCGGCTGTCGACCTTGCCGTCACCGTCGAAGTCCCAGGCGTAGCGCAGCTTCTTGTCGCCGTCCGGGTCCTTGGTGCCCTTGCTCGAGAACGCGACGGTCAGCGGTGCGCGGCCGGCCGTCGGCTCCGCCTCGATCGCCGGGACCGGGCTGCGGTTGCCGCCCTTGCCGATGAAGTCGATGCGAGAGAGCTGGGCGTCGGGGTTCTCGGCGAAGTAGCCGTCGCCGTACTCGAGGACGTAGAGCGCGCCGTCGGGGCCGAACTCCATGTCGATCGGGTTGTCGGTGACGATGCCCGGGACGACGTCCTCGATCCCGACCCTCGCGCCGTCGACGTGGAAGCCCTTGATGTAGTCGCGGGTCCACTCGTAGAAGAGCGGGGTGCCGTCGTAGCGCCGGGGCCAGGCGACCGGGTTGCGGCCGAGGGTGTCCCTGCGGTCGAACTGGTAGGCGGGGCCGGCCATCGGGCCGATGCCACCGTCCTTCTTGTCGAGCGCGGGGAACCTCTTCGACTTCCCGTAGCTGTACCAGACCTCCGGCTGCTCGACCGGCGGGAGCTTGCGCTTGCCGGTGTTGTGGACGGACGTGTTCACCGGGGCCGCGCAGTCGAACTTCTTGCCGCTCTTCTCGGTGCCGAAGTCGTAGTCGTTGTACGGCAGCCGCGCGGTCGCGCAGTAGGGCCAGCCGTAGTTGCCGGGCTCGTCGACGACCGCCCACTTGCCGTGGCCGGCGGGACCGCGGTCGGCCTTGGGCTTCTTGGCGTCGGGCGAGTAGTCGGCGACCCACAGGTCGTCGGTGACCGGGTCGATCTCGATGCGGAACGGGTTGCGCCAGCCCATCGAGTAGATCTCCGGGCGCGTCTTCGGGGTGCCCTTCTTGAACAGGTTCCCCTTCGGGATCGTGTAGCCGCCGCCGGGCTTCGGCTTGATCCGCAGGATCTTGCCGCGCAGGTCGTTGGTGTTGGCCGACGTCCGCTGGGCGTCGAACGCGGGGTTGCGGTCGGCCCGCTCGTCGAGGGGCACGTAGCCGTCGGACTGGAACGGGTTCGAGTCGTCACCGGTGGACAGGATCAGGTTGCCCTTGGAGTCGAAGACGATGTCGCCGCCGACGTGGCAGCAGATGCCGCGGTCGACCGGCACGTCGAGCACCTTGCGCTCCGTGCCGAGCCTGACCTGGCCGCCCGAGTAGCGGAACTTCGAGACCCGCAGGAAGCCCTTGTAGCGCGCGAAGTCCGCCGCCGTGCCGGTCTCCGGCGCGTCGCCCTCGTTGATGGACTCGGTCGCCGGGTCGTCGGCCGGGGTGTCGAGCGGCGGCGAGTAGTACAGGTAGATCCACTTGTTCTTCTTGCCGTCGTAGCCCGGGTCGAGGGCGATGCTCTGCAGGCCCTCCTCGTCGTGGAGGTACACCGGGATCCGGCCCGCGATGCTGTTGACGCCGGTCTTGGCGTCGTTGTGCCAGATGACGCCGGCGCGCGTGGTGTGAAGGACGTCGCCGTTGGGCAGCACGGCGAGGTCCACGGGCTCACCGGGGCGGTCGTTGAGGGTGACCTTCTGGAACGCCCCCTTGGCGGGCGGCGGGGCGGTGTCGGCGTGCCCTTCGTGGGCGGTGGCCGCGGGAGTCGCGGTGGTCGCCGCGAGGAGCGGCAGGCAGAGGGCGGCGCCGGCGGCGGCCACCAGCCCTGTGCGGAGGGGGTGGGTCATCGAGGGTTCTCCTGTTTCCGAGATGTGAGGAGCGACTAGCAACGTAGGCAGGTGATGACGGTCACGTCAACGACCGGACGACTTTTGCTCGCCTGCCGACACAAGTGGGCGGGGTCCCCCGGCCAGGGTGTCGGGGCCTGACCGGGGGACCTCCGGTCAGGCGCCCGCCGGCTTCAGCGGGTCGTGGCCGAACAGCATCAGCGTCCGGCGCAGGTCGTCGTCGTACGCCTCGGGCTCGGGCTCGTCGCCCCGGATGGTGCGCACCTGGTCGACCACCTGCTGCATCGTGTCGACGTCGTCGGGGGTGAGGTCGGTGCGGCGCTTGGCGAGGATGGCGACCACCTGCGTGCCGATCTCGTGCTCGGGCAGGACGCTGTCCGGCTCGACGAGCTGGCCGTCCTCCTGGGTGGCGTCGGTGCGCAGCCAGTCGGAGAGCTCGCGGGAGGTCATGTTGACCACCTCGTGGAACTCCTGCCAGAGCTCGTCGCTGATGTGGGACTCGGCCATCAGAGGTCCTCTCCGTCGTCACGGGTGCTGGGTCGGGGATCGGGGCGCGACGAGAAGCGCAGCACGGCGCCGACGCCGTCGGGCAGGGCGCCGATGGGCGCGTGCAGGGGCAGCAGGTCGGCGTCCTGCGCGATCGCCGCCCGCAGGAGCAGCTCGTCGAGCCGCTCGGCCGCGGGCTCCTCCACGCCGAGGGAGCGCAGCTCCTCGGGGTCGGTGGCGAGCAGCATCGGGTCCGGGCCGGCGTAGGCCCGACGGTCGTCGAGGGCCCCGTCCTGCAGGATCAGGGTCTCGACCTCGCCGCGGCGCAGCGCCTCGAGGGTCTCCCCGACACCGATGGCCTTCGGTGCGTCGGCGGGACCGAGCCGGTCGAGCACCTCGTCGATGCGCAGGCTCCGGCACCGCTGCACCGCCGCCGCCACCTCCTCGTCGAGCTGCTCGTCGTCGGCTCCCTCGGCCCGGCCGCCGTGCTCGAGCACCTGGAGCCGCTCCGAGACCTGCTGGCCGGCGCTCTCGCTGACGCGGGAGACGGCCGACGGCTCGCCGGTGAGGAGCACCAGGTCCACGCGCTCCTTGGTGAGGAGGCTGTCGAGGTCGCGCGCGACGGTGTCGGCGTTCTGGTCCTGCGAGTCCTGGACCCGCATCTGGAAGCGCCGGTGGGACCAGCCGCCGCCCTTGACCTTGTGCAACACGTCGTGGTCGCCCTCGCTCGTCAGCTCCCGCTCGACGGCCCCGATGGTGCTGGCGAGCGTGATGTCGGCGCCGGTGTGGTCGACGCGGACGACGGCGTAGCGCACGTCGTCGCTCATGGCGCGCGCCAGCTCGAGGAGGTGCGCGACGGGCCCGTGGTGCTGGTGACCCGCCACGGCACCCGCCAGGACGAGGTCGGTGACGAGGGTGCCGTCGTGCGCGACGACGACGCGGGAGGCGTCGCCGCCGTGGCCGGTCGGCTCGGTCAGCCTGGCGACCACCGTCTCGACGAGGTCCTCGGCGGCCCCGGACTCGAGGAGCTCGCGGCGGACGTTGTCCGCTCGCAGCTCCACCTCCCGGGCGCCGGTCTCGCTGGCCCGGCTCACGTCGACGTAGGCGGTCACCACGTCGCCGTAGAGCTCGGCGGCCCGCCTGAGGGTGGACAGTGCTTCTGGTCGTCGCATCGTCATGGCGCGGCAGTACCCAATCTCCTGCGCGTCATCAGCCGGCCCGCTGGTCCCGGCCGCGGTCGTCAGACGCGCAGGAAGCCCTCGCCGACCAGCTCGCGCACCACCGGCAGGTACGTACGCCGCAGCTCGGCCTCGTCGCGCTGGAGCAGCGCCGCCAGGGCACCGAGGATCTGGCCGAGGGTGAGGTCGCCGTCGCAGGCCCCGACGAGGGCGGCGTCGACCGTGTCCGCCGTGCGCGCGCGCCGGAACCCGCGGTGCTGCCGCAGGACGATCGCCTCGGGGTCCTCGGCGCCCGGACGCCCCACCGTCTCCTGCTGGACGTCCTCGCGGGCGCGCAGCCTCGTGCCGAGCAGGTCGTCGTCGGCGAGCCCGCGCAGGTCGGTGACGGCCTCGCCCCAGGCGTGGACCGCCGGACCGATCGGCTGCTCGACGTCGTAGGGCCACTCGAGCAGCTCGTGGTGCCCGGCACCGCCGAGGCGGACGTTGATCCAGCCGAAGCCCACGCCCCGGATCCCGGACTCCTCGAGCCACGACAGCCAGGTGTCGTAGCGCCGCGCGTAGTCGGGCCCGCCGTGGTGCCCGCTGTCCTTGAGCCACAGCTCGACGTACGCCGAGGGGTCGAGGGTCTCGCGCTGCACGACCAGTGCGTCGCAGTCCGCGCGCAGCCACGAGGCGAGGCGCTCGTCCCACGGGCGGCCCTCCACGACCGCCCAGTTGGCCAGCACCTGCAGCCAGCCGCCGTCGGTGAGGTGGTCGGGGCCGGTGCGGACGATGTGCTCGACGACGCGGTCGCCCGGCAGCCCGGAGTCGCGGTAGACCAGCCGCTCACCGGTCGCAGGCGAGATCACGAACGGCGGGTTGGTCGTGACGAGGTCAAACCGCTCCGCTGCCACCGGCTCGAAGAAGGAGCCGCCGCGCACGTCGACCTCGACCTCGTTGAGCTCGGCGTTGAGCCGCGTCATCCAGAGCGCGCGCTCGTTGACGTCGGTCGCGACGACGGCCGTGGAGTGCGCGGCCAGGTGCAGCGCCTGGACGCCGCAGCCCGTGCCGAGGTCGAGGGAGCGGGCGACCGGCTCGCGCATGGTCAGCTGCGCCAGGCTCGTGGAGGCGCTCGAGATCCCGAGGACGTGGTCGGGGCCCACGGCGACGGGCGCGCCGTCGAGGCCGGGCGTGAGGTCGGAGACCACCCAGAGGTCGCGCTCCTCGTCTCCTTCGGACGTGGCGTAGGGGCGACAGTCGGTGCGCGCGGCCACCTCGCTGACGCTCTGCTCGAGCAGACCGGCGTTGCAGAGGCGGTCGACCAGCCCCGGGAGCGCGCGGTCGGCCGCCTCGCGGGTGACCGTCGTCTGCAGGAGGAAGAGCCGGACGAGCGTGTCGAGCGGCCGGCCCGACGCCGTACGGCGCAGCGCCGGCAGGGTCTCGTTGCGGCCGAGTGCGCGGTGGGCGTCGTCGCCGAGCGCCTCCGCGACGCGGTCGTAGGTGAAGTCGGCGGCGAGCAGCGCCTCGCGGAGCGGGGCGGCGACGTCGGTGCTCATGGCACCAGCCTCTCAGGCGACGCGCGCGACCGGGCTGCAGCCATGTCGAGGGGAGCCGGCCAGCGCCGGGCGGCGGCCGGCGTCCGGCGCGGCCGTACCGGGTCCGGGAAGCACCATGGCGGCCGGTCGCCTCGGGCGACCGGCCGCCATGACGTCGTACGTGGCGGAGCGGGGGTCAGAGCGTGCTGCCGACCGCCGGCTCCTCGTCGGCGATGGCGACGTCACGCTTCTTCGAGAGCACCACCGCCACGGTGATGATCGCGACCGCGACGAGGGCGATGACCACGCGGAGCGCGTCGTTCTCGTCCTTGCCGACGCTCATCGAGACGATGGCGCTCGCGATGAGCAGGGAGACGAGGTTCATCACCTTGATCAGCGGGTTGATGGCCGGGCCGGCGGTGTCCTTGAACGGATCGCCCACCGTGTCGCCGATGACGGTCGCGGCGTGGGCGTCGGACCCCTTGCCACCGTGGTGGCCGTCCTCGACGAGCTTCTTGGCGTTGTCCCAGGCGCCGCCCGCGTTGGCCAGGAAGACGGCCATGAGGGTGCCGGCGCCGATCGCACCGGCGAGGAAGCCGGCCAGCGCCGTCACCCCGAGACCGAAGCCGACGGCGACCGGCGCCATCACGGCCAGGATGCCCGGGGTCACCAGCTCGCGCAGCGAGTCGCGGGTGACGATGTCGACGACCTTGCCGTACTCCGGGCGACCGGTGCCCTCCATGATCCCCGGGATCTCACGGAACTGGCGGCGCACCTCGAACACCACCGCGCCCGCAGCGCGCGCGACCGCGTTGATCGCGAGGCCGGAGAAGAGGAACACCACGGCGGCACCGAGCAGCACGCCGACGAGGACCGCCGGGTTGTACACCTGGAAGTCGAGGACCTCGGTGGAGCCCGACTCGACGAGGGCGTCGGCGACCGACGTGGCGTACGAGCCGAACAGGGCGGTCGCGGCGAGCACGGCCGTGGCGATCGCGATGCCCTTGGTGATGGCCTTGGTGGTGTTGCCGACGGCGTCGAGCTCGGTGAGGATCTGCGCGCCGTTCTCGCTGACGTCGCCCGACATCTCCGCGATGCCCTGGGCGTTGTCGGAGACGGGGCCGAAGGTGTCCATCGCGACGATGACGCCGACGGTGGTGAGCAGGCCGCAGCCGGCGAGCGCGACGGCGAACAGCGACACGGTGAGGGTCGCGCCGCCGAGGAGGAAGGCGCCGAACACGGCCGCGCCGATGACCAGCGTCGTGTAGACCGCGGACTCGAAGCCGACGCTCAGGCCCGACAGGATGACCGTCGCCGGTCCGGTGAGCGAGGTCTTGCCGACGTCCTTGACGGGGCGGTGCTCGGTGCCGGTGTAGTAGCCGGTGAGGGCCAGGATGCCGGCGGCCATCACGATGCCGATCACCACGGCGGCGCTGGCGATGAAGCGCGGGTCGCCGCCGATGCCGGCGAAGTCCTCGCCGAAGCCGGCGAACTCGCCGGGCAGGTAGAGGTAGGACAGGACGACCGACGCCACGGCGCCGATGGCCGCAGAGATGTAGAACGCACGGTTGATCGTGGTGAGGCCGTTCTCGCCGGCCTTCGGCTTGGTGATGTAGATGCCGACGACGGCCGTCAGGGCGCCGATGGCGGGGATCAGCAGCGGGAAGACCAGGCCCTTGTCGCCGAATGCCGCGGCGCCGAGGATCAGCGCGGCGACCAGCGTGACGGCGTACGACTCGAAGAGGTCGGCGGCCATGCCGGCGCAGTCGCCGACGTTGTCGCCCACGTTGTCGGCGATGGTGGCGGCGTTGCGGGGGTCGTCCTCGGGGATGTTCTGCTCGACCTTGCCGACGAGGTCGGCGCCGACGTCGGCGGCCTTGGTGAAGATGCCGCCGCCGACGCGCATGAACATGGCCAGCAGCGCGGCGCCGAAGCCGAAGCCCTCCAGGACGTGCGGCGCCTCGTCCTCGAAGAGGAGCACGACGACGCTCGCGCCGAGGAGGCCGAGGCCGACGGTCGCCATGCCGACGAAGGCGCCGGTGCGGAAGCCGATGGTCATGGCGGGGTCGCGGCCCTCGGTCTCGGCGGCGGCCGCGACGCGCAGGTTGGCGCGGACGGCGAGGCTCATGCCGAGGTAGCCGATCGCGGCGGAGAAGCCGGCGCCGACCAGGAAGAAGATCGAGCGGCCGATGCGGACGGTGACGTCGTCTGCGGGCAGTGCGAACAGGACCACGAACGCCACCGCGGCGAAGATCCCGAGAGTGCGGAACTGCCGCTGCAGGTAGGCGTTGGCGCCTTCCTGAACGGCCTGGGCGATGGTCCTCATGTTGTCGGTGCCCTCACCGGCGGCCAACACCTGCGACCTGAACATCGCCGCCATCCCGAGCGCGCCGAGCGCGATCAGGGCGACGACGACGACCAGGACGAGGTTGCCACCTTCGAGCTCCGGCTTCACGACCGCGGGCAGGATCCCCGTCATGCGCGTCCTCCTAGGACTTCGTGTGCATCCATGAACGCGCCGGAGTCTACGCAGACGTGATCCAGATCACGGGGACGGGTGGCCCGCACCACACCGGGGACCTGCTCGGAACGTGCAAAACCCCCTCCGGGTCACGTCCGGAGGGGTGGTGGCCGGGTCGGCCGGGCGTGGGCCGGGCGGTCAGGCGCCGGGGGCCAGGCCGACGGAGTCGTGGATGACGAACACCTTGGCGAGGCCGGTGATGCGGAAGATCTTGAGCAGTCGCTCCTGGGTGCACACCAGGTCGAGCGAGCCGTCGTGGGCACGGACCTTCTTGAGCCCGCCGACGAGCACACCGAGGCCGGTGGAGTCGAGGAACTCGACGGCCTCGAGGTCGATGACGATGTCATAGGTGCCGGCGCCGACGAGCTCGGTGATGCAGTCACGCAGCTTGGGCGCGGTGTAGACGTCGATCTCCCCGCCGACGGCGACGACGGCACGACCATCCACCTCGCGTGTCGCAAGGGTGAGATCCACGACTGCTCCCCGGTCCCCGAACTCGTTCGGACAGTGTGCCTGCGGGCACGACGACGTACCCCTTGTTCGTTCCGGGTGGTATCAAACCACGAGTCCCAAGCGTCGCGCAGGACTCCCTCACAACTCACCGCCTGCGGCGACGTCCGTGGCGTTTGCCAGACTGCCCGGGTGAGTCGGTCCCACCCGCGCGCGGCGCCCTCGGTCGAGGCGCTGGTCCGTCGACTCACCGGGGTCCCCGGACGTGAGGACCGGCTCCAGCACCTCGAGGTGCTGCCGGCCCGGGAGGCCGTCCACGAGGACTGGCCGGAGTGGGTGCCCGATGACGTACGCGGGGCGTACGCCGCGCAGGGGGTGGCCCGTCCGTGGCGGCACCAGGTCGTGGCCGCCGACGCCGCCCATGCGGGCGACCACGTCATCGTCGCGACCGGGACCGCCTCCGGGAAGTCGCTGGCCTACCAGCTGCCGGCCCTCTCGGCGATCCGCGCCTCTCGCGGTCCCCGCGGCGAGCGCGGCGCCTCGGTGCTCTACCTCGCCCCGACGAAGGCGTTGGCCCACGACCAGCTCGCCGGGCTCGCGTCGCTGCGCCTCGACGTACGTCTGGCCGCGCACGACGGCGACAGCTCGCGCGAGGAGCGGGACTGGACCCGCGACTTCGGGGAGTACGTCCTCACGAACCCCGACATGCTGCACCGTTCGCTGCTGCCGTCGCACCACCGGTGGGCGCGGTTCCTCGGATCGCTGCAGTACGTCGTCGTCGACGAGTGCCACCACTACCGCGGGGTGTTCGGGGCCCACGTCGCCCACGTGCTGCGCCGGCTGCGTCGGGTGTGCGCGATGTACGGCGCCCACCCGACGTTCGTGCTCGCCTCGGCGACGGTCGCCCAGCCGGAGGTCACCGCCGGTCGGCTGACCGGCCTCGACGTCGTGGCGCTCACCCGCGACGACTCCCCCCGCGGTCGCGTCTCGCTGCTGCTGTGGGAGCCGCCGTTCACCTCGCACGGCGGCGAGAACGGCGCGCCGGTGCGGCGGGCCGCGTCGTCGGAGGTCGCCGACCTGCTCGCCGACCTGGTGGCCGAGGACGTGCGAACCCTGGCCTTCATCCGGTCGCGACGCGGTGCCGAGCAGGTGGCGCTCAACGCCGCCGAGCTGCTGGCCGAGGTGGACCCGTCGCTGCCGGAACGGATCGCCGCCTACCGAGGCGGCTACCTCCCCGAGGAGCGCCGCGCCCTCGAGGCGGCCCTGCGGCGCGGCGACCTCGTCGGACTGGCCGCGACCAACGCCCTCGAGCTCGGCATCGACATCAGCGGCCTCGACGCGGTGCTCATCGCCGGCTTCCCGGGCACCCGCGCCGCCTTCTGGCAGCAGGTGGGTCGCGCGGGCCGTGGGGCGCAGGACGCGCTCGGCGTGCTCGTCGCGAAGGACGACCCGCTCGACACCTACCTGGTGACGCACCCCGAGACGCTCATCGGCGCCCCCGTCGAGGCGTCGGTGTTCGACCCCTCGAACGCGCACGTGATGGGGCCGCACCTCGCTGCCGCCGCGCAGGAGTCGCCGCTCACCGAGGCGGACCTGCCGCTCTTCGGCCCCACCGCGCGCGAGGTCGTCGACCGGCTGACCGACCTCGGGGTGCTGCGCCGCCGGCCGCGCGGGTGGTTCTGGACCGACCGCAGCCGGGCGGCCGACCTCGCCGACATCCGCTCGGCGGGCGGCTCGCCCGTCCAGCTCGTCGAGGCCGGGACGGGGCGCGTGGTGGGCACCGTCGACGCCGGCGGCGCGCACAACCAGGCCCACCCCGGCGCGGTCTACGTGCACCAGGGCGAGACCTGGCTCGTCGAGGACCTCGACCTCGAGCAGCACGTCGCGGTCATGCGGCGCGAGGAGCCGGCGTACAGCACGACGGCCCGCGAGGTCACCGACATCAGCATCGTCGAGACCCGCGAGCGCCGGTCGTGGGCGGGCTGCGAGCTCGCGCTGGGGGAGGTCGACGTCTCCCACCAGGTGGTCTCCTTCCTGAAGCGGCGGCAACCGGGCGGTGAGGTCATGTCGGAGGAGCCGCTCGACCTGCCCGAGCGGACGCTGCGGACGAGCGCGGTGTGGTGGACCGTGCCCGACGACGTGGTGGCCGAGGCCGGGCTGCTCGCGCTGGACGTGCCGGGTGCCGCGCACGCGGCCGAGCACTGCTCGATCGGCCTGCTGCCCCTCTTCGCCACCTGCGACCGCTGGGACATCGGCGGCGTCTCCACCGCCCGGCACGCCGACACCGGGGTGCTCACCGTCTTCGTCTACGACGGCCACCCCGGCGGCGCCGGCTTCGCCGAGCGCGGGTTCCACACGGCCGCCGCGTGGCTGGGGGCCACCCGGGAGGCCATCGCGAGCTGCGAGTGCGCCGCGGGGTGCCCGTCGTGCATCCAGTCGCCCAAGTGCGGCAACCAGAACAACCCGCTCGACAAGGTTGGCGCCATCGTGTTGCTGGACGCCCTGCTCGCGGGGGCGCCACGCCCCGTCGGACAGGGCTAGATTGCCTGCATGGTGATCCTCGGACTCGGCCTCATGATCCTCGGCGGCATCGCCGTCCTCTCCGCGATCTTCGTCAGCGAGCCGGGCGCCGGCGGCGAGCTCCTCGGCTTCGACGTCACGACGCTGGAGTCCTTCTTCGTCGGCGTGGGCGCCGGCGCCGCCATCCTGTGGGGCTTCGCGATCCTCAAGTGGGGCACCAAGCGGAGCCTGGCGCACCGCCGCGAGCGCAAGGAGCTCACCGAGCTGAACCAGAAGCTCGAGCGGGTGGAGGCCGAGCGGCGCGGGGACGACCCGGACCGACGCGACACCGTCTGAAGGCGGCGGAGCCCCCGTCGGGCCCGCGTCAGGCCGGTCCGGCGCGCGCCTCGGCGCTCACCCGCACCCGGGACCAGCGCGACGACCACGGCAGGTGCGGCCCGCTGGCGGACACGACCACCGTGACGCTGCGTCCGTCGACGACGCACTCCTCGAGGGCCGCGGCGTTGGCTCCGGCCACCCGGCCGGCCCGGGCGCAGGGACCGCCACCGGAGCCGTCGCCCGCGAGCTCGGCCGCGGCGGCCAGAGCGGCGAGGTCGGCGGCCGCCTGGGTGCGTCGCTGCGAGGTCACGAGGCCACCCACCGCTGAGACGCCGACCAGCACGAACATCAGAACGCCCGCCATGGCCACCACGAGGACGGTGGCGGCCCCCGACTCGCGCACGCCGTCGGGCGGCGTCACGACTGCTCCACCATCGCCACGGCGTCCGACGAGACCGTGACCGATCCCAGGACGTCGAGGACGCCCCCGGGGCCGGACACCTTGGCGGAGGTGCTGACCAGCACCTCGTCGGCGGAGACGGCGATGCGCAGCCGCGCCCCGTCGGGCGCGATCCGCAGCGCCACGGCCTCGGCCGCGGCCGGGTCGTCGCCGCGGGCCACGACCCGGGCCGCCTCGCGCGAGGCGTCGATGACGCGCACCTGGGCCGCACCGACCGCCAGCATCCACACCAGACCGGCGGTCAGCGCGACCAGCAGTGGGATGCCGACCGCCAGCTCGGCGGTCGCAGCACCCCGCTCACCGCGGCGCCGCGTGGACATCAGCCGATGCCGAGCAGGCTCATGACGTGCTGGAACAACCGCTCGAGCAGCTGGTCACCGAACGCACCGGTTAGCAGGGTGTAGAGCAGGCCGGCGAACCCGGCCCCGGCAGCGGTGCCGACGGCGTACTCGGCGGTGGTGATCCCGGACTCCGTGCGTGTCTTCGCGTGACGACGGACCTTCATCGCATCCCCTGTCCTCGTGGGGCTCCCGACGAGCCCCGAGTGCCTCCAGCCTCGGGTCGCGGGCCGGCACCCGCACCTGCCCGCCGGCCAGCGTGTGGAGGACGCCCCGCACCGCGGCCCTGTGGACGGAAATCGGTGGGACCTCCGCCTCACCGGTGGCTAGCCTCGGCGACGTGGGGGTTGAGATCGTGCGCATCGGTCCGGACGACTGGCGTGAGTTCCGCGAGGTCCGGCTTGCGTCGCTGAGCGACGCCCCGGGCGCCTTCGGTGCGACGCACGCGGACTGGGTCGACGCCTCCGAGGAGCGCTGGCGGCAGCGGCTGACCGAGGTCCCGTTCACGGTGGTGGCGCGTTCGGCGACGGGCCCGGTGGGCGTGGCCTCCGGGGTGGACGCGGACGACGGAGTCGAGCTGATCTCCGTGTGGGTCGCGCCCGCTCACCGTGGGTCGGGCCTGGCGGGACGCCTGATCGACCGGGTGGTCGGCTGGGCGCGGGACCGGGAGCGGCCGACGTTCCTGATGGTGCGCGACGACAACGCGGCGGCGATCCGCTCCTACGCGCGGGTGGGCTTCGTGGACCTCGGCGTGCCCGACGGATGGCCCGACGACGCCCCGCTGGAGCGCCGGATGCGTCACCGACGCGACTGAGCGCAGCGCGGACCGTCGCAGTCGCCCGTCGTCAGGGCGCGATGCTGCGGAAGAGCGACGCCACCGTCGGCACCACTCCGAGGAGCATGAAGGCGGGCAGCAGGCACACCCCCAGGGGGATCGCCGCGGCCACGCCGACGCGACGGGCGGCGTCCTCGGCGTGGGCCAGCGACTCGCGCCGGAGCTCCTCGGCGAGGCGTTCGACGGTGCGGACGACCGAGGCGCCCGACGCCTGCGAGCGCACCATGGCGCGGGACAGCGGCGCGAGCGCCTCGTCGTCGGCCACCGCCGCCCATGCCTCGATCCCGCCGGCGCCCCACCGCGAGCGTTCGACGACCGGACGCAGACGCTCCGCTGCCGGCCCCGGGAGGGCAGCGCACACCTTCGCGAGCCCCGCCACGGGTTCGGCGCCCGAGCGCAGCGTCGCGGCGAACAGGTCGACCACGTGGGGAAGGGTCCTCTCCACCTCCTCGCGGTCGCGGCGCCTCGACGTCGTCTCCGCGGAGGACAGCAGGTGCCGGGCTGCGGCCGCGGCGACGAGGGCCGCGACGACTCCCGGCACGCCGCCGACGAGCAACCAGGCTCCGATCCCCACGCCGGCCACGGCCACCGGCCGTCTGTCCGGAGCGGACCTGGGGCGTGCGCGCCCCGCACGGGGCACCGGCGGCACCCACACGGCGACCGCCAGTGCTGCGCAGACCACGCTCGGCCCGGTCACGGCGCCGTCGCCCTGTCGGCCAGGAGCTCGATCCACCACAGTCCGACGGCGATCATCGTGACGCCCGCCGCGAGGCAGGCCCACCCGGCCGGCGTGCCGAGGAGGAAGGACCACGGGTCGGAGCCGGCACCGGACCCCATGACCAGCACGGCGAGCGGCAGGCACGCGACCAGGCGCGCGGTGGCCCGAGCAGAGGCCAGCTCGGAGTCGACGAGCCGACGGGTGCGACGCCTCGCCCGCAGTCCATCCGCGGTGCGGTCCAGCGCGGCCGCCAGACCGTGCCCGGACTCGTGTGCCACGTGCCAGGCGCCCGCGAGCCACCGCAGGTCGGCGGCTCCGGGGCGGCGGTCGGCGAGGAGCCGCATCGCCTCGGGGACGTCGGCGCCGAGCCTCTCGGCCTCGACGACCTGCTCCAGCGGCGGCCACCGACCGCTCGCGGCTGCCAGGGCGGCGGCCGGTGGCCTGCCGGCCGCGAGGTCGGCGGACAGCAGGTCGCAGACCTCGAGCACCGCGGCCTGGTCCGCGGCGATGCGCCGGCGGCGCGCGAGCAGCAGCGGCGGCGACGGCCGAGGCGGGCGCGCCCGGGGCTCACGGCGGCGGGCGCGCGGAGCATCGGGCAGCAGCAGCGCGACCGCCGCGCCGAGGGCGACCGCCGCGAGCCAGCCGCTCACGACGCCACCGCCCGCAACCGAGCGGCGAGCGCCGCGGCCGCGGGACCGCGGGCGACCCGGTCGTCGGCGAACGTCGCGGCGGTCCTCAGGACCACGAGCCCCGACTCGGCGCGCTCGGGGACGCCGAGCTCCAGCACGCGGCGGCGCCCGTCGCGCCCCCGGCCGAGGTGGATCACCACGTCGAGCGCCGACGCCAGCTGGCTGTGCGCAGCCGCCCTCGGCAGCCCGGCGGCCAGGGACAGCGCCTCGATGCGCGCCGGGACGTCGGCGGCGGAGTTGGCGTGCAGGGTGCCGCAGCCACCGCCGTGGCCCGTGTTGAGCGCGGCGAGCAGGTCGACGACCTCGGCGCCCCGCACCTCGCCGACCACGAGGCGGTCGGGGCGCATCCGCAGCGCCTGCCGCACCAGCGTCTGCAGGGAGACCTCCCCGGCGCCCTCGATGTTGGCCGGCCGCCCCTCGAGGGCGACCACGTGTGGATGCTCGGGTCGCAGCTCGCTCGCGTCCTCCACGACCACGAGGCGCTCCCCGGGGTCGACCAGCGACAGCAGCGCCGACAGGACGGACGTCTTGCCGGTGCCGGTGCCTCCGGTGACGAGGAAGGCGCAGCGGGAGTCGACGACCTCCTCGAGCAGGAAGGCGCCGTCGGGCGGCACGGCCCCGGCCGTGACGAGCTCCGGCAGGGTCCACACCCGACCGCGCGGGACGCGCAGGGACAGCACCGTGCCGGACCGGGCGACCGGCGAGAGCACGGCGTGGAAGCGGGTGCCGTCGGGCAGGCGCACGTCGGCGTGCGGGGTGGCGTCGTCGAGCCGCCGCCCGGCCGATGCCGCGAGGCGCTGCGCGAGCCGCCGGACGGAGGCGTCGTCCGGGAACGACACCGCCGTCCGTTCGAGACCGGATCCCCGGTCGATCCAGACCTCGCCGGGCGCGTTGACCAGCACGTCGGTGACGCCGGGGAGGCGCAACAGGTCCTCCAGCGGCCCTGCGCCCAGCACGTCACGCCGCAGCAGGTCGTGGACCGCGAGCACGGTGGCGTCCCCGACCGGCGAGCCCGACGCCCGCAGGGCCTCCGCCACCCGGTGCGGCGTGAGCTCGCCGGTCGCACCGGCGAGCCGCCGTCGTACGTCGTCGAGGACCGCGGTGGGCACGGGCGGCCCTGCAGGCGTGCTCATGCCGCGTCCGGGAGGAGGGCGCGAGCCGCACGCGCGAGGGGACCGCGGGCGGAGAGCGGGCCGAGGCCCCGGTCGAGCGACGATGCGACACCGCGCTGATCGCCGACGACGGCGACCACGGGCAGCCCGGTGACGCGCTCGGCGTCGGCGTCGCCCAGGGAGCCGGGGCGGAGCACGAGGCCGGTGCGGCCGTCGCGGCCGACGTCGGCGACCAGGCGCGCGGTCGCCGCCAGCCCCGGCACCGACGCGGGCGCCACGACCAGCAGGTCGTCGCACCGGTCGGCCAGCTCGGCGAGGGCCGCACCGCCCTGCCGGGCGAGGTCGAGCACGACCAGGTCGTGGCCGCGCACCGCCGCCGGCAGGACCCGGCGCACGGTCGGCACGTCGAGCCGCCGCCGCAGCTGCGCCCACGTGAGCAGCCCCAGCCGGCCCGCCCGCGGCACGCCCTCGCGCAACGCCCGCGCCCCGAGCCGCCCATCGGTCTCGGCCAACGCCTCCCACCGGACACCGGCGACGTCCTCCATCGCGAGCAGCCGGTCGAGCCCGGGGCCGAGCGGGTCGGTGTCGACCAGCAGCGTGGGAGCGCGGGTCGCGTGCCACTGCGCGAGCGCGCAGGCCAGCGTGGTGGCACCGGCGCCGCCGGTGCCGCCCACGACGCCGACGAGACGCCCCGGCGAGGCGCGCTCGCCGACGTCGGCGAGGGCGTCGGAGAGCCAGCCGGACGCCCCCGGCAGGTCGACCACCGACGCCGCACCCAGCTCGACGGCGTACCGGAAGGCGCTCGGGCCCGGCGAGCAGCCGACGACGTGGACGTCGCTGCGGCGAGGCGGTGACAGCGCAGCGACGGCATCGCCGAGGTCGGCGCCCACCAGCACCAGCTCGGCGTCGCGCCACGACGCCAGGGCGAGCGCGGCGTCGCCGCACACCTCGGCCCCGACGCCCGCCGCCGCACAGAGGGGGACGACTGCTTCGTGGACGGACGGGGACCGGGTGACCAGGAGGACGGGCATGGCGACGAGCCTCCGCGCCGGGCCCGACGCCGGACAGCCCGCGTCGGCGGACCCTGTGGACGAGGCCGCGGAACACCGCCCTGTGGACACCTCCGGGCCCACGCACGCCCGCACACGAGCCGCTCGCGACCGACACGAGGACGCCGCACTCCGGCGCGGAGCCGGAAACACCGCGAACAGCCCCAGAAGGGCGGCGACCGTTGTCGGGCGACACCTACGATGGCGGCATGACCCGCCCGACCGCGGCATTCTTCGACCTCGACAAGACGATCATCGCCAAGTCGAGCACGCTGGCCTTCAGCCGCGAGTTCCAGGCGGGCGGGCTCATCTCCCGGCGGGCGATGCTGCGCTCGGCCTACGCCCAGTTCGTGTTCTTCACCGGCGGGGCCGACCACGACCAGATGGACAAGATGCGCAAGTTCATGTCCCAGCTGTGCGCCGGCTGGGACGTGGCGACCGTCCGCGAGATCGTGCACGAGACGCTCGACCACATCGTCGAGCCGCTCGTCTACGACGAGGCCGTCAGCCTCATCGAGGAGCACCGGCTCGCCGACCGCGACATCGTCATCGTGTCGGCGTCGGGCGCCGAGGTCGTCGAGCCGATCGGCGAGATGCTCGGGGCGGACCGGGTCATCGCCACCCGCATGGAGATCGCCGACGGCAAGTACACGGGCAACATCGACTACTACGCCTACGCCGAGGAGAAGGCGCGGGCGATCGAGGGCCTCGCCGAGGCGGTCGGCTACGACCTCGCGGAGTGCTACGCCTACAGCGACTCGGTCACCGACTCGTCCATGCTGGAGGTGGTGGGGCACCCCTTCGCGGTGAACCCCGACAAGGAGCTGCGGCGCCTGGCGACCGCGAACGAGTGGCCCATCCTCAGCTTCGTGCGCCCCGTCGCGCTGCGTCGCCGGATCCCGGTGCCGCCCGCTCGGCCGACGCTCGCCGCGCTCGCGGTCGGCGGGGCCGTCGCCGCCGGCGGCGTCCTGTGGGCCAACCGCCGCAAGCGCCCCGGCGCCTGAGCGACACCCACCGACGGCCGGCAAAGTCAAGGCTTGAAGGTGCCGCCCGACGGGGCTACAACTGGAGTGTCAACTCCACAAGCAGCACGTGACCCGGGTACCCACGCGGCGATCCACCCATCCGATGGGGTGCTGGCCGGTCGGGATCAGCCCGAGGCAGCGATTGAGCAGAGCACGCTTGGTAACCCTGGCGTCACGTGTCAGCGGCGGCACCCGATCCACGCGAGCGGGTGCCGCTCGCATGCGCGGACCGCTCAGCCCGTGACCAGCGGCGAGGCCTCGGCTCCGGCGGCGAACGCCTCCGCCCCGTAGAGCGCCCATGCGTGCACCCCGCGGGGACCGCCCTCGCTGTAGGCGCGCAGGTTCGACTCGTACGCCGCGCGGTGGGCGAGGTGCCCGGCCTCGGGCACGACGAGCGACTTCGCGTCGACCCCCCGGGAGACCAGCACGAGCCGCTCGAGCGCCCGGGCCACGATCCCGTTGTGCGAGGCGAACGGCGCGGCGGTCGCGACGTCGGCGTGCGCGACGGCGGCCACGAGCAGCGCGGGGGCCGACGTGCCGGACAGCAGCAGCTCGGCGACGCCCCGCAGCCGGTCGGCCGAGGCGGCGTCGCGCGGGCGGCCGAGCTGCTCGGCCGGGAGGGCCGAGGCCGCCACGACCGTGTGGAGCCGGGCGATCGCCTGCAGCGGCGCGGTCTTGAGCAGCGGGGCCAGCGCGAGCATCGAGGCGGAGAGGCGCACCGCGTCGGCTGCCACCGCGTCGCCCTCCCCGGCCCGCACCTGGTCCACCGTCGAGGAGGACCCCTCCAGCACGGCGCTCGCGTGGGCGCCACGCAGCAGCGACTCGGCGGTCAGCTCCGGCGTCGTGCGCCGCAGTCCACGGTCGCGGAGCATCACGTCGATCCCGTCGCGGGTGCCGGCGTAGGCCGAGCGGACCCCTTCGAGGTCGGTGAGCCAGGCCAGCGGGTCGGTCATGGGCAGGACGGTAGTCGCGGGTGCGGCGTCGCCGGGCAGTGCCTCCCCACCGCGGGGCGGTCCGCTTGTAGCCTGACCGGGATGAGCGACGAGCAACCCGAGCCCACCGCCCCTGCCGACCGCGCGCGGTCCTTCGGCTCGGTCGCGGAGGCGTACGACCGCGGCCGGCCGACGTACCCCGCGGAGGCGGTCGCGTGGCTGGCGGGCGGCGGGGCGAAGGTCGTCCTCGAGCTCGGCGCCGGCACCGGGAAGCTGACCCGCGCGCTCGTCGACCAGGGCCACGCGGTCTTCGCGACCGAGCCCGACGAGGCGATGCTCGAGGTCCTGCGGGAGCGGGTGCCGGAGGTGAGCGCGAAGGTGGCCACCGCGGAGGACGTCCCGGCCAACGACCGCTCGGTCGACGTGGTGGTCGTCGCGCAGGCGTTCCACTGGTTCGACCACGAGGCGGCGCTGACCGAGATCGCGCGGATCCTCAAGCCGGGCGGTCACCTCGCGCTCGTGTGGAACAGCCGCGACGAGCGGATCCCGTGGGTGCGGCGGATGGGCGACATCCTCGGGCGTGAGGACCTCGACACGTCGTCGGCGGAGCACCTGGTGCACAGCGAGCTCTTCGGCTTCGTCGAGGAGGCGAGCTTCAAGCACTGGCAGGAGGTCAACCGCGAGACGATCCTCGACCTGGCCCGCTCGCGCTCCAGCTTCGCGACCATGGCCGCCGACGAGCGCGAGGAGAGGCTCGGCCGGCTGCTGGCGTTCTACGACGACTACGGCCGCGGCATGGACGGCATGCGGATCCCCTACGTGGCGCGCTGCTACCGCGCCGTCGTGGTCGATCGCGACGAGCCCACAACTTCCGGCGGGGACGAGCCGTCACAGCAGGGTCCGGTCGTGAGCGACGGCACCGACACCGACATGTTGCTCATCGACTTCCGCTGATCCGTCCCAGGGGGACCCATGCGTCGTACGACGACACTGACCGCTGCCGGCCTGCTCGGCCTGGCCCTGCTCGCACCAAACGCGTCGGCCACCGCCGCCGGCGGGACCTGCCGGGGCGAGGCGGCGACCATCGTGGGCACCGGCGCCAGCGTGACCGGCACCGAGGGACGCGACGTGATCGTGACCGGCACGGCCGTTGTCGTCGACGCCCGCGGCGGTGACGACCTGGTCTGTGTCGCAGGCACGGTGACCAGCTCGAACGTCCTCGTCGTCGACGCCGGCAGCGGCGACGACCTGGTGGACGCCACCGCTGTCGCCGCGAGCCACCTGCTCACCACCGTCCTCGGCGCCGGCGCGGACACCTTCGCGGGTGGGCCGGCCCGCGACACGGTCCACGGCGGCGTGCGCACGGAGCCGCGTACCGACACGGACACCGACACCATCACCACGGGTGACGGTGGGGACAGCGTCATCAGCGGCTCGGGCGGCGCCGTCAACCGCGACGTCGTGGACACCGGACCCGGTGACGACTCCGTCAACCTCCCGTCCCCCGAGCTCGGACAGCAGGCCTCCGTCAGCGGCGGCGCCGGCACCGACGTGCTGCGCCTGGCGAACGACGCACCCGACCTGGCGATCGACATGGCCGCGGGCACCTTCACCACGCCCGCCGGAACGGCGACCTTCGCCTCCCTCGAGAGCGCCGTCATCACCACGGGGCCGGGCCGGTTGACCTACCGCGGCACGCCCGGCAACGACCTGGTCAGGGTGCACCCGACCGCCGGCGCGCCACTGCTCGACATCAGCACCGCTGCGGGCCAGGACGAGATCGTCGTCGAGCCGGCGACCATCGCCGCCGGCAGCCGCCTCGACGGCGGTGAGGGCCGCAATGTGCTCGTCGCCGCCAGCCGGAGCGGCACCATGGCGCTCGACCTCGGCGAGCAGGAGCTCGTGGTCGGTGGCACCTCGGTGACCGCCGCCGGCATCCAGGACGCGTTCCTCCTGGCTCCGGACGTCACCATGGTCGGCGACGCCCGGGGCAACAACCTGTCGTTCGCCGGGTGCACGGGCACCCTCCGCGGCAACGACGGGCGCGACCGCCTGCTCAACGTCTTCGACAGCTACTTCGAGAACTACACCTACGAGTGCGCCACGAGGACGAGGATGACGGGCGGCTCCGGCGCCGACGTGCTGCAGGGCGGACAGGGAGCGGACCGGCTGCTCGGCGGCGGGGGGCAGGACACGATCGCCGGGCGCGGCGGGGACGACCGCATCCGCGGCAACGCAGCCGGCGACGCCATCGACGGCGGCGAGGGTCGCGACGACGTGCGCGGGAACGGCGGGCCCGACCGGCTCGACGGACACATGGCGGCCGACGTGCTGGTCGGCGGCCCCGGGCGCGACCGGGCCGATGGCAGCCGCGGCCGCGACCGCTGCGTCGCCGAGCGCGAGAAGCGGTGCGAGCGCTGACACCTGCCCGGGGGGTAGGGCTAGGGTCGCGCCATGTGGAGGTGGCGGCGCACGTCGCTGGGCGGCGAGGCCGACCGCGCCCCCTTCCGCGCCCTGCACAACGCCTCGCTGGCGAGCCCGGCGCTGCGGGAGGGGTTGACGTCGTCGAGCGCGGAGCGGTCCGTGGGCCACCTCCGGGCCCTCCTCGGCACGCCGGCCGCCGGGCTCGGCGACGCGAGGGGGCTGCTCGCGTGGGACGGCCTGGGCGGCCACCACCGCTCGCAGCTCGCGGCCACCGTCGGCCAGGTCGCGGAGACCGGCCGCACCATGATCGTCGACGAGCGCACGCTGGTCTGCGACGACGGCGGCTGCCAGGTGCGGCAGGCGATCGTCAGCCCGCTGGTCGTCGAGGAGACGCTCGTCGGCGCCCTGGTCGTGGGCGCCCCGCACACCACCGGTGGCCTGGTGCGCGCGGCCGACGAGGTCGCCTCGTGGGTCAGCGGCCAGCTCGAGCTCGCCGAGCTCGACGCGTCCCGGACCCGGCTCATGGAGGCCGAGGTGCGGGCCCTCCGTGCGCAGATCAGCCCCCACTTCATCTACAACTCCCTCGGTGCGATCGCCAGCTTCGTGCGCACCGACCCCGACCGGGCCCGCGAGCTGCTGCTCGAGTTCGCCGACTTCACCCGCTACTCCTTCCGCCGGCACGGCGACTACACGACGCTCGCCGAGGAGCTCCGCTCCGTCGAGCGCTACCTCCTCCTCGAGCAGGCGCGCTTCGGCGACCGGCTGCAGGTGACGCTCCAGGTGGCCCCGGAGGTGCTGCCGGTCGCCGTGCCGTTCCTGTGCATCCAGCCCCTCGTGGAGAACGCCGTGCGCCACGGGCTGGAGGCCAGCGCGGACAAGGCGGACGGCGTCGGCCGCCTCTCGATCACCGCCCGCGACCTCGACCAGGAGTGCGTGCTGGAGGTCGAGGACGACGGCACCGGGGAGGACCCCGAGCGCGTACGCCGCGCGCTCGCCGGTGACGCCTCGATGGACTCCGTCGGACTGGGCAACGTGGACGCCCGGCTGCGCAACGCGTACGGGGACGACTACGGTCTGGTGGTCGAGACCGCACCCGGGGCCGGCACGAAGGTCATCGTCCGGGTGCCGAAGTTCGCCCCCGGAGTGCAGGTATGACGCAGTCGACGGCCCGGCTGAGGGTGCTCGCCATCGACGACGAGCGCCCCGCCCTCGACGAGCTGACCTTCCTCCTCGGCCGGGACCCGCGCATCGGCGAGGTGACCGGCAGCGACTCCGCGACCGATGCGCTGCGCGTGCTGCAGGCGGAGGAGGTCGACGCGGTGTTCCTCGACATCCAGATGCCGGGCCTCACCGGGCTCGACCTCGCGCAGGTCCTGTCCCGCTTCAAGCAGCCGCCCCCGGTCGTCTTCGTGACGGCCCACGAGGAGCACGCGGTCGCCGCCTTCGAGCTCCGCGCGGTCGACTACGTCCTGAAGCCGGTGCGCGAGGAGCGCCTCGCCGAGGCCGTGCGCCGCGTGGTCGAGGCCGGCGGACCGGCGCCGTCGGGCGACGTGCAGATCCCCGTCGAGCGCGGCGGGGTCACCCGCTTCGTCAACCGCTCCGAGATCACCCACGTGGAGGCGCAGGGCGACTACGCGCGGCTGCACACCGCGGACGGCTCGCACCTGGTCCGCACCCCCCTCTCCTCGCTGGCCGAGCAGTGGGCCGCGGCCGGCTTCGTGCGGATCCACCGCTCGGTGCTCGTCGCGCTCCCCCATGTTGAGGAGGTGCGCAGCGAGGGCGGTCGGGTGAGCGTGGTCATCGGGGGCACCGAGCTGCCGGTCAGCCGCCGCCACACCCGCGAGCTCCGCTCGGTCCTCACCCGGCGCCAGTCGTGAGGACGCGGCCATGAGCGACCCGCCGTCCCGGGTCCGGGTCACCGGTCCACCGCGGCGGCGTGCGCACGTCGTACGCGCGGCCCGCACGCGGGAGATCGACGCGGAGACCGCGCTGGGCGAGGTGTTCATGCGCTCGCTCCTGCGCGAGCAGCTCGTCCTCGCGCTGCGCGTGCTCGCGGCGCTGGCGCTGACCGTCGGACTGCTGCCGCTGCTGTTCCACCTGTTCCCCGGGCTCGGGGACGTGAGGGTCGGGCCCGTGCCGGTCGCGTGGCTGCTGCTCGGGGTGCTGACCTACCCGTGGCTGGTCGTGCTGGGCTGGGCCTACATCCGGCGGGCCGAGCACAACGAGCGCGACTTCGCCGACCTGGTCGGGTCGGTGCTGCCCGAGGAGGACCGGTGAGCGCCCGATGAGCACCGACGTCGTCCCGGGCGTCGTCGCCGTCGTCCTCGTCTCGATCGCCACCCTCGCGATCGGCACCTGGGGCCTGCGGATCTCGCGCACCACCAGCGACTTCTTCGTCGCCTCGCGGACGGTGCGGCCGCGGCTCAACGCGAGCGCGATCGGCGGGGAGTACCTCTCGGCGGCGTCGTTCCTCGGCGTCGCGGGACTGCTGCTGACGTTCGGCGCCGAGATGCTGTGGTACCCGGTCGGCTGGACCGCGGGCTACCTCGTCCTGATGGTGCTCGTCGCCGCTCCGCTGCGACGCTCGGGCGCCTACACGCTGCCGGACTTCGCCGAGGCGCGGCTCGGGTCGAGCGGCGTGCGCCGGCTCTGCTCGGTGCTGGTCGTGGGCATCGGCTGGCTCTACCTGCTGCCGCAGTTCCAGGGCGCCGGCGTCACGCTGCGAGCGACGATCGGCGCACCGCCGTGGGCGGGCTCGCTGGTGGTGGCCGTCGTCGTGCTGGCGTCGGTGAGCCCCGGCGGGATGCGGTCGATCACCTTCGTGCAGGCCTTCCAGTACTGGCTCAAGCTCACCGCCCTGCTGGTGCCGGTCTTCGTGCTGGTCGCCGTCTGGCTGGCCGACGGCGCGGCCGACCCCGCCGCCGCCGCGCCGCACTCCTGGTCGGTCCCCCTCGCCGCCCCGGGTGGCGGCATCGGGCTCTACACGACGTACTCCCTCATCGTCGCGACGTTCCTCGGCACGATGGGCCTGCCGCACGTGGTCGTGCGGTTCTACACCAACCCCGACGGCCGGGCGGCGCGGCGCACGACGCTGGCGGTGCTCGGCCTGCTGGGCGTGTTCTACGTCCTGCCGCCGGTGTACGCCGCGCTGGGGCGCATCTACGCGCCGTCGCTCGTCGAGGACGGCTCCGACGTGCTGGTGCTCGCGCTGCCGTCGCTGATGGTGGGCGGCGTCGCGGGCGCCGTGCTGACCGGCCTCGTCACGGCCGGGGCGTTCGCGGCCTTCCTCTCGACGAGCTCGGGGCTCACGATCGCGGTCGCGGGCGTGCTGTCGCAGGACGTGACCGGCCGGCGGTGGGGGTCGGTCCGCCTCGGCGGGGTCGCGGCGTTCCGGGTGGCCGCGGCGGTCGCGGTCGTCGTACCGCTGCTGATGTCGCTGCCCGCCCAGGACGTGGCGGTGGCCCGGACCGTCGGCCTGGCCTTCGCGGTGACCGCATCGACGTTCGCCCCCCTGCTGATGCTCGGGATCTGGTGGCGCGGCCTGACGCCTGCCGGTGCGGTGGCGGGGCTGCTGGTCGGCGGGCTCGGGTCGGGCGCCGCGGTCGCCTGGACGTTGGCCGCCTCCCCGTCGTCGGGCTGGGGTCCGGCGCTGCTCGGGCAGCCGGCGGCCTGGTCGGTGCCGGCGTCCTTCCTCGCGATGGTGGTCGTCTCGCGGCTGACCCGGGCCTCGGTGCCGGCGCACGCCGGCCGGTTCATGGTGCGGCTGCACACGCCCGAGGCGGTCCAGCTCCAGCGCTGACCTGCCCGTGCACCACGCAGGCAGTTCGGGCGCCGAGCCCGACCCGCCACGCTCGACCCGACCACCGCAGCCGCGAGCCGCCTGCACGGTGCTCGGCCCGGCGCCGCTATCGCAGGGGCGCGGCGAGCTCCGGGCACATCGCCGCCAGCAGGTCGAGCTGCTCGGGCGTGACGTACGACGGGTTGCTGCCGGCCGGCATCCGGAGCACCTCCATCGCCCCCAGCCGCGGATGGCCCACCAGCTCGGTGCGCAGCACCGGGACGCCGAGCGGGGTCAGCTCGACCGGCATCACGCCCTCGCGCGCGGGGCCGGTCGTCCGACCGTGCGCGTGGATCCCGGCGGGCAGGTCCGCCTCGCTGCCGCTGACCCACAGCAGCACCCGCTGGCCGGCCGCGACGAGGTCGGTGCGGTACGTCGGGCGCACGCACCAGGTGTCCGCCTGCGCGAAACCGCCCAGCACGTGCGACCGGGTCGAGGGCGCGGCGCCGCTGGCCTTGACGAGCCACGCACCGAGCGTGTCGACGGTCAGGGCGCGAGCGGGAGCTGCCACTCCCTGAGGGTGGCACACCGTCGACACGCAGCCACGGCGGGTGCGAGCGTGGGCGCGTGAGCGACTGGTTCCTGCCGGAGTCGGAGCGTCCCTGGACGTCCGGCAACCTGGTCGTCCCGCGGGTCCACGGCGCCGACTACTTCGCGCGGGTCGTCGAGCTCGTCGAGGCGACGGAGGCGGGCGACCGGATCTTCTTCACCGACTGGCGCGGCGACTCCGACGAGCTGCTGACCGAGCACGGGCCGACCGTCGCCGAGCTGTTCGAGGCCGCGGCGGGGCGCGGCGTCGAGGTGCGGGCGCTCATGTGGCGCTCCCACCCGGGCCGCCTCAACGGCGAGGAGAACGGCCACCTCGGCCGGGTCCTCAACCAGTGCGGCGGCGAGGCGTTGCTCGACGAGCGGGTGCGCCGCGGCGGGTCGCACCACCAGAAGCTGCTCGTCGTACGCCGCAAGGGCCGGCCGGAGGAGGACGTCGCCTTCGTCGGCGGCATCGACCTCTGCCACGGCCGCCGGGACGACGCGCGGCACGCCGGCGACCCGCAGGCGCCGCCGCTCGACGACAGGTACGGCGACTCTCCGCCGTGGCACGACGCGATGGCCGAGATCCGCGGACCGGCGGTCGCCCACGTGCTCGACACCTTCACCGAGCGCTGGGACGACGACACCCCCCTCGACCACCGCAACCCCTACCGCGCCCTCGCCCACCGGGTCGCGCGGATGCCGCGGCACCCCGAGCGGCTGCCCGAGCGGTGGGACCCGCCGCCCGAGGCCGGGCGGCACCGGGTGCAGATCCTGCGGACCTACCCGGCGAAGCGGCCCCGCTACCCGTTCGCGCCGGAGGGCGAGCGGTCGATCGCCCGCGCCTACACCCGGGCCTTCAGCAGGGCGAGGAGGCTGGTCTACGTCGAGGACCAGTACTTCTGGTCCGACGTCGTCGCCACCACCCTCGCCGACGCCCTGCGCCGTGAGCCCACCCTGCAGGTCATCGCCGTCGTGCCGCGCCACCCGGAGGAGGACAGCAGGGTCGGGGGCCCGCCGATGAAGTACGGCCAGCGGATCGCGTGGGACCGGCTACGCGAGGCCGGTGGCGAACGGTTCGCGATGTTCGACCTGGAGAACGCCGCGGGCACGCCGATCTACGTCCACGCCAAGGTCTGCATCGTCGACGACCAGTGGATGACCATCGGGTCCGACAACCTCAACCTCCGCTCGTGGACGCACGACTCCGAGCTCACGTGCGCGGTCGTCGATCCCGACGACGAGCTGCCGCGGCGCCTGCGCACGTCCCTGTGGGCCGAGCACCTGGGGCTGCCGGACGACGACGACCGGCTCGCCGACCTCGACGACGCGATGGCCCTCTGGACGTCGCGCGTCGGTGCCCCGGGCAGCCGTGTCTCGCTCCACGAGCCGCCGCGGCTGCCGCGCGGCACGGCGCTCTGGGCGCGACCGGCCTACCGGCTGGCGTACGACCCCGACGGCAGGCCGAGGGCGCTCCGCGGGACCGCAGACTTCTGAGCCGTCACCGACCGGCCACGGGGAGGTGCACCACCACGTCGCGCATCCGCATCGCCCCGACGACCCGGCTGCCGAAGCCCACCGACATGTCCGACACCGGCGACACGGTGAGGAACAGCGTCTGGCCGGCCGGCACGTCGACGGCGACCGACGGCAGCTCGACGCCGGTGCGCGGCTTGCCGATCGCGATGCCGTTCTCCCGGATCGGCAGCATGTTGTTCTGCACGACCCTGGCGTCCAGCGGGCTGGTGCCGACCGACAGGGCGAGGAAGGCGCGGTTGTCCAGGCCGATGGTGGTGAGCCGCGCGTCGAGGCTGGGCGACCCGGCGACGGTGAGCGGTCCGTGCGCGATCGGGTAGGCGACCGGGACGCCCACGCCGACGGTGCTGACCACCTCGCCGAGCTCGACCGACGTGTTGGGCGCGACCGACGCGACGCTGACGCAGCGACCGCCGGCGGTGGCGAGGTGGTAGCGGCCGAAGCCGGTGAGGCCGCTCTTCGTCCCCTGGAGGCGCTGCTGGAGGAAGCGCAGGCCGAGGTCGGCGAAGGACTCGCTGCCGAGCACCGGCGAGCAGGCGTCGGTCCCGCCGGCGACGGGGACGTCGGCGTTGGTGCCGGCCGGGAGCACGGACGGCAGCGTGTGGCCGCCGTTGTAGCCGACGAAGATGCTCCGCGCCCGCGCCCGGTCGGTGAGCAGCCGGGAGAAGTTGTCCAGCCCCTGGTCGAGCGGGAAGAGGTTGTCGGTCGCGCCCTGGCCGAAGAGCACCGGCACGTCGAGTCGCCGCCCCTGGCGCACGTGCCACTCGGGACCGTTCTGGTCGAGGAACTCGTGGAGGTACGGCGGGACGTTGCCCGTCGCCGCCGCCTCGACGAATCCCTGCAGCACGATGGGCGGGAGGGCGTCGGTGGGCAGCGCGGCCGCCACCAGCGCGGTGGCCCACTCGGTCCGCGGCACGCCCTGCGGGAAGAGGCTCTCGGTCAGGCTGAACCACGTGATCTCGGGGACCAGCGCGTCGAAGCGGGTCGCGCCGCGGTCGCGGACCTCGCTCAGCGCTCCGGCGAACTGGTAGCCGCCGCCGTACGATCCGCCGATCGCGCCCAGCACGGGGTCGCCCGGCCGCTGCTTGCGCACCCAGTCCTGGGCGGCGACGAGGTCGACGAGCCGCTGCACGTCCTGGCCCTCGACGTCCGGGTCCTCGATGTGGGCGTGCCCGCCGCTCTCCCCGAACCCGCGCTGGTCGAAGCTCAGCACGCCGAACCCGGCGTCGGTGAGGTAGGCGAAGGCGGCGGGATCCGTCGTCCGGCTCCCACCCCAGCCGTGGCTGTGCATCACGAGCGGCACCGGGCGGTCCTCGGTGGCGCCGGCGGGGCGGAACATCGTCCAGCAGATGTCGACCGGCGCGCTCGTGCCGGGGTCCGCGATGCTCTGGACGCAGCCGTTGGTCGTGGTGACCTCGGCCGCCGAGGCCGGCGGGCCGAGGAACGGCGTCGAGGCGGCGGCGAGGACGGTGGCGACGGCGGACGCGACGAGTCGGTGCATGGACGGTCTCCTATGACGGGGGTCACACGTACCAACGAGTAACCGCCGCAGGGGCTACGTCACGCGAAGGGGTCGGTGACCTCGCGCAGCCGGACGAGCGCGGTGCGCAGGTGCCCCGCGAGCTCGGGCCCGAGGTGCTCGACCCACTCCCGCTCGACGCCCTGCACGACCTCGGCGGCGTGCCGCGCCGCCTCCCGGCCGCGGCCGGAGAGCCGGATCAGCCGGGCCCGGCCGTCCGCCGGATCGGGCACCCGCTCGACGAGTCCCTGACGCTCGAGGGCGGCTACGAGCAGGCTGGCGGTCTGCTTGGTCACCTGCGCCCGGTCGGCGAGCTCGGTCAGCCGCGAGCCGTCGTCGGCGATCCGCTGGGCGATGCGCGACTGGGCGACCGTGACGTCGTAGCCCGCCCCGCGCATCGCCGCGATGACTCGCTCGTCCATGGCCCGGTACGAGACGAACATCAGCGTGGCGAGGTCCATCGCTCCCCTTGACATTGGTCAGCCTCGCTGACCATTATGGTCAGCATTCCTGACGATCATAGGAGTGCGCATGACGAAGCCTCCTCCGGTGCCCCTCGCCCGCGCGGCGACCCGTGTCCGCACCGCGCTCCAAGGGCTGACCCGGCGGATGGTGCCGCCCGAGGTCGGCGTACTGGAGGTGATGTCGTCCTTCATGGCCACCCACGCGACGTACGCCCTGACGCGGGTGGGCGCTGCCGACGCCCTCGCGAGCGGCCCCCGCACCGCCGCGGAGGTGGCCGCCGAGGCGGGCACCGACCCCGACGCGACCTACCGGCTGCTGCGTGCGTGCGCCGGGCACGGGCTGCTCACCCGGTCCGGCGACCGCTTCGCCCTCACCGCCCTCGGCCGCGCGCTCGTGTCGCAGCACCCCGGGTCCATGCGCCCGGTGGTGCTGATGATCGGGGACCCGCGCTACCAGGCGGTGTGGGGCCAGCTGCCCGAGGCGGTGGTCACGGGCACTCCGCGCGCGGAGGCGGTCCACGGGGTGTCGATGTGGGAGCTGCTCGACCGCGAGCCCGACTACGCCGCCGTCTTCGACGACGCGATGACGCGCCTGACCGCGCTCGACTGGCCGACGGTCGCGGCGGCGTACGACTTCACGCCGTACGGCGTCGTCGTCGACGTGGGCGGCGGGCACGGGCAGCTGCTGGCGTCCGTGCTCGGCGTGGCCCCGGCGGCCAGGGGTGTCCTGCTCGAGCGACCGGCGCTCCTCCCCCACGCGGAGCGGCACCTGCGCGAGGCCGGGGTCCTCGGACGGTGCCGCCTCGTGGGCGGGTCGTTCTTCGACACCGCGCCCGACGACGGCGACCTCTACGTCCTGCGACGCGTGGTCCACGACCTCGACGACGAGCAGGCGGTCGCCGTCCTCACCACCCTCCGGGCGCACACGCCGCCCGGAGCCACCCTCGTGCTGATGGAGAGCGTCGTGCCGCCGGACGGCGGTCCTCACTTCGCGACGTCCCTCGACCTCGACATGCTGCTCTTCGTCGGCGGACGCGAACGCACCGAGCAGGAGTACGCCGCCCTCCTCGAGCGTGCCGGCTTCCGGTTGACGCGCGTGGTCCCCACCGTCTCGACGGTGTCCCTCGTCGAGGCTCGGCCGGTGACCTGAGGTGGACGCGCTCGCGCAGGTCTGCACGGTCGTGTCGGCCGTCGTGCTGATCGCGGTCTTCCCGCTCGAGGCCTTCCTCGTGGACCGGCCCTGGGTGCAGCGGTTCCTCGGCATCGAGCCGCACGGCATCGCGAACGTGCACCTGTGGTCGTTCTGCATCGGGGCCCGCAACGCGCTGGCCGGGGTGGGGGCGCTCACCGGGCTCTGGATGGTGCACCGCGGCGACGAGCAGACCGGCACGGTCGTGGTCGTGGTGTCGCTGGCCTACATGCTGCTGGCGTCGCTCGCCATGGGCGTCGCCGACCTGCTGGGCTACTGGCGGCCGCGGGGCGGGAGCGTGCGCGGCACGGTGGCGTCGTCGGTGCTGCCGGCGGTGGCGCTCGTGGCCCTCGCGGTGTGAACCCCCGCGCCGGCCCCGCGCCGGCCGCGCCCCGGCCCCGCGCCGGTCAGGGGCGCAACCCGGCCCGCAGCTCCTCGAGCGCCTGCGGGAGGTCGACCTGCGGCGTCCAGCCCCAGGCCCGTGCCCGGTCGGCGACGATCCGGCCGGTCCACGCCGGCCCGTCCTCCCAGACCGGCTCGATGCCGAGCGCCTCGGTGACGGAGCCGAGGTAGTCGCGCTGGGTGGCCGGCCCGGCGGCCACGTTGACGGCCGTGCACCCGGCCGCCACGGGGCCGGAGCCCGCGTCGTCGGCCGTCGCGATCGCGCCGGTGGCGACGTCGGCCGCGAGGTGGGCGAGGTCGTCGACGTGCACCCAGGCGAAGCTCTGGTCGGGGTTGGCGTGCCGCTGGGTCGTGTCGTCGCGGACCTGCGCGGGCCGGACGGTGTTCCAGACCGAGGTCTCCCCCGCTCCGAGGATCGCAGGGGGCCGCAGAAGCACGCGCGTCGTGCCCTCGAGCCGCTCCAGCGCCGCGTCGAGGTCACGCTTGATGACGTTGTAGGCCGAGGAGTCGTCGCCCACGAGGGTCCCGGACTCGTCGACGTCGCCGACGCCGGGGCTGCGGTCGTATACCCCGGCGGTCGACACGTGCACGAGGAGCGGCACGCCGGCGTCGACGGCCGCCTCGGCGATCGTCAGCGTGCCGTCCAGGCCGACCCGGCGCTGGTCGTCGCGCCCGCTCCCGAGCGGGTGCACGGTGGTGACGAGGGTGTCCGCGCCCGCCACCACCTGTGCCGCGAAGGCCGGGTCCGCGAAGTCGCCGACGTGCTCCTCGACGCCCGGCAGCACCGGGGCGGTCCCGAGGCGGCGTACGACGGCACGGACCGTGGCTCCCCGCTCGCTGAGGGCGGACACGACGTGGCTGCCCACGAGTCCGTTGGCTCCGGTCACGACGACGATGCGGGAGGTCATGCCCCCACCCTGACAGCCCGTCCTAGCGCTGGCGACGGGCGGTGCGCGGCAGCAGCACCCGGGCGACCACGAGCAGCCAGGCCGTCGCGAACACCACGCTGGCCAGCACGTCCGTGACGTGGTGCGCGCCCTGGTAGAGGCGGGCGGGCAGCACGACCAGCGGCGCCAGGAACAGCAGCCACGACCACCGGCGCCACCGCGGCGCCACTCGTGCGAGCCACAGCGCGATGCCGCCGTAGACCACGATCGCGGTCGCCACGTGCCCCGACGGGAAGCTGTGGTCGGGCACCAGGCCCGGGTCGAGGATCCGCACCGGTGGGCGGTCGCGCGGGACGAGGTGCGTCACCACGACGTAGAGCAGCAGGCTGCCGCCGACCAGGACGGTGAAGTAGACCACCGGCTGCCACGAGCGCCGCCACCGCGCTCCGAGCGCGGCGACGACGAGCGCGAGCGCGACGCCGACGACCGTGTCGGCGATCGCGCTGCCGGCGGCCGCCGCCCTGTCCAGCCCGGGGGTGCGTCCGGCCGCGATGTCGCGGGCGACGCCGTCGTCCCACGGGTCCACGCGCGGCTCCAGCGGGCCGGTGACCACCCACCCGACGGCGAGCACGGCCAGGACCAGCAGGACCCACGCCGACGCCAGCGTGCGTGCGCTCGCGCGGCGGGTGTGCTCGGTCACGGGTCGAGCCTGCCCCAGGTGGGGGGGCGGGGGTTTAATTCCCCCGCCTAAGCGGGGGATTGCGAACTTCCGGGGGCGTGCATGCCTCCGGAAGTTCACACAGACCCCGAGAAGTCGGACGCGATCAGCGGCCCGGTCGCACCAGCCGGGAGTCCGCGAGCAGGAAGTCGTGGTCGGTGTGGATGGCTGGTACGACGGTGCCCGCCGGGCCGCGGAACCGGTCGTTGCCGTAGACGTGCTGGATGCCGGGCGCCTGCGCCGCTGCCGCGTCGGTGAGCGTCCACCAGCCGGCCGGCGCGCAGGACGCCTGCCGGTTGACGTCACCGCCGAGCACCACCGCCGTGTCGGCGTACGACGACAGGACGGTGGCCAGCTCGGCGCACTGGGCGTCGTTGGCCGCCTGCGCGTCGGCGGTGCCCCGCGTGCTGAGGTGGGCCGAGCACGCGGTGACGCCGCGCGCGGTGGTCGCGCAGATCCAGCGGCGCTCCTCGACCCCGGACTGCACGGCGAAGGCCCGGTCCTGCGAGCTCACGATCCGCTCCTTGGTGAGCACGGCGTTGCCGAACACGCCGCGGCCCTCGGGCCTCACGCACGGCAGCTCGGCGCCGCGGTAGATCACCGGCGCTAAGCGGAGGTGGTAGCCGGTGCGGCGCGCGATCTCCGCGGCGTCGCCGCTGCAGGCCTCGTTGAGCGACACGGCCTCCGCGTCCTGGCCCTCGATGGTCGCGACCGCCTCGTCGACGACCGCGGGATAGGCGGTGCGGCCGAAGCAGCCGGCGAGGCCGGACAGGCACAGGTTCATCTGGAGCATGGCGTACGGCGCACCGCGCCCGGGCCGCGACGGCGCCGTCGGGCGAGCCCGGAGGAAGGCTTCGAGGCCGGCCAGGTCGTCGGTGTTGAGGTGGTCGACCCCGGCGTCGAGCAGCTCGTCCCACAGCGCGTCGCGCGCCGGTCCGGCGGCATCGGGGGTCGCCCAGAACCGCACGCGGTACCCGGCTGCGTGGGCACGGTCCACCAGGTCGTGCAGCCTCGCGCGCTCGGCCTCGGGCATGGGACCCACGCCGAGCCAACTGAAGTGCTTGGTCCAGTTGTCGCTGAGCAGCGGCAGGTCGCTGGCCGGCACCCCCGAGCCGAGGTCGCCCAGGCGTCCGTCGTACCCGGCGTAGCGCACTCGCTGCGCCTGCATGGCGGCGAGGTCACGGTTGCCGCTGATGACCGCGGTGACCGCGCCCTGCTCCACCCGCCCGTCGCGGAACGTCGTCAGGATGCCTCGGTGCTCGGCGAGCGCCTCGTGCACGGCGGCGTACGTCGGGCCGGCCTCGCTCTTGACGTCGATCAGCAGCTGGAAGACGCCCCGGTCGCCGCGGTGGACCCGGCCGCCCTCGTGGCGGGTGCGCTCGACGAGCGGGTCGAGGTAGAGCGACTCGAGGGTGCGGGACGCGTCGACGTCCTGCCGGTCGTGGCTGACCAGGAGCTCCCCGTCGACGAGCCAGACGTCCGCCTCGACACTGGTGAAGCCGTGCGACAGCGCGTCGTGGAGCGGGCGGTCGTGCTCGTAGTCGTTGTGGGCGTGGGCCTGCGGCAGGGGCCGCACGCGCGGCTCCGGCGGCCCGGCCGGCGCGGCGGTCGTCGGCGTCGGGGCGAGGGTCAGCAGGGGGGCGGCGAGGAGGGGCGCGAGCAGTGCGCGCAGCGTCCGAGACATGCCTGCGAGCCCACCTCCCGCGGGCGAACTCCGGGTGACCGGACGCGTGCGGCAGGGCGAACGCCGGAGAACTCTCGGTGCCGGCGTCGGCAGAGGCAGCCGGTCAGGACACCTCGGCCGGCGTGAACAGCGTGAGCTGCATGCCGTCGGGCGCCGCGACGCGCGCGTTCCGGTCGCCCCACGGCGTGTCGACGGCGGGCGCGACCGACGTCGCCCCGGCCTCGACGAGCGACGCGGCCGCCGCGTCGGCGTCCGGCACCTGGAGCGCGAAGCGCACCGTGCCCGACACCCGGCGCCCGACCTCGAGGTCGTCGACCATGGCGGCCTGGGCGGCATCGAACAGCTCGAGGGTCGCGCGGCCGGCGTCGAGCAGCAGCACGCGCCCCTGCTCGCTGCTCCAGTCGGCCACCTCGGGCAGGCCCAGCGCGTCGCGGTAGAGGCGTACGGCGGCGTCGAAGTCGTCGACGGTGAGGGTGATGCGGAACTCCTGGACATCGCTCATGCGGCCATCGTCCTCGACCCGGTGCGTGGGCGGTCAAGGGCCGGTGGCGGCCTGCGCGGCGGCGGCCACGACGCGGCAGCCGCGCGCCCGGTAACGCCACCATCCGTGCGCTCCCGCCCCCACCGGTGGTGGCGGGAGTGCACGGACGGAGGCGTTACCCGGAGGACCAGACCGGCGACCGCTCGTCGTACGACACCGACCGCTGGGCGACGAGCCGCCTCCACCGGCCGACCCGGGCGGGCGCGCCCCTCCCGTCCGCGGCCCCGGCGGTGCCACCGTGACGGCGGTCACACCCGGTGGCCACCCATGCTCGGAAGGACCGATCCGTGACAGAGCCCGACCAGGCCGCGCGCCACGATCCCATCTACGACCGGTTGCATGCGACCCCCGAGTTCGCCGAGCTGCGGCGCCGCTACCGCGGCTTCGTGTTCCCGGCGACCGTCGCCTTCCTCGTCTGGTACCTGCTGTACGTCATCCTCTCCAACTGGGCCGGCGACTTCATGTCGACCCGGGTCGTGGGTCACATCAACGTCGCGCTGGTCTTCGGCCTGCTGCAGTTCGTGACCACCTTCGGCCTCGCCTACATGTACGCCCGCTACTCGCAGAAGAAGCTCGACCCGCTGGCTCGCCAGCTCGACGCGGACTACCGCAAGGGAGGCGACGCCTGATGGACACCCAGGTCCTCACCACCAGCCTGTTCCTGCTCGTCGTCGCCGCGACGGTGGGCATCACCTTCTGGGCGAGCCGCCAGACCAAGACGGCCGCCGACTTCTACTCCGGTGGCCGGTCGTTCTCCGGCTTCCAGAACGGTCTCGCCATCGGCGGCGACTACATGTCCGCCGCGTCGTTCCTCGGCATCTCCGGCGCCATCGCCGTCTACGGCTACGACGGGTTCCTCTACTCCATCGGCTTCCTCGTGGCCTGGCTCGTCGCGCTGCTCCTCGTCGCCGAGATGCTCCGCAACGCCGGCCGCTACACGATGGCCGACCAGCTCGCCTTCCGGATGCAGCAGCGCCCGGTGCGCACCGCCGCGTCGATCTCCACCGTCGTCGTGTCGATCTTCTACCTGCTCGCCCAGATGGTCGGTGCGGGCTCGCTCGTCGCGCTGCTCCTCGGCGTCGACAGCCAGGCGGTCAAGAACGTCACGATCATCGGCGTCGGCGCGCTGATGATCTTTTACGTCGTCGTCGGCGGCATGAAGGGCACGACGTACGTCCAGATCGTCAAGGCCGTCCTGCTGATGGTCGGCTCCGCGCTGATCGTGCTGCTGGTGCTGGCGAAGTTCAACTTCAACCTCTCCGAGCTGCTCGGCGCCGCGGCCGACAACTCGGGCAAGGGCGAGGCGTTCCTGCAGCCCGGCCTGCAGTACGGCGCCACGCTGACGTCGCAGATCGACTTCCTCTCCCTCGGCCTGGCCCTCGTGCTCGGCACCGCGGGCCTGCCGCACATCCTGATCCGCTTCTACACCGTGCCGACCGCCCAGGACGCGCGGAAGTCCGTGCTCTGGGCGATCGGGCTCATCGGCGCCTTCTACCTGATGACGCTGGTGCTCGGCTTCGGCGCCGCGGCGCTGCTCGACCGGAGCCAGGTCGACCCGCTCGAGGGCGGCAACCAGAACCTCGCCTCGCCCCTCCTCGCCGAGGCGGTCGGCGGAGGCGGCGACTCGACCGGCGGAGCGGTGCTGCTCGCCCTCATCGCGGCGGTGGCGTTCGCGACCATCCTCGCGGTGGTGGCCGGCCTGACCCTGGCGAGCTCGTCGTCGGTGGCGCACGACCTCTACAAGGGCGTGATCCGCAAGGACCAGGGCGTCACCGAGAAGGACGAGGTCAAGGTCGCCCGGATCGCCGCCTTCGTCATCGGCGCGGTCGCCATCGCCCTGTCGATCCCGGCACAGCGGCTGAACATCGCGTTCCTCGTGGCGCTGGCCTTCGCCGTCGCCGCGTCGGCGAACCTGCCGGCGATCATCTACAACATGTTCTGGAGGCGCTTCAACACCCGCGGCGCGACCTGGAGCATCTACGGCGGTCTGATCGCGGCCGTCGGGCTGGTGTTCTTCTCGCCCGTCATGTCGGGGCTGCCCACGTCGCTGTTCCCCGACTCCGACTGGTCGGTCTTCCCGCTCAACAACCCCGGCATCATCTCGATCCCGATCGGGTTCCTGCTGGGCTACATCGGCACCGTCACCTCCCGGGAGCCGGCCGCCGAGGACCGCTTCACCGAGCTCGAGGTCCGCGCCCTCACCGGCGCCGGAGCCGAGCAGGCCGTCCAGCACTGATCGCCCCGTGACCCCTTCGCCGAGCCGGAGTAGGTTCGGCGGAGGGGTCGCCCCATCCCCGAGAGCTTGCCCGCACCCGCACGCGTCCCGCACGAGGAGAGAGCCTTGTCCGAGCAGACCCTGTCGAACCTGATGCACGAGGACCGCCGTTTCGAGCCGCCGGCGGACCTCGCGGAGAACGCCAACGTCAAGGCCGAGGCGTACGACCGTGCGGACGCCGACCGCGAGGCCTTCTGGGCCGAGGCCGCCGAGCGGCTCGACTGGGGCCGGAAGTGGGACCAGGTCCTCGACTGGTCCAACCCGCCGTTCGCCAAGTGGTTCGTCGGCGGCACCCTGAACGCCGCGGTCAACTGCGTGGACCGCCACGTCGAGGCCGGCCGCGGGGACAAGGTCGCCCTGCACTGGGTCGGCGAGCCCATCCACGACGGGGTCGCCGACACGCGCGACATCACCTACGCCCAGCTCAAGGACGAGGTGTCGAAGGCCGCCAACGCGCTGACCGAGCTGGGCGTGCAGAAGGGCGACCGGGTCGCGATCTACATGCCGATGATCCCCGAGGTGGTCGTCGCGATGCTCGCGTGCGCCCGGCTCGGCGCCCCGCACACCGTCGTCTTCGGTGGCTTCTCCGCCGACGCGCTGGCCTCCCGCATCACCGACTGCGAGGCCCACGTCGTCATCACCTCCGACGGCGGCTACCGCCGTGGCGCCGCCAGCGCGCTGAAGCCGGCGGTCGACGAGGCGGTCGAGAAGACCGGCGACCTGGTGCGCAACGTCCTCGTCGTCCGGCGTACGGGCCAGGACGTCGACTGGCACGGCCGGGAAGAGGGTGGCCGCGACGTGTGGTGGCACGACGTCGTCGACAACGCGTCGACCGACCACGAGCCGGAGATGCACGACTCCGAGCACCCGCTGTACGTCATGTACACCTCGGGCACGACCGGCAAGCCCAAGGGCATCCTGCACACGACCGGCGGCTACCTCGCCGGTACGTCGTACACGCACTGGTCGGTCTTCGACCTCAAGCCGGAGACCGACGTCTACTGGTGCACCGCCGACGTCGGCTGGGTGACCGGCCACTCCTACATGGTCTACGGCCCGCTGGCCAACGGCGCGACGCAGGTGATGTACGAGGGCACGCCCGAGAAGGGCCGCTGGTGGCAGATCGTGCAGGACTACAAGGTGACGATCTTCTACACCGCGCCGACGGCCATCCGGACCTTCATGAAGCAGGGCCGCGAGATCCCCGACGGCTACGACATGTCGTCGCTGCGGCTGCTCGGGTCGGTCGGCGAGCCGATCAACCCCGAGGCGTACATCTGGTACCGCGAGGTCATCGGCGGCGGCCGGTGCCCCGTCGTCGACACCTGGTGGCAGACCGAGACCGGCCAGATCATGATCAGCCCGCTGCCCGGCGTCACCGCCGGCAAGCCCGGCTCGGCGATGAAGGCGCTGCCCGGGATCTCCGCCGACGTGGTCGACGACGAGGCCCGGTCGGTGGGCAACGGCAACGGCGGCTACCTCGTGCTCCGCGAGCCGTGGCCGGCCATGCTGCGGACGCTCTGGGGCGACGACCAGCGCTTCAAGGACACCTACTGGTCGCGCTGGCCGGGCCTCTACTTCGCCGGCGACGGGGCCAAGCTGGACGAGGACGGCGACATCTGGCTGCTCGGGCGGGTCGACGACGTGATGAACGTGTCGGGCCACCGCCTCTCCACCACCGAGATCGAGTCCGCCCTGGTCTCGCACCCCAAGGTCGCCGAGGCCGCGGTCGTGGGAGCGGCCGACGACACCACCGGCCAGGCCGTGTGCGCCTTCGTCATCCTGCGCGACTCCGCCGGCGACGGCGGGGAGGACATCGTCGAGGAGCTGCGCAAGCACGTCGCCAAGGAGATCGGCGCCATCGCCAAGCCGCGGCAGATCATGGTGGTTCCCGAGCTGCCCAAGACCCGCTCGGGCAAGATCATGCGGCGCCTGCTCAAGGACGTCGCCGAGCACCGCGAGGTCGGCGACGTCACGACGCTCGCCGACTCGACCGTCATGGACCTGATCAAGTCGAAGGAGACCTCCGCGCCGGCGGAGGACTGACCTCGACCGGCCCGGCGGCCCGCGCCTGCCCGCCCCGGGAGCCCGCCCCGGGCGGCTGCGTCATACGAACTCGTACCTATCGGTGCGGGTTCGTATGACGTCCGGCCCCGACCCCCGCGCGGCAGCCCCCGGCGTCATGCGGACCCACACCTATACGTGCGGGTTCGTATGACGTCCGGCCCCGACCGCGCTCGGCAGCCCCCGGCGTCATGCGGACCCACACCTGTACGTGCGGGTTCGTATGACGTCCGGCCCGACCCCCGCGCGGCAGCCCCCGGCGTCATGCGGACCCACACCTATGCGTGCGGCTCCGCATGACGCTCGGCCCCCGAGCCGCGGGTGGAGGCCAGCAGCAGCGCGACACCCACGACGGCGGCGATGAGCGAGGCCAGCAGGATGGCGATCTTCGCCTCCTCGGTCAGGAGGTCGGAGCCGGGGAACGACAGCCCCGCGACGAAGATCGAGACGGTGAAGCCGATGCCGCCGACCGCGCCCAGCCCGAACACCATCGGCCAGGTCGTGCCCTCGGGCAGCCTGCCGAGGCCGAGGCGGACGGCGACGAACGAGGCGAGCGTGATGCCCACGGGCTTGCCCAGCACGAGCCCGAGCACGATCCCCAGGCCGACCGGCGCCGTGAACACCTCGCCGATCGCGCCGAGCTCGACCCCGGCGTTGGCGAGCGCGAACACCGGCAGGACGACGTACGCCGAGACCGGGTGCAGCGTGGCCTGCAGGCGCTCGACGACCGACACCGACTCCTTGAGCAGGAAGCGCAGCCGGGCGAGCTCGTCGGGGTCGATGTGGTGGTCGCGCAGGGCGTCGATGGCGTAGCCGCGTGCGACGTCCTCGTTGAGCAGCGGGCGGGCCGGGGCGAGCAGGCCGATCGCGACCCCGGCGAGCGTGGCGTGCACGCCCGACTCGAGGAGCGCGAACCAGACGGCGACACCGAGGACGACGTACACGACGATCGTCCAGATGCGCATCCGGCGCGCCAGCACCATGACGGCGAGCAGGGCGAGCGCGGCCGCGAGCCAGCCCAGGGACAGGTCGCTGGTGTAGAAGACCGCGATCACGAGGATCGCGCCGATGTCGTCGACGATCGCCAGCGTCAGCAGGAACAGCCGCGCCGCCGACGGGATCCGCCGTCCCAGCACGCCGAGCACACCGACGGCGAACGCGATGTCGGTGGCCATCGGGATCCCCCACCCGGCACTCCCCGCGCTGCCCGGCGGGTTGAGCGCGAGGTAGATCCCGGCCGGCACGAGCATCCCGCCGACCGCCGCGACGATCGGCAGCGCCGCGGCCTTGGGGTCGCGCAGGTCGCCGTTGACCAGCTCGTACTTGATCTCGAGCCCGACGACGAAGAAGAAGATCACCATCAGGGCGTCGTTGACCCAGTGCTGGAGCGACTCGTCGAGGTGCAGCGGACCCACGTCGAGGGCCAGATGTGTGTGCCAGAGGGAGTCGTACGACGCCGCCCACGGGCTGTTGGCCCACACCAGGGCGGCGGCCGCCGCGAGGAGCAGCAGGATCGAGCCGGCGGCCTCGATGCGGAGGAACTCGCGCACCGGTCGCGCGACGAGGCGGGCCAGGGGCTTGCCGCTCGCGCTGTAGACGGGCCCGGACTGCCACAGGTCGTCGGGGGCGCTCGGGCGGGACTTGCGAGGTGTGGCCATGCGGCTACGCATCCTTCGGGGTCGGCGGGGGCACTTGTCACCGCGGCTCCACGCCACGGGCCGACCAGACTTCCCGGCGCACCTGACACCACTCTAGCCGGGCGGCTGGGCGCCCCGTCGGCGTTGGTAGGGTCGCAACGACAGCTCGCCGGCGCACGACCGAAGGACCGCACCCATGGCCAACGAACCCGTCAGGGACACCGATCCGACGCTCGGCAAGCTCGTCATCGACGCCCAGCGCGACATCTCGACCCTGATCTCCAAGGAGATCCAGCTCGCCAAGAGCGAGCTCAAGGTCAGCGTCAAGCACGGCGGCGTGGGAGTGGGGCTGTTCGCGGGAGCGGCGTTCCTCGGCCTGCTCGCCGTCATCATGCTGTCGGTGGCGATCGCCTACCTCATCCACTGGAACGGGCAGGGCCTCGACCTGCACTGGGCGTTCCTCATCGTCTTCGCCGTCTACTTGCTGCTCGCCGGGCTGCTCGCCCTCATCGGGGTCAAGCAGGTGAAGAAGGTCAAGGCGCCCGAGCGGGCGATCGAGCAGGGCAGGCAGATCCCGCAGGCGCTCAAGGGCAGGGGCTGAGCCCGCACCCGGGCAGTCGTACGACGCTCAGCGCACGCAGGTGCCGGTGTCGACCGGCGCCTGCCGGGTGACGCCGGCCGCCGCGGACTCCGCGACCTGGTCGGCGGTCAGCGCGTAGCCGGTGTCCTGGTCGCTGACCGAGGCGGCGAAGACCATGCCGGCGACGTCGCCGGCCGACGTGACGATCGGGCCTCCGGAGTTCCCCGGGCGGATCAGCGCGCGCAGCGAGAACACCTGGCGGAGGACCGTGCCCTCACCGTAGATGTCGGGTGAGCGCAGCCGCTGCTCGGAGCGGATGCGGCCGGACTCGACGTCGTACGGGCCGTCCTCGGGGTAGCCCAGCACGGCGACGGGGTCCCGCGGCTGCGCCTCGGTGTCGAGGACGAGGTGGGGGGTGCCGGTGTCGGGCAGCGACAGGACCGCGATGTCGAGGTCCTGGTCGTAGAGCACGACCGACGCCGTGACGGACGACCCACCGACCTCCACCTCGGGGCGCGTCACACCGGCGACGACGTGCGCGTTGGTCATCAGCCGGCCCGGCGCGAAGAGGAAGCCGGTGCCCTCGACGCCGCTGCCGCAGCCGTTGGTGCCGCGCACCTTGAGCACGCTCGCCTCGGCGGCGACCACGTCGGGGTCGGTGAGCATCCGCGGGTCGCCGGGCTTGACCGCGACGATCCGCTCGGGCGCGAACGGCTCGAGGTAGCGGGGGAAGAACGTCGTGCCGACGACGTTGTTGAACGCCTGGAGCACTGTGCCGGAGTCCGCCGGCAGCGTCCGGTCCACCTTCGCGAGGATCGTGGAGTCGCGCACCAGCGGCGTGATGGCGCCGATGCGCGTGCCGGAGACCGCGACGCCGAGCGCCCACGCCACGAGGAGCACCGCGACCGCGCTGAGGGCCGACCCGCCGACGGCGTCCACGGCGCGCACCGGCTGCCAGGTGATGCGCTCGCGCACCTTGGCGCCGGCGTACTGGAGCACGGCCTGCCCGAGCGAGGCGGAGATGATCACGATGAACAGCGCCCCCAGCGACACCCACAGCGACGGGGCGGCGTCGCCGAGCGCGAGCGGGGCGGCCCAGATGCCGGCGAGGCCGCCGAGCAGGAGACCGGCGGTGGCGCACGCGCCGGTGATGAACCCCTGCCAGTAGCCCGAGAGGGCGTAGATCCCCACGAGCGCCACGAGGCACCAGTCGAGGACGTTCATGCGCTACTCCTCGAGCTTGGTGTTCGGTGCAAGGTCGGTGTTCCTGGGGACACCCTGCAGCATGTGGTCGGGCAGGTCACGCACCCGCGCCCGGTCCCAGTCGCCGTCCCACCCGAGGTAGGAGAACAGCCGGGCGATGATCCCGGCGGTGAAGCCCCACAGGACCACGTCGCGGTCCGGGCCGATGAGGAACCCCGGACCCGTCCAGCCGCTGGGGTGCCGCACGCTCACGCGGTTGTCGGCGTCGAGCAGGTCGGCGATCGCCACGTGGTGGATCTCGTGGACCTCGTCGGGGCTCTCGATGCGCACCTGGCCGCGGTCGCGCCAGTAGCCCAGGACCGGCGTCACGGCGAAGTTGCTGGGCGGCAGCCACAGCTCGGGGAGCTCGCCGAAGACCTGCACCTCCGCCGGCTGGAGCCCGATCTCCTCGTGGGCCTCGCGCAGCGCCGCCTCCCGCGGGGTCTCGCCGGGGTCGAGCCGGCCGCCCGGGAAGGACACCTGGCCCGGGTGGGACCGCATGTGGTGGTTGCGCTCGGTGAGCAGGAGCTCGCCGCGGTGGGCGAGGTCGTCGGGCGAGGCCGGGTCGGCGTCGCGGTCGGCGAAGACCATGAGCACCGCGCCGCGCCGGGGGTCGGTGCCCTCCGGCGGCACGAAGTGCGTGAGCTCGTGGACGGTGATGGTGGACGCCGCCTCCACGACCGGCGCCAGCCAGCCCGGGAGGGCGGGACTCACAGGTCGACCCCGAGGTGCTCGGCGACCAGCTCCTCGACCTCCGCGAGCGAGTCGACGCCACCCGAGCTGTGCCCCACGACGACGCCGTCGGCGTCGACGAAGACGAAGGCGGGCAGCCCGCGTCGGCCGATCGCGAAGGCGTCCTCGGCCATGAGCTCGCCGCCGGGGTCGGCGATGGAGGGGTACGTCGCACCGGTCTCCTCCGCGAGCGCCAGCGCGGCGTCGGGATGGACGTCGTTGAAGTCGACGCCGAGGATGCGCACCCGGTCGCCGTGCCGCTGGTGGAACTCCTCCAGGGCGGGCATCTCCAGCCGGCACGGCTCGCACCGCGCCTGCCAGAGGTTGATCACCGTCGGCCCGCGCAGGGAGGAGAGCTCCACGTCGGGCCCCCCGCCGAGGCACGGCAGCGTGATCTCGGGCAGGCCGCCCTCCACCGGCGCCCCGGTGCCGGGCTCGCAGGACTCCATGCCGATGCGCGCCTTCACCTTCCGCATCGCGGGGGTGTCGACCTCGACGTCGGGCGGGCGTACGTCGACCGGACGGGGCCCGGTGGTGCAGGCCGAGAGCGCGGCGAGCACGACCGCCAGGACGACGGCCAGGACGGCGGCCGGTGGGGCCTTCCTCATGCGGGGCCCTGGGTGGTGACCAGCTTCTCCGCCTCGATCGGGTCGGTCGGGCCCAGGCCGAAGGACGGGCACAGCCTCGCGATCGGGCAGGCGCCGCACGCCGGCTTCTTGGCGTGGCAGCGGCGCCGGCCGTGCCAGATCAGGTGCTGGGACAGGGGCGTCCAGTCACGCTTGGGGAACAGGGCGCCCACGGCGTGCTCGACCTTGACCGGGTCGGTCTCCTCGGTCCAGCCGAAGCGGCGCGCCAGGCGCCCGAAGTGGGTGTCGACGGTGATGCCCGGCAGGCCGAACGCCTCGCCGCGCACGACGTTGGCGGTCTTGCGCCCCACTCCCGGCAGCGTGACCAGGTCTTCGAGCCGGGACGGCACCTCGCCGCCGAAGGTGTCGACCAGCGCCTGGCTCAGCTTGAGCAGCGCGTCGGTCTTCTGCCGGAAGAATCCCAGCGGCCCGAGCAGCTGCTCCATGTGCTCGCGCGGCGCAGCGGCCATCGCCTCGGGCGTGGGGTAGGCGGCGAACAGCGCGGGGCTGGCGGCGTTCACCCTGCGGTCGGTGGTCTGGGCGGAGATCACGGTGACGACCAGGCACTCGAACGCGTTGGTGAAGTCGAGCTCGGTCGCCGCGTCGGGATAGGTCTCGGCGAGGATCCGGTCCATCTTGCGTGCCCGACGCACGAGCGAGGTGTCGGGCTTCGGGATCTCGACCTTGACGACCTTGGCGGAGGCGGGCACCCGCCCAGCCTACGGTCCGGGACCGACACCTCCGAAGCCGGCGCAAACGGCGTCGGCACGGCGGGGAGTGGTCGTTGTGAGCCGCACCACGGCTAGGATCGTGTCGATCCCGGGCCCCACCTCGACGGGACGCACTCACATGGAGGATTGACGTGGACAACGACGTGCTTCGGCAGGCACCGCTGTTCAGCTCGCTCGACGACGAGGCGGCGACCGCCCTGGGCGGCTCGATGGCCGAGACCACGCTCCGTCGTGGCGACGTGCTCTTCCACGAGGGCGACTCCGGCGACAAGCTCTACATCGTCACCGAGGGCAAGGTGAAGCTCGGCCGCTCCTCCTCCGACGGCCGCGAGAACCTCCTCGCGATCATGGGCCCGGGCCAGATGTTCGGCGAGCTGTCCCTCTTCGACCCGGGCCCGCGCTCCGCGACCGTCACCGCCGTCACCGACGCGTCGTTCGCCTCGCTGTCGCACGACGACCTCCTCCGCTGGCTCGAGGGCCGCCCCCAGGTCGCGCGCGGCCTGCTGTCCCAGCTGGCGTCCCGGCTGCGCAAGTCCAACGACGTCGTCGCCGACCTCGTGTTCTCCGACGTCCCCGGACGCGTCGCCAAGGCGCTGCTCGACCTCGCCGACCGGTTCGGCCGCACCGCCGACGACGGCGTGCACGTCCACCACGACCTCACCCAGGAGGAGCTCGCCCAGCTGGTCGGCGCCTCCCGCGAGACCGTCAACAAGGCGCTCGCCGACTTCGCCTCGCGCGGCTGGCTGCGCCTCGAGCCCCGCTCCGTCGTGATCATGGACATCGAGAGGCTCTCCCGCCGGGCCCGCTGACCCCAGCGCTGGGGTAGTCCACCGGGCAGTGGCTGCGGATCGCGGTCATCGCCAGCCGTTTCCCGGTGGACTACCCGGGGGCGCGGAGCGATGCAGCGGGGAAGATCCTGCGGCCGCGTCAGGCCCGCGGGTCGCGGCCCGCGAAGGCCGCCAGCCGGTCGTACGCCGTCGCGCCGGCCGGGACGGCGACCTCGGCGCGGAACGCCTCGCCGCGGTTGTCGGGCGTCAGGCCCTGCTGCATGAAGGCGAGGCCGCGCTCGGCGACCTCCTCGTCCAGCGCCACGGGCCGGCCGAGGGCCCGCACGAGGTCCCAGGTGTGGACGGCGAGCTCGGCGCTCTGCCAGTCGGCCGTCGCGACCTGGTCGTCGGGCTGGCCGTGCCAGTGGTGGATCAGGTCGTCGGCCCGCGACTCGAAGTGAGCGGCCAGCCGCTCCGGCTCCACACCGGTGCCCGCCGACCAGTCGACCTCCTCCCCGCGCGCCATCTGCAGGAAGTGCTCGGGCGCCGCGGCCAGGTGGTCGGCCAGCTCCCGCACGGTCCAGCCCTCGCACGGCGTCGGCTTGTCGAGGTCGTCGGCGCGGATCGCGGCGAGCGCGTCGCCGGCCTGGTCGAGGGCACGGGACAGGACGACGACGGGCTGGTGCTCGGAGCTCATGACCCCATGCCACTACTGCGCGCGGGCCCGCGCAAGGGTCAGGAGCCGGCGAGGTACGCCAGCTGCGCGCGCACCGACAGCTCGGCGGCTCCCCACAGCACGGGGTCGACGTCGGCGTACACGATCTCCACGACCGCGCGCGCCGGGTCGTCGAGGTGGGGCAGCGTGGCCAGCGCCGCGCGTACCTGCTCCAGCCGCTGCTCGCGGTGGGCGAGGTAGAGGTCGAGGGCGCCGAGCGCGTCGTCGATCACCGGACCGTGGCCGGGCCAGACGGTGGTGATGCCCTGCTCGCCGCACAGGGCGTGGAGCCGCTGCAGCGAGGCGAGGTAGGCGCCGAGCTGGCCGTCGGGGTGCGCCACGACGGTGGTGCCCCGCCCGAGGACGGTGTCGCCGGTGAGCACCGCACGGTCCCGGGGGACGACGAAGGACAGCGAGTCCGCGGTGTGGCCCGGCGTCGCGACGACGTGCACCTCCAGGTCGCCGACCGCGACCACGTCACCCTCGCCGAGGCCCTCCGAGCCGAGCCGGTACGCCGGGTCGAGGGCACGTACGCCACAGCCGTGCCGCTCGGCGTACTCCCGGGCCGCCTCGCTGTGGTCGGCGTGGTGATGGGTCAGCAGCACCACCGCGACGTCGCCGGCGGCCTCGTCGACGGCGTCGAGGTGTGCGCGCACCGAGGGCCCGGGGTCGACGACGACCGAGCGCGAGGAGCCGGGGTCGCGCAGCACCCAGGTGTTGGTGCCGTCGAGGGTCATCACGCCGGCGTTGGGCGCGAGCACACAGGTCCCCGTCTCGCCGAAGGACCCGCCGGCCCAGGGCGCCGGTTGGCTCACCGGGCCGCCGCCAGCGCGGCGTAGGCCGGAGGCGTGGAGAGGACGAACTCCTCGCCGTCGGCGACGACCTCCGGCATGTACATCTCGACCGTCCGCCCCCGCGAGGCCTCGAGCACCGCGTCGGGGTCGGCGTACTGGCCCAGCTCGAGGCACGTCAGCCAGGTCGGCGGCAGCATGGAGAGCCGCTGCTGCTCGACCTGCTCGACGGCCTCCATGGCGCCGGCCCACGTCACCGACGACGACTCGCTCGACACGTCGCGGGTGACCTGGCCCTCGGGGAGGCGGGCGACGAAGAACCAGGTGCGGTAGCGCCGCGGCTCGAAGACCGGCGTGAGCCAGCCCGACCAGGCGCCGAGCAGGTCGGTGCGCAGCACGAGCGAGCGCCGCTCGAGGAACGCCGTCAGGGACAGCTCGCGCGACTCCAGGGCGACCCGGTCGGCCTCCCAGTCGTCGCCCGTGGTGTCGGCGACGACCTCGCCGGCGGCCGCTCCGGCGAGCAGGACACCGGACTCCTCGAACGTCTCGCGCACCGCCGCGCACACCAGCGCGCGGGCCTTCGGCTCCTCGCACCCCAGCCGGGCGGCCCACTCGGCCGGGGACGGACCGGCCCAGAGGTTGCGGTCGACGAGCTCGGCGTCGAAGTCGCGGGGGTCGACCCCGCCGCCGGGGAAGACGCACATGCCGCCCGCGAAGGCCATCGACGCCTGCCGCCGGAGCAGGTAGACCTCCGGCCCCGCGGCCCCGGGGCGCATCAGCACCACCGTGGCCGCGTCACGCGGCTCGGCCGGTCGCCCGCCGCCCTCGGCGTAGGACCGCGCCTGGGCGACGAGCGCCTCGGGCAGCGGGAGACGCTGCACGCTCAGACCTCGACGACGATCTCGACCTCGACGGGCACGTCCAGCGGCAGGACGGGTACGCCGACGGCCGAGCGGGCGTGCTTGCCGGCGTCGCCGAACACCTCGCCGAGCAGCTCGGACGCGCCGTTGGCGACCTTCGGCTGGCCGGTGAAGTCGGGAGTCGAGGCGACGAAGACGACGACCTTCACCACCCGCTTGACCTCGTCGAGCGAGCCCACCTCGGCCTTCACCGCAGCCAGTGCGTTGAGGGCGCACTGCCGCGCGCACTCGTAGCCCTGCTCCTCGGTGACCTCACCGCCGACCTTGCCGACCGCGATCATCTCGCCGTCGCGGGCGGGCAGCTGCCCGGCAGTGAACACGAGGTTCCCGCTCCGGGCGGTGGGCTGGTAGGCCGCCACCGGCGGGACGACCTCCGGGACGGTGATGCCCAGCTCGGCGAGCCGCGCCTCGGGGGACGGGGAGGGCGCCACGTCAGGCCTGGCCCGGGCGCTTGAGGAAGGCCACGAGGCCACCCTGGGCGTTGGTGTGGATGGCCACCAGCTCCCAGCCGTCCTGGCCGAAGTTGTTGAGCATGAGCGCTTCGTTGTGGAGCGGAATCGGCGCCACCTGGTATTCCCACTTGGTCATGCTCGGCACCCTACTCGGGCCGGACGCACCGCCACCCCGCGTCCTCCCGTGGACCGACGCGGCGACGACCGAGGGACCGCAGCGGCGACCGGGCGGACGACGCAGGCCCCGGACCCCTCCGCGGAGGGGCCCGGGGCCTGCGGCACGAGGCTCAGTCCTGCTTGCGGCTGACCAGCACGCCGAGGACGGCGTAGCCGACGACCAGGTGGGCGCAGGCGACGACGTGGGCGGCCGTGTCGCCGAACACGGCGAGCACCGGGATGGTGACCACGGCCCAGCTCTCCGCCACCATCGGCCAGAACCGGGTGACGCCCTTCCAGCGGCCGGCGACCGCGATCCGGATGCCGATGAGGAACATCCCCATCATCGACAGCGGCCAGAACATGTCCAGGAGGATCCACCCCAGCTGGTCCATGTCGGTGAGGCCGAGCCCGTCGCCGGCCGTGGAGCCGATGGCCAGGGCCACGGCGACCGCCTCGATGCGCAGCACGGCCCGGGCCAGGCGGCCCGTGCCGAGGGCCTGCGTGCGCCACAGGGTGCGGAGCAGGAACAGCAGGCCGACCTGGAACAGGCCCGAGGAGACGGAGAACGCCACCTCGGTGGCGCGGGTCTGCGGGTCGATGCCGGTGAACGCCATGGCCCCGGCCCAGGCGAGGGCGCCGGCGGTCAGCACGGCGCCGTGCACGGTGTAGGGGTGGCGCGGGCTCGACCCGGGGGAGGTCGCGGCGGCGACGTCGGAGCGAGCGGGAGCGGGGGATTGCGAGATCGTCACGGTCGTGACTCCTGTCGTGTCGGAGGTGGTACGCCGCGGAGTGCGGCACACCGGAACCCTCGCCGTCCTGGCGGCCCGAGCCACAGGGACAGCCGTCCCGAGGCACGTCCCGTCCGGGTGTCCCGCGCGGACGGGACCGCGGTCCCCTGACGACGGGACCCCGGCGCGGCGATACTGCTCGCGTGAGCAGACTCCTCGAGCCCCTCGCGGTCGCCGTGACGTCGCTCGCCGCGGTCGGCGCGTCGCTCTGGCTCGACCTCGTCACCACCGACGCCGAGCGCGCCGCGGCCTCGACCGAGGCGGCCACCAGCACGGCCGTCCCGGGCCTGATGCTCGCCGCCGCGTCCGTGGTCGTCCTGCTCGCCCGGCCCGGCGACACCGTCGGCCGGCTGCTCGGCGTGGTGGCGTGCTGGTGGTCCCTCGACGGCAGCTTCTACGGCTGGATCGCGTTCAGCCTCGCCCGTGGGCTCCCGGGCACCGACCTCGGCTTCTGGTTCGTGGCCCGGTCCGGCGCCTTCCTGCTCTCCGGCCTGGTCGGGCTGCTCCTGCTCTACCCCACCGGTCGGCTGCTGCCGGGCCGCTGGCGACCGCTGGCCGTCCTCGCCGCCGCGGCCTCGGTGGCGCTGCCGGTCGCGCTGCTCCTCGCCCCCGACGCCGTCGTCTTCGGCGCCGGCGAGCCGGTCGGCTCGACCGAGCTGGTCCCGTTCCCCTTCTCCGACGCCGCCGCGGAGGCGATGCTGCGGGCGGGACAGGTGCTCACGCTCGGCTCGGTCGTCCTGGCGGTCGCCCTGCTGTGGGTGCGTCACCGCGGCGCGTCGGCGTACGAGCGCACGCAGCTGCGGTGGCTGCTCTGGGCCGGCATCATGTGCGTGCTCATGGTCGTGGCCGCCTCGACCCTGTCGGTGGGCGGCCTCGTGACGACGGTCCTGCTCGACCTCGCCGTCGCCGCCCTCTCGGTCTCCGTGGCGATCGGTCTCGTGCGCCCACGCACCCTCGACGTGGACGCCCTCGTCGCCTGGACGCTCACGACCGCCGTCGTGGCGGCCGTCGTCGTCGCCGTCGACCTGCTCGTGCTCGCGGCCGGCACGGCCGTGCTGGGCGAGCGGCTCGACGAGCGCGACGTGACGGTGGTGGTGCTCGTGCTGGCCGTCGTGGTCTACGGTCCCCTGCGCGCCTGGCTGGGAGGTCTCGTCCGGCGCCTGCTGCTGGGTCGGCGGGGCGACCGGTACGGCGCCGTGTCGGCGCTGGCCGCCCGCCTCGAGACCAGCGACAGCGTCGACGAGCAGCTGCCGGCGCTGGCGGGCGCGGTGGCCGACGCGTTCAAGGTGCGGCACGTGCGGGTGGAGGTGCTGACCCCCGACGGCGGCCTGCTGTCCGCGGCCCACGGCACCGCGCCCACCGAGGTGCACCAGATCGACATCGCCTACCAGGGCGAGCAGGTCGGCCGGCTCGTGCTCCCCGTCGACGGCTTCCGGTCGATGCTGTCCCACCGCGACCGGGGCCTGCTCGTCGACCTCGTCCGCCAGGCGGCCGTCGCGATCCGCGCGCGGCTGCTCGCGACCGAGCTGCAGGAGAGCCGCGAACGCCTGGTCATCGGTCGGGAGGACGACCGACGCCGCATCCGCCGCGACCTGCACGACGGGCTGGGCCCCGCTCTCGGCGGGGTCGCCCTGAGGTTGCAGGCGGCCGGCAACGCGATCGACGCCGATCCCGTGCGTGCTCGTGAGCTGGTGCGCCTGGCTCGCACCGAGGTCGGCGACGCGCTCGAGGACGTGCGCCGCCTGGTGCACGACCTGCGCCCGCCGGCCCTCGACGACCTCGGCCTGGAGGCGGCGGTGCGCCAGCAGGCCGAGCGGGTGCGCTCCGAGCTCGACGTCACCGTGACCGCCTCGGGCGTCTCCGGGCTCCCGGCCGCCGTGGAGGTGGCGGCGTACCGCATCGTCGCCGAGGCGCTGACCAACGTCGTGCGCCACGCCGGCGCGAGCCGCGCGGACGTGTGCCTCGAGGCGGGGCCGGGCGCCCTCACCGTGGTGGTGGCCGACGACGGGCGCGGCATCGCCGCCGACGTCTCCGCGGGAGTGGGACTGCTCTCCCTGCGCGAGCGGGCCGAGGAGCTCGGCGGACGCTGCGAGGTCTCCTGCCCGGAGAGCGGCGGCACGACCGTGCGCGCGGTGCTGCCCTACGGCACCGCTGTGAGCGAGACCGCGGCGGTGCCCCGCGAGGAGGGGAGCGTGCGATGACCGATGCGTCCGACCCGATCCGGCTGCTGATCGCCGACGACCACCCCGTCTTCCGCGACGGCCTCGCCTCGCTGCTCGACCCGCTGCCCGGGATCACGGTGGTGGCTCGCGCCTCCGACGGCGCGGAGGCGGTCGCGCTGGCCGCGGAGCACCGGCCCGACGTCGTGGTCATGGACGTGCAGATGCCCGTGATGAACGGCATCGAGGCCACTCGCGCGGTCGTCGCCGCGCAGCCCGAGGTCGGCGTGCTGGTGCTGACGATGGGCGAGGACGACGGCACGGTGCTGTCGGCGCTCCGGGCGGGTGCCCGCGGCTACCTCCGCAAGGGCGCCGAGCAGGACGAGATCGTCCGGGCGGTGTCGACGGTCCATGCCGGCGGGGTCGTCTTCGGCGCCTCCCTCGCCGCACGCATCGCCGAGGTGCTCGCCCCGGCCGCCCGACCCGAGCGGCCCTTCCCCGAGCTCACCGAGCGGGAGACCGAGGTGCTCGACCTCATCGCCGCGGGGCGCACCAACGGCCAGATCGCCCAGCAGCTGTTCCTCTCCCCCAAGACGATCCGCAACAACATCACCAGCATCCTGGCCAAGCTGCAGGCCACCGACCGGGCGGACGTGATCATCCGCGCGCGCGACGCCGGCCTGGGGCGCGACGGCTGAGCAGGCGCTAGGTTCCGGGGATGGAGCAGCGCACCGACGCGGCGGAGAGCCGCGAGAACAAGGCGGGTCCCGACCCGTTCGAGCGGTTCGTCGACCTGTCGACGAAGCTGATCAGCCGCGCACCGTTCTTCGCGGTGTGCGTGGCCGTCGTCGCGATCTGGGCCCTCAGCTATCCGCTGTGGACCAGCACCACGAAGTGGGAGCTGGCGATCCACACCTTCGGCGCGGTCCTCTCGCTGCTGCTCCTGGTGCTCCTCGAGAACGCCGGGCGGCGCAGCACCGAGGCCATGCAGGAGAAGCTCAACGTGCTGGCCGAGGCCCTCGCCGCGCTCATGGCGTCACGTGCCGCCGACGACCCCGAGCTCACCGAGGCCGTCACGAGGCTCCGCGAGGCGGTCGGCCTGGAGGAGCGGCACTAGGGCTCAGCCGGCCAGCAGCCGCAGCGTCGTCTCGCGGTTCGGCGAGGTGCGCACGTCGGTCCCCGTGGCCGCCCCGGCGACGGGGTGCACCATCACCTCGTCGACGCCGTGCTCGGCCGCGAGCTCCTCGAGCCGGGCGCGCGCCTGGTCGGGCGAGCCGACGATCCAGCGGCTGGCCATGGCCTGCCCGAACGCCCGCTGGTCGGGCGTCATCTCGACGGCCTCCGCCTCCTCGACGAGCCGCTGCGCCAGCAGCGGCCCACCGGTGCGCAGGGCGAGCATCTGCTGCACGTTCGGCAGCGCCTGGCGGCGCGCCTCCTCCTCGGTCTCGGCCACGACGGCGTTGACGGTGAGGAACGTGCGCGGCTCCGGGTACTCCGGTGAGGGCTGGTACGACGACCGGTAGAGGTCCAGCGCGACGGCGGTCCCCTCGCCGGAGAAGTGGTGCGCGAACACGTAGGGCAGCCCCTTCTCCGCGGCGAGGCGGGCGGAGTAGTCGCTCGATCCCAGCAGCCAGATGTCCGCGACGGACCGGGCGGAGGGGGTAGCCCGGAGGGGCTGGCGGCGCGGGCCGACCTGGAGCTCGACGCCGTCGGAGGTCATCAGGGTGCGGATGTCCTCCACGTAGTCGGGGAACTTGCTCACGGCCTCGTCGGCCGACTCCGCGCTGCCGCCCCGCAGGACGTACCTGGTCAACGGGTCCGTGCCGGGCGCGCGGCCGATGCCCAGGTCGATGCGGCCGGGGAAGGCGGCCTCCAGCAGCGCGAATTGCTCCGCCACGACGAGCGGCGCGTGGTTGGGCAGCATCACGCCGCCCGAGCCGAGCCGGATCCGCTCGGTGGCGGCGGCGAGCATCGCGATGAGGACCGGCGGGTTCGTCGCCGCGACGGCCGGCATGTTGTGGTGCTCGGCCACCCAGTAGCGGCGGTAGCCCAGCTCGTCGGCGACCCGCGCCAGGCTGCGCGAGGCGGCGATGGCGTCGCCGGTGTTCTGGTCGCTGCGGACGGGCACGAGGTCGAGCACGGAGAGGGCAGTCACTGTCGGCCCAGCGTGCCGGCGTGCCCGGTTATTCCGGCGCACCACCCGGGTGCCCCCGGGTGCGGCCGAGGTCATACCGTCTCGACAGTGACCAGCAGCACCACCCCCGGCACCGGGTCGGGCACGAGCCGCCCCCGCGGGGGCCTCCTCTCCCCGGCCTACGCGACGACCACCATCGGCCTGTTCTCCCTCATCGTCTTCGCGGCGTTCGAGTCCATGGCGGTCACCACCGTCATGCCGACGGTGGCCCGCAGCCTCGACGGCTTCGACCTCTACGCGCTGGCCTTCGCAGCGCCCTTCGCCAGCGGCGTGGTGGGGATGGTCGGAGCCGGCATGTGGACCGACCGGCGCGGACCGCTGCAGCCGCTGCTGGCGTCGCTGGCCACCTTCTCCTTCGGCCTCGCCGTGTGCGGCACGGCGTGGGGGATGGAGGTGTTCGTCCTCGGGCGCATCGTGCAGGGGCTCGGCAGCGGCGCCATGATCGTGGTGGCCTACGTGCTGGTGGGGCTCGTCTACCCCGCACGGCTGCAGGGCGCGGTGTTCGCGTCGTTCGCCGCCGCGTGGGTGCTGCCCGCGCTGTTCGGACCCGGCGTGGCGGCGTTCGTCGCGCACGCGCTCGGCTGGCGCTGGGTCTTCCTGGGGATCGTCGTGCTGGTGGCGGTCGCGGCGGCGCTGGTCACCGGCACCGCGCGCTCCCAGCCGGTGCCCGAGCAGCCCGGCGCCGCCTCACGCTCGCGGCTCGGCTGGGCGGTGCTGGCCGCGGCCGCCGTGCTGGCGCTCGAGCTGCTGGGCTCCGGCACCGGCGCGACGCTCGCGGCCGCGGCCGGGGCGTTCGTGCTCGTCGTCGTCGGCCTCCGGCCGCTGCTGCCCGTCGGCACGCTCACCGGCGGCCGGGGCCTGCCATCGGTCATCGCCACGCGCGGCCTGCTGGCCGCGTCGTTCTTCTGCGCCGAGGCCTACATCGTCTACGTCCTCCAGGAGCGCTGGGACCTCACCCCGGGCCAGGCCGGCATCGCGCTGACCTGCGTGGGGGTCGTGTGGGCGACGTCCAGCCAGGCGTCATCGCGCCTGGGCGAGCGGGTCTCCGACGTCGCCGCGCTGCGCTTCGGCACGACGGTGGTGCTGGTCGGCGTCGCCGGGATCGCCGTGCTGGTGTGGTTGCGCTCCGGCGGCGCCGGCGTGCCCGCGGCCGTGCCGGTCGCGGCGTACGTCCTGGCCAGCGTCGGCATGGGGTTCGCCTACCCGCGCACCGGGGTGGCGATGCTCGCAGCGACGACCGACGAGGACCGGGGCTTCAACTCCTCCGCCCTGACCGTGGCCGACTCGCTGGGTGCCGCCCTCGCGCTGTCGGTCAGCGGCATCGCCTACGCGACCGCCGAGAGGGCGGGTCACGACCCGTTCCCGGCGGTCTACGCGCTGTCGGTCGCCATCGGCGTCCTGGGCGTGCTGGCCGCGGTGCGGGCGGCGCCCGCCGCCTGATCCTCCCCCGTGGGACCAGGCGGCGGACGTCAGCGGCGCCGGAGCGCCGCCTCCACGAGCGCCGGAGGTGCGTAACCCCGGTCGGCCTCGTTGAGCGTGGTGCCGGGCGGGACGATCTCGTCGATGCGGTCCAGCACGTCGGGCGGCAGGACGACCTTCTCCACGCCGAGCTGCGACTCGAGCTGCTCGAGCGTGCGCGGGCCGATGATGGCCGACGAGACGGCCGGGTGGGCGAGCACGAAGCCCAGCGCGAGGTGGATCAGGGAGAGACCGGCGTCGTCGGCCAGCTCCTGCAGCTGGTGCACGGCCTCGAGCTTGACCCTGTTCTCCGGGGACGCGGGGTCGTGCCGCGCGGGCTGGCGCCGCAGCCGGCTCGAGGTCACCTGCGGGTCCTCGCCCCGGCGGTAGCGGCCCGACAGCCACCCCCCGGCGAGCGGGCTCCACGGCAGGACCCCGAGGCCGTACTTCTGCGCGGTCGGCAGGATGTCGCGCTCGACCTCGCGGGCGAGGATCGAGTACGGCGGCTGCTCGGTGACGGGACGCTCCCGCTGCCGCTTCTCCGCGACCCACTGCGCCTCCACCACCTGCGACGGCAGGAACGTGGACGTGCCGATGTAGCGCACCTTGCCCTGCCGGACCAGGTCGGTCAGCGCGCCGAGCGTCTCGTCGACGTCGACCTCGGGGCGGGGCCGGTGGACCTGGTAGAGGTCGATGTGGTCGGTCTGCAGGCGGCGCAGCGAGTGCTCGACCTCGCGGATGATCCACCGCCGCGAGCTGCCCGCCTGGTTGGGGTCCTCGTCGTGCATGCTGCCGTGGAACTTGGTGGCCAGGAAGACGTCGTCGCGACTGCCGCTGCGCGCCCGGAGCGCCTTGCCGACGATCTCCTCGGACTCGCCGCGGGCGTAGACGTCGGCGGTGTCGATGACGTTGATGCCGGCGTCGAGGGCACGGTGGATGATGGCGATCGACTCGTCGTGGTCGGGGTTGCCCCACTCGCCGAACATCATGGCGCCGAGGGTCAGCGGGCTGACCTGGACGCCGGTGCGGCCCAGCGGCCGGTAGGACTCGTAGCTCATGCAGTCTCCTTCTGGATCGAGGCGGGTCGGGGGGCGTACTGGCTGTCGGGGCGGTCGAGGCCGAGGTGGTCGCGCAGCGTGCGTCCGGTGTACTCGCTGCGGAACAAGCCGCGGCGGCGCAGGATCGGCACGACCTCCTCGATGAAGACCTCGATCCCACCTGGGAGCCACGGCGGCATCACGTTGAACCCGTCGGCGGCGCCGTTCTCGGCCCACTCCTGCATGGTGTCGGCGACGTCGACCGGGGTGCCCGCCACCACGCGGTGACCGCGCGCACCGGCCAGGCGGTGGCACAGCTGCCGGATGGTCGGGTCCTCGCGGGCCACGATGTCGAGCACCAGCTGCGAGCGGCTGTGGAAGGCGCGCTCCCCCACGGGCGCCACGACCTCGGTCGGGAACGGCCCGTCGAGGTCGTACGCCGTCAGGTCGACGCCGACGAGGTTGCTCAGCTGCCTGAGGGAGTACGCCGGCTGGGTGAGGTCGTTGAACTCCTCCTCCAGCGCGCGGGCCTCGGCGGCCGTCGACGCGATGAACGGGCTGATGCCGGGCAGCACCTTGAGCTGGCGGGGGTCACGGCCCTGGGATCGGGTCCGCGACTTGATGTCGGCGTAGAACTCCCGGGCGTTCTCCAGGGTCTGGTGCGCGGTGAAGATCGCCTCCGCCCAGCGGGCCGCGAACGCCCTGCCGTCCTCCGACGACCCCGCCTGCACGTAGACCGGCCGTCCCTGCGGCGAGCGCGGCGCGTTGAGGGGTCCGGCGACCGAGAAGTGCGGTCCCACGTGGTCGATGCGATGGATCTTGTCGGTGTCGGCGTAGATGCCGCTCGCGCGGTCGGCGAGGACCGCGTCGTCCTCCCAGCTGTCCCACAGCTTGGTGACGACGTCCAGGAACTCCTCGGCGCGCTCGTAGCGCTGGGCGTGGGCGGGGTGCGCGTCGAGGCCGAAGTTGTGCGCCGCCGCGGCCGAGGAGGTGGTGACGATGTTCCACCCGACCCGCCCGTTGCTGAGGTGGTCGAGCGAGGCGAACTGCCGGGCCAGGTTGTAGGGCTCGTTGTAGGTCGTCGACGACGTTCCGATCACACCGATCCGCTCCGTGGCCGCGGCGATCGCGGTCATCTTGGTGATCGGCTCGAGCCCGCCGCGCGCGGCGTAGCGGATGTTGTCGGCCAGCGCCGGGCCGTCGGCGAAGAAGACCGCGTCGAGCTTCGCCGCCTCGGCACGCTGGGCCAGCTCCTGGTAGTAGGTGATGTCGGTGATCCGCTCGGGCTGCGACTCCGGGCGCCGCCAGGCCGCCTCGTGGTGGCCGTCGGGGTAGATGAACAGGTTGAGGTGCAGCTGAGCGGTCACGAGGCGGCCCTCTCCACGGGGAGGTCGGCGTGGCGTCCGGGCACGGCGTCGTGGTCGTCCTCGACGCCCAGCTCGGCGAGCAGCCGCGAGCGCAGCAGCGCGAACGCCGGGTCGGCCTGCGAGCGGCGGGTGCCGAGGTCGATGCGTGCGTCGTGACGCACGACGCCGCCGTCGAGCACGATGACGCGGTCGGCCAGGACGATCGCCTCGTCGACGTCGTGGGTCACCAGCAGCACGGCCGGCCGGTGCACCTCGCAGAGCTTGCGCAGCAGGGTGTGCATGCGGATGCGCGTCAGCGCGTCGAGGGCACCGAACGGCTCGTCGGCCAGCAGCAGCTGGGGGTCGCGGACCAGGGACCGCGCGAGCGAGGCACGTTGCTGCTCCCCGCCCGACAGCTCGTGGGGCCAGGCCTTCTCACGGCCGCCGAGGCCGACCTCCGCGAGCGCCTGCGACCCGCGCTCGGCGGCGTCGCGGCTGCGGAGCCCGAACACGACGTTGTCGAGCAGGCGCTTCCACGGCAGCAGCCGGGAGTCCTGGAAGACGACCGAGACCTTCTCGGGGACGTCGATGACGCCGGTGCCGGCGACGCCGCGGTCGAGACCTGCGAGGGCGCGGAGCAGGGTGCTCTTGCCCGATCCGCTGCGCCCGAGGAGGGCCACGAACTCGCCGGGCGCGATGTCGAGGTCGAGGCCGTTGAGCACACCGCCCGTCTCGTTGAAGCTGCGGTGCAGGGACCTCACCCGCACCGCGGGGGTCAGCTGGCCAGGGTGCGACGCCATGACAGGGCCTTCCTCTCGATGAGCCGGACCGCCGCGTCGGCGGTGACGCCGAGCAGCGCGTAGACGACCAGGCCGACGACGATGATGTCGGTCTGCCCGTAGTTGGACGCGAGCGTGATCATGTGGCCGATCCCGCTCGTGGCGTTGATGACCTCGACGACGACGAGTGCGAGCAGCGACGAGGTCACCGCGAAGCGCATGCCGAGCAGGAAGCCCGGCATGGCGCCGGGCAGCACCACGTGGCGGATGAACTCGCCGCGGGTCACGCCGAGGGTCTCGGCGAGCTCGGCGTAACGGCCCTCGATGGTGCGCAGGCCGTTGTGGGTGTGGATGTAGACGGGCACGAAGACGGCCAGGGCGATGGTGATGATCTTCATCGGCTCGCCGATCCCCAGCCACAGGATGAGCAGCGGGATCAGGGCGAGCGTCGGGATCGAGCGCTTGACCTGGATCGGCCCGTCGATGAACGACTCGCCGATCCGGGACAGTCCGGAGACCAGCGCCAGGACCGTGCCGACGGCCACGCCGAGGCCGAGGCCGAGCGCCGCGCGGACGCCCGAGGTCACCAGGCTCTCCTGCAGCCGCCCGTTCTCCACGAGCATGCCCGCCGTCTCGAGGACCGTCCAGGGCTCCGTCAGCGTGCGGGGGTCCAGCAGGCCGGTGGCCGAGCCGACGACCCACGCTGCGAGCAGGGCGACGATGCCGACGAGCCCGCCGAAGCGGATCGGCTCGCCGGGACCGAGCCGCCGCCGGACCGGACGGACGTCCTGCGCGGTCGCGACTGGGCGCGAGGGTGCGGTGAGCGTGGCCATCACGACCCGCCGACCGCGGCCGCGATGGCCTTCTCGAACCGGCGGTCGTAGAGCGTCTCCACGTCCAGGGGCTCCTGGTCCTGCGCCTCGACCAGGGTGTCCACCGTCTCCTGGTGGCGAGCGATGAACTCGTCCCAGCTCGTCGGCACCGTGAACTCGCCGAGGGCTTCGACGACGTGCTGCGCGTCCTCGGGCGAGAGGCCCTCGTGGTCGACGTAGTAGGCCTCGGCGAACTCGTCGGGGTTGTCGGAGATCCACTGCTGCGCCTTCGCCCAGATGGCGACGTACTCCTTGATCGCGGCCGCCTTGTCGGCGTCCTGCACGACGGCGGTCGGCGTGTAGAGCGTCCAGGCGTCGTCGCGCACACCGGGGTCGATGGTGGTGGCGCCGTCCTGCTCGTACTTCGCGAGGTAGGTCTTGGCGAGCGTCTGCCCCAGCGGGGCGACGTCGACCTGCTTGCTGGCCAGCGCGACCGAGAACGCGTCGTCGACGCTCTGCATCTCGACGAACTCGACGTCGTCCTGGGTGAGGCCGGCCTCGCGCAGCACGTTGAGCACCAGCGCGCCCTGCGCCTGGCCGGGGCTGTAGGCGATCGTCTTGCCCTTCAGGTCCTCGGTGCTCCGCACGTCCACGCCGGGCGCGACACCGAGCTCGTAGGTCGGGTGCTCCATCGGGTCCACGGTCTCCCGGGCGGCGACGATGCGGACGTCCGTGCCGGTCCAGTGCGCGAAGAGGGGCGGGATGTCGGCCACGGAGCCGATGTCGATGGCGTCGGCGCGGAAGGCCTCGAGCGTCTTCGGTCCGCCGGTGACGTTGGCCCACTCGACCTCGACGTCGAGCTCGTCGATCATGCCGGAGGTCTCCAGGGCGACCTGCGTGGCCGGGTCGCCCACGCGGAGGACGGTGCCCTCGGCAGGGGCGTCGGGCAGGGCGGCGGACAGCTCGAGCCGCGGCCCGGCCTCGGCACCGCCGCAGGCGGACAGCGCGAGCAGGCCGACGGTCGTCAGCAGGGCGGTGTGGATCAGGGGGCGGTGTGGCCCTCGTCGTGGCATGGGTGTTCTCCTTCTCGGGTCGGAACTAAAGTACACAAGTTTGGTCGTTTTACTGCACATTGCGCGCGCGGTTCTCCCTTGCACCCGGCGCCTTCCTCAGGCCGGGCGGAGGAGCGGCAGGAGGGCATCGCCGACGCGGGCGATCTCACGCTCGTACGGCGTGTCGCTGAGGACGAAGTGGGTGACGCCGAGGTCGGCGTACCGGCGCAGCGCCTTGGCGACGTCGTCCGCGGAGCCGACGAGCCACGTCGTGCCGGCGCCGCCGCCGCCCACGCGGCCGGGCGCGGTGTAGAGGCAGTCGTCGAGGACGTCGCCGCGTCCGGCCAGGTCGAGCAGCCGCTGCTGCCCGACGGCCACGCGGCGTCCCGGGTCGGCGGCCGACTCGTCCTGGCCCGCGGCCATCGCGGCGACCTTGGCCTCGGCGTCGGCCCACGCCTCCTCGGTCGTGTTCCGCACCAGCGTGGTGATGCGCAGGCCGTACTCGAGCGGCGGGAGGTCCCGGGCGAGCTCGGCGCTGAGCGCGCGCAGGTGCTCGATGCGGGCGGCGACGCCGTCGAGCGGCTCGCCCCAGAAGAGCTGGACGTCCGCCTCGGCGGCGGCGGTGCGCTGGGCGGCCTCGGAGGCGCCGCCGAAGTAGAGCTGCGGGTGCGGTCGGCCCTCGCGGACGACCGGCTTGTGCTCGAGGGTGGCGCCCTCGGCGGTGTAGTGCTCGCCTTCTACGGTGATGTCGTCCTCGGTCCAGTAGCGCCGCACGAGCCGCATGAACTCGCGCGTGCGGGCGTAGCGCTGCGCCTGGTCGCCCTCGTCGTCGCCGTACTCCGGCTGGTGGTCCGGCCCCGAGACGATGTTGACCTTCACCCGCCCGCCGCTGAGCTGGTCGAGCGTCGCCGCGGACGAGGCGAAGTGGGCGGGCGTCCAGTAGCCGGGGCGGATCGCGATTAGCGGGTTGAACGTGGTGGTGGCCGCGACCAGCGCGGTGGCGACGGTGAAGGTGTCCGGCCGCTTCCAGCCGGTGCCGATGAGCGCGCCGCCCCAACCGTGGTCCTCGGTGAGACGCGCCAGTCTCGTGAGACGGCCGAGGCTGTTGTGCTCCGCGACGGTGTCGTCGAGCCGGTGACCCGGGGTGACCTGGTTGGGGATGTACCAGAGGAACTCCATCGAGCGAGCCTTCCTGCGCTGCGTATCGGGCTATTGTCTAGTGGGTTACTAGAGATAACACACGCGCACCCCCGTTGCCCGCAGGTGGTCGCGAGTCGGACGCGAGTCGGACGCGAGAGCGGCCGGCGGTCGGCCTGGGTCGGCCCTAGCCTCGGAGCATGGACATGAAGCTGGAGCTGGTGATGGTGCCCGTCACCGACGTCGACCGGGCCAAGGAGTTCTACGGGAGGGTCGGCTTCGCCGCCGACCACGACCACGTCGTCAGCGACGACGTGCGGTTCGTGCAGATGACGCCGCCGGGGTCGGCGTGCTCCATCGCGTTCGGCAAGGGGCTCACCCGCCTCGAGCCCGGCTCGCTCGACAACCTCCAGATGGTGGTCGCCGACGCCGACGCCGTGCGCGCCGAGCTGGTCGGGCGCGGTGTCGAGGTCAGCGAGGTGGAGGAGCTCCAGTGGGGCCGGTTCGTGTTCTTCGCCGACCCCGACGGCAACGGCTGGGCACTCCAGCAGCTGCCCGACCGGTCCGCGGCCGCGTCGGTGGTCGAGTAGCCGCGAGCCCCGGCGGCTCACGCTCCGGCACAGGACTCCTGCTCGGCGCGCCCGAGCTGCTCGCGGTAGGCGGCCAGCTCCTCGACACCCTGCCTCCAGTACCTCCGCCACAGCTCGAGGGCGAGCTCGGGCGACAGCTTGCCCGCGCGAAGCAGGTCCATGTCGATGACGTGGTGGTGCCAGGTTCGGATCGACACCCGTGCGGCGTCCAGCGCCTGGTCCCTCACCTCGATGCCGTCCTCGCACGCAGTGAGGGCCTCGGTGTCCACGACGATGCCGTCGGGCACGACCGGCGTCGGGCAGGAGGGGTCGCTGGCGACGTAACCGCTGTCGGCCTCGGTGAACGCCGTGACGTTGTCGGCAGCCTGGACTCGGGTCTGCTCCCAGAACGCCGTCGCCTGGGCGAAGGTGATCTCATCGGCCACCAGCTGGTTCATCGCGTCGACGTGCAGCTGCCACTGCGCGAGAGAGACAGCCGCAGCCTGCAACGGCTGCTCCTGTGCTTCCCAGACTCCTCGGCATTCCTCGACGGCCGTGTCGATGGCGGCCTGCAGTGACTCCCTGTCGACCGAGGCGGGCGGAGAGGTGCTGGGATCGATCGCCACCGTCTCGCTGTCCCGCGGCCGCGGGGACCGATGATCCTCGAGGCTCAGCCAGGAGAAGGTCGTGGTCATCGCGAGCACGGCGACCACGACCGCGATGGTGCCGAACCACGGATGCGGCCTGAGCCTGATGCGGCGCCGGTCTCCACGCACTGTCCCTCCCCAGGAATCCGAGGTCCACGGTACGCCGCGTCCGACACGTGGGGCCGGCTGCGGCATGTCCCCCCTGAGCGCGGGCCACACGCGCGGCGAAGGTCTTGCCCTCCGACGAGCCCACCCGGATGCGGGCACCCGTCGGCCCCGGGCCGACGTAACCTGACCCCGTGCCCGACAACGTCCTGTGGATCATCACGGACGACCAGCCGCGCTCGACGCTCAGGTCGATGGACAGCACGTGGCGGCGCCTGGTCGGGAAGGGCGTGCACTTCCGCCAGGGCTACAGCGCGATGCCGCTCTGCGGGCCGGCGCGGGCGTCGATGTTGACGAGCCTCTACCCGCACAACCACGGGTGCGACACCAACATGACGCACCAGCCGTTCGTGGCGCAGCGGCGCGACCGCGACACGGTGGCGACGAGGCTGCAGGCGGCCGGCTACGACACCGGCTACTTCGGCAAGTACATGAACGGCCTCGCCCAGGACCCGACGTACGTGGCGCCGGGCTGGGACCGCTGGGTCGCGCTGCTCGACGGGATGATCGACGACCCCCGGGTCAGCGTGGACGGGGAGATCCGCAGGGTCGAGGGACAGCGGGCGTTCGACCGGTTCGCCGCCCGGCGGCTGCGCCGGTTCATCCGCCGTCGTCAGGACAGCGGGCCGTGGTTCGCGGTGTTCTCGCCCACGGCGCCGCACGGTCCCTACACGCCGAGTCCGCAGCACGCCGACGACTTCGACGCCGTCGAGTGGGATCCGCCGGCGTCGAACGAGGCCGACATGAGCGACAAGCCCACGTGGCTGCGCGACCTGCCGCCGCAGGACCGCCGCCGCATGCGCCGGATCTACGAGGGCAAGCTGGAGGAGCTCCAGGACGTCGACGACCAGGTCGCCGAGGTGCTGGACGTCCTGCGGGACACCGGCCAGCTCGGCCGCACGTGGATCTTCTTCGTCTCCGACAACGGCTACCTCCTCGGCGAGCACCGCCTGTTCCACAAGTCGCAGCCCTACGAGGAGTCGGCCGGCGTCCCGTTCGTCGTCCGCGGGCCGGGCGTCGAGCCGCGCGCCGTCGACGCGCTGGTCTCCCAGGTCGACCTGATGCCGACGACCCTCGACCTCGCCGGGCTCGACCCGGACGCCGGCCGCGACCTCGACGGCCGCTCCATGCTCGGTCCGCTCACCTCCGGCGACTGGTCGGGCTGGCGCCGCCGCCTCGCCGTCGAGAACACCCACCTCGACTGGGTGCTCGTGCGCGAGGGCTCCCACGTCTACGTCGAGCACCAGGACGCCGGCGAGTGGGAGCTCTACGACCTCGCCCGGGACCCTCACCAGCTCCGCAGCCTCCAGGACGCCGACGTGTCCGAGTGGTCGAGGAAGGCCCGCCAGCTGTTCGGCTCACGCGGCCTCGCCATGCGCGCCCTCGAGCAGTAGGTCCGAGGCCCTCCGTGCCGACAGCCGGTCCGCCCTCCGCGGAGGTTGGAGGCCGGCCGCCTCGCCGTCGGCTGCAGGGCGACACCGCGACTGCTGCTCAACAGGGGACCGACGTCACCACCGAGCCGTCGTACACGGAGGTCCCGGCACCGGCGTCCTCGTGGCCGTAGTGCATGACCACGTGGCCGCCCTCGCACGTGGCCGTGCTCCAGATCGTCAGCGAGCGGTCGGAGTCCTCCGCGCCGCTCTGCGTGGCCACGACGAACGTGCTGTCGCCCACGTCGACGCGGTCGACGAGGTCGGGCGGGACGGTGGCGAGGAAGCCGCTGCCCTGCACCTCGATGCTCCAGCCGGACCCCGACGACGGCGAGTCGGAGGAACCGCAGGGGATGCTGGTGGTCACCGACCCGTCCTCGACCGAGGTCATCGTCGTGGCGTCCGTGTGGCCGGTGTGGATGACGATGTGCCCGCCCGAGCACTCCCAGTACGTGATGACCTCGTGCGGCGACCCGTCGTCCCGGCTGCCGACGTCGACGATGTGGCCGTTGAGGGGTCGCGAGGCGTTGATCGCCACCGGGGTCCCCTTCAATGTGTCGTGCTGCATGGCTCCGCTCCCCTCCTGGCGCGCCCGGGTGGCGCGCGGCCACCGTCGATCGTGCTCCCGGCACGAGGCAGGGGTCAACGAGGCGATGGCTCGACCATGCCTGCGCGCGAGCAGGCCCTCCGCCGAGGGCCTGACCGGTCCAGACCGGCTGGGGCGCGCTCAGACGAGGTCGGGCTGCGTCTTCTCGCGCACCTCGTCCTCCGACACGCCCGGGGCGAGCTCGACCAGCCTGAGCACGCGGTCGCCGGCCGTGCCCGACGGGGCGACCTCGCCGGTGGCGGGGTCGATCACGTCGATCACGGCGAGGTCGGTGATGATGCGCTGCACCACGCGCTTGCCGGTGAAGGGCAGGTCGCACTCGTGGAGGATCTTCAGCGACCCGTCCTTGGCGACGTGCTCCATCAGCACGATCACCCGCTTGGCACCGTGCACCAGGTCCATCGCGCCGCCCATGCCCTTGACCATCTTCCCCGGGATCATCCAGTTGGCGATGTCGCCGGCCGCGGAGACCTGCATGGCGCCGAGGATCGCGGCGTCGATCTTGCCGCCGCGGATCATCCCGAACGACTGCGCGGAGTCGAAGAACGACGCCCCCTTGCGCAGGGTCACCGTCTCCTTGCCCGCGTTGATCAGGTCGGGGTCCTCCTCCCCCTCGTAGGGGTAGGCCCCCACTCCGAGGATGCCGTTCTCCGACTGGAGCACCAGCTCCACGTCGTCGGCGACGTAGTTGGGCACCAGCGTCGGCAGCCCGATGCCGAGGTTGACGTAGGACCCGTCCCGCAGCTCCGACGCCGCCCGCGCCGCCATCTGCTCCCGCGTCCAGCCCCTCTTGTCGGTCATGTCAGCCTCCCAGTCCGAAGCTCGCCGCGTCGTCCGAGCCCTGCACCGGGTCGGCGCCCTGCTCGGGCCGGGGTCGCGTGGTGACCTTCTCGATCCTCTTGTCAGCCGCCTGCTCCGGCGTCAGCGGGACCACCCGCTGGACGTAGACCCCCGGCGTGTGGACGAGGTCGGGGTCGAGCTCACCGGGCTCGACCAGGTGCTCCACCTCCGCGATGGTGACCCGGCCGCACATCGCGGCGAGCGGGTTGAAGTTGCGCGCGGACCGGCGGTAGACGAGGTTGCCGTGGCGGTCGCCCTTCCAGGCCCGCACCAGGGCGAAGTCGGCGACGATGGCCCGCTCGAGGACGTACTCCTTCTCCCCCTCGGCGGTCGAGAAGACCTTGGTCTCCTTCGGCGGCGAGGCCACCACGACGGTGCCCTCGGCGTCGTACTTCCAGGGCAGCCCGCCCTCGGCGACCTGCGTGCCGACCCCGGTCGCGGTGTAGAAGCCGGGGATGCCGGACCCGCCGGCGCGCATCCGCTCCGCCAGCGTGCCCTGCGGGGTCAGCTCCACCTCCAGCTCGCCGGAGAGGTACTGCCGCGCGAACTCCTTGTTCTCACCGACGTAGGAGGAGATCATCCGTCGGATCCGCTTGGCGAACAGGAGCCGACCCAGGCCCCACTCGTCCACGCCGCAGTTGTTCGAGACCGCCTCGAGGTCGGTCGTGCCCGCCTCGAGGATCGCGTCGATGAGCACCGACGGGACGCCGGACAGCCCGAACCCGCCGACCGCGAGGGTCGCGCCGTCCGGGATGTCGGCGACCGCGTCGGCCGCAGAGGAGACCACTTTGTCCATGGCGCAGACACTAGCGGCCGTGTGACCGCCGCCACTGCCTGGGCCGCGACCGCCCGACGGCGGAGGCAGACGCGGACGGCCGGGCCCGGGGGGTCTCCCCGGGCCCGGCCGTCCACCGGATGAGCGCCGATCAGCGCTTGGCCAGACGCTCCTTCACCTGGGCGAGGAGAGCCGCGCGCAGCTCGCCCTCGACCTTGCTGCGGACGAGCTCGCGCAGCGCCTTGAGGTGCTGGCGCGCCTCGCGGCGGTCACCCTGCCGCTCGGCCTTGCGGGCGTCCTTGTCGAGCTGGAGGAGCTTGTTGGCCAGCTTCGGCCCGAGGTCGCCGTCGGCGGCCACGGTCGTCACGACCTTCTCCAGGGACTTGCCGGTCGCCTGCACGGTGAAGACCACCGTCTGCGAGTCGGTGTTCCCGGCGACGTCCGTCGCCGTGACCGTGAGGACGTGGCGGCCGGTGGACAGGTTCCACATGCCCCACTCGCCGGCCTCGACGGGCTCCCCGTCGAGCGTCGCCCGCACTCCGCGGACCCCGGAGGTCGCGTCCGTCGCCGTCCACGCCACCGCCGTCGCCTTGTGGCTCGGGTAGGTACGCGCCCGGATCCCGGAGATCGCGACGTCCGGCTCGCCGGTGTCGACCGCCAGGGTCGTCGACTGCGCCGTCTCGATGTTGCCCGACCGGTCGACCGACCGCACCTCGAGGACCTGGCGGCCCTGGGTGGTGACGGTGAACGGAGCCGAGTACGCCGTCCACGCGCCGTTGCCGAGGCGGTACTCGGTGCGCGCGACCCCGGAGTCGGCGTCGGTGGCGGCGAGCGTGACCTTCGGAGCCGTGGTGAACCAGCCGGCGCTGCCGTCGGGCGAGGCCGGGGCGGTCGTCACGGTGGTCTCCGGGGCCGTGGTGTCGGCGGGGGGACCGTCAACGGTGACCTCGATCGACCCCTCCTCCTCCACGTTGCCCGCGACGTCTGTCGAGCGGAAGCGGACCGTGTGGTCCCCGGCGCCGGTCACCACGACCGGGTCGGAGTAGTCGGTCCAGTCGCCGCCGTCGAGGCGGTACTCGGTGGTGGCCACGCCCGAGGTGGCGTCGGTCGCCTCGAGCACCACCCGCACGCCGTTGCCGGCCCGCTCCTGGGTGGCTCCGGTCGCCGGCGGGACCGTGTCGACCTTGACCTCGGACTGCTGGACGTCCTCGGCGTTGCCCGCCTCGTCCGTCGAGCGGTACTCGACCGTCTGGACGCCGTCGGCGAGCGTCACGGCACCGTCGTACGCCGTCCACTCACCGCCGTCGATCCGGTACTCGGTCGAGGCGACGCCCGAGCCGTCGCCGTCCTCGGCGGCGAGGGTGAAGCTCGGAGCGGTGACGTACCAGCCCTCCTCGCCGTCCGCCGTGGCGGGCGACCAGGTGATCGTGGTGGTCGGTGCGTCGGCGTCGGCGGCCTCGACGACCACCTCGATGCTCTTGGCGACCTCCACGTTGCCGGCCACGTCGGTCGAGCGGAACTCGACGGTGTGGGTGCCGGCCTCGGTGAGGGTGAACGGCGCGGTGTACGCCGTCCACGCGCCCTCGTCGATCCGGTACTCGGTGGACTTCACGCCGCTGCCGCCGGTCTCGTCGGTCGCGGTCAGCGTGACCTGCACGCCACCCTCGACCACGGCCTGGCTGGCCGAGGTGACCGGGGCGGTCGTGTCGGCCGGCGGCTCCTCCTCGGTGTCGAGGTGGAAGTAGTCGAACTCCACCGTGACCGGCTCCTCCTGCTCCGGGCCGATCGCCATCAGGCCGAGCGAGTTGAGCGGACCGTCGTAGGTGATGCCGTCACCGATGGGCGTCCACGAGGCGCCAGCGGTGGACTTGACCGCCGCCGTGTACCGCGTGCCGACCTTGGTCACCTGGACCCACCAGTAGCCGCTCTCCGTGGTGTCGGGGATGTTGACCGCGTCACCGCCCGCGACACCGCTCCCGCCCTTCTCGGCGGCCAGCTCGGCGCGCAGGTCGAGCGCCGCGCCGGGGGCGTTGTAGGCGACGATGTCGGCCTTGGCGTAGTTGTCGTCGTTGCCGTACATCAGCAGGCCGGCGAGCTGGTAGCGGTGCTTGAGCGGAGCCTTGAGCTTCGTCTCGGCCACCCAGTCGCCCGCCGGGGCGTCCTGCAGGATGAAGTTGCGCGGCTTGATCGGGTTGTTGCCGTTGATGTCGCCCGGCTCCGTCGCGATCTTCAGGTGGCCGTCGGCCACCGACTCGGTGTGCGAGTTGTAGCGCACCGACTCCGCCCAGCGGCACCCGTTCAGCGCGGTGCCGTCGAACTCGTCGCCGGGCTCGAAGGCCGCGGCGGTCCCGTCGGGGGTGATGGTGAACGAGTCGACCGCGGCGGACACCGGGGTGGTGCCGAGGTCGCCCGCCGCCATCACGCCGATGCGGGTGCCGGCGCCGGTCTTCAGCGGCGTCGAGCCGTTGACGTTGGTCCAGGCCTGGCCGTCACTGGAGTACGCCGCGGTGAGCGTCCCGTTGGTGTTGGTCAGGCGGAGGTGGATCGTCGACGGGAAGTCGGCCGGCAGGTCGGAGCTGCCCGGCGTGGTGCGCTGTCCGTTGGTCTCGGACTGGAACTCCACGAACCGGTTCGCCGCGCCGTTCTGCCCCCGCACGAAGCCGAGCTTGTTGTACTCGTCGTCGGAGCGGTGGACGACCAGGCCGGCCCACTGCCAGTGCGAGGTGTGCGCGAGCGTCAGCTTCGTGGTGGCGACCCAGTTCCCGGCGGGAACGGCCTGACCGGCGAAGCTCACCGGACCGGCCGACGCCTCGTTGATGTCGCCGTTGGTGACCGGCAGGTTCAGCGCGCCGCCCGACTGGGTGATCGGCCGGGCCGGGTCGTGGCGCAGGGCCCACTTCGGCAGCAGCGACGGCGAGGTGAAGTCGTCGCTGAGGGGTCCGCCCACGCAGCTGAGCGGGTCGCTCGGCGCCTGCGGCTGGGGGGCCTGCGGGTCGGTGTCGACCGAGAACTGCGAGAAGTCAGCCGTCCGGACCCCGGTCTCGTGGGCCATGATGAACATGCCGACGTCCTGGGTGGCGCCGATGTTCGCCAGCGTCACCGCCGTCCCGATCTGGGTCCACGCCGTGCCGTTGTTCGACCAGAAGGCCGACACCTGGTTGCCCCGGCGGCTGAGCTTCAGCCACTTGGGCACCGTGCTGGTGCCGCCGGCGATCGACTGGTTGAGCTGGCCGTTGCCGTCGGGGTCGGTCAGGAACTCCATCCCGGCGGCCCGACGCCACGCGAGCATGGCGTAGCCGGGCGAGACGCCGGGCTGCGTCATGTCGTTGCGGATGATGAGCCCGGCCTTGCCCGAGTTGTTCACCAGCGTGCTGGCGTCGACCCGCACGATCGCGTCGTAGGAGTCGTCGCCTGCACCCGGCTTGTAGAGCGTCGTGTACTGGTCGACACCCTGCCAGGCGTTGGAGCCGGCACCGGAGATCCGGAACTGGCCGGCCCCGAGCCGCTCGAACTCGCCGTTGACGTTGGTGAAGGGGAGGAGGTCGCCGAAGAGCTCGCCCACCTGCACCTGCACCAGTCGCGACGTCGTGGTGTTGCCGGCGTCGTCGGTCGCCTTCGCCGTGAGGTCGTAGAGACCCTCCGCGGCCGGGGCGGTCCACGTCACCGTGTACGGCGCGGTGGTGTCCTCGCCGATCTTGGTGTCGCCGGCGAAGAACTCGACCTTGGCGACCGAGCCGTCGGCGTCGGAGGCGTCGGCGGTCAGGGTCACGGCGGCACCGGGGTCGAACTTCTCACCGTCGGCCGGCGAGGTGATGGCGACGACCGGCTTGGCCTCGGGCGAGATGCCCTGGCCGATGGCCTCGAAGAAGTTGAGCTTGATGTCGTTCGTCCCGGTGAACACCAGGTAGAGGTCGAACGTCTCGTCGCCGAGCTCGCTCACGTCGACCGCCACGTCGCGGAACTGCTGCCCGGTGGCGGGGACGGCGGCGGTGCCGATGAGCTGTCCCGTCGGGCCGCCGTCACGCAGCTCGATCGTGCCGCCGGCGGCGGCTGCCTGGACGCGCAGGTTGAACGTGTCGATGTTGTGGAAGCTCACCGGCTCGAAGTTCACCCAGGCGTTGTTCTTGCCGACCACGACCTGGCCGCCGCCCGCGGCGTCACGGCCGGGGGCGAGGGTGGCGGTGTCCGACTTGGCGTCGAACCACTCCGCCTGGCGCAGCTTCGGGAAGATCACCGAGGTGTCGGAGGCGAGGAGCGGGTTGGCCCCGCCCTCGCCGCCGGTGTCGGTGTAGCGGGCGTCGATCGAGTAGAAGATGTTCTCGTCGGCCGCGTGGCCGCCGATGCTGGTGACCGTGCTGCCCGTCAGGCCGCGGGAGGCGACCAGCGGGTGGGCGTGGTCGTCGTGGCCCAGCGCGGGCTGCACCTCGACGCGCTGCGGGTCGATGGTCCCGTCCTCGGGGTCGGTGACCTGGACCTTCCAGCTCACCTCGTCGCCGAAGTCGAAGAACGATCCGTCCGGCGGCATCTGGAGCTCGACCACCGGCCGGGTGTTGCCGACCGTGATCGGCACCGTCGTCGTGCCGGTCTTGCCCGCGGGGTCGGTGACCGTGAGGCGGGGGTTGAAGACACCGTTCTCGGTGAAGGTGTGGGTCACCGTCTCGCCGGTGGCGTCGGTCTCGCCGTCACCGTCGAAGTCCCACGCGTAGGTGATCGGCTCGCCCTCGGGGTCGGTCGAGTCGCCGCCGTCGAAGGTCACCGTCAGCGGCGCCTGGCCGGAGTCGGGGCTGGCATCGATGCGGGCCACCGGCGAGCGGGAGCCGCTGATGTAGTCGATCCGGTAGAGGCCCGAGGTCGGGTTGTCCCGACCGTAGCCGCCGCCCCAGTCGAGGACGTACATCGAGCCGTCGGGACCGAACTTGGAGTCGATCGGCGCCAGGAAGGGCACGTTGGGCAGGAAGGGGTTGACCTTCTCGACCGCGGCGCCGGGCTGGGCGCCGCCGCCGTCCTTGAGCTGGATGTTGTACATCTTGTTGCGGGCCCAGTCGTAGAAGAACGGCTTCCCGTCGTAGTACTCGGGGAACTTCGTGTCCGACTCGAGCGTCTCGTCGTAGCGGTAGATCGGGCCGCCCATGGGGGCCAGGCCGCCGCCCTGCGGGATCGCGCCCACCGAGGAGCGCCGGTAGCCGTAGTACATGTCGGCGGGGCGTGCCGGCGGGAGCTCGGTCAGGCCGGTGTTGTGCACCGAGTCGTTGATGGGCTTGGCGCAGTCGAAGTAGCCACCGACGACCGGCGGGTTGAGCGGCGTGGTGTGGCCGTAGTCGACGTCGCGGAACGGCTCGCCGTTGGGGTTCTGGCCCTGGTGGTTGCCGCCCATGCACATCGGCCAGCCGTAGTTGCCGGCGCTCTTGATGAGGTTCCACTCGGCGATGCCGGCGGGGCCGCGGGTCGCGGGCGCGTCGGTGCCGTTGTCGGGCGAGTAGTCGGCCATGCTCAGCCAGCCGGTCTCGCTGTCGATCGAGAACCGGAACGGGTTGCGGAAGCCCATCGCGTAGATCTCGGGCAGGGTCTTGTCACGCCCGGCGTCCTCGGACTCGGGGAACAGGTTGCCCTCGGGGATGGTGTAGCTGCTGCCGACACCGGGCTCGCCCGGGTTGTCGACCGGGTTGATCCGCAGGATCTTGCCGCGGAGGTCGTTGGTGTTGGCCGAGGTGGCGCGGGCGTCGTGGAACGTGCCGGCGCGCTCGGAGAGCGGGGCGTAGCCGCCGGAGGGCTCGGAGTGCGGGTTGACGTCGTCGCCCACGCCGATGAAGAGGTTGCCCTTGTCGTCGATGTCGAGGCCGCCGCCGGTGTGGCCGGGCTCGTCGGGGAGGCGCCGGGCCGGGATCTTGATGATCACCTTCTCCGAGGCGGGGTCGACCGACCCGTTCTCGAAGGTGAACCGGGAGACGGTGGACCAGAAGTTGTTCGGGTTCGCGTTGTCCGGCGACTCCGCGGAGCGGTAGAGGAAGATGTGCCCGTTGGTGCTGAAGTCCGGGTCGAGCGCCACGCCGAGGAGGCCGTCTTCACCGCCGGAGTAGACCGGGAGCGTGAGCACGGTGGTGACCGCCTGGGTCTTGGGGTCGTACATGCGCAGCTGGCCACGGACCAGCTCGGTGTAGAAGACCTTGCCGTCGTCGGCGACGTCGATCGCGAACGGCGCGGAGGTGTTCTGGTCGAGCGGGATGCGCTCGTAGTTGCTCCACACGGTGCCGCCGCAGTCGCCCTCATCGAGGCCGGCGACGTACTTCACGCCGCCGACGATCTCGGCCATGAACTCGGGCTCGTCGTAGTGCGAGGGGAAGTGGCCCAGGGCGGTGCCCCAGAAGCGGCCGCCCTCGTAGGGCTTGCACCAGGTGATCGGGTGGTCGTAGCCCATGTTGCCGCCGGAGTAGGTCGACTCGTCCATGGACTGCAGCACGTGCGCGGTGCCGCGGACGTTGTTGCTGAAGTTGTACCACTCGTCGTTGCGCAGCCAGCGGGTCGCGTCCGGAGTGCCGCGGAAGTGCTCGGTGGAGGGGTGGACGGTGTCCTCGTTGCGCACCACGCCCGCGGGACCCGGGTCGGTGCCGGTGGGCGCGTGGCCGGGCATCAGCGAGCCGACCATGTTGTCCCACCACGGGTAGTTGCCGCGCATGTCGAGCGCGTTGTGCACCGCGGCGATGCCGTTGCCCTTCGCGTGCCACCGCTCGAGGGCCGCCTTCTCGTCGGCGTTCCACGGGTCGCCGTTGGCCTGGAAGACCAGGATCGCGTCGAACGGCGCGAGGCCCTCGTCGGTGAACACCGCCTCGGAGCCACCGGGCGTCTCCTTGTGGACGACGCTCACCTGCATGCCGGCCGCCTCGAGGCCCGCCTGGACCTTCGGCGTCGCCTGCGCGATGGCCGCGTCGTGCCAGTCGCCGGCGGCGTCCTCGGTGAAGATCAGGACGTGCCCGTGGCCCTCGTGGGCCTGGGCGGGGACGGCCGCGACCACGCCGAGCAGCACGCTGCCGACGAGGGTCGCGACTGTCGTGAGTGCGGTGCCGACGGTGAAGCGTCGAGCGGTGGGTGATGACATCCCAGGGCCTCCAAGGTGCTGACGGGTGGCAACGGCCGCAGGACGCGCGTGTGACAGGCGTCACGACCGGTATCTCACGGACGCTCGCAGACTTTTGTGCACCGGTCAAGCAAAAGTCGCCCGCGATGGACAAGAAGGACGCCGACGAGCGTGAAGAAGCGACCAAAGTAGGACGCCGTCGCCCGTCGCTATCCTCGGGGCGTGACCGCGCCTGCCGACCGGCCCGACGACTGGCCGAACGTGCGTCTCCACGTGGTGACCGGCAAGGGCGGGACCGGCAAGTCGACCGTCGCCGCCGCGCTGGCGCTCGCGCTGGCCACCGCCGGCCGCAACGTGCTGCTGTGCGAGGTGGAGGGGCGCCAGGGCATCGCGCGGATGTTCGACGTGGACCCGCTCCCCTACGAGGAGCGCCGGATCGCCAAGGGCGCGCCCGAGGCGGACGGCCGGTCCGGACGGGTCCACGCGCTGCACATCGACGCGGAGTCGGCGCTCCTGGAGTACCTGGCGATGTACTACCGGCTCGGGCGCGCGGGGAAGGCGCTCGACCGGTTCGGGGTCGTCGACTTCGCCACGACCATCGCGCCGGGGGTGCGCGACGTGCTGCTCACCGGCAAGGTCTACGAGGCGGTGCAGCGACCGCGGGGCGGGCGGAGCACCGACGGGCCCGGGGGGACGACCACCTACGACGCCGTGGTGCTCGACGCGCCGCCCACCGGACGGATCAGCCAGTTCCTCGGGGTGAACTCCGAGCTCGCGGGCCTGGCCCGGGTCGGCCCCGTCAAGACACAGGCCGACAAGGTCATGGACCTGCTGCGCTCCCCGCGCACGGCCGTCCACCTCGTCACGATCCTGGAGGAGATGCCGGTGCAGGAGACCTCCGACGGGATCGCCGAGCTGCGCGCGGCGGGCCTGCCGGTCGGCGGCGTCGTGGTGAACCTGGTCCGGCCGCGAGCGCTGGGGGCCGGTGCCCTCGCCCGCGTCCGCGACGGCGGGCTCGACCCCTCCGCCATCACCTCCGACCTCCAGCGGGCCCGCGTCGACGTGGACGCCGAGCTGGTCGCCTCCCTGGTCGCCGAGGCACGCGAGCACGCCGTACGCCGTCGGCTCGAGGACGAGCAGCGCGACCTCGTCGCGGCCGAGGGCGTGCCGACCTACGAGCTGCCCCGGCTCGCGAGCGGCATCGACCACGGCGCGCTGGTGGAGCTGGCGCAGCTCCTCCGCCGCCAGGGGATGGCGTGAGGACCGCCCGGCCGGACGGGCCGGCGCCGGTGCTCGACGTCGACGCGCTCCTCGACGACCGGACCACCGAGATCATCGTCTGCTGCGGCTCGGGAGGCGTCGGCAAGACGACCACCTCCGCCGCGCTGGCGCTCCGCGCGGCGGAGCGCGGCCGCTCGGTCGTGGTGCTGACGATCGACCCGGCCCGCCGGCTCGCCCAGTCCATGGGGATCGAGCAGCTGGACAACACCCCGCGCCCGGTGCCGGGCGTGCGCCCCGGCGCCGGCGGCTCCCTCGACGCGATGATGCTCGACATGAAGCGCACCTTCGACGAGGTCGTCGAGGGGCAGGCGAGCCCGGAGAAGGCCCGGCAGATCCTGGAGAACCCGTTCTACGTCGCGCTGTCCAGCTCGTTCGCGGGCACGCAGGAGTACATGGCGATGGAGAAGCTGGGCCAGCTGTACCGGCGGGCCAGGCAGGACGACACCTACGACCTCATCGTGGTCGACACCCCGCCGTCGCGCTCGGCGCTGGACTTCCTCGACGCGCCGGAGCGGCTGTCCAGCTTCCTCGACGGCCGCTTCATCCGGCTGCTGCTGGCCCCGGCCCGCGGACCGGCCAGGTTGATGACGGCCGGCTTCTCGGTGGTGACCGGCGCGCTGACCAAGGTCCTGGGGGCGCAGGTGCTGCGCGACATGCAGACCTTCGTGGCGGCCTTCGACACCCTGTTCGGCGGCTTCCGCCAGCGTGCGGAGCAGACGTTCGCGCTGCTGCAGGCGCGCGGCACGGCGTTCGTCGTCGTGGCGGCACCCGAGCCGGACGCGTTGCGCGAGGCGGCGTACTTCGTGGACCGGCTCACCGACGACGACATGCCGCTGGCCGGGCTCGTGGTCAACCGCGCCAGCCCGTCGGCGCGCACCGCGCTGTCCGCCGAGGAGGCCATCGCCGCAGCCGACCGGCTCCGGTCGTCGGACCCGTCGTCCGTGACCGCGGGGCTGCTCCAGCTGCACGCCGACCGCGTCCGCCTCGTCGAGCGCGAGCAGCACCTGTGCGGGCGCTTCGCCGCCTCGCACCCGCGGGTGCCGACGGCGGTCGTACCGGCGATGGCCGGCGACGTCCACGACCTCGACGGCCTGCGCGCGATCGGCGAGAGCCTGGCACGGCAGGCCTGACGTCCCCGGCGCGGGGGGGAGTCAGACGGAGGCGGAGCGGGTCTCGGAGGGGGTCTCGACCTTGGTGCGGGCGGTCTCCAGGATGGAGCGCCACGAGGAGCCGGGGCGGCGGCGGAGCAGCGCGCGGCGCTCACGCTCGGTCATCCCGCCCCAGACGCCCCACTCGATCTGGTTGTCGAGCGCCTCTGCCAGGCACTCGGTGCGCACGGGGCAGCCGGCGCAGACCTGCTTGGCCTTGTTCTGCTCGGCGCCACGCACGAACAGCGCGTCCGGAGTGTCGCCCTTGCACGCGGCGCGTGATGCCCAGTCCTCGACCCACATAGTGTGATCCCCACGGTGTGTGAAGAGCCGGTCAGCCGCCCCCATAGCGGCCATCCCTGACTCCTCGAGAAAAGTAAACGAAAGTCCAACGACCGCGGCAGGGCCAGGTGGCCCAAATCGAATAGTCCGATGTAACTATCCCGCTGCGCACGTTGGATGTGAGGTGCTATGCGATCCACCCGTACTCTGGTGGGCATGCCTTCCCGCTCGTCCTCGCCCTCCCGGCCCGACGCCGGCCGCGTCGCCTCCCACCTCGCGGTCATGGGGGCCGTCGCCGTGGTCATGGGCGTCCTCGTCGCCTGCCTCGCCATCCCCTTCGCCGGCCTGGTGGGGGTGGCGGCCAAGGACGTCAGCAAGGGGATGGTCAACCTCCCCGAGTCGCTCGAGGCGAAGGACCTGTCGCAGAAGACGCGCATCTACGACGTCAACGGCAACCTGATCGCCTCGCTCTACGACCAGAACCGCATCAACGTGCCGCTGGCCTCGATCTCGCGCCCGATGGTGAAGGCCATCGTCGCCATCGAGGACTACCGCTTCTACGAGCACGGGGCGCTCGACCTCAAGGGCACGCTGCGCGCCTTCATCACCAACCAGGCCAACGGCGGTGCCGTGCAGGGTGGCTCGTCGATCACCCAGCAGATGGTGAAGCAGACCCTGCTCTACCAGGCCGAGACGGAGGAGGAGCGCAGGGCCGCGACGGAGGAGACGTACGCCCGCAAGATCCGCGAGCTGCGCTACGCCATCGCGTTCGAGAAGAACCACAGCAAGGACTGGATCCTCGAGCGCTACCTCAACATCGCCTACTTCGGCGACGGCGCGTTCGGCGTGCAGTCCGCCGCCCGGCACTTCTTCTCCAAGAACGCCAAGGACCTCAACCTCCTGGAGTCGGCGACGCTCGCCGGCCTCGTCAAGAACCCCGTCGGCTACGACCCCATCGACAACCCCGAGCGCGCCGAGGGCCGCCGCAACGTCGTGCTCGACCGCATGGCCCAGCTCGGGATCCTGACCGAGAAGAAGGCCGAGCGCCTCAAGGCCACGCCGCTGAAGGACACGCTGAAGATCGAGACCGCGCCCAACGGCTGCCAGCAGTCCCGCGCGCCGTTCTTCTGCGACTACGTCGTGAACTGGCTGCTCAAGGACCCCGTGCTGGGCGACACGCCCAAGGAGCGGCGTACGACGCTCAAGAACGGCGGCCTGACGATCAACACCACGATCGACCTCGACATGCAGAGGGCCGCCGACGAGTCCGTGGCCGCGCACGTCTTCCCGACCGACCAGGCCATCGGCGGCCTGGCGATGGTCGAGCCGGGCACCGGCGACGTCCGTGCGCTGGCGCAGTCCCGCCCGATGGGCAAGGACAAGGCGGCCGGCGAGACCTACCTGAACTACGTCGTGCCCAAGAAGTACGGCGACGCCAACGGCTTCCAGGCCGGCTCGACGTTCAAGCTGTTCGTGCTGGCGTCGGCGATCAACCAGGGCATCCCGCTGAGCACGAGCATCAACTCGCCGCAGGAGATGCTGATCCCCGACGAGGAGTTCGAGACCTGCGACGGTCCCTACGCCGGTGACGGCAAGGGCTGGCCGGTCTCCAACTCGACGGGCTTCGGCACCTACGACCTCTACTCGGGCACGCAGCAGTCGGTGAACACGTTCTTCGCCCAGCTCGAGGTGATGACCGGGATGTGCGAGCCGATCGCGCTGGCCAAGAGCATGGGCGTCAGGATCCCCAAGATGCACGAGGTCCCGTCGTGGATCCTCGGCGTCTCCGACAGCAACCCGCTGGAGCTCGCGCAGGCCTACGCCACCTTCGCGGCGCGCGGCCTGCACTGCGACCCGCGACCCGTCACGCAGGTGCTCGACTCCTCCGGCCAGGTGCTCAAGGACTTCGCGTCCCAGTGCGAGCAGGTGATGCCGGGCGCCACCGCCGACGCGGTCAACGACATCCTGCGCGGCGTGATGGAGCCGGGCGGCTTCGGGCAGAACATCGCGATCGACAAGCCGTCGGCCGGCAAGACCGGCACCAACCAGCAGAACATGTCGGTGTGGTTCGCCGGCTACACGCCGTCGCTGTCCACCGTCGCCATGGTCGCCGGCGCCAACGAGTTCGGCGAGTGGGTCAGCCTCAACGGGCAGGTCGTCGGCGGCAGCTACATCGGCGAGGCCTTCGGCTCGACCGTGGCCGGACCGATCTGGGGCGACGCGATGGCGGCCGTCTCGGCCAAGCTGCCCTACGAGGACTTCCAGGCCCCGCCCGGCGACCAGGTCGCCGGCGTGCTCACCAGCGTGCCCGACGTGACCGGCCAGACGGTCGAGGCCGCGACACAGGCGATCGAGGCGGCCGGGTTCACCGTCGCCGACGGCGGCCCGGTGGACTCGGAGACCGCCGAGGGCACCGTGGTGTCCACCTCCCCCGAGGCAGGCACCCAGCTCAGCAGCGGGGACACCGTCACCCTCTACACCTCGACGGGCACCGAGCCCTCCACCGGCAACGGGAACGGCGGCGGTCGCGGTCGCGGCAACGGCGGCGGCCGGGGCTGACCCGGCCCCCGCGTCCCGTCGTCCCGGGGGCGACGTCCGCGGGCGCGTCGTCAGCCCAGCTGGCGACGCACCTCGGCGGCCACCGCGCCGCCATCTGCCCGGCCCTTGACCTGCGGCGTCACGACGCCCATCACCTTGCCCATGGCCCGCATGCCCTCGCCGGCGGCGCCCGTCTGCTCGATCGCCTCGGACACCAGCCGGGCGATCTCCTCGCCGCTGAGCTGGGCGGGGAGGTACTCGGCGATGACCTCGCCCTCGGCGGCCTCCTTGGCCGCCATCTCGGCGCGCCCGCCCTCCTCGAACGCGGTGGCGGCCTCGCGGCGCCGCTTCGCCTCGGTGGAGAGCACCCCGATGATGTCGTCGTCGGAGAGCTCACGCGCCTGCTTGCCGGCCACCTCGGCGTTGGTGATGGCGGTCAGCACCATCCGCAGGGTCGAGGAGCGCAGCTCGTCACGCGCCTTCATGGCGGTGGTGAGATCGGCGCGGAGACGGTCCTTCAGAGCACTCATGGGGCCATTGTGGCAGCCTTGCGCCGTGCCCCCCCTCCCATTCGTCCGTCGTGCGGCGACCGCGGGCGCCGTCGCCGGCGCGGGGCTGGCGACGTACGCCGCCTGGGAGGCACGGCAGTACACGCTGCGGCGCGTCACCGTCCCTCTGCTGCCGGCCGGGCACGGCCCCCTGCGGGTGCTGCACCTCAGCGACATCCACATGACGCCCGACCAGCGGGCCAAGCAGGAGTGGCTCCGCGGGCTCGCGGACCTCCGTCCGGACCTCGTCGTCAACACCGGCGACAACCTCGCCCACATGCGGGCGGTGCCGGTCGTCGCCGACGCCCTCGCCGCGCTGCTCGACGTCCCGGGCGTCTACGTCCTCGGCTCCAACGACTACTACTCACCGGGCCTACGCAACCCGGTGCGCTACCTGCTGCCCGACACAGGTGACCGCAACACCACGACTCCCCAGCTGCCCTGGCCCGACCTCAAGGACCGCTTCGACTCGGCCGGCTGGCTGGACCTCACCAACGGCTTCGCGGCCCTGACCGTGGGCGGCACCTCCCTCGCGTTCGTCGGCGTCGACGACCCGCACCTGCGCTACGACGACCTCGACCGGGTGGCCGGACCGGCCGACAGGACCGCGGACGTGCGCCTCGCCGTCACCCACGCGCCGTACCTCCGCGTGCTCGACCAGTTCGCGCGCGACGGCTACGACGCCATCATCGCGGGACACACGCACGGCGGCCAGGTCTGCCTGCCCACGCTCGGAGGTCCCGGCCGGGCGCTCACCACCAACTGCGACCTCGACCGCGGCCGGGCCCGCGGCCTGCACCGCCACCCGGCGACGTCCGCGCCGGGCGACGAGGGCTCCGCCTGGCTGCACGTCTCGGCCGGGCTCGGCACGAACCCCTACATCCGGTTCCGGGTGGCGTGCCGTCCCGAGGCGACGCTGCTGACACTGGTGGCGGCGTCCTGACATCCTGGGTCGACAGGACCCCGCCGGCCTCCAGGAGGTCTCCGTGCCGCTCGTGCGCGTCCACAACTTCTCGATCTCGCTCGACGGCTTCGGCGCGGGTGAGCCGCAGTCGCTGGAGTCCCCCTTCGGGCATGCCGGCGAACGCCTGCACCAGTGGATGTTCGCGACGGACTTCTGGGACCCCGAGGGCGGCGCGCGAGGCGTGGACGCCGCGTTCGCGGCCCGCCACGCAGTCGGCTTCGGTGCCGAGGTCATGGGAGCCAACAAGTTCGGTCCGCCCGGCTGGCAGGACGATCCCGACTGGCGGGGATGGTGGGGCGACGACCCGCCGTTCCACACCCCGACGTACGTCCTGACCCACCGCCCCCGACCACCGCTGGAGATGTCGGGTGGGACCACCTTCCACTTCCTGGACGCCTCGCCCGCCGAGGCGCTCGCCGTCGCGCAGCAGGCGGCCGGCGACCTCGACGTACGCCTCGGAGGCGGCGCGACCACGATCCGCGACTTCGTCGCCGCCGGGCTCGTCGACCACCTCCACGTGGTGGTCGTGCCGATCGTGCTGGGTCGCGGCGCCCGGCTGTGGGACGGCCTCGAGGGGATCGAGGACGCCTTCCACGTGGAGTCGGTGTCGTCGCCGACGGGTGTCACGCACCTGACCCTCACCCGGCGCCGGGGCGATTTCGGGGCGGCCTGACCGCTCCGGTATGCTCGCCCGCGTTGCCCGGCCAGATCCTGGCCGGGCGGCGGGCTGTGGCGCAGCTTGGTAGCGCGCCTCGTTCGGGACGAGGAGGCCGCAGGTTCAAATCCTGTCAGCCCGACAGCGTGGAGCTCCCGGACCCGTCACGGGTCCGGGAGCTCCTGCCATTTGGCACACTTCCCCCCATGGCAGACGGCACGCCCGACGACGGTCCCTCCCTGGAGATGCCCTCCCTGTCGCTGCGGCGCAGGAGCAGGGCGCGCGAGGGGCGTCCCCCTGCCCCGACCGGCGGTGCGTCCGCGGCCGGGCCCGCCGCCGGGCCTCCCCAGCCCTCCCTGCCTCCACAGCCCTCGGAGCCCTCCCAGCCCTCCCTGCCTCGCCGGCCCTCGGAGCCCTCCGAGCCCTCCCGGCCCTCGGCCCGCCGGGGGCCGCGCGAGGGACGGACGATCCGGCTCGGTGGGCTGCCGGCCGCGGCAGTCACCGGCGTCCTGGTCGGAGGGCTCGCCGTCCTCCTCGGCTGGCTCGCCGCCGCGGGCTGCAGCGCCGCGCGCGGGACGTCGTCGTGCGGGGGCGCTGCCGGACTGCCGATCCTCCTCGCCACGCTGGTCGCGCTGGCCTGGGCCGGCACACTGCTGCTGCGCGCCTGCGGCGTCGCCGACGCCGGCTCGACCAGCCTCCTGGCCGTCGGCGTCCTGGCCGTGCTGGTGATGGTGTTCCTGCTGGGCTCGCTGGACGAGTGGTGGGGCGTCCTCGCCGTCCCGGTGGCGTCGCTGGTCGCCTACGCGGGGTCGTGGTGGGTCACCACGGCCGTGGGGGGCGGTGAGCCGGCCGTCGGGGGCAGCGCACCCCACGACGTCCGGTGATCAGCGCGCGGCTGCGACGAGCTCCGCGATCTGCACGGTGTTGAGGGCCGCGCCCTTGCGCAGGTTGTCGTTGCTGATGAACATCGCCAGGCCGCGGTCGCCCGGCGCGCCGGGGTCCTGCCGCAGCCGGCCGACGTAGGACGGGTCCCGCCCGGCGGCCTTCAGCGGGGTCGGCACCTCGTCGAGCTCGACGCCCGGCGCGGACGCGAGGATCTCGCGGGCGCGGGCGGGGGTCATGGCCCGCTCGAACTCGGCGTTGACGGCGAGCGAGTGGCCGGTGAAGACCGGCACCCGGACGCAGATCCCGGAGACGAGCAGGTCGGGCAGGCCGAGGATCTTGCGCGACTCGTTGCGCAGCTTCTGCTCCTCGTCGGTCTCGTTGAGCCCGTCGTCGACGATCGATCCCGCCATCGGCAGCACGTTGTAGGCGATCGGCTCGACGTACTTCACCGGGTCCGGGAAGGTGATCGCCGAGCCGTCGTAGGCCAGCTCGCGCGCCTTGTCGCCCGCCTGCGCCACGCCGTTGGCGAGCTCGTCGACCCCGGCGACGCCGGAGCCGGAGACCGCCTGGTAGGTCGAGACGACGAGCCGGGCCAGGCCGGCCTCGTCGTGCAGCGGCTTGAGCACCGGCATCGCCGCCATGGTCGTGCAGTTGGGGTTGGCGATGATGCCGCGCCCCGACTCGATCACGCCGGCCATCGCGTCGGGGTTGACCTCGGAGACCACGAGGGGGACGTCGGGGTCCTTGCGGTAGGCCGAGGAGTTGTCGACGACGACGACGCCGGCGTCGACGAACCGCGGCGCGAGGGCGCGGGAGGTGGTGGCACCGGCGGAGAACAGCGCGATGTCGAGCCCGGCCGGGTCGGCGCTCGCGGCGTCCTCGACGGTGATCTCACGGTCGCCGAAGGGCAGCACCGTGCCGGCGGACCGCGAGGAGGCGAAGAAGCGGACCCGGTCGGCCGGGAACTCCCGCTCGAGGAGGATCTGCCGCATCGCGACGCCGACCTGCCCGGTGGCACCCACGATGCCGATGTTCACGGTGTCGCTCATCGTCCGGTCCCTCCGTAGACCACGGCCTCGACCTCGTCGGCGTCGAGGTCGAACGCCGTGTGGGTGGCGCGGACGGCGTCGTCCACGGCGTTCTCGTCGACGATCACCGAGATGCGGATCTCCGACGTCGAGATCATCCCGATGTTGACGCCCGCGGAGGCCAGGGCACCGAAGAACTTCGACGTGATGCCGGGGTGCGAGCGCATGCCGGCGCCGATGAGCGACACCTTGCCGATCTTGTCGTCGTAGAGCAGCTTGTCGTAGCCGACCTCGGCCTGGATGCGCGCGAGGGCGGTCATCGCCGTCTGCCCGTCGCTGCGGGGCAGGGTGAAGGAGATGTCGGTCAGGCTCGTCGCCGCCGCGGAGATGTTCTGCACGATCATGTCGAGGTTGATCTGCGCGTCGGCGAGCGCCTCGAAGATGCGGGCGGCCTCGCCGACCTTGTCCGGCACGCCGACGACGGTGATCTTGGCCTCGCTGCGGTCGTGGGCCACGCCGGCGATGATGGGCTGTTCCATGGTCTCTCCCTGGCTGGGTCCGCTGAGCTGCGGGTCGTTGACGACCCAGGTGCCTTCGAGCTGGCTGAACGACGAGCGCACGTGGATCGGGATGCCGTAGCGGCGGCCGTACTCCACGCACCGCAGGTGCAGGATCTTGGCGCCGCACGCGGCCAGCTCGAGCATCTCCTCGTAGGAGACCCGGCCCAGCTTGCGGGCGCTGGGGACGATCCGGGGGTCGGCGGTGAAGACGCCGTCGACGTCGGTGTAGATCTCGCAGACGTCGGCCTCGAGGGCGGCCGCCAGCGCGACGGCCGTGGTGTCGGTGCCGCCGCGACCGAGCGTGGTGATCTCCTTGGTGTCCGCCGAGACGCCCTGGAAGCCCGCGACGATGACGATGTGGCCCTCGCCGATCGCCTGCGTGATGCGGCCGGGCGTCACGTCGATGATCTTGGCCTTGCCGTGGACCGAGTCGGTGATCACGCCCGCCTGCGAGCCGGTGAACGACCGGGCGGTGAAGCCGAGGTCGCTGATGGCCATCGCCACCAGCGCCATCGAGATGCGCTCCCCCGCCGTCAGCAGCATGTCCATCTCGCGCGCCGGCGGCAGCGGCGAGACGCCGGTGGCCAGGTCGAGCAGGTCGTCGGTGGTGTCGCCCATGGCGGAGACGGCGACGACCACGTCGTGGCCGGACTTCTTGACGTCCACGATGCGCCGCGCCACGCGCTTGATCGCGTCGGCGTCGGCGAGCGAGGAGCCGCCGTACTTCTGCACGACAATGCCCACGGTTGGTCCTCGGGTCGGGGTGCAGCCGTCAGCGGCCGCGTTGGTGTGGCGTGCCCACCGGCGCCGTTGCCGGGAGGCCACCGACGATTCTACGGCTGCACCACAGGCGTACTGCCGAGCATCTCATCGGCGACGGCCACCGCCTCGGCGTCGGCCTCGAAGTCGGTGTCGAAGCGGTCGTGTGCGACCACGGTGAGCAGCGCGTTGAGCGCCGCCCCGGCAAGGTTGCCCCAGTTGTTGACGTAGGAGAACTGCCACCACCACAGCGCCTCCTCGACGTCACCGGCGCGGAAGTGGCGCAGGCCGTTCTCGAGGTCGATGGCGATCGACGCCAGGTCGTCGGAGAGCCGGCTCTCGACCAGCTCCGGGACGTAAGGGTCGAAGACGAAGGTGTAGGCGTCGACGCCCCCGAGCATGTCCGCCAGGCGCAGTCGCAGGTCGTCGATGTCGGCCTCGGGACCCACGTCGGGCTGGAACTCCTCGCGGGGGGTGAAGTCGGTCTGCGCGCCGAGCCGGGCTCCGGCGAGCAGCACCTGGCTGATCTCGAGCAGCAGCAGCGACACCGCCTGCGCCCCGTTGCCCTCGCGCGCGATCGCGCGCAGGGCGAGCAGGAAGCTCGTCACCGAGTCGGCGATCTGCTCCTCGAACCTGATCTGGTCATCGTCGGTCATTCGGCTGATCTCCTTCCGGCGAACGCCCGGCCGAGCGTGACCTCGTCGGCGTACTCGAGGTCACCACCCACCGGAAGTCCACTCGCCAAGCGGGTGACGCGCAACCCCATCGGCAGGAGCAGTCGCGTGAGGTAGGTCGCGGTGGCCTCGCCCTCGAGGTTGGGGTCGGTGGCCAGGATCACCTCGGTGACCGCGCCGTCGGCCAGTCGGGGCATCAGCTCCTTCACGTGGAGCTGGTCGGGGCCGATGCCGTCGATCGGGGAGATCGCACCGCCGAGGACGTGGTAGCGGCCGCGGAACTCGCGGGTGCGCTCGATGGCGACGACGTCCTTGTACTCCTCGACGACGCACAGCACGCTCGGGTCGCGCCGCTCGTCGCGGCAGATGCGGCACTGCTCGTCCTCGCTGACGTTGAAGCAGGTCGAGCAGAACTTCACCCTGGCCTTGACCTCGATCAGCACGTCCGCGAGGCGGCGGACGTCGGTGGGCTCGGCCTGCAGCAGGTGGAAGGCGATGCGCTGTGCGCTTTTCGGGCCCACGCCCGGCAGCCTGCCGAGCTCGTCGATCAGGTCCTGGACGACACCTTCGTACAAGGGGTGCCTCAGCCCAGGCCGGGCAGGCCCGGCCCGCCGCCGGTCCCACCGCCGAGACCGCCCAGGCCTCCGGCCAGCGGCCCGAGCGACTCACCGGCCAGGGCCTCGGACTTCGCCCGCGCGTCGCGGTAGGCGGCGACGATGAGGTCGGAGAGGTCGGACAGGTCGTCGGGGTCGCTGCCGTCGAACTCCCCGGCGCGGATCGTCACCTCGACCAGCTCGCCCACGCCGTTGGCGGTGACGGTGACCGCACCGCCCGCGACGGTGCCCTCGACGGTCTGCTCGGCGAGGTCGGCCTGCGCCTGCTCGAGCTGTTGCTGCATCTGCTGCGCCTGCTGGAGGAGGGCGTTCATGTCGAAGCCGCCACCGAGGGCGTCGAACGGGTTCTGGGTCATCGGGTCTCCCACGTCAGGGTCGGGGTCGAGGGTCGGGTCGAGGGTCGGGTCGAGCGTCGGGTCGGGGGGTCGGGCGCCTGGTCGCAGCGCTCAGTCGTTGGTGATCTCCTCGATCAGCCGGGCGCCGAGGGTCTGGCTCAGCAGCGACTCCGTGTCGAGCGCTGCCGTCTCGGCGTCGGGGTCGTCGGGGTCGACGTCGTCGTCGGCCGAGCGCACCGGCCCGGACGGCTCGGTGCCGCCCCCGGAACGGGCCGCCTCCAGTGCCTCGCGCGCCGAGGCGGCCGAGACCGGCGGCTCGGCGGCCTGCACGACGGCGGGGGCGGCGGCACCGGTCACCCATGCGGGCGGCGTGTCCGGGGCCGCCTGCACGGGAGCGCGCAGGGGCGCGCCGACCGGAGCGGGGTCGGTGGCGGCCTGGCGGACCACCGGCGCGTCGGCCCCGGCGCCGGACGGGTCGACGATCGACTCGATGCGCCAGTCCATCCCCACGATGTCGATCGCGGCCTGGCGCAGGATCTCGTCGCAGCCGCCGTTGACGAAGGAGTCACGAGCGCCGGCGTTGGCGAAGCCGACGGTCAGGCGCACGCCGTCCACGTCGACCACGTGTGCGTGCTGGGAGAGCACCATCCACGCGAGCCGGCGACGGTTCTTGGTCTGCTCGAGGATGTCGGGCCAGAGGCGACGTACGTCGACCAGGCTGAGGCCGCCGCGCGGACCGGCCGGCTGCTGCGCGACCGGCGCGTCGGGCCCGACCGCGGACGCGGTGGCCGGCGCCGGGTCGGCCACGACCGGAGGCGCCTGCGGCGCGGACGTCGGCGCCGAGGTGGGCATCGAGGTGGGCGCCGAGGTGGGCATGGGCGGAGGCGGCGGCGGGCCGTCGTCGTGGGGAGCCGCGGACGGGATCGGCGGAGGCGGCGCCGGCTCGTCGGTGCGGGTGGGCGCTGGGGACGCGGCCGCGGAGGCTGCCGGAGCTGCCGGGGACGGGGCAGCGGGGGCGGCCGGAGCCCCGGAGGCGGCCGGAGCCGACGACGCGGCAGGCCTCGCCGCGGGGGCCGGGTCAGCCGACCGCGGGGCCGGTGCGGGCGCGCCGGTGACGTCCAGCCGGCGCTCGATGCGCTCGAGGCGTGCCATCACGCCGTCGGAGGTGTGGTTGGCGCCCGGCAGCAGCACGCGCGCGCAGAGCAGCTCGAGGAGCAGGCGCGGCGCGGTGGCGCCGCGCATCTCGGTGAGCCCGGCCGCGACGATGTCGGCGGCCCGGCTGAGCTCGATGGCGCCGAAGCGGGCGGCCTGACCCACCAGGCGCTCGCCGGCGTCCTCCGAGACGTCGATGAGGCCGGTCGCCGGGGCGTCGGGCACCGCGGTGACGATGACGAGGTCGCGCAGCCGCCGGAGCAGGTCCTCGGTGAAGCGGCGCGGGTCCTGCCCGGTCTCGACCACCTTGTCGACGACCGAGAAGACCGTGGCGCCGTCGCGGGTGGCGAAGGCCTCGACCACCTCGTCGAGCAGCGAGTCGGGGGTGAAGCCGAGCAGGTCGGTCGCGAGCTTGTGGGTCACCCCGTCGGGACCGGCCCCGCCGAGCAGCTGGTCGAGCACGGACAGCGTGTCGCGCGCGGAGCCCGCTCCGGCGCGCACGACGAGCGGCAGGGCGGCGGACTCGATCGCCACGCCCTCCTCGGCGGCGAGCTGCGTGAGGTAGTCGCTCAGCAGCCGGGGCGGGATCAGCCGGAAGGGGTAGTGGTGGGTGCGCGAGCGGATCGTCGGCAGCACCTTGTCGGGCTCGGTCGTGGCGAAGATGAACCGCAGGTGCGGCGGCGGCTCCTCGACGAGCTTGAGCAGGGCGTTGAAGCCCTGCGTGGTGACCATGTGCGCCTCGTCGATGATGTAGACCTTGTAGCGGTCGCGGACGGGCGCGAAGAACGCCTTCTCGCGCAGGTCGCGGGCGTCGTCGACGCCACCGTGGGAGGCCGCGTCGATCTCGATGACGTCGATCGACCCGGGCCCGCCGCGGGCGAGGTCGCGGCAGCTGTCGCACTCGCCGCAGGGATCGGCCACCGGGGCCTGGGCGCAGTTGAGCGCCCGGGCCAGGATGCGCGCGGAGGTGGTCTTGCCGCAGCCGCGCGGGCCGGAGAACAGGTAGGCGTGGTTCACCCGGTTGGCCGCCAGGGCGGCCCGGAGCGGCTCGGTCACGTGGTCCTGCCCGATGACCTCCTGGAAGGTCTCGGGCCGGTAGCGGCGATAGAGCGCGAGCGGTGACTCCACGTCGGAAACCCTAACCGGGCCCGCCCACAGCGACCACCGCGCGTACGACCGGCCCGGGCGACACGGCGCCGGACATGAGAAGGCCCCCCACGCACCCGTCAGAGCTCGCTTGCCCTTGCTGCCTTCCGGCCCTGGGGGAGTTGGGCGAGGTGACGCCGCGTGGGGGGTTGGCCGGGAGTCTAGGCGAGCCGGGGACGGCGGCCCAAACCCGGCCCGGGCGATTTCACCGGCCGGAGAGCCGACCGGTACTCTCCTCCGCGGAGGTATCGCCTAGTGGCCTATGGCGCTCGCTTGGAAAGCGGGTTGGGTTAACAGCCCTCGGGGGTTCGAATCCCCCTACCTCCGCCGGCACGAGGGCCCCGCACCGAGCAGGTGCGGGGCCCTCGTCACGTCGCGACGGCGTCGTGAGGGCGTCAGCGCAGCTTGGCCTTGAGCCCGTAGCGCCACTCCTCGGAGATCAGCAGGCTGCCCTCATCGAGGCGACGCTCGACCGCGTCGGCCAGCATCGCCGACGCCTTCTCGGGGTAGACCCGCTCCCAGGAGAGCTCCGCGCGGTGCTCGAAGACGTTGTGGATGACGCTCACCATCAGCGTCTTGTCGACGGGCGGGGCGAGGAAGTTGCTGCCGGCGAGGAAGGTCTCGGAGCGGTCGGAGCCGAACCGCAGCGTCACGCAGGGCACCTGCAGCACGTTGGCCTCCTCGACGATGCTGCCGGAGTCGGTGACGATGACCGCGCACATCGACATCGCGGCGACGACGTCGAGGTAGCTGTCCCACACCGGCGTGGAGATGAGCGCGTCGCCGAACCGCGCCTCGAGGTCCTCCAGCCACTGGCGCCGGCCGAAGTTGTCGATGGCCGCCTCGGTGCCCAGCAGACGGATGAAGAGGACGTGGTGCCCCTGCTCGAGCAGGTCCTCCATGGCGTCCATCAGCAGGTTGAACCGGTCGCGGTTGGTCGTGTTCTCCCGGCGGTGCACGCAGAAGCGGAGGAACGAGCCGTCGCCCATCTGCGGGTACTTCTGGAGCACCTGGTTCTTGTCGCTGCCAGCGACCGCCTGCGCGAGCGCGTCGACGACGGAGTTGCCGACGACGTCGATGGCCGCCGGCGCGAAGCCCTCCTCGACGAGGAACTCGCGGTTGAGCTCGACCGGCGCGGCGTGCAGGTCGGAGCCGGCGTCGGCGACGCGGGTGTTGAACTGCTCGGGCGACGGCTCGCGGCTGCCCTTGGACCAGCTGGCGCGGTCGATCGACTGCTCGCGGAACGACGCCCAGTCGAGGTCGGCGCCCTGCTCGAGCCAGCCGCGGAGCACCTCGGCCGTGGGCGAGAGGGTGCGGAGGCCGGCCTCGACGTGCACCAGCGCCTGGCGCTCGCCGAAGGTGGCCAGCGCGCCGGCCATGGCCGTCGTGGTGTCGCCGTGGACGTAGGTGATCGGGAAGCCGCCTCGCTCGGCGAAGCCGCGCAGGTAGAGCGCGAGCTTGGCGGTGATGCCGGAGACGAGGTCGTTGACGCCGCCGCGTACCTCCAGGTTGATGTCCTCGCGCACGCCGAACTCGTCGAGCATCGACTGCGAGAGGTTGTGGTCGTAGTGCTGCCCGGTGTGGCAGAGCACGACGTCGTGACCGCGGGCGCGCAGCTCGTGGTAGATCGGCGCCTGCTTGATGATGTCGGGCTTGGTGCCGACGACGACGATGTGCTGGCTGTTCTCGTGGGACATGGGTTCCTTCGCTCGGGTGCGTCGCGTCCGGTGCCGGGTCAGAGGAGATCTTCGCGCGTGCTGGCCGCGAGGAGCGAACGCAGCCGCTCCAGCGTGCCGGTGTCAAGTGCCTTCTGCTTGTCGAGCACGTAGACGGCGTCCTCGTGGGTGACCACGATGAGTCCCCGGGCACCCAGCGTGACGACGGGGCGCCCGTCCATGCTGGCCACGAGGGTGTCCTCGGCGTCCAGCTGCAGCGCGGGACCGATCGAGGTGACCCGCTGGTCGTGCAGCACCCGCTCCAGGCGGGTCCAGGTGCCGACGTCGGTCCACCCCAGCTGGCGGGGCACGACCAGGCACTCCATCCCGGCCCACATCAGGGGATGGATCTCGTGGCCGCCGATGGCCGCTCCCCGGTAGGCCTGGTCGGCGGTACGGCCGCGCGCGAATCGCTCGATCGCGTCGAAGATCAACGGCAGCGCCGTCCGGTAGGCGTCACACGCCGGACCCACCCGTACGCCGTAGCAGGCAGTGTTCCAGTAGAGCGAACCGGTGCCTGCCAGCTCGTCGACCGTCTCCGCGTCGGGCTTCTCGTGGAACGACGCGATCACCTCGACCGCGCCGTCCCCACCCTTGGTGTGGATGTAGCCGAGGCTGGGGTCGTACCGCGTCGGCTGCGCACCCAGCACCACCATCGAGCCCGGGGACTCCTCGAGCTGGGCGAGCATGTCGCGCGAGGCCGCGTTGAAGGCTTCCTCCTCGTTGATGAGGTGGTCCGAGGGGGCGATGAGTGCAGGAACGTCGCCGTACTCCTGGGCGAGGGTCGCGAGGCTGAGCGCGAAGGCGGTCGCCGGGCCGGCCGGGTCCTCCTCCAGGATCAGGTTCTCGGCCGGCACCGGGCCGAGGTTCGCGCGCGCTGCGTCGGCGAAGCGAGCCCGCGTGGAGACATGGATTCGGCGCGGGTCGACGATCTCGCTCAGCCGCTCGATCGTGCCGGTGAGGAGTGGCCGGTCGCGGACGACCGGCTGGAACTGCTTGGGGGCGCGGTCCCGGCTGATCGGCCACAGGCGCGACCCCTGGCCGCCCGCCAGGATCACGGCGACGGGCTCGTCCGCGGTGTCGGTCATGGTCCATTCCATCATGCCGCACCACGCGCCACCCCCGTTACGGCCGCGACCGGCGCACCAGCGGCCGCAGCATGAACGCGAGCGCGAGCAGCGACCCGGCCGCGAGGCCCGACCACAGCAGGATCGCTCGCGGCGTGCTGAACAGGTCGACCCGCTCCGGCGCCGGCGGCGCCTGCGCGTCGGCGCGGGTCTCCCGCACCGTCGTGCGGACCGTGCCGCGGCGTCCCGGCTCGATCTGGCGGGTCAGCGCGTCGTGGGCCTGCACGACACCGGCGCCGGTCCACGGGTTCTCGACGGCGTGCCGCTGCGAGGCGCCGCCGCCCTCGGTGGTGGCCCGGAGCCGTGCCACGAGCTGGCGAGGCGTCTCCCGCGGGAAGCGCTGCGCCAGCAGTGCCAGGACGCCGCTGACCTCGGCGGCGGCCCATGAGGTCGCGACCTCGTCGACGACGCAGACCTGCCCGGTGGCGTTGAGGGAGACGGCGCCCAGTGTCGGCGCGGCGACGTCGGTGTCCAGGTTGGGCAGCACGTAGCCGGCGGGACTCTCGTCGCCCGGCGGGGTCGCGCTCACCGTGAGCACGCCGGGGTAGTCGGCGGGGAAGACCTCGGCGTCGTTGCCGGGCGTGCCCCGGCCGGTGTCGGCGTCGCCGTCGACGTTGCCGGCTGCGGCGACCACCACCACGTCGAGCGCCACGAGGCGGGCGACGGCCGCCTCGAGCGCCGGGTCGGACTGACGGACCGCGAGGGAGATGTTGACGACGTCGAACCGCTGCCGCGGCTGCGCGGCGATGACCGCCTCGATGCCGGCGACGATGCCGGCGGAGGTCAGCGGCCGCTCGCCGCGGCTCGGGTCTGCCTGCTCGACGTCGAACACCTTGACGTCGAACACCTCGGCGTCGGGCGCGACCCCGCGCGGCCCGGCGATCAGGCCGGCGACGATCGTGCCGTGGCCGGACAGGACGGCGTCGGGTGCGACGCCCGGGATCGCGACGCGACCGGTGACGGCGAGGCCGTCCACCGGCGCGACGCCGCTGTCGATCACCGCCACCTTCGCGCCGCGTCCGGTGCCGACCTCGTGCGCCTGCTCGACGTGCATGCGCTCGAGCGCGAGGTTCTCGTCGGCGTGCGCGTCGGCGAGACGCTCCGAGCCGGGCACCTGGTCGGTGAGGCACGGCGCCGAGTGGTCGGCCTCGGCCGCGGGGGCCCAGGCGGGGACGACCGAGGCGGCCAGCACACCGGCGGCGACCGTCGCCCGCAGTCGCGTGCGGCCCATCAGCCCGCGTCCGCCGCCGCGTCGTCGGCCGGCGGGGCGTCCTCGGGCACGCGTCGCGCGCTGTTGGTCGAGAGCGGGACGCCCGGCTCGAAGAACTCCAGCCACGAGCTCGGCACCAGCGGGGGGTCGACCTCGGCGTAGCCGATGTAGTCGGGCACCTCGGAGCCGATGAGCAGGTACTTGGCGCCCTTCGTGTCGACGACGTAGGGCGTGCCGCTGTCGGCGGTCTCCCCCGAGCCGGACAGCACGTAGGCGCCCGCGCTGGGCTCGACGTCGACGGCGTGGTGGCCGGCGCCGACCTCCGCCGGGTCGGCTGCGCCCGTCGGGTTCGTCGCCAGGCTGACCGAGGCGGCCCGGTCCGCACCGGGGTGCAGCACCGCGCACAGCGCGCCGTCGGCGATCGGCTGCGGGACCTCGTCCGGCCACTCGGCCGGGAACCGGACGTCGCCGAAGGAGGCGATGAGGTCCTCCGGGAGGTCCTCGGCGGGGCCGCCGACCACGCCGTAGACCATGGCGGCGAAGTCGGTGAGGCGCTCGGGCTTCTCGTCGCCGAGCAGGTAGTAGGCACCGGTGCCGGACCGCAGGAGGTCGCCGATGCGGTAGCGGGACAGGTCCGTGCCGGTGGCGGCGTACGGCACCCGCTCCCCCGCGCGGGTCACGCCGAACGCGTTACGCTCGAGCTCGTCGCCCACCGGGAAGAGGTTGAGCCAGGCCTCGTCCACCTCGGTGGCCGAGGCACCGAAGCCCAGGCGGGTCCCCAGCGTCGAGGACTGCGTCTCGTCGCTCGGCATGGCGAAGCGGTAGGCGCGGCCCGGGGTGCTGCCGACCGCCGGCGCGGTCGCGATCAGCCACTGCCTCCCCCTGCTCTCGACGAGGAACGCCGAGCCCACCCGGTCCTCGACCGCCGGCGTCTGCTGGATCGCCAGCTGGATGCCGACCCCGGACCCGGTGCACGCGGTCCAGCCGTCACCGACCAGCTCGTCGGCCGACGGCAGGCCGGCCGGCGCGCCCTCGATGCCGAGGTCCTCGCCGAGCTGCACGGTGCGGATGTACTTGTCGCGCACCGTGTACGGGGTGAGCTCCGCCTGCCCGAGCAGCAGCTGGGCGGAGACGTAGTTGGGCACCCGCTGGAGGAGGGGGTCCTCGCCACCGCGGAGGACGACGTACTGCTCGCCGGTGTCCTTGGAGATGACGAAGCTGCCCTTGTCGAGCCACTCCGCGGGGGGTCGGCCGAGCAGGAAGCCGGCGATGGCGGCGCCGGCGAGGAGCAGCACCGACAGCGCGATGCCGCCGATCAGCACCCGCCCCGGTCGGACCGGCTCGACCTCGCGGCCGCCGGGAGCGCCCGAGACGAACGCCGTCACCAGGCGTCGCCGGCTGAACGCGTGCGCCTCGACGAGGTCCTTCTTGGTCGCCATGGGTACCGGTGCCGCCTCAGCCCGCCACCGCGGAGACGAACCCGGCCGCGAGGACCATCAGCGGCAGCAGCGCCAGCAGGGTCATGGTCTCCACGACGTCGCCCATGCGTCCCCGGCGAACGGAGGGCGAGGCGGGGACCAGGGTGAGCGACAGCAGCACGGCACCGACACCGGCGAGGCCGATGGCCGCCCCGGCGCGCCACTCGTCGTGGATCAGCAGCATGGCGACCGCCACCGACACCAGGCCGAGGATGCCGGAGGCGAGCCCGGCCAGGACCTCGGAGCCGGTGCGGTACTGGCGGGTGCGGAACATGACCGCCAGGCAGCACACCGCAGCGAGGACGGTGCCGTGGACGCCGCGGCCGACCGCGAACGGCGCGAGGAGGACGAGCAGCGTCCCGACGGTGGCGGACACCGCGAAGAGGATCTCGTGTCCGACGCGGGCGTCGTCGGCCACCTCGCCGGGGTCGATCTCGTCGGGGTCGGCGGTGATGTCGTGCAGCGAGTAGAGCTGGTCGACGCTGGTGCCGGTGACGCCGAGGGCGAGCCAGGGGAAGACGCTGCCGGCCAGCACGACGAGGGTGAGCAGCACCGTGAGGACGACGCTCGGCTCGAGCGAGGCGACCCGCACCAGCAGCGAGCCGGCCACGAGGACGCCGCCGACCACGATGGCCGGGATGACCAGCGGTCGGCCGTCCTGGAGCCCGACCACCGCGAACAGGCCGACGGCGAGGACACCCAGCCCCGCGTAGAGGAGCGGGTCGCCGAAGAAGGTGTCGGCGAGCGGCCAGCTCCAAATGGGCAGCTCACCCGGCGCGAGGAGCAGGCCCGCGACGCCGGCGTAGAGCGCGGCCAGCAGCGAGACCGCGATGGCGGCCTCCGGCTCGCGCTGGGCGCGGGCGAGCACGACGCCACCCACCACGAGCAGACAGGCGATGACGGCCGCGGCCACGCCGCCGAGCAGGCTCTCGCCCTGCAGCAGGAGCGCGAGGGCACCCAGGCCGAGCAGGATGCTGCCCGCACCCAGTGCCGTACGCCGCCCCGCCGCGGGCTCCCACGGCTTGAGCTCGTTCTCCACGACGTCGGCCATCGCCTCCACCACGTCGTCGTAGACGCGGGGCGCCTTCTCGTCGACGCCGGCGGTGACGGTCAGCAGGCCGCCGTCCTCGATGCCCTGCATGGTGAGTCCGGCGTTGTCGGCCAGGACCCGGCCCTCCTGGGTGACCAGGCGATAGCCGCCGTAGACGGTGGAGGCGTCCAGCAGGCCGACCGACCGGGCGAGCTCGGGCACGAGCTCGGCGACGGGGATGGCGCCGGGCAGCACCAGGTCGACGCGACGGGACCCCGAGGCGATGGTCACCCGGACCAGTCCCGAGGCGACCGAGGACCCCTGGCTCATTGGCGTCTCCCCCTGATCGTCGTTCTCCCACGCGCGCGTGCGGTGCGGCGGCGCCGGACGGGGAGCAGCCTAGGCGAAGGCGCACCCCGAAATCGGGCCGAGGCCGGTCGGCCCGAGAGGGACGACCGGCCTCGGTGGCCGGCGCGGGCGCCGAGCCGGTGGGTTTCAGAACCGGTTGGCTCCGCGCGCGTCGGCGGCCTTGTACTCGGCGTTGGACGCGTCGACCCCCTGGCTGGCCTGCTGGAGCAGGAGGGTCATCTCGGACATCGCCTGGTCCCACCGGGCCTTGGCCTGGTCGTAGGCCATCTTGGCGTTACCGTTCCAGTCCGACTTGAGCGGGTTGAGCTCGTTCTCGAGCTGGTCGAGGCGGGCCTCGATGTCCTTGGCGGCCTTCATCACGTCGGCCGCACCCGTGTCGAGGTGTCCGTGCTGGACCTTGATTCCGTCGAAAGTCATGTCGATCTCCTGGTCTGTCGGGTCGGGGCGCCGGCGTCAGCCGAGACGGCTCTGGAGGTTGGCGTGGGTGGCGGACTGGGCCTCGTCGGTCGAGACGTTGTCGCGCTCGGTCTCCTTCATCGCGGCCGAGAGCTGGTCGAGGGCCTTGAGGATGGTCTCCTGCTTCTGGTCCCAGGCGATCATCAGGTTGTTGAACGCCGTGGCGCCCTGACCGCCCCAGCCAGCCATCATCGACTGGATGTTGCCGGACAGCACGCCGCACTTGTTCTTGACGTCGCCGCGGGCCTGGTCGACGAAGTCGGCACCCTTGGAGAGGGCCTTCTCTGTCTGGCCGTACATCTCGCTCATGAAAGATCCTTCTCCCTCGGCGGTCGAACCGACCGAGTCTCGTGTGTGTTTGGTGGTCCGCCGGACGGCGTCCTGCGCTCGGGGAGACGTCCCGACCCCCCGCGCTGATCGGGCGTCTACCCGACCGGGTCACCGCTAAACATCACGAGGTCATTTCCCACAGGCGCCGGAAGACGCCCGCCGCGACGACCGCCGCCGCGAAGGCGAGGCTGCCGCACAGCGACTCCGCGACCTCCGCCCGCCGCGACCACCACACCGAGCGCCAGCCGCGGCCCGTGGCCACCGCCGCCGCGACCGCCACGAGGCCGAGCCCGACGGCCAGGTAGCCGAAGGTGTCGAGGTGCGCCGCGCCGGGTCCTGCGACGAGGTGCACCGCGAGCGCGACCAGGGCCCCGAGCCCGGCGAGCCGCAGGAGCGCGCGGGCGGCCGCGTGCCGGTAGGAGCGGGCGGCCAGCAGCAGCGCGCAGCCGGCGAAGAGCACCAGGCATCGCGCCCCGATGCGGTCGAGGTCGATGGTCGCGCTGGTCAGCAGCAGCGGGCTCGCGATGACGACGGTCACCAGGACCGCGGCTGCGGCGCCCGTGACGGTGCGCGAGGCGCGACGCACCAGCCGCTCCATCGCGTCCGCGGCGACGACGACCCGGCCGCGGCGTGCCCGCCGCCCGCCGTCGCGCGCCGACCAGGCGGTGACGGCGAGCCGGTCGAGGTCGAGGAGGGCCTCGTCGGGCACGTCGACGGCGAGCGCGGGCGCGAAGCGCGCGGCCATCATCGACATGAGGACCAGCAGGGTCCACGCGATCCGGTCGTCCCACCCGAGCAGGGTCGGCAGCGCGCAGCACCCGAACACCGTGAGCCCGCCGGCGATCCACACCGTGGCCACCTCCGCCCCGTCGTCGACGGCGAGCGCACGACCGATGCCGGCGACCACGGCCGCCGAGATGCCGGCGGCGCCGAGGATGGCGGGAAGCAGGTGGACACCGGGTTCGTGGAGCGCCGCGAAGGCGGCGGCGGCGCCGAAGGCCGGCGCCGCCGCGGCGCGCTGGCGCGTGTGCCGGCCGATCGGCAGCGCGCCGCCGAGGGCGCACGCGAGCAGCAGGCCGACGGCGACGGTGCGGACCGTGTCGTCCCCCGACCGTCCGGCGTACCAGGCGGCGAGGCCGGCGACGAGCGAGGCGGTCGCGGCGACCAGCGACGCCAGCGCCGGGCTCTCGGGCGCGTTCTTCGCGGCCTCGAGCAGCGTCACCCGGCGCGGGCGGTGCACCCCGGTCGTCGCCACGAGCAGGTCACCGGTCTGGATGCCCGCATCGGCGAGCGGCACCGCGGCGTTGAGGCGCTCGCCGAGGGCGGTCTGCAGCAGCGGGATGCCGGCGACGTCGGCCTGGGCGGCGTACTCGCGTGCGACGTCGACGGGCGTCGCGCCGGCCGGCACGACGAGGTCGAGCACCCCGGCGGGCCCGCGGATGCTCAGCGCGATCGTCGCGGCGGTCGAGCCGGGCATCGCGACGTCCGACACGGACACCCCCTTCGCGTCGTGCGGGCGCTCCTGCGCGCCACACAGTAGTCGCGGGCGCTGAGCAGCACACCACCTATCATCGTCGCGACGTCATCGGGTGAGGCACGGGGGGACGCGTGAGCACGACACTGCGGGGCGGGCAGCGGCTCGACGAGCCCGAGATGCCGGGCGGTCAGATCGTGCTCCAGCCGCCGCCCGAGCTGCAGGAGGGCGAGGGCGCGAGCGGCGTGCTCATGAACGCCATCCCGATGCTCGGCAGCCTCGGCTCGATCGTGCTCGTGGCCACCATGGGCGGCGCCAACAAGGGGCGCAGCTTCCTCGCCGCGGGCATGTTCCTCTTCGCGACCCTCGGCTTCATCGTCGTCCAGATCGACCGGCAGCGGAAGCAGCGCGCCCAGCAGGTCACCGGCTCCCGCACCGAGTACCTGCGCTACCTGAGCAACATCCGCCAGGTGGCCCGTGAGGCGGCGGACCAGCAGCGGCGCGCGCTCAACTGGCACCACCCCGAGCCCTCGGCGCTGCCCTCGCTCGCCGAGGACCGCACCCGGCTGTGGGAGCACACCGCGTCCGACGACAACTTCCTGCACGTGCGCTACGGCCTGTGCTCGCAGCCGCTGTCGCTGGAGCTGGTGCCCCCGGAGAGCGCGCCCGTCGACCAGGTCGACCCCGCCGCCGCGTCGGCCCTGCACCGCCTGCTGGTCGTGCACCGGCTCCAGCCGCACCTGCCGGCGTCGATCGACCTCCGCGCGTTCGACCGGATCGAGCTGTGCGGCGACGCCGAGGAGGTCCGCTCGACGGCACGCGCGATGATCTGCTCGGCGACGGCGTTCCAGAACCCCGACCAGCTCATCGTCGCGGTGCTGAGCTCCGAGCAGAACCTGACCCACTGGGACTGGGTGAAGTGGCTCCCGCACACCCAGAGCACCCGGGAGGCCGACGCGGTCGGCCCGATGCGCCTGGTCTCGACCTCGCTCGACGACCTCGGCAACCTGCTGCCGCCCGACCTGAGCGACCGGCCGCGCTTCGGCGCCGACGAGCGCGCGGCGACGCCGCACATCCTGCTCGTCATCGACGGCGGCCACCTGCCGCCCGGGAACCACATCGTGCCGCCCGACGGCCTCCACGGCGTCACCCTGCTCGACCTGCCGAGCCGGTGGGACGAGCTCGAGGACCCCACCCGGCTGCGCCTGGAGTACGCGGACGCCCCCGACGAGCTCGGCAAGCGCCCGGTCAGAGCGCTGCGGCTGCGCGGCGAGCCGGTCAGGGCGCTGGCCGACCAGTGCGACATCGCGACGGCCGAGGCGTTCGCCCGGCGCCTCGCGCCGCTGAAGACCGCGAGCGCCGAGGCGTCCTCGGCCGGCGGCGCCGTCGACATCACCTCGGCGACGCCCGACCACATGGACCTGCTCGGCCTGGGCGACATCTTCTCCTACGACCCCGACACCGCCTGGCGACCCCGGCCCGCCCGCGACCGCCTGCGCGTGCCGATCGGCATCGGCGACTCCGGGGGCCTGATCCACCTCGACATCAAGGAGTCGGCCCAGCAGGGCATGGGCCCCCACGGCCTGGTGATCGGCGCGACCGGCTCCGGCAAGTCCGAGTTCCTCCGCACCCTGGTGCTGGGCCTGGTGATGACGCACTCCTCGGAGCAGCTGAACCTCGTGCTGGTCGACTTCAAGGGCGGCGCGACCTTCGCGGGCATGGCGGGCATGCCGCACGTCTCGGCCGTCATCACCAACCTCGCCAACGAGCTCACCCTCGTCGACCGCATGCAGGACGCACTGTCCGGCGAGATGACGCGTCGGCAGGAGCTGCTGCGCGACGCCGGCAACTACGCCTCGGTGCGCGACTACGAGAAGGCCCGCGCCAACGGCGAGCCGCTCGAGCCGATGCCCTCGCTCTTCATCGTCGTCGACGAGTTCTCCGAGATGCTGTCGGCGAAGCCGGAGTTCATCGACCTCTTCGTCGCGATCGGGCGCCTCGGCCGCTCGCTCGGGCTGCACCTGCTGCTGGCCTCGCAGCGGCTCGAGGAGGGTCGCCTGCGCGGCCTGGAGTCGCACCTGTCCTACCGCGTCGGCCTCCGCACGTTCTCCGCCGGCGAGTCCCGCGCGGTGCTGGGGGTGCCGGACGCCTACGAGCTCCCCGCCGTGCCCGGCCTGGGCTACCTCAAGCCCGACCAGTCCACGCTGCTGCGGTTCAAGGCGGCGTACGTCTCGGGTCCGCCGTCGAGCCGCGCCCGGGTGACCCGCGACGAGGGCGGAGCGATCCGCGGCATCCTGCCGTTCACCATCTCGGAGGTGCAGGCGCTCGAGCCGCTGGCCGAGGAGGTGGCCGAGGTGGCCGCGCCGCAGCCGCAGCAGCAGGGCGAGCAGCCGTCCCTGCTGGACATCGCCGTGCAGCGGATGGCCGGGAGGGGTCCCGCGGCCCACCAGGTGTGGCTGCCGCCGCTCGACGTGCCCGACACCCTCGACGAGCTCATGCCCGACCTCGTGGAGAGCCCGGAGCTCGGCCTCACGTCCCCGCAGTGGCGCAACCTGCCCGGCCTGGTGGTCCCGCTCGGCACCGTCGACCGGCCGCGCGAGCAGCGCCGCGACACGATGACCCTCAACCTCACCGGCGCCGCCGGCCACGTGGCCGTCGTCGGCGGCCCCCGCTCGGGCAAGAGCACCATGCTGCGCAGCATCGTCACGAGCATGGCCCTGGTGACGACCCCGCTGGAGTCGCAGTTCTTCGTCCTCGACTTCGGCGGCGGCACGTTCGCGCCGCTGGGCCGGCTGCCGCACGTCTCCGGCGTCGCCACCCGCTCGGAGCCCGACGTCGTACGCCGCGTGATGGCCGAGGTCGAGGGCATCGTCGACCGGCGCGAGGCCTACTTCCGGGACAACGGCATCGACTCGATCGAGACCTACCGCTCCCGCCGCGCCCAGGGCCGCGCGGACGACGGCTGGGGCGACGTCTTCCTGGTCATCGACGGCTGGAGCACCCTGCGGGCGGAGTTCGACGACCTCGAGATGGAGATCCAGCAGCTCGCCGCGCGCGGCCTGACGTTCGGCCTGCACATCGTCACCGCCTCCACGCGCTGGGCCGACTTCCGCGCCGCGATGCGCGACGTGTTCGGCTCCAAGCTCGAGCTGCGGCTGGGCGACCCGCTGGACTCCGAGGTCGACCGCAAGGTCGCGGCGCTCGTCCCGGCCGGCCGACCGGGCCGCGGGCTCGTGCCGTCCAAGCTGCACTTCCTCGGAGCGCTGCCCCGCATCGACGGCGTCGGCGACCCCGAGACCCTCGGCGACGGCGTTGACGACCTCATCGACCGGGTGGCGAAGGCGTGGCAGGGCCCGCAGGGCCCCAAGCTGCGGCTGCTGCCTGAGATGGTCACCCTCGACGCGGTCCGCGAGGACGCCGCGCGGCGGCAGCTGCCGGCCAGGCACCTGTTGCTCGGCATCAACGAGAAGGAGCTCGCCCCCGTCGGCCTCGACGTCGACGCCGAGCCGCACCTGCTCGTCTTCGGTGACGGCCAGTCGGGCAAGAGCGCGCTGCTGCGGGCGTACGTCCACGAGGTCATGCGCACCCGCACGCCCAAGGAGGCGCAGATCGTCCTCGTCGACTACCGGCGCTCGCTGCTCGGGGAGGTGCCCGACGAGTACTTGCTCAACTACCTCACCTCCGGCACGCAGGCGACGCCGACGCTCAAGGACATCGCGACCTACCTCGAGGGCCGCATCCCCGGACCGGACGTGACGCCCGAGCAGCTGCGCAACCGGTCGTGGTGGACCGGCGCCGAGGTCTTCGTCGTGGTGGACGACTACGACCTCGTCGCGACCGCCCAGTCCTCCCCCGTCTCCTCGCTGCAGCCGCTGATGGCGCAGGCCCGCGACGTCGGCCTGCACGTAGTGGTCGCTCGGCGCACGGGCGGTGCCTCGCGCGCGCTCTACGAGCCGGTCATCCAGTCGCTGCGCGACCTCGCCATGCCCGGCGTCATGCTGTCGGGTCCGCGCGACGAGGGCGTGCTGATCGGCAACCTCCGCCCGCAGCCGGCGCCCGAGGGCCGCGCGCGCGTCGTGACCCGCGACGGCGGCACGCAGACCACGCAGCTGGCCTGGCTCGAGCCCACGATGTGACGTGGCTGCCGGCCGGGGCGCGCGGCTGCGCTGCGCTGCTCCTCCTCCCGGGGGGCCCCTGCTCCCGGCGGGGCCGGCTGCGTCATACGAAGGCGTACGTATAGGCGCCGGTCCGCATGACGCCCGGCGGTGGCGGGGGCTGCGTCATACGATGGCGTACGTATAGGCGCCGGTCCGCATGACGCCCGGCGGTGGCTCCGGCGGTGACGGCCGGCTACGTCATACGAAGCCGCACCTATAGGCGCCGGTCCGCATGACGCCCGGCGGTGGCTCCGGCGGTGACGGCCGGCTAGGTCATACGAAGCCGCACCTACAGCCGCCGGTCCGCATGACGCTGGCGCCGGCCCGGCGACGCCCGGCGGTCAGCCCGGCGGCCAACCGCAGCCAGCCGCCGACCGTCAGCGACGCCCGCTCTTGAACATCCCCCGCGCGACCTCGCGGGCCGCGGTGCGCATGAAGTCCTTGAACGCCGCCGACTTCACGACCGTCTCCACCATGCCGTCCTGCTCCTCGGGCGCCCGGGGCGCGCGCGGCGCCCGCGAGGACTTCCGGGAGGCCTCGGTCACCCGCTCCTTCTTCTGCTCCCGCTCGAGCTCCTTGATGCGGGCGTCCTCGGCCGCCTTCCGTGCGCCCTCCTCGAGCTTCGCGGCGAGCAGCTCGCGCGCGGACTCCCGGTCGATCGGCTCGGCGTACTTGGCGCGGAGCGGGGAGGCCGCGACCGCCGCCTCCATCACCGCGGGGGGCGCGGGGTCCATCAGCGACTCGGGCGCGCGGAGCCGGGTCCAGGCCACGGGCGTCGGCGCACCGCGCTCGTTCATGACGGTCACGACGGCCTCGCCGATGCCGAGGCTGGTGATGACCTCGCCGAGGTCGTCGTACGCGCTCTTCGGGTACGTGTCGACGGTCGCCCGCAGCGCCTTGGCGTCGTTCGGCGTGTGCGCGCGGAGCTGGTGCTGGATGCGCGACCCGAGCTGCGCCAGGACCTCGTCGGGGACGTCGGTCGGCGACTGCGTCACGAAGAAGACGCCGACGCCCTTGGAGCGGATAAGCCGCACGGTCTGCGCGACCTGGTCGAGGAAGGCCTCGGAGGCGTCGTCGAACAACAGGTGCGCCTCGTCGAAGAAGAACACCAGCTTCGGCTTGTCGAGGTCCCCCTCCTCCGGCAGGTCGTGGAACAGGTCGGCCAGCAGCCACATGAGGAAGGTCGAGAAGAGAGCCGGCCGGTCCTGGAGGTGTGGCAGCTCGAGGAGGCTGACGACCCCCCGGCCGTCCTCGGTGACGCGGAGGAACTCCTTGGTCTCGAACTCGGGCTCGCCGAAGAAGACGTCGGCGCCCTGCGCCTCGAAGGCCACCAGCTCCCGCAGGATCACGCCGGCCGTCTGCGGCGACAGCCCGCCGATCGTCTTCAGCTCGGCCTTCCCGGCCGCGTCCCCGGTCAGGTACTGCAGCACCGCGCGCAGGTCGGCGAGGTCGAGCAGCGGCAGCCCCTGCTTGTCGCAGTAGTAGAAGACCAGGCCGAGCGAGGACTCCTGGGTCTCGTTGAGGTCCAGCACCTTGGCGAGCAGGGTGGGCCCGAACGCGCTCATCGTGACGCGGACGGGTACGCCGACGCCCTGCCCGCCGATCGCGTAGAACTCCGTCGGGAAGCCGGTCGCCGTCCACTGCTGGCCGACGCTCGCGGCGCGCGCGGTGACCTTGTCGCCGCCCTCCCCGGGGACGCTGATGCCGGAGAGGTCGCCCTTGATGTCGGCGGCGAAGACGGGCACGCCGTTGGCGCTGAGCTGCTCGGCCAGCAGCTGCAGGGTCTTGGTCTTGCCGGTGCCGGTGGCGCCGGCCACGAGGCCGTGCCGGTTCAGCATGCCCAGTGGGATCCGGATGCGGGTGTCGCCGAGGCGCTCCGCGTCGAGCATGAGCCCGCCGAGCTCGAGCGCCGGCCCCTCGAACCGGTAGCCCGGGGCCACGGCCGCGGAGATCGGGTCGTCGGGGTTCGGCTCCACGTCGGAGGTCTCGCTCATGTCCGGAGCCTAGCCGCGCACGCGCCTCGCACGCGGCGTCGCGGAGGAGGGCGTCGTTATGATCACCGGCGTGATCTTCAAGCGGGTGGGCGTCGGCCGGCCCTACCCCGACCACGGGCTGTCGTCGCGCGCCTGGGCCGAGCTGCCCCCGCGACAGGTGCGGCTCGACGAGCTGGTGACGACCAAGGACACCCTCCGGCTCGACACGCTGCTCGACGAGGACTCCACCTTCTACGGCGACCTCTTCGCCCACGTCGTGCAGTGGCGCGGTGAGCTGTACCTCGAGGACGGCCTGCACCGGGCGCTGCGCGCCGCCCTGCACCAGCGCAGCGTGCTCCACGCCCGGGTCCACCAGGTGGCCGACCAGTGAGCGGCGCCCTGAGGTCGGCCCTCACGCTGGCGGTGCTCGCGGCGCTGGTGCTCGTGGCGGCGCTCTGGGGGTGGGCGGCCTTCACCGAGCCGTTCCCCGAGGACGAGCCCGTCGCGATCTGCGAGGACACACCGGTCGCCGCCGGGTCGGAGGTGCGGCGCGACCAGGTCGTGGTGAGCGTCTTCAACGGCAGCGAGCGCAGCGGGCTCGCGAGCGCGACCAGCGCGCAGCTGGAGGAGCGTGGCTTCGTCACCGGAGAGGTCGGTGACTCGCCGCTGCCGGCCGCGACCACGCAGATCTGGTCCGCCGACCCCACCAACCCCGCCGTCGTGCTCGTGCAGCGGCAGTTCAAGCAGGCCGAGGTCGTCCCCGGCGACGCGATCGGACCCGGGATCGTGGTCGTGGTGGGCGAGAGGTTCCAGACGCTGCGCAAGAAGCAGGTGGAGTCGGTGGTCGCGAAGGCGGACGCCACCTACTGCCGGGCCACCGGCTCCGAGTGAGGCGGAGGCCGCCGGTCTAGTCGCGCTCGCGCCGTGACGGGTCGCCGAGCCACTGCGCGAGGCGTCCGTTGTCCGAGACGTGCCGCATCCGCGCCTCGGTGGCCTCGCGCAGCTTGCGCGGGGTGACGACCAGCAGGTCGTCGCCGGCCCGCAGGACCGTACGCCGCTCGGGCACGAGCACGTCGCCGGCCCGGATGACCAGGGAGACCGAGGCGCCCTTCGGCAGCCGGAGCTCCCCCACCTCGACGCCGTGCATCTTCGACGAGGGGGCGATGGTCACCTGGAGGAGGTCGGCGGCGACCTTGTCGAGCGGTGCGGCCTCCACGTCGAGCCCGCGGGGCTGCGAGCGGCGGGCCACCCGCAGCCGGCGGGCCACCCACGGCAGCGTCGGGCCGGTCAGCAAGGTGTAGACGACGACCATCACGAAGACGATGTCGAAGAGGTCGTCGGCCCCCTCGACGCCCTCGGCCAGCGGGATCGTTGCGAGCACGATGGGCACGGCACCGCGCAGCCCGGCCCACGACAGGAACGCCACGTCGCGCGCCGCCATGGGCTGCACCACCGTGCTGACGAGGACCGACAGGGGCCGGGCGACGACGGTGAGCACCAGTCCGGTCACCAGCGCCTGCACCACGGTCTCCAGGTCGATGCGACCGGGCGAGAGCAGCAGGCCGAGCATCACGAACAGCCCGATCTGGGCCAGCCAGGCGACACCCTCGGCGAACGACCGGGTCGCGACCCGGTGCGGGAGCTCGCTGTTGCCCAGGATCAGCGCGGCGACGTAGATTGCGGCGAAGGGTGAGGCGTGCGCGGCCGCCGCGATGCCGTACGCCAGGAACGCCAGGCACAGCACGGCGAGCGGGTAGAGGCCCGACGACGGCAGCGCCACCCGGCGCATGATCCACGCGCCGGCGACGCCGCAGGCGCCGCCGACCAACGCGCCGGCGACCAGCTCGAACACGATGATGCCGGCCGTCTCGACGGCGCTCGACCCGGCGAGCGCCCCGCTGGAGATGATGCCGACGAGGACGACGGTCGGGGCGTCGTTGAGCCCCGACTCCGCCTCGAGCGCACCCGTCAGGCGCTTCGGCAGGGGCAGGGCGCGCAGCACCGAGAACACCGCGGCCGCGTCGGTGGGCGAGCAGATCGCCCCGAGCAGGATCGCGAGCTCCCACGGCAGGCCCAGGAAGTAGTGCGCGCCCACGGCCACCACCGCCACCGAGACGGCGACGCCGAGCGTGGCCAGCGACAGCCCCAGCCTGATGCTCGAGCGCATCTGGCGCCAGTCGGTGGTCAGTCCGCCCTCGGCGAGGATGATCGCCAGCGCCCCGAACCCGAGCGCGTGCGCGAGCTGCGCGTCCTCGAACGGGATCCCGAAGGGGCCGCCCTCCCCCAGCAGCACGCCGATGAAGAGGTAGATCAGCAGCGAGGGCAGGCCGACGCCCGCTGACACCCGCACGGCCAGGATCGCCGCGAGCGTCACGACCGCCCCGACCAGCACGAACAGGTCGAGCTGGTGGACGTCGAAGGTCATGCACACCTCGTGTCGTGACGGTCGGGGCGGGCCCGATCCTATCGGCCGGCGACCCCCCGGGACGCCGCGTCCCACGCCCCGCCGACCCGTCGCCGCACCAGCGTGGAGGCAGCACCGCGGGCGGGACCTGCGGCACAATCAGCCGGGGCGGAGGGCGTTTGACGTGCGTCCCGGTGGGTAGGCGTGGACGGACGAAAGGGTGTGATCGATGTACGGCGACACCGCCGCGGGCCGCAGGCGCGTGGCGCAGCTCCGCGAGCAGGGTGGCGACATCCGGGCCCTCGCCGCCCGCCTCGTGTCCCAGGCGGAGGCCGTGCCGTGGCACGGCAAGGCGGCGGATGCGATGCGCGAGCGCATCAAGGAGCGTGCCACCCACCTCCGCGTCGCCGCCGCGCACCACGAGACCGCCGCGGAGTCCCTCGCGCGGCACCTCGCCGAGGTCGACACGCTCAAGGACGCGATCGAGCTCCGCTCCCGCAAGGCCACCACGCTCGTGGAGGACGCGCGCACTCGCCTCAGCGAGGCCGGCGAGGGAGCGACACCCGACGACACCGACGCCGTCCTCCTGGCCTTCGACCCGCCGCCCGCCGGCCACAAGGACTGGCTGACCGTCACACTCCCGGGGCTCTGACATGGTGACCATCGACCTGACCGCGCCTCCCCCGCCGCCCACCAGTCTTCTCGACGGCATGGCCCGCAGGCTCGCGCTGACCCTGCCCGAGCTCCGGCTGGTCGCCGACCTCGCGGGCGGCGCACCGCTGCCCTTCTACCTCGCTGCGGAGGACGCCGCGCGCTCCGACGCGAGCACCCTCTCGGGGCGGCTCGGCCGGAGCCTCGGCTCGGTCGAGGACTCCGCCTACGCCGACGCGCTCGCCACCCTGCACGACCCGGAGGACACCCTCCGGCGGCGCGGGCTGGTCACCGACGAGGGCGCCGACCCCGGCCTCGTCGGGGCGGTCGGCCTCCTCGCCACCCCCCGCCTCGCCCTCGACATCGACGTCGCCGCCGGCCAGGCGCAGGTCAAGGCGTGGCACCGCCAGTCCGGCCAGGCGGTCGCGAGCCTGTCGACCTGCGACGGCGTCGTCTTCGAGCTGGCGTGGTTCCCCGTCGACCAGTGGACCACCGAGCTGGCCCGCGTGACCGCGCCGCCGGAGGACCTGCCCCTCGGCGCCTCGCAGGTGCCGGCGCTCCTCGACGTCCCCTACGCCCTGGCCGACACCGTCGGCGAGGCGCTGCGGGCCGGCCGCGCCGACCTCGTCCCGGTGCTCGTGGGCCAGTCGGGCGGCTCGGTCCTCGCCGACGGCGCCGAGCTCGGCGACGCGGAGGCGGCGGCTGCCGTCTCCGCGGTGCACACTGAGAGCCGCGGCCGCATGCGCATCCTGGCGGCCGAGGTGTCCGAGCGGGCGACCACGTCGGTCGGCGTGGTGTCGTGGGTGCTGCTCGGGGACGGCTGGCACTCGCTGACCCCCCGCCACGACGACGGGGCGCGCGTGGCCGTCGCTCGCGTCGACCCCGACGACCTCGCCACCGAGCTGGCCCCGGTCCTGGCGCAGGTCGCCCTCCGAGAGGACGTGGCGTGAGATGAGCGACCTCGACGACCTCCGCGCCCATGGCGCCGGCTCGCACGCGGGTCAGCCCGCCGGGCCGACGGCCGACTCCTCGGCGTCCGTCGCCGCCGACAAGTACGACCGGATGCTCGCCCTGGCGGACCTGTTCGACGCCGCGGGCAACGAGATGCGCACCCGCGCGTGCCTCGGGACCGAGATCCTCGCCGACGACGACGTGGTCGACACCGGTGAGCTGTCCCGGGCCACCTGGGCGCAGGCGGAGGACGACGTCCGCGCCGCTACCACGGGCAAGCACGGCCTGCTGACCCGGTCGGTCGAGCTCGACGCCGACGCCCTCGTCGTACGCGCCACGGTGCTGACCTACCGCTGGATCGACGAGCTGCAGCAGGCCGCCTACAAGACGCTCGGCTCCATTGCGGGCCGCGCCATCGGCTACCTCGCACCCGAGGTCGCCCTCGGCGGCGCCATCGTGAGCGCCGGGCTCATCGAGACCGACACCCTCGACCGCGACGGCGTGACGGCGTACCTCAGCGAGCTCGCCGAGAACAACCCCGATCTCATGGATCACCTGTCCGGTGGCGGCGGGCTGCTCGACGGCCTCCACATGCGCTCGCTGCTCACCGCCGGCGTGCTCGGCTCCGACCGGGGCTCCCATGCCGCCCGCGGCGGGCTCCGCGCGATCGGTGTGGACTCGTTCCCCACCGACGCGGTCTCCGCGTTCCGCGACTCCGCGGGCTCCTTCGTCGTGGTCGAAGAGCCGGGGACCGAGGCCGGTACGTCGGCGGGCGACGCCCCGCGCTCGCTCGAGGAGCTGATCGGCAACCTGCTCGCCGAGGACCGCAGGGTCAGCGTGCAGCGGGTGGGCGCCGGCCGCTACATCGCCTACTTGCCGGGCCCGCTCGGCAACGAGTCCGGCCGGCTGCGCCTCGTGGGAGCCGATCCGACCACCGCTGTCGGCCAGGTGATCCGTGCGATCGAGAAGGCCGTCACCGACGACGACGCCCGCGTGATGCTGGTGGGGTCCGCCTCCGGGGGGACGATCGCTGCCGAGATCGCGGCGACCGCCGGCTCGTCGCGCTTCGTCGTCGACCAGGTCGTCACGGCCGGCGCCCCGTCGGCGCAGGTGCCGCGGATCCCCGAGTCCACCCGCGTGCTCTCGCTGGAGGACCGCTCCGATCCGGTGGCGCTGCTCGGCTCGCTGATCAACGCGTCGGCCGCCAACCGGCTCACGGTGGTCTTCGACGGCAGCGGCGCCGACGGCACGCCGCTGTACCTCGCCGGCGCCCGGGCCGCCGACAGCGCCGAGCATCCCGAGCTGCGGGCGGAGATCGGCCGGATGCAGGACCTCGGCTTCCTCGCCGGCTGACGCCCCTCGCCTTCTCGCCGCTGCGGCTCGCCCGCGCCTCGCTGCCGCCGCCGCTCTGCGTCATACCGATCCGCACCTATACGTCCCGCTCCGTATGACGTACGGAGCTCGGGCCGACGCTCGGGCCGCGCTGTGTCATACCGAGCCGCACCCATACGTCCCGTTCCGTATGACGCAGAAGGCGCCACCGCCGGTTGGGCCGCCCTGCGCCATACCGACCGGCACCTATACGTCCCGCTTCGTATGACGCACGGGGCCTCAGCGGAGGCTTCGCTCCGCTCGCATCCGCAGAGGGGGCGGGATTCGAACCCGCGGTAGGTCTCCCTACGACCGCTTTCAAGGCGGTTCCGATCGGCCGCTCCGGCACCCCTCCTCGTGCCACGCCGCGGCGCCGCACACCGCCGGACTCTACCCAACCGGTCCGGCGGGGGAGCCGGCCGGCCGACCCGAGCGCGGGGCGTACGTCGCTCCCGTGGTGGAATTCGAGCGTGCCGACCGACACTGCCACCGTCCACCGCCTCGCCCCCGCCGTCGCGGCGCGCCTGCTGGGCGTCGTGCTGTGCGCGGTGGCCGTGCTGATCCTCGTCAGCACCGTGGTGATCGCCGTCGCCGACCTGCACACCGTCTTCCTGCTCGTGCCGGTCGTGCTGACCTTTCTGCTCCTGCTCGCTGCATGGTGGACCTGGCGGCAGAAGGGCTGGGTCGTCCGGCTGACCGAGGAGGGCTACCGCGTGCAGTGGGTCCGCGGCGTGGGTGTCGCCTCGGCCCGCTGGCGCGACGTCGAGGACGCGGTCACCACCACCGTCGCCGGCTCGCCCGTGGTCGTGCTGCGCCTGCGCGACGGCCGGACGACCACCATCCCGGTCGAGGTGCTCGCCATCGACCGCGAGGCCTTCGTCCGAGACGTCCAGGACCACCTCCAGCGCGGGCACGGCCTCCGCAAGTGGTGACCTGATTCGGCGCGGGAGCGTCGATCCTTGTAACCTTCTGTGCGCCCGGCCCCGGTCGGGCATGGAGGCGTCGCCTAGTCCGGTCTATGGCGCCCGCCTGCTAAGCGGGTTTGGGGCTAAAACCCCATCGAGGGTTCAAATCCCTCCGCCTCCGCCGATCGGCCCCCTCTTTCAGAGGGGGCCGTTCGCGTGCGCCGTCCGTTACCTTCTTGCAGGATCCTGCAATGCACAGACCTGCAACCGCCGCGAGGGGACGTCCTCGCGGACGGTGGGAGAGAATGGTCCGGTCATCCCCCTGTGACACGTGATATTCGAGGTGAAGAGCAATGACCCCAGTACGCCGCATCGCCGCCGCTGCCATCGTGGCAGTCCTCGGTTTCGGAGTCGTCGGCATCGGGGCCGGCCCTGCCAACGCAGACACCACGTGGGGCGGAAAAGCCAAGGCCCCCACGAGCATCGACACCACCTGGGGGGGAAAGATCAAGGCCCCCCGCTGACACGAGCCGTGCCATGATGGGCACGTAGCAAGAGAGCTGGGACACGGACCCCTCAACCCCCCACGAGTTCTGGTCCGACGGCCTCCCCCACAGGCCCGTCCCGGCACCGAGGGCAGCACTTCACCGAGGTGCTGCCCTCGTCTCTGTCCCGGCTCGAGGGACCTGCTCCGGCACGCACGGGCGCGCTCGGTTCAGCGAGCCGGCTCGTCGTCCTCGCGCCCCGAGATGCCGCGCTTGCCCATCTCGTAGCCGAGCTGGAAGCGCGTCTCGACCTCGAACTCGTTCTTGAGGTCGGCCACGTAGGCGGCGTACGTGCGGGGGCTGACGCCCAGGCGCTTGGCGCCGGCGGGATCCGCGCGACCCTCGAGCAGCATCCGGATCGTCATCGCGCGCTGCTCGGCGGCGATGTCGCGCATGAGGGAGCTCTCGCTGTTGGTGAAGGGCCGCGCGCGCTCCCAGTGCCGCTCGAACATGTCGACCAGGTAGCCGACCATCGACGGCTCGTTGATGACCATCGCCGTGGTCAGCCCCTCGTGGCTGGGGATCAGGGCGATCCGCCGGTCGACCACGATCAAGCGGTTGAAGAACTCGTCGAGGGTGCGCACCTCGGCGCCGGCCGCCGTCACGGCGGCGACGTACTTGCGGGTGTCCGCTCCGCGTCGGGCGGCGTGCTGGTAGAGCGTGCGCATCTTGACCCCGCGCTTGAGGGCGGCGATCTCACGCGCGCCCGCCGCCCCGAGCTGCTTGACCCCGCGACGGTCCTGGGGCTGGGCGGTGAGCAGCTCCACCTCGGCGTCGCTCACCAGCGAGGCGAGGAAGTTGCCGATCGTGGCGAGGCCCCGGATCTCCGCGAAGGGACCGCCCACCGCGTGGGGCGAGCGGCGCCAGGCGTGGGTCAGGGTGCTGAAGGCCTGTGCCCAGTGGGCCGACTCGGCGATCAGCTCGGCGCCCTGCTGGCCCAGCGGCGCGACCACCTGCGCCTGGACGGCGGCCGGGTCCACGGCGCGCCACTGGTCGTCGTCCTCGGCCACCAGCCCGACGTCGACGAGGAGCTCGAACGCGCGGTGCAGCTCACCGCCCTCGAGGATGCGCTCGTCGGTGCGGCTGATGCCTCCGGAGCTCACGATCTCCTCGTAGAGGGGCGACGACTGCTCCTCGAAGAGGATGCGCTCCTGCGGCCCTAAGGGCATGGCCCACCTCCACTAGACCTCGTCCCGTGGGGAGGAATGGTGCCACACCCCTCCCCACGTGGCTGGGCGGACGACGGACCGAGCCGTCAGGCGTCCAGGCGTGCCCTCAGGGTGTCGAGCTCGCTCCAGAGCACGGCCGGCAGGTCGTCGCCGAACCTGGCGAACCACTCCTCGATCTGCGGGATCTCGGCCCTCCACTCCTCGGGGTCCACCGCGAGGGCCTGCGCGAGCTGCTCCTCGGTGACGTCGAGGCCGTCGATGTCGAGGGAGCCCGGCGCCGGCACGTGGCCGATGGGCGTCTCGACCGCCGCCGCCTGCCCGTCGATGCGCTCGATGACCCACTTCAGCACGCGGCTGTTCTCGCCGAAGCCGGGCCACAGGAAGTCGCCGTCCTCGCCGCGGCGGAACCAGTTGACGTAGAAGATCTTCGGCAGCTTCGCGGCGTCGTGGTCCTTGCCCATGCCGATCCAGTGCCCGAAGTAGTCACCGGCGTTGTAGCCGATGAACGGCAGCATCGCCATGGGGTCGCGGCGCACCACGCCCACCGCGCCGACGGCCGCAGCGGTGGTCTCCGAGGACAGGGTGGCACCCATGAAGGTGCCGTGGTTCCAGTCGCGGGCCTCGGTGACCAGCGGGATCGTGGTCTTGCGGCGACCGCCGAAGAGGATCGCGTCGATCGGCACGCCACGCGGGTCGTCGTACTCGTCGGCGAGGATCGAGCACTGCTTGATCGGGGTGCAGTAGCGGCTGTTGGGGTGGCTGGAGAGCTCGCCCGACTCGGGCGTCCACGGCTCGCCCTTCCAACTGGTCGCCTCGGCGGGGGTGTTCTCCAGGCCCTCCCACCACACGTTGCCGTCGGGCGTCAGCGCGACGTTGGTGAACACCGAGTTGCCCTTGCGGATGGTCTCCATCGCGTGCGGGTTGGTGTGCTCGTTGGTGCCCGGCGCGACGCCGAAGAAGCCGAACTCCGGGTTGACCGCCCACAGCCGCCCGTCCTCGCCGATGCGCATCCAGGCGATGTCGTCACCGATGGCCTCGACCGTCCAGCCGGGGATCGTCGGCTTGAGCATCGCGAGGTTGGTCTTGCCGCACGCGCTCGGGAACGCCGCGGCGACGTACTTGGTCACGCCCTGCGGCGAGGTGAGCTTGAGGATGAGCATGTGCTCGGCCAGCCAGCCCTCGTCGCGCGCCATGACCGACGCGATCCGCAGGGCGTAGCACTTCTTGCCCAGGAGCGCGTTGCCGCCGTAGCCGGAGCCGAAGCTCCAGATCATCCGCTCCTCGGGGAACTGCACGATGTACTTGGTGTCGTTGCACGGCCACGCGACGTCGTCCTGGCCGGGCTCGAGGGGCATCCCGACGGAGTGCAGCGCAGGCACCCACCTCGGGTCCTCGCCCCGGGCCTCGAGCTCCTCGATGCGACGCAGCACGTCGGTGCCCATGCGGGCCATGACGCGCATCGAGACGGTGACGTACGCCGAGTCGGTGACCTCGACGCCGAACATCGGCTGCTCGGCCTCGAGGTGACCCATCACGAACGGGATGACGTACATCGTGCGACCCCGCATGCAGCCGGCGTACAGCCCGCGCATGAGGTCCTTCATCTTCGCCGGGTCCATCCAGTTGTTCGTGGGACCGGCGTCGCGCTCGTCGACCGAGCAGATGTAGGTGCGGTCCTCGACGCGTGCCACGTCGGTCGGGTCGGAGGCGGCGTGGAACGAGTTGGGCATCACCTCGGGGTTCAGCCGGGTGAACGTGCCGGTCGCCTCCAGGGCCGCGGTGAGCCGCTCCCACTCCTCGTCCGAGCCGGTGCACCAGTGGATGGCGTCGGGCTGGGTGAGCTCGGCGACCTCGCTGACCCAGGCCAGGATGCCCTGGTGGGTGGTCGGCGGCTCGGCGTCATTCATCGTGGGCGTCTGCGGGTCGATCGTTGCTGTCATGACCGTTTCCTTCAGCGTGCGGAGCGTCTGGTTCGCGCGGCCTCGTTGTCGGCGACTTGCGGGGAAACTAGCCCTCTGCCCCATGTCCACATATTGGATCGATCACAGGGTTGTGACCTGCGTCTCGCCGCTCATCCGTTGAGTCGTTTCAGCACGCGTGGGGCCTCCCGGACGCACGAAACCCCCGTCCCGGCGGGGGTTTCGCGACGGTGCCGGGATGTGCCTCGCGGCCCCGGCGGGGCTCAGTCCTCCTGCTCGAGGTCGGCGGCGACACGTCGGTGCGCCTCCCAGATCTCCTCCGGCATCCGCTCGAACTGCGACAGGTGCTCCTCCCGGAAGCCCATCTCCTGCTGCCAGCGAGCCTTGTCGATGCTGAGGATCCGCTCGAGGTCCTCCGCGGGCACGTCCACGCCGCGGAGGTCGAGCTCCTCCTCGGTCGGCAGGATGCCGACGGCGGTCCGCCGCCCCTGGACCTCGCCGGCCTTGAGCTGCAGCAGCCACAGCAGCGGCCGCAGGTTCTCGCGGTAGCCCGGCCACAGGAAGTGGCCGTCCTCGGGGTCGCGCTGGAACCAGTTGACGTGGGCGAAGATCGGCTGCTCGGCGGCCGCGCCCACGACGTCGAGGTAGTGACGCGCGTAGTCGCCCTCGCCGTAGGCCATGAAGGGGCGGTTGGACATCGGGTCGTAGCGCAGCTGTCCGTCGACGCCCTCGGCGGCGAACGTGGCCTCGGCGCCGAGCGTGAGACCGTCGTAGACGCCCTCGGCGAGGTCGGTGATCGCGCGGATCAGCGGTTCGCGGTCGCGGGTGCGTCCGCCGAAGATGATCGCGTCGATCGGCACGCCCGCCGGCTCGTCGTAGTCGGGCGCGATGTTGGGGACGTTGGCCAGGGTGGTGGTGAAGCGGCTGTTGGGGTGCGCCCAGGCGGCGGTGTCGTCGTCCTTGCGGTCCGCCAGCGGGGATCCGGTCCAGTCGAGCCAGCCCCGCACGTCGGCCGGCGGCCGCGGCGTCTTGCCCTCCCACCACACCTCACCGGTCGTGGGGTTGTAGGCGACGTTGGTGAAGATCGCCTGCGAGCCCTCGCCGATGGACTGCAGGGCGTTGGGGTTGGTCACCTCGTTGGTGTCCTTGGCGACGCCGAACACGCCGTACTCCGGGTTCATCCCCATGAGCCGGCCGGACTCCTCGTCGACCCACAGCCAGGCGATGTCGTCGCCGTAGAAGGACACGTGGTAGCGGTCGCCGAGGGCGTCCGGAGCCGCCATCATCGCGAGGTTCGTCTTGCCCGACGCGCTCGGGAAGCCGCCGCAGACGTGCCAGATGTTGCCGGTCTGCTTGTCGTGGATGCCTATGAGCATGTACTGCTCGGCGAGGAACTTCCTGCTCGCCCAGCCGTCGTACGCCCCCTGCCGCAGGCCGTGGGCGATCTTGCCGAGCAGCGCGTTGCCGCCGTAGGACGAGCCGTAGTGGAGGATCGTGCGCTCGTCGGCGACGGTGACGAACCACCGCTGGTCGTCGGCCGTGCCCTGGCCGAGGTGCTCGAGGTCGCCGGTGACGTGCACGGCGCGCACGAACGAGTCCGGGTCGTCGAGGTCGTTGACGAACTGCACGCCGACGCGGGACATGCGGATCATGTGCAGGACCACGGTGCGGGTGTCGGTGAGCTCGACGCCGGCGGCCCACGGCTCCAGGACGTTGCCGGCCGGAGCCATGAGGTAGGGGATGACGTACATCGTCTTGCCCTCGGAGGCGCCGCGCATCCGGTCGTGCAGCAGCGGCTTCATCTCCGAGGCCGGACGCCAGTTGTTGTAGACGCCGCGGTCCTTCTCGTCGCTGGTCGCGACGACCGTGCGCTCCTCCGAGCGCGCGGTGTCCTTGTGGTAGCTGCGCGAGTAGTAGCGGCCCTCGCCCGCGCGCTGGAGCTCGCCGGCCTCGACGGCCTCCTCGAGCAGTCGGGCGTCGTCCGAGGCGTTGACCACCTCGATCCGCGCCGCCCCGGTGAGCTCGGCGTACTCCTTGACGAACTCGCGGACCCGGGGGTTCGTGAGCCCGGCCTCGTCCATGACTGCCTCGAGATCTGCCATCGCGCTGCCTCTCAGTCTGCGGCGGGTGCGGACCGCCGCGTGTGCGGGTGCTAGGCACCATAGGGCACCGCCACGGGGTCGGGACCGGTCCTTCGGACGTGCTGATTTCGCTCGTCCGGAGTACGTCGGCTATCCTCGACCAGTCCTCGCGGGCCGCACGGTTCGCGCAGACGGGCGCCTGTAGCTCAACGGATAGAGCATCTGACTACGGATCAGAAGGTTTGGGGTTCGAATCCCTACAGGCGCGCAGCACACGGAGCCGCAGGTCAGCGAAGCTGCCTGCGGCTTCGTCCATCTCCTGACTGCACGCCGCGCGTCGTCGACCGGCCGCCGGCAGCGCTCGTGATCTCGCCCACTGCGCGGAATCGATGACGGGTCGAGCACCTTGACGATGGCATGAGCCTGCTGTTCTCCCCCATCACCCTCCGTGAAGTCACGATCCGCAACCGGGCGTGGGTGGCGCCCATGTGCCAGTACTCGGCCGTCGACGGCGTCCCCGGTGACTGGCACCTCGTCCACCTCGGCTCGTTCGCCCGTGGCGGGGCGGGCCTGGTGCTCGCCGAGGCGACGGCGGTCGTCCCGGAGGGACGCATCACCCCCGACGACACCGGCCTGTGGAACGACGAGCAGCAGGCGGCATGGTCGCGGATCGTCGACTTCCTGCACACCCAGGGCGCGACCGCCGGCGTCCAGCTCGCCCACGCGGGTCGCAAGGCGTCGACGTACTCCGGGTTCGACGGCAGGAGGGGCGGCGTGCCTGACTCCGACGGCGGCTGGCGTCCCGTCGGCCCGTCGGCCGCCCCCTACCCCGGCCTCCGCGACGACCCCGAGCCGCTCGACCGTGCCGGCATCCGCAGCGTGGTCGAGGCCTTCGCGGACGCCGCCGGCCGCGCCGTGGCCGCGGGCTTCGACGTGGTGGAGGTGCACGCCGCACACGGCTACCTGCTGCACGAGTTCCTGTCGCCCGTGTCGAACCTCCGCGACGACGAGTACGGCGGGAGCTTCGAGAACCGCGTCCGGCTCGTGCTCGAGGTGACCCGGGCGGTACGCGACCGCGTGGGCGCCGGCGTGCCGCTCCTCGTCCGGGTCTCCGCCACGGACTGGATCGAGGGCGGCTGGACCGCGGACGAGACGGTGCGCCTGGCGGCAATGCTGCGCGCGGAGGGCGTCGACCTCGTCGACACCTCGACCGGCGGCAACGTCGCCGCCGACATCCCGGTGGAGCCGGGCTACCAGGTGCCGTTCGCCCGTCGGATCCGCACCGAGGCCGACGTCCCCACCGGCGCCGTGGGCCTGATCGTCGAGCCCAAGCACGCCGAGGAGATCCTGGCCGAGGGCTCGGCCGACGTCGTCCTGCTGGGTCGGGAGCTGCTCCGCGACCCGCACTGGCCGCTCCGGGCCGCCCACGAGCTGGGCGAGACCGACCACGACCTGTGGCCGGTGCAGTACCTGCGCGCGGCTCGGTAGGGCCGGCCGGCACCACCCCCGTGAGGCCGGTCGCTCCCGGTGCGGCCCGACAGCTCGGTGTCGACGTCGAGCACGACCCCTCTCGTCCCGGTCCCGGCCGTGCACCGCTGCAGGCCAGGCCGCGCCGGGTCACCCGGTCGCGCGGCCTCGCCGAGGGCAGGCGAAGCTCACTCTCGAGCCTGCGACGAACGCGAGCGCCACCCGGTGGCCACCGCCGCTGAGGCAACGACGGTCAGCAGCCAGAACATGCCCGACGGCGACCGGGCCAGCAGCGACGGTGTGACCAGCGCGAACAGCGCCGCCACGGCCCTCGCGGCGGCGATCGTGACACCTTGGAAGGCCGCGCGGTGCCGCGGCGCGACGACCTCTTGTGCCCACACCTTGTACAGCGCCTCTCCCACGTAGGGGTAGGCCAGCGCGTAGAGCACCAGGGCCGCCACGATCGTGGTGAGGGAACGATCGACCGTCATGGCCAGCATGCCCTGGGAGACGACCAGCAGTGCTGCGGCCCAGGGGTAGACCGCGCGGCGCCACGGTGAGTCCGCCACGAAGCTGAAGACCAGCGTGCCGATTAGGCCGACCAGGGTCGTTGCGAAGGCGAAGCCGGTGGCAGCTGATTGACTGGCGCCGCCGACCGTGACGAGCAGGTAGGGGCGGAAGCTGCCGAAGGTGTTGGCCACGAGGGTGTAGAGCACGTAGAAGACGGCTATCCGCGCCAGGCCACGCGCCGTCTCCGCGGGCTGATGGTGCTGCGTCGCGTCGGGTGCGGTCGTGCCGGGATCTGCGGCGGGTGGGAGCCTTGCGAGTGCATGACGGCGGGCAGCCCACGTCACCATCGCCACGACCGCCAGACCAGCGAACACCCCCCGCATGCCTGCCAGTCCGCGGGACGCGACCGCGAACGCCGCTGCGCTGGACACGACGATGCCGACCGTCCACATCACGTGGGTGGCCGCCACCATGCGTCCTCGCAGCCGTCGTGGGACCCGATCGGCCACGAGCGCGATGGACGCGGGCAGGTCGGCCCCGGACGCGAACCCGAGGATCCCCACCGCGGCGACCAGCACCGGCCACGAGGACGCGCCTGCCACCAGACCCGCGCCCACGACGTACAAGCCGACCATGGCGGCGAACACACGACCTCGACCGATCAGATCGGCCAGCGGTCCGCCGATGAGGGCGCCGGCAGCGATCGCCAGTGTCATCGTGGCGCTCACCGCCCCCACCTCGGCGTTGCTCAGAGCCAGGTCGACCCGCCACAGCGGCAACGCGGAGCCCACCGAGATGATCGCCGAGCTGTCCAGCAACGACGCGGACCCTGCCACGAGCACGAGCCGCAGCGTGGCTCCTCGCTGGTGGGAAGCGGCCGCCTCAACCTCCGGAGAGCCTTCGCTCGGCGTACCGGAGGACGCTGTCACGACGGGGCGCCACCTGTCGACGCGCGGACGACCAGCCGCGGCTCCAGCTCGACCTGCAGCGGCCCGACTGGCTCGGAGCCGGGGGCTGGTGGCTCCATCTGGGCGAGGAGCAGCTCGGCCACGGCCACGCCCATGCCCTCCTGAGGGGTGCTGATGGTGGTCAGTGGCACGGCACCGAGTCGAGCGAACTCGATGTCGTCGTAGCCGACGACGGCAACGTCCTCTGGGACGGAGACCGAGGACCGCAGGGTCTGGGACAGCCCGAGGGCCACCAGGTCGTTGACGCAGAAGACCCCCTGCGGCAACCCGCCCGCGGGGCGTCGCAGCAACTGGGCGGCTGCCGACTCCCCACCGGCGACCGAACGCTCAGCGCAGGAGACGACCTCGAGAGTGGCATCGGGGTGCTCGGCGACCACCTCCATCGCTCCTCGGAAGCGCTCCGAGATCTGGTGGAGGTCGAGGGTGTCGGTCACGAACGCCAGCCGACGACGGCCGGTCGAGATGAGGTGTTCCGCGGCCAGTCGCCCTCCTTGGCGATGGTCGACCGACACCGACGGCTGATCGGGACGGGTGGCACGCTGGGCGCTGAGCACGCTGGGCATACCGGCTCGCCGGAGGCGGGCCAGGTCGGGCTCCAGGTCGGTGACCGGGGTGATGACCAGACCCGCGACTCGCTGCCGCTCGAACAGGTCGATGAAGGCGCGCTCGCGCTCCGGATCGCCTCCGTCGACGGCCGAGAGCAGATGCATGCCGGCCTCCGCGAGCCTCGCGCTCATCGCGTTGGTGATGGCCGGGGTCCGCGCGCTCGCGAGCTCGTAGGAGATGTAGCCGACGACGGTGCTTGTCCTCCGTCGCAGGTTGCGCGCGGCGTCGTTGGGGGCGAAGCTCAAGGTGTCGACCGCCGACCGCACCCGCTCCCGCGTGGCCGCGGACATGCGCTCGGGCTTGTTGAAAAAGTTCGACACCGTCGTCGCCGAGACGCCCGCCAGGGCAGCTACGTCACGGATCGTGGCGGGATGGCGGACCTCGGACATGGCCAGCACATCGTACGGTCAGCCGCTCGCGGCGTTGCCTTTCACGTCACGCACCGATGGACGGCGGCGGGGGCTCGCGGACCCCCGCCACCGTCCGTTCGGTTGCCGGTACTAGCTCCGGCGGACGACCTTGACCGTCGCCTTGCCGCGGCTGGCCCTGGTCGCCTTGTCGCCTGGGTAGATGACGACGACCTTGTGCTTGCCGGCCTTCAGGCGCGGCAGCCGGGTGGTCGCCTTCGCCGAGCTGTTCAGCTTGACGCGCTTGACGAGTCGACCGTCGACGCGGACCTTGACCTTGCCGCTCGGGGAACCGGTGGAGCGGACCTTGACCTTCACGGTCGCGCGCTCGGTGGGCGCGAGCTTGCCGGGCTTGACCTTGACCTTGACCGTGGTCGCCGCCTTCTTCGCGAGCGGGGCCACGGAGATGTCCAGCGCGCCGCCGGCGGCCTCGAACGTCACGTACCCGTCGGCGAACTTCGCGTCACGTGCCCGGGACTTCCCGGCCAGCCACACGCGCTGGCCGTTCACGCGCACCACCGAGCTTGCGTCGGCGGGGACCGCGACGGTGCCGGAGGTCCCGGCAGGTGTGGTGACGTCCATGTCGAACGTCCCGGCCTTCTTGTCGGAGGTCCACGAGGCGTCGATCGCGCCGGTCTCGGTGGGAACGACGCCCTTGCTGTAGGCCAGGTTGCCGGGGTGCGGCTTGATGGCCCACGTGGAGTAGCCGGCGCCGACCGGCCTGACACCGAGGACGGACTCGGTCAGCTGCACGGTGGGCGACGCCGCCCAGCCGTGCGCGAGGCTGGCGGTGGTGCGGTTGACGCCGCCGTTGGTGTTCTTGAACTCCCAGAACGCTCCGGTGTAGAGCGGGTTGGCCGGGTCGATCATGGTGCCCCAGGTGCGGCGCATGAGGTCGAAGGCTCCGGCGGTGTCGTTGACGGCCAGCCGGCCGCCGGTCTCCATGCCGATGCCGAAGGGCTCGATGGTGTGCCCGGTCGGGTCGACGAGCCCCTCACCCATGATGGCGCCGTGGGGGTTCCAGTTGACCTTCAGCGCCTCGAGCACCCGCTGCTCCTGGCCCTTGGGCACGAAGCCGTACTGCAACGCGAGGCCGTTGACGTCACCGGCGATCAGGTCGGGCTTGAGGTCGCTCTGGCCGAACACGCCGAGGCGCTGGTTCCACAGGGTGCTGGTGACGGCCTGCTTGATCTTGTCGGCGGTCGCGTCGTACTCCGCCGCCTTGGCAGCGGACCCGATCTCGCGCTCGTACCACGCCATCTCGCGCAGCAGGATGTAGTAGTCGATGCTGAACTTGGTGACGTAGCCGGGCATGTAGGACTGGAAGTAGTCCCGGTCGCCGCGGGTGTAGGTCGGGTCGTCCGGGTTCGCCGGGTTGCGGGGCGCGATCAGGTTCTTCTCGGTGTCGAGGAACCGGTGGTTGTAGGCCACCGCCTCCCGCACGTCGCCCAGGGTCTGCCGCGCGTACGCCTCGTCACCGGAGTAGCGGTAGTAGTCGATGATCGAGCGGGCGCCGTAGCCGGAGTAGTTCACCGAGTAGTAGATCGGTGCGCCCTGCCCGACCTCGTACGGGGCGTTGGGGCCGCTGGCCGGGTTGGTGTTGAGCCGTCCCTTGTTGAAGTCGGGCGACCCCGGCAGGTGGCCGTCGGCGCGCTGCTCGCGGATCAGCTCCTCGAGCGACCACTTGACGTACTGCTCCCCCACGTCGCCCAGCGTGCTGATGGCGGTCGGGCCCTGGATGATCAGGTCGCCGGTCCAGATGCTGCCGTCGCGCTTGGCGCCGTCGTAGATCCGGCCGTCGGGCAAACCGCGCAGCCCGGGGAGCTTGAGGTTGGTCTGGAGCGTGTACGCGCCGGCGTACCAGAGGCGGTTGAGCTCGTCGTCGCTCGACTCGAACCAGCCCTTGTAGTCCTTCGGGGTCGCCCGGTAGGCCTGGAAGTCGACGCCGAGGTCGCGGATCGTCATCGTCCCCGGCGTGGTGAGGGTGAGGAGCGCGAAGCGGAAGCCGGGGTGGACGCCGGTGTCGACGCGACCGGGGCCGGTCGGGGTCAGCAGGTCGTTCCCGCCGACCAGTGACTGACCGGGGTTCTCGTCCGACGAGGGTCCCTCGGCAGCGCTGGTCACGGGGGTTGCGGGAACCGCCGGGACGGGCGGGGGTCCGGGCTGGGCGGGGGCGGACCGGAACACCGGAGCCGTCAGCGGGGAGCTGAGGGTGATGGTGCCGGCTCCGTTTCCGGTGCCCGCGTTGGGCGCGAAGGCGACCACGGTGCGGCGCTGGGCGCCCTCACCGGACCCGATGACGACATCGCTGTTCACCTCGATGTTGTTGGTCGACGCGACAGGGATGACCGTCGAGCCCGCAGGCGTGTCCGCCGTGATGGTCGTGGCGAGCGGGCGGCGGATGAAGGAACGGGCCTCGCCGGTCGCCACCTGGATCGTCGGGAGACTTCCGCCCGAGGACGCTGCGGCGGTGCGGACGACGTCGAAGAAGAGCGGCCCGCTCATCTCCTTGCCGAAGTCCACGAGGACCGAGGCGGGGGTCTGTCCCTGGTGGGTGGTGAGCGTGACGCCGCCGTTGCGCTCGACGAGCGCCGCTGCCCGGTTGACGTCGCCACGGGTCTCCGTGACCGCGGTCGGGTACACCTGGGGCGAGTCCGGGCCGAGGACGTACTTGTGCCAGCTCGCCTCACCCGCAGGCGGGGTGGACGGCGCGGCGCTGCCGGAACCCGTCACGGCGAGCGACAGGCCGCCTGCGACGAGCAGTGCTGACGTGGCCAGGGAGGCGGCGCGGACGGCGCGTCCCGGCATCGTGTGCTTCGACATTCGTTCTCCAGTGCTTTATCGATACACCTGTGGTCGCCGGGACGGGGTTGTCTCGTGACGACGCTCACAGTAGGCGGCGTCTTTGAAACGTTGCAAGGCTTCTGACCGGTGTTTGTCATCGACGGACAGCCTCCTTGACGGCCCACATCGGCAAGGCGTCCACTAGGCGCGTGTCCATACGTCGTTCGTCTCAGTTGACCGTTTCACCAACCGCGAGCGAGAGCGCGGCACGCGAGCGCGCGCGGACTGGCAGCGGCCGCTTGCTCGCCCACGAATGGGACGCCCGCGACGTCGCCATCGTCGCGATGCTGGCGCGCAACGCCGGCCGCGAGGAGATTGCTCGCGAGCTCGGGTGCTCGGCCGCCACCGTGGACCGTCGTACGAGCGCCCTGCGCCGGCGGCTCGGGGTCCGTACGACGATCCAGGTCATCGTCCAGGCGGTCCGTGAGGGCATCGTGTGACCCGCCGCCTCGAACCGGAGTCCTCACTGCGGGTGGACAGCTCTCCGTTGGTCGTCAGCCTGCGGTCGTGGAGCGTCCGGGTCCCGCAGCACGGCTGCGGGGAACCGGCCGCCCCCTCGGCGGGCGCGCCAGGCCCCACCCCTTGCGGCTGACCCGCGCGGAAGCGACGCATGACCCGTCCGCCGACCAGGCCCACGCAGGCGGGTGGTCCGCGCTGGCCCAGTCGGGTGATATCGACCCTGTTCGCTCACCGAGGCGTAACCGTTCAGGTTCCACTTCGTTGCCGTCGACCCCCGTCGGCGATCCGTAATCCACACCACGGGAGCAACAGATGCACAAGAACACCAAGGCCGCCCTCGCGGTCACCACGGCATCGGTCCTGCTGATCGGCGGAGCCGGGACACTGGCGTCCTGGAACGACAGCGAGTCGGTGAGCGGCGGTGACATCAGGTCCGGCACGCTGAGCCTCGTCGAGGCGGCGGGCCAGGGCTGCGGCGAATGGATCCTGGACGCCGCGGGCGGTGGCGAGGTCTTCTCGCCCGGATCCACTCTCCTCGTGCCGGGCGACGTCATCACCCGGACGTGCACCTACACCGTGAACGCGTCTGGCGCGCACCTCAAGGCCACGGCGGGTCTCGGCACGCCGGAGTTCGCCGCCGCAAGCGACGCCGACCTCGTCAAGCAGCTCAAGCCGAGCGCCGTCTACACCCTCGGCGCCGCGGGTGCTGGAACCGCTGCCGCAGCGCTCGCTGACGGAGACGCCATCACCAGTGCCGACAACGGGAAGGTCCTGACCGCTGTCGTCAGCGTGACGTTCGACGCCGCCACTGCCGGCACGACCGCCCAGGGCGTCACCGCGACGCTCGACGCGCTGACGGTCTCGCTGAGCCAGCAGCACGCCTGATCGTCGATGTCGGTCCTCAGGCGGGCGTGGCGCGTGACCACGTGGGCGGTGCTGCTCGCCGCCGGCGCGGCGATGGCCCTCGCGGTCGTCGTGCCGCGCCTCGCGGGGGCCGTGCCCTACACGGTGCTGACCAGCTCCATGGAACCGACGATGCCTCCCGGCACCCTCGTCGTCGTACGTCCCACCGAGCCCGAGGACATCGGGGTCGGCTCGGTGATCACCTACCAGCTGGACTCCGGTGAGCCGACGGTGGTCACCCACCGGGTCGTCAGCCAGGGCGTCGACGCCGAGGGCGAGCCGGTGTTCCAGACCCGCGGGGACGCGAACGCTGTGCCCGACCGGCGCTGGGTGCGGCCGGTGCAGGTCAGGGGCGAGGAGTGGTACGCCGTGCCGTGGCTCGGCTTCGCAGGTCAGCTGCTGACCGCGGAGGCACGCCAGGCCGGGACCCGCCTCGTCGCGGCCGCGCTGCTCGTCTACGCGGCCGTGCTGCTGGGGTCGGGGCTCCGCGCGCGGCGCCCGGCCCGCGACGACGTCAGGGCCCAACATGTCTAAGCGCAGCATGTCCAGGCGCGCCATGTCTGGGCGCGCCACGCCGTGGCTCCCCCGCAGGGACGCTGCGGCGCCCACCGGCGGGCCGGGGCGTCCCTCGACGCGGACGGCGGGCCGGACCTCCGCACGGGTCCGAGCCCTCCTGGGCCTGGGGACGGTGCTCGTCCTCGCGACGCCCGGCACGTACGCGCACTGGACCGACGAGGCCGAGGTCGCCGGCACCACCGTCACCGCGGGCACGCTCGACCTCCGCGTGGACGGCCAGGACCAGATCGCCGGCTACACCGCGCTGGACCTGTCAGCGATGGTCCCGGGGAGCTCGACGGCCGCCGTGCTGACCGTCAGGAACACCGGGACGGCGCCCCTGAGGTACACGGCCGCCACGTCCGCCACGAACCCCGACGGCAAGGGGCTCGCCGGCGCGCTGGCGGTCAAGGTCACCGGCGACACGGCGACCACCGGTGTCGCTCCTGCCGCCACGTGTCCGGGCCCGGCATGGTCCGGCACCGCCGCCAGCCTCGACGGCCCCCTGATCGCGAGCGGCAGGCTGCTCGCCCCGGGCGGGTCCGAGCGGGTCTGCGTGCAGGTCACGATGCCGTCGACCGCGGCGGCCGCCCTCCAGGGCGCGACCACGTCCGTGCGCATCACCGTCCACGGCACCTCGGACGTGTCGTGACGCGCGTCCGCCACGCCCTGCTGACCGCGTCAGCGGTCCTGGGCTGCCTGTGCCTGCTCGCCACGGTGTGCGCGCTGGCGTTCGACGTCCGTCCGATCGTCTTCCGCTCCGGGTCCATGTCCCCGACCATCCCCACCGGCGCGCTGGCGTGGGTGCACCGGGTCGACGCCGCCGACATCGCCGCCGGCGACGTGGTCGCCGTGACCACGACGAACGGGGCTCGGGTCACCCACCGCGTCGTCGGCGCGGCCCTCGAGGGGGACGTCGCGACGCTGCGGCTGCAGGGCGACGCCAACCGCGTGCCGGACCCCCAGCCGTACCACGTCACCGCAGCCGAGCGCGTCGTGCTCGACGTGCCGTGGCTCGGGTACGCCCTGGGCTGGCTCGGGACCGGGGCGGGACGCTTCGCGCTCCTCCTCTACGGGGCGTGCCTGCTGCATGTGGCGCTCCGCCCGTCCGCGGAGCCCCCCGTCGACGCCGTCCCGGCCGCGTCGCCGGTTCCCCACCCTCGCGCGGACGCGGGGCGCGGGCGGCGTGGACCACTGCGCGTCCTCACGCTCGCCGTGCTGCTGATCGCCGGCGCAGCGACCGGCGTCACCCACAGCGCCCCGGGGTGGGCGTCGTGGACCGACACCGTGGCCCTGAGCGGCACCTCGCTGCGCGCGCACGCGGTCCTGCCTCCCCCGTCCGTGAGCTGCGCGGGTGGCGGCCTGCTGGAGGCGCTGACGTACTCGTGGCCCGACCAGGACCCGCGCTACGGCTACCGGGTGCGGCTCACCGACGCCCAGGGGATGCTCCACGGCGCGGACCGCGTGGTGGCGCCCAGGTCGGGAACGACGACGTACAGCGTGGCGTATGCGGCTGCCGACCTCCCCCTCGGCGGCTTCACGGTCCGCGTCAGCGCCTTCCTGGCGGACTCGCCGTCGTGGGCCTCGTCGACCGGGACCGTCGCCACCGGCCGCAAGTCGCTGCTGGGGCTGGGGCTGACCACGACCTGCTCCTGATCCGACCGCTGAGGCGTCCGTCGCACCGGAGGAGTCGTGGTCGACCGGCTCAACCGCCTCGTCGTACCCCACTCGCCCGACGCGGCCTAGCCTGCCGTCATGACCGATCGGGCAGCGCCGAGGCGGGTCGTCCTCGACGTCGACACCGGCATCGACGACGCGCTGGCGCTGCTGTACGCCGTCGCGAGCCCGGCGCTCGAGCTGTGCGCGGTGACCACCGTGGCGGGCAACGTGCCGGTCGAGGTGGCTGCCCGCAACTCGGCGGCCGTGCTCTCCCACGCCGGTGCGGCCGACGTGCCGGTGGTCGTGGGCGCCTCGCGCACGACGACGGGCGCCGGGCCGCGGAGCGGACCCACCAACCACGGACCCGACGGGTTGGGCGACGTTCGCGTGCCGCCCGGCCCCCACCCGGCGCGGATCGGCGTGCGCGACCTTGTCGCCGAGGCGGCCGGGAGCGCTGCGGTCACGCTCGTGGGGCTCGCACCGCTCACCAACGTCGCCGGGCTCGCGCCGCTCGCCGAGCGGCTGGTCGCGGTGGCCGGCGAGCTGGTGCCCGAGGACCCGCCGGAGTTCAACGCCGCCCACGACGCCGACGCCACCGCCCGGGTGCTCGCCGCGGGTCGGCCGACGACCCTCTACGTCGCCGACGTCTTCGCGCAGGTCTCGGTCACCCCGGCCGACGTGGATCGACTGAGGTCGTCCGACCGGCCGGCGGCGCGGCTGGCCGGCGAGCTGCTCGCGGTGCGCCGGGGACACCTGGTCGGCGACGCCGGCGCGCTCGTCCTGCTGACGCACCCGCACCTGTTCCGGGTCGAGCCGCGACGGCTCGGCGTGGTCGGCGACGTGCTCACCGAGGTGGCGGACGGCCGCTGGGTGGACGTGGTCGTCGACGTCGACGCCGCGTCGGTCGCGCGGGCGTACGTCGACACGCTGCTGGCGGTGCGCTGATCAGCGGTCCAGCAGCGGGCGCCCCGGGTCCCAGGTCGTGCCGTCGCGCTCGTCCTGCCGTCGGCGGGCGATCGCCGAGAGCGCCTCGAGGACGACCCTGTTGGCGAGGGCCGCGGTGATGTCGGCGTGGTCGTAGGGCGGGCTGACCTCGACCACGTCGACGCCGACGACCGGCAGCTCGAGACAGATGCGGCGCACCGAGTCGAGCAGCTGGCGAGCCGACAGCCCGCCGGGCTCCGGCGTACCCGTGCCCGGCGCGTGCCCGGGGTCGCAGACGTCGATGTCGACGGAGAGGAAGACGCCCTCGCACTCGTCGGTCGCGATCGCGAAGGCCTCGGTGAGGCACTCCTCGAGGCCGCGGTGGACGATCTCGGTCATCTCGTAGGACCGCATCCGCTCGGCCGCCATCCAGTCCAGCGTCTCGGGTCCGGGCCAGTAGCCGCGGAGGCCGACCTGGAGGAAGCGGTCGCCGCGCAGCGCGCCCGACTCGATGAGCCGGCGCATCGGCTGGCCGTGGCCCCACAGCGAGCCGAACTCGATGTCGCCGGTGTCGGCGTGGGCGTCGAAGTGGATCATCGAGACCCGCCCGTGCCCGAGGACGTTGGCCACGCCCTTGGCGTCGGGGTAGGCGATCGAGTGGTCGCCGCCCAGCACGACCGGGATCGCACCGGCGCGCGCCACCTTCTCGACGGCGGCCTCCAGGGCGGGGAGGGCGACCTCGATGTCGCCGGAGTACATCTCGACGTCGCCCGCGTCGTAGACCACGAGGTCACGCAGCGCGTCGGTGCGCAGGGCCAGCGACGGCCGGGAGCCGTCGTGCGGCAGGTAGTCGGTCATGCGGATCGCCTGCGGCCCGAAGCGCGTGCCCGGCCGGTGCGACGTACCCCCGTCGAACGGCGCGCCGACGATCACGACGTCCGCGTCGGCGTACGTCGCCTCGTCGTCGAGGTCGCACGCGGGCACGCCGAGGAAGGTGATGTCGGGACCGAACTGAGCGCCGTAGCGGGTCATGGCCCGACTCTAGGGCCGTCCGGCCGCCGGGGTGTTCGGTCGGGTGCTCCTCGCGGGACTTCCCGAGGGTTTCGCGAACATCTGGGGGCGTGCACGCTGCTGGAAGTTCGCAATCCCCCGCTTAGGCGGGGGATTCGAGACCAGCCCCAGCACCCCACCTGGAAGCCGCCCGCCACTCGCCCAGCGCCGCGAACCGCTCCCCGATGAGCCGGTGGGTCGCCGAGTCGGGGTGGAGGTTGTCGGGCAGCGGCAGCCGCTCGGCGTCGGCCGGGCCGTAGAGCGCGAGCCCGTCGACGTACGACAGGTGCGGGTCGCCGCGGCGGTCGACCACCTCGGCGAGCACCTCGCGCACCACCTCCAGCGTCAGCGCCCCTCGCGCCACCCGCTCCGGGTCGCCGCCCGCGAGGAACGCGACGCGACCCTCGGCGAGCGCGGCGGTGTCGGGCACGGTGGGCCCGGGCACCGCCTCCTGGATCGCGCAGTGGAGCGGCGAGACCAGTCGCAGCGGCGTGTCGGGGTGGCCGTCGCGGATCGTGTCGAGCCAGCCGTGGACCGCCGGCCCGAGGGCACGGCGGCGCAGCAGGTCCTGGTTGACGAGGTTGATCCCGATCTTGAGGCTGACCAGGTCGGCCGGGGTGTCACGGATCGTCCGGGCCACGAACGGGTCCAGCAGCGCGCTGCCGCCGAGGCCGAGGTTGACCAGGTCGAGCCCCGCGAGGCGGGCAGCGACGACGGGCCACGGCTCGGTGGGGTACGTCGCGACGGATCCGTGGCTGATCGAGCTGCCGTGGTGCACCCACCGCGGTCGGCCGCCCGCGAGCGGCGTCACCGGCGCGTCGGCACGCAGGTCGATGAGCTCGGTCTGCTCGTCGTGCGGCAGCCACACCTCCACTTCCTGCTCACCACCGGCGAGCGCGATGGTGAGGGTCGTCGGCGCGCCCGGGTGGAAGGTGCTCGCGCCGGTCATCATGTCGACGTCAAGCACGTTGCCGCCGGGCGCCTGCTGACGCTCGACCAGCTCGCCGCCGACGAGCACGTCGTACCAGCCGTCCGGGCGCTGCGGCGCCCCGACGTAGCGGCGCTTGGTCGGCAGCACGTCGAGCTCGAGCCGCGTGGCCGTCGTCCGCATCGCGAGCCGTACGCCGGCGGGCTGGGCCTCGACGAGCCGCAGTTGCGGGTCGCCGCACTGGGCTCGTGCCCAGGCGGGCAGCCGGTGCGGCAGCAGGCCGCGCGGGGTGCGCTCGATCTCGAGCGCACCGAGCACGAGGGACGGGTCGATCATCGTGTCCCCCAGGAGGTCAGGGTCGCGTCCAGCCCGTCGAGGACGCGCTGCCAGGACTCCTCCGACGTCGGGGTGCCGGCCGCGCCGTGACCGAACGCACCCGAGGCCTCGAGCGCGGCGTAGCCGTGGAAGGTGGCCCCGAGCAGGCGGACCGCGTGGGTGGTGTCGTCCTCCCCGAGGCGGTAGCCGCGCAGCGTCGCCCGCACGAGCTCCGCGTGACGGGGACCGGCGCTCGCCGCGGCGGTCGCCGCGTCCAGCGGCAGCCGGGTGGCGGCGTACCGGCCCGGGTGCTCGACGGCGTACCTGCGCCACACCCCGCCCATCGCGGCGAGCGCGTCGCGGCCGCTCACCCCCGCCAGCGCGGCGGCGATGCGGTCCGCGGTCTCCTCCAGCGCGAGGAGGGCGACGCGGGTGCGGACGTCGGCCTGGCTGCGGACGTGCGCGTAGAGGCTCGGGGCGGCCACGCCGAAGTGCTTGGCGAGAGCGGCGAGCGTCACGTGGTCGAGGCCCGCCTCGTCGGCGAGCCCGGCGGCCGCCTCGGTGACGCGGGCGCTGGTGAGACCTGCGCGGGGCATCTCGGTCCTTCCTCAGTAGCAGAGGTCGAAACCTTAGCACCGTAGGAAACGGTCCCACGTGGGGCCCGTCAAGAACGAGGGTCAGCCCCCGATCGCGCGCCGGGGCAGCACGCCCAGCAGGCCGACCAGGACGACCACCGACCCGACGGCGCTCCACGCGGCCGCGCTGCGGTCGTACACCACGTCGACGATGAAGAACAGGATGCCGCCGAGCAGCAGGCCGATCAGGGCGAGGGCCACCGACATCAGCACGTGGCCGGCCCGCACGAGCTCGGCCTTCACGTCCCGCTGGAAGACATGGCGATGGATCGCGACCGGCGCCAGCAGCACGCTGACCGTCGCGAACGACAGCGAGAGCAGCCCCACGTACCAACCGCGCTGGAAGGCGTCGAGGTCCTCGAAGCGCTCCTGGAACGGCAGCGTGGCGAGGAAGCCGGCAAGCACCTGCACGCCCGTCTGACTCACACGCAGCTCCTGCAGGAGGTCGTTCCAGTTCCGGTCCGCTCGCTCCTGGGGGGTCTCGTCCCGCCTGCCCTTCGTCATCACCGGGACGGTACTCACTCCGTCCGGGCCGCCAACCTCCCCACGGGTGAGTGCGGGCGCACCGCTTGGGGCCCGCTCACCTCAGCGGGTCGAGCTCCGCGAGCACGCGCAGCCAGGTCCGGTCGGCGTCAGCCGCCGAGGTCGCCGGCCCCGGCGCCGGGTCCTCGACCACCCGCGCCGCCTCGTCCGGGACCGTGCCCCCGACGGAGCGCACGGCGCTCACCAGCACCCCGGCCGCCGCCTTGGCTGCGCCCCGGTGCGTGCTGATCACCGCCTCGTAGGAAGGGGCGGCCCCGGGGACGACCGGCACCTCCCACGCCGCCACCACGGCGGCGTACGACTCGCCCAGGCAGACCACGGCCCACTCGCGGCGGAGCGGGGAGTCCGCGGGCAGCTGGTAGCGGGCGGGCGAGCCTCCCGCCTCGCGCTCTCCGTCGCCGAAGTCGGCCAGCACGGCCGCCCACGCGGCCGTCCGGCCCAGCTCGGCCCACCGGTGCTCCGAGGCGGCGTACCGGTGACCGACCTGGAAGGCGCCGAGGACCACGGCGCGCTCGCCCCGGGCCAGGCACTCGTCCTCGACGGCGTGCGAGGCGGCCACCAGTGACCGCCGACCGAGCCTGAGCGGTCGCGCCTCCTGCGCGGCGGCGGCGTAGACGGAGCGCCTCGGGGCGCCGCCACCGCGGACGACCGCGTCGATCGCCAGCTGCAGCGGTGCGCCGGCAGCCCGCGCCGCCAGCACCTGGCGCACCATCTCGAGATCGGCGTCGGTGAAGCGTCGGTGCCCCGATGCCGAGCGGGTCCCGGACGGGAAGCCGAACCGGTTCTCCCACGTGCGCAGCACCCCGGGTGTCACGCCGGCACGCTCGGCCAGCACGCCGATGCTGAAGCCCTCCACCACCACTCCTCCGTCAGTCCCGGTCCACGCGCCGGCGTCCCGCCGCGCCGCGGATGCGTCGGCAACCCTTGCGCTTCTTGCAGAAACTACTTATACAGGTATGTAGAAGTTTTCCATCCACCCCCTGTGTCAGGAGACTCCCATGGTCAGCATGATCCTCATCAGCACGGTCGCGATCCTCGTCGCCATCGTCGGCTGCGCCGTCATCTGGCGGCTGGACGCCCAGCGCGCGGAGGAGATCCGCCTCGTCCGCCCGGAACGCGCCCGGCCCGCCCTCGGCGCGTCGGACGACCCCGGTCCGGCGTCGTCGCCCGCCCCGTGACGACGCGCGGCCGCCCACCCGAGCCCACCCACACGGGTGTCGTTGCCCGTGCCCCTGCGTGGCACGTTGGAGGCAGGGCCACCCCGGTCCGCACCGACCTCAGAGGGAGGAACGACGATGGGTTTGGACGACAAGTTCGACAACAAGGCCGACGAGCTCAAGGGCAAGGCCAAGGAGCACACCGGCAAGGCCACCGACGACGAGCAGCTCGAGGCCGAGGGCAAGGGCGACCAGATGGGCGCCGACCTGAAGCAGGCCGGCGAGAAGGTCAAGGACGCCTTCAAGCACTGACCGTCCGCCCGCGCCCGCCCTCGCCGGCGGCCACCTCCCGGTGGTCGCCAGCGGCGGCGGCCGCGCCCCGGCGGCCGCCGCGCATGCGGCCCGACCTGCTGGGTACGGACCACGCATGACCCAAGGCCAGGATCCCAACCGCGTCGACCCGACCAAGCAGTCGGGCCGCCCCCTGATCATCACGGCTGCCGTCGTGTCGCTGCTGGTCGTCCTCGCCCTGCTGATCCTCGTCTACAACCGGGCTTCCTGACCCCGGACGGTCCTCGTCGTCCCCAGGATCGGGCCGCGACCGACAGGCGCTGTCGGCACCCGCTCGTAGGGTGCTGCCCGTGACCTTGCACCTCCACACCGCCGAGCGCACCGACGCGCTGGCCGACGGCCTCGCGGGCCTGCTGGTCACCCCGCTCCCCGACCCCTTCGCGCGCGAGGTCGTCGTCGTGCCCGCCCGAGGGGTCGAGCGCTGGCTGACCCAGCGGCTCTCCCACCGGCTCGGCACCGGCGAGCGCGCCGCCGACGGCGTGTGCGCCGGCGTGCGGTTCGTCAGCCCGCGCTCGCTGGTGACGCTGCTGCTCGGCACCGAGGACTCGGACCCCTGGCAGCCCGACGCGCTGGCGTGGCCGCTGCTGGAGGTCGTCGACGACGCGATGGGCGAGCCGGGCTTCGAGGCGCTCACCGACCACCTCGGTGGCGGCGACCCGGCGGACGAGCGCTCGGCCCGGCGCTACTCCGTCGCGCACCGGCTCGCCGGCCTCTACCACCGCTACGCCGTCCAGCGGCCGCAGCTGGTCACCGACTGGCGCGCCGGTCGCGACACCGACGGGGCGGGCGGCCCGGTGCCCGACGACCTCAGGTGGCAGGCCGAGCTGTGGCGTCGGCTGGTGTCCCGGGTGGGCGCACCACCTCCCGACCAGCGGCACCTCGACACGCTGGCCCTGCTGCGCTCCGGCGGCGACGGGGTCGACCTGCCGCCCCGGCTCTCGCTGTTCGGGCACACCCGCATCCCGCGCACCGAGGCCGAGCTCGTCGGAGCGCTCGGTGAGGTGCGCGACGTGCACCTGTGGCTCCCGCAGGTCTCGCCCCGGTCGTGGCAGTCGCTCGCGCCCACCGCAGCGGAGGGGCCGGTGCCGCGGGCGGCCGACACCTCGGCGGCCCTGGTGCGCCATCCCCTGCTCGCCTCGCTCGGCCGCGACGCCCGGGAGCTGCGCCGGACCCTCGGGGCGACCGGCGCCGCCGAGGCGGCCCCGCTCGGTGCCGGACCACCGCCCGACTCGCTGCTCGGGTGGCTGCAGGCCGACCTCCGCGCCGATCGGCTGCCGTCCGCCGAGGAGCGCGCCGCGCGGGTCGTCGCCCGCGCGGACCGGTCGGTGCAGGTGCACGCCTGCCACGGCGCGGCCCGCCAGGTCGACGTCCTGCGGGAGGTGCTGGTCGGCCTGCTGGCCGACGACCCGACCCTCGAGCCACGCGACATCGTCGTCATGTGCCCCGACGTGGAGTCCTACGCACCGCTGATCTCCGCCGCCTTCGGCCTCGCCGACCTCGCCGGGGGCGCCGGGCACCCCGCCCACGAGCTGCGCGTCCGGCTGGCGGACCGGTCGCCGGGCGCGACCAACCCGCTGCTCGCGATGGCCGCGACGCTCGTCGAGCTCGCCGGCGGCCGCTTCACCGCCACCGAGGTGCTCGACCTCGCCGGCACCGAGCCGGTGCGGCGACGGTTCGGCTTCGACGACGACGAGCTCGAGCAGGCGCAGCGCTGGGTGCGCGGCGCCGCCGTCCGGTGGGGGCAGGACCCCGCCCACCGTGGACGGTTCGGTCTCGCCCTGGCCGACAACACCTGGCAGTCCGGCCTGCGGCGGATGCTGCTAGGCGCGGCGATGTCCGGCAGCGGCCACCGCTTCGTCGGCGACGCCCTCCCGCTCGACGACGTCGGCGACGCCCAGCTCGACCTGCTCGGCCGCTTCGTGGAGTACGTCGACCGGCTCGAGCGGACCCTCGACCGTGCGCGCGCAGCCACGTCCGCCGGGGAGTGGACCGACGCCCTCGCCGGCGGCGTGCACAGCCTCACCCGCACGCTGCCCGACGACACCTGGCAGGTGGCCCAGTTCGACCGCGAGCTCGCGCGCATCGGCTCCAGCGTGGTCGACGGCGGCGCCGAGCGCACCGTCCTGCGGCACGCCGACGTCCGGGCCCTGCTGGCCCACCGGCTGCGGAGCCGGCCGACGCGGGCCAACTTCCGCACCGGCACCCTGACGGTCTGCACCATGGTGCCGATGCGTTCGGTCCCGCACCGCGTGGTGTGCCTGCTCGGCCTCGACGACGGCGTCTTCCCGCGACTCGACAGCATCGACGGCGACGACGTCCTCGCACGGGCGCCCCTGACCGGTGAGCGCGACGTCCGCGCCGAGGACCGCCAGCTCTTCCTCGACGCCATCGCCGCCGCCGGGCAGACCCTGGTCGTCACCTACACCGGCCGCGGCGAGCACACCGGCGCCGACCGGCCGCCCGCGGTCCCGCTCGGCGAGCTCCTCGACACCCTCGACGTCACTGCCACCGCCGCCGACGGCGGACGCGTCCAGGACCAGGCGCGGGTCTTCCACCCCCTGCAGCCCTTCGACGAGGCCAACCTGCTGGCCGGCCGCGACCGGCCGCCGGGCGTGCCGCACCTGACCCTCACCGACGAGCCGTTCACCTTCGACCGGACGTCGCTGGCCGGCGCCCTCGCCGCCCGCGACCAACGGCCGGTGGTCCGCGAGGTCGTCGCGGAGTCCCTTCCCGCCCCCGCCGGCGACGACACCGAGGTGGCGCTCGCCGACCTCCACGAGTTCTTCGCCCACCCGGTCCGCTCGTTCCTGCGGCGCCGGCTGCGGGTGTCCACGCCGCTGGCCGCCGACGAGCTGTCCGACGCCGTTCCCATCGAGCTCGACGGCCTCGAGCGCTGGGACGTCGGCGACCGGCTGATCCGCGACGTGCTCGCCGGGGCCGACCCGGCGCAGGCCATGACGGCCGAGCAGCTGCGGGGGCTGCTGCCCCCGCGCTGCCTGGGCGAGTCGGTGCTGGGCTCCATCGTCGAGCAGGTGCGACCGCTGGTCACCGCAGGGCTCGCGGCCCGTCGGGGGGCGCCGCGCACCGTCGACGTCGACATCGACCTCGGCGGGCGCCGGGTCACCGGCACGGTCGACGACCTGTTCGGCAACCACCTCGTGACCGTCACCTACTCGCGGCTCGCCGCGAAGCACCGCGTCGCCGGCTGGATCGACGCGCTCGCGCTCGCCGCCGGCCTGCCCGACGAGAACTGGACCGTCCACAGCATCGGCCGCGGCCGCAACGGCGGCCAGGTGGCGCGCATCGGGCCGCTCGCCGAGCACGAGGCGCGCGGGTGGCTCGACCGGCTGCTCGAGATCCGGGCGGCGGGGCTGTGCGAGCCCCTGCCGGCACCGCCCAAGACGTCGCTGGCGTGGGCCGCCGAGCACGTCCACGAGGTCGCCGGCCGCGGCAACGCCGACGCCGACCGCGCCGCCGACCGGGAGTGGACGACGCCCCGATTCAGCGAGACCCCGGTGCCCACCGAGGACGCCGACGCCTGGCACCGGCTGGCCTGGGGCGAGCAGGCCCCCTTCGACGTGCTCTGCAGCCCGCCCCGGCCCGGCGACCCCGGCACGGAGCGGCACCGCCTGGGTCGCTACGCCTGGGCGCTGTGGCAGCCGCTGCTCGAGCACGAGGTGGTGCAGCCGCTGTGACGTCCACCCCCGAGACCACCACGCCGACCGCGGGCCCCGACCCGAGCCCCGGCACGTTCCGCATCACCGCCCCTCTGCCCACCGGCACCACTCTCCTCGAGGCGAGCGCCGGCACCGGCAAGACCTGGACGATCAGCGCGCTGGTGACCCGCTACGTCGCCGAGCAGGGCCTGCGGCTCGACGAGCTGCTCGTCGTGACCTTCACCCGCGCCGCGTCCCAGGAGCTCCGCGAGCGGGTCCGCGAACGCCTGGTGAGCGCCCAGCGCGCGCTCGCCGACCCGCCGCCCGAGGCCGAGCGCGACGAGCTGCAGGCCCACCTCCTCGACGTCGACGAGGAGGGGCGTGCCACGCGGCTGCGCCGGATCACCGAGGCGCTGGCCGACTTCGACGCCGCGACGATCGCCACCATCCACCAGTTCTGCCAGCTGGTGCTGCGCAGCCTCGGTGTCGCCGGTGACACCGACCGCCAGGCGCGTCTCGTCGAGGACCTCGAGCAGCTGACGGAGGAGGTCGTCGACGACTGCTACCTCGCGGCCTTCGCCGACGCGGAGGCCCCGGCGTTCGACCGAGCCACGGCGGGTGCCATCGCCCGCGCCGTCGTCGGCGACCCGCGCGCCGCGGTCCAGCCGGAGGCGGCGGTTGACGACGCGCCGGACTCCCCCGCGGCCCAGCGCGTCCGCTTCGCCCGCTCGGTGCTGCGCGAGCTCGACCTGCGCAAGCGTCGCCTGGGGATCCTCAGCTACGACGACCTCCTCGGCCAGCTCGCCGACGCCCTCGAGGACCCCCGCCGGCCGGCACGGGCCCGCATGCAGGCGCGCTGGAAGGTCGCGCTCATCGACGAGTTCCAGGACACCGACCCGGTGCAGTGGCAGGTGTTCGACCGCGCCTTCTCGGGCGTCGCGACCCTCGTGCTGATCGGCGACCCCAAGCAGGCCATCTACGCCTTCCGCGGCGGCGACGTCGCCACCTACCTCGAGGCAGCCCGCACCGCCGGCGACCGGCAGACCCTCGGCGTCAACTGGCGCAGCGACAAGCCGCTCGTCGACGCCCTCCAGCGACTGTTGGCGCCCGCGCAGCTGGGCCACCCCGACATCGTCGTCCGCGAGGTCGACGCCCACCACGAGCGGTCGCGGCTCGTCGGCGCCGGTCCGCCGGTGCGGCTGCGGGTAGCGCGCCGCCGGGAGCTCGGCGAGGGCCCGCGCAGCAAGCCGCCGGTCGACCGCTGGCGCGGCCACGTGGTCGCCGACCTCGCCGCCGACGTCAAGCGGCTGCTCACCGGCGACGCCCGCATCGACGGGCGGGAGGTGCGCGCCGGCGACGTCGCCGTGCTGGCCTACACCCACACGATGCTGCAGGCCATCCAGCGCGCCCTGGCCGACGTCGGCGTCCCGTCCGTCGTGACGTCCGGAGGGTCGGTGTTCCACAGCCCGGCCGCGACCGAGTGGCTGACGCTGCTGGAGGCGCTCGAGCAGCCGCACCGCACCGACCGCGTACGCGCCGCCGCGCTCACCAGCTTCCTCGGCCACACCGCCACGGCCCTCGACGCCGGCGGCGACGAGCTCACCGACCGCCTCTCCGACCGGGCCCGCACGCTCGCCGACCTGCTGGAGGCCAAGGGCGTCGCCGCGGTCCTCGAGTACGCCGTCGTGGGCGGCATGACCGCGCGGGTGCTGGGCCGGGTGGGCGGCGAGCGGCTCCTCACCGACCTCCGCCACGTGGGCGAGGCGCTGCACCGGGTGTCGGTGGAGGACCGTCTCGGGGTGGTGGGCCTGCTGGCCTGGCTGCGCGAGCAGGTCGCCGAGGACAAGGTGGAGGTCGCCTCCGAGCGCGCCCGCCGGCTCGACTCCGACGCCGCCGCGGTGCAGCTGGTGACCATCCACGGCAGCAAGGGCCTGGAGTACCCCGTCGTCTACCTCCCCTCGCTGTGGGACCGCTTCACCGGGCGCGAGCCCGACGTGCCGCGCTACCACGACGCCACCGGTCGGCGGTGCCGCGACGTCGGCGGCCCCAGCCGGTGGCGGCCCGAGGCGGTCGCCCGCCACCAGGCCGAGGACGCCGGGGAGGCGCTCCGCCTCCTCTACGTCGCCATGACCCGGGCGCGCTCGCAGGTCGTGGCCTGGTACTGCCCGTCGAACAACACGCCGGGGTCGGCGCTGCACCGGATCCTGTTCGGACGCCGGCCCGGCACGGCCGAGGTGCCCGACAGCCAGCCGGTGGTCGACGACGACCGGATCGTGGAGATCCTCGGTCACTGGCGCGACGCCGGAGCGGTGTGGCCCGAGCTCGCGGAGGTGGTCGCCCCCAGTCCCGAGCCGCTCCCCGCGCCGGTGCACGACCTGCAGGTGCGGTCCTTCGCCCGCCGGGTCGACACGGAGTGGCGGCGCACCTCCTACACCGCGCTGTCGGCCGCCGCGACGGATCCCGCCCACGGAGCCGACGTCCCGCTGTCGGAGCCGGAGATCGGCGAGGACCTCGAGACGGCCGACCAGTGGACGCCCGACCTGGATCCGGACGCCGCTGCGGGCGACGACCTCGCGCTCACCGCGCTCGCCTCCCCGATGTCCGACTTCCCCGCCGGGGCGGCGTTCGGCTCCCTGGTGCACGCCGTCCTCGAGCATGCCGACCTCCAGGCCGACGACCTCCGTCAGGAGCTCCTCCACCGGATCGAGGAGCAGCGGTCGTGGTGGCCGGTCGAGATCGAGAGCGGAGCGCTGGCCGACGCGCTCGTCCCGGTGTGCCGCACGCCCCTCGGCTCGATGACGGGAGGACGGGCCCTGACCGACATCGCCGCCGCCGACCGGCTCCCCGAGCTCGACTTCGAGCTGCCGCTCAGCGGTGGCGACCTCGCCGGCCACGACGTCGACAGGGTGACCCTCGGCGACCTGGAGCCGCTGCTGCGCCGCCACCTGCCGACCGGCGACCCGGTCCTCTCCTACGCCGACACGCTCGCCTCCGAGCCGGCGCTCGCGGGCCAGGCGCTGCGCGGCTACCTCACCGGGTCCATCGACGTGGTGATGCGGGTGCCGACCGACGCGGGTCCGAGCTTCGTGACCGTCGACTACAAGACCAACCGGCTGGGCGACCCCACGGCCGAGCTCACCGCCTGGGACTACCGGCCGGAGGTGCTCGACGAGGCGATGGGCCACTCCGACTACCCGTTGCAGGCGCTGCTCTACACCGTCGTGCTGCACCGCTTCCTGCGGTGGCGGTTGCCCGCCTACGACCCGGCGCAGCACCTCGGCGGGGTCCTCTACCTCTACCTGCGCGGCCTCTGCGGGCCCGACGCGGCCGACCTGCCCGGCCTCGACGGACGGGTCCCCGGGGTCTTCGAGTGGCGCCCACCGGTGCCGCTCGTGCTGGAGCTGTCCGACCTGCTCGACGGCGTACGACCGGGGAGGGGGGCGCGGTGACGGAGATCTGGGAGACCACCGACCCCGCCGACCCGCGCTTCGCGCTCGCGGCCACCGGGCTGCTGGGCGAGTTCAACGCCGCCGGCATCCTCACCGCGGGCGACGTCCACGTCGCGCGCGCCGTCGGGCTGCTCACGCGCGAGGCCGACGACGAGGTGCTGCTGGCCGTCGCCCTGGCGTGCCGGGCCGTACGCTCCGGCTCCGTGTGCCTCGACCTGGCGGGGGCGGCCGGCTCCGTCGCGGCCGCCGCGGGCGAGGACGACGCGGTCGCGGCGCTGCCGTGGCCCGAGACCGGGCGCTGGGCGGCCGCACTGGCCGCCAGCCCGCTCGTGGAGCACGGCGTCGTGCGCTGGGAGCACGGGCTGGTCTACCTCGATCGCTACCACGAGCAGGAGTCCCAGGTGCTCCGCGACCTGGCCGAGCGGGCGGCCCGCACGCCGCCGCCCGTCCCGGAGGCGCTCGCCCCCGTCCTGCACCGCGTGTTCCCCGGCGAGCAGTACGCCGAGCAGCGCGAGGCCGGGCTGCGCACCGCCGGGCAGTGGACCACCGTTCTCACCGGTGGTCCGGGCACCGGCAAGACCACGACCGTGGCGGGGCTCCTCGTCGCGCTGCGTGCCCAGCACCCCGTCGACGGCCCGCCGCTGCGGGTCGCGCTGACGGCACCCACCGGCAAGGCGTCGGCGCGGCTGCAGGAGTCGCTGGGCGAGGCGACCCGGCGCCGCGAGGGCGAGCCCGACCGGTTCACCGACGAGGAGCGCACCTGGCTGGCCGGCCTGCAGTCGATGACCCTGCACCGCCTGCTGGGTCGCCGCCCCGACAGCGAGACGCGCTTCCGCCACCACCGCGGCAACCGGCTCGCGGCCGACGTGGTCGTGGTCGACGAGACGTCGATGGTGTCGCTGACGATGATGGCCAGGCTGCTGGAGGCGGTCCGGCCCGACACCCGCCTGGTGCTGGTCGGCGACCCCGACCAGCTGTCCTCGGTCGAGGCCGGCGCCGTGCTCGGCGACCTCGTCGCGGGCTTCGCACCGCGCGCGGACTCACCGGTCGTCGCGCTGCGCACCTCCCACCGCTTCGGCGACCGCATCGGCGCGCTGGCCCGCGCGGTCCGCGACGCCGACGCCGACGAGGCGCTGGAGATCCTGGCCTCGGGCGACGACGCCGTCCACTGGGTCGCCGACGAGCAGCCGTCCGCTGCGATCCGTGCGGCCACGCTGCCGTCCGCCCTCGCCGCCCGGGACGCGGCGAGGTCCGGCGACGCCGCGCACGCCCTCCGCGTGCTGGAGACCCACCGGATGCTGTGCGCGCACCGCGACGGTCCCGCTGGCGTGGAGCACTGGAACCGGCGCATCGAGGCCTGGCTGGCCGCCGAGACCGGCGACGCCGTCCACGACCCGGCGTACCCCGGCCGACCGGTCCTCGTCACGGCGAACGACTACGCCCTGGGCCTCTACAACGGCGACTCCGGCGTGGTGGTCCTCACCGACGACGGCCCGCGGGTCGCGTTCCCGACGGCCGACGCGGCGCCGACCCTCGTCGCTCCCGCCCGGCTCGGCGCCGCCCAGACGATGCACGCGATGACGATCCACAAGAGCCAGGGCAGCCAGGTCGACGAGGTGACGGTGCTGCTCCCCGACGAGGGGTCCCGGCTGCTGACCCGCGAGCTGTTCTACACCGCCGTCACCCGGGCACGCCGACGGGTGCGGGTGGTGGGGTCCGAGGACGCGGTGCGCGCCGCGATCGGCCGGCGCGCCCAGCGCGCGAGCGGGCTCGCCGTACGCCTGCGCGACGCGCCCTGACCCGCCGCCACGCCGCTGGTGGACGGCGAAACCTCCTCGACACACCGGGCCGATAGCCTCGAGCCATGCCCTACCTGATGCGCGTGGAGCTCCCGGACGTCCCCGGGTCGCTGGGTCGCGTCGCGAGCGCGATCGGTGAGGCCGGCGGCGACATCGAGGCGATCGAGATCGTCGAGAAGCGTGACGGCTTCGCCGTCGACGACGTGCTGCTCGAGATGGCGCCGAGCACGATGCCCGACTCCGTCGTCTCCGCCTGCAGCGTGCTCGACGGGGTCAGCGTCCTGTGGATCAACCGCTACGCGGCCGGCGGGAACCTGTTCCTCGACCTCGAGGTCGTCGAGGCGCTCACCGAGGACCCCGCCTCGGCCGGCGACCGACTGGTCGACCTGCTGCCCATCGCGTTCCGCGTCGACTGGGCGGCGCGCGTGCGGCCGAGCGGGACGGGCGTCGCGGTCGTCCACGCCACCGACGCCGCCCCGACCGAGTTCACGGTCGGACAGGTCCAGTCCCCGACCCGGCTGCCGGGCGACGACGTCTACGTCGAGTGCGCCGCCCCCTTCGGCGACGACCTGGTGCTGATGGGCCGCCGCGGTGGTCCCGAGTTCCTCGACTCCGAGCTGGCCCGGCTGTCGCACCTGCTCGGGCTCGCGACCACGATCAGCCGGGGCTGAGCCCGGGGGGCGCCTCCGCGGCCGGGGCGTCCGGGTCCGGGTCCGGGTCCGGGCCTTCTTCGAATCCCCCGCTTAAGCGGGGGATTGCGAACTTCCGGGGGCGTGCAGGCCTCGATAAGTTCGCGACACGCTCACGAAGTCCGCGCCCGGCCCGGTCTCGCGCGCTCTGGCGCGCCCGGCCCGCGCCCGGCCCGCGCCCGCCCCGCGCCCGGCCCGGCCCGCGCCCACCCCGCGCCCGCCGCATCTGCCCTACCCGGCATACCGCCTACGCTGCCCGGGTACCCCGACGCACCCGACGAGAGGACGCCCGATGAGCCAGGACGTACAGCCCGACATGCCCGAGGAGGCCGGGTCGCCGCAGCCGGCCGACCCGTTCGAGCCCGAGGCGCCCGCCCACGTCGACCCCGATCCCGAGACCGCGGCGCACCGCGACAACGACGACGAGGCCACGGTGGACGGCGCCGACCCGTCCCCGCCCCAGCCCAGCTGACAGGCCCACGCTCGCACGTCCCGCGAGTCCCGCCGACGAGCACAGCCCACCGGCCCGGCTGACGCGCCGGGCTCGGCGGCCCGACCCGACGAGCCGAGCCGGGCAGCAGCCCTACGAGCCGGCCGGCGCGTCAGCCCGCTCGAGCAGGAAGAGCGGGATCTCCCGGTCGGTCTTCTCCTGGTACGACGCGTACGTCGGCCACGTCGCGACCGCGTGCTCCCACCAGTCCGCGCGCTCCTCGCCGCTGAGCTCACGCACGCGGTAGAGGTGCTTCTCGGCCTTGTCCTGGAGCTCGACCTCGGGGTGCTGGCGGAAGTTGTCGGCCCACGCCGGGTCCTCGGGCGCGCCGCCCTTCGACGCGACCGCGAGGTACGCGCCGTCGCGCTCGACGCGCATCACCGGGTTCTTGCGCAGGTTGCCCGACTTCGAGCCCACCGACGTGATGACCACGATCGGGTAGCCCGTGTCGCGCAGCGTGCCGGCCTTCTCGCCGTTCGTGGCCTCGTACTCGGCCACCTGGTTGCGGACCCACTCGGCCGCGCTCGGGACGTACGTTCCAGTCAGTGCCATGCCTGCCACAACACCGCGCCGCGCCGTCGTCTTCCTCACCGCGGGTAGTCCACCGGGAAAGGGTCGTCGACGGTCGGTCCGGGCGACCGTTCCCCGGTGAACTAGCCTCCGGAGGCATGAGTGCGATCGAGGGCGTCAGCGAGATCTTCGACCCGGAGGCGTGGGACGCCGTCCCGGGCTTCGACGACCTCACCGACCTCACCTACCACCGCGCGCGCGAGCACGGCACCGTGCGCATCGCCTTCGACCGCCCGGACGTGCTCAACGCGTTCCGGCCGCACACCGTCGACGAGCTGCTGCGCACGCTGGAGCACGCGCGCACGTCGGCCGACGTCGGCTGCGTGATCCTGACCGGCAACGGTCCCAGCGCGAAGAACGGCAAGTGGGCCTTCTGCACCGGCGGCGACCAGCGGATCCGGGGCCGGGCCGGCTACCAGTACGAGACCGACGGCCACGTCGACGAGGGCGCGCCGCCGAACCCCATCGACAAGGCGAGGCTCGCCCGCCTCCACATCCTCGAGTGCCAGCGGCTGATCCGCTTCATGCCCAAGGTCGTCATCTGCGTCGTCCCCGGCTGGGCCGCGGGCGGCGGGCACAGCCTGCACGTCGTGGCCGACCTCACGCTCGCCAGCCGCGAGCACGCGCGCTTCAAGCAGACCGACGCCGACGTCGGCTCCTTCGACGGCGGCTACGGCTCGGCGTACCTCGCCCGGCAGGTCGGCCAGAAGTTCGCCCGCGAGATCTTCTTCCTCGCCGACGAGTACGACGCCGAGGAGATGCACCGCATGGGCGCGGTCAACCGCGTGGTCGCGCACGCCGACCTCGAGAGGGTCGCGCTCGACTGGGGCCGGAGGATCAACGGCAAGTCCCCGACGGCCCAGCGGATGCTGAAGTACTCCTTCAACCTCCTCGACGACGGGCTCGTGGGACAGCAGCTCTTCGCCGGCGAGACCACGCGCCTGGCGTACATGACCGACGAGGCGCAGGAGGGCCGCGACCAGTTCCTCGAGAAGCGCGAGCCGGACTGGTCGCCGTACCCCTGGTACTACTGAGCGGCTCGGGACAGCCATGAAGGTCGTCGTGCTCACCGGTGCCGGCATCTCCGCGGAGAGCGGCCTCACCACCTTCCGCGACTCCGGCGGCCTGTGGGAGGGCGTCGACCCGATGCAGGTGGCGACCCCCGCGGCGTACGCCGCGGACCCGGGGCTCGTGCAGCGGTTCTACGACGACCGTCGCGCGGCCCTCTCGCGGGTGCAGCCCAACGCCGCGCACCACGCGCTCGTCCGGCTCGAGCACGCCCTGGGCGACGACCTTCTCGTCGTCACCCAGAACGTCGACGACCTCCACGAGCGTGCCGGGTCGCAGCGGGTGCACCACATCCACGGCCGGCTCCGGTCGGCGTGGTGCACGACGTGCGACGCGCGGCACGAGTGGGACGGGCCGCTGGCCGACGGGCCGCCGTGCCCCCGGTGCGGGTCCGCGACGCTGCGGCCCGACATCGTGTGGTTCGGGGAGATCCCCTACGGCATGGACCGCGTCGAGCAGGCGCTGTGGGAGTGCGAGCTCTTCGTCTCGGTCGGCACGTCCGGACTGGTGTACCCCGCCGCGGCGTTCGTGCACTGGGCTCGCGGCGCCACCCTCGAGCTCAACCTCGAGCCGAGCGCCGGCGCCACCGACTTCGCCGAGTCGCGGCAGGGACCGGCGACCCGGCTGGTGCCGGCGTGGGTGGAGGAGCTCCTGGCCTGAGCGGGCCGGACCCGACCTCGGGTGGGGCGGGGTCAGGACCGGAAGTGGAGTCGCACGTGCGTGCCGCGGCCGAGCGCCGACTCCACCTCCACGGTGCCGCCGTGGCGGTGCATGACCTCCCGCACGATGCCGAGGCCGAGACCGGTGCCCGGGCGCAGCAGCGCCGCCTGGTTCGTCGAGCGGAAGAGGGGCAGGAAGAGGTCGGCCTGGTCGCTGTCGGAGATCCCGATGCCCTCGTCCCTGCAGCCGAACGTCAGGCCGCCGTCCGCCCGACGCTCGATCCCGAGCCAGACCTCGTCACCGGGGTCGGAGTACTTCACCGCGTTGTCGACGAGGTTCGCCACGGCGCTGGCGATCTCCTTCGGGTCGCCGAGCACGACCGCCTCGTCGGACTCCCCGACGCGGTGGAGGGCGATGCCCGCCCGCTCCGCCACGGCCGCCATCGACGCGAGCGTCTCCTCGACGATCGCCAGCAGGTCCACCCGCTGCATGCTCGGCGGGTGGTGGGGGTCGCTGACGCGGGAGAGCGTCGCAAGGCCTTCGAGCAGGCCGCCGAGCCGCTCGCTGCCGCGCAGGATCGCCCGCACACGGCGCTCGTGCTCGTCCGCGAGGCCGCTGACCGCGAGGAGCTCGGCGTTGGCGGTGACCACGGTCAGCGGGTTGTTCATCTCGTGCGTCAGCTCGCGCAGGAAGCGGTACCGCGCCTCCTCCACACCGCGGAGCTCCTCGAGGAGGCGCCGCTCGCGTTGCGTGGCGTGCGCGTTGGCGATCGCCCGGCCGAGGTCGTGACCGAGCTCCAGCGCGGCGATCCCCTCGCCGTCGGTCCAGCGCCGGGAGCCGGTGCGCCGGGCGCACATCAGCATCCCGAGGACCTCGTCGTCGACGCCGACGGGCGCCACGACGACCGCCTCGAAGCCCGCGGCGGCCAGCGCACCGGTGAACCAGTCGGCGTGCGCCGCCAGGCCGTCGTCGCCCCACACCTGCCCCGGCTCGACGATGAGCACCCGCTGGCCGGTCCACGCGCGGCCGGCCGCCTCGTCGAGCGCCTGCCGGACGTCCGGCGCCATGCCGAGGCCGAGGGCGTCGGTGGCGCCGGACTCGTCGCAGATGAAGAGCCGGATCTCGAGCTCGTCGACCGACAAGGCGGTCAGCAGCGTCGCGCGGGCCTCGCGCAGCAGGTGGTTGACGTCGTGCCGGGCCGGCGCCGACCGAGCCAGCCGGCGAGTGGCCCGGATGACCCGCATGTGGTGGGCGTACTCCTCGCGTTCCACGGCGGTGACCACCGACCGCAGCGTCATCGCCAGCTCGTCGCTGATCCGCAACAGCCGGTCCTCGTCGGGGCGCCGGAGGTCGACCGGCACGTCGAGGTACAGCAGGGCCCGGAGGTCGCCGCGCTCGTCGGTGATGCGGGCGGCGAGCATGTCCATCGGGTGCCAGTCGGCCGGGTCGCCCGTGGCCGGGATGTCCGGAATCAACGACACCCCGGCCATGACCTCGCGGGAGGCGTCGGAGTAGACCTCCTGCGGCATCCAGACGAGGTGCCCGAAGGGCTTGCCGTCGGCGAACACCTGCTCCATGTCCGAGAGGCGCGAGGCGGTGCCGATGCGATCGGCAGCGTTGTCGGCGTCGTCGTGGATGGCGACGAACTCGAGGAGGCCCCGGGGCCTCACCACCTCGATCGCGCAGACCCGGAAGCCGGTGCGGGCGGCGGCGTCTGCGGCCAGCGCGTCCATCAGGGCGCGGGCGCGCGCGTCGCCCCAGTTCAGGTCGCGCGTCCTGCGCTCACCCGTCTGCCGCTGATCCATGAGCCACCCGTCCTCCTGTCCACCACTGGGATCGTAGGTGGCCGGCCGCGTCCCGGCAGGCGTTCCGCCGGACCGGGTCCGGACTGGGCGGCGTTGTCGTCGGACTGTCGTCCGACGGTGTCAGCGACCGTTCCGGCTGAAGTGCATGTAGTCCTTGGAGTAGCGCCAGGCGCCGCCCCACTCCCAGCCGATGCGCGCGAACGCCCGCACGACCGGGCCGTCGGCGGTCACCATCCCGGACCGCACCCGGGCCCGGGCGAGGTAGGAGGACGCGAGCTCCGGGAGCACGACGTCGCCCTTGGCGTAGGGGTTCTGGAAGGAGTTGAGGTCGATCGCCAAGCCGTAGGCGTGCTGGGAGAAGTACGAGGCGCCGGTGGAGGACCGGCACACGAACGCGCCCGTGCCGTTGCCGTCGCCGGTGCTGGGAGCGTCGGGGTCGTAGGACCCGACGATGCCGACCTGCTCCTGCGGGAACCGCGCGCGGTACAGCACGCCGAAGACCTGCGCGACGTCGTGGGCCACGGCACGGTGCACCAGCAGCTCGCCGGTGTGGCGCCGGCCGTCGAAGCCCCAGAACGCCAGGCGCACCCACGCCAGGTCCGTGGCGGCGACCGGGCAGCCCGGCCGCCAGGTGGACCGCCGGACCACGCGCCGCGGCGCCGGCGCGACGACCTCGCTGGCATAGCCGCGTCCCGGCAGGGGGCGTACGTCGTCGGGCAGGGTCCAGCGCCGGTGCCGCATGACCGACGGCGTCGGGAGCACCCGGCCGTAGCCCGTGCGCGGGTCCTCGGGCAGCACGCGCGTGCCCAGCCAGCGCGGGGGGACGCTCCCGAAGCCGGTCGCCGGGAGCGGCTGCGTGCCGTCGACGCTGCGCGCCGCCGCCCGGGCGGGCGGCCGCGCCGACTCGTCCGGGACCGCGACCGGCACACCCGAGACCGTCAGCAGCGCCTGGACCAGGGCCGCGACGAGCGCGTCGACCCCGAGGGCGGCGGAGAGGACGGAGGGCACGGGCTCACGGTACGTCGTCGGGCGGCGCCAGCGGCAGCCACACCGTGAGCGTGGTGCCCTCGCCCAGCACCGACTGCACCTCCACGGTGCCGCCGTGACGCGCGACCACCCGCTCGACGATCGCGAGCCCGAGCCCGGTGCCCGGGCGCTTGCGGGCCTCGGCGTCGCGCGAGCGGAAGAACGGTGAGAAGACCTGCCCGAGCTCGGAGGACCCGATGCCGATGCCGGTGTCGGCGCACGTGATCGAGACGCCGTCACGGCCGCCGACCGCGCGGCTGCCGGCCTCCATCGTGACCCGGCCGCCGGCGGGCGTGTACTTGAAGGCGTTGGACAGCAGGTTGCTCACCATGCGCTGCAGCCCGGCGGGCTCACCGACGACCCGCAGGTCGTCGGCCACGCGGAGCTCGAACGCCACGCCCGACGCCCGAGCGGTCGGCGCGAGGAACTCGCCGCCCTCCCGGACCAGGGCGGACAGGTCGACGTCGGACGGCGAGTCGTGCCCGGTGTCGCTCACCGAGGCCAGTGCCATGAGGTCCTCGACCATGTCCTCGATGCGCCGGGTGGCACGGTCCATGGCGGCCAGCGACTCCTGCACCGGACGGAACCCGACGACCTCGCCCAGCATCTCGAGGTGCATCCACAGCACGCTGACGGGGTTGCGCAGCTCGTGCGCGAGGGTGAGGACCATGTCACGGCGGTAGTCGCTGACGCTGCGCAGCTCGGCGTTGAGCCTGCGCTCACGGTCCATCAGGCGGGACCCGAGGAGCACGCCGGCCATGTCGCTGGCCACCGTGGTCGCGGCGTTGACCTCCGAGTCGATCCAGCGCGACTGTGCTCGCGTCCGGCCGAGCGCCAGCGTCCCGAGGTAGTCCTCGCCCATCCCGATCGGCACCAGGAGCAGCGACTCGAGTCCACGACCCTCCATCAGGGCGCGGAGCGCAGGCGGGGTGGCGACCGCCGCCTCGGCGGCTCCCCAGGTCTGCGTCCGCTCCACGACGAAGTGCCGACGGTCCGCCCACGCGTCGCGCACGTGGGCCTCCAGGGCGGCGGCGGTGCTCGGCTCGAGGTCGGGGACCGTGCCGCCGGCCACCACGAGGTCCACCGAGTGCACGTCGAGCGCCGCGACCATCGCTCCGGACACCTCCGCGACGAAGTCCTGGAGGGGCAGTCCGGGCCGTACGCTGTGCAGCGCCGTGCGGACCTGCGCCAGCATGCGCACCTCCTGGGCGTACAGCTCGCGCTCGACGACGCCCACGATCGCGTCGAACAGCACGTGCGCCTCCGCGTTGATCGCCGCGACCGAGGCCCTCGTGGGTCGCAGGCCCGACAGGGGCTCGTCGAGGTAGAGGGTGGCCCGGAGCTCGCCGGCGTCGTTGCGCAGCAACCGCACCAGCCGGTCGTCCGGGCGCCACCCGTCCTGCCGGTCCGGCGCGGGCAGGTCGGGGGTGTGGCCGTACTCGGCCAGCCAGGCGCGCGCGTCGTCGTCGAGCCGCTCGCCCGGGATGTGGATCCAGCCCTCGACGGGCGAGCCGAACGCGGTCATCGGCTCGAGCGCCAAGGGCGCCGCCTGGCCCAGCAGCCGGGCCCGGACGTCCGGGTCGCCCGTGATCGCGGCGAACTCGAGGTGGCCGTCGGAGCGCAGCACCTGGATGGCGGCCACCCGGTGCTCCGAGCGCCGGGCGATGTCCTCGGCGAGCGCGTGCAGCACCGCACGCTGGGCCTCGTTGCCCCACGCCTGTGCCCGAGGACGCACCCACGTCCCGTCGTCCTGCCTCATCGATGCCCCCGCCCCCGACAACGCGTTCCGCCCCGGGACGTTACGCGGGCGCGGCCGGGGGCGGCAGCGAACTTCGGGATGAACGCGCCACGTTAGTTGACTGGTGGGTAACATAGCGCCATGCAGCGCGACATCTACAACGAGGACCACGAGGCTTTCCGGGCGTCGGTCAAGCAGTTCCTGGACCGCGAGGTGACCCCTCAACTCGAGGGCTACGCCGCCGGCCACGGCCTCGACCGGGACTTCTGGCTCGCCGCAGGCAAGCAGGGCTTCCTCGGCCTGGAGATCCCCGAGGAGTACGGCGGCGCCGAGGCCGGCGACTACCGCTTCAACGCCGTGCTCACCGAGGAGCTCGCGAAGGTCAACATGACCCTGCCGAGCTGCCTCGGCATCCACGCCGACATCACCGTCCCGTACCTCGTGCACCTCACGACGGACGCGCAGAAGGCCCGCTGGCTCCCGCAGTGCGCCAGCGGTGAGATCGTCACGGCGATCGGCATGACCGAGCCCGGCGGCGGCTCCGACCTCGCGAACCTCAGGACGACCGCCGTGCGCGACGGCGACGACTGGGTCATCAACGGCTCCAAGACCTTCATCACCAACGGCGGCTCCGCCGACCTCGTGCTGGTGGCCGCGCGCACGAGCCCGGAGAAGAAGGCCAAGGGCATCTCGCTCTTCGCCGTGGACACCAGCCTCGACGGCTTCAGCGTGGGCCGTGTGCTCGACAAGGTGGGCCAGGACGAGTCCGACACCGCCGAGCTCGCCTTCGACGACGTACGCGTCAGCCACGACGACCTCGTCGGCCCGCTCGACACCGGCTTCATCTCGATGATGCAGTTCCTGCCGCAGGAGCGCCTCGGCTCGGCGATCACCAACCTCGCCCACGCCAAGCAGATCCTCGAGGAGACGATCCAGTACGCCAAGGACCGGCAGGCGTTCGGCCGGCCGATCGGCACCTTCCAGAACACGCAGTTCCTGCTCGCCGACCTCGTGACCCGCATCGACGTGACGCAGGCCTTCGTCGACCAGTGCGTCATCGCGCACACCCGCAAGGAGCTCACCCCCGTCGACGCCGCGAAGGCGAAGTGGTGGACCTCGCAGGTCCAGAACGACGTCCTCGACCAATGCGTGCAGGTCCACGGCGGCTACGGCTACATGAACGAGTACCGCGTCGCCCGCGCGTGGCGCGACGCCCGCGTCACCAAGATCTGGGCCGGCTCGAACGAGATCATGAAGATGCTGATCGGGCGCGACCTCGGCCTGTGAGAGCCGTCCGATGAGGATGTTCGTGGCCGTGGTGCCGCCCGCAGAGGTCGTCGAGCACCTCGACGACTTCCTGGCCGTGCGCCGTGACGCGGCGGCGTTCCGTTGGTCGGACCCGGGCCAGTGGCACGTGACGCTCGCCTTCTCCGACGCCGTCCCGGAGCGGGGCCTCGACGAGCTCGACGAGCGCCTCACCGCCCTCGCCCGGCGACGCGCGCCGTTCGCGCTGCGCGTCGCCGGCGGCGGCGCCTTCCCGGACCCCGACCGGGCGCGCGTGCTCTACGCACGGCTCGCCGCCGACGACACGGCAGCCGACGCGTTGGACCGGCTGGCGGCCGGCTGCCGCGCGGCGATGTCCGGGGCCGGTGCCCGTGTCGACGGCCAGCGCTTCCGGCCCCACCTCACCCTCGGCCGGCTCGGCCGGCCCGACAACGTCACGTCGTGGGTACGGCTGCTCGACGCCTACGACGGCCCGGCGTGGACCGTGGACGAGCTCGCCCTGGTGGCCTCGCACCTGGGCGAGGGACCCCGCCGGCGGCCGCGGCACGAGGTCGTCGGCACGTACGCGCTGGGCTGAGCCTGCCCGAAACACTCAGCCGAGCGCGGCGACGATCTCGGTGACCCTGTCCTTGGCGTCGCCGAAGAGCATCTGCGTGTTCTCCTTGAAGAACAGCGGGTTCTGCACCCCGGCGTAGCCGGTGGCCATCGAGCGCTTGAACACCACGACGTCGCGGGCGTTCCACACCTCGAGCACCGGCATGCCGGCGATGGGCGAGCCCGGCTCCTCGAGGGCGGCCGGGTTGACGGTGTCGTTGGCGCCGATGACCAGCACGACGTCGGTGTCGGGGAAGTCGTCGTTGATCTCGTCCATCTCCAGCACGATGTCGTAGGGCACCTTGGCCTCGGCGAGCAGGACGTTCATGTGGCCGGGCAGGCGGCCGGCGACCGGGTGGATGCCGAAGCGGACCTCGACGCCCTTCTCGCGCAGCTTCCTGGTCATCTCCGCGACCGGGTACTGCGCCTGCGCGACCGCCATGCCGTAGCCCGGCGTGATCACGACGGACGAGGCGTTCGCGAGCAGCTCGGCCACCCCGTCGGCCTGGATCTCGCGGTGCTCGCCGTAGTCGCGGTCCGAGCCGCCGGCCTGGCCGCCGTCGGAGCCGAAGCCGCCCGCGATGACGCTGATGAACGAGCGGTTCATCGCCTTGCACATGATGTAGCTGAGGATCGCACCCGACGAGCCGACCAGCGCTCCGGTGATGATCAGCAGGTCGTTGCCGAGCATGAACCCGGCCGCGGCCGCCGCCCAGCCGGAGTAGCTGTTGAGCATCGACACCACGACCGGCATGTCGCCGCCACCGATGGCCGCGACGAGGTGGAAGCCCAGCAGCAGGGCAAGCACGGTCATCGCGAGCAGCGGCACCAGGCCCAGGGCGAGCTCCCCGTCGAGCGCGACGAACCAGGCCATCAGCAGCACCGAGGCGACGATGACGGCGAGGTTGAGCAGGTGCCGTCCCGGCAGGGTGAGCGGCGCGGACGACATCCGGCCGCTCAGCTTGGCCCAGGCGACGACCGAGCCGGTGAAGGTCACCGCGCCGATGAACACCCCGACGAAGACCTCGACGTCGTGCGCGGCGTCGGCGTGGCCGTCGAGCTCGAGGTAGGAGTTGATGCCGACCAGCACGGCGGCGAGGCCGACGAAGCTGTGCAGCATCGCGACCAGCTCGGGCATCCCGGTCATCTCGACGGTGCGTGCCCGCCAGGCGCCCACCGCGGCGCCGGCAGCCATCATGAGGAGCACCAGGAGCAGGGTGACGGCGAAGCTGCGCTCGCGGGCGATCTCGGCCTTCTGGGCGGCGAGCAGGAGGGTCGCCAGCAGCGCCAGCCCCATCCCGGCCATGCCCGCGAGGTTGCCCAGCTTGGCCGTCTCGTGCCTCGACAGCCCGGCGAGAGCACCGATGAAGAGGAGGCCGGCGACGATGTAGGCGCCGGTGACGAGGCCGAAGAGGTTGTCGGACGTCAAGAAGTCGCTCACGTCAGTCCTTCCGGAACATCTCGAGCATGCGCAGCGTCACGAGGAAGCCGCCGAAGATGTTGATGCTCGCCACGAACACCGCGACCAGCGCGAGCAGCATCACGGCGACGTCGTCGCTGCCGACCTGGAGGATGCCGCCGACCAGGATGATCCCGGAGATGGCGTTGGTCTCCGCCATGAGCGGGGTGTGCAGCGCGTGCGAGACGTTGGAGATGACGTAGTAGCCGACGACGACGGCCAGCGCGAAGACGGTGAAGTGGCCCAGGAAGCTGGCAGGGGCCAGCGACGCGAGCACCGCGAACGCGACGGCCGCCAGCCCGGCGGCGTACCACTTCCTCCTGGGGTCCGCCGGCCGGGGAGGCGGGGCCGGCTCGGCGGCCGGCAGCACCTGGGTCGCGGGGGCGGCCGCGGACACCTGCACCGGCGGCGGGGGCCACATGACCTCGGCGCCCGCCTCGACGGCACGGGTCACCGTGATGCCGCGCTGGATGACGTCGTCCAGGTCGAGGGTCAGCACGCCGTCCTTCGCCGGCGTCAGCAGCTTGAGCAGGTTGACGACGTTGGTGCCGTAGAGCTGGCTGGTCTGCGCGGCCAGGCGTCCGGCGAGGTCGGTGTAGCCCAGCACCGTGACGCCGTTGCCGGTCACCACCCGCTGGTCCTTCACCGTCGCGGCGACGTTGCCACCGTTGGCCGCGGCCATGTCGACCACGACCGAGCCGGGGCGCATCGTCGCGACCGTCTCGGCGGTGATCAGCCGGGGCGCGGGCCGGCCGGGGATGAGCGCGGTCGTGATGACGATGTCGGCGGCGCGCGCCTCCTCGTCGTACATCGCCGCGGTCGCGGCCTCCTGCTCGGCGGTCATCTCCTTGGCGTAGCCGTCGGAGGAGACCTCCTGCTGCATGTCGACCCTGACGAACTCCGCGCCCATCGACTCGACCTGCTCCGCGACCTCCGGACGTACGTCGAACGCCCGCACGACCGCGCCCAGCGAGCCGGCGGCGCCGATGGCCGCCAGGCCCGCGACGCCCGCGCCGACGACGAAGACCCGGGCCGGCGGCACCTTGCCGGCTGCGGTGACCTGGCCGGTGAAGAGCCGGCCGAACTCGTGTGCCGCCTCGATGACGGCGCGGTAGCCGGCGACGTTGGCCATCGACGACAGCACGTCCATCGACTGCGCCCGGGAGATCCGCGGCACGGCGTCCATCGCGAGGGCCGTCACGCCTGCCGCGGCGAGCCGCTCGACCAGCTCAGGGCTGCGCGCGGGGGCCAGCAGGCCGACGAGCGTCGCACCGGGCCGCAGCAGCGCGACCTCGTCGTCGGTCGGCGCGTCGACCTTGATCACGACGTCGCTCGCCCACACCTCGTCGCGATCGCCGACCCGCACGCCGGCGTGGACGTACGCGCCGTCCGGCTGGTCCGCGGCCGCGCCAGCGCCTCGCTCGACGACCACGTCGTAGCCGAGCGCGGCCAGCTGGGCCGCCGTCTTCGCGGTGGCGGCGACGAGGGTCTCGCCGGGCCGGGACTCGCGGGGGATGCCGATGCGCACTGCTGCCTCCTGGGTGGGGGCTCGGGTGGGTGGACGGAGCTGACAGGCGTGCGGGACCGGGCACAACGTACCGAAGTCAGCGCTCCGGTCAGCGCCACCCGGTGTGGCGTGGACCACATCACCGCGTCAGCCCGCCCGCCCCGGCGTTCCGCGCCTGGGCGGCTCAGGCCGGCGGCACCACGTCCAGGCGCTCGAGCAGGAACAGCAGCGCCGCCGCGAACGGGCTTCCGGCGGTCTCCTCGCGCACCCGCGCGAAGTCGACCTGCTCGCGTAGGGCCCGCACCACCGGGATCATCGCGCCGAAGTCGCAGTAGTGCTCGTCGAGCGCCAGCATCTTCTGCACGAGCACCTCCGTGGCGGAGAGCACCGGCATCTGGACCGAGAGCACCTCCAGGACGTCGGCGTCCTCGACGATCGCGCGCGGCGCGGGACTTCCCGAGTGCCGGTGGATGAGGTCGACCATCGCGCCGTCGCTGTACGCCTTGAACAGCCAGTCCTCCGGCGGGTGCACGACCTCGACGCCACCGGCCTCGAGCACCTCCGCGGCGCGCTCGGCGTCCTCGGCCGCGATCAGGAAGTCGACGTCGTGCACCGACTCCGGGCCGCCTCGCGCCCACACGGCGTACCCGCCGGTCAGCGCGAACGGGACACCGCCCTCCTTCAGCACGACGGCGACGCGCTTGAGCGCCTCGCGCAGGGCTTCCTGCGACTCCGGTACGGCGGAACGGGGCATGGGCAGCAGGTACCCACCACGCATGACTTCACCGGGGTCGGGCACCGGGGCGCGTGCGCTTGGCCACCTTCAACATCCTCCACGGCCGGTCGCAGAGCGACGACCGGGTCGACCTCGACCGCTTCGCGGGGGCGATCGCCTCGCTCGACGCCGACGTGCTGGCGCTGCAGGAGGTGGACCGCTACCAGTCCCGCTCGTCGGAGGTCGACCTGACCGCGCTCGCCGCCGAGGCGATGGGCGCGACGGAGCACCGCTTCGTCGCCGCGCTCGCGGGCGTGCCGGGCGCCACGTGGATGGCGGCCGTGGGCGACGAGCAGCCGGACAGCGCGGCGTACGGCATCGCGCTGCTGTCGCGGTGCCCGGTGCGGGCCTGGCACACGGTCCGGCTCGCTCCGGTGCCCGTACGGGTGCCGATGATGTTCTCGGGATCCAGGCGCCCCGAGCTGGTGCGCGACGAGCCGCGCGTGGCGGTGGCCGCGACCGTCGAGACCCCGCACGGCGTCATCACCGTCGCCAACGTGCACCTCACCTTCGTCGAGTGGTGGAACGGCCGGCAGCTCGCCCGGGTGCGCGACTCCCTCTCCGGGGCCGACCGGCCCTTCGTGCTCATGGGCGACCTCAACATGGGGCCCGAGCGGGCGGCTCGGATCTCGCGCATGCGGCCCCTCGTCAGCGGCCTCACCTTCCCCGCCGGCTCCCCCCGTGAGCAGCTCGACCACGTGCTGCTCGACGGCGACCTGCCGCCGGCGACCGGTCGGGTCGTCGAGCTGCCCCTGTCGGACCACCGGGCGCTGGTCGTCGACATCTGACGTCGTACGTCTCGGAGCCGGCGCGGCCGGGAGCCCAGCGGTGAGTGATGCAGGTTCTGCGGGCTCAGAACCTGCCTCACGCACCGCCCGGGGTGCGAGAGGTGTCGAGTGACGTCAGCCCACGAGCACCACGTGCAGCGTCCGAGGACCATGGACGCCCTCGACGCGGTCGAGCTCGATGTCGCTGGTCGCCGACGGCCCGCTGATCCAGGTCAGCGGCCGGGCCGGGTCGAGGAGGGCGATCGCGTCTGGCACGTCGGCCACGACCTGGCTCTCGTCGACGATGCAGACGTGGAGGTCGGGCACCAGGCTGATCGCGCGCCGCCCCTGGTCGGGCTGGTGGTCGAGCACGATCGTGCCGGTCTCGGCGATGCCCACGGCGGCCCGGGTGACGACGGCGTCGATCGCGTCGAGGTCGGCCGCGCTGAGCCCCTCGTCGACCACGGCGTCGGCGACGGTGAGTCCGAGGCCCGGCGGTACGACGGCGCGCGCCGTCCCCAGCACGTCGGCGACGACCGACGCGAGGTCCGCCTCCGCGCACCGGGTGACCACCGCCCGGTAGTCCTCGACGCGCTCGACGAACAGGCCGACGAGGTCGCCCCGGTCGGGGACGCGGGGCGCGGCCGGGACCGAGACGGCGGGCGACACGTCGGCCAGCGCGGCGCGCACGCGCCCGAGGATCTCGTCACGGGCGCTCATCGTCGGTCACCGTCCTGTCCGCCGTCGGTGCGGTCCCACCACTCGCGGAAGGACTCCGCGGGAGGGGCTGGGAGGTCGCGGGCCCCGGTCCAGCCGGCGCCCGGCCCCGGCAGCCGGCCGGCGGCGGCGCGACCGCCGGGCAGCGTCGTCCGGGAGAAGCGGCCCAGCACCCGTCCGGCGAGACCGGAGGCGCGCTCGGCCCACCGGAGGCGCCGGGCGTCGGCGAAGGTCCAGGCCGCGGCCTTCATCGCCGCCGCCTCGGCCTTCGGGACGCGGTCCCCGCGGTGCGAGTCGACGACCGCGGCGCGCTGGTCGACCAGCACCGACGGGATGTCGATCCGGACGGGGCAGACCTCGAAGCAGGCGCCGCACAGGGACGACGCGTACGGCAGCGAGGCCGTCTGCTCGTCGGAGACCCCGCGCAGCAGGGGGTTGAGGATCGCCCCGATGGGCCCGGGGTAGACCGAGCCGTAGGCGTGGCCGCCGACCCGCTCGTAGACGGGGCAGACGTTGAGGCAGGCCGAGCAGCGGATGCAGCGCAGCGCCTGGCGCCCGACCTCGTCGGCGAGGGCCCGGGTGCGGCCGTTGTCGAGCAGGACGACGTGCACCTCCTGCGGCCCGTCCCCGGGGGTCACGCCTGTCCACGTCGAGGTGTAGGGGTTCATCCGCTCGCCGGTCGACGAGCGGGGCAGCAGGCGCAGCATCGGGTCGAGGTCGGACCAGGTCGCCACGACCTTCTCTATCCCCACCACGCTCACCAGCACCTCGGGCAGCGTCAGGCACATCCGGCCGTTGCCCTCGGACTCGACGACGACGAGGGTGCCGGTGTCGGCGACGGCGAAGTTCGCGCCGCTGACCGCGACCTTGGCGCGCAGGAACTTCTCCCGCAGGTGCTCGCGCGCCGCGCCGGCGAGGACGCCGGGCTCGTCGCTGAGGTCGTCGGGCGCCGCGCGGCCGACGTCGGCCATCCGCCGGCGGAAGATCTCGCGGATCTCGGCCCGGTTGCGGTGGATCGCCGGCACCAGGATGTGGGAGGGCAGGTCGTCGCCGAGCTGGACGATCAGCTCGGCCAGGTCGGTCTCCCAGGCGGCGATGCCCTCGGCCTCGAGCGCCTCGTTGAGGCCGATCTCCTGGGTCGCCATCGACTTGACCTTGACCACCTCGTCGGCGCCGTGCCGGCGCGCGACGTCGGCGACGATGGCGCACGCCTCCTCGGCGTCCCGGGCCCAGTGCACGGTCGCACCGGCTCGGACGAGCGAGGCCTCGAGCGTCTCCAGGTGCGTGGCCAGGTCGCGGAGCGCGGCCTCCTTCACGCCGGCTCCGGCCAGCCGGAGGTCCTCCCAGTCCTCGACCTCGGCGACCACCCGCGCGCGCTTGTCGCGGATCGTGTGCGTGGCGTGGGCCAGGTTGCGGCGCAGCTGGGTGTCGGCCAGCGCCTCGCGCGCAGCCGTCGGGAAGGCCGGCATGCCGACGAAGGTGCCGCTCATGCCCCGGCCGCCCTCGCGCCGACGGCCGGACCGCCGGTCTCGCCCTCAGACACCTCGGTGGCGGCGAGGATCTCCGCCAGGTGCATCACGCGTACGCCGGCCCGCTGGCGCGAGAGCATCCCGCCGATGTGCATCAGGCAGGAGTTGTCGCCCGCGACCAGCACCTCGGCGCCGGTGTCACGGACGTGCCGCGCCTTGTCGGCACCCATCGCCACCGAGGTGTCGGCGTTCTTGAGCGCGAAGGTGCCGCCGAACCCGCAGCACTCCGTCGCCTGCGGGAGCTCGACCAGCTCGATCCCCCGCACCGCCTCGAGCAGCCGCCGCGGCCGGTCACCCACGCCGAGCATCCGGAGGCTGTGGCAGGTGGGGTGGTAGGTCACCCGGTGCGGGAAGTAGGCGCCGACGTCGGTCACGCCCAGCACGTCGACCAGGAACTCGGTGAGCTCGTAGGTCCGCGGAGCGGTCTCGGCGACGGCGGCGACGAGTGCCGGGTCGCCCGAGCGCTCGGCCACGATGGAGTGCTGGTGCCGGGCGGACCCGGCGCACGACCCCGACGGCGTCACGATGGCGTCGTAACCGGCGAAGGCGTCGACGAAGGTGCGCACGACCGGCACCGCCTCGTCGAGGTAGCCGGTGTTGACCATCGGCTGCCCGCAGCAGGTCTGCGCGCCGGGGAAGTCGACGTCGACGCCGAGCCGCCGCAGCAGGCGCACGACCGCCTTCCCCGTGTCGGGGAACATGGCGTCGTTGACGCACGTGACCTGGAGAGCGACCTTCACGTCACCGTTCCTCTCGTCTGCCTCACAGTGTGCTCCTCGTTGCTGCAAGAGATTGCTAGAAGAGCCGGTTGCGCACGGCCCACACGATCGCCTCGATCGTGGAGTCGCACGCCAGCTTGTCGCACGCGCTGCGTGCCTTGCGTCGCACCGTGCGCTCGGACATGTCCAGCCTGCGTGCCACGACCGGCACCGTCTCCCCCTCGGCCATCAGCCGGAGGACCCGGATCTCGTCGTCGGACAGGACCGTCCTGCGCACCTCGTTCATGCGCTCGATCGGATCCCCACGGGCTCGTGGCGGCGCAGGTCGTGCGTCGTGCGGACCAGCCGCCGCAGGTCGTCCAGCCCGCCGGTGACCGCCCCCGCGGCCCTGGCCTGCACGAGCACGTTGCCCAGGGCGGTCGCCTCGACCGGCCCGGCCACGACGGGCAGGCCGGTGCGGTCCGCGATCGCCTGGCACAGCAGGGTGTTCTGGCTGCCGCCGCCGACGACGTGGACGACCTCGACGCTCCGGTCGGCCAGGCGGGTCGCTGTCGCCAGCGCGTCGGCGTACGCCGCGGCCAGCGACTCGATGATGCACCGCACCGTCGACGCCGCGTCGCGGGGCGGCGCGACGTCGTGCTCGGCGCACCACTCGGCGATGCGGGCCGGCATGTCGCCGGGCGGCACGAAGCGGCGGTCCTGCACGTCGACCAGTGGCACGGTGCTCGCCGGCACGTCGGCTGCGGCGGCGAGGAGCGCCGTGAGGTCGTCGCGTCCCCAGGTGCGCAGCGTCTGGCTGAGCAGCCAGGTGCCCATCACGTTGGTGAGGAAGCGGACCGTGCCGTCCACGCCGCCCTCGTTGGTGAAGTTCGCCAGCCGGCTCTCGTCCGTGAGCACCGGCGTCTCGAGCTCGAGCCCCACCAGTCCCCACGTCCCGAGCGAGATGTAAGCCGACTCCGGCCGCGCGAACGGCACGCCGACGACGGCGGAGGCCGTGTCGTGCGAGCCGACCGCGACCACCGGCAGGCCGCTCAGCTCCGCAGCGCCGACCGCCTCGCCGACCCCGGGCTGCACGGCACCCACCGTGGTTCCGGGGTCGACCAGGTCGGCGAACAGGTGGCGTGCGAGGTCGAGCCGGGTCATCAGGTCGGTGTCCCAGTCGCCCGTGGTGACGTCGAGGAGCCCGGTCGTCGAGGCGTTGGTGCGCTCGGTCCGCTCCTCCCCCGTCAGCCAGTGGGCGAGGAGGTCCGGCACGAGGAGCACCCGGTCTGCGTCGCGGTGCCAGCTGTCGGCGGCGAGCTGGTAGACGGTGTTGAACGGCAGGAACTGCAGGCCGTTGCGCGCGTACAGGTCCTCCGCCGACACGACGACGTGCACCGCGCGCGACCCGGCTCCGCCCCGCCGCTCGTCGCGGTAGTGGAACGGCTGCCCCAGCAGCCGGCCGTCGCGCAGCAGGCCGTAGTCCACCGCCCAGCTGTCGATGCCCACGCTGGCCAGCCGGCCCGCGGGAGTGCCGGCGGCCAGCCGCGCCGCAGCCGCGAGACCGACGAGGGCCTGGCGGTAGAGCTCGAGGATGTTCCAGTGCAGCCCGTCGGGCGTGCGGACCGGGTCGTTGCCGAACCGCGCCGCCGCGGTCAGCCGGAGGACGTCGGGACCGACCTCGCCGAGCATCACCCGGCCGCTCGACGCCCCGAGGTCCACGGCGGCGACGCTGACGGGGCCGGCCCCGCGGGTCACCGGAGGAACGCCGCGGCCACGCCGGCGTCGACGGGCACGTGCAGGCCGGTGGTGTGGCTCAGCTGGTCGGAGCAGAGCACGAAGACCGCGTTGGCGATGTTGTCGGGCAGCACCTCGCGCTTGAGCAGGGTGCGCTGCGCGTAGAACTTGCCGAGGTCCTTCTCCTCGACGCCGTAGACCGCGGCGCGCGAGGCGCCCCAGCCGCCGGCGAAGATGCCGGAGCCCTGGACGACACCGTCGGGGTTCACCCCGTTGACCTTGATGCCGTGCTCGCCGAGCTCGGCCGCGAGCAGCCGCACCTGGTGCGCCTGGTCGGCCTTCGCGGCACCGTAGGCGACGTTGTTCGGGCCGGCGAAGATTGAGTTCTTCGACGAGATGTAGACGATGTCGCCGCCCATCCCCTGCTCGATCATGGCCTTCGCGGTCGCCTTGGCGACGAGGAACGAGCCCTTCGCCATCACGTCGTGCTGCAGGTCCCAGTCCTTCTCGGTGGTCTCGAGCAGCGAGCGGGACAGCGAGAGACCCGCGTTGTTGACGACGAGGTCCACGCCACCGAAGGCGAGGACGGTGGCGTCGACGGCGGCCTGCACGGCGGCCTCGTCCGAGACGTCGACCTGCACGCCGACGGCCACGTCGGTCGACCCGATCTCCGCGGCGGCGGCCTGCGCCTTGGCGAGGTCGAGGTCGGCGATCACGACGGCAGCGCCCTCGGCCGCGAGCTTCTTCGCGGTCGCCAGGCCGATGCCGGACGCGGCACCGGTCACCAGGGCGACGCGGGTGGCGAGCGGCTTCGGCCTCGGCATCCGCTGCAGCTTGGCCTCCTCCAGCGCCCAGTACTCGATGCGGAACTTCTCCGACTCGTCGATGGGGGCGTACGACGACAGGCCCTCCGCGCCGCGCATCACGTTGATGGCGTTGACGTAGAACTCACCGGCCACGCGCGCGGTCTGCTTGTCCTTGCCGAAGCTGAACATGCCCACGCCGGGCACCAGCACGATCAGCGGGTCCTTGCCGCGGATGGCGGGGCTGTCGGGGGTGGCGTTGCGGTCGTAGTAGCCCTGGTAGTCCTCGCGGTAGGCGACCGCGAGCTCCTGGAGGCGGGCGATGCTGTCCTCGACCGAGGCGGACGCCGGCAGGTCGAGCACGAGCGGCTTGACCTTGGTGCGCAGGAAGTGGTCGGGGCACGAGGTGCCCAGCTCGCCGAGCCGGGGGTGCTCGGCGTGCGCGAGGAAGTCGAGGACGACGTCGGAGTCGGTGAAGTGGCCGACCATCGGGCGGTCGGCCGAGGCGATGCCGCGGATCGTCGGAGCGAGGGCGGCGGCCTTCGCGCGGCGCTCGTCGGCCGGCAGGGCGGCGTAGCCCTCGAGCGCGGGGCCGAAGGGCTCGGCCTTCGAGTGCTCGGCGATGTACGCCGCGGCGGTGTCGATGATCCACAGTGAGTTGGCCTCGGCCTCCTCGGTGGTGTCGCCCCACGCCGTGATGCCGTGGCCGCCGAGGATGCACCCGCGGGCCTGCGGGTTCTTCTCCTTGATCTCGGCGATGTCGAGGCCGAGCTGGAAGCCGGGCCGGCGCCACGGCACCCAGACGACCTCGTCGCCGAAGATCGTGCGGGTCAGCTCCTCGCCGTCGGCCGCGGTGGCGATGGCGATGCCGGAGTCGGGGTGCAGGTGGTCGACGTGGGCGGCGTCCACCAGGCCGTGCATCGCGGTGTCGATCGACGGCGCGGCACCGCCCTTGCCGTGCAGGCAGTAGTCGAAGGCCGCGACCATCTCGTCCTCGCGCTCGACGCCCGGGTAGACGTCGACGAGCGCCCGCATCCGGTCCAGCCGCAGCACCGCGAGCCCCGCGGGGGTCAGCGTGCCGAGGTCCCCGCCGGACCCCTTGACCCACAGCAGCTCGACGTCCTCGCCGGTGACGGGGTCGGTCTCGGTGCCCTTGGCGGAGGTGTTGCCGCCGGCGTAGTTGGTGTTCTTGGGGTCGGAGCCCAGCCGGTTCGAGCGCTCGACGAGCGCGGCGACGGTGGGGTTGAGGTCACTCACGGTGCGGGTTCCTTCGGATCGGGGTCGATCGGGGTCGGGTCGATCGGGGTCGGGTCGATCGGGTGGGGGTCAGTTCCAGCTGAGCTGCGAGCCGCCGACGCGGTCGGCCTCGATCTGCTGCTGGTAGCCGGACTCGAGGTAGCTGCGCATCGGGTCGGCGGGCAGGCCACGCTCCTCGCGCCACGCCGCCAGGTCGGCGCGGACGTCGGTGTAGAACGCGTCCATGAAGACCTGGTTGGCGAGCAGCACGTCGCCGGCCGAGCGCGCCGCGTCGAGCGCCTCGGTGTCGAGGAGCAGGGCGCGGGCGGTCATCTCCTGCACGTTGAGCACCGAGCGGATCTGGCCGGGGATCTTGTCCTCGATGTTGTGGCACTGGTCGAGCATCAGCGCCACGTCGTTGGGGCTGCCGTCGGCCTTGGCGCCGAAGCCGCCGCCGCGGATGACCTCGACCATGATGCGGAACAGCTGGAACGGGTCGGCGGCACCGACGATCAGGTCGTCGTCGGCGTAGAAGCGGCTGTTGAAGTCGAACGAGCCGAGCTTCCCGAGCCGCAGCAGCTGCGCCACGATGAACTCGATGTTCGTGCCCGGCGCGTGGTGGCCGGTGTCGAGGCACACCAGGGCGCGCTCGCCGAGGGCGGCCACGTGGGCGTACGACGTGCCCCAGTCCGGGACGTCGGTGTGGTAGAACGCCGGCTCGAAGAACTTGTACTCCAGCACCAGGCGCTGGTCCTCGGAGAGCTGGTCGTAGATCGTGCGCAGGCCCTCGGCCAGCCGGTCCTGCCGGGCGCGCATGTCGCCCTGGCCCGGGTAGTTCGTGCCCTCGGCCAGCCAGATCTTCAGGTCGCGCGACCCGGTCCGGTTCATGATCTCGATGCACTCGAAGTGGTGGTCGATGGCCTTCTGGCGCACCCGCGGGTCGGTGTGCGTGAGCGCGCCGAGCTTGTAGTCGTCGTCCTGGAACGTGTTCGAGTTGATGGTGCCCAGCGCGACGCCCTGCTCCTTGGCGTACGCCGAGAGGGCCGCGTAGTCGTCGACCTTGTCCCACGGGATGTGCAGCGCGACGGTCGGCGCGAGGCCGGTGAAGCGGTGCACGGCGGCCGCGTCGGCGATCTTCTCCTCGACGCTGCGGGGGGTGCCCGGCGAGCCGAACACCTTGAAGCGGGTGCCGGAGTTGCCGTAGGCCCAGGACGGGACCTCGATGGCGAGGTCGCCGAGCCGGTCGCTGATCTGGGAGAAGGAAGTCATCACTGGTCCTGGCTGGAAGTGGAGCTCGTGGTGGAGCTCGTACGGGTGGAGTCCTCGGGTCGGGTGGCCGAGTCGGGTCGGGAGTCGAGGGCGGCGAGCTGGTCCTCGAGGTGGAAGACCTCGCGGAGCTGCCAGAAGCCCTGGTCTGGGGGAAGGTCGAGGTCCTCGAAGAACTCGGCCATCTCGGCCTGCCACCGGGCGTTGACGTCCGTGCGCGCCATGCCCTCCTGGGCGGCAACGAGGTCCGGTGTCTCGAGGTAGCCGACGAGCAGGCCGTCCTCGCGCAGGAAGAGGGAGTAGTTGTGCCAGCCGGTGTCGGCGAGGGCGCGGAGCATGTCGGGCCACACGGCCGCGTGCCGCTCGGCGTACTCCTCCATCCGGTCCCGTCGGACCTGGAGGGTGAAGCAGACGCGATGCATCGCGTGGTCCTTCCCGGTTGGCCGTGGGGACCGGACGCCCGCTCGTCGCGCGGGCGGGCGTCCGGGCCCGGGGGTCCGACTCAGAAGTCGAAGTCCCCGATGTTGTCGGCGTTGAAGGTGAACGGCTCGCCCAGCAGGACGACGCCGTCGGCGTCGACCTCGAACTCACCCAGGTCGCCGGCCTCGAAGGTGTCGCCCTCCTCGCCGGAGATGTCGCCGTTGGCCAGCGCGGCCGCGGCGTACGTCGCGAGGGCACCGAGGTCACCCGGGTTCCACAGCGCGAACGCCTCGACCGTGCCGTTCTCGACGTACTCGCGCATCTGGTTCGGGGTGCCGAGACCGGTCAGCGCGACCTTGCCCTTGTACTCACTGTCGGAGAGGTAGCGGGCCGCGGCGGCGATGCCGACCGTGGTCGGGCTGATGATGCCCTTGAGGTCGGGGTGGTTCTGCAGCAGCGCCTCGGTCTGGTCGAACGACTTCTGGTCGTCGTCGTCGCCGTAGACCGTGTCGACCAGCTCGATGTTCGCGTAGTCGGGGTTCTCGGCGAGCTCGGTCTCCATCATCTCGATCCACGCGTTCTGGTTCGTCGCGTTGGCGGCGGCCGACAGGATGGCGATCTCGCCCTCGCCGCCGATCTGCTCCGAGATCAGCTCGAGCTGCTTGGCGGCGATGCCCTCGGCGGTGGCCTGGTTGACGAACAGGTCGCGGCACTCGGGGTTGGTGTCGGCGTCGAAGGTGACGATCTTGACGTCGGCGCTGCGGGCCTCCTCGAGCGCGTCGCACAGCGCCTCGGGGTCGTTGGCCGAGAGGATCAGGGCGTCCTGCCCCTGCTGGGCGACGGTGTTGATGTAGGACACCTGGGCGTCGGGGCTGGCGGTCTCCGGGCCGACCTCCTCCAGCTCGGCGCCGATCTCCTCCGCGGCCGCCTCGGCGCCGTCGGTGCTGGTGTCGAAGTACGGGTTGCCGAGGTTCTTCGGCAGCATCGTGATGCTCAGGTCGCCACCTTCGCTGCCGGACCCGGACGAGCCGCCGTTGCCGCCGTCGTCACTGCCGCAGCCGGCGAAGGCGAACGTCGCCGTCAGGGCAAGCGCCGCAAGTGCGGTGGTCCGCCTCTTCTGGAACTTCATCTGGTCCTACCTTTCGAGTGTTCAGACGCCGGCGGTCGCCGCGTCCTTGTCGGGGCGCGGTCCCGCAGGATCCGCTGATGCCTTGCGGGGCAGCCGCGAGCCGGCCCACCCAAGGACGCTGGGGAGCACCACCGAGGCCACGAGCAGCAGCCCGACGATGATGTTGGTGACGTTGACCGTCACGGACTCCAGGCGCAGGGCGCTGGAGATGACGCCGATCAGCACGACGCCGGCGAGCACGCCGTGCAGCCGGCCGCGGCCGCCGAAGATCGAGACGCCGCCCAGGAGCACCGCGGCGATCACCTGCAGCTCGTACCCGGTGGCGTTGTCGCCGCGGGCCGAGCCGTAGCGCAGCGTGAAGTAGATGCCGGCGAAGGCCGACACCACGCCGGAGAGGACGAAGAGGATGAACTTCGTCCGGGCGACGTCGACGCCGGTGAAGTGCGCCGCCTCGTCGTTGAGCCCGATCTCGTAGACGCCGCGGCCGAAGGTGGAGAAGTGCAGCAGCACCGTGAACGCGATCGCGAGCACCGCGAACGGGATCATCACCAGGGGAATGCGCGTCTCGCCGATCGTGTCGGTGGCGAGGTCGGCCCACGTGTCCGTGAACTGGGTGATGGCGGTGGTGCCCAGCAGGCCGACCGCGATGCCGCGGAAGAGCGCGAGCGTGCCGATGGTGACGGCCAACGACGGCAGTCCGACGTAGGCGATGAGGAAGCCGTTCAGGGCGCCGCACGCGAGCCCGGCCAGCAGGGCGAGGGCCGCGGCGGCCGGGATCGACATGCCGCTGTCGTGGAAGACGCCGAGCAGCACGCTGCTCAGGCCCATGATGCTGGCGACCGACAGGTCGATCTCGCCGGTGATGATGATCAGCGTCATCGGCAGGGCGATCAGCAGGATGGGCGCGATGTCCTGGAGCAGGAACTTCACGGTCAGCGGACCGTCGAAGTTCTCCACGTTGAGCGTCGCGTAGACGAAGACCGCGACGGTCAGCGCGATGACGGCGGTCTCGCGGGTCAGCAGCAGGCGCTTCCACAGCGGCGCCGAGTAGTCGGCGTACGTGCGGGTCGGCGCAGCCGGAGCCTGGGTCGCGGTGCTCATGAGTGGTCCCTCGATTCGGCGAGCTTGCGTGCTTGTCGGCGGGCGAGGACGCGGTCGAGGACGATCGCGCCGAGGATGAGCGCACCGACCACGGCGCGCTGCCAGAAGTCCTCGATGCCGAGGCTGGGCAGGGCCCGGTTGATGGTGACGAGCAGGAAGGCGCCGATCGCCGCGCCCCACACCGTGCCGCTGCCGCCGAAGATCGCGATGCCGCCGATGACCGCCGCGGCGACCGCCTGCAGCTCGATGCCGCTGCCGACGCTCGAGCTGACCGTGCCGTAGCGGGCGGTGTAGAGGGCGCCGGCGAGGCCCGCCAGCGCACCGCTGAGGACGAACGCGGCGAGGAGCCGGCGGCGCACGGGCAGGCCGTAGAGCACGGCGGCGTCGGGGTCGGAGCCGATCGCGTAGAGCTCGCGGCCACCGCGTGCGGTGTGGAGGTAGTAGCCGACCGCGGCCAGGACGACCAGCGCGAGGATCGTCAGCAGCGGCACCCCGAGCACGGACCGGGTGCCCAGCTGGAGAAACTCGCGCGGCAGGTCGCCGGCGTTGATCCGGTCGCTGCCGGCCCAGGTGAGCATGATGCCGCGGTAGATGTAGAGCGTGCCGAGGGTGATCACGAGGGCCGGTACGCCGCCGTACGCGACCAGCGCGCCGTTGACGAAGCCGAGGACGGCGCCGAGGAGCAGGCACGCCGCCAGCACCGCGACGATCGGGAGGTTGGGCTGCTCGATGAACAGCCGTCCGGTGAGGTAGGCGGTCAGCGCCATCACCGATCCGACCGAGAGGTCGACGTTGCGGGTGATGATCACGACCGCCTGGCCCACGGCCAGCAGCAGCAGGATCGACGGGTTGAGCAGGAAGTTGCGCCAGCCGTCGGCGCTGAACAGGAAGCCGTTGTTCTTGCTGGTCGCGAGGACCACGACGGCCACCAGCACCAGGAAGATCGACAGCTCGCGCGAGCGGAGGACGGTCGTGACCGCTCGGCGCGTCGGCGACAGGCGGCTCGGCTCGACCAGCAGCGCCTCGCCGGCGGGCACGTCCGCGGTCTCGGGGCGCTCGACGTCGGTGTGGCTCATCGGGCGTCCTCCAGGTGGTGGGTGGCGGCGTGCATGACGGCCTCGGGGGTGGCCTCGGCGCGGTCGAGCTCCGCGGTGATGCGTCCCTCGCACAGCACGACGACGCGGTCGGCCATGCCGAGGACCTCGGGGAGCTCGGAGGAGATCATCAAGATGGCGAGGCCCTGGCCCGCCAGCTCGGACAGCAGGCGGTGCACCTCGGCCTTGGTGCCGACGTCGATGCCGCGGGTGGGCTCGTCGATGATCAGCAGCTTGGGGTCGGTGGCCAGCCACTTCGCGATGACGACCTTCTGCTGGTTGCCGCCGCTCATGGTGGCGGCGTTCATGTCGAGCGCGCTGGTCTTGACCTCGAGGCGCCCGGCCCAGGGGCCGGCCGCACGGTTCTCCATCGCACCCGTCAGCAGGCCGGCCTTGGCGATGCTGCGGCGGATGACGCCGGCGACGTTGCGGGTCACGGAGGAGTCGATGACGAGGCCCTGCTTGCGGCGGTCCTCGGGGATGAACGCCATGCCGGCGCGGATCGCCGACCGCGGGTCACGCGGTCGCACCGTCTTGCCGCTCATGGTCACGGAGCCGGAGTCGTAGGCGTCGACCCCGAAGACGGCCCGGGCCACCTCGCTGCGTCCCGCACCGACCAGCCCGGCCAGGCCGACGATCTCGCCGGCGCGGACCTCGAGGTCGATGTCGTGGAAGACGCCCGCGCGGCTGAGCCCGCGGACCTGCAGCACCGGCTCGCCGATCTCGGCGGCGACCTTCGGGAACAGCTCGTCGACGTCGCGGCCGACCATGAGGGAGACCAGCTCGGACGGCGTCGTCGCGTCGATGCGCCGGGTGTCGACGTAGGAGCCGTCACGCATCACGGTGACCGTGTCGCACAGCGCGAACACCTCGTCGAAGCGGTGGGAGATGAAGACGAGGGCACGACCCTCGTCGCGCAGGCTCCGAGCGACGGCGAACAGCCGGTCGACCTCGACCCCGCTCAGCGCGGCGGTCGGCTCGTCCATCACCAGCAGCCGCGCGTCGAGCGAGATGGCCTTGGCGATCTCGATGATCTGCTGGTCGGCGATGGAGAGCCCCTCGGCCGGCCGGCGGGGGTCGATCCGCACCCCGAGGCGCTCGAAGAGCCGCTCCGCCTCGGCGTACATCGCCTGGCGGTCGACGCGGCGGCCGCGGGCGAGGATCTGGCGGCCCATGAAGATGTTCTCGGTGACCGAGAGGTCCGGGAAGAGCGTCGGCTCCTGGTAGATGACCGCGACACCGGCCTGCTTGGACTCGGCCGTCGAGCCGAAGTCGACCGCCTCCCCGCCCAGCCGGAACACGCCGGAGTCGCGGCGGTGGACGCCGGCGACGACCTTGACGAGGGTGGACTTGCCGGCGCCGTTCTCACCGATGAGCGCGTGGATCGAGCCCGCGTCCACGGCGAGGCTGCCGGCGCGGAGGGCGACCACGGGACCGAACGACTTGGAGACGTCGCGCAGCTCGAGCACCGGTGCGGCGGTGGAGGTGGCGGGCATGGGCGTCCTTGCATTGAAAGGTTTCAGAACGGGATAGACCGTAAGTGGCGGCCATCACATCCGTCAAGCACCGACCGAACTTTTCTGTGACGTTTCACTCCTCACCCCCCGTCCACTACTCTCCGGAGGTCCCCTGAGGCCGAGGAGCCCGATGTCGAAGCGCAGCGCCACGCCCCGCAACGCGCGCCGCCCGTCCGTGAAGGACGTCGCGGAGCGCGCGCAGGTCTCCCTCGGCACGGTGTCCAACGTGCTCAACCGTCCCGACCGCGTCAGCGCCGGGACCCGCGAGCGCGTCGAGCGCGCGATGACCGAGCTCGGCTTCGTGCTCAACGAGACCGCGCGCCAGCTGCGGATGGGACGCAGCAACACCTTCGCCTACGTGATGCTCGACGCCACCAACCCGTTCTTCACCGACGTCGCCCGGGGCATCGAGCTGGCTGCCGAGAAGGCCGACCTGTCCCTGTTCCTGTGCAACAGCGACGGGCGCGACGCCCGCGAGCGGGCCCACCTCGAGCACCTGCAGCAGCAGCGGGTCGACGGCATCCTCATCACGCCGGTCGACCCGGAGTCGGCGGAGCTGGAGCGCATCACGCTGCAGGGCACGCCCGTGGTGATCGTCGACCGCGCCACCACTTCCGGCTCGTTCTGCTCGGTCACCGTCGACGACCGGCTCGGCGGACGCATGGCCATCGAGCACCTCGTCGATCGCGGCCACACCCGCGTCGCGTACGTCGGCGGCCCCGTCTCGATCGGCCAGGTGCGGGAGCGCTACGAGGGCGCGTGCGATGCGTGGCGGGACGCCGGCCACCGCGACACCGACCTCATCCACGTGCAGACCGAGGCGCTGTCGGTGGAGGAGGGTCGCGTGGCCGGCGAGCGGCTGGCGGGGCTTCCCAAGCGGGCCCGGCCCACCGCCGTCTTCTGCGCCAACGACCTGGTCGCCCTCGGGCTGCTGCAGCAGGTGATCTCCACCGGGCAGCGGGTCCCGCAGGACCTCGCCATCGTCGGCTACGACGACATCGCCTTCGCCGCGGGCGCCGCCGTGCCCCTCACCTCCGTGCGCCAGCCGCGCCAGGCGCTGGGCCGCACCGCCGCCGACCTGCTCATCGACGAGGTCAACAACCCCGACCACGAGCACCAGCAGGTCGAGTTCACCCCCGAGCTGATCGCCCGCGTCTCCACCCTGGGCTGACCGACGGCCGCGGTCGAGTGCTCCCGCGGTAGTAGTCGCCGCGTCAGTGCGCACGCGACCCCCGACGCCTGTGGACGAGCCGCGCGGAGGACCGCCGCGCCGGCGCAGACTGCGCCGATGGGGGACGCTCGCTGGACGGAGCTCGCACGGTCGCAGGCGGGCCTGCTGAGCCACCGGCAGCTGCGCGAGCTCGGGGTGTCGCGCGGCGAGGTCCGCAACCACCTGCGCGTCGGTCGCTGGGCCGTACGGTCCGGTGAGGTCGTCAGCACGACGACGGGCCCGCTCTCGCCCGACCAGGCGCTCTGGCTGGGGGTGCTCCACGGCGGCCCCAGCGCGATGGTCGGCGCGCTGAGTGCGGCGGCCGTGCGGGGGTTGACGCGCTGGGAGCGCGCCGACATCACGATCCTGGTCGCCAACCCCCTGAGCTTCGAGCCACTGCCGGGCTACCGCTTCTTCCGGACCCGACGGCCCTACGACGTCCTGCTCGGGTCGGGCGACCTGCCCGCGTGCCGCCTCGAGCCCGCGGTGCTCATGTTCGCCGCGCACGAACCTCGCCTGCGTACGGCGCTCGGTGCCGTCGCCGCCACGGTGCAGCAGCGCCTCACGACCGCCGACGCGCTCGTGGACTGGATCGACCGCCTGGCACCACTGCGCAGGTCGCGCGACCTGCGCGCTCTGCTCGCCGAGGTGAGCGACGGCGCCCACTCGATGGCCGAGCTCGACCTGCGAAGAGCGTGCCGGGACTTCGGCGTACGGCCACCTCGGTCGCAGAACAGGCGACGCGACAGCCGCGGCAGGACGCGCTACACCGACGCTGAGTGGCTGCTGCCGGATGGACGCGTGCTGGTGCTGGAGGTCGACGGCGGCTTCCACGACGACCCCCAGCAGTCCACGTCCGACCGACGTCGCAACCGGCGGCTCGGCAGCGCCCGTCTGCTCGTCGTGCAGTGCTCGGCGTGGGAGCTCCGGCACGAGCCCGCGGAGGTCATGCGCGACCTGATCGCGCTCGGCGTACCCCCCCTCGGTTGAGGGGTCCGCGCCTCGGCGGCTGCCACCTCATGCGCCCTCGACCATGCAGCACCGGCGTCGAGTGCGCAGTCCTGCGGCGACCACTACCGCCGGCGCACTCGACCGGGGGGACCGCGGGGAGTGGCGGACTAGTGCGCGACGCCGTACAACCGGTCGCCCGCGTCGCCGAGGCCCGGCACGATGTAGCCCTTGTCGTTGAGCTTCTCGTCGAGGGCCGCGGTGACGACCGTGACGGGGACGTCGAGCCCCTCGAGGCCCTTCTCCAGGTTCTCGGCGCCCTCGGGGGCGGCGAGGAGGCAGATGGCGGTGATGTCGTCCGCGCCGCGGTGCGTGAGGAAGCGGATCGCGGCGGCGAGGGTGCCGCCGGTGGCCAGCATCGGGTCGAGGACGTAGCACTGGCGGCCCGACAGGTCCTCGGGCAGGCGCTCGGCGTACGTCGACGCCTCGAGCGTCTCCTCGTTGCGCACCATGCCGAGGAAGCCGACCTCGGCCGTGGGCAGCAGCCGCATCATCCCGTCGAGCATGCCGAGCCCGGCGCGCAGGATGGGCACGACCATCGGCTTGGGCGAGGCGAGGCGCACGCCCGTGGTGGGGCACACCGGCGTGGTGATGTCCACCGACTCGACACGGACCTCCCGCGTCGCCTCGTAGGCCAGCAGGGTCACCAGCTCGTCGGTCAGCCGGCGGAACGTCGGTGAGTCGGTGCGCGCGTCGCGCAGGACCGTCAGCTTGTGGGAGACGAGGGGGTGGTTGACCACGTGCAGGCGCATGGGGGCCACCCTAGTGGCGGCGCTCGTTCCCGAACGAGACGAAAGAGGGTTGGCGCACCCCCGCCTTTCTGGGACATTGGACGGGTCCGCAGCGCGTGGGAGGTCGCGTCGATGTCCGAGCAGAACGGCGAGGTCGACTTCGCGCTGGTCGCGTTCCGCGAGGACGGCGTCTGGCAGCTCCAGGACATCGCGCCGCCGGCCTACGAGACGATCGACTCCCTGAGCCACGCGCTGCGCCAGGTCTCCGGCGACGAGGGCGCGGTCGGGATGGTCGCGGTCGACGAGGACTTCTTCGTGCTGGTCCGCGTGGACGGCCCGCGCACCCGGGTGCTGCTCTCCGACGTCACCGCCGCCGACGAGTGGGAGCTCGCGCAGTCGGCGATCGACTTCCTCGGACTGCCGCCGCCGGAGGACGACGACGTCGAGGTGCCCGCCGGCGACCTCGACCTCCTCGGCGACCTGGGCCTGCACGCCATCGACATGGGCGCCCTGCTCGACGACGTGGAGCTCTACCCCGACGAGATGCTCTCGGAGATCGCACGGCAGCTCGGATTCGGCGAGCTCTTCGACGACGCCGTGGGGCTCACGTCCGCATGACCCGTGCCACCCCCTGGGACGACGCCATGCGCCTCGCCCTCGCCGAGGCGCAGGCTGCCCTCGGCGCGGACGACGTACCGGTCGGCGCCGTCGTCGTCGACGAGGCGGGCACCGTCATCGGCACCGGCCACAACACGCGTGAGGCGCACGCCGATCCCACCGGCCACGCCGAGGTCGTCGCCCTCCGGAGCGCTGCCGCCGCGCGCGGCGAGTGGCGGCTCGCGGGCTGCACCCTGGTCGTGACCCTCGAGCCGTGCACCATGTGCGCCGGCGCCCTGGTGCTGGCCCGGGTCGACCGCCTCGTCTTCGGCGCGTACGACGACAAGCTCGGCGCCGTCGGGTCGCTGTGGGACGTCGTGCGCGACCGCCGGCTCAACCACCGGCCCGAGGTCGTGTCCGGCGTGCTCGCCGCCGAGTCCGCCGCGCTGCTCGACGGCTTCTTCGCGGGCCACCGGTCCCAGCCGCTGTCCCCGCCGCTGTCCCCGGACGTGCGATGACCGTCGTCCGCCGCGCGAGCGCGACCGACGCCGACGTGCTGGCCCGCCTGCTGTGGGACTTCAACACCGAGTTCGACACCGAGACCGACGACGTCGACGTGCTGGCCGCGCGCTTCGGTCGCATCCTCGGCCTGGACGGCATCGTCGCGGTCCTGGCCGAGGACGACGGACGGGCCGTCGGGTTCGCCCTGGTCAGCCTGCGGCCGGCCATCTGGTTCGACGGTCCCGTCTCCCAGCTCGAGGAGCTCTACGTCGTGCCCGATCGCCGCTCCCACGGCATCGGCACGCAGGTCCTCGAGCGGTGCCGCCGCCTCGTCCGCGAGCTCGGCTCCCCCGAGATGCACATCAACGTCGACGAGGTCGACGTCGACACCCGCCGGTTCTATGAGCGGCACGGCTTCGTCACGATCGAGGAGGGCACCGACTACCGGATGCTCTGCTACGTCGGCCCCACCCGGTGACGCGCGCGCCCGCCCGGGTAACGCCTCGGTGAGTGCACTCCCGCCCCGGTGAGGCGCGCCGCCGCCCGGGTAACGCCTCCATCTGTGCACTCCCGCCCCCACCGGTGCGGGCGGGAGTGCACGCTTCGAGGCGTTACCCGGGATCGGGGTCGAGGCGTTACGGGGGATGACGGGCCGCGGGGACCGGCCCGGCCGGAGCAGCCGGCCGTCGCGTCGGCCCGCTCGGCGGTCCACACGACCGGTCCGCTCGACCGGCGCCGGTTTCATCCTCGCGCGCTCCCTCCGGTAGCCTTCCCGGCGGTGACGTGTCCGAGCGGCCTAAGGAGAACGCCTCGAAAGCGTTTGTGGGCGCAAGTCCACCGAGGGTTCAAATCCCTCCGTCACCGCCAGCGGGGGAGCGACTTTTTGGAGTCGCTCCCCCGACCTTTTGAGCGAAGCGCCGCTCTCTGGCCCCAGATTCGAGGTCAGGGGCGGCGCTTCGTCGTTTCTGGTGGCGCTTGACGAACTGGATGCCCCGTTCGATGGGCCGGATCCCGGCCAGCCGCTGGCCGCTGAACTGTTGTGCGGGCATACCTGTAACCCGGATTGGTTGGTCCGGGTCTGTGGCGGTTTCGATGTAGTTGCGGTGCCGCGGCAGGGGTCAGGCGGCCTCGGGCAACTCGCCTGGTGGCGGGTCGGGTTCCGCGTCGGGGTCCTTGTCGCCGGGCGGGGTGCGCAACGCCGAGGTCAGGGGCGCGCGCTCGACCCACCGCTCACCAGCGGCATCGGTCTCGGCGGTGTGCAGGAACGTGCGGATCTTGGCAACGGAGGCCGCGGCCAGGAGGAAGGCAGCGAACAGCGACTGGGCAGCCTTGCCGCGCACGAGTCGCGCCTGAGGGTTGTCGAGAGCCTGTGCGGCGTGGGCCTTGGCGAAGCCGTGCACGCCTTCTTGTGCCTGACGCAGACGCACGTAGGTGGTGTGGTGCTGGACGCCTCCGTACATGAGGTCCTGCCAATACCGGTCGAAGGTTTCCTTGTCGCCGGGGCGGATCGTGATGGTGTCCTGCTTGCAGACCGGCGGGTGTTCGTCCCCGATGGTCTTGCCGGGGTTGATGGTTGGGCGTGCGTCGATGACGGACCCGTCGGGTTGCTTGGTGGGCCGGTCGCGCTCCGACTTGGGCTTGAGTGAGCACGCTGCGGTGGGGTTGGCGCCGGATGCGGGGCAGCCGAAGCGTTGGCTGCCGTCGTCGCGTCGTGTTTCCTTGCCGCGCAACGCGTAGGTCGCGCGCTGGTCGATCCGCTGCTGCCACTCTTCGTGGCTGATGCGCTGGTCCTTGTCGGGGTTTCGGCGGTCGACGGTGGCGTTGACGAGCGGTTCGGGCATGTGCGGGCAGAACCAGTTCCCTTCGACCATGGTGGCGCCGGTCTTGTGGGTGCCTTGGAGTCCGTGGTGCTTGGGCCCATAGCCCAGGACGGGCTTGTAGCCGATCTCTCGGGCGGCGGTCTGGAACTTCTCGGCCTTCTGGTCGGTGTAGAGAAGGTCTCCGGCGAGCCAGCGGACCGGGTACCCGGCCTGCTCGATGTAGGCGAAGATGCGCCGCGCTGCTCCGGCGGGGTCGACACCGGGGCGGTCGGTGGTCATCGCCAGCGGGAGAGCGGGCATGTACTGCTTGTCGCCGTGGTGGCAGTCGACGGCAACGAGCAGTGAGATGTCGAGGGCGTAGAAACTCTTGCCGAAGCCGCCGGTCTCGGAGTGGTCACCGCCGCGGCGGTAGAAGCCGCCGTCGGGGTCGGCTGAGCACTCTTCGTTCTCGACTCCGCGGCCCTTGGAGGAGAGCCTCATGGGGGTGCCGTCGATGCACGCGGAGCCCTTGTACTTGCGGCGGATGCGGCGGGGCAGGGTCTTGAATGCGGTCTCCAGTAGCCGGTTGCACACCCAGTCCAGACGGGCTTGAAGTTCCTGCTGCTCGGCGAGGGTGAGCGGGCGCGCCTTCTCTAGCAGTTCTGAGTAGGGCAGGTTCCGGTTCTTGGGCAGGACCGAGGGGTCGATGGTGCGAAGCATCCGCTGAACGGTGCGAGCGACCGCCCGCTCGGAGGCTTCGTCCCAGCGGCGGTCGGCGTCGCTGGCCTTGTCGTTGCGGGCCTGGTGGTGCGGGTGGGTTGGTCGGTTGGGGTAGGTGATGCCGAGCGCGTGGCGGGAGCGGTCGTTGATCTTGTGGAACAGCACGTCGCGGATGTTCGTCATCCACAGGTTCCCGCCGGTGGACGCGACGAGCCACATGGCGACGAGGATGGCGTGGAACGGAATGGTCTCCTTTCGGCCTCGTGTCTCCTTCGAGGCGTTGTGGTGCTCTTGCATGAAGTGGTCGATGCCCGAGCGCTTGATGAACGCCGACGCGGATTGAACGTGCGGGTCGATGTACTGCTCGTGGTACGCGCGGATGTCGAGGTCGTCGGCCTCCAATGCAGGCACTGGCGGCTGGATTGCGCGCAATTCCGTCATGGTGCCCGTAGGCACCTTGGGCCGGTGACTGCTCGCAGTGACGGTGGGGATGTCCGGCTTCTTCTCCTTGTTCTCTTTCGTCGCCACGGTCAGCCCCTCAGGCTTGCTGAGGCGTCGGCCTCGGTCTGCGGAGTGACGTAGAGCATGAGGCGGGTGAGGGCGTCGGTCGTGACGACGTCGGCGGCCTTCATGATGGTCGGGATCGGGACTCCGGCTTCCAAAAGCCTGACCTGCCAAGTCAGGCGCAGCCGCCGCTGGTTGATCCACTCAGGGGGCTCCGTCTCGTTCTGAGTGCGGCTTACCATCGAGTTGTGGCTGCCTTCGGACATCAGCGTGGTGCGTGAAGGCTCCATCAGCAGCGCCTCTGGGGCGAGGTCCTTACACAGGTCCCGCAGGACGTCCTCCCAGACACGTCGGCACGTCACGGTCCGCTCGGCGCCGTTGTGGATGTTGGTGATGCGGACGTGCACGCCGCTGTCGGTGATCTCGACGTCGCGACGGCGCGCCTCCATGAACTCGCCCGTCTGCATGCCGACCCCGAGCCCGGTCGCGAGCATGGCTGTCATCCGTCGGCGCCGCTTCGGGGAGCGAACGCCGGTCGCCCACACGTAGAGGGCGGCTTCTTGTGCAGGCGTTAGCGGAGTGACGGGAACGTCCTTGCTTCGTGCGGGCTGGTTTTTCTTGTCCCGGTACGTGACTCCCTTGAGTGCGGCGGCGATGAGGTTGAGTCGAGACTCGTAGTACCGCTGGGTGCCGTCGTCCGCGTGGTTAGCCATGTGCACGTGGTTGAACCGGTTCAGCGACCGCTGGGAGAACGCGTGCTCGCGTGTCAGCGGCGCGTTCTCCTCAGAGAGGAACCGCACCAGTCGCGTGACGATCGAGAGGGACGACCCGACCCAACCCTTCTCGATGGGCTGCGGAGCGATGAACAGTGCGTCGCGCACGACTTCCTGTACGAACGTGCGCTCGGCCTCGGGCAGAGCAGGCTGGCCTTTGAATCGTGTGATCTTCTCGTGTGCCATCTCCCGCGCGACCTCAGCGTCGGGATGGAACGGCAACCCACGGCCCGCCATCAGAACCCACCACTCGGGGTCCGGGACACGGCAGCGGCACCTGCGGCCATCCGAGCACGTTGCGAGGTGAGCACGCCACCGGTCCGAGGGCCAGTCCCCTGCGGCGTCAGCGGGCAGCGAACCGACGAGACCAGTCTCGGTCCACTTGATGGAGTAGTCGGCCCGCGACGGCCGACCACGACGCCCGCCGTCGCCCCGTGACGGCGCACAGGACGGAGGATCGAGTGAGGGTAGGTCTGGGTCGGCGAGTCGTAAGTAGCGCTTCGCCTGGGCAGGCTCGGGCACGGGTTCTCCTGGGTGACACCGACCCGGAGGAGCCTCGTGTTAGGGCACAGGCGTTGCCGGGTCGAACTACGGTGTGCCGGGTCTTCCGGCGCACCTTCGGTGTCGTCCCAGGAGCAGATGCATGTCGACGTCTTACCACACAAAGGGGACAGGTGTCGAACACATGTTCGACACAAGAGGAAGGCGGCGAGCGCCAGGAGGAAGGTCATGGGCTGGCTCTCGGAGTACTCCGGACGAACCTGAAACCGTTGTGCACGTAGATGTGGCCGTGTACCACACAGCATGTAGTTGAAGCGCACGAAGTGCCTCGTATGCGGGACCACACGTCATGTTGTTCCTACGGTTGCCCGGTGCCACGTCGTCCTGCCATCCGCGCTGAAGTTGTGCGCGGTCCACGTCGGCGTCTGCGTTATCCCGAACAGTTCGGCTACACCGATGACCCTCAATTCGTCGATGGCACTCCCCCGCACATCGTGGCTGCCGTGCTGGACCAGCACCGGCTCGCTCAAGAGGTGCACTCGAAGATGCGGCGCGATGAACTGGGTTGGGACTTCATCGCTGAGCAACTCGACATCTCCGAGGAGCAGGCCCGGCGGCTACTGCGAGGGGAGTCAGAGTTGTCGCTGGCGCGCATGCATCAACTCGCGGCCGCCATCGACCGACAACTCCACGTCACCGTCGACCCCTTGACCGGACCGTCCGGCAACTCCAGAGGCGCCCACCCCGGCAGGAGCGACCGATGAGCCCGACCGACCCCTCCACATCCCTCATGCCAGTCCCTGACGCCGGTGGCGCCCCGACCCATACCGGCGACACCGCCGAGCCGTACCAGGTCATGCCCGCGCTCTCCGACGAGGAGTTCGCAGCGCTCAAGGCCAGCCTGCGCGAACACGGCTGCTTGGTAGCGATCGAGTACGACGAAGACGGAAACGTTCTCGACGGTCACCACCGGCTTCGAGCGCTCCGCGAACTCGGAGTGACAAATCATCCCCGGGTCATCCGAGCCGGGCTCGGCAGCCACAGCGAGAAGGTTGCCCACGCACTGGCCCTGAACGTCCACCGCCGCCACCTGACACCGACGCAACGCTTTGAAGCGGTGATGCGACTGCGGGACGCTGGGTGGAGCGTGCGGCGCATCGCCTCAGCGACCGGCATCCCCAAGAGCACCGTGGCACGGGATGTCCAAGGCGCACCCGATCGGGGGCCGGACGCCGTCGTCGGGGACGACGGCCGGACGTACCAGGCGCGCAGACCTAAGAGGCCTGCGAGCGTGTACGTGCACTCCGATCACCAGCACCGCACCGCACAGACGGCGCTCGATGACCTAGGTAGCGAGGTCCCCGCGCGGACGCTGGACCTGCGCGGGCTGGAGCGCCTCCGGCGGGCCAAGGTGGCTGAGGATTCCCGCAAGGCGCTCCACGACCGGCCCGGCATCGCGGACCTCCCCGGACGGGTGGACATCCGGCACTCCAGCATCGCCGACCTCGACATCGCTGCGGGCAGCGTGGACCTCATCCTCACCGACCCGCCCTACATGCAAGCAGACTTCGCCACCGGCGGACCATGGGACCTGCTCGGCAGCCGCGCCGCGACGTGGCTCAAACCGGGTGGCCTCCTGCTCGCCTACTGCGCGCACATCCACCTCGCACGAGCCATCAGCGTGCTCGCGCCCTACGAGGCGGACGGACTCGGATTTTGGTGGACGTATGCCGTCACCTTCCCCAACATCAACTCCGGCACCCAGGTCTGGTCACGCGCTATCACCCCCTCCTGGCGCCCCGTGCTCGCCTACCGCAAGACAGGCGGCTCCGGCGTGCCCCGCTACACGTCCGACCCCGTCACAGGCGACGGGAAAGAGAAGGACTCCGCTCACCCGTGGCAGCAAGGCGTTCAGGAAGCAGCCACGTTCATCGAACGCCTCACCACACCCGGCGACCTCATCGTCGACCCCTTCATCGGGTCAGGGACCGTCGCAGTTGCTGCCCTGGCGCTTCCTGACAGGCGCTTCATCGGCGCTGACATCGAGCCGGACTATGTGGCGCTCGCCCAGCGCCGGGTCGCCGCGGCTCAGGCCGCGCCTACAAGCGAGCCGTAGCAACTGGCCGCCGCAGCGGCCAACCGGCGTCAGGTGTCCCATGTGGGACACCTGTTCGAAACGACGCCCAACGGAATCGGCACCCGAAGTACGCCACCTTGCTTAGGGTGAGCCTGCGACGTGACGGGGTGTATGCAGGGGCGACGCACTTTCGGGCTGCTAATCCTTCCATTTATGCCGATGTCGACGCCACAAGCCGCGCAGTACCGAGTGAGGAAGTCGAAACGTGCCCCCGAAGAAGAAGGCAGCAACGCAGCAGAGTCTCGAAGCCACGCTCTGGGCTGCCGCGACGAAACTCCGCGGCAAGATGGACACCGCCGACTACAAGCACGTGGTCCTCGGCCTCATCTTCCTCAAGTACGTCTCCGACGTCTTCACCCAGCGCCGCGACCAACTGATCGCGCTTGTCGACGACCCGGACTCCGACTACTTCATGCCCAACGAGGCAGCGAAGCAGATGGTGCTCGAAGATCGGGACGAGTACACAAGCCAAGGCGTCTTCTGGATCCCCGAGAACCACCGCTGGGACGACCTCCGCGCCAACGCCAAGGCAACCGACAAGTCCATCGGCGTGCGCATCGACGAAGCCATGGACGCCATCGAGCGCGAGAACCCCTCACTCAAAGGCGTCCTCCCCAAGAACTACTCACGACAAGAACTCACCCCCGAGATGCTCGCCGGGCTCATCGACGTCTTCTCGCGCGATGACCTCGCCAGCGAGGAGCACCGCGACCTCGACGTCCTCGGCCGTGTCTACGAATACTTCCTCGGCGGATTCGCTGGCGGCGAAGGCAAGCGCGGCGGCGAGTACTACACCCCCCGCTCCGTCGTCTCCCTCCTCGTCGAGATGCTCCAGCCCTACAAGGGGCGCGTCTACGACCCCGCCTGCGGCTCCGGCGGCATGTTCGTACAAGCCGACAAGTTCACCCGCGCCCACGGCGGCACCCGAAACGACATCTCCGTCTTCGGCCAAGAGTCCAACCCCACGACGTGGCGCCTCGCCAAGATGAACCTCGCCCTCCGCGGCATCGACGCCAACCTAGGCAACGAGTGGGGCGACACCTTCCACGCCGACAAGCACCCCGACCTCCGTGCCGACTACGTCATCGCCAACCCGCCCTTCAACCAGGACGACTGGGACGACAACCTTCACCTGCGGCAGGATCCCCGCTGGAAGCACGGGGTGCCGCCAACCGGGAATGCCAACTACGCGTGGATCCAGCACATGCTCGCCCACCTGGCTCCTACCGGCACCATGGCCACACTGCTAGCGAACGGTTCCCTCTCGTCGCAGCAGAACGGCGAGGGGGAGATTCGTAAAGCACTAGTCGAGGCGGACCTGGTGGAGTGCGTTGTGGCTCTACCGGGGCAGTTGTTCTTCGGGACACAGATTCCCGTATGCGTCTGGTTCCTCACACCGAACAAGGCGGGTGCACTGAACGGACACAGGACGCGCGACCGCCGCGGAGAGACCTTGTTCATCGACGCCCGGAGCGTCGGCTACATGGAGACGCGTACCGTCCGTGCATTCACCGAGGCCGACATCAACAAGGTTGCAGACGCCTACCACTCGTGGCGTGGCACGGAGACCAACGATGGAGAACCGTACTCGGACCTCGCTGGCTTCTGCGCTGCAGTCCGGACTGCCGACATCGCCGCTCGCAACTTCGTTCTGACGCCAGGGCAGTATGTTGGCTCCGAGGTCGTCGAGGATGACGCCGAGCCCCTAGATGAGCGTCTCGTGCGCCTGTCCGGGATGATCCGGAGCGGCCTCAAGCAGCGCGAGGATCTGCACGTCGCGGTGAAGGCTGTTCTCGACGCGCTGGAGGTCGGCCGTGGGTGACTCGATGCTCGGGGACCACGTCGACATTCTCACGGGGCATCCTTTCAAGAGTGCGGAGTTCGTGGACGATGGCGTGAGTCCCCGGCTCCTACGCGGCGACAACGTCGTCCAACGGTCGCTTCGTTGGGACGGCGCCAAGCGGTATCCGGTGTCGCTCTTGGAATCGCTAGATGAGTACCGGTTGCAGGCAGGCGACGTTGTGGTAGCGATGGATCGCCCGTGGATCGAGGCGGGTCTCAAGGTCTCCGCAATTCGGGAGGCCGACGAAGACGCCTACCTGGTACAACGGGTCGCCCGTTTGCGGGCAACCACAGGGCTGGACCAAGGCTTCTTGAAGTGGCTTCTCTACTCCCCGAACTTCACTGCTCACGTTCTCGCAGTTCAGACCGGGTCAACGGTTCCGCACATCAGTCAGCAGCAGATCAGCGAGTTCCGATTTCTGCGCCCTGCGATCGAAGAGCAGCGGCGTATTGCTAAGGCGCTAGGTTCGTTCGACGATCTCATCGACACCAATCGGGATCTGATCGCAAGCATGGAGGCCATCGTCACCGCTGAGTTCGACCGCCTCGGCTTTGATGCAAGCCCGGGCGGTTCATCGGTGCGGCTTGCGGACCTTGTGGACGTCAATCCACGCCTACCTAAACCAGTAGGCGATGCCGCTTACGTCGATATGGCCGCTCTGCCCACAAGAGGCTCGCGAATCGAACGCGTAGCAAGGCGTACTGCGGTCGGCGGTGCCAGGTTCCAGAATGGGGATGCCCTGCTTGCCCGTCTGACGCCATGCCTCGAAAACGGCAAGGCGGCGTTGGTCGACGTGCTCGAAGAAGACGAAGTTGGCATCGGCTCAACCGAGTTCATCGTGCTGCGCGGAGGAGACGCCGTTGGACCGGAGTGGCCTTACCTCCTGACGAGAAGCGGGCGCTTTCGCGAGTATGCGATCCGTCACATGAACGGCTCCTCGGGTCGGCAACGTTGCTCCGCCGAATCAATTGCGAAGTACGAGGTAAAGGAGCCGTCTGCGGCGGCATTGGCGCGCTTTCGGCCGCTCGCTGCGGAGATGTTCGCTGCCATATCCAGCCTTAGCGACGAGATCGCTGACCTCAAACAAGCGCGCGACGAGTTGCTGCCGCTCCTTCTGTCAGGCCGCGTGCGTGTCAGAGACTTTGAAGGGATGGTCGCCTGATGGTCGGGATGACGGAGGACGGACTCGAACAACTCGTCATCGAGTGGTTGCGCGAACTGGGATGGGAGTACGCCTTTGGGCCGGACATTGCCCCTGAGATGCCCGGAGCCGAGAGGACTGACTACCGCGAGGTCGTGCTGGAGCAGCGGTTGAATGCCGCTATCGGTGACCTGAATCCGTCCCTTCCCGGCCCCGCGATCGCAGGTGTGGTGACGGCCGTCAAGCGCGCTCAGTCCCCTCTGGTCGAATCCGAAAACTGGAATGCGTATCGCCTCCTCGTTGATGGCGTCGCGGTGGAGTACCGGGGAGCCGATGGAAGCCTGCGGGCGACGCGGGCGCGTCTGGTGAACTGGGAGGAGCCCGAGAAGAACGACCTGTTGGTCGTTAACCAGTTCACGATCCAGGGTGAGAAGAAGGAGCGACGCCCTGACGTCATCTGCTTCGTGAACGGGCTTCCGCTCGCGTTGTTCGAGTTGAAGCGACCGGGCAAGACCTACGCGAAGTTGTCTGGTGCGTGGAACCAGGTCCGCACCTACCGGGACCAAATCCCGGACGTGTTCAAGTGGAACCAGTTGGTGGTGCTGTCTGACGGGATTCAGGCGAGGGCTGGCTCGTTCTCCGCAGCATGGGAGCACTACGCGCCCTGGAAGACCATCAACGGACAGGACCTCGCCTCGGGCGCGATGCCGCAGATTGAGGTGCTTGTGAAGGGCATCTTCGAACCCGAGGTGTTCTTCGACCTGTGCCGCAACTTCATCGCGACGTTCGGCGACGGCGAGAAGACCGTGAAGAAGGTGGCCAAGTACCACCAGTATTGGGCCGTCAGGAAAGCCGTTGCCGCCACGATCGACGCCATCAAGGGTGACGGCCGCATCGGTGTCGTGTGGCACACCCAAGGCTCCGGCAAGTCCTTAGAGATGGAGTACTTCACCGGCAAGGTGATGCGCCACAAGGACATGGCAAACCCCACCGTAGTGGTCGTGACTGATCGCAACGACCTCGATGACCAGTTGTTCGAGGAGACCTTCGCTGCCTCGAAGATCGGCTCACCACTGCCCGAGGCGCCGGTCAAGGCTGAGGACCGCGACGACCTTAAGGCACTGCTCACGGGCCGCCAGTCCGGCGGCATCATCTTCACGACCATCCAGAAGTTCGGCATCAGCCAGGCCGACAGGGACGCGGGCCGCAAGTTCCCGCTGCTCTCTGATCGCCGCAACATCGTGGTCATGGTCGACGAGGCGCACCGCTCGAACTATGACCTCATTGACGGGTTCGCCCGCCACCTTCGTGACGGTCTGCCGAACGCGTCCTACATCGGGTTCACCGGCACCCCGATCGAGTCGAAGGACCGCTCCACCAAGGCCGTGTTCGGTGACTACATCGACACCTACGACATGACCCAGGCAACGCAGGACGGCGCCACGGTCAAGGTCTACTACGAGCCCCGGCTCGCGAAGGTGCAACTCCCGGAGGACACTCGCGAGGAACTCGACGACGAGTTCGCCGACGCCATCGTCGGCGCCGAGGAAGAGGTCGGCGAGCGGCTCAAGTCCAAGTGGGCTAAGGTCGAGGCCATCGTCGGTTCCGAGGACCGCATCAAGGAACTCGCCGCCGACATCGTCGAGCACTGGGAGGGCCGCCGCGAGGTCCTCGCCGGTAAGGCCATGATCGTCACGATGTCGCGTCGCATCGCCGTTGCGCTGTACCAGGAGATCGTCGCGCTGCGCCCGGAGTGGCACTCCGATGACGACGCCGACGGCGTCATCAAAGTCGTCATGACCGGCAACGCCACCGACCCGGCGGAGTTCCAGCCCCACATCCGCAACAAGCGCGACCGCAACGCCATCAAGGAACGCGCCACCAACCCCCACGACAAGTTGGAACTCGTCATCGTCCGCGACATGTGGCTGACCGGCTTCGATTCGCCGCCGATGCACACCATGTACGTCGACAAGCCGATGCGGGGCGCGTCCCTCATGCAGGCCATCACGCGCGTCAATCGCACCTTCCGCGACAAGCCCTCCGGCCTGGTCGTCGACTACATCGGGATCGCCGAAGACCTCAAGGACGCGCTCTCCAACTACACCAAGCGCGACCAGGCCAACGAGGAAGTGGGCGAGGACGTGTACGCCCGGGTCGTCCCCGCACTCCTGGCCGAACACTCCGTCTGCTCCGACCTGCTCCACGGGATCGACTGGGTCACCATCCTCGGCAGTGGCGGCGACCGCGCCTGGCTCAACGCCGTCGCGGCAACCGTGAACCACCTCCTCGAATTCGAGCCCGACGAACTCCCCGACCCCGACAGCGACGGCGAGTTCGCCCGCGACCCCGGCGACGACGAGCCGTCCATTAAGAAGCGATTCATGGCGCACGCAAGGCGACTCGTCACCCTGTTTGCCACCGTGCCCACCAGCCCGCAAGCCACGCAGATTCGCGACGACGTCGCCTTCTTCGACGCCGTCCGTGCCTCCATCGCCAAGATCGAAGGCTCAGACGCACCTGGCGGCGACGCGGACGCCGCCCTCGACACCGCAGTGCGGCAGGTCGTGTCCTCCCACATCGCTGGCACCGGCGTCATCGACATCTACGCCGAAGCAGGCATGGAGCGGCCCGACATCTCCCTCATCGACGACGACTTCATGGAACGGTTCGGCCGCTCCCAGCAGAAGAACCTCCAACTCGAAGCCCTCAAACGGCTCCTCTCGCAGGAGGTCAAGTCGATCGGCAGGCGCAACATCGTCACCGGCAAGAAGTTCTCCGAGATGCTCACCGCATCCCTGCTGCGCTATCAGAACCGGTCCCTCGACACCGCCACCGTCGTCGCGGAACTCGTCGAACTAGCCAAGGCCCTACGCGCCGAGAAGGAACGCGGCGACAACTCCGGCCTCACCACCGACGAACTCGCCTTCTACGACGCGCTGTGCGACAACGTCACCGCCGTCGAGACCATGCCGGACGACACCATGAAGAAGATCGCCCACGAACTCACCGAGATCGTGCGCCGCGACGCCAAAACCGACTGGAACGTCAAGGAACAGGTCCGCGCCAACCTGCGAGCCACCATCAAGAGGCTTCTCCGCAAGTACGGCTACCCACCCGAGCCCGACTACTACGCCACCGCCACCGACCTCATCCTCCGGCAAGCCGAAGTAATCGCCGACGGTGCTGCGTAGATGACCGCAGGCGGCAAGGACCAGGCCGAGTACCGCGTGGTCTTCCTCGATCCAGTCGATGATGCTGAGCCGTGGCTCGGCGAGCACATCACCAAGCACGGCCAGGCAGACGCTATGTGGCGGGCTGGCTTCTCTTCTGACGAGGCGAACGACTGGTACGCCGTCGGGCGGTGGCTGGTTCGCACGGAAGAGAACCCTGAACCCGCCGACGTCGACGTGGCCGCCATTGCTCAGGTGTGGAAGATCGCCGGATTCACCCCAGCCGAGACGCGAGCCTGGCGCAACGCAATCACCGAGCATGACGACCCGTACGACGTTCCGCTGACAGCGCGCTCGTGGCGGGCCGCAGGCTTCACTGCCGACGAGGCCCACACGTGGCTACGGCCCGGCTCGGTGTTCTCCGACGAGACATTGGAGTTCGCAACCCTCTTCGCCAACCAGGGCTGGTACGTCGGCGAAAGCAGCCTGCTGTGGCTACTGTCCACGAGGCTCGACATCGACGACCTCGACGCCTACAAGCGCGCCTGGCTGGACACCGGCATCGACTCGGTCAGCGTGCTCGACTTCATCAAAGCGGGTGTCACACCAGAAGAAGCCAAGGTGCTGTACCAACTACGGAACCGGGAACACCTCGAATCCGAGTTGCGTGCACGCGAGGCCGACCTACCCCCGATCGATCCATCGTGGGCAGCATGGATCAACCACATCGTCTACGTCATGTGCGGCGAGGAGCCCGGCTTCCTGCCTTTCGCCTTCGAACACGTCCGCGACTCCCACGACATCGCAAACGAAGCGCGGCAGCACGCGGACTGGGCAGATCTCTACGGGCAACCCAACAGCGAGGGCGTCTACCTCGGTCGCGTCGTCGAGTTCTCAGCCGATTCGAACGAGGACGGCTGGACCTACGCGGACATGATGGTGACGTCGGCTGCCGACGACGTCGCCCAGCGGGTGGCGAGCGACCTTGGCTACGAGACCCACCAAGCCGTTATCGACAACTCTCGCGGAGGACGTGCCGTCGTATCGTTCCCAGACGGACCCAGCGTCGCGGTCATCCAGACCACGGTCGAGGCAAAGCCGTGGCACCGTGAGACACGGGACCCCACCGACGAGGAACTGACTCGCTGGGCCAGCCTGCCCTCCCCCGCCAGTGGCTCGTGAGCACCGTGCTACGCCGTGCAGCCATCCGCAGGCTGGTGTGGAGATCACTTCTCATGTCGATGACCTCTGGTAGAACGTGTGATCGCCCATCTTCACCCCACCCGCCGATAGGAGCCTGCGCCCGTGACGACGCTTGAGCCCTACGGCAAGTGGCCGCGCCACAAGGTCGGCGCCTGGAACACGACCTATGGCGAGGCGAAGGCGCGCGGATGGCAACTCCGCAAGCACTCCAGCCACAATTCCACGTACCTTGTATGCCCGACCGAGGAATGCGTCCTCGGACCCATCTGGAGTACCGCGAGCGGCACAGAGAACGTCGCGCAGGAATACCTCAGAGACGTCCGGAACTGTCCCCATGGCAGTGATGAACAGGTGACACGCGTCCAGCGCACCAGGGACCACCTTCGCGTGGGCGAGACATTCGCCGACGCTGCGGAGCGCCAACTGAAGGCGCAAGCCAGCCGAGCCAAGGTCGAGGACCTATGGCAGGAGGCCGATCAGCAGGCGGACGCTGCAGACGAGTTGCTTCACCCTCGCGATGACGACGCCATCATCGCTGACCTCGAAGAATCAGAGTGGTGGGCTGGCCATCACGAGAAAGAGGCCCAGGCCACCCTGTCTGAGACTGACCTCGCTGGCGAGACCGACCCCAGCACGGTCGTTCAAGCGGCCGAGGACGCTGCCGATGACGCCGCCGACGCTCTCGAAGAGGTGTCGGCGAAGCATGACGAGCGCGCCGAACTCGAAGCGCAACTCAATGCCCTGCGGGCAAAGAATGAGGGCATTCGTGATCAGATCGACGATCAGGTGACCGATACCTAACACAGAGTTGGCGTTTGCCAACTACGGTTGTACCGTTGCTTCACCGCCACAGAAGGACTCACCCCGATGACCGCCGTACGACTGCATGTTGCTGCCGTAGACCTGACCGCCGACGACATCGTGGAGCGCATTGCCTCCAACGAGACCCTGCGCACGCTCGCCTGGAAGACCATCTCAGGCACCACCACCATGACCGTCCACACCACCGGCGACGTCGTCGCCGACACCATCGCCGCTGTCCGTTGCGCCCGGAACGCAGGCTTCAACGTGCTGCGCGTCTACGAGGACCGCCCCAACATCGGCGAGATCACCCGCCGCCTTGGCAACCCGTCGCGCGAAGCGGTTCGCAAGTGGACCAACGACCCCACGTTCCCCGAGCACCGCTCCACCCAGAACAACGACGGCGCCCGCGGCGCCTCGAAGGTGTGGGACTGGGCAGAGGTCGTCGCTTGGCTTCAGGAGCACAAGAGCCTCGCGCTCGACGAGGATCTCCCCACCGAGCAGCAGGTCACAGCAATCAACGCAGCCCTTTGCGGCCTCACCGACTATGCCTCCGACCACGTGCACCGCATGCTGTTCACGCACGAGCAGCACGGCGCCGCAAGCGTGTATCGAGCCGACTTCTCGCACTTCACTGCGCTCACACTCAAGACCGCGGGATGGATGGCTTACACGTCACACAACGCACATGCGCGCATCGACGAGATCGCGGACCAGCGTGAGTACGCCTGACGCTCACCAGACCTTGGTCAACCTGATCGGGGAAACCGAGATTCGCGAGGTCCGGCTGGTCGGTGTCACCGCCGAGGTTCTTGACCTACCCGCAGAGATGACGGTCGACTTCAAGGCCGGACAGGTCGAGGTCGGCCAGAACCCCTCAGAGATCATCGCGAAGTTCGAGCACTCAGCGACGTTCGAGAACACCGACGGCGAAACCGTGGCCAACATCTCGCTCGTGCACGCCGCTCGGTTCAGTTACAACGAGGGACTCACCCTTGACGACGAGTCTGTCGGCAACTGGGTGTTCGGCAACGTGTACTTCATGGTCTACCCATACGTCCGGCAGGCCCTCCAAGACACCTGCCTGCGGCTCGGGCTGCCAGCAGTCGTCCTTGGGTATCTCAAGCGCGGTGAGGTCACCCCCGAGACCATCTCCTTGGTCATCAACACCACGTCCCTTGTGCAGAAGCGTGGGGATGACCAACCGTTGCCACTCGACGCATAGACCAACCGAAGGTTTCTGGAAACCGGAACACCGCTACGTCGACTGTGGATGAGCGGGGTGCGGAGCGTCATCGCCGTCGCTACCGTGCCCCCATGACGGACTGGATCACCGTGCGTGAGGCAGCGCAGATTCTTGGAGTGCACATGTCTGCGGTCCCGAAAATGATCCGCCGCGGCGACCTCGCCAAACGCGAACAGAGGCCCATCCTGAGTCGCGCCGATGTGGACGACTACCGCGACGCCCGGCTAGCAGCCGTTCAAGCGCGCGACGAAGAGCGCGATCTGGCCAGCCAACTCACGAGCCCCGCCCCGCCTGACATGGAACACGACTGGTTGCTGGCCGAGGCGGCGGGCGCCGTTATGGGCATCAGCCGGGTCGCCGTCAATGCGCGCGCCCGACGCGGACGGCTTCCGAGTGTGGTTGCGGGCGGCCGTCGTTGGTATCGGCGCGACCATCTCGAACTCATTCTGCGAGCCGAGGAAGCCAAGCGGCGGGGCTCGCCATAGGAGACGACCGTCAGGCAGGCTTGAGCATGTTGGACTCGACCCACATCTCGGCCAGCGTCCAACCCCCGTCATCGGGCACGGGCACCAGTATGGGGCCGTCGTAGCCACCGCCGACCTGCCGCCACCGCACAAGGAGTGCAGCCTGTCGGCCGTACGGTCCGAGGTACCAGCAGTGTTTGGCCTGGGGCGGCTCAGCCACCCGCTCGGGCCTTGGTGCGTGGAAGCCTGCCGTTAAGTGGGACGGTTTCGGCGTCGCGGTGGGGATAGCCGCCGGAACGGCCGCTCCTGCAGCGTCCTGTGCCTGCCGTGCTCGCGTGTTCGCCACACGGGCGGCGAGGCTCCCGCCACGGCCTGCACTCATACCTCCCGCCATGGTGTCGAGGCTACGTCTCTGGGCGCTCAGCGGCACCCGTGCGTTCGGTCTCCTCAACAGAGGTCCTCAGCCGCGCCTGCACGCCGTCTGCGATCAGGGCCGCCACTTCCTCCGGGGGTCGAGCGGCGAGGCGGAGGCGGTGGCACGTCCGAGCCTGAGCGAGCAGCCGAGGACGGAGGGCGTCCACCACCTCGACAACCCACTGCTCGATGTCGTTCGGCTTCATGGCGCGACCGTAGACACCCGCTCCGACACCGGCGCGGTGTTGCTGCGACCGATGTGGCCCGAGCCGCTGTTCACCGCGACTCGGGCCACCAGGGGCGGCACGGTGAACCTGCCATACGCCCACCGGGCCTAACGCGACTCCCGAGAGCCCTGTCACCGGTCCTCGCGACCACGCGGCGAGTGGCCCAGTCCGCCTGCAACAACACACCGGGACAACCGTTCGTCGACAGCATGGATCGACACCTACGTCCAGGGAAGTCACTCGACACCGGACCCAGCGTTGGTCCTACCATCGACGACATGGCCACGGGCGAACTGGACACGGCAGCACGGCTCGCCGTGATCGAGGCGACCGCGGGTAGCGCCAACGACATCTTCGAACCCGGCTACCTGCAAGCCCTCCGCGAAGACTGGCCTGCCTGAGCCAGGTTACCAGGAGCCGATCCCGTCACCGCGATCCGAAACTGGCTCGAACACGCCAAGCCCGGCTCCTCGCCCGACTACCTTAGCCAGAAGGCCGTCATCCTCATTGATCCGCCTGACCAGCGTCGGGGACACAGTCTGGGGCCTCAACGACAAGCGGTGAGTCATGGCACAGAACGCCCTGTGTGCTTCCCTTCGATCAGGCAGTTCCGCGCGACTCCCTCCGGCGACTACCCGCATTGCTGTGAACGAAGCGACGATCAGCGTCCCCACCGCCATCACCAGGGCAATCGAAAGCCCAAGCACCGCAGGTCCGATTCCTCGTGAGTTCAGGTACTCGGACAGCAGGAAGAACACGACGGCAGTAGCGAGCCAGCCGACCTGAAGCATGATGACGAAACCACAGAGCGCTGCTACCGGGCTGAGTGCAAGATGGGCCGGGAGCCAACGGCGAGAGCCGAGATGAAGTCCGAGGACCGCAGCCATCGGGAGATTCAACCACCACCAGCGAGCCCATATGTCTGGCATGGTCTGCAGTAGGTTCAGGCCCGCGTACACGGATACGGGCACGGCGAGTACTGCGATCAGAACAACGACGCCGGATAGCGCGTCTCCGATCATCTCGCGCACGCTACGTGGATTGGGCGCAACGCCTTCCTTCTTCTAGTACGTGCCCGTCGAAATGCCAGAGTCACCGGTGCTGGATTGGAGTTCCATCGCGAGCGCACGATCTATCGCGTGCTCACGCTCGATGGTCTTGCGTGTCAGACGACCCTGACAGCCTGGACAGTCGCTCTGGGTGATGAAGTGAACGGAGCAGCCCATGGTCCCCGTGGCCCCCTTCCAGAGTGTTTCCGACGACCGATGCTGAGCCGTGCCTTCACGAGCCGGTCATCGGTTCGTCTGTCGTAGCAATGTCAATGTCACGAGGACCCTATGGCGTGGCTATGAAGATGTGGTCGAGAACGGCAGATCCAACACAAGGGCGCAGTGTGAGACTGACCTGTCGACCAATTTCCCGCAGACGCGGCGCTGGCCAACGGGCGGCCGTCGGCCTGTCACAACGCGCCGGAACACCCGGTCGTCAACAGTTTGGATCGTGTGTGCGCGACCCGTGAACCACCGTTGTGCCTTCCGGCGGCGGTACGGCCGTCTCGAACCGGTCACACGCCCGCCCCTCATCTCTGCGGCATGATCGCTCTGACCAGTCCCGAACGGCCCCACGTATGCGCGACTGGGAAGCCGCCAGCGCTCACACGCCATCGCAACAGTCCCAGTCTCGGGAGCGGAGGACCTAGCATCGAGCGCGTGAGCAGTCCGTTCGACGAACATCTTGCCGCAGCCGGGCAGGGGCGCGCACGCGAACATGAGGCGCCACCACACCCCGCAGTCGCAGCCCGCAAGCGTCACGTTCGAGCCGTTGAGGACGACCTCTCGGCCATCCTCCGCGACTACGCAGCCCCGGCCGCCAACATCCTGCTGACAGCGGACGTTCCCGCCCTGCCACTTCTAGCCCCTCACTCCTTCGCGCGGCTCGACAGGGAGGGCTGGCTGGTTCACCGGGTCCTAGTTTTAACAACGGACGGGGACCTGCTTCGGGGAGAGGTCAGGCCTCTCTACCGGGCCACCACCGAACCAGTCCTTGAAGGCCTCGCTCCACCGCCGGAGCCGCGACAACTTTGGCGACGACTGGGACAGGCAGGGATAGAACCGGGCGGACGTGCCATCCAATGCCTAGCGCGAGTCCCTGACGTGCACACGATCGACGACGACAGCGATTGGGGCTTCATAGAGCACCCCAGCCGCGCCGCACCTCCGCAAGTCTGCGTCATTGACCTGTCACCCAGCCCGCCAGGCGCTGACGGCGATGGTTACGAGCGCGAAGCGCTTCCACTGCGCGAAGCGATCGTTCGCTACGTGGCCCGGCACACCGACCACTGAGGGACGCGTCCGTGGTCGACAGTATGGGTCGGCGCCGACTATCCCAAAAGGGACTCGACACGGCACCTAGCATCAAACTGCACGGCCACCCCACAGCGAGGCCGACGAGATAGCCGAGCGGGGTGAGGCCATCGAGGAGAGCGCGGCGAGCGCCAGACACCTCTTCAAGTCCGCCTACTTGGAGAGTTTCCGAGAGGATTGTCAGCGTCGCTTACCGAGACCGGGAAGTCCTCCGCGATAAACCACGATGCCGCTGCGCGCCGGTACGATGCGCTGCCGGTTTGTGTCGAGGATGATCTCAGCCTTGTTGACCGCGTCCTCAAGGCTGTCGGTCTTGGTGAGTTTCATTAACTCCTCCGCGGCAGACCCGGCCCTCTCGAACAAGCGCTGCACATGCTCCGGCGTCGTCAGAAGGGCAGTCCTGACCTGTCGCGCAACCTCTGGGGTCGTACTCGCGTCTGGATACCCAAGCGCATGCAGCGCACTGCGCACCTCAGCCTCTGCTTCGGGGCTAAGACGGCGGACTGCCCAACTTTCGGGATGCTTGACGAGTTGCCCGATGGTGCTGACGTGCGTTGCTCCGCTTGGCAGCGTCTCTATGTATCGGCGTTCGAGTTCTGCTCGCCCCAATTCGGCGCGATAACGCTCCAGTGCCGCCACCACCTCCGGCAAGGATGCTCCTCGGTGATGTTGAGGCTTTGACTTCAGATGGCGAGCGTCGTCACCTGCTTGGGTTCCCACACCCGTCGGCGCGTGGGTCGTCATGTGTTCCCACGCCAATAGGGGTTCGCTCGCCCTAGCGAGTCGCTCCGCTGCACCGGCATCGCTTTCGCCGGTTACAGCACACAAGATCGCGCGTGCCTCCTGTAGCCGCGATTCTGCCCTCGGCAATCCGGGCAAGCGAGAAGCCCAAGCGAGCAGTCGTAGCCCGGAAGGGCGCACGCCGGGGCGCACGCCCCGCGGCAAGCGGTCAAGCAGCGCCGCATGTCGCTCGACGAACTCCGACACTTCGCCTGTCCATGCCTCAGCCGCAGACACCAGTCGGGCGCTCAACTTCGCATAGTCCGGATCAGTCCTCAACCGTCGAACATGCTCGATCGCTGCGCCGGACGACCCTGGGCCTAAGGAGAGGGCAGCCTGTGCGCTTCTGACATGGTCGAGGGCGCGCTGCACGTCAACGAGCCACTGTGTTGCATCCACTCGTTCGACCACAGCAAAAGACTGGCAGACGTGCCGACCACGGGCGAGGCGTTGGACGACGACGCCCACATTTGGGGAACATGCGCGGACGTAGCCCTCGGACCCCGTCGAGTAGACGGCCCGGGGTGACGACGATGGACGGCCCTATCAGAAGGAGGCGCCGCCGGAGCCTCCTCCAGTCACGGACAGCAAAGGTCACTGGGAGTTCAGGTACGCCTCGTACCGTCGCGCCTCCGCGACCATCTCGGCTTCGGTGATGAATGAGTCGTCCGGCAGAAGGTCGGGCCGAAAGTGCTCGGCTCCGTTACTGCAGAGCACGTCGTCGTGCCACCAGTTGTTCATCGTTGGTAGATACGCGCACCCCCAGCCGCCGCCAGAGGGGTTGCCCGACCCGCCACCCTGAACCACTAGGTCGGGAACGACGGTGGGCAGACACCCGTACGTTGCCTGGTGAGCGATGAAATCTAGCGCTTCGAATTCCCTCTTGGTGAGCGTGCCGCACGGGTCGGAGGGACCGTTGGCTCGTGCGCGCTGCAGTTGTTTTTGCTCCCGCTGGGCTTCGCGTCGCGTTCGTTGCTTGCTTTCGCGAGTCATTCGCTCCTGCGAGCGGGCTAGACGATCTTGTGCCACCTCGTCAGGAAGTCCGTCAGTGCAACCGTCGCGCCAAGGCGAGTCTCGGCAATCAGCACGGGTTCTTGGCTCGTCCACATCGCCACCTGGGGAGGCACATCCGCCCTGCAGAAGTGCAATAAGGACGAGGGGCGCCGCTACCCCAACCATGCACCGTCCTCTCATAGCCGTCGATGCTAGGCCCGCAACAGACTCGACGTGCTCGAACGAGCGAATCCTCCTCCGGGGAGGCTTCACGTGTTCGCTAACCATGTCGCGGAACCCGTCAGAGATGGACACCTTTGCCATGGCCCCATAGGACGGAAAGTCATGACTTACGCGGAATAGGCAAACGCAGTATGCACAGGCCTATCGCCAATGCTGGTCGACACTTTCCCATGACTTTTTGAGAACTATTCTCAAAACCCCGAATCGGGTGCACCCTTTAAACATGAAACCGACACCACTGAGTCGAGCCATCCGATTCGCGGTCGAAACCTCGACCGTTCCGCAACCTGACGCCACCGGCGCAAGGTCCGTCGAGGACGCGTTCTTCACTACCGAGGCTCGCCAGCGCCTACAGCGCCTGATCCACACACACGGCCACATGGAAGCGGCACGGGAGGCCTGCACGGACGAGATGATGCATCAGGTCCAAGAGGAGAACATCGACGCCGCGTACGCCGCGATCTGTCTCCGCGAGCGGCTCCCTCGGCTTTGTCCTCATCGCCGGGACTACGTTGCGGAGCCTGACGGAACGCTGCGGTTGGTCGATGAAGCGAGGCAGTGAACACCAGAAGTGGCCCGCTAGGGGTGGCACCGTGGCACCGTGGCACCGTGTCGCGGGTGTCGGTGTCATCAGTGGAGCAGACCCCTCTCCCTACGGGACGCGGTTCGCGTTATGGCGCACCCTGCACGCCTGCACACCACGACTCTCCGTCGACACCGCACCTGACACCAAGCCGACCTCGACACCCGACCCCACCGACTCGAACGGCTACTCCAACCCCGACGCCAGTTCAGGCAACAATCCCGGCGTCACCGGCGGCGGTGACAGCGACAGTGACAATGCCATCGAGACCTGCCTGGACTCCGTGGATGCGCAGGCAGGCGAAGTCGTCGCCATGCTCAACCAAGGTCTCATCAGCGAAGCCGACTACGAGCGCCTCATGGCGGAGAACAGCGAGCAAAGCCGCAACTGCCTCGACCTTCGCTGACCTGAGCATCTCCACGAGACGGCCCCACCGCCATGACCCACCGGACGTACCTGCCTCACTGAGCCGGGCTCGTGTGCCCGATGTGACTGGTGTGCCGTCCAGCACTGCAGCCACCCCACCGGACACTCCGGCGCATACCTGCATGTGAAGTTCTGCTTAAGCCGGTCAGCAACCGCTGACTGACACCCCACCCCGGCCATCACGGACGACGGCCGCGGGCGCCTGAGGGGCTATCACGGGCGTCTGAGAGCGGCCAGCGTTTCCAGTGCGGCGTCGGATGGGGGCGAGGATGGGTCGGCCTCCAGCGCCGCCGCCGTCGCTGGCGGGAGGCCCAGTTCGATGTAGCGGGCGAGGCGATGTCGCGGCACGCGTCGTTCCATCACCCATGCGTGTGCCAGGTCGACCCCGTTGATGGACAACCGGGGGTGGACGTGCTTGCGGACGGCATCGAGGATCGTGAGCACATCGACGACGCCTCGTCCTGCCTCCGTCAACCGGATGGCCTGCGTGATCGTGATGTTGTGGATAGCCCACACCACGTACGTGCCGGGGTTGTTCCAAAACACGGAACGCGGTTCCGTCTCCGTCCGCTGGTGAAGGTAGGTCACCGTGCTCTTGTCGACAGACGGCAGCACGGCTCGGAGTCGGGCGGCGTCTCGGGGATGGAAACCCAACCGCGCAAGCAACTCGACTGGCCAAGCGACGTGGGTCTCCTCGAACAAGGTCATCCCCGTAGCCGATCTCCGCGGGCGGCGTCGCTCGGCCATGCGACCTGAGGCGTCGAACCGTAGACATGCCGTCCGACAGCCCAACCACACACGCTTCCCTTGGTCGGCGTAGCCGATGCACACTGTCGACCATCGGGGGTCCGGTCCGCGGTGACAGGCGGACCGGCCCGGCCGGTACATGCACGCGTTCAAGGTGCACCACAGTGCGTAGTGCCATAGTGCGCACGTCGTAGGTAATGGTTCTTTAGAAGCCGAGGACGTACTCGTGCACCTTCTCCTCGGAAGCGGCCTTGGTGGCGCAAGCAACTGCATCCGTCGGAGGACAGGCTTTCCGCCTTCCGTTCCCAGCGGTTCGAGCGCATCATGGATAGATGAGCGGCTCGGACTCGCCACTGCGTCCCGTCGTCTCGGCTATGTCCGACTGGGCGTCGGGTGGCTCTGTTCGTGCTGCCGACCCGAATGCGCATTGCGAGGTGTGTGGAGCCTTCGTCACAGGGACCTGCCCCGCCCGGGAGGCACTGGCCCACGCCTAGCGGCCGGAGCCGGTAGAGGTGAGGCCCGAGCCGTCTGACCCACGTCGGCTGGGGCTCATGGTTGGCCCGGTTCACCTCTCAACGTGCACCGTGGTTCGACCGGCACTACCCCGGTACAACCTCCATTATTCGGGTCCGCGTCCGGGGCGCCTGCTGAACGTCGCCAACCGCGCGCAGTACACCGCCAAGACGACGTTCCATGCACGCCTTGCGGTCAGGTGTCCCAAACGGGACACCTGACTCAACGGATGATGCGTGCGCCCCTGGCGAATAAGGCCGCGGGCGACGGAGACTGGGAGCGTCCCGGATTCCTGTTCCGCGTATCTCCGCAGTCACGCAGCAGCCATCTGCGGAACTAACCGGAGGCGACCACACAACTACACCACCAGCACTGGCGACGACGCGACCTAAGTACCATCCACCCGCGAAAAGGCCGCGCGACCAGCACACAGGTGACACCGTGCCCCCGTCAGTCACCACTCCCGACGGGGAACAGCATCATGAACAAGCACATGGCCCGAGCCCTCACCCTGCTCATGCTCGGCTTCGGCCTCGCCACCTTCACCCAGCCCGCCCAAGCGTTCTACGACCGCGACTGCAGCGACTTCCCGTCGCAGGCGGCGGCTCAGAACTTCTTCCTCGCCAACGGGGGACCGCGCAACGACCCGCACCGCCTCGACGACGAGGGCGACGGCATCGCCTGCGAGAGCAACCCGTGCCCGTGCATCGGTCGCGGGAACGAGAACCCGCAGCAGCCCACCACCAACAACAACCCGGGTCCGACCATCTACCGCGAGACCGGCAACGTGGTGCGGGTCGTTGACGGAGACACTCTCAAGGTCCGCCTCCGCAAGGGCGGCGTCGTCGACGTTCGCATGCTCGGCATCAACACCCCCGAGCGCGGCCGATGCGGATACGGCGAAGCAACCGACAACCTGCGCCGCCTCGCACCCGTCGGGTCGACGGTGAACCTCGTGTCCGACCGCACCCAAGCCGCTAAGGACCGCTACGGCCGCCTGCTGCGTTACGTCGCCCGACAGGGCGGCTTCAAGGACCTTTCATACCGGCAGGCGTGGAACGGCTACACCAAGCGGTACGTCTTCGGCGGCAAGCCCGTTGCTCGCGACGGCCAGTACGTCAAGGCCATCAACAACGCGCGCAACAACATTCGCGGTCTCTGGAACACCTGCTGGTAGACCGAAGTCCCTCACCCACAGCGGGCACCGGCCTCTAGGGGGCTGGTGCCCGCTGTCGTGACCGGACAGACCGCGAATATTGCCGGGCTAGGACGAATCGCGGCAGATCCGGACGTTCCACCCCGCTGGACCAATCGTTGGAGCGGGCCGCACGCATGAGGCTGCGGCCCGCTCCGATGTGGCTGTCGATCAGACCTGCGGATTGCCGTTGACGGAGGTCTCGGCTACAGGCTGGAGTGCGTCCCAGTGTTCGACGATCTTTCCGGCCTTGTTGAAGCGGAAGACGTCGATCTCGACGGTGCCGCGGTCCGAGGCGTCGACCTTGGCGAGGGCGTGGACGACGACGTAGTTGCCCTGCGTGACGGTGCGGCGGACGCGCAGCGTGTAGTCGGGGAACTGTTCCAAGTAGGCGGTGACCCCGGCGATGAAGGCGTCGCGGCCGTTGTCGAACAGCGGGTTGTGCTGGATGTAGGTGTTGGCGTCGATGTAGCGGCGCGCGTAGGTGTCGGGGTCGTGCTTGGTGAACGCGCCGACGAGCAGCCGGACGGCGGCGCGGCGGTTGGCCTTCTCCTGGCTGGTGAGGCCCTTCTCGCCAGCGGGGACGGGCGATGTGGCCGTACGGCTGGCCGAGGGGGCAGCGTCCGCGGCGGCTGCAGCAGTGACCGTCGGCAGGGCGAGCGCTCCGGCAGCGACTGCGCCGACGGCGGTCGCGGCGAGGGTGGACAGAGGGGTGCGTGGGCGGGCGATGGAGCGAGAGGCGGTGGTCATTGGACGATTCCTTCGGGTGGTGGGAGCGATCTGGCTCGGGTTGGTCTGGTGGTGGGGATGGCGGAATGAAGTCACATCACTTACTATTGGTGACTGACGCACGGAAAGAAATAAGGCACCCCAAAGTGCCTGACTACCGGATTAGTGAGTGAGCCATGAGCCTCGACACCTCGCAGTGGAACCCCTACGACCGCAACTGCCCCAGCAGGCGACTGCTGGACCGCATCGGCGACCGCTGGACCGTGCTGATCATTGGAGCGCTGTCCGACGGGCCGCATCGGTTCAAGACGATCACCGAGCGCGTGGACGGCATCTCCCAGAAGATGCTCACCCAGACCCTGCGCGGGCTGGAGCGCGACGGTCTGGTCAAGCGCACTGTCTACCCGGTGGTGCCCCCACGCGTGGAGTACGAACTCACCGCGGCGGGACGCTCCCTGTGTAAGCCGCTGGCCGCCCTTGAGGAGTGGGCCAAGGAGCACATGAGCGGCGTGCTCGCGGCTCGCGAAACCTACGACGCGACGACCGTCGGAGCAGACGCGTGAGCGCCACCGAGTTGACCCAACAGCAAGTGGACCGCGCTGTCGTGGACCTGCTCGACCACCTCGCGCCCGAGGCTGCTGCAAAGACCGTCGGCGCGACAGCGCGTCAGCGAAAGGTCGCGCTGGCCGACGTGTTGACCGTGCGGCCGCCGGACCCGTTGCCCGACGACCTCGCGAGGCTCCTTGATGGCGTGTTGGCGTGGGAGAACGCCCAACGCCCGGTCACCGACACCGCCAACTTGCCGCGCTTGCGTTTGGCGGGTGTCGGGTCGCGGATGTCGCTGTGGCAGGGCGACATCACCGCCCTTCGTGCCGATGCGATCGTCAACGCTGCCAACAACCGGATGCTCGGCTGCTTCGCCCCGGGCCATGCGTGTATCGACAACGCGATCCATGCCGTCGCCGGACCCCGGCTACGCGAGGAATGCGCCGCCCACATGGCCGCGCAGGGTCACCTCGAACCCACCGGTGCCGCCACCCTCACGGGCGGCTACCACCTGCCAGCCCGGCACGTACTGCACACCGTCGGCCCCATCGTGGCGGGTGGTGAACCATCCGCTGCCGACGCCGAAGCCCTCGCCTCGTGCTACCGCTCCTGCCTCGACGCCGCCGACAGCCACGGCGACATCGCCTCGGTGGCGTTCTGCTCCATTTCGACCGGCGTCTTCGGCTACCCCATCGAAGCCGCCACCGTCGTCGCCGTCGACACCGTGACCCGGTGGCTCACCGCGCACCCAGAGTCCGAGATGCAGGTCATCTTCAACACCTTCTCCGACCACCACGCCGCCATCTACCGCACCACCCTTGACGGCCGACTCCCGTGACCCACACCTCCCACACCCACGCCCATCATCACGACTCGGTGCGCGGATCGCAGAACCTGGACGCCGCGGCCGCCGCGCTCGCGGACGCCGAGCGCGTCTTCATCGGCGCCGGGGCCGGACTGTCGGCTGCAGCCGGGTACGACTACACCGACCGCGACCGATTCGCCGACCTGTTCCCGTGGCTCAAGAAGGCCGGGTTCAACGCCCGCTACGAACTCATCGGCTATCCCCTCCCTCCGCGCCACCAATGGGGCTTCTGGGCCGTCCACGTCCGCGACATCCGCCTCGGCGACGAACCGTCGGCGATCTATCAGCAACTCCGAGCCGCGGTCGGCGAACGTGACCACTTCGTCATGTCCTCCAACGTCGACGGCCTGTTCGCCCGCAACGGCTTCGACCCCGACCGGGTCTTCACCCCGCAAGGCGACTACGCCCTCTACCAGTGCCACACCCCGTGTACCCGCGAGGTGTGGGACGCCCGCCCCATACTGGAACGCGCCTACGCCACCCTCGACCCGCAGACCGGGCAGATCGACGAAGACGCCGTACCCACCTGCCCCGACTGCGGCGGCGAGGTGTACCTCAACGTCAACGCCGGACGCTTCTACATCGCCGACCACTTCGCCCCAACCGGGCGAGACCTGCAGGCTTGGCTGCGCAACGCCCAGGGCACCTCCGCCAAGGTCGCCGTCCTCGACATCGGCTCCGGCTACAACACCCCCGGCGTCATCCGCTGGCCCACCGAGCAGATCACCCGCGCGCTGCCCAACGCCACCCTCATCCGCATCAACCGCGACCATCCCGACGTGCCAGCCGACCTCACTGACCGTGCGTTCTCTCTCTCCGGAGACGCACAGGCCGCCATCGGCCACCTCACCCGTACCAACCACTGACCTACAAGCAACCCACGAGCCTGAAGGACGGCCATGACAGACCTCGGCACCAGCGCCACCGCCCCACTGGACAGGAACAAGGAGAACGTGAAGGCCTTCTACGACCTCATGTTCAACCAGAACCGACCCGCCGAAGCCATCGAGAACTACGCCGGGGACGACTACATCCAGCACAACCCCCACGTCGGCGACGGCAAGCAGGCGTTCATCGACTACTTCAACCGCATGGCAGCCGAGTACCCCGGCAAGCACGTCGAGTTCGTCCGCGCCTTCGCCGAAGGCAACCACGTCATCCTTCACTGCCACCAGACCTGGCCCGGCGACCTCGAATACGCAGGCATCGACATCTTCCGCCTCGACGACAACGGCAAGGTCGTCGAACACTGGGACGTGCTCCAACCCCTACCCGAGCACCCCAACAACCCCAACGGGATGTTCTGATGTCCGAGCCCAGCCAACTGCCTTGCCTCTGCGAGTGGACCCGCGAACCCGGTCGCACCTGGCGCCAGAATGCCTGGACGGGCCTCAAGGCTCGCATCCACCGCTGGAGGCACAACGCAAACCGCTCATAGGAGGATCCCGCCGAGACTGAGCGTCACTTGCGATGCCGTCCGCAGATCGGCAGATCCGCGCGCAGCGGGACACATGTGCCTATCCGAGCGAGTCCTTGACCGAGATCGACGGCGGAAACTCGCTACGACCGCGAGTACCCCGCGGAGGCTGCGGCAGCGGTACTTGCGCGCGGGCCACCCTTCGCACTGATCCCGAAGGCGGCCTACGCTGGGGCAGTCAACATCGATGGCACGGTCGGCGAGAACGTGACCGCCCGATCGGCCGGGCTAGCGGTCGAGCGCTCACTGAGAACCGTCCAAGCCGACTGTGAGGTGCGCGAAGTGGAACCGTTCGCGTGGGCCGCGGCCTGTATGGTCCTGTTCGCCATCTTCGGCATCGGCCGTCGCTCATACAAGAAGCCCCGCCACCTGCCCCCGCGCGGCCTTGCCATGCTCCCCATGTTCCTCAGCCTGCTGAGCGTGCCGTACATGGCGGTCTGGGGCCACATGACCTACGGGATGGGGGGACTAGCGGCTGGTTTCGTTGCCGCGATGGCGATGTTCGTGCGTATCGGGGCATGGGCAGAGGGCGACTGACCCCCACCACAGGCGCAGGCACGAGACGCTGCCCCTACGGGGTTGTGCTGGCGACGTGCAACGAAGCAGCCGAGCCTCATTGACGACATCGCCCATCCAACTCATGCACGCGTCGTAAGTTTCGCGCCAGTTCCTCCACCCGTGTCACCACTCCACGGTACGCCCGCTCGGAGGCGCAGTGCATTGACACTTTCGTCTTGCACGATGGGCTTGTGGAGCGGACCGCAACGACGACGTGGGAGCGGCTCGTCGAATGCGTCCGGACCTTGCCCGAACCTTTCACCGCGGCAGAGGTCATCTCGTGGTTCGACCGGCATTACCCCGGCAGCAACCCCCGCACGATCCGCGCCCATGTTCGCGGCGCCTGCTCGAACGTCGGGAATCGCGAGCAGTTCACCCCCAAGACGCCGTTCCTGACCAAGATTGCGCACGGAACGTTCCGACGCGCCACGCAACGTGAAATCACGGACTACCTCGCCGGGGCGCCGACACCGGCAGGCGGCGCGGCGTCCAGCGGCACCAGCGTCGCTGCCGCCCGCGCCGGAGGACAGCAAGGCGATTGGCACACCGAAGCGAACACTCAGAGCCTCGTCGTCAGACACTTACGCGCCAGCGGCTGGACCATCACCCGAACCGCGAACACGGCGACCAAGGAACCAGGCGTAGACGTTGTTGCCGAACGAGGACCCGAGCGGATCGGCATCGAGGTGAAGGGCTACCCCACCCGCGGCACTTACGCCGACCCCCGCCGCGCAGGAGAAACAAAGAAGACCAACCCCGCCACCCAAGCCCGGCACTGGTACTCACAAGCCGTTCTTGCCGCCATGCGGTTGCGCACCCACGAGCCCGACTGGCACTCCGTCATCGCCCTTCCGGACTTCCCCACCTACCGCCGACTTTGGGCGGACACCCGTACCTCGCTCGACGCCGCCCGAATTCGCATGTGGTTCGTCAGCGAAGACGGCGCCGTGAAGGAGAACCCGTGACGCCTCTCACCACCACGGCCCGGTCGGCTCGCTCCAAGGTCCCCCTCACTAAGCGCCACCTGCGCCGACTCTCCGAGATCGCCACCCAAGACCACGAAGGCTTCTACGAACGGCACCCCGAGTACCGCGGACGCCTCATCGCAGTCGTCCTGGCGCAAGGCGCGGCCCTGCACTACCTCGACCGACGCAACGGGGTGAAGGACCTCGACGTGTGGTCATTCTTCGCACTACCCAGGGGCGCCCGACGGTTCCCCGAAGACAAGCGCACCAAACACGTCGACTTCGGTTCCTCGGACCTAGGCCGCCAACGCTACGCGATGGCGAACGCTCGCTCCGACCGAGAAGCAACCCGCTGGACCACATGGCATCGCGAACACCAGGGCCGCCGCGTCGACCTCATGATGCGCGGACTGCACTGCCGACCCGACGCTGAACCCGTCACAGTCATCCGCCACTGGCTCCAACACGCCAAACCCGGATCCTCGCCCGACTATCTCAGCCAGAAGGCCGTCATCCTCATCGACCCACCCGACCGGCGCGGAGAGACAGTCTGGGGTCTCGACGACAGGCGCTGAGGCACCCGAGTGGGGCCGACGGATCAGTGATTCGGGCCGAACCATCGCCGGAGACGTCGCATGAGCGAAGTACCAGAGTCATGGTCTGAAGGCGACTCGGCCGCAGAGATGACAAGAGTTCCGCGGGGCACCCGGTCGTATACCAGGTTCCACTCGGTCATGAGGCCAGCCCATGGCATCTCAATGGTGGCAATCAAGCGGTCGAGATACAGGTAGTGCGCGGGATAGCCGTCTACTGGAGACATCGAGTCGGCAACCTCGCGCACGCATTGCGAGATGTTGAAGTCAAGGCGTTCGAGGGGGCCATAGTGGTCCTGGTCGAGGCGCCACCGCCGACCATGCCCGCCGACCATGTACACGCCCACATGCCCCTCGCGGAGCATCTCTGTCAGCAACTCGTGGACGAGGGTCCCTGCAACAGGCACCACCAATTCGGAGTGGTACATGCGGCTCATGCTGCCAGAGGTGGAGGCGAAGAACCCGAACGACGTGGGTTCCGGCAACTAGAGCGACCCCGGCGACGCGTGAGCGGGCTTCGATCTGAAAGGTCGGCTGCTCCGCTGGAAAAGGCCGCTCCTACTGAGCGCCCGGAGTCGGGGCCCAAGACCGGGTGTTCTCTCTCGGCCTGGCTACTCGTCTGCCGGATTGGAGTAAGCGCAGATGCGACGTGACGTTATTCACCCGGCGCCAACCTGCCATGGAGGGCCGGGCTTACACCTTGTCGGCTAGCCACTCGAAGAAGTACCGGAGCGCGCGGTCGCCCACCCTGGCGCGTCAGGCGCGGGCCAGCCAATCGGTCCAGCGACGCTCGCCAACCCAGTCCTGGGCGAAGTCCGGATCGATGCCCCCGCTAACGCGGATGGCGGCGCGCACCTTGGCTGGGTCGTCGAGACACCTTCGGCTCACCCACATCGTGGTGATGTCCTTCGCATAGTCAGCCCCCATGCGGTACGAGCACATGAGCATCTGACCCTTCGGCTTCAGTCCCCGTGCTCGCCACAACACGTAGTCCGTGCCTTCGTACAGGCCGCCGTTGAGGACGACTCCGGCCCCGACCGCCCCCGGTTGACATCGAAGAACACCGAGACCCCGGCATCGCCATCGCGGCGCAGGCTCTGATGGCGCACCTTCACAACCACGCCTCGGTTTGTGTGGCGAACCACCGCGGACTCGACATCCGCGTAGTGCCGCATGTCCGCCACATCGTCAGCCACCCGTGCTGTCTCAGCCCCCGCCGGGTCCGGTCTAGTCGGGTGGGGTACAGGCGTGGATCTCAGTGCTCAGGACAGCGCCTGGCAGTTACTCTCCCCGAAACCAACGGGAGGCGGACCAATGCTTCGCAACTCTTCGCGACCGTTTACGGCGCTGCTCGCTGTCGCAGCACTCCTCGGCCTCATCCTGCAGTTGTCTGCGCCATCAGTGGTCGCAACGCCCGAGGGGCCATCGGGACCAGCCTCCGAGTCCGCACGTACGGCACCCTTCGGCGGGAAGGTCATCGCCGCCAGGACGCTTGGCCCCGAGGGCGGAGTCGTCAAGGCATCCAATGGCGTCAGCATTCGCGTGCCCACGGGCGTCATGCGCTTCCGTGGACGAGTTGAGATCGCTCACCTCGGCGACAAACTGTACGACTTCCACATCTACGCACGGTGGCGTGGTCGGGTGGCCATCCGCCTGCCGAAGGTGATGGGGCGCCCGCTCATCATGCATAACGTGGACGGACGGTGGAAGGCGGAGCGCGCGAAGTCTGACGGCCGTCGCTTCGCGGTAGCGCACGTCCGCCAACTCAGCACCTTCACCAACCTCGTGGGGTGCCTCAAAGCGTTGAAGAAGCCTTCGCCTGGTGTGGCCGTCACGGTGGCGAAGTGCTTGATCGGTTTGGGGATACGAAAGGTCCCAGAATGGATCGGCAAGCAGATCGTCGGGCTCTTCAACGAGTACGACGCCTGCGAACCGTTCACCCCCTCCAACTGGTCCATCGACCTTTTCGAGTTGCTCGGTGCCTGCACCTTGCATGCGCCTGAATGCGAGTACAGCGGCACGTGCGGAGTCAACGACCCACCAACCGCTACCCCGACGCCCACGCCTACCGTCCCACCGTCACCGCCGTCCTCACCAAACCCACCACCGCCGCCTACCTCGGGCAACCCACCATTCACGGGCGGCTACTTCATCGCCGATGCAGTCCTTGGCGGAACGTGGCCACGTACAGACCCATGGAACGGGACCTGGTACTCCCGCAGCAACCGACCACCCAACGCCGCCGACTACTGGTGGGCGAACGGGCTCGGTGTCGGCTTCTCGTGCGGCACCTACGCGGCGCCGTATGGGGTTCGATTCAGCAACGGAACCACCCAGACATGGAACACCTGGCTGCGCAGCACGGACACCTGGGGCGGACGTGTGATCGGCCTATGGGTCCCCTCAGCCGTCGCGCGCGATATCAACGTGAACGGGTTGCCACCCGGCATGCCACGGTGCTGAGGACCCGTACCACTCCCTCCATTACTGCGAACTCGGCAGCGCCAACGGGGCGTCGCACACCCGGTCCGTCCTCCGCACGCCTGGGCGCCAGGCGTCGAGGTCAACAGCGCGACGCCCGGCTTGGGAGGCGTGTCCTCGTGCCTCCACCGTCACTCCGTGTCGTCGGAGGCCTGCCACGGTGGTAGGAGCACCCGGACGCCATCCGACCGGAACCGCTCCGGGTCGTCACGGATGGCCAGCCAGTTCAGACGAGTGAACGGAGCCGGGGTGGCGGGGCAGCGTGTCTCCATCGAGACTCGCCCCCCTTGCAGGCGGGGCTTACAACACCGTCGCGTTTGTCACGACCGGAGCGGGCGGCGGCGGCACCCTTAACGTTGCCTGCCAAGACCGCCGGGTCCGCGCGGGAACAGTTCGTTGGAGATCCCTCATGGACCTCCGCCGTCGCCCGCGACGCTGCGAAGAGGAATCGCCAACCCTGAACATCGAACCGGGTCGGGCGGGAGCGAGCCGTCGAGCAGTCCTCAGTGCTCAGATTGTCGGTTCACCATTCTTGGTAACCGCGCGACGATGCGGTCCACGAGGTCCTCAGGGTCCGGTGCCTGAAACCCAAGACGATCCCACGTCCTCGCCCGCGCGAGCAGTACAGGGTAGAGGTGCTGGGCGACCTCCTCGGCCCACGCACGTACCTCTTCCCGGTTCACGCGCCTCACGGTACGCAGCGGCGCCGACAGACGCCCTGCCCGAGGGTGGTGTAGGAGACGTGACGGTGGCCCGAGCCGCTGCCTATCCGGTTCGGGCCACCCGGGTCGGCTCGGTGAGCCTGTCAACCGCTCAACGAATCAGTCGCTGCCGCGAGAGCCCTGCAACCGACCTCGCGGCCACTGCCGAGCGGCCGGTCCGCCTGTCACAACAGACCGGAACACTCAACGTCGACCATACGGCCCGTGATGATGACTGGGAAGCACAGTCGTCGCCCTCATCGTGGCGTGGCCGGTGTCGGATGAGACTCAGCGTCGACGGCCCGTGCCCTGCGAGCCCGCCTGCACCTCACCCGGGCGCCGGTCAGAGTCAGCGACGTAGTGCTTCCGATGCCCACCTCCAGAGCAACGGCACACCGACAGCGGCTTCAACCTGCGGGCCGCCCCGTACGTCATCCACTCGGATAGGTAACTGTCCACTAGGGCACTACCCGTGCCGTTCTTGGACAGGGCCTTCCGCACGGCCGCATCAGCACACGACCTGTCCTGATGCATCCGCTGCGACTTCACCTTGCCCGTCGCGACCACACGAGTCACCTGAACCCAGCCAGCCAACGGCTCATACGCCACCGCCGCATTATCTCACCGAAGCCAGTCGATCGACACCGGCTTGGCGACCGTCACCCCACCGGGAAGTGCGGCCCAGGCCGGGTCGGGGTGCACACGAACCCAGATCGGACCCAAACCTCCGGCTCGACACCCGCCCCCGACACGCGTTGGTGCGTCTTCCGGCCGTAGAGCCCGCAAGCACACAGACCCGCACCACTGTCTAAGTCCTTCTCAGCAGCCGAGAGCAACCCGGACACCGCCGAACTGTCACCCGTGCCGTCACCGGTCGCCCCGTAGCGCTCCGCCAGAGCCAACGCGCTCGAACAAGGTCGCGGCTGGTCACACGTGCGGCAACGAGTGGGTTCACTCGCCACGAACACTTTGCCCAGGACCACGTCTCGATGACGCTGCAGCAGGCCGTAATCGTCCTGCAACTGGTCGATTAGCGCGCGGTCGTCAGCAGTCCATTGCGTGACGTCGTCGGCCGCGGCACCATCCGAGGAAGACCGGAACGCACTCTCGCAATGGCCCGTTCGATCGCGTCATACAGGTTGGGATCCCCTGCCATCGATCACTCCGACAGGTTGGCGTACGTCTCGCCGTCGGGGTTTTTGGGAACACCGGTGTTGGCGAAGCGCTGCTTTCCGTCGTACGGACCAGTGCCAGGGCGCGCTTCTTCACGCTTCTTGCGCGGGTGTCCAGCGTGGTAGTGAATCCCGGTCGAGTGGTGGGGGTAGGCGTACCCGCACTCCCGTACCGGCTCGGGTGCGATCGCCGCCTTGGCCTTCCTGAACAATCCGAACACTTCGTTCGTCCTTCACTGATGTATGGGACACGGTGATGTGCAGCAAAGCACACCGTCCGGCTGTACGGGGTGCTTGCGTGCCGCCGACTCGCGCTCTACCCGCGGGAAAACCGTCAGCGCCCACGATGGAGGGTTGAGACCCGGGAAATGGCGGCCGATCCACTGGGAAACGCTCAATTGCACTCACACATCTGTGCAGGTCAGGACCACCAAACCGCAAAGGGTCGCCGCCCCCCAGCCGATCGGGCCGGTCCTCCGTGGGCCGGCCCGATCTGCGTCTGCTGGGGCCACGCTCGGGTTCGGGACGCACGCGGGGCTCACGCCGGGTCGGTGACGTCCGCCACCTGCGCGCCGAGGTGGCGTACGACGTCGTCGCCGGCGAGCGTCGCGGCCACGCCGTGGGCGCCGGCACCGAGGGAGACGACCGTGCCGGCGATCCGCTCGTCGGCGACGACCGGGAGGGCGCTCGCCGAGCCGAAGGGCGTGATGGTGCCGCGCTCGTAGCCGGTCACCGCGCGGGCCGCCTCGGCGTCCGGCAGGGAGATGCGGTTCACGCCGAGCAGCGCCCGCAGCTTCGGCCACGAGATCTGCCGGTCGCCGGGCACGAGCACGAAGAGGTGGTCGCCCTCGCCGCGACGCACGACCATCGTCTTGACGATCGCCGAGGGCTCCACCCCTCGTGCCGCGGCGGCCTCGGCGAGCGACCCGACCCGGCCGTGCCGGGTGACCGTGTGCGCGATGCCGCTGGCCGCGAGGGCGCGCAGGGCGGGGGTGTCGTCGTCCACGCTCCGAGGGTACGGCGGCGGCGCTCGGCTCAGGCGCCGTACGGCGTCAGCAGCTGGTCGACCGGGGCGAAGTCGTCGGTGAGGACCGGCGCGGCACCGGTCCAGGTGTCCAGCTCGTCGCCGGCCAGCGCTCCCCAGCCGAGCCCGCGTGCCGCCATGCGGTCGAGGATCGCGGCGACGTCCACCGGCGAGCGCGACGCCACCACCACGAGGTTGCCGCCGTCCTCGCCGGCCAGCACCCGCGGGTCGGCGAGGAGCGCGACCTCCCCGAACACCTCGGCCGTCGTGCGCACGTAGGCGCGGGCGAAGTGCAGCGGTCCGTGGTCGATGACGTTGGCGACGTAGAGGCCGTCGTCGTCCAGCGCGCGGCCCAGCCCGTCGAGCGCCTCCAGCGTCGCGAGGTGCCACGGCACGCTGACCCCGCCGAACGCGTCGCCGACCACCAGGTCGAGGCTCCGGGCACCGAGGCCGTCGATCGCGAGCCGGCCGTCCTCCACCCGCACGTCAGTACCGGCGGGGAAGTCGTCGCCGAGCAGCCGCTCGTCGGCGGCCACCACGCCGCCGTCGATCTCGGACACCGTGCTGGCCGACCCCGGGCGGGTCGCGGCGACGTACCTCGGCAGCGTCAGCCCGCCGGCGCCGAGGTGGTGGGCGCGGATCGGCTCGCCCGGGGGGTACGCCGTGTCGACGACCGACGCCATCGCCTGGACGTACTCGAACTCCAGGAAGGTCGGGTCCTCGCGGTCGACGTAGGAGTGGCGCAGGCCGTCGAGCACGAGGGTCCGCCCGGTCGGGCGGTCGGGATCGGCGTCGATGGCCAGGCAGTGGTACGTCGTCTCGGTGTCGCAGCCGCTCGGGGCGAGGTTCGCGCCCAGGCCGCCGAGCGCCACGACCGCCCCGAGCAGCAGGTCCCCGCGGCCGCGCCGGCCCGCCGCCTGGACGAGCACCGACGTCGCCAGCAGCAGCACGCCGAGCCCGACGAGGATCGCGCTGACCGGCACGCGGGAGATCAGCACGAATCCGGTGACCACCGTGCCGGCGATCGCCCCGACCGTCCCGATGCCGGACAGGCGGCCCACGACCGACCCGGTCTCGCGCAGGCTGGTGAGCCGCAGCTTGATGACCACCGGGCTCACCGCCGAGAGCAGCGCCCCCGGGACCAGGATGGACAGCGTCGCGGCGAGCATCAGCGCGCCGGGGCCCGTTGCGGCCGAGCCGCGGACCACGACGGGCGTCAGCGCGACCGCGGCCCCGGAGACGCCGAGCAGCGGCGCGAGCAGCGTGCGCGGCGCGACGCGGTCCGCCGTCCAGCCCCCGGCCCAGGTGCCGGCCGCGATGGCCGCCAGCGCGAGCCCGATGACCAGCGTGTTGGTCTCGAGTGTCAGGCCGAAGTACGGCGCCAGCAGCCGGAGCGCGGCCAGCTCGACGACGAGCACCGCGGCGGAGGACCCGAACACGAGAGCCGCTGCGGACCAGGCGCCCAGCCCGGCCGGCTCGCGCTCCGCGGCCACCGGCCGCTCCCCTGACATGCCGCAGATCCTCGCACCCCGCAGGAACAGGGCAGTTTTTGCACTGAGTGCAACAATCGACGTGTGCTGCCCCCTCCCGCCCCCGACGGCCGCAGCGCCGTGCGCGAGGAGCACGGCCGCGCGCTCGTCGACGCCGCACGTGCGCTCGCCAGCGAGCGGGGCGCGCGCGGCTTCACCATCGACCAGGTCGCCGCGCTCGCGGGCGTCTCGCGGCGCACCGTCTTCAACCACTTCGGGGGGATCGAGCAGCTCCTCGTCGCCGTGTGCGACCAGGTGCTCGCCGAGGCGACCGCCGACCTCCTCGCGGCGGTGGGCCGGCTGACCGGCGACCTCCCCACGGGCCCCGCCGGCGGGCGCGCCGCCCTGGACGCCCTCGTCGAGGCCACCCGGGAGGTGGACCTCGCCACGGCGATCGTCACGATCCACCGCGTCCTGGGCGCTCCTGCCGCCGGCGACGAGCGGGCGGCCGCCATCTCGCGGAGGGCGTTCGAGCACGTCGGTGGCCGCCTGCGCGGCCGGTTGCTCGACCGGGCACCGCACCTCGACCCGCTCGACCTCGAGCTGACGCTGACCCTGCTCACGAACGGCCTGACCCTCCTCGCGGGTCACTGGCTCGCGCAACACCCCGACCTGACCGCCGACGTCCCGGCCGTGGCCCGCGCGGACTGGGACCGGCTGGTCGACCGCCTGCTGCACCGGCTCCGCGTCGGGCACGCGGGCTGACCGCTCCGACGAAAGGCACGACTCCTCCATGGCCGAGCTCCTCTACCGCATCGGACGCTTCGCGGCGCGCCGGCACTGGACCGTCGTCGGCGCCTGGCTCGCCGTGCTGGCGGTCACCGCGGTCACGTACGTGTCGTTCGCGGGGGCGCTGTCGTCGTCGATCTCCCTCCCCGACACCCCCACGACGCGGGTCTCCGAGCGGCTCGAGCGCGACTTCGAGGGCACCGGCGGCGGCAACGGCTCGATCGTCGTCGAGACGACCGACGGCTCCCGCTTCACCGAGGAGCAGGAGGAGGCGCTGGTCGACCTCTTCGACCGGCTGGCGCAGGTCGAGGGGGTCGCCGACGTGAGCGACCCGTTCCGGACCCAGGACCAGGTGGATCAGTCGGCCGCGCGGGTGGCCGAGGGCCAGCAGCAGCTGAGCAAGGGCCTGCAGGAGCTCCGCGACGCCCAGGCACGCATCGACCTGGGTCGCGACGCCCTCGCGCAGCAGCGCGCGCAGGCGCGCGACGCCGGCACCCTGGTCGACGTACGCCGTCAGCTCGCCGCCGCGCAGCGGCAGCTCGACGAGGGGCAGGCAGAGCTCGACGGGCGCCGCGCCGAGGTGGAGGCGCAGGCTCCGCGGCTCGAGCAGGCGGCCGTCCTGGCCGGGCTCTCCTCGGGGTTCCGCACGGTCTCCGAGGACGGGTCGGCGGCCGTGGCCAACGTGGTCTTCTCCACGCCGACCAACGAGGTGAGCGAGGAGACGCGGGCCGACGTCGAGGCCCTGGTCGCCGACCCGGGCATCGACGGCGTGGAGCTGCACCCCTCGCAGGAGATCGCGCAGACCGTGCCCTCGATCCTCGGTCCGGGCGAGGTCGCCGGCGTCGTCATCGCCGCTGTCGTGCTGACCGTCATGCTGGGCACCCTGCTGGGAGCTGCGCTGCCGCTGCTGACCGCCCTGCTCGGCGTCGGCGTCGCCTCGCTGGCGTCGCTGTCGTTCTCCGGGCTCGTGGAGTTCGTCTCCGTCACGCCGGTGCTTGGTGTGATGCTCGGTCTCGCCGTCGGCATCGACTACTCGCTGTTCATCATCAACCGCCACCGCCGCCAGCTGAAGCGCGGCGCCGAGGTCCACGAGTCGATCGGGATCGCCAACGGCACGTCGGGCAACGCGGTCGTCTTCGCCGGCGTCACCGTCATCGTCGCGCTGCTGGCGCTCAACGTGACCGGCGTCGGGTTCCTCGGGCTGATGGGCACGGTCGGCGCCGTCGCGGTGCTCGTCGCGATCCTGATGGCCGTCACCCTCACGCCGGCCGTCCTGTCGCTGGTCGGCACGCGGATCCTGCGGCGGCGCGAGCGCGAGCGGCTGGCCGCCGGCGAGCTGGCGGACGACGACACGGCCGGCGAGCGCGACCGGCCGATGGGCACCGGCCGGGCCTGGGCCGTGCTGGCCGTCGGCGTCGTGGCGCTGCTCGCCGTCGCCGCCCCGGCCACGCAGATGCGGCTCGGGCTCCCCGACGGGTCCACGCAGCCGCCCGACTCCCCGGGCTACCTGGCCTACGAGGTGCAGGCCGAGAAGTTCGGTGACGGCTCCAACGGGCAGCTGCTCGTGGTCGCCGACCTGCCTGACGCCATCGGCCAGGACGCCGTCGTCGCCGAGCAGGCGGCGATCGCGGAGGGCATCGGCACGATGTGGTCCGTCGAGGCGGTGGTGCCCATCGGCGCCTCGCGGGACCGCACGGCGCTGGCCTTCCAGGTCATCCCGCACGGCGCGCCCTCCAGCGAGTCGACCCAGGAGCTCGTGCATGCCCTGCGCGAGATGACCCCGCAGACCACCGACGGCGGCCGGGCCACCCTGGGCGTCGCCGGCAACGCCAGCGCCAACATCGACATCTCCGAGCAGCTCTCCGACGTGCTGCCGACCTACCTCGTCCTGGTGGTCGGGCTCTCGCTGCTGATCCTGGTGCTCGTCTTCCGCTCGATCCTGGTGCCGCTGACCGCGACGCTCGGGTTCGTGCTGTCGCTGCTCGCGGCGTTCGGGGGCATCACGGCGATCTTCCAGCTCGGCTTCCTCGCCGACGCCCTCGGGGTGCACGAGCCCGGCCCCGTGCTCAGCTTCCTGCCGATCATCGCGACCGGGATCCTCTTCGGCCTCGCCATGGACTACCAGCTGTTCCTCGTCTCGGGGATGCGCGAGTCGTACGCCCACGGCGCGCCGGCGCGCGTCGCCGTCCAGCACGGGCTGCACGCGGGACGCGCCGTGGTCACCGCGGCGGCCATCATCATGATCTCGGTCTTCGCCGGCTTCGTCTTCTCCCACGACGCGACCATCAAGCCCATCGGCTTCGGCCTGGCCTTCGGGGTCCTGCTCGACGCCTTCGTGGTGCGGATGCTGCTGATCCCGGCGGCGATGCACCTCCTCGGCGAGGCGGCGTGGTGGCTGCCGCGCTGGCTGGACCGGCTGCTGCCGGACGTCGACGTCGAGGGAGCGGGTCTCGAGCGCAGCCACCCGGTGCACGGCCACGCCGACTGACGACACAATGTGCGGGTGAGCGACACCCGCACCGTGACCACCTGGCTGACCGACATGGACGGCGTCCTCGTGCGCGAGGAGGACCCGATCCCCGGCGCCAAGGAGTTCATCGCCGCGCTGCGCGCCCAGGAGGTCCCGTTCCTGGTGCTGACCAACAACTCGATCTTCACCCCGCGCGACCTGCGGGTCCGGCTGCTGCGCAGCAGCGGCATCGACGTGCCCGAGGAGTCGATCTGGACCTCGGCGCTCGCGACCGCGCAGTTCCTCGACGACCAGCGGCCCGGCGGGTCGGCGTACGTCGTCGGGGAGACCGGCCTCACCGCGGCCGTGCACGACATCGGCTACGTCATGACCGACCAGGACCCCGACTACGTCGTGCTCGGGGAGACCCGCACGTACTCGTTCGAGGCGATCACCCGGGCGATCCGCCTGATCAACGACGGCGCCAGGTTCATCGCCACCAACCCCGACCCCAGCGGCCCCAGCGCCCAGGGGATGCTGCCGGCGACCGGGTCGGTCGCCGCGCTGATCAGCACCGCGACCGGGCGTGCGCCGTACTTCATCGGCAAGCCCAACCCGCTGATGATGCGCAGCGCCCTCAACCGCCTCGAGGCGCACTCGGAGACGACGGTGATGATCGGCGACCGGATGGACACCGACATCATCAGCGGGCTCGAGGCCGGGATGCGCACGGTCCTGGTGGCCACCGGCGCGACCGAGCGGCACCAGGTGCAGGACTTCCCCTACCGGCCGACGCGCGTGGTCGACTCGATCGCCGACGTGCTGCCGTTCGTCAGCGAGGGCGTGCTCCCCGAGGAGGCCTGAGACGTCAGAGGATGAAGATCGCCACGATGACGACGGTCACGAGCAGCGAGACGAGCACGGAGCCGGCACAGCCGAGGCGGTTGCTGAAGAAGAGGAACACCCGCTCCCGTACCCACGGCGCCCGGCGCCATCCGCGCCGGGTCAGGCGGCCAGCGCGAGGCCCAGCACGATCCCGGCGAGCGCGCACGCGCCGAGCGTGCGGAGCACCGACCACTTCCGCCAGAAGACGAGGGCGCAGCCCAGGGCCGTGATGGCGAGGGAGGGCACGTCGAGGGAGCCGAGCACCGGGTACTCGAGGTCCAGCGGACCCGCCGCCAGCCGGGACGTGTCGTCGAAGAGGGTGTGCAGCGCGAAGAACAGCGCCAGGCTCGCGATCACGCCGACGACGGCCGCCGTGATGCCCGCGAGCGCGGCGGCGAGGCCGCGGTTGCCGCGCAGGCGCTCGACGTACGGCGCCCCGAGCAGGATGAAGAGGAAGCACGGGACGAACGTCACCCAGGTCGTCAGCAGCGCCGCCACCACGGCGGCGACCCACGGGTCGAGGTCGCCGGGGGCGCGATAGGCACCCACGAACGCGACGAACTGGACCACCATGATCAGCGGGCCGGGGGTCGTCTCGGCGAGCGCCAGGCCGCGCACCATCTCCCCGGGCGCCAGCCAGCCGTAGACCTCGACCGCCTGCTGCGCGACGTAGGCCAGCACGGCGTAGGCGCCGCCGAAGGTGACGAGCGCGGCACCGGAGAAGAACACGCCCTGGTCGACGAAGATGCTCGAGCGCCCGAACAGCAGAGCAGCGACCGCGACGGGCACGAACCACGCGAGAAGGCCCACGACGAGCGTGGTGGCCGCCCGGCGCCCCGACGGCCGCTCGGTGTGCAGCTGGTCGTCGCTGATGAGCGGCGGCGGGCCGGCGTCGGCGGCCACCTTCGGCGGCGCGGTCAACGTCGGGATGCGCCGGGCGAGCACCCAGCCGATGAGCGCGGCCGCGAGCACGACGGCCGGGAACGGGACGCCGAACGCGGTCAGCGCGACGAAGGAGGCGACGGCCAGCGCCACGAGGGCCGGGTGGCCCAGCCCCTTGCGGCCCACCCGGACCACCGCCTGCACCACGATGGCGATCACGGCGGGCGCCAGCCCCAGGAACAGGGACTCGACGAGGGTGGTGTCGCCGAAGGCGACGTAGACCCCGGAGAGCACCAGCAGCGCCACGACGCCCGGGAGGACGAAGAGGACGCCCGCGATCAGCGCGCCCCTCACGCCGTTGAGCAGCCACCCGACGTACGTCGCGAGCTGCTGCGCCTCCGGCCCGGGCAGCAGCGTGCAGTAGGAGAGGGCGAAGAGGAACCGCTGCTGCCCGATCCAGCGCTTCTCGTCGACGAGCATGCGCTGCATGACCGCGATCTGTCCGGCCGGCCCGCCGAAGGTCTGCAGCGAGATGGCGAACCAGGCGCGGGTCGCCTCGCGCAGGGGGATGACGTCGCGGGGGCGACGCGCGGGTCCGGCGGAGTCCGGGGCGGTCACGGGGCTCGACGGGCCGGTCGCTGGGTCCACGGGTGCATGGAACCGCCAGCAGCACCCGAAGTCAAGTCAGTCACTCGACTTACGGCTGCTCTGGCGCGAGTCCGTCAGACGGTGCTCTTGTTCTTGCCGGCGACCGACTCAGCGACGCCGATCAGCAGCACGGCGGCGATGACGGCCAGCACGAAGCCGATGACGTTGAGCTCCCAGATGCTGCCGGTGCCGAAGAACTGCGCGATCACGCCGCCGATCAGGGAGCCGACGAGGCCCAGGCCGAGCGTGGCGAGGATGCCGAGGTTCTGCTTGCCGGGCTTGATGAGCCGGGCCAGCGCTCCGATGATGAGGCCGGCGACGAGGAATCCGATCATGTCCTGCTCCTGTGGCTCGAGGGTCGGAGCGGGTGGGCTCCGTGCTGCGAGCATAGACATCGCCGTCCGGCTCGCTGGCCGCCGACCCCCGGCCCGGCTACCCCCGCCCGCTCACCAGGTCGCGGCGTGGCACTCCCGGGCGGGATTGGCCTCGACCTGCAGGGTCGCGTGGTCGATCCCGTGGCCCTCACGGAGCGCCGACTGCGCCGCGCCGAGGACGACCTGGGGGTCGGCACCCACGCAGACGACGAGGTGCGCGGTCGCGACGTCCATCCCCGACGTCAGCGTCCAGACGTGGAGGTCGTGCACCTCGGCGACCCCCGGAACGCGCTCGAGGTCGTCGACCACGGCGTCGAGATCGACGCCCCGCGGCGCGTGCTGGGCGAGCACGGCGAGCACCTCCCGGCCGAGCAGGAGCGCCCGCACCGCGACGAAGACCCCGATCGCCAGCGCGACGGCCGTGTCCCACCGGCCCGAGCCGGTGAGGGCGACGAGCAGGCCGGCCAGGAGCACCCCGATGCTGCCCACGGCGTCGGCGAGGACCTCGAGGTAGGCGCCCCTGACGTTGAGGGACTCGCGCGCGCCGCCGCGCAGCAGCACCAGGCACGCGAGGTTGACCACCAGTCCGAGCCCGCCCACCAGTAGCAGCGGGCCGGAGGCGACCTCGACGGCCCGGCCGGCGCGGTGGACGGCCTCGGCGACGACGTACGCCGACACGCCGAGCATGACGAGGACGGTCAGGCCGGAGGCGAGGACCTCGGCACGGTACGACCCGTAGGTCCGGCGGCCCGTGCCGTCGGGACGCGTCGCGATCGTCGTCGCGAGCAGCGCGGCGCCGAGGGCGACCACGTCGGCCGCCATGTGGCCCGCGTCGGAGACGAGCGCCAGCGAGCCCGTGGCAAGGCCGACGGCGAGCTCGACGCCGAAGAAGGCCGCGACGAGCGCGAACGCGACGGCCAGGCGCCAGCGGTGACGGCCGCCGGCGTGGTCGTGCCCGTGTCCGGCGCCCATGTCCCCTCCATCGTCGACGATCCGTGTCATCGCCGTACGACGATGCTAGCCGGTGGAGCCGGTGTCGTCCACCTTGCCGCCATCGCGCAGGATGTACCCGACTGCCGCCCCTACGCCCCAGGAGGACGCCCACCCCATGAGCCAGCCCGTCGCCGACGTGCCGCAGGAGCGTGGCCTCGCCATCGGCCTGGTCCTGGGTGGACTCGTCGGCCTCCTCGGGGCGGCCGTCCTGCTCGTCGAGCGCATCCGGCTGGCCGAGGACAGCAGCTACGTGCCCACCTGCAGCATCAACCCGGTGCTCAGCTGCGGCAACGTGATGGAGTCCGCACAGGCCGCCCTGCTCGGCTTCCCGAACCCGATCCTCGGCGTCGCCGGCTTCCCCGTCGTCGTCGCCACCGGCGCCGCCCTGCTCGCGGGTGCCCGCCTGGCCCGCTGGTACTGGCTCGGCCTGCAGGCGGGCGTGACCGCGGCGTTCGCCCTGATCTGCTGGCTGGTCTTCCAGAGCATCTACCGCATCGGCGCGCTGTGCCCGTACTGCATGGTCGTGTGGGTGGTGGTGATCCCGATGTTCGTCTACGTCACGGTGCGCAACCTCACGACCGGCGTGCTGGGCGACGCGGCCGCCGGGAGCCGCCTCGTCACCGGGCTGCGGGAGTGGCGGGCACCGCTGCTCTTCGGCGCCTACATGGTCGTCGTGCTGCTGGTGCTCGAGCGCTTCTGGTCCTACTGGTCGACGCTGGTCTGACCCGGCGGGTCAGCGGTGCCGCTCCTCGTAGTGGTGCCCGCCCTGCACGGTGGTCAGCGCCAGCAGGCGCTCGGCCGCCGCGACGACCGCCAGCGCCTCCTCGCGGTGGTTGAGCGACCACATCGAGGCCCGGCCCTCCGGGCGGGAGCTCACCAGGCCGCAGTCGCGGAGGCAGGCGAGGTGCTGCGAGACGGTGCTCTGCGCCAGGCCGAGGTGGGCGGTCAGGTCGACCACCCGGTGCTCGCCGAGGGCGAGGTGTCGCACGATGAGCAGCCGTGACGGGTCGGACAGCGCGTGGAACAGCGCCGCCTCGGCCGTCAGCCCCGTCGCGTCCGCTTCCATCGCCACACAACGATGCTAGGCCATGCGCGCGCCGGCGACGCGCGGTCGCCACCTACCCTGCCGACGTGGAGAGGCGACTGCTGGCGGACACCCGTCCCCTGGCCAACCCCCACTTCAAGCGGCTCTGGCTCGCGAACATCGTCACGGTGATCGGCGCCCAGCTCACCGTCGTGGCGGTGCCCGCGCAGATCTACGCGATGACCGGCTCGTCGGCGTACGTCGGCCTCACCGGGGTGTTCGGCCTCGTGCCGCTCGTGGTGTTCGGGCTGTGGGGCGGGGCGCTGGCCGACGCCTTCGACCGGCGCACGCTCCTGATGATCACCACCACCGGCCTCATCGCGACCAGCGCGTGCTTCTGGCTGCAGGCGGCGTTCGGCGGGGAGGACGTGTGGCTCCTGCTCGGGCTGTTCGCGGTGCAGCAGGCCTTCTTCGCCGTCAACCAGCCCACCCGCTCGGCGCTGCTGCCGCGGCTGCTGGACGACGACCTGCTCCCCGCCGCGAACTCGCTCAACACCACCGTCATGCAGGCCGGGGGCATCGCCGGCCCGCTCGTCGGCGGGGCGCTGATCCCGCTGATCGGCTACTCCTGGCTCTACCTGCTCGACACGATCACCCTCTTCGCGACCCTGGCCGCCGTCGTGCGGCTGCCGCCGATGCCGGTCGTCGGCGTCACCGTGGCGCCCGGCATCCGGGCCGTCGTCGACGGCTTCCGCTACCTCCGCACGCAACCGGTGCTGATGATGTCGTTCGTCGTCGACATCATCGCGATGGTCTTCGGGATGCCGCGCGCGCTGTTCCCCGAGATGGCGCACCTCGACTTCGGCGGGCCGAGCGAGGGCGGCCTCGCGTTCGCGCTGCTGTTCGCCGCGATCCCGGCGGGCGCCGTCGTCGGCGGCGTCCTGTCGGGATGGGTCTCGCACGTGGAGCGGCAGGGCCTGGCGGTGATCGTCGCGATCGTGGTGTGGGGTCTGGCGATGACGGGCTTCGGGGTCGCGGCGATGCTGGCCCCGCACGCGCCCGCGGCGATGCTCGGCGTCGCCGTCCTCATGCTCGCCGTCGGCGGTGCCGCCGACATGGCGTCCTCGGCGTTCCGCATGTCGATGCTGCAGTCCGCCGCGGCCGACGAGGTCCGGGGCCGGCTGCAGGGCATCTTCATCGTCGTGGTCGCCGGCGGGCCGCGGGTCGCCGACGTGGCCCACGGCGCGACCGCGGCCGCGACCGGAGCCGCCGTCGCGGCGGCGGGCGGCGGCGTGCTCGTCGTCGTCCTCACCGTGGTCGCCGCGCTGGCGGTGCCGGCGTTCGTGCGCTACCGCGTCACGACGCGCACCCGTCGGCTCGGGTAACGCCCCCGAACCGGCACTCCCGCCCCCACTGGTGGGGGCGGGAGCGCATGCGTCGGGGCGTTACCCGCGCGGGGCGGGGCGGGGGCGGGCACGGGGGAAGCGGGCGGGGGAAGCGCGGGCAGGCGCGGGACCCCCGGCGTACGTCAGGCCACGCGCGCCTTCGGGGCACCCTCGGCCGTCTTGGCCGGGTCGCGTACGACGACGGCGCCGAGGGCGTCGTCGATGCGCTGCATGACGTCGGCGTCGAGCCTCACCCCGGCGGCCTTGACGTTGTCGGCGACCTGCTCGGGGCGCGAGGCGCCGACGATCGCGGCGGCGACGTTGTCGTTCTGCAGCACCCAGGCGATGGCCAGCTGCGCCATGGTGAGGCCGCAGTCGGCGGCGATCGGCTCCAGGCCCTGCACGGCGGTGAGGGTCTCGTCCTTCATGAAGCGCGAGATCATGTCGGCGCCGCCCTTGGTGTCGGTGGCGCGCGAGCCCTCCGGCGGCGCCTGGCCGGGCTTGTACTTGCCCGTCAGCACGCCCTGCGCGATCGGGCTCCACACGATCTGGGAGACGCCCAGCTCGCGGGAGGTCGGCACGACCTCCTCCTCGATGACGCGCCACAGCATCGAGTACTGCGGCTGGCTGGAGATCAGCTGGAAGCCGAGCTCCTTCGACAGCTCGACGCCGGCGCCAATCTGGTCGGCGGTCCACTCGCTGACGCCGATGTAGAGGGCCTTGCCCTGGCGGACGATGTCGGCGAAGGCCTGCATCGTCTCCTCGAGCGGCGTCTCGGTGTCGTAGCGGTGGGCCTGGTAGAGGTCGACGTAGTCGGTCTGCAGCCGCTGCAGCGAGCCGTTGATCGACTCCATGATGTGCTTGCGGGACAGGCCGGTGTCGTTCTTGCCCTTCGGTCCGGTGGGCCAGTAGACCTTGGTGAAGATCTCCAGCGACTCGCGCCGCTCGCCCTTCAGCGCCTCGCCGAGCACGGTCTCCGCCGCGGTGTTGGCGTACACGTCCGCGGTGTCGAAGGTGGAGATCCCCTCGTCGAGCGCGGCGCGCACGCACTGCGTCGCGACGTCGTTCTCGACCTGGGAGCCGTGGGTCAGCCAGTTGCCGTAGGTGATCTCAGAGATCTTCAGTCCGCTGTTGCCGAGGTATCGAAACTCCATGCCACGACCCTAGTGGGGCTGCGAAGCAGCGCCTCAGTCGAGCACGACCAGGACGTCGCCGTCCTGGACGACGTCGCCCACGGTCACCTTGATCGCGGTCACCGTGCCGCCCCGCTCGGCGAGCATGGGGATCTCCATCTTCATCGACTCCAGCAGCACGACGGTGTCGCCGGCCTCGACGCGATCACCCTCGGCGACCTCGATGGTCAGGACGTTGGCGACCAGCTCGGAGACGATCTCGAGCGGCGTGGTGCGGGCCATGCGGTCGACGCTAGCGGTTACCCGGGCGTAGCCGCTGATCGCGGGAGCGCCCGCCGGTCAGAGCTCGGCGAAGCGTCGTGGCTCGGGCCGGTGCGGGCCGGCCTCCTCGGCGCGACGCCCGCGACGGCCCTTCGGCCCGGTGAGCGCGAGGTCGGCGCGGATGACGACGTAACCGATCACGAGGCCGAGGACGAGGGAGTACGCCGCGCGCAGGCCGGCCTGGGCGTAGCTGCTCTCGGGCGACACCAGCCCGGTGGCGAGCGGCACCGTCGCCGCGACGCCGAACGCGCACACCCACCAGCCCTGGCGCCGGCGGGCGCGCACGTGGGTGCCCCACACCAGCGCGGGAATGCCGAGCAGGACGACGAGCGGCCGCGGGAACGCCCCGATGCGCTCGGAGGTCCAGTCGGCGAAGTCGAGCACCGACGACACGAAGGCCTGGGCGCCGTAGCGCCGCAGCAGCTCGGCGTAGGCAAGGGTGGCGAGCAGGACCCCGAGGCCGACGGCGACGACGACGATGCCGCGGCGGCCGAGGCCGTGGAGGCCGGCGCCGAGCCGCCACACGATGGCCAGCGCCAGGACGAGCGCGAGCAGCAGCGCCACGATCTCGAAGCGCTCGGTCGCGACGGTCGGCTCGAAGCCCACGGCGGCGAACGCCGTGACGGCCGCGACCAGGCTGGCGACCAGGGCCTCGCGCACGGCCTTGAGACCGGTGACGGCGGGGACCGTCACCATGACGGCGTACACGCTGCCCACGACGCACGTCATCACCGCGGCCCCGGTGGGCAGGACGCGCCCGCCCACGAGGAGGCTCGCAGCGCCGAGGACGAGGGCGAGGCCCGCCGAGACGAGCGCGCGGCCGGCGGTGCGGGTGGCGAGCAGCCACGACAGGGCGGTGACGACGGCGACCGAGCCGGCGCCGTCGAGCCACTCGGGGGCAGGGGGGAGGCCGGTGGGGGCCCGGTCGCCCAGGACACCGGTGAGCGCCGACCAGGCGAGGGCGAGCGCGCCGAGCAGCAGCACCCCGAACCAGGCGACCAGCACGGAGCGGCGGGGCCCGTCGGAGGCGCCGTCGGAGGCGCCGTCAGAGGCGCTGTCGGAGGGGCGGTCGGCGGGCCGGTGGGCCGGCTCGACGGCGGGCGGGGCGACCGGGGCGGGCGGGGCTACTTGGGTCGGCTCGCGGCCGGCGGCCGGGTCGGGGGCGGCGGGCTGCGGAGTCGCCGCGGGTGCGGCCGGCTCCGTCACGCGGGCGGGGCCGGGCTCCGACCTCCGCCTCCGGCGCAGCCGCGAGGGCGGGCGCTCCGCAGCCCGCTTGCCGCGGGAGGACCCGCGCGCGCTGTCGGAGGTGGGGGAAGGCACGTCGGACGAGGTTACAGCCGGCGGTTGGCCAGCGACGGATTGGTGCGGCGGGCCCCGTCGAGGTCGGCACGGTCGAGGACGACCTCGAGCGTCTCCTCCCCACCGCTGGCCTCGGCGAGCGTGTCGCCGAGGGGTCCGTAGACCGCGGAGTGCCCGCTGTAGCGCGGCTCCGGCTGGCCGGCGCCGACCACGAAGCAGGTGTTCTCGATGGCGCGCGCGGCGAGCAGCGTCCGCCAGTGGGTGACCTTGCGCTCGCCCGGCAGCCAGGCGGCCGGCACGACGAGCACCTCGGCGCCCGCGTCGACCAGCCGACGGCCCAGCTCGGGGAACCGCAGGTCGTAGCAGGTCATGAGGCCGACCCGCCATCCCGCGACCTCGACGACGACCGGCTCGAGCGGCCCGCCGGTGAGCCGGTCGGACTCGCGGTAGCCGAAGGAGTCGTAGAGGTGGATCTTGCGGTACGCCGCGCTGGCCGCGCCGGCGACCACGAGGGTGTTGTAGGGCCGGGCCGGGTCGTCGGCGGCCTCGAACATCCCGGCCACCACGGTGCACGACGCCGCCTCCGCCGCCTGCTGGAGGCCCTGCACGAACCGGCCGTCGAGCGGCTCGGCGTACGCGCTCACGTCGGAGCCGGCCTCTCCGAAGTCGCGCGCGAACGCCTCGGGGAGGACGACGAGGTCGGCACCGGGCGCCAGGTCCGCGAGGCGGGCGCGGTTCGCGGCGGGGTCGAGCCCGCTCGCCCACTGGTGGACGCGGACCCGCAGCTGGTCGGCCATGACCCCAGCGTAGGAGGATGAGGGGATGGACCTCGACCCCGGCGCCGGCGGCTTCTGCGGCGTCGTCCTCGCCGGCGGGACCGCCGCGCGGATGGACGGGATCGACAAGGCGGGCATCGAGCTGGCCGGCCGGACGCTGCTGTCGTACGCCGTGGACGCGTTCCTCGACGCCGAGGAGGTCGTGGTCGTCGGGCCGCCGGGCGCCCGGACCGAGCGGCCGGTGACGACGGTGTGGGAGGACCCGCCCCGCGGGGGCCCGGTCGCCGGACTGCTCACCGGCGTGGACGCCCTCCTGCGCCGGCCGCGGCTCGTCGGGGTGCTCGCGGTCGACATGCCGCGGGTCACGCCCGCGACGATGCGGCGGCTGCGCGACGCCGCGGCCGGGCGCGACGGCGCGTTCCTCGTCGACGACACGGGCCGGCGGCAGCTCGCGGGGGTCCTCGACGCGGCGCGGCTCGACGCGGTGCGCCCCGACCTCGAGGGCCAACACGGGATGGCTCTGCACCGGCTGCTCGCGCCGCTCGACCTCGCGCGGGTGGCCCCGGTCGGCGACGAGGCGGCCGACATCGACTCGTGGGCGGACCTGCGCGACCTCGGCTCCCGGACGGGTCGCTAGCGGACAGGGTCCGTCCGAGGCGTGCGAGCGTCCTGCTGCGTCCGGCTCCTTGCCGGGTGCCGTCGGGTTGCGAGACATTGGTGGGGTGAACCTCCACGACTGGATCGACGAGCTGAGCGACGTCCTCGACGTCGAGGCCGAGGTCGACGAGGGTCTGATCCTCGACCTGGCCAGGACGGCCTCCCAGAACGTGCAGAAGACGGCCGCCCCCATCACGGCGTACCTGCTGGGCCTCGCCGCCGGCTCGACCGACGCGGACCCCGAGTCGGTCGAGCGCCTCGCGGCCCGTGCGCAGCAGCTCGCGGAGCGCTGGGACCGGCCCGCCGCCGCGCGCGACCTCGACGAGGTGGACGACGACGTGCCGGACGACTCCTCGGTCGACCACTCCGACGACCTCTACGAGGACTGATCGCGTGCGCGCTGTCGTCGCCACCGGCACCGGTGGCCCCGAGGTCCTGTCCGTCGGCGAGGTCGACGACCCGCGTCCGGGTGCCGGGGAGGTGCTCATCGACGTGGTGGCGACCGCCGTCAACCGCGCCGACACCCTCCAGCGGCGCGGCTTCTACCCGCCGCCGCACGGCGAGTCCGAGGTGATCGGCCTGGAGTGCAGCGGTCGCGTCGCCGAGCTCGGCGAGGGCGTCGGGGGCTGGTCGGTGGGCGACGAGGTGTGCGCGCTGCTCGCCGGCGGGGGGTACGCCGCCCGGGTGGTCGTGCCGGTCGGCCAGGTCATGCCGGTCCCCGCCGGCGTCCCGCTCGTCGAGGCGGCCTGCCTGCCCGAGGTCGCGGCGACCGTGTGGTCCAACGTGTTCATGACCGCGCACCTCGCCCGCGGCGAGCGCTTCCTCGTCCACGGGGGCGCCGGGGGCATCGGCACGATGGCGATCCAGGTGGCCGCGGCCCGCGGCGCCGAGGTGTTCACGACCGCCGGCTCGCCGGAGAAGCTGGAGCTGTGCCGCTCGCTCGGCGCCTCGCACGCCATCGACTACCGCGAGGAGGACTTCGTCGAGGTGCTGAAGCAGGCGGGCGGCGCCGACGTCATCCTCGACAACATGGGCGCCGCGTACCTCGCCCGCAACGTCTCCGCGCTGGCCACCAACGGGCGCCTCGTGGTCATCGGGTTCCAGGGCGGCACCAAGGGCGAGCTCGACATCAACGCGCTGCTGCGCAGGCGGGCGTCCGTCACGGCGACGTCGCTGCGAGCGAGGCCGCGCGCGGAGAAGGCCGCCATCTGCTGCGGGGTCGTGGAGAACGTGTGGCCGCTCGTCGCCTCGGGCCGGGTGCGGCCCATCGTGGAGGCCACCATGCCCCTCGACGACGTCGCCCGCGCCCACCAGCTGATGGAGGACGGCGGCCGCGCCGGGAAGATCGTCCTCACGCTCTGACCTCCCCACCCCCGGACTAGGGTGGGCCGCATGACCGAGCAGCAGCAGCCGGAGTCCGCCAGCCGCTCCCAGGGCGAGGACCAGGTCGTGGTGATCGGACCCGACGGCCAGCCCATCGGGACGATCCCCGCCAGCGCGCTCCCGGAGATGTCCCAAGCCTCCGACGACGACGGCGAGCGGGAGCGGCACGTCACCGAGCTCGTCGAGCAGCCGGCCAAGGTGATGCGCATCGGCAGCATGATCCGTCAGCTGCTCGACGAGGTGAAGGCGGCACCGCTCGACGAGGCCAGCCGCCAGCGCCTCAAGGAGATCCACGCCGCCTCGATCGCCGAGCTGGAGTCCGGCCTCGCCCCGGAGCTGGTGGACGAGCTCCAGCGGCTGTCCCTGCCGTTCACCGAGGGCGGCACGCCGTCCGAGGGCGAGCTGCGGATCGCGCAGGCGCAGCTCGTCGGATGGCTCGAGGGCCTCTTCCACGGCATCCAGACCGCGATCTACGCCCAGCAGATGGCCTCGCGCGCGCAGCTCGAGCAGATCCGCCGCGCCCTCCCCGCGGCCGGCCACGGCGGGCGACAGCAGCAGCCGACCGGGATGCCCACCATGCCGACCTCCGACGCCCCCGGCGAGCAGGGCGGTCACTCCGGAGGCATGTACCTCTGACCGGGGTCCCCGGCCGCGGCCGGGGCGGTGGACCGCCGGGGATCAGCGGCGGGCGAGGCGGCGTACGACGACCAGGCCGAGGAGGCCGATGAGCACGGCCGCCGCGCCGGGAGCCGCCGTGCGCGCGAAGCCGGCCGGCGGCGAGTCCTCGACCCGGGTGAGCTCGGCCGTCGGCGGCGGGGGCGGCTCGATCGAGGTGCCGGCGCCGAGGATCCGCTCGATCCGCTGCACCTTGGCGTCGGTCCGCTCGGCGGTGCCGCCGCACCTGTCGGCGTCGTAGGGCGCCGCCTCGCCGGTCGCGAGGAACAGGTAGTCGGTGCCGACGGCGAGCTCGCCGAGGCCGCAGGCGTTCCTGCCTCCGGCGGAGAAGACCTGCGTGGAGCGCTCGGGGACGCCCTTGTAGGCGCGGGACGCGGTGATGTCGTAGGTCCAGTCGTTGCCGGCCGCCTCGACTGCCTCGACGGTGCCGACGAACACGGCGTCGGCGCGGGCGGCCTGCCGCTCGAGCGTGCCCTCCCGGCAGGAGCAGGCGGCCGAGGCCGGGGCGCTGACCGTGACGACCAGCCCAAGGCACGCGAGCAGGAGTGCGGCGGCGAGCCGGGCGGTGCGGAGCATGGCGGGCAGCCTACCGAGACCGGCCGGACAGGCCGAAGAGGTCCGTCAGCACGGCGGCCACGCCGTCCTCGTCGTTCGCCGGAGCGACGTGGTCGGCGAGCTCGCGGACCGTCGGGTGGCCGTTGGCCATGGCGTAGGACGTGCCGGCCCACTCCAGCATCGCCAGGTCGTTGGGCATGTCGCCGAACGCGACCACCTCGTCGGGCCCGAGCCCCATCTCGGCCGCGATCGTGGCCAGCGTGGTGGCCTTGGTGACGCCGGCGGCGCTGATCTCGACGAGGGTGCCCACCGACGACCACGTCGTCACGACCTGCGCACCGACGACCTCGGCGACCCGGTGCCAGTAGGGCTCGGGCTCGTGCTCCTCGTGCCGGGCCAGCAGCTTGACCACGGTGTCGTCGACGAGCTCCTCCAGCGGCCCCTCGTCGACGTCGGACGTGAGGTTCACCGTGAGCCGCGGCAGGAAGCCGGGCTCCTTCGCGAAGCCGGTCGTGCGCTCCAGCGCGAAGACGGTCCCCGGCACCTCCCTGCGCAGCAGGGCGGCGACCTCGACCAGCACGTCGGCCGGGATGGTGCGTGCGGTGCGCACCTCCCGGCGCGCGACGTCGTACACGATCCCGCCGTTGCTGCAGATGGCCAGGCCGTGGCCGCCGACCGCGTCCCACAGCTCCTCCATCCAGCGGATGGGGCGGCCGGTGGTGAAGACGACCGGCACCCCGGCGGCGTCGAGCTCGTCGAGGACGGCGCGGGTCCGCGCCGTGACGGTGCCATCGGAGTGCAGCAGGGTCCCGTCGAGGTCGGTCGCCACGAGGCGCGGCTGCCTGACCGGCGCCACCTCAGCCGCCGGCGGGCGGGAACCAGCGGAACATCTCGACGGCGGCGCCGTCCTCGTGGACCGGCGCGGTCACGTCGTCGGCGGCGGCCCGCACCTCCTCGACGGCCTGCCCCATCGCGACCCCGCGACCGGCCCAGCGCAGCATCTCGATGTCGTTGCGGCCGTCACCGATGGCCAGCACGTCCGCGGCGCCGAGGCCGACCTTGTCGCAGACGTGCTCGAGCCCGGAGGCCTTGGAGACGCCGACCGGGGACAGGTCCATCCACGCCGTCCAGCCGACGACGTAGTCGGTGCCGTGCAGCCCGAGCCGGGCGGCGAGCTCGATAAAGTCCTCCGCGGTCGCCTCCGGGTCGCGGATGATCACGCGGCTGACCGGCTCGCCGACGATGTCGTCGACGGAGGTGATCAGCTGCTCGCCGGAGAGCTCGCCCTCGGGAAAGACCCGGTTGACGCGGTAGCCGCCGACCGTGCGTTCCTCCACCGCGACGAGCGCGTGCGGGTGGTGCTCCAGCACCGCCGCGACGGCGGGCGCCGCGTCGAAGGTCTCCTCGTGGACGACCTCCATCGGCGGGTAGCGGAAGACCACGGCACCGTTGGAGGCCACCACCCAGAGCCGGTCGGCGTCCTCGCGCGGGATGTGCAGCAGGTCGGCGATGCCGGTCATGCCGTGCGGCGAGCGACCGCTGGCCAGCACGATGTGGGCGCCGGCGTCGAGGGCACGGTGCACCGCGTCGTGCACCGGCTCGGTGATCGTCTCGTAGTCGTGCGTCTGCCCGTCGACCCAGGAGAGGAGGGTGCCGTCGATGTCGAGGGCGACGAGCTTGGGGGTCCAGTCAGCCAACGGTCTTCAGCACTTCCAGGCCGCCGAGGTAGGGACGCAGCGCCTGCGGCACGGTCACGGACCCGTCCTCGTTCTGGTGGGTCTCCAGGACCGCGACGATGGCGCGGGTGATCGCGGTCAGGGTGCCGTTGAGCGTCGCGACCGGGACGGTCTGGCCGTCCTTGCGGGTGCGGATGTCGAGGCGGCGGGACTGGAAGTCGGTGCAGTTGGAGGTCGAGGTGAGCTCCCGGTACTTGCCCTGGGTGGGGATCCACGCCTCGCAGTCGAACTTGCGCTGCGCCGACAGGCCGAGGTCGCCGGCGGCCACGTCGATCACGCGGTAGGCCAGCTCGAGCTTGTCGAGGAACTCCTTCTCCCAGGCCAGCAGCCGCTCGTGCTCGGCGTACGACTCCTCGACGGTCGTGTGCACGAACATCTCGACCTTGTCGAACCAGTGCACCCGGATGATGCCGCGGGTGTCCTTGCCGTGGCTGCCGGCCTCCTTGCGGAAGCACGGGCTGAAGGCGGCGTAGCGGCGCGGCAGCGTGGCGGCGTCGAGGATCTCCTCGGAGTGGTAGGCCGCCATCGCGACCTCGCTCGTGCCCACGAGGTAGAGGTCCTCGCCCTCGATGCGGTAAACGTCGTCGGCGGCCTGGCCCAGGAAGCCGGTGCCCTCCATCGCGCGTGGCTTGACCAGCGACGGGGCGATCACCTGCGTGAAGCCGGCGTTGCGGGCCTGGTCCATCGCCATGTTGACGAGCGCGAGCTCGAGCTGCGCGCCGACGCCGGTGAGGAAGTAGAAGCGGGAGCCACTGACCTTGGCGCCGCGCTCGAGGTCGATCGCGCCGAGCAGCTTGCCGAGCTCGATGTGGTCGCGGGGCTCGAAGTCGAACTCGCGGGGGGTGCCGACGTGCTCGAGCACGACGAAGTCGTCCTCGCCGCCGGCGGGCGTCTCGTCCGCCGCGGGGTTGGGGATCGCCTTGATGGCGTCGTCCCACGCCGCCTCGGCGGCGCTGCGGGTCGCCTCGGCCTCCTTCACGCTCGCGGCGAGCTCCTTGACCTGCGCGAGGAGGGCCTGCTTCTCCTCGCCCTGCGCCTTCGCGACGAGCGCGCCGCTGGCCTTCTGCTCGGCGCGCTTGGCCTCGAAGTCGGCGATGGCCCGGCGGCGGGCGGCGTCTGCCTCCAGCGCCCGGTCGACCACGTCGTCGGACAGCCCCCGCTTGGCCTGGGCGGCGCGTACGCGGTCGGGGTCGTCACGGAGCAGGCGAGGGTCGATCACATCGGAAGGCTATCCGGAGCGGCGTGGGGCCCACGAACCGGTTTGGGCATACTTCGCGGGTGACTCCCGTCCTCCGCACCCGCTCGCTCACCGGCGCGGTCGTGGCCGCAGCGCTGTTCGCCGTGCTGGGCTACCTCGTGACCCGGGACCGGGCGCCGCTGGACTCCTTCGACGTCGGCGGCCGGCGCCTGGAGGACTGGGCCGACGACCTCCCGCTGCTCGTCGACGTGCTGCGGGGGGTGGAGGCGGCGTTCGGCACCGTCGGGATGACGATCCTCACCGTCGTGCTGGTCGGGGTGCTGTTCCTGCGCCGCCACAGGTGGGCCGCGCTCCTCGCCGCGGTGGTGATGCTCGCGACGTCGCTGGCGACCACCGGCCTGAAGACCTGGCTCGGCCGGGACCGGCCGGACTGGCAGGACACCCTCGGGCTCCACACCAACCACAGCTTCCCGTCGGGCCACGCGACCTCGTCGGCCGCGTTCGCCTCCATCCTGGTGATGCTGCTCGTGCTCTTCGTACGCCGCGCGAACGTCCGTCGCGTCGGGATCGCGCTCGTCGTCGCGTGGTGGTTGCTGGTGTGCCTGGACCGGGTGCTGCTCGGACGCCACTTCCCCAGCGACGTGATCGGCGGCTCGCTCGTCGGGGTCGGCATCTTCCTGCTCGCGCTCGCGTTCATCGACCCGCGCCCGCGCTCGATCGCGGCCAAGGCGGAGCCGCTGCCCCAGGTGTACGCCTCGGCGAGGCGGCTGGCCGTGATCCTCAACCCGGTGAAGGTGGAGGACGTCGGCCAGTTCCGCTCCATCGTGAGCGCGATGGCCAGGGAGTCCGGCTGGTCCGAGCCGACCTGGCAGTACACGACGATCGAGGACCCCGGCACCGGCATGGCCGAGCAGGCCGCCGTCTCGGGCGCCGACCTCGTCATCGTCTGCGGCGGCGACGGCACGGTGCGCGAGGTGTGCGCCGAGCTCGCGGGCACGGGCATCCCGGTCGGCATCATCCCCGCCGGCACCGGCAACCTGCTGGCGCGCAACCTCGGCATCCCGCTCTACCTGCGCTCGGCCATCGACGTCGCCCTCAACGGCCAGGACCGGGCGATCGACCTCGTCGAGGTGGGCGGCGACGGCATCGAGGACACCCACTTCATGGTGATGGCCGGCATGGGGTTCGACGCCGCGATCATGGAGGGCGTCAACGAGGACATCAAGAAGCGGATCGGCTGGATCGCCTACGTCGTCTCCGGCCTCAAGTCGCTGATGTTCCCCGCGGTGAAGGTCGAGATCCAGATCGACGACGGCGAGCCCACCGTCCACCGCGCCCGCACGGTCGTCGTGGGCAACGTCGGCTTCCTCCAGGCCGGGATGCCGCTGCTGCCGGACGCCACGATCGACGACGGCATCCTCGACGTGGTGATCATCCATCCCCGGCAGTTCCTGTCGTGGATCACGGTGGCCATGCGGGTGCTGCGCAAGAGCCCCGTCGTCGACGAGACGCTCGACCGCCGCACCGGCACGCGCGTGCGGATCAGGGCCTCCGCCGACACCCCCCGCCAGCTCGACGGTGACTCCATCGGCGAGGGCCGCGAGCTGCGGATGGAGTGCATCCACGGGCGGCTGTTGGTCCGCGTCCCGCGCTGACCTCGGCAGATGGCCTCAGGCACCTGGGTGCTCACCACCGCTCGCGCTCGGCTGCGGGGATGACCTCAGGCACGCGCGTGCTCGATCGCCTCCTCCTCCTCGGGCGAGAGCTGCTGCTCGCACGACCAGGAGGAGATCGACTTGGCGTACGTCCGGGCCTCGCTGCGGCCGTGGATCGACGTCAGCACGACGCCGTGCCCCGCGTCGTCGAGCACCGCCAGGCTCCAGCTCAGGTGCCCGCCGACGTCGCCGAAGGCGTCGTACCGCACCACCGACAGGTGCCGCAGCGCGTCGGCGTTCTCCGCCTTGAGGGCCGCGACCTCCTGGCGCAGGCCGTGCACGTCCTCGGGCAGCGCGTCGACCCCCTCCCCGGCGGAGCGGGGGGCCGTACGTCGGAGGGCCAGCGCGGCGAGCACGCAGGCGACGGCGGCGAGGACCACGGCGAGCACGTCGAGCATGCCTCGACCCTATGTTCGGTGGGCGGTCACCGGCGGGGGGACACGGCCGGTCGTGCCAGACTCGCGACCGTGACCGAGTCGGACGTGGCGGGTGCGCCGAGGCGGATCGCCTACCAGGGCGAGCCGGGCGCCAACTCCCACCTGGTGTGCCAGCAGGCCTACCCCGACTGGGAGCCGCTGCCGTGCGCGTCCTTCGAGGACGCCTTCGCCGTGGTGGAGAACGGCGACGCCGACCTGGCGATGATCCCGATCGACAACTCGATCGCCGGCCGGGTGGCCGACATCCACCACTTCCTGCCGACGTCGACGCTGCACATCGTCGGGGAGCGGTTCCTGCGCATCCAGTTCTCCCTGATGGCGCTGCCGGAGGCGAGCGTGGACTCGCTGCGCACCGTGCACAGCCACGTCCATGCGCTGGGGCAGTGCCGCGGCGTGATCCGCGAGCTCGGGCTCACGCCCGTCGTGGCCGGCGACACCGCCGGCGCCGCCCGCGAGGTGGCGGAGTCGGGCGACCCCACCCAGGCCGCGATCGCCCCGCCGCTGGCCGCCGAGATCTACGGCCTGCAGGTGCTGCGCGAGGAGATCGAGGACGAGGAGCACAACACCACCCGCTTCGTCGTGCTCTCGCGCGACTTCGAGCAGGCGCCCGTGGGCGACGGGCCCGTGGTCACCACGTTCATCTTCAACGTCCGCAACCTCCCGGCCGCGCTCTACAAGGCGCTCGGCGGCTTCGCGACGAACGGCGTGAACATGACAAAGCTCGAGAGCTACATGGTGGACGGTCAGTTCACCGCCACCCAGTTCCTGGCCGAGGTCGACGGCCATCCCGAGGACCCGGCCGTGCGCAACGCGCTGGAGGAGCTCGCCTTCTTCACCACCGAGGTCAAGGTGCTCGGGGTCTACCCCGCGGACCCGTTCCGGGCCGGGTGACTGACACACTTCCCCGGTGATCGATCTGCTGGTGGTGGCCCTGGCCTTCGGGGCCATCTTCGTCGTCGAGCTGCCCGACAAGACCTTCATCGCCACGCTGGTCATGTCGACGAAGATGCGCCCGCTCTTCGTCTGGATCGGCGTGGGGCTGGCGTTCCTGGTGCAGACCGGCGTCGCCGTCGGCGTCGGCAAGGCCGCGTCGTTCCTGCCCGACCAGCTCATCCACACGGTCGCGGCGCTGATGTTCGTCATCGGCGCGGTCATCCTCTTCCGCGCCGCCCGCACGGCCGACGAGGAGGAGGCCGAGCAGGAGGACGAGTACGCCTCGAAGGCCGATGCCACCGCGCAGGGCTTCCGCGTCGTCGCGACGTCGTTCCTGGTGCTCTTCGCCGCGGAGTGGGGCGACCTGTCGCAGCTGCTGACGATCTCGCTCGTCGCCAAGTACGACGAGCCCGTGTCGGTCTTCCTGGGGGCCTGGGGGGCCCTGCTCGCGGTGTCCGGCCTCGCGGTCATCGTCGGCCGGCTGCTGCTGCAGCGGATCAGGCTCGCCGTCCTGCACTATGTCGGTGCGAGCGTCTGCGTCCTCATGGCAGCCTTGACCGTGTGGGAGATGACGCGCTGAGTCCGGACGCCACCCGGATGGCGGTCCACGACCGCTACGTCGCGGTCAACGGCGACCACCCCATGACCGTCGCCGACGACGCCTACGCCCGCCAGCACTTCGTGCCGGCCACGCCCGAGGCGCTCGAGCTGATGCTGGCCGGCCGCCTCCCGCTGCCGTCGTACGTGCTCTCCGACGGCACGCCGATGGTGCCCGCGGACCACGGCCGGCTCGCCGAGGTCGCGGGCGGCGTGGACCGCCTCCACGACTGGTTCGTGGCGTTCTGGGAGGACGACCCCGCCGCCGGTGAGCAGGAGTGGGTGGGCTACCTCTCCGGCCAGCACGTCTGCCTGCGCGAGGTGACGCCCGTGCGGATCAAGCAGGTGGCCGAGCGGGTCGCCGAGGCGGCGGCCGCGGTCGACCTGCTGCGCCGCGATCCGCACGACCCGGTCGCGCGCGGCATGCTCGGGGAGGCCGTCGACGGCGTCCTCGGGGTGTCCGGCCTCGACTCCCTGCTGCTGCCGATGACGGCGTACGACCGGCTCCGCCTCGGCGGGCCGACGCCGCGCGAGCAGTGGGTCGACGCCCCTCGGGCGGCGTTCCTCACCCCGGCGCCGCCGGTGTGGCCGGTGCGCACCGAGCGGCTCCTGCTCCGCCCGTACGCCGCCTCGGACGCCGAGGCGTTCGTCGACGCGTGGGCCTCGGAGGAGTGGACCAGCCTCCTGCTGACGCGGCCGATGAACCGCGCCGAGGTCGTCGAGATGGTGCGCCGCCGCACCGAGTCCGACAGCGTCGAGTTCGTGGGCCTGGTCGTCACCACCCACGACGGCACGGTCGTCGGCGACTCGATCCTGCACCTGCAGGGCACCGGCCTCAGCGAGGGCGAGATCGGCTGGACGATCCTCCCCCAGCACGGCGGTCGGGGGTACGCCACCGAGGCCGCGCGGGCCGTGCTGCGGCTGGGCTTCGAGCACTACGGGCTGCGCCGCATCGTGGCGAACCTCGACGTCCGCAACGACCGCTCCGCCGCGCTCTGCGAGCGGCTCGGCATGCGCCGTGAGGTCCACCGCGTCGGCGACTTCTGGTCGAAGGGCACGTGGACCAGCTCCTACGAGTACGCCCTGCTGCGCGAGGAGTGGCGCGCCGGGAGCTGACCCCGGGGCCGCTCGGACAGCGGTCGACGAGGCCGGCAGGGATAGAGTCCGGCCATGGTCTCCACCCCTCATGGAGCGGACAGCGAGGTGGGCCGCCTGGCCACCGTGATGCTGCACCGCCCCGGCAACGAGCTGAAGCGGCTGACGCCGCGCAACAACGACCGCCTGCTGTTCGACGGCATCCCGTGGGTCAACCGAGCGCAGGAGGAGCACGACGCGTTCGCCGAGACGCTGCGCGAGCGCGGCGTGGAGGTCCTGTACCTGACCGAGCTGCTCACCGAGACCCTCGAGAGCGAGCTCGCCCGCAACCACGCGATCACCAGCGCGCTGTCGGGGCTGCACCTCGGCGACACCATGCGCCGCTACCTCGCACAGGCGCTGCGCGACCTGGCGCCGGCCGAGCTCACCGACGTGCTGACCGCCGGCATCCGCAACGACGAGGTGCGCGGCGGCCACGGGCTGGTGACCAGCCTGCTGGACCCGCACGACTTCCTCATCGACCCGCTGCCCAACCTCCTGTTCACGCGCGACTCGAGCGTGTGGGTGCGCGACCGGGTGGCCGTGACGAGCCTCGCGATGCCCGCACGCAAGCGCGAGACGCAGCTGACCGAGCTCATCTACACCGAGCACCCGCGCTTCGCCGGCACGCGCAAGATCCACGGCTGGCACAACGAGCACGTGGAGGGCGGCGACGTCCTGCTGCTGGCGCCGGGCGTGATCGCGGTCGGCGTCGGGGAGCGTACGACCCCCGCAGGCGTCGAGCGGCTGGCGCGCCAGGTCTTCCACGCCGACCTCGCCCACACGGTGCTGGCGGTGCCGATCGCGCAGGAGCGCGCCACGATGCACCTCGACACCGTCTGCACGATGGTCGACGTCGACAAGGTCGTGATGTACCCCAACGTCGCCGACACCCTCCGCGCGGTCACCGTGACGCTGGCCGACCCCGGCTCCGGCGAGTCGGACCTGACGCTCGACGTCAGCGAGTCCGAGCCGTTCCTCGTCGCCGCCGCCAAGGCCATGCAGATCGACACGCTCCACCAGATCGACACCGGCCTGGACCCGGTCACCGCCGAGCGCGAGCAGTGGGACGACGGCAACAACACGCTGGCGCTCGCGCCCCGGGTGGCGGTCGCCTACGAGCGCAACGACGAGACCAACGACCGGCTCGAGGACGCCGGCATCGAGGTCGTCCGCATCGCCGGCTCCGAGCTCGGCTCGGGGCGGGGCGGCCCGCGGTGCATGAGCTGCCCGATCGCGCGGGAGCCGCTGCACGTCGACTGAGCGGGGCCCGGTGGTCGCCCTCTGCGGCCCGCCCGGTCCGGCTGCCGGCGCGGCTGCCGGTGGGTCGGGCGCGGGCTGCGGTCAGCCGCGGGCTGCGGTCCGCCGCGGGCCGGGGGCCAGCCACGCCCGGACTTCCTGAGCGTGTCGCGAACTTCGGGGGGCCTGCATGCCACCGGAAGTTCGCAATCCCCCGCTTAAGCGGGGGATTCGAAACAGGCGCCGCGCCCCCACGCACCCCCCACCTCGCCCATCACGTTCCCCACGGTGGATCGTTGAGGGGACATGACTGAGTCGATCCTCGATGCCCTCGACCCGGCTGACGCCCAGCGCGTGCTGGCCGCGGGTCGTGCCCTGACGGTCCCGCAGGGCTGGTCCCCCATCGCGGAGAGCACGCCGGCCGACAAGGCGTACCTCATCACCGAGGGCGAGGTGTCGGTCCGCAAGGGCGGCGTGGAGGTCGCGACCCTGGGCCCCGGCGCCGTCGTCGGCGAGGCGGCGATCGTGAACCGCACGCTCCGCTCGGCGACCGTCGTCGCCCTCACTCCGCTGCGGGTCGTGCACTTCACGAGCGAGACGATCGAGGAGCTCGTCGACGAGGTCCCGGCCTTCGGCGCGGCCCTCCGCGCGGCCGCCGCCGGACGCCTCGGCGGGAGCTGAGCCCGGTGGCCGAGCCCCACCCGGACGGGGCGGCGCCGGCCCTCGACGTCACTCCGGACGTGGCCGCCGCGATGGAGGCCCTCCTGCTCGGCGAGGAGCCCACCCTCACCCGGGTCGAGGTCGCCGAGCGGGCCGGCGTGCCCCTCGACGTCGCGGTCGTGCTGTGGCACCAGCTCGGCTTCCCCCACCGCACCGACGAGGACGTCGCGTTCGGCGGGAGCGACGTCGAGGCGCTGCGGCTGACGGCCGACCTGGTGCGGATCGGCGTGCTGTCGCCGGAGTCGCAGGCCGCGCTCGTGCGCACGTGGGGCCGCAGCTACGCCCGGCTCGCCGAGTGGCAGACGACCCTGCTCGCCGGCCTCGCCGTGGCGGGCGGCGACCCGGCCGGCGGGCTCACCCGGCTCGCGGGCGACGTGCTCCCCCGCGTCGAGGCGCTGCAGTCCTACGTCTGGCGCCGGCACCTGGCCAGCGCCGCCCAGCACCTGCTCGAGGACGCCGGCGCGCTGACGACGAGCGAGGCGCGGATGTCGGTGTGCTTCATCGACATCGTCGGCTACACCACGCAGAGCCGCAGCCTGGACGGCGCGGAGCTCGTGCAGTGGGTCGACCGGTTCGAGCAGGACACCACGGCGCTCGTCGTCGACCACGGCGGCCAGGTCATCAAGACCATCGGCGACGAGGTGCTGTTCACCGTCGCGGAGCCGGCGGCCGCGGTGGCGATCGCGATGGAGCTGACGGCGCGGGGCGCCGACGACGCGGACCCCTTCCCCGCGGTGCGCGCGGGTGTCGCGCACGGCGCGGTCGTACGCCGCCTCGGCGACGTGTTCGGCTCCACGGTCAACGCCGCCTCCCGGCTGACCTCCGCAGCCCGACCGGGCACGGTCCTGGTCGACGCAGGCGTGCACGAGGCGCTCGCCGGCGACGACGAGGACGCGCGCGCGGAGGGCTCCCCGTGGCGCTGGCGCCGCGTCCGCCGCGTCTCGGCGAAGGGCTTCACGAACCTCGAGGCCTGGCGGGTGAAGCCGCCGCGCGACGACGACTGATCGCAGCCGGACGAGGCCTCGCGGCGCCCCTGCACGTGAGAGCCCGGCCGTTGTCGACGGGGGAAACGACAACGACCGGGCCTGGTCGAATCTACTCCGCCGGTCAGCGCCCGCACAACCATTGTCCCAGGTCTGTTCGAGACCTCGGCCACACGAGCGCGGACCTCAGCGGATGGTCACCTGACGGTTCGCCAGACCGGCGCGGGCGGAGCGCTCAGCCGCGTCGAGCTCGCCGCCCTCCAGCGCCTCCTGGAGGTCCGCGGCGAACCTCGCGGCCGGCTCCTCCAGCACCTCCGCGCCGGTCCCGACGGGCAGGTCCCAGACCGGGGCGAGCAGGCCGTGGGCGCGGAACATCCCGACGAGGCGCGAGCCCTCCGCGATGGAGTCCTGGCCGGCCGCGTGGAGGCGGGCGAGGGCGTCGAGCAGCTGGTCCTCGGGGTGCGGCATGACCCAGCGCAGGTGCTCCTTCGTCCCGACGTTGGTCCAGTACGCCGCCTCGACCGACGCCAGCCGGCTGGTCGGCATCACGCCGCCGTTGGCCTGCTCGAGAGCGGCCTCCATGGCGGCGTCGCGCTCGGGGATGTCGTCGATCCAGTACTCGAAGCCCTCGTGGACGGTGATCTCGAGGTCGCTGCCGACGACGAGGTCCTGGATGCTCGGCCCCTCCCCCGGAGCGCTCAGCAGCCCGACGACGCCCGGCTCGTCGGTGGCCAGCGCCGCCTCGAGGACCGCGCCGAGGTCGCGTGCCGGGTTGCCGTAGGAGTGCTGCACCTGCAGGCCGAGCCAGATGTCGCCGGACTCGCGCACCATCGCCGGCGCGGCGCCGGGGAGCAGCGTGGCGAGGCGCACGGTGCGGTCGCCCTCCGCGAGGGTCAGCGGAGCCGTGGCGGCCGGAACCAGCTCGCGCAGCGCGATGACGTCGCACTCGCTGGGCATCCCCTCGAACGGCCGGGCCACGAACGTCGGCGCGGCACCGCCGGCTGCCCCGTGGCAGGCCTTGTAGCGCTTCCCCGACCCGCAGGGGCAGGGCTGGCGAGGGCCCACCTCCCCCGGGGCGACGGCAGCGGGCTGGTGACGACGGGACTTCTTGGCCATGCCCCGAACCCTAGTCGGGCACGAGGCACCGGTGCGCGCCCCGGTGAGTGGTCGCCGGCCTACCCGTCCAGGAGCCCCAGGACGTACGCCGGCCGGTCGGTGATGACCGCCGTGACCCCGAGGTCGAGGCAGAGGTCGAGGTCCTCGGGGGTGTTGACCGTCCACACGTGGATCTCCCGGCCCGCCCTGACCAGGTGACGACCCAGCCCGGGGTGCGCGCGCAGCTCGCGGACCCCGGGGCCGATGATCCAGTCCTCGCCGACCACCGGCCGCAGCACCGGCCACAGGTGCGCCCGCTCGACCAGCATCACCACGTCGAGGTCCGGCGCCATCCGCCGCACGCGGTTGACGGCGTTCAAGGAGAAGCTCATCACCCGCGCCGGCGACCCCGCCCGGTCCCAGCCGAGGTCGCCGAGCGTCTCCACGACGCGCCGCTCGACGAGCCCGCTGTACCGGGTCGGGTGCTTGGTCTCGATCGCCAGCTCGACGCGCCGGTCGTAGTCGGCCACCATCTCCATCAGCCTGCGCAGGGTCAGGACCCTGCCCTCCTCCGGGTCGCGGTCCGGCGCCTCGTCGTCGAGGTCGGCCCACGGGTTCTTCCACGACGCGAAGTCCAGCTCGTCGAGCTCGGCGAGGTTCATCGTGGACACGACCCCGTGGGTGGCGGCCGTGCGCCGGAGGTCACGGTCGTGGACGCACACGAGGTGCCCGTCGGCGGTCAGCCTGACGTCGCATTCGAGCGCCTCCGCACCCTCGTCGAGCGCCCTGACGTAGGCCCCGAGCGTGTGCTCGGCGCTCTCGTGGCTGCTGCCGCGGTGGGCGACGACCTGCGGCCGGGAGGCGGGCTCGCGGGGCCGGCGGATGCGCGGCGTACGACGCATGGGTCGAGCATGCCACGCTCGCCCGCACCGGCCGTGCGACCGGCCGCTGGACGGGCCGGCGCCGCGGCCCTGCTCAGTGGATGTGGTCCTGCCAGTCCTCGGGCACCCGGCCGGCCGGTCCCGGCACCGGCTGCTCCTCCGGCCGGCTCTGGGGGTCGGCCAGGCGCGGACCGGTCACCCCCACCGACCGGGTGAAGTCCCAGAACCAGTCCTCACCCGGCTCGAAGCTCTGCATCACCGGGTGCCCCGTCGCCTCGAAGTGGGCCGTGGCGTGCTGGGACGGGCTGGTGTCGCAGCAGCCGACGTGCCCGCACGCGGCGCAGCGGCGCAGGTGCACCCACCAGCCGCCCGCCTCCTCGCACTCCACGCACCCCGGGCCGGAGGGGGCCACCTCGGGGTCGATGCCCTGACGTCCAGCAGTCATGGGACCAGAGTGCCGCGTCCGCGCCCGTTCAGCCAGTGCCGTCGACGGAACCCCGGCAGCCAGTGCGCCTCCCACGGCGGGACCTCCTGGCGCTCGATCGGGACCTGGCGGGTCGAGCGCTGCCGCTGCCGAACCCACGCGACAGCGGGACCCGCCTGGCCCCACACTGGGGCCATGCCGTCCTCGAGCCAGTGGGTCGCGTTCCTCGTCGCGTCGATCCTGTTCATCCAGGTGCCCGGACCGAGCCTGCTCTTCACCATCGGCCGCGCACTGACCGTCGGGCGGCGTGAGGCGCTCCTGTCGGTGGTGGGCAACGCCCTCGGCGTGACGGCGCAGGTCGGCCTGGTGGCGGTCGGGCTCGGCGCCGTCGTCGCCGCCAGCGCGACGGCGTACACGGTGATCAAGCTCGCCGGGGCGGCGTACGTCATCTGGCTGGGCGTCCAGGCGATCCGCCACCGCGCCGACGCCCGTCTGGCGATGGCCGAGGCGGCGCCGGTGCGACGTGGCCACCCGGTGCGCATCGGCTTCACCGTGGGCGCCACGAACCCCAAGACCCTGGTGTTCTTCGTCGCCTTCCTGCCGCAGTTCACCGACCCGGGTGGCCCGGTGGCGCTCCAGACGATGCTGCTCGGGCTGGTCTTCGGCGTGCTGGCGGCCGCCTCCGACAGCGTCTGGGCGGTCGCAGCGGGAACCGCCCGCGACTGGTTCGCGCGCCGGCCGGGTCGGCTCGACGCGCTCGGCGCCGCCGGCGGGACCATGATGGTGGGGCTCGGTGCCACCATGCTGGCAGCCGAGTGACGCCTGCCCGGGGGCGCGCCACGCCACCGCCGTCCGCCCGCCTCGCGGGGTCCTCCGACGCCTTGCCTCGCGTCAGCGCACTGCGACCTCGTCGCGGTCCTCGTCCTGGTCCTCGCGCGGGTCGACGTCGGCTGCCCGGCCTCGCCTCGAGGCGACGAGGCTGCTGACGACGGTGACGGCGAGGATGCCGACGATGACGAACAGCGAGGCCAGGGTCGGCACGTCGGGCACCGACGGCCACACCAGGTGTGCCCAGTGCAGCACCAGCTTCGCGCCGATGAAGCCGAGGATCGCGGCCAGGCCGTAGCCGAGGTGGACGAGGGCGGACAGCGCACCCTCGAGCACGAAGTAGAGCGCGCGCAGGCCGAGGAGCGCGAAGGCGTTGGTCACGAAGACCAGGTAGGGGTCGCCGGTGATGCCGTAGACGGCCGGCACGGAGTCGACGGCGAAGACGACGTCGGTGGCGAGCACGGCGACGGTCACGAGCGCGAAGGGCGTCAGCGCGCGCACCCCGTCGCGCACGACCGTCAGGCGCGGGCCGTCGTACTCGTCGGTGACCGGCATGATGCGACGCATCAGCCGCACCGTGCGCATCTCCGACACCTCGACCTGGTGCTCCTCGCCACGCACCGCGTCGCGCAGCATCTTCACGCCCGTGACGAGCAGGATCGCGCCGAAGACGAGGAACACCCAGTCGAAGGCGGAGAGCGCGGCCGCGCCCAGCGCGATGAAGACGCCGCGGAGCACCAGCGCGCCGATGATGCCGTAGAGCAGCACCCGCTGCTTGAGCACCTCCGGCACCGCGAACGCCGCGAGCAGCAGCATGAAGACGAACAGGTTGTCGACGCTCAACGTCTTCTCGATGAGGTAGCCGGTGTAGTACTCCAGCCCGCGGTCACCGCCGTGGGCGCTCCAGACGTAGAGGCCGAAGGCGAGCGGCAGCGCGACGTAGAACGCCGACCAGCCGATGGCCTCCCTCATCGAGACCTCGTGCGGTCGCCGGGTGGCGACGAAGTCGACGGCGAGCAGGGCGAGCACCACCGCGATGGTGGCGAACCACAGCGTGGGGGACGCGATGGACGACATGGGTCTCCTCAGGATCGATCTCCTGAGGTCTCCCCCACCGGCCGGAGCCGGTCCCCGCCGGGGCGCCCGCGGGGGCGCCGTAGTGACCGACGGAGGTTGGTGGGGTACTCCCCTCGCGGAGGAGTCTATTCGCCGCGCTCAAGCGACCCGCACGACGGCGCCCGTAGTCTCACCGCCATGGACGCAGTGGAGTACGACGTCGTCGTCATCGGCGGTGGACCGGCCGGGGAGAACGCCGCCCAGTACGCGGTGGAGGGCACCGGCATGACCGCGGCGATCGTCGAGCACGAGCTGCTGGGCGGTGAGTGCAGCTACTGGGCCTGCATGCCCAGCAAGGCGCTGCTCCGGCCGGTCGCCGTCGCCGACGCGTCCGCCGACCTCAGCGGCGTCTCCACCGCCCACGTCTCGCCCCGCGAGCTGCTGGAGCGGCGCGACTACTGGGTCTCGCACTACGACGACGCGGGCCAGGTCTCGTGGGCCGAGGGCGCCGGGCTCGCGGTGCTGCGCGGCGCCGGCCGCCTCGTCGGCGAGAAGGAGGTCCGCGTCTCCTCCCCCGAGGGCGACCGGCTGGTCCGCGCCCGGCAGGCGGTCGTCATCGCCACGGGCAGCTCGCCGCACGTGCCGGAGCCGTACGCCGCCGCGCTGCCCTGGGACTCGCGCGACGCGACGGGCGTGGTGGAGGTGCCCGGCCGCCTCGCGATCGTCGGCGGCGGCGTGGTCGCCTGCGAGGCGGCGGCCTGGATGACGGCCCTCGGGTCCTCGGTCACGCTGCTCGTGCGCGGCGGCCGACTGCTCGGCCGGACCGAGCCCTTCGCGGGCGAGGCGGTGCTCGAGGGGCTGCGGGAGCGCGGGGTCGACGTCCGGCTCGACACCACGGTCGAGTCGGTGCACCGCCCGGACGCCGCGGCCACCGCGACCGGGCGCATCCACGGCGGCCCCGTCACCCTCGACACCTCGAGCGGCCGGCTCGAGGTCGACGAGGTGCTGCTGGCGACCGGGCGGTCCCCCCGGCTCGACGACGTCGGCCTCGACGCGATCGGCCTGACCCCCGACGACGTCACGGGCGGCCGGATGCCGGAGTGGCTGCACGCCGTCGGCGACGCGAGCGGCGGGGCGCCGCTGACCCACTGGGGCAAGCACCAGGCACGCGTGGTCGGCGCCCGCATCGCCGCTGCGGCGGCCGGCGGCGCGGCGTGGGAGCCGGACCGGGAGGCGCCGGTGCCGCAGGTCGTCTTCACCGAGCCCGAGGTCGCGAGCGTCGGGATGACCGAGGCCGAGGCCCGGGAGGCGGCGTACGACGTCGCGGTCTCGCGGGTGCCGAGCTCAGCGGTCGCCGGGACCGGCTTGCTGCGCGACCACGTCACCGGCCACGCCCAGCTGGTCGTCGACGCGCGGACCCACCTGCTGCTCGGCGCCACCTTCGTGGGTCCGGCAGCCGGCGAGCTGCTGCACGCCGCGACCGTGGCGATCACTGGCGGGGTCCCCGTGCACGTCCTGCGGCACGCCGTGGCGTCGTACCCCACCGCCTCCGAGCTCTACCTCCGGCTGCTCGAGGAGCTGCCGCGGTCGTTCCGCACCCCGCCGCAGCGGTAGCGGTAGCCGTAGCCGCAGCGGTAGCCGCAGCCGCAGCCGCAGCGGTGCGTGAGGCACCTTTTCGGGCGGCAGAACCTGCCTCACGCACCGGTTGGGGAGCGGCGTCCCTGCCGACCCCGGGCCCAGCGGTGCGTGAGACACGTTTCCGGGCGGCAGAACCTGCCTCACGCACCGCTCGGGGAGCGGGCGACCATCCCACCCCCGCCAGCGGTGCGTGAGACACGTTTCCGGGCGGCAGAACCTGCCTCACGCACCGCTCGGGAGGCTGGGCGCCTGCCGGCCCCGGGCCCAGCGGTGCGTGAGACACGTTTCCGGGCGGCAGAACCTGCCTCACGCACCGCTCAAGGAGCGGGGGTCAGCCCCGCTCGCGCAGGTAGCGGCCGAAGTGGGGGACGGTGAACGCGATCCGGCCGCGCTCGCCCGAGTAGACGAGCCCCTTCTTGAGCAGGGAGTCGCGCGCCGGCGACAGCGACTGCGGCTTCTTGCCCAGCGCCGCGGCGACGTCGGCGCTCAGCACGGCGTCGCCCTCGACGCCGGCGTCGGCGGCCCCAGCGGCGGCCACGTCGGCCATCGCCATGAGGTAGTCCCGCTCCCCGGGGGTCGCCCGCTCGTAGCGCGAGCCGAAGAAGCCGACGGCGAGCTCCGACTCCGCCTCCGGTGCCGCGACCGCGACGTCCGCGGCGGTGATCGGCGAGCGGGGCGCGAGGTCCCACACCGCCTTGCCGTAGGCCTGGATGAAGTACGGGTAGCCGCCGGTCGCGTCGTACATCGCTGCCAGGGCGTCGGGCTCGAAGGCCGCGTCCTCCTCGGCGGCCGGCGCCTCGAGCGCCCGGTCGGCGGCGTCGCGGCCGAGCCGGTCGATGCGCTGGTAGCGGAAGAGCCGCTCGCTGTAGGACTTGCTCGCGCTCAGGACAGCCGGCAGGTGCGGCAGTCCCGCCCCCACCACGATCACCGGCAGACCGGACTGGCTGAGCTCGTGGCAGGCGGCGCACAGCGCCGAGACGTCGTCGACGCCGAGGTCCTGCATCTCGTCGATGAAGACGGCGACGCCCTTGCCGACGTCGGCGGCCAGCCCGCCGACGTCCGCGAGGAGCTCGACGAGGTCGATCTCGACGTCCCCGGAGTCGGCACGACCGCGCACGGCCGGCGCGTCGATGCCCGGGCTCCACTGGTCCTTCAGCCGCGCCCCGGTCCCGGCGTCTCGGTGGGCGAAGGACTTGAGAACGCCGAGCACGTGGTCGACCGACTCCTCGTCGCGGTGCCCGAGCTCCCGCACGGCCTGGTGCAGCGCGCTGCTCAGCGGCCGTCGCAGGCCCTGGCCCGGGCGCGCCTCGAGCTTGCCGGTGCCCCACCCCTTGCGTACGGCGGCGCCGCGCAGCGCGTTGAGGAGGACCGTCTTGCCCACCCCGCGCAGCCCGGTCAGCACCAGGCTGCGCTCAGGGCGGCCCCTCGCGACCCGCTCGAGGACCACCTCGAAGGCGGCGAGCTGCTCGTCACGACCGGCCAGCTCGGGCGGCCGCTGCCCCGCGCCCGGGGCGTACGGGTTCCGGATCGGGTCCACGATCGCACCTTATTCGCGTCTCTAGGCGCGGCCCTAGATTCGCCGATACTCCGCGAGTCGCGGGTTTGCCCACGTCACTCCCGCCTCCTGTTCCCCCGCCTAAGCGGGGATGTGCGAACTTCAGGGGGCATGCAGACCACGAGAAGTTCGCAATCCCCCGCTTAAGCGGGGGATTCGAAAGGGCGCCCGGCGGCGGCACCGTACGGCAGGGGCGGCCCTCGTCAGCCCGCGCGAGGCGCGCCGTCGACCCGCTCGACCCGCTCCCGCGCCGCGTCGTACGCCTCGTCGAGGCCGCGGCGCAGCAGGGCGATCAGGTCGGGGACCTCGTCGGCCGAGAGGCGGAACGTCCCCGCGCAGACGTTGTCGCGCCACAGGGAGAGCACCACGAGCTGCGACTCCTGGTGCCACGTGACGCGCAGCGAGCGGTCCTGCCCGCGGGGGTCGAGGAAGACCGCCCCCGTGCGAGGAAGCTGACGCTGCGCCATGCGCCATTGTGACCCGGGGCACAGCGCCTTGCCTAGACTCGGGTCGTGCCCGAGCTGCCCGAGGTCGAAGCCCTCGTCCAGGACCTGCGCGGCCGCCTGGTCGGCCGGGCGATCAGCCGCGTCGACCTGACCGCCTTCAGCGCGCTCAAGACGTTCGACCCGCCCCTGCAGGCGCTGCACGGCACGCTCGTGGACGGCGTGGAGCGGCACGGCAAGTTCCTCGACATCGACGCCAGCGGCGTGCACCTGGTGATCCACCTCGCCCGCGCCGGCTGGATCCGCTGGCGCGACGAGGTGCCTGCCCTGCCCGCGCGGCCGAACGCCAAGAACCCGCTCGCCGCCCGCATCGTCATCGACGACCCGGACCTCGAGGCGCAGCCGGGCCTCGACGTCACCGAGGCCGGCACCCGGAAGGGCCTCGCGATCTACCTCGTCCGCGACCCGCGCGAGGTGGAGGGCATCGCCCGGCTGGGCCCCGACCCGCTGTCCGACGACTTCACCCTCGAGGCGCTGCGCCGGATCCTCGAGTCCGAGGGGCGCAAGCAGATCAAGGGCGTGATGCGGATGCAGTCGATCATCGCCGGCATCGGCAACGCCTACTCCGACGAGATCCTGCACGCCGCGCGCATGTCGCCGTTCAAGCCCGCCAACAGCCTCGACGAGGCCGAGCTGCAGACGCTGTACGACGCCATCCGCGGCACGCTGGGCGAGGCCGTGCAGCGCTCGAGCGGGCTCGCGGCGAGCGAGCTCAAGGGGGAGAAGAAGAGCAACCTCGCGGTCCACGGCCGGACCGGCCAGACCTGTCCGGTGTGCGGTGACGTGGTGCGCGAGGTGTCGTTCGCCGACTCGAGCCTGCAGTACTGCGCGACGTGCCAGACCGGCGGCAAGCCGCTGGCGGACCGGCGGATGTCGAGGCTGCTCAAGTAGCGCGGCTGGGGGCGGGCGTCGCCGCCGACGAGGCAGGCGAGGTGCCGGCCGGACCCACCCCCGTGGAGATCCGGCCCGCACCCCGTGCGTCAAGACTAGCCTGACGACGGGTCGATCGTCTCACGCGCTCGCCGTCCGGTCGCCCTTGCGGGCGAACCGCTCCCACGCCGCCTGGCGCGAGACGCCCAGGGCGCGGCCGATCTGCGCCCAGGAGACGTTGCGGCTGCGCAGCAGGTCGACCCACTCGCGGGCGAAGGCGGTGTTCTGCTCGGCGGAGGCCAGGATCATCGGGAGCGTCGCGACGAGCTCGGCCTCGTCCATCGTGTCCCACGGGGACGCGCCGCGGGCGGCCGCGAGCCGCTGCTCGTCGTGGAGGGTGGCGTGGAAGTCGTCGACGCACCGGGCGCACACCTGGGCGCCGAGCCCGCCGATCAGGGGCAGGTCGGTGCCGGGACCACCGGGCTCACCGCAGAACGAGCAGATCTTGCCGGCGCGTGTGATCGCCATCGTGCACCCTCCTTCCGCCGCGGTTCCCATGATGCACCGTCACGCCTGATGGGCGGGTGTCGGTGCGCCGACGAGCCGGTGCACGTCGGGTGGCCGCGCACCGGCACGCGGTCACCCGGTGGTCCCGGGCGCCTCCAGCTCGGGCATCTCGATGTCGTCGAGCGGGTTGCCGCAGGTCTCGGTGAGGTAGTCGGCGAACGCCTCGGCCTGCTGCCGGACCTCCTCGGAGGCGTCGGCGCCGCCGCGGCCGAGCTCCTCGAGGCTCTCGGCGGAGAAGTCGGCCGCGTCGACGTCCTTGGCCTGGTCGACGACGGCCTCGAAGCCCTTGCGCGCGTCGTCGGGGATGCCCTCGGGCGTGCCGACCTCCTCCATCTCGTTGCCCCAGTCCTCGACCACCCGCGCCATCTCCTCGTCGCTGGGCGCCTCGGGCGCGCTCATGTCCTCGGGCGCGAGGTCGGCCCACAGGCTGTTGGCCGCCGCGCGGAAGCCCTTCTCGCTCGCGTCGGTGGGGGCGCCGCCGCCCCCGCCGCCACAGGCCGCGGTCACGGTGCCGACCAGCACCGCGGCGCCGGCCAGGGTCAGGCGGGTACGGATGTGCATGGGCTTCCCCCTCGTGTCGGCCCCGACGTGCGGCGGGGTCGCCGCTCGTGGTGGGGCCCAGCCTCCCGCGACGTCGGTCAACCGTCCAACCGGAAGGCCGCCGGCAGTGGCACCCGCAGGGCCCGTTCGAGCTGCTCGAGGTACTCGGCGCGCGGGCGGCGCACGACGCCGAGCGACGCCAGGTGGGGTGTCTGCCACTGCACGTCGAGCACCCGCTGGTCGGCGTGCTCGTCGCGGAGCAGGTCGACCAGCGCGACGAGGGCGACCTTCGAGGCGTCCCGCTCGCGGTGGAACATCGACTCCCCCGCGAACAGCCCGCCGATGCTCACCCCGTAGAGCCCGCCCACGAGCCGCCCGTCGCGCCAGGTCTCGACCGAGTGCGCCCACCCCAGCCGGTGCAGGCGACCGTAGGCGTGCTCGAAGTCCGAGGTGATCCAGCCGTCGGGACGGTCCGGGCTGCCGCACCGCGACACCACCTCGTCGAAGGCGGTGTCCACCCGGATCTCGAAGTCGCGCAGCGAGCGCCGCAGCGAGCGGGACACCCGGAGCCCGTCGAGCGGCAGCACCCCCCGCTCGACCGGGGAGAACCAGCCGAGGTGCTCCTCGCCGTCCAGCGTGACCGGCATCGGGAAAAGGCCGAGGGAGTATGCCGTCACCAGCGTGCCGGGCTCGAGGTCGGCACCGAGCGCGACGAGGTCGTCCTCGGGGTCCCACGTCGCGTGCTCCGGGAAGGCCCACGGCGTCGGAGCGGGGGCGGTCGGCACGCTTCGCACGCTACCGAACGCCCCGGCGGGCCGGCGCGCCCGTGGCACCGAGCGCGGCGCTGCCGCCTCGCTAGGCGTGGCTACGGCACCGACCGTACGATCGCCGCATGGGCTTGAAGCACACCGTCGGGCGCCAGCTGGCGCCGAGGATCCAGGAGCTGGCTCCGGGGCTGACCAGCGGCTTCGTGCGCGAGGCGCTCAACCGCGCGATCGACGGCGTGGGGCCGCTCGCTCCCGCGGCGGTGGCCGCCGACAAGCAGCTCGCCGAGCAGCGGGGCGACGTCGACCGCGCGATCCACGAGGTCATCGAGAACAACGTGCGCATCGCCGGCGCCCAGGGGTTCGCCACGAACATCGGCGGCCTGGTGACGATGGCGGTCACCATCCCGGCGAACGTCACGGGCCTGGCCCTCATCCAGTGCCGGATGGTCGCGGGCATCGCGCACCTGCGCGGCCACGACCTCTCCGACCCGCGCGTGCGCAACGCGATCCTCGCCCTGCTGCTCGGCGAGGACCAGGTCACCGCCCTCGTGAAGAGGAAGAAGCTGGCCGGCACGCCGATGGCGCTGGCGACGGCTCCGGCGCACGACCCGACGATCGACGGCACGATCTCGGCCGTCGTCGCGACCGACATCATCGCCCGCGTCGCCGGCAAGCGGTTCGCGACGACGGTGGGTCGCCGGGTGCCGGTGATCGGCGGCGTCGTGGGCATGGGCGCCGACGGCTACGCCACCTGGAAGATCGGCCGCTACGCCGACCGCGAGCTCCTGCCGCGCAAGCGCTGAGCCGCCGCTAGCTCCGGCGCTTGATCCGCCGGTAGGCGTCGAGCGTGCCCCGCCCGGCCGGGCTGTCCTCGAGCGTGGTGACGATCTTGCGCTTGACCCGGTGGGTCGTCGTCATCAGCGCCCGGTCGCGCTCCTCGCGCGCCTCCCGCAGCTCCTCGTGCAGCCGCTCCTCGACGGCGCGCAGCCGCGCGCCCTCCACCAGCAGGGCGCTGATCGCGTCGAGCGCCGGGGGCAGCAGCTCGTCGGCCGGCACGGAGTCGGGGTCGGTGAACGTCCCCGGGTCGGGACCGAGCAGGTCGTCGAGCGAGCCGACGACGTCGTACCCCCGCCCCGCGAGGGCGTCGATCCAGCTGCGCGACAGCTCGCGCGCCCAGGCGTGGTCGTCGGGCGAGAGGCCCAGCCGTGCCGACGCCACGCTGCGCGACAGGGTCTGGTGCGCGAGCGTCTCGCGGACCAGCGGACGGTAGTCCGGCGGCGCGATGATCGAGGTGACCCGCTCGTTGATGGTGCGCAGCAGCGAGGTCTCCGGCACGCCGAGGGAGGGGTTCTCGCGCTCCGCGGTGAGGTCGAGCGGCAGGCCGTCGAGGCCGAAGGTCCGCGAGAACCGCCGCCACAGCTCGCCGCGGTCGGAGCCGGGCGGCGGCAGCGTCACGAGGTGCACCTGCTCGGGGGGCAGGGACGCGCCCCACCGCTCGAGGATGTCGGGGACCTCCTGGACCGCCCAGAACCACGAGCCGATCCGCGAGTCGCGCCCGGGGTCGCGGATCGTGCGGAGGAACGCCGCGTAGGTGATGTGGCTGCGGTGCTTGACGTTCTCCTGCCACTCCGCCGGGACCTGCCGCACGAGGTCGCGCGCCGACAGCACGAGGTGGACCTCGGCGTCACCGAGCGACGCGAGCGCGCGCTCGACCTGCGTCGGCGTCGCGCGGGCGAAGATCTCATGGCTGACGATCGAGGTGCCGGGCCAGTCCCGGACCTGCTCGGCGAGGTGGTCCCAGGCACCGACCGCCTCGGTCTCGATGCCGCCCCACGGGAGCGTCATCAGGTCGAGCGCGGCCAGGAAGTGCGCGTCGAACCGCTCGGCGGGGTAGAGGATGTCGTGCTCGCGGAGCGTCGCCTGGTTGCGGAAGAGGACGTCCTGGAGGTACGACGTGCCGGTCTTCGGGCAGCCCACGTGCAGCAGCACCCGCCTGCTCACCGCTCCACCTCCCTCGTCGTCGCCCGCGTCCGTCGCCACGCCGGGTCCACGATCATCCTGATCGCCAGCTCCAGCACCTGCTCGTCGTCGGCGCCGGTCGCTGCGGCGGGCGCGGAGCGGGGGGCGAGGTCGGCGAGGTCGCCGACGACAGGGTAGCCAGCGCGGGTCAGCTCGCGGGTCATGCGTGCCGCGGACGACGCGACCCACGCACGCTCCCGGGCGGGTACGCCGACCGGCGCGACGCCGCTGTCGGGGATCCGTCGCTGGAGCGTCCGCATCAGCGCGGGACGCTCGGACGCGGGCGCGCGCAGGCCGACGACGGCGGCGATCCGGCGCGCCAGCTCGGCCTGGTCGGCCCCCGGCACCCGGACCTCCGGCAGGTGCCGCACGCCGAGGTGCCGCGGCAGCTGGTCGAGGTCGGTGACGACCCGGACGAACGGGCGCCGACCGTTCCAGCGGCGTACGGAGTCGCCGAGGTCGACGCGGGCGGGCAGCTGGTCGCGCTGGCGCCAGAAGCGCAGCCAGTCCTCCCAGGGCCTGCTGCCGTGCTCGAAGCAGCGCTGGGTCCAGGTGTGCGCGAGCAGGACGTCCAGCGGCGCACCGACGGCGACGACGAACGGCCGCGGCCCGCCTTCGGGGCGACCGCGCCCGAGCAGGTGCTCGCGTGCCGCGGTGGTCACGAGGGGGTCGCCGACGAGGCGGAAGCGGCGACGCCACGGCTTCGCCCAGGTCCGGCGCACCGGGTCGGCGCCCAGCTCGACGAGGTCGTCGGCCAGCACGGCGCTCGCCACCCGCAAGAGCTCGTGGGCGCTCACGCCCGCCGGGTCGACCGGCCGCGGGCCGAAGGAGGAGGCGGGCAGCCCGAGGAGGGGGAGGTCGGCCTTGCCGCGGCCGGCGGCCGACGCCGTCAGGACGCGGTCCGCGAGCCGCGCGTGGTCGCGCCCGCGGGCGCCGCTCCGGCCCGCGCCCGACGCGACGGCGAGGTTCAGCCGGCGCAACAGCTCGAGCTGCTGGGCCCCCGGCAGCGCGCGGACCGACGCGGCGGACCCGCCGTCGTCGGCCCACGCCAGCCACGGCGTCGTACCTCCGTCGCGGAGGTGGGCGACCCAGCCGTGCGCGCGAGCCGTCGAGCCGGCGGCGGTCACCGGACCCGCAGCCGGCGCGCGGTGTCGCGGAGGCGGGCGCCCACGGTGTCGCTCGTGGTGCGGTTCGCGGCCTCCTGGGTCATGACAGTGAGGGCGTCGAGCGCAGCGCCGAGCTCGAGCTTGGCGCGCACGTGGTCGGGGTCCTTCCAGGAGTCCCCCTCCGCCGGCCGGCGCGGTCGCAGGTCCTCGACGTCGCCGACGACGTCCACCCCGCTCCCCTTGATCCAGTCGATCCAGAGGCCGGCCTGGTGCTCGGCGAAGTCGTAGCGGTCGGGAGGCAGCCGGACGGGAACGGCGTCGCGGGACACGAGCACCTCCTGGGCGAGGATCTCGCGGATCAGGTTGTCGTACGCCGGGTCGCGCCACACGCCGAGCTCGAGGCGCCGGTTGAGCTTGCGCAGCAACGAGGTCTCCGCGATGCCGAGCGAGCGGTTGTCGCGCTCGGAGTCGAGCGGCGCCCAGGCGGGGTCGATGCGGAAGGCGCGGCAGAAGCGCAGCCAGAGCTCGTCGCCGTTGGGCCCGCGGTCGTGCGGCACGGTCACGACGTGCACGCGCTCGGGGGGCAGCTTGGCGCCCCAGCGCGACAGGACCGTCGGCAGGTCCATCGCGTTGAAGAACCAGGTCTGCCCGCGCTCGACCTTGGTCAGGAAGCGGCGGAAGGGCCACTTGCGGCCCTGCTTGATCGACTCCTGCCACGCCGCCGGGAGCTGCCGGCCGAGGTCGCGCGCGGAGTAGACGACGTGCACCTCCGCGCCGGCGAGGTCGTTCATCGCCTTGGCGACCTTGTCGGGCTTGGCCCCGGCGAGGATCTCGTGGCTGATCACCACGTTGCCGTCGGCACGGCCGACCTTGCGGACCATCGCGTCCCAGGCGCCCTTGGCGTGGCCGGGCGCGCCGCCCCAGTCCTGGTCGAGGAGGTCGAGCGCGGCGCGGAAGTGGAACACGTCGGTGCGGCCGGTGCGCGTGCCCGGGACGGCGACGCCGTGCCGGCCGAGGGAGGCGGCGTTGAGCATCAGCCGGTCCTGGAGGTACGTCGTGCCGGTCTTGGGGGCCCCGATGTGGAGGTGGACGACGCGGCTCATGGCGCTGATTGTGCCCGAGCGGGGTAGTCCACCGGGAAATGGCTGCCAGGTGTCCCCTGGAACGACCGCATGCCGGTGGACTACCCGGCCGAGGCGAGCGCGCGTACGACGGCGCTCGGGCTCGGCCGGCCCAGCTCGCGCGCCATCCAGGCGCTCGTGGCGACGACGGCGGCCAGGTCCACGCCGTGGTCGATGCCGAGGCCGTCGAGCATCCACACCAGGTCCTCGGTGGCGAGGTTGCCGGTGGCCGACTTCGCGTACGGGCACCCGCCGAGCCCGCCCGCGCTCGCGTCGAACGTCGTGATGCCGGCCTCGAGCGCGGCGTAGGTGTTGGCCAGCGCCTGCCCGTAGGTGTCGTGGAAGTGCATCGCCAGGCGGTCGGCCCCGACGCCCGCGTCGGCGAACGCCGCCACCAGCGCCTTGACGTGCCCGGCGGTCGCGACGCCGATGGTGTCGCCGAGGCTGAGCCGGCTCGCGCCGAGGTCGAGCAGCCGCGTGCCGGCCGTGACGACCTGCTCGAGCGGCACCGCCCCCTCCCAGGGGTCGCCGAAGCACATCGAGAGGTACGCCCGGACGTCCATCCCGGCGGCGCGGGCGCGGTCGACGGTGGGCTCGAACATCGCGAACTGCTCGTCGAAGGTGCGGTTGAGATTCTTCGTCGCGAAGGTCTCGGTCGCGCTGCCGAAGATCGCCACGTGCTGCAGGCCGAGCTCGAGGGCGCGGTCGAGGCCACGCTCGTTGGGCACCAGCACCGGCAGGCGCCGGCCCTCCTCGCCCAGCGCAGCCATCAGCTCGGCGGCGTCGGCGAGCTGTGGGACCCACCGGGGGTGCACGAAGCTGGTGGCCTCCACGACCGGGAGGCCCGCGGCCAGCAGCCGGCGGACGAACTCGGCCTTGACCTCGACGGGCACGACCGCCTGCTCGTTCTGGAGGCCGTCGCGGGGGCCGACCTCGTAGATCGTGACCCGCTCGGGAAGGCCGTCGGCGCGGACGGTCATCGGCAGGTCAGTCATCGAAGGCCTCCACGGTGAACAGCACGGCGCCGAGCCTGACCAGGTCGCCCGGCGCCGCACCGACAGCGGTCACCGTGCCGGCGAAGGGCGCCTTGAGCGCGAGCTCCATCTTCATCGCCTCCATCACCCCCAGCGTCTCACCCTCGGCCACCGGCTGACCCGCGGAGACGTTGACGGCGAGGACGGTGCCGGGCATGGGTGCGAGCAGGGTGCCGTCGCCGCCGGCGGCGGCGTGGTCGCCGAACGGGTCGGGGCGCTCCCACACCCAGCGCTGCCCGCGGTGGACGATGTCGACGGCGTCGCGCTGCACGTTCAGCACGGCGTGCTCGGCGACACCGTCGACGAGCAGGTGCACGGTGTGGTCGGCTGCCGACACCATCCGGACGTCGTGGCTGCGCCCGTCGAGGCTCACGCGTCCGCGGTGGCGGTCGACCACGACGACGTCGTCGCCCAGCACGACCGTGTCGGGCGCCGGGTCCGCACCCATCCGCCATCCGTCGGCCTGCCACGGGCCGGTCGCGCCGGAGGTGTCCAGGAGGACCTGAGTCCAGGCGCCGATCACGCGCGCGAGACGCCCGTCGGGAGCCGGCACCTCGTGGCGGTCCAGCCAGGCGGTGTCGATCGTCGCCTCGCGGAACTCCGGCGACGCGACCAGCGCGCGCAGGAAGCCGGTGTTGGTGGTGATGCCGAGGATCGCGGTCCGACCCAGGGCGTCGGCGAGCTCGTCGATGGCCTCCTCGCGCGTCGGCGCCCATGAGATCACCTTGCCGAGCATCGGGTCGTAGGAGGTGCTCACCTCCTGGTCGGGCCCGAGCGCGTGGTCGACCCGCACGCGGGCGCCGTCGCCCCACCGCACGATCGACGTGCGCCCGGCCTGCGGCAGGAAGCCGGAGAAGGAGTCCTCGGCGTACACGCGCGCCTCGACCGCGTGGCCCTCGAGCGAGATCGCGTCCTGGTCGAACGGCAGCGGCTCGCCGGCCGCGACGAGCAGCTGGAGCTCGACGAGGTCGACGCGCCCGCCGTCGCCCCACCCGTCGACGCGGACGACCTCCTCGGTGACCGGGTGCTCGACCTGGAGGCGGGTGTTCATCTCGAGGAAGTAGAACTCGCCGGTGGCGGCGTCCAGGAGGAACTCGACGGTGCCGGCGCCGGTGTAGCCGCACTGCTGGGCCAGCGCGACCGCTGCCGAGGTGATCGCCGCCCGCTGCTCGTCGCTGATCGTGGGCGCCGGCGCCTCCTCGAGCACCTTCTGGTGGCGGCGCTGCGTCGAGCAGTCGCGCTCGAAGAAGTGCAGGACGGTGCCGTGGGCGTCGCCCATGACCTGCACCTCGATGTGGCGACCGGACTCGACGTACTTCTCCACCAGCATCGTGTCGTCGCCGAAAAAGGACCGGGCCTCGCGCCGCGCCGCGGCCAGGGCCTCGGCGTACTCCTCGACCGAGCGAACCACCCGCATGCCCTTGCCGCCACCGCCGGCGGCGGCCTTGACCAGCACCGGGTAGGCGAATCGCGCCGGGTCGGTGGCGTCCGGTCCGTCCAGCACGTACGACGGCACGACCGGCACCCCGGCCGCCACGGCGACCTCGCGGGCGGCGTCCTTGCGCCCCATGGCGTCCATCACCTCGGCCGACGGCCCGACCAGGGTGATGCCGGCGTCCGCCAGCGCGCGGGCGAAGGGCGCCCGCTCGGAGAGGAAGCCGTAGCCGGGATGGACCGCCCAGCACCCGTGCGCCCGAGCGCGGGCGACGACCGCCTCGACGTCGAGGTACGACGGCACGTGGGCGGCCTCGTCGCACGCGCGGACGTGGGGGGCGTCGGCGTCGAGGTCGGTGTAGAGGGCGACCGTCGGCAGGCCGAGCCGCCGGCAGGTCCGCGCGACGCGGATCGCGATCTCGCCGCGGTTGGCGATCAGCACGCGCATGGTCGGGTCGAAGGTGGTCACGGGGGCGCCATCACATCCTGAAGATGCCGTAGGACGGCTCGGGGATCGGGGTGTACGACGTCGCGGCCAGCGCCATGCCGAGCACGCGGCGGGTGTCGGCCGGGTCGATGATGCCGTCGTCCCACAGCCGGGCGCTGGCGTAGTAGGGCGAGCCCTGGGTCTCGTACTGCTCGCGGATCGGGGCCTTGAACGCCTCCACCGCCGCCTCGTCCTGGAGGTCGGTCCGCACGGTCGCCAGCACGGACGCCGCCTGCTCGCCGCCCATGACCGAGATCCGCGCGTTGGGCCACATCCACAGGAAGCGCGGGTCGTAGGCCCGCCCGCACATGCCGTAGTTGCCCGCGCCGAAGGAGCCGCCGATGACGACGGTGAACTTGGGGACGACGCTGCACGCGACGGCCGTGACGAGCTTGGCGCCGTCGCGGGCGATGCCCTTGTTCTCGTACTCGCGCCCGACCATGAAGCCGGTGATGTTCTGCAGGAAGACCAGCGGGATGCCGCGCTGGTTGCACAGCTCGATGAAGTGCGCGCCCTTGAGCGCCGACTCGCTGAACAGGATGCCGTTGTTGGCGACGATGCCGACCTCGTGGCCGAAGATCCGGGCGAAGCCGCACACCAGCGTGTCGCCGTAGAGCCTCTTGAACTCGTGGAACCGGCTGCCGTCGACCACCCGCCTGATGACCTCGCGCACGTCGTAGGGCGTGCGGGTGTCGGTCGGCACGACGTCGTAGAGCGACTCCGGCGGCTCGTGCGGCTCCTCGACGTCCGCGCCGGGCGTGCGCACCGCGGTGCGGGCCGGGAGCGTGTCGACGATCGAGCGGACGATGGCGAGGGCGTGGGCGTCGTCCTCGGCGAGGTGGTCGACCACGCCGGAGGTCCGCGCGTGCACGTCGCCGCCGCCGAGGTCCTCGGCCGTCACGACCTCGCCCGTCGCGGCCTTCACCAGCGGGGGCCCGCCGAGGAAGATCGTGCCCTGGTTGCGCACGATCACCGTCTCGTCCGACATCGCCGGCACGTAGGCGCCGCCGGCGGTGCAGGAGCCCATCACGCTCGCGATCTGCGGGATCCCCCGCGCCGACATGGTCGCCTGGTTGAAGAAGATCCGGCCGAAGTGCTCGCGGTCGGGGAACACCTCGTCCTGCATCGGCAGGAACGCGCCCCCGGAGTCGACGAGGTAGATGCAGGGCAGGTGGTTCTCCGCGGCGATCGCCTGCGCGCGGAGGTGCTTCTTGACCGTCATCGGGTAGTACGTGCCGCCCTTGACGGTGGCGTCGTTGGCGACGATCACGCACTCGCGCCCCGACACACGGCCGATGCCGGCGACGACACCTGCGGAGGGGACCGCGTGGTCGTCGCCCGAGCCCGAGCCGTACATGCCGTACGCCGCGAGCGGCGCGACCTCGAGGAACGGGCTGCCGGTGTCGAGCAGCCGGTCCACGCGGTCGCGCACGAGCAGCTTGCCGCGGTCGGTGTGCTTGCGGCGCGCGCTCTCCGACCCGCCCTGGCGGACCCGGGCCAGCCGGGCGCGCAGGTCGTCGACGAGCTCGCGCATGGTCGGCGCGGGACCCGCGGTGGGACCCGCGGTGGGACCGGCGGGAGGGCTCAGGGGCTCGGGCACCGGCTCAGGTTAGCGATCGTTAACCTCCGGTGTCCATCGGCCGGGCGGGGGCGGCGGGAACTCCCCGCGCAGCACCGTGCCGTGGCCCGGCTCGGTCTCGAGGGTGAGCGTGCCCCCCGCGGCCGCGACCCGCGCCTCCATGCCGAGCAGGCCGCCCTCGCCGATCTGCGCGCGGTCGAAGCCGCGTCCGTCGTCGGAGACGCTGAAGGTCAGGTGCGGCCGCCCGCGCAGGGTCACCAGCACCTCGCTGGCGCCGGCGTGCTTGGCGGCGTTGGTGAGCGCCTCGAGGATGCAGAAGTACGCCGCCGCCTCGACCTGCCGGCTCGGCCGCTCGAAGTCGGCGACGTCGAGCGTGACCGGCACCGCGGAGCGGCGGGCGGTGGACTGCAGCGCCGCGACGAGCCCGCGCTCGGTGAGGAGCGGCGGGTAGATGCCGCGGGCGAGCTCGCGCAGCTCCTGCACCACCTGCCGCGTGTCGGCGGCCAGCTGGTCGAGCAGCGCCGCGGCGCCCTCGTGCCGGCCGGCGAGCAGCTCCTTGCGCGCCCGCTCGGTCGTCACGCTCATCGTCAGCAGGTGCTGCTGGGCGCCGTCGTGGAGGTCGCGCTCGAGGCTGCGGCGTGCGGCGTCGGCGACCTCCACGATCCGGGTGCGGGACTCGGCGAGCTGGTCGGTCTGGTCGCGCAGCCGCGTGTAGGCGTCGCGGACCAGGAACACCACGACGGCCACGCCGGCCGGCAGGGAGGCCGCGACCACGACGGCGTTCACCCACCACTGCTCGTGGACCGCCTCGACACGACGCCACTCGCCGAGGGCGGCGACCGAGGCGCTGCCCACGACCGCCACGACCATGAGGGCGCCGATCCAGGGCCGGCTGAGGTACGGGAAGCCGACCAGCAGCGGCACCGTCGTCACCAGAACGGTGAGCGGGGTGAGGACGGGCGTCGCCCACGTGGCCCCGACGGCGAAGAACAGCGAGGCCAGGGTGAGGCCGACGACCGCCGCGACGGCGCCGTGACGGCGGCACAGGGGTGGGGTCGCAAGCAGGATCGCGAGGGCGGCCACCATCACCGCGAGGTCGATCTCCACGGCGGTGTGCTCGAACCCCAGGACGTAGGCCGCGCCGAGCGCCGCCGTGGACACCGTGAGCACCAGCAGGTTGATGTGCAGCAGCCTGCACAGGGCGGGGTCCAGGCTCGACCAACCCGCCAGCAGCCCCCTCATCGGCGCGGCGACACCCCGCCGCCGACGCCTGCCTCGCTGAGGAAGACCAAGGTGGCGGCGACCCTGCGGTGCACCGGTGCGTCCGACGGCAGGTCGAGCTTGGTCAGGATGGAGCCGATGTGCTTCTCCACGGCTCGGTCGGTGATCACGAGCGCGTCGGCGATCGTGGCGTTGGTCATCCCCCGCGCCACCATGCCCAGCACCTCGAGCTCGCGCGCCGTCAGGCGGTCGAGGAGCGAGTCGTGACGCCTGGTGCCGGTGGCCATCAGCGCGTCGACCACGATCTGGTCGATCACCGAGCCACCCGCCGCGACGGAACGCAGCGCCGCCACGAGCTCGTCGACGTCGGCGACGCGCTCCTTGAGGAGGTAGCCGCGACCGTCGCTGCCGTCGCGCACCAGGTCGAGGGCGTACTCCACGTCGGAGTACTGCGTGAGCGCGACCACTCCGATGCCCGGGTGCGTACGCCGCAGCTCGCCCGCCGCGCGGATGCCCTCGTCGGTGAAGTCGGGCGGCATGCGGATGTCGGTGAGCACGACGTCGGGCCGGTGCTCGTCCACCGCCGCGACCAGCTCCGGCAGGCTCGTCGCGGTCGCGACCACGTCGATGTCGTCGTAGGCCTCGAGCAGCGCGAGCACGCCGGCGCGGAGGAGGTCACCGTCCTCGGCCAGGACGACGCGGATCTGCGACATGCGCGCACTGTAGCCACGCGCGCGCCCCTGCGTCGCTAGAGCAGGCACGACCGCGGCCGCGAGGACCGAAGGTGGTGCTGGCACCACTGCGCCTGTCCGAGGCCTCACCCAGAATCCTGAGCGGGGAAGGTGCGCTGACTCGTGGAGGGATCAGTGGGCCGCCGCGGGGGTGCGGCCCACTGGGTGCACCGCAACAGGGGAGGTACGTGTGATTCCGCTCGCCGTCAGGCAGGATCCGGAGCGTGGCATGGCGCTCCCGGCCCCGCGCACGCCACGGGACGGGTTAGCAGGCACTAACCTCGAGCTCGTGACGCCCCGCCGCCAGCAGATCCTCGACATCGCGGCGGACCTCTTCGCCGCCCGCGGGTTCCACGGCGTGTCGGTCGCCGAGCTCGGCTCGGCGTGCGGCATCTCGGGACCGGCGCTCTACAAGCACTTCGAGTCCAAGGACGCGATGCTCGCCGAGATGCTGGTGACCATCAGCGAGACGCTCCTGGCCGAGGGCCGCTCGCGCGTCGCGAGCGCCGCGAGCCCCCGTGAGGCGCTCGAGGCGCTCGTGGAGTGGCACATCGAGTTCGCCCTCGACCACCGCGCGCTCATCGTCGTCCAGGACCGCGACTGGAGCAACCTGCCCGACCAGGCCCGTGAGCGCGTCCGCGCCCTCCAGCGTGCGTACGTCGACGTCTGGGCCACCCAGGTGCGGCGCCACGACCCCGCGCTCAGCCCGGAGGCCTCCCGCACCCGGGCGCACGTGCTCTTCGGGCTGCTCAACTCCACGCCGCACAGCGGCCGGCTCCCCGACCCGCAGATGCACGACGTGCTGCGGGAGATGGCGCACGGCGCCCTCGGTCTCGCCTGAGCGCTGCGCCCGGCGGCCGCCGCGACCGGCACCGGCTAGGGTGCGGCCATGAAGCTCAGCGCCACCCTCGAGACGGCCTTCAACGCGCAGATCACGCTCGAGTTCCAGGCGTCGCTGGTCTACCGCCAGCTCGCGATCGAGCTTGAGCTGATGGACCTCTCCGGCATCGCCACGTGGTTCCGCCACCAGGCCGACGAGGAGCTGCTGCACGCCCACCGGTTCATCGACCACGTCGCCGACCGCGACAACCACCCGCGCATCGGCGCCGTCGAGGCGCCGCAGGTCCCGGTCGCGTCGGTGCTCGACGCCTTCGAGGCGGCCCTGGCGCACGAGGAGAAGGTCTCGGAGTCCATCCGCGGGCTCTACCGCCTCGCCGAGGCCGAGGGCGACCTCGACTCCCGCCCGCTGCTCAACTGGTTCCTCGAGGAGCAGATCGAGGAGGAGGCGACGGTCAAGGAGATCGTCGGCCGCGTGCGGATGATCAATGAGGACGGTCCCGGCCTGCTGCGCCTCGACGAGGAGCTCGGCGCGCGCCCGGCCCCCGCCCCCGAGGCGCGCTGAGCGCCGGCTCACCAGGCGTCGAACGGGCGCTCCCGGCCGAGCAGCCGCGCCGCACGGACGGCCGCGTCCTCGGCCACCACGAGGTCGTCGAGGACCTCGTCGTCGAGGGCCGGCTGGTCCCCGGGCGACCCCGGGTCGGGGTCGCGCGGCGACGTCAGCGCGTGCAGGTCGCGGAGCACCCGGTCGCGCGACAGCCCGCGCAGGTGGGTGAGCACGAAGGGGTCGGCCTGGATCAGCCACGCCAGCTGCGTCAGCACGGCCAGCGCGTGCGGGCACGGGTCGAGCCACGCGTCGCAGGTGCACGCCGACCCCAGCTCGCCGCCGTAGGGCAGCAGCTCGACGCCGGCCTCCTCCACCGCCTCGACGAGCGAGTGCGGCAGCTGTCCCGCGAGCAGCGCGCCGATGCGGCCGGACTCGGCGGCGACGAGCTCCACGAACGCCGCGGCGTCCCCGTCGTCGAGCACCGGGACGGTGACCTCGACGGTCCAGGCGTCCTGCCCGTCGGTGACCGCCGCGAGGGCGCCGCCCTCGGACACGGTGATCGAGCCGACCGCGCCCGCGCGGGCGAGCGTACGACCGCGGCGGAGGTCGGCGACGCTGAAGGCGGCCTCCTCGACCGCCCGCAGCACCGCCTTGCTCCACCACGTGCCGGCGCCGCCACCGCGGCGGGCGGGCAGCCGCGGGTGGGTGGTGACCGGCCTCGGCGACGCGCTCACCGTCGCAGCTCCACGAGGTCGCGCAGCTCGTCGTCCGACAGCTCGGTGAACGCCGCCTCGCCCGTGGACAGCACCGCGTCGGCGAGCGAGCGCTTGCGGGCGAGCAGCTCGGCGATGCGCTCCTCGATCGTGCCCTGGGTGACGAAGCGGTGCACCTGCACCGGCCGGGTCTGGCCGATGCGGTGGGCGCGGTCGGTGGCCTGGTCCTCGACGGCGGGGTTCCACCAGCGGTCGAAGTGGATGACGTGGTCGGCCCGCGTGAGGTTCAGCCCCGTGCCGCCGGCCTTGAGCGAGAGCAGGAACACCGGGACGTCGCCCGCCTGGAAGCGGGCCACCATCGCGTCGCGCTGGCGCACCGGCGTCCCGCCGTGGAGCAGCTGGTGCGGCACGCCGGCCGCGGCGAGGTGCCGGACGAGCAGGTCGGCCATCGCGACGTACTGGGTGAAGACGAGGACCGCGCCGTCCTCGGCCATGACGGTGCCGACCAGCTCGTCGAGCAGCTCGAGCTTCTCCGAGCGTCCGCGCAGCTTGGGCGCCGGCTGGCGCAGGAAGTGAGCGGGGTGGTTGCAGATCTGCTTGAGCCCGGTCAGCAGCTTGAGCACCAGGCCGCGGCGGGTCTCCTCGTCGGCCTCCTCGATGCGGCGCATTGAGTCCCGCACGAGCGTCTCGTAGAGGACCGCCTGCTCGCGGGTCAGGCCGAGGACGTGGTCGGTCTCGGTCTTGGGCGGCAGCTCCGGCGCGACGCCGGGGTCGGACTTGCGCCGTCGCAGCAGGAAGGGGCCGATGAGGTCGGCGAACTGGCGCGCCTTCGTCGGCTCGAGCCCCGACTCGATCGGCCCGGCCCACACCTTGCGGAAGGCGTTGCGGCTGCCGAGCAGGCCGGGGATCGCCCAGTCGAGGATCGACCAGAGCTCGGTGAGGTCGTTCTCGACGGGGGTGCCGGTGAGCGCGACGCGCGCCGTGCCGGGGATCGTGCGCAGCGCCCGGGCCGCGGCCGACCGCGAGTTCTTGATGTGCTGCGCCTCGTCGGCGACGACGAGCTCCCACGGCACCTCGGCCAGCAGCGCCGCGTCGTTGCGCATCGTGCCGTAGGTGGTGAGCACGAACCCGCCGCTCACGCCGTCGAGGTCCCGGGCGCTCCCGTGGTGGCGGCGTACGTCGACCCCCGGTGCGAACCGGCGGATCTCCGCCTCCCAGTTGCCGAGCAGCGACGCCGGGCAGACCACCAGCGTGGGCCCGCCGGCCCCGGCTGCCGCGCGATGGAGGTGCAGCGCGATCACCGTGATGGTCTTGCCGAGGCCCATGTCGTCGGCGAGGCAGCCGCCGAGCCCGAGCGAGGTGAGCTCGGCGAGCCAGGAGAGCCCGCGGCGCTGGTAGTCGCGCAGGTCGGCCTGCAGGGCGGCCGGCACCTCGACGAGCGCTCCCGAGCCGGCGTCGCGGACGCGGTCGCGCACCTTCAGCAGGCTGGCGCCGACGACGGCCTTGTAGGGCGCGTCCTCGACGTCCACCACGCCGGTGAGGGTCGCGGCGAGGGCCTGCACCGGCGTGACCGTGCGGATCAGCCGCTTGCGGGCACGCTTGATCACCGCCGAGTCGACGGCGACCCAATTGTCGCGGAGCTTGATGATCGGGCTGGTCGTGCGGGCCAGCTCATCCATCTCCTCCTGGGTGAGCTCCTCGCCGTGCAGCGAGAGCTGCCACTCGAACCCGAAGAGCGCCTGCGGCCCGAACAGCCCGTCCTGCAGCATCTCCTCCCGGGGCGACGACGCCGTCCGCCGGCCCAGCTCGACGCGGTGGGTGACCTCGCGGTCGAGGTACTTCGGCCACATCACCGGGTGCCCGGACTCGGTGAGCGCAGCGGCGCCGCCGTCGAGGAGCGAGAGGATCTCGTCGCTGTCGAGGGTGATCTCGTCGGGCACGCGCAGGTCGAGCAGCCGGTCGAGGACCGGCCAGGCGTCGGCCGCCGAGCGCAGCGCGATCGCGGCGTGGGTGCGCGCGCGGTCACCGAAGCCGTGCGCGGCGTCGGGCCCGGAGTCGGCCCACAGCTCGGACGCGTCGGCGACGTGGGCGGCGTTGTCGACCGCGTGCACCTGCAGCACCAGGCGCACCGCGCCGGCGACGAGCTCCTCCTCGTCGGCCTCGATCCGGAACGAGATCGACACCAGGTGCGGCCGGTCGTCGCGGCCGCGCGCCCGGATCCGGGCGATGCGCTGGCGGAGCTCGTCGCTGAAGTCGTCGGGGCTGCGCGGCTCGGGGGCCCCGCCCACCGGAGCCGGCGCGCGGTGCCGCGACCGCCCCGGGGAGGTGCGCGGCATGGTGTCGACCACGGCGTCGAGCAGCCCGCGCACCATGCCCTCGGCGGTCGCCTCGTCGAAGCCGTCCCACGCCCGGGCGCGCGCCAGCTCGGCGATGCGGCGCTCGTCGTCGGCGTCGAGCCCCGCGACCTGCCAGTGCCGCCCCTCGGCGTCGGGTGCGAACCGGCCCGAGGCGACGAGCTGCAGCCCCATCAGCGCGGCGCCCGCCAGCATGGCGACCGACGGGTGCACGTCGGGGCGGTCGCGCACCTTGCCCAGGACCGGGAGCGCCCCCCGGATCGGCATGACGATCGTGCGGCGGTCGTCGGTGAACTCCACGGAGCCGTCGCGGGGCGGCTGGCCCACCAGCAGCCGGGCAGGACCGGTGACCGGGACGACGCTCATGCAGGCACCTCTCGGCAGGACGGCTAACAGGGACGCTAACGCCTCGCACCGACACGGAGTTCCGAGAGCTCCGGGCGAGCGTCCTCGGCGTGGGCGGCCCGGCGCGACGAGCGCCTGGCCTCGAACCTTCCGGCGCGGGGGCCGGCGGCGCCGCGCCGGTCCAGGGGCGATGCGCGACGGCGTACCGGGTGCGTCTCGTCGACGCTCGCCCGAGGCTGGGCCGGGCCCGGGCGGGTCCTGGGCGGGTCCTCGCGCACGGCCTCGACGTGACCCAGCACACCGCAAAAACAATTGGGTCGTTGTCGGATGCAACCAATAGCCTTTCCGGGTGACTGACACCCAGATCCAGCCCGGTGAGATCCAGCCGGAGCCATCCGACAAGCTCGACAGGGGCGTCCTCATGGTCGCCGGCGTGGTCGTCCTCGGCGCCATCATGTCGATCCTCGACATCACCGTCGTCAGCGTCGCGCTCAACACCTTCCAGGAGGAGTTCGACGCCACCGCCGCAGAGGTCGCGTGGACGATGACCGGCTACACCCTGGCCCTGGCCAGCGTGATCCCGCTGACCGGCTGGGCCGCCGACCGCTTCGGCACCAAGCGCCTCTACCTGCTGGCCGTCGCCCTGTTCACCGCCGGCTCCGTGCTGTGCGCCGCGGCGACCTCGCTGGAGCTGCTGGTCCTGTTCCGCGTCCTCCAGGGCCTCGGCGGCGGCATGCTCATGCCGCTCGGCATGACGATCCTCACCCGCGCCGCCGGTCCGGAGCGGGTCGGTCGCGTGATGGCTGTGCTGGGCATCCCGATGCTCCTCGGCCCGATCTTCGGCCCGATCATCGGCGGCGCGCTCATCGAGAGCGCCTCGTGGCACTGGATCTTCCTGATCAACCTGCCCATCGGCATCGCCGCGATCGCCTATGCCTGGGTCGTCCTGCCCAAGGACGAGGTCGAGCCGTCGGAGACCTTCGACTGGCTGGGCATGATCCTGCTCTCCCCGGGCCTGGCGGCGTTCCTCTACGGCGTCAGCTCCATCCCCGAGGAGGGCACCGCGATGGCCGCCCGCGTCCTCGTCCCGATGGTCCTCGGCCTCGCGCTCATCGCCGCGTTCGTCCCGTGGGCGCTCAACCGCAAGAACATCCACCCGCTCGTCGAGCTGCGCCTGTTCTCCAACAAGAACCTCACCGTCGCGGTCATCGCGATGACGCTGTTCGCCATCGCGTTCTTCGGCGCGTCGCTGCTGTTCCCGCTCTACTTCATCCAGGTCCGCGGCGAGGGCACCCTGTTCACCGGCTGGCTGCTGGCCCCGCAGGGCGTCGGCGCGATGATCACCATGCCGATCGCCGGCATCCTCGCCGACAAGATCGGCCCCGGGAAGATCGTGCTCGTCGGCATCACCGTGATCACCGTCGGCATGGCGATGTTCACCCAGATCGGCGCGGACACGTCGTACTGGTACATCCTCGGCGCGCTCTTCATCATGGGCCTCGGCATGGGCGGCACGATGATGCCGATCATGACCGCCGCGCTCGCGACGCTGACCGCGCACAACGTGGCCCGCGGCTCGACGCTGCTCAACATCACCCAGCAGGTGGCGGCCTCGATCGGCACCGCGCTCTTCTCGGTGATCCTCACGAACGAGCTGAAGGACTCGAAGTTCGCGGCCGCCGGTGCCGCGCTGGCCGAGGCCGGCGACGACCAGTCGCAGGTCGCCGCGGTCATCGAGCGCTTCGGCATCTCCCCCGACCAGCTCGGCAACCTCGAGCAGCTGGTCACCAGCGACATGGCCGACGCCTTCGCGACGGTCTTCATCGTGGCGACGGTGCTCGTGGCCTGCTGCCTGATCCCGGCGGCGTTCCTGCCCCGCAAGAAGGTCGCCCCGGTCGACCCGACCGCCATGATGGGCCACTGAAGCCCGACGTCGTACGACGACTCCCGGCCCGCCCTCCTCTCGAGGGCGGGCCGCTGTCGTTCCGAGCGGTCTGTTGCCGCGCGCGGGCGTCCGCGTCGGGGGGCGCCTGCGTCGGGCGGGCGCCTGCGTCATACGAAGCGGACGCTATGGGTGCGGGTTCGCATGACGCTCGAGCTGCCGGCGCGGGCGGCGCGTCCGTCATACGTTCCGACGGCTATAGGTGCAGGTTCGTATGACGCTCAGGTCGGCGGTGGCCGGCGCGGACGGCACCCGCGGGCCCTGCGTCATACGGAGCGGACGCTATAGGTGCCGGTTCGCATGACGCTCGAGCTGCGGCGTGGCCTGCGTCATACGTTCCGGCGCCTATGGGTGCGGGTTCGTATGACGCAGCGGCGGCGAGCGAGAGGCGGCCCGCCGGAAGCGGCGCGGCGAGCGGGCGCGGCCGGCAGGCGGACCGAGGCGAGCCGGGTCAGCCCTGGGTCGCGAGGGCGAGGGGCAGCACGGCGCTCGCGCCGGCGGCGCGGATCGCGGTGGCGGCGACGGTGAGGGTCCAGCCGGTGGCCACCTGGTCGTCGACGAGGAGGACGGTCGCGCCGGGCGGGATGTCGGCGTCGAGGCCACCGCGGCGACGTACGGCGGCCACGCGCTGCGCGGAGTTGGACTGTCCGGCGCGCGGCGGCACGGAGCCGTCGCGGATCGACCACGTGCCCACGACGGGAACCTGCATCACGCGGGCGAGGCCGTCGGCGAGGTCGCGGGTCAGGGTGGGTCGGGTGGCCGACTCGACGACGACGATGGCGTCGGGGCGCGACGTCCACTCCGACGACCAGTCCTTCATCACGTCCATCACGGCCCGGGCCAGGCTAGGCGGAACCGGCCCGTCGGGCGTGTCCTCGCGGAAGAGGGCGCGCAGCGCCTGGCCGTGCCCGAGGTCGGTGAGGCGGGCGATGGTTCGGCCCGGCTCGGCACCCTCGGCGATCTTGCCCTTGAGGTCGAGGCCGAGGTTCGCGAGGGCGGTCGGCCACATGCGGCGCGGCTCCAGGACGACGCCCGGGCGCGACAGGCGCTCGCCGGCCTCGGCGACGGCCGCCTCGCTCACGGAGGTCGAGAGGGTCAGGCCGCCGCAGTTGTCGCAGCGACCGCAGTCGGCGGCGTCGGGGTCGTCGAGCTGTTCACGCAGGTAGCGCATCCGGCACTCGGTGGTGCGCAGGTAGCCGAGCATCGCCTGCTGCTCGCGTTCGCGCGCCTCGGCCACCCGCGCGTAGCGCTCGGCGTCGTAGCTCCACGGCCGGCCCGTGGCGACCCAGCCCCCCTGCACGCGCTGGACCGCTCCGTCGACGTCGAGCACCTTGAGCATCGACTCGAGGCGGTTGCGACCGAGCTCGACGCGCGTCTCGAGCGTCGCGGTGGACAGGGGCCGGTCGGAGCCGGCGAGCGCGGCCAGCGTCTCGCGGACCTGTTCCTCCCGCGGGAAGCCGAGCGAGGCGAAGTAGGCCCAGATGTCGCGGTCCTCGACCTGGGGCAGCAGCACGACGGTCGCGTCGTCGGTGCCGCGGCCCGCACGACCGACCTGCTGGTAGTAGGCGACCGGCGAGGACGGCGCACCGAGGTTGATGACGAAGCCGAGGCTGGCGTCGAACCCCATGCCCAGGGCGCTGGTCGCGACGAGCGCCTTCACCCGGCCCTCGACGAGCGCCTGCTCCAGCGCGTGCCGCTCGTCGGCCTCGGTCTGCCCGGAGTAGGCCGCGACCTCGAGGCCGCGGTCGCGGAGGTATCCGGCGACCTCCTGCGTGGCGGCGACGGTCAGGCAGTAGACGATCCCGGATCCCGGCTGCTCGGCGAGGTGGTCGGCCAGCCAGGCGAGCCGCTGCTCGGCGGTCGTGAGCTGCACGACGCCGAGGCGCAGCGACTCGCGGTCGAGGGTGCCGCGCTGGACGAGGACGGCGGAGTCGGCGGACCCGTCGGCGTGGACGCCCAGCTGCTCGGCGACGTCGTCGGTCACCCGGGCGTTGGCGGTGGCGGTGGTGGCGAGCACCGGGATGCCGGACGGGAGCTCGGCGAGGAGGGTGCGGAGCCTGCGGTAGTCGGGGCGGAAGTCGTGGCCCCAGTCGGAGATGCAGTGCGCCTCGTCGACGACCAGCAGGCCGCAGGTGGCCGCGAGCCGCGGCAGCACCTCGTCGCGGAAGCCGGGGTTGTTGAGCCGCTCCGGGCTCACCAGCAGGACGTCGACCTCGCCGGCGTGGATCTGGTCGTGGATGGGCTGCCACTGGTCGATGTTGGTGGAGTTGATCGTCACCGCCCGGATGCCGGCGCGCTCCGCGGCGGCGATCTGGTTGCGCATCAGCGCGAGCAGCGGGCTCACGATCACCGTCGGCCCGGCACCGGCCTCGCGCAGGAGCTTGGTGGCCACGAAGTAGACCGCCGACTTGCCCCAGCCGGTGCGCTGCACGACCAGCGCACGCCGTCGGTCGACGGCGAGCGCCTCGATCGCGGCCCACTGGTCCTCGCGCAGCCGGGCGTCGTCGCGGCCCACGAGGGCGCGCAGGTGCCGCTCGGCGGCCTCCCGCGCGGTGAGGCGTACGTCGTCGCTGGCGGTCGTGGTCATGCGTCCTGTCTACCAACCGCCACCGACGCCGGCGACGGCGCGGCCCCGGAGGGCTGCGCGGGTCAGCGGCGGCTGCGGGAGCAGGCAGGGTGCCGCACCCGCCCGGGTGTGGGGAGCCCGGGCGGGTGCGGCGGCGGGGTCAGCGCAGCCGGACGGTGCGCTTCGCGGAGGACGACGGGGACGTCGTGTCCGATCCGCGGTAGGAGGCGACGAGGGTGTGGGTCCCCTTGCGCATCCGGGGAAGGGTGATGATCACCCGGCCCTTGTGGGACGCCTTCAGCACGGCCTTGGCGATCGTCTTGCCGTTGTCCTTCACGACGACCGCGCCCGTGGGCGTGGCCGCCGAGGACACCACCACGGTGACCTTGCCCTTGCGGGCGGCGGACGGCTTCCAGGTCGCCTTGGTCGTCGACGCGGCCTTCCCGGCCCCGGGCTGGGGCGACGGGTTCGGCGACGGGTTCGGCGACGGGTTCGGGGTGGTGCCCGCGCCGCTGGCGAAGAGCCCGACGAACGGGGTGACGTAGTGCTTGTCACCGCCGTGCCCGGTGACCGTGTAGGCGATCTGCAGGTGGTCGCCGGACTGGGCGATCGGGCAGGGCGCGTCGCCGTCGAGCCTCGACTGGCACTGCGGCTGCTGGGTCGCGGGGCCCTTCAGCTCCCGGGTGGCGCGGACCGGCACCTGGAACTCGAGGATGTCGCCCTGACGCAGCGTGAACGGCGTGAAGTCGGCGTTGCCGATGAGGATGCCGCCGTTGGCGCCCCAGTCGAACGCCAGGCCGCCGGTGCCGAGCTGCTGCTGCTGGCCGGCGGGGGTGAGGTCCCAGCGGACGTCCTGGTCGACGTACTCCACCCCTCGTGGGACGAGGATCTCCGGCAGGACGCCGACCTTGCCGCTGCAGGGCAGGCCGACGAGGCCGACGTAGCCGCGCAGCCAGAACGTCTCCCCGACCTTCGGGACGTTGCCCGTGGGCGAGGACCAGCCGACGTTCGCGCTGACGCCCGTCGCCGGGCTGCTGGTGATGCAGTCGATGATCTGGTCCTCGTCGTGGAACCCGTCGTTCCATGCGGTGGCGGCCGCGCTCGGGGAGAGCGGCGCGAGGAGGCCCGCGGCGACGGTGGTCATCGCTGTGAGGGCCAGGTGGAGCTTCTTCATGGCAGTGCCTTTCGTGGTGGTGCTGGGATGGGTGTGCTGATGTGTGTGGGTGCTGCGGAGCAGTGCTGCGAGCGGTGTCGCCGCTCGCCCGGGACGGGTGGTCATCCGGTGGCGACCCCCAGTCCCTCGATGCGGACCGGGCGGCCCTGCGTCGCGACGACGACGCGGAGGCGGCCGGTGTACGGCGTGGCGAACCTCGTGACGGGCACGACCTGCCGGGTCGTGGACCGCGTGGCCGCCAGCCGGACCGTGCCGACCAGGCGCGAGCCGGCGTAGACCTTCACCGTGCCGTGGCGCCGGCCCTTGCCGACGACGAGGGCGACCTCACGCGCTCCCTGCACCCTGCGGGTCAGGGCCGCGCCGCGCCGGCTCGACTCGAGGTGGCTGCCGCCGTACGCCTTCGCGCTGCGCTCGAGCCTCCAGCCGCGTCCGGGCCGGAGCTCGGCCGCCGTGGCCGGCACGGTCCAGGTGCGGACCGCGGGCGTGGGGTCGACGTTGCCCGCGGCGTCCACCGCTGCGACGGCCAGGGCGTGCGTGCCGCTGCGGAGGCCGTTCAGCGCGAGCGCGCTGCCGCAGGCCACCGGTGCGCCGTCGAGGGTGCACCGGAAGCCGGCGCCCACCTCGCTGGTGAACCCGAAGGTGGCCGACGGCGCCGCCACGAAGCCGGAGGGTCCGCTGGTCACCGTGGTCTCCGGCGGCGTGGTGTCGCCGGGGAGCTGGAGCGGGGCGGGGTCCTGGGTCGGGTCCTGACCGGGGTCCTGGCCCGGGTCCGGGTCGGGGCTGGTGCGCACCGTCCAGCGGTGGACCTTGGCGGGGGACTCCACGTTGCCGACGTCGTCGACCCCGCGGACCGACAGGCTGTGCTCGCCGTCCGCGAGCCCGAGGAAGCGCATCCCGGAGGCGCACTCGGCCCAGGCACCGGCGCCGGTGGGCCGGTCCAGGCGGCACTCGTAGCGCACCGCGTCGGCGCTGGTCAGGGTGACCTCGGCCGTGCTGCCCGCCGTGACGGCCCTGATGGTCGTCGTCGGGCCGACCGTGTCGCTCACCCACCGCCACTCGGCCGGGACCGAGTCCAGCCAGGTGCCGCTGCGGGCCTGGACGAGGAGTCGGTGGGCACCGTCGGCCAGGGCGGGCGTCTCGTACGTCGCGGCGATGCCGGTCCCGCAGGCGGCCCAGTCGCCGCCGTCGAGAGAGCACCAGAAGCCCTTGCCGGCGCCGGTCCTGAGGTCGAAGCTCGGCGTCGGGTCGTTGGTGCGCGACGGGGGCCCGGAGGCGATGCGGGTGTCGACGGCGACGACGCCGACCGTCTCGAGACCCTCGTTGCCGGACGGGTCCGTGGCGCGGACCTGGAAGCTGTGTGCCCCCTCCGGGACCTGCACCGGGTGTCCGTTGGCGCAGCGGAACCACTCGACCACGCCGACGACGCGGCAGGAGGTGACGCCGTCGCTGGCGCTGAAGAGGAAGGAGAACGTGCGGTCCTGGCCGGCCACGGGACCGGCGATGGGACCGGAGACCTCGGGCGCCACGACGTCGAGGAACTCCGCGACGGGGTACTTCTCGTCGCTGCTGAACGCTCCCGAGTGCACGGCGCACTCCTGGAAGCCGTTGCGCTCGCGCGTCTGGTCGCAGCCGGTCCAGCGGTGGAACACCCACTGGTCGGCGGGCTGGAACGCAGGCGTCGCGCGGAGCCAGACCCAGGCCTCGAAGGCCTCGGAGTTGCGCATCCGCGGGCACCAGGCGGTGACGCGCTGGTCCTGGTTGTCGTGGCGCTGGCAGGTCAACTGCGCGCCGTCCTCGATGGACCCCTCGACGACGGTGACGGAGCCGGCGCCGCGGATGCCGACGGTGACGCCGACCTGTCCCGCGCTCGCGGGCGCGGACGTCGTGGCGAGGAGGCCGGTGGTCGCGGCCAGGGCGGCGAGACCGGCGAGGAGCGCGCGCAGCAGCGAGCGGCGGCGCGGGTGCTGGGTCGGGTGCTGGGTGTGGGTGGGCATGTCGGTCCTCCTCAGGCTTCCTGGGTCGGCAGGTCGGGCAGGTCCAGCCACTCGTCCCAGGTGAGGTCGCGGCCGACGTAGCGGGGCCGCTCGAGCGGCCAGTCGGCGGCGATCCAGGCCGGGACGAGGGCGTCCAGGGCGGCCTCCGTGGCGCTGCCCACGAGCTCGTCGACGACCCACCACGAGATCTCGGCGTCCGCGCCGACCTTCTCGGGCGGGTCGATGTAGACGCAGCCGAGCAGGCGGGTCTCGGCAGCGTCGAAGAGGGCGTAGTTGAACGACTCGTGCGCCTCGATCTCCGCCTCGTGGCGGGCGAGGTCGTCGAGGTCCTGCTCGCGCGTCATCGCCACGGGCGGCCAGCCCCAGGCACGGCCGTAGATCGCCCACAGGCGCTCGCGCGACCCGTGGACGGCCGGCAGGTCGAGGTCGACGTCGGTGGCCCGGATGGGCCGCAGGTGGTGGTCGGCGCCGACCGGGACGTGGACCGGGTGGGTCCAGTCGGTGGGCAGCCAGCGGGCGTCTGCCGCGGGCGTGCTCGTCGATGAGCTCATGGCGTCGGTTCTCCGGTGGTTCGGTGTCCCGACGTACCTCGCCGGGAGCCCTCACGCTCCCGGGCCGGTCTTGCGGCTCGCCTGCGGCCGGCTTGCGGCTCCTTGCGGCTCCTTGCGGCCGGCCTCGCCCGCCTGCGTCCCCGTCAGCCGACGGCGAACCGGACGACGGCGGGGACGTCGAGCGAGCGCCCGTGCGCCACGGCCTCGTCGTACGCCGCCCCGAGCCGCTCGCGCGACGCGACGAGCGAGGCGGCCAGCAGCTGCTCGTCGGGCTTGTAGTAGCCGTAGACGTTGGCGCCGACGGTCTCCCGCAGGCGGGTCGCGGCGCCGTGGAGCACCGCGACCCTGTCGTGGCCGCCCTGCTGCGACTCCACCACCGCGAGTGCCTCGACGAAGTAGGCCAGGTTGGCCAGGTCGCCGGTCTCGACGCTGAGGGCGATGCCCTCGTCGAGCTGCGCACGGGCCGTCGCCAGGTCGCCGGACGCCGTAGCGGCCTGCACCGAGGTGAACAGGGTGATGTAGGTGGCCAGCGGGTCGCGGCGGGCGCGGGCGGCGGCCAGCGCCGCGGCGAGCAGGGGCTCGGCCTGGTCCGGGAAGCCCAGCACGAGGCGTACGGTCGCCTGCCACACGTGCGCCAGCGTCCACAGCCACCCGCCGGCGAGCCCACCCTCCTCGGTGAGCCGGATGGTGTCGACGAAGCGGACCTCGGCCTCGTCGAGGTGGCCCTCGGCGAGGGCGATGAGGCCCTCGCCGGCGAGGTTGTGCGCCTCGGCCTCCACGTCGCCGATGCTGCGCGCCAGCCTGACCCCGGTGCACCAGTGGCGCGCCAGCCGGGTGTCGCCCTGCGCGAAGGTCATGGCGCCCATCACGGCGTGCGCCCGCGCGCGGACCTCGTCGCTGGTCGGCTGGTCCAGCACGCCCTGCGCGAGCCGGCGACCCTCGAGGAGGTTGCCGCGCAGCCACCAGAAGAGCCACATCGCCCACACGATGCGGCCGGCGAGGTCGCCCTGCCCGGACGCGAGCGCCCACTCGGTGGCGGCGACGAGGTTGGCGTGCTCACGGTGGGTGACGGCCAGCGCCTCCCGGGTGCGGGCTCCGCGGAAGCCCGGCTCGGTGTCCTCCGCGAACCGCAGGAAGTGCGCCAGGTGCGCGTCCCGGGCCGCGCGAGCCTCGTCGCCCCCGAGCAGCTCACCCGCGAACTGCGCGACGGGCTCGAGCAGCCGGAACCGCAGCACGCCGGGGTCGTCGAGGTCGCGCTGCACGAGCGAGTGGGCGACCAGCTCCTCGAGCACCCCGAAGGCGTCGGTGCCCGGGGGCACCACCGCCTGCACCGCGTCGAGGGTGAAGCCGCCGGAGAACACCGCCAGCCGGCGCAGCACCTGCTGCTGCTCCGGCCCGAGCAGCCGGTGGCTCCACTCCAGCGCCGCGCGCATCGTGCGCTGACGGGCCGGCAGGTCGCGCGCACCGGTCCCCGCCATCACGCGGTCGAGGTGCTCCAGGAGCAGGGCCGGCGGCATGAGGTTGGCGCGGGCGGCCGCGAGCTCGATGGCCAGCGGGATCCCCGCCAGCCGGCGGCAGATGCCGGCGACGGCGGCGGCGGTCGGTGGGTCGAGGACGAGGTCCGGCTGGACGCCCCGCGCCCGGTCGACGAAGAGGGCCACGGCCGCCGACCGCGCCAGCACGTCGGCGTCCGCCTCCCCCTCGCCGGGCAGCTCGAGCGGTGCGAGCTGGTAGTGCAGCTCGCCGCGCACGCGGAGCGTCGTGCGGCTGGTGACCAGGACGCTCAACCGCGGGCACATGGCCACCAGCCGGGCCAGGTCGGGCGCCGCGTCCAGCAGGTGCTCGAGGTTGTCGGCGACCACCAGGACCTTGCGCGAGCGCAGGTGCCCCGCCACCGCCTCCAGCGGGTCGAGCCCTTCTGCGCCGGCCAGTCCCGCGGCCCGACCGACGAGGGGCAGCACGAGCGCCGGGTCGGTGACGGGGGCGAGCGAGACCAGCACGACCCCGTCGGGGAAGGCCTCGCGCGACGCGCGGGCCACGGCGTACGCCAGCCGGGTCTTGCCGACGCCGCCCACCCCGGTGACCGTGACCAGGCGCTGCCCGGAGCCGGTGAGCAGGTCCGTCAGCTGCGCCACGTCGTGCTCGCGCCCGACCAGGTCGTCGGCCGGCACCACCACCTCGGAGTGCCACAGCGGCGCCGCGGCCGGCGGGGCGGGTGCGGGGTCGTCCGCCTCGGTGACCCGCAGGTCCTCGTCCTGCTCCAGCACCCGCTGGTGGAGCTCCTGCAGCTCCGGGCCCGGGTCGATGCCCAGCTCCTCGGCGAGCACGCCCCGCAGGTCGGCGTACACCTCGAGCGCCTCGGCCTGCCGTCCGGTGCGGTAGAGCGCGAGCATCTGCTGGCGGCGGAACGACTCGCGCAGCGGGTGCTCGGCGACCAGCGGCGGCAGCCGGTCGAGCGCGGTGGCGTACCTGCCCAGCGCGAGCTCGACGTCGACCAGCAGCTCGCACGCCGCGAGCCGCTGGCCCTCGAGCCGGGCCGCCTCGACCTCCGCGAACGGCAGCCGGATGTCGGCGTACGCCGGTCCGCGCCACAGGGCGAGCGCCTCGTCGAGCAGCTCCCGGGCCGGCGACAGGTCGCCCGCGGCGTACGCGGCCCGGCCGCGGGCGAGGAGGTCCTGGAAGCGGATCGCGTCGACGGCCCCGGGCGCGTCGAGCCGGTAGCCCGGCGAGGCCGTCGCGATGCCGACCCCGAGGCCGGCGCCGGCCAGACGGGCGCGCAGGCGGGAGATCACGGCGTGCAGGTTCGACGTGCTCGCACCGCGGCCGACGTCGCCCCACACGCGCTCGAGCAGCGTGTCGGTGGAGACCACGCGGCCGGCGTCGGCGACCAGCGCGGCGAGCACCTCGCGGTGGCGCGGGGAGCCGATGTCGACCGTCCCGCCCCCACTCGGGCCGTCCGTGCCCCCGCTGCGGACCTGCAACGGCCCCAGGACCTCGATCACGCGTTCCCCCCCGTCGGTGCGCCCGGCGGCATCCTAGGACGCCGGCGCGGTCGCACCCGGGAGCGGCTCAGCCGCCGACCCGCCTGAGCCGGGGCCCGGGCGGCAGCAGGTCGGTGGCGTCGCGGAACGACTCACCGACCAGCACCGGGACCACCTCGCTGACGTCGTGCTGCGCGGCGATCTCGACGTCGGCGACGAACCCCGCCTCGGCCAGCTCGCGTCCGCCGGCACAGTGGAGCAGGTCGAAGGGCAGCACCGCCGCGTGCCACCCGGCCATCGCCGTGCGGGCCTCGGGGCTGGCCTCGGCCTCCGCCTCCCGGTCGAGCGCGGCGAGGACGGCGCCGGCTCCCCACAGGTCGTCGACCGCCGGCCGGAGCGTGTCGTCGTACCAGCGCTCCCCGGCGGGTACGACGACCACGCTGGCGCCCTCGGCCACCTTGGGCGCCAGCCAGCGGGCGACGGCGCCGGCGTTGCGCAGGCACGCCCCCACGACCTGCGCCCCGGACTCGGCGAGCGCGAACGCGATCGTGGAACCGTTGGGCGAGGGCAGCACCAGCCGCTCGACGCCCTCCACCTCGGCCAGGCTGGCCGGCGAGAGCGAGACGTGCCGGGCGTCGCCGCGCGAGAGCGCCTCGAACCGGCCGACCGCCAGCGTCGCGCCGTGGCGCATCGCGTGCTCGGCGGCGCGCGCGTCGCGCCAGCGGAACGGGAACACCTCGATGCCGCGCTCGATCGCGACGCTGAGCGTGGTGGTGAACGACAGCACGTCGACCACCACGGCGAAGTCGGCAGGCACCGCCTCGGCGCCCGTCGGGCCCCACTCCATCCGCAGCCGGTAGGTGGACTGGTCGTGGCCGGGCAGCATCACGTGCTCATTCAACAGCCCGCACGTCCGGTTCGCGGAAATCGTGAAACGACCTCCCGCGGGCCGCCGCGCCACCTACTGTCCGGCTCACCACCGGACACTCATCACCACCACGGAGCCCTCACATGAACGCAACACCTCGCACGGCGCTCGCCGTCGCCGTCGCCGTCATCGCGCTGGTCCTGTCCGCCGGGGCGGGCGCCACCGCCTCCCTGCTCATCACCGGCAAGCAGATCAAGGACGGCACGGTCTCCAGCCGCGACATCAAGAACCGCTCGCTGAAGGTCAAGGACCTCTCGCCCCGCGCCACCGCCAAGCTCAAGGGCGCGGCAGGCCCGGTCGGCCCGCGCGGCGCGACCGGCCCCGCCGGGCCCGCGGGCGCGTCCGGGCTGAGCGGCTTCGAGGTCGTCACCCGCAGCCTGCCCATCCCCGGGATCCTCGGCGGGGTCGGCGGCACGGACACCCTCACCGCGGCGTGCCCCGAGGGCAAGAAGGCCATCGCCGCGACGGCCGCCTACGCCGCCCCGGTCGCGAACCTGCTCAGCCAGGTCACGCGCACCAGCGAGAGCGCCTTCCGCGCCACGGGCGTCAACCTGCTGCCGACGCCGCAGACGCTCTCCCTCGAGGTGGTCTGCGCCGCCATCCCCGGCTGACGCCGACCGCGCTCGGCCTGGGGTCCTCGGCCGAGGACCCCGGGCCGAGTGGCGGCCGCTGAGCGCGGGTCACCAGATCCGGACGCGGGCCTCCGGCTCGAGCCACAGGCCGTCACCCGGCTGCGTCGAGAAGACCTCGTGGAACTCGTCGAGGTTGCGCACGATGTTGGCGCGGAACTCGGCCGGGCTGTGCGGGTCGATGGTGAGGTACTGCAGCTCCTGCTCCTTGCGCCGCTTGGTGCGCCACACGTGGCTCCAGTTGAGGAAGAGCGTGCGCCGGTCCTCGATGGAGGCCTCGCCACCCTGACTGATGACGAACGCCTTGTGCGCGATGGTCAGTCCGCCCAGGTCGCCGATGTTCTCCCCCACGGTGAGGCTGCCGTTGACGTGCTCACCCGGCAGGGTGCGCGGCTCGAAGGCGTCGTACTGCTCGATCAGCGCGCGCGACTTCTCCTCGAAGGCGGCCTTGTCGTCGGCGGTCCACCAGTCGTGGAGGTTGCCGTCGCCGTCGTACTGCGCGCCCTGGTCGTCGAACCCGTGGCCGATCTCGTGACCGATGACGGCGCCGATGCCGCCGTAGTTCTCCGCGGGGTGGGCGTCGGGGCTGAAGAACGGCGGCTGGAGGATCGCGGCCGGGAAGCAGATCTCGTTGGTGCCGGGGTGGTAGTAGGCGTTGACCGTCTGCGGCAGCATGAGCCACTCGTCCCGGTCGACCGGCTGGCCGACCTTCGCCAGCTGGCGGTCGGTCTCGAAGGCCGACGCCGCCGCGACGTTGGACATGAGGTCGTCGGCGGAGATGGTGAGCGCTGAGTAGTCGCGGAACTCCTCCGGGTAGCCGATCTTGGGGTAGAAGCGGTCGAGCTTGTCGTAGGCCTTCTGCTTGGTCTCCTCGCCCATCCAGTCCAGCGCCTCGATCGAGCGCCGGTAGGCCGTGACCAGGTTGGCGACCAGCTCGTCCATCATCTGCTTCGACGAGGGCGGGAAGTGGCGCGCGACGTAGACCTTGCCGACCGCCTCGCCGATGGCGCCCTCGACGAAGTCGACGCCCCGCTTCCAGCGGGCGCGCAGCTCCGGGGTGCCGTTGAGGGTGCGGCCGTAGAAGTCGAAGTTGGCCTCGACGAACGGGTCGGGCAGGTACGGCGCGGAGCTCCGCACGACGCGGACGTGCAGGACGTCGCGCCACGTCTCGATCGGCGTCTCCTCGAGCACCGTCGAGAGGTGGGTGAAGAAGTCAGGCTGCATGACGATCGTGCGGCGCAGCGTCTCCTCGGTGCCACCGAGGCCGGTGACGTAGGTGATCCAGTCGAAGGCCGGGCAGAGCTCCAGCAGCTCCTCGAGGCTCTTGTGGTTCGTGGTCTTCTGCACGTCGCGCGTCTCGGCGGCCTCCCAGTGGCCCTCGGCCAGCCGCGTCTCGTAGGCCAGCACACGCGCCGCAGCGCCCTCGGGGTCGTCGTGCTCGCTGAGGCGCAGCAGCGTGGTCAGGTAGGCGAGGTACTTCTCGCGGATCTCGGCGAACTTCTCGTCGCGGTAGTAGGACTCGTCGGGCAGCCCGAGGCCGCCCTGCGCGAGGTAGACGATGTTGCGCGAGGCGTCGGCACGGTCGGGCGTGATGTAGGACCCGAACAGCCCGGGACCGCCGATGCGCTCGAAGACGCCGAGGAACGCCGCGAGGCCGGTGAGGTCGGCCACCTGGTGCGCGCGGTCGAGCAGCCCCTGGACCGGGCGCAGGCCCTTGGCCGCGATCGTGTCGGTGTCCATGAACGAGGCGTACAGGTCCCCGATCTTGCGCTCCTCCTCGTCGAGCCCCGCGGCGGGGCGGTCGGCGAGCTCGGTGATGATGTCGCGCACCTGCTGCTCGGCGGCGTCGGCGAGCGCGATGAAGGCGCCCCAGCTCGACTTGTCCGACGGGATCTCGGTCTCGTCCAGCCAGCGTCCGTTGACGTGGCCGAAGAGGTCGTCCTGGGGTCGGATGGCGGGGTTCATGCCGTCGCGGGCAGCGTCGAGGATCGTCACGCCGCGACCCTAACCCTGACCGCCCAGCGGGCGCCTCACCTCACCCGGACGACCGATCCCGCAGGCGGTGCGACCGGACCGCGACCGCCACGCGACCGCCACGTCCGAGGTTGACGGCATGAAGATCCGTCTGGTGCTGCTCTCCCTCCTGTCCACCGCCCTCGTCCTCGCGCGTCCTCCGGCCGCACCCGCCGAACCGGCCTGGCTGCCGGAGCACACGGTCGCCACCGGGACGCACATCGCCCTCGCCGACCTGGAGGTGGCGGCGGACGGCACCGCCACGGTGGCCTGGGCCGACGGCGCCTCGGTGGCGCTGGTGCGTCGACCTCCCGGCGGACCCTGGGAGGCACCCGAACGCGTGTCCTCGGGCGCGATGCCGGTGACCGACCTCGAGCTGGTGGTCAACGCGCGGGGGGACGTCGTCGTGCTCTGGCGGACGCAGGTGCCGGCCTGCGCCGGCTGCCTGCCCTCGATCCACGCCTACCACGGGCGGGTCCGCACCGCCGGTGGCGCCTGGTCCCCGGCCGCCCGGCTGTCGGACACGTCCTACTCCGCCGACCAGGCCCGGGTCGTCCTCGACGAGCACGGGACGGCCACCGCCACCTGGCGACGCAGCCTGGGCACCGGGTCCCACGCCAGCCAGGTGCAGGTCCGCACCTTCACCGCAGGGACGTGGCAGCCGGTCGTGACCCTCGACCCCACCTCGATGCCCGACCCGCGACCCGACGTGGCCACCGGACCGCACGGCCAGGTGGTGGTCGCCTGGCGCGCCCTGCACCCCGCCACCAGCCACGGCGTCCTCCGGGCCAGCCACCGACTCCCCGGGAGCGACGAGTGGTCCGAGCCCTACCAGCTCACGCCCGACTCCTCCGTGGTCCAGGGTCACGACGTCGTCGTCGACCGGCGCGGAGCAGCGAGTGTCGTGTGGTCCGAGCGAGTCTCCCCCGAACGCCACGCCATCCTCGAGCGCACCCTCGGCTTCGCCGGCTGGACGAGCGCCCTCCCCCTGACCCCCGCCACCACCGTGCGGTCCGACGAACCGCTGGTCGCGTCGGTGGGTGCCTCGACCCGCCTGGTCGTCTACCGGCACGGCGTCGACACCCACTACGTGCGGTACGAGCCGCTCAGCGGCGTGAGCGCCAGTGGACTGGCGCGCCGGGAGTTCGTGGCGCGCGAGCTCACCCCCGACAGGGACGGACGGGTCGCCGTGCTGGGTGACGCCGCCGCCCCCGTGGCGATCTTCGACTCCTCGACGGGATCGTGGTCCACCCCGTCGACACGTGCCGGCGGCCATGTGGCCCTGGGGCTCGACGGGGGCGGCAGCGCTTCGACGCTCCACCTCGCCAACGGCGACGAGCTGCGCATGTCGACGTACGACGCCGCCGGACCGCGGTTGGAGGCGACGGTGAGCGGGACCGGGGTCGCCGGGCAGGAGGTCGTCGGATCCGCCGCCGCGTCCGACGTCTGGTCCGGCGCCACCGTCACCTGGGACTGGGGCGACGGGACCGGCTGGTCGACCGTGCCGCGCCACACCTACACCTCGCCGGGTGACTACCGGATCACGGTCCGAGCGGTCGACGGTGTCCAGAACGTCACGAGCCTCCAGCGCGACATCAGCGTCGGCACGCCACCGGCCGTCCCGAGCCCGCCCTCACCCACGCCCGCACCTCCGACCACCTCGCCGTCGTCGTCGACACCGCAGCCCACGGGTTCGCCCGCGGTCACCCTCGTGCGACGTCCGGCGATCCGGGGCACCGCGCTCGCCGGCGCGAGGCTCAGGGCGACTCCGGGCTCGTGGAGCCCGACGCCCAGCGCCTACCGCTACCGCTGGCTGCGCGACGGCACGGTCGTCGCCGGGGCCACGGCCCGCACCTACCGCGTGAGACGGGCCGACGTCGGGGCGAGGCTCGTGGTGCAGGTCAGGGCGCTGCGAGCCGACCACCGTGCCGGCGTCGCCCGTTCGCGGGCCGTCCGGGTCAGGAGGGTCGCCGACCGCGCGCCGCGGCTCGTGGCGCTCCCGGTGAAGGGTCGCCTCGTCGCCTCTCCCCCCGAGGTCGGCCCCGGCCGGCTCGTCCTGCTCACCGGCACCGTCGGTGACGACCTGCCACGGCGGGTCTGGCTGCAGGTGCGTCGGGCCGGGGGATGGACCCGCCTCGCGCACAGGACGACGCGGGTCGACGGACTGTTCCGATTCACCCACCGCGCGCCGCGCGCGCCGGCCACGCTGCACTTCAGGGTGCTGGCTCCGGGCTCGCAGCACTTCGGGCTGCCCACGTCCGTGACGCCGACCCGCCGCGTGCGGGTGACCGAGGAGACGTGGCGGCACGGAGGAGCAGTCCCGCTGTTCCGGGGCCCGTGATGCCGGCGTGGGCCTACCCTGCCCGCATGGAGTTCGAGGTGCTCGGGCCCGTGCGGGTGGCGGGCGACGACGGACCGGTCGAGCTCCGCGGTGCCAAGGAGCGGACGCTGCTCGGCCACCTCGTCGCCCACGTGGGCCGCACCGTGCCGGTCACCGACCTGGTGGACTCGCTCTGGGGCGAGGACCCGCCGCGCACGGCGGCGAAGTCGTTGCAGACCTACGTGCTGCGGGTCCGGCAGGCGCTGGACCCGCTCCGCACGGCCGCCGCGTCCGTGATCGTCACCGACCCCGGGGGCTACCGGCTCGCGGTGCCGGCCGACTCCGTGGACGCCCATCGCTTCGCGCGCCTGGCCGCTCTCGGACACGCCGCGCTCGAGGAGGGCCGCTACGCCTCCTGCTCGAGCATCCTGCGGGAGGCCCTCGACCTGTGGCGGGGGCCCGCCTACCACGGCCTGGAGGACACGCCGTACGGCGCCGCCGAGAGCCGTCGGCTCGAGGAGCTGCGCGTCGCCGTGCTGGAGGACCTCTGGCGCGCCGAGCTCGAGGTCGGTCACGAGGCCGCAGCGGTTCCCGAGCTGGAGCGCCTGCTCGAGGAGCACCCGTACCGGGAGCGGCTGTGGACCCTGCTCGTGCTCGCGCTCTACCGGTCCGGACGGCAGGGGGACGCCCTGGCGGCCGTCGAGCGCTGCCGGACGCTGCTCGGCGACGACCTCGGGGTCGAGCCGGGTGAGGAGATGCGGGCCCTCCAGGGTCGCGTGCTCCGGCAGGACCCCGACCTCCGACGCACCCGCCCCGCGGTGCCCGACGCGCTGGTTCCCCCGAGGTCCGGCCTCGTGGGCCGTGACGCGGAGCAGCGGATGCTCGAGGACGCATGGCTGCGCGCGGCAGCCGGGGAGGCTGTGACCGTCGTGGTCCGCGGACCGAGCGGCGCGGGAGCAACTCGCCTCGCGATGGCTCTCGCCTCGGTCGTGGCTCGCGACGGCCGCCCGGTCGCCCTGGCCGACGGACCCGACGCGGTCCCGCCGACGGGCGGGCTGCTCGTCGCCGAGCACCCGGTGCGCCCGGCAGGGCCGGGCACGATGGTGCTGCGGCTCGACCGGCCCGGGGCGGAGCTCCCCGCCGCCGGGCTCGGACTGGACCTCACGCCCCTCGACGAGCCCGCGGTCCGCGCGCTGGTCGCCCCCTACGTGGCCACGGCAGACCTCGACGAGGCCACGCGGTTCGTGCTGGGAGCAGGGCCGGCGTGGCCCGGTGCCGTCCACGACGCCGCCGCGGGCTGGGCACGCGACACCGCCCGCGCCCGCGTCGCGGCCGGTGCCGGCCGGCTCGACCTCGCCGTCGACCAGCTCGGGCGCGCCCGGGCCGAGGTGGTGGAGGGGATGGTCGCACTCGGGACTGCCGCCGCCCGCGTGCCGCGCTCGCGCGCGGAGTGCCCGTGGCGCGGGTTGTCGGCGTACGACGTCCAGGACGCCGAGTGGTTCGCGGGCCGGGAGCGACTGGTGGCCGAGCTCCTGGCGCGCACGGCGTCGGGTCGGCTCGTGGCGGTGGTCGGGGCGAGCGGCAGCGGCAAGTCCTCGCTGGTCCGCGCCGGCCTCCTCGCCGGGCTCGCCGCGGGACGGCTCCCGGCGAGCGAGACCTGGCGGGCGATGGTGATGAGGCCGGGCCATCACCCCGTCCAGGAGCTCGCCACCTCGGCGCTGGGGACGGCTGCACGAGCACCCGACGCCGGCGACCTGCTCGCGCGACTGCTCGAGGACGAGACGGTCGCCGACCGATCGGTGCTCGTGGTCGACCAGCTCGAGGAGGCGTGGACGCTGTGCACGGACGCGGACGAGAGGGCACGCTTCCTCGACCTCCTCGCCGACCTCGTCTGCGACGAGTCCGCAGCGGTGAGCGTCGTGGTGGCCCTCCGGGCTGACTTCGTGGGGCACCTCGCCGAGCACCCCCGCCTGGCGCAGTCGCTCTCCGACGACACGGTGCTCGTGGGCTCACCCAGTCACGCCGAGGTCGCGCGGGCGATCCACCTTCCCGCCGCTGCCGCCGGCCTGGAGCTGGAGGTGGGGCTGGCTGACGCGATCGTCTCCGACGCCGGCGACGAGCCGGGGCTGCTCCCCCTGCTCTCCGTCGCCCTCGCCCAGCTGTGGCAGGCCCGCGAGGGGCATCGCCTCACGCTCGCCGCCTACGTCGGCATGGGCGGGCTCGCGGGGTCGATCGTGCACCTCGCCGAACAGGCCTTCCTCGGCCTCTCCGAGGCCGAGCAGCAGACCACCCGCACCGTGCTGCTGCGGCTGACCGGTCCAGGCACCGCCGGTTCGGTCGTCCGCCGCCGCGTCCCCGAGCCCGAGCTCGCCGCCCTTCCGGGCGCGGCTGCCGTCATCGACCGGCTGACCGACGCCAGGCTGCTCACGAGGGCCGGCGGGCACGTCGAGGTGGCGCACGAGTCGCTCTTCCGGGAGTGGCCGAGGCTGACGGGCTGGATCCGGGAGGACGAGGCCACCCGCGACGCGCGCCGCCGGCTGGCCGACGCCGCCGCCGAGTGGGACGCGGACGGGCGGGACCCCGGGTCCCTGTGGCGCGGGGTGCGTCTCGAGTCGGCCCTCGAGGCGACCCGCGCCGAACCGCTGACGGCCACGGAGCAGTCCTTCCTCGACGCCGCTGTGGCCGCCCTCAGGGCCGAGACCGCCGCGGCGGAGGAGCGGGCCAGGAGCGCAGTGCGCCAGAACCGCCGGCTCCGGGGCACGCTCGTGGGCCTCGTGGTGCTGCTGCTCGTGGCGCTGGTGGCGGGTCTGCTGGCCCTCCGGGCACGCGAGGAGGCGCAGGCCGCCACGGGTCGGGCGGAGGCCTCTGCCATCGCCGCCGACGCCAAGCGCCTCGCGGCGCAGGCCCTGAACGAGGACTTCCTCGACACCGCGCTGCTGGAGGCCGTCGAGGCGGTCAGGGTGGAGCAGAGCCCCGAGACATACGGCGCCCTGCTGACGCTCCTGGCTCGCACGCCACGCCTGGTCAGGATGGTGCGTACGCCCCGCGCACGCTTCCTGCAGGCTGCGACCTCGCCCGACGGTCGCCGGGTCTTCCTCGCCGACCAGCGGCAGGTCCTGGCGTTCGATGCGGAGCGAGGCACCGAGCTGTGGCGCACGACGTTCTCGCTGGACGGCGAGGCCGGCCAGCCGGGAGCGATCGCGTCCGGTCCCGCCGGGCTGCTGGTCCCGGTCGGCACCCCCAGCAGCGGCATGCTGACGCTGCTCGACCCGCGGACCGGCGACGAGCAGTGGCGTCTTCGGTCGTCCGACGTCCCGTGGCAACGGCTGCAGGGTCCACCTGCCGGGGAGCCTCGGCTGCTCGGGTTCGAGGCGGTGTTCCTCCCGGACGGGCGGATCGCGACGACCGCCGCCGACAAGCTGCTCCTCCTCCGCCCCGACGGCTCCCTGGACGGCAGCAGGCACATCGGCACCTTCAGCGACTTCCTGCAGCCGTGGCCGGACGGACGGGTGAGCCTCGCGGTCGACCCCGGGGTCGGCGCGATCCTCGATCCGGACCGTCCCGCCCCGCGTCGGCCGCTTCCCCACCTGCCGATCGCGGTCGCCCCTGCCGGCGACCGCCTGGTCACGGCCCGCGAGACCCCGACCGGCTACTTCCTGCAGCTACGAGACCTCGAGTTCCGGCCCGTCGGCGGCGAGATCGTGATGCCCTCCTTCGTCCAGCGGGTCGTGTGGAGCCCGGACGGGTCCAGGTTCGCCGTCGCGCTCGACGAGGAGGTACAGGTGCGCGAGGCCCGCCGGGGGCAGCTGGTCGCCACCCTCGACGGCGCGCACAGCGGGGCCACGATCGACGCGACCTTCGCCGCCGGGAGCAACCTGCTGTGGGTGGCCGGCCGGGAAGGCCTCGGGACCTCCTGGGACCTGCCCCAGGTGCGCGGCGTGACGACGGAGCAGCCGGTCCGGGTGGAACCGCACCTCGCCGGACCGAGCGCCGGACGGCTCACCGCGTACGTCCGCGTCAACAGCTTCGACCGCAACGGCGCGGCCGTCGCGGACCTCGCGGAGGGCCGTGACGTCGTGGGGGAGCTGGACCAGGTCGAGGGCTGCCCGTGCCAGGTCGGCTCGGTGACCACGACTCCCGACGACTCCGCGGTCGTGGGCGCCGTGCACGAGTGGAAGCCGGACTTCTCCGCCATCCACGAGGACCGCGGGAAGCTGGCGTTCTGGTCGGCGCGCGACGGCGCGCTCGAAGGCACGCTGGACCTGCCGTGGCACCCCCGGTGGGTCGACATGACGCCCGACGGCCGGTACGCCGTGGTCAACGGCTCCCTCGGCTGGGCCGCCGTCGACATGGAGGACAGGCGGCTGGTCGGGACCGTCACGGCCGAGCCGCTCGGAAGTGGTGCGGAGCCCGTCGGGCAGGTCCGCGTCTCACCCGACGGTCGCGAGGCCGCCCTGGTGCGCAACGGCGAGGTGGTCGTGGTCGATCCGACCACCGGCGAGGAGCTGCGTCGCGCGGAGATCGAGGATCCCGGTGCGGGCTCGGGTGACGGTTCGGAGGGTGACCAGCTCGACCTGACGAGCGTGACGTGGACGCCGGACCAGGACGTGCTGGTCCTCGGCTCGTTCGAGGGCTCGCTGCACTTCGTCGACGCCATGTCGCTCGACCGGGTGGCCCCGCCGCGCCTCGAGATCGACGGCTGGGTGCTCCAGGCGGAGGTCAGCCCGGACGGGCGCTGGTTGGCCACCATGGGCACCGACGGCGACGTCCTGCTCTGGGACACCGCGACCTGGGCGCCCCTCGGCAACGCGGTCATCGAGGACGGATCGTGGGGGGTCCTCGAGTTCGCCGAGGACTCGCGGTCGCTGACGGCGTGGTTCGAGCAGCTCGAGCAGGACCGCCGGGGCGTGGCGCACACGGTGAGCCTCGACCCCGCGGACTGGGTCGCGCGCGCCTGCTCCCTGGCCGGTCGCCAGCTCACCCAGGACGAGTGGGCCGTGATCCATCCTGACCGGGAGTGGCGCTCGACCTGCAGGTGAGCCGCCGCGGCCCGGATGCGACCGGGGCGCGACCGGGGCGCGACCGGGGCGCGACCGGGGCGGAGGACGGTCGGTGCATGACCACACGAGGACACGGCCGCACCGGCCGCTTCGCACGCACCACCACGATCGCTGCCGTCGTCGCGCTCACCGCCGGCGGTCTGGCGACCACGCCCGCGCACGCCGAGCCGACAGCAGCCGATCCGAGCCTGACCGAGACGTCCGTCCGGGGCCTCACAGCCGGCGACCCGGTGACGATCTCGTCCGGCACCGTCCCGATCACCGACCACGCGGGGATGCTCCGGACCCCGGACCGCGTCCTGCACGTGTCCTACACCCGCGCGACCAGCCCGGGGTACGTCCAGGCGGCGCACGCCGCGATCAGCCCGACGGGCCGGGTGCTGCGGCGTACCGACATCACCGGACCGTGGCTCTCCCAGACGGCCAGCACCATCGTGCCCGCGCCCGGGGGGAGGATGCGGGTGGTCCTCAACGGCCACGACGAGGGCGCCTACCACCAGAGCGGGGCCTACAGCGCGACGGGCGACGGGAGCGGCGCGTGGACCCTGCCGACGGAACGGCTGAACAAGTTCTGGGGCGGGACCGACGCGGTCTCCCTGGTCGACGGCACCCCGCTCACTGCGGTGCTGCACTGGAGCGGGCTGTTCACCCACACCGGGAGCTTCACCACCGACAACACGCACGCTCCGGCGCACCAGCAGGCCGGCGCGTCCGGCGCGTACAACCCGAACCTCGAACGGCTCGGGGACGAGGTGTACGTCGCGTGGAACGTCCTGGCCGGCTCGGGTCCGGGCACCTTCGTCCAGCGCGTGCACCCGGCCCTGGGACCGGTCGTGCCCGCGCCCGGAAGCTCCGGTTCGGCGGACGCGGTCGGCTCCAGCAACCCGAGTCCGCTCGCAGCGAGCACCACGGGGCAGCTGTACTCCGCGTACTGCACCGGGACAGGCGAGTTCGAGTGCCGTCACATCAGCCTGTGGAACATCACGACGGGTCACGTGCAGAAGGTGCCGGGATCCGCGGGCGCCAGGGCCATCACCCTCAGTCCCGCCCCTGAGGGCCGCATGTGGATCACCTGGCGCAGCGACAGCAGCGAGCTGACCGGAGTCCGGACCAACCGGTCGGGGACGGCGGTGAGCGATCCCAGCGTGCGGCCGATGGGCGACGAGTTCAGCTTCCCGCACAGTGCGGCGGAGTCGTCGCTGGGGTTCGCCGACGTCCTCCTGATGGCCCGTGGCGGGCACGTCCTGACCAGGCTGCTGCCGACCCTGCGCCTCGACGCATCGACACGACGGCTCCGCGCAGGGCAGGCGAAGCGCATTACGTTCCGGGTCACCGACGCCGGTGACGCCGTCGCCGGGGCGCGCGTGCGCGGTGCCGGAGCCACGTGCCGCACTGGATCGAGCGGCCGGTGCACCCTGCGTCTCGACGCGGGCCGTCCCCGACGCATCCAGGCGAAGGTCATGGCACGCGGTCATGCGGACGGCGCCACCGTCCTCAGGGTCCGCCGGTGACGGACGGCGGCTGAGCGCGGCTGAGGACGCGGGTGGGGTGGCCGACGGGGTCGGTCACCTCACCCGGACGACCGACTTGCCGAGGGTGCGCCGCTCGTCCATGTCGACCAGCGCGCGTCCGAAGTCCGCGAGGTCGTAGGTCTGGCCGATCGGCGGCCTGACGGTCCCCGCCTCGATCAAGGGGACGAGGCGGTGCCACTGCCTCTGCATGTAGCCGGGGCGGGTCATGGCGTACGCCCCCCAGCCGACGCCGCGGACGTCGGTGTTGCCCAGGAGCAGCCGGTTGACCTTCACCTGCGGGATGCCCTGGCCCGCGGCGAAGCCGACGACGAGCACCCGGCCCAGCTCGGCTAGGCAGCGCAGGGAGTCGGTGAAGGCCTCGCCGCCCACCACGTCGACCACCACGTCGACGCCCCGGCCGCCGGTGAGGTCCTTAACGGCGTCCCTGAAGTCCGGACCGACCAACACCTCGTCGGCGCCGGCCGCCCGGGCGAACGCCGCCTTCTCGTCGGTGCTGACGACCGCGATCGTCCGCGCACCCAGCCCGCGCGCCACCTGCAGGCTCGCGGTGCCGACGCCCCCGGCCGCGCCGTGGACGAGGACCGTCTCCCGCTCACGCAGGCCGCCGCGCTCCTCCAGCGCGAACAGCGCGGTGAGGTAGTTCATGGGCAGCGCCGCCCCCTCGTCGTACGACAGCGCGTCGGGGAGGGCGAAGGTGAAGATCGCGGGGTTGGCCACCACCTCGGCCGCCCCGCCGTGCAGGTTCACGCCGGCGACCCGCTGCCCCACGGTGAACCCGCTCGACTCCGGCGAGCCGGGGTCGAGGACCACGCCCGCGAAGTCGACGCCGAGCGTGAACGGCGGCTCGGGCCGGAACTGGTACTCGCCGCGGCTGAGGAGGAGGTCGGGGAACGCGACACCGACGCTGTGCACCTCCACGAGGACGTCGTGCGGGCCCGGGGCCGGAGGGTCGACCTCGCGGACCTCGACGTCGGCGGGGCCGGTGAGGGTGACGACCTTCACTGCCTTCATGCGCCCGACCCTAGGTAGTCCACCGGGAAATGGTCGACAGGACCGCCCCCGGACAGCCACTTCCCGGTGGACTACCCGGGCCGGCGGGGCGGGTAGTCCACCGGGAAATGGTCGTCAGGACCGCCTCAGGGCAGCCACTTCCCGGTGGACTACCCCGGGGGCCGCTGGTCAGCCGACCGCCTTCACCTCGGCCAGCTCGAAGTGCATGGGGTCGGTCCAGCGCCAGTCGCCGCCCCAGGCGAAGCCCCAGGTCTTGAAGATCGCCACGACGTCGCGGTCGATGTCGCCGACGGTGCCGCGCTGGTTGCCGGGGACGTTGAGGTCGAGGGCCAGGCCGAAGGAGTGGTTGGACAGCGTCGTGGTGTCGGCGATGAAGCGCGGGTAGTAGCACCCGGCGTACTCGTCCGGGTCGATCTCGTCGGCCAGCCCGCGCTGCTGCACCTCCAGCAGGGCCGCCCGCAGCTGGGGGAAGAGGTCCTTGTGGCAGGTGACGCTGCCCAGGATCGGCACGGCCTCGGTGCGGATGTTCGCCGCGACCCATGCCGGGTCCGGCGCGATCCGGCCGCCTCCGAGGACGCGGTAGCGGTACGTGCCGACCACGCTGCCGAGGGTGCCGCCCGTCGGGATGGCGGTGAGCTTGGCCTCGGGGTCCAGGCCGATGCGGGACGCGACGTCGAGCATCTGGACCGACGCGTCCTCGCCGACCATCCGCTCCAGCGGCTCGCGGATGCTCGACGGCGTGGCGTTGTCGGTCGAGATCAGCAGGCCGTTGTCGGTGGCCATCTCGATGTCCGGGGCCCACGCGGTGTTCACGACCATGTCGATCGTCGGGACCTGGGGGGTGTACGCGCCGACGTGCAGGGTCGGTGCGCCGTCGTCGGTGCCGAGGCGGATCATCCCGTCCTCGTCGGCGAGGCGCTTGGCGACCGTCCTGTCGATCGCGAGCTCGCCGCCGGCGACGCGGTCCCACGCCTCTTGGAAGTCGGCGACCTCGGCCCGCGTGAAGTGCCGGTAGCCGCGGGGGTCCACCGCCGCGACGGTGAGCACCCGGTTCTCCAGGCTGACCTGGCCCAGGCCGATGCGCTCGGTGTGGGCGACGCCCGCGAGGTCCTCGATCCGCTGCAGGAGCTCGTCGTCGATGGACCGGTCCCACTGCACGAGGATGTCGGCGCTCCAGAGCCGGCCGTCGCGCTCGCCGGGCGGGTCGACCGCGTGCGCAGGGTCGGCGACGGGGGCGGCCGGTGTCGCCGGCGGGCTCCCGGTCGAATCCCCGCCCGGGCTCGGGTCCGGCGAGGTGGGATCGGTGCCGGACGCGGCCGGTGCGGGGTCGCCCACCGCGGGGTCGGCGGGGTCGCTGCACGCGCCGAGCAGGGCGAGCAGGGCGGCCGTCGCCACCAGGCCGGCCCCACGTCGTGCGCGCATGGCGCCAAGCCTAGGCATCCGAGGTGCGGACGCGGTGCGGGATGGTGAACCAGGACACCAGGCCGCCCACCGCGAGCAGCGCCGCGCAGGCGAGCATCGCGGTGCCGTACGCCGTGTCGAACCGCGCCGGGTCCCGGTAGTCGTCGCCGGCGATGCCGACGGCCATGGGCAGCGCGGCGACCGCCAGCAGCGACCCGGCCCGTGCGACGGCGTTGTTGATGCCGCTCGCGATGCCCGCGACCTCGTCGGGCGCAGCCGCCAGCACGGTCGAGGTGAGCGGCGCGACCATGAGGGCGAGCCCCAGCCCGAACACCGTCAGCCCGGGTGCGACGTCGCGCCACCAGGTCACCCCCGGACCGACCGCCAGCAGCCAGACGGTGCCGGCAGCCATGACGAGCGGCCCCAGCGTCATCGGCAGGCGCGGCCCGATGCGATCGCCGAGGGCGCCGCCGCGCGCCGCCAGGAGGAGCATGCAGGCGGTGACCGGCAGGGTCGCGAGCCCCGCCTGGAGGGCGTTGTAGCCGCCCACCGTCTGCAGCTGGAGCACGAGGAAGAACAGGATCGCGCCCAGGGCGGCGTAGACCAGCAGCGTCATGAGGTTGGCGGCGCTGAAGGTGCGGTCGGCGAAGAGGCCGAGCGGCACCATCGGTCCTCGCGAGCGCCGCTCGACGACGACGAAGGCGACGGCCGCGGCCAGGCCGGAGGCGGCCGCCCACCACGTCGCCCGTCCGCCGGCGTCGGTGAGCGCCCACGTGGTCCCAGCCAGCGCCAGCGAGGCCAGTGCGGCACCTGGGAGGTCGAAGCGGGACTGCCCGCGTGGGTCGCGCGTCTCGGGCACCCAGCGCTGCGCCAGCCAGACGGTGAGCGCCGCGAGCGGCAGGTTGATGAGGAAGATCCACCGCCACGAGGCGTGGTCGACGAGCAGCCCGCCCACCAGCGGTCCGAGCGCGGCGGCGATCCCACCCAGTCCCGACCAGGCGCCGATCGCGCGGCTGCGGTCCTCGGCGCGGAACGCCCCCTGGATCATCGCCAGGCTGCCGGGCGTGAGGAGCGCGCCGCCGATGCCCTGCAGCACCCGGGCGGCGATGAGGACCTCGGCGTTCGGCGCGATGCCGCACACCAGCGACGCCAGCGCGAACCACACCGTGCCGACGACGAAGACGCGCCGCCGGCCGAGCCGGTCGCCCAGCGAGCCGCCGAGCAGGATGAGGGAGGCGAGGGAGAGGAAGTAGCCGTTGGTGATCCACTGGAGCTGCTCCAGGGAGGCGCCGAGGTCGTCGCCCATCGAGCGCAGGGCCACGTTGACGACCGTGCCGTCCAGCAGCGTCAGCCCCGAGCCGAGGGTGGCCGCGGCCACGATGCCCCGCGCCGCCGGCGTACCCCAGGCCACTCCGCTCACGGGGCAAGGCTAGGGGCAGCCCCGCCCGGCGCCCGCCGAGCGGGGGGCTCAGCCGGCCGGTCGGCCGCCGAGCACCCGCCCGGCGAGCCACGCGATGTCGGCTGCGGTCTGCTCCGGCGTCCCCGAGGGCTGCATGACGTGGCTCAGCACGACCCGGACGACCATGTCGATCGCCGGGCCGAGGTGGTCGGGGTCGATGCCGGGCTCGTACGGCGTCACCCGGGCGCTGATGACCTCCTTGGCGACGCCCAGCAACCCGGCGGCGTTGGTGGTGAGCAGCGGCAGCAGCTCGGTGTCGGCGCCGTGGGTGGCGCTGACGACCGCGTGCAGCAACGGGTTCGCGTGGGCGTAGGTCAGCACGTCGGAGACCGCCCGCTCGATGCCGCGGGTGAGGTCGTCGGGCTCGGCGTCGAAGGCCTGCTCGACGACGCCGAGGAACCGGGCCAGCTCGTCGAGGATCATCGCCTCCGCGAGTGCCGGCTTGGACCCGACCTCGTTGTAGACGGTCTGCCGGCTCACCCCGGCGGCCTTCGCGAGCCGCGCCATCGTCACCGACGCCCATCCGGACGCGGTGGTCATCTCGACGGCCGCGGCGACGATGCGCTCGCGGGTGGTCGTCGCCATGGGGCGAGTCTGGCAGTCCTCAGCCGTCGGCGGCCCGCCGGCCCGCAGGCACCTTGGTGAGGACCGTGAGCAGCACCGAGGCGAGCGCGATGATCCCGATGGTCGTGTACGCGAGGGTGTACGCCTTGTCCTCGCCGATCAGCGCCGAGGCGATGACCGGGCCGATGATCCCGCCGACGCTCCACCCGATGAGCATGAGGCCGTAGATCGCGCCGGCGTTGCGGACGCCGAAGAAGTCGCCGGCGGTGGCCGGCATGGTGCCGAAGGTGCCGCCGTAGCAGAGGTAGACGATCGCCGCGAGGATCGCGAAGAACGCCACGTTGTCGGCGTGGGGCAGCAGGATGAGGCAGACGCCCTGGAGGACGAGGATCGCGGCGAAGGTGCGCATCCGGCCGATGTAGTCCGAGATCGCGGCCCACACGATCCGCCCGCCGCCGTTGAAGATCGCCAGCACGCCGACGAGCGCGGCCGCCCCGCCGACGCTGTAGCCGGCGATGTCGGTGGCGCTGGTCTTGGCCTGCGAGATCAGCGAGATGCCCGCGCTCACGCTCAGCGCGAGGATCGCGGTCAGCAGGTACCACTGCTTGGTGCGCAGGGCCTCACCCTGCGTGTAGTCGTGCCCGGCCTCCGGGGCGCCGCCGGCCTCGGCCACCGGCTCGAAACCGGGCACGGTGTAGCCCTGGGGCGGGTTGCGGAAGAACGCCGCGCCGGCCAGCGACATCACCAGGTAGGCGATGCCGAGCGGCAGGAACGCGCCGGTCGGGTCGTCGGGGTCGCGGTCGATCAGCCACTGCGCGACCGGCGAGGTGAGCACGGCGCCGAAGCCGAAGCCACCGACGGCGAGGCCCGTGATGAGGCCCTTCTTGTCCGGGAACCACTTCTGCAGCATCGCGATCGGCACGATGTACGCCGCTCCGAGGCCGAAGCCGCTGATGACGCCGTAGCCGAGGATGAGCAGCCAGTAGTCCTCCTCGCCGTTGGTGAACGACGCGAGCAGGATGCCCACGGCGTAGACGACCCCGCCGACCAGGGCGACCAGGCGCGGCCCGCGGGCGTCCTGCAGCCGGCCGCCGACGTAGCTGCCGATGAAGATCATGCCGATCGTGACGGTGAACGGCAGCGACGCCTGCAGCTTGCTCAGCTGCCACGGCTCGGCCTTCTCCAGGGCGCCGCCGAAGACCGACCACGCGTAGACCGCGCCGATCGAGAACTGCAGCAGCAGCCCCGCGGCCACCAGCAGCCAGCGGGAGCCACCGGGCGAGGTGCCCGTGTCTCGGGTGGTGGTGTCGCTGGTCTGGCTCATGTGTCCTCCTCCGGTCCGAGCGCCGCGACGGCGCCCCTGGCTGGTGGACGCCGGCTCACTGGCGGTGGCGCACCGGTACCCCTCGGTCGACTCGTTCACGCTGCGGCACGACGGTGTACTTCGGGTCCTCGGCCGAGGCGAGCCCCGCCTCGTAGACGCCCATCCGGGTGGACAGCGAGCCCGCCATGAGCGCCGCGCCGGACACCGCGGACAGGAGCCGGCTGCGCCGTCCGACGAGCGCGCCGAGCGCGCCGGCCGCGGTGAGCAGGGTGCTCGCGCGCATCCAGCGGCCCGCCGTGTCGTGGTGCAGCGTCTCCGCCGAGATCCCCATCGACCGCTCCATGCGCCTCTCGGCCGCGAGCTCCACCACCGCGCCGCCCACGGCGAAGGCACGCGCCGGGCCGGTCTGGGCGACCGGCGCGCCCAGCAGGCCGAGCCCGCCGGAGGCGGCGGCCGCCGAGCCGCAGAAGACGAACGGCAGCTCCTCGTGGGCGGTGTGCCACGCAGGGGTGGCGGTGTCGGCCAGCAGCACCGCGGTGTACGCCGCGACGGGCGTCGCGGTGAGGGCGCCGACGAGGCCGGCCGGGCGGCCCAGCACGGCGACGAGCCGCAGCGGCCCGCGCTGCCACGACGCCGGCAGCATGGAGACGATCTCGGCGCCCGACGCCAAGGCCGCGAAGGGGCCGTGCAGGCTGAGGATCCAGGTGCCGACCGACATCGGCGAGGTCAGCTTGGCGACCCGCAGCATGTTGAGGAAGCGGCTCGGCCGGCCCAGGTCGTGGACGAGGAAGCCGACGCTGAGCCCGAGGCTGCCGAGCGAGCCGAGGCGGGCGACGCGGCGCAGGCCGGGACGGCCGGTCAGGTCCGCCCCGGCGGCGAGCAGCGAGCTGCCCGCCGCGACCCCACCGGTGAAGAGGTAGAAGGCGATGTCCTTCTCCCACGGGGCCGGCTTGACGATCGCCCGGCCGTAGTAGGAGGTGAAGTCGGCCTCGGGGACCATCACGCGGTCGCCGCCGCCACGCTGGCCGCGCTGCCGCGACGGGCTGCCGCCGTGCTGGTGCGACACCTCCGTCACGGCTTCCTCCTCACGAACGACACGGCGGCGCCGGCGAGCATCGCCGCGGCGGCCATCGCGGCCCGCTGGTACATGCGCGGGAGGTCCTTGGTCGTGACGACCGGGTCGGGCGGCAGCCCGTAGACCTCCGGCTCGTCGAGCAGCAGGAAGAAGGCGCCGGTGCCGCCGACGCCGTCCTCCGGGTCGTTGCCGTAGAGCCGGGCGTCCATGACGCCCTGCTCGTGCAGCGTCGCGACCCGCGCGCTGGCGCGCTCGCGCAGCTCCTCGACGTCGCCGAACTGGATCGACTCCGTCGGGCACGCCTGCGCGCAGGCGGGTCGCTGGTTGTCGGTCAGCCGGTCGTAGCAGAGCGTGCACTTCTGGGCGATGCCGACGCGAGGGTCGCCGTCGGGTCCCTTGCGCCGGTCGATCACGCCGTAGGGGCAGGCCGCGACGCAGTATCCGCACCCGTTGCAGATGTCGTCCTGCACCACCACGGTGCCGAACTCGGAGCGGAACAGCGAGCCCGTCGGGCACACGTCGAGGCAGGCGGCGTGCGTGCAGTGCTTGCACACGTCGGACGACATCAGCCACTGGAAGTCGGGCTTGGCCTCGTCCGGCACGTCGCTGGGCGGGGCACCCACCGTCGGCATCCCGATGTCGACGGGCGGCGTGGTGGGCACCGCCGGCTGGTCCGGCGCGGGCGCCCGGCCGGGCCGCTCGATGAAGGCCACGTGGCGCCACTGGTTGGCGTTGAGCGAGTGGCTGTTGTCGTAGGAGGTGCCGAGCATCTGGAAGAGGTTCTCCGGGACGTCGTTCCACTCCTTGCACGCCACCTCGCAGGCCTTGCAGCCGATGCACACGCTGGTGTCGGTGAAGAACCCCTTGCGGGGCGGGGCGTCGGCGTAGCCGGCGTCGGGCGCCGGGTCGAGCGGGCCGAAGAGGCTGTTGCGGCCGATCACTGGTCCTCCCGCTGGTGAGGGGCGTGCTGGTCGTCGCCGTCCTGGGCGGCGGCGGACTCCCGCTGGGCAGCGGCCGAGGCCGTCACCACGGGGCCCTCGCTGCCGTCGAGCACGCCGGCGCGGCGGGCGTACCCCTCGACGTACTCGCGCAGGGCCGGGCCCGTGGGCCGGCGGCCCGGCCGGACGTCGCAGGTGCCGACCTTGCTCTCCTGGATCAGCACGTTGGGGTCGAGGGAGATCCCGAAGAGGTCGTTGGCCGAGTCACCGGCCACCAGCCCGCCCTGCCCCCAGTGGTAGGGCATCCACACCTGGTGGACGGTCCGGCCCTCGACGCGCAGCGGGCGCAGCCGCTCGGTGACCAGGACGCGTCCCTCGATCGCCGAGCGGGCGGTGATGACGTGGCACCAGCCCATGTGCTCGAGGCCGCGCTCCGCCGCGAGCTCCGGGGAGACCTCGACGAACATCTCGGGCTGCAGCTCGGCGAGGTGCTCGACGTAGCGGCTCATCCCGCCGGCGGTGTGGTGCTCGGTGAGGCGGCTCGTGGTGAACACGAACGGGAACACCTCCGCCGCCCCGGGCGAGCGCGGGTCGGGGTTCATCGGGTTGTCCGCGCGGCGGTACTCCTTGCGCGTCGGGTTCGCCTGCTGGCCGTGCAGCAGGTTGCGGAACGGCGACTCCACCGGCTCGTAGTGGGTCGGCAGCGGGCCGTCGATGAGTCCCTGCGGCGCGTAGAGGGCACCCTTCCCGTCGCCCTGCATGATGAACGGGTCGACCCCCTCGATGGCCGCGACGCCGTCCGAGCCCTCAGGCGCCCGGTAGGACGGCGGCTTGGTCTTCTCGAAGTCGGGCACGTCGTCGCCCGTCCACTCCTGCTTGTCCTCGTCCCACCAGACGTAGGCCTTGCGCTCGCTCCACGGCCGCCCCTCGGGGTCGGCGGACGCGCGGTTGTAGAGGATGCGGCGGTTCATCGGCCACGCCCAGCCCCACTCGGAGGCGACGAAAGACTGGTCGTGGCGGGACTTGCGGCGCGCGGCCTGGTTGACCCCGTCGGCGTACACACCGCTGTAGATCCAGCAGCCGCCGAGCGTCGAGCCGTCGTCCTTCATCTCCAGGAACCCGGAGAGGGGACGGCCGGTCGCGACCTCGTAGCCGTTGATCTCCTTGAGCACCGCCTCGGCGCTGGGCTCGCCCCAGCCGGACGACACCTGCTCGGGGTCGCCGTGCATGGGGTAGTCCCAGGCCAGGTCGAGCAGCGGGCGGTCGCGCTCGTCCTCCGACCCCGCCAGCCGCTCCCGCAGCATCCGGCCGAGGTGGTAGAAGAACCACAGCTCCGAGCGGGCGTCGCCCGGCGGCTCCACCGCCTTCTCCCGCCACTGCAGCATCCGCTGCGTCTGGGTGAAGGTCCCCTCCTTCTCCACGTGCGAGGCGGCGGGGAAGAGGAACACCTCCGTGCGGCACTCCTCCGGGACGATCTCGCCGGTCGCCACCTCGGGCGAGTCCTTCCAGAAGGTGGCGCTCTCGATCTCGAACAGGTCGCGCACCACCACCCAGTCGAGGTTGGCCATCCCGAGGCGCTGCGCACGGCCGTGGGCGGAGCCGACGGCCGGGTTCTGCCCGAGCAGGAAGTAGCCCTTGACCTTGCCGTCGATCATGTCGAGCACGGTCCGGTAGGTGCCGTGGTCGCCGGTGATCCGCGGCATGTAGTCGAAGCAGAAGTCGTTGTCCGGGGTCGCGGCGTCGCCCCAGTAGGCCTTGAGCAGGTTGATGCCGTACGCCCCGGCGTTGGCCCAGAAGCCCTTGCTGCCCGGGTTGCGGACGGCGTCGATCCACTCCGTCAGCGTCTGGTGCTTCTCCGCGTTGGGCATCGGCAGGTAGCCGGGGAGGATGTTGAACAGCGTCGGGATGTCGGTGGAGCCCTGGATGCTGGCGTGGCCGCGCAGCGCCATGATCCCGCCGCCCGGCCGGCCCACGTTGCCGGTGAGCAGCTGCAGGATGGCGCCCGCGCGGATGTACTGCACGCCCACGCTGTGCTGGGTCCAGCCGACGCTGTAGACCAGCGCCGTGGTGCGCTCACGACCGGAGTTCTCGGTCCACGCCCGGCAGACCTCCAGGAAGTCCTCCTGCGAGACGCCGCAGACCTGCTCCACCACCTCGGGCGTGTAGCGCGCGTAGTGGCGCTTGAGCACCTGGTAGACGCACCGGGGGTGCTGCAGGGTCTCGTCGCGGGGCGGGCGGCTGCCGACCTGCATGCCGTGCGCCTCGTTCTGCAGGCCGCTGGCGGTGTTGCGCTGCTCCGCGCTGTCCCCCGCGTCGTCGGCCTGCGCCGGGCCGAGGTCGCCCTGGTCGTCCTCCTGGGCGAACTGCCAGCTGGTCGGGTCGTAGGTCCTGGTCTCGGTGTCGAACCCGGAGAACAGGCCGTCCAGGTCGTCGGCGTCCTGGAAGTCCTCGCTGACGATGTTGGCCGCGTTGGTGTAGTTGACGACGTACTCGCGGAAGTCGAGCTCGTTCTGCAGGACGTAGTTGATGATCCCGCCCAGGAACGCGATGTCGCTGCCGACGCGGATCGGCACGTGCTGGTGGGCCAGCGCGCTCGTGCGGGTGAACCGGGGGTCGACGTGGATGATCCGCGCGCCGCGCTTCTTCGCCTCCACGACCCACTGGAAGCCCACCGGGTGGGCCTCGGCCATGTTCGAGCCCTGGATCACGATGCAGTCAGCGTTGGCCAGGTCCTGCTGGAACCCGGTGGCGCCGCCGCGTCCGAAGCTGGTCCCCAGACCGGGGACGGTGGCGGAGTGTCAAATACGCGCCTGGTTCTCGATCTGGATGGCCCCCATCGCTGTGAACAGCTTCTTGATGAGGTAGTTCTCCTCGTTGTCCAGCGTGGCGCCGCCGAGGCTGGCGATGCCCATCGTGCGCCGGACCTTGCGGCCGTGCTCGTCGAGGTCCTGCCAGCTGTCGCGCCGCGCCCGCAGCACTCGGTCGGCGACCATCTCCATCGCCGTGTGGAGGTCGAGCTCCTCCCACTCCGTGCCGAAGGGACGGCGGTACTTGACCGCGGTCTGGCGCAGCGGGCTGGTGACGAGGTTCTTGCTCGCCGAGCCCTTGGGGCAGAGCCGTCCCCGGTTGACCGGGCTCTCGGGGTCGCCCTCGATCTGCACGACCTTCTCGTCCTTGACGAAGATCTTCTGGGCGCAGCCCACGGCGCAGTAGGGGCACACGCTCTTCGCGACGCGGTCGGCGGTCGCGGTGCGCGGCTCGATCTCGTCGGTGCGCTTCGAGCGGACCGACCGGCCGCGACCCAGCACGTCGCCGTCGGCGAGCTGGCGCAGCACCGGCCAGGGCAGGAGGGAGCGCTTCGTCCGTGCCGGCGTCTCCGTCACCCGAGCCTCCTTCGTCACCGTTGCCCCCGAACCTACGACGGGCCGCGCCGCTGGTCCACCGCCCACCGGGGTGGGTCAGCGGACGGTGAGCAGCGCGCCACCGCCCGCGACGACCTCGCCGACCACCGGGTGGCCGGGCAGCTCGCCCACCACGAGCAGCCCGCCGGAGGTCTGTGCGTCGGCGAGCAGCAGCAGCTCGTCGTCGCCGATCGACGCCTCGAGGTGGGGTCGCACCCAGTCGAGGTTGCGCCGGCTGCCACCGGGCACGAACCCGTCGGCCAGCGACTGCCGAGCCCCGTCGACGTACGGCACGGCGGCGGCGTCGACCACCGCGGAAGTGCCACTGGCGCGCATCATCTTCATCAGGTGGCCGAGCAGCCCGAAGCCGGTGACGTCGGTCGCGGCCCGCAGGCCGGCCGACACCGCGGCCGCGGAGGCGTCCCGGTTGAGCGTGGTCATGACCGCCACGGCCTCCTCGAAGCGCTCACCCGTGGCCTTGTGGCGGTTGTTGAGGATGCCGAGGCCGAGAGGCTTGGTGAGAGTGAGGGGCAGTCCCGGCGCCGCGGCGTCGTTGCGCAGCAGCCGGTCGGCGTCGGCGAGGCCGGTGACCGCCAGCCCGTACTTCGGCTCCGGGTCGTCGATGCTGTGGCCGCCGGCGAGGTGCGCACCGGCGGCCGCGCAGGCCTCGGCGCCCCCGCGCATCACCTCGGCGGCGATCTCGAAGGGCAGCTTCTCGCGCGGCCAGCCGAGCAGGTTGACCCCGACGACGGGCGTGCCGCCCATGGCGTAGACGTCGGAGAGCGCGTTGGTCGCGGCGATGCGGCCCCAGTCGCGGGGGTCGTCGACGACCGGGGTGAAGAAGTCGGTGGTGAGGATGACCACCCGGTCGGTGCCGTCGGCGGCCGGATGGATCCGCACTGCCGCGGCGTCGTCGCCGTGCTCCACCCCGACGACGAGGTCCCCCGTCCCGTCGCCGCCCGCGCGGCCGCCGGGCAGGTCGCCCAGGACCCGCTCGAGCTCGCCCGGGGGGACCTTGCAGGCGCAGCCGCCGCCGGCGGCGTACTGGGTCAGCCGGAGGGGTGACGTCATGGCCCCAACCTAGGACGGCTGTGGCTACGCTGACGACGGAGGCGGTTCTCGTCTGGTGACGGACGCGGTCCTCAAAACCGTTGTGGCCCAGCACCTGGGCCAGGCGGGTTCGATTCCCGTCCGCCTCCGCCACTCGTGACCGCAGGAGGGTGCGTGCCGGATCCGCGACGGGCCGTCCCGCGCACCGACCAGCTCCTCGCCGACCCGCGGCTGCGGGAGGCGGCCGACCGGCTCGGCCCGGTGCTGGTCAAGCGGGCCGTCGCCGCCGCCCAGCAGCGCTGCCGCGACGGCGCGCTGGCGCCGGCCGCGGTCGCCGACGAGGCGGTCGCCGCGCTGCCCCCGGCAGCGACGACGCTGCGCCGGGTCGTGAACGCCACGGGGGTCGTGGTGCACACCAACCTCGGCCGCGCGCCCCTGTCCGCCGCGGCGGTCGAGGCGCTGCGCACGGCCGCGGGTGCCACCGACGTCGAGCTCGACCTCACCACCGCGCGCCGCGGCCGCCGGGGCAGGGGCACCCTGGAGGCGCTCGCCGCCGCGGTGCCGGACGCGGAGGCGGTGCACGTCGTCAACAACGGCGCGGCGGCGCTCGCCCTCGTGACGCGCGTCCTGGCGCGCGACGGCGGCTCGGTGGTGATCGCGCGCGGCGAGCTCGTCGAGATCGGTGACGGCTTCCGCATCCCCGAGCTGATGGAGTCCGTCGGGGCCCGGCTGCGCGAGGTCGGCACGACGAACCGGGTGCGGGTCGAGGACTACGCGGCGGCGGTCGACGGCACGACGGCCTTCGTCCTCAAGGTGCACCCGTCCAACTTCAGCGTCCGCGGGTTCACCTCCTCGGTCCCGGTGGCCGACCTCGCCACCCTCGGCGCACCGCTGGTCGTCGACATCGGCTCCGGCCTGCTCGCGCCGCACCCGCGCCTGCCCGACGAGCCCGACGCCGCCACCACCCTCCGCGCGGGTGCCGACCTGGTCACCGCCTCGGGCGACAAGCTGCTCGGCGGGCCGCAGTGCGGACTGCTGCTCGGCCGCGCCGCGCTCCTCGAGCGGCTGCGGCGCGACCCCTTCGCCCGCGCCCTGCGGGTCGACAAGCTCACCCTCGCCGCGCTCGAGGCGACGCTCGCCGGCCCGGTCCCGCCCGTCGCCGCGGCGCTGTCCCGCTCGGTCGGCGACCTGCGCGCCCGCGCAGCGGCCGTCGTCGCCGCCCTGCCCGACGACCTCGGCGCGAACGTCGTGGACTCCGACGGGGCCGTCGGTGGGGGCGGCGCCCCCGACGTCGTGATCCCGAGCGCCGCGGTGGCGCTGCCGGAGTCGTACGCCGAGCCGCTGCGCGCGCTGGACCTGCCGGTGGTCGGCCGGCTCGAGCGCGGGCGCCTGCTGCTCGACCTGCTCGCGGTCGACCCCGCCGAGGACGCGGCCCTCGTCGCCGCCGTACGACGCGTGGCGGAGCCGGGCTGATGCACGTCGTGGCCACGGCCGGTCACGTCGACCACGGCAAGTCGGCCCTCGTGGAGGCCCTGACCGGGACCCACCCCGACCGGCTCGTCGAGGAGCGGCGCCGGGGACTGACGATCGAGCTCGGCTACTGCTGGACCGAGTGGCCCGAGGCCGGCGAGGTCGCCTTCGTCGACGTGCCGGGCCACGAGCGGTTCCTCACCACGATGCTCGCCGGGATCGGCCCGGTGCCCGCGGCGCTGCTCGTCGTCGCGGCCGACGACCCGTGGATGCCGCAGGCCGCGGAGCACCTCGCCGCCCTCGACGCGATCGGCGTACGCCACGCGGTCGTGGCGGTGTCGCGCTCCGACCTGGCCGACCCCGCCCCGGCCGTCGCGCGGGCCACGGCGGAGGTGGCCGCGACCGGGTTGGCCGGCGCCCTCGTGCTGCCGGTGAGCGCCCGGACCGGCGCGGGCATCGACGCGCTGCGCGCCGCGCTCTCGGCGATGGTCACCGCGCTGCCCCGGCCCGACCCCGCCGCCGACGTCCGGCTCTGGGTGGACCGGCGCTTCACGGTCCGCGGGGCCGGGACCGTCGTCACCGGCACCCTCGCGGCGGGCACCGTGCGACGCGGCGACGGGCTCGCGCTCGGCGACACGGTCCTGCGGGTCCGCGAGGTGCAGGCGCTCGGCCGCGACCGCGACGAGGTGAGCGGCGTGGCTCGCGTCGCGCTGAACGTGACCGGCCGAACCGACGACCTCGCACGGGGCAGCGTGCTGGTCACCCCCGGCGCCTGGCACCACACCAGCGTCGTCGACGTCCGGTGGTCCGGGACCGGTGAGCCGCCCACCGCGCCGGTGCTGCACGTCGGTGCTGCCGACCTGCCGGTGCGCTTCCGGCCGCTCGGCGCGGGGCTGGCGCGGCTCTCGCTCGAGCGTCCCCTGCCCCTGCGGATCGGCGACCGGGCCCTGCTGCGCGACCCCGGGCGGCGGCAGGTGTGGCGCGTCGACGTGCTCGATCCCGACCCGCCCCGGCTGCGTCGTCGCGGTGCAGCCGCCCGCCGCGCCGGGCAGCTGGCCGGTGCCGACGGCACCCCCCGTCTCGCCGACGAGCTCGCGCGCCGGGGCATCGCGCGTGCCGACCGCCTCCAGCAGCTCGGCGTACCGCTCACCGACGGCGACCACCTCGCGGCCGGTCCCTGGCTCGTGGATCCCGCCGTCGCCCGGGCGCTGGCCGACCGGCTCCCGGGCCTCGTCGAGCAGCACGCGCGCAGCCACCCGCTGGACCCGGCGGTGCCGCTGTCCGTGCTCGCCGGGCGGCTGCGGCTGCCCACCCCCGACCTCGTGCGCGCGCTGGTGCGGCCGCCGCTCCGCGTCGTCGACGGCCGGGTGCTGGGTCCCGGCTCCCCCGGGCTCCCGGCGCCGGTCCGCGCGTCGGTCGATGAGGTCCTGCGCGGCCTCGCCGACGCCCCGTTCGCCGCGCCCACCGCCGACCGGCTGCGCGAGCTCCGCCTCGACGAGCGTGCGCTCGGGGCAGCGGAGCGCAGCGGCCTGCTCCGTCGGCTCGGACCCGGCATCGTGCTGGCGCCCGACGCGGTCGACCGCGCCGTCGAGCTGCTGCGCGGCCTCGAGCAGCCGTTCACGACCAGCGCCGCGCGCGAGCGGCTGGCGACCACGCGCCGGGTGGCGCTGCCGCTGCTCGACCACCTCGACCGCGCGGGACGCACCCGACGGCTGGCCGACGACCGCCGCGAGGTCGTGCGCTGAGCTCGCGGCTGCCGAGCGGTGCGTGAGGCAGGTTCTGGCCCCGTCGGCCTGCCCGTCGGCTTCCGAGCGGTGCGTGAGGCAGGTTCCAGCTCGATCGGCCCGCCCGTCGGCCCCCGAGCGGTGCGTGAGGCAGGTTTCCGCTCACGAGAAGCTGCCTCACGCACCGCTCAGCGCGCGGTCGGCTCCAGCGGCACGAAGTCGACCTTCTCGCGCACGCCGCAGTCCGGGCAGCACCAGTCGTCCGGGATGTCGGCCCACGCGGTGCCGGCCGCGAAGCCCTCGTGCTCGTCGCCCGCTGCGACCTCGTAGACGTACTCGCAGCTCGGGCAGCGCGCAGCCAGCACCTCGGCGGTCGCGCCCGGCAGCTCCTCGCGCGCCCGGCGGGCTGCCTCGGCGGCCGCGGCGCGCCCGGCGGCGTCGTACCGGCGCAGGTACGTCTCGCGCTTGCGCGGGCTGATGTTGGCCAGGGTGACGTCGCCGCCGAAGTGGTCGACCACCCGCTGGTCCATGACGCGTCGCCAGAGGGGAGGGACGATCGCGAGCACGATCATGCCGGCGTACCCCGTCGGGAGCACCGGGCTCTCCTCGAAGTCGCGCAGCGTCTGGTAGCGCCGGGTGGGGTTCGCGTGGTGGTCGCTGTGCCGCTGCAGGTGGTAGAGCAGGACGTTGGTGGCGATGTTGTTGGAGTTCCACGAGTGGCTGGGCAGCACGCGCTCGTAGCGCTGCCGGTCGCCCTCGCCGACCTTCTGCCGCAGCATCCCGTAGTGCTCCATGTAGTTGACGACCTCGAGGAGCGAGAAGCCGACGACGGCCTGGACGAGGAGGAACGGCAGCACCTCGACGCCGAACGCCGCGACGACCACGGCCCACAGGGCGACGGACATCAGCCACGCGTTGAGGACGTCGTTGTCGAGGCGCCACGGGCTCTGCTTGCGCCGCGCGAGCCGGCGCTTCTCCAGGCGCCACGCGGACTTCAGCGAGCCGCCGACCGTGCGGGGCCAGAACTCGTAGAAGCTCTCGCCGAGACGGGCGCTCGCCGGGTCCTCCGGGGTCGCCACCCGTACGTGGTGCCCGCGGTTGTGCTCGATGTAGAAGTGGCCGTAGAAGACCTGCGCGAGCGCGACCTTGGACAGCCAGCGCTCGTTGGCCTCCTTCTTGTGGCCGAGCTCGTGGGCGGTGTTGATGCCGATGCCGCCGATGCAGCCGATCGAGACGGCGAGGCCCACCTTGTCGAGCGTCGAGAGCGGCATCTCGGCGAGCAGGCCGAAGGCGTCCCAGCCGCCGACGACCGCCATCGCTGCCAGCAAGCCGGCGTACTGGATCGGCAGGAACAGGTAGGTGATCCACCGGTAGTACCTGTCCTGCTCCAGCGCCTCGATGACGTCGTCCGGCGGGTTGGAGCGGTCGAGGCCGGCGAGCAGGTCGATGGCGGGCACGATGCCGAGGACCACGATCGGACCGACCCAGAACCACACGCTCCACCCGGTCGCGAGGTAGCCCCCGAACGCGACGAAGGCCAGGCTCGGGACGACCAGGCCGATCAACCACAGGTAGCGCTTGCGGTCCCTCCACAGCTCGGTCGTGCCGTCGGGGACCGTGCCGCTAGGGGCGAGTCGAGTGGGGTAGCCGGGCATGTCCTGACCTCCTGCCGTGGGTGTACACGACTGTAGGTTCTGTAAAGCGGGTTTGACAAGAGGCACCCCTTTGTCAACCGCTCACCGCCCCATGAATCCCCGCTTAAGCGGGGGACTGCGAACTTCTCGGGGCATGCATGCCACTGGATGTTCGCGATCCCCCGCTTAAGCGGGGGATTCGAGACGCCCCGCCCCGTGGGCGGAGCAGGACCGGCGAGGCGCCGTCCCACACCGTGTTGCCCCCGTCACACCTCGCGAGGGCGGACGCTAGGTTGTGCGCATGGATCACCCCTTCGGCATCGACTTCGGTGGCACCGGCATCAAGGGTGCGCCCGTCGACCTCGAGGTCGGCGACTTCGCCCACGCCCGGGTCCGCATCGACACCCCCAAGCCGGCGACCCCGCAGGCCGTCGCCGACGTCTTCCAGCAGATCGTCGACTCCTTTCCGGCCTCGACGACGCCGGTCGGCGTGACCGTGCCCGGCATCGTCCGGCGCGGGGTCGTGCTGTCGGCGGCCAACATCGACAAGTCGTGGATCAACGAGGACGCCGACGCGATCTTCACCGAGGCGCTCGGGCGCGAGGTGCACGTCGTCAACGACGCCGACGCCGCCGGCCTGGCAGAGACCGAGTACGGCGCGGCGCAGGGCCGCCGCGGACTGGTCATGGTCATCACGCTCGGCACCGGCATCGGCTCGGCGCTGATCCACGACGGCCGGCTCGTCCCCAACTCCGAGATGGGCCACCTCGAGATCGACGGGGCCGTCGCCGAGTCGCGGGCCGCGACCAGCGCCCGCGAGCGCGAGGGCCTGTCGTGGGAGGCCTGGGCCGAGCGGCTCACCACCTACTTCCGGCACCTCGAGCGCCTCTTCACCCCCGACCTCTTCGTGATCGGCGGCGGCGTCAGCAAGTCGTGGGACAGCTTCGGCCACCTCATCAAGGTCGAGACCGAGATGGTGCCCGCGACCCTGCAGAACCGCGCCGGCATCGTCGGCGCCGCCCTCGTGGCGCACCGCAAGGCGGGCACCGAGGGCTGAGGTGCGACTTCAGGCGGACGCCCCGGGCGTCCGCCGAGCAACCGGCCAACGCCGGTCCACCCCGCGTCCGCACCGCTGCCACCTTCCGGTCACCCCGCGCCGGAAGCCTGTTCTGGTCCCCATCGGATCGAACCGAACAGGAATCCCTCTGTGAAACGCCACAGCAACCGCTGGCGCTCGATGCTGGCCACGGCCGGCGCGGTCGCCGTCACGGGCTCGCTCCTCGCGATCGTGCCCGGCACCGCCTCCCCAGCGACGGCGGCCGAGCTGCCCGTCGCCGACATCCTCGACATCGACTTCGCCGACGGCACCGCCGACGACCGCGCCCGCGACCTCACGCCGACGCTCTTCGGCGACCCGGAGATCGTCTCCGACGCGGCGCGCGCCCGGACGGCGTACGCCCTCGACGGCGACGACGCGGCGCTCTACCCGCTCGCCGGCCAGTACGACGCCATGGCGTCGGGCTTCTCGGTCGAGTGCAGCTTCCGCTACGACGGCACCGACCTCGCCGGCGGCGAGCAGGACTTCTGCGGCGCCAAGGAGGCCGGCGGCTTCGCGACGTACGTCAGCGGGGGTCGCGGCGGCTTCATGGCCCACATCGGCGGCGGCTACAAGAACGTGCGCTTCCCGATGGAGTCGGGCGAGTGGTACCACACGCTCGTCGTCTGGAACGGCTCCACGCTCGTGCTGTACGTCGACGGCGAGCAGGTCGCACAGACCGCCGCGTCCGGCGTGTTCAGGGCCCCGTCCGTGGGCGCGCAGAACTTCGCCCTCGGCGCCGACGCCCAGCCGAGCAACGGCGTCGGGTTCTTCGCCGCCACCACCATCGACACCGCCCGGGTGTACTCGTCGGCCCTGACGGCCGGCGACGCCGCCGCGCTGGCCGCGGCCGCCGTCGCCGAGCCGGTCGCCCCGACCGCCGACGTCCTCGACGTCGACTTCGCCGACGGCACCCCCACCGACCGGGCGCAGGGCCTTCCCGTGACCGAGTGGAACGAGCCGGTCGTCCGTCCCGACGTGCCCCTGGGCCGCAACGTCGGCGAGCTCGACGGCACCTCGGCCTACCTCTACCCCCTCGCCGACGACTACGACGCGCTCGTCGACGGCTTCGCGGTCGAGTGCACGTTCAAGTACGACGCCGACCTCGCCGCCAGCGGTGAGGAGCGCGGCAACATCTGCGGCGCCAAGGAGGCCGGCGGCTTCTCGATCACGCTCTACGGACCGAACCTGTCGTTCAACCCCCACATCGGCGGCAGCTACCGCAACCTCAACGTGCCGGTGGTGGCCGACCGGTGGTACCACGTGGTCGGCACCTGGGACGGCCAGGTGACCAGCCTGTACGTCGACGGCGTGCTGGCCAAGCAGGCACCGGCCGCGGGCGCGCTGACCGTGCCCCCGAACGCGACCGCCCGCAACCTGGTGGTCGGCGGCGACGCCAGCACCAACAACCGGGCGAGCTTCCTCGCGCCCGCCACCGTCGCCACCGCCCGGCTCTTCTCCGAGCCCGTGGACCGCACCGACGTCCTCGCCCTGCGCCGCGACGTCCTGGCCGACGGCCTCGCCACCGCGCCCGTCACCATCACCGGCTCCACCCCGGCGGCCGGCAGCCGCATCACCGGTCCCACCACCCTGTCGGTCGAGACCTCCATGCCGCCGGCGGTGGGCCGCACGGCCGAGTACCGCATCGACGGCGCGCTCGTCCGGCCCGGCGACGAGGTCGGCCCGGGCCTCCGCGCCGGCGAGCACGCCCTCACGCTCCGCGGCAGCGACGTCTTCGGCCGTCCGATCGACCAGTCCGTGACCTTCCGATCCGGCAACATCCCGGTCGGCGGCGGCACCCGGACGGGGCAGGCCGGCGGCTCGGTCACCCTCTCGTCGGTGGCCACCAACCCGAGCGGCGACGACGTCACGACGACGTTCGTCCGCGCCGAGGCCAAGGTGGCCGAGGACGGCTTCCAGGGCTCCTTCGCCGAGCTGCCCACCACGCGGGAGTTCGAGCACGAGCAGGCCGAGGACCTCACCGGGCCCCTCCAGCCCGGTGACGACGCGCTCGTCACGAGCCCCTCCGCGACCGGCATCTCCTTCCAGCGCCACGACGTCGCGATCAGCGCGGCCGAGGGTCAGCGCATCAGCTGGTCCGGCACCGTCGACCCGACCCGCAGCGTCACCCTGCGCGCCTGGAACGGCGAGGCCTGGGAGGCGCTCGACACCGCCCGCGGGCTCGCCGAGGGCTCCGTCGCGCTCACCGGCGACGTCCGTCCCCGCCACCACCACGACGGCGTCGTGCCGATCATGGTGACCGGCGAGGACCCGTTCGCCGACGACATCCCCAACGAGGTGCGGCCGGCCTTCGAGGACCCGTCCGCGTACGACTTCTCGCTCGCCCACCTCACCGACACCCAGTACCTCTCCGAGGGTGCCGACGAGCCGCCGACGCAGGCCGAGCGCGACACCTGGCGCCGTGCGTACACCGACATCACCGAGTGGATCGTCGCCAACTCCGAGTCGCGCAAGATCGCCTTCACCGCGCACACCGGCGACATCATGGAGAACTGGCACAACCTCACCGACAACCGCGCCAAGGCGGTGCGGGAGTACGAGGTGGCCTCGGCCGCGCAGAAGATCCTCGACGACGCCGGCCTGGTCAACACGGTGCTCCCAGGCAACCACGACAACCAGTACGGCCAGGACAACGGTCCGGACGCGCTCTACAACGACTACTTCGGGCCGGAGCGCTACGCCGCGCTCTCGCAGCACCCGCGGTGGGCGGGCGAGCGGGCGTCGTACCAGCCGTGGAAGCCGGGCGACAACGCCAACAACTACGTGCTGTTCAGCGCCGGTGGCCTCGACTTCGTCGTGGTCAGCCTGGGCTTCGGGGTCACCGCCGAGGAGGCCGCCTGGGCCGACGGGATCCTCGAGCAGTACGCCGACCGCAACGCGATCGTGCTGACCCACGCCTACACCACGCCGAGCTCCAACCCGGACGGTCGCGGCGGGGGCATGTCCTACGACGGCATGAGCGTGCGCAACTCGGTCGTGAAGGAGAACCCGAATGTGTTCCTGGTCCTCTCGGGGCACGAGCACGGGGTCAACATCGAGGTGCGCAAGAACCTCGGCCGCCCGGGCAACCACGTGGTCGAGCTGCTCGCCGACTACCAGTTCTACAAGGTCCGCGCGGGCGACGTGGGGCTGGGCGGCACCGGCACCCTGACCCCGGACACGCTGCTGCAGATGGGGTCGTCGTTCTTCCGGCTCCTGCAGGTCGACGTCGACCGGTCGGAGATGAGCGTGGACACCTACTCCCCGTTCCTCGACAACTTCGGGGCGACGGAGTACGACGACCGCAACCGCTACAACGGCACGGAGGACGACTTCAAGATGCCGATCCAGCTCCAGCACCGGGCGACCAGCTTCGCCACCGACTCGCTCGTCGTGCTCGACCCGACCGAGGAGGTCATCGGCACCGACACCGCGCGGTCCGGCTGGCCCGCCTCGGTCACCTGGGACGGGCTGACCATCGGCGAGACGTACGCCTGGCAGGCCGTCAGCCGTGACGCCGCCAGCGGCGAGGAGCTGCCCGGCCAGGTCTCGCAGCTCGCGCTGTTCACCGCGACCGCCGACGGCGTCGCCGACGTCGACGCGCCGGTGATCACCCTGGGCGCGGCGGACGTCGTCGCCCACGGCGCCGCGTTCGACCCGCTGGCCGGGGTCTCGGTCGCCGACGACCGCGACGGCGATCTCACCGACCGGGTCTCCGTCCTCGGTGAGGTCGACACCTCCCTGGCCGGGCGCTACCAGCTCGTCTACCTGGTCAGCGACGCGGCCGGCAACCAGTCCGTCGCGACCCGCGAGGTGACGGTCCAGCCGGCGCCCGCGCCGGTGAACACCGCCAGGCCGGCCGTCAACGGCACCCTCGCGGTCGGCTCGCTCGTCACCGCCGACCAGGGCCGGTGGACCAACGCCGACCGGGCCACGTTCGACGTCCAGTGGCTGCGCGACGGGGTGCCCATCCAGGGCGCCACCGGCGGCGAGTACACCCTCACCGGGGCCGACTCCGGCGCGCGCATCGCCGTCCGGGTCACCGCCCGGGTGACGGGCCGCGAGCCCGTCGCCGCCACGTCGGCCGAGTCGGTGGTCGGCAGGGCGCGGGCCGCCGCGACGATGAAGGTGACCAAGGCGAAGGCCGCCAAGCGGGCCACCGCGACCATCGGCTTCACCGCGCCGGGCACGGTCCCGACCGGGACCGTCGTGGTCAAGGTGGACGGCCGGACCCTCCGCGCGGTGCAGTTGCGGGCGGACGGGACCGTCCGGGTCACGCTGCCGAGGCTCAGCGCCGGGAAGCACCGGGTCAAGGCGGTGCTCGTGGCGAGCGAGTCCTTCGAGCGGACGACGGTGAAGCGCACCATCCGGGTGCGCCGCTGACCGACCCGATGATCGGGCGGTCCCGGGCTCAGGCCCGGGGCCGCCCGTCGTCGTCTGTGGCGCCGGTCTCCAGCACCCGCTCGAACGCTGCAGCAGCTCCGCGCAGGTAGCGCTCCACGACCTCCCGCTCGCCATCGGTGAAGTCGCGGTCGAGCCGGTCGAGCGCGACGAACATCGGCAGCAGGTGCCTGACCACCTCCCGGCGACCGGAGTCGGTAAGGACCAGCTGCGTACGCCGTCGGTCGGCGGGGTGCGGCCGGCGCTCGACGTGCCCCCGCGCGACCAGCCGGTCGACGATGCCCGTCGCCGCCGCCGTCGACACCTCCAGCCGCCGGGCGACCTCCGCCGGTCCGATCTGCTCGCGGCTGAGGTGCTCCAGGGTCACCAGCTCGGTGTCGCTGATGCCCGCGCGACGCGCCACGACGTGGTTGACCCGCGCGCCGGTGGCGACCAGCTCGCGCAGGGCCTCGAGGGTCGCCGACGCATGCCAGCCCTCGGGCGGACCGGACGGGTCGGCCACGGCACCTCCTGCACTTGCGTCGACGGGCCGCAGATCGCTAACTTGCTTAGCAATCTGCTTCGCTAGCGACCTGATCCTAAGGATGCCCGTGCCCGGTCTCCACCCGCCCGCTCCCGCCCGGATCGTCGCCGGCCGTCGTACGGCGTGGGTCGTCGCGCTCGTGCCCCTGCTCCTCGCCCTGGCGGCGATCCTCCTCGTGCCCGAGGGCGAGCACGAGGCACGGGCGAGCGACACCCTCCCCGCGGGGGCCGACAGCACGGCGGCGGTCGAGCTGGCCGGGCAGCTGCCCGACGACGAGGGACAGGTCGCGCTGGTGCTGTGGACCGCCGACGGCGAGCTGTCGGAGGCGGACGTCGAGGCGGTGACGGGCCAAGCCACCGCGCTGGTGCCCGCAGACGACCAGGACGCGGGCCAGGACGCGGGCCAGGACGCGGGCCAGGGCGCGGGCCGGGACGGGCGGCAGCCTCAGCGTCCCCCGCTGGTGGTCGCCGACGACGGCACCGCAGCGCTCGCGGTCGTGCCCGTGGCCTCGTCCTCGAACACCGACAACATCGACCAGGTGGAGGAGCTGCGCGACCGGCTGCGCGAGGACGTGCCGGACGGGCTCGAGGTGCAGGTCACCGGCCCGGCCGCGATCCAGGCCGACATCGGCCAGGTCTTCGACGGCGCCGACATCCGGCTGCTGGGCGCGACCGCGGCGGTGGTCGCCGTCCTGCTGATCATCACCTACCGGAGCCCGGTGCTCTGGCTGGTGCCCCTGGCCGTCGTCGGCATCGCCGACCGGCTCTCCGCCATCGCCGCCACCAACGTCCTCGAGCTGGCCGGACTGGCCTGGGACGAGTCGACCGTCGGCATCCTGAGCGTGCTGGTGTTCGGAGCGGGCACCGACTACGCGCTCCTGCTGATCTCGCGCTACCGCGACGAGCTCAAGACCACCGACTCGCGCCACGAGGCGATGGCGCACGCCCTCGCCCGCACCACCGAGGCCGTCCTCTCCAGCGCGACCACCGTCGTGCTGGGCCTGCTGACGCTGCTCCTCTCCGCGATCCCCACGACGCGCGGGCTCGGCGTCGCCTGTGCGGTGGGTGTCGTCGTCGCGGCGACGTTCGCCCTCGTCGTGCTCCCGGCCGCGCTGGTGCTCTTCGGCCGCTGGGTGTTCTGGCCGCGCGTCCCGCGCGTCGGCGACGCCGTGCTGGTCGAGTCCCGGTCGCTGTGGCGCCGCGTCGGCGACGCCGTCGCCGGGCGCCCGCGCACCTTCGTCGTCGCCACCGTGGCCGGCCTGGCCGTCCTCGCGACCGGCACCCTCTCGATCGCCACCGGCCTCGACCCGGCCGACCAGTTCCTGCAGGAGCCCGAGGCGATCACGGCGGCGAAGCGGCTCGCCGAGTCGTTCCCCGCCGGCACGACCGACCCGGTCCAGGTCGTCACCCGCGCCGACCCCGAGCAGGTGCTCGCCGCCGTCGAGGGCGTCGAGGGCACGACCTCTGCGCGGATCACCTCGCGCGGCGACGGCGTCGCCCAGGTCGACGTCGTACCCGACGCGGAGCCCGGGAGCGACGCCGCCGAGGCGGTCGTGGCGGACATCCGCTCCGCGGTCGCCGACCTCGACGACACCCACGTCGGCGGCGGGGACGCCGAGGCCCTCGACGAGCAGGCCTACGCCGCCGACGACCGGCTGCTGATCCTGCCCCTGATCCTGCTGCTCGTGCTGGGTGCCCTCGTGCTGCTGCTGCGGTCGGTGCTCGCACCAGTCCTGCTCGTGGCGACGGTCGTGGCGACGTACGCCGCCAGCATGGGCGCCTCGTGGTGGCTGTTCCGCAGCGTCTTCGACTTCGCCGCGATGGACAGCGGCGTGCCGCTGCTGGCCTTCCTGTTCCTGGTCGCCCTGGGCGTGGACTACAACATCTTCCTCGTCACCCGCGCCCGCGAGGAGGCCGCCGAGCACGGGACCCGCACGGGGATGCTGCGCGCGCTGACCGCCACCGGCGGCGTCATCACCAGCGCGGGCATCCTGCTCGCGGCGGTCTTCGCCGTGCTGGGCGTGCTGCCGCTGGTGGTGCTGGCGCAGCTCGGCGCCATTATCTTCGTCGGCGTCCTGCTCGACACCCTCGTCGTCCGCACGGTGCTCGTCCCGGCGCTCGCGCTGACGCTCGGGGAGCGGTTCTGGTGGCCGCGGCGGGTGGGGCCGGCCGGGGGCTGAGGCGGGCGACGCGCGGATCCCCCGCTCAAGCGGGGGATCGTGAACTTCCGGTGGCGTGCAGACCCCCGGAAGTTCACGAAGACCCCTCGAAGTCCGGCCCCGTCAGTCGTTCGCCCGCCCGCCCCCCGGCCGCCGCGCCGCCCCCGCGCCCGCCCCGGCGCCGGAGCTCAGCCCTCGCGACCGCTGATCGCCGAGGCCACCCGCTTGGTCACGTCGGGGTGGAACACGCTCGGGATGATGAACGCCGGGTGCAGCTCCTCGGCGCTCACCGTGTCGGCGATCGCCTTGGCCGCGCGCAGCAGCATGTCGACGGTGACCTCGTCGGCGCCGGCGTCGAGCAGGCCGCGGAAGACGCCGGGGAAGGCCAGCACGTTGTTGATCTGGTTGGGGTAGTCCGAGCGGCCCGACGCGACGACGGCGGCGTACTTGTCGGCCTCGGCCGGGTCGACCTCCGGGTCGGGGTTGGCCAGCGCGAACACCACCGGCTTGGGCGCCATCGTCGGAATCCACTGCGGGTCGAGGATGCGCGGCGCGGAGACGCCGATGAAGACGTCGGCGTCCACGAGCACTTCCTGCAGCGACCCGGTCGCGCGGCGCGGGTTCGTGGCGGCCGCGAGCTCGGTGTGGGCGACCGACAGCGACCCGTCGCCGGCGGCGAGCGCACCCTCGCGGTCGACCACCACCACGTCGCGGGCACCGGCGGCGAGCAGCAGGGTGACGATGGCCGTGCCGGCGGCGCCGGCGCCGGACACCACGATGCGCACGTCGGTCAGCTGCTTCTCCACGCAGCGCAGCGCGTTGGTCAGGGCCGCCAGCACCACGATCGCGGTGCCGTGCTGGTCGTCGTGGAAGACCGGGATGTCGAGCGACTCACGCAGCCGCGCCTCGATCTCGAAGCAGCGCGGCGCCGCGATGTCCTCCAGGTTGATGCCCCCGAAGCCGGGGGCGATCATCTCGACGGCCTTCACGATCTCGTCGGTGTCCTGGCTGGCCAGGCAGATCGGCCAGGCGTCGATGTCGGCGAACCGCTTGAACAGCGCGGCCTTGCCCTCCATCACCGGCATCGCCGCGCCGGGGCCGATGTTGCCCAGGCCCAGGACCGCCGAGCCGTCGGTGACGACGGCGACGGAGTTGCCCTTGATCGTGAGCTTGCGGACGTCCTCGGGGTTGTCGTGGATCGCCATCGACACCCGGCCCACGCCCGGCGTGTAGGCCATCGACAGGTCGTCGCGGGTGCGCAGCGGCACCTTGGAGGTGACCTCGATCTTGCCGCCGAGGTGGAGCAGGAACGTCCGGTCGCTGACCTTGTGGACCGTGACGCCCTCGACCTCGGACACCGCCGCCACGAGCTCCTGCGAGTGGCCGGCGTCGGCCGCCGAGCACGTCACGTCGACGGTCAGCCGGTCGTGGCGCGACTCCGTCACGTCGATGGCGGTCACCACGCCGCCGTTGTGCGCGATCGTGGTCGCGACGGCGCCGACGACGCTGTGGTCCGGGGCGGTGTACAACCGCATGGTGATCGAGTAGGACGACGCGGTTGCTGCCATGCCCCGACCCTCTCCCCCGGCGAGGGTTACGGGCAAGTCGGGTCGGTCTAGGCTCATGGTGTGGACACCGACTTCGTGGACAACCCGGAGAAGCATCGCTACGAGCTCCGCTCCGGCGACGAGCTCGTCGGCCTCCTCGCCTACCGGCTGGAGGGCGACGTCATCGACCTGGCGCACACCGAGGTGCCGGAGGCCTTCTCCGGTGAGGGCCACGCCGCCACGCTCGCCTCGTCGGCGCTCGACGACGCCCGCGCGCGCGGGCTGAGGGTCGTGCCCTCCTGCACCTACGTCGCGTCGTACGTCGAGAAGCACCCGGAGTACGCCGACCTCGTCGCCGGCTAGCCGCCGGCTGGCGTACGTTTGACGGGCGGCCCCGCGGGAAGACCTATAGTCGCCGCGACAGCGCGAGGGAACGGGGGTGCGTGCATGGCCGAGGTGGCCACCGACGTCGAGCAGGCCGATGCGAGCCTGGCCCGACGGCTCGGCTTCATCACCCGACCCGTCCGCACCCTCGTCAACGCACCGCACCTGCTGGTGCTGGTCGTCCTCGGCACCTGGGTGGCGTGCTCGTTCGTGTACGCCCTGCTCGAGGACAAGGGCCCGATCGAGAGCCTCTGGTGGGGCATCGTCACCGGCTCGACCGTCGGTTACGGCGACTTCTACCCCTCCACCACCGCCGGCCGCGCGGTCGGCGCGATCCTCATCGTGTCGATGCTCGTGCTCGTCCCGATCGCGATCGGGCACGTGATCGCCAACCTCGTCTTCGACAAGGAGTCCCTCGCCGTCGCGACGGTCCTCGAGGACGTCCACGAGCGCATAGACCGGCTCGAGCACCTCACGCTCGCCTCGCTCGAGGCGCAGCACGGTCGCGAGTGGCTCGAGCAGCGGCTCGCCGAGCACGAGGCTGCCGACGCGGCCACGACCGACGTCGCCGAGCAGATGCTCGCGATGTTCAAGCCGAAGTTCGACGTCCAGGACCCGCCCGGAGGCACCCGATGACCACGCCCACCCGCCGCCGCATGCGGTCCACCAGCATCTCGCTGGGCATCACCGCGCTCATGGCCAGCAGCCTGACCGGGTGCTCGTCGAGCGCCGACTACGCCGCGGTCTGCGTCGACCCCGAGACCCAGGAGCGCGTCGACGACGACCAGTGCGACGACGACTCCGACTACAACGGCGTGGGCGGCGGCTTCTTCTGGTACTACCTCGGCGCCAGCTCGCGGATCCCCGCGATCGGCCAGCCGGCCACGGGCGGCACGTTCCGCGGCAGCACCCTCAACGGCTCGGTGCAGCGCGGCGGCCTGCCGACCACCGGGGGATCCACCGTCAAGTCCGCCACCACCAAGGGCGGGTTCGGCGGCAGCTCCCGCGGCTTCGGCTGAGCACTGCCGCGTCGCCCGATCCCCGGGACCCCGCCCGGCTCGCCCCCTCGTCCCGACTCCCGCCTGCCTCCCAGGAGACACCCGTGACCGACCTGATCAACGCCCTCCTCCACGCCGTAGCGTACGCCCTCGTCGGCGGCGCGATGCTCGTCGCGGCCTACTACGTCCTCGACCTGGCGACGCCGGGCCACCTCGGCACGCACCTGCGTGGCGTGGACGAGAACGGCAACGAGTCGGTGCACGCGCACTCGCGCGGCGCGGGCGTGGTCACCTCGGCCTGGCTCCTCTCCAACGCAGCGGTGCTCTTCACCGCCATCTGGACCAACGGGGAGACGTCGCTGGGCTGGGCGCTGGTGTGGACCGTGTGCTTCGGGGCCCTCGGCATCGCCCTCAACACCGCCATGTTCTTCGCCGTCGAGGCGATCACCCCGGGCAACCTGCGCCAGATCGTGACCGAGCCCGGTCCCGTGCGCCCGCTGGCCCACGTCGCAGCCGCCGTCGCCCTCTCCGTCGGCGCCATCGTCTGCGCCAGCATCGCCTGACGGCCCGGACGAGCGGGAGGATCGGACATGTGGCGGCACCGGTCGCGGGCGCGTGAGGGCTGGCGCGACACCGTCGTGGAGCAGGGACTGGTCTTCCCGGTCACGAAGATGCCGGACGGCTCGGAGCTCCCGTACTGGAACGAGGACGCCTGGTACGAGGTGACCATGGAGGAGGTGGAGGCCCTCGAGGCCGCCACCGAGGAGCTGTGGGCGATGTGCCTGCAGGCCGTGACCCACATGGCCACGACGATGACCGACGAGCGGCTCGGGCTCCCGCCGGGCTCGCTGGCGGTCGTGCGCCGGTCCATCGAGGCCGGCGACCCCGCGCTCTACGCGCGCTTCGACCTGGCCTACGGCGCCGACGGGTCCATCAAGATGCTCGAGATCAACGGCGACACCCCCACCGGGCTCGTCGAGACCGGGATCATCCAGTGGAACTGGATGGAGGACGTCATGCCGGAGATGGACCAGTGGAACTCCGTCCACGACCGGCTGATCGCCGGCTGGCGCAAGCTGCGCCGCTCGGGGCACTTCGACGGCGACCGCCTGCACTTCCTCTACGACCTCGGCGAGGAGGACTCCTACGACGGCGGCGAGATGGAGATGACCGTCCACTACCTGATGGACACCGCCATCCAGGCCGGGTGGATCGCCCTCGCCCACCCCATGGCGGAGGTCGGGTGGAACCCAGACACCCGCGACTACCGCGACGTCCACGACGAGCCGCTGCGCAACGCGTTCAAGCTCTACGCGTGGGAGGAGATGCTCGCCGAGCCGTTCGGCCGCTACGTCGTCGACCAGCTGGAGTCGCGGCCGACGAAGTGGATCGAGCCGGCGTGGAAGGTGCTCCTCAGCACCAAGGCGCTGCTCCCGGTGCTGTGGGAGCTGTTCCCGCGCCACCGCCTGCTGCTGCCGGCGTACTTCGACGAGCCGCGCGAGCTCGAGCGCTGGGTCGCCAAGCCCCTGCACGGGCGGGAGGGCGACAACATCCGGATCCACCTCGACGACATGCTCGAGGACGTCGTCATGCCGGGCGGCTACGGCGCGGAGGGCTGGGTCTACCAGGCCTACACCGACCTCCCGAGCTTCGAGGGCAACCGCGTGGTGCTCGGGTCGTGGATCGTCGACGGCGAGGCTGCGGGGATGCTGGTGCGCGAGTCCGACGGGATGGTGACCGACTACTTCTCCCGCGTCGCGCCGCACGTGATCAGTGACGGCCTCGCGCCGTCCGAGGCGCAGGTGGCGCAGTGGCTGGCCGAGCGCGTCGGACCGGACGCGCCCACCCTGTCCTGAGGCGTCACCGCGCTCCGGTCGATGCCCTCCGGTCAGCGCACGGTCGCTGCTCGACCGGCTCGCGGGTCACAACGCCTTCTCGATGTCGCCGGCGATCTTCTCCGGCTCCGTGGTGGGGGCGTAGCGGTCGATGACCTGCCCGTCGCGGCCGATGAGGAACTTGGTGAAGTTCCACTTGATGGTGCTGCCGAGCATGCCGCCCCTCGACTGCTTGAGCCAGGTGTAGAGCGGGTGCTCGCCCTTCCCGTTGACCTCGACCTTGGCGAACAGCGGGAACGTCACGCCGAAGGTGCGCTCGCAGAACTCCGAGATCTCCGCCTCGTCCCCCGGCTCCTGGCCGCCGAACTGGTCGCACGGGAAGCCGAGCACGACGAGCCCCCGGTCGCCGTAGGCGTCCTGCAGCTGCTGCAGCCCCTTGTACTGGCCGGTGAAGCCGCACTGCGAGGCGGTGTTGACTACCAGCACGACCTTGCCCTCGTAGGCGGACAGGTCGGTGTCGGTGCCGTCGATGGCGACCGCCGAGAAGTCGGTGAGCGATGTCATGACGGCGAGTCTGCCACCCACGGCTCGCCGAACCGCCCGCCGAACGCCCACTCCTCCAGCGGCCTGCGCACGCGCTCGCGGTGGTCGCGCGCGGCGGTGCGCTCGTCCACCTCGGCCGGGTCCCCGGGCACCCCGACGGCGATGCCCGTCAGCACCCGGTGAGTGGGCGGCACGCCCAGCGCGGCGGCGAGGGCGTCGTGGTCGAAGCCGGCGAACTGGTGGGCGTGCAGCCCCATCGCATGGGCCTGCAGCGTGAGGTGCGCGGCGGCCTGGCCCACGTCGTAGAGCGCGTGGTCGCTGTACGCCGGCGCGTCCGGCTCGGCACCCGTGCGCACGTGGGCGGCGGTGACGAAGACGACCGAGGCCCGCGGCACCCATCCGGAGTTGCCGCGGCTCAGGGTGAGGAGCAGCCGGTCGTGGTTGGCCGTGCCGCGCACGCACACGAAGAACAGCCACGGCTGGGTGTTGCCCTTGCTCGGCGCCCACTGTGCCGCCCGCAGCAGGGTCTCGATCTCGTGGTCGGCCAGCCGGTGCGCGTCGTCGTACACGCTCGTGCTCCAGCGGGACCGCATCGGCTCGGCGAGGCTCTCGGCGGTGTGCTGGGGAGCGCGGTCGGTCATCGGGCGAGTATGCCGAGCGCGGAGGATGGCCCTGCAGCCGGTGTCGTGGTGGGCGGACGTCGAGGTCCGCGCCGTCGACGGGCTCGGCTAGTCGTCCAGGGCGTCGAGCTCGGCCAACGCCGACTCCCAGCGCTCCCGGCGCTGGGCGTCGGTCTGCTCCCACCACGGGGTGCCACGCTCCCCGAGCCCGACCTTCGCGAGCTGCGTCCGGTGCCGGGTCGCCGCGAGCTCCGCGTCGTCGCGCGCCGTGCGGACCCCGGAGCGGCCGCGACCGAGGTGCGACTTCAGGCGGGCGAGCTCGGCGGCCGGGATGGCGGGGTCCGTGCGCCGCCACCGGCGGCCGTCGACGACCAGCCACCTCTCGTCGTCCGGCGCGTCATCCGGCGCGTCGTCCGGCGATCCGTCGGGCTGGGCCACCGGCCCAGTGTGACCGGCCGGCGCGCCGCCTCGTGCACCCGCCGGGGTGTGGCTGCCGCCCACCTGGAGGAGTACGACGGGAAGGAGTCGACCACGGAGGCACCCATGGCACTGCGCACCCTCGTCGGACCGACCGTCCTCGCCCTCGCGGTCACCGCCACCGCGCCCTCGCTCCCGGCCGCCGGCGCCCCCGCGGAGCGGCTCGTGCCGGAGCGGTGAGTGCGCCGAGACGACGAAGGCCCCGGAGGTGATCCAGGGCCTTCGTGCTCTGGTGGTGCGCGAGGGGGGAGTTGAACCCCCACGTCCTTTCGGACACACGGACCTGAACCGTGCGCGTCTGCCTATTCCGCCACTCGCGCCAGAAGCGGGCTCAGGCTACCCCACCCGCGAGGCGCGCTCCCAATCGGGCGACGCCACCCCTTCGGCGGGGCGGCACCGTCGCGCCATCGCGCCCGGCCGGTACGCTCGGCGGCACCGGCCGGGCGGTCTGTGAAGCCTGCCCACCACGACGGTGCGACCCGAGCGCGACGAGAGGAGGCCTGACGATGAACCCCCTGCAACGCTTCGAGCAGCGGCTCGAGACCGTCATCTCCGGGGTCTTCGCACGAGCCTTCCGCAGCGCCGTGCAGCCCGTGGAGATCGCCGCGGCGCTCCAGCGCGAGTGCGACAACAACGCCCAGGTGCTCAGCCGCCAGCGCCGACTGGTGCCCAACGACTTCCACGTCGAGCTGTCGGCCACCGACCTCGACCGCATCGTCGGCCTCGGTCGCGCGCTCGAGCAGGACCTCGTCGACCAGCTGCAGGACCACGCCGACGCGCAGGGCTACGTGTTCACCGGCCCGATCTCGATCGCCTTCGAGTCCGCCGACGACCTCACCACCGGCCGCTTCCGGATCCGCAGCAAGGCCCAGGCCAGCGTCACCGACAACGACCACCGCACGCGTACCCGCTCCTCCCACGCCACGCTCGAGGTCAACGGCACCCGCCACCCGCTCCGGCCGCCGGGCCTGGTGATCGGCCGCGGCACCGAGGCCGACCTGCGCATCAACGACCCCGGCGTGAGCCGGCGCCACCTCGAGCTCGAGGTGAGCATCGACGGCGTCGAGGCGGTCGACCTCGGCTCGACCAACGGCATCCTGGTCGACGGCACGAAGGTCACGCGGGCCCGGCTGCGCGACGGGTCCACCATCCGCATCGGGCACACCGACATGACGGTCCGCATCGACGGCGGCCGCGACGAGGCCGGGGGCTGGAATGTCTGAGCTGACCCTCTTCCTGATCCGCGTGGCCTTCCTCGCGATCCTCTGGATCTTCGTGCTCTCGGCGATCTCGGTGATCCGCTCCGACATGTTCGGCGCGCGCGTCCCCGAGACCGCCCGCGGCGGCGCCCCGGCGCCGACGAGCCGCAAGGGCAACGGCAAGCCCCGCAAGCCGCGCCGCGGCGCGCCGACCCACCTGCTCGTGGTCGAGGGCGAGAACTCCGGCGTCCGCGCCGAGCTCGCCGACGCACCGCTGCTCATCGGCCGCGGCAGCGACGCGGCGATCAAGCTCGACGACGACTACGTCTCCACCCGCCACGCCCGGGTCGCCGCCTCCGGCGACGAGTGGTTCGTCGAGGACCTCGGCTCCACCAACGGCACCTACGTCGGCCCCGTCCGGATCACCCAGCCCACCACCATCGGCCTCGGCGTCCAGGTCCGCGTCGGCAAGACGATCCTGGAGCTGCGGAAGTGATGTACCTCCACTACTCCGCGATCTCCGACGTCGGCCGCGTGCGGCGCGAGAACCAGGACAGCGGGTACGCCGGGCCCTGGCTGCTCACCGTGTGCGACGGCGTCGGCGGCGCCGTGCGCGGCGACCTCGCCTCGAGCACGGCCGTGCAGGCGCTGCGCAAGCTCGACCAGCAGCCCGACGAGGACCTCCTCGGGCAGGTGGCCGGCGCCGTGCACCGCGCCGACGACCGGATCGCCGAGCTCGTGGAGGAGGACCCCGACCTCAACGGCACCTCGACCACCGCGACCGTCGCCCTCTTCGACGGGAGCCGCTTCGGCATCGGCCACATCGGCGACAGCCGCGCCTACCTCTACCGCCGCGGCGAGCTGCGCCAGCTCACCCACGACCACACGTTCGTCCAGTCGCTGATCGACGAGGGGCGCATCACCGAGGAGCAGTCGCGGACCCACCCGCACCGCAACCTCATCCTCAAGGCCCTCGACGGCGTGCGCCACGAGGAGCCCGACCTCTTCGAGCTGCCCGCCGAGCCCGGGGACCGCATCTTCATCTGCAGCGACGGCGCCTGCGGCACGCTGAGCCACGAGCGCATGGCCGACATCCTCGGCAGCGGCACCCCCGACTTCGCCGCGGTGGAGCTCGTCCGCGCGAGCCTCGAGGCCGGCAGCACCGACAACGTCACCTGCGTCGTCGCCGACGTCCTCGAGGAGCCGCCACCCGAGGAGCTGGCGCCGCTCCTCGTGGGCGCGGCGGCCGACCTGCCGCGGCGGATGCCGCTGAGCGGCGCCGTCGGCGGGCTGTTTCGCGGTCACCGGTCCGGCGACACCGGCGAGATCGCGCCGGTGCCCGACGACCTGCCTCCCGGCGCCTACGTCGCCGATCCGATCGACCCGGAGGCGGTGCGCTACGCCCCGCGCGACCCCGGCCGCCACGCCTGGCTGCGCCGGCTGCTGGCCACCGTCGTGGTGCTCGGGCTGGCCTGGGTCGTCCTGGCCGCCGGCTGGTCGTGGAGCCAGCAGCAGTTCTACGTCGCCGAGCACGACGGCAAGGTCGCGATCTTCCGTGGCATCGACGCCTCGCTGCCCGGGATCTCCCTGTCGCACCCCTTCGAGGTGACCGACGTCGAGCTGACCCAGCTCAGCGACATCGACGCCGAGACGGTGCGCGAGGGCATCGAGGCCGACGACCTCGACGACGCACGGCTGACGGTGGACAACTACGCCGCGTGGCAGGAAGTCGACTGACGGGCCCCTCGATGAGTCAGACCGGGACCCTCATGGGCTTCGTGCACCGGCGCCGCCGGGGTGCGGAGCTGTTCCTGCTCGTGCTGGCGCTGGTCGTCGGCATCGGTGCCTACGCCGCCGTCGGCCTCGGCGTCGAGGGCGTGGTGCCGGCGGACCTCGTCGGCTACGGCGGCTGGCTGACCGCGCTCATCGTCGCGGCGCACGTCACCGTCCGCCTCGTCGCGCCGTACGCCGACCCCGTCCTGCTGCCGCTCGTCGCGGCGCTCAACGGCCTCGGGCTGGCGATCCTGCGCCGGCTCGACCTCACCTACGAGGCCAACGGCTTCGACCAGCACACCTTCGCGCGCCAGCAGCTGACCTGGATGACGCTCGGCGTGATCCTCTTCGTCGCCACGCTCTTCCTGCTGCGCGACCACCGCTCGCTGCAGCGGCTGACCTACACCTCCGGCCTGGCCGGCATCGTGCTGCTGGTCCTGCCGTTCCTGCCGGTCATCGGCAGCGCGAAGAACGGCGCGAAGATCTGGATCTACGTCGCCGGCTTCAGCTTCCAGCCCGGTGAGGTGGCCAAGGTCCTGCTGGTGATCGCGTTCGCCGGCTACCTCGTCCTGCACCGCGACGCGCTCGCGCTCGCGGGCCGACGGGTGCTCTTCGTCGACCTCCCGCGCGGGCGCGACCTCGGGCCGATCCTGGCCATGTTCGGCATCTCGATGATGATCCTCGTCGCGCAGAACGACCTCGGGTCCTCGCTCCTGTTCTTCGGCCTGTTCCTGGTGATGCTCTACGTCGCCACCGAGCGCGCCGGCTGGCTGGTCGTGGGCGGGCTGCTCTTCACCGGCGGCGCGCTCGCGGCGTACACCTTCGTCGGCAACGTGCAGAACCGCTTCAACTTCTGGCTGCACCCCTTCGAGTACTACGAGGCCAGCCCCGGCAGCGGACAGCTGGTCGAGGCGCTCTTCGGCATGGGGTGGGGCGGCCTGATCGGCCGCGGCCTCGGCAACGGCTTCCCCGAGCGGGTGCCGTTCGCCTACTCCGACTTCATCCTGTCCACCATCGGCGAGGAGCTCGGCCTGACCGCCGTGATGGCGATCGTCCTGTGCTACGGCCTGATCGTGGAGCGGGCGCTGCGGATCGCGCTGATCTCGCGCGACGGCTTCGGCAAGCTCATGGCCGTCGGCCTCGCGGCGATCATCGCGCTGCAGGTCTTCGTCGTCATCGGCGGCGTCACCGGGCTCATCCCGCTGACCGGCCTCACCACTCCGTTCCTCTCCTACGGCGGCTCGTCGCTCGTGGCCAACTGGGTGGTCGTCGCGCTGCTGCTGCGCATCTCCGACCAGGCGCGCCGTCCTGCGCCGCGGCTGGACCCGGTGGACGACTCCGTCGCCGACAGCGAGAGCACCCAGGTGGTGAAGCTGCGGTGAACAAGCCCATCCGCGTCGTCTCGGTGTTCTGCCTGGTCCTCTTCCTCGCGCTGCTCGTCAACGCCACCTACCTGATGTACGTCCGCGCCGACGACCTGTCCGACGACCCGCGCAACCGGCGCGTGATCACCGCGACGTACTCCCGCGAGCGCGGCGCGATCCTGGTCGGCAAGGAGGCGATCGCGCGCAGCGTCCCCTCCGACGACAGGTACAAGTTCCAGCGCACCTACTCCGAGCCCTTCAAGTACGCCCCCGTGACCGGCTACTTCGCGTTCTTCAGCCAGACCGGGGTGGAGCGCTCGCAGAACTCCGTCCTCGCCGGCGACGACTCCCGGCTGTTCGTCACCCGGCTCGTCGACATGCTCAGCAACGGCGACCCCAAGGGCGGCAACGTCCAGTTGACCCTCGACGCGGCCGCGCAGGACGCCGCGTGGGCGGGGCTGGAGAACCTCCCCGGCGACGCCCAGGGCGCGGTCGTCGCGCTGGAGCCCACGACCGGCCGGGTCCTGGCGATGGCCTCGACGCCGACCTTCGACCCCAACAACCTCGCCTCGCACGACTTCGGTGCGGTGGCCGACCTCAGCGAGCAGCTCAACGCGGACCCCCGCCAGCCGCTCGTCAACCGTGCGATCGGCACGACGCTGCCGCCCGGCTCGACCTTCAAGCTGGTCACCGCGGCCGCCGCCATCGAGTCGGGCAACTACGACGCGGACTCGATGGTCCCCGGCGGCTTCCGGTACAAGCTGCCGCAGTCCAGCACCACGATCGGCAACCACGACGGCGGCGACTGCGGCGGGCGGCGCATCACGATGACCCAGGCGATGGAGGTCTCGTGCAACGTCACCTTCCTCACCCTGGCCAACGAGCTCGGCACCGAGGCGATGGCCGACCAGGCCGAGGCGTTCGGCTTCAACGACACCTCGCTCGAGGACCTCGGCGGGCAGGCGGAGTCGCTCTACCCCCGCGACATGGACGCGCCGCAGACCGCGATGTCCGGGATCGGCCAGTCCAACGTCACCGCCACGCCGCTGCAGATGGCCATGGTCGCCGCGGCGATCGCCAACGACGGCGACGTCATGCGCCCCTACGTCGTCGACGAGGTCCGCGCACCCAACCTGTCGGTGCTCGACCGCACCGACCCCCAGAGCATCAGCAAGGCGATGTCGAGCACCACCGCCGACGAGCTCACCAAGATGCTCGTGGCCACCGTCGAGACCGGCACCGCGACGCCCGCCCAGATCCCGGGTGTCGAGGTTGCGGGCAAGACCGGCACCGCGCAGTCCACCGCCGACCGCCCGCCGTACGCGTGGTTCGTCTCCTTCGCACCGGCCGACGACCCGAAGGTCGCCGTCGCCGTCCTCGTGCAGTCCAGCGACACCTCGCGCGACGAGATCGCCGGCGGCCTCCTCGGCGGTCCGATCGCCAAGGCGGTCATGGAGGCGGTGATCGACCCGTGAGCGCGCTCGCCCCGGGCAAGCCCGTCGACGACGCCCGCCGCTACGTCCTCGAGGCCCGCATCGCCACCGGCGGCATGGGCGAGGTGTGGGCGGCGCGCGACACCGTGCTCGACCGGCCGGTCGCGGTCAAGGTGCTCAAGCCGGAGTACGCCGACGACGCGCTCTTCCGCAGCCGCTTCGAGACCGAGGCGCGGCACGCCGCCGCCCTGCACCACCCCGGTATCGCCGCGGTCTTCGACTACGGCCAGAGCACCGCCGACGACGGCTCGTCGGCCCCGCGTCCCTACCTGGTCATGGAGCTCGTCGAGGGGCAGCCGCTCTCCGCGCTGCTGCGCCCGGGTGCGCCGCTCGACCCGGCCGCCGCCCAGCTGCTGCTCGCCCAGGCGGCCGACGCGCTGGGCGTCGCGCACGCGGCCGGCATCGTGCACCGCGACGTGAAGCCGGCGAACCTGCTCGTGACCCCCGACCGGCAGGTGAAGGTCACCGACTTCGGCATCGCCCGGGCCGCCGAGGGGATGGCGCTCACCGAAACCGGACAGGTGCTCGGCACGCCCGCGTACATCTCACCGGAGCAGGCCGAGGGCCGCACTGCCACCCCGGCGTCCGACGTCTACTCCCTCGGTGTCGTCGCCTTCGAGTGCCTGGCCGGCCGCAAGCCCTTCGCCGCCGACACCCCGGTCGCCACCGCCGTCGCGCACCTGCGCGACCCGGTCCCCGAGCTCCCCGGCACGGTGCCCCCCGCCCTGGCCGCGGTCGTCCGCCGAGCCCTGGCGAAGTCCCCCGACGACCGGTTCCGCGACGGGGCCGCGTTCGCGGCGGCCCTGCGGGACCCCGCGACGGCCGGTCCGGCGGGCGAGTCCACCGTCGTGGCACCGGCGGCCGCTCCGGGCGGGTCCACGACGCAGGTCATGCCCGCCGCCGCGCCTGTGCCGGCCGCCGCGCCCGCCCCGCCGCCCGCGCGCCCGACGCCGGCACCGGAGCGCCGCGAGAGCCGGCGGACGACCCCCTGGCCCCTGCTCATCGGGCTGATCGCGGTGCTCGCCGCCGTGCTGCTGGCGTTCTGGCTGGGCACCCGCGACGACGAGCCCACCGGGTCGGGGACCGCCGATCCGAGCACGACGCAGGACCGGTCGCCGTCGCCGACCGACACCCCGACGCAGGACCCGAGCACCCCGACGCCGACCGAGACGCCCACGCAGACCCCCACCGAGACCCCCACTGAGACGCCGACCGAGACCGAGCCGGAGACCGTCGAGGTCGACCCCGCGGCCTACGTCGGGCGTGACCACAAGGACGTGACCCGCGAGCTGGAGGAGCTGGGGCTCACCGTCACCGAGCAGGAGGTCGAGAACCCGGGTGACGTCGGCGAGGGGCTGGTGACCTCGGTCGACCCGAGCGGCAGCGTGCCCGTCGGCGAGACCGTCGTGGTGACCTACGCCGGCAAGCAGCCCGGCGGCGAGGGCCAGGGCAACGGCCAGGGCAACGGCGTGGGCAACGGTCTCGGCAACGGGGAGGGCGTCGGCAACGGGCAGGGACCCGACGGCCAGGGGGCGCCCGGCCGCTCGGACGGCGCGGGGGACGTTGAGGGCGTGGAGGGCGTGGAGGGCGTGGACGCGGGGGACGGCAACGAGGAGGGCAGCGAGGGATGACGCAGTCGGACCCGACGCTGATCGGGGGCCGCTACCAGCTCGGGGAGCTGCTGGGCCGGGGCGGCATGGCCGAGGTGCGCAAGGGCATGGACCTGCGGCTCGGCAGGACTGTCGCCGTCAAGCGCCTGCGCACCGACCTCGCCAGCGACGCGACCTTCCAGGCCCGGTTCCGCCGCGAGGCCCAGTCGTCGGCGTCGCTGAACCACCCGGCGATCGTGTCCACGTACGACACCGGCGAGGAGATGGCGACCGACGGGACGGGCGTCGCCCAGCCCTACATCGTGATGGAGTGCGTCGAGGGACGCACCCTGCGCGACATCCTGCGGGAGGGCCGCAAGATCCTGCCCGAGCGGGCCCTGGAGATCACCGCGGGCGTGCTCTCGGCGCTCGACTACAGCCACCGCGCCGGCATCATCCACCGCGACATCAAGCCGGGCAACGTCATGCTGACGCCGTCGGGCGACGTCAAGGTCATGGACTTCGGCATCGCGCGGGCGATCTCCGACGCCTCCTCGACGATGACCCAGACCGCCGCCGTCGTGGGCACGGCGCAGTACCTGTCCCCGGAGCAGGCCCGGGGCGAGACCGTGGACTCGCGGTCCGACGTCTACTCGACCGGCTGCCTGCTCTACGAGCTCCTCACCGGGCGGCCGCCCTTCGTCGGGGACAGCCCCGTCGCGGTGGCGTACCAGCACGTCCGCGAGCCGGCGGCGCCGCCGTCGGACCTCGACGACGAGCTCGACGCCGAGATCGACGCGATCGTGATGAAGTCCCTCGCCAAGCGCGTGGAGGACCGCTACCAGAGCGCCGCGGCGATGAAGGCCGACATCGAGCGCTACCTCGCCGGTCACCCGATCCAGGCCCCGGCCGTGGTGCCGCCGCCGGCCGACACGCAGTACGTGCCGCCCGTGCCGCCGCCGGACGCGACGAGCGCCCTGGGCGCGGCCCCGCCGCCGCGCCGCGACGAGCCGTCGCGACGCCGCACCGCCTGGTGGGTGCTGGCCGGCATCCTCGCGGTCGCGCTGCTCGCGGGTGGCGCGTACGTCCTCAACGGGGTGCTGTTCGAGGAGGCGCCGCAGCGCGACCCCGTGCCCAACGTCGTCGGCATGACCGAGGACGACGCGAGGCTCGCGATCGTCGACGCCGGCTTCCGCGTGGGCCGCGTCGACCGGGAGACCTCCGAGACCGTCGAGGCCGACACGGTGATCGAGCAGGACCCCAACCGTGACGTGTTCGCCGAGCCGGGCAGCGCGATCGACTTCGTGCTGTCGCTCGGCCGCCCCGAGGTCGAGGTGCCCTACGTGGTGGGCACGATGCGCAAGGACGCCCGGGCCGCGATGCTCGAGCAGAACCTCCGGGTCCGGTTCCAGCAGGAGGACGCCGACGCGCCGCGCAACCAGGTGCTCAGCACCAACCCCCCGGCCGGCACGCCGCTCGCCGAGGGCACGTTGGTCACGATCGTCTTCTCCGACGGTCCCGAGCAGGTGCCCGACGTCCGCGGGTTGACGCAGCGCGAGGCCGAGCGCGCGATCCGCGCCGTGGGCTTCGTGCCGGACGTGCGCACCGACCCTGCGTCGACCGAGCCTAAGGGCACCGTCGTGGACCAGATCCCTGTCGGCGGCACCGCCGACCAGGGCAGCACCGTCACGATCTTCGTCTCGGTGTTCGAGGAGCCCGAGCCGCCGACCGAGCCGCCGACCGAGACCCCCACGGAGACCCCGACCGAGACGCCGACGGAGGTCCCCACCGAGACGCCCACCGAGACCCCGACGACCGCACCGCCGCGGCCCTGAGGGCTCCGACGGCTCGGTCGCGCCGCCGACGACGGCCGCGGACGACCAGCGCCGCTCAGTCGGTCATCGGTGTCGCATAGGTGAGGTCGAGCAGGCCGTCGTACGCCGGGGCGACCGCGGACTCCAGCGGGGTCATCTCCCACGAGACGCCGCCACCGGGGATGTCGGTGTAGTCGCGGTAGGTCGCCAGGATCGGGTCGGCGCCGAGCTCGGCCTCGAGGCGGGCGGGGTCGCCGATCCCGACGATCACGTAGGGCGGCGAGTAGGGCAGGCCGTGGAGGGTGACCTGGTTGCCCTCGCACTTGATGCCGGTCGTGGAGATGAGGCGCTGGCCCTGGATGGTCACCGCCACCGCGCCGGCGTTCCACATCGCGTTGGCCACGGCCTGGATGTCCTGCTGGTGGACGACAAGGTCCCCGGGGTCGCCCTCGTAGGCCAGCCGCGCCTCCATCGACGCGTCGTCGAGGGTCACCTGCACCGCGGGCCCCGACTTCTCCGTGAGTCCGGCCGGGTCGACGAGGGTGGCGATCTCGTCCTGCACCCGCCCGACCGATCGGTCGCCGAGACTCGTGCTGAGCGCCTCGACCTCGGCGTTGAGGGCCGCGACCTGCGTCGTCAGGTCGCCCGCCTCGTCGCGCTCGGCACGCACGACCGACGCCAGGTCGGTGAGGCGTCCGCCCCGGAGGTCGAAGCCGTCGCTCTGCTCGGCGCTCACGGCGAAGAGCGCTCCGCTGAGCAGCACGACCACGGGCGTCGCGGCCCGCCAGGCGCGGCGGCGCCCGGGGGACGAGTGTGACGGCGACGGCATGGCGACTACGCTAACCCCCCGTCGGGCGCCGAGGCCCCGTGACCGGCGCGCCCTGACCCGCCGCGACCCGTCCAGCCCAACCCCAGGAGCAGCAGTGTCCAAGTTCAAGACGATCGCCACCGAGGAGAAGACCTCGCTCTTCACCGCCAGGTTCCTGATCGCCCTGCTGCTGATCGTCGCCGGCATCGCCTGGATTGTCTTCTACTACGTCCAGGGCCGCGGCAACCCGACGGCGGTCCCCCCGGTCGCCGGCAGCCCCAAGGCCGTGGCCGACCTGGGCCGGTGGAACTACGTCATCGGCTTCGGCCTGCTCATGCTCGGCCTCGTCGTCTCCGCGCACCGCTCCACCCCGCTCGGCCGCGGCCGCGGCGTCGTGGCGGGCATGCTGGCGTGCTTCCTCATCGGCCTGCTGTGGATCTGCACGTTCTACGTCTTCTCCGACGACCTCTCGAGCCTGTGGGTCCTCAACGACCTCGGCCAGTGGAACCTCGTCGTCGGCATCGCCTTCATGGCGGTGGGGTTCAGCTTCGCCACCAAGTGGGAGTAGGTTCTCCCTCGTCCCGCTGAGCGGGGCACTCGTCGACTCGAGCGGTGAGTGAGGCGCCTTCCTGGGGAAGGGGAGGCGTCTCTCTCACCGCTCGAGCCGCTTTTCGGGGGGGGCGGCGCTTCGAATCCCCCGCTCAAGCGGGGGATTGCGAACTTCCGGTGGCGTGCAGACCCCGAGAAGTTCGCACAACCCCCGGGAAGTCCGGCCCGGGGCGCGGGGCCTTCGGCGCGGCAGAGGTCGTACGCCGCCCCGGCGCGCCCGACGCCGCCGGCCGCCTCGCGCCGGCACATGACCACCCAGGACGCGGAGCTGGCGCCGGTTAGCCGCATGTCGGGCGCTAGGAGGGCCGCCGGTCAGCGGATCGAACGTCCGCTCGGTTCTCCACACTGTGGAAAACCGTTGTGGAGAATTACACCGGTGTAGTTGTCCACAGCAATGTGCACACCTGTGGGTTTCCTGGGCCGACGCGGCCGGTGCTGCCGGCGTCAGACGAAGGCGTACCCATATGTGCCGGTTCGTATGACGCCGGCCGGGCAGAAAATGGGCGGGGCGCCGGGTCGAGCCGCGCAGCGGGACCCGGCGTCAGGACAGCGCGCCGGCGCGCACCACGGCCAGCACGAGCAGCACGACGGCGAGCGCGCCCAGCCCCGCCCACTGGACGAGGGAGCGGCGCGACTTCGGGGCGTACGCGATGACGGCGGCGGCAGCCACTCCGGCGAGGAAGCCGCCGAGGTGTCCCTGCCAGGAGATCATCCGCCAGCCCACGACCGTGATCACGACGCCGAGCACGAGGTTCTGCACGAGCCACTGGGAGTTGAGCCGGGCCTTGCGGGCCGTGACGAGCAGCGCGCCGAGCAGGGCGAAGAGGGCACCGGACGCGCCCACCGTGCTGGAGTCGGCGTCGGCGAGGTAGAGGACCAGCACCGACGAGCCCAGTGCGCCGATGAGGTACACCGCGAGGAAGCGCGCGCGCCCGAGGATGCCCTCGAGGGCCGGCCCGAAGACGAACAGCGCGAACATGTTCATCACGACGTGCCAGATCTCGACGTGGGTGAAGGCACTGGTGACCAGCTGCCACCAGGCGCCGTCGGCGACACCGGCACGCCACACCCCGTCACCGGAGGTGAAGGTCTCGCAGATCCGGGAATCCGTGATGGCCGGGTAGTACTGGTTGGGCGTGGACGCCGACCCGCAGAGCCCGGTCGGGGCCAGCGCCAGCAGCTCCACGACGCGCGACAGGCGGCCGCCCGTCGCGGTGATCGCCAGCCACACCAGCGCGTTCAGGGCGATCAGGACGTACGACGTCAGCCGCGGGTCGGCGCTGCGCTCGCCGCCGTACATCGCGCGGTTCTGGCGCGAGCCCTTGTTGGCCTGCTTGACGCAGTCGGGGCACTGGAACCCGACAGCGGCGTCGCGCATGCAGTCGGGGCAGATGGGACGGTCGCAACGCTGGCAGCGGATCCACGTCTCGCGGTCGGGGTGCCGGTAGCAGGTCGGCACCCCGGCCGCGGTCGTGTCCGCAGTCGGCCCCTCGGGCGGCTGGGTCATGGTGGCTCAGTCAGTCGATCAGTCAGTCGATCAGTCGGTCGATCGGTCGGTCCGTGGACCGGTCGCGGACCGGCTCAGCGCTCGATCGTGACCGACTCGATGACGACGGGCTCGACGGGACGGTCCATCGCGCCGGTGGGCGTGGTGGCGATCGCGTCGACCACGTCGCGGCTGGACTGGTCGGCGACCTCGCCGAAGATCGTGTGCTTGCGGTTGAGCCACGGGGTGGCGCCGACGGTGATGAAGAACTGCGAGCCGTTGGTGCCCGGGCCGGCGTTGGCCATCGCGAGGAGGTAGGGCTTGTCGAAGACCAGCTCGGGGTGGATCTCGTCCTTGAACGTGTAGCCCGGTCCGCCGGTGCCGGTGCCGAGCGGGCAGCCGCCCTGGATCATGAAGCCGTCGATGACCCGGTGGAAGCCGAGACCGTCGTAGTACTTCTCGCCCGAGCGTCCGGCGTCGTCGCGGTAGTCCTTGGTGCCCTCGGCCAGGCCGACGAAGTTGTCGACCGTCTCGGGGGCGTGGTTCGGGAACAGGTTGACGACGATGTCGCCCCGGTTGGTCTTGAAGGTCGCCTTGGGGTCGGCCATGAAAGTGCCTCTCAGCTGTGGGTCTCGATCGCGTGTGCGACTCGATCCTGCCACGCACCGCCCACACGCGGCGCACGCAGGCCTCGCCCCGCCGTCGTACGCCGCCGTACGCCGGCGCCGCCGCGGCTGCCCACCCGGGCCCGCCTCCGCGCTGCTCCGGACGGGGCTGGTCGCGTCAGGGTGGGCATGGTGAGATGGAGACACACTGACTGAGGAGGTCACGCATGCCTTTCGGCCGCAGGAAGTCCCTCATGGACCGGGCCCACGACTACGTCGAGCAGCTGTCGGACACCGTCACCGAGACCGTCATCCCCCAGTTGGAGTCGGCGTGGGAGCAGGCCGTGGAGAAGGCCGCACCCGCCATCTCCGATGCACGTGAGAAGGCCACGCCGCTCATCGAGGAGGGTCGCGTGCGCGCGGCCGAGGCGGCCACCGCCGGCGCCGCGCTGGCCGCGCTGAAGACCGCCGAGGTCCGCGAGAAGGCCGCCCCGATCCTCGCCGAGGCTCGCGCCACCGGGGCAGACAAGGCGGCCGTCGCCGCGGCGCTCGCCGCCGAGCGGGCCGCCGAGGCCCGCGAGGTGGCGGCCACCAGGATCAACGAGCTGCGCGGCGTCGAGTCCGAGCCCCGGGGCAGCCGGCTCAAGCGGCTGCTGCTGCTCGGCGGCCTGCTCGCCATCGGCGGGATCGTGTTCAGCAAGCTGCGCGGCAAGCAGGACGCGGACGCGAACTGGCAGTCCACCTACGTGCCTCCGGCCCCGCCGGCGCCCACCGCGCCGACGCCGCCCCCCACGCCGGCCTCGCCCGCCACCACCTCGACGGCAGCGGCCGCGCCGGCAGCGCCGGTCGGCGACCCGCTCACCGACCCGCTCACCGACCAGCTCAGCGACCCGCTCACCGACCCGCTGCCCGACGTCACCGCCGAGGAGGTCACCGCCGACGACGTGGTGACCGTCGACCCGCCCGCGACCCAGGACGCCGGCGGCGGTGCGCCCGGCGAGGCGATCAGCGACGCGGTGGAGGACCCGCACGAGTCCACCACGCCGGACGACCCGGCCGACGTCATCGACATCGACGACGCGACCAAGCGGTCGTAGCGAGAGCAGCACCCGCGGCACACCGAGCGGCGTGCCGGCCACTCCCCGTCCGCGGGCCGGTGGCCGGCGCGCCGCTCGCGTCGTCTCAGGGCGCGGGGACCCGGTTCTCCTCGATCCAGTCGTCGATCCGCTCCCACCACGCGTAGAGCCAGTCGATGCGCGCGTCCCGGTCCGCGGGGATGTCCTCCCGCGGCACCTGCCACCACCGCATGGTGATCTGCTTGTCCATCGGCAGCTCGCGCCACAGGTCGGCCACGGTGAGCAGGTGGTCCAGCCCGGTGTGCGCGACCATGAGGACGTCGGCCCCCGGCGCCGCCTCGAGGGCGGCGAGCACGCCGCCGGGTCGCGGCGCCAGCACGTGCGTCATCTCCTCCGCGCGCACCGCCATCCGCTCCAGGCCCAGCCGGCGGAGCCGCGCGATCGCACGGTCGCGGCGCCCGGGGGTGAAGTTGCCGCCCTCGGGGAAGATCACGAACGCGTCGTTGACGTCCAGCCCGGTCGCCAGGGCCGCGATCTGCGACTCCAGGTCCTCGCCGGCCGCAGGGTTCGGGGAGATGAAGCGGGCCGGGATCCGGTTGAGGATCACGTCGATGGCCGGGTCCCAGGCCAGCGTGTTCTTCAGGACCACCCGCGGCTCGCGGGCGTACCAGTGGAGCAGGGCGTACATCAGGATGAACGAGTCGCCCGGTCCCGCGTGCCGGCACATCACCAGCACTGGCTCGTCGGGCACGCGCGAGGGGTGGGGGCCGTCGGTGCGGATCCGCAGCGCCAGCACGCGGCGGGCCTCGCGGAAGAACACGATGAGCGTGCCCTGCACCAGGTCGTAGTGGATCCCGGTGAAGTACGGCGACCGGATCCGCCATCCGAAGCCGCTCGCCAGCCACAGCCCCAGCAGCACCAGGAGCAGCAGCGTCTCGAAGGTCAGGTAGACCACCACCAGCCACAGCAGGCGCAGGGCGCGCCACCGTCCGGGCAGGATCGGGGAGAGCGCCGCCGTGGCGAGCAGCCACAGCGGCAGGGTCACCCACATCGCCACCGTGACGAGGACCACGGCGGGCGCGACCACCAGCCGACGGAGGGCTCGGACGAGCAGGCGGCTCACGAGCGGCCGAGCCGCTCGTCCAGGTAGGCCCGGGAGGCGGCGTACGTCGCGTCGATCCGCTCCTGCACCCCGCGGAAGTCGCGGTGGGCCCACAGCGAGTCGTCCCGCGCGGACGTGCCGGCGGCCGGGAGCACGTGCACCTCGACGCCGTCGGGGATCGTGGCCATGTCGCGCATGAACCGGTGCCGCCGGGCCACCTCGAAGCTGACCCGCGCGACCTCCCACGGCCGGGTCGGCGGCTTGAGCGGCCGGTCGATGCGGCCGACCTGCAGCACGAAGACGCGGGTGGCGCCGAGCTCGACCGCGCGGCCGACCGGGATGGAGTTCACCAGTCCGCCGTCGAGGAAGTGCTCGCCGTCGACCTCAGCGGGCGGCAGGAGCCCCGGAACGGCGGCGCTGGCCAGGATGGCCGGCACGAGCGGTCCGCTCGTGAACCAGTGCTCAGCGGCGCGCTCGATGCTGGCCGCGCACACCTCCAGGTGCACGGGGAGGTCCTCGAAGCGGGCGTCGCCGAGCTCCTCCTCGAGCCGGCGGCGCAGCGGGGTGGCGGAGTAGATGTGGGTGCCGGTCGACACGACGCGCCGGACGGTGCGCAGCGGCCGGTCGCCGTACACCTCGCGGCTCTCGGCGGTCGCCGCCCACAGGCTGGTGAGCCGCTCGACGACTCCGACGTCGGGCTGGCGCGCGACCATCGCGCCGTTGAGCGCGCCCACGCTGGTGCCGAGGACGAGGTCGGGCCCGATGCCGCGCTGCAGCAGGGCGCGCAGCATGCCGACCTCCACGGCGCCGAGGACTCCCCCGCCCCCCAGCACGAACGCGGTGGTCATGGCCCGAGCGTAGTGAGGGTCAGGCCAGCTCGGGGTGCTCGGCGCGCACCCGCCTGGTCGCGCGGCGCTCGGCCCAGAAGGACAGGACCGGGACGGTGCCGCAGGCGAGCGTCACCAGCGTGAAGGGCAGGTCCCACCCGGCCCGCCGCGAGAGCAGGAAGGCGCTGAACAGGAAGATCATGTAGAGCCAGCCGTGCGCGACACCGAGGTACGTCGTGATGAGGTCGCCCGCGTGCTGGGCGTCGGATCCCGTCGCGAACCAAGCCGGCGTGCTGTCGAAGACGCCCCACATGGGGGAGCCGTCGAAGTTGGCCAGCGGCACGCCGATCAGGCAGAGCACCACGAGCAGGACGCCCACGACGGCGGCCATGACGCGGTAGGCGGTGAGGTTGCGTGACACGGCGCCCAACGTATCGGGCAGCGCCTACTGGACCGTCGGCGAGGCGACCTCCGCAGCGGTGGCGTCGCGCCGCCAGCGCCACCAGATGTAGCCCGCGAACGCACCGAAGACCCACCACTCGAAGGCGTAGAGCAGGTTGCGGACGCCGGTGAAGCGGCTGGGGCTGGGCAGCGCCTCGAGCTCGGCGTCCTCCAGCCCCCCGGCCGGCTCCTGGCTGATGACGTAGGCCGAGTAGAGGTCGACGTCCACGCGCTGCACGGCGTCCGCGACGCGGATCTCGGGGAAGACGTCGTCGTTCGGGTCGTCGTCGGTGACCAGGCTGCCCTCCGGCGGCTGCAGCCACCCGGTGACGTCGGCCTCGCCGGTCGCGAGGAGCAGGTCGTCGTCCGGCTGCGGCGCCCAGCCGCGTACGACGAGCACCGCGGCGTCGCCGATGTCGAGCGGGGCGACGGCCCAGTAGCCGGGGACCCCGTCGTGCTCGCGGTCGGCCACCCAGAAGCCGCCGTCGAGCCACTCGCCGGCGACCTCGACCGGCCGGCCGACGTCGGGTGCGGGGAAGGGGTCGTCGCTGTCGAGGACGTCGGTCATCGGCACGGGGGCCAGGCCCGTCAGGTCACGCGCCTCGGCGTCCCGGTGCGCCTGCCACGCGTCGTACTGCCACTTGCCGAGCAGGCCCGCGATCACCACGAGCACCAGCGCCAGGGCCGCCGCGCCCAGGTCGGTCAGCAGGCCGGGTCGGCGGGGTGCGGTCACGCCGCCGATTGTCCCAGCCGGCCGGTCAGCAACCCCCGGCGGCCGCGAGCTCGTGCCTCCTGCGCGTGAGGTACGCCATCTCGGCGGTGCCGGTCAGCCGGGTCGCCGCGGACGGACGCCGGGCGGCCCGACGTCATGCGACATCGTGGAGGATCAGTGCCACCGGGTGACCCGGATGCTCCGCGCTCGCCCCGGCGTGGTGCTGCGGCGCGCGACCCACCCGGGGGGTCCGGCATGGTCCGTTCTGACCATCCTATTCTGTTACTCGTTTGTGGATGTCTTGTTACCGATGGAATGGGGGCATGCTCCGCTCGTGCTCCGCCCTCCTCGTGCTCGCCGCCGTCGTGTCCGTTGTGGTGACGGCCGCCCCTCCGGTCTCGGCCGGGCAGGCGTCGCAGCCCCGGGGCGGGGCTGCCGGATGCTCCACGGACGCCTTCGCTGAGCCGGTGCGCGCCAGCAAGGTGCGGCACGCCGACCTCGCCGCCGTGCGCGAGCGCAACGACCTCACCGCCACGGGTCTGTCCACGGTGGTCGCGGACCCCCGCGCCTGGGTCGACCGCTGCGGCGCGGTGTTCTACACCGAGCCCGCCCGCGGTCACGACGAGCACGCCGGGGAGGGTGCGCCCAGCAGCGCCGCCCCCGCGACCGCCGGTGCGGCGGTGCCGTCCGACGTGCTGGACCTCTCGTCGCTGCCTGGGTCGGCGCGCACCATCTACCTCGACTTCACCGGCGACACCACCACCGGCACCGCGTGGAACCAGACGTACGGCACCACCATCACCTCGCCCGCATACTCCCTGAACGCCCCGGTCGACGCGAGGTTCGACGACGCCGAGCGCGCTGCGATCCACCTGGCCTGGCGCACGGTCGCCGAGGACTTCGCCGCGTTCGACGTCAACGTCACGACGCGTGAACCCGACCCCGCGGCGATCGTCAGGTCCTCGCCCTCGGACACGACGTACGGCACACGTGTGGTCATCACCCCCACCAACGCTGTGCGCGAGCGCTGCAGCTGTGGCGGCGTCGCCTACATCGACGTCTTCGACAGCGTGGGTGGTGGCTACTACCAACCGGCGTGGGTCTTCACCGATGGCACGGGCCTCAACGGGTACAACGTCGCCCAGGCCATCTCCCACGAGGTCGGCCACAACTTCGGCCTGCACCACGACGGGACGTCGAATTCGGCGTACTACGCCGGTGCCAACGGCTGGGCGCCGCTCATGGGGGCGTCGTACAACAAGCGTCTGTCCCAGTGGTCGAACGGGCGGTACGCCGGCGCCACCAACAAGGAGGACGACATCGCGATCGTCGCCGGTGCGGCGCCGTTGCGGGTCGACGACCACGGCGCCACCTCCGCCGGCGCCACCCGTCTCGTCGCAGACGTCCCCGTCGGCGGGATCATCGGCTCGCGCACCGACGTGGACGCCTTCGCCTTCGTCGCGTCAGGCGCGACGCAGCTCTCGGTCGCAGGAGGCCAGGGGGTGTCGGACAGCGACATCGCGCTCACCGTCCTGGACGAGGCGGGCGCCCGCGTGGCCACCGTCAACCCGACGAGCGACACGGCGAACGACGCCTCCCTGCACGCGACGTGGAACGTGACGCTGCCCGACACCCCCAGGACGTACGTCGCCCTGGTGGACGGCACCGGCTTCGGCGACCCACTCGCGCCGGGCGGCTACGACGACTACGGGTCGCTCGGCGCCTACCAGGTGGTCCTGCACGCGAGCAGCGACACCACGCAGCCGGAGCCCACCCCGACGCCCACCCCGGTGCCCACCCCGGTGCCCACCCCAGGCCCCACCCCCGGGGCCGCTCCGACCGGCTCCGCGACCTCCGTGTCCACGACTGTCGTCGCACGGCCGCCGACGTTCACCACGGACCCTCGTCTGCCACGGGCGACGCGGAAGGAGCGTTACCGCGGGGTCATCGAGTTCACCGGTACTGCCGTGACAGCCAGGATCCGCGGCCTGGCGCCCGGCCTCGAGGCGCGCCGGCGCGGTGGGCGGATCGTCGTCGTGGGAGCGGCCCGGCGGCGCGGTCGGTTCGACGTCCAGGTGACCCTCGTCGGGTCGGACGTGTCGACACGGCGGACCTTCCGCCTCCGCGTCTGCTGACCGCTCGGCAGGATGCGGCCGCTTCGGGATCGCCGACGCACGCCGTCAGCCTGTCGGTGGAGCCTAGGGGACTCGAACCCCTAACCCCCTGCTTGCAAAGCAGGTGCGCTACCAATTGCGCCAAGGCCCCGCAGCGCCTGCGGCGCCGGGTGGATCGGGCTCAGGCCTTGTCGACGGGGTCGGTGGCCTCGGCCCACAGGGCCTGCTCGTTCCTGCCCTCGTCCATCTTCCGCTTCGCGAACGCCGCGCCGGCGGCGGCGAGGGCGACCAGCAGGAGCTTCTTCACGCCACTCTCCTCGGGATCGGACGACGAACGGGAGTGGGCCTAACAGGACTTGAACCTGTGACCTCTTCCTTATCAGGGAAGCGCTCTAACCGTCTGAGCTATAGGCCCGCATGCGCCGCAAGCGGCGACGCCGAAGGTTACCTGACCGCGGTCAGGCGGTGCCAATCGAGGGTCGCCCCAGGAGCACCGCTCGGCTCCGGCTCACTTCTCGTCCTCTGCGAGGGTGACCTCGATGCCGCCGAGCAGGGCGGCCGCGAGGTTGTAGAGGAAGGCCGTCAGCGTCGCGATCGCGGTGATCAGCACGACGTCGAGCACCGACACCAGGAGGGTGAAGCCCAGCACCCGCGACATGCCGACGTAGTCGGTGACGTCGAAGGAGGAGTTGCCGCTGTCGCCCTCGACGATGCTGGCCACGGCGGAGTTGATGGAGTCCCACACGCCGGCCGCGCCGAGCACCGACCACACCATGAAGATGGCGACGAAGGTGACGACACCGAAGGCGACCGAGAGCAGGAACGACGTCTTCATCACCGACCACGGGTCGATGCGGGTCAGCCGCAGGCGGGCGCGCCGCGGCTGGCGCCCCGGCGTACGACGCACGCGGTTGCCCCGGGCGTCACGCGGCGTGGCGTTCGCGCGGTGCTCCTCGGCCGCGTTGGACAGCGTGTCCTGGAGCCGCCCCGTCAGGGACCGCTTCTCCGGCTCGTTCCCGGACGTACGTCGGGGAGTCGCGGTGCGTTCCGACATGGCTCACTCATCCTCGGGGTGCTCGTCGGGGGCGTCGGCAGGTGCTTCGACAGCGTCCTGACCCTCGATTGTTGCATCGTCGACCACGTCGGGCGAAACGGCTGCGGACTCGCGGGCCTCGGCGTCCACGGCGGCGGCGCTCTCCGCGACCTGCTCCTCCACCTCCTCGGCGACCTTGGCCTCGACCGAGCGGGCGACCACGGCGACGGAGTCCCCGGACTTGGGCGACACGAACTTCACGCCCATGGTCGAGCGGCCGGTGGGCCGGAAGTTCTCGTCGATGGGGCTGCGCACGACCTGACCACCGCTGGTGATCGACAGGACCTCGTCGCCCTCCTCCACGATGAAGGCTCCGACGAGGCCGCCGCGGTCCTCGTTGGACAGCGACATCGCCTTGATCCCCAGGCCGCCGCGGGTCTGGAGCCGGTACTCGCTGATGCGGCTGCGCTTGGCGAAACCGCCGTCGGTGATCGTGAAGACGTACTGCTCCTTCACCTCGTCGGAGTCCGCGGCGTCGCCCTCGACGGCCTCCTCGGCCTCGATCTGTGCGGCGCGGATCACCGACATGGACAGCAACGAGTCGCCGTCGCGGAACTTCATGCCGCGCACCCCGCCCGTGGCCCGGCCCATCGGGCGCAGCTGCTCGTCGTCGGCCTTGAAGCGGATCGACTGGCCCTTGCGCGAGACGAGCAGGATGTCGTCGTCGCCGTTGACCAGCTCGGCGCCGATCAGCTCGTCGTCGTCCTCGCGGAAGTTGATCGCGATGACGCCCGCCTGCCGCGGGCTGTTGTAGTCGGCGAGCCTGGTCTTCTTCACCAGTCCGGTGCGGGTGGCGAGCACGAGGTAGGGCGCCTGCTCGTAGTCGCGGATCGCGAGCACCTGGGCGATGTCCTCGTCGGGCTGGAAGCTCAGCAGCCCCGCCACGTGTCCACCCTTCGCGTCGCGCGCGGCCTCCGGCAGGTTGTAGGCCTTGGTGCGGTAGACCCGGCCGGCCGTGGTGAAGAACAGCAGCCAGTGGTGGTTGGTGGTCGCGATGAAGTGCTGCACGACGTCGTCGCCGCGCAGCGTCGCGCCGCGCACGCCCTTGCCGCCGCGCTTCTGCAGGCGGTACTGGTCGGCGCGGGTGCGCTTGGCGTAGCCGCCGCGGGTGATCGACACGACGAGGTCCTCGTCGGGGATCAGGTCCTCCATCGAGAGGTCGCCGTCGGCCGCGATGATCTGCGTACGCCGCTCGTTGCCGTACTTGTCGACGATCTCGGTGAGCTCGTCGGAGACGATCTGCCGCTGCCGTGCCTCGTTGGCGAGGATGTCCTCGAGGTCGGCGATGACCCGCTCGAGCTCTGCGAGGCGGTCGAGGATCTTCTGGCGCTCCAGGGCGGCGAGCCGGCGCAGCTGCATCTCGAGGATGGCGTTGGCCTGGATCTCGTCGATCTCGAGCAGCCCCATCAGCCCGGTGCGCGCCTCCTCGACGTCGGGGCTGCGGCGGATGAGCGCGATGACCTCGTCGAGGGCGTCGAGCGCCTTGACCAGGCCGCGGTAGACGTGGGCCTGGCGCTCGGCCTCGGCGAGGCGGAAACGGGTGCGCCGCTGGATGACCTCGATCTGGTGGGTGACCCAGTGGCTGATGAAGGCGTCGATGCTGAGCGTGCGCGGCACGCCGTCGACCAGCGCCAGCATGTTGGCCGAGAAGTTGGTCTGCAGCTCGGTGTGCTTGAACAGGTTGTTGAGCACGACGCGGGCGACGGCGTCGCGCTTGAGCACGACGACCAGCCGCTGGCCGGTGCGCGAGGACGTGTCGTCCCGGACGTCGGAGATGCCCTGCACCCGAGCGGAGTCGGCGAGCTCGGCGATCTTGAGCGCGAGGTTGTCGGGGTTGACGAGGTAGGGCAGCTCGCTGATGACGAGCATCGTGCGGCCCTTGCTGTCCTCGTCGATCTCCACCACCGCGCGCTGGGTGATCGACCCGCGGCCGGTGCGGTAGGCCTGCTCGATGCCCTGGCGGCCGACGATCAGCGCACCGTTGGGGAAGTCGGGGCCCTTGATCCGCTCGACGAGCGCGTCCTGCAGCTCCTCCTTGGTCGCGTCGGGGTGCTCGAGCGCCCACCGCGCGCCCTCGGCGACCTCGACGAGGTTGTGCGGCGGGATGCTGGTGGCCATGCCGACCGCGATGCCGGCCGAGCCGTTGACCAGCAGGTTGGGGAACCGGCTGGGCAGGATGGTCGGCTCCTGCGAGCGACCGTCGTAGTTGGGCTGGAAGTCGACGGTGTCCTCGTCGATGTCGCGGACCATCTCCATGGCCAGCGGCGCCATCCGGCACTCGGTGTACCGCATGGCGGCGGCGGAGTCGTTGCCCGGCGAGCCGAAGTTGCCCTGCCCGTTGATCAGCGGCGCGCGCAGCACCCACGGCTGGGCGAGGCGGACCATGGTGTCGTAGATCGCCGAGTCGCCGTGCGGGTGGTACTGACCCATCACGTCGCCGACGACGCGCGAGCACTTCGAGAAGCCGCGGTCGGGCCGGTAGCCGCCGTCGTACATCGCGTAAAGGATGCGCCGGTGCACGGGCTTGAGCCCGTCACGTACGTCGGGCAGCGCGCGACCGACGATGACGGTCATCGCGTAGTCGATGTAGGACTGCTGCATCACCTGCTGCAGCTCGACCTGCTCGACGCGCTCGTCGCCACCGCCGTCGCCGGGTCCGGCGGTGAGGTCGGTCGGGATCTCGGTCATGGGTTCTCTCCTGCTGTCTGACGATGTCTAGGGCTGGTCGTAGAGGGGACTAGCGACCTAGATATCGAGGAACCTGACGTCCTTGGCGTTGCGCTGGATAAAGGACCGGCGCTGCTCGACGTCCTCCCCCATGAGGATCGAGAAGATCTCGTCGGCGTGGGCGGCGTCCTCGAGCGTCACCTGCTTCATCAGGCGGGCCGAGGGGTCCATGGTGGTCTCCCACAGCTCGTCGGCGTTCATCTCGCCGAGACCCTTGTAGCGCTGCACCGGGTTCTCCTTGGGCAGCTTCTTTCCCTGGGCGAGGCCGTCGCGCATCAGCGCATCGCGCTCGGCGTCGGAGAAGACGAACTCGTGCTCGGCCGGCTTGTTCCACCGCAGGCGGTAGAGCGGCGGCTGCGCCATGAAGACGTAGCCGTGCTCGATCAGCGGCTTCATGAAGCGGAAGAGCAACGTGAGGAGCAGCGTGTTGATGTGGTGGCCGTCGACGTCGGCGTCGGCCATCAGCACGATCTTGTGGTAGCGCAGCTTCTCGAGGTCGAACTCCTCCTGGATGCCGGTGCCCAGCGCGGAGATGATCGCCTGGACCTCGGTGTTGGCCAGCACCTTGTCGATGCGGGCCTTCTCGACGTTGAGGATCTTGCCCCGGATCGGGAGGATCGCCTGGATGCGCGGGTCGCGGCCCTGCCGCGCCGAGCCGCCGGCGGAGTCGCCCTCGACGATGAAGACCTCGCACTCGGCGGGGTTGGTCGACTGGCAGTCGCTCAGCTTGCCGGGCAGGCCACCGCCGCCGAGCAGGCCCTTGCGGCTGCGCGCCAGCTCGCGCGCCTTCCGCGCGGCGATGCGCGCGGTGGCGGCGGCCTGCGCCTTGCGGATGATGTCGCGGCCCTCGGCGGGGTTCTGCTCCAGCCAGGCGCCGAGCTGGTCGTTGACGACGCGCTGGGTGAAGCCCTTGGCCTCGGTGTTGCCGAGCTTGGTCTTCGTCTGCCCCTCGAACTGCGGCTCGCTGAGCTTGATGGAGATGATCGCCGTGAGGCCCTCGCGGATGTCGTCGCCGGAGACGCGGTCCTCGCGCTTCTTGATCAGGCCCCACTCCTCGCCCCAGTTGTTGACCAGGGACGTCAGCGCGGCGCGGAAGCCCTCCTCGTGGGTGCCGCCCTCGTGGGTGTTGATGTTGTTGGCGAAGGTGTGGACCGACTCGGTGTAGCTGGTGTTCCACTGCATCGCGATCTCGAGGCTCATGTGCTGCCCCGTGGCGCCCTCGGCGGTCTCGGCCTCAAAGGAGATGACCGTCGGGTTGGCCGTGGCCTTGCGGCGGTTGAGGTGCTCGACGTAGTCGACGAGGCCGCGGTCGTACTTGAACACCTGCTCCAGGCCACCGGACTCGCCGCGCTTGATCGCGTCGTGCCCGGCGCTGTCGACGTCGTTGGCGATGGTGTCGTCCTCGACGGCGTCGATGATCGCGTCAGCCTGCGGGCGCTCGTCGCGGACGACGAACTCGACGCCCTTGTTGAGGAACGCCATCTCGCGCAGCCGGGAGGTGATCGTCTCGAGGTTGTAGTGCAGGCTCTCGAAGATGTCCTCCGAGGCGTACCAGGTCACGGTCGTGCCGGTGCTCTCGCCGGGCTCCATCGGGCGCACCTGCTCGAGGTCGGCGTCGGGCACGCCGAGCTGGAACGACTGGCGCCAGAGGTGACCGCGGTTCCTGACCTCCGCCACGAGCCGCGTCGAGAGCGCGTTGACGACCGAGACGCCGACGCCGTGCAGGCCGCCGGAGACCTTGTAGCCACCGCCGCCGAACTTGCCGCCGGCGTGCAGCATCGTCAGCGCCATCGTGAGGGCGGGCATCTCCTGGCCGGGCGCCGTGTCGGTCGGGATGCCGCGGCCGTCGTCCTCCACGCGCACGCCGCCGTCGGCCTGCAGCGTCAGGCAGATGCGGGTCGCGAAGCCGGCGAGGGCCTCGTCGACGCCGTTGTCCACGATCTCCCAGATGAGGTGGTGCAGGCCGCGCTCACCGGTCGAGCCGATGTACATGCCGGGGCGCTTGCGCACGGCCTCGAGCCCCTCGAGGACCTGGATGGCCGAGGCGTCGTACTCGACGCCGGAGTCCACGGCGGTGTTCGAGCGGCGCTCCGCGACCGCACCGGACGCCGGGTCGGCGGCCGGGTCGCCCGCGGCCTCGACGGCGTCGGCCAGCGCCGCCGCGCGCTCGGCCTCGGTGAAGGAGGCCTCGGCGGGCTGCGGGTCAGGAGCGGAATCGGGGGTCGGAGCTGCGGTGGACTCGTGATTCTCTTCGCTCAAGGCACGGCCTTCTGCTCATCGCGCCCGGCCTTCGCCGGGCACGCTCGACATGAGTCGAGTCGCGGCGGTTGCGACGGCAACACGACGTGCGACTCGTGAGCCCATACTACCCGCCAGCGCCCCTGGACCGAAGGACCGACCCGGGGTTGGGGATGGATCCGGCGGAAAAAGTGCCCCTGACGGCCCCGTGAGGGCCTGTCAGCCGGACGAACAGGGGGGTCGGTGGGCCCCCATGCGGTCGACGACCTCCCAGATCGGCAGAGCGGGCCTCCGGGGCCCGCGCGTCCCGACGCCTCAGCCGTAGGTGTCGCGCGGGCCGCGACCGTCGCGGCTGGAGAACCGGCCCTTGCTCCAGCTCGGCAGGTGCGGACCGAGCACGTCGATCACCGTCACGGTGCCGTGCCCCAGCTCCTCGTTGAGCCGGCGTACGACGGTGGGCGCGAGCAGCTTGAGCTGGGTCGCCCAGGCGGTGGAGTCGGTGCGCACGACGAGCCGCCCGTCGTCGAAGGACTCCGGCGTGCAGTGGTCGGCCACCTCGGTCCCCACCAGCTCGACCCACCGGCCGAACACGCCCTGCACCTTGAGGTCGACCTCCCAGCCGTGGCTGGCGACGAGGCGACCGATCGCCTCCTCGAGCAGCTGCGGGTCGCGGTCGTCGGGCCTGGCCCCGGACGCCCTGCTCCTCACGCGTCCGGTCGTACGCCGACGCGCGGCGGAGGACCCGCGGCGGGCGGGCGGGGTGCCGGGACCGGTGGCCGCGGCGCGCGCGGCGGCGCGCGCGAGGTCGAGACCGTCGGGGTGGTGCTCCGGAGCCGGCGTGCCGACGCCGGCCTCCTCGTGGTCCTCGCCGCCCGGACCGGGCGTCTCCTCACTCGTCACGGGTGACCGTCCCGTCCGCGACCAGGAACCGCACGCCCTGGAGCGACGGAGGCACGTCCGCTGCCACGGCGGCGGTGACCAGCACCTGCTCGGCGCCGGCCACGAGCTGGGCGAGCTGGTTGCGCCGCTCGGCGTCGAGCTCGGCGAAGACGTCGTCGAGGACGAGGATCGGGTCGTCGCCGTCGGCTCGGAGCAGGTCGTAGGACGCCAGCCGCAGGGCGAGCGCGAACGACCAGGACTCCCCGTGCGAGGCGTACCCCTTGACCGGGAGCCGGAGCTCGGGGTCGCCGAGGGTGAGCAGCAGCTCGTCGCGGTGCGGTCCGACGAGCGAGATGCCGCGGTCGAGCTCCTCCTTGCGCCGCGACGCGATCGCGCCCAGCAGCACCTCCTGCAGCGCCTGCCGCAGCGCCTCCTGCTGCGGGCCCACGGAGTCGAGGTCCACGCTGGCGCGGTACTCCAGGTCGGCGTCGTCGCGGCTGGCCCCCCGGGCGACCGCCTCGTAGGCCTTGCCGAGGTAGGGCCGCAGGTCCTCCACCAGCGCCAGCCTGGCGCCGAGCAGCTCGGCGCCGGTGCGCGCCAGGTTGTCGTCCCAGATCTCGAGCGTCGACAGGGCGGCGTCGCGCGACGACCCGCGGGCGATGCCGGCGGTCTTGAGCAGGCTGTTGCGCTGCTTGAGGATGCGGTCGTAGTCCGAGCGCACACCGGCGAGCCGGGGAGCACGCAGGACCAGCAGGTCGTCGAGGAACTTCCGCCGGTCCGACGGGTCACCCTTGACGAGGGTCAGGTCGTCCGGCGCGAACACCACCGTCCGCACCAGCCCGATGATCTCGCGCGGGCGCGGCAGCGCGGAGCGGTTGATGCGGGCGCGGTTGGCGCGACCCGGGTTCAGCTCGACCTCGAGCAGGGCGGTGCGCCCCTCCTTCACCACCGACGCCCGGACGACCGCCTGGTCCGCGCCGGCGCGGACCAGCGGGGCGTCGGTGGCCACCCGGTGCGACGACAGCCGCGAGAGGTAGTCGATCGCCTCGACGAGGTTCGTCTTGCCCTGGCCGTTGCGCCCGATGAACGCGGTGGCTCCCGGCTCCAGCGCGACGTCGACGTCGACGTAGGAGCGGAAGTCGTGGAGGGACAGGTGCGCGACGTGCACGGGCCGTCAGCTCTCGCTGGGCTCCTGATCGGTGCCGGCACCGGCCTGCTGCGCGGTCTCGGTCTGGGCGGCCGTGCCGCCGTCCTCGACGTCGCCGCCCTTCGGTGCGGGCGTGCGCACGGCGTGCCCGCCGAACTGGTTGCGCATCGCCGCCACGGCCTTCATCGCGGGGCTGTCGTCCTGCCGGGAGACGAAGCGTGCGTAGAGCGCCGCGGTGATCGCAGGCGTGGCGACGGCGTGCTGGATGCCGGCCTCCACCGTCCAGCGGCCCTCGCCCGAGTCCTCGGCGTAGCCGGCGACCTTGCTCAGGCCCGGGTCCTCGTCGAGCGCGGCGACCATGAGGTCGAGCAGCCAGGAGCGGATGACGGTGCCCTCACGCCACGAGCGGAACACCTCGGTCACGTTCTCGACCACGTCGGCCGCCTCGAGCAGCTCCCAGCCCTCGGCGTAGGACTGCATGATCGCGTACTCGATGCCGTTGTGGACCATCTTGGAGAAGTGGCCCGCTCCGACCTTGCCCGCGTGGACCGAGCCGAAGTCGCCCTCGGGGGCGAGGGCGTCGAACGCCGGCTGCACCTGGGCGATGTCGGCCTCGTCGCCGCCGTACATCAGGGCGTAGCCGTTCTCGAGACCCCACACGCCGCCGGAGACGCCGCAGTCGACGTAGCCGATGCCCTTCTCCGCCAGCAGCTCGGCGTTGACGAGGTCGTCGGTCCAGCGCGAGTTCCCGCCGTCGACCACCACGTCGCCCTCGCCGAGCAGCCCGGCGAGCTCCTCGACCGTGGCGCGCGTGGGGTCACCGGCGGGCACCATCACCCACACGACCTTGGGACTGGGCAGGGCCTCCACCAGCGCGGACAGCGAGTCCACGTCGCTCACGTCAGGGTTGCGGTCGTAGCCCACGACGGTGAGTCCCGCGCGGCGCATGCGCTCGCGCATGTTGCCGCCCATCTTGCCGAGTCCGACGAGTCCGATGTCCATGCTCGGAGCCTAGCCTCCCCTCCTCGCCGCGCGAGCAGCCCAGCGGGGACGAGCGCTCGCGCGGGTGCTCAGCTGAGCAGTCGCCGAGGCATCAGCAGGTAGCGGAAGGAGCTGGTGTCGTCGTCGGCGTCGGTGCCCGAGATGACGACCGGCTTGGTCGCCTGGGTGAAGGCGAGGTCGACGTGCTCGCCGTCGATGGCGGTCAGCCCGTCGAGCAGGAACTGGGGGTTGAAGCCGGTCGTGAGGTCGTCGCCGGTGATGTCGGCGTCGACCGCCTCGGTGGCCATGGCCTCGTCGCCCGAGCCGGCGTCGAGCACGATCTGGTTGTCGGCGAACTTCATCTGCACCGCCGTGTTGCGCTCGGCCACGAGCGCGACGCGCTTGACGGTCTCGATGAGCTCGGCCTTGTTGACCTTCGCGACCGTGAGGTGCTCGGCCGGGAAGAGCGAGCGGACCTTGGGGAACTCGCCGTCGAGCAGCCGGGTGGTGGTGCGGCGTACGCCGCCCAGGCCGGTGCCCTCGAAGCCAATCAGGCCCTCGCCGGCACCGCTCGCGCTCAGCGCGATCGTGACCTCCGCGCCGGAGGTGAGGGACTTGGCGGTGTCGCCGAGCACCTTGGCCGGGACGAGGGCGGCGACGGACTCGTCGGGGGACTGGGGGTTCCAGGTCAGCTCACGGTGCGAGAGCCGGAAGCGGTCGGTGGCCAGCAGCGCCATGGTCGAGCCGTCGATCTCGATCCTGACGCCGGTGAGCACGGGGAGCATGTCGTCGCGGCCCGCGGCGGTGACCGCCTGGGCGACCGCGTGCGCGAAGTCGGCGCTGGACACGGTGCCGGTGGCCGACGGCATCTCCGGCAGGGTCGGGTAGTCCTCGACCGGCATCGTCTGGAGGCTGAAGCGTGCCGAGCCGCAGGTCAGCGAGACGCGCGGGCCCTCGAGCGTCAGCTCGACGGGCTTGGCCGGCAGGCTGCGGCAGATGTCGGCCAGGAGGCGGCCGCTGACGAGCGCCCGGCCCTCGTCGTTGACCTCCGCGGAGAGGGTGGCGCGCGCCGACGTCTCGTAGTCGAAGGTGGAGAGCACCAGGCCGGCGTCGCTCGCCTCGATCAGCAGGCCGGCGAGCACCGGCGAGCTGGGACGGACCGGCAGGCTGCGGGCAGCCCAGGCGACGGCATCGGCGAAGACGTCGCGTTCGACGCGGAACTTCACGGGGATCTCCTCGACGAGAGGTGGTGCGGGCAACGAGCGGCTGCACGCAGGCGGGAACCACACGCGTGCACGTGGGAAGTGCATCCTGCCACGCGCCGTCGCGCCGGCGGCACGGTTCTCCCCAGAGGGAGGTCGGTCCGGTGTTCGTGGGAGATGGGACCAGTCTTGAGGTTCACAGTCGTCATAGGGTCCGTGGAAACTGTGGACGGCCACGATCTGCGCAGGTCAGGGCGGTGGCGCCCTGTGGACGACGGATGTGGACGCGCTTCGCCGGACCTGCGGCCCGTGTGGACGGGCGCCGCCGTCGTGTGGTTCGTCCCCCGGTGTCCACAGGGTCTGGGGACGACACGTCGGGGCGCATCACAACTTCTCCACACGCGGCACCTCGCCGGACGCCCCGGGAGCCGTCCGGTCCGGTCCGTCGGGTCCGTCCGGTCCGTGCGGGACGGGTCAGCCCTGGCGTGCCTGCATCTTCACGCGGTTGGTGAGCTCGCTGACCTGGTTGAACACCGCGCGGCGCTCGGCGAGCAGCTGGCGGATCTTGCGGTCGGCGTACATCACCGTGGTGTGGTCGCGGCCGCCGAACTCGCGGCCGATCTGCGGGAGCGACATCGAGGTGAGCTCGCGGCAGAGGTACATGCCGATCTGCCGGGCCATGACGAGGTGCCGGCCGCGCGAGGGACCGGTGAGGTCCTCGAGGGAGACGCCGAAGTAGGCCGCGGTCTGCGCGATGATCAGTGCGTGCGTGATCTCCGGCTCGCCGCCCTCGGGGATCAGGTCCTTGAGCACGATCTCGGCCAGGGTCATGTCGACCTCCTGGCGGTTGAGGTTCGCAAAGGCCGTCACCCGGATGAGGGCCCCCTCGAGCTCGCGGATGTTGGTCTGGATCTTCGAGGCGATGAACTCCAGGACGTCCGGCGGCGCGGTGAGGCGGTCCATTGCCGCCTTCTTGCGCAGGATCGCGATGCGGGTCTCGAGGTCAGGCGGCTGGACGTCGGTGATCAACCCCCACTCGAAGCGGTTGCGCAACCGGTCCTCGAGGGCCTCGAGCCGCTTCGGCGCCCGGTCGGAGGTCAGGACGATCTGCTTGTTCGCGTTGTGGAGCGTGTTGAAGGTGTGGAAGAACTCCTCCTGCGTCTGGGTCTTGCCCTCGAGGAACTGGATGTCGTCGATGAGCAGGACGTCGACGTCGCGGTAGCGCCGCTTGAACCGGTCCTGACGGTCGTCACGGATGGCGTTGATGAACTCGTTGGTGAACTCCTCGCTCGAGACGTAGCGGACCTTGGCGTTGCTGTAGAGGCTGCGGACGTAGTGGCCGATCGCGTGCAGCAGGTGGGTCTTGCCCAGCCCGGACTCCCCGTAGACCAGGAGCGGGTTGTAGGCCTTGCCGGGCGCCTCGGCCACCGCCACCGCCGCCGCGTGCGGGAAGCGGTTCGAGGAGCCGATGACGAAGGTCTCGAAGGTGTACTTGGGGTTCAGCCGGGTTTCGAGCGCCGACGGGCGACGCTCGGTGGCGGTCGCGGACGGCTCGTGCTGCTCGGCCGCCATCGGCGCGGCGGGCTCGTAGCTCGGCTCCATTGTCGACATACCGACAGATCGATCTGGCGATTCGTCGACGGCCGCGTGCGCGGGCTCCGCGTCCTCGAGGGCGGGGTTGACGGTCACCAGCATCCGGATCTCCCGGCCGAAGCGCTCGGTGAGCGCGTCCTCGATATGGCTGCGCAGGCGGCCCTCGAGCTGGTTGCGGGTGAAGTCGTTGGGGACGGCGATGATCGCGGTGTTCTCGTGCAGCGTCATCGGCACGCTGGGGCGCAGCCACGCGCGCTGGTTGGGTTGGAGGTCCGCGACGATCTGCTGCCACACCGTTCCGAGATCTACCTGGTCGTCCACCGGACCCGCCTTCGCTTCCACCGTGAGTTGTCTGGGCCCAGGTCGCGGCTGGCGCCTGCCCACCGAGTCCACAGAGTTGTCCACAAGCTGTGAACTCATCGGACCGACCGTCGGGATCGGACCACCCGCGATGCCGCGCAAGCGCGTCTCGTCGATGTTTCCGCAGGTCAGAGCCGGGTTGCGCGTGCGCGTGACCCGGCTCACAGCACCTCGGTGAACCTGACGAGACCGCGATTTCCACAGACCTCGGAGAAGGGGAACGTAACAACCGGGTCCGCGCGCGGGCAAGACGTCATCCACAGGCCGGCGGGAGGCCGCCGTCGTGGGTTTGACCCTCTGTTTCCCGACCGCGTACCGTTGGCCGGTCGCTCCGTGTCGACGGGTGCCGCATGTCCACGATCCGCCACCTGGCGGCCGCGTGGGTGGGCGGTGCCGGCCGAAAGCCCTGACCCGGGCCGAGCACCGACTCGCGTGGAGTGGACATCCCTCGAAACCTTCGGAGAAATAGCCGTGAGCAAGCGTACCTACCAGCCGAACAACCGTCGCCGTCACAAGGTGCACGGCTTCCGCCTGCGCATGCGGACCCGTGCCGGCCGCGCGATCCTGTCGAGCCGTCGCCGCAAGGGCCGCAAGAGCCTGGCCGTCTGACGGCCCCGGGCTCACGGCGCCCGCCGTGCTCTCCGCCGTCAACCGCCTGACCGACAGCGACGGTTTCCGTCGCGCGGTCCGGAGCGGGCGTCGCTCGGGCTGCTCGACCGTGGTCGTCCACCTGTGGACCGACCCGGACGCCGCGCCCGGCCCGGTGCGGGTGGGGTTCACGGTCAGCAAGGCCGTGGGCAACGCCGCCACCCGCAACCGTGTGAAGAGACGACTCCGGCACCTGACCCGGGAGCACCTCCCTGCACTGGAGGAGCTCCCGGGTCGTGCTGTGCTCGTGGTGCGGGCGCTCCCCGCCGCGGCGCAGGCCCCGTACGCCGCCCTCGGTACCGACCTGGCCCGTACCTTGGGCAGGGTGAGCGCCACATGAAGCACCTGCTCATCGGCCTGATCCGTGCGTGGCGCTTCGCCATCAGCCCGCTCTACGGCCAGGTGTGCCGCTACCACCCGAGCTGCTCGGCGTACGCCCTCGAGGCCGTCACCCAGCACGGGTCGATGCGCGGTTCCTGGCTCACCGTACGTCGCCTGTGCCGGTGCCACCCGTGGGCCGCCGGCGGCTACGACCCCGTTCCCTCCCGTGCCGCCCAGGCCGCGGAGTCCCCTGCAACTCGAGGAGCATGAGTGCTCGACTTCTTCGGCGCGATCGGCAGCGCCATCATGACGCCGCTCTACTACGCGATCTCCTTCGTGCTGGTGGGCTTCCACAACGTGTTCGGCGGTCTCTTCGGCCCGACCTCCGGACTCGCGTGGGTGCTGTCGATCATCGGACTCACGCTCGTGGTGCGGGCGGCCCTGATCCCGCTGTTCGTCAAGCAGATCAAGTCCAGCCGGAACATGCAGCTGATCCAGCCCAAGGTCCGCGAGCTGCAGAAGAAGTACGGGCACGACCGGGAGCGTCTCGCGCAGGAGACGATGAAGCTGTACCGGGACTCCGGGACGAACCCGTTCGCCTCCTGCCTGCCGATCCTGCTGCAGATGCCGATCTTCCTGGCGCTCTTCCGCATCCTCGACCAGGCTGCGCGCAACCCCGAGGACAAGCGCGGCCTGATGACGCCGGAGCTCAACGAGCAGCTCCGCTCGGCGGTGTTCGCCGGCGGCAAGATCTCCGACACGTTCCTCAACGCCGACGGCGTCGAGGTCCGGGTGCTCGCCGCCGTCCTGGTGCTGGCCATGACCGCGACGACGTTCCTGACGCAGCGACAGCTGATGAGCAAGAACATGCCCGCCGACGCGCTCTCGGGTCCCTACGCCCAGCAGCAGAAGATGCTGCTCTACGTCCTGCCCATCGTCTTCGCGGTGGGTGGCATCGCCTTCCCCGTGGGCGTCCTCTTCTACTGGACGACCTCGAACCTGTGGACCATGGGCCAGCAGTTCTACGTCATCCGGAACAACCCCGCCCCGGGAACCCCGGCGGCCGATGCCAAGGAGGAGCGCGACCGTGCCAAGGCCGCGCGCAAGGGCCTGAAGACGCCGGCGCAGCTCGAGGAGGAGCGGCTCGCGGCCGAGGCGGAGGCGCGGCGCGAGGAGAAGGCGCAGATCCGTCAGCAGCCGCAGCGCCAGACGAAGGCACAGCGCACCAAGAGCAAGAAGAAGCGCTGACCCAGACATCCCGCGACGGCGCCCGCGTGGCTGCCGTCGTACCTGATCGAGAAGCAGGAGACACACGTGACTGAGCAGCTGACCGACGGCGAGTCCGTCGAGAGCACCGACGCCGATGCGTCCGCCTCCGAGGACGCCGCCACGGGCAAGGCCCGCCCGTCGAAGGTGGAGCGCCTCGAGCACGAGGGCGACATCGCCGCGGACTACCTCGAGGAGCTCCTCGACATCGCCGACCTGGACGGCGACCTCGACATGGACGTCGAGGGCGACCGGGCGAGCGTGCAGATCGGCGGCGCGGACCTGAGCCTCCTCGTGGGGCGCAACGGCGAGGTGCTCGAGGCGCTTCAGGAGCTCACGCGGCTCGCGGTGTACCGCGAGACCGGCGAGCGGTCGCGCCTGATGCTCGACATCAGTGGCCACCGGGCGCAGCAGCGCACCCGTCTCGTCGCCCTGGCGGAGACGTCGATCGCGCAGGTGAGGGAGACGGGCGAGGCGGTTTCCCTCGAGCCCATGAGCGCGTTCGAGCGGAAGGTGGTGCACGACGTCGTGGCCGCCGCCGGCCTGACCTCCGAGTCCGAGGGCGCGGAGCCGAGGCGCCACGTGGTGATCCTGCCCGCGTGAGCGAGGACGTTTCACGTGGAACACCCTCCGTGCCTCCCGAGGCGCGGAGGGTGTTCGCGTCCGACCGGCTCCCGCTCGCCGAGCGCTACACCGAGCTGCTGGCGACCGAGGGCGTCGTCCGTGGGCTGATCGGTCCCCGGGAGGCGCCGCGCCTCTGGGAGCGCCACGTCCTCAACTCGGCGGTGCTCAGCGACGCGGCTCCGGCCGAGGCATCCGTCTGTGACATCGGGACCGGCGCCGGCTTGCCAGGCGTGGTGCTGGCGATCGCCCGCCCCGACCTCGACGTGACGCTCGTCGAGCCCCTGCTGCGGCGGACGACGTTCCTCGACGAGGTGGTGGCCGAGCTCGAGCTGGCCCACGTCACCGTGGTCCGGGGACGGGCCGAGGACCTGCACGGGCGGGCGACGTTCGACGTGGTCACCTCGCGCGCCGTCGCCCCGCTCAAGCGTCTGCTCGGCTGGTCGATGCCGCTCGTGGCGCCGACGGGAGCCCTCGTGGCGATGAAGGGCCGGGGCGTGCGCGACGAGATCGCCGAGGCGCGCGCGTTCCTGAGCGAGTGGCGCTGTGGTGAGCCCGAGGTGTTCGAGGTCGGGGTCGGCGTGGTCGATCCCGCGACCACCGTGGTGCGGGTGCCCTGGGCGGACCCCGGCCGGATAGGTTGGCCCCTTCCGCGGACGGAGAAGAAGCGGTCCCCGCGGCGCTCGTCGCGCCGCGACCGCCGAGCGAGCCGAGAGGTGAGTTGAGTTGAGCGAGGGTCCTACCGAGGACGCCGGGTGGCGCGCCGTCGAGGGCGCGCCGTACCCGTTTTCCACCGGCTCAGACCGCCCGGCTGAGCGCGGCCGTCCACAGGACGTCGCGATTCATCCACAGGGCGTGGACAGCGACGTTTCACGTGAAACAGCATCCGATGCGTCCGGATCTGCCGGCCACGCCGGCGTTTCACGTGAAACCAACCCGCTGCGGCACGTACGCACGGCCGCGGAGATCGCGGCCCAGGACAGCGAGTTCACGGACCCCGGGACGCCGCTCGCCCAAGCCGCCCAGCACTCCGTGCTGGCCCGCTCCGGTGGGCTCCGGCGCCAGGGAGTGGAGCGCCCCGCGGCCACCCGGGTGCTCGTCGTCGCGAACCAGAAGGGTGGCGTCGGCAAGACGACGTCGACCGTGAACGTGGCAGCCGGTCTGGCGCAGCTCGGTCAGAAGGTCCTCGTGATCGACCTTGACCCACAGGGCAACGCCTCCACCGCGCTCGGCGTCGACCACCACCGCGGCGTCCCCTCGACGTACGACATGCTCGTGGAGGGCCGGCCCCTGGCCGAGGTGATGACCGAGTGTGCCGACCTCCCCGGCCTCTGGGTCGTCCCGGCCACCATCGACCTCGCGGGCGCCGAGATCGAGCTGGTGAGCGTCGTCGCGCGCGAGCAGCGCCTCGCCCGGGCGATCGCGGCGCACCCCTTGGTGGGGACGGCGGCCGAGGTGGGCGACGACCGGTTCGACTACGTCCTGGTGGACTGCCCGCCGTCGCTGGGCCTGCTGACGCTGAACGCCCTGGTCGCGGGACGAGAGATGTTCATCCCGATCCAAGCGGAGTACTACGCGCTGGAGGGCCTCGGCATGCTGCTCGAGACCGTCGAGATGGTGCGCCAGCACCTCAACCCGCGACTCACGATCTCGACGATCCTGCTGACCATGTACGACGCGCGCACGCGGCTCGCCGCGGGGGTCGCGGAGGAGGTCCGCGGGCACTTCGGCGACCAGGTGCTCAAGACCGCGGTGCCCCGCTCCGTGCGGGTCTCGGAGGCACCGTCGTACGGGCAGACCGTGATGACCTACGATCCGGCGTCGGCCGGAGCACTCTCCTACCTCGAGGCCGCCCGAGAGATCGCCAGCAAGGGAGCCCCACGCGCATGAACGCCACCCCGCCCCGTCGCGGCCTCGGACGCGGCCTCGGCTCCCTCATCCCGACCGCTCCGAGCAGCCCGGCGGACGGCGGGGCCGGCACCACCGCGACCGCGCCGCGGGCAGGCACCACCGGCACCGGACCCGCTGCAGGCGCGGCGTCCACCCCGGCGCCGACCAGCCAGGCCGGGACGGCCGGCACCGTGGCGGGCGCCTACTTCGCCGAGCTGCCCATCGCGCAGGTGCGCCCGAACCACCGGCAGCCGCGACAGGTCTTCGAGGAGGAGGCCCTCGCCGAGCTGGTGCACTCGATCCGCGAGGTGGGCCTGCTGCAGCCCGTCGTGGTGCGCAGGACCGGTGAGGACTCCTACGAGCTGATCATGGGAGAGCGGCGCTGGCGGGCGTCGCAGCAGGCAGGTCGCGACACGATCCCGGCGATCGTCCGGGAGACCGACGACGACGACATGCTGCGCGACGCGCTGCTGGAGAACCTGCACCGCTCGCAGCTCAACCCGCTCGAGGAGGCCGCGGCCTACGGCCAGCTGCTCGAGGACTTCGGGTGCACCCATGAGGAGCTGGCCCAGCGCATCGGTCGGTCGCGGCCCCAGATCTCCAACACGCTGCGCCTGCTCCGGCTCTCGCCGGCGGTCCAGCGCCGCGTTGCGGCGGGCGTGCTGTCCGCCGGTCACGCCCGCGCCCTGCTGTCCGTCGAGGACCCGGCTCTCCAGGACAAGCTCGCCGCCAGGGTCACGGCTGAGGGCATCTCCGTGCGCGGGCTCGAGGAGATCGTGTCCCTCGGTGTGGAGGAGGAAGCCGCTCCACGCGTGATGCGGCGCAAGCCCGTCGCCCCCGGCCTCACCGAGCTCGCCGACCGGCTCTCGGACCGCCTCGAGACGCGCGTCAAGGTCGACCTCGGCAAGGCCAAGGGAAAGATCACCGTCGAGTTCGCCAGCCTGGACGACCTCCGCCGCATCGTCGACATCATGGACCCGCGCAACCGCGGCGACCGCCCGATCTGAAGGCCCTTCGCCCGCGCGCCCGTGGTACGGGCGTACGGGCCCTCTCGCAAATCCCCGCTTAAGCGGGGGATTGTGAACTTCGAGGGGTCTGCATGCCCCAATAAGTTTCGAATCCCCCGCTTAAGCGGGGGATCAGGGACGACAACCGCGCGCGGTAATGTCGACAAACCGGCAAAGGGACTAAACGACGAAGCGACACGTCGACCTGTCGACGGATCTACTTGTTGCCTTGTCGCTTCGCCGCCGCGCGCTCCGCCCGCCTCCGGGCCCGCGCCCGCATCTCCTCGGCGTCGAGGCGGGCCGCCTCCTCGAGCGTCGGGGCGGAGCCGCCCATCGACGCGGGCACCCACCAGGAGCCGGGGGGCTGCTCATCGGCGGGGTACTCCCGGACCGCCTCGCCGAGCAGCTGCGACATGCGGGCGTGCAGCGTGGCCGTCTCCGCGACGGGGTCCGCGCCGGTGGGGTGGAGCGGCTCGCCGACCTTGATCACGATCGACCTGCCCCGGGAGAAGTCGCGTGGGCGGTCCTTGGTCATCATCCGCTGGGTTCCCCACAGGATGACCGGGACGACGGGTACGCCGGCCGTTGCGGCGATGCGGACCGCCCCGGTCTTGAACTCCTTGAGCTCCATCGCGCGCGAGATGGTCGCCTCGGGGAAGATGCCGACCGCCTCGCCCTCGCGGAGGCGGTCGACCGCGGTGCGGAAGCTCGCGACGCCGTCGCCCCGGTCGACCTCGATGTGGTGCATCGAGCGCATGACCGGTCCGGCCACCGGGTGGTCGAAGACCTCGCGCTTGGCCATGAAGCGCACCAGCCGGCCCGACGGGTTCGCCGCGAGCCCGCCGTAGACGAAGTCGACGTAGCTGACGTGGTTGCAGGCCAGCAGCACGCCGCCCTCCCGCGGCACGTGCTCGGTGCCGCTGAGGTGGATGCGCTGGCCAAGCGCGCGGAACGCCGCCTTGGCGGTGACGATGATGGCCGGGTAGGTCACGTCGCGCATGACGAGAGCCTAGGGTCGCGCCGTGACCGCCCGCGAACCGAGGTGGTCAGCGACGCGTGGCCAGGAAGTCGGCGATCCGTCCGATCGCCTCCTCCAGGACGCTCGCCTCGGGCAGGGTCACCAGCCGGAAGTGGTCGGGGGCCGGCCAGTTGAAGCCGGTGCCGTGGGTGACGAGGATCTTCTTGGCCCGGAGCAGGTCGATGACGAGTGCCTGGTCGTCGTCGATCGCGTAGACCTCCGGGTCGAGCCGGGGGAAGCAGTACAGAGCGCCGCGCGGCTTGACGTTCGTGACGCCGGGGATCTCGTTGAGCAGGCGGTGCGCGAGCATCGACTGCTCGTAGAAGCGTCCGCCGGGTCCGACGAGCTCCTCGATCGACTGGTAGCCGCCCAGCGCGGTCTGGATGGCGTGCTGAGCCGGCACGTTCGCGCACATGCGCATGTTGGCGATGAGCGTGAGGCCCTCGAGGAAGTCCGTGGCGATCTCCTTGGGGCCCGACACCATGACCCAGCCGGCGCGGTAGCCGCACACGCGGTAGGCCTTGGAGAGGCCCGAGAACGTCAGGCACAGCACGTCGTTGCCGCCGTAGGTCGCCGCGTGGTGGTGCTGGGCGTCCTCGAACAGGATCTTCTCGTAGATCTCGTCGGACATCACGACGAGCTGGTGGCGACGCGCGATGTCGACCAGCCCCTTCACGGTCTCCTCGCTGTAGACCGCGCCCGTGGGGTTGTTGGGGTTGATGATGACGATGGCGTGGGTGTTCTCCGTGATCTTCGACTCGATGTCGGCGAGGTCGGGGTTCCAGCCGTCCTCCTCGTCACACCGGTAGTGCACCGGCACCCCGCCCGCGAGCGTCACCGCGCCGGTCCACAGCGGGTAGTCCGGTGCCGGCACCAGGATCTCGTTCCCGTCGTCGACGAACGCTTGGAGCACCATCGAGATCAGCTCGGAGACGCCGTTGCCGATGTAGACGTCCTCGACGCCGACGTCGCGCAGTCCTCGCGACTGGTAGTAGTGCATCACCGCGGTGCGGGCCGACCAGATGCCCTGGCTGTCGGCGTACCCCTGGGACTGCGGCAGGTGGTGCACCATGTCGGCGACGATCTGCTCGGGGGCGTCGAAGCCGAACGGAGCGGTGTTGCCGATGTTGAGCTTGAGGATGCGGTGGCCCTCGGCCTCGAGGCGCTGCGCCTCGACGAGGATCGGCCCGCGCACGTCGTAGCGGACACCTTGCAGCTTCTTGCTCTGTCGGATCGGGCGCACGCTGCATCCTCTCAGGCGCCCACCGGGGCTAGCATCGACTGCGTGTCCCGCAAGACCGCAGCGCTGACGGTCGACCACCTCGTCGACCTGGGTGACCCGGTGCGCTCCTGCCTGTTCTGGGAGCTTCCACCGGTGGAGCGTGCCCGCCTCGACGAGCAGGAACGGGCCGCGGCGAAGCAGGAGTGGCTGGCGGGCACGCTGCGCGACTGGGGCTCCTGTGGGCGGGTCGTCCGCGTCGACGGCCGCACCGTGGGGCTGATCGTGTACGCCCCCGCGGCGCTGCTGCCCGGGGCCGCGGCGCTCCCCACCGCGCCGGGCTCGCCCGACGCCGTGCTCGCGGCGACGGCCTGGATCGAGCCGCGGCACCGCCGCGGCGGGTTGGGGCGGCTGCTCGTGCAGTCGATGGCGGCCGACCTCGTCGAGCGCGGGCACACGGCGATCGAGGCGTACGGCGACACGCGGGGCCGACCGAACGGCTGCGTGCTCCCCGCGGAGTTCCTCGGCAGCGTCGGCTTCGCGACCCAGCGGGCGCACCCGACGACCCCGCGGATGCGGATGGAGCTCCGCACCACGCTGAGCTGGAAGGACGAGGTCGAGCTGGCTCTCGAGCGGGTGTGGGGCGTCGTGCGCCCCACGCAGAAGGCGACCCGCCCGATCGGATCGGTGCGGGTCGCCTCTCGCGACTGACGAGCGTGCTCGTCGACTGCGCGTCGCTCAGATGATGCCCTCGAGCTCCTTGAGGAGCGCGGCCTTGGGCTTGGCGCCGACGATCGACTTCACGACCTCGCCGCCCTGGTAGACGTTGATGGTGGGGATGCCGGTGACACGGTAGGACGACGGCGTCACCGGGTTCTCGTCGACGTTCATCTTGAGGAAGGTGAGCTTCTCACCGTGCTCGGCGTTGAGCTCGTCGAGGATGGGGGCGACCTGGCGGCACGGGCCGCACCACTCGGCCCAGAAGTCCACCAGGACGGGCTTGTCGGACTTGAGGACCTGCGCCTCGAACTCGGCGTCGGTCACGGCGGCGATGTTGGCCACGGCGGTTGCCCCTTTCGTGGGTCTCTTCGATGGTCCGGGTCGTTGAACGGTCTCCAACGACCGACGTCTGGGTCAACACCGGGCTCGCGACGGTTGTTCCCGTCCGGGACCCGGCGCGGCCGCCCGTCGGCGGCCTGCCCTCGATCAGGCGCGGGCGGTCTCCACCTGCTCCTCGATCAGCGCCACCGTGGCCGCCGCGTCGCCGGCGGTGGACGCCTCGTGGTCGAGGGCGGCGATGAACCGCTCGGCGTCGAGGGCGGCGGCGCAGCCGGTGCCGGCGGCGGTGATGGCCTGGCGGTAGTGGTGGTCGACCAGGTCGCCGGCGGCGAACACGCCCGGCAGGTTGGTCTTGGTCGAGGGGTGGTCGACGAGCACGTAGCCGTCGTCGTCGAGGTCGACCTGGCCTGTCAGCAGCTCCGAGCGCGGGTCGTGGCCGATCGCGATGAACAGGCCGGTGACGTCGAGCCGGCGCTCCTCGCCGGTCCCGGTGTCGCGCAGCGTGACCGACTCGAGCTTGTCGGTGCCGTTGATCGAGGCGACCTCGGCGTTCCACACCATCTCGAGCTTGGGGTCGGCGAAGGCCCGCTCCTGCATGATCTTGGAGGCGCGCAGCTCGCCGCGGCGGTGGACGAGGTAGACCTTCGAGGCGAAGCGGGTCAGGAACGTCGCCTCCTCGACCGCGGAGTCGCCCCCGCCGATCACGGCGATCGCCTGGTCGCGGAAGAAGAAGCCGTCACAGGTGGCACACCAGGAGACGCCGCGCCCCGAGAGCTCGTCCTCGCGCGGGAGCCCGAGCTTGCGGTAGCCCGAGCCGGTCGCGAGGATCACCGACCGCGCGGTGTAGGTGTCGGTGGCGGTCCTGACGACCTTGAGGTCACCGGTGAGGTCCACCTCGACGACGTCGTCGGCGACCAGCTCGGCGCCGAAGCGCTCGGCCTGGGCGCGCATCTCGTCCATCAGCGCCGGACCCATGATGCCGTCGCGGAAGCCGGGGAAGTTCTCCACCTCGGTGGTGTTCATCAGCGCACCGCCGGCGGTCACCGACCCCTCGAACACGAGCGGCTCGAGCGAGGCGCGGGCCGCGTAGACGGCGGCGGTGTACCCCGAGGGCCCCGAGCCGATGATGATGACGTTGCGCGGCGTCGACTCGGTGGTGGCGGTGCTGGTGCTCATGAGCGGTCAGTGACTCCTGGGATCGGATGGGGCGTACGCCTGTCCAACCGATCGTAGGCGACCGTTGTTCCGCCGGTGGCGCGAGCGCTCAGGGCGCGGGCAGCGTCAACGTGCGCACCGGGTCCGGGGTGCCGCACACGTAGACCTCGGCCCGCTGCGCCTCCGCGTCCGGGCGACGGAACACGACGACACCGCGCTGCCCGTCGACCTCGGCCACGAGGCGACGGCCCGGGCCGTGGCGAGGGCCGTCGCAGCCGCTGAGGGCCTCCAGGGTGGTGGCCGAGGAGCGGCGGACGGCGCCGGGCCGCAGGGTTAGCAGCTGCTGGGCCAGCTCGGCGTCGGTCGAGGAGAGCGTCGGATAGCTCCCGGGTGCCGAGGGCGCGGAGCCCTTCAGGGACTCCGGCGCGAGCCCGGCGTCGGCCCCGGCGTCCTCCTCGGTGCGGGCGCCGCCGTTGGCGCCGCGGCCGCCGGCCAGCCCGGGGGAGGTGGAGTCCGCGGACGTGGCGCTCGAGCCGGCGCCGGCGTCGTCCCCGCCGTCCTGCGGCAGGATCTGGCCCACGGCGATGCCGGCGACCACGACCGCCGCGGCCGCGAGCACGCCTGCCGAGGCGAGGCGGCGGCGCCGGGACCCGAGGTCGACGACCCGCGGTGGCGTGTCGTGGGGCCTGTCGTGGGCCGGGGCGTGGCTCGGGGCGTCGGGTGCGGCGTCGGGCGTGGACCCCCGCTCGGCGACCAGGGTCTCGAGCGTCCGCTCGAGGCGCGCGACGACCTCGGGCGGGGGCGGCCCGTCGTGGCGGGCGTCGGCGAGCAGGCGGCGTACGGCCTCCTGCTCGGGCGTCAGTCCGGCGTCGGTCATCGCGGGTCACCTCCTCGAGGGGTGGGTGCGGGGGTGGGTGCTGAGCGTGGGCGCGGCGCGTGGTGAGCGTGGTCGAAGTGCGGACGGGGTCAGGACGCGGGCGGTCCGCGCGGACGCACGGTGGGTTGGACGGGTCCGTCGGGCGGGGGGTTCCCGCCGGACTGGTCACCGGCTTCCTGCTGCAGGTCGGCGAGGAGCGCCGCGAGCTTGGTGCGCCCGCGCGAGCAGCGGGACTTCACGGTGCCCTCGGCGCACCCGAGCATCGCGGCGACCTCCGCGACGGGGTAGCCCTCCATGTCGACCAGCACCAGCGCGGCGCGCTGCTCGGCAGGCAGAGTCGCGAGCGCGGCGAGCACCCGCTGCCGGCGCTCGGTGTCCTCGGCGACGGCGTCGGGCTGGTCGTCGCGCACGGCGCTCGCGACGACGGTGCCGCGGTCCTCGACGTCGTCGGGCAGCGCATCGAGGCGGCGGATCTTGGCGGCGCGGAGGCGGTCCAGGCAGGCGTTGACGACGACCCGGTGCAGCCACGTGGTCACGGCCGCCTCGCCACGGTACGACCCGGCCCGGCGGAACGCGGCGACCATCCCGTCCTGGAGGCCGTCGGCAGCGTCCTCCGGGTTGCCCATCGTGCGGAGCGCGACGGCCCACAACCGGTCGCGGTGCCGCGCGAAGAGCTCACCGAACGCCTCGGTGTCCCCGTCGACGTGGGCCTGCAGCAGTGCCTGGTCGGAGCGGTCGCTCACCCGAGCACCTGCACCTCGGTGATCGTGCCGCGGAAGCCGCCGTCCACCGGCGGGAGCAGCGTCAGCCAGACCGTCACGTACTGGCCGGACACCGCCTCGTTGAGGTCGATCGTGAGCTCGCCGGTGCCCGACGCCGTCCCGACGGGCGTGAGCTCGGAGACGCCGGTCGGCGCCTCGGAGGTGACGTACGCCGCCAGGGAGGTCTGCCCGCCCTCGGTCGACACCACCACGCGGCGCACCGCCCGGGTGGAGCCGAGGTCGACGACCAGGCCGACGCCGGTCTTCAGGCCGGCCGGGCCGAAGTTCTGCTCGTAGGTGGAGGTGGTCCACGAGGTCGCGGGGTCGCCGTCGAGGACGTTGGGGACGGTCTCGGGGTTCTCCTGCCGGCCGTCGGTGCCCTGCGGGTCGAAGTCGTCGGCCACGAGGTCGGCGAGGGGGGTCGGCTCCACGGCCGTCGGGCTGGCCGTCGCCGTGGGGTCGTCGTCCGACCCGACGGTGGGCGGCTTGAGGCCGAGCTGGTACGCGGCGACGGCGGCCACGCCGACGAGCAGGCACGCCGCGACGATCAGCGCCAGGCGGATCCAGCTGCGCCCGGGCACCCGGTCGTTCGTGTCGTCGAGCCCCTGGCCGGTGCCCCACCGGTCGTCGGACCACGAGCCGGTGCCCCACGAACCCGAGGCCCACGAGCCGGTGTCGCGGCCCACCGCTCCGGTGCCGGAGTCGCGGCCGGCGTCCCGGCCGGAGTCCTGGGAGGCGTCCCACGGCCAGTAGTCGGGGGCCGACGGCGCGCGGCTGCCCGGGCGCGGCCGGCGGACGGGCTGGCCCTCGGGCGGGTCGGGGGCGAAGAGCGGCTTCGGATCGGGGTCGGTGAGCGGTGGAGGGGGCGTGGGCTTCTCGGTGCGGGCGCGCAGCCAGTCGACCTCGTCGTCCTCGTGGAAGACCGGCATGCCCGCCTCCGTGGGCAGGTCCGTGCTGGAGGGCGGCGCCGTCGACGCGGCCGCAGGACCGGGGTCCTGCGGTGCCGCGACCTCCGCCTGGCCCGCCGGGTCCTCGTGCTCGGGCTCCGCGGGCTCTGCGGGCTCTGCGGGCTCTGCGGGCTCTGCGGGCTCTGCGGCCTCCGGGCGGCCGGCCCGGGCTGCCGGGTCGTCGACGGGCACGACCGGCACCGCGGCGGTGGGGACCGACGACGGATCGACCGGCGGGAAGGCCCGGGTAGCAGGTGCGTGCCCGCCGGGGACCGGGACGAGCGTCCCAGTGGTCTCGCCGACGTAGCCGCGGAGCAGGTCGCGGACGCTCTGGGCCGACGGGCGGGTGGCCGCGGGACCCTGGCGGGGGTTGAGCACCTGGTCGCACAGCGCGTCGAGGGTGCGCGGGATCCCGGCGCGCACCTGGCGCGGACGCAGCACCTCGCCGTGCACCTCCGGCGCCGGGGGCACCGCGGAGCGTGACACACCGGCCCACCTGCCGGTGAGCGAGCAGTAGAGCAGGCCGACGAGGTCGATCTCGTCGACGTTGAGCCGGCCGGGGGTCAGTCCGCGCAGGGCCGCCTCGACCCCGAAGCCGATGATCCGGACGTGCCCGTTCTGGTCGAGGAGCACGTTCTCCGGCGCAAGGTGCCCGTGCGCGAGGCCCGCGGCGTGCGCCACCGCGAGGCTGTCGGCCACCTCCGCGACCAGCCACGCCGCCCGCCGGGGGGCCAGCGGGCCCTCCCGCGTGAGCAGCGCGTCGAGCGAGTCGCCCTGTCCCCACTCGTTGACGACGTAGCAGAGCCCGCCCGCGGCCTCGGCGTCGAGCACCCGCAGCAGGCGCCGGTCGATGACGGGCCCGGTGCGCCGGGCGGCGTCGAGGACCGGCTGCGCGCGCTCGTCGTCGGCCGGGATCACGTGGACGGAGACCGGACGGTGCAGCACCAGGTCGTGGGCCCGCCAGAACCGGCAGGACCCGTTCTCGGAGAGGAGGTCGTCGAGCCGGTAGCGCTCCGCGAGCACGTCACCGGCCTGCGTCGACGTGGGCACCGCTCACCTCCCGTCCGCGTCCGGCCGGTCGGTCCCGACCCGCCTCACCGTTGTTGCGGCCACTCTAGGCAGATTCACCGGCGCCGCAGCCGTGCCGCGACGGTGTCGACCAGCCCCATCACCTCGCGCACCCGCAGCAGGCGGGCGCCGACGAGCACGACGAGCAGCCCGGCCCCGGCGCTCGCGCCGCCGCGCAACAGGGCGACGACCGGTCCCGGGTGCTCGCCGAGGCCGGCCAGGCCGCGCTCGACCAGCCAGGCGGTCGTGCCCGCCGCCGCGAGCACCACCGCCATCCGGACCACGAACCGGACCAGCTGCGGCGCCTCGAGCCCGCCCACGGTGCGCTGGAGCAGGGCGAAGCTCGCGACCGCTCCCACGGCGTACGACGCGAGGTAGGCGACCACCAGCATCGGGGCGGTCTCCTCCGGCGGCCGCGAGGGCACCAGCGCCGTGGCCACCAGCACGTTGGTGAGCGACACCGCGACCTGGATGAGGAACACCAGCCGGGTCATCTCCATGGCGTAGAAGCCGCGGAGCATGAAGTAGTGGACGGTGAAGAGGACCAGCGCCGGGCCGAAGAGCGCCAGGGTCGGGGCGAAGGTGGCTGCCGTGTCGGGGTCGGACCACCCGAAGGCGAAGCCGGCGACGTCCTCGGCGACCACGGGCAGCAGCACGGCGAACGGCAGCACCAGCGCGAGCGCCGTCCGCAGCGTCGAGCCGACGGTGCTCCCGAGGTCGGCGAGCCGGCCCTCGTGGGCGAAGCCCGAGATCCGCGGGAGGATCGCGGTCGCCAGCGAGACCGTGACGATCGAGTGCGGGACCATCATGATCAGCAGGCTGCTGGAGTAGACCGTGTAGCCGGTGCCGCCCGCCACGGCGCCGCCGGAGGCGAGGCGCACGACGACGAGGTACGCCGCCTGGGTGACGACGACGAAGAGCACGGTCCACATCCCGAGCGACAGCGTCCTGCGCAGCTCGGGGTCGCGGAAGTCGAAGCGAGGGCGGTAGGTGAACCCCGAGGCGCGCAGGTAGGGCACCAGCACCAGGCACTGCGCGACGATCCCGACCGTCGAGCCGAGGCCGAGCAGGACCTCCTGGCCGGTGTCGAACGCCTGGTCGCGCAACCGTCCCTCGCCGACGGGACCCCAGAGGAGGAGGTAGGTGAGCAGCATGGCGACCGCGATGAGGTTGTTGGCGATCGGTGCCCACATCATCGGTCCGAAGCGTCCGCGCGCGTTGAGCACCTGGCCGACCAGGACGTACATGCCGTAGAAGAACACCTGCGGCAGGCACCACCGCGTCAGGTCCACGATCGACTCGAGGTGGGCGGCCCGGTCGGGCTCGAGGAAGCGACCGTCGAGGTAGACCCGCAGCAGCAGCGGTGCGAGCACGACCAGCAGGACCGTGACGGTGCCGAGGAACAGCGCCGACAAGGTGATGACCCGGCTGGCGTAGGCGTCGCCGCCGTCGGGGTCGTCGGTGATGCGTCGCACCAGCTGTGGCACCAGGACGGCGTTGAAGATGCCGCCGGCCAGCAGGATGTAGACCATGTTGGGCAGCGTGTTGGCGATCGTGAAGAGGTCCGCGCGCAGCACGCCACCGAGCGCGGCGACGAGCAGGGCGCTGCGGATGAAGCCCGACGCGCGCGAGAACACCGTGCCGGCGGCCATCACGGCCGAGGAGGCGAGGATCCGCTGGTCGCTCATGGGCGTCCGGAGAGCGGGGTCGTGGGGCCCGGGGGGTGCTCGGCGGCCGGCTCGGCGCGACTGGGGGGCTCCTGCGCACCCGCCAGTGGCTCGGCCGCCGCGAGCTCCGCGCGCCGGGCCCGGATCTGCCCGGGCAGCCGGTAGCCGATCATCCCGAACAGCACGAGCGCGCCGACGCCCATCAGGATCCAGATCACCGCGCTGACGCGGGCCGCGCGGATGGGGAGCTGGTCCGACGAGCCGAGCGGTACGCCGTCGACGCTGAGCACGCTCAGCCGGACGTTGTGGACCCCGGGCTGGCGGGTGGTGGCCACGAAGCGCAGCGAGCTGCGGGCCCGGGGGCCCAGCTGGCGCACGCCGCCGCCGGTGAGCGTGACCTCGCCGTCCGTCCGGGCCTCGATGCGCACCTCGACCGGCTGGTCGAGGCCGTTGACGACGGTGGCGCCGAGCGGTCCGGAGTCGCTGGACAGCGTGACCGCCGCCGGCGCCTCGATGTCGATCTTCCCGAGGTCCTCGCGCATCGCGTCCTCCACGCGCTCCGCAGCGGCACGGGCCAGACCGGGCTGGGCGCGGTGCTGCTCGGAGAGGGTCACCAGCACCTCGTCGCGCACCTGGGCCTCCACCCGGGTCACCAGGGCCAGGACCTGCTCCAGCAGGGTGGCGGCCTGCGTGGCGCGGCTGGCGGCGGTGAAGCTCGCGGCGTCGAGCTCGGCGGCGAGGTCCTCGTCGGTGTAGGCGAGGCTCGAGGCCGGCACGCCGAAGGCCTGCCGGGACGTGACGTCGGCGACCGGCACGACCTCGAGCCACGACTGCTCCAGGTCGTCGAAGAAGGCCTGCGCGTCCTCGCCGCGCCACACCGTCGGCAGCGTGACCACCAGTGGCGCGGTGTCGTCGCCGTTCAGCCGCAGGGCCGCCTCGCTGAGCAGCCGCTGCCGCAGGGCGAGCGGGTCGTTCGCGGCCGTGGGGCCGGGGCCTCCCGCCTCGGCACCGGTGCTCGTCACCAGCACCTTGTGGCCGAGGACGCGGACCATCGAGGTGGGGCTGGCGGGTGGGACGGCGAACGCGTTGTCGCCCACCAGGACCTGCGTGCCGGCCGGCACCTGCGCGAGGGCCTCGGGGCTGAGCACGTCGCTGGTCGGCGCCACCACCGGCTGCGACGGCAGCGAGAGGGCCGCCATCACCTCCGCGCCGCGGGCCACGGCCTGGTCGAGGCGGGTGCGGTCGTGGCGGACGGCCGCCGACACGTCGATGTCGCCGTAGGGCAGGGTCAGCACGGGCGTGGCGCCGACCAGGTCCTGGAAGCGGGCCAGCCATGCCCCGGCGGCGACGGCGAGGGCGGCCTCCTCCTCGGTCGGCTCCTCGCTGGGCTGCGACTCGGTCGGGGTGAGCGTCTCGAGGGACTCCGGGTCCTGCGTGCCGTCGCTCGGTGACTCGCTCGGCGTCGGCTGCTGGTCGGGCACGCTCGGGTCCGGGCCCAGGCTGCGGGGGACGTTCCCGTGCGAGAGCCGCGCGACCGCCAGCAGCACCGCCGGGTCGACGAGCCAGCTGTACGGCGTCGACCCGGCGGAGTCGGCCATGTCGAGCACCCCGTCGAGGCTGCCGCCCTCGGCGAGGCGGCGGGCCCAGCGCTCGGTGCCCGCGACGGCGCCGTCCTCGTCGAACCAGACGCGGCCGCGGATCGGGAGCACCACCGACACCTCCTGGGTGTCGCGGCCGGTCGGGCGCATCGGGATGAACGTGCGGGCGCGACCGTCGGCCACGCCGTCACGCGGGACCGAGCTGTCGCCCAGGGCGTGGATGCCGATCCAGTAGACGCCCGGCTGGCCGGAGGTCTCGAGCAGCTCGACGGGCACGGTGTCGGAGAACGTGGCGCTCTGCCCGGGCGCGAGCTCGTCCACGGTGTCGAACGTGCCCGGGACCGTCACCCGCTGGCCGACGTACTCGGCCGGGTCGATGGTCGCTGAGACCCCGAGCGTGGCGGAGTCGAGGATCGGCGTCTGGGAGGAGAACGCGTGCAGGTTGATCCGGGTGAAGGTCTCGTCGCTGACGTTGGTGACCGTGCCCGTGATCTCGACGTCGCCCGTGCGCGGCAGCTCGGGGCTGATGGCGTCGAGGTGCACCACGAGCGGGTCGGCGTCCTTGGCCTCGGCGGGCGCCGGGGCGCCGGCGGCCGGCGCCGCGAGGCCCGCGGCCGCGACCGCGGAGGTCAGGAGCCCCGCCAGGGCAGCACGGAACACGGACGGGCGGGGCACGCACCGATGCTAGTTGCTGGGCCGAGCCGCGCCGGCACGTAGACTGGCCTGTCGTGTCCGACGCCTCCCTGCAACCGCTCACGATCGTGGAGATCCAGGCGCGCGTCGCCGACGAGCTCGCGCGCATCGGGTCTGTGATCGACGAGCTGGGCGCGAGGTTCGCCGCGGCGGGCGAAGAGCTGGCGCTGGTCGGCGGCCCGGTCCGCGACGCGATGATCGGACGGCTGCAGAACGACCTCGACTTCACCACCTCCGCGCGTCCCGACGTCACGGAGCGACTGCTCGCCGGGTGGGCCGACGCCGTGTGGGACATGGGTCGCGACTTCGGCACGATCGGCTGCCGCAAGGGCCCGTGGCAGGTCGAGATCACGACCTACCGCTCCGAGACCTACGACCCGGCCTCGCGCAAGCCCGACGTCGACTTCGGCGACAGCCTCGAGGGCGACCTGGGGCGGCGCGACTTCAGCGTGAACGCCATGGCCGTCCGCGTGCCCGGGCGCGAGTTCGTCGACCCGTTCGGCGGCATCGTCGACCTCGCCGAGCGGGTCCTGCGCACGCCGGGTGCTCCTGAGGACTCGTTCTCCGACGACCCGCTGCGGATGATGCGCGCCGCCCGGTTCGCCGCGCAGCTCGGGTTCTCCGTCGCCCCGGAGGTCGTCGAGGCGATGACCGCGATGGCGGGGCGCATCGAGATCATCTCGGCCGAGCGGGTGCGCGACGAGCTCGTCAAGCTGGTGTGCGCCCCGCACCCGCGGCTCGGCCTGACGCTCCTCGTCGAGACCGGGCTGGCGGCCCACGTGCTGCCGGAGCTGCCGGCGCTCGCGCTGGAGCGCGACGAGCACCACCGGCACAAGGACGTCTACGAGCACACCCTGACCGTGCTCGAGCAGACCATCGACCTCGAGCACCGCCTCGGCGGCGGTCGCGACGCTGCTCCCGACTTCATCAGCCGCTTCGCCGCCCTCATGCACGACGTCGGCAAGCCCAGGACGCGCCGCTTCGAGGCCGGCGGGGTGGTGACCTTCCACCACCACGACGCCGTCGGTGCCAAGCTCACCCGCAAGCGGATGCAGGCGCTGCGCTTCTCCAACCACGACATCGAGGCGGTCTCGCGGCTGGTGGAGCTGCACCTGCGCTTCCACGGCTACGGCTCGGGCGAGTGGACCGACAGCGCCGTCCGGCGCTACGTCCGCGACGCCGGCGACCAGCTGGAGCGGCTGCACATCCTCACCCGGGCCGACTGCACCACGCGCAACCAGCGCAAGGCCGACCGCCTGCGCCGGACGTACGACGCGCTCGAGGAGCGCATCGCCCGGCTGTCGGAGGAGGAGGAGCTGGCCGCGATCCGGCCCGACCTCGACGGCAACCGCATCATGGAGGTCCTCGGCATCGGACCCGGTCGCGAGGTGGGGCAGGCGTACGCGTTCCTGCTCGAGCTGCGGATGGACGAGGGCCCGCAGACGCCCGAGCAGGCCGAGGCCGCGCTGCGCGCCTGGTGGGCCGGGCGGCAGGACCAGGAACCGCCGACCCGCTGACCCGCCGACCCGCTGACCCGCCGACCCGTGACCGGCGCCGGAACGGCACGACCCGCCCGGACGGGGTCCGGGCGGGTCGCGTGTGGGTGCCGTGTGGGCACCGCGTGGGCGGCGGTCAGCGCGCGGTGCGGAAGCCCTCCACGTACGCCGTCCCGCGGGTGACCACGAGCCGCAGCCGGTGCGGGCGGTCGCCGCCGAGGCCGCTGATCACCGCGTGCCGGTCGAGGCGGGGACGCGCCCGCCGTCCCGCGAAGGACACCGTTCCGATCCGCTCGCCGTCGACGAACAGCACGGCCCGGCCGCCCCGCGCCGCGCGTCCGAGGACGACGTCCACCGCGTCGCCCTCGAAGGTCAGGCGCAGCACGTCGCGTCCCGGGCGTCGACCGCGGTTGTCGCAGTAGGAACCGCCGGGGGCCTCGCCCCGCAGCACCCGCCAGCTGCCGAGGTGGCCCACCGAGCGCCCCTGGCACGGGTGCCGGCGCGTGAGGCCGTCGGGCGCCTGAGAGGTCACGGCGACCGTCGGCTGGCCCGCGCCGCCCGCACCCGGGTCCGGGGTGGACGTGGGGTCCGGGGTGGGCGAGGGACCGGTTGGGCCGCCGCGCTCGGTGATCGTCACCCGCACCGTCGCCGTGCCGGTCAGGCCCTCGGCGTCGGAGACGGTCACGGTGACGTCGTACGTCCCGGGCCTGCCGAAGACGCGCTTCACCACCGGGCCCTCGGCGTCCTTGGTGGTGCCGCCGTTGCCGAGGTCCCACGAGTAGGTGAGGCTGCCGGGTGTCTCGGCGTCGGTGCTGCCGGAGGCGTCGAGGGTGACCTCGGTCCCCGCGGCGGCGGTGGCCGGCGTCGCGGTCGCCCACGCCTGGGGCGCGGTGTTGGTCGGCGGCAGGGGCTCCTCGTCGTAGCCGTAGTCGAAGGTGCCGCAGCCCTTCCCGAGGGTGAACCGGACGTCGCCGGTCAGGTCGCCGTCGGCCTGCTGCGGACCCTCGCCGGTCTCCGTGCCGTCGCCGTTGCCGGTCATGCGCAGGACGTCGAAGGTGAGGCAGTCGTGGCGGAACTCCCAGTTGCCCGACGGGCTGCTCGGGTCGGCGTAGTTGTCGGTCCACCCCTCGCCGCCGTCGGAGAAGTGGGAGTCGCCGTCGGCCGCGGTCCAGGCCGCGTCGCCGAGGTCGGGGGTGATGCTGCCCGGCTCCGGCTGGCTGTCGAGCGGCGACTGGGCGGGCGGGTCGTCGGTCCCGGCATTGCCGTAGCCGTGCGCCTCGTCGGTGTAGGCGGTGTAGAACCCGGACTGGAAGGCGATCGGGTCGCGGTCGACCTGGCCGTTGCCGTCGAGGTCGAACCCGGACCGGTCACGCATCTCGAGGTAGTACGCGTGGTCGGACGGGCCCTCCGCGCCGGCGGCGACGTACTGCCACCCCTGTCCGCAGTCCCCGCCCGGGCCGTCGGCCCGGCAGCCGCCGTTGAAGATCCGCGGGTCGGCGGACGAGCCGCTGGTCTCGAAGTCGGTCGCGTAGATCTCCCGCGTGGTGCCGTCGGGCAGGGTCGCGGTCACCGTGACGTCGTCGATGAACCAGCCGGGGCGCGCCAGCCCGGGGTCGGTCGCGTAGCTGAACCGCAGCACCGGGGCGTCGGTGCCGACCAGGTCGGAGATGTCGTAGGAGTCGGCGAGGAAGACCATCTCCGGGGTCTCGCCCAGCTTGCGGTCGGTGGCCTCGGTGCCGGCTGCGTAGGAGCCGGACGTGCCGGTGATCCCGTTGTCGTAGGCCGCCTGGCAGCCGTTCTGGTTGGGGTTGCCGGCGAGCAGGTCGGTGTTGGAGGTGGTGTAGCCCTCGGCGGACGCGTGGGAGACGTAGTCCCGGCCGTCGCCGGAGGTCAGCACGAAGCCGTAGTCGTAGTCCCACTCGATGTCCCACATCGACTTGAAGTCGAGCGAGAGCGTGGTGCCGGCGGGCAGGTCGGCCGCCTCGGGAAGGGCGACGTCGATGTTGTGCCCGCCGCCGTCGGTCGAGCAGCCGAAGTCGTTGCCGGAGCGCGACCACCAGGTGTGCGAGGCGGTGGCGGTGTCACCGGTGTCGAACTTCGCCGGGTCGAGGAGGACGCGGCCCGGCAGCTTCGCGACGTACATCTGGGAGTTCTGCACCCGGCCGACGCCGCCTTGGCCCTCGGTGAGGGTGTACGCCGTCCCCGTGGGCGTCTGCCACGTGATGGTGTTCGTGTCCTGCTTGGAGTCGGTGATCCCCGACTCGGTGCGTGAGGAGTCGAGGACCTCGGGGACCACCCAGCCGAGCTCCTGGCGCCCGAAGGCGTCGATGTGGTGCGACTTGTCGGTCGCCATCAGGCTCCAGTCGCCGTAGGTCTCGCGCCCGCCGAGGGAGTAGAAGTCCGGCAGGCCGAGCGAGTGGCCGTACTCGTGGGAGATGACCGACGCGTGGTCGATGGCCGTCTCCGGGTTGAGGTTGTAGGGGCCCACGCGCACGAACACTTTGAGGGCGTCGGGACCCGGCGTGGTCGTCATCTCGTCGTAGCTGTCGTCGGTGTACCAGAGGGGCCGGCCCTCGAGGTCCTTCAGCTGGTCGTCGGTGGTGAAGCCGGGCAGGCCCGTGACGGGGTCGGTGTAGTAGAACTCCAGGCTCGAGGAGTGGGGCCAGATGTTGTCGTAGGGCAGGTCCGGCGTGCCGGTCGTCGGGTTGGGCAAGTCGCAGCCGGCGGGGCCGAGCTGCGAGGACCCGTTGCCGCCGCACCCGGCGAACACGGCCATGAAGAAGTCGACCACCCCGTCCTTGTCGGTGTCGTAGTCGGAGTAGTCGATCTCCGGGTCGGCGATGGCGGCCGCGTCGACGACGATCTTCCCGGTGGGTCCGCAGCCGGAGTCGATCTGCATGAGCGCCGCGGCGCCGGCGAGCGAGCCGACGACGGCGGAGCCGTTGCCGTCGGAGCCGTAGTAGCCGGTGCTGCCCGGAAGCTGGTAGACCCCGTCGCGGATCCGCTGGGTGTAGAGCGGGTTCGTGGGCAGCGGCACGTCGGCGTGCGTCACGCCGAGGCAGGTCTGGCCCGGCACCACCTTGGTGAACGGGAACGCCTTCTGGCCGCCCGTCGCGGTGTTGCCCTCGTAGGCGAAGTCCGCGGACTCGATCCCGGCGGAGGGGACGGTGCCCTCCGGGTAGAGCTGGCCCAGGCTCATCTCCTGGAACAGGTTGAACGTCGAGCCCTCGAAGGAGGGGTCGTTGATGACGGTGTCGAGGGAGCGCTCGTGCTCACCGTAGCCGCGGTCGGTGTAGGCGACCGGGACGACGGGGAACGGCCGGTCGCCGTAGCGCGCGGTGTCGTACTCGGAACCGGGCGGGATCACCTTGGGGCCGTGGCTGGTGAAGGCTCGGCTGGCGCCTGCGACGGTGACGGTGGCGGTGGTGGACAGGTCGCGCCACACGACGGTGGGCAGCTGGGCGAGGTCGTCGGCGCGGCTCTCGAGGACGAGGGTGCGGGTCGCGCCGGCAGCGAGGCTGCCGACCTGCCAGGTGTGGCTGCGGGCGTCCACCGTGGTGGCGCCGGCCTTGAGGATGCGGCTGCCGGTGGGTGCGGTGATGGCGACGCTCGCCCCGACGACGGGGAGCGCGGAGGTGTTGCGGACGATGATGCGCGAGGGGTAGGTCTCGCCGGGCTTGACCCAGCCGACGGCGGAGACGAAGGAGTTCTCCACCTCGAGGCCGCCCACGACCCCCTCCGAGACGACGGTGGGGGACGCGGCCGGGGCGCTGGGGGAGCCGGCGGCGGTGGCGGAGCCGGCGGTGGCAACCGTGGTGGCGGTCAGCAGGCCGGCGAGGAGGGTGGTGGTGGCGAGGGCGCGTACGGCCGTGGTGGCCGCGAGCCGACGGGATCGGGACATCGGGTTCCTCAGTGGTAGGACGCGTCGGGGGCGCGTCGACGACCTGAGAACGACGTCGTGGTCGCGAAGTTACTCGCGCGTGGGCGGCCGGTGTGCTCAGCCCTTCGTGCCCGTGCTGGCGACTCCCTGGATGATCTGCTTCTGGCCGATGAAGAACACGACGATCATCGGCAGCGTCGCGATCACGCTGGCCGCCACGACGAGCTCCCAGTGCCACTCGCCGCCGAACCCGAACTGGTCGAGCATCGACTTGAGCCCCCGCGGCACGGTGAAGTCCTCGCGGTCGCGCAGGTAGATCAGGCCCCGCATGAGGTCGGTCCACGCGGCCTGGAACTCGAACAGCGCGACCACGACCAGCGCGGGGCGGGTCAGCGGCAGCGCGATGTGCCAGAACACCTTCCAGTGCCCGGCGCCGTCCATCTCGGCGGCGTCGAAGAGCTCGGGCGGCAGGCCGAGGAAGAACTGCCGCAGCAGGAAGATGTAGAACGCCGTGCCGAACAGGTTGCCCGCCCACAGCGGCGTGAGCGTCCCGACCATGCCGAGCGAGTCCCAGATCAGGTAGGTCGGGATCATCGTCGCGGCGCCGGGGATCATCATCGAGGCGAGGACGAGCCCGAAGAGCACGTTGCGCCCGCGGAACCGGTAGCGGGCGAACCCCCACGCCACCAGCGCGCTGGACAGCGTCACGGTGAGCGTCGCCATGACCGTGACGAACGCCGTGTTGAGCAGCCACGCCCCCATCGGGGCGGCGTTCCACACCTCGACGTAGTTGTCGAACGTCAGCGTCTCGGGGATCAGCCTGTTGTCGAAGACGTCGCTGCGCGGCTTGAGCGAGGCGCTGATCAGCCAGACGAACGGGTAGACGAAGGCGACCGTCATGACCACGAGCGCCACGGTGACGAAGACGCGCGCGGCGAGCCCGCGCGGTCGCCGGCTCCGGGAGGCGGCCGGCGCCGGGGGCGTGACCGCCTCGTCCTCGACGAGGGGCGGAACCGTGGTGGGGCCGACCTCGCCGGCCCGGTCGAGCGTGCTCATCTCGGGGTCCCCTCGTCGTTGTTCGGCGGGGGAGCGAAGCGGAGGAGTCGGAGAACGACGTGGGGTGAGCTCATCTCGGGCCCCCCGTGTAGTGGACGTAGCGCCGGCTCAGCATCACCTGCACGGCGGTCACGACCATCACGATCCCGAAGAGCAGCACCGCCATCGCCGACGCGTAGCCCATGTGCAGGAACTCGAAGGCCTGCTGGAAGAGGTAGATGGCGTAGAACAGCGCCGCGTCGTTGCTGTAGGTGGTGTTGCCGGCACCGAAGAAGGCGGTGTACGCCTCGGTGAACGACTGCAGCGAGGCGATGGTGTCGACCACGACGATGAAGTAGATGGCCGGGCTGATGATGGGCAGGACCACGTGCCGCAGCCGGCCCCACCATCCGGCGCCGTCGACGCGCGCGGCGTCGAGCAGCTCGTCGGGGACCTCCTGCAGCGCCGCGAGCAGGATGATGACCGAGGAGCCCACGGTCCACAGCGACATGACGACCAGGCCGGGCTTGACCCAGTCCGGGTCGGTGGTCCAGTTCGGGCCGTTGATGCCGAACCAGCCGAGGAACTCGTTGAGCAGGCCGCTCTGGCCGTTGAGCAGCATCAGCAGGAGCACGCCGACGGCGACCGGCGGCGTCATCTTGGGCAGGAAGAACGCGGTGCGGAAGAACCCGGCCGCCCGCCCCGCCCGCTGGAGCAGCAGCGCCAGGGCGAGGGACAGCACCAGCTGGGCGGGCACGGCCATGGCGGTGTAGATGAAGGTGTTGCGCAGGGCCAGCGTGACCTTCTCGTCCGAGACGAGCTCCCGGTAGTTCTCCAGGCCGACGAACGTCGGGTCGTTGATGACGTCGTAGTCGGTCAGCGAGAGGTACATCGTGTAGAGGACCGGGTAGGCCATGAAGACGGCGAAGCCGATCAGCCACGGACTGATGAACAGCAGCGCGGCGCGGCCCTCGCGCCGCCGCCGCCCTCCGGCCGCCCGTCGGGCCGGAGGGGCGGCGACGCTCACTTCTCGTCCCAGGTCGCCCAGGCCTCGTCGAGCGCCTCCTGCGCCGCGGTCTGGGCGTCGGCCAGCGCGTCGGCCGGCTCCTTGCCGTCGGTCAGGACCTTGTTGACCTCGTCCTGCCAGGCCTGCTCGAACTCGTCGCCCGCCGGGTTGGCCGGCATCGCGAACGTGTGGTCGTTCGCCTCGTACATCGCGGCGACGGCCTGCGACCACACGGAGTCGCCGTCGGTGGGCGCCATCTCGCGGACGGCCTCGTCGGCCGCCTCGTTGGCGGTGAGGATGCCGGTGAACAGCCCGCCGCTCTCCTCGCGGAGCCGCACGCGCTCCTCGGCGGCCGCGATCCACGAGTCGGTCTCGGTCATCACGCGGGCGAGCCGGCAGGCCGCCTCGGGGTTGGGGCTGCCCTTCGGGATCGCCCAGGCCGAGCCGGAGGCCCAGGCGATCGGCTCGCCCTGCAGGTCGCGGACGGTGTCGAAGGCCATCGGCGCGTCGGGCGAGACGTCGTTGAGCACGCTGACGTACCACTGCTCCATGGGCATCGCCCCCAGCACACCGGTGGCGAACTGGTTGCCGTCGCCGAAGAAGTCGGCCGAGTCGCGCAGCGCCTTGACCTCACCGAAGCCGCCCTGCGCGTCGTAGATCGAGACTGCCCACTCGAGCGCCTCGACCACCGCCGGGTCGTCGAGCTGCGCGGTGCGGCCGTCCTCGGAGATCAGGTCGGCGCCGTTGGCCTTGGCCCACAGCGGCAGGAACTCGGGGAGCTTGCTGTCGTAGCCGATGGTGGCGAGGTTGCCGCCCTCCATCTTCATCAGGTCCTCGTTGGCCGCGGAGACGGCGTCCCAGTCCGAGCCGTTGACGTCCTCGATGGTGTGCCCCGACTGCTCGAGCAGGTCGGCGTTGGCCTGGGTGAGCTGGACGACGTTGAACTCGGGGATGCCGTAGACCTCGTCGTCGAAGGTCACCTCGCCGAGGGCCGACTCGCGGAAGACGGAGGTGTCGATGCCTTCGCCCTCGATGCAGTCGGTGAGGGGCACGACGGCACCGCGCGAGGCGAACGTCCCGATCTGGGACCGCTCGGCGTAGACGAGGGCCGGGGGCTCGCCCGAGGCCACGGAGGAGAGGAACTGCTGGATGTCGAGGTCGCCCTCGATCAGCTTGACGTCGGCCTCGCTGCCCAGGGCCTCCTTGGCCCGGTCCAGGCGCACCGTGGCGATCTCGTCGCCGGCGCCGAAGCCCATCACCTGCACCTCGCCCGACAGCTCCGCGTCGCTGTCGAACGTCGCGTCGGACGTGTCCTCCGAGTCGCCGGTGCCCTGCGCGCACCCCGCCAGCAGCATCGCCGCGGCCGCCACGCTGATCCGTCGTACGCCTCGCATGTGGGTCCTCCTCCCCGACCGGTGTCTCCGGTGGCCTCGTCCGGTTGTACCCGACGAGAAGCGCTTCTATCCATAGGCAGGGGACGACAGCGGCCCCACAGGTCCGGGACGTGGACCTGTGGGGCCGCTGCTGCGCGCGTCGTGCGACGCGGGGAGATCACTCCCCGGCGATGAACTTCTCGAGCTCGGCGCGACCGAGGTCGTCGGGCATCTGCACCGGCGGCGACTTCATCAGGTAGGTCGACGCGGGGATGATGGGACCGCCGATGCCGCGGTCCTTGGCGATCTTCGCGGCGCGGACGGCGTCGATGATGATCCCGGCCGAGTTGGGGGAGTCCCACACCTCGAGCTTGTACTCCAGGTTGAGCGGGACGTCGCCGAACGCGCGGCCCTCGAGGCGGACGTAGGCCCACTTGCGGTCGTCGAGCCACTCGACGTAGTCGGAGGGGCCGATGTGGACGTTGCGGTCGCTGACCTTGTCGGCGAGCTCGCCCTTGAGGTTGGAGGTCACGGCCTGGGTCTTGGAGACCTTCTTGGACTCCAGGCGCTCGCGCTCGAGCATGTTCTTGAAGTCCATGTTGCCGCCGACGTTGAGCTGGTAGGTGCGGTCCAGCGCCACGCCGCGGTCCTCGAAGAGCTTGGCCATCACGCGGTGGGTGATGGTCGCGCCGACCTGGCTCTTGATGTCGTCGCCGACGATCGGGACGCCGGCGTCCTCGAACTTCTTGGCCCACTCGGGGTCGGAGGCGATGAAGACGGGGAGCGCGTTGACGAAGCCGACGCCCGCGTCGATGGCGCACTGGGCGTAGAACTTGTCGGCCTCCTCCGAGCCCACCGGCAGGTAGGACACCAGCACGTCGACCTCGGCGTCCTTGAGCGCCTGCACGACGTCGACCGGCTCCGCGCCGGACTCCTCGATGGTCTGGCTGTAGTACTTGCCGAGGCCGTCGAGGGTCGGCCCACGCAGGACCTCGACGCCGAGGGTCGGGACGTCGGCGATCTTGATCGTGTTGTTCTGCGAGGCGTTGATGGCCTCGGAGAGGTCCTTGCCGACCTTCTTGTCGTCGACGTCGAACGCGGCGACGAACTGCACGTCGCGCACGTGGTAGTCACCGAACACGACGTGCATGAGGCCCGGGACGGTCCCTGCGGGGTCCGCGTCCTTGTAGTACTCCACGCCCTGGACGAGGGAGGTGGCGCAGTTGCCGACTCCCACGATGCCTACTCGTACCGAACCCATGGGGCTCTCCTTCTCTGTCCTGGCTCTGTGCTGGGGTCTGTGTTGGGGGTCTGTGTGCCGGTCTTGCCGTCAGTCGCTCGGGGTGGGGACGCCGGCGGTGCCGGCGGACCGGGTCGGTGGCGCCTCGGAGTCGCCCCGCTCGGCGCGGATCAGGTCGGAGAGCCAGCGGACCTCGCGCTCCACCGACTCCACCCCGTGGCGCTGGAGCTCGCCGGCGTAGCGGTCGACCTCGGCCTGGGTGCGCGCGAGCTCGGCCTGGACGCGCGCCAGCCGCTCCTGCAGCCGCGAGCGGCGACCCTCCAGGACCCTGAGCCGGATCTCCATGTCGGTGGAGGAGAAGAACGCGAACCGGATGTCGAAGTTGTCGTCCTCCCACGCCGTGGGGCCGACCTCGGACATCAGGCGCTGGAACTCCTCGTTGCCGGCGGGGGTGACCTCGTAGACGATGCGGGGCCGACGGCTGGTCGGGGTGGCAGCGGCGCTGACCTCGCGGATCAGGTTGGCGCGCAGCATCTTCTTCAGGGCGGGGTACAGCGAGCCGTAGGACAGCACACGGCCCCAGCCGAGCATGAGGTTGAGCCGCTTGCGCAGCTCGTAGCCGTGCATGGGTCCCTCGTGCAGCAGCCCGAGGACTGCCAGCTCGATGGTGTCACCACGGCGCGCCATGTGACCTATCGTAGCGATATATCCGCCGGTGACGAATCCGGGTTGCCGCGCCGGTCACCGTACGCTTGCCCGCGTGAGTGCGAAGAAGCGGAGGGCTGACGGCAAGGCCCAGACCCGGCGGCCCCAGCCGCGGCGTACGGGGAAGCAGCGAGCAGCCCAGGTCGTCAAGGTCCTCTCGATCCTCGGCGTCGTCGGCGCCCTCGTGCTGGGCGGGATCGTGGTGGTGCTCTACCAGGCGATCAGCATCCCGACGCCCAACTCCGCCTTCGAGGCGCAGACCACCTTCGTGTACTACCGCGACGGCAAGCAGCAGCTCGGCACCTACTACGAGGACCAGAACCGGGAGTCGATCCCCCTGGGCGAGATGCCGCAGACCATGCAGGACGCGGTCGTCGCCGCCGAGAACCGCACGTTCTGGACCGACAAGGGCATCGACCCCAAGGGCATCCTGCGCGCGCTGTTCTCCAACGCCCGCGGCAACGACCGCCAGGGTGCGTCCACGATCACCCAGCAGTACGTCAAGATCCTCTACCTGACCAGCGAGCAGAGCTACAAGCGCAAGATCCGCGAGGCGATCGTCTCCCTCAAGATCCAGCAGCAGCTCAGCAAGGAAGAGGTCCTCGAGGGGTACCTCAACACCATCTACTTCGGCCGCGGCGCCTACGGCATCCAGGCGGCGTCGAAGGCCTATTTCGACCACGACGCGAGCGAGCTCAGCCTCCGGGAGTCCGCGGTGCTCGCCACCGTGCTCAACAACCCCTCGCGCTACGACCCGGCGAACGGCCAGGAGGCCAAGGACGACCTCAGGGTCCGCTACGAGTACGTCCTCGACGGCATGGCCGAGATGGGGACGATCACCACCGAGGAGCGCGACCAGGCGGTCCAGCGCCTCCCGAAGTTCCCCAAGGTGAAGGCCCAGAGCCAGTTCGGCGGCCAGCGCGGCCACATGCTCTCGCTGGTGAAGCAGGAGATCCTCGACCGCGGCATCGCGAGCGAGGACGAGATCGACGGCGGCGGCCTGCGGATCACCACGACGTTCGACCCCCAGGTGATGGCCGACGTCCAGGAGGCGGTCGAGGAGCAGCGGCCCGACGCCGGCATGCCCGGGCCGGCCGGCAACAAGGAGCTGCACGTCGGGGCCGCGACCGTCGACACCCGGACCGGCGAGCTGCTCGGCTTCTACGGTGGTCAGGACTACCTCGAGTCCCAGATCAACTGGGCGGTCTCCGGCGGCATGGCCGGCTCGACGATGAAGGCCGCCACCGACGTCGCCGCCATCCGTGACGGCTTCTCGCTCAACGACACCTTCGAGGGCAACAGTCCCATCGACATCGCCGGCACCGAGTTCGAGAACCAGGGCGACGAGGACTACGGGTCGGCGGTCTCGATGATCACCGCGACCGAGAACTCGGTGAACACCGCCTTCGTCGACATGGTCGACTCGATGGAGGACGGCCCGCAGAAGGTCATCCAGGCGGCCGAGGACCTCGGCATCCCGGGGAACGGGGGCGAGCGCTGGGGCATCCCGCGCCGCTCGATCGACTTCCAGGAGAACGTCGGCGTCACGCTCGGCACGGCGCAGGTCAGCCCGATCAACATGGCGAACGCCTACGCCACGCTCGCCAACGGCGGCACCCGCAACGAGGTGCACGTGCTGCAGAAGGTCGTCGACAAGGACGGCGAAGTCCTCTACGAGGCGAAGCAGCGCAGCAAGGAGACCGTCGACCCCGACATCGCGGCCGACGTGACCTACGCGCTGCAGCAGGTCGTCGAGAGCGGCTCGGGCACCGAGGCGCTGGGCCTGGCCCGTCCCGCCGCCGCGAAGACCGGCACGGCGACCAACGACGACGGCGACGTCTCGTCGTCCTGGTTCGTCGGCTTCACCCCGCAGATCTCCACCGCGGTGATGTACGTCCGCGGCAAGGGCCGGGAGGGGCTCGACGTCCCGCGCCCCGACGGCGCGGACCTCTGGCTGCCGACCAGCTCCGACGGCCGGTCCGGCTACTTCGGCGGCAACTACCCGGCCAAGACCTGGACCTCGATCATGCAGCGCGTGATGGAGGGCAAGGACGTCGAGGACTTCCCGGAGCCGGTCTTCGTCGACGGTGACGCGCCCGACGACGGGCACGAGTACGTCCCGCCGCCGACCACGCCGTCGCAGACCCAGCAGCCGACGCGGAACCCCAGCCCGACCGGGGAGCCCACCGTGGTGCCCGAGACGCCGACCGAGACGCCGACGGAGACGCCGACGACCCCGGTGCCGCCGCCGCCGACGACCCCGGTGCCGCCGCCGCCGACCACCCCGGTGCCGCCGCCGCCCACCACCCCGGTGCCGCCCCCGCCGCCGCCCACGGCCACCCCGACGCCCACCCCGACGCCCACCCCGACGTCGCGCTCGTCGTGGTCGCCGGCCGCGCGCCGGGCCGTGCCGGACACCCGACCCTGACCGTGCGGCCCGACCGCGAGGCGCCCACGCGCACCGACCCGGTGGCGTCCGCGATGTCGGAGGTGCTCGGCGGACCGGTCGGGGACCACGCCGGCGGCCACCGGTGGTGGAACGCGTCCCGGGCGCTCGTGGGCGCGACGTCCGTGGTGCTGGCGGCCGGCATGGCGACGAAGGCGGCATGCGTGCCCTCGGGGTGGAGCAAGCCCGACCAGCCCTACGCCGAGCTGTGCTGGACCGAGCTGGCGGGCGCCTCCGCCGACGCGGGCACCCCGCCGCGCGTGGCGGCCTGGATCGAGCGCCTCGCGGCGCTCCACCCGGGCTCGGGCACGGTGTCGACGACAGCGGGGCTGGCGGTCCTGCTCGCCGCCCTGGCGCTGCTCACCACGGTGCTGCTCGTGCGTGTCGACCGCCGGCGTCCGTGGGCCGCCGCCGGGTGGGCGCTCGGCCCGGTCCTGCTCGTCCACTGGCTGTCGTGGGAGCTCGTCGCGGCCGCGGGTGTCGCGGTGCTGCTCTGGGGCTGGACGTCCGGGCGGGCCTGGCTCGCCGGCGTCGGCGCCGGTGTCGGTGCGGCGTTCGCGCTGCCGGTGGCCGTGGCGCTCCTCGGCGTGGTGGCCGTCGGTGGCCGCACGCGCGACCGCGTCGACGCGATCCTCGCGGCAGCGGCGGCGTACGTCGTCGTCACCCTGCCCGGCCGGGCGACGGGCGAGGACCCCGACCTCGGCTCGATCTGGCTGCTGCTCGAGCAGCTCGGCGTCGGCAGCTCGGGCGCCGCCCGCGCCGTCGCGCAGCTCGTGGTGCTCGCCGTCGCCGCGGTTGCTGCGTGGTGGGTGATCCGGGGCGGGCCCCCGACCCCGCGGGCGAGTGCGCGTGCCGGCCTGGTGCTGCTGGCCGCCGCCCTCGTGGTCGCGCCGTCGGCGCCGCCGGAGACCGCGCTGCTACTGCTCCCGCTGGCCGCGCTCGCCGTACGCCGCTGGCGCGACCTGCTCGTCTGGCAGGGGCTGCACCTCGTCAGCTGGGTGCTCACCGGGTGGTACGTCGGCCAGGCTCTCGTGCCGACCGTGCAGGACGACGGCAGGGCCTACTGGCTGGCCGTCGTGCTGCGCGTGCTGGGCCTGGTGTGGCTGGTCGTCGCGGTGCTGAAGGACGCCTCAGGCGACGACGACGCGGTCGAAGTCGGTGGCGGTGAAGCGGACGCGGACGTCGATCTCCTCGCCGACGCTCGGGACGCGCGCCCCTGAGGGGACGAACAGCATCGACGCCTGCATGTGGGGCGGCTCGGCGAACAGCCGCTGCTTGCCGTCGATGGAGAACGGCGACCGGACGAAGCCGACCGCGTCGAGGCCGCCACGCGCCAGGGTCGCGGCGCGCGCCTTGAGCGACTGGTCCCCGGTCGGTGCCTCGAGGCCGATGCCGTGCGCGGTGCCGCCGCTGACCACGACGATGTGCCCGGGCTTGGGCACGGTGCGGCCGCGGTAGCCGAACGTGTCGCCGCGCTCCACCTCGTGCACGTCGAGCACGGTGGCCGTGGCCCGCAGCGCACCGCGGTCGCCCAGCCAGAGGTCGGTGCCGATGCGCGGGCGCACCGTGAAGTCGGGGTAGGCCGCCGCCAGCTGGGCGAGCTCGGCGTGGGTGAGGTGCGAGACGAACACCGTGCGCGTGGGCAGTCCCGAGGCGACGACGTCGTTGACGAGCCGGCTGACCTCGCCGAGGTGCGAGGTGGTGTTGAGCGGCAGGTGCATGGCCACGCCCCCGAGGCCGCCACGACCCGGGCCGAGCGCCTCGGCCACGGCGGCGAGGTCGCGACGGGTCATCCCGTGCCGCAGCATGGAGGTCAGCTGCTCGAGCACGAACCTGGCGTCGGGGTGTCGCCCCCGCAGGGCGGCGAGGTCCTCGGGCCGGCTGACGGTGTGCACGACCCGGCGGGCCGTCCGGTCATCGAGCTCGAGGGCGGCGCCGAACGGGCGCCACGGCGTGAGGACGAGCAGGTCGCCGGCGTAGCGGCTGGCCGCCTCCTCGACCTCGTCGTAGGTGCCGACCGCGAGCAGGTCGACGTCGGTGCCGGTCTCGGCGGCGTGGTCGGCCAGCCACTGCGCCCGGCGCGCGAGGCGTCCGACGGACATCCCGTAGCCGTTGCCCTTGGCGACCGGCACGATGCCGGGGTGGCGCGCGACGGTGGCCAGGAGGTGTGCGCGCCAGCGCTCGCCGTCGACGGTCAGGGTGAGGCTCATCGACCCGTCACCCCCGGCGCGCCAGGTAGAGCTGGAACGCCTTGTAGATGACCCGGTTGACCGGCAGGTCCCACTCGCCCGCGTGCTCGACCGCCTGCCCGCCGGTGCCGACCTTGAACTGGATCAGCCCGACGTGCGGGTCGTCGGCGTCGAGGGTCTCGGTGATCCCCCGGAGGTCGTAGACGTGCGCGCCGGCCGCCAGCGCGTGGCGGATCATCGCCCACTGGACGGCGTTCGAGCCGCGCACCTCGCGCTTCTCCGTCGAGGACGCGCCGTAGGAGTACCAGGCATGGGTCCCCACCCGGATCGCGATCGTCGCGGCGACGAGGTCGCCCTCGTGGCGGGCCAGCCAGAGCTGGATCCGGTCGGGGTCCTCGGCGGCGAGTGCGTCGTACATCGTCTGGAAGTACGCGAGGCGGCGCGGGGTGAAGCCGTCGCGCTCGGCGGTGTGCACGTAGAGGTCGTGGAAGGCCTTGAGGTCCGCCCGCTCGCCGAGGGAGACCTCCACGCCCGCCTTGTCGGCCTTCTTGATGTTGCGGCGCCACAGCTGGTTCATCCCGGCCAGGACGTCGGACTCCGCTCGCGGGCGGCCGTCCTCGTCGACGAGGGGGACCTGGAAGTTGAACTGCGGCTGTCCGGCGGAGAAGCCGCCTTCGGCGGACTGCCGCTGCCAGCCGAGCTCGTGCAGCTGCGCGATCACCCGCGCCCCGTCCTGGCAGCGTTCGAGAGGAGGTACGTCGCCGAGCCGCCGCACCGACTCGTCGGCGATCCCGGCCTTCACCTGTTCGGCGGACCAGCGGCGGGTCACCACGGGCGGACCCATCCGCACGGCGAACGCGCCCCGGCGCGCGAGGTGGGCGACCATCGGGCGCAGCCAGGACTCGAGGTCGTCGCCCGACCAGTCGATGACCGGACCCTCGGGGAGGTAGGCGAGGTAGCGCTTCACCTTCGGCAGCTGGCGGTAGAGGACCAGGCCGGCACCGACCAGCTCGCCGCCGCGGAACCAGCCGATGGACTCGGCCTTCCACTCGGCCTTCACCTGCGCCCAGGCGGGCGTCTGGAGGAAGCTGGCGGACGACCGGCCGGCGATGAAGTCTCGGTGCTCGGGCGCGGAGACAGGGCGCAGCGTCAGGGGGGTCGTCACTCCGGAAAGGCTACAAGGGACCAGACACGACCCCCGTGCGTGTCTGGTCCCTTCGTGAGGAGAGACGCAGTGCCCGCCGGTTCGGTTGCACGGCCGTCCCGACTTCCTGCCGACTCTCATCCGGCGAGCCTCCGCCCCGGTCGGCCCGCACCGCATGGCCCGAACGGGTGAGGTGACCCCCACCCGATCGGGTGACCAGCCGTAACCCATCGGCGGGCCGGTGGTTGAACCCGGGACTACGGCGCTTCGAGTCCACTCGGGAGGGACGGCTGAGCCGACGGGTCGCGTACAGGTCTCCGGCAACGTCGCCGGACTACAGGGAGGAACACATGTCACCCACGTCTCGCTCGGCCGGTCACCGGATCCGGCCGCAGGCCAGACTCGCTGCTGCGGCCATCCTCACCGTGAGCACCGGTCTGGGCCTCGGGCTCGCGGCAACGCCCGCCGCCGCCGACCCCGGCAACGGGAACGGGAACGGCAACGCGCACGGGCTCACGAACGGCATCGGCGGGACCCAGGCTGCGACGCCGACACCCCCGCCGGCCGCCCAGCAGCCGCCGGCGCCGCAGGGCAACGGCCAGGGCAACGCCCAGGGGAACGGCAACGGCCAGGCCAACGGCAACGGCCAGGCCAACGGCAACGGGGGCGGCCGGGGCAACGGTCAGGCGAACGGCAACGGCCAGGCCAGCGGCAACGGCAACGGCGGCGGCCGGGGCAACGGCCAGGCGAACGGCAACGGCCAGGCCAACGGCAACGGCAACGGCGGCGGCCGGGGCAACGGTCAGGCGAACGGCAACGGCCAGGGCAACGGCCAGGGCAACGGCGGCGGCCGGGGCAACGGCAACGGCAACGGCCATCAGGGGAACCCGGGCAACGGCAACGCGAACCCGGGCAACGGCAACGGGAACGCCGGCAACGCCAACCCCGGCAACGGCAACGGCAACCCGGGCAACGGCAACGCCGGGAACGGCAACGGTCAGGGCGATCCCGCCGGCAACAACGGCACGGTGAAGATCGCCCCCCTCGGCGAGCTCGACCGGATCCCGAACAACACCCCGCACCCCGGATGCACCTTCCAGGTCGAGTGGTACGGCTTCGACCAGGGCGCCGACATCATCTCGACGGTGACGTTCACCGAGCACGCGCCGACGACCGGCGTCGGCATGACGGTCGACGGACCGGCGCAGGTGTTCGTCGGGGGCGACCCGGCCAGCGGTGCCGGCACGGAGACCGGCCTCGACGGCCGCCAGGCGTACACTCTCTCCTTCACCGGCGAACCGCACCCGAAGCAGGGCTACCACGTGCGCCTGACGATCAGCACGCCGCGCTCCAACGGCAACGACACCAAGACCAAGGTCTTCTGGGTGCAGCAGTGCGCGCCTGGCACGTCGTCGGTGCCGACCGAGCCGGGGACGCCGGGCACCCCCACGTCGACGACGCCCGGTTCGACCGACGTGGACGACGAGACGTCCTCGCCGACGTCCCCGACGTCCCCGACGTCTCCCGCGTCGACAGAGCCGTCGGAGTCGCTCGAGTCGCCCGAGTCGCCCTGGCCGTCCGACGCCGAGGTCCTCGGGGAGCAGGCGTTCGCATCGGACGCCACGCTCGCGACGGAGCAGGGCGCGTCGAGCGCGCTCCCCACCGCGGTCGACGCCGGCGTGGACGCCCGCGGGGGCTCCGACGCCTCCGATGCTGCGGCCGGCACCTCGCTGCTCGCCCTCCTGCTGGTCCTGCTCGGTGGCGTCGCCGGACGGCTCGCGTGGACCCGACGGGCTCGTGGCTGAGCCGACCTCCTCTCGACGCGGCGAGCGCCTCCTCCACCTGGGGGCGGTGCTCGCCGCGCCGGCGCTCGTCGTCGCCGGCGTCCTCGTCGGGCTGCGCCCCGGCGAGGCTCCGGCCGTCGACGGGCAGCGGTCCCGCGAGACCGCCGGCGTCGTCCGCGCCGACCGGGCCGAGCCGACGGCTGCCACGCCGCCGGCGTCCTCGGTCCCGGCCCGGCGACCGCGGCGTGTCGTCGTCCCCGCCCTCGGCGTGCGCGCCGCGGTGACGCCGATCGTCGCCGTCCGCCGCGTGCTGACCCCTCCCGCGGACCCTCGTCGCGTGGGCTGGTGGGCGGATGGGGCCCGCCCCGGTTCCGCCACGGGCGCCACGGTCCTGACCGGGCACACCGTGAGCAGCGGGGGCGGTGCCTTCGACGACCTCGAGGACCTGCGTCGCGGCGACGAGGTGCTGGTGCTCGACGGCACCCGCCGCTCGTCGTACGCCGTCGCGTCGGTCGAGGTGCTGGGCCGCGGCGAGCTGGCTCGCCGCAACGAGCGCGTCCTCGGCCGGGGCGGACCCGCACGGCTGGTCCTGATCACCTGCGAGGACTGGGACGGGACCGCCTACCTCAGCAACGTCGTGGTGACCGCTCTCCCCACGAGCTGAGCCCGGTCAGAGGCGCTCGCGCAGCCAGGCGAAGTCGGCGAGGTGGTCGGCCGCCCCGCCGGGCGTCTCGCAGATGACGGGCGCGCCGGCCTCGCGGACCACCGCCGCGAACTCGTCGGCGGGCAGTCGGCCGCGGCCGAAGTTGGCGTGGCGGTCGGCGCCCGAGCCGAAGTCGTCACGCGAGTCGTTGGCGTGGACGAGGTCGATGCGGCCGGTGATGCCGCGGACCTTCTCGACGGCGTCACCGAGGTCGATGCCGCCGGCCCACGCGTGGCAGGTGTCGAGGCAGAAGCCGACACGCTCGGCGCCGTCGGCCGAGGAGATGGCGTCCCACACGCCGGCGATCCGGTCGAGGTGGCGCGCCATCGCGTTCTCGCCGCCCGCGGTGTTCTCGATCAGCAGGGGGACCAGGATGTCGGTGGCCTCGATCGCCTTGCGCCAGTTGTCGAAGCCGACGGCCGGGTCGTCGGCCTTGTTGACGTGCCCGCCGTGGACGATGAGGCCCTTGGCGCCGATCTCCGCCGCCGCGACCATGTGCTGCTGGAGCAGCTTGCGGCTCGGGATCCTGATGCGGTTGTTGGTCGTGGCGACGTTGACGACGTAGGGGGCGTGCACGTAGAGGTCGACCCCGGCGTCCTCCGCCGCGGCGCGCAGCGCGGCCGCCCCGCCGTCGAAGCGGACCTCGGGACCCTTGTAGCCCTGCGGGTCACCGAGGAAGAACTGCACGAGCGAGGTGTCGCGCGCGACGGCCTCGCCGACCGGGTCCTCCTGCGCGACGTGGGCGCCGACGGCAAGCTGGGTGCTCATGCGGTCCAGCCTAGGAGCAGGCACAGGCACGCCACGACCACGCCGGCCAGGACCGCGACGGCCGTCCAGCCGGCCCAGTCGACGTCGCCGCGGACCGACGCCGAGGGCGTGCGGCGGCGCGGCGGGGGACCCAGGCGGTCGGGCACCGGCGGGCCGTCGGGCGCCGGCAGGGGGAGCCGGCGGAGCAGGCGGAGCGCCGCCTCGGCGGTGGCGATGCGCTGCTCCGGGTCGTCGACGACCAGCCGCTCGACGAGGGGCCGCAGCGGGTGGGAGGGGATCCCCCGCTGGAGGGCGGGAGGCAGCCCCGTGACCAGCTCGAGGGCGACGCGACCCGTGGCGTAGAGGTCCTGGGCGGGGTCGGGCGGGGCGCCACGCGCCTGCTCCGGCGCCATGTAGCCGTCGGTGCCGATGGCGCCGGGGACGGTGGTGAAGCGCCGGTCGGCCACCGGGGCGGCGACGCCGAAGTCGCCGAGGCGCAGGTGCGGTGGTCCGTCGCCGGTCGCCTCGAGCAGGAGGTTGGCCGGCTTGACGTCGCGGTGCACCAGTCCGGCACCGTGCACGGCCGCGAGCCCGCTGAGCAGCTGCCCGACCAGGAGCCCCGCGGTGCCGGCGTCGAGCGCGCCGTGCTCGCGGAGCAGGTCGGCGACCGACCCGCCCGTGACCAGCTCCATCGCGAGCACCACCAGCTCGTCCTCGGCGGCCCAGCCGTGCGGTGCCACGACGTGGGGGTGGCGCACGCGGACGGCCTGCTCGCGGACGAACCGCGCGAGCACCGCCGAGCCGTGCCGGCCCAGCACCTTCACCGCGACGAGGCGACCCGTGCGCTCGTCGCGGGCGCGCCACACCGAGCCCATGCCCCCGGTGCCGACCTGGTCGAGCAGGCGGTAGCGTCCCGCCACCACGATGGCGGACCGGGGCGTTGCGGTCCTGGACACCGCTCGACGCTAGCCCCGAGCCGCCCCGCCGCGGGCGCGCCCTCCACAGGGGCGCGCGAGGCGGGTCGGGCGGGACCGGGCGGCCGGGCGCTCCGCGATGCGGGCCTGCCGCGCGGCCGCTGGTAATCTTGCCCGGTTGCCTTCGGGCGACCGTGGCGTGCGACCGGTGTCGCGGCCACGAACGCAGAGTCCTCCTGCCACGGAGAGCCCGTGGCCGCTCTAGCCCAGAGGAGGTGGAGACGCTGTGCGTGCCTACGAAGTGATGGTCATCCTCGACCCGAGTCTCGACGAGCGCACCATCGAGCCGTCGCTCGACAAGTACCTCAACGTGATCCGCAAGGACGGTGGCTCGATCGAGTCGCTCGACGTGTGGGGTCGTCGCCGGATGGCGTACGAGATCAAGAAGAACGCCGAGGGCATCTACGCCGTCATCAACCTGACGGCCGAGCCCGCGACGGTCAAGGAGTTCGACCGCCAGCTCACGCTGAACGAGTCGATCCTGCGCACGAAGGTCATGCGTCCCGACGCCCACTGACCGCCCACGGGCGTCTGTGGAAAGACCCTTCCCGCCGTCGGTGCGTGCCTGTTTGATGGGCGCATCGCCGGGGGCGGACCCCGGATCAGCAGCAGGACATTCTGAGGAGACCTGACATGGCAGGCGAGACCACGATCACCGTCATCGGCAACCTCGTCGACGACCCGGAGCTGCGGTTCACCCCCTCGGGGGCGCCCGTCGCCAACTTCCGGATCGCCTCGACGCCGCGCACCTTCGACCGCCAGAGCAACGAGTGGAAGGACGGCGACACGCTGTTCCTCTCCTGCGCGGTGTGGCGGCAGGCAGCGGAGAACGTCGCCGAGTCCCTCCAGCGGGGCATGCGCGTGATCGTCCAGGGTCGCCTCAAGTCGCGTCAGTACGAGACCCGCGAGGGTGAGAAGCGCACCGTGTTCGAGATCGACGTCGAGGAGGTCGGCCCGTCGCTGCGCAACGCATCGGCCAAGGTCACCAAGACGACGCGGCAGGGCGGCGGTGGCGGCTACTCCGGCGGCGGCTACTCGGGCGGCGGCGGTCAGTCCGCGCCGGCCGACGACCCGTGGGCCAGCCCGGCTCCCTCCCAGGGTGGCGGCGGCTGGGGCGGTCAGTCCCAGGGTGGCGGCCAGTCCGCTCCGACCAACGATCCCTGGGCCACGCCCGGGGTCAGCGGCGGGAACGACGAGCCGCCCTTCTGATCCCCTCGGCCACATGCAGCACGCTGCCTGGGGCCCGAGGACACTTTCATCCATCACCATTCCGTCCCTGATTGCCTTCAGGGCCGGGCTCACTGAAAGGGAGCACCACAATGGCCAAGGCAATTCTGCGCAAGCCGAAGAAGAAGGTCTGCCAGTTCTGCAAGGAGAAGGCGACCGGTGTCGACTACAAGGACACCACGCTGCTCCGCAAGTTCATCTCCGACCGCGGCAAGATCCGCGCCCGCCGCGTGACCGGCAACTGCGTCCAGCACCAGCGCGACGTGGCCATCGCCGTCAAGAACGCGCGCGAGCTGGCCCTGCTGCCCTACACGTCCACCGGTCGCTGAGAGGAGCACGGGACATGAAGCTCATCCTGACCCAGGAGGTCGACGGCCTCGGCGCCCCCGGCGACGTGGTCGAGGTCAAGGACGGCTACGGCCGCAACTACCTCGTCCCCCGCGGCCTCGGCATCCGCTGGACCCGCGGTGGCGAGAAGACCATCGAGTCGATCAAGTCCGCCCGCGCGAGCCGCGCGGCCCGCGACGAGAGCCACGCCCAGGAGATCAAGGGCAAGCTCGAGGCCAACGCGGTCAACGTGAAGGTGCGTGCCGGTGAGGGTGGTCGCCTGTTCGGCGCCGTCACCACCGCCGAGATCGCCGACGCGGTCACCGCCGTCTCCGGCGAGACGGTGGACCGCCGCACGATCGTCGTGGCCAACCCGATCAAGTCGCTCGGTGCCCACGAGGTGACGGTCAAGCTCCACGACGAGGTGTCCGCCACGGTGGCCCTCAACGTCGTCCCGGCCTGACCGCCGACGTCACGCAGCACCCGACGGCCCGCTGCCTCCTCGGAGGCGGCGGGCCGTTCGGCGTCCCGGGGTGCGTCGCGCTCACTCCGTCGGCTCGTCGCACCGCTCCGGTGGTCGGCGCCCGCCCGCGTGGTACTCGTACGTCCGGCCGCCGGCGCGCAGGACGATCCGTGAGCCGTCGACCAGCGCCTGGGTGTACGCCATGCCGGCACGGGCGCAGCCGCGGCTCCCGTTGCGCCAGGTGACCTCCTCGACCGACACGACCTCGACCTCGTCGGCGGGGAGGCCGAGGCTCGCAGCCAGGTCCGCGACGGACTGCTGGACCGCCGAGGGGGGCGGGGACGCCGTCGAGGGCGCGGAGGACGGCTCGTCCACGGGGGTCTCCTTCTCGGGCGGCTGAGCGGGACCGTCGGCGCACCCCGCGAGGGCCAGGCAGCACGCCGCCGCCAGGACCCAGGCACGGACGACCGTCATGTCACCAGCATGACCGACATGGCGAAGGGTCCGACATGGCGAAGGGTCCGACATGGCGAAGGGTCCGACATGGCGAAGGGGCCGCCGGTGCATCGCACCGACGGCCCCTTCGTTGGAGCTCACTCCACCTCAGCGCACGGTGCGCCGGTCGACCACCCGGAACCGGATGTCCTTCGTGGCCGGCTCGGTCGCGGCGTCGCCGGCGTACACGACGCGGACCTTGACCTTCCCGGTCCTCGTGAACTTCGGCAGCACGACCTTGGTCCTGCCCCGGTCGTTCAACGTCTCGGTCCAGGTCTTCTCCTGGCCGGCTCCGCGGACCACGATCCTCACCGTGCCGCTCGGCACGATGTCCCGTGCCCGCACGGTGACCCGCAGCTTGACCCGGGTTCCGACCTCGACCGGCTTGACCACCTTGGTGGCGATCTTGGCCCGGGCCTTGTCGACCGGACCGTTCGCGGTGACGGCCAGGTTGACCGGTGCCGAGGTGGCCGGCGCGCTGGCGGCGTCACCGAGGTACTTCGCCGTCACCGGGACGGTCCCGGCAGTGGCGAAGCCCGACAGGGTGGCGGTCGCCCTCCCGGTGGCGTCGAGGGTGCCCGTGCCGGCCAGGCGGGTGCCCGCCCAGAACTCCACGGTGCCCGTCGGCGCCTTCGGGCCGGTGCTGAACACCTGCGCGGTGGCGGTGGTGGTGCCTCCGGTCTCGATGGTGGTCGGGTCCAGCGACAGCGCCACGTTGGTGCGCACGGCGGAGCCCGTGATCCGCACGGTGTGCCGGGCCGTGACGGGCTTCGCGCCGGGGTCGTCGGTGGTGTGGACGACCTTGTTGGTCAGGTCCTTCTCACCCACGGTCGGGTCGACGGTGACCTGGTAGCTGAAGCTGGCCCCCTCCGCCTCCGGCTCGGAGTACGTCGCGCAGACGGCGAGGTCGTCCTCGATCACCGCGGAGGCGTCGCCGGCGTTGATGAGCGCCGCGCCCACGGTGCCGTCGGCGTTCTCGGTGCCGATGGTGACGTCGTCGAGGATCGCTCCCGCGTCCACGTTGTCGTAGACGAACACGAGGTCGTTGCTGCCGGCCGTCGCGATGACCTGCATGTCCAGCTGCCCACCGGCGCCCGCGTCGTCGTCGTAGAGGCGCATGTCGTCGTACTCGACGATCGCGATCTCGCCCGGGTCGAGCACCCCGTTGGCGCCGGCCGTGCTGGCCAGCGTCACCCCGGCGCCGGAGGCGGCGTCGTAGCGGATCTCCATGTCCTGCCAGAGCAGGGCTGCCACGTTGTTGGGCGCGGCGGCGTTGGGAACTGACTGCGGGACCCACGGCGAGCCGGCGTAGCCGTCGCCGTAGACGAGGAAGCCGTCGTCGGAGAACGTCAGGCCCTTGTGGTCCTGGCCGTAGAACCCGAAGGTGCCCGAGCCGAAGGCCGAGAACGTCTCGGTGTCGCCCACCACCGCGTCCTGGGCGGGGATGCCCAGGGACGCGAGGTCGAGGTAGCCCGGCTCGCAGGCCTCGGGGTCGTCCGCGCTGGTGGTCAGCGTGTAGTTGCCCTCCTCGCCGTAGGTGGAGTCGAGGACACCGCTCCACGACACGACGCCGTCGGCGAAGGTGGCGCCGTCGGTGGCGGAGCCCTCGACGTACGTCGTGCCCTCGGGGAGCGCGTCGGTGATGGAGTAGGTCAGGTCCTCCTGCGAGACGTTGGGCGCGACGTCGACGGTGTAGGTGATGGTGTCACCCGGTGCCGCCTCGGTCGTGTCGGCCGTCTTGGTCACGTCGTCGGCCACCCGGGACACGGTCACCGGGACGACCCCGATGTCGCCCGGGGTCGCTGGCGAGGTGCCGAGGGTCAGCGTGCCGTGCCAGGTCTCCCCGGCGTCCATCTCGTTCTCGTCCCAGAAGGTGCGGATGTCGAACGGGGTGGCGGCAGGGACGGGGCCCTCAGGACCCTCGGCCCACAGGTTGCCCTGGTCGCCGGCCACCACCGCGGTGACGAGGTCGGTGGTGTCGGTCCCGCCGGCCGTGGAGGCCTCCCAGTTCTGCACCAGGACCCAGTAGGTGCCCGGCTCGGGGTCGGCGATCGTGATCGCCTCGTCGGAGCCGGCGCTGGCGCTCATCGCGATCTCGTTGGCGGCGCTGACCTCGCCCCGACCGACGTAGAGGTCGAAGTCGGGCGCCGTCGGGTCCTGCAGCCTCGCGATCAGGCTGGTGGCGCCCGCAGGCACGTCGATCATCTCGACGTGCGTGCCGTTGCCGTCGTACGGGTCGGTGTTCGTCGAGTCCGCGAAGATGGACAGCTCGGTGCGGTCCTCGGGGACCAGGCCGCTCGCGTCGACCTGCAGGTCGGTGATCGCGATGGCCTCGAGGTCCGTGGTGAGCTGCGAGCCGGCGTCACGACGGGTCGTGACGTCGATCGAGGTGGGCAGCACGCCCGCCGAGGGCAGCACGCCCACGGGCAGGTGGGCCACCGGTGCCTCGGAGCCGGCGGGGGGCGTCAGCACCAGGGTGCCGAACAGCCACTCGTCGGTCGCCGCGCCGTTGTCGACCGTCGCGGTGACGGTGACGTCGGCGGTGCCGCCGTCGGTCACCTCGATGGACTCGACGTCGGTGTCGAGCGTGATGCCCTCGGAGAGGTCCTCCACGGACACGGTCCACGTGCCGGCACCGGTCGCGGTGCCGGTGAACGTACGCGTCCAGCCGCAGGTCTGCAGGCACTCGTCGTCGGCCATGCTGGCGGTGTTGAGGTCGCGCACGTCGCCGCCCTTGGCGGGGTCGGCGGCCTGGTAGCCGGCGAGGTCCTCGTCAAGCACGAGGCCGGCCTTGGCCGCGCGGCGGAGCTCGATGCGGCCCGAGCCCATGTCGAACCAGTCGGCCGCCGTGCCGTCGGAGTCGGTGATGTCGCGCTCCGCGGTGGTCATCAGCGCCGACTGCGCCTCGGCGGGGGTCCACGCGTCCTCGTCGTCGAGCTGCATGCCCCGCAGCAGCGCCAAGGCGCCAGCCGTGTGGGGGCTCGCCATCGAGGTGCCCGAGATGAAGTGCCACTCGACGCTGTTCTCCGCGCCGGCGGCGGCGAGGATGTCCACGCCGGGCGCGGACACGGACGGGCTGATCGAGGACAGCGCGCGGTTGGGACCGCGGCTGGAGAAGGCGGCCATGATGTCGCCGTTCTCGTCGGCGACGTCGGCCACGGAGCCGGACAGGGCGGCCTCGGTGCCGGGGTGGGCGGCGATGAACGACTTGAGCGCCTGCCCGTCGGCGTAGGTGATGTGCGCGGCCGGCAGGGCGTGCGCGTCACCGTTGAGCGAGGTGCCGCTGGCCTGGTCGTTCGCCAGGATCATGCCCTCGGCGCCGAGGGACTCGACGTTCTCGCCCTTCTCGACCCGGCCGTTGCCGCCGCGGTCGCAGATGATGATGAGGCCGCTGAGGTCCGTCCCCGCCGGGAAGGTGCCGGCCGGCGTGCTGTCCGGCGGCAGGCCGCACTGCGGGTTGTTGTACGGCGCCGCACCGGCGTACACGACCGGGAAGGTGCCGTCGGTCGCGCCGGCCAGGCCGGCACCGGCGATGTCGGGCAGGGTGGCTCCGTCGGTGGCGCTGATGTCGGTGACCGAGGCGACGTACTTCCGGTCGTGCGTGGTCGCGCCGACCGTCGTCATCCACGGGACGTCGCCGGGGCTGCCGAGCGTGGCCTCGCCGGGCCCGTCGTTGCCGGCGGAGGTCGCCACGTGGATGCCGGCGGCGCGGGCGTTGAGGAAGCCCACCGCGTCGGCATCGGTCCACGGGTTCGACGGGGCGCTGGACCCGATCGAGTAGTTGATGACGTCGACCCCGTCGAGGATCGCCTGGTTGATCGAGGCCAGGATCGAGTAGCCCTGGCAGCCGCCGTCGCACACGTCGTAGCCGATGATGTTGGCGTGGGGTGCGACGCCCTTGATCGTCGACGTAACGGAGAACTCGTGCTCGGTGCCCCTCGCCGAGTAGGCCGTGGCCTCGACCTGGTTGCCGGCGGTGGTGCTGGCGGTGTGGCTGCCGTGGCCGTCGTCGTCGTAGGGGTCGTCGAACGGGTTGCCACCGGTGGCGGGGTTCTCGAAGTTGTAGTAGCCGATCAGCTTGTCGTTGCAGCCCCAGTCCGCGACGTACTGGGCGGCGTTGGCCGGGTCGCACATGCCGAGGTACGTGCCCGCGCCGAGCGGGTTGGTGTGGTCGTAGCCGTCACCGCCGTCCTCGGCCGGGACCACGTCCGCGAAGGACGGGTTGGCGGGGTTGATGCCGGAGTCGAGGATGCCGACGACGACGCCCTCGCCCTTCGTGCCCTCGAAGCCGGCGGGCACGTTCGAGCCGTCCCAGATGGTCGGCGCGCCGATCCACTCGGGTCCCTTGTCCGTGGTGAGCTGGCGCTCGAAGTCGACCTGCACGGCGGAGACGCCGTCGATCCCGGCGACCTTCTGCGCCTGGCCGCGGGTGAGCTGCACCGCGATGCCGTTGAGCGCCTCGGTGTAGCGGTGGAGCACCTTGGCGGGGCGGCCGGTCACCCGGGAGATGGAGGAGACCAGGTCGGCCTGCTCGGCCTTGAGCCCCCTCCGGTAGGCCGACTCGGAGTCGGCGGCGGCGGCGAGGCCGCGGTCCTCGGCCTGCTCGCGCGTCGGGACGGCCGGCGCGTCCAGCTGGACGATGTACGTCTCGGGCGCGGTCCCGGTGCCCAGCTCGAGCACCGTGCCCTTCTTCAGCGCCTTCGCCGGCGACGCCTTCGCCGGTGTCAGCCGGCCGGGGTCGAGGTCGGCCGCGGTGGCCGCCACCCCCCACGGCGCGAGTAGTGCGGCAGCGACGCTGGTGGCAGCGCCGGCCGCGATGGTACGACGGATCACGCGTATTCCCCGTTCGACTCAGGATGGCCCGACTGCAGCACGAAGCGACCCCGAGGACGAGACACGTAGCGGTGCAGGCGGAGGGTGGTGGAGCCCCTGTATCTGAAGTCACCGGTGGGGCAGGTGTCAACGAATTCCTGACCTGGAACTTCTTCCGTAACGGAGACGTAACCCCGGAAGGCTTTCAGGGGGCTTTCAGCGGGTGTGGCGGCGGGTCGCCGCGGGGAACCGGTTCGGGCGCGCGACGACCGCGTCGATCACGACCCGCTTGTCGCTCAGCGACTCGATGACGATCCGGCCGGTCCGCATGCCCGAGTAGCGGTCGATGACGACGTGCTGGCGCAGGGCCGCCTTCGTGCCGGCGAGGTCGACCACGTGCCAGTCACGCTTGCCCACGCGCAACCGCACCTTGCCGTAGCGCGGGCCGCTCGGCGCGATCAGGCGCAGCTCGCCGACGTCGGCGCGCGGCATCACCAGCCGGGCGCCACGCCGCGACGCCGTGACGGCGTCCCCGCGGAACCAGGCCGCGTCGCGCAGCTTCCTCCAGCCCCGCTGCCGGGTCACGTTGCGCGGGACGAAGAACTCGATGGGCGCCGACCACGCGCTGGCGTTGCCGGCACGGTCGATCGTCCGCGCGGCGAAGGTGTGACGGCCCGACCGCGGGTGCTCGAGCTGCCAGCGGCCGCCCGCGCAGGCCACGGCACGGCCGTTGTCGGTGCACTCGAACGTCGAGCCGGGCTCGCTGGTGTTGATCCTGATCGGCACGCTCGCGCCGGTCACCACCGGCTGCGTGGGCGTCGCCTCGTCGTAGGAGGTGCTGGTCACGTAGACGAACGGCGCCGTGGTGTCCTGGCCCCACGTCAGCGTCGCGGGCGTGGGGTCCTCGTCGGGCGTGTCCTCGACGGCGGGTGGCAGCAGCGGCGCGACGTCGGGGGTGCGGGCCCGGTCGCCGAGGTCGACGGCGCGCGCCGCGAAGACGTACGTCCCGGCCGGGGCGTCCGGCAGGCCCGCGTACGTCACGGGGCTGGTGCACGCCCGCCAGTCGTGCGCCTGCGGGCCGCCGGTGAGCCGGCACTCGAGGCCGAAGGGTCCGGCGTCGCCGTCGGAGACCTGCCAGCCGAGGGCGAAGGTCATCGACGGCACGGCGACGAGTCCGGCCGCGTTCGGCGTCGCGGACGCGGTGAGGGTGGTCTCGGGCGGGGTGCTGTCGTCGCAGCCGTTCTGCAGGATGCCGGGCGAGGTCTCGTCGACGCACCCGGGCTGGGCGCTCACGGGCGCGGCGCCGAGCGGCACGAGCGCCCCCGCGAGCAGCGCCAGCACTCCCAGCCGGGCCGCGATCCTGTGGCCTGCCATGGTCCCCCCTCGTCTCGACTCAGTCCTCCGGCGAGGACTGCACGGCTCAACGAACGACGCTCGCTCCGGTCACGAGCCAGCGGTCGCTCCGTGCCCGTCGGGAGAGCAGCACCCACCGGGCGCCCATGAACACGACGGTCATCGCCACCCAGACGGCCACCACCCCGTGCGGGAGCGTGGCCGCCCACAGGGCCGCCGGGGCGTACAGCGCCAGCACGACGATGCCCGCCCAGGCCAGGTAGGTGCCGTCGCCGGCGCCGATGAGGACGCCGTCGAGCACGAAGACCACGCCGGCGACCGGCTGCCCGAGCGCGGCGACCAGCAGCACGGGCACGAGCAGGTCGCGCACCGCGGGGTCGCTGGTGAACAGCGCGCCGATGAAGGGCGAGACGGCTGCGAGACCGAGCCCGGCGACGATGCCGCTGCCCCAGCCCCACGCGACCATCCGTCGGGTGAGTCGACGAGTGCCGTCGACGTCGCCGCTGCCCAGCGCCCGCCCCGTGAGCGCCTGCGCGGCGATGGCGATGGCGTCGAGGGCGAAGGCGAGGAAGCTCCACAGCGTGATCGCGACCTGGTGCGTGGCCACGTTGACGTCGCTGGCCTGCGTGCCGACGCGCGTGACGGCGTACGTGCCCACGAGCAGGCAGGCGCGCAGCGCGACGGTGCGGACGACGAGCGCCACGGCGGCGTGGGCGGCAGCCAGGATGCCGGCGCGGTCCGGGCTCAGGGGCGCCCCGTGCTCGCGCGCCGCGCGGACGACCACGACGAGGAACCAGCCGGCACTGATCACCTGTGCGGCGACCGAGCCGAGGGCCGACCCGGCGATCCCCATGTCGAGGCCGTGGACCAGCACGACGTTGAGGACGATGTTGAGGCCGTTGCCGACGACAGCGACCAGCAGCGGCGTGCGGGTGTCCTGCAGGCCGCGGAGCACGCCTGTCGCGGCCAGCATGACCAGCAGGGGCGTGGTGCCGAGGAACGCGATGGCCAGGTAGGTCTCGGCGTGCTCGGCGACGTCCGCGCCGGTGTGGAAGGCGCCCACGAGAGCCGGGGTCGCCAGGACACCGCCGACGGTGGCGATCGTGCCGATGACGACCGCCAGCCAGACGCCGTCGACGCCCTGCGCCAGGGCGGCGCGCAGGTCGCCGGCACCGAGGTGGCGCGCGACGCTGGCGGTCGTGCCGTAGGCGAGGAACACGCACAGGCCCACCACGGTCTGGAGCACCACCGCCGCGACGCCGAGCCCGGCCAGCTCGGGGGTGCCGAGGTGGCCGACGATCGCGGCGTCGGAGATCAGGAACAGCGGCTCGGCGACCAGCGCGAGGAAGGCGGGCACGGCCAGGCGCAGGATCTCCCGGTCGACCGCCCTCACGCGGCCCAGCCTAGGGACCGTGCCACCGGCCGCGTGCAGCGACGGCCGGTCGGCCGGCCGGACGTGTCCATAGTCTCTTCGGACTACCTGTGAATGGCCGTGTGGATGACGCCGCCGGTGTCGGTCGTCACGCGTCGGTGGCGACCCAGCGCCCGGCATCTCCCAGATGTCGGACAGGTGAACGACCGAGCCGACCAAGGAATTTCGATCCACAGGATGGGGACCGAGTTTGCGCAGGTCAGACGGCGCATCATCGGCACCGGCCCCGGCTTCTCCACAGCCGGTTCCACGGCGTGTGCACCTCCGCGCGCGTGTCGTCCACCTGAGTGCCCAGCTTGTCCACAGAGCCTGTGGACAAGTCGGCGCCGCCGGCTTCCCCCCACGGCCGCGGAGCACGTACGGTCTCGCGCGGACGAGGTCTCCGGGATCCGGCTCCCGGGGCGTGCGAAGGCCGTCGGCGGTGTCGGTGGTCGTCCCTACCGTCGTCGGCAGGGTCGTGGCAGGCGGTCGGCGGACAGGATCAGTGGACAGGGGAGGAGCGCCGGTGAGCATCGCTTTCGGGGGAGACACCGACGAGGCGTGGGGCGACGGTCCCGCGGCCTACGAGCCGGGGGAGTCGCCGCGCTCGGCCGGCGACCGCACGCCGCCCCAGGACAACGCGGCCGAGCAGAGCGTGCTCGGCTCGATGCTGCTCTCCAAGGACGCGATCGCCGACGTCGTCGAGGTGATCAAGGGCGTCGACTACTACCGGCCGGCCCACGAGGTCATCCACGACGCGATCATCGACCTCTACGGCCGCGGCGAGCCGGCCGACCCGATCACGGTCGCGGCCGAGCTGCAGAAGCGCGGCGAGCTGCAGCGCATCGGTGGCGCGCCCTACCTCCACACGCTGTCGGCCAACGTGCCGATCGCGGCCAACGCCGGCTACTACGCCGAGATCGTGCGCGACAAGGCGGTGCTGCGCCGCCTCGTGGAGGCCGGCACCCGCATCGCCGCGCTCGGCTACGCCGGCGAGGGACAGATCGACGACGTCGTCGACAGCGCGCAGGCCGAGGTCTACAAGGTCACCGACCGGCGCGCGACCCTCGACTACGCCCCGCTGAGCGACATCATGAGCGGCGTCCTCGACGAGATCGAGATGATCGGCAACCGGGAGGCCGGCCTCTACGGCGTGCCCACCGGTTTCGCCGACCTCGACGACCTCACCAACGGCCTCCACTCCGGCCAGATGATCATCGTCGCGGCCCGTCCCGCCATGGGGAAGTCGACGCTCGCCCTGGACTTCTGTCGCGCAGCGTCGATCCACAACAACCTCACGAGCGTCTTCTTCAGCCTGGAGATGACGCGCTCGGAGATCATGATGCGCCTGCTCTCGGCCGAGGCGAAGGTGCCGCTCAACCACATCCGCAACGGCACGATGCGCGACGACGACTGGGAGAAGCTCGCCCGCAAGATGGGCCAGGTCTCCGGGGCGCCGATGTTCATCGACGACAGCCCGAACATGACGATGATGGAGATCCGGGCCAAGGCACGCCGCCTCAAGCAGCGCCACGACCTCAAGCTCATCGTCATCGACTACATGCAGCTGATGAGCTCGGGCCGCAAGGTCGAGTCGCGCCAGCTCGAGGTCTCGGAGTTCTCCCGCAACATCAAGCTCCTCGCCAAGGAGCTCGAGCTGCCGATCATCGCCCTCTCCCAGCTCAACCGCGGTCCCGAGCAGCGTGGTGACAAGCGCCCGATGATGAGCGACCTGCGCGAGTCCGGGTCGCTGGAGCAGGACGCCGACATGGTGATCCTGCTGCACCGCGACGACGTCTACGAGAAGGAGTCGACCCGCCCCGGCGAGGCCGACCTCATCGTCGCCAAGCACCGCAACGGCCCCACCCGCGACCTGACCGTCGCGTTCCAGGGCCACTACTCGCGCTTCGTCGACATGGCGCAGGGCTGACCGGGTGCCGGCTGCCGGTCCTGTCGCGTGCAGCTGACATCGCCCGATTTCCTCGTTCTCCAGACGTGAGCGAGGACCTGCCCCTACCGTCGTCGTAGTCTGTCGGGGGACTGCCGGTTCCCCGTGCACGGGGGAAGAGGCATCGTGAAGCACTCGGGTACATCTCGGTCCGGTCGCACTGCTCGTCGGGGACGCCGGCGTCGGATGTCGACGGCGGCGGTCGTCACGTCGCTCCTCGGCGCGCTCCTCGCGGTCGTCCCGGTGACGCTGCTGACGGCCTCGCCGGCCGAGGCGAGGTACGCCACCCACGGCACGGGCACCTACCTGGGCGCCATCGACTGGTTCGAGTGGGGTGCGCACCTGGAGAAGATCCCGCCCGCAGGGCTGACCAGGACCAACACGCGGGTCGTGGCGGGCGGGACCCTGGCGACCACCTGCACCCTCTCCGACATCGACGACCGGGCCCAGGGCGCGAGCAACAAGCTGTCCGCCTACCGGCCGGGCCACTGGGGTGGTGACGGCCTGGACGACATGTACCGCATCGGCGCCCAGTCCGGCAGCGCCAACCAGCTCATCTCGGGCCTGTGGATCGGCGGCGGGCCGGTCCTCTTCCACCTCTCGTGCGACGTCACCCTCGACGGGGTCCCCGTCCCGCTGGCCGGTCTCGTCATGGCCGATGCCGAGCAGAGCATCACCAACGAGTACGTCCAGGCCACCATCCCGGCCGGCGCCGACTGGCGGATCATCGACCGCGGACGGACGGCGGGCTGCACCAACGACACCGCCGTGGTGCGTACCGGCCAGACCCTGCGCCTTGCAGGCAACGCCCAGGCCTGCCCCTCCGGGCCTACGGGTGTGGCCTTCATGGAAGGCGCAACCTCCGCCGACGTGGTGATCCAGGGCGGTGGGGCGTCGGCGATCGCCCTGGGCGTCATGCTCTTCAACGACTTCGGGGACGCCCCGGCCAGCTATGGCGACGCCGGTGCGCTGTACTCGCCCGGATTCACCGGTGACCCGGTGCCGCAGGGCACCACAGCCCTCTTCGCCCGACCCCTCGCCTCGCCGACCCAACCGGCGCCCCGGCTCGGCGCCACCGTGGACTCCGAGGGCGCACACCAGGCCGGGCCGGCCGCCGGCGCGGACGGCGCCGACGAGGACGCGCTCGCCGCTCCGGTGCGCCTGCGCCCCACTCCCGGCACGTCGTACACCCTGCCCGACGTCGCCTGCACCGGCCCGGGTGTGGTCAGCGGCTGGGTCGACTGGAACGGCAACGGCACCTTCGAGCCGAGCGAGCGGTCCGACCAGCCGAGCTGCACCGGCTCCAGCGTCGCCCTCACCTGGGACGTGCCGGCTCGCCCCGACACCGGTCCGACGTTCATGCGGCTGCGCATCGGTCCGGACGCCGCCGCCGTAGCCGGCCCGACCGGCGTCAGCACCGCCGGCGAGGTCGAGGACCACGCGGTGGTCGTCGTGCCTCGCGCCGACTACGGCGACGCACCGGACACGGCCGGCACCACGGCGGCGGACAACGGTGCGCGCCACCTCGTCCCCGACCACGACGCGGCCCGCTCGACCGCGCCGGTGATGCTCGGCGACCGGATCGACCTCGACGACGACGGCGCGCCCGGCCCGGCCGCGGACGGCGACGACAACGCCGGCGTCGACGACGAGGACGGCGTTGCCTTCAACACCTCGCTCGGGTACGCCGCGCCCGTGCTGCGCACCGGCACGGACGCCATCACCCTGGACCCGGTCGTCAACACGCTCGACGTCACGGCCTCCTCGGCCGGCTTCGTCAGCGTGTGGGTCGACCTGAACGGCGACGGCGACTTCGGCGACGACGGCGAGCGCGAGGTCGACGCGGCGCCCGTCGTGGCCGGGGCCAACATCATCACCTTCACCGAGGGCGTGAACCCGCCGGACATCGAGGCCTTGGTGCGGGTCCGCTACAGCACCGACGCGTCGGCCGTCCACTCACCCGTCGGGATCGCCCCCGACGGCGAGGTCGAGGACTACCGGGTGCTCGTCGAGCGGCTCATCGTCCCGGCGGCGTGCTCGCCTGTGGCGGAGCCGTACTACGCGATGACCTTCAACTCGGTCACCGACAAGAGCGGCGCGGGCGCCCCGGGCACCTCCGCGAGGTACCCACGGGTCGCGGTCGTCAGGGGCGAGGTCGTCGATGCGGTGGCCACAACCGGCAACCCCGGAAGCACGATCAACGCCAACGGCTTCTTCGTGGCCGGCGACGACGCGGCGTGGAACCTCAACGGCAGCGGTGCCGCCACGGCGGTGACCTTCAGCTTCGTCCGGACCGGGACCAGCACACCGGTGGCCTTCAACTCGGTGTGGACCATCAACGACATGGACGCCACCGAGCGCACGGACTTCGTCCCGGACACCCAGGTCGAGGACTACGCGCTCACCCCGGGCAGCATGGTGGCGGTGAGCCGTTCGGGCGGCCGTCTGGTCTTCAGCGGCACGGTTAGCGGCAACAACGACACCCGCAGCCGCTATCAGGTGTGGTTCAAGAACAGGAGCGCCGTCGGCGCGATCTGGCGCGGGTTCGCCGGCTCCGGGTTCCTGGTGGACGGCGACGGCGACACCCCCGTCCCCACGTCGTGCGACGACTACGGCGACGCCCCCGACACCTACGGCACCACCCTGGCGAGGGACGGCGCCCGCAACTTCGCGTCCCAGTCGCTCAAGATGGGCGCCGACGTGCAGTTCGACGCCGACGGGCAGCCCACCGCGGCCGCGGACGGCGACGACACCAACCGCAACGACGACGAGGACGCCGTCGCCGCACCGATCTCGGTGACTCGCGGCGAGCCGTCGTCGGCCGAGGTCAGCGTGACCAACGACCTCGCCGACCCCGCCACGCTGGCCGCCTGGCTCGACCGTGACCGCTCCGGCACGTTCGACGCCGACGAGCGCGTGATGGTCCCCGTGCCCGCCGGCTCCGGGACGGCGACGTACACCGTGGACCTCGGTGCGGTGACGACCACGCAGGACACCTACGTCCGGTTCCGGCTGCTGCGCGGCGCGATCGCCGACCCCCAGCCGACCGGCGCAGGCCCCGTCGGCGAGGTGGAGGACCACCGCGTGACCGTGCTCAACCCGGCGCTGACGCTCACCAAGACCTCCGACGCCACCGCCGACAGCGGTCCCGGCGACACCGTCACCTACACCGTCACGCTCACGAACACCGGCAGCGGCGCGTTCACCGCCGCCAACCCGGCGCGGGTGGTCGACGACCTGTCCGCGGTGCTCGACGACGCCACGTACCCCGGCGGCGCGACCGCCACCGTCGGCGGCACCGCCGTCGCCGCCCCGACGTACGCCGAGCCGCGGGTCTCCTGGTCCGGCCCGCTCGCAGCAGGGGCCTCGGTGGTGATCACCTACGCGGTCGACCTCGAGGGCGGCGGAGACGGCCACGTCCGCAACACCGCCTTCGTGCCGCCGCCGGGCGACCCGAACCCGCCGACGCCCGACTGCGCGCAGACCGCGCGGCCCTGCGCGACGACCACCACCGAGCTGCCCAGGCTCAGCATCACCAAGACCGCGAACCGCACCCAGCTCCCCGCGGTCGGGCAGCAGGTCAGCTACACGGTCACCGTGACCAACGCCGGTCTCGGCGCCTACACGGCGGACCACCCCGCGACGTTCGCCGACGACCTCAGTGAGGTCCTCGACGACGCCACGCTGGCGCTGGCCGACGTCACGGCCAGTCGCGGCACCGCGACCGTGTCCGGCTCGACCCTCGCCTGGACCGGGACCCTGGCGGCCGGCCAGAGCGCCACGGTCACCTACACGCTGACCTACACCGGCGCCGGCGACCAGGTGCTGCGCAACAGCGCGTGCGTGCCGGCCGCCGAGGCTGCCGACGCCGACGAGGCCTGCCGCACCGTGTCGGTCCCGGGCTCGGGCCTGCGGCACGACAAGTCCGTCGATCCCGCCTCCGGCACGCCGGTCGAGGCCGGGCAGGTTCTGACCTACACCCTGGCGTTCGAGAACGTCGGGCCGACGCCGGCCACCGTCGACACCACCGACGACCTCGACGGCGTCGTCGACGACGCCGTCCTGGACCCGACGTCCGTCACCGTGGACGCCGGTCTCGTCGCCACCCCGAGCGCCTCCGGCGACGCGATTGCCGTGACCGGCAGCGTGCCGCCCGGGCAGACCCTCGAGGTCACCTACCGGGTGCAGGTCCTCCCGTGGGCCGACCAGGGCGACCACGTGCTGAGCAACGTGCTGGCCTGCGAGCCCGGGGAGCCGGCCGGTTGCGCGCCGGAGACCACGACCAACCCGGTGCGCCACCTCGCCGTCACCAAGACCTCCGACGCCACCGCCGACAGCCGGCCCGGCGACCAGGTGACCTACACCGTCACGGCCACCAACGACGGCACCGGCGACTTCACCGCCACCGACCCGGCCACGCTGGTCGACGACCTCGGCGACGTGCTCGACGACGCCGACTTCGACGGCACCGCCACCGCCAGCGCCGGCAGCACGTCGTACGCCGCGCCGCGGCTGACCTGGACCGGAGCGCTCGCCGCCGGCGCGAGCGTCACCGTCGAGTACACCGTCACGCTGACCGGCAGCGGCGACGGCGAGGTCGACAACGAGGCGTGCACCGGCGCCTCCCGCGCCTGCGCCACCGAGTCGTTCGACCTGCCCAAGCTGACGATCAGGAAGACCTCCAACCGGGCACAGCTCCCCGCGGCGGGCAACAAGATCACCTACACGGTCACCGTCACCAACCGCGGTCCGGGCGACTACACGACGTCGGCCCCGGCGAGCTTCACCGACGACCTCTCCGACGTCCTCGACGACGCCACCTTCGACGACGGGTCCATCGCGGCATCGACCGGCACCGCCACCCTCATGGGGAACACCCTCGACTGGAGCGGGGCACTCCCCGCCGGCCAGTCGGCGACGGTGACCTACACGCTGACCTACGAGGAGACCGGCAACCTCGTCGTGGACAACCGCGCCTGCATCCCGCTCGACGAGGCACTCGACCCCGACGAGCCCTGTCGCACGGTGCACACCCCCGGATCGGGCCTGCGCCAGACCAAGAAGGTCGACCCCCGCACCGGCACCTCGGTCGTGGAGGGCCAGGTGCTCACCTACACGCTGACCTTCGAGAACGTCGGCCCCGCCGCGGCGACCGTGGACACGGTCGACGACCTGTCCGGCGTCGTCGACGACGCCGACCTCCTCGTCGACTCGATCAGCGCCGACGCCGGCCTGGTCGTGACGCCCGACGCGGGCGGCGAGGCGCTGACGATCACCGGCTCCGTCCCGACCGGGGAGGTGCTGACCGTCACCTACAGGGTGCGCGTCCGGGCCTTCGCCGACCAGGGCGACCACGTCGTCACCAACGCGCTGGCCTGCCAGCCGGGTGACCCCCAGCCGTGCGACCCGACGACCACGTCGAACCCGGTGCGCCACCTGGTGGTGGGCAAGACCTCGGACGCGACCGCGGACAGCAAGCCGGGCGACACCGTCACCTACACGGTCCGGCTGCGCAACGACGGGGCCGGCGACTACACCGCCGCGGCCCCGGCGACCGTGGTCGACGACCTCACCGGTGTGCTCGACGACGCCACGTTCTCCGGCGTCGCGAACGTCAACCAGGGTCCCGCCCCGACGTACGACGCGCCTCAGCTCAGCTGGTCCGGGCCGCTGCGGGCCGGCACGGAGGTCCGGATCACCTACGAGGTGGTGCTGAAGGGCGGCGGCGACGGGGTCGTGCGCAACGTCGCCTGGCAGCCGGCCGACCCGCGCGACCCGGGGCCTACCCCGGACTGCGCCACCGCGACGGTGCCCTGCATCACCGAGTCCTTCGACCTGCCCAAGCTCACCCTCGACAAGTCGGCCGACCGCGCCGACCTGCCCGCCGTCGGGCAGACCGTGACCTACACGGTGCGGGTCGCCAACGCCGGCCCCGGCGGCTACACCGCCGAGCACCCGGCGACGTTCACCGACGACCTCTCCGACGTCACCGACGACGGGACCGTCGGCGCACCCACCGCCACGGTGGGCGAGGCGACCCTCGACGGCGACGAGCTGTCGTGGACCGGCGTGCTGGGTGCGCCCGGCGACGCCGCGGAGGTCACCTACACCGTGACCTACCGGGGCACCGGCGACCGGGTCCTCGACAACACCGCCTGCGTCCCGGCCGCCGAGGCGCAGGACCCCGCGGCGGCGTGCGACACCGCGTCCGTCCCGGGCTCGGGGCTCGTGCACCGCAAGACCGTCGACCCCGCGTCCGGCACCGCCGTCGAGGTGGGTGACACGCTCACCTACACGCTCACCTTCGACAACACCGCCGGCGCCGCTGCCGCCGTCGTGGACACCACCGACGACCTCCGCCGGGTCGTGGACGACGCCACGCTCGACGAGGCGTCCGTCACCGCCGGCGCCGGGCTCACCGCCACGCCGGACCCGGCCGGCGCACCGGACACCATCGCCGTCACGGGCACCGTGCCCGCCGGCGCGACCCGCACGGTGACCTACCGGGTGACGGTGAAGCCGTTCGATCGCCAGGGCGACCACGTCCTCACCAACGCGCTGGCGTGCGAGCCGGGCGACCCGACGCCCTGCGCGCCGGCCACGACGTCCAACCCGGTGCGCCACCTCACCCTGCACAAGGAGCAGACCTCGCCGACGTCCCCCGACACCGGCGACCGCGTCACCTACACCCTCACCGTGCGCAACGACGGCGCGGGCGACTGGACCAGCGCCGACCCGGCCGAGGTCGTGGACGACCTCGCGGGCGTGCTCGACGACGCGACCTGGGCCGACGACGCGAGCGCCTCCACCGGTGCGGTGACGTTCTCCGAGCCCGAGCTCACCTGGACCGGCGCCCTCGCCCACGGCGAGACGGCGCGCGTCGTCTACTCCGTCGTGGTGACGAACCTCGGGGACCACCGGCTCGTCAACATCGCCTCCGTCAGCGGGTGCGCCCTCGCGGAGTGCACGCCCGACCCCGTGGTGACGCCGCTGCCGCACGTGGTGCCGGGCAAGTCGGCCACGCCCGCGGGCGGCCAGCCCGTCCAGCCGGGGGACCGGGTCACCTACACGCTGACGTGGAGCAACGACGGCCGGGCGGTCGGTGCCGTGGACGGCACCGACGACCTGTCCGGAGTCCTCGACGACGCCGAGGTGGTGCAGGAGCCGACCAGCTCCGACCCGGCCGTGACGGCGACCCGCACGGGCGACCGCCTGCGCGTCACCGGGCCGCTCGCCCCGGGGGAGACCGTCGCCGTCACCTACGTCGTGCTCGTGAGGCCGGCCGGCCGGCACGGTGACAACTCGCTCCTCAACGTGCTGGCCCCCGACACCCCGCAGGTCGGCTGCACCGTCTCCGGGTGCACGCCGGTGCCGCCTGCCACGACCAGGCACCCCGTCGGCGACCTGGTGGACTGGAAGACCGTGGCGCCGTCGGCCGGGAGCGCGGTGCGTGCCGGCGAGAGGGTGACGTACACGCTGCACTTCCAGGGCTCCGGCACCGGTCCGGTCCGCGTCCACCGGGTCGACGACCTCAGTGGCGTGCTGGACGACGCCGCGCTCGTCGCGGGTCCGACCGCGTCGACTCCCGGCCTGGCGGCCGGGGCGCCGGTCGCGGGACGGATCTCGGTCACCGGCACCGTCCCCGCCGGGACGACCGCGACCGTGACCTACACCGTCGAGGTCGGACCGGACGGCCGGCGAGGCGACGACCGGTTGGTCAACCACCTCATCGACCCCGGCCAGGCACCGCCGACGTCGTGCAGCACGCCGCCGACGGCACGTGCCGGCCAGTCCGACTGCACCTCGAACCCGGTCGCCGCCTCCGACGTCGACCTGGCCCTCGCGAAGCGTGTGGTCTCCGGTCGCAAGGTGCTCGTGGGCGACCGGATCCGCTACACGCTGCGCGTCTCCAACGAGGGACCTGCGGTCGCGGCCGGGCCGATCGTCGTCCGCGACCGGCTCCCGCGTGGGCTCGAGCTGCTCTCGGCGAAGGGCCGGGGCTGGGAGTGCGAGGTCGAGCGGGGCGCCGACCGCGCCGTGTGCACACGCACGAGCGCGCTCCGCCCCGGCGCGAGGACTCCCGCCGTCGTCCTCGTCGCCCGCGCCACCGCGGCGGCCACGGGCCGCACCGTCAACGTCGCCACCGTCAGGGGCGGTCGGGACACCCGGCCCGCGGACAACCGGGACGTCGCCGGGGTGAGGGTCTCCGCGCCGCCGGCGCTGCCCGGGACCGGCTTCCGCTCCGCCGGGCGCGGCAACGCCCGCCGGGACTGAGAGGACCGCCGCATGGACGCCACGACTCGATGGACGCTGCGCGTCGCAGCCACCGTGCTCGCGGGCGCGGCGCTGTCCGGCACCGCACTGTCCGGCACCGCGCTGGCCGGTCCCGGGGCGGGTCCCGGCCCGGCGGTCGGGGCGCCGGCCCGAGCCGCCGCCCCGGCTCCCACGAGCCCGGCCTGCGGGACCGGCGACCGCGCCTTCGCTCCCCGGCAGATGACGATCCGGGGGGTCGTGGGTGCGACGAGGGTGCTCGCGCTGGGCCGGGACCGCGGCGGTGTGCCGCGGACACCGCCCCTGACCGACCGCGGCAAGTGGCAGGTGGGCTGGGACCGCCAGGTCGCGGCGGGTGCGCCTCGAGGTGTCATGAGGCTCACGGCGCACACCTATCCGCGCGACGGCAGCCACGGCCTGGCCCTGGGCAACCGGCTGCTGTCCACCCTGAGCCGCGGCGACCGGCTGGTCGTCGCCGGTGGGGGCGGGGACCGGCTGTGCTACCGGGTCACGAGGCGGTTGGACGTGCGGGCCGAGCGGACGGCGCCGGCCTACTACGCCTCCACCGGACGGCACCGGCTCGCCATCCTGGTGTGCTCGGGCACGCGGCGCGGCCCGGGCGACTGGAGCCACCGCACCATCTGGTTCGCCGAGCCCGTGCAGCGTTCCTGACCACGCGTCGCTCCGCCGGCGGGCTCCACGCGAGCACGCGGGCCGCGTCAGGCAGGCGCGAAGGTGAGGCAGTCGGCGCGGTCCTCGCCGGCGCCCACGTCGACCCCGGCAGCGGTGCACTCGAGGTGGTCGTTGTGGGTGCAGTCGGACCGGTGGCACGCGCCGACGTGCCCGCTGGCGTCGACACCGCCCTTGTCGTGGGCGTCGACGAAGGTCCCGCAGGCGGGCCCGGCGGCCTCGGTGACGGTGATCGCGCCGGCGTGGCAGTCGTGGTCGTGGTTGTAGGAGCAGCCGTCGACGCTGCACGAGCTGACGATGGGGAGGTTCATGGTGGTCATGCTCCGACCATGCGCCTCGAACCGCCGCCCGTCCAGACAGGACAGGCTTGCCTTCGACCGACCCCGGTGCCGCGACCACCGTCCGGGGGGTGAGGCGCACCGTCGCTCCACGTGCCTAGCGTGGAGCGTCCACCGACCCGAGGAGGAGCCATGCCGCACAAGCCCCCGAAGGACGTGCAGGAGGCCGCCCAGCGCGCCGTCCGCTGGATCGAGGACGGCAAGGCCGGCAAGGGCTTCACCGACGTCGGACGCCACCGCGCGCACCAGCTCGCCGAGGGCCAGGACGTGAGCGACGAGGACGTGAAGAAGATGCAGGCCTACTTCGCCCGCCACACGGTCGACAAGGACGCCGACGGGTTCGCCCAGGGCGGTGACGGCTTCCCCTCGCCGGGCCGCGTCGCCTGGGACGCCTGGGGCGGCGACCCCGGCGAGCGCTGGGTGGGCACCATCGACCTCGACGACGACTGAGGCGCCGCACCCGACGCCGTCCGGAACAGGCCGGCCCCCGACCGTGTTGGCGAGAGGTGCCCGCCGTCCGGCGGGGCCGACACGAGGTGAGGAGACAGTGGTGCGCGCAGCCAGCTACGACACGTACGGAGGGCCGGAGGTCCTCACCATCGGCGAGCGGCCGGACCCGCCGGTCGGGCCCGACACCGTGCTCGTCCGGGCGCGCGCCACCAGCGTCAACCCCGTCGACTGGAAGATCCGCGAGGGCCACCTCCGCGGCGCCTACCCGCACCACCTGCCGATCATCCCCGGCTGGGACGTGGCAGGAGTGGTCGAGGCGGCGGGCCCCTCGGTGCGCACCGGCCTCCAGGTGGGCGACGAGGTCTGGGGCTACGTGCGTCGCGACGACGTGGCCCACGGCACCGCGGCCGAGCTCGTGCCGGCGCCCGAGCGCACCGTCGCGCTGAAGCCGCGGTCGCTGTCGTTCGAGGAGGCGGCGTCGGTCCCCCTCGCCGGGTTGACGGCCTACCAGGCGCTCACCGAGGCGCTGGACGTCGGGACGGGTGACCGGGTGCTCGTGCACGCCGCGTCCGGGGGCGTCGGCCAGCTGGCCGTGCAGATCGCGGTGGCCCTCGGCGCCGAGGTCGTCGGCACGGCCTCGCCCGCCCACCATGAGCTCGTGCGCGGCCTCGGCGCGAGCGCGGTGCTCGACCACCGCGCCGGCCCGGTGAGCGGTCAGCTCGCCGCGCACGGCGGCCCCGTCGACGCGGTGCTCGACCTGGTGGGCGGCGCCGCGCTCGCCGATGCACCCCGGCAGGTGCGCGACACGGCACGCATCGCCTCGGTGATCGAGCCCGAGACGGTCCTCGGGCTGGGGGGTCGCTACGTCTTCGTACGCCCCGACCGCCCGGGTCTCGACGCCCTCGCGGACCTCGTCGAGTCGGGGCGTCTGCGCGTGCGGGTCGCCCACACCTTCCCCCTCGAGCGGATCGCGGACGCCCACCGGCTCTCCCGGGAGGGCAGCCCCGGCGGCAAGATCGCCGTCACGATCTGAGGGCCGACCCGCGGGCCGGGACCTCGTCCGAGGGGGGCCCGCGACGCCCCGGGCTAGTCTCGGTCACGCCATGGACACGGACCCACCGCTGCTGACCCTGACCTACACCAGCTCGGCGACCGACCTGCTGGACGTCCCGCAGCTGGTCGAGCTGATCGAGCAGATCCGGCCGAAGAACGAGCGGCTCGGCATCACCGGCCTGCTGCTCTACAGCGGCGGGAACGTGATCCAGACGCTGGAGGGCACGACCGACGCGGTCGACGAGGTGTACGGCGCCATCGTCGACGACCCGCGCCACACCGAGCTGCAGGTCGTGGACCGCCGGATCGTCGACGACCGCGCGTTCGCCACGTGGTCGATGGGCTTCCGCAACGTCACCGCCCGCGAGGTCGACGAGCTGCGGGACGTCACCGAGTTCGCTCGCCGGTCGGTAGCCGAGGACCTCAGCGCCCACGCCGTCGCGGCACTCAGGCTGCTGGACACCTTCCGGGCCGAGGCCGGCTGAGGCCCCAGCCGTGCGACCGCGGCGCGCACGTGGCGCCGTCGACGGCCGGCCGGCCGAGCTCCCGGCGCCCCCGACGGCCGCGACACCCCGGGCCGTAGGGTCGACGGCATGCAGACTCGCACCCTCGGACGCCAGGAGGTCGGCGCGATCGGCCTCGGCCTGATGACCTTCGACCAGACCGGCACCCAGCCCCGCCAGCAGCTCGTCGACACCGTCACCGCCGCGCTGGACGCCGGCGTCACCCTGTTCGACACCGCCGACGCCTACGGGCCCGGGGAGGAGCTGGGGGCCGACGCGCAGGGCGCGAACGAGCGGCTGATCGCCTCGATCCTCGACGAGCTCGGTGCCCGCGACCGCGTCCTCCTGGCCACGAAGGGCGGCCACGTGCGCACCGAGGGCGGGGGCTGGGACACCGACAGCTCCGCGGCCCACCTCCACAGGGCGGTCGACGCCAGCCTGCAGCGGCTGGGCGTCGAGCAGCTGTCGCTGTGGCAGCACCACCGCCCCGACCCCGACGTCCCCTACGACGAGGTCATCGGCACGCTCAAGGAGATCGCCGACAGCGGCAAGGTCGCCCACGTAGGGCTCTCCAACGCGAACCCGCAGCAGATCCGCGACGCCCACGCCGTCCTCGGCGACGCCCTGGTCAGCGTGCAGAACGAGTTCAGCCCGAAGTTCCGCTCGAGCAGGCCGGAGATCGACGTGTGCGAGGAGCTCGGCCTCGCGTTCCTGCCCTGGAGCCCGCTCGGCGGCCTGTCCGACGCCAAGGAGCTGGCCGACAGACATCCCGCCTTCGCCGAGATCGCCGCCGACCGGGGCGTCAGCGCCCAGCAGGTCGCGCTGGCCTGGGAGCTGGCCCAGTCGCCGGTCGTGATCCCGATCCCCGGGGCCAAGCGCCCCTCTTCGATCCTCGACTCGGCGGCCGCGTCCGAGCTCGAGCTCACCGCCGACGAGCTGGAGAGGCTCGACGCCAGCTGAACGCAGCGGCCCGGCGGGAGCGGACCGGAAAACTTGACTCGTTCAAGAAAGCCGGGCAGGGTTGACCCGATGGAGGACAGCGAGTTCGAGCACCTGCTCCGCAGCGCCGGCCTGAGGGTCACCCGCCCGCGTCTCGCCGTGCTGCGCGCCGTCCGGCGCCAGCCGCACGCCGACACCGCCACGCTGCTCGCAGCGGTGCGCGTCGAGGAGCCGTCGGTCTCGCACCAGGCGGTCTACGACGTGCTCGGCGCGCTGACCGACTCCGACCTCGTGCGCAGGATCCAGCCCGCCGGCTCGGTCGCGCGATACGAGCTGCGCGTCGGCGACAACCACCACCACGTGGTGTGCCGCTCCTGCGGCACGGTGGCCGACGTCGACTGCGCCGTCGGCGTACGCCCCTGCCTCGACGCCTCCGACACCCACGGCTTCGTGATCGACGAGGCCGAGGTCACCTACTGGGGGCTGTGCCCCACCTGCGCCGCGGACCGTGCCCCCGCCGCTGCCGCGCCCTGAGCCACTCGCACACCCGTGACACCCGCCCCGCATCCGGAAGGAACGCCATGACCGACAGCCAGGACAACGTGACCGAGAGCCCGCAGGGGGTGGACCGCAAGGCCGAGGCCGGGTGCCCGGTGATGCACGACTCCGCCGCCGCCCAGGGCAGCGAGAGCGAGAACCCGGCGATCGACTCGCCCACGCCGGCGACGAACCGCCGCCCCCGCACCAACCAGGACTGGTGGCCCAACACCCTCGACCTGACGCCGCTGCACGCCCACTCCTCGAAGAGCAACCCGCTCGGCCCCGACTACTCCTACTCGGAGGAGTTCGAGAAGCTCGACCTCGCCGAGCTGCGTCGCGACATCGTCCAGGTGCTCAACACCTCCCAGGACTGGTGGCCCGCCGACTTCGGCCACTACGGCGGGCTCTTCATCCGGATGAGCTGGCACGCGGCCGGCACCTACCGCATCTTCGACGGCCGCGGCGGCGCCGGCGAGGGCTCGCAGCGCTTCGCCCCGCTCAACAGCTGGCCCGACAACGCCAACCTCGACAAGGCCCGTCGCCTGCTGTGGCCGGTCAAGCAGAAGCACGGCCGGAAGATCTCGTGGGCCGACCTGCTGGTGTACGCCGGCACGGTGGCCATGGAGGACATGGGGTTCCAGACCTTCGGCTTCGGCTTCGGCCGCGAGGACATCTGGGAGCCGGAGGAGATCATCTGGGGTCCCGAGGACACCTGGCTGGGCGACGAGCGGTACTCCGGCGAGCGCGAGCTCGAGGAGACCCTCGGCGCGGTCCAGATGGGCCTGATCTACGTCAACCCCGAGGGCCCCAACGGCAACCCGGACCCGCTGGCCTCGGCCCGCGACATCCGCACGACGTTCGCCCGCATGGCCATGAACGACGAGGAGACCGTCGCCCTCATCGCCGGCGGCCACACCTTCGGCAAGACCCACGGTGCCGGCGACGCCGACCTCGTCGGCCCGGAGCCGGAGGCCGCTCCCCTGGAGGAGCAGGGCCTCGGCTGGCGGAGCTCGTTCGGCTCCGGCAAGGGCAAGGACGCCATCACCTCCGGCCTCGAGGTCACCTGGACCTCGACCCCGACCCGGTGGAGCAACGACTACTTCAAGTTCCTCTTCCAGTACGAGTGGGAGCTCGTGAAGAGCCCGGCCGGCGCCTGGCAGTGGGTCGCGAAGGACGCCGACGACATCGTCCCGGGCCCGACCCCGGACTCGCCGAAGCGCAAGCCCACGATGCTCACCAGCGACCTGGCCCTGCGCTTCGACCCGGAGTACGAGAAGATCTCGCGCCGCTTCCTCGAGAACCCCAACGAGTTCGCCCGGGCGTTCGCGAAGGCCTGGTACAAGCTGCTGCACCGCGACATGGGTCCCGTCACGCGCTACCTCGGCCCGTGGGTGCCCGAGACCCAGCTCTGGCAGGACCCGGTGCCGGCGCACGAGGGCGAGCTCGTCGGTGACGCCCACGTCGCCGCGCTCAAGGCCGCCGTCCTCGACTCGGGCCTGACCGTCGCCGAGCTGGTCTCGACCGCGTGGGCGTCCGCGGCGTCCTTCCGCTCCACCGACAAGCGTGGTGGCGCCAACGGTGCCCGCATCCGCCTGGAGCCGCAGCGCAGCTGGACGGTCAACCAGCCCGAGCAGCTCGAGCGCGTCCTCGAGGTCCTCGAGGGCGTGCGCGCGGAGTTCAACGGCCGCGGCGGTGCCCAGGTGTCGCTCGCGGACGTGATCGTCCTCGCCGGATCGGCCGCGGTCGAGAAGGCCGCCCGCGACGCCGGCGTCGAGGTCACCGTGCCGTTCCACCCCGGTCGCACCGACGCCTCGCAGGAGCAGACCGACGTCGACTCCTTCCGGGTGCTCGAGCCGCGCGCCGACGGCTTCCGCAACTACCTGCGTGCCGGTGAGAAGCTGCAGCCGGAGAAGCTGCTCGTCGAGCGGGCCTACATGCTCGACCTGACGGCCCCGGAGATGACCGTCCTGGTCGGCGGCATGCGGGCACTGGGCGGCAACGTCGGCGGCGTGCAGCACGGCGTGCTCACCGACCGGCCCGGCGTGCTCACGAACGACTTCTTCGTCAACCTGCTCGCCCCCGGCGCGCAGTGGAAGGCCTCGGAGTCGGAGGAGAACGTCTACGACATCCGCGACGCCGCGACGGGCGACCTGAAGTGGACCGCCACCGCGGTCGACCTCATCTTCGGGTCCAACTCGCAGCTCCGCGCACTGGCCGAGGTCTACGCCAGCGACGACGCCCGCGAGAAGTTCGTGCGCGACTTCGTCGCCGCCTGGGTCAAGGTCATGGACAACGACCGGTTCGACCTGCGCTGACGGCTCGTACGACCACGACGGCCCGGACCCCGCTGGGGTCCGGGCCGTCGCGCGTCCCGGCCGGGACCGCCGCCGTGCGCCCACCGCGGGACGTCATGGCGATCTCCGCCCAGGGCCGTCGATTCCCATGGCGTCCCCGGCCGGGGCGCCGTCGAGGTCGTCGCCGCCGACCACCTCGTCGCCGAGGCGGATCGTGCCCGACGACAGCAGGCGGAACACGGTCCCGCCGCGCGGCGACCGCATCGCTCGCATCGCGCCCGCCCCCAGCCAGTCGTCGAGGAGGCGGCACGGGGCGGCGATCCGGACGACCTCGAGCTCGACGTCCGCGATGCGCAGCCGCTCGCCGGGGCGGGTCGGGAGCGGCCCGTGCTCGACGGTGACGTTGCGGCGGGTCAGGCCGGGATCGACCGGGCGACCGAGGACCTCGGCCGCCGCCGCGAGGTCGTCGAGCGCCTGCACCGTCACGTGGCGGTGCCTGGTCCCGTGGTAGCGGTCGCCGACGAGCCCCGCGCCCGCCTCGGCCTCGACCTGCGCGACCGCCTTCGTTGGCACCCGCCGTCCGGGCGCGACGTGGATCGCGTGCACGCGGGTCCTCACGGTGCGACCGTACGACCGCGCACAACGCGGTCGCGGACGACCCAGTGCCCGGACAGGCAGCGCCCGCACCAGCGCGACGGCCCGGAAACTCGGAGGCGCGCTGTCGGTGGTGCCGCCTAGGGTGCCGGACGTGCCCATCGACGAGACGGACCCCGTGCCGGCGGACCCCTCGGCGCCGCACGTCGAGGCGCACCTCCCACCGGGCGTGACCCGGGGGGAGGGGACGCTCCGCGCGTTCCGGAAGGTCCTCGCCAACACCCTCGTCGCCAACGTGACCTCGAGCTACCTGTGGTTCGCCCTGACCTTCTGGGCCTACCTCGAGACCCGCTCGGTCATGGCCACCGCGATCATCGGCGGCGGCTACATGCTGTTCACCGCAGTCCTCGGCACCTTCTTCGGCACCCTCGTCGACCGGCACCGCAAGAAGCAGGTCATGGTCGCCTCCTCGACCGTCACGCTCCTGGCCTACGCGGCGTCCGGCGGCCTGTGGCTGCTGCTGGGCGAGGAGCGGCTGGCCGACTGGGGGAGCGCCTGGTTCTGGCTGTTCACCGGCGTCATCCTCGTCGGCGGCGTGGTCGAGAGCCTGCGCAACATCGCGCTGTCCACGACCGTGACCCTGCTCGTCCCCGAGGACGGACGCGACAAGGCCAACGGCCTGGTCGGCACCGTCCAGGGCGTCTCGTTCATGATCACCAGCGTCTTCAGCGGACTGAGCGTCGGCCTCCTCGGCATGGGGTGGACCCTCGCGATCGCGATCGTCCTCACCGGCGTCGCCCTGCTGCACCTCGTGCCGGTCACCATCCCCGAGCTCGACCCGGACCCCGAGGAGGGCGGGCCCCGCATCGACGTCCGGGGCGCGATCAGCGCCATCACCGCCGTCCCGGGCCTCGTCGCGCTGATCCTCTTCACGACGTTCAACAACCTCGTCAACGGCGTCTACATCGCCCTGATGGACCCCTACGGCCTGACGCTCTTCAGCGTCGAGGCGTGGGGGATCGTGCTGGGTGTCACCGGCCTCGGCTTCGTGGTCGGCGGCGGCCTGGTCGCCAAGCTCGGCCTGGGCTCCGACCCGGTGCGCACCCTGCTGCTCGTCGACCTCGGCATCGCCGTGCTGGGCATGACCTTCACGCTCCGGGAGTGGGCCTGGCTCTACGTCCTGGGGATCTTCGTCTTCATGGCGATCATCCCCATGGCCGAGTCGGCGGAGCAGACGATCCTGCAGCGGGTCGTGCCCTACCGCACGCAGGGCCGGGTGTTCGGCTTCGCGCAGAGCGTCGAGCTGGCGGCGAGCCCGCTGTCGGCGTTCCTCATCGGTCCGGTCGCGGAGTTCGCGCTCATCCCCTACATGGAGTCCGCGGAGGGCCGCGACACGTGGCGCTGGCTGCTCGGCGGCGGCGACGCGCGCGGCATCGCGCTCGTCTTCCTCGCGGCCGGGGCGATCATGTTCGTGACGGTGCTGCTGGCGCTGGCCTCGGCTCCCTACCGGCGGCTCTCCTCGGCGTACGCCGCGGCGCCGCCGCAGCAGCTCGAGACGAGCGGCGCCACCGACTGAGCCGCGACCTCCCGTCGACCGGGCGGCGTCAGGCCGGCATCCGCGCGTCGAGGAACCGCACGGTCCGGTCCATCGCCGCGACGAAGGCCGGTCCGAACGCGTGCCCGTCGTCGTACCACTCGAGCGTCGCGTCGACGCCGGCCCGCGTCATGGCTCGATGGGTCGCGCGGGCCCACGCCGGCGGGCAGGTGTCGTCGAAGCGGCCGTGCACCATCAGCACCGGCTCGGTGATCGCACCGAAGAGGGGTCGCGGGGAGACGCCGCGCCAGAACGCCGGGTCCTCGCCCGGCAGGCCGTGCCGGCCGCGGAACCCCGCCTCGAGCTGGGCGAGCGGCGCGTCCGGCCGCTGGAACTGGCGGAAGTTCTCGGCCTCGAGGCTGGAGACCGACGCCCAGCCGACGCCGGCGGCGAAGAGGCCGGGCTTCGCGGCCAGCGCCTTCATCATCACCCCGCCACCCATCGAACGTCCGAACAGCGCGATCCGCTCGGGGTCGACGCGGACGTCCCGGGACCTCCGCAGGGCGTGCAGGGCGGCGATCGTGTCGGCGGCGTAGCCGAGCCGGACGGCCTGCTCGACGCGGGGGTCGTCGGTGGACTCGGCGTGGTTGCGGTAGTCCACGTGCAGCGCGACGTAGCCCCGCTGGGCGAGGAAGCCGCGCTCGCGGGTCATGCCCTGCCCGCGGACGTAGTACGCCGGGTCGATGTAGCCGTGCGCGAGCACCACCGCGGGGAAGGGGCCGCGGCCCGCCGGCACGTTGAGCACCCCGCTGATCCGCAGGGGCTCGGTCCCGGCTCCCATCGTGGTGGAGGCGAAGGTGACGTCGTACGACGTGTACGCCGCGGTGCGCTCGCGCACGGAGCCGAGCCGCAGACCGCCCCCGGTGAGGTCGGCCCGGGCGAGGGCGGCGACGGAGATCGGGTGCGCCGGCTCGGGCTCCTCGGTCGGCTCCTCGGTCGGCTCCTCGGTGGGCTGGTCGGTCGGCTCGTCGGCCGGCTGGTCGGTGGGGTCGCTCGCGGCCGGGTCCGAGGGCGCCGACTCCGACGATCCGGACCCGGAGGACTCCGAGGACCCGGGCCCCGACGCCGCGGAGCACCCGGCGAGCAGCACGAGGGCAGCGGTGACGGTCGCGATCGGGCCGGCGGCACGTCGGTGCTGGGCTGCCATGTCCACCAGTGTGCGGGACGCCCGGTCGCCGCGCGCGTGTCACACTCGCGCCGCCGCGCGCGTCGGATGGTCGATGATGCCGACGACAGAGGGTGGGAGCCATGGACCAGACGGAGATCTTCGAGGCCGAGCGGCCGCGCCTGCTCCGCCTCGCGGGCCGGGTGCTCGACGACCACGCGGAGGCGGAGGACGTGGTCCAGCAGGCGTGGCTGCGGCTCGACCGCGCGGTGTCCGGCGACGGCACCGACATCGAGAACCTGCCCGCCTGGTTGACCACGGTCACCACCCGGCTGTGCCTGGACCGCCTGCGCGCCCGCACGCCCGTGCCGGTGGAGGACCTCGAGCTCGACGCCGGCGGGGCCTGGGCGAGGCCGGCCAGCGACCCGGCCGACGACGTCGCCCTGGCCGACATGGTGGGCGTGGCGCTCCAGGCCGTGATCGACCGGCTCTCGCCGCGCGAGCGGGTGGCGTTCGTCCTCCACGACAGCTTCGGGTTCGAGTTCGCCACCATCGCCGCGGTCCTCGACACCACGCCCGCGGCCGCGCGGAAGCTCGCGTCCCGGGCTCGGGCGAAGGTGGCGCAGCCGGCCACGGACGACGCGCTGGCGGACTGGGAGGTCGTCGACGCCTTCATGTCCGCCGCCCGGGGCGGCGACCTCGAGCGGCTGCTCGAGCTCCTGGCGCCCGACGCGGTCGTCGGTGCCGACGAGGCGGCGATCCTCGTCGGGACGCCGGCGGCCATCGAGGGCCGCGACGAGGTGGCCGCGTTCTTCAACGGCAGCGCGCAGGCCGCCCTGGCCGTCTTCGTCGGCGACCGCCCGGGGTCCGCCTGGTTCCACCGCGGCGCGGCCGCCGTCGTCTTCGACTTCGAGGTCCGCGACGGTCACGTCCGGCGCATCACCTTCCGTGCGGACCCGTCGGTGCTCGCCCGGGTGGTGCGTCGCGACGGCGCCGCCCGGAGGTGACGCCCCGTCACATCGGTCCCCGCCCGACCGTCGGACCAGCAGAGCAGCAACGACCACGACCACACCCACCACGGAGGCCAGCGATGAAGACCATGACCTGCCGCCAGCTCGGCGGCTTTGCGACCTCGCGCACCGCGGCGAGACGCACGACGACGTGATCAACGCCCAGGACCAGCACCTCAAGCAGGCCGAGAAGGACGGGGACGTCGCCCACCAGCCGGCGCGGGGGGAGATGAAGAAGCGGTGGCGGCACCCGAAGAAGTCGCTCGGGTGGTACCGCGACATGAGGCAGGCCTTCGCCGACCTGCCCGAGGAGTGAGCTGCGTCCTCAGCGAGCGCGGCGACGGTCCGAGAGCAGCCACGCCGCGCCCGAGGCGGCCGCTGCCACGCCGAGGACGGACGGCCAGGTGCCGACCCTCCTGGCGAGCGGGTGCGAGACCCCCATCGCGGACCAGTACGCCGCGCTGAGGCCGGCCGCCAGGGGCGCGCCGCCCACGGCGTACCACTGCCGGGCGGCGGCGGCGTTCGCGGCGAGCATCGCGGCGCCGCCGAGGGGGCGTACGCCGGTCCGCTGGGCGAGGGTGAACCCGCCGACGAGGCCGCCGGCGAGCAGGGGAGCGGTGGGGACGCTGGTCAGGTCGGGCACCGCTCGAGCCTAGCCGGCGCCCGCGTGGTGGCCCCTGCTGACGCGGCGCCGGGTGCGGTGGTGACTACTGGCTGGGCTCGGGGGTGTCGACGTCCACGTCGGCGCACGACACCTTCGGGTTCAGGCCGGCGTAGTTGAGCGGTCCGGCGACGACGTTGAGCGCGATGTCGCTGGCCTCGGAGCAGTTCGTCCGCGTGTCGTCGAAGTAGCCGCGCTGGTAGGCGGCGAACGCCCCGATGAGGAGCCAGATCACGAGAAGGATGCCGATCAGTCGTCCCACGGGGACCTCCCTCGATCCTCACGGCCGGGTTGCCGCCTCGCCCCACTGTGCGTCCCCGGCGCAGCGTCGTACCACCCACCTTGGGGTAGGCGCGCGCTCCGGGTCAGCGGCCCAGGAAGGCGTGCACCGACGACACCACGGAGGCGCCCTCGCCGGTCGCCGAGGCGACCCGCTTCATCGAGCCGGAGCGGATGTCGCCGCCGGCGAAGATGCCCGGGACCGTCGTGGCGAGGTCCTCCGGCGGCACGTCCCCGGCCCACCGCTCGGGCGGGATGTCGCGACCGGTGAGCACGAAGCCGCGCTCGTCGCGCAGCACCGCGTCGGGCAGCCAGCCGCACTCGGGGGCGGCGCCGAGCAGGAGGAACAGGCCGCGGGCCTCGACGCGCTCCTGCTCGCCCGACCCGACGTCCTCCACCGTCAACCACGCCAGGTGCCCGACGTCGTCCGGGCCGCCGTCGACGACGCGGGTGCAGCCGCGGACCTCGATGCGCGGGTTCCACTCGATCTCGTCGATGAGGTACGACGACATGGTGGCCGTGAGGTCCGGGCGGCGCACCACGATCGTCACGGACTGCGCGAAGCGGGCGGCGTGGATCGCCGCCTGCCCGGCGGAGTTGCCGCCGCCGACGATGACGACGTGGTCGCCGGCGAGCTCGCGCGCCGCGGCCATCGCGGCGCCGTAGTAGACGCCGCGGCCGACGAGCTCCTCGAGCGACTCCACGCCGAGGCGGCGGTAGTCGACGCCGGTCGAGACGAGCACGGACCGGGTGTGCACGTCGCCGCCGTCGGTGTGCACGACGTGGTGGCCGCCGTCCTCGCACGGTGAGATGCCGGTGGCCGGCCAGCCGGTGAAGAAGCGGGTGCCGAAGCGCAGCGCCTGCCCGCGGGCGCGCTGGGCCAGCCGCATCCCGGAGATGCCGCGCGGGAAGCCGAGGTAGTTGCGGATCATCGAGCTGGTGCCGGCCTGCCCGCCGATGGCCTCGGCCTCCAGGCAGACCGTCGTGAGGCCCTCGCTCGAGGCGTACACGCTGGCGGCGAGCCCCGCGGGGCCCGCCCCGACGACGACGAGGTCGACCACCTCGTCGACGTCGATGTCGTCGGGCCGGCCGTAGAGCTGGTTGGCCAGCGCGCGCACGTCGGGGCAGTGGCCGCACCAGCCGGCGAGGGAGGAGACGACCGGCCAGCGGCCGTGCTCCTCGGGGCACTGCTCCATCACCGCGCGCCCGACCTCGCTGTCGGGGTGGTGCACGCCGGCGGGCATGCCGACGCGGGCGAGGTAGTCGAGCAGCTCGCGGGCGAGCGTGTCCTTCTCCGGGGTGATGATGCGGACGTTCTCGACGACGGGCGCGGCGACGGTGGCGTTCCACTCGTTGAGCAGCTCGCCGACCGCGAGGTGGAACTCCTCGTCGCGCGGACCCTGCGGCATCAGCAGGAGGGCGTCGACCTTCCCGGCCGCGACGGCGTGACGGAAGGTCTGGTTGTCGTCGCGGAACCGGCTCACGTGCGTCACGATCAGCCGTCGCGCGGTCGGCACGGCCTGCCGGGTGCCGCCGATCAGGTGGTAGAGCGCGTCCTGGTCCTGGTCGCTGTCGACGACGAAGAGCGCGACCTGGTGGCCCGAGCCGATCAGCTCCTTGGCGGTGGCCTTGGCGGCGATCTCGTCGCCGGCGAGGCGGACGTCGTACTCACGCTCGTAGCGGGCGAAGGCCTCGCCCAGCTCGGTCGCGTGGTTCGCGGTGGCGATGACGATGGCAGGGGTGCCCATGCCGAGGAGCCTAGTGCGGCTCAGCCGGTGAGGTTGTGCACGTAGCACCAGCGCCACGACTCGTCGGGCTGCGCCGACTGCATGACGGGGTGCAGCGTCTCGTGGAAGTGCGCCGTGGCGTGCTTGCCGACCGAGGAGTCGCAGCAGCCGACGTGGCCGCACTCCAGGCACTGGCGCAGGGAGACCCACCTCGTGCCGTCGGCCAGGCAGGTCGCGCACGCGGGGTCGGCCACCGTGTCGGTCGCGGGGAACGCGGCGAGGTCGTCGCAGGAGCGCCCGGCCGTGAAGGCGAGCGACCCGGACCGGACGCCCTCGCGCGCCTGGGCCCCGGCGTCGAGCATCGACTCCTCGATGTCGAGCATCCCGAGGACCTGGCTGACGACGTCGGAGGGCACCTTGCCCCGGCTGCGCACCAGCAGCACCTTGGCCCGCTCGGCGTCGATCATCTCGCCGCGGATGCGCGCGTAGAGCTCGGACGGGGTCTCCTCGCCGTCCGCGGTCGCGAGCTGCTCCCAGGCGGCGAACGTGCGCTGGTCGACGCGGGCCCGGATCTGGTCGACGACGCCGTGGTGGTCGTCGTACTCCAGCTCCTCGAGCTTCTTCATGCCCGCGTCCGCGGCCTGCTGGAGCAGGGCGGCGCGCGACAGCGCGTCCTCCGCCGGGTCGGGGGGCGGGACGTGGAGCATGCGGGTGAGGAGCGGCAGCGTGAGCCCCTGGAGGAACAGCGTCCCCGCCACGACGCTGAACGCCACGAGCAGCAGCACCTCGCGGTGCGGGGCGTCCTCGGGGATGACGAAGGCGGCGGCCAGGGTGACGACGCCGCGCATCCCGGCCCAGCCGAGGAGGAAGGTCCAGCTGGCCGGGATCGGGTTGGAGCGCCGGAGGTACCAGGTGAGCTGCATGTAGACGACCCGGACGACGACGACCGTGGCGAGGGTGGCCAGGCACAGCAGGATGATCCGTCCGGCGGGGAGGGTCGACTCGCTGACGTCCTCGAGGATCCAGTCGAGCTGCAGGCCGATGAGGAGGAAGACGGCGTTCTCGAGGACGAACGCGACGGTGCGCCAGGTGATCCGCTCGGTGATGCGTGACTGGGCCGTCTGGATGATCGGCGCCTTGTGCCCGAGCAGCAGGCCCGCCACGACGACCGAGATCACCCCCGAGGCGTGGACCTCCTCCGCGGCGACGAACGCCGCGAACGGCGTCAGGAAGGAGATGGCGGTGTCCATCAGGGGGTCGGTGACGCGCTTGCGGAGCCACGCGACGAGCAGGAAGCAGGCGACGCCGATGACGAGCCCGCCGCCAGCCGCGCGGAGGAAGTCGATGCCCACCTCGGCGAGCGCCACACCGCCCGACAGCGCGGCGATCGCGGTGCGCAGGGCGACGAGCGCGGTGGCGTCGTTGAGCAGCGACTCGCCCTCGAGGATGGTCACGACCCGGCGGGGCAGCCCGATCCGTCGCGCCACCGCGGTGGCGGCGACGGCGTCCGGCGGCGCGACGACCGCGCCGATCGCGATGGCCGCGGCCCAGCCCAGGCTCGGCACCAGCCAGTGGACGACCACCGCGACCGCGAGCGCGGTGACGACCACGAGGAGGACGGACAGGCGCAGGATGGTCCCGCGGTTGGCGTTGAAGTCGACGAGCGAGGTCTGGATCGCAGCGGCGTACAGCAGGGGCGGCAGCAGGCCGAGCAGGACGACCTCGGCCTCGAGGTGGATGGTCGGCACGCCCGGGACGTACGCCACCGCGGCGCCGACCGCGACCAGGAGGAGCGGCGCCGGGACGTGCAGGCGGTCGCTGACCGCGGTGGCCGCCAGGACGACGGCCGCCATCGAGACCAGCAGTAGGGCGAGCTCCACCCGCCGAGTCTGGCAGAACGCAGCTCGCCGCTCCGCCGGTCCCGCCGGTCCCGGACGCGCCCGCGTCCCGCCGTCCCACCCGCCGCGCCCCGCCGTCCCACCCGCCGCCCGGGTAACGCCACGAAACGTGCACTCCCGCCCCCACCGGTGGAGGCGGTAGTGCACGTTTCGTGGCGTTACCCGGGGCTTCGTCGGCGCGGGACCTCGTCGGCGTGGGACCTCAGCGGATCCTCAGCGGGACCTCATCGGGCGACCTCGTAGACCTGGAGGGTGATGCCGTTGGCGTACGCCACGTGCTCGGTGAGCCGCAGCGACGTCTTGTCGCCCTCCCCGAAGAGCTTCTTGCCGCCGCCGAGCAGGAGCGGGAAGACCAGGAGGTGGTAGCGGTCGACGAGCCCGGCGCGGGCGAGGCCCTGCGCGAGCGTGGCGCTGCCGTGGACGTGGATCTCGCCGCCGTCGGTCTCCCGCAGGGCGGCGACGTCGTCGATCGAGCGCAGCACCGCGACCTCGCCGTCGCCCCAGGGAGCGGTGTCGCCGGCGAGCGTCGTGGAGACGACGTACTTCGGCATGGCGTTGTAGGTCGTGAACTCCTCCATCGAGGGCCACACGGGCGCGAACTCGTCGTAGGAGCGGCGGCCCAGCAGCAGCGCGCTGGCCTGGTCGGTCTCGCGGCCCTTGATCTCGTACGCCGCCTCCTCGAAGGGGACGTCCTTGAACGTCCAGCCGGCGTGGGGGTGGTCCCCGCCGCCGGGGGAGTCGACGATGCCGTCGAGGGTGATGAACTCGGTCACGACGATGGGTCGCATGGGTGCAGCCTTCCGGGTCGGGGTCTGGAGAGGTGGGGGACGAGCGTGGTCAGGAGGCGAGGAGGTCGTCGATCTGGTTGATGGCCTGCGTCGAGCCCTCGACGGCACCCATGTCGAGCACCTGCTGCAGCGCCTCGGCCGAGCCGTAGGTCGCGATGAACGTCGCGCGGGTGCCGTCGGCGGTGCCGGAGAAGTTGTAGGTGTTGAACGACTCGGGCATCTCGGTGTTGGGCGCGAAGGTCTCGTCGAGGGCGAAGCCGTCCTTGAAGTCGAAGCGGTGCGGCTCGTGGACCTCGACGACGTTCCAGTAGGAGTAGTACTTCTCCCCCTCGGGACCGGTCATGTAGTAGGTCATCCGGCCGCCCTCCGACAGGTCGTGGTCGACGAAGGTGGCCGGCCACCCGGGCGGGCCCCAGACGCGCTCGAGCTGGCGCGGGTCGGCGTACACCTGCCAGACCCGCTCGACCGGCGCGGCGAAGTCGGCGGTGATGGTCAGGGTGAGGGCGTCGAGGTCGTGCTGGACGTCGGTGACGGGCATGGCGGTGATCCTCCGGTGAGTGGGTGCTACTGCTGGGGGTCGGGGTCCGTGGCGAAGAGCTCGTCCATCCGCGCGATGCGGCCGCGCCAGAGCGCCTCGAGCTCGGTGAGCATGGCGCCCACCGACCGCACCGCCTCCACGTCGCCGCTCGCCAGGGCCTCGCGTCCCTGGCGACGCTTGGTCAGCAGGCCCGCCCGCTCCAGCACGGCGACGTGCTTCTGGACGGCGGCGAAGCTCATGTCGTAGCTCCGCGCCAAGGTGGAGACGGAGTGCTCCCCGGCCAGCACGCGACGCAGGATGTCGCGCCGGGTCCGGTCGGCGAGCGCGTGGAACCAGGCATCGGCCCGGTCCTCGTCCGTCTCGTTCACAGGACAAACATACAACCGAGTGGTTGTACGTTGTCAAGCGGTCACCCGCAGGGGGGTACGACGAGCGGGATGGCGAGGAGGCGGCGTAGCATCACCGGCTGGTGCGGTCATCTGCACCGATTCCGAGGGAAGTGGGGCACAGCCCGATGCACAGGCTCGTGGAAGGACTCCGTCTCGGGGACCGCTACGTGCTGCAGGAGCGCATCGCGTCCGGCGGCATGGCCGACGTGTGGCGTGCCCTCGACGACGTGCTCCAGCGCGACGTCGCGGTGAAGGTGATGCGCCCCGACCCGGACAACGAGGAGATCTTCGCCCAGCGCTTCCGCGACGAGGCGCTCCACTCGGCCGCGCTGCTGCACGCCAACATCACCACCGTGTTCGACTACGGCGAGGACGACCACCTCTCCTACCTGGTGATGGAGCTCGTGCCGGGCCTGCCGCTCTCCGCGCTGATCCGCGAGCACGGGGCCATGCCGCCCGACACCGTGCGCTCGATCCTCGGCCAGGCGGCCCTCGCGCTGGGCACCGCCCACGAGGCGGGAGTGGTCCACCGCGACGTGAAGCCGGCGAACATCCTGGTGCGCGAGGACGGACTGGTGAAGCTGACCGACTTCGGCATCGCCCGGGCGATCGACGCCATCGGCCACACGCGGGTGGGCGAGATGCTCGGCACCCCCAACTACATCAGCCCCGAGCAGGCCGTCGGCGAGCGCGCCACGGGGGCCAGCGACCTCTACGCCCTCGGCGTCGTCGGGCACGAGATGCTCACCGGGCAGCGCCCCTTCGACCGCGGCACCCCGATCGCGACGGCGATGTGCCACGTCAACGAGCCGCCGCCGCCGCTGGGCGACGACGTGCCCGAGGACCTGCGAGAGGTCGTGGCGGCGCTGCTGCAGAAGGACCCCGCCGACCGGCCCGACAACGCCCTCACGGTCGCGGTGATGCTGGGCGTGGCGCCGGCCGAGCTGGTCGACCTCGACGTCGACCTGGCCGCCGGGGTCCCGAGCGGGTACGTCGTCCTGCCGATCACCCCTATGACGCCGCCGACGCCGCTCGAGGCGGTCCGACCCGCGGACCGGGCGCCGGCCGACATGCCGACGATGGCGGCCGGTCCCGAGGAGCTGCTCGACTGAGCAGCGGCTCAGCGGCGTGTCGCCTCGTCCAGCAGTGACGCGAGGGCGGCCGGCTGGGTGTACATCGGCCAGTGGCCCGAGTCGATGTCGACGAGCTCCAGGGCGGTCGCGGCGGCGAGCTCGGGCACGTCACCGGACGCGATCCACTCCTGCGCCTGGGCCGGGCTGAACTCCGGGCAGACCAGCGTGAGCGGCACGCCGTGGCGGCGCTCGTCGGTCCAGTGCACGACGCCCTTGGTGACGCCGACCGGGACCGGATGGGCGCCGGCGGCGACCTCGGCCTTGAGCTCGGGTGACATGTCGTCGGAGTCGGGCCCGGCGAACGGCTCCCAGCCGGGGAAGGGGACGCTCTCGCCGGCCGGCTCGAAGAAGTCGGCGTACGTGCTGCCCTCGGTGGCCGGGAAGCCGCCGATGAGCACCGCGCCGGTGACGGCTTCCGGGCGCCGGTCGGCCGCCACCCAGGCGAGGGTGCACGCGGCGGAGTGACCCACGACGAGCGGCGACCCGTCGGCGGCGTCGACCGCCGCGGCCACGGCCGCCGCCTGGTCGTCGTACGTCGACGAGGTCGCGCCGTCGCCCTGGCCGGGCAGCGTCAGGGGGATGCCGCGGTGGCCGAGCCGCTCGAGCTCGGGCAGCACGGCGTCCCACGCCGATCCGTCGAGCCAGAGTCCGGCGACGAGCACGATGTCCATGGGTTCTCCTTCGGTGGTGATGGGATGGCGGGGTCGGCAGCACCGATCCCGACACCGACCTTAGGGAGCATTCCGGACGGTCCGCGTCCGGAACCGGTGGCAGGATCTGTGCATGAGCCCGACCAGCCCCACAGCCAGGGCGTTGCGTGCCCTCGACGTGCTCCAGGGCCGTCCCGGCACCACAGCCGCGGAGCTGGCCCAGCGCCTCGGGGTGACCGAGCGGGCGGCTCGCCGCTACGTGGCGATCCTGCGGGAGGCCGACATCCCGGTGGAGTCCACGCGCGGTCCGTACGGCGGCTACACGCTCGGACGCGGCTTGCGGCTGCCGCCGCTCGTCTTCTCCGCGACCGAGGCGCTCGGCCTGGTGATGGCGGCGCTGGACTCCCAGCACGCGGTGGCCGACCCCGAGGACCCGGTCGGCTCGGCGCTCGGCAAGATCCTGCGGGTGCTGCCGACGAACGTCGCGCGGCAGGCGGTCGCGCTGCGGGAGACGGCCCGGGCGGTGCCGCAGCGGCACCCGGCCCGGCCCGACCCTGAGGTGACCAGCGAGCTCGTCGCCGCCGTCGCGGCGCAGCGCCGGGTGCGGGTCGGCTACCGCACGGCGGCCGGCAACGCGCGCACCTTCGAGGTCGACCCGTGGTCGGTCGTGGTGCGCTACGGCCGGTGGTACCTGCTGTGCCACTCGCACCACGCCGACGCGCTGCGCACCTTCCGGATCGACCGCATCACCGAGGTCACCCGGCTCGACGGGGTCTTCGAGGTGCCGGCCGACCTCGACCCGGCGGCCGCGCTCGAGGCGAACCTCGGCAAGGGCTGGGAGCACGACACCCACGTGGTCTTCGACGCGCCCCTCGCGGAGGTCCGGCCGTGGGTGCGCCCCACGCTCGGCGACCTGCGCGAGCTGTCCGACGGCCGCTGCGAGCTCGTGGGCAGCACCAGCAACCCCGAGGCGTACGCCGGCGAGTGGCTGGCGCACGTGCCGATCCCGTTCACGGTGGTGGGCGGCGACGAGCTGCGTGCCGCCGTGCGGGTGGTCGCGGACCGGTTGGCCCGGGCCGTCAGCGGCTGACCGCGACCTCCGTGCCGAGGCTCCAGCCGGAGGAGATCGGCAGGTAGTCGCCGCTCCAGAACGTGCCGGGGTCGTACCAGGTGGCCCGCCGGTCGTCGCGCAGGATGCCCATCTCGATGTAGCAGGTCGCGACGATCTCCGCGCAGAACGCCGCCTCGGGCGTGACCCGGTGGCCGCGCTTGCGCCGCGGCACGTAGGCGTCCCGGCCGCGCAGCCAGCGCGCGCCGAGCCGGGTAAGGCTCGGGAACGACACGCCGTCGAGCCGGGCGATGGCCCGCAGCATGCCGTCCTCCTCGTCCCGCCCGATCTCGGGCTCGAGCTGGCGGAACCACGCGTCCTGGGCGTACTCCCCCTGCCACCGCGCGACCGCCTCGCGCAGGTCGTGCAGCTGCACGCCGCGGTGGTTGGCCCCGGTCCACATGTCCACCTGCTTCTTGCCCAGCTCGGCGTGGAAGATCAGGGGCGGCAGGTCGTCGACGACGACGGCCATGCCGACGTGGTTGACCGGCGAGTTCGTGACGGCCCGGATCGCGCGGTCCGGCGCCCGGCGGCCCCGGAACAACCAGATGTCGCCGCTGCGGGTGAGGTCGACCGCCTCGTCGAGGGTCAGGGGCGTTGCCATGCGTGGCAGTCTGCCGCACGACGCGTCTAGGCTCGGCCCGTGCAGGGATGGAAGTGGCTCGGCCTCGCCGGGATCCTCGCCGGGGTGGCCACGGGCGCGGCCGTCGCCCGCGACGAGCGCGTACGCCGCCACTACGACGCGGCGGAGATCCGCGAGCGGCTGCACCGGCGCCACGAGGAGGCCGTCGCCCGCGACGCCGCGTCCGCCCCCGACGCCGACTGACGGGCCGCCGCCCATCGCTGGCCCACCGCCGCCAGCCGTCGCCAGGTGCGGTAGTCCACCGGGCAACGGCTGCCGCGACGCGCCCCCGACGACCGTTTCCCGGTGGACTACCGCCTGTGGCCGAGGGGGCCTACCGCCTGTGGGCCGAGGGGCCTGCCGCCGCTAGCTGCGGTAGTCCACCGGAGAACGGCTGCCGCGACGCGCCCCCGACGACCGTTTCCCGGTGGACTACCCCCGCGGGGGCCGGGGGGAGGGGAGCGGTCAGCCGAGCGCGAGGCGTACGGCGATCGCCAGCATCACGAGGCCGATCAGCACGTCGAGCACCTGCCACGCTCGGGGGCTCGCGAGCCGCGGTGCGGCCAGGCGCGCGCCGTACCCGAGCCCCGCGAACCAGAGGATGCTCGCCACGCCCGCGCCCACCGCGAACCACCAGCGACCGGGGTCCCCGTGCGTGCCCGCGATCGAGCCCAGCAGCAGCACGGTGTCGAGGTAGACGTGCGGGTTGAGCCAGGTCAGGGCGACCGCCCGGGCGAGCACGCCGCGCCGCGACTCGACGGCGCCCTCGCCGACGGCGAGCACCTGCGGCCGGCGGGCGCGCAGCAGCGAGCCGACGCCGTAGACGGTGAGGAACGCGACGCCGAGCCAGCGCACGACCTCGACGGCCCACGGCGCGCGGTCCACCACCACGCCGATGCCGGTGACGCCGGCCAGGATGAGCACGAGGTCGGAGACCGCGCAGACCGCGACGACCAGGCCGACGTGGCTGCGGCGCAGGCCCTGGCGCAGCACGAAGGCGTTCTGCGCCCCGATCGCCACGATGAGGGACAGCCCGGTCAGCAGCCCGGCCGCGACGTCTCCCACGCCCGACAACCTAGGGCCTCGCCGGCCCTGCCCCGACCGGCGGTCCGCCCCCGGTACGTCGACGGGCGCCCCCGGTGCGCGCCCGGTGCGCGCCCGGTGCGTCCCTGACAGATGTCAGGGTCGCCTGCGGGTCTTATCCCATGGCAGGGCGTCGGAGCCCGCTGCCAGACTTGCCGCATGACTGGACACGCGACGGGGGAGGCGACGCGCGGCGTCGCGGCGAGCGCTCGGGACCTGGTGAAGACCTACGGGGCGCAGGAGGCGGAGGTACGGGCGCTGGACGGGGTGACGGTCGACCTGATGAGCGGCGAGTTCACCGCGATCATGGGTCCGTCGGGCTCCGGCAAGTCGACGTTGATGCACTGCCTGGCGGCGCTGGACACGCCGACCTCGGGCGAGGCGGTCGTCGCGGGCACCTCGCTCGGCAGCCTGAAGGACAAGGCGCTGACGACCCTGCGCCGCGACCGGATCGGGTTCGTCTTCCAGGCCTTCAACCTCGTGCCCACCCTGACCGCTCGGGAGAACATCCTGCTGCCCCTCGACCTGGCCGGGAGGAAGGCCGACCAGGAGTGGTTCGACGCGGTCATCGACGCGGTCGGGCTCCGGCCGCGCCTGGGCCACCGGCCCAGCGAGATGTCGGGCGGCCAGCAGCAGCGGGTGGCCTGCGCCCGCGCGCTGGTCAGCCGGCCGTCGATCGTCTTCGCCGACGAGCCGACCGGCAACCTCGACTCGACCAGCTCGGCGGAGGTGCTCGGCTTCCTGCGCCGCAGCGTCGACGAGTTCGGCCAGACGGTCGTGATGGTGACCCACGACCCGGTGGCGGCGTCGTACACCGACCGCGTGCTCTTCCTCGCCGACGGCCGCATCGTCGACGAGCTGCGCGACCCCGACCGCGACGCGATCCTCGAGCGCATGGGGCGCCTGCACGACGCCTCCGCGCGCAAGGCGGGCTGAGCCGGTGCTCCGCCTCACGTGGCGCAACCTGGTCGCACGCAAGGTCCGGCTGGTGATGAGCACCCTGGCCATCGTGCTGGGCATCGGGTTCCTGGCCGGCGTGCTCACGTTCAGCCACGGCCTGGGTGCGACGTTCGACAACATCATCGAGGGCTCCACCTCCGACGCGGTCGTGCGCACCGAGGGCGAGGTGTCCTTCCAGGCCTCCGGTGCCGGCACCACCAACCTCGTCGAGCCGGAGGTCGTCGAGCGGCTCCGGGCGCTGCCCGAGGTCGCCGCGGCCGACGGCTCCGTCGACGGCGTCGGGGCCAACCTCCTCGACGAGGACGGCAAGCTGGTCGGCGGCACGGGTGCGCCGACCCTGGTCTTCAACTACTACGACAGCGTCAACGTCCAGGGCGAGCCGGTGCTGATCCTGGAGGAGGGGGCCTGGCCGGAGCGGCCCGGCGAGATCAACCTCGACGTGTCCTCCGCCGAGCGCGGGGGGTACGAGATCGGCGACGAGGTCACCCTCCTGATGCCGACCGGTGAGCAGCGCCGCACCTTCGAGCTGGTCGGCACGTCGAACTTCAACGGCGGCGGCACCGCCGGCGCCACCCTCGCGCTGCTGGAGACGAGCCAGGCGCAGGAGGCCTTCCTCGACGGCGCGGACGCCTACACGACGGTCACCCTGACCGCCGCCGACGGCGTCTCGCAGACCGAGCTCGCCGACGCGGCGAGGACGGTCCTGCCCGACGGCTTCACCGCGGTCACGGGGCAGCAGGTCATCGACGAGTCCGACGAGCAGATCGGCCAGCTGCTCGACCTCATCGGCTACTTCCTCATCGCCTTCGCGGTAATCGCGATCGTCGTCGGTGCCTTCATCATCTTCAACACCTTCTCCATCCTGGTCTCGCAGCGGGTCCGCGAGTCCGCCCTCCTGCGCGCCCTCGGCGCCAGCCGGCGCCAGGTGACGCGGTCGGTGCTCGTCGAGGCGTTCCTGATGGCCCTGCTGGGCTCCGCCCTCGGGCTGCTGCTCGGTCTCGGCCTCTCGCGCGGCCTCGCCGCGATCTTCCGCGCCCAGGGCCTCGACATCGCCGGCGACGTCCTGGTGCTCACGACCTCGACCGTCGTGGCCGCCTTCGCGGTGGGGATCGGGGTGACCATGGTGGCGGCCTTCGTGCCCGCGCGCCGCGCGGCGAAGGTCCCGCCGGTGGCCGCCCTGCGCGACGACCTGACCGTGCAGGAGAAGGCGCTCGGCCGCCGACGGATCGTGCTGGGCAGCCTCGCGCTCCTCGTGGGTGCCGCCCTCATCGGCGCCGGCCTGCTGGGTGCGCCGGGTGCCGACGCCGCCTGGATCGGCGCCGGCGCGGTGATCTGGGTGATCACTGTCGCGGTGCTCGCCCCCGTGCTGGGGCACCCGGTGCTGCTGGCCTGCCGGACGGTGTTCGGTCGCGTGTTCGGCACCACCGGCAAGCTCGCCGGGGAGAACGCGCTGCGCAACCCCCGTCGTACGGGCGCGACCGCCTCCGCGCTGATGATCGGCCTCGCCGTGGTGTCCGCCGTCGGCGTGCTGGCGTCCTCGCTGAGCGCCACCAACGACGAGCTCGTCGACAAGGAGTTCCGCAGCGACTTCCTGGTGCAGTCGCCGACCTTCCAGGGGTTCTCGACGACCATCGGCGACGAGATCGCGGCGGTCGACGGCGTCGAGACCGTCTCGCGGATGCAGGGCTCGGTGGCGATGGTGAAGCAGGACCAGGGCTTCGTGATGGGGGTCGACGAGGCCTTCGCGGAGATCTACGAGCTCGAGATGCGCCGCGGGACCCAGCAGATGTCGGGTGAGCAGACGATCCTCAGCGCCAGCAGCGCCGCCGAGCTCGACGCCGAGGTGGGCTCCGAGGTGCCGGTCGCGCTCCCCGGGGGCGAGGTCGTCGACCTCGAGGTCGTCGGGATCTTCGAGGACACGCCGATCACCAACGGCGTCACGCTTCCCATCAGCGTCCTGGAGGAGGCCGGACTGCGCCGCACCGACAGCATGCTCAGCGTCAACGTCACCGAGTCCGCGGACGTCGACGAGGTGCACGAGGCCCTCGACGAGGTCGTCGCGGACACCCCGATCGTCACGGTGCAGGACAAGGAGGGCTTCGCCGAGCTCATCAAGCAGCAGGTCAACCAGCTGCTGTTCATGATCTACGGGCTCCTCGCGCTGGCCGTGATCATCGCGGTCATCGGCATCGTCAACACGCTCGGTCTGAGCGTCATCGAGCGCACGCGCGAGGTGGGCCTGCTCCGCGCGGTCGGACTGTCGCGTCGCCGGCTGCGCCGGATGATCACGCTGGAGTCGATCGCCATCGCGGTGCTCGGCGCCGTGCTGGGGCTGGTCGTCGGACTGCTGGTCGGCGTCGCGCTGCGCCAGTCGCTCGCGGAGGACCTCACGGTGCTGGCGATCCCGTTCGGCTCCCTCGTGGTGTTCCTGGTCGTCGCCGTGGTGTTCGGCGTGCTCGCGGCGATCGTCCCGGCCGTCCGCGCCTCGCGGATGAAGGTGCTCGACGCCATCGCGACCGAGTAGCGCGGCGGCGCGCCGCACCCGCGGCGGCGCCGCGGCTCCGGTCGTGACCGGCTCACGGCCACCGACCCCCGGACGCCAGCGCGGCGCGCCTCGGCGGCCGGTCTGTCGCTGCTGGCGGTAGCCGTCAGTAGCCGCCGTCGGGCGGCACCATCTCACCGCGCACGCCGAGCAGCCGCACCGGGCGGACGTCGTCGAGGGCGAGGAACAGCTCGAAGGCCGTCCGGGCGATCACCTCGACGTCGTACGTGGGCTCGGGCAGCTTGCGGATGCGGGTGACGGTGAAGAAGGGGACGAAGCGGACCTTGAGGTGCACCCGCTGCACCGGGCGCTCCTCGGCGCGGACGTCGTCGACGACCCGCTCGGCGAGCTCACGCAGCGCCTCGCGGACCTCCACGGGCGTGGTGAGGTCGGCCTGGTAGGTCGTCTCGCGGCCGTGGGCGCGCGCGACCCACGGCGTGTCGTCGGGCTTCGCGCGTCCGCCGCCGCGACCGAGCCGGCCGAGGTGCGGTCCGTTGGACGGCCCGAACTCCGCGACGAGGGCGGCCTCGTCGGCGCGGGCCAGGTCGGCGACCGTGCGTATCCCGATCGACTGCAGGCGGGCCCCGATCCGGGTGCCGACCCCCCACAGCGCGGTCGTCGGCCGGTCGCCCATGACCTCCATCCAGTTGTCGCGGGTGAGCAGGAAGGTGCCCTGCGGCTTGCCGAAGTCGGTGGCGATCTTGGCGCGCACCAGCGTGTCGCCGATGCCGACCGAGCAGTGCAGCCCGGTCGCCTCGAGCACCGCCGCCTGGATCGCCCGGGCCGTGGTGAGCGGGTCGTCGGTCTCGATGCCGACGAACGCCTCGTCCCACCCGAGCACCTCGACCACCGCGCCGGGGAGGGACCGCAGCGTCTCCATCACGCGCGCAGAGGCCTCCTCGTAGACCGGGAAGTCCACCGGGAGGAAGACCGCGTCGGGGCAGCGCCGCTTCGCGAGCTTGAGCGCGAGGCCGCTGCGCACGCCGCGCGCGCGGGCCTCGTAGGACGCCGTCGACACCACCGCGCGCTCGGTCGGGTCGCCGCGGCCGCCGACCACGACCGGAAGGCCGACGAGCTCGGGACGGCGCAGCAGCTCCACGGCGACGAGGAACTGGTCCATGTCGACGTGGAGCACCCAGTGAGCCTCGCCGTCCACCCGTCCATTGTGGAGGAGCGCCGGCGGCGTACGGTCGGACCATGACCAGCGACGACCGCACCGAGCCCGACCCCTACGCCCCGCACCCCGAGGAGTCGGCGTTCCCGACCGCCGGCGAGCGGGTCAGCGACGAGGAGCGCCAGGCCGCCCTCGACGCCGAGCCCACGGGCAACGCGACCGTCGGCGACATGGTCGACGCCGACGGCGTGGACTCGCGCGCCCACGAGCAGGGCCTCGCCTCGGAGGAGGTGGCCGAGCAGGTCCACGACGGCTGACGGCGCGCGGAGCCCGCGCGCGTCCCCCCGCGCGGTGCCACAGTGCGGTCATGACCCTCGTGCGGCTCGACGTCGAGCACGAGCGCCGGGCGGCGGTCCACCGTGCCGCCTGGTCGGCCACGTCCCGGGTCACCGCCGCGGGGTATGAGCGGGCTCATGACGCTCGCGCCCTACGACCCCGGCCTGGACCACGTCGTGACCGGCCCGCGCGGGGACGACGGCTACCCCGCGCCGGGGCGGCTCCACCGCCGGATCGGGTTCCGCGCGGGCGCCCGCACCCGGACGTACGGGTGGCGGCGCGGCTGAGCCGGACCCCGCCGCCTCAGGCCCCGAGGAAGTCGGTCAGCCCGTCGAGCAGCCGGTCGACGTCGCTGTCGTCGTTGTAGGCCGCCAGCCCGATCCGCAGGCCGGCGTCGACCGGCAGCCGCAGCGCCCGGAACGTCTCGTGGGCGTAGAACGTGCCAGCGGGCACGAGGACGTCGCGCTTCGCGAGGTGCTCGTACGCGTCCACGGGCCGGCGCTCGTGGAAGGTGAGGAACAGCGTGGACGTCCGGTCGGCCGCCCGCGAGTGGAGGGTCAGGTGGTCGCCGAGCGAGCCCAGCGCCTCCTCGATCCGCTCCCGCAGCCGCAGCTCGTGCGCCGCGATCAGGCCTGCTGCGGAGACCAGCCGCTCCCGTCGGGAGGCACCGGAGCCGAGAGAGGCGATGAGGTCGACCGCGGCGGTCGTCCCGGCGAGCAGCTCGTAGGGCAGCGTCCCGAGCTCGAACCGTTCGGGGACTGCGTCGCTCGACGGCACCAGCTTGTCCGGCCGCAGCGTCTCGAGGAGCGCGGGGTCGGCGACGAGGGCGCCGCAGTGGGGACCGAAGAACTTGTAGGGCGAGCAGACCAGCAGGTCGGCCCCCATCGCGGCGACGTCCGGAGCCGCGTGCGCGGCGTGGTGCACCGCGTCGACGTGGACCAGCGCGCCCACCTCGTGCGCCCGGGCGGCGACGGTCGCCACCGGCGGCCGCGTGCCGAGCAGGTTGGAGGCAGCCGTCAGGGCGACCAGCCGGGTGCGTTCGCCGATGACGTCGAGGGAGGAGAGGTCGAGCTCGCCGGTCGCGGGGTCGAGCCGGAGCCACCGGACGCTCGCCCCGACGCGCTCGGCCGCCTGGACCCACGGCCGCACGTTGGCGTCGTGGTCCAGCTCGCTGACGACCACCTCGTCGCCGGCGGCCCACGTCGCCGCGAGCGTGCGGGAGACGTCGTACGTCAGCGCGGTGGCGCTCCGACCGTGCACGACACCGCGTGGGTCGCCGCCGACGAGGTCGGCGACCGCCGAGCGGAACCCGGCGACGGCGTCCTCGGCGTTGCGCTGGCTCAGCGTCGCGGCGCCGCGCTGCGAGAGCGGCCCGGTCAGGGTCCGGGCGATCGCGTCGCCGACCACGCGTGGTGTCTGGGTGCCGCCCGGGTTGTCGAAGTGGGCGATGCCCGAGTCGAGGGACGGGAACCCGGCGCGGAAGGCCGCCACGTCGAAGGCAGGAGCGTCGAAGACCATGTCGCGCACTCAACCAAACGCGCCGGGCCGCTCACTCGGCGATGTGCACCACGGCGTCGCCGGAGTTCACGAGCGGCGCCTCGGTGCGGCCGATCACGATGCCGTCGCGGTTGGCGTAGACCGCCCGCAGCGTCTTGCCGAAGGAGTCGAACAGCGTGCCCAGGCGCTCCCCGTCGCTCACCTTCTGGCCCAGCTGAGCGTCGAGGTGGAGGATCCCGGTGCGCCGCGCGCGCACCCAGCCGCTGGCGCGGCACTCCAGGCTCGGCTCGACGGGGGGCTCGTCGACGGCCTCGGTCATGCCCAGCGCGGCCAGCACCCGGCGTACGCCGAGGACGCCGGCCTGCACGGCGTAGTCGTCGAACCGCAGCGGCTCGCCGGCCTCGTAGAGCAGCACCTTCGCGCCCTGCTCCCGGGCGGCATGGCGCAGGGAGCCGTCGCGGATCCGGGCGTGCAGCATGACCGGCGCCCCGAAGGCGGCGGCGAGCTCGCGGGTGCGCGGGTCGTCGAGGTCGGCGCGGACCTGCGGCAGGTTGCTGCGCCGGTCGGAGCCGGTGTGGAGGTCGATGCCCACCTCGCAGCCCGCCACGATCTCGCGCATGAACAGGTGGGCGATGCGGCTCGCGAGCGAGCCCCGCGCGGAGCCGGGGAAGGAGCGGTTGAGGTCGCGCCGGTCGGGCAGGTAGCGGTCGCCGGTCATGAACCCGAGCACGTTGACGATCGGCACCGCGACCAGGGTGCCGCGGAAGCTCTTGGGGTCGAGGCCGGCCATCACCTGCCGCACCACCTCGACGCCGGCGACCTCGTCGCCGTGGATCGCCGCGTCGATCCACACGCTCGGCCCGTCCTCTCGTCCGTGCACCACGCGGACCGGCAGGGTGACGTCGGCGCCGGTGACGAGCCGCGTGATGGGCAGCTCCAGGGCGCGCGCGGTCCCGGAGCGGATCCTCACGCCCCCGATGGCGAACGACTCGCGCGCCACTACTTCCCCCAGTTCTTCCGCCGCACGGACCGGCGCGGCCGGCCGCCGGCGTAGGAGCGCGACGCGTCGACGAGGAACCCGCGCTCGAGCGCCTCGCGCCCGATCAGCATCCGGAAGCCCATCTCGTCCCGGTTGCTCAACGTCATCTCGGTGGTGACGGTGCGCCCGGCGAGCGTCACGTCCAGCGCGACGGCGTACCGCTCCTCCGCCTGGCCGTTGCTCGAGCGCACCTCCCGGCGGTCGAGCACGGGCAGGGCGAGCTCGACGTGGTCCTCGTCGGAGCGCTGCCAGGGGTGGATCGAGAAGCGCACCCACTCCTCGCCGTCGCGGTCGAACGACTCGAGGTCGAAGGCGTGGATGGAGGACGACCGGGCCCCGGTGTCGATCTTGGCCTTCACCCACGGCAGGCCGGCCTGCGGCAGCGCCACCCACTCACGCCACCCGACGACGACGTGCGGCTGCGCCGGCTGCTCGGGCGGCTCGGGCGGCTCGGGGGACGACACGGGCCCATCTTGTCAGGTGGTCCGGACCAGGAGGGGGCGTGCTTGTATGACGCCCGTGAAGCTCGCCATCCTCTCCCGCGCCCCGCGCTCCTACAGCACCCAGCGGCTCCGGACGGCAGCCCTCGACCGTGGCCACGACGTGAAGGTGCTCAACACGCTGCGCTTCGGCATCGACCTGTCCGGCGACGAGCCCGACCTGCTGTTCCGCGGCAAGCAGCTCTCGACGTACGACGCCGTGCTGCCGCGCATCGGCAACTCGATCACCTACTTCGGCACCGCCGTGGTGCGCCAGTTCGAGCAGATGGACGTCTACACGCCCAACACCAGCTACGGCATCGCCAACAGCCGCGACAAGCTGCGCGCCACGCAGATCCTGTCGCGCCACAAGATCCCGATGCCGGCCACGACGTTCGTGCGCGACCGCGCCGACGTGATCCCGGCGATCGAGCGGGTCGGCGGCGCCCCGGTGGTGATCAAGCTGCTCGAGGGCACGCAGGGCATCGGCGTGATCCTGGCGCCGACCCTCAAGGTCGCCGAGGCCATCATCGAGACGCTGCAGAGCACCAGGCAGAACGTGCTCATCCAGCGGTTCGTCAAGGAGAGCAAGGGCCGCGACATCCGCGCGCTGGTGGTCGGCGACCGGGTGGTGGCGGCCATGCGCCGGGTCGCACAGGGAGACGAGTTCCGCTCCAACGTCCACCGCGGCGGCAGCGTGGAGGCGGTCGAGCTCGACGAGGAGTTCGAGCGCGTCGCCGTGCGGTCCGCGCAGATCATGGGGCTCCGGGTCGCCGGCGTCGACATGCTGGAGGGCCGCAAGGGCCCGCAGGTGATGGAGGTGAACTCCTCGCCCGGGCTCGAGGGCATCGAGACCGCGACCAGGCTCGACGTCGCCGGCGCGATCGTCGACTACATGGCTAACCAGGTCGCCTTCCCCGACATCGACGTACGCCAGCGGCTGACGGTGTCGACCGGCTACGGCGTGGCCGAGATCGTCGTGCACGCCGGCTCGGAGATGGTCGGCAAGAGGCTCGGCGAGTCCGGCCTCGACGAGCGCGACATCACCGTGCTGACGCTGCACCGCGGCACCCACGTCATCCCGAACCCCCGCAACAAGACCGTGCTCGAGGGCGAGGACCGGCTGCTGTGCTTCGGCAAGCTGGAGGAGATGCGCTCGATGATCCCCGACCGCAAGCAGAAGCGGGTCCGGCGGCTGATGAAGAAGCACCTGCCGCCGGAGAGCCACTGACCTCGGCGGTCGGGCGGCCGGCGGCGCCGGACGACTGCACCCTCAGCGTCGTCGACTTCTCGGTCCTCCCCCACCTCGGCGCGTTCCCGGAGAACTCGCCGTCCGAGGCGGAGCGGTGGGCAGCCGGGTCGGCGGACCGGCGTACGCGATCGACGAGCAGACCGCGATCCGGGTCGTGGACGGGTCCCTCGAGGCGGTCTCCGAGAGGAGTGGATCCGGTTCGGCGCCTGGCGCCGCCTCAGGGCCGCGGCCGCGTGTGCCACAGCCACGCGATGCCGGCGAAGGGGAGCACCAGGGGCAGCCAGCCGTAGCCGGCGCCGTACGCCGACCACACCGTCTGGTCGGGGAAGAGCTCGGGGTCCAGGACCGTGAGCGTGCCGACGGTCAGCACGCCGACGAGCTCGAAGCCCACCGCGGCCCACGCCAGCCGGCGCGGGTTGGGACCGAGCTCGGCGAGGCCGATCGTGGCCGCGACGTACACGAGCCCGGCGACGGCCGAGAGCGCGTACGCCAGGGGCGCCTCGTCGGCCTTGGTGAGCAGCTGGACGAGCGAGCGCGCGGTCGCGGCGAGCGCGAACACGCCGTAGACGGTGACGAGGGCGCGGCCGGCGCCTGTGCGGGTGGAAGGGTTCGTCCTCATGACGGCCAGACCTGCATGACGCGCAGCACGACGAAGGCCTGCGCGAGTCCGGCGACCAGCAGCACCGCGGTCGCGCCGCGGCTCCGCTCGGCCAGCGACCACACGAAGCCGATGGGCAGCAGCACCAGACCGGCCAGCAGGTAGCCGAACAGGGTGACGACCGCGCCTCCGGAGAGGTCCACGCCGCCCACCTGCACCGCGGCGACCACCAGCAGCACCAGCGTCGCCGCCTCGACCACGCCGGCGAGCCCGAGCAGGCCCCAGTCGGGCGTGCGGTCGAGCACGACGTAGACCAGCACGACCGCCGCGAACAGCAGGGAGCCGACGAGCAGCGCGAGGGGCAGGGGTCCGTCCACGAGGGCCGATTGTCCCAGACGCCTCGCGGCGGGCTGCCCCGCGCCGACCCTCCGCCCCCGGCGGCGGTGGGTGAGGCAGGTTCTTGAGGTGCGAAACCTGCCTCACGCACCGCCGGGGGAACGCGGCGTGGCGAGCGGTGGGTGAGGCAGTTTTCGGAGGCGCGAAACCTGCCTCACGCACCGCTGAAGAGGCGGCGGCGTGGCGAGCGGTGGGTGAGGCAGGTTCTTGAGGCGCGAAACATGCCTCACGCACCGCTGGAGAGGCGGCGAAGCGGTCAGCGGTGCATGAGGCAGGTTTTGAAAGCGCAGAACCTGCTCCACGCACCGCTGAAGAGGCGGCGGCGTGGCGAGCGGCGGGTGAGGCAGTTTTCGGGAGCGCAGAACCTGCCTCACGCACCGCTCAGGCGACCGAGGAGCGGAACCCCCGCAGCCGGAGGCTGTTGGTCACCACGAAGACGCTCGAGAACGCCATCGCCGCACCGGCGAGCATCGGGTTGAGCAGCCCCGCCGCGGCCAGCGGCAGGGCGGCGACGTTGTAGGAGAACGCCCAGAACAGGTTGCCCTTGATCGTCGACAGCGTCCTGCGGGCGAGGCGGATCGCGTCGACGGCGACGAGGAGGTCGCCGCGCACGAGCGTGAGGTCGCCGGCCTCGATGGCGACGTCGGTGCCGGTGCCCATCGCGAGACCGAGGTCGGCCTGCGCGAGCGCCGCGGCGTCGTTGACGCCGTCGCCGACCATCGCGACGACCTTGCCGGCGGCCTGGAGCCGCTGCACCTCGGCGACCTTGTCGGCGGGCAGCACGTCGGCCACGACCGTCTCGATCCCGACCTGCTCGGCGACGTGGCGGGCCGCCGCCTCGTTGTCGCCGGTGAGCAGGACCGGTTCCAGCCCGAGGTCGCGCAGGCGGGCGACGGCCTCGGCCGACGTCGGCTTCACGGTGTCCCCCACCACCACGACGCCGCGCGCCCGCCCGTCCCAGCCCACCGCGACGGGCGTACGACCGGAGGCCTGGGCCCGCTCGACGGCCGCGCGCAGGTCGTCGTCGAGGTGCTGTGCCCACTCGGCCAGCAATTGCGGGCGACCGACCACGACGGCGTGACCCTCGACGAGGCCCTGCACGCCGAGCCCCTCGCGGCTGACGAAGTCCTCCACCGGGGGCAGCCGGTCGCCGGTGCCGGCGATGGCCCGGCCGATGGGGTGCTCGGAGGCCTGCTCGAGGGCGGCGGCGAGGCGGCGTACGTCGTCGACGGACTCGCCGTCGGCGGCCACCACCTCGTGGACCGTCATCTCGCCCGTGGTCACGGTGCCCGTCTTGTCGAGCACGACGGTGTCGACGCGGCGGGTGGACTCGAGGACCTCCGGGCCCTTGATGAGGATGCCGAGCTGGGCGCCGCGGCCGGTGCCCACCATGAGCGCGGTGGGCGTGGCCAGGCCGAGCGCACACGGGCAGGCGATGATGAGGACGGCGACAGCCGCGGTGAAGGCGGCCGTGGCGCCGCCGCCCGCCCCGAGCCAGAAGCCGAGGGTCGCGACCGACAGGCCGATCACGATCGGCACGAAGACGCCGGAGATCCGGTCGGCGAGGCGCTGGACCTCCGCCTTGCCGTTCTGCGCGTCCTCCACCAGGCGCGCCATCTGGGCGAGCTGCGTGTCGGCTCCCACCCGCGTCGCGCGGACGACGAGCCGCCCGCCGGCGTTGACGGTGGCGCCGACGACGGCATCGCCCGGACGCACCTCCACCGGCACGGACTCGCCGGTGAGCATCGACGCGTCGACCGCGGAGGTGCCCTCGACCACCTCGCCGTCGGTGGCGACCTTCTCGCCCGGACGGACGACGAACTCGTCGCCCACGACCAGCTGGTCGACCGGGATGCGGGTCTCGCGACGCTCGCCGGACGGGGTGTCGCGCAGCACCGCGACGTCGCGCGCTCCGAGCTCGAGCAGGGCGCGGAGCGCGGCACCGGCCTGCCGCTTGGAGCGGTGCTCGAGCCAGCGGCCGGCGAGGAGGAACGTCGTCACCCCGGCCGCGGCCTCGAGGTAGATGTTGGCCGCGCCGTCGGTGCGGTCGATCGAGAGCCGGAAGGGGTGGGTCATGCCGGGCTCGCCGGCGGTGCCCAGGAACAGCGCCCACAGCGACCAGCCGAAGGCGGCCAGCACGCCGAGCGACACGAGCGTGTCCATCGTCGTCGCGCCGTGGCGCAGGTTGGTCCACGCGGCGCGGTGGAAGGGCCACGCGCCCCAGACGACGACCGGCGCGGCAAGGGTGAGCGAGGCCCACTGCCAGAAGGTGAACTGCCACGCCGGCACCATCGCCATCGCGACGACCGGGATGCTGAGCGCGGCGCTGACCAGCAGCCGCTGCAGCAGGGGGTCGCGCTCGGACCCGGTGGTCGCCGTCGCCGCGTCGGGGGCTGCCGGCAGCGCGGCGGCGTACCCCGCCGCCTCGACGGTGCGCAGCAGGTCGTCGGTGGAGACCGTCCGCGGGTAGGAGACCTTCGCCTTCTCGGTGGCGTAGTTGACGCTCGCGGTGACCCCGTCGAGCTTGTTGAGCTTGCGCTCGATCCGGTTGGCGCACGAGGCGCAGGTCATGCCGGTGATGGCGAGCTCGACGTCGCTGAGCTGGGCCGGGGAGGTGTCAGTGGTCATGGTCGTCCTCCTCGTGCTGGCTCGGGTGCTGGCTCGGGTGCTGGGTCGGGTGCTCGGTGGTGGCGTCGCCCCGCGCGGCGCCGGAGGCCACGGTGAACGCGACCGTCCGGACCGTGCCGCGGTGCCGGAAGTCGAGGAACAGGCGGTACGTCGCGGGCTCGGGGAACCCGGTGGCGAAGTCGATCCCCGGCCCGGGCGCGCCCTCCTCGGGGTGCACGTGCAGGTAGCCGAGGTCGCCGGCACGGATCGCGACGAGGTGTACGTGGGCGCCCAGGTAGGGCTCGAGGTCCGTGACCGGCTCGCCGTCCAGCTCGATGCGGGTGGTCAGCACCGTGGGCGCGCCGGGAGCGGTGTCGCCGGTGAGGGTGACCGTGTAGGTGCCCTGGTCGGTCCGGAGCGTCGCCGTGCGGTCGTCGACGGGGAGGTCGGCCGGCGCGAACGTCCCGGCCACGGCCACGTCGTCGGCCAGCGTGGTGCCGTCACGGTCCTCGGGGGTGAAGTCGGCCACGACCCGCCACGCGCCCGGCGTGAGGCGAACCCGCGCCGACCACGTGCCGGTGGACCGGTCGAGCGTCGGGTGGACGTGCTGGAACCCGGTGAGGTCGCGACGTACGACGATCAGGTGGAGGTCCTTCTCGTGCTCGCGGGTGTAGTCGAGCAGCGGCCGGCCGCTGGACGTCAGCACCCGGAAGTCCAGCCGCTGACGACCGGGGCGCAGGGTGCGGTCCGCGAGGGCGAGGGTGAGGCCGTCCGCCCGGGCGGTGAGCCCCGAAGCCGCGGCGACGCCGGCTGCGTGCGCGCCGTGCCCGTCCGCGGCACCGCGACCCGCCGCGTCCGCCTGCTCGTCGTGGGCGGACACGCCGGCCATGCCGCCGTGGGCGGCGACGGGCTCGGTGTCCAGGGGGCCGACGAGCCGGCCCCCGCCCCACGCCACCGCGAAGGCGGCGGCGAGGGCGGTGACGAAGGCGACGACGCGCACGGGGGTGCTCATCAGGCGAGCGTGTAGCCGGCCTCCTCGACGGCGGCCCGGACGGCCGACTCGTCGAGGGGGGCGGTGCTGGTCACGGTGACGGCGCCGGTCTCGACGACGACGTCGACGTCCTCGACGCCGGCGATCTCGGAGATCTCCTCGGTGACCGACGCGGCGCAGTGCTCGCAGGTCATGCCGGTGACGGCGTAGGTCTGGGTCTGGCTCATGGTGGGCTCCTGGTCAGGCGGTGGGATGGGGTCAGGCGGGTCGGGCTGGTCGGACGGTGTGCGGGCGGGAGTGCGCGGTGGGGAGCCTGGCGGCTCAGGACCTCACGAGGCGCGCGATGGCCTCGGACGCCTCCTTGAGCTTCTGCTCCTGCTCAGCGCCTCCCTCGCGGGCGGCGTCGACGAGGCAGTGCGCCATGTGGTCGTCGAGCAGCGAGAGCGCCAGCGCCTGGAGCGCCTTGGTCGCGGCCGAGACCTGGGTCAGGATGTCGATGCAGTACTTCTCCTCCTCGACCATCCGCTGGATGCCGCGGACCTGGCCCTCGATCCGGCGGAGTCGCTTCAGGTGGGCCTGCACCGCGTCGGCGTTGCCCTCGAGGTGACCGTGCTGCTCGCTCATGCCGTCGACTATACCCCTAGGGGGTATCAGTTCCAAACCGGCCAGGCTCACCCGTGGGGGTGTAGTCGCGTGGGGGCCGGTCGACGGCGACGCATGAACCGGGCCGGCGCGGTCTACTGTCCTTGTGACGGCTGGGGGGTCGTCGAGGAGTGGACGGTCCACGCCTCCTGGACGACTGGGGACCCCTCATGGACATCCGTGTCGCGCTGCTGGGCGGCGACGAGCTCGTCAGGCGCGGTCTGGACAGCATGCTCAAAACGCTGGGCGGCTTCGAGCTGGTGTCGGTCAAGGACCGCGCACGCACGCCCGTCGACGTCGCGCTGGTCGAGACCTTCGGAGCGCCCCGGGGTGACACCACGCTGCAGCGCGCGGTCGCCGACCCCTTCATCCGGCACGTGGCGGTCTACACGTGGAACCACCAACCGGGGTTGTCGCACGAGCCGCTCGCGCACGGTGTCGCGGGCTACCTCTCCAAGAGCCTGAACGCCGCCCAGCTCGGGCGGGCCCTGCGGAGCATCCACCTCGGGGAGACGGTCGTGGCGCCGCTGCTGCCGGTCCTGCCGACCAAGGAGCTCCGCTCGACCACGCAGGTCGACCTGCTCACGGTGCGCGAGCGGGAGACGCTCGCCCACATCGCGACCGGGAAGAGCAACGACGAGATCGCCCGGCAGATGCAGATCTCGCTCAACTCGGTGAAGTCCTACATCCGCAACGCCTACCGCAAGACCGGGGTGCAGAGCCGCAGCCAGGCGGTGCTGTGGGCCGTCTCGCACGGCCTCGGCGCCGAGGCGCTCGCCGACCTGTCCGTGGGCGACCCCGCCTGAGGGTCGGGGGCGCTACCGCGGCGCGGGGGCCGCGGGGCGCACGGGCGCGGGCCGGGACCACTCGCCGCGCGCGATCAGCACCTCGCGGAGCACGTCCGGCCGGTCGGTGATGATCCCGTCGACGCCCATGTCGAGGAGTCCGCGCATCGTCGCCGGGTCGTCGACGGTCCAGACGACGACGCGGATGCCGAGCTCGTGGGCTCGCGCGATGACCCGATCCGAGTGGATCGGCAGCCGGCCCAGCCGCATCGGCACGTGCGCGAAGGCGCCGCCCGCCGGCCCGATCCCCGGCGGTCGTACGCCGCCGCGCGAGCAGGCGATGAGCGTCGTCAACGACCGCCAGCCGAGCGCCGTCGTGACGCCCGGCGCGTCGTCCTGGAGGCGGCGCAGCCACCGGCTCCACGCGCCGGCCACGCAGACGCGCTCCGCCCACCCCGGGTGCGCACGCAGGAGCCGCGCCATCGCCCCGATCGAGGCCTCGCTCTTGAGGTCGATCGCGAAGCGCGCGTGCGGGAAGGTCGCCATCGCCTCGACCAGCGTGGGCACCTGGTCGGTCCCGTGCACCCGCAGCCGGCGGAGGTCGGCGAGGTCGAGGTCGGCGACCCGGCCGCGGTGGCCGGTGACGCGCCTGAGCGTCGCGTCGTGGAAGCAGACCACGTGCCCGTCGCGGGTGGTGTGCACGTCGGTCTCGAGGTGGGTGAGGCCGAGGGCGGTGGCGCGCCCGAAGGCTGCCAAGGTGTTCTCGGGGGCGAGCGCCATGCCACCGCGGTGGGCGATGGCCAGCGGTCCAGTGTGGTCGCCGTAGCTGGTCACGTCCCCAGCATGGGCCGCTCGCAGGACGCTGTCGCGCCCGCGAGGCGCCCTGCGGCGAGTGTTCACCCAGCCTTCGCGCGGAGGTCCGGGAGGCGTCGTACGTCAGCTCCCGGACGCGCCGTCGCGGGCGCGCTCAGCTGCGGTAGCCGCCCAGCAGCTCGGCCAGGCGCAGGTGCGGCTGGGCCTCGTCCTTGCGGCCCTGGCGCTGCATCGCCCGGCCCAGGAGCAGGTGGGCGTAGGGCTCGTTGGGGTCGTGCTCGAGCAGCTCGGTCGCGACCCGGATGGTGCCCTCGAGCTGGGCGGAGTGGAACAGCGAGCGCGCCAGCAGCAGGCGTACGTCGGTGAGCTCGTGCACGACCTCACCGTGGTCGTCGAGCAGCTCCGTCAGCAGCACGGCGGCCTCGCGGTAGGCGCGCTCCTCGAAGAGCGTCTGCGCGCGGACCCAGCGGTCGTGGGTGGTGTCCTCGAGCAGGCCCGCGTGCCCGCGCAGCAGGTCCTCGAAGGGGGTGAAGTCGGTCATCGTCGCTCCTCTCGCACGGCCCGGTGGCGGGTCGGTCACATCGATGACATCGATGGTGCCCCGCTCAACGCCCGGGACGCGGGAGGCATTCCTCGGGCGCGGCGCCGCGAGGGTGGGCGTCAACGCGGCAGCTCGTCGCTCCAGTCGTGGCGGAACTTCCTCATGACGACCCGGACCCCACGCAGTGCCAGCCGGTGCACCTTGCGCGCGGCCCTGCGCTCGGCGGTGGAGTCGGCGACCGCGAGCGCTGCGGCGAGCCGGCGATCCGCGGCGGCCGTCGTGGCCGGCGTGACGGTGAAGGTCTTCCTCCGGGCCACCCGGCCGGTGACCGTCGCGGTGAAGGTCGTCCTCGTGTGGGTGAAGGTGTAGGGCTGGTTGCGCCAGGCCTCCGGGACGGCCGCGGAGTCGGGCACGGTGCCGCTCTCCACGTCGCGGAAGACCATCGCGTCCAGCACCCGGTGCCGAGCGTGACGGATCGGCTCGGTGCCACCAGCGCCGGTCTGCGAGCTGTGGCCCTCCATCTCGCCCTGGCTCACGCCGCCCACGACCAGCTCGCCCATCAAGGCCATGTCCGAGCCGTGGCCGGTGAGCTCGTGGCCACCTCGCACCCGGCCGTCGACGCTGAGCAGGTCGCACCGGGTCCCGCTCGCGAAGACGAGCCGCTCGGCGGTGAGGGTGAGCGAGCGGATCTGTCGCACGCGGTGGCTCTTCGCCTGCGTCACCGTGTAGGCGCCGAGGGCGAGGTCGTCGTGGTTGTCGGCCGCACAGGCGGCGGTACGCCAGTCGCCCGGCGCCGCGGCATGCGCCGCCTGGCCCATGGGGGCGAGGGCCGCCAGGGTCGCGAGGGCGGCGATCGAGGCCAGGGAGGAGCGCATGGGACGCGAGCGTAGGTGGGCGCCGGCCACCGTGCAGCCGAACGCGCGGAATACTGGGCACGCCAGGCCCGTTGAAGGTCGTACAATCTTCAACCACCACCGGAGGACATCATGCAGTTCGGCATCTTCAGCGTCGGCGACGTCACCACGGACCCGACCACGGGGCGCACCGCGTCGGAGGCCGAGCGCATCGACCTGATGACGAAGGTCGCGCTCAAGGCCGAGGAGGTCGGGCTGGACGTCTTCGCCACCGGTGAGCACCACAACCCGCCCTTCGTCGTGTCGTCCCCGACCACGCACCTCGGCTACATCGCGGCCAAGACCGAGAAGCTGCTGCTCTCCACCAGCACGACGTTGATCACCACCAACGACCCGGTGAAGATCGCCGAGGACTACGCCTTCCTGCAGCACCTGTCGGGCGGGCGCGTCGACCTCATGATGGGCCGCGGCAACACCGGCCCGGTCTATCCCTGGTTCGGCAAGGACATCCGCGACGGCATCAAGCTCGCGGTCGAGAACTACCACCTGCTGCGCAAGCTGTGGCGTGAGCCGGTCGTCAACTGGCAGGGGCAGTTCCGCACGCCGCTGCAGGGGTACACCTCGACCCCGGCGCCCCTCGACGGCACGCCGCCCTTCGTGTGGCACGGGTCGATCCGCAGCACGGAGATCGCCGAGCAGGCGGCCTACTACGGGGACGGGTTCTTCCACAACCACATCTTCTGGAACAAGGAGCACACCGAGCAGATGGTGCGGCTCTACCGGCGCCGCTTCGAGTTCTACGGCCACGGCGCGGCCGACCAGGCCGTCGTCGGTCTCGGCGGGCAGGTCTTCATGGCCTCGAGCGAGGCGGAGGCCAAGCGCGTCTACCGTCCCTACTTCGACAACGCCCCGGTCTACGGCCACGGCCCCTCGCTGGAGGACTACACGAAGATGACGCCGCTGACCGTCGGCACCCCCGAGCAGGTCATCGAGCGCACCCTCGGCTTCGCCGACTACGTCGGCGACTACCAGCGGCAGCTGTTCCTCGCCGACCACGCCGGCCTGCCCGAGTCGCTGGTGCTGGAGCAGGTCGAGATGCTCGGCACCGAGGTCGTCCCCGTGCTGCGCGCCGAGTTCGAGCGACGCCGCCCGGCGCACGTGCCGAGCGACCCGCCCACCCACGCCTCCCTCGTCGCCGCCGGCGCAGACGCCCCGCACCACCTCGTCGAGCCCGCCCGCGCGCACGTGGAGAAGCTGCAGGCCGAGCAGGCCGCCGAGGCCACCGCATGAGCCGGCGCGTCGTCGTCGTCACGGCGGGACTGACCGTCCCGTCGTCCACCCGGCTGCTCGCCGACCAGCTGGCCGAGGCCGCCTCGGCGCAGGTGACGGCACGGGGCGAGGCCCTGCAGGTGCAGTTCGTGGAGCTGCGCGAGGTCGCCGGTGAGCTCGCGCAGTTCATGGTGACCGGCGGCATCCCCACCCCCCGGCTCACCGAGCTGCGCGAGCAGGTGGCCGCCGCCGACGGCCTGATCGCCGTGACCCCCGTCTTCAACAGCAGCTACAGCGGGCTGTTCAAGATGTTCTTCGACGCCCTCGACAAGGACTCGCTGACCGGTACGCCGGTGCTGGTCGCGGCCACCGCCGGGACGGCCCGCCACTCGCTGGTCCTGGACCACGCGATGCGGCCGCTGTTCGCCTACCTCCGCGCGGTCGTGGTGCCGACCGGCGTCTTCGCCGCCACCGAGGACTTCGGCAGCCACGGCCTGTCCGAGCGGATCGCCCGCGCGGCCTCCGAGCTCGCCGCGCTGGTGGTGGGCCGCGACGGCTACGGCGTCGGCGGCTTCGGCCCCGACCTCGCGGCCCGCCCCCGGCGTACGTCCGGCGCGCAGGTCGAGGCCGAGGTGACGCCGTTCGGCGACCTGCTGCGCGGCCACTCCGGCTCCGACTGACGCAGGTCCGGCTCACGTCCCCCGCGACACCCACCCCGACGCGGGTGGTGGCGGGTGCGGCGGCATGGTTGCGTCGGGGGGACCGCACCGCCGAACCTGGAGGAGACCATGAGCGACATCGTCTGGAGCTACCGCGACAGCGAGTGGGCCGAGGACCGCGACCTGGTGGGCTACGACGTCGAGGGCGAGGACGGCTCGCTCGGCACGGTCGACCAGGCGACCGCCGACACCGACGGCGCGTGGCTCGTCGTCGACACGGGCTTCTGGATCTTCGGCAAGAAGCGGGTGATCCCCGCCGGCACCGTGGTCGGCATGGACCACGAGGGACGCCGCATCATCGTCAACGTCAGCAAGGACCAGGTCAAGGACGCCCCGGACTACGACGAGGGGACCTGGGACGAGACGTCGCGGGGCCTGCACGCCGAGCACTACACGCAGCGCACCGGCCACGAGAACCGCGAGGACCTGCCCGGCGACTCCTGGTCGACGGGCGAGGGCGCCGGCGGGAACGTGGGGGAGCGATGAGCCCCGTGCGCATCCGCCCGCTGGGCGGCGGCATCGGCTGCCTGATGATGATCCTGGTGTCGGTCGTGCTCTCGGTGCTGCTGACGGTGCTGCTGAACATGGGCCGCTGAGCCTTCCGCCGTCCGCCGCCGCTGGCTAGCGTGGTGCTCGCCGTCCGAGCGTGCGAGGAGCGTCCCGTGACCACCAGGCTGAACCCCTACCTGAACTTCCCCGACGGCAGGGCTCGGGAGGCGATCGAGTTCTACCGGTCCGTGCTGGGCGGCGAGCTCGAGGTGATGACCTTCGGCGACATGGGCACCGGGGGCCCGTTGGCCGACCAGGTCATGCACGGCCAGCTGGAGACGCCGTCGGGCTTCACGCTGATGTGCGCCGACGCGCCCGCGGAGATGGTGCAGGTGACCTACGGCGACAACGTCTCGGTCAGCCTGTCGGGCGGCCCCGAGGACGCCGACGAGATGCGCGCGTGGTTCGCGGGCCTCTCCGAGGGCGGCGACGTGCGTCAACCGCTCGAGCCGGCGCCCTGGGGCGACGAGTTCGGGATGTTCGTGGACCGGTTCGGCATCAGCTGGATGGTCAACATCGCCGGCGCTCCGGCGGGCTGAGCGGGGAGGCCGGACCGCCCGCCGGTCAGCGCGCGTCGAGCCAGGCGACCGCCTCGTCCCGGACCGGCTCCGGCACCACGTGGCCACCGTCGAACTCGTGGTACGTCACGTCGTAGCCGGCGTCCTCGAGCGCCGGGACGATGCGGCGGCTGCAGCGATCGATGGGCAGAACCCGGTCCGCGGTGCCGTGCGAGACGAAGAAGTCCGGTCGACCGTTCGTCGTCCCGGCGGCCTGGAACCCGGGTGAGAACGCGATGACGGAGTCGAAGACGTCACCGTTGCCGATCCCCAGCGACAGGGCGTAGCTCGCGCCGTCCGAGAACCCGCCGATGGTGAAGCCGCGGAGCGGGTAGGCGGCCGCGAGCTCGGCCAGCAGCCGGTCCAGGTTGCGGACGTCGGGACCGTAGCCGCCTCCGATGACGTCCCACGTGGTGGAGGTCGACTTCGGGGCGAGCACGAGCAGCCGGTGCGCGTCCGCCGCGCCACGCAGTCGGTCGAGGGCACTGCGAGCGACACCGCCGGCGCCGTGGAGCATCACCACGAGGCGCAGCGGCTCCCGGCCGTCGAGCGCAGGCACGTGGAGCTCCGCGGGCGGCGCCCCGCCGCCCCCCGACATCGCGAACGTCCCCGTTCGTCCTGTGGCGGCTCGGGGCTGCTCCGGCGGCCGGAACGCCAGGCGGCCCCGCCGCACCTCGGCGGTCGACGCGTCCATCGCGGGGCTCCTCTCGTCCACCCCCGGCTCCCGGCCGCAGGCACCGAGCGTGGCGGTCATCGACACCGTCGCGCCGCCGACCAGCACGGACCTGCGACTGAGGCTCACCGCCTGTCGTTACCCAGCCGTGGCCGGGCCATGCCGCGGCGCCGCGCCGGCGCTCACCACGGCGAGGGCTGGTAGTCCTTGACGAAGCACCCGAAGAGGTCGGTGCCCGCCTCGCCGAGCACGATCGGGTCGTAGACGCGGGCCGCCCCGTCGACGAGGTCGAGCGGCGCGTGCCAGCCCTCGGCGGCGATCCGGAGCTTCTCGTGGTGCGGACGCTCGTCGGTGATCCAGCCGGTGTCGACCGCCGTCATGAGGATGCGGTCGGTCTCGAACATCTCCCCCGAGCTGGTCCGGGTGAGCATGTTGAGCGCGGCCTTCGCCATGTTGGTGTGGGGGTGCCCGGCGCCCTTGTAGCGGCGGCTGAACTGCCCCTCCATCGCCGAGACGTTGACGACGTACGACCGCCCCGACGCGGCCGCCGACGCGGCTGCGGCCAGGGCCGGGCGCAGCCGGGACACCAGCAGGAACGGTGCGATCGAGTTGCACAGCTGCACCTCGAGCAGCTCCAGCGGGTCGATCTCGCCGACCGTCTGGGTCCACGAGTTGCTGACCTGCACGTCCGGCAGCAGGCCGCCGGCGTCGACGGCGGTGCCGGCGAGGTGGGCGTCGAGGGAGGCGTGGCCGGCCTTCAGCGCCAGCGCGGTGAGCGTCGCGGCGTTGTGGGCGGCACGTGCGTGCTCGCGCGACTCGCCCTCGTGGTGCGCGACGGCGGTGTCGCGCAGGGCCCCGGCGATGGCGGCGGGGTGGGCCTCGGAGACGTGGTCGAAGGTGACCAGCTCGGGCAGCGCGACCCCTACGGGCAGCGGACGGGACTCGCCGTCGACGAGCGGCGCGTAGGCGCCGGGCGTGCGACGCACGGTCTGGCAGGCGTTGTTGACGAGGATGTCCAGCGGTCCGGCGGCCGCGACGTCGTCGGCCAGCGACAGCACCTGCGTGGGGTCGCGGAGGTCGATGCCGACGACCTTGAGCCGGTCGATCCACTCGTGCGAGTCGGGCAGCGCGGAGAAGCGGCGCACCGCGTCCCTGGGGAACCGGGTGGTGATGGTGATGTGCGCGCCGTCGCGGAGCAGGCGCAGGGCGATGTACATCCCGATCTTCGCCCGCCCACCGGTGAGCAGCGCGCGCCGGCCGGTGAGGTCGGTGCGCTGGTCGCGCTTCGCGTGGCTCATCGCCGCGCACGTGGGGCACAGCCAGTGGTAGAACGCGTCGACCAGCGTGAAGTCCTGCTTGCAGATGTAGCAGCCGCGGGCGGTGATCAGCTCTCCGGCGAAGGCGCCGGTGGTGCCTGGCACCAGCGGGATGCCCGCGGTCTCGTCGTCGATGCGCATCGGGGAGCCGGTCGCGGTGCGCTCGATGATCCGCTGGTCGTGGCGCTGCCGCTCGAGGCGGATCTCGGCGCGACGCTGCTTCTTGAGCTGCTTGTACATCCAGGACGCGGCGCGCTTCACCGTGCGTACGTCGTCGTGGTCCGGCGGCAGCGCGGACACCTGGCGCAGCACGTCGAGCGCGACCGCCAGCTTCTCGGGGTCGACGCCGGCGGGGCTGTCGAGGACGACGGGTTCCGGCTGGGTCACCGGAGCAGGGTACGGGCCGCGACCGCCGCGGTCGCCGGCTCCCCGGCTCCGACGGTCACGCCTCCCGGGCGGGCGAGCCGGTGATCCGGACCCGGTCGGCCCGCATGCCGTGCTCGACGCCCCACAGCACCGCCTTGGAGCGCGAGTCCACGTCGATCTTGCGGTACGCGGAGCGGATGTAGGACTTGATCGAGTTGAGCGAGAGCAGCGTGCGCTCGGCGATCTCCTGGTTGCTCAGTCCCATCGTAATCAGCGACAGCACCTCCGCCTCGCGGGCGGTGAGGCCCTCCTCGCGCCCGGGCCAGTCGCCGCCGACCAGGGAGGAGCGTCCGCGCGACGGGGAGACCACCAGCTGGCCGGCGGAGATCGCGGCGAGCGCGTCGACGAGCCGCGCCGCGGGCAGGCTCTTCGCGAGATAGCCGCGCACCCCCAGGTCGAGGGTCTCCCGGGTCAGCCACGGCTGGAAGTTCCACGTGTACACCGCGACGGTGCGCACCTGAGGGTTCTGGACCAGCTCGCGCACCGCCGAACCGTTGCCCTGACCCATGCCGAAGGTGTCGTAGAGCGCCACGTCGACCGGGTGGGCGACCGGCTTGGACGCGGCCAGCTCGACCACCTCGACCCGGTGGCCGTAGCTGCGGAGCATCGCGTCGAGGCCGCGCACGACGACCTCGTCGTCGTTCACGAGCGCGACCCGGATGACCATGTGTTCAACGTACTGCGGTTCGGCGGCCGTGAACCGTTTTCCGGCGACCGGGCTCACCGGGCCCTGCCGGCCGCGCTCAGGTGCAGCAGGGGTCGTAGCGGAAGCCCACGCCGCGGATCGTGCGGATCCACTGGTTGCCGGCGGCCGCGTGGCGCAGCTTGCGACGCACGTTGGCCAGGTGCACGTCGACGACGTGTGTGCTGTCGGGGACGTAGTCGCTCGCCCACACCGCGCGCATCAGGTCGTCGCGCGCGATGACGACACCCGGTCGGTTGACCAGGTGCGCGAGCAGGTCGAACTCCGTGCGGGTCAGGTCGACCTCCGCACCCTTCACGAGCACCTCGCGAGCGCTCTCGTCGAGGACGAGGTCGTCGCAACCGGGCGGGGGGGTCCACGCCGGCGGCTCCGCCCGCCTCGCCGGAGGGGCGGCGGCGGCCACGGCCACGGCCGGGTCGGTGCCTCGTGGGCGACGGAAGAGCGCCGCCACGCGGGCCTGCAGCTCGCGCATCGAGAACGGCTTGACCAGGTAGTCGTCCGCCCCCACCTCGAGCCCGATGAGCCGGTCGACCTCCGCGGAGCGACCGCTGATCACGATCACGTAGCAGTCGCTCACGGTGCGGATCTGGCGGCAGACCTCGACGCCGTCGATGTCCGGGAGCGTGAGGTCGAGCGTGACGAGGTCGGGAGCAGTGCCGTGCACCAGTGCGAGGGCGTCGGCGCCCGTGGACGCCACGACCGTGTGGAACCCGGCCTGCTGCAGCACCTGGGAGATGGCGTCGCCGAGATCAGGGTCGTCCTCGACGACCACGGCGCTACGTTCGTCCATCATCACCTGTGCTCCCGGTTGAGGAGTCAACCACCTACCCGGTCCCGCCGGGGCCGAAACGCGGAATCCCGGCCGCCGTGCACGAGGCCGGCCCCGCGATCGTAGGCGGCCTCCCCCTGCTCGGCGCCCGGTTTCGCCGTTCGGAGGCGTCGTCCTCAGAAGTCGAGGCCGCGTGCCCAGTCCTCGGAGTCGATCCGGGCGACGAGGTAGGGCCCGCCGCCCGCGCGCCGGTCCTGCTGGCCGCCGTCCTCGCGGTCCATCCGGTAGCCGATGCCGCGGATCGTGTGGATCCAGGTCGCGTCCGAGTGGCGCCGCAGCTTGCCGCGCAGGTTGGCCACGTGCACGTCCACGAGGTGGTGGTCGTGGGTGAGCGCGCTGCTCCAGATCGCCAGCACCATCTCCTCGCGGGTGCAGACGCGCGAGAGGTGCCTGGCGAGGTACTCCAGGACGTCGTACTCGATGCGTGTGAGCTCGACGATCGTGCCGTCGATCTGCACCTCGCGGCGGGCCGGGTTGATCACGAGCCCCGCCCCCGCGGAGATCGTGGCCGGCTCGTCCGCCGGCTGCGACGGGCTGGGCACGTGCGGCGCCGGGCGCGCCGGCTCGTCCGCCGGCGCCCCCGAGCGGGGCCGCCGGAACAGCGCTGCGACCCGGGCCCGGAGCTCGCGCGGCGAGAAGGGCTTGAGCACGAAGTCATCGGCGCCGACCTCCAGGCCGATCAGCTTGTCGACCTCGTCGGAGCGGGCGGAGACGATCACGATGTAGCAGTCGCTCGTCTCGCGGATGCGGCGGCACACCTCGATGCCGTCCATGTGCGGGAGCGTCAGGTCGAGCGTGACCAGGTCGGGCGGATCGGCGGCTGCGACGCCGACCGCCTCCCGTCCGTCCCGTGCCGACGTCACCCGGAAACCCGCCCCCTCGAGGGTCTCCACCAGCGCTGACGAGATGTCCGGATCGTCCTCGACGACCAGAGCATGAAGTTCCTGCACGACAACCCCCACAGAAAAAGCGAGACAAGGGCCCCACGCCCCCGCCGTGTCGCCGCCCGAGCGGCGTCGATTGATGCTAATGCCACACACGGTTCAGGCCTAGAGGCGTTTCCGTGGGTGAACTCCTGTCTAGACCGCGCGAATCGACGGAAACTTTTGCTGCGAACTCGTCAGGATGCGGTTTCCACGGAGCTCAGGTCGACGGCGCGGTTGACCCAGACGCCCTTGGCCACCATGCCGACCTTCTCGTAGAGGCCCAGGGCTCCGGTGCGCGAGTCCGTGCTCAGCTCGGAGGTGGTGGTGCCGTGGGCGCGGGCCGTCGCGAAGGAGTCGACGAGCAACGCCTGCGCGAGCCCCCGGTTGCGCTGGTCGCGTCGGACCGCCAGCCGGTCGACGTACCCGGTCCGGCCGTCGTCGGCCACCAGCACCAGGGAGACGCCGACGACCCGTGCCTCGGGGTCGAGCGCCACGCGCAGGTTCCACGGCTCGAAGCCGGGCCGGCCCAGCGTGGCGGCCCCGAAGTCCTCGAATGGCTCCCGCTCGCGCACCGACCACTCGAGGAAGGCGTCCTCGAGCACGTCGTGGGCGGCCCGGAGCTCCTCGGGCCGTGCCGTGCGGACGGCGTACCCCTCGGGCAGCTCCCGGTCCGGGATCGCCGCGCCCTCGGGCAGCCGGAGCACCCAGCTCGTCCACCGCACGCGGTAGCCGAGGGACTCCAGGAGCCGGTCGCCCGGCGAGCCCTCCGGGACGGGCATGCCGAGGACCGGGGAGCCGAGGCTGCGCCCGAGGTCCTGGAGCCAGTACGCCAGCCAGGTGCCGATCCCCCGACCGCGGTGGCTGGGCAGCACCGCGGTGTCGGCGCGGTCGACGCCCATCAGCTCGGCGTACGCCACGAGGGTCTCGCCGTCCCAGACGCCGACCGAGCGGGCGCCGAGGTCGTGGCTCGGCTTGGCCCAGTCGCCGACGAGGTCGGCCTCCTCGATGACGACCTCGCCGACGTCCTCCTGCTCCTGCGCGGCGATGAGGAGGTGCACGTCGCGGGCGTCGGACGTCCGCAGCGGTCGGGTGGCGAGGCCGGCGGGGAGGGGCGGGCGCGCCTGGCGGGAGGGCTGGTCGGGCATGGGAGGAGTGTGCTGCCTCACGTGGTGCGCTGTCGCGCGCTTATCGGGGCGGCAGCGGCCGTCCGGGGAATGCGTGGTTCCCCCGTGAGGCCCTACCGTTGGAGCGTGAGTGACGACCAGCCCGCAGCACCCGAGCAGACCTTCTCCGACCTCGGCCTCTCCGCCGAGGTGCTGAAGGCGCTGGCGGACGTCGGCTACGAGTCGCCCTCCCCGATCCAGGCGCGCACCATCCCGCCGCTGCTGGAGGGCCGCGACGTCGTCGGTCTCGCGCAGACCGGCACCGGCAAGACCGCCGCGTTCGCGCTGCCGATCCTCTCCCGGCTCGACCGCGACCAGAAGACCCCGCAGGCCCTCGTCCTCGCGCCCACCCGCGAGCTGGCGCTGCAGGTGTCGGAGGCCTTCGAGCGCTACGCCGCCCACCTGCCGGGCGTGCGCGTGCTGCCCATCTACGGCGGCCAGGGCTACGGCGTCCAGCTCTCCGCGCTGCGCCGCGGCGTGCACGTCGTGGTCGGCACCCCCGGCCGCGTCATGGACCACCTCGACAAGGGCACCCTCGACCTGAGCGAGCTGCGCTTCCTCGTCCTCGACGAGGCCGACGAGATGCTCAACATGGGCTTCGCCGAGGACGTCGAGACCATCCTCGCCGACACCCCGGCCGACAAGGACGTGGCGCTGTTCTCCGCGACCATGCCCAAGGCCATCCGCCGCATCGCGGAGAACTACCTGACCGAGCCGGTGGAGATCTCCGTCAAGGGCAAGACCTCGACCGCGGCCAACATCACCCAGCGCTACCTGATCGTGTCCTACCCGCAGAAGGTCGACGCGCTCACCCGCATCCTCGAGGTCGAGAACTTCGAGGCGATGATCGTCTTCGTCCGCACCAAGAACGAGACCGAGACGCTGGCCGAGAAGCTCCGGGCCCGCGGCTTCTCGGCGATGGCGATCAACGGCGACGTCGCCCAGGTGCAGCGCGAGCGCACGGTGAACCAGCTCAAGGCCGGCAAGCTCGACATCCTCGTGGCCACCGACGTCGCCGCGCGCGGGCTCGACGTCGACCGCATCAGCCACGTGGTCAACTACGACATCCCGACCGACACCGAGTCCTACGTCCACCGCATCGGCCGCACGGGCCGCGCCGGGCGCACCGGCGACTCGATCGCCTTCGTCACCCCGCGTGAGCGCCACCTGCTGCGGGCGATCGAGAAGGCCACGCGCCAGCCGCTGACCCAGATGCAGCTGCCGACCGTGGACGACGTCAACGCCACGCGCCTGTCCCGCTTCGACGACCAGATCACCCAGGCGCTGGCCGAGCCCGAGCGGATCGAATTCTTCCGCGACGTGGTCTCGCACTACGTCAGCGAGTACGGCGTCGCCGAGGTCGACGTGGCAGCCGCCCTCGCCGCCGTGATGCACGGGGAGCAGCCCCTGCTGCTCGAGCCCGAGCCCGAGCCGCGGGGACGCACGTTCGAGGAGCGCGCCAGCCACGGCGGCAAGGCCGACCGGTCGGCCTCCCGAGGCCCGCGGGAGTCGCGCAGCGGCGTGCCCATGGCGACGTACCGCCTCGCGGTCGGCAAGCGGCACAAGGTCGAGCCGCGCCAGATCGTCGGAGCGCTCGCCAACGAGGGCGGCCTGTCGCGCGGGGACTTCGGCTACATCTCGATCAAGCCCGACTTCTCCCTCGTGGAGCTGCCCGCCGACCTGCCCCCGGGCACGCTCGACCGGCTCGCCGGCACCCGGATCTCCGGCAAGCTGATCGAGATCAAGGCCGACGACGGCCCGCCGCGCAGCCGTCCGAGCGGTCACCGCAAGGGCGGCGGCTACCAGGGCAAGCGCCCCCGCGACTGAGCCGGCGTCCCGGCAGCGGTGCCCCGCGGCGACCGCACGTCGGTCCACGCACCGCGTCCACGCCCGAACGCGGAGGAGCCCCGCCGCGACCGGGGGTCGCAGGCGGGGCTCCTCGAGGACTCCAGGGCCGGGAGGCCCGAGGCGTCAGGCGTTCTGGATCGCCGAGACGTCGAACTCGAGCTTGATCTTGTCCGAGACGAGGACGCCGCCGGTCTCGAGCGCGGCGTTCCAGGTGAGGCCCCACTCCTTGCGGTTGATGGTGGTCTCGCCCTCGAAGCCGACGCGGAGGTTGCCGAAGGGGTCGCGGGCCGAGCCGGTCTGCTCGAACTCGATCGTGACGGGCTTGGTGACGTCCTTGATGGTGAGGTCGCCGGTGATGGTCCACGTGGTGCCGTCGCGCTGCACGTCGGTCGAGGAGAAGGTGATGTTCGGGTAGGTCTCGGCGTCGAAGAAGTCGCCGGACTTGAGGTGGCCGTCGCGGTCGGCGGTGCCGGTCTCGATCGAGGCGACGTCGATGGAGAGGTCGACCTTGGAGGCGCTGGGGTTGGCCTCGTCGACGTGAGCGGTGCCGCTGAACGAGGTGAACTGGCCGCGGACCTTGGTCACCATGGCGTGGCGCGCGACGAAGCCGAGGCGGCTGTGCGTGACGTCGATGGTGTAGTCGCCGGTGGTGTTGTCGATGGCGGTGGTGGGGGCGTCGAAACCGGTGGTCATGAGAGCTCCTGAGTCGGGGTGTTGGTAGAAGATTCAACCACTGGAACGGACCGCGGTCCAGTTTCATTCCCCGGCGCGAGGATTTTTCCCGCCGCGCCCGAGCCGGGCGTCGCCGCTGGGCCGAAATGCCGGCGAGCCACGCCCCCGTGGGGCGTGGCTCGTCTCTGGGACCGAGGTCAGGCGGCCTGCGCGGCGACCGCGGTGGCGACCGACCAGCGTGCCTCCATGCGGGTGCGACCCGACGCATCCGTCACGGCCACCCAGGTGCAGACCGGAGCTCCGGTCATTGACTGCTTGCTCATGTGACACCTCCCGTTCACCTTCCGTTCACTCACGGTACCACAGCCCCACCCACGCACCATCGTGGTCGCGAGACATCCCGCTCGTCCCCCACTCGGTGGACGGAATCCGCGGCTGGCGGCCCTCGGTGCTCCACCTCTTTCGCAGCAGTGGTGCGGCTTGGTCGAGAACCTGGCGCTACGGAAACTGTTCTTGCCCGGATTCGGGCAGGAAGTTGCACGACGACCGGCCTCGGCCCATGCTCGGGGAGTGCCCGACCCCGCTCTCGTCTCCCACGTCGTCGCCACCACGTCGCTGACGCCGGGAGAGGCGGTCCGGGTGATCGAGGACGTCATCGCCTTCCACGCCCAGCCGGTGGAGGACTACGTCCGGATGCGTCACGCCCACCTCAAGGCGTACGGCGCCAAGAACCCCGAGATCTTCGCCGCCATCGCCGAGGAGCTCGGCAGCCGGGTCGTCGCGCCGCCGGAGCTCTCCGAGCGGCAGCTGCGCCGGATCGTCTACGGATAGGAAGCAAGAACTATGTGCGGAATCGTCGGCTACATCGGGCGCCAGGACGCGGCGCCCGTCGTCCTCGAGGGTCTCACCCGCCTCGAGCACCGCGGGTACGACTCGGCGGGGGTCGCCGTGCTCGGCGGCCGCGGGATCCGGGTCGCCAAGCAGGCCGGAAGGGTGCGCGACCTGACCGCCGCGCTGCCCAGGCGTCTCGCCGGCACGACGGCGGTCGGCCACACCCGGTGGGCGACGCACGGCCCCGCGACCGACGTCAACGCCCACCCGCACACCGACGAGTCGGGACGCGTCGCGGTCGTGCACAACGGCATCATCGACAACTCGGCCGCCCTGCGCGCCGAGCTCACCCGCGCCGGGGTCGAACTCGCCAGCGACACCGACACCGAGGTGCTCGCGCACCTGGTCGCTCGCAGCGACGCCGACACGCTCGAGGGCAAGGTGCGCGACGCCCTCCGTGCGGTCGTCGGGACGTACGGCCTCGCCGTGCTGCACGCCGACTTCCCCGACCGCATCGTCGTCGCCCGCAACGGCAGCCCGCTGGTCGTGGGGGTGGGCGACAAGGAGATGTACGTCGCCTCGGACCTCGCCGCGATCGTGCGCCACACGACCACGGTCGCGGTGCTCGACGACGGCGAGATGGCCACCGTGACCGCCGCGGGCTTCAGCACGATGCGGCACAGCGACCTCGCCTCGACCGGCAAGACCGCCGCACAGGTCGACATCGACGCTGCGGCGTACGAGGCGGGGGAGCACGAGTCCTACATGCGTAAGGAGATCCTCGAGCAGCCCACCACGGCGCAGGCGGTGCTCCGAGGTCGGCTCGACGAGCGGTTCGGCACCGCGCACCTCGGCGGCCTGGAGATGGACGCGCGCGACCTGCGGGCGGTGCGCCGGGTCAAGATCCTCGGCTGCGGCTCGGCCTACTACGTCGGCCAGATGGGCGCCGCCCTCGTCGAGGAGCTGGCGCGCATCCCCGCCGACGCCGAGGCCGCCAGCGAGTTCCGCTACCGCGACCCGGTGATCGAGCCGGACACCCTCTACGTCGCGGTCAGCCAGTCCGGGGAGACGATCGACACCATGCTCGCGGTGCAGGAGGTACGCCGCAAGGGCGGGCGCTGCGTCGGCCTGGTCAACGTCGTCGGCTCGGCGATCGCGCGCGAGTGCGACGGCGGGATCTACCTGCACGCCGGGCCCGAGGTGGCCGTCGCGAGCACCAAGGCCCTCACCAACATGTTCCTCGGCTTCGCGCTGCTGGCGCTGCAGCTCGGCCGGGTGCGTGACCTCTCGATCGCCGACGGCAAGCGGCTCGTGGCCGGCCTGGAGCGGCTGCCGGGCCAGATCGAGGAGGTCCTCGCCGGCGAGGCCGACCTCGTGGACGTCGCCCACGAGCTCGCCGAGGCGCGCAGCCTGTTCTTCATCGGCCGGGTGCGGGGCTTCCCGGTGGCTCGGGAGGGCGCGCAGAAGTTCAAGGAGATCAGCTACCGCCACGCCGAGGCCTACCAGACGTCCGAGCTCAAGCACGGTCCGCTCGCCCTCATCGACCCGGAGGTGCCGACGGTCGCGCTGGTGCCCCGGGACGAGCTGACCGAGCGCAACGTCGGGGCCCTGCACGAGATCGCCGCGCGGAGGGGTCCCCTCGTCGTGGTCACCCACGAGGACGTCGACCTCGGTGAGATCGGCGCCCGCCGGATCGTCGTCCCCCGCAACGAGCCCGAGCTCGACCCGGTCCTGCTGACGATCCCGCTGCAGCTGCTCGCCTACCACGCGGCGCTGCACCTCGGTCACGACATCGACAAGCCCCGAAACCTCGCCAAGTCGGTCACCGTCGAGTGAGCCCCGGGGCGTCGCTCCGGGCCCGGAATGGACTGGCCGCCCCTTGCCGCATGGGGTCGGCAAGGGGCGCGCCGGAGAGAACCTTCCCACCCGGCTCCCGTCCTGTCCGGAATTCCTCCGAAGTCGCCCGGGATTCCGGTGTGGCCGGCGTCACGTGCGGTGCAGGCGCGGGTCACGGGCGCCCTGTCGCGCGGCGCGGACCAGCTCCAGCGCCCGTCTGGCGAGCGGCTCCGCGACGACCCGGTCGGCGGCGACCAGCCCGACCCGGGTGCGCCGGTCGAGCAGGTCGTCGACGTCGTGCGCGCCCTCGTCGGTGACGGCGAACACCAGCTCGGCGAGGGTCACCGGCACGTCGTCCGAGGCCGGCGCGAGTAGGTCGTCGTCGGGGAGCCCGGTCACCCCGCGGGCCGTGGACAGCACCAGCTCCGCGTCGGTGCCGAAGCGGCGTACGAGCCGGGCGTCGGCGTCGAGGCGCCGCAGCTCGTCGGGGGGCGCTGCGCCCAGCAGCGGCAGCGAGGACGTGCGGCACGGACCGGCGTCGAGGCGTCCGTCGGCCACGAGCGCGTCGAGCGTGTCCTGGGCCATGCGGCGGTAGGTCGTGAGCTTGCCGCCGACCACCGTGGTGAGGCCGGTGTCGGAGGTGAGGATCGCGTGGCGGCGCGACAGGTCCGACGTCGACCGGGTGCCGGGCACCTCCAGCAGCGGCCGCAGCCCGGCGTACGCCCCGACGACGTCGGCACGCGTCGGCGGGCTGGCGAAGGCGGACGCCACCACGTCGAGCAGGAAGTCGACCTCGGCCTCGCTGGGCACCGGGACGTCGGGCACCGGTCCGGTCGCCGCCTCGTCGGTCAGGCCGACGTAGAGCGTGCCGTCCGGCTGCGGCAGCACCATCGCGAAGCGCGCGCTCGTCCGGGGGATCGGCACCATCACGGCGACGCGCGTGTGGGGGAGGGTGGACGCGCGCAGGACCAGGTGGGTGCCGCGGCTCGGACGCAGCCGCACCTCCTCGTCGAGGCCGCCGGCCCACACGCCGGTCGCGTTGACGACCGCCCTGGCGCGCACGTCGTACGCCACCCCGGTGAGCTCGTCGCGCACCGCGACGCGGGTGCCGGTCGCCGCGGTGACGCGGGCGCGGGTGCGCAGGTCGGCCCCGAGGGACGCCGCGGTGCGGGCGACCGTCACGACGAGGCGGGCGTCGTCCTCGAGCTGCCCGTCCCACGCGAGCAGGCCGCCGCGGAGGGCGTCCGCGCGCAGCGACGGGGCGAGGCTCAGGGCCTCGGTCGCGTTGAGCAGGCGCGGCCGGGGGAGCGTGCGCGCGCTCGTGCGGGCCGTGCGCCTGAGCACGTCGCCGGCGTGGAGCCCGGCCCACGTCATCGCGGCGCGGGCCCGGGTCAGGTCGTGGCCGACCGGGGTGAGCATCGGCAGCGGGTGCACGAGGTGCGGAGCGGTGACGTCCATCAGGATGCCGCGCTCGACGGCGCTCTCGTGGGCGATCGCGAGGTGTCCCCGGGCGAGGTAGCGCAGGCCGCCGTGCACGAGCTTGGACGACCACCGCGAGGTCCCGAACGCGAGGTCGTGGGCGTCGAGCGCGAGCACCGTCAGCCCGCGGGCCGCCGCGTCGAGCGCGAGGCCGGCGCCGGTGATGCCGAGGCCGACGACCACCACGTCCACCTCGTCCCGGATCCCAGCGAGCCCCGGGGTGATCGCGCGGCCCGGCGGCATTCAGGGCTCCAGGGTCCGGGTGATGAGCCGGGCGTACTCCGCGTCGAGCTCGGTGAGACCGATCCGGTCGTCGGTCATCGTCATCGCGGAGAACACGAAGCCGTGCCCGGCGAGCGTCAGGGTCCGCGCCAGCAGCACGGGGTCGCCCGGCCGGATCGCGCCGGCGGCCTGCCCGCTCGCGATCTCGGAGGCGAGGATCTCGATCAGCGCCTCCTGCGACCGGCCACGGCGGTGCAGCAGGTAGGGGAGCATCAGGTCGGGGTCGAGCTCGACGATGCGGACGAAGAGCTCGTTGTCGCGCAGCGCTCGCACGGTGCTGAGCGCTGCGGCGGCGATGCCCGCCGGACTCGTCGTGTCGTCCGCCGCGACGCGCGTCGCTGCCGCGACGGCGACCCACTCGCGGGTCATCAGGTCGCCGAGGAGGGAGCCCATGTCGGGCCACGCGCGGTAGATCGTCATCCGGGAGACCCCGGCGCGCCGGGCGACCTCGGTGAGCGTCGTGCGGCGCCACCCGAGGTCGAGGATGCAGTCGCGTGCGGAGTCGAGGTACGCGTCGAGCCGCGGGTCGGTTGTGTGACGAAGTGACGACATGTGTCACACTGTAACGCATGAGCACCGTGCCGTTCGCCGTCGAGATGCACCCACAGCGCTGGGGCGACCCGGCCGCCGCCGTCGGCCTGCCCGCCCCCGCGCTGGAGCTGGTCGCCCTGGCGTTCGGGCTGCAGCGGCTCGGCTCACCCGCGCTGGCGACGCCGCCGCCGCCCGCCCTCGGCGCGGAGCTGCTCGAGGAGCTGCGGGCTCTCGTCGGCCGCGAGCACGTGCTGGTCGACGACGTGACGCGCGCCCGGCGCACCCGGGGCAAGTCGACCCCCGACCTGCTGCGCGCCCGCGCGGGCGACCTGTCCGACGCGCCCGACGCCGTCGTCCGGCCCGACGGCCACGACGAGGTCGAGGCGGTCCTCCGGTGGGCCCACGAGCACCGCGTCGCGGTCGTGCCCTTCGGTGGGGGGACCTGCGTGACGGGCGGGCTGGCCGCGCGCCGCGACGGCTTCGCGGGGCTGGTCAGCCTCGACCTGGCCCGGATGAGGCGCCTGCTCGCCGTCGACGAGGTGTCGATGACCGCGACGCTGGAGCCGGGCCTGCGCGGGCCCGAGGCCGAGGCGCTGCTCGGCCGGCACGGCCTCACGCTGGGCCACCACCCGCAGTCCTTCGAGCACGCGACGATCGGTGGCTTCGCCGCCACTCGGTCGAGCGGCCAGTCCAGCGCCGGCTACGGCCGGTTCGACGCGATGGTCGTCGGGCTCACGGCGGCCACGCCGACCGGCTCGCTCGACCTCGGCGCGGCGCCGGCCAGCGCCGCCGGCCCGGACTTGCGCCAGCTGCTGCTGGGCTCGGAGGGCGCCTTCGGCGTGATCACCTCCGTCCGGGTGCGCGTTCGTCGCGCGCCGGAGGAGACGGCGTACGAGGGGTGGCGCTGGCCGTCGTTCGGCGCCGGGTCCGAGGCGATGCGCGTGCTGGCCCAGGCGGGACTGCTGCCGACGGTCCTGCGGCTCTCCGACGAGGCCGAGACGGCGATCAACCTCGCCGACCCGTCCTCGATCGGCGGCGCCGAGGACCCCGGCTGCCTGATGGTCGCCGGCTACGAGGGCACCCCCGAGCAGGTGCGCACGAGACGGGCCGCGGTCGCGGCCGCCCTGGAGGGCCTCGGCGGCGCGCCGCTCGGCCCGGAGCCGGGGGAGAGGTGGGCGCAGGGCCGGTTCGCGGCGCCGTACCTGAGGGACGCGCTCCTCGACCACGGCGTGCTCGTCGAGACCCTCGAGACCGCCACCTTCTGGTCCGGCCGCGAGCGGCTGTACGCCGAGGTGAAGCGGGCCTTGACCGCCGCGCTCGGCGAGGGTTCGCTGGTGCTCTGCCACGTCTCGCACGTCTACGAGACCGGGTGCTCGCTCTACTTCACCGTCGCCGCCCGCCAGGGCGAGGACCCCGTCGCGCAGTGGCGGGCCGCGAAGGCGGCAGCGAGCGACGCGATCGTCGCCGCCGGCGCCACCATCACCCACCACCACGCGGTCGGCACCGACCACCTGCCGTGGCTCGCCGCCGAGGTCGGCGAGGTGGGGGTCCGGCTGCTGCGTGCGGTGAAGGCCGAGGTCGACCCGGAGGGGATCCTCAACCCCGGGGTGCTGGTCCCCTAGCCGCTGCTCCCGCCCGCACGATCCTCGGCGGGACCCCGGCGGCCCCCGCGGCCACCCGCGGCAAGACCCGCCTGCGTCATGCGGACCGGCACGTACAGCTGCGGATCGGTATGACGCCGACGGCGTTGAAACGTTACATGGGCGAAACGGATGCCGTCGACGGCCGTCACGTGCGGCTCATAGACAGGCAGCGCCTTCATTCCCCGTCCCCGAGAGGCGCTCGATCCCACATGTCCTTCTGCACACCCGGGCGCCGCGCCGCCCGCCTGGTCGCCCTCCCGGCGATCACGGCGGTCGCCGTCGGCACCCTCGCCGTCACGCCCGCCTCCCAGGCGCTGACCGGCGTCGCCACCGCCAACGGTGCGACCGTCAACATCAACGACGCCCGCCGCCCCGGCCTGGACACCGGCTCGATCCGCAACGTGAGCGGGTCGCGCCTGGAGGGCTTCGGCAACATCTTCGTCCACGTCGACGCGCCCGCCGGCGAGGAGCCGCGGATGAACGACCAAATGATGCGCGGCTTCGGCCTGACCGCCACCACGCCCGGCTCGTACGCCTCCACGAGGTCGGTGCGCCTCGGGGACGTGCTGATGACCCGGAAGGTGCAGGTGGGCGCGGCGCGCAGCACCACGAGCTTCTTCGACACCTTCACCAACACCTCGACCGAGCCGGTCACCCTCGACGTGTCCTTCGGTGGCTCGCTGGGCTCGGGCCTGACGTCCACGACCAGTCCCAACAAGGCCACGATCAGCGCCTCGAGCAGCGGCGACGCCGCCGTGGGTCCGGCCGACACCTGGGTCACCGCGACCACCCCGGGCAACACCCGCCCGACCGGCGTCGTCGTCGGGACCGGCGTGACGCAGCTGGGCGACCAGCAGTCGAACCCGTTCGAGACGGCGTACGTGCCGACCGGCAGCCGCGCCAACGACCTGGGCTTCGTCCGGACGCTCACGATCGAGCCCGGCGCCACCGAGTCCCTGATGCAGTACGTCGTCGTGGGCGCCCTCGCCGACACCACCCAGATCACCGCCGACACGGCGGCGCTGGCGGCCACCCCGGACCTCTCGACGCTCACCATCGACGAGATCTGCACCCTGCAGAACGTCGACCTCTCGGCGTACGCCGCCGCCTGCGCCGGCGCGGAGCCGCTGCAGCTGCCGGCCGCCGACGTCGAGGTCGAGCACACCACCGACGTGGCCTACGACGTCACCGGCAAGACCATCGCCGAGCTCCAGGCCGACATGGTCGCGGGACGGGTCACCTCCGTGCAGGTCACCAAGGCCTACCTCGACCGGATCGAGGCGTACGACGACGGGGCCCTCGGTTTCCACTCCTTCATCACCGTCGCCAAGGACGCCGTCGCCCAGGCGCTCGCCGCGGACGAGGCACGCCGCGGCGGTCGCACCGGCGACCTGCTCGGCATCCCGATCGCGCTCAAGGACATCTACGACACCAAGGACATGCCGACCTCCGGCGGCACCCTCGCGCTCAAGGACTGGGAGCCGAAGAAGGACGCCTGGCAGGTGGCGAGGCTGCGCGAGGCCGGCGCCGTCATCATCGGCAAGACCGTGCTCTCGGAGTTCGCCAACTCGGGGTCCTTCAGCGAGAGCGGCTTCAAGCAGGTCTGGAACGCGCTCTACCCGTCGAAGACGTCGTTCGGCTCCAGCGGCGGCTCGGCCACCGCGGTCGCCGCCGACCTCGCGGCCGCGGCGATGGGCACCCAGACCGGTGTCTCGCTCTACGCGCCGTCGACCGGTGCCGGTCTGACGACGTTCCGCGGCACCGACGGCCTCGCCAGCACCAACGGCGTCATGCCGCTCACGTGGGCGACCGACTACGCCGGCCCGATGGCCAAGTCGGTCACCGACGTGGCGTCGCTGCTGGACGCCACCTCGACGCAGGCGACCGGCAACAACCCCGACGACCTGCTCACCAGCCGCGTGGACAACAGCCTGCGGCCGGTCGAGTGGAAGTCCTCGCTCGAGGCGGGTGCGCTGCAGGGCAAGGTCATCGGCTACGTGCCCACCGCCTTCGCCTCGACCGCGATCGTCGACGACAACGCCGGCGCGGTCGCGCTCGCGGGCGTCCGGGCCGCCATCGAGGCCGCCGGCGGCACCCTCGTGGCGCTGCCCGCAGGCGCCGCGACGGCGCCCACCAACCCGCCGGCCGTCGGCCCGACCTCGGGCAGCGCGGGCTCAGAGGGCTGGGAGCGCTACATCGCGGAGGAGCGTCCGGCGACCTTCCCGCTCACCGCGAAGCAGCTGCTGGAGAACCAGGCCAACCTTCCCTACAACGTCTCCGCCAACTACAACTACAACCCGATGGACGACGCCAGCGTCGCCAACCTGCTGGCCCGGCGCGACGCGTACAAGGTCAACGCCGACGCGTGGATGGACACCGCGTTCGGCCGGTCGGTCGACGCGGTGGTCTACCCGGGCTTCCTCTCGAGCGTCGGCAACAACGACGCCGCGTCGGCGATCATGAGCTCGGACCGCGCCTCGGGAGTGATCACCCAGGGCATCGGCCTGCCGACCGCGATCCTGCCGGTCGGCGCCAACGACGAGGGCCAGTCCAACAGCGTGCAGATCGTCGGCCGGGCCTGGGACGACGCCGCGGTGCTCGGCTACGCGTACGCCGTCGAGCAGCAGGCGAAGGCCGCGGTGCGCACCGACTTCGCCCCGGCCCTCGCCTGGAGCGGTCCGGCGGCGTCGACCACCTCGGTGCGCCTCGCCGCCACCGCGACGACGTACGGCACCGCCACCACGGCCACCGTCACCGTCGCGGCCGACCCCGCGGCCACCGGCACGGTCTCCGTCGAGGTCGCCGGCACGAGCGTCACCGGCACCCTCGCCGGCGGCACGGCCACCGTCACCCTCCCGGCCGGCACGCCGGTGGGCACCCACCTCGTCACCGCGTCGTACGCCGGCTCGCCGACGGTGGCGCCGAGCGCCGCGACCGCGACGCTCAAGGTGGACAGGGCGGCACCGAGCATCACCGCCGCGCTCGTGAAGTCGAGGATCAAGGTCGGCACCAAGGCGAAGGTCCGGGTCGCGGTCGGCGGCGTCGGCGCCTCGACCGTCCTGGTCCACGTCGGCGCCGAGGTGGTCCGCACCCGGTCGGTGACCGGCCGGAGCACGATCACCCTGCCCCGGCTGAAGGCCGGCAAGCACAAGATCCGGCTCCAGGTGGTCGCGGGCGAGCAGCACGCCGCAGCCACCAGCAGGACGCTCCGCCTGAAGGTCGTCCAGCGGCGGAGGTAGTCCATGCGGTCCGCTGGTCGAGGAGGTCGCCCTCCTCGACCAGCGGCCGCGGCCGGTCAGGCCGAGAACGACCAGACCAGCAGCTCGGCCGCCGCGCTCGCGGTGACCACCTGCCCGGGCTCGCCCTCGATCCGGAGCGCGTCGCCGTCGCCGAGCGAGGTGCCGGCGAGGTCGACGGATCCCGTCGCGGCGAAGACGTGCTGGCGCGGGTCCTCGGGCAGCGTCACCGACTGACCGGCCGCGAGCCGTGCCACGAGCAGTCGCGCACCCGACGCCCCGATGGGGAGGCCGTCGCCGCCGACCACCTCGGTCAGGCCGCCCGAGCCGGGCGTCGGCGCCTCGCCCACGACGTACGACGGCTGCCCGCCCGGCTCGCTGGGCCGCAGCCACGCCTGCACGAAGCGGCAGCGTCCCGACCCGGCGTCGGCCACCTCGCTGTGCCGGATGCCGGCGCCCGCCGAGAGGACCTGGGCCCGGCCCGCGTCCACCACGTGGCGGGCGCCCGTCGAGTCGGTGTGCACCAGCGACCCCTCGAGCACCCAGGTGACGATCTCCAGCTCGGAGTGCGGGTGCTCGCCGTAGCCGGCGCCCGGGTCGAGCAGGTCGTCGTTGTGGCACACCAGCGGGCCGAACCCGAGGTTCGCGGGGTCGTAGTGCGGGCCGAAGGAGAAGGAGTGCCGGGTCAGCCGCCCCGCTCCGGCGGAGGACGACCTCCGCGAACCGGCGTACAGGGCGACTGCCATGCCGATATCTTCGCTCAATGCCCCCGCATGACTTCCCCCTGCTCCCACCGGGCTTTCGGTTCGGGACCAGCACCGCGAGCTACCAGGTCGAGGGCGCGGTGGCCGAGGACGGACGCGGGCCGAGCATCTGGGACACGTTCACCGCCGAGCCGGGGCGGGTGGCAGACGGCACGAGCGGCGAGGTCGCCTGCGACCACTACCACCGGGTGGACGAGGACGTCGCGCTGATGGGCGAGCTCGGCACGGGCGGCTACCGCTTCTCGGTCGCGTGGCCGCGGGTCCAGCCCACCGGCCGGGGGCCCGTGAACGAGAAGGGCCTGGCGTTCTACGACCGGCTGGTCGACACGCTGCTCGCCCACGGTCAGCAGCCGATGGTCACGCTCTACCACTGGGACCTGCCCCAGGCGCTCGAGGACGACGGCGGGTGGCTCAACCGCGACACCGTCGAGCGCTTCGCGGAGTACGCCGCCATCGTGGGCGCGCGCCTCGCCGACCGGGTCGAGCACTGGATCCCGGTCAACGAGCCCAACGTGGCCTCGCTCCTCGGCTACGGCCTCGGCAAGCACGCGCCCGGCAAGGCGCTGCTCTTCGACTGCCTGCCCGCGGCCCACCACCTGCTCCTGGCGCACGGACGGGCCGCGATCGAGCTGCGCCGGGCGGGCGCGACGTCCGTCGGCTGCGCCAACAACCACGCGCCGATCTGGCCGGCCAGCGACGACGACGCCGACGTCGGGATGAGCAAGATCTTCGACGCCCTGTGGAACGGCATGTTCCTCGAGCCGATGCTGCTCGGGCGCTACCCGGTCGACCTCGTGCCGCTCTTCGAGGGCGTGGCCGCCGACGGCGACCTGGCCACCATCCGCCAGCCGCTCGACTTCTACGGCGTGAACTACGACAACCCGATGAAGGTCGCCGCCGCCGACGAGGACGCGGAGGTGCCCTTCGAGCTGCGCGAGATCGTCGGCTACCCCACCACCGACGCGGGGTGGCCGGTCGTGCCCGACGCCCTGCGCGAGTGGCTGGTCATGTTCCGCGCGCGCTTCCGCGCGGCGCTGCCGCCCATCGTGATCACCGAGTCCGGCTGCAGCTACAACACGGGTCCCGGCGAGGACGGCGTCGTCGACGACCAGGCGCGCATCGACTACCTCCGGGCCCACGTCAACGCGGTGTCCGAGGCCGTCACGCGCGGCGTCGACGTCCGCGGCTACTACTGCTGGTCCCTGATGGACGACTTCGAGTGGGCCGAGGGCCACACCCAGCGCTTCGGCCTCGTGCACGTCGACTTCGAGACCCAGGCGCGCACCAGGAAGGCGTCGTTCCAGTGGTACGCCGACCTCATCAGGGCGCAGCCCCAGCACCTGTAGCCGGCTGCCTCCGGGGCGCCGGACCTCGCGAGGGTTCCGTGAGCTTCCGGGGGTCTGCATGCCACGGGAAGTTCGCAATCCCCCGCTCAAGCGGGGGATCCGGGGACCGACCCCGCCCCCGGGCGGGTCAGGGGCGGTCGTCCCCACCGATAGTCTCTGACGCATGACGGAGCCGACCAGCCGACGGGTCGTGTTCGTCGTCGGCTCGGGACGCAGCGGCACGAGCACGATGGCCGGCACCCTGCGCACGCTGGGGCTGCACGTGCCCCAGCCCGAGGTCGTCGCCGACGCCACCAACCCCAAGGGGTTCGGCGAGCCGCGCTGGGTCGTCGACCTCCACGCCGAGCTGCTGGCGCGCAGCAACGTCCAGGTCTCCGACGCCCGCCCGCGGGCCTGGCTCGACACCGGCACCACCAGCGGCGACCACGCCACCCGCGCCCGGGTGACCGCCTGGCTGGAGGAGCAGCTCGCCGTCGGCGACGAGCTCGTCATCAAGGACCCGCGCGCCGCCTGGTTCCTCGGGCTCTGGCGGGCGGCGGCCGACCGCTGCGGCGCCACGTCGTCGTACGTCACCATGCTCCGGCCGGTCACCGAGGTGGTCGGCTCCAAGCAGACCTACTACGGCCGCATGGGCGCCGGCTCCGACCGGGGCGCGGTCACCCGCACCGCCGCCTGGGTCAACATGATGCTGCACACCGAGCGCGCGACTCGCGGCCAGCAGCGCGCGTTCGTCCACTACGCCGACCTCCTCGACGACTGGACGCGGCCGGTGTTCGCGCTGGGCGAGGCGTTCGACCTCGCGGCGGTGAAGACGGCCATGGCCGTGGACATTGCCGAGGTGCACCGCTTCATCGACCCCTCGCTGCGACGCGTCACGATGACGTGGGACGACGTCCCCGTGCCCGACCGGCTGCGCGAGCTCGCCGACGAGACCTGGCACGCCCTCGACGCCCTCGCCGCCGACGACTCGGCCGAGCTGCAGCAGACCTGCGACCAGCTGCGGGCGGCCTACGCCGAGCAGTACGCCGAGGCGGAGGCGTTCGCGCACTCGACCGTCGTCGCGCAGCGGCGGGCGGCGGCGACCGAGGCGGCACGAGGTCCGGCGGAGCGGCAGGGTGCCGCGCGCAGCGTCGCCGACCGGGTGCCCCACGCCGTCCGCGCCATGGTGCCGCCAGCCGCCCGGCGAAGGCTGCGGAGGGCCGTGGGCCGGGAGCGCCCCCGGGGCCAGGCCTGATGCCCGACATCGTCTCCCTCGAGGGAGACCCGGCGTACGACGTCACGTGGCCGTGGACCTCCGGCGAGCCGCTGGCGCCGGGGCTGACCTGCGTGTTCCGGGTGCGCAACGAGGCCCGCAACCTGCCGTGGGTGCTGCCCCCGATCCTCGCCGCCGTGCAGCAGGTGCTGCTCGTCGACAACGGCTCCGACGACGGCACCGCCGACGTCGCCCGCGAGGTCGCCGAGCGGTGCGGCGCCGTGGACCGGCTCACCGTGCTGGACTACCCGCACCGGGTCGCGCGCGCCGGCAGCGAGCACCTGGCCACGCCGGCCACGAGCGTGCACTCGCTGACGCACTTCTACAACTGGTGCTTCTCGCACGTCCGCACGACCTACTCGATGAAGTGGGACGGCGACATGGTGCTCACCCCGGAGGGCACCGGCATCCTGCGCGACCTGTCGTGGCAGCTGCAGGCGACGCGCGCGATCGTCGCGATCCCGCGCCACCCGCTCACCGTCGTCGACGAGCGCACCGGCTGGCTCGACCTCTCGCTGCGCTTCCTCGAGCCGTGGGTCTACCCGATGGGTCCGGAGTTCACCTTCGTCAAGGCCTTCGACTGGGAGCTGCGGGAGTTCCCGCCCGGCGTCGAGCGGATCGTGCTGCAGCAGGGGCTGGTGCTCGAGGTCAAGTGGCTCGACGCCGACGAGTACGCCCACTGGCGACGCGACGGCGTGGACTTCACCAACACCCGGCTCTACCGCAAGCTGCGCGAGTTCGAGGTCGACGAGGCGATCCGCACGGGCGACCCGGAGGCGCTCGGCGGACTGGTGAAGGTCACCGCACCCGAGGGCGTCCACATCATCGACCACGTCAGCCGCGACTGGCTCTGGCGCCAGCCGCGTCCGCTCGTCCAGCACTCACTGCCGGCCTCGCTCAAGGAGCGCGCGCGACCGTGAACCCACCCGCCCAGCACCCCCTCCACGACCTCCGGCTCCCCGGCCCGACGCTGGTCCTCGTCGACGACTCCGACGGCCTCGCCCTCGACGCGCTGCGCGGCGTCGAGGACGTCCCGGGCATCGAGCCGCGCGTCGTCACGCTGTCCTCCCTCGACGGGCCGCTCAAGGGCTGGGGCTCGGTGCTGGTCGTCGCCGCCGACCGCGCCCGGCTGCGCCGGATGGCGAGCGCCGTGCCGCTGCTCGGCCAGTGCAAGGCCGTCGCGTGCTGGCTCACCGACGCCCCCACGCCGTGGGTGCTCGTGCCGCGCCCGGAGTGGCCGCGGCTGGTGCACCTCGCCGCCCGCGAGGCCGGCGACCGCGGCGTGCTCACCGTCGCCCGCTTCGCGTCGGGGGCGCGGGCCCAGCTCGTGGTGATGGAGATGGCCCGGCAGGCCGCCGGGCCCGGCGAGACCACCCACGGCGGACTCGTCGTGTCCTACGCCGGCCGACCCGCCGCGCCCGGGCTCGACGCCCGCTCGGTCCTGCTGGCCGACGTCGCCGACGCCGGCGACGGCGCGCGCGACGTCCCGCCCGACGTGGTCGTCGCCAGCCGCGGTGGCGAGGTGGCCGAGCACCACGTGATCGACCGAGCCCCGACCGTCGTGACCGACCCCGGCCCGGAGCCCGTCGACGAGCTGGTGTTCAACCCCGTCGGCTTCCGCAAGGACTGGGACCACCCCGTCGTCGACCTCGCCCGGCTCGTCACCGGCTCGGGACGCGGACCGGTCACCGAGGACGTCGTGGCGGCCGCCCGCGCCTTCCAGGCCGTACGCCTCCCGACCGACACCCGCACCGCCGACCTCCTCGCGCTCGCGAGCGCCGGGGTCCCCCTGGTCACCTCGGGCGTCCTCGACGTCGCCCCGCCGCTGGCCGAGGCGCTCGACGCCGACGTCGACCTCGACGACCCCCTGCGTCGCGAGGAGCACAGCCTCGCCGTGCGGCGCGCCGCCTTCGACCACCACTCCACGCTGGCCTGGCGCTCCGCCCTCGCCTCGCGCGCCGGGGTGCGCCACGTCGCCCTCCCGCCGGTCAGCGCGCTGCTGGCGACCCGGCGCCCGGAGATGCTCGACTTCGCGCTGCGACAGGTCGCGCGCCAGCGGGGCGCGGAGGTCGAGCTGGTGCTGGCCGCGCACGGGTTCGACCCCGACCGCGACGCCGTGCGCCGCGCGCTCGGCGACCGACCGCACCAGGTCCTCACCTTCGACGCGTCGGCGTTCTTCGGCGACGTGCTCACCGCTGCCTCGCGCGCCGCGTCGAGCGAGGTGCTGCTCAAGGTCGACGACGACGACTGGTACTCGCCCGACGCCGTCCACGACCTGCTGATGGCGCGGCGCTTCTCCGGCGCCGACGTCGTCGGGATGCCGTCGGAGTTCGTCTACCTGCACCGCGGCGACCTCACCGTGCGACGCAGGCACCCCTCGGAGGTCTTCGCGCGGTTCGTGGCCGGCGGCACCCTCCTGCTCGAGCGCGGCCTGCTCCGCTCGCTCGGCGACTTCCGGCGCGTGCGCAGGTTCGTCGACGCCCAGCTGCTCTCCGGGGTGGAGGCGGCGGGCGGACGGATCTACCGCACCCACGGACTGGGCTACGTGCTGCGCCGCACCGGCGAGGGACACACCTGGGTCCGTGACGACGAGGAGTTCCGCCGACCTGACATCGTGGCCTCCGAGTGGGAGGGTTTCCGGCCGAGCCGGGCGCTGGAGGCCGACCCGCTCGACCGACCGGTGTCGGTCACGACGGATGGGGGGTGAGTCGGTGCCGCGGCAGCCTGTGGTGCGCCACAACGACTGGGGCAGCCTGACGCCGCCCACCCTCGGCGACTGGGAGCCGCGGCTGGCGGTGAGCGTCGTCGTGCCGACGTTCAACTACCAGCGCACCCTGCCCTACGTCCTGGCCGGCCTCGCCGCCCAGTCCTACCCCGCGCACCTGCTCGAGGTCGTCGTCGTCGACGACCAGAGCTCACCTCCCCAGGAGCTGCCCGAGGTGCGCCCGGAGAACACCACGCTGGTGCGCGTCGAGGAGGGCTGGGGCCGTGCCAACGCCTGCCACCTCGGTGCGTTCGCCGCCGGTGGCGACGTCCTGCACTGGTACGACGCCGACATGCTGGCCTACCGCGAGGAGGTCGAGGCGCACGCCCGCTGGCACCACCTGGTCGACTACGCCGTCCCCGGGGGCCACAAGCTGTTCGTCGACCCGACGTCCCTGCTCGAGCTCGACCCCGCGACCGTCCGCGACCGCGTCGCCGCGGGCGGTGCCGGCGACCTGTTCCCCGGGCTGGAGCACGAGCCGCACCAGTGGGTGGAGGACTACTGGGCGAAGACCGACGACCTCCGCACGGCCGGTCCGCGGGCGCAGCGCTACCACATCGGCATGACGGGCTCGGTGACCAAGGCGCTCTACCTCGACTCCGAGGGCTTCGACCGCACGCTGCGCCTCGGCGAGGACATGCACCTCGGCCACGCGCTCGCCCAGGCCGGCGGCGTCTTCGTCGTCGACCGGGAGGCCCGCAGCTGGCACCTCGGTCGCTCCCAGGTGCTCCGACGGGCCGAGCAGGTCAACCGCTTCAACGACCCCTACCTCGCCGACCTCGTGCCGACCATGCGGCCCAAGCGCAACAAGCGGGGCCGGGCCTACCAGGTGCCCTACCTCGAGGTGGTCCTCGAGGCCGGACCCGCCGACCAGACCATCCGGGTCGTCGACTCGCTGCTCGACGGCGACGTCCCCGACCTGCGGGTGACGGTCGTCGGGCCGTGGTCCTCGGTCCACGACGAGCGAGTGCAGCCCGTGGAGGACCCGGTGCTCGAGACGCGGCTGGTGCACCGCTCGTACCTCCACGAGCCGCGCGTCCGGCTCGTCGAGGCACCCGCGGTGTCCGACGCCGAGTTCGTGCTGCACCTGCCGGACGTCTCGCTCGCGCCGCTGCCCGCGGCCCTCGGAGCCCTGCTCGACGACCTCGAGCGCACCCACCACGGCGCCCGCCTGCTGTCGTACGCCGACGGCGCGCTCGCGCGTCTCGAGCGCACGTCGGCGTCGGCGCGGGTGGCGCGCCTGGCCGGCCCGGACGACGACCGCGAGGCGCTGCTCGAGGAGTCGTTCGGGGTCAAGACCTACCCGGCGACGGACGTGGGCTGGGTGCCCGCCGACCAGCGCGTCGTCGAGCGGTTCACCCTCGGGGCCCGTCCGCCGATGGACCCGGACAAGTCGGAGAACCGGCTGCGCAAGGCGCTGCGCAAGGCCGACGAGGCCGCTCCCGCGCTGCCGACCGAGCCGCCCGCCGACGGCGAGCACAAGCGGGGCCTGTTCGGCCGCCGCCGCTGACGCGTCGCCGGACCAGCCGACCCGTCGGACACCGCCGTCGTCCGCCGATCAGTCGCCGCCGAACAGGTCGCGCGTGTAGACCTTCTCGCGCACGTCGTGGAGCTCCTCGACCATGCGGTTGGCGACGATGAGATCCGCCCGCTCCTTGAAGCCGTCGAGGTCGTCGACGACCTCCGAGCCGAACCACGTGTCCTCGCCGAGCTCGGGCTCGTAGACCACGACCTCGACGCCCTTGGCCTTGAGCCGCTTCATGATCCCCTGCACCGAGGACTCGCGGAAGTTGTCCGAGCCTGCCTTCATGATCAGCCGGTGAATGCCGACGACCTTCGGGTTGCGGTCGAGGATGTCGAAGGCGATGAAGTCCTTGCGGGTCGTGTTGGCGTCGACGATCGCCGAGATCAGCGTCTGCGGGACGTCGGAGTAGTTGGCGAGCAGCTGCTTGGTGTCCTTGGGCAGGCAGTAGCCGCCGTAGCCGAACGACGGGTTGTTGTAGTGCGTGCCGATCCGCGGGTCGAGCCCGACGCCGTCGATGATCTGGCGGGTGTCGAGCCCGCGGGACAGCGCGAAGGAGTCGAGCTCGTTGAAGTACGCGACCCGCATCGCGAGGTAGGTGTTGGCGAAGAGCTTGATCGCCTCGGCCTCCGTGGGCTCGGTGAAGAGCACGGGCACGTCGTCGGCGTCCGCGCCCTTGACGAGGAGCTCGGCGAAGGCCCGTGCGCGCTCGGAGTCCTCGCCCACGACGATCCGCGCCGGGTGGAGGTTGTCGTGCAGCGCCCGCCCCTCGCGCAGGAACTCGGGCGAGAAGATGACGTCGGGGATGCCCAGCCGGACGCGGACGTCCTCGATGTAGCCGACCGGCACCGTGGACTTCACGACCATCGTCGCGTGCGGGTTGATGCGGTGCACGTCGCGCATGACCGCCTCGATCGAGGAGGTGTCGAAGTAGTTGGTGACCGGGTCGTAGTTGGTCGGCGTGGCGATGATGACGAAGTCGGCGCCGGCGTGCGCCTCCTCCGGGTCGGTGGTGAAGGTGAGGTCGAGGTCCTCCTCGGCCAGGAACCGCGAGATGTCCTCGTCGTGGATCGGGCTCTGGCCGGCCTTGAGCCTCTCGATCCGGGCGGCGTCGAGGTCGAGGCCCACGACGATGTTGTGCCGGGCGAGCAGCACCGCCATGGAGAGGCCGACGTAGCCGAGGCCGGCGACGGAGATCTTCGTGGTCACGGCGTTCAGTCTGCCGCACGTGGCCGGCCGGGAGGTGAACTCCGGGCGCACCTACCGAACCTGGGCGGTGAGCGCTCTGCGGCCGGCTCTCACCCGTCGGCCTGCGGCGGCTCGGGCAGCACCGCGAACCACGGCTCGGACCAGCCCGAGACCCGCAGCGTCCCGGTGACGAAGGCGTCGCGGGGGAGGACGACGCGCCGGCCCGTGGCCGGGTCGTACGCGGTGAGGCGGTCGGCGCTCGCACCGACGACCAGCACGACGTGGCGGGGCAGCAGCCGGTTGCCGACGAAGAGCGGGACGGCGTGACCGGTGCCGACGCTCACGGCGACCTCGTCGAACGCCTCTCCGCGCCGGCGGGGTGAGATCGTCCGGACGCGGTGCCTGGTCCCGGGCGGCGTCGTCCCACCGATCAGGCTCAGCTCGCGGGCCAGCGACCACGGCGCGGTGCCGTACCGGCGCGGCCACGGGACCTGGAGGTGGCCGTCGGCGTCCGCCCAGTGGCTCGTGCGCGCGTGAGCGGCCAGGGCCTCGTCGGCGAAGCGGCGCTCCGGCGCGCGCACGTCGCGCCGGCTCCCGCCGGCCTCACCCGTCGCCAGCCACCGGGCGTACGACGGGTCCCCGAGCATCCGCGCCACGACGAGGCACGCGGAGCCGCAGCTGGTCCGGTCGGGCTGGACGAGTCCTGCCACCACCACGCGCCGGCCCGCGCCGAGCGGTGCCGGACCGGCGACGACCGGCGGCCGCCCGGGCCCCGTCCACCGGGCGAGCGCGACGCGCAGCCAGGTGATCGTGACCTCGAGCAGCCGCACGGTCCATGTCTACCGGTCCACCGGCTGGGGCTCAGCCGCGGTCGGCGGAGTTCCCGGTCACCACGACGTAGAACCGCTTCCGGGTGCCGTCGGTGGTGACGCTGCCGTCGCTGTTGCGCGGGCTCACCACGAGGTGGTTGGCGTTGCCGGTGCCGGGGGGCGCGCAGTTGACCACGCCGGGCTGGCACATCGCCGCGGTGATCTCGCCGGAGAACTCCGGGTTCGCGTCCGCGCCCGCGGCGCGGCCGTTGGTGATCGAGTCGCCGTTCTGGTCCACCGTGTTCTGCAGCGCGACGACGGCGAGGATGCCGTTGTCGGCCAGGTTCTCGCCCGCGTTGATGTAGACGTTGCCGTTGGCGCGGAGCCCCGCGGTGTCGGCGCCGGACGGCGCGAGGGTCGGGTAGGCGGCGGTCACCGAGAACCCGCCCGACTGCGCCACGATCGCCCCGGTCGCGTCGACCAGCGCCCAGCGTCCGACGCCGGCCGGGCCCTGGGGACCGGCGGGGAGCTGGCCGGCCGAGAAGTCCTTCGACTTGAGTGACCCGTTGCGGACCTTGTTCGAGCCGATGACGCCGTTCTTCAGGTCGCGGCCCTTGAGGGTCCGGTCCTTGACGTCTCGCGACTGGACGGAGTCGTTGCGGATGTCGGCGGAGCCGATCAGACCGGTGGCGTACGAGGTCCCGGTGGAGGCCACGACCAGCGCCATGACCGAGACGGCCATGGAGGGGGACGGGCGGCGGAGAGCGGGGAGGCGCATGAGCGTGTGACCCTTCGTCGGCGGGGCCGCCCGGACCGGCGGCTCGCCGGTGCTTCGGAGTGGCCCGCGTCACGGATGGGTGGGGATCACCCTTGCTGCTGCTGGGTACGGTCGGGACATGGGTATGGCGAAGAAGATCGCGGCGCTCGGCATCGCGAAGAAGGTCTACGACGAGGCGCGCAAGCCGCACAACCAGGCCAAGATCAGGGCGGCCATGCAGAAGGTGCAGGAGCGCCGCAGGCCGCGCTGATCCGCTCGGGGCCCGACAGGGCCCTCGGTCCGGCCGGGCTCGCAGAGCTCGTCGCCCTTGGGCGGGCGAGCGCCGTCCAGTGCGGCTGCTCGCGCGGACGGGTCGCGCCGCGTGCGAGCAGCCCGGCGACGCCGCCTGCGCTCCCTCTGCCGCTGCCGGACGTCCGCCGTGGTCTTCCTCCTTCGGGTAACGCCTCGAAACGTGCACTCCCGCCCCCACCGGTGGGGGCGGGAGTGCCGTCTTGGCGGCGTTACCCGCGCGGGGGCGGCTCGGGGGCGGCTCCGCGAGGGGGCGGCTCGGCGGGGCTCGGCCCATCACAAGGGGTGACCGGCCGTTGCGCGAGCGCTGCCGGCGGCGTACGACTGACGGATGACCACCACACCGAGCGAGCCCGAGGTCGAGCCCACGGTCGTGCCCTCCGGCGACCCCGACGTCAGCCCGATCGACCCGGGTCAGGTGCCCGACTCGCCGATCCCGGAGACGCAGCCGGACGGTCCGCGCTAGCCGGCTGGCCGATTCGTACCGCTGCCCGTGCCCCTGCCTATGCTCGCGCCATGACGATCCAGCAGTCCACCGACCTCACCCACGCCGCGATGCTCGGCCTGGGCGTGTTCCGCCCGCAGCGGGTCGTCACCAACGACGAGATCTGCGAGGTCCTGGACTCCTCCGACGAGTGGATCCAGACGCGCTCGGGCATCCGCACGCGGCGCTTCGCGGGCGAGGACGAGACGCTCATCGGCATGTCGACCGCCGCCGCGGAGCGCGCCCTCGCGGCCGCCGGCGTGGACGCCGCCCAGCTCGGGTGCGTCATCGTCGCGACCTCCACCCATCCGGAGCACACCCCGGCCGCGGCGCCGCAGGTCGCGACCAACCTCGGCATCACCGCTGCGGCCTTCGACATCTCGGCCGGGTGTGCGGGCTTCTGCCACGCGCTGAACCTGGCCGCCTCCATGGTGCGCGCCGGCGCAGAGACGTACGTCCTCGTGGTCGGCGTGGAGCAGCTCAGCCGGTTCATGGACCCGACGGACCGCGGCACCGCCTTCATCTTCGCCGACGGTGCGGGCGCCGTGGTCGTGGGACCGTCCGACGCCCCGGGCATCGGCCCGACCGCGTGGGGCTCGGACGGGTCGCAGGCGCACGTCATCACCCAGTCGCCCAGCTGCCTCGGCGGGCACGGGTCGACGGGCCACCCGGTCGTGCAGATGGAGGGGACCGCGGTGTTCCGGTGGGCGCCGTTCGCGATGGCGGACGTCGCCCACGAGGCGCTGCGCCTGGCCGGCGTCTCGGTCGACGAGCTCGACGCCTTCATTCCGCACCAGGCCAACCTGCGCATCACGCAGACCCTCGCGAAGAAGATCGACCTGCCCGACTCGGTCGCGGTCGCGACCGACGTCATCGACGCCGGCAACACCTCGGCCGCGTCGGTGCCGCTCGCCATGGAGGCGATGCTCCGCCAGGACGAGGCCTCGGCCGGCGACACCGCGCTGCTGATCGCGTTCGGCGCCGGCCTGAGCTACGCCGGCCAGGTCGTGACGCTCCCGCCGCTGGCCTGAGCCCGCGGCGCGGCCGGATCCGCCCAGCCGCCGGGACGATTGAGCCCTCGTGCCGCCCGACGGCCCGCCTGGACTCGAGTCCTCGCCTCACCCCTGGGGCGGCCGGGCTCCGCAGGCTCGACCTGCGCGGCGACCGGGATCCGTGAACAGTGGTACGACCACATCGGCAGGGGTTGCCCGGCGGGCCGGATCGTCAGGTGCGGCCCGCCGGTGCCGCCGGTGCACCCGGGCAGCGCTCGGGTCGCGAGTCCGACACGTGCCCGAGGCTTCAGAGCGCCGCGACGACCTCGGTGCCCTGCCTGATCGCGCGCTTCGCGTCGAGCTCGGCCGCCAGGTCGGCGCCGCCGACCAGGTGCGCCTCGCGGTCCAGCGCGTCGTAGAGGGAGCGCACGGAGTCCTGGCCGGCGCAGACCACGATGGTGTCGGCCTCGATCACCCGGGCGACGCCGTCGACGGTGACGTGCAGGCCGTCGTCGTCGATGCGGTCGTACGTCGCGCCGCTGACCTGGGTGACCTGGGACTGCCTGAGCACCGCCCGGTGCGCCCAGCCCGACGTCCGGCCGAGGCCGATGCCGATCGGCGTGGTCTTGCGCTGCACGAGCGTCACCTCGCGGGCAGGGCTGCGTGGCTTGGGCTCGGTCAGCCCGCCCTCGTGGAGCGCGGGGTCGCCGACGCCCCAGTGGGCCATCCAGTCCTCCAGGTCCTCCTCCTCGTGCGTGAGGAAGACGCTCACGTCGACGCCGATGCCGCCGGCGCCGATCACGACCACGCGGCGACCCGGGACGACCGCGCCGCTCAGCACGTCGGCGTACGACGCGACGCAAGGGTGCTCGATGCCCGGGATGGCCGGCATCCGCGGCTCCACGCCGGTCGCGACGACGACATCGTCGAAGCCGGCGACGTCGTCGGCCGTCGCCTCCACGCCGAGGCGTACGTCCACCCCGAGCACCTCGAGCCGGCGACCGAAGTAGCGCAGCGTGTCGGCGAAGTCCTCCTTGCCGGGGACCTCCATCGCGAGGCGGAACTGCCCGCCGATCTCGGGCGACCTCTCGAACAGCGTCACCTCGAAGCCCCGCTCCGCCGCGGCCGTCGCGGCCGCCAGGCCGGCCGGTCCCGCACCGACGACCGCGAGGGTGGGCCGCCGCGCGACGTCATGCGGACCCGCACCCGTGGGCGCGGCTCCGGATGACGCAGCGGAGGGGGCCGGCGCGCGCACCGACGGGACCGGCAGCAGCACCAGCTCGGTCTCCCGGCACGCGCGCGGGTTGACCAGGCAGGACGCCCGCTCGTTGCTGAACACGTGGTCGAGGCACGCCTGGTTGCAGGCGATGCAGGTGTTGATCTCGTCGGCACGCTCGTCCATCGCCTTGCCGACGAAGGCCGGGTCGGCGAGCAGCGGGCGGGCCATCGACACCAGGTCGGCCTCCCCCGAGGCCAGGATGTCCTCGGCGAGCTCGGGCGTGTTGATCCGGTTGGACGCGCAGACCGGGACGTCGACGACCTGCTTGAGCCGGGCGGTGCACGAGCGCCACGCCCCGCGCGGGACCTGCGTGATGATCGTGGGCACCCGCGCCTCGTGCCAGCCGATGCCGGTGTTGAACACGGTGACGCCGGCGTCCTGCAGGCGCAGCGCGAGCTCGGCGGTCTCCTCCCACGTCTGGCCGCCCTCGACGAGGTCGAGCAGCGAGATCCGGTAGACGATCGGGAAGTCCCCGCCGACCAGCTCGCGCGAGCGGCGGACGACCTCGACGGCGAAGCGCATCCGGCGCGCGGGGGAGCCGCCCCACTCGTCGTCGCGGTCGTTGGTGCGCGCGGCGAGGAACTGGTTGAGGAGGTAGCCCTCCGAGCCCATGACCTCGACGGCGTCGTAGCCGGCCTTGCGCGCCAGCGCGACGCTCCGGGCGAAGGCCGTGGCCGTGCGGTCGACCTCCCGGCTCGACATGGCACTCGGCGTGAACGGCGTGATCGGCGACTTGCGGGCGGACGCGCTTTGGGAGAGCGGGTGGTAGCCGTAGCGGCCCGCGTGCAGCACCTGCAGCGCGACCGCGCCGCCGGCGTCGTGCACCGCCCCGGTGATCCGCTCGTGGCGCATCGCGTGCAGGCGGTTGGTCATCTCGGAGGCGAACGGCTTGAGCCAGCCGCGCTTGGTCGGGGCGTACCCGCCGGTGACGATGAGGCCGACGCCGCCGCGCGCCCGCTCGGCGAAGAACGCGCCGAGCCTGTCGATGTCCCACGGGCGGTCCTCGAGCCCGGTGTGCATCGACCCCATGACCACCCGGTTGCGCAGCGTCAGCGCGTCCGGACCGGCACCGAGGGTCAGCGGCTCGAGCAGGTGGGGGTAGCGGGGGTGCGTCATGTGGCTCCTTCGTGGGCCTGCAGGTACTCGGTGATCCACTCGACCCAGAACCGCTCGAGCCGGATGCCGCCGCGCAGCACCAGCCACTGGTCGAGCCCGGGCCCTAGGAGCGACCCGGGGTCAGGGAACTGCTCGTGCTCGAGCGTCTCGTAGTGCGCGAGCCGGGCCGCGTGGTCGGCGCGGACCTCCACGAGGTGCGCGGTGAGCGTCGCGCGGTCGCCGTACGACGCTCCGCGCAGCTTCACCGCGAGCTCGCTGCGGAAGGTCTCCGGCGGGATGGGCGTGGCCAGCCACTCGGCGAGCACCCGGCGGCCCTCCGGCGACGGGGTGTGGACCCGCTTGTCGGGGCGGCCCTCCTGCTCGACGACCTCCACGCTCACCCAGCCGTCGGCCTCCATCCGTCCCAGGACGCGGTAGATCTGCTGGTGGGTGGCGTGCCAGAAGAAGCCCAGCGACTTCTCGAAGCGCCGGGTGAGCTCGAGCCCGCTCGCGGAACGCTCGCTGAGCGCGACGAGGAGGGCGTGCTCGAGGGGCATGACGGGCAGTGTGCCCACCTATGCAACGAGTTGCAAGCCTTCGCTCGCGGCGTGGTCGGCGACGACGGCGCTCGCGACCCTGACAGCGCCGGTGTCATGATCGTCCGCATGGCGTACGAGCTGGGTCACGGCACCGGTCCGCTGCGGGGCGTCAAGGTGGTCGAGCTGGCCGGCATCGGGCCGGGGCCCCACGCGTGCATGCTCCTCGCCGACCTCGGCGCCGACGTGATCCGCGTCGACCGCCCGGGCGGCGGCATGTTCGCCGGCGGCCGCTCGGACCTGCTCAACCGAGGTCGGCCCAGCGTCGCGCTCGACCTCAAGCACCCCGAGGCGGTGGCGACGGTGCTCGACCTCGTCGCGGAGGCCGACGTGCTCGTCGAGGGCATGCGGCCCGGCACCGCCGAGCGGATGGGCCTCGGCCCCGAGGACTGCTGGGCGCGCAACCCGCGCCTCGTGGTCGGGCGGATGACCGGCTGGGGCCAGGACGGCCCGTGGGCCTCGGCGGCGGGTCACGACATGAACTACGTCGCGGTCACCGGCGCCCTCCACGGGCTCGGCCAGGACCCGGACCGCCCGCACTTCCCGGGCAACCTGCTCGGCGACTTCGGCGGCGGCTCGACGTACCTCGTGGTCGGCATCCTCGCCGCCCTCCTCGAGGCGCGCACCAGTGGCACGGGCCAGGTCGTCGACGCGGCGATCGTGGACGGCACCGCCCACCTCAACGCCATCGCGTCGGCCTTCGCGGCCGCCGGGATGGCCACCGGCAGGCGCGCTGCCGGGCTGCTCGACGGCGGGGTCCCGTGGTACAACCTCTACGAGACGGCCGACGGCGAGCACGTCAGCCTCGCGGCGCTCGAGCCGCAGTTCTGGGCGGCCTTCGTCGAGCGCGTCGGGGTCGACCTCCCCGACCGCGACGACCCGGCCAACCACGCCGCGATCCGGGCAGCGCTGGCCGCGCGCTTCAAGGAGCGCACGCAGGCCGAGTGGGCCGCGACGTTCGACGGCACCGACGCCTGCGTCGCGCCGGTCGTACGCCTGGCGGACGCGCCGCACCACCCGCACCTGGCGGCCCGCGGCACCTTCGTGGCCCCGGACGGGGTGGTGCAGCCGGCGCCCGCCCCGCGGTTCTCGCGCACCCGCGCCACCCTGGGCGCGCCGCCACCGCTCCCGGGCGAGCACACCCGCGAGGCGCTCGCGGCCTGGGGCGTGGCCGACGTCGACGCGCTGCTCGCCTCGGGCGCCGCGACCCAGGCATGAGGCCGTCGCCGGACGAGCGGCACGAGGCAGCCGGGGGAGCGCGCGGAGCGTGGCGGGCCCGCCACGCCGTGCCGCTCGTCGTGGTCGCGCAGCTGCTCGGCACGTCGCTGTGGTTCAGCGCCAATGCCGCTGCCGCCGACCTCCGGGAGGTGTGGGCGCTCACCGACGACGACCTCGGCCGGCTCACGATCGCCGTGCAGTCCGGCTTCGCGCTGGGCACGGTCCTGGCGGCGGTGACCAGCCTGGCCGACCGCTTCCCGGCCAGCCGGATCTTCGCGGCCGCGTGCGTGCTGGGCGCCGCGAGCAACGCGGGGTTCGCGCTGCTGGCCGACGGCACGGGCGCCGGGACGGCGTGGCGGTTCGTCACCGGCCTGAGCCTGGCCGGCATCTACCCCCTCGGCATGAAGCTGGTCGTGTCGTGGGCTCCGGCACGGTCCGGCGAGGCGCTGGGCTGGCTCGTCGGCATGCTGACGCTGGGCACCGCCCTGCCCCACCTGGTGACGTCGGTCGGCGTGGGGTGGCCCTGGGAGGGGACCGTGCTCGCGTCCTCGGTGCTCGCCCTCCTCGCCGGGGCGGTGGTCCTGTCCCTCGGCGACGGCCCGCACCTGCCCCGGGGCAGGCGGAGCGGGTGGCGACCCGGCGCCGTGCTCGGAGCGTTCCGCCTGCCGGCCTACCGGGGCGCCGCGCTCGGCTACTTCGGCCACATGTGGGAGCTGTACGCCTTCTGGACCCTCGTGCCGCTGCTCCTGGCGGGCGTGCTCGACGGCGGGGGTGCCCGCGTCAGCGGCTGGTCCTTCGCCGTCATCGGGATCGGCGCCGCCGGGTCCGTCGCCGGCGGGCTGTGGAGCCGCCGCGTCGGCGGTGTCCGCGTCGCGGCCACGGCGCTGACGGTCTCGGGCGTCTGCTGCCTGACCTTCCCCCTCGCAGCACCCGCGCCGACGGCCGTCGTGCTCGCGCTGCTGCTCGTGTGGGGTGTCGCCGTCGTCGCCGACTCGGCGCAGTTCTCCGCGCTGTCGGCCCGGGCCTGCCCCCCGCACCTCGTGGGCAGCGCGCTCGCCATCCAGAACGGCCTGGGGTTCGGGCTCACCATCGGCGCCATCGCGCTCGGCACGGCGCTCGTCGGCGACCTCGGTGCCCACGTCTCGTGGCTCCTGCTCCCCGGCCCCGTGCTCGGGCTGGTCGCGATGGCGCGCGACCTCCGGCAGGTGTAACTCGCAGTTACGGATCGTCGTCCGCGTCGCCTAGGCTCGGGGCGTGACTGCTGTCGAGCACGTGGACGTGCTGATCATCGGAGCGGGCCTCTCGGGCGTCGGCGCGGCGGCCCACCTCGCCAAGGACCTGCCGGGGACGTCGTACGCCGTGCTGGAGCGTCGCGCGGCTAGCGGCGGGACGTGGGACCTGTTCCGCTACCCGGGGATCCGCTCCGACTCCGACATGCACACCCTCGGCTACCGCTTCCGGCCGTGGCGCGGCGAGACCACGCTGGCCGACGGCGCCTCGATCCTGCGCTACGTGCGCGACACCGCACGGGAGTACGGCGTCGACCGGCACATCCGCTACGGCCACCACGTCACCTCCGCCGCCTGGGACTCGGCCGCCGCGCGCTGGACGGTGACGGCCGTGGTCGACGGCGAGCCGCGCACGACGACCGCGAACTTCCTGTGGGCGTGCAGCGGCTACTACGACTACGACCAGGGCCACGCGCCGCACTTCGCGGGCCGGGAGCGCTTCGGGGGTCGGCTCGTCCACCCGCAGCACTGGCCCGGGGACCTCGACCTCGCGGGCAAGCGGGTCGTCGTCATCGGCTCCGGCGCGACCGCGGTGACGCTGGTGCCGGCGATCGCGGCGCGGGGCGCGGCGCACGTGACGATGCTGCAGCGCTCGCCGACCTACGTCCTGTCCGTGCCCGCCGAGGACGCGGTCAAGGCCCGGCTGACGCCGATCCTGGGCGAGGGCGCGTCGTACGCCGTCACGCGGTGGAAGAACATCGCGGTCCAGTCCGCGCTCTACAAGCTCAGCCGCTCGCGACCGGACCTCGTGCGCAGGATCGTGCGCAAGGCCAACGTCGCACAGCTGCCGCCCGGGTACGCCGTCGACACCCACTTCAAGCCGTCCTACGACCCGTGGGACCAGCGGCTGTGCCTGGTGCCGGACGGTGACCTCTTCAGGGCCATCCGGTCGGGTGCCGCCTCGGTGGTCACCGACCGCATCCAGACCTTCACCGAGACCGGTCTCGAGCTCGCCTCGGGCGAGCGGCTCGAGGCCGACGTGGTCGTGACGGCCACCGGCCTGAACCTCCAGGTCTTCGGCGGCGCCGAGCTCAGCGTCGACGGGGAGGCCGTCAAGCTGCACGAGACCATGGCCTACCGGGCGATGATGCTCTCGGGCGTGCCCAACTTCGCCTTCACCATCGGCTACACCAACGCCTCCTGGACGCTGAAGGCCGACCTCGTCGCCGAGTACGTCGTCCGGCTGCTGCAGCGCATGCGGTCCACCGGCGCGCGCTCGGTCGTCCCGGTACGCGACGAGTCGATGGCCGAGGTGCCGCTGATGGACTTCGACGCCGGCTACGTCCAGCGGGCGGTGCACACCCTGCCCCGCCAGGGGACGGCCGCGCCGTGGACGCTCAAGCAGAGCTACCTGCACGACGCCGTGGCGCTGCGCACCGCCCGGCTCGACGACGGCGTGCTGCGCTGGGCGTGACCTGTGACGCCCGTCATCCCGCCGACGCCGGTGCACCGGCAGAGCGCCTGAGCGCCGTCAGTCCAGCGAGGCGATGAGCTCCTCGACCCGCCGCCGGATCTCGTCGCGGATCGGCCGGACGGTCTCGATGCCCTGGCCGGCGGGGTCGTCGAGCGCCCAGTCCTCGTAGCGCTTGCCCGGGTGGAAGGGGCAGGCGTCGCCGCAACCCATCGTGATCACGACGTCGGACTCCTGCACGGCCGCGTCGCTGAGCAGCTCGGGCTGCCGCCCCGCGATGTCGATGCCGACCTCGGCCATCGCCGCGACCGCGACGGGGTTGACGCCGTCGGCCGGTGCGGAGCCTGCGGACAGCACCCGGACGCGGTCGCCGGCGAGGTGGCGCAGCCAGCCGGCGGCCATCTGGGAGCGGCCGGCGTTGTGCACGCACACGAACAGGACGGTGGTCTCAGCCATCGGTGGCCTCCAGGGGGCTCGGGGGGCTCGGGTGCAGCAGCCGCATAACGCCCAGGGCGACGGCGCCGCCCAGCAGCTGCATCAGCACGAACATCGGCACGGACGCGGGGCTGATCCCTGCGAAGGAGTCGGACAGGGTGCGGGCGACGGTCACGGCCGGATTGGCGAAGCTGGTGGAGGAGGTGGCCCAGTAGGCGGCGACGATCCAACCGGCCACGGCCCACGGGATCGCGTCCGGACGCCTCGCGCGAGCGCAGCCGAGCACGACCAGCAGCAGTCCGAGGGTCGCGACGACCTCGCCGGTCCAGACGCCTGCGCCGGTGCGGTCGCGGGTCGCGACGCTGACCGCGTCGAGGTCGAACATGACGTTGGCGAGCACGGCGCCGATCGCCCCGCCGAGGAGCTGCGCGACGACGAGCGCCACGGCCGCGCGCGGCGCCAGCACCCGCAGGACGACCTCGGCGAGCGTGACGACGGGGTTGAACGCGGCCGAGACCGGCTGGAGGGACACGATGAGGGCGACGAGGACCGCGCCGGTCGCCAGCGAGTTGGCGAGCAGCTGCACGGCGACGTCGTGCGTGAGCCGCGTCGCCATCACGCCCGAGCCGACGACGGTGGCGACGAGCAGCGCCGTGCCGACCAGCTCCGCCGTGGCCCGCGCGGCCAGCGACGGGCTCACGCGCCCCCGCCGATGAGGGCGGCGACGTCGGCCAGCACGTCGCGGCGTACGCCGTAGTAGACCCACACGCCGCGCTTGGTCCGGTCGAGCAGGCCGGCGTCGTGGAGCACCTTGAGGTGGTGGCTGATCGTCGGCTGCGACAGGTCGAAGGCGTCGTTGAGGTCGCACACGCACGCCTCGCCGCCCTCGCTCGCCGCGACGATGGAGACCAGGCGCAGCCGGACGGGGTCGGCCAGGGCCTTGAGCAGCGGCGTGACCCGCTCGGCCCGCTCGGCGGAGAGCGGCTCGCGCACGAGCGGCGAGCAGCACGCGACGGTCTCGACCGGCGTGAGGGTCAGCTGGGACTTCGACACGGGTCGATATTGACAGATGTCGATATAAGGGTGCAACCTGCTGCCACAACATCGACATCCATCTATATGACAGGAGCACCTGATGTCCCGACTGCAGCTCGCCCTCGACGTCGACGACCTCGACGCGTCCATCGCCTTCTACTCCGCGCTGCTCGGCACGGGGCCCCACAAGGTCCGTCCGGGCTACGCCAACTTCGCCGTCGCCGAGCCCCCGCTCAAGCTGGTGCTGGTCGAGAGCCCCGGCCGCGGCGGCGGCATCAACCACCTCGGCATCGAGGTCGGGGACGTCGCCACCGTCGACGCCGAGCAGGCCCGGCTGGCCGGGGCGGGCCTGGCGACGAGCGAGGAGCGCGACACCGACTGCTGCCATGCCCGGCAGGAGAAGTTCTGGGTGGGTGGCGCGCCCGACGGCGAGCGGTGGGAGGTCTACACGGTCACCGACGACACGCCGGCCGAGCCGGCCGAGCCCGTTGTGTGCTGCGCCTGACGTGCACCTCGATGGCAGCTCGCCGGTCCGGCCCCGTCCTCGAGCGCGCGAGCGGCGAGACGGACCGCGAGCTGCCTGCCGGGCGCGCATCACACCGCCACCGATTCACGGGAACACCCCCGGTCCCACTAGCGTTCCCACCACAGCCGCCCGGCCGGTCTTGCCCCGGGCGCAGGTGTCGCGAGCGCGACACCCTCCCTCACTCTGAGGCACGTACGCCGCGATGGCTCGCGGCTCACGGTGGCGAGACGCCAACCGAAAGCACAACACATGACCTTCGCCGACCTCGGCGTGCCGTCCTCGCTCGTCCAGATCCTCGAGCAGCAGGGCATCACCACTCCCACCCCCATCCAGGCCGCGACGCTGCCCGACAGCCTCGCCGGCCGTGACGTGCTCGGCCGCGGCCGCACCGGCTCGGGCAAGACGTACGGCTTCCTCCTGCCGCTGGTCGCCCGCCTCGACGCGTCCAAGCTGCCGGCCATGCCGCGCAAGCCCCGCGCCCTCATCCTCGCGCCGACGCGCGAGCTCGTGGGCCAGATCCACGCCTCGCTCGCACCGCTCGCCAAGGCCGCCGGCCTGTCGACCGTCGTCGTCTACGGCGGCGTCGGCCAGAACCCGCAGGTCACCGCGCTCAAGAAGGGCGTCGACATCGTCATCGCCTGCCCGGGGCGCCTCGAGGACCTCATGGGCCAGGGCCACGCCGACCTGTCCGCCGTCGAGATCACCGTGCTGGACGAGGCCGACCACATGGCCGACCTCGGGTTCCTGCCCGGCGTGCGCCGCATCATGGACAAGACCCCGCGGTCGGGCCAGCGCCTGCTGTTCTCGGCGACGCTCGACAAGGCGATCGACGTCCTGGTCAAGCGGTTCCTGACCGACCCGGTCACCCACGAGGCCGACTCGGCGCAGTCGCCGGTCGCGACCATGTCGCACCACGTGCTGCACCTCGCGCGCGAGCAGCGGGTCCCGGTGCTGGTCGACCTCACGAGCGCGCCGGGCCGCACGGTCGTCTTCACCCGCACCAAGTACGGCGCCAAGGCGCTGGCCCGCCAGCTCAACAAGTCGGGCGTGCCGAGCGTCGAGCTGCACGGCAACCTGTCGCAGAACGCGCGCACCCGCAACATGGAGGCGTTCCACTCGGGCACCGCCACGACGCTGGTCGCCACCGACATCGCCGCCCGCGGCATCCACGTCGACGACGTCGCGCTGGTCGTGCACGCCGACCCGCCGGTCGAGCACAAGGCCTACCTGCACCGCTCCGGCCGTACGGCGCGCGCGGGCAACGAGGGCACCGTCATCACGCTCATGACCGACGAGCAGGTGCGCGACGTGCGCGACCTGACCCGCCAGGCGGGCATCAAGCCGGTCACGACGAAGGTCGACGGTCCCGGCCACCCGGTGCTCGTCCAGCTCGCCCCGGGCGAGCGCACGCTCGTCCCCGGTGGCCTCGTCGTCGACGTGCCGTCGTCCACCGGCGGCGGCCGCTCCACCGGCGCCAACGCCCAGCGCAAGCGGGCCCGCAGCGCCGGCCAGGTCAACGGCCAGTCGCGACGCGGCAACCCGACCGGCGGCTCCGCCGGCAGCGGCCCCAGCGCCGGCGGCTCCACCGGCGGCCAGCGCCGTCGCTCCGGCGGCGGCCAGGGCGGCCAGAACGGCCAGGGCGGCGGTGGCAGCCGCCGCCGTCGCGGCGGCCAGGGCGGTCCGGCCAACGCGTCCGGACAGGGCCAGCGCAGCAGCGGCGGGCACAGCGCCACCTCGTTCAGCCGCGGCCGCTGAACCGGCCCGTGAGGGATCCCCGGCCGGCCCGGGGATCCCTGGCGAGGCTGCACGGGAATCCGTGCGCGGGCGCCGGCGTTCATCCTCCGACCGACGAAGGCGGAGGACGAGCGTGATGGCTGAGCCGGACACGAGCTTCGACTACGCGGTGCTCGGCACCCGCGAGCACCCGACCCTGGGCATGGACAGCTTCGGCGACGCGCCGCTCGACGGCGCACCGGACAACCACCCCGCGGCCATCCGGGAGGTCGTCGCCGAGGCAGCGCTGGCCGACCGGGTCGGCGTCGACTACGTCGGCCTGGGCGAGCACCACCGTCCCGACTACGCGATCTCGGCGCCCGACGTCGTCCTCGCCGCGATCGCCGGGCAGACCGAGCGGATCCGGCTCGGCACCGGCGTCACCGTGCTGTCCTCCGACGACCCCATCCGGGTCTACCAGCGCTTCGCCACCCTCGACGCGGTCTCGGGTGGCCGCGCCGAGGTGCAGCTGGGTCGCGGCTCCTTCGTCGAGTCCTTCGGCCTCTTCGGCCTCGAGCTGTCCGACTACGACCGGCTCTTCGCCGAGAAGCTCGACCTCTTCGTCGCCCTGCAGTCCGAGCAGCCCGTGACGTGGGAGGGCACGGTCCGCCCGCCGCTGGTCGACCAGCGGGTCTACCCGACGACGGCCGCGGGCATGCTGCCGGCGTGGATCGGCGTCGGGGGCACGCCGCAGTCGGTCGTGCGCGCCGCCCACCACGGCCTGCCGCTGATGCTCGCCGTCATCGGCGGCTCACCCGCCCAGTTCGTGCCGCTCGCGGACCTCTACCGGCGCTCCCTGGCGGAGTACGGGCGCCCCGACCTGCCGATCGGCATGCACTCGCCCGGCCACGTCGCGGCGACCGACGAGCTGGCGCGCGAGCAGCTCTACCCCCACCAGGCCGAGCTCGTCACCCGCATCGGACGTGAGCGCGGGTGGGGCCCCTACAGCCGGATCGCGTTCGAGCAGGGGGCTTCGCCCCAGGGGGCGCTGTTCGTCGGCTCGCCGGACACCGTGGCCCGGAAGATCGCCTGGGCCGTGCAGACGCTCGGCCTCTCGCGGTTCCAGCTGAAGTACTCCGTCGGCTCGCTGCCCCACGAGCAGCGGATGGAGTCGATCCGGCTGTACGGCGAGGAAGTGATCCCGCGCGTGCGCCGGCTGCTCGCGGCGGGCTGACCTGCCGGAGGTCCGAAGGGATGGAGCGGCGCCCCGTCGCCACTGCTTGGATCGTGCCATGCGATCGATGGGCGTGGAGGAGGAGCTGCTGCTGGTCGACGCGCGTTCGGGCCGACCGCGCAACGTCGCCGCCGAGGTGATCCGGGCGGCAGCGGCACGTGACGCGCGCAACCCGGCGCCGAGCGACGAGCACGGGGGTTCGCTCGGGCACGAGCTCCATCAGACCCAGGTGGAGACCGACACACCCCCGCTCGAGTCCCTCCCGGCCCTCGACCACGCCTTGCGTGCCTGGCGGGAGCGGGTGCGCACGGCCGCGTTGCAGGTCGGCGCCCGGGTCCTGGCCTCGGGCACCTCGCCCCTCGCCGGTGACACCAAGATGGAGCGCAGTCCGCGCTACGACGCGATGGCCCAGCGCTACGGGTTGATGATCGCCGAGCAGCTGGTGTGCGGCTGCCACGTGCACGTCGACGTGTCGGGGCCCGAGGAGGGCGTCGGCGTCCTCGACCGGATCCGGACCTGGCTGCCGCTCCTGCTCGCCGTGAGCGCCAACTCGCCGTGGTCGCAGTCCGTCGACACCGCCTACGAAAGCTACCGCTGGCAGATGCAGATGCGGTGGCCGAGCGCGGGCCCGATGCCGGTCCTCGGCTCGCTCGAGGCCTACCGCGGCTACGTCGACGCGATGCTGGCCACCGGCGTGCCGCTGGACGAGGGGATGGTCTACACCGACGCCCGACTCTCGGCGCACCACCCGACGCTCGAGATCCGCACCGCCGACGTGTGCCTCGACGTGCGCGACACGGTGCTGGTGGCCGCGCTCGCCCGCGCCCTCGTCGAGACCGCTGCCAGGGAGTGGGCCGAGGGGGTGCCGGCGCCCGACGTGCCGGCCCCGCTCGTGCGGCTGGCCGGGTGGAAGGCCGGACGCCACGGCCTCACCGCCGAGCTCGTCCACCCGCCCACGGGCACGTCGCGCCCGGCCGCCGACGTGCTGGGCGCGCTGCTGGACCACGTCGGCGACGCCCTGCGCGACGCCGGCGACCACGACCACGTGTCGCACGGGCTCGAGCGCCTGCTCGCCGGGGGCACGGGCGCACAGCGGCAGCGCGAGCTCCTCGACGGCCTCGACCCGGACGACCAGGACGCCCTGGCCCAGGCCGTCGTCGCGCTGAGCCGCCTCACGGTCGACGAGTGAGCGTTTTCTAGGCTGGCCGCATGCGCACCTGGATCAAGCGGTCGTTGTGGGACGTCGTCCCCCGCGACCAGCGCGACACCGCCGAGGCGCTGCGCCGACGGCAGGTGGTGGCAGCGGCGGTCGTCCTCGTCGGTGCCACCGTCCTCGGCTGGTCGCTGCGCCTCGAGCCCGGGGGCAACACCTTCTACGTCGCCGCCGTGGTGCTGGCCGGCGTCTGGGCCGCCGGAGCGTTCCTGTCCGGGCGCCTGCACCTCGGGCGCATCGCCGGCGACGGTGAGGTCTTCATCCGCCCGATCCTCGCGCCCGTCCTGCTCGGCCTGCTGATCGTCGGCGTCTTCGTCCTCGGGGCGCTGGTGGTGCGCGAGATCGAGCCGTTGGCCACCTACGTCGCCTCCGTCCTGGAGTACGCCGACGAGGGCTCGCTCACCCTGCTCGCGGCCATCACCTTCGTCAACGGCATCGCCGAGGAGCTGTTCTTCCGCGGCGCGATGTACGCCGCGATCCCGCACCACCCGGTGCTGTGGACCACCATCGCCTACGTGGTCGCCACGCTCGCCACCGGCAACGTGATGCTGGCCTTCGCGGCGATCCTGCTCGGCACCGTCTGCGGCCTCGAGCGGCGGGCGAGCGGCGGGGTGCTCGCGCCGATCCTCACCCACATCACCTGGTCGCTGTCGATGCTGTTCCTGCTACCGCTGCTGTTCTGAGTCGGCGGCGTCCTGCTCGGCCAGCGCCCGACGCACGGCCTCGCGGTAGGACAGCGGCTCGCCCGGGACCACCTCGCGGATCGACGTGTCGCGCACGACGACCTCGGTGGACATCGAGTCGATGAGGTTGCGACCGGTCGTGACGTCCACGTCGGTGACCAGCGCCAGCCAGTACGACGAGAGCCGGGGGGTGAGCATCGGCACCACGACGATCGGGAACGCCCGGCCGCCGGCGACCTCGTTGGCGACCTCCAGCATCGTCTTGTAGGTCAGCTGCTCGGAGCCACCGACCTCGAACACCCGCCCGATCGCGTCGGGGTGGTCGACGACCCCGGCGAGGTAGCGGACCACGTCGTCGATCGCGATCGGCTGGGTCCGCGTCCCGACCCAGCGGGGGACCACCATCGCGGGCAGGTTCTTCACCAGCTGGCGGGTGATCTCCCACGAGATCCCTCCGTGCCCGACGACGATCGCGGCGCGCAGCACCGTGACCGGCACGCCGTCCCCGCCGAGCAGCCGCTCGACCTCGCGCCGCGAGCGCAGGTGGGCCGACAGGTCGTGGTCCTCGTCGCCGAGGCCGCCCATGTAGACGATCTGCCGCACGCCGGCCCGGGCCGCCGCGGCGCTGAAGTGGCGGGCCGCCTCGGCGTCCTTGCGCTCGAAGTCGGGGTCGTCGAGGGAGTGGACGAGGTAGACCGCGACGTCGACGTCCTGCAGGGCGGGCGCCAGCGACTCGGCGTCCATCACGTCGGCGCCGACGGGCTCGCCCGGACCGTCGTACGACTCGGGGCGACGGGTCATCGCACGGACGTCGTGCCCGGCGTCGAGGAGGGCGGGGACGAGCCGGCGGCCGATGAAGCCGGTCGCGCCGGTCACGAGGACGGTGGCCATGGCGCCCACTCTCCCAGCCCGACCCGAACCCTGTGCACCCCGCGCCTCAGGCCGTCGCCGGCTCGCGACCGCGGCGGGCGTCGATGCGCGCCATGGCGGGCGTTGCGGTGACCCCGTGCAGCAGCACCGAGACGATGATCGTGAACGCGACGGTGGACCACAGCCACGGCTCGTCCGGCACGTGCTCGTGGCTGGTGGCGTAGCCCAGGTAGAACAGCGAGCCGACGCCGCGGACGCCGAAGAACGACACGGCGAGCTTCTCGCCGCGGTCCAGTCCGCCGTCGTGCTGCTCGCCGCGAGGCAGGACCGCGAGCGCGACGTAGCCCGCGACCGGTCGCACGACCAGGACGAGGGCCAGCGCCACGACGATGCCGCGCCAGTCGAGGTGGTCGAGCAGGCCCTGCGTCATCGCCATGCCGAGCACGAGCAGCACCAGCAGGGTCATCAGCCGTTCCAGCCGCTCCACGAGCCCGTGCATGGCGCGCTGGTAGGAGTGGTCGCGCTGCGAGGCGCGCAGCCGCATGGCGCACACGAAGACCGCGAGGAATCCGTAGCCGCCGATCAGCTCGGCGGCGCCGTACGACGCCAGCAGCGCCGCCAGGGCGAGGAGGGGCTCACCCACCTCGGCGAGGCGCAGCGTGTCGGCGCGCGCGTGGAACGCCTGGCGTCCGAGCAGCCAGCCGATCGCCCCACCCACGGCCACGCCCACGGCGATCTTGCCTGCGACGTACCAGCCGACCCACTCAGCCGTCTCGGACAGGCCGAACCCGCCGGCGAGCAGCAGCAGGGCGAGGTGCACGAAGGGGAAGGCCAGGCCGTCGTTCAGGCCTGCCTCGGCGGTGAGCGAGAACCGGATGTCGTCGTCCTCCTCGGTCCCGTCGGGGTCCTCGCCCTCGGGCCGGTCCACGTCCTCGGTCATCGGCTCGCCGACCTGCACGTCGGAGGCCAGCACCGGGTCGGTGGGCGCGAGCACCGCGCCCAGCAGCAGCGCGACCGCTGGCGCGAGCCCGGCCACCCACCACCCGAGCAGCAGCACGCCGCCGATGGTGAGCGGCATGGTCACCAGCAGCAGCCGCCACACCGGCGACCACGACCGCCACGACCGCCAGGACCGCGCCTCGAGGGCGCGGTCGATCGCCAGTCCGACGCCCATCAGGGAGACCAGGACGGTGAACTCCGTGACGTGCGTGATGAGCTCGCGGTGCTCCTCGGGGTCGAGGCTCACCTCGTCGACCAGGGGCAGGAAGCCGAAGGCCATGCCGACGCCCACCAGCACCATCGGCGGCGACAGCGCGATGCGCCGGGTCGCGTGGGGCAGGACCGTCGCCAGCAGCAGCGAGAGTCCGAGGAGGAGGTAGACCGTGGCGCCGGTCATCGCGTCCGGGTCCCGGGCGGCGTCGCGTCGTCAGGCACGTCCCCAGCCTCCCAGCGGCCGGGCGGCCACCGAACACCCCGACGGGCGGTCAGCGCGCCCGCCGGCCGTCGTACGACGCCTGGCTCTCGTCGATCGCCTGCTCGTAAGCCGTCACCAGCCCGGCGATGGTGAGGGGCTTGAGGCGGTGGATGAACTCCCGCAGCTGCTCGGCGGTGTAGCCGGCCTCGCGGAACTGGGGCCACACCATGGTCCGGACGATCTCCGACAGCTCCTGGGCCACCTGCCGCCCGTGCTCGGCGTAGACCTCGGCGACCGCCTCCGCGGCCTCGGGCGAGATGCCCATCCCGGACAGGTCGCCCGACACGTCGACGTCCCTGTCGGCGGTGACGGGCGCGAGCAGCGACAGGTGCCGCGCGATGTCCGACGGGGTGGCCGAGGCGGGGATCTGCTCGACGTACCTCTCGATGGCCGACAGCGTGAAGCCGTGGCCCTGCAGCTCGCGGACCAGCTCCAGGCGCGCGACGTGGTCGGGGCCGTAGTAGCCCGACCGGCCGCGGCGGATCGGCGACGGGACGAGGCCGCGGGAGGTGTAGAAGCGCACGTTGCGCGCGCTCACGCCGGTGCGCTCGGTCAGCTCCTCGAGCGTGAGCAGCCCGGCCTCGTCCGACTCCGTCTCCACGCGCCCATCCTCTCGTCGCGGGTGGGCGGGCGCGCGAGCGGCCCGCCGTGGTGACCCGCGCCACACCTGTTGGACTGTGACAGTGATGGTGTCACAATCATGCGCATGGCTGAAGCATTCGTCTACGACCACCTCCGCACGCCGCGCGGCCGCGGCAAGGCCGTCGGCTCCCTGCACGAGGTGAAGCCGGTGGACCTGGTCGTCGGGCTCCTCGACGAGCTGCGCACCCGCAACCCCACCCTCGACCCGGCCCGCGTCGACGACGTCGTGCTGGGCGTCGTGACCCCGATCGGCGACCAGGGTGGCGACATCGCCAAGACCGCCGCGCTCAAGGCCGGCTACCCCGAGACCGTGGCCGGGGTGCAGCTCAACCGCTTCTGCGCCTCCGGGCTCGAGGCGGTCAACCAGGCCGCCCAGCGGGTGCGCTCGGGCTTCGAGGACCTCGTCGTCGCCGGCGGCGTGGAGTCGATGAGCCGGGTGCCGATGGGCAGCGACGGCGGCGCCTGGGCGATGGACCCGGCCACCGCGCTGCAGACGGGCTTCGTTCCGCAGGGCATCGGCGCGGACCTCATCGCCACGATCGAGGGCTGGAGCCGCGAGGACGTCGACGCCTACGCCGCCGAGTCCCACCACCGCGCGGCCAAGGCCTGGGCGAACGGCTACTTCGACGCCGCCGTCGTCCCGGTCAAGGACCTCAGCGGCGTGACGGTGCTCGACCGGGACGAGACGGTCCGTCCCGACACGTCCGTCGAGGGACTCGCCGGCCTCAAGCCGTCGTTCGCGCAGATCGGCCGCGACGCCGGGTTCGACGACGTGGCGCTGGAGAAGTACCACTGGATCCCCGCCATCGACCACGTCCACCACGCGGGCAACTCCTCCGGCATCGTCGACGGTGCCGCCGTGGTGGCGATCGGCACGGAGGAGGTCGGTACGTCGCTCGGCCTCACGCCTCGCGCCCGCATCGTCTCCACCGCCGTGTCCGGCGCCGACCCCACGATCATGCTGACCGGGCCCGCCCCGGCCGCCCGCAAGGCGCTCGCCCGCGCCGGTCTCGAGGTCGACGACATCGACCTGTGGGAGATCAACGAGGCCTTCGCGGCCGTCGCCATGCGCTTCATGCGCGACATGGGCATCGGCCACGACGTCACCAACGTCAACGGCGGCGCCATCGCCATGGGCCACCCGCTCGGCGCCACGGGCGCGATGATCCTCGGCACCCTGATCGACGAGCTCGCCCGCCGCGACCAGGAGCGGGGCCTGGCCACGCTGTGCGTCGGCGGCGGCATGGGCATCGCCACGATCGTCGAGCTGGTCTGAGGAGGACTGGACACCATGAGCACCACCGAGACCGCACGCACCGAGACCGCAGGCACCGAGGCCGCAGGCACCGGGACCGCAGGCACCGACGAGCCGGGCGCCGTGCGCTACGACCGCGACGCCGACGGCATCGTGACCCTGACGCTGGACGACCCGACGTCCAGCGCCAACACGATGAACGAGCTCTACCAGTCGTCGATGGAGGCGGCCGTCCGGCGCCTGCGCGACGAGCAGGACGAGGTGACCGGCGTGGTCGTCACGAGCGCGAAGAAGACCTTCTTCGCCGGCGGCGACCTCAAGAGCATGATCAGGGCGACCCCCGACGACGCCGAGGCGATCTTCGCGATGGGCGAGGCCGTCAAGGCGAGCCTGCGCGCCCTCGAGACCTATCCGCGTCCGGTCGTCGCGGCGATCAACGGCGCTGCGCTCGGCGGCGGCCTCGAGATCGCCCTCGCCGCCAACCACCGCATCGCGGTCGACGACCGGTCGGTCAGGATCGGCCTGCCGGAGTCGACGCTCGGCCTGCTGCCCGGCGGGGGCGGCGTGACCCGCGTCGTCCGGATGCTGGGGCTGCAGACGGCGCTGATGGACGTGCTGATGCCGGGCACCCAGTTCGACCCGCAGGGCGCGCTCGCCAAGGGCCTCGTCGACGCGCTCGTTGCGACCCGCGAGGACCTGCTGCCGGCGGCGAGGGCGTGGATCCTCGAGCACCGTGAGGACGAGGAGGCGGCGAAGAACCCGTGGGACCGCGCCGGCTACACGATGCCGGGCGGCACGCCGAGGACGCCCGCGCTCGCGCAGTTCCTGCCCGCGTTCCCCGCGCTGCTGCGCAAGCAGACCAAGGGTGCGGTCTACGCCGCTCCCCGCGCGATCATGAGCGCTGCCGTCGAGGGTGCGCAGGTCGACTTCGACACCGCCTCGCGCATCGAGAGCCGCTACTTCACCAGCCTGGTGGTCAGCCAGCAGGCCAAGAACATGATCCAGGCGTTCTTCTTCGACCTGCAGGCGATCAACTCCGGCTCGCTGCGACCCCAGGGCTTCGAGAGGTGGACCGCCACCAAGGTCGGGGTGCTCGGTGCCGGGATGATGGGCGCCGGGATCGCGTACTCCTGCGCCCGCGCCGGCATGCAGGTCGTGCTCAAGGACGTCTCGACCGAGGCGGCGGAGAAGGGCAAGGCGTACACCGAGAAGCTCAACGCCAAGGGCGTCGCGCGCGGCAAGATCACGCAGGAGAAGGCCGACGAGCTGCTCGGCCGGATCACCGCGACGGCCGACGCCGCCGACCTCGCCGGCTGCGACCTCGTCATCGAGGCCGTCTTCGAGGACCCGACGCTCAAGGCGCAGGTGTTCGCGGAGGTGGCGCCCCACGTCGACGCCGACGCGCTGCTGTGCTCCAACACCTCGACGCTGCCGATCACCGAGCTCGCCACGGGTGTCGACCGTCCGGCCGACTTCATCGGCCTGCACTTCTTCAGCCCCGTCGACAAGATGCCGCTGGTCGAGATCATCCGCGGTGCCGAGACGTCCGATGCGGCGCTGGCCAGGGCGTACGACGTCGTCCAGCAGATCCGCAAGACGCCGATCGTGGTCAACGACTCGCGCGGCTTCTACACCTCGCGCGTCATCGGCACCCAGATCAACGAGGGCCTCACCATGCTCGCCGAGGGCGTGCACCCGGTCTCGCTCGAGCGGGCGGCGACCTCGGCGGGCTTCCCCGTCGGTCCGCTGCAGATCAGCGACGAGCTCAACATGGAGCTGATGGCGAAGATCCGCAAGGCGACCGCCGACGCGGCCGCACGCGAGGGCGTCGACCTCGGTCCCGACCCCGCGGGCGAGGTCATCAGCACCATGATCGCGCTGGGCCGGCCCTCGCGGCTGCGGGGCGCCGGGTTCTACGACTACGACGCGGACGGGCGGCGCACGACGCTGTGGCCCGGCCTCGCGGAGACGTTCCCGGTGGCCGAGCAGCAGGTCCCGATCCGCGACGTCCGCGACCGGATGCTGTTCATCGAGGCGCTGGAGACCGCGAAGTGCTTCGAGGAGGGCGTGGTGACCTCGGCCGCCGCGGCCAACATCGGCTCCATCATGGGCATCGGCTTCCCGGCGATGACCGGTGGCGCCGCGCAGTTCATGACCGGGTGGCAGGCGCTCGACGAGACGGGCCGGGGCGTCGGGCCGGTGGGGCTGCAGGCGTTCCTCGACCGCGCCGACGAGCTGGCCGAGGCCTACGGCGAGCGCTTCCGGCCGACGGCGTACCTCCGCGAGCTGGCCGCGACGGGCGGGTCCTTCCCCGCCTGAGCCGAGTCGGCGCTTCGGTCCCGCGTGCGGGTGTCGAGTCGGCGCTTCGGTCCCGCGTGCGGGTGCCAAGTCGGCGCTTCGGTCCCGCGTTCGGGGACCTTGGCGCCGACTCGACCCCTCCACGGAGTGCCCCAGCGCCGACTCGGCGCCCCTGGGAAGTCCCCGAGCGCCGACTCGACGCGTTTCGGCAGCGCACAAGCGCCGACTCGGGGAGGATGGACGGGTGAGTCGAGCGCCCGCCGTCGTCGTCCGCGACCTGCACGTCCGGTTCGGTGACGTCGAGGCCGTGTCGGGCGTCGACCTGACGGCAGCGAGCGGCCGCGCGACCGCGCTGCTGGGCCGCAACGGCGCCGGCAAGTCGACGACCATGAAGGTGCTGGCGGGCGTGGTGCCGCCGACCGCCGGCGAGGTCACCGTGGCCGGACACGACGCCGCCACCGACGCGCTGGGGGTCAAGCGCGCCGTCGGCTACTGCCCGGACGTCGGTGGCCTGGTGCCGCGCGCCACCCCCTGGGAGCACCTCCAGCTGAGCGCCCGGCTGCGCCGGATGGACGACTGGGAGCAGCGCGGGCGCGACCTGCTGGAGCGCTTCGAGCTCGGCGACGTCGCGCACCGCGTGGTCGGCGGCTTCAGCCACGGCATGAGCCGCCGGCTCAGCGTCGTCCTGGCTGCACTGCACGAGCCGGCGGTGCTGTTGCTCGACGAGCCCTTCGACGGCGTCGACCCGATCGGCGTCGAGGCGACCCTCGAGGTGGTGGCCGACGCGCGGGCCCGGGGCGCGTGCGTGCTGCTCTCCACCCACTTGCGCGACCTCGCCCTGGAGGCCTGCGGCGAGGCGGTCGTGCTGCGCGGGGGCAACCGGGTGGCCGCGATGCAGGCCGCCGAGCTCACGGGCGAGGCCTACCGTGCGCTCCTCGACTGAGGCGGGGCCCGGCGGTTGGTGGGACGCGGTGCGCGACACCGGCCACCTGGTGGCCTTCCGCGCCCGGACCGTACGACGCCGCCGCGCGAGCGCCCTCGGCCTCGCGGTCGTGCTGGGCCTCACTGTGACCTTCGCGCTCGGGCCCCGTGCGGTGGACGTCGGATCCGTCGACCAGCCGGCCCTGGAGCGCGCCCTCGGCGCCCTGCAGGACAACCTCGGTGCCGCGCTTGCCGGCTTCGTGCTGCTGGCCGTGAGCTCGGCGGTGGCCAGCGGCGGCGGACGGGAGCTGCTGTCGCGCACCGAGTCGGCCGTCCACCCGATCGGCCCCGTGACCGAGCACCTCGGCGCCCTCCTGCTCGCGCCGGTCAACCTCGCCTGGCTGGTGCAGGCCTGGGCCCTCCTGGCGGTCACCGCCCTCGTCGCGCCGGACGGGCGCCTGCTGGGCGCGCAGCTCGTGGTGCTCGCCTGGGTGCTCGCGGCCACCGCCTGGGGGCAGGTGGTCGGCTGGGTGGTGGAGGGGGTACGCCGGACCGCGCACGGCGTCCTCGTCGTCCGGCTCGCCGCCGTCCTGGCCGCCGCCGCCCTGGCCGGCCTCCACCTGGCCGGGGTGCTGCTGCCGCTCGTGCGGTCGCTGCCCACGACCTGGGTCGCCGCGACGGGGCAGACCGCCGGGTGGCCCGTCGTCGTCCTGCTCCTGCTCGCGGTCGCCGTTGCCGGGGTGGTCGCCGGCGCCCGGCCGGCCGCCTGGGCGCTCCGCCTGCCACCCCGCGAGGAGCTGCGGGTCCAGTCCGGCGTCCACGAGGCGCGTCCCGTGCCGACGCCGCGCCGGGGATCGCCGGACCGCGCCCTGCTGCGCCGCCTCGACCGCGGCTCCGTATGGCGGTCGGTCGGCATGCGACGCGGCCTCCTCGTCCTGGGCCTCGGGCCGGGGGTGGTGGCGCTCGTGGCCGGCCTCGAGTGGCGCTCGGTGTTGCTGCTGCCCGGGCTGACGGCGAGCGGCGCGGCGCTGCTCTTCGGGGTGAACGCCTTCTGCCTCGACGGTCGGGGGATGGTGTGGCGCGAGACCCTGCCGGTCTCGGCCGGCGACGTGTTCGACGTACGCGCCCAGGTCGTCGCGGAGTGCATGGCGCTCGTCTCGGGCGTCACCGTCGTCCTGGCGCTGCTCCGCAACGGGCCGCCGCCGCTGGTCACGGGCATCGCGGTGGCGGCGTGCTGGCTCGTCGTGGTCGTGCAGGTGCTCGCGATGGCGATGACGTGGTCGATCCGCTCGCCCTACGCCGTCGACCTCTCGTCGCCGCGCGCCACGCCTGCCCCGCACGCCGCGATGGCGGGCTACGCCGGCCGGCTCTCGCTGGTCACGACCCTCACCGCGATGCTCTTCACCGGTGCGGCGGCCCTGCCCTGGGCCTGGGCGCCCGCGGTCCTCGCCCTGCCGTTCCTGGTTTGGTCGGGCGGCCGGTTCCTCCGGGCGCGTCGTCGCTGGCTGACCGACGACGAACGGGCCCGCGTCGTGCTGACGGTCGCGGCGGTGTGATCTCGAATCCCCCGCTCAAGCGGGGGACTGCGAACTTCCGGGGGCCTGCACACCCCCGGAAGTTCACAGAAGGGTCAGGAGGTCGCGGCGGCAACCGGCTCAGACGCGGGGCAGGCGCCGGTTGATGTCCTCGCTCATCCTCGTGACGGCGAGGTAGAACTCGCACATCATCCGGAAGAAGCAGAGGTAGAGCAGGCCGACCAGCGGGCTGACGACGAGCGTGACGATCCCGAGCGCCGCGTTGTCGGCGGCGAAGCCGCTGAACGCGAAGAACAGCGTGGCCAGGCCGATCAGGACGAGCCCGATCACGTAGACGACCTTGATGATCATCGGGGTCACGAACGTCGTGAAGCTCAGGTCGAACAGCGCGCCGACGAACCCCTTGCCGGCGGGCTGGTTGCCCACCGGGCCGCCACCGTAGGAGCCGCCGCCGTACGAGCCGCCGCCCCCGTAGGAGCCGCCCCCGCCGTACGATCCTCCGCCGCCGTACGCGCCACCGGCGGGCGGCTGGCCGTACGGGGCGGTCGGCTGGCCGTAGGGCTGCTGCTGGTGGTCACCGGGCTGGGACATGCGATCTTTTCGGGAGGCGTGGGTCGGGCGGTCGAGCCCTACCTGCCCCGCGTCGACCCCCGCAAACCAAGCCGTCCGAGGAGGGGTCAGGCTTGACTTTCGTCCGTACGCCGTCAGGCTGGCGCGGTGACCCCGGCACCCGAGTCCGCCACGGCGCCCCCTGTGGGCGCATCCGTACCCCTGGACCTTGCGGGCGCACGGCCTCGACGCGCCGGTCGAGCAGCTCGCCGTCGACCTCGTCGCCCCGTTGCGGAGCGCGTGGTCGCGCGGCGCGGACGCCCCTGCCGGCCTGCGGACGCCCGGGCGACGTCGAGCCAGCGGTCACATGGGGGACGAGGGTGATCACGCTTCCGTCGCTCGGGGACGAGGTCTCCCTCTGGATGGACGCCTCGCCGGCCGAGGTGTGGGACCTCGTCAGCGACGTCACGCGCATCGGCGAGTTCAGCCCGGAGACGTTCGAGGCGCGGTGGACGCGGGGATCGACCGGGCCCGAGGTGGGCGCGTACTTCAAGGGCCACGTCAAGCGCAACGGCGTCGGGCCGACCTACTGGTCGGGCTGCCGGGTGACGCGGTGCGAGCCCGAGCGCGTCTTCGAGTTCTCCGTCGGGACCGATTCCGTCACGGTCAACAACTGGGGCTACCGCCTCGAACCGCAGGACGGCGGCACCCTGGTGACGGAGTACTTCCGTCTCGACCCGAACCTCCCGACGCGGCTCTACTGGCTGGTCCTCGGGCCACTGCGGCGGCGTACCAACCAGCGCGGCATGCGCACGACGCTGGAGCGGATGAAGGCGGTGGTGGAGGTGTGACTCCTCCTCGTGAGTCGATGCCTGACAAGCCCGCCGGCGGCGCGAGCCCCGTGCCGCGTCATGCCGATCGGAACGTATAGGCGCGGGTTCGTATGACGTAGCGGCCGAAGCCGGGGCCGGGAGCGGGCTGCGTCATGCCGATCGGAACGTATAGCCGCGGGTTCGTATGACGCAGCGGCCGAAGCCGGGACCGCAGCGGCGGAAGAGGGACGGCGGCGACTGTCGGCGCCCGGTGGCAGGATCGCCGCGTGGCCCTCGCCGACCGTCCGCTCGTGCCCGAGGAGTGAGTGCTGCGCATCGACGCCATCCTCGGCCGGCTGCCCCGCTGCACGCAGGAGCAGGCCTGGACGGGCACCCGGTGGCGGGTGGGGGGCGCCACCGTGGCGCACGTCTTCGGCGGCGAGGACCAGCTGTTCCGCATCACGTTCCGCGGCGAGCCCGACGAGGTCGCGGCCTTCGAGCACCTGGGCGAGCCCTACTTCCGCTCCGGGTGGGGCGGCAACGCGATCGGGATGCTCCTCGACGACGACACCGACTGGGACGAGCTCGCCGAGCTGCTCACCGACTCCTACTGCATCCAGGCGCCCGCCCACCTCGCCGCGCAGGTGCAGCGCCCGGGCGCCTGAGCGGCGCTCAGCGCAGCGGCACGAACCGGTAGCGCCCGTGCTCGGTGACGACCGGGCCGGGGTTCGCGACCCGCAGCATCGTGCCGGCCACGGGAACCACCAGCACGCCGTCGTCGGCGAGCTGCGCCACCAGCGCGGCGGGCAGCTCGTCGGCCATTGCCGAGACGAGGATCCGGTCGTACGGCGCGCCGGCGGGGTCGCCGAGCATCCCCGGGGCCGCCGGCCGGATGGCCGCCCACGGCCGGTCGGCGCGCGCGAGGTTCGCGCCGCCGAAGGCCACCAGCTCCTCCTCGAGCTCCAGCCCCAGCACGGAGCCGGTGGGCCCGACGAGGTGCGCGAGGAGCGCGGTGGTCCAGCCCGACCCGGCGCCCACGTCGAGCACCCGCTGCCCCGGCCGCACGTCGAGCAGCCGCAGCATGTCCTCGACGGTGCGCGGCTGGGAGCTGGTCTGCCCGGCCGCGATCTCCAGCGGGCCGTCGTACGACGCCCGCCCGCGCAACCCGGGCGGGAGGAAGTCCCGCCGCGGAGTCGCGTCGAAGGCAGCCGACACCGGGTCCACGGCCATCACACCCAGGTGTTGTCGTGCTCGCGCATGAAGCGGTCGTAGGCGTCGCCGTCGAGGTTGCCCATGCCCGCCGCGAGCCCCTCGAAGTAGGCCTCACGCGGCGCGCCCGGGGCGAAGTGCAGGAGCATCGTGGCGGCCCCGTCCTCGTTGCGGAACCCGTGGATCCCCCCGGCGGGGACGTGGGCGAAGTCGCCGGCGCGGCACTTCACCCAGTCCCTGCCGTCGAAGATGGTCACGGTGCCCTCGAGGACGTAGAACGACTCGGTGATCGTCCGGTGGAAGTGGGCTCCTGGACCGCTGGCCGGACCGGCGAACTCCCAGCGGTAGAGCCCGAACGTCCCCGCGGTCTCGGTGCCCTGCGCGAGGTAGAACACCTTGTTGCCGTTGGGATAGACGACCGCCGGCTCGACGTCCGCCGGCGTCACGCGGGCGGAGACCTCCCCGGAGTCGCCGTGGTAGATCGGCGGCGGGTAGCTCACCTGGCCCCCGCCGCGTCGTAGGCGTCCTGCACCTCGCCCGCCGCCGCGCCGCTCGGCTGGTTGATGCGGACGTGGTTGCCGAAGGGGTCGCGGATGCCGAAGTCGGTGCCGTAGGGCTGCTCGACCGGCTCCTGGGTGATCTCGACACCGGCGTCGCGCAGCGCGGCGTACGTCGCCTGCACGTCGTCGCTGATGAGGAACAGCCCGCCCAGCGCACCCTTGGTGACCAGCTCGCGCACCTGCTTCGCCGTGGACTCGTCGTGCTGCGGCCCGCCGACGAGCTCGAGGAGGAGCGCGGTGTCCTGGCCGGGCACGCCGACGGTGAGCCAGCGCATGAAGCCGAGGTCGATGTCGTCGCGGACCTCGAAGCCCAGGTGGGTGGTGTAGAAGTCGAGCGCCTCGTCCTGGTCGAGGACCGGGACGCTGCGGAGGTGGAGGCTGGTGATGTGGTTGGTGGTCATGACGAGGACGCTAGCCAGCGTCGACCTCCTCCCGCTTCTCCGAAACCGCTGTCCGGGGCGGCGCCGTGGGCGCGGGGTGCTCGCGCGGCCGGGTCCACGCGGCGATGAAGCACGACGGCACCGCGACGGGCGCGTGCTGGGCGCGGAACTCGGTGGGTGAGCAGCCGACGATGTTGCTGAACGTGCGGCTGAACGTGCCGAGGCTGGCGAAGCCGACGTCCCAGGCCACCTCGGTGACGGGACGGTCGGTCTGCCGCAGCAGGGTCATGGCCCGCTCGACACGGCGACGCTGCAGGTAGCGGTGCGGCGTCTCGCCGTAGACGTCCTTGAACACCCGGCCGAACTGCGACGCGGAGAGGTGGGCGATCGCAGCGAGCGTCGGTACGTCGAGGGGCTCGGCGTAGCGCCGGTCCATCTCGTCGCGGGCGCGCAGCATGCGGCGGTTGGTGTCCTCCTGCTGCGACAGCGACCGCCCCATGGGACGAACCTACGACACACCGACGACCGCGCCGCCCGGATGACGTGACGTCCGGATGGCCCGACGTCTAGAGGTCGCCGTCCCGGGCGGGCTGTCCCACGTGAGCGGGCTGGCCGGGCTCGCTCTGCTGGCTTTGCTGGCCGGACGGGGCCTGCTGGCCGGACGGGCCCTGCTGGCCGGACGGCGTCTGCTGACCGGACGGGGTCTGCTGGCCGGACGGGGTCTGCTTGCCGGACTGACCGGTCCTGTCCGGATCGGGCTCGGGCTTGCCGGGCTTGCCGGGCTTGTCGCGGTCCGGCTCGCCGATCAGGGCGACGCAGTAGTCGGCGACCCGCCCGGCGCCTCCGGCCGCGGCCGCGAGCGTCCGGAACGCGGCGCTGTCGAGGGGGGCGCCGCCGCGCTGGCTGGCCTGGTAGGCGCGGCAGAGCCCGCGCAGGTCGGGTGCCGGGGAGGGCGAGGTGGGCGAGGACGGCGTGGACGAGGTGGGTGCGGGCGAGGTCGGGGAGGACGCCGTGGGGGAGGACGGCGACGAGGGGGAGCCGGGGTCGGAGCCGCTGGGCGATCCCGGCCGGGTCGGGCTGGACGAGCCGTCGGAGGTGCCCGGTGAGGACGACCCGCTCGTCGGGCCACCGGTCGAGGGCTCGCTCGTCCCGTCGCCGGGCCCTGAGGTCGAGCCGGTCGTCGAGCCCGACGTCGAGCCCGAGGTCGAGCCCGGCGTCGAGCCCGACGCCGAGCCGGACGTCGAGCGGGAGGGGGGCTCCGAGGCCGACTCCGACGTGCGCTCGAACGGCCCCGGCAGCAGCGGGACGTCGGCGACGTCCGCCAGCGCCAGGCCTCCCGAGACGAGGGCGACGACGGCCCCGGTGGCGACGACCGCGCGCGAGGCTGCCCGCCGGCGCGGGGCCGGTGCGGCCGGAGCAGCGGCCGGAGCGGCGGCCGAGGGGGTCGCTCGCGCCGCGCGGAAGGCGCCGAGGGCGGCCTCCTCGCCCGCGAGCTCCCGCGGGGTGCCCGGGCCGCGCGCGGCGCCGAGAGCCGCCCCGAGGGCGCCGCCGTGCTCCTCCGGGGCGTCGAGCAGGCGCTCGGCCTCGCGGCGGGACAGGCGAGGGTCGGGAGTGGTCATCTCACTCCTTCCAGCGTCTCGGTCATCACGGGTGTTACGCCTCCGGCGCCATCTTCTTCGCCAGCTGCTTCAGGCCTCGGTGCGACGCCGCACGCACGGCGCCCGGTCGCTTCCCCAGGATGCGTGCAGCGGTGGGCGCGTCGAAGCCGAGCACGGTGCGCAGCATGATCGCCTCGGCCTGGTCCCGCGGCAGCGAGCGGATGAGCTCCAGCGCCACCTCCGACCCCACCCGCGCGAGGGTGTCGCCCTCCACGTCGGTGACGTCGGGCAGGTCGACCAGCTCGTCGACGCGGCGCTCGGACACCGGTCGGCGGCGGCCGTGGCGCAGGTGGTCGAGCGCCCGGTGGCGGCCGATCGTGGTCATCCAGCCGCGGAACCCGTCGATGTCGCCGCGGAAGCGGTCGAGGTCGCGGACCGCCTGCGCCCACGCCTCGCTGGCGACGTCCTCCGCGTCGTCCGGGCCGACCAGGACGGTCAGGTAGCGCAGCAGCGGGGGCTGCACGTGGCGGTAGACCAGGCGGAAAGCCGCCTCGTCCCCGTCCCGCAGGGCCTCGACCGCCCGGTCGAGGCCGCCCTCCCCAGCCACCCGCGCATTGTCACCCGCGGTCGGTCCCCACCGACAGGCTGCCCCCGGCGCGTGCCGGTCAGACGCCCTCGGTGAGGTCGAACAGCGCGATCGGGTCGCTGGTCGGCTGCTCGGAGCCGCCGTCCGGCTCGACGGTGATGCCGACCGCGATCGCCTCGGCGGCGGACCCGTCGAGGACGACGGTCTGGTCGGGGTCGTCGGGCATCAGGCCGGCCGGGACCATCTCCTCGTCGGGAGTCTGCAGCCAGAGCTCGTAGTCCTTGCCGTCGGGCGCCGCCACCATGTCCTCGGTGACGATGACCGCACGGTCCTCCGACCTCGACCGCACGACGGTCGCGCGCCCGGCCTCCCCGAGGTCGACGGAGACCTCCTGGGCGTCGGGAGCCTGCAGCACCTGCTCGGCGACGGTGAGCCGCGGAGCGTCGTCGCCCACCCAGGGGCGGGTCAGCGCCGCGCCGACGCCGAGAACGAGCGCGAGCGCCGCCGCGACCAGAAAGGGCATCCATCGCCGGCCCCGGTGCGTCGAGCCGGGTGCCTGCTCCGGCACCTCGGGCGGCAGGGGCCGCACCTGGGAGATGCCGGCCAGCACGGAGTCGCGCAGCGACGCGGGCGCCGGCGTGGCGACGGAGCCGGCGAGCAGGGCCGCGGTCTCCCGCAGCTCGGCGACCTCGGCACGGCAGTCGTCGCACCCGGCCAGGTGCTGCTCGAACCGGGCGCGCTCGAGGTCGTCGAGGGCGTCCAGGGCGTAGGCGCCCGTGAGCTTGTGCAGGTCACTCATGCGCTCGCTCATGACGCAACTCCCATCAGGTCTCGCAGGCGGATCAGTCCGTCGCGTATTCGTGTCTTCGCCGTGCCCAACGGGACGTCGAGCAGGGTGGCCACCTCGGTGTGGGTGTAGCCGCCGAAGTAGGTGAGCTCGACGGCCCGGCGCTGGACGTCGGTCAGGGTGGCGACCGCGCTGCGGACGCGCGCGGCGTCCAGCGAGGCGTGTGCCTCCTCGGCGGTCTGGTCGTGCTCGGTGGGGGCGGTCTCGCGGTTCCAGGTCTCGTCGCGCGCGGTCGCCGCCTCCACCGACCGGACCCGGTCGACCGCCTTGCGGTGGACGATCGTGAGCAGCCACCCGGCGGCGCTGCCCTTCGAGCGGTCGTACCTGGTGCTGGAGCGCCACGCGTCGAGGTAGGCCTCCTGGGCGACCTCCTCGGCGTGCGCCGGGTTGCGCACCACCCGCAGCGCGAGGCCGTACGCCCGCGCCGAGGTGGCGTCGTAGAACTCGGCGAAGGCGGCTTCGTCGCCGAGTCCTGCGCGGTGCAGCAGGTCGGCGAGCCGGGCGGCGTCGCCCGCGGACGGGACGCCCTGGGGCGTCCCGTCCGGTACGGGCCTCACGTGGTCCACGTCAGTCATCCTCGCAGTGCTCGCCGGTGCACGCTCACATCTGCGGCATCATCACCGAGTCGATGACGTACACGGTGGCGTTGGCGGTCTGCACGTTGCCGCAGACCACCGCGGCGCCCTCGGCGGTGAAGTCCTCACCGGAGCCCTCGACGGTGATCATGTCGCCGGCGAGCGTCTCGTGCTCGCCCGCGACGTCCTCGGGGCTGAGGCGCTCGCCCACGACGTGGTGCGTCAGGACGGTGGTCAGCGCCTCCTTGTCGGCCAGCAGCGCCTTGAGGTCCTTCTTCGGGATCTGGGCGAACGCGTCGTCGGTCGGCGCGAAGACGGTGAGGTTCTCCGCCGAGTTCAGGGTGTCGACCAGACCGGCCTCGGTCACGGCGGCGACCAGCGTCTTGAGGAGGGGGTTGTTGGACGCGGCGGTGGCGACCGGGTCGTCGGCCATCCCCTCGACCGAGCCCTCGCCGGAGGTGGGGACACCGGCGCAGCCGGGACCGAACGGCGCGTCGGCGGCCATCGGCTCCTCGGACTCCATCGGCGACTCCGACTCCGTCGGGGTCTCGGACTCCGTGGTCTCGGACGTCTCGGAGCTGGTCGTGTCGGTGGCGGACGAGGCGTCCTCCTCGCTGCTGCAGGCAGCCAGGCTCATGGAGGCGGTCAGCGCGAGGGCGGCGATGCCCAGGGTGCGGGTGCGGAGCGTGTTCATGGCGTGTGCCTTTCGGTCGGGGGGATCGGTAGGCCGTGGGGGCCTGCTGTCGGGAGGTGTTCGGCGCCGGTCGGTCGGCGGATGGGTCGATTCCTCGGAAATCTCGACGAGAAGCTCGACGGCACGTGCAGGTTCATGCGGGAAGCCGGTCAGGTGATGGAGACGGAGATCTCCTGCAGGCCGCTCGACCCCTCGGGGAACGGCGTCATCCGCACGTCCGACTGCACGTCGCCGTCCTTGTTGGTCGCCCGGCAGGCGATGAAGTGCTGGCCGGGCTCGGCGTCCCACTCGAGGTACCACTGCCGCCAGTAGTCGTCGTTCACCTGCGGGCCGAGCCGCGCGGGCCGCCAGGCCTCGCCGTCGACACGCACCTCGACCGTGTCGATGCCCACGCCCTGCGCCCAGGCGATCCCGCCGATGACGACCTTCCCGGCCGCGGTCCTCGACAGCGGCTTCGGCGTGTCGATCCGGCTGGAGATCTTGATCGGGGCGTCGGTCGCCCAGTCCCGCTCGGTCCAGTACGCCTGCTCGGCCTCGTACGTCGTGAGCGTCATCCGGCTGATCCACTTGCACGCGCTGACGAAGCCGTAGAGGCCGGGCACCACCATCCGCGCCGGGAACCCGTGCTCGCGGGGCAGGGGCCCGCCGTTCATCCCGATCGCGATCATCGCGTCGCGGCCGTCGAGGGCCACGGCGAGCGGCGTCGAGATCGTCATCCCGTCCACGTCGGTGGACAGCACCTGATCGGCCCCCGTGGCGCCGATGCCGGCCCGGTCCAGCACGTCGGCGAGCGGTACGCCGAGCCAGCGCGCGCCGCCGACGTACGGCCCGCCGACCTCGTTGGAGACGCAGGTGAGGGTGATGTCGCGCTCGATCGTGCGCATGCCGGCGAGGTCGTCGAAGGTGAGGGTGACCTCGCGCTCGACGTCGCCGTCGACGGTGAGGGTCCACGAGTCGACGTCGACGGCCGGCACGGTGAGCCGGGTGTCGACCCGGTAGAACTCCGCGGTGGGGGTGCGCAGCGGCGTGATGCCGGCGTACCGCTCCTCGAGGCCGGTGGGGAAGGACGACGCGGGGTCGGTGGCGGCCGGCAGCGCGACGTCGGTGCCGCCGAGGCGGTACGACGTCACCCACCGGCCGAGCGCCCCCATGGCCACCGCGGCCGCGGCGAGGCCGCCGGACGCCAGCACGACCCCGCGCCGACTCGGACCGTCGACCCCGGGCGACGGCTCCCCAGCGCCCCGGTCGTCCACACGGTGCAGCCACCACAGGGACGTGGCGCCGACGGCCGCGGCGACCAGGGCGGGTACGAGGTCCAGCGGCCCGGAGCCGGGCCGCAGGACGGCGAGCACGCCGGCGACGCCGGCGAGGCCCACGAGCAGGAGCAGCCCCGCGGTCTCCAGGCGCGCGGCGACGACGCCGGCGAGCGCGGCGAGGACCAGCACGACGAGCGTCACCGAGCCGACGAGCACCAGCTTGTCGGCGGTGCCGAACTGCCGGATCGCCCACTCCTTGAGCGGCGTCGGGGTGAGGTCGATGACCGTCGACCCGACCGCGAGCACCGGCGAGGCGGCGGGCACGGTCACCGCGGCCACGAGGTGCGCGGCGGCGAGGCCCACGAGGGTGGCCAGCACGCCGTACGCCGCGTGGCGGAGCGTGCGTGACCGGGACCGCGCGTCGGGGGTGTCCATGCGCGGTGTTCGGAGCGGCGGGCGCGGGAGATGGGTCGCGGGCGTGCCGCCGCGGTGCGGCAGGATGGCCGCCATGACCGACGCCCCCTCCGAGCTGGTCCGCTACGCGGTGGCGGACGCCGTCGCGACGATCACCCTCGACAGCCCGGCCAACCGCAACGCGCTGAGCCGCCGGCTCGTGACCGGGCTGCTCGCCCACCTCGAGCGTGCCGCGGCCGACGACGACGTGCGCGTGGTGCTGATCGAGAGCTCGGCCAAGGTCTTCTGCTCCGGCGCCGACCTCACCGAGGCGTCCACGGAGGGCATGGAGGTCGGTGCCCGCCGCATCGTCGACCTGCAGCGGCTGATCGCGACCCTGGACAAGCCGGTCGTCACCAAGAACCTCGGGGCGGTGCGGGCCGGGGGCATCGGGATCGTCGCGGCCGCCGACGTCGCGATCAGCGCCGACGACGCCACCTTCGCCCTCACCGAGGTCAAGCTCGGCCTCGCGGCGGCGATCATCAGCCTGACCGTCCACCACCGGATGACCCCCCGGGCCGCCGCCCTCGCCACCCTGGGCGGGGGGGTGTTCAGCGGCGCCGAGGCGGCGGCGTACGGACTGGTGACGAGGGCGGTGTCGGCCGACGCCCTCGACGACGAGGTGGCGGCGGTGTGCGCAAGCCTGGCGACCGGCACGGCCCAGGGCCTGCGCGAGTCGAAGCGGATCCTCAACCGCGACCTCGTCGCCCGGATCGACGAGCTGGGCGAGGAGATGGCCGCGACCAGCGCGCGCCTCTTCGCCTCCGAGGAGGCCCGTCAGGCGATGACCGCGTTCCTGGCACGGTAGCCCGGCTGCGTCGGCCGGGTCGTCGGGAGGAGAGGAGCAGCCGTGGACCTGTCCGATCCCGGGCCGTGGCTGCTGCTCGTCGCGGGCGCGCACCTCGGCTTCCAGGTGACCGTCGACCTGGTCGTCTACCCCGCGCTCGCCGAGGTGCCCGACGACCGGCGGGCCGAGGCCCACGCGCGGCACTCGCGGCGCATCACGCCCGTGGTCGCGGTGCTCTACCCGGTGCTGGTGGGGCTGCTCGGCTGGACGGCCGTGGCCGGACCGCTCGAGGCGGGCACGTGGATGGCGCTGCTCGGTGCCGCGGTGGCGGCGGGGACCACGGCGCTCGTCGCCGCACCCGCCCACCGGCGCCTGGCGTCCGCCCCGCCCGAGGAGCGACCGGCGCTCGTGCTGCGGCTGGTGCGCGCCGACCGCGTCCGGACGGCCGGGGCCGCCGTCTGCGCGCTCGGTGCCCTCCTGCTGGGCGCCTGAAGCTGCCCCCATCCGAGGCGGACCCGGCACCGAAGCGCGACAGGGCCACGCCGGCTCGGTGACGGCGCACGGATCGGGACCATGGAATGCCGGTAAGTCGGCGGTCGTGGGTGCCCGCCGGTACGCTTGTCGGTCTGCCCGCGGGAGGTGGGCACCGGGTGCACGGGGGATGAGGAGCAGGTGTGAGCGAGGAGCTCGAGGCGCGGGAGATCGCGGCGGAGCAGCAGTACGTCGACGAGGTCTACGTCCAGCTCGAGGCGTCGACGCGCAGCGCGCGGGCGCTGGCCGCGGAGGGCCACAGTCGCGGCAAGCTCGAGCACGAGGGGGGCCTCGTCGAGCGCGACGCCATGGTCTTCCAGGCCGCCAAGCGCATCGCCCAGCTCGACGCCGCCCACGAGGGGCTGGTGTTCGGCCGCCTGGACCTCGACCCCTCGATCGACCCGCAGCCGCGCTACATCGGCCGCATCGGCGTGCGCAACGAGGACCGCGACGTCCTGCTCATCGACTGGCGCGCGCCGGCCGCCGGGGTCTTCTACCAGGCGACGGCCGCCAGCCCGTCGGGCGTCGTGCGCCGTCGCGTGCTGCGCTCGCAGCACCGCACGGTCATCGGGGTCGAGGACGAGCTGCTCGACGACCAGGTCGAGACCGACCTGCCGATCGTCGGCGAGGGTGCGCTGATGGCGCAGCTCTCGCGGGCCCGCGACCGCTCCATGCACTCGATCGTCGCGACGATCCAGGCCGAGCAGGACAAGGCCATCCGGGCCCCCGGCAAGGGTGTCGTGTCGATCTCGGGCGGCCCGGGCACCGGCAAGACCGTGGTGGCGCTGCACCGCGCGGCCTTCCTCCTCTACTCCGACCGCCGGCGCTACGAGGGTGGCGGCGTGCTGGTCGTCGGTCCCAGCGGCGTCTTCATGCGCTACATCGAGCGGGTGCTGCCCAGCCTCGGCGAGACCGCCGTCGCGCTGCGCTCGCTCGGCGAGGTCGTGGGCGGTGTCCGCGCGACCCGCCACGACGAGCCGGCGGTCGCCGACGTCAAGGGCGCCACCAAGATGGCCGAGCTGATGCGGCGCACCGCTCGCCAGCACGCCCCCGGCGCCCCCACCAACTTCCGCATCTACTGGCGCGACGAGACGATCGTGCTCGACCCGGGGCTGCTCGGCCGGCTGCGGCGCCAGCTCATGTCCCAGGGCCGGCGCAACCGCCAGCTGCCGCGGGTGGCCCGCACCCTCCTCGACGCCATGTGGCGCCAGGTCACCGGCGAGCGCGGCCGGGAGCGGGGCCGCGAGGCCTTCGACGACGACATGCTCGGCCACGAGGGGTTCGTCGAGTTCGCCAGCGCCTGGTGGCCGCCGCTCGACGCCCCGACCGTGTTCCGCTGGCTGCGCGACCCCGAGTTCCTGGCCCGCGTCGGCGAGGGCGTGGTGACCCGCGAGGAGCAGCTGCTGCTGCTGAAGTCGTGGGACGCGGCCGACCTGTCCATCGAGGACGTGCCGCTGCTCGACGAGCTGCGCTACGCCCTCGGCGACATCCCGCAGCGCACCGACGACGAGCGCGACCTCGACGAGACCGGACTGCTCGAGGGCGGCATCGACCTGCAGGAGATCACGACCGTCTCCGAGCGTGACTACGCGCCGGGCGGGCGCCAGTGGGCACCGCCGACGCACCGCATCGAGGACGACGGCTACGCCCACGTCCTCATCGACGAGGCGCAGGACCTCACGCCCATGCAGTGGCGGATGGTCGGCCGTCGCGGCCGCACCGCGAGCTGGACGATCGTCGGCGACCCGGCGCAGTCGTCGTGGCCCGACGCCCCCGAGGCCGCGGCCGCGCGCGCGGAGGCGCTGGAGGGCAAGGAGCTCCACGAGTTCCACCTGTCCACCAACTACCGCAACTCCGCGGAGATCTACGCCTTCGCGGCCGACTACGCCCAGCGCGTCGGCCTCGACGCCGACCTGCCCGACGCCGTACGCCGCACCGGCGAGGAGCCGACGGTCGTCGGTCCCGTCGACGACCTCGAGGACGCCGTGCGCGAGGCCGTCACGACGATCGCCGGCCGGGTCGAGGGCACCGTCGGCATCGTGGTGCCCGTCGCCCGGCGCTCGGAGGTCAACGCCTGGCTCGCCTCGTGGCCCGAGCTCGCCGAGGACGCGCCCGGTGCGCGCGCCGCCGTCGACTCGCGGGTGACCCCGAGCGGCGAGGACCGCGTCGTCGTGCTGACCGGCCTCGACACCAAGGGCCTGGAGTTCGACGGCATCGTCGTGGTGTCCCCGCAGGAGATCGAGGACGAGTCGGCGACCGGCCGCGCCACCCTCTACGTCGTCCTGACCCGCGCGACGCAGCTGCTGACCACCGTCGGCTGAGGCCGGCACGCGTGGGCGGGGAGCGTGCCGGCTCGGGGCCGTGCGCCCGGCTCGTACGATGGGCGGCGACCGACGCAGGACCCGCTCGTGCCGACAGCTGGGGAGGCTGATGCACCGCCTACGCCGTCCGGACGTGGGACGGCCGGCCCTGCTCGCGTGGGCGTTGCTCCTGGCGGTGGCGTTGGTCGTCGCGCCCGCCTCGGGGATCGGGACCGGACCCGATGTCTCGGCTCCTCCGCGCGGTGACTCCCGCGGCGCCGACCCCGCGTCGCCCCGGCGCTGGGAGCGGGTGTTCTTCGACGGCTTCGACGGACCAGCCGGCGCCTCGCCGGAGCAGTGGCACAGCATGGTGGGGTTCAACGGCGCTGCCCAGACCGGTCAGGGCCAGCTCGACGTCGGCCACCTCTCGCAGGTGCGCACCCACCAGGGGTGGACGCTGCCGGTCGGGACCCGCGTACGGGCGACCGTCAGTCTCATGATGCCCGACACCGGCACCAACTACGCCGCCTTCTGGCTCCAGCACCCCAACGGCGCGGAGCCACGGGAGATCGACGTGATCGAGAGCTACGGACCCTTCAAGCCGACGGGCGCCCAGGTCGGCTCGCACATCTGCTACGACGAGATGGTCGGCGTCGGCACGGAGGCCTGCGAGGTCTCGGGCATGCCGGCCGAGCTGTGGCCGGTGTCGCACGCCTTCCCCGCCGGGGCGGAGCCCTGGAACGCGTACTGGCAGTACGCCGCCGAGTTCACCATCGGCGCCGACACGGTGCAGTACTCGGCCGCGGACGGCGGGGGCAAGCGGCTCTACAGCGTCACCTCCACCCCCGACCCCCGGCGCGTGCCCAGCGACACGGTGCCCTTCCACCTGCGGCTGTCGAACAAGGACGTCGAGGCCCAGCACGCCCTGCCCGGCGGAGAGCGCCACAGCATGCTCGTGGACTGGGTCAGCGTCGAGGTGAAGCGCCCGTAGACGTGGAGCGGTCGGGACCGACCTTCCCTAGGGTGGCGCCCATGTCCTCTTCGCAGCAGGCAGGGGGCCGCGTCCTCGTCACGGGCGGCGCCGGCTTCATCGGTACGACGCTCGCGCGCCGGCTGGCGGACTCCGCCGAGCAGTGGGTCGTCGTCGACAACCTGCACCCGCAGGTGCACCCGGGCTCCGAGCCGCCGGCGGACCTGCCGGAGTCGGTCGACCTGCGGGTCGGCGACGTGACGAGCGCCGACGACCTCGACGCCGTCGTGGCCGACCTGCGGCCGGACACCGTCGTCCACCTCGCGGCGGAGACGGGCACCGCGCAGTCGCTCTCCGAGAGCACCCGCCACGGCATGGTCAACGTCGTCGGCACCACCCAGCTGCTGGACTCGCTCACCCGCGCCGGCCACGTGCCGAGCCACGTCGTGCTCACCAGCTCGCGCGCCGTCTACGGCGAGGGCGTGTGGCGCAACGTCGACGGCTCGACGTTCCAGCCCGGCCTGCGCACCCACGCCCAGCTCGAGGCGGGGAGGTGGGACCACGGCGACGGCGCCGCCCACGTGCCGAACACCGTCGCCGGCACCCAGCCGAACCCCGTCAACGTCTACGGCGCGACCAAGCTCGCGCAGGAGCACATCCTCTCGGCGTGGACCGGCTCGCACGACACCCGGTTGTCGATCCTGCGCCTGCAGAACGTCTACGGCCCGCGCCAGTCGCTGTCCAACCCCTACACCGGCATCGTGTCGCTGTTCTGCCGGCTGGCCCGCGAGGGGCGGTCCATCCCGCTCTACGAGGACGGCGAGATCACCCGCGACTTCGTCCACGTCGACGACGTGGTCGGCGCGATCGTCGCGGCGATGGCGCACAAGCCCGCCGACCACGTCCGCACCGTCGACGTCGGCAGCGGGGTGCGCACGACGATCGGTGACCTGGCGCGCGAGATCGCGGCCTACCACTCGGCGCCGGAGCCGCACGTCACCGGCCAGTACCGCGACGGCGACGTCCGTCACGCGTCGTGCGACGTCGAGGTCACGCTGCGCACGCTCGACTGGCAGCCGCGGGTCGGCCTCCGCGAGGGCGTCGCCGGGCTGCAGGAGTGGATCGCCACCCAGCTGGGCTGACCCGGGCTGAGACGCCCGTCGGAGCGTCGACCCCGCCGCCGTAGGGTGCTGCGCATGGCCCAGACCCCCACCGTCCGCGACCTCCTGGAGCAGGTCCAGGGGTACGGCGCGTGGGCGGTCATCCGCCGCAAGGCCGCACCGACCGCGGGGATCGTCGGCGGCACGCCGCACGAGGTGGCCTCGCTCCTCGACATCCCGCTCGAGACCGGGGTCCCCGACCCCGGTCGCAGCGCCGACCGGCTCGTGGCCGTCCCGTTCCGCCAGGTCCGCGAGCGGGGGTTCGCGGCCATCGACGACGGGACACCGCTGACGGTGGTCAACATCGAGGCCGAGCACGAGGTGTCGGTCGACGACCTGCTCGCCGCGCTGCCGGACGTCCCCGTGGAGTTCGCGGACCGCGGCGGGTTCGCGACCAGCGACGACGACTACGGCGACGTCGTCGAGGCGATCATCCGCGACGAGATCGGGCAGGGCGAGGGCGCGAACCTCGTCATCGGCCGGCACTACCGTGCCGTCGTCGCCGACTGGGACGCCACGAAGGCCCTCACGGTGCTGCGTCGGCTGCTCGAGCGGGAGCGGGGGGCGTACTGGACCTTCTGCTTCTACACCGGCGATCGCTTCCTCATCGGCGCGAGCCCCGAGCGGCACGTGTCGGTGCGCTCCGGCGACGTGCGCATGAACCCGATCTCGGGGACGTTCCGCGTGGCAGGGCACGGCGACGCGCTCAAGGACCGCCTCCTGGAGTTCCTGGCCGACGAGAAGGAGATCTTCGAGCTCTTCATGGTCGTTGACGAGGAGCTCAAGATGATGTGCGACATCTGCCAGGAGGGCGGGCAGGTGCTCGGCCCGTTCCTCAAGCCGATGACCCACCTGATCCACACGGAGTACCTCCTCGCCGGCCGCTCGGACCGCGACCACCGCGAGATCCTGCGCGACACGATGTTCGCCGCGACGGTGACCGGTGCGCCGGTCGAGAACGCGTGCCGGCTGATCGCCGACTACGAGCCCGAGGGCCGCGGCTACTACGGCGCCGCCCTCGCGCTCTTCGGGCGCGCACCCGACGGCACGCCCACCATGGACAGCCCCATCCTCATCCGCACCGCCGACGTCTCCCCCGCGGGCGAGCTCAAGGTGACCGCGGGAGCGACGCTGGTGCGTGACTCCGACGCGGCCTACGAGGTGGCGGAGACCCGGGCGAAGGCGGGCGGGATCCTCAGCGCCTTCGGCCTCGCGCCGGCGGCGTCCTCCGACGGCACGGACATCGCCGAGCTCGCGCGGGACGAGGACGTGGTGCTGGCACTGGGGTCGCGCAACCAGCGGCTGTCGCGCTTCTGGCTGACCGACCAGGCCGGCGAGCCCGCGGACCCCGGGCTGGCGGGCCGCGAGGTGGTGATCCTGCACGGCGAGGACGACTTCGTGAACATGCTCGTCCACGTGTTCGGGGTCTTCGGGATGACCTCCCGCGTGCTGCGCCACGAGGACTACGCCCCGGACGCCTTCGACGGCGCCGACCTGGTGGTCGTCGGCCCCGGACCCGGCGACCCGCGGGAGGGCGACCACCCCAAGATCGCGGCGTTCCGGCGGGCCGTCGACGACCTGCTGGCGTCGGCCCGGCCGTTCCTCGCGGTCTGCCTGGGGCACCAGACCCTCTGCGACCGGCTCGGGCTCGAGCTCGGCTACAAGGACGTGGTCTTCCAGGGGACGCAGTCGCCGGTGCGCATCGACGGCCGCACCGAGCGGGTCGGCTTCTACAACACCTTCGTGGGCCGGGTGCCCGACGGCGTCGCGCTGCCCGACGGCGTGCGCGTGGAGGCCGACGAGGCGACCGGCGACATCCATGCGGTCGTCGGCCCGCACTACCGCGGCATCCAGTTCCATGCCGAGTCGATCCTCACCGAGCACGGCTACGACCTGCTCCACGAGGCGGTGCGCGACCTGCTCACCTGATCGTGCACACTGACCTCGAGCCGCAGGCTGGACGTCCATTCCAGCGGGGGAGGCAACCGAACCGGGGCGCACCGCGTCACCCTTGGTAGCCAGCTCGACACGACCGGGGGAGCAGTGCGGAACTTCAAGGGAGCATGGGCCGGCGTCTGCCTGCTGGCCCTGATGGCCTGCGGCGCCGGCGGCGCCGGCACGGGCGCAGGAACGGCGGCGGGCGACGGACCGCCACGGCCGGGCGGCGGGGACCCGCCGGCCGCGACGAGGGCCGTGTCGACGGTCGCGGACCTGCGGGCGGCCGCGGCGCCGGCCGAGCGGCCCAACATCGTCGTGGTGATGCTCGACGACTTCTCGATGGACCTCGTGCAGACCATGCGGTCGGTGCAGACGATGCGCAGGAGCGGAGCCAGCTATCCGTACTCGTTCGTCACCGACTCGCTGTGCTGCGTGTCGCGGTCGAGCTTCTTCACCGGGCAGTACCCGCACCAGACCGGGGTGCGCACCAACACCTCGCACGGCGGCTCGTCGATGCTCGGCGGCTGGCCGGCCTACGACACCCACGGCAACCCCGAGCGCGCCTTCAACGTGCGGCTGCAGCAGGCCGGCTACCACACGGCGTTCGTCGGCAAGTTCCTCAACGAGTACGAGTGGCAGCCCGGCCGGGCGATGCCGCCGGTCGTGCCGGGCTGGACGACGTTCAACACGGTGTTCGGGTCGGCCTACGACGGCTGGGACTTCGCGAGCACCACCCTGCGCGACGAGCGGCTCCAGCTGGTGCAGCACCCGGCGCCGCCGGCGAGCGCGAGCGACCGTGCCAAGGACAAGGCGTACGTCGGTGCGGTGATCGGCGACCTGGCCATGGACCTCATCGCCGACCGGGAGGCCTCGGACGCCCCGTACTTCCTCGAGGTGGCGCTCTACGCCCCGCACAACCGCACCAACCCGCAGCCGCACTACGCCGGCGACCCGCTCTTCCCCCCGATGTTCCGCGACCGCACCGGGCGGCGCAGCTGCGGGCGCGTCGCCTGCCGCAAGCTCACCGTCGACGACCTGCCCGGCTTCGGCGACGCCCGCAAGGACAACCGGCCGCGACTGGCCGACGGCAGGCCGGCGCGGGCGTGGAACACGGTGCGCACGCTCGCCGCGCCGCTCGCGGTCCGCGACCTGCGGGACCGGGCGCGGATGGCACGCTCGGCCGACCGCCTGGTGCAGCGGATCCTCCGCGCCGTGGGTCCCGACACCTACGTCGTGCTCACCTCCGACAACGGGTTCCACCTCGGCCAGAACGGCATGGGCCGCGGCAAGGGCACGCCGTACGACACCGACGCCCGGGTCCCCCTGCTCGTCACCGGCCCCGGGGTGGTGCCCGGTGCGCGCAAGGAGGTCACCAGCAACATCGACCTCGCGCCCACCTTCGAGGAGCTCGCCGGGCTCGCCCCGGCGCCCTACCGCAGCGGGCTCTCCCTGGTGCCGACGCTGACCGACCCCCGGCTGGTGCGCCAGTCCCACGCCTTCCTCGAGCACACCCAGCAGACGCTCACCGGCGGTGACCCCGACGCGGCGTTCAGCGGCTCCGAGCTGGACCGCATCCCGTCGTTCACGGCCGTGCGGAGCCGGACGGGACTGCTCGCGCGCTTCGACCTCGACCCGCGGCGCGACCAGGTGGTGTGGGGCTACGAGTTCTACAGCTACCAGCGCCACAGGTGGGAGGAGCGCAACACCTTCGCGAGCAGGAAGCACCGCGACGAGGTCGCGGCCCTGATGGCGAAGCTCGCCGTCTTCGACACCTGTCGCGAGAGCGGGGACCAGCCGGTGTCCGCGGCGTGTCGCGGAGTCCGTCGCTAGGACTAGCCTCGCGGCGTGACGCCGGACGTGATCGTGGTCGACCACCACGACTCCTACACGTGGAACCTCGTGCACCTGGTGGCTCGCGTGACCGGGGTGCTGCCGCGGGTGGTCCAGCACGACGAGGTGACGGCCGCCGACGTGCTGCGGCACTCCCACGTGGTGCTGTCACCGGGCCCGGGGCACCCGGGGTCGCCCGCGGACTTCACCGTCGGCACCGCGGTGCTGCGCGACGGGTCCCGGCCGGTGCTCGGCGTGTGCCTGGGCATGCAGGGCCTGGTGGCGGCGTACGGCGGCACGGTGGAGCGGCTGCCCCCGGCGCACGGGGAGGTCGCGTCCGTGCGCCACGACGGCCGCGGGGTGTTCGCCGGGCTGCCGCAGGGGTTCGCGGCGGTGCGCTACCACTCGCTGGGCGCGCTCGAGCTGCCCGACGACCTCGTCGCGACGGCGTGGAGCGAGGACGGCGTCGTGATGGGCGTCCGCCACCGCGACCTGCCGCTGCACGGGGTGCAGTTCCACCCCGAGTCGGTCCTGTCGTCGCACGGCGACGACCTCGTGCGGAACTTCCTGTCGTGACGGACCCGGTCGCCTTCTTCCGCGACGTCGCCGCCCGCCACGCGCGCTGCTTCTGGCTCGACGGGGGCGGCGCGCGCGAGTGGTCGGGCCGGCGCTCGATCATCGGCTGGCTCGACCCCGACGACGTCTCGCTGTCGTGGTCCGCGACGACCCGCGAGGTGACCGAGCACGCCCGTGGGTCCGCGACGGTCGTCGGCGACGACGTCTTCACGGTGCTCGGCGAACGGATCCGCGCGGGGGAGCAGTGGTTCGGCTACCTCGGGTACGCCGCCCGCACCGACCTGCCCGCCACCCCCGACCCGTTGCTGCCCGACGCGGTGTGGATGCGGCCCCGGGCCGTGCGGGTGTTCGAGCACGCGGTCGCCGCTCCGTCCCGCCCGCCCCAGGATCCCCCCGATTCCCCTGATCCCCCGCTTACCCGGGGGATTGCGAACTTCAGGGGGCCTGCACACCCAGGGAAGTTCACGCAGACCCCAGGAAGTCCGCAGGCTCGGCCCTCGGCGCCGCCCGCCATGTCCGCACCTCCCGCCGAGTACGCCGACGCCTTCGCCCGCGTGCAGGAGCACCTCCACGCCGGTAACTCCTACGAGGTCAACCTCACCCACCGCCTGACCCGCACCTCCCACCTCGACCCGGTGACGGCGTACCTCCGCCTGCGCCGGCTCAACCCCGCGCCGTACTCCGGCTTCCTCCAGCACGACGTCGCGGGCGCGCGCGCCTGGCTGCTCAGCAGCTCGCCGGAGAGGTACGCCCTCGTGAGCGCCGACCGGCACCTCGAGACCAAGCCGATCAAGGGCACGACCCCGCGCGGCGCGTCGCCGGAGGAGGACCGTGCGCACCGCGACCGGCTGGCGAGCGACCCCAAGACGCGCGCGGAGAACCTGATGATCGTCGACCTGCTGCGCAACGACCTCTCGATGGTCTGCGAGGTCGGCAGCGTGGAGGTGCCGGCGCTGATGCAGGTCGAGACCTACGAGTCGGTCCACCAGCTGGTCTCGACCGTCCGCGGCCGCCTGCGCGACGACGTCAGCACCGTCGCGGCGCTGCGGACGCTGTTCCCCGCCGGCTCGATGACGGGTGCGCCCAAGCTGCGCACCATGCAGGTCGTCGAGGAGGTTGAGTCGACGCCGCGGGGCGTGTACGCCGGCGCCTTCGGCTGGATCAGCGGCGACGGCCCCGCCGACCTGGGGGTCGTCATCCGCTCCCTCACCACCGACGGCAGCGGGACCTGGTCGCTCGGCACCGGCGGTGGCATCACCGTGAGGTCCGACCTCGCCGAGGAGTGGGCCGAGTCGCAGTGGAAGGCAGAGCGGCTGCTGCGCGTCTTCGACTGAGTCGAGTCGGCGCCAGTGCGCCGGGAGTCCCCGTCGAGTCGGCGCTGGTGCGCCTGGAGTTCCCGTCGAGTCGGCGCTAGTGCGCCGGGAGTTCCCGTCGAGTCGGCGCTAATGCGCTCCGATCGGGACGCCAGCGCCCACTCGGCGCCGCGGCGCGGGACGCCAGCGCCCACTCGACGCGGCGGCGCGGGACACCAGCGCCCACTCGGCGCGGCAGCGCGGGACACCAGCGCCCACTCGACGCGGCAGCACGGGACGCCAGCGCCCACTCACGCGGGTGCCGCGGGGATCCACAGCGAGAACCGCGCCCCGCCGCCCGGTGCCTGCGACACCTCGACGCGTCCGCCGTGCCGGTCCACCACCTGCCGCACGATCGCGAGGCCCAGCCCGGAGCCGGGCATGGCGCGTGACTCCTCGGCGCGGTAGAAGCGGTCGAAGACGTGTGGCCGGTCCGCCTCCGCGACCCCGCTGCCCTCGTCGTCGACGGTGAGCACGCCGTCGGCCAGGCGCACCGTGACCGTGCCGCCCGACGGGCTCCACTTGGCGGCGTTGTCGAGCAGGTTCGTCACGGCGCGCTCCAGGCTGTTGCCATCGCCCACGACCGGCCACTCGTGCAGGGACACCTCGAACGCGACGCCGTGCGCGCGGCGACGTACGCGCGTCACCGCCCGCTCGACGACCTCGGCGAGGTCGACCTGCGTCACCACGCGGCTCGTCGGCTCGTCGCGGGCGAGCTCCACGAGGTCGCCCACGAGCGCGCTGAGCTCCTCGATCTGGCCGCGCACGTCGTCGAGCAGCTCGAGCCGCGCCTGGGGCGGGAGCGCCGCGTTGCCCTCGGCCTGCCGGAGCAGGTCGAGGTTCGTGCGCAGCGACGTGAGGGGCGTGCGCAGCTCGTGGCTCGCGTCGGCCACCAGCCGGCGCTGCCGGTCCCGCGACGCTCCCAGCGCGAGCAGCATCTGGTTGAACGCGGTCGCGAGACGCGCGACCTCGTCGTCGCCCTCCACCCGCAGCGGCGTGAGGTCCTCGGTGACCGCGATCCGCTCCACCGCGGACGTGAGGCGCCGTACGGGGCGCAGGCCGTTGCGGGCCACGAGCCAGCCGGCCAGCAGCGCCGCCAGCACGCCCAGGGCGCCGAAGACGAACAGCACGCCGCCGAGCTTCTCCAGCGTCCGGTCGTTGGCGGCGAGCGGCTGGGCGAGCACCAGCGCCTGGCCGCTGCCGGCGGGCACCGTGGCGACCCGGAACCGCTCGCCCTCCGCGGTGACCAGGGTCCGCACGACGGACTCGCGCCGGCCGGTCACGACGTCGTACTCGGGCCGCCCCAGCCGGAAGTTCGGGATGTCGGTGCCGCTCGGGGGGCCGTCGGCGGTGACGAAGATGACGCGGACGTCGGCGGCGCCGAGGACCCACGGCGGGAAGCCCTGGACGGTGAGGTCCGACAGGGTGGAGATCGCCGTGGCCTTGTGGGCGCGGTTGAGCAGCGACTGGTCGAGCGAGCTCATGAGCTGCTGGCGCATCACGACGAACGCGGTGAACGCCATGATCGTGATCGACAGCCCGACGGCGAGCGTGGTCAGCACGGCGACCCGCGACGCCAGGGACCGGCGGTAGTGCCAGCGCCCGTCGGGCCAGGTCCCGTCGGGCCAGGCGGTCGACCTCACGGTGCCGACCTCATGATTCCTTCAGCACGTAGCCGACGCCGCGCACGGTCTGGATCAGCCGCGGCTCGCCCTCGGCCTCGGTCTTGCGCCGGAGGTAGCCGACGTACACCTCGAGCGAGTTGGCGCTGGTCGGGAAGTCGTAGCCCCACACCTCCTCGAGGATGAAGGAGCGGTCGAGCACGCGCCGCGGCCGGCGCAGGAACATCTCGAGGAGCGTGAACTCCGTGCGGGTGAGCTCGATCGGCCGGCCGCCGCGGGACACGTCGCGGCTCGCGACGTCCATGCGCAGGTCGGCGAACGACAGCACCTCGCTCTCGCCGTCGGCGCCGGGGACGACCCGGCGCAGCAGCGCGCGCAGCCGGGCCAGCAGCTCCTCGAGCGCGAAGGGCTTGGTGAGGTAGTCGTCCGCGCCGGCGTCGAGGCCCTCGACGCGGTCGCCGACGGCGTCGCGCGCGGTCAGGACGAGGACGGGTACGTCGTTGCCGGCCGCGCGCAGCGCCCGGGTGGTCTCGATGCCGTCGAGCCGCGGCATCATCACGTCGATCACCACCACGTCGGGGTGCTGGGCGCCCACGGCGACCAGGCCCTCGGCGCCGTCGGCGGCCAGCACCACGTCGTACCCGTTGAACTCCAGCGACCGGCGCAGCGAGTCGCGCACGGCACGGTCGTCGTCGACGACGAGCACGCGCGGCTTCGACTCGTTCACGCGGCAAGGATGCCAGCCACGCCTGAGGCGATCCTGAGATCGGCGGGTCAGGCGAAGGGCGCGGCCAGCCGGAGGTCGCCGACGAGGCCGGCGAACGCCTCGTCGTACCCGTCGCGCCCGCGCAGCCGCAGGACCGCCGACGGGTGCGTGGTGACGACCACGGGTGGACGGGGTCGTTCGGGTGGACCGGCCTCGTCCAGCACCGTGCCCCGGACCTCGCCGATCTTCACGGGCCGCTCCAGCACGGCCCGCGCCGCCGTGGCGCCGAGGGCGACGACGACCCCGGGCGAGACCGCCTCAAGCTCGGCGTCCAGCCAGGGGCGGCAGGCGCCGACGTGGCGCACCTCGGGCTTGGCGTGGATGCGCCGCTTGCCGCGCTGCTCGAAGCGGAAGTGCTTGACCGCGTTGGTGAGGTACGCCGCCTCCCGCGCGATGCCGGCCTCCGTCAGCGCCTCGTCGAGCACCCGCCCGGCGGGCCCGACGAACGGCTCGCCCGCCCGGTCCTCCTGGTCGCCGGGCTGCTCGCCGACGAGCATGATCCTCGCGGACCGGTCGCCGCTGGAGAACACGACCTGCGTGGCGGGCTGCCACAGCTCGCAGCCGCGGCACTCGTGGGCGGCAGACTCCAGGTCCTCCAGCTCGCGCGAGTCGGGGACCCAGGGCGTCGCGTCGGTGGGCTCGGCCATCGCTCCACCCTGCCGCGCGGCGGCGGCGCGCGGACCAGCCCGACGGGTGGGTCAGGCGTAGCGCGCGGCGATGCTGCCGGCGCGCGCGCCGTAGCCGCCGCCGAACATGCACGCGTGCACCAGCAGCGGGAACAGCTGGTGGATCCCGAGCCGGTCCTCCCAGCCCTCCGCGAGCGGGTACGCCTCGTGGTACGCCGCGACGACCCGCGGCAGGTGCGGGAGCCCGAAGAGGTGCAGCATCGCCAGGTCCACCTCGCGGTGGCCGCCGTGCGCCGCGGGGTCGATGACGTGGATGGCGAGGTCCTGCCCCCAGAGGCAGTTGCCGTTCCAGAGGTCGCCGTGCAGCCGGGCGGGCGGCTCCTCCGGGAGCAGCCCGGTCAACCGGCCCACCACCGCCTCGACGGCCGCGGCGTCGGCGTCGGTGATGGCGCCGCGGTCGCGGGCCAGCTTGAGGTAGGGCAGCACGCGGCGCACGGCGTAGAACTCCGGCCACGAGTCGGCGCTCCGGTTGGGCATCGGCAGCCGGCCGATGTAGCCGTCGTGGTCGAGGCCCCAGCCGTCGGCGCCCGCGGCATGGGTGGTGGCGAGCTGCTGGCCGAACGCCACGGCCGCCTCGACCGGCGTCTTCGAGCCCGGCTCGATCCACTCCAGGATCACGCAGTCGCTGGCGGCGGCGAGCACCTCGGGCAGCGGCACGCCGCCCTCGACCTCGGCCAGCCACCGCAGCCCGGCGGCCTCGGCCTCGAAGAAGCCCTCCGGGGCGTGGGGAAGCGTCTTCATGAGCGCCGTCTGGCCGCTCGAGAGGCGCAGCCGGGTGGCGGTCGCGACGTCGCCGCCGGCCACCGGAGAGGTCGCGACCACCGACGTGCCGAGCAGCTCCTCGGCGCGCCGGGCCACGATCGGCTGGCGAGCCATCAGGCTCTGCCCTCCAGCGCGCGCGGCAGGGCCGCGACGATCGCGTCGCTCGTGCGCTCCACCATCGCCAGCACCTCCTCGAAGCCGTCGGCTCCACCGTAGTACGGGTCCGGTACCTCCCCGCCCGGACCGACCGGGTCGAAGTCGCGGAACAGGCCCACCCGGTCCGTGCGCCCGCCCACGTCGAGGAGGTTGGTCTCGTCCATCGCCAGGACCAGGTCGTACGCGTCGGGCCAGGTCGCGTCGTACTGCCGGGCACGGTGCCGGGTCGGGTCGTAGCCCGCCGCGCTCAGCGTCGCCGCGGCGCGCGGGTCCATAGGGTTGCCGACGTGCCAGCCGCCCGTGCCCGAGGAGGCGACCTGCACCCGATCGGCCAGGCCGGCGTCCCTCAGCCGGTGCTCGAGGACGACGTGCGCGGTCGGCGAGCGGCAGATGTTGCCCAGGCAGACGAGCGCCACCCGGTAGCGGCCGGGCACGCGGGCGGCGGGGAGGGCCGGCACCCCGTCAGTCCCGGGAGGGCAGGGCGATCCGGACGCCCCAGCCGACGACGGTGACGACCAGAGCCCCCACGAGCGCGCTCCAGAAGCCGTCGACGTCGAAGCCGAGGCCGAACGCGTCCGCGAGCCGGGCGGTGAGCAGCAGCATCAGCGCGTTGATGACCAGGAGGAGCAAGCCGAGCGTCAGGATGATGAAGGGCAGCGAGACGAGCTTGACCACCGGCTCCACGAAGGTCGACACCAGGCCGAGGATGAGGGCGACGAGGAGCAGCGGGACGATCTTCTCCTGCAGCTCCGCCTGGCCGGAGTCGGGCCCCTCGAAGGAGATGCCCGCCAGCAGCTGGGCCGCCACGGCCAGCCCGGCGGCGTACGTCAGCAACCAGGTCACGAAGCGCATGCGGGCGAGGTTATCCCTCCCGCGTACCCTCGCCGACGTGATGAGCACCGGCGGCGCGGGCGTGATGGTGCTCGGTGGGCTGGTGGCTGGAGCCCTCGCGGTCCTGCTCGTGCTCGCCACCCGCCGCCGGCTCGGCACCGCCTCGGCGGTCTCGATCGGCGGCCTGTGCTGGTCGCTCGCGGCCATCGCGCTGGTCACCCTGGTGCCGACCCGCCCCGACGTCGGGGTCGTCCCCGCGGAGGGCCGCAGCGAGTCGTGCTCGTGGGACTACGGCGGGCCGACCGGCGCGGCGTTCGAGGTCCTCGGCCTCGACCAGCGCGCCCTCAACGTGCTGCTGTTCGTGCCCGCGGGGGTGTTCCTGGTCCTCGCCGTCGGCCGCTGGCGCTCGGCGCTGGTGCTCGCGCCCGTCGGCCTCGGCCTGCTGGCGGCGTACAGCCTCGCCATCGAGCTGGTCCAGCTGCAGCTCGCCCGGCTGGACAGGGCCTGCGACGTCACCGACCTGGTCGACAACGTGCTCGGCGCCGGGATCGGCTTCCTCCTCGGCCTGGCGCTGCTGCCAGCCGTGCGGCCGTGGCGGGGCCGTCGCGCGCCTCACTAGGGTGCGGGCCATGGCTACCCCCTCCGGCTCCGCCCCGCAGCCCCGGCCCAACGTGCTCGCCATCCCCGCGTACGTCGCCGGCAAGCCGCCCGTCGCCCGACCCGGGCTCACGTCGTACAAGCTGTCGTCCAACGAGAACCCCTACCCGCCGCTGCCCGGCGTGCTGGAGGCGGCGACCGAGGCGGCGGCCTCGATGAACCGCTACCCCGACATGGGCAGCACCGCGCTCTACGCGGCGCTGGGGGAGGCGATGGGCGTGCCGGTGGAGGACCTGGCGGCGGCGACCGGCTCGGTGGGGCTCATCTACCAGCTCGTGAACGCGTTCTGCGGGCCGGGCGACGAGCTCGTCTACGCCTGGCGCTCGTTCGAGGCCTACCCGATCGCGGTCACCGCGGGCGGCGCGACGAGCGTCCAGGTGCCGGTGACCGCCGACGGCCGCCACGACCTCGACGCCATGGCGGCGGCGGTCACCGACCGCACCCGGGTCGTCATCGTCTGCACGCCCAACAACCCCACCGGGCCGGCCGTGACGCAGTCCGAGCTCGACGCGTTCATCGCGAAGGTGCCCCCGCACGTGGTCGTCGTGGTGGACGAAGCCTACCTCGAGTTCGTGCGGATGGACGACGCCATCGACGGCATCGCGACCTACCGCCGCCACCACAACGTCGTGCTGACGCGCACCTTCTCCAAGGCCTACGGGCTCGCCGGGTTCCGGGTCGGGTACGCGGTCGCGCCGGCCCCGCTCGCGGCCGCGCTGCGTGCGGTGTCGCTGCCCTTCGGCGTCAGCCACGTCGCCCAGGCCGCGGCGATCGCCTCCCTCGGGGCACGCGACGAGCTGTTTGCCCGCGTCGAGGACCTCGTGGCGCGTCGCGCCGGGCTGGTCGCCCGCCTGCGCGAGGTCGGCTGGGAGCTCCCGGACGCCCAGGGCAACTTCGTGTGGTTCCCGCTCGGCGACCGGGCGCTCGACTTCGCGGCGGCCTGCGGCGAGGTCGGGATCTCGGTGCGTCCCTTCGCCGGCGACGGCGTCCGCGTCAGCATCGGCGAGGTCGAGGCCTTCGACCGGGTGGTCGAGGTCGCTGCCCGCTTCGCCGTCCCGTCGTCCTGAGCGTCGAGCGGTGAGTGACGCAGCTTCTGGACCGCAGGAACCTGTCTCACGCACCGCTCGGCGGCGGATCTCGTTCTGAGCGGTGGGTGACGCAGGTTTCGGACCGCAGGAACCTGCCCCACGCACCGCTGATCGGCGGATTCCGTCCTGGGCGGTGAGTGACGCAGCTTCCGGACCGCAGAAAGCTGTCCCACGCACCGCTCGGCGGATCCCGTCTTGAGCGGTGCGTGACGCAGCTTCTGGACCGCAGGAACCTGCCCCACACACCGCTGGTCGTCGGACGTCGTGCTGGGCGGTGAGTGACGCAGCTTCCGGACCGCAGGAACCTGTCCCACGCACCGCTCGGCGGCGGACGTCGTCCTGAGCGGTGAGTGACGCAGCTTCCGGACCGCAGAAACCTGCGTCACGCACCGCTCGGCGTGCGGGCGTCCACGACCGGAGCCCGCTCCATCTGCCGGAACGACGGCACCCGCGTCGGCGCCATCGTCGTGACGAGGTAGACCGCGCCGGCCACGAGCAGCGCCGGGGAGAGCCCGAGGCCGGCCACGGCGACGCCGGCCAGCACGCCGCCGAGCGGCATCAACGACCAGCAGATCGCGGTGTTGAGCGAGGTGACCCGGCCCAGCAGGTGCGCGGGGATCCGCTCCATGATCACCGCGCCGAGGATGGGGTTCAGGAACCCCGAGGCCACGCCCGCGAGGACCGTGACCGCGAAGACGGCCCACACCGGGGACTCCAGCGCCATCACGACGTAGCGCGGCGCGCCTGCGACGAGGAAGGCCACGACGTAGGTCCGGAACCGCGGCAGCGTCTCGCCCCACCGCGCTGCCGCCAGCGCGCCCAGCACGGACGCGCCGCTCATCGCGGCGAAGAGCGTGCCGAGGACCGCAACGCCGGCGCCGGACTCCTTGGCCCAGACCGGCGCGAGCACGGCGCTGTAGGCCTGGTCGACGAGGTTCGTGACCGCGACCATGACGCAGATCGCGATGAGCACCGGCTCGGTGCGCAGGAAGTCCCACCCCTGCCGCAGCTCCTGGCCGTACGACGTGGGGGCGGCGTCGGGCTCCGGCGGGACCGGCCGCCCGAGACCGGCCGTGGCGACCGCGAAGACGGCGAAGGAGACCAGGAACGACGCGGCGTCGACGTAGAGCGCGTTGGCGGCCCCCAACGACGCGACGAGCAGGCCGGCCAGCGCGGCGCCGCCCATCGAGGAGGTGCGCTCGACCGCCGCGGCCAGGCCGGAGACCCGCTCGAGCGACCAGCCCGCGACCCGCGCGAGCTCGGGGCTCATCGCTGCCTTGCCCGCGTCGCCCGGGCCCCGCAGGGCGCCCGCGACGGCGACGAGGACCAGCAGCAACGGGAAGGACAGCAGGCCCAGCCCGTGCAGCAGCGGGATCGCGGCCACCACGATGGACGACGTCAGGTCGCACGCCAGGGTGACCCGGCGGGGGCCGAGCCGGTCGAGGAGCGGGCCGCCGAGCGCCTTGAAGACCACCAGCGGGGTGATCTCGGCGGCGGCGACGAGCCCGGTCTGGGTCGCCGACCCGGTCGTCGACAGCACGAACCACGGGATGGCGATCATCGAGATCCGGGTGCCGACGAAGGAGATGCCCTCCGCGACGAGCCCGCCGACGAGCGGCCTGCGCGTGGTCACTGCTCCTCCTCGCCCCAGGGCTGGCCCGGACGCGGGTAGGCGTTGAGGTTCACCACGAACGGCCGCGCGTCGTCGGAGTCCGCGTCCTCGACCTCCTCGATGACCTCGGCCAGCTTCTTCACCAGCGCCTCGGCGCGAGCCGGCGTGAGGCGGACCTCCCAGTCGCTGAGCGTCCCGACGGTGCGCCACGGCGGCGGCAGGAACGGCATCTCGGAGACCGCCGTCCGCATGCGGTCGGCGTAGAGGAGGACCACGGTCGTGAGGTAGGCCTCGACGTCGCTGTCGACGACGCCCCGGGCGCGGAAGTCGGTGCGGGTGCTGGCGTGCGCGGCCCGCCACCAGCGGTCGCGGGCGTTGCCCCGGTCGGCGTCCTCCTCGATGAAGCCGTGCTGCGCGAGCTGGCGCAGGTGGTACGACGTCGCGCCGGTGTTGAGCCCGAGCCGCTGGGCGAGGCTGGTCGCGGTCGCGGGCCCCTCGCCGCGCAGCAGCGTCAGCATCCGCAGCCGCACCGGGTGGCTCAGGGCGCGGAGGCCTGCGATGTCCGGGGTGATCGAGGAGCCCATGCCGGGATCGTAGGACTGCAAACGACCGTTTGCAAAGAGTTCGCTGCCGATTGGGATGCGGTGGGATGGGTACGGTTGAAGGGTGAACGACACGGCGAGCTACACGACCAAGGGACAGCCCTTCGAGCGCGACATGTCCTACCTCCCGGACCGGATCCTGGCGGGCGAGCGCTCCGCCGACCCGCTCGACGACGACTTCCCGAGCGGGTCAAAGGACAGCCCGCGCGACGTCCCCGTGTGGCCGGCCGTGCCCGGGCGCTACCGCCTCGTCGCCGCCCGCGCCTGCCCGTGGGCGCACCGCTCGATCATCGTGCGCACCCTGCTCGGCCTCGAGGACGTGATCTCCTGGGGCGCGCCCGGCCCCACCCACGACGCCCGGAGCTGGACCTTCGACCTCGACCCCGGCGGCGTCGACCCGGTGCTCGGGATCGAGCGCCTCCAGCAGGCCTACTTCGCCCGCCAGCCCGACTACCCGCGCGGCATCACGGTGCCCGCGATCGTGGACGTCGAGTCGGGCGAGGTCGTCACCAACGACTTCCCGCAGATCACCCACGACCTCTTCTTCGAGTGGCGCGAGCACCAGCGCCCCGACGCGCCGGACCTGTGGCCGGCGGACGTCCGCGAGGAGATGGAGTCGGTGATGAAGCGCGTCTTCACCGAGATCAACAACGGCGTCTACCGCTGCGGCTTCGCCGGCTCGCAGGAGGCGTACGACGACGCGTACGCGCGGCTGTGGACCACGATGGACTGGCTCGAGGAGCGGCTCGCCGACCGTCGCTTCCTGATGGGCGAGGCGTTCACCGAGGCCGACGTGCGGCTCTTCACCACGCTCGTCCGCTTCGACGCGGTCTACCACGGACACTTCAAGTGCAACCGCAACAAGCTGACCGAGATGCCGAACCTCTGGGGCTACGCGCGCGACCTCTTCCAGACGCCGGGGTTCGGCGACGAGGTCGACTTCGAGCAGATCAAGCGTCACTACTACGTCGTGCACACCGACATCAACCCCACGCAGATCGTCCCGGCCGGCCCCGACGAGGCGGGCTGGCACACGCCGCACGGCCGCGGCTGAGCGCGCGCTCGCGCCGACCGCCAGATTGGTGCTGTCAGGCTGCGGCCGATACCTTGAGCACCACCATGTGGTCGGGGTCACACACGCCGGCGGCCACGCTTGCACGCCGTCGGCGTCCGGCGATCCCGTGACTGCCGCTAGCTGTAGAAGGAGACTGCGTTGTCCGATCCTGCCTCCCCCCGGAGTGACACCTTCGGCCCCGACCTGGCGGAGGTCTTCGGACCCTCGCATTCCGACGGCGGCCCCGACCTCGTCCAGCTGCTGACGCCCGAGGGCGAGCGCGTCCACCACCCCGAGTTCGACCACGACTTCTCCGCCGAGGAGCTCCGCGGGCTCTACCGCGACATGGTCCTCACCCGGCGCATCGACGTCGAGGCCACCGCCCTCCAGCGCCACGGCGAGCTCGGCATCTGGGCCCAGCTGCTCGGCCAGGAGGCCGCGCAGATCGGCGCCGGCCGCGCCCTGCGTCCCCAGGACTACGTCTTCCCGACCTACCGTGAGCACGGTGTCGCCTACTGCCGCGGCGTCGACCCGCTGCGCCTGCTCGGCCTGTTCCGCGGCGTCGACCAGGGCGGCTGGGACCCGACCGAGAACAACTTCGGCCTCTACACGATCGTCATCGGCGCCCAGACGCTCCACGCCACCGGCTACGCCATGGGCATGCAGCGCGACGGCGTCGTCGGCACCGGCGACCCCGAGCGCGACGCGGCCGTCATCGCCCACTTCGGCGACGGCGCGTCCTCCCAGGGCGACGTCAACGAGGCGTTCATCTTCGCCGCGTCCTACAACGCCCCGGTCGTGTTCTTCTGCCAGAACAACCAGTGGGCGATCTCCGAGCCGATCGAGCGGCAGACCCGCATCCCGCTCTACCAGCGGGCGCTGGGCTTCGGCTTCCCGGGCATCCGCGTCGACGGCAACGACGTGCTGGCGACGTACGCCGTCACCAGGGCCGCGCTCCAGCGGGCGCGCGAGGGCAACGGTCCCTCCTTCGTCGAGGCCTACACCTACCGGATGGGCGCGCACACCACGACCGACGACCCCACGCGCTACCGGCTCAACGACGAGCTCGAGCACTGGAAGCTCAAGGACCCGATCGAGCGGCTCAAGGTGTACCTCCGCCGCAACGGCCTGGTCGACCAGGAGTTCTTCGACGACCTCGACGCCGAGGCCAAGGAGCTGGGCCACCACCTCCGCGAGGGCTGCAAGGCGCTGCCCGACCCCGAGCCGCTGGACCAGTTCGGCTACGTCTTCAGCGAGATGACCGACGAGATCGCCGCCCAGCGCGACGAGTTCGCCGCCTACCTCGCATCCTTCGAGGGGAGCCACTCGTGACCAGCAAGATCACGCTCGCCAAGGGCCTCAACATGGGCCTGCGCAAGGCGATGGAGGACGACGACAAGGTCCTCCTCATGGGCGAGGACGTCGGCAAGCTCGGCGGCGTCTTCCGCATCACCGACGGGCTGCAGAAGGACTTCGGCGAGGACCGCGTCATCGACAGCCCGCTGGCGGAGTCCGGCATCGTCGGCACCGCGGTCGGCATGGCGCTGCGCGGCTACCGGCCCGTCGTGGAGATCCAGTTCGACGGCTTCGTCTACCCCGCCTACGACCAGATCGTGTGCCAGGTGGCCAAGTACACCTACCGCTCGCAGGGCAAGGTGAAGATGCCGATCGTCATCCGCATCCCCTTCGGCGGCGGCATCGGCGCGGTCGAGCACCACTCCGAGAGCCCCGAGGCGCAGTTCGCGCACACCCCCGGCCTCAAGGTGGTGGCCTGCTCCAACCCCGTCGACGGCTACTGGATGATCCAGCAGGCGATCGCCCACGACGACCCGGTCATCTTCCTCGAGCCGAAGCGGCAGTACCACGCCGACAAGGCGGAGCTCGACGAGTCCGCGACGCCGGAGCCGCTATTCACCTCGCGCGTGGTGCGCGCCGGGTCCGACGCGACGGTGCTGGCCTACGGCCCGACCGTGAAGACCGCGCTCAAGTGCGCCGAGGCCGCCGAGTCCGAGGGCCGCAGCCTCGAGGTCATCGACCTGCGCACCCTGTCGCCGCTCGACATGGCGCCGGTCTACGAGTCCGTGCGCCGCACCGGCCGGTGCGTGGTCACCCACGAGGCGCACGTCAACCTCGGCATGGGCGCCGAGCTCGCCGCCCGGGTCACCGAGCAGTGCTTCTACTCGCTCGAGGCGCCGGTGCTGCGCGTCGGCGCGTTCGACACGCCCTACCCGCCGTCGCGGATCGAGGAGGAGTACCTCCCCGATCTCGACCGGGTGCTGGACGCCGTCGACCGCACCTTCGCCTACTGAGAGGAGTCCCCTGATGTCCGAGTTCCTGCTCCCCGACGTCGGCGAGGGCCTCACCGAGGCCGAGATCGTCGCGTGGAAGGTCAAGGTCGGCGACACCGTCGAGATCAACGACGTGATCGTCGAGATCGAGACCGCGAAGTCGCTGGTCGAGCTGCCCTCGCCGTTCGAGGGCACCGTGCTGGCCCTCCTCGTCCCCGAGGGCGAGACCGTCCCGGTCGGCACGCCGATCATCTCCATCGGCGCGGCCGGCGAGGCGCCTGCCGAGCCTGCCGGCGGCGCCGCCCCCCAGACCGAGTCCGACCCCTACCTCGGCATGGCCCTGAAGGCCGGCGCCGAGGACGCGGGGCAGGCGGCCGCGCAGGTCGACCCGACCGAGATCGACCTCTCCAACCCGGCCGCCTCCGGATCGATGGAGGGGGCGTCCCTCGTCGGCCGCATCAAGGCCGACCGCGGCCCCATGCGTCGCGCCCGGCGCGGCTCGGCCTCCCCGAGCACGGTGGCCGGCGCCCAGACCCAGATGCAGGTGCAGGGCGCCTTCGCGCCCGGCGGCGCGCAGTCCGACGAGGTGGTGCCGGCCGACGAGTCCCCGGTGCCGGCCGTCGACCAGCGGCCCGCGCCGCAGGCGGCGCCCGCCGAGGCGCTCGTCCCGGCCGCCGCGCAGGGCGAGCCCGGCGCCGTACGCGCCCTGGCGAAGCCTCCGGTCCGCAAGCTCGCCAAGGACCTGGGCGTCGACCTCACCACGCTGACCGGCTCGGGCCCGTCCGGCTCGATCACCCGCGACGACGTGCACGGAGCGGCCAACGGCTCCGCCGCGCCCGCGCCTGCTCCCGTCGCCCCGAGCGGCGGCGGCGACGTGCCGGGCGCCTCCTACGGCGGCTCGGCGCAGCGCGACCTGTCGGGCTCGACGCCGTCCGGCGAGCGCGAGACCCGCGAGCCGATCAAGGGCGTGCGCAAGATGATGGCGTCGGCGATGAGCCAGTCGGCCTTCACCAGCCCGCACGTCACCGAGTGGATCACCGTCGACGTGACGGCGACGATGCAGCTCGTCGCGCGGCTGCGCAAGCGGCCGGAGTTCCGCGACACGAAGGTCAGCCCGCTGCTGGTCCTCGCCCGTGCGGTGATCCTCGCGATGAAGCGCACCCCGGAGATCAACTCCACTTGGGACGAGTCCGCCCAGGAGGTCGTCTACAAGCACTACGTCAACCTCGGCATCGCGGCCGCCACCCCGCGCGGGCTGGTGGTCCCCAACATCAAGGACGCCGACGCGCTCTCGATGACCGAGCTGGCGGCGGCGCTCGGGGAGCTGACGGCCACGGCGCGCGAGGGCAGGACCCAGCCCGCGGAGATGGCCGGCGGCACGTTCACGATCACCAACGTCGGCGTGTTCGGCGTCGACGCGGGCACGCCGATCATCAACCCGGGGGAATCCGCGATCCTGTGCTTCGGCGCGATCAACAAGCGGCCGTGGGTCGACGAGGAGACCGGCGAGATCGTCGTCCGCGACGTCACGACGCTCGCGCTGTCGTTCGACCACCGGCACATCGACGGCGAGAAGGGCTCGCGCTTCCTCGCCGACGTCGCCGGAGTGCTCTCCGACCCGGGCACCGCGCTGCTGTTCTGACGAGTGGGCGGGAGTGTCCCGCCAGTCGGCGTCGAGGCGGCGCTGGTGTCCCGAGGATCTGCGTCGAGTCGGCGCTGGTGTCCCCAGCACACTGGCGCCGACTCGGCCTGCTTGCCAGCACACTGGCGCCGACTCGACGTGCGCTCGCGGCGCACGAGCGCCGACTCGACGTGCTCTCCGGGTGCGCTAGCGCCCGCTCGAGCGGGCGTGCCAAGGCAGCGAGCACCTCGGCCTCGCGCTCGGGTGAGAGCGCGGTGACGGGAGAGTCGAGACAGTCGGGCGCGGTCTCGGCCACAGGGCGGAGGTTGAGCCCGGCGGCGAACGCCGGCGCGGGGTCGTGGGCCAGCATGCCGTCGTGCTCCGGTCGCGGCAGCCACAGCGGCAGCGAGTCCTCGCCCGCCCACGGCCGGACGCCGTGCTCCTGCAGGAAGCCCTGGTCCACCCACGTCAGCGTCGGGGCGTCGTCGCGGACGCCGGCCGCCACGGCCGTCAGCAGGTCCTCGAACGACGTCGGCCGGCCCACCGCGTCGAAGGTGCCCGGAGTCCGCGTCTGCGCCAGCCGCAGCAGCCAGGCCGCGAGGTCGCGCACGTCGATCACCTGCACGACGTCCGTGGGACGGCCCGGCGCCAGCACCTCGCCGCCGCGCGCCAGCCGCTGCGGCCAGTAGGCGAATCGTCCCGTCGGGTCGCCGGGACCGACGATCAGCCCCGGTCGGACGACCACCGACGACCGCGCGCCCGCCTGGACTACCTGCTCGCAGGCGACCTTCATGCCGCCGTAGGCGTCCGGGTCGACCGCCAGGTCCACGTCGTCGGTGACGGGCTCCACCAGCGGCGCCATCGCCGGGGAGGAGTCGTCGGCGTAGACGCTGATCGTCGACACGAACACCCAGTGCGCCCCGGCCGTCGCCTCGAAGGCCCGGCGCGCGTGCGAGGGCAGCCTGGTGACGTCGACGACGGCGTCCCAGCGGCCCTCGGCGACCCCGGCCGGCACGGGCTCGGCGCGATCCCAGGGAAGGTGCGTCGCACCTGCCGGGAGCGGCCCGGACTCGCCGCGGCAGGCGCAGGTGACGTCCCAGCCGGCGTCGACCGCCTGGGCCGCGACCTCGCGCGAGAGGAACCGGGTGCCACCGAGGACGAGGAGCTCCACGGGACCACTACACGGCCGTCCGGGCACGCACCACAACCCTGTTCGCGGTGGGCGCAACCCTCGCGCTGCACCTGTGACCGACGGGCCGGGGGCGCCGTGACGCGGTCCGCGACCGGGCTGCGACCGCCGCGCGACCGCGGGATGGGCGTTCGGCAGACAGGAGCCCGGCTCTTTGGCACCATCGCTCCGGCGCTGCGACAATGGCGCCCTCGGATCGCGTGGAAGGAGCTGGCGGGTGGCGTTCAAAGCCTCCACTGCTACCGGCGACACCACCCCCGCCGCCCTCCTCGCCCGGGCGCAGCAGGTCGCCGACCAGCTCGTCGACGAGGCGCGGCTGGAGGCCGAGAGGCTGACCGCCCAGCTGGCGACGCTGCGTGAGGAGCTCCGCCGGCTCCACGCCGAGGCCGAGGCGGACCGGGCCGAGGCCGGACGGGCACGACGGCAGGCCGAGCAGGTCCTCGCCGGCGCGTCGGAGGAGGCCGCCACGATCGTCGTCGACGCCAACGAGCAGGCCGCGCTGCTGATGTCCTCCGCCGAGGACGCCCGCGACCAGCACGTCGCCGCCGCACGCGTCGAGGGCGACCGGTTGCGCGCCGAGGCGCAGGAGGAGGCGGCCGCCCTCCGCGGGGAGTCCCGCGAGCTGCGCGACGCCGCTGCCGCCGAGGGGGCCGCCCTGCTCGACGCCGCGCGGGCCGAGGCCGAGGCCGTCGTCACCGCCGCCCAGCAGAGGGCCGCGGACCTGGTCGAGGAGGGTCGCGCAGGCGGCCAGCGGCACCTCGACACCGCCATGGCCGAGGCGGAGTCCCTGCGCGCCAGCGCCTCGACCGAGTCGGCGCGGATGCGCGACGAGGCCTCCGCCCACGTCGAGGAGCTGCGCCGCACCGCGGGCGCGGAGGCCGAGCAGGTCCGGCAGGCAGCCGCGGAGACGCTCGCCGCCGCTCGCGCCGAGAGCGAGGAGAAGCTCCGCCAGGCCGCCGAGCAGACCGAGTGGGCCACGCGGACCGTGCGCTCGGTGCTCGACGGCGCGGCGACGGAGGCGGACGCCATCCGCAGGGCCGGCCACGTCGAGGTCGGCGACCACGCCCGGGTGGTGCGCCGCCGGCTCCAGGCGGTCATCGCGGCGGTCGCCGGACGCATGGCGCTGCAGCTGGCCGACGCGCAGCAGCGCGCAGACGAGATCACCCGCACCGCCGCGCTGGCGGCCGCGGAGATGGAGAGCGAGGCCAAGGCCGCGCTCGCCCGCGCCGAGGCCGAGGCGGCCCGCATCCTCGCCGACGCGACCGACGAGTCGCAGCGCGCCGTCGATCGCCTCGAGCGCCGTCGGGCGCAGGCCGAGGCGGGGGCGGCGAGCCTCCGCTCCCTGGTCGCCGAGGAGGTCACCCGCATCCGGGCGGAGGCCGCCGAGGAGCGGCGCCGCGCCCGGGAGGAGTCCGTCGCCCTCGTCGCCGAGGGCCGGGCGGAGGCCGACCAGCTCCGCGACAGCGCCCGCCGCGCGCTCGAGCGCGCCCGGGCCGAGGTCGCGCAGCTGCAGGCGCGGCGCGACGGCATCGCCGCCGAGCTGGGCCAGCTCTCCGGGGTCATCGAGGCGCTCTCCGTGCCCGAGCGCCAGCAGGCCTCCGCCGCCGGCACCGCCGCAGGCGACGCCCACGCGCAGCCACCGCGAGTCCAGCCACCCCACGCCCAGCCACCCCACGCCCCGCCACACCAGCAGGAGAGCACCGATGCCTGAAGAGATGTTCACGACCGTGCGCCGCGGCTACGACCCGACCGAGGTCGAGCGTGCCGTCGGGCAGGCGCAGAGCGAGGTCGCCGACCTCCGCCGGCGGCTCGAGGCCGCCGAGGCCGCCGCCCGGCAGGCTCGCGGCGAGGCCGCCGCGGCCCGCGAGGCGCTCGTCTCGCGTGAGGCTCAGGCGCCCGAGCTGCCGACGTACGAGCACCTCGGGCAGCGGGTCGGCCAGATCCTCTCCCTCGCCGAGGCCGAGGCAGCCGAGATCCGCGACCGGGTCAAGGGCGAGGTCGAGACCCTGCGCAAGGAGGCCGAGCAGGAGGCCGGCGCGCTGCGGGCCGACGCCGACCGCTACGCCGAGGAGACCCGCCGCGACGCCGAGGCCGAGGGTGCCCGGGTGCTCGCCGACGCGCGCAAGGCCGCCGACAGCGAGCGCGACGCGGCCGAGCGCGACGCCTCCGCCCGCCGGGCCGAGGCCGAGGCGCTGCACGAGGACCAGCGCGCCAAGGCCGCCCAGGCCGCCGCCGACTTCGAGACCACGCTGGCCGAGCGTCGCCAGAAGGCCACGGCCGAGTTCCAGGCGCAGCAGGCCGCGATCCGGGCCGAGCTCGACGCGATGGCCGCGCGCAACAAGGACACCGAGGCGACGATGGAGCGCAACCGGGCCGAGGCCGAGGAGCGGATCGCCCGCATGCTCGCCGACGCCGAGCAGCGCTCGACGACGATGGTCGAGGAGGCGCGCGCCTCCGCCGACCGCGTCCGCGCCGAGTCCGAGCGCGAGCTCGCCGCCGCCGCGCAGCGTCGCGACAGCATCAACGCCCAGCTCTCCAACGTCCGCCAGATGCTCGCCACGCTCACCGGCACCGTGCCCGGTGTCGCGCTGCCCGTCGCGGAGCCGGCCGCGGCCGCCGTACCCGCCGACGAGCCCGTCGACGAGCCGGTCCCGGCCGAGGCTGCGGAGTCCGACGCGGCGCAGTCCGACGCGAAGCCCGCTGCGGACGCGTCGCGCGAGGCCGAGGAGTCTCCCGAGCAGCGGTGAGCCACGCAGGTTCTGCGCGTCCGGAAGTTGCCTTACGCACCGCTGGCCCGGGCGGCGGTGAGCCACGCAGGTTCTGAGCGTACGAAGCCTGCGCCACGCACCGCTGGCCAGGGGGGCGGTGAGCCACGCAGGTTCTGAGCGTCCGGAACCTGCCTCACGCACCGCCGGTGCGAGCGGCGGTGAGCCACGCAGGTTCTGAGCGTCCGGAACCTGCCTCACGCACCGCTGGCCCGGGCGGCGGTGAGCCACGCAGGTTCTGAGCGTCCGGAAGCTGCCTCACGCACCGCTGGCCCGGGCGGCGGTGAGCCGCGCAGGTTCTGCGCGTCCGGAAGCTGCCTCACACACCGCTGGCCAGGGGGGCGGTGAGCCACGCAGGTTCTGGGCGCCTGGAACCTGCCTCACGCACCGCCGGTGCGAGCGGCGGTGAGCCACGCAGGTTCTCGGCGTACGGAACCTGCCTCACGCACCGCCGGTGCGAGCGGCGGTGAGCCACGCAGGTTCTCGGCGTCCGGAACCTGCCTCACGCACCGCCGGTGCGAGCGGCGGTGAGCCACGCAGGTTCTGGGCGTCCGGAACCTGCCTCACGCACCGCTCGAACCCGAGGAGAGGCGGGGCGCACTCACACGTAGCGGCGCGCGCGTTCCTCCGGGGACCCCGGGCCGGCGGCGAGCAGCGTGCTGAGCTCGTGCTCCAGCACGGCGCCGACCCGGCGGCAGAAGGCCTCCGGCTCGTCGGCCGCGTCCGGCTTCTCGGCCACGACCCGGTCGACGATCCCGCGCCGGTGCAGGTCGAGCGCGCGCACCTGCTGCGCCCGCGCCATCTCCGCGGCGTGGTCGAGGTCGCGGTGCACGATGGCCGACGCACCCTCGGGCGGCAGCGGCGAGAGCCAGGCGTGCTGGGCGGCGACGACCCGATCGGCCGGCAGCAGCGCCAGCGCCCCACCGCCGTTGCCCTCCCCGAGCATCAGGCACAGGGTCGGCGCGTCGAGCGTCACGAGGTCGGCCAGCGACCGGGCGATCTCGCCGGCCAGCCCGCCGTTCTCCGCGTCCGCCGACAGGGCGGCGCCCTGGGTGTCGATGACGGTCACCAGCGGCAGTCCGAGCTCCGAGGCCAGGCGCATGCCGCGCCGTGCCTCCCGCAGCGCCTCGGGGCCGAGAGGATGGTCGGTGGTCTGCCCGCGCCGGTCCTGCCCGAGGAACACGCACGGCGCCTCGCCGAAGCGGGCCAGCGCGATCAGCAGGCCGGGGTCGGACTCGCCCTGCCCCGTGCCGTTGAGCGGCACGACGTCGCTCGCGGCGTACCGCAGCAGGCGGCGTACGCCGGGTCGGTCGGGCCGCCGGGAGCGCGTCACGCACTCCCAGGTGTCGACGTCGGGCACGTCCTCGTGGCCGGGGTCCGGCACCGCGTCGACGCCCTCGCGGGCGGCCATGAGCGTGGTCAGCGCGCGGTCCAGGATCGCGGCGATCTCCTCGGGCGGCAGCACCGCGTCGATGATGCCGCGGGCGTAGAGGTTCTCCGCGGTCTGCACGCCGGCGGGGAACGGCCGGTCGTAGAGCGCCTCGTAGACGCGCGGCCCGAGGAAGCCCACGAGCGCGCCGGGCTCGGCGACGGTGACGTGCCCGAGCGAGCCCCACGACGCCATGACGCCGCCCGTGGTGGGGTGGCGCAGGTAGACCAGGTACGGCAGTCCCGCGGTGCGGTGGGCCGCCACGGCGGCCGAGATCCGGACCATCTGCACGAAGGCGGGGGTGCCCTCCTGCATCCGCGTGCCGCCGCTGACCGGGGCGGCGACGAGCGGCAGCCCCTCCCGGGTGGCACGCTCGATGCCGGCCACGATCCGGTCGGCGGCGGCCCGGCCGATCGAGCCGGCCAGGAAGCCGAACTCCCCGACGAGCACCGCGATCCGACGCCCGTGCATCCGGGCCTCGCCGGTGAGCACGGACTCGTCGACGCCCGAGCGCTCCTCGGCGGCGGCCAGCTCGGCGGCGTACGCCTCGCTGATGCCCTCGCGCGACGGCGGGCTGTCCCAGGACGACCACGAGTCCTCGTCGAGGACGAGGTCGATGAGCTCGCGCGCGGAGAGGCGGGTCATGCGGGCAGGGTAGCCGCGGCGGGTCGCCGAGGACGGCGCGTCAGCGCACCGGCACCCCCGGCTCGGGGGTGCGGTCGCCGGTGATCCACCCGTCGAAGAACGCCGACAGCTCGCGGCCGGTCTCCCGCTCCCAGTGCTCGTAGAGCTGCTCGCGCGAGGCCGACGCGTTGTCGTTCGCCTCCAGCCAGGAGCGGGCGATGCGGAAGAACTCCTCGTCGCCCAGCTCGACCCGAAGCTCGTCCCACATCAACGCCGGCGTCCAGTAGATGTTGGAGCTGCCGAACTGACGGCGGTCGTACGCGCCGGGCGGGCCGTACTGGTCGCGCAGCTGCTGGTCGGCGGCACGCGCCGCCCGCAGGCTCTGCCGCAGCGGCCGGATGTCGTGCTCGTCCTCGTAGATCCACTGCAGGAGCATCGTCATGCCCTCGTTGAGCCACACGTCGCGCCAGTCCGACGGCGAGACCTGGTCGCCGTACCACTGGTGCACGAGCTCGTGCGCGACCACCTGGGGGGAGAGCACGTAGTCGTTGCTGCCCAGCGTGATCATCGTCTGCGTCTCCATCGCGCTCATCGAGTCGGTGACGACGAGGCCGAGGGTGTCGAAGGGGTAGTCGCCGAGCCGGGACTCGATCCAGTCGACCGTGTCGGCGGCGGTCCGGACGCCCTGGAGCGGCCGGGTGAAGCGGCGTGGCGTCCAGTAGTCGACGCGCAGGCCGCTCCGCGAGGTGTTGCTGCTGTGGTCGTAGGCGCCGATCGCGAGGGTGATCAGGTACGACGACGCCGGCTCCACGAGCTGCCAGGACGTGGTCGTGCCCTCGTCGTCCGTGGCGAGCTCGGTCAGCGTGCCGTTGGCGACGCCGGTCCAGCGCGGCGGCGCGTGCACCGTGATGTCGTAGAGCGCCTTGTCGGCCGGCTGGTCGTTGACGGGGTACCACGTGAAGGCGCCGTAGGGCTCCTGCATCGTCCACACCTCGCCGGTGCGGGTCACGGTGAAGCCGGTCTCGGAGAAGTCGCTGCGCGTGGTCGGCGCGGCCGCCGGCTCGGGCGTGCCGGCGTAGGCGACGGCCAGCTCGTAGTGCCGGTCCTCCTCGATGGGCGCGCGGACGACGAGGTCCTTGCCGCGGTGGGCGGTGCGGACGGCACGTCCGTCGAGCGTCACCGCGTCGACGCGCAGCGGTGCCCCGAGGTCGAGCTGGAAGCGCGGCGCCGAGCGGGCCGCCCGGAAGGTGACGACCGCCCGCCCCGTGAGGCGCCGCGCGTCGCGGTCCCAGGTCAGGTCGAGGTCGTAGTGCAGGGCGTCGACGCGGGGGTCGCCGACGTCGGGGTAGACGCTGTCCTCGACCGGCGTGGACCGGGCGAGGTCGAGGTCGGGCTCGACCCGGTCGCCCACCACCGGTCCGCGCGACGGCGCGCCGGACGCCGCATCGTCGGCGGGCGCCGCGCCGCTCGGTGAGCCTGCCGGCCGGGCCGGTGCGGGGTCGGCGGCGTCCTCGGAGCACCCGGCGACAGCGAGCGAGAGGCACACGGCGAGCGCCGGGAGGGCCCGCCGGCGGGTCATCTCTCGCCCCGCAGCAGCGGCCGGGCCAGCTTGCGGCCGTGGTGGATCTGCGCCTTGACGGTGCCGAGGGGTGCGTCGACGAGGTCCGCGATCTCGTCGTAGGGGAGTCCGTAGACGTCGCGCAGCAGCAGCGGCTCGACGTACTGCGGGTGGTCCTTCTCGATGGTCTCCATCGCCTCGAGCAGGTCGAGCCGCGTGCCGGCGATGACGCTGGTGGTGCGCGGGTCCGGACGATCGTGCGAGCCGTCCTCGAAGTCCGTCGGCGTTGCCAGGTTCCGCAGCCGGCGGTACGTCGAGCGGGCGCTGTTGACCGCGACGATGTGCAGCCAGGTGGTGAACCGGCCGCGACCGCCCCACGTGCCGATCTTGGTCGCGACGTTGAGCAACGCCTCCTGGCAGGCGTCCTCCGCGTCGCCGGAGTAGGGGAGCACGCCGCGGCAGATGTTGAGCACCCGGCTGCGGACGGCGGCGAGCAGCAGCTCGAGGGCGTCCCGGTCCCCGTCGCGGGCGCGCCGGGCGAGGTCGTCGATGTCGTCCGGCCCCAGCGCGTCGCCGTGGTCCCCCGAATAGCTCACGGACTGCACGATAATGCCCGGGTGTCCGCTCCCTCTCGTCTCGGTCGGTACCCGGTGCGCCGCCGCATCGGGTCGGGGGCGTTCGCGACGGTGTGGCTCGCCCACGACGAGCACCTCGACTGCCCGGTGGCGATCAAGGTGCTCGCCGACAACTGGACGACCGACCTCCACATCCGCCAGCGCTTCCTCGAGGAGGGGCGCTTCCTGCGCAAGGTCGAGTCCCCGCACGTCGTGCCCGTCTACGACGCCGGGGAGCTGGCCGACGACCGCCCCTACCTCGTGATGGCGTACGCCGACCAGGGCACGCTGGCCGACCGCCTCGAGCTGTCCGCCCTGGAGCGGTCGCAGGCGCTCGCCGTGCTCGTGCAGGTCGGGAGGGGACTGAGCGCCCTGCACGACCGCGGCGTGCTGCACCGCGACGTGAAGCCGGCCAACGTGCTGTTCCGCACCGTCGAGAACGGTCGCGGGTCGCGGGTCGTCGCGATGCTCGGCGACCTCGGCCTCGGCAAGGCGATGGACATGTCGTCGCGGCTCACCATGGTCGGTGGCACCCCGACCTACGTCGCGCCCGAGCAGGCGCTCGGGGAGGGTCTCGACCCGCGGGCCGACCAGTTCTCCCTCGCGGCCCTGACCTACCACCTGCTGACCGGGCGGCAGCCGTTCGACCACAAGACGCTGGCCGCGGCCGAGGACCCCGCACCGCCGCCGCCCATGGGCGTCGACCCGGCCGTCGAGGCGGTCGTCCTGCGGGGGCTGGCCAAGGACCGGGAGTGCCGGTTCGAGGACGTCGAGGCCTTCACCGCGGCGCTCGCCGAGACCATGGGCGGCCCGGTCGACGAGGCGCCGCAGGCGTGGATCCCGGTCGATCCCGACCTCACCCGCACCGCTCCGCGCCCCGAGGGGACGGGTGTGGCCGACGGCCTGCCGGACCCGCCGGGCTCGCCGCGGCGCCGCCGCAGGTGGCCCGCCGCGGTGGCAGCGGTCCTCGCGCTCGCCGTCGGCGCCGGCGCCGGCTGGTCGGTCGAGCGCGCCGTGACGGCGGAGCGCACCGTCGAGGACGCCACGGGGACGCTGGCCGTCACGGTCCCGGAGGACTGGACCAGCCAGGTCGACCCCGAGCAGTGGACCCCCGTCGACGGCCAGCGCGAGCAGCCGTCGCTCGCGGCCGGCACCCGGCCCGGCTGGAACAGCGCCGACGACCCGGCGCCGGGGGTCTTCATCGGGGTGCTCGCCGGCGACGAGCTCCCCTCGCGGGTGCCCCAGCACGCCGACTGCGCGGAGTCCCGCTCGCCGATCTACGACGAGAAGGAAGGGGACAGCTCCATGACGGTGGTCTTCACCGGCTGTCCCGGCGCCGACGTGACCGTCGAGCGCGTGATCCGGGTCAACCAGAGCCAGCTGCTCTGGGTGCAGGTCCGCAGCGAGGACCCCCGCACCGCCAACCGGGTGCTCGAGTCGGTGGACACCTTCGGCATCTGAGTGCAGGGCGCCGCCACCCGTCGGCCGCCAGTCGCCGACCCGTCAGCCGCCCGGCAGTCGCCGTCAGCCGAGCCTGATCCCCGAGCCCACCCGCGCGACGAGGTCGGCCATGCCGGCGTCGTCGACCTCGCGCCCGGTCACCGCGATCTCGACCTGAGCGTTGTCGGAGCCGGTGAGGTCCACCCACCGCAGGTAGCCGTGGCGCAGGTGGTTCGAGGTGACGTACGAGAAGTGCAGGCTGTCGGCGGTCTGGCCGAGGACCTCGACGTTGCTCTCGTCCTCGCGCAGCTCGTCGATCCGTCGGTCCAGGGTCCAGTCGATCGAGCGGCGGTTGCTGAGCACCTGCTCCACCCGCATGACGTAGCCGAAGTCCGGCTGGTCCGGCGGGCGCCACTGCCACTCGTTGAGCGAGTTCTCGGAGAAGTCCCAGCCCACCGGTGCGGGCAGGGTCATCCGGAAGTCCCCGCTGCCGACGACCCGCCGCTCGAGCGGCAGGCCCGGGGCGAGGGGAGGGGTGGGCGGGTCGGGGAGGAGGTCCGGCACCGGGTCCACGGGCAGGCTCGGCGAGGCGGCCGCCACCGGAGCGGCCCTGCCGTCGGCACGCGGGTTCTCCCCGGCCAGCAGGGACGCACCGAAGCCGCCCGCTGCGCCGACGGCGAGCAGCAGCGCGAGCACGGCCGTCCCCCGCCACGTCACGGCCGCCAATCTAGGCCATCCTCGCCGTGCCGGCGGGTGGGTGCGCCAGCCGAGTGGGCAGCGGACGGGTCAGTCGACGGGACGTCCGCCGGCGCCCCCCATGCCCTCGGCGACGCGGCGGATGAGGTCCCGGGTGCCCGGTACGTCGCGCTCGCGGCCGTGGACGACGATCTCGACGTCGGCCTGTCCGCTGGCGTCGAGGTCGAGCCAGCGCATGAAGCTGTGGCGGGCGTTGCCCTCGTTGCTCCGGTAGGTGTACTCCAGCGAGTCGGCGCCGCGGTCGACGATGACGACGTCCTCCTGCTCGGCGCCCAGGCGGTCGATGCGGATGTCGATCGCGTCCTCGATGGTGATGTCCTGGCTCTGGATCTGCTCCACGCGCATCACGTAGGTGTTGTTGGACGTGCCGGGCTGCTTCCACTTCCACTCGTTGGTGGCGTTGGCGTTCGTGCTCCACCCGACCGGAGCGGGGAAGGAGATCTCGAACTTGCCCGTGCCGACGGTCTCGGGTGCGAGCGGGATGCCGGGTCGCAGCGGCGGGTCGTCCGGGTCGGTCCTGAAGGGCCGGGGCGCCTCGACCGGCATCTCGGGCCGTTGCGCCGGGACCGGTGCGGGCACGCCGGTGCCGAGCGTGGTGTCGCGGCTCTGCGCGGACGCTGCGTACCCGCTCCCGGCGCCCACCGCCAGGAGCGCGACCAGCACCGCGGGCCCCCGCCACTCCACGCGCCCATCATGTCAGTCCGCCCGGATGGTCTGGTCCACGGACGACGACGGGTGCGCCGCTGCGCCGGTGGGCGCACCATCGGGGGATGCGGTCGCGGTGGGCACTCCGGGTGGGCCGTGCCTTCGACGGGGCGCGGTTCCGGCCGGGCGGTGCGACGGTCGTGGTCGAGGGCGAGCGCGTCGTGGGTGTGGAGGACGCGTCGTTCGCCCTGCCCGGGGACGTGCCCGTGACCGACGTCGCGGGGACGCTCCTGCCCGGGCTCGTCGACTGCCACGTCCACCTCGTCGGGTCCGGCTCCTTCCCCGGTACACCGGGGAGCCTGGAGTGGGCCGGCGGGGCGGCCGCCGACGCCGTCGACGCGGTCGTCGTCGCCAGCCTCCGCGAGCAGGTGGCCGCCGGTGTGACGACCGTGCGCGACCTCGGCGACGTGGCGTACCGGGCGCTGTCCCACCGCGGTCGCCACGCCGAGGGCCTGCCGCGCGTGGTGGCGGCCGGGCCGCCGGTGACGACCCCGCAGGGGCACTGCTGGTTCCTCGGCGGCGCCGTCGACGTCCACGACCCCGGTGCGCTGGACCGGGCGGTCGCGGAGCGGGTCGAGCACGGTGTCGACCTGGTGAAGGTGATGGCGAGCGGCGGCTTCCTGACGCCCGGCAGCGACCAGCTCGGTGCCCAGTTCGAGGCCGCCCACCTGCGCTGCCTGGTCGACCGCGTCCACGCCGCGGGCCTGCGGGTCGTCGCCCACAGCCACTCGGTCGTCGGTGCGGAGGTCGCCCTCGCGGCCGGTGTCGACGGGATCGAGCACTTCACCTGCCTGGCGCCCGGTGGCGCCCACGCGCCCGAGGCGCTCCTCGACCGGGTCGCCGCAGCGGACGTGACGGTCTGCCCGACCCTGGGCAACGACCCCTCGCGGTTCCCGCCCGTGTCCGCGATGCCGCCGCACATCCTGCAGATGCTCGAGCGGCTCGGCATCTCCGACCGCGACGAGCACTTCGCCCGGGTCGCGGCCGGCTCGCTGCGGCTGCGCGAGCACGGCATCCGCGTGGTGTCCGGCCTCGACGCGGGGGCGATGCCCGCCAAGCCGCACGGGCACCTGTGGCGCTCCGTGGCCGAGCTGGTCCGCGGCGGCTGGCCGGTCGACGAGGCGCTCGCCACGGCGACGTCGGTCGCCGCCGCGGACTGCGGGGTGGAAGCCGGACGCCTGGCGGCGGGCCGGCTCGCCGACCTCCTCGTGGTGGACGGCGACGTCGCGGCGGACGTCACCGCGCTGTCCCGGCCGTCCGCGGTCTGGGTGGGCGGGGTCGCCGTCATGCGGTGACGGGCACCTCCTACGGTGGTCCCGTGCTGATCCGCAACACCCGCCTGGTGGCCCTCACCGACGCCGTGCCGCGGCTCGTCGACGTACGGGTCGACGACGGTCGCGTCGTCGAGGTCGGCCCGGGGCTCGCGGGCGACGAGGCCGTCCACGACGCCGGCGGGCGCTGGCTCATGCCCGGCCTCTGGGACCAGCACGTCCACCTCGGGCAGTGGACGCTGGCGTCCGCGCGGCTCGACCTCGGCTCCGCCCGGTCCAGCGCCGAGGCGGTGGCGCTCGTGCGCGAGCGGCTCGCTCAGTGGCCCGACCTGCCCGTCATCGGTTGGGGCCACCGGCCGACCGCCTGGCCCGACAACCCCGTGGTGTCCGACCTCGACGCGATCGCGACCGACCAGCCGATCGTGCTCATCGCCGGCGACGGCCACCACGGCTGGCTCAACACCGTCGCGCTGCACGCCCTGGCACTGCCGATCCGCGAGAGCGTGGTGAGCGAGGCGGAGTGGTTCATGGCCTACGGCCGGCTGGCCGGCGTCCTCGGCACCGACGGCACCGGCCCCGACGCCTACCGCCGCTCGATGGAGGCGGCCGCCGCGCAGGGGGTGGTCGGGGTGGCCGACCTCGAGTTCAGCGGCGGCGTCGCCGACTGGCTCGCGCGGTGGTCGGGCGGCGCGGACCTCATCCGCGTCCGGCACGCCTGCTACGCCGACGGGCTCGACGACGTGCTCGCGCGCGGGCTGCGCACCGGCGACCCGCTCGGCGACGACCCGCGCCTGACGATGGGACCGCTGAAGATCATCAGCGACGGCTCGCTCAACACCCGGACGGCCTGGTGCTGCGAGCCCTACGCCGAGAAGGCCGTGCCCGGCTTCGAGGAGGGCCAGCCCAACCAGACGCCCGAGGAGCTGCGCACCCTCCTGGCGCGCGCCGCCGCAGGAGGACTCCAGGTCGCCGTGCACGCCATCGGGGACCGCGCGGTGACCGAGGCGCTCGCCGCCTTCGAGGGGACCGGCGCTCGTGGCGGGATCGAGCACGTGCAGCTCACGACCCGCGACGACGTACGCCGGATGGCGCGGCTCGGCGTCCGTGCCAGCGTGCAGCCGGCGCACCTGCTCGACGACCGCGACGTCACCGAGCGGCTCTGGCCGGGTCGCGCCGAGCGCTGCTTCCCGCTGCGCTGGATGCTCGACGAGGGGGTCGAGGTCGTGCTGGGCTCCGACGCCCCGGTCTCGCCGCTCGACCCGTGGCTGGCCGTGGCCTGCGCCGTCCACCGTTCCGCGGGCGACCGCGAGCCGTGGCACCCCGAGCAGTCGATCACCGCCCGCGAGGCGCTCGCCGCCTCGACCGACGGCCGCGGCACGGTGTCCGTCGGCCACCCCGCCGACCTCGTCCTGCTGGACGCCGACCCGCTCGACGGCGGGTCCGACCGCGACCACGCCCTGCGGCTGAGGTCCTTCGCGGAGCACGTCGCGGCGACCTGGGTCGCCGGGGCGACGGCGTACGCGCGCGACTGAGCCCGAGATGCCCGTCGAGCTGCTGTGCGTCCCCGGACTCGGTCTGGAGGCCGCCGAGTGGCGAGCCGCCGGTGACGCGATCGGCCGGCGCGTCGGCGCTCGGCGTACGACGCTGCGCCCGCTGCCCGGCTACGGACTGCGCCCGGACGTAGGCGACGACCTCCGCCCGCGCGCCCTCGCGGAGCGGCTCGTCGCGGAGCTCCCCGAGCGCGCCGTGCTGCTCGGGCACTCCGCCTCCTGCCAGGTCGTCACCCGGGCGGCCGCGCTGGCACCCGGGAGCGTCTCCGCGCTCGTCCTCGTCGGCCCGACGACCGACCCCCGCGCCGCCTCCTGGCCCCGCCTGGCCGCGCGCTGGCTGCGCACGGCGGCGTGGGAGCGCCCGCACCAGGTCCCGGTCCTGGCCCGCAGCTACTCGCGGACCGGGCTCGGGTGGATGGCCCGGGCGATGGAGGCCGCCCGTCGCGAGGACGTCCGTGCCGACCTCCGGTCGCTGACGTGCCCCGTCCTGGTGGTGCGCGGACGGCACGACCGCATCTGCCCCGAGGACTGGTCGGGCCACCTCGCCTCCCTCGCGCCCGACGGGTCGCGCGCCGTGACCCTTGCGCGCGGCGGGCACATGGTGCCCCTCACCCACCCCGACCTGCTGTCGGACGCCGTCGCGTCGTGGCTCCGCGCGAGCGGTGCGTGACGCAGGTTCTCCGGCTGCAGAAGCTGCCTCACGCACCGCTGAGCGGGGCTCTGCGCGAGCGGCGGTGCGTGACGCAGGTTTCCGAGCGCAGAAGCTGCTTCACGCACCGCTGAGCCGGGCTCTGCGCAAGCGGCGGTGCGTGACGCAGGTTTTCCGGCTGCAGAAGCTGCCTCACGCACCGCTGAGCGGGGCTCGGCGGGAGCGGCGGTGCGTGACGCAGGTTTTCGAGCGGCAGAAGCTGCCTCACGCACCGCTGGGCCGGGCGGAGGTCGTACGGCGGTGCGTGACGCAGGTTTGCGAGCAGCAGAACCTGCTCCACGCACCGCTCACGCCAGCGCCAGGGTCGCGTCGAGCACGAACGCCGGGTCCTCGAGCCGGTCGCCGTAGACCTCGCGCAGCTGCCCGACCCGGTAGCGGACGGTCTGCGCGTGCACGAACAGCTCCTCGGCGACCGCCTCCCGGCGCCCGTGGTGGAGCAGCCAGCTGCGCAGCGTGTCGGTGAGCTTCTCGGCGGTGGCGGGCCGCAGGTCCGCCAGCGGTGCCAGCACGCGGGCGCGGAGGTCCTCGCGGGCCGAGGGGTCGGCGGACAGCACGAGCGCGGCGAGGTGGTCGTCGGAGTCGACCAGGCCGTCCAGGCCGAGCGCCGCGCACCGCAGCGTCCGGCGGTACGACGCCGCGGCCTCCAGCCAGGGCACACCCGGGCCCACGACCGCGTCGGTGCCGCGCAGCGACTGCAGCAGCGTGCGACGGGCGGTGGCCGACCCGGTGGTCGGGACGAGCAGCAGTGCGTGGCCGTCGGGGAGGCCGGCCACGTCGTCGGTGGGCTGGAGGGTGAGCGGGTCGAGCGCGGTCAGGGCGTGGGACACCTGCGACTCCGGCAGCACCACCGCCGTCAGGGCGCCGGGCGGCACCCAGTCGGCGCGTTCGGCCGCGGCGTTGACGGCATCGGCCGGCGCGCCGGTGAGCAGGGCGCGGGCGAGGCGCTCGAGGTTGCGCTGGCGCACCCGCCCGCTGCTCTCCAGCTCGTCGGTGTGCCCCGCGACCGAGGCGGCGGAGAGCTCGTCGATGTAGGCGAACACGAGCTCGGCGAAGCGGGCCAGCTGGGCGGGAGCGATGCCCGCCCCCACCGCTGCGTCGGCCATGTCGCGCCACGCCACCCGGGCACCGACGCGGTAGGCGGCGAGCAGGGCCTCGACGGTCCGGCCGCTGCGCGCCTCGCCGCGGCCGAGCTGGTAGGCGCCCTCGATCGCCGGCGCCTTGGGGGCGTTGCCGTGCTGGCGGGTGGCCAGCGTCAGGAACCCGCCGAGAGCGAGCTGCACCGCGTTGCGGATCACCTCGCCCATCCGGCCGCTCAACGCGCCGGCATAGCTGGGCACCTCGTCGATGATGGTGAGGACGGCGCGGTCGGCGACCTCGGCCAGCTGCGCGCGCAACGCCTCGGCCACCTGCGCCTCCAACGCGACAACGGTGGGCAATTGTGTGGCCGGGCGCACGTCACGACTGGGCATCGCGTCTCCTGTGGTCGGTTTTGTTCGTGACGAACAAGAGTCTAGGCCCGATTCACGTGCCGAGACCATGAATGCGGCGTCCGGTTCGGGGAGATTGGTGTCATGAGCACGACTCTCGAGCCGCCGGTGCGCGGCAGCCGCATGCGCGACCACCTGGTCCGCGTCGCCGAGGCTGCCACGACCCCCTACCTGCCGGCCGACTTCCTCGACATCTTCGCCCCGCTCCGCTCGGGGGCCGACCTGCGCGGGCGCATCGAGCAGGTCATCCCCGAGACCGCCGACGCCGCCACCATCGTGATCCGTCCCGGCGCCGACTGGGCCGGCCACGTGCCGGGCCAGTACCTCCGCATCGGCATCGACGTCGACGGGGTGCGCCAGTGGCGCGCCTACTCCCTCACCCACGGCCCGCGCCGCGACGGCCGCATCTCCATCACCGTCAAGGCCGTGCCCGACGGCATGGTGAGCAACCACCTCGTGCGCGAGGCCCGCCCCGGCACCCTCGTGCACCTCGAGCAGGCGGCCGGCGAGTTCGTCCTGCCGCCCGAGGGCGGCAAGGTCCTCATGGTGACCGCCGGGTCCGGCATCACGCCGGTCATCGGCATGCTCCGCAACCTCTTCCCGAGCACCGACGAGGGCGTGCTGCGCCCGGCACGCAGCGCCGACCACGACATCGTCGTCGTCCACGTGGCGCCCAGCCACCCCGACTCGATCTTCATCCGCGACCTCGAGGCCCTCGACGCCGCGGGGGCGATCCGGCTCGTGGCGCGGTACGACGACCAGCACGGCGTCCTCGACGTCGACCGGCTCGGCGACCTCGTGCCCGACATCGCCGAGCGGGCGACCCTGGCGTGCGGGCCGGCCGGTCTGCTCGACGCGCTCGCCGCGCACCACGAGGCCGCCGGGCTCAGCCTGACCACCGAGCAGTTCCGCACCGCGCGGGTCGAGCCGGGCGAGGGCGGCACCATCACCTTCACCTCGGGCACCACCCTCGAGCTCGACGGCGCGACGCCGATCCTCGACGCGGCCGAGGAGGCCGGGATGCTCATGCCCAGCGGCTGTCGCATGGGCATCTGCATGGGCTGCGTGATCCCGCTCCGCGAGGGCAGCGTCCGCGACCTGCGCAACGGCGCCATCACCACCGCCGTCCCCGGCGAGACCGGCGACCTCAAGGTGCAGACCTGCATCAACGCCGCCGCCGGCCCCTGCCACATCGACCACTGACCAGACGCCCGACCTCCCCGACACCCCCCAGGAGATCGCCATGACGACCATCCAGAAGAAGGCCGCGCTCCCCGGCCAGTCCAACCCCATCGCGCACCTCACCGAGGCCGACATCGAGCAGATCGGCTACGAGCTCGACGCGATCCGCCAGGAGGTCATCGACACCCGCGGCGCGAGCGACGCGGCGTACATCCGGCGCGTCATCGACACCCAGCGCAAGATCGAGCTCGGCTCGCGCGCGGTGCTGCTCTTCAGCGCCTTCCCGCCCGCATGGGTGCTCGGCACCCTGGGCCTGAGCATCTCCAAGATCCTCGACAACATGGAGATCGGCCACAACATCCTCCACGGCCAGTGGGACTGGATGCGCGACCCGAAGATCCACTCCAGCACCTGGGAGTGGGACATGGCCTCGCCGGCCGAGCAGTGGAAGCACAGCCACAACGAGCTCCACCACACCTACACCAACGTCATCGGCAAGGACAACGACCTCGGCTACGGCATCATGCGCGTCGACGAGGACCAGACCTGGACGCCGGCGCACCTGGGCCAGCCCCTGTGGTGCTTCATCAACGCCGTGTTCTTCGAGTACGGCATCGCGGCCTACGACCTCGAGCTCGGTGCGGTCATCGCCAAGAAGCAGACCAAGGACCCGGAGTTCCGTCGCCGCGCCAAGCAGGTGCTGGGCAAGATCCGCCGCCAGGCCACCAAGGACTACGTCGTGCACCCGGCGCTGTCGATCCCGACCGGCTCGTTCCTCCCGACGCTCGCGGCGAACTTCACCGCCAACGTCGTGCGCAACCTGTGGTCCAACTCGGTCATCCTCTGCGGTCACTTCCCCGAGGGCGTGGAGACCTTCGAGAAGCGCTCGATCGAGGGCGAGACGAAGGGCGAGTGGTATGTGCGCCAGATGCTCGGCAGCGCCAACATCTCCGGCTCGAAGTTCCTCCACCTGATGACCGGCAACCTGTCGCACCAGATCGAGCACCACCTCTTCCCCGACCTGCCGTCCAACCGCTACGCCGAGATCGCCCCCAAGGTGCAGGCGCTGTTCGACAAGTACGACCTCACCTACTGCGCGCGGCCGCTGGTCCCGCAGGTCGCCTCGGCCTGGCACAAGGTCATCCGGCTCTCCCTGCCCAACGGCTGGCTCGCCACGACGAACAAGAAGAACGTGCCCCAGCAGCTCGGCATCCTCTACAAGATGGCCACGGGCGACCGTCGTACGCGCCGCCTGCTCGGCCGCAAGCTCGAGAGCGAGGCGCGGGCCAAGGCCGCCTGACTCCGATCGGCCAGCGGTCTGGACCTCCGTGAAAACACGGATGTATCAGGACCGCCTCGCGCGCATCCTTCCAGTCGTGAGCATCCGACACGGGGAGACAGCGATGAGCACGAGCACGGCAGGCACGTCGGGAGCGTCCCGATGATCCGCATCGGCTCCGTGGGGGAGCCGGCGCACGACGCCCGCCCCGAGGTGGCGCGGCCGTCACTGCCACGGCCGCGTGCCGCTGCGGACGTGGGGTCCGTGGCGCGCGCGCAGGCCGGCTGAGGTACGCGAGACCGGCAGCGCAGGAGCCGCCGGTCCGTCACCGGGCCGGACGTCCGCGTGGGAGGGGTCCACGCCGGCGTCCGGCCCTCTGCCGTCTCCCGGACGTGCGGCCCGCGGGCCCGCGCGGGACCAGGGAAGGACCCGGCTGGTCTGGACCGTCTTCCGCAGACTTCCCGCAGGCTTCTCGCAGCCGGGGCTGCGTCCCCGCATCCGCTCCTAGTCTGCGTCCAGGCGGTCCGTGGGGCCCGCCGCGTGGGGACGAGAGGAGCCCGACGATGAAGAACCACACGGGCGACGGGTCGATCGACCTGAGCGCGCGCATCACCTCGCTCGAGCAGTTCCGCGGGTCGCTGGTCGCCCGGCCGAGGACCGGCGCGGGGCACGACGACGCACCGGCCGACGACGCGCCGCCCTCGCGCGTGCTGAGGCCTCGCCGCGCGCGCGTCTTCCTGCGCGGCGGCGGGGGACTGGGCACCTTCGCCGAGCTCACCGTCACCGCGCCACGGCCCCGCGCGAGCGCCGACTGACCGGAGCGGCACGGCGTCGTGTGACGCACGCGTCGCGAGCGGCCCCGATGCGCCTCCGCTGAGCGGGGTCGCGCCTCGCCTACAGTCGCCCGGTGGTCTGGCTGGTCGGCGCGCTCCTGCTGCTCTGGCTCGCCTGGGGGCCGGTCGTCCTGCTCGTCGCCGCCGCGGCGCTCTGCGTCCCCCGCGTCCGCTGGTGGGCCCGCGACCGCGCGTACGTCAGCCGCCGCGGCGCCGCCCGGCTGGCGGGCGCCGCCGCCCTCCTCGCAGCCGCCGTCATGGCGGTGCCCGACGGCTGGCTCCCGATCCCGCCGGCGCCGGGGGTGTGGGCCGGTCCGTCCTACGTCGGCCGCCCGGCCGTGCCGAGTCCGGTCGCCGCAGCGCCGACGCGCAACCCCCACCTCGCCGCGGAGGACCCCGCGGACCGGCCCGGCCCGCTCGGGCGCCAGCCCGAGGTCGCCACCGCCTGGTACGGCCTCGAGCGGTGCGGCCGGCTCGAGGTGACCTCGGCCGACCGCCTCGTCGCGCTCTGCACCGGACGCGGAGGCCAGAGCCTGCGGGTCGTGGACCCCGACTCCCTGCGGCCGACGGCCACGCACGAGCTGCCCGAACGCCCCGAGGACTCCGCCTGCCCCGGCGACGTGGTCTACCTCGACGCGGCCGACCGGGCCGTCGTCGCCGCCGGCGACCGGCAGGTGCTGGCCGTGCGCACCGCGAGCAAGGGCGAGCCGGACCTCGCGCCCGACGCCACCTGGGACCTCAAGCCCTACGTGCCCTACGGCGACTGCCTGGTGGCGCTCGCCCCGGGATGGTCCGGTCGGGTCTGGTGGGCGACGCGCGCCGGGCTCGTCGGCACCCTCGACCCGGCGAGCGGGCAGGTGGGCGTCGCCGACCTGGGCGAGCAGGTCCGTCGCGGCATCGCCACGGACGAGGCCGGCGCGTACGTCGTCACCGACGAGGCGCTGCACCGCCTGGTCGCCGCCGAGGACGGCACGCCGCAGCCCGTCTGGCGCACGGCGTACACCGGCTCCAGCGGCTCCGCCCCGGTCCTCCTCGACGGCGGGGCCGTGGCGATCACCGACGAGGCGGACGACCGGCTGGGCGTCCTCTTCCTCGCCCGCGACGACGGCCGCGAGCTGTGCCGCCAGCCGGTCTTCGACGACGGCGGCTCGACCGGCAGCGACCTCGCCGCGCTCGGCGGCGGTGTCGTCGTCACCAACGACGGGGGGTACGCGTCACCGCGCCGCACGTTGCTGGGCTTCACCCCCGCCCCGGGGGTCGCCCGGGTCGACCTCGCCGACGGCGGGTGCGTCGTCGCCTGGACCAGCGACGCCGTCTCGCCGGGCTCCGGCGCCGTGGCCAGCCGCCCGAACGGCCTGGTCTACGCGTGGACCAAGCGGCCCTCGCTGACCGGGGTCAGCGCGTGGTACCTCACCGCGATCGACGCGTCCTCCGGGCGGGCCATGTGGGGAGTGCGGACCGGCACCGGCCTCCTCGCCCGCAGCGGCGGGTCGCGCATCACCCTCGGCAGGGACGGCTCCGCGTTCGTCGGCACGGCGGCGGGGCTGGTCCGGGTGCGCGACCGCAGCTGACGACGCTCACGGCCACGCGAGCCCGACCGTGGCCTCGCTGGTCTCCCACAGGCGCCGCTGCGCCACCTCGTCCCGGGCGAGAGGCGCCGTGTCGACGACGCGGGGGCGCCCCGTCGCCTGTGCGGGACCGCCGGGGCCGACGTAGGTCCCGCCCGGCAGGTCGGCGGTGGCGGCCATGAGCGTCGGCCACGCACCGGCAGCAGCAGGCTGCGAGACCGCCTTGACGGCGGCGTCGAGGATCGACGCGCGGCGCCCCCGGCTGGTGCCCACCTGGCCGTTGACGACGAGGTGGGTGCCGGCGAGGCCCGGGTGCGCGGCCAGCGCCGTGACGGGCAGCCCCGCCTGCCGCGACCGGCGGTCGAGCTCGAAGGTGAAGAGCAGGTTGGCGAGCTTGGTCTCGCCGTAGACCCGCCACCGCCGGTAGCGCCGCCGCGCCCGCGGGTCGCCCACCGGGGCCGAGCGCGCCACCCGGTGCATCTGCGAGGAGAGGGTCACGACGCGGCCCTGGCCGGAGGCCACCAGCTGCTCGAGCAGCAGGCCCGTCAGCAGGAAGGGTCCGAAGTGGTTGGTCGCCATCTGCGACTCGAGGCCGTCCGCCGTCCGGCGGAGGGGAGGGGCCATGATGCCGGCGTTGTTCACCAGCAGGTCGATCGGGCCGAGACCCCTCGCCGCCTCGGCGGCCGACCGCACCGAGGCGAGGTCGGACAGGTCCACCACCAGGGTCTCCAGCGCGGCGCCCGGCACGTCGGCGCGCACCGCCTCGGCTGCCCCGTCGAGCTTCGCCGGCGTCCGTCCCGCGAGGGTGACCCGGGCGCCGTGGCGGGCCAGCTCGAGCGCGGTGTGGAAGCCCAGGCCGCCGAGGGTCGGGCCGGTCACGACCGCGGTCCGCCCGGTGAGGTCTCCGATGTCGGAGGTCGTCCACGCGACGCTCACGGCGTGACGCCCATGGACGCCAGGACCCGCTCGCCGAGCGCGGCGTCACCCTCCACCGCGACGACGCCCGGCTCCACCGGCCGCCGACCACCGGCCAGCACCACGAAGGTCTCCCGGTCCATCGCCAGGGTCACCGCCGGCTCCCCGTCCTCCGCAGTGCCGGGGCGCCCGCGGCCGTCGTCGCCCACCACGACGGTCGCCGGCTCGTGACCGGCCACCTCCACGCGGACGACGCTGCCCGCCGGCGCCTGCGCGCGCTTGGCGACGACGTAGGGCAGGCTCTCCATCAGGTAGTCGGCGCTGTGGACCGCCGGCGCCGAGTCGAGGTTGCCCGGCATCCCGAGCGCGCGGCGGACGTCCTGCTCGTGCATCCACACGTCGAGCGGCCGGTTGCGCAGCAGGAGCCCGGTGGTCCACCCGAGGGCCCCGAAGACGCCGGGCGCCGGCGCCGACGGGTCGGTCGGCGGGTCGGCGAGGAGCCGCGTGTGCCGAGCGGTCGTCGACTCGCGGATCTCGGAGATCAGCGCGTCGGGCGTCATCGTGCGACGGGCGACCACCCCCTGCTCGGTGAACCGGCCCATCACGCCCCGGGCGTGCGGGACCTGCCCGATCTCGACCTCCTCGTGGTCGCGCCCGGCCAGGAGCGCCTCGAGGTGGGCGGTGTGCGCCGCCACCGCGTGCACGTCCCAGCCGGGGAGGTCGGTGGGAGTCCTCCACTGGTCCACCGCGACGTGCTCGAGCACGCGCGTGAACGAGTCCACGGCCTCCCACCACACGGCGACGAGCGCGGCGAGCCGCTCCTGTTCGGTCATGGTGCCGAGCGTAGGGCTCGGAGCCGTCACCGCGCCGCGCACCCGCACGGGGTGGCGCCGACCCACACGTACGCCGATCCCCGGCCGGGCGGGCCTACCCTGCTCGGGACGGCCCGGACCGGACCCGGGCCGCACCACCCGACAAAGGAGTCGTCATGGGTATCGGAATCGGCATCCTGCTGCTCGTCATCGGACTCATCCTCCTGTTCGCCATCAAGGAGTTCCCGGCCTCGGTGCAGGAGTTCGTCGACCCGACGACGGTCGGCTGGATCCTCGTCATCGCGGGCGTGCTCTCGCTCGTGCTGGCCCTGGTGATGAACCAGCGCGCGCGGACCACCCACGTGGAGGAGCGGCGGGACATCTGAGCGGGCCGACGGGCTCCCGGCGGCTCACAGCCAGCCGCGCTCCTGCGCGATCCGGGCCGCCTCGCTGCGGGTGGTGGCGCCGGTCTTGCCGATCGCGGCCGACAGGTGGTTGCGCACCGTGCCCTCCGAGAGGTGCACGCGCGCCGCGATCGTCGCCACCGGCGACCCGTCGAGGGCGTGCGTCAGCAGCTCCCGCTCCCGACCGGTGAGCGGGCTCGGGCCGTCGATGAGCGACTCCGCCGCGAGGTCCGGGTCGATGACCCGCAGCCCGGAGTGCACGCGGCGCACGGCGTCGGCCAGCTGGCGGGCGGGGGTGTCCTTGACGACGAAGCCGGACGCCCCCGCCTCGATCGCCCGCCGCACGTAGCCGGGCCGCCCGAACGTGGTGACGATCAGCGAGCGCACCCCGGGCAGCTCCCGCCGGACGGCGGCCGCGGCGTCGATGCCGTTGAGGCCGGGCATCTCGATGTCGAGCAGGCACACCTCGGCGCCGGAGTCCCGCGCGGCGGTGACCACCTCGTCGCCGCGCCCGACCTGCGCGACGACCTCGAGGTCGGACTCCAGGTCGAGCAGGGCGGCCAACGCCCCGCGGACGAGTGCCTGGTCGTCGGCCAGCAGGAGCCGGATCACGGGAGGGCCACCTCCACCCGGGTGCCCGGCCCGGCCGCGCCGACGTGGAGGGTGCCGCCCACCCCGGCGACCCGCTCGCGCATCCCGCGCAGGCCGTTGCCCTCGGCGCCGGAGCACCCGGTGCCGTCGTCGGTGACCGTGATGCCGTGCGGGCCGAGCTCGATGACGACCGTGTGCGCCCGCGCGTGGCGCACGACGTTGGTCACCGACTCGCGCAGCACCCACGCCAGCAGCGTGCGGTGGCGCGGGTCGGTGTCGGCGATGCCGCCGACGACGGTCGTGGAGATCCCGGCGTCGGCCAGCACCCGGGGCGCCGCCGCGAGCTCGGCCTCCAGGTTGCCGGCCCGAAGGCCGCCGACGGTCGCGCGCACCTCGGCGAGCGCCTGGCGCGCCGTGGCCTGGATGGACTCCAGCTCGGCTTTGGCGCGCTCGGGGTCGAGGTCGACCAGGCGCGCCGCGAGCTCGGCCTTCACCGAGAGCGCGGTGAGGGAGTGGCCGAGCACGTCGTGCACGTCGCGCGCCACCCGCTCGCGCTCGGCGACGACGGCGTACGAGCGGCGCGCCTCGTGGGCCGCGTGCTCGCGCTCGCCGAAGATGCGCAGCATGACGCCGCCGATCATGATCGGCCAGAGCATGAGGAAGAAGCCCGTCGGGAAGCCGTCGATGCCCAGCAGCGACAGCAGGGGGACCGCCGCCCAGAACCCGACGGCCCACTTCCAGGCGGGGGCCGGCAGCTCGAGGGCGGAGAGGATCGCGAGGTACGGGGTGAACGAGATGACCCCGATGCCGATGACGGGCACCGTGGCGAGGGCCAGCAGCAGCATCGCACCCAGGGACAGCCAGGTGCTGTGCCGCTGCGAGTAGCCCAGGACGTTGGCCACCGCGAAGCCGACGATGCACAGCAGCGCGCCCGCCTTGGCCCAGGTCGGGACGGCGGACTCGGCGACGGCCACGATCGGGAAGACCAGGAAGAACAGCCAGACGGACGCGAACGCCCACCCCCACTTCTCCCACGGGTTCGCGGGCAGCGCGGCCCCGGCCGGGTCGGTGGTCACGTGCGCGCCCGGCTCCGGCGTACGCCCCACAGCGCCAGCAGCGCGAAGATCACCGTCCACGCGAGCACGTTAGCGACCGGCAGCCACAGGGGGTCGCGCACGCCCGACGGGAGCCAGCCGTCGGTGAGCGGGAACCGCGCGAGGGCGGCGTACCCGTAGAGCGGCGTCAGCCGGCCGAGGTCGAGCATGAACCCGCTCATGGGCGTGAAGACGTTGCCGAGGAAGGCCATCACCACGATCATCCCGGAGGCGATCCCGGGTGCGTTCGGACCGCGGAAGACCAGGCAGACGGCCAGCCCGTAGACCGCGAAGAGCGCGGACCCCGCCCAGACGACGGCGGCCGAGGTGAGCCAGTCCGACCACGCGCCGCGGGCGCCGGTGGCCGCGCCGATCGCGAAGATGAGCGCCACGGGCAGGGCGGCGACGACCATCGCCAGCGCCGCCTTGACCGCGACGAACGCGAGCGGGCGCATGGGCGTCAGGCCGAGCTGGCGCCCCCAGCCCATCACCTGCTCGGTGGCCGCGCTGCCGGCCACGCCGGTGGTCGCGGTGACGGCGCCGTAGCAGGCCATCGAGATCATCACGTACATGGCGACGTTGCCGCTGCCGACCGGGTCCTGCGACCCGAGGCCGAAGACGAGGTACATGAACGTCGGCAGCCCGACGATGAAGAACATCCCGATCCGGTCGCGCAGCTGGCGGCGCAGGTCGAGGCGGGCGTAGCGCAGCATCGCGGGGCGGGGCACCGGTCGTGGGTCGGCGGCCGGCCGCGCGGCGCGGAGGGCGCTGGCGGTCATCGGGTGGCTCCGACGAGGTGGTCGCGGTGGCCGGGGCGGTCGGGGTGGCCGGCTCCCGAGGTCAGCGCGAGGAACGCCGCCTCCAGGCTGGGGGCGGAGACCTCCACGTCGGTGACGCCGAGCGGCTCGAGCACCCGGCGCACCTGCGCCAGCCAGGCCGGGTCGATGCCGTCGGCCCGCTCGACCGCGGGCGGCGGCCGGAGGGTCACGGTGCGTCCGCCGTACGCCGCTCGCACGTCGGTCGTCGCCGCGTCGTGGACGATGCGGCCGCGGTTCATCAGGACCGTGCGCTCGGCGAACTCGTCGGCCTCGGCGAGGTAGTGGGTGGCGAACACGATCGTGCGGCCGTGGGCGGCGTCCGCGCGCATCGCCTGCCAGAACTCCTGGCGGGCGCCGACGTCCATGCCGGTGGTGGGCTCGTCCAGGATGACGAGGTCCGGGTCGGGCAGCAGCGCGAGGGCGAACTTCAGCCGCTGCTGCTCCCCGCCCGAGCACGCCTCGACGCGGCGGCGGGCGAGATCGGTGAGCCGGGCACGCTCGAGGACCACCTCGACCCGGTCCGTCCGGCCGTGCAGGGCCGCGATGGCGCGGGCCGTCTCCTCGACCGTGAAGTCGTTGAGCAGCCCGCCGGTCTGCATGACCGCGGAGACCAGGCCCCGGCGCACGGCCTCGCCGGGGGAGGTGCCGTAGACCTCCAGGCGGCCGGCGTCGGGCCGGGTGAGCCCGAGCATCATGTCGACCGTCGTCGTCTTGCCGGCCCCGTTGGGGCCGAGGAACGCGACGATCTCGCCCGGCTGGACGACGAGGTCGATGCCGTCGACGGCGACGACGGTGCTCTGGTCGGAGCCGCGGAACTGCTTGCGCAGCCCCGTCGCGCGGATCGCGGGCACGGCGGCTGGGGAGGTCATGCGCCCAGCCTGCCGACGTACGGCCCCCGGTCCCTGACGGAAGTGTCACGACCTCCCCGTGACACCTGTCATCCCCGTCATCCGGCGGCACCGGCCCCCCGCTCCCGGTAACGCCATCAAACGCGCACTCCCGCCCCCACTGGTGGGGGCGGGAGTGCCCGGATCAGGGCGTTACCCGAAGGACGGCCGTCAGAAGGCCGACTCGTCGAGGTCCATGAGGTCGAGGTCGGCGCCCTCGGCGATCGCGCGCTCGGCGCTGATCCGCGGCAGGTTCGTCTGCGCGAAGAACTGCGCGGCGGCGACCTTGCCGTCGTAGAACGCCTTGTCCTTCGCCGACACCTCGCCGGCGAGCTTGCCCAGCGCGACGTCGGCCTGGCGCAGCAGCAGCCACCCGCAGACCACGTCGCCGAGCGCCATGAGCAGGCGCGAGGTGTTGAGGCCGACCTTGTAGATGTTGCGCACGTCGTCCTGCGAGCTCATCAGGTCGTTGATCATGTGACCGACGATGGCGTTGGCGTCCTCGAGCGCGGTCGCGAGCAGGGCCCGCTCGTTCTTGAGGCGCCCGTTGCCGGCCTCCGAGGCGATGAACGCCTCGATCTCCTTCGCCAGGTGGCCCAGGGCACGGCCCTGGTCCTTGACGATCTTGCGGAAGAAGAAGTCCTGGCCCTGGATGGCGGTCGTGCCCTCGTAGAGCGTGTCGATCTTGGCGTCGCGGACGTACTGCTCGATCGGGTACTCCTGCAGGAAGCCGGAGCCGCCGAACGTCTGCAGCGACTCGGTGCCCAGCAGCACCCACGAACGCTCGGAGCCGTAGCCCTTGACGATCGGGAGCAGCAGGTCGTTGACGGCCGCGGCGAGCCGCGCCTCGTCGGAGTCGGCGGTGCCCGCGTGCTCGGCGAGCATGACCTGGTCCTGCCAGGTGGCGGTGTAGAGCACCAGCGCGCGCATGGCCTCCGCGAAGGACTTCTGCGTCATCAGCGAGCGGCGTACGTCGGGGTGGTGGGTGATCGTCACGCGCGGCGCGGTCTTGTCGGCGGCCTGGGTGAGGTCGGCGCCCTGCACCCGCTCCTTGGCGTAGTCCAGCGCGTTGAGGTAGCCGGTGGACAGCGTGGCGATGGCCTTGGTGCCGACCATCATCCGGGCGTTCTCGATGACCTGGAACATCTGCGCGATGCCGTCGTGGACCTCGCCGAGCAACCAGCCGCGCGCCGGCTCGCCGCCGCCGACCTGCGGGTCGCCGAAGGTGACCTCGCAGGTGTTGGACACCTTGATGCCCATCTTGTGCTCGACGTTGGTGACGTAGACGCCGTTGCGCTCACCGGTCAGCTCGCCGGTCTCGTGGTCGAAGTGGTGCTCGGGCATCCAGAACAGGGACAGGCCCTTGGTCCCCGGACCGCCGGCGCCCTCGACACCCTCGGGGCGCGCGAGCACGAGGTGCATGATGTTCTCGCTCATGTCGTGCGTGGCGCTGGTGATGAAGCGCTTGACGCCGGTGATGCTCCACGAGCCGTCGTCGTTGGCGACGGCCTTCGCGCGGCCGGCGCCGACGTCGGAGCCGGCGTCGGGCTCGGTGAGGACCATGGTGCAGCCCCACTGGCGCTCGACCATGTGCTGGGCGATGCGCTTGTCGCGCTCGTTGCCGTTGCGGTGCACGACGTTGGCGAACGCCGGTCCGGCGGCGTACATCCAGACCGGGGCGTTGGCGCCGAGGACCATCTCGCCGATCGCCCAGATCAGCGACGACGGCGCCGGCGTGCCCCCCATCTCCTCGAGCACCTGCAGGCGCCAGAACTCCGAGTCCATCCACGCCTGGTAGCTGGCCTTGAACGACGGCGGCACCGGGGCGGTGTGCGTGGCGGGGTCGAAGACCGGCGGGTTGCGGTCGCTGTCCTCGTAGGACGACGCGAGGTCCTCGCGGGAGAGGCGCTCGACCTCGCGCAGGATCTCGCGCGCGCTCTCACCGTCGACCTCGCCGAACGGGCCGGTGCCGAGCACGGCGTCCCGGTCGAGCACCTCGAAGAGGTTGAACTCGATGTCGCGGAGGTTGGTCTTGTAGTGGCTCACAGCTTCCACCTGTTCCGTGTGCGGGCGGTCGTAGGGGCGAGGGGCGGTGCGGCTACTCGCCGGTAACAAATCATGCCTCGGCGCGGACGTGCGCGCAACACGGACTCGGGGATGTCGCCGGTGGCGAGGCATCACGGCTTCTCCCGACGAGGGTCCGAGGAAGCGGAAACGAGGTGGCAGGACACGCCGACCATCTCGTCGGTTTTGTCTATCACCCAGAGTATGTCTACTCTTTGACGCGACATACCGCAGTCACATGACTACCCGGCGCGAGCGCCGGAGGAACCCCGGAAGGACCCCCATGCGCAAGCTCATCGTTCTCGGTGTCGTGGGCCTCATCGCCCAGCTCATCGACGGATCCCTGGGCATGGCCTACGGCGTGACGTCCTCGACGCTCCTCCTGGCCGCCGGGGTGGCCCCGGCCGCCGCGTCCGCCGCCGTCCACTTCTCCGAGATCGGCACGTCGCTGGTCTCCGGCGCCTCGCACCACAAGCTCGGCAACGTCGACTGGCGCACCGTGTCGATCCTCGCCGTGCCCGGCTTCGTCGGCGCGTTCCTCGGCGCCACCCTGCTCTCCAACCTCGACGCCGCGGTCGCCAAGCCCGTCGTCGCGGTCATCCTGCTGAGCCTCGGCTTCTACGTCGTCTACCGCTTCCTGCGCCTCGGCGGCGCCCGACCGAGCTTCAAGGGCCACCCGTCGGCCGCGTTCCTCGCCCCGATGGGCCTCGTCGCCGGCACGCTCGACGCCGTGGGTGGCGGCGGCTGGGGTCCTGTCGGCACGACGTCGCTGCTCTCCAGCGGCCGCCTCGAGCCCCGCAAGGTCGTCGGCTCGATCGACACCTCGGAGTTCGTCGTCGCCGTCGGCGGCTCGCTGGGCTTCCTGTTCGGGCTGGGCGCGGCCGGCATCAACTGGGGGTACGCCGGTGCCCTCCTCGCCGGTGGCGTCGTCGCCGCCCCGATCGCCGCGTGGCTGGTCAAGCACCTCGCCGCCCGCGTCCTCGGCACCGCCGCCGGTGGCCTGATCATCCTGACCAACTCCAAGACCCTGCTCGAGGCCGTCGGTGTGCCGGGCATCGGCGTCGCGGTGACCGCTGCGGTCGTCTTCGTGCTGTGGATCTCGGCCATCACGTGGGCCGTCAAGCAGGAGCGCGCCGCCAGGGCGGCCCGCCTCGAGGAGCCCGAGATGGAGCCCGCCACCGCCTGATCGCGCGTCGCACGCCGCCGCCCCGGCCTCTCCTCGGCCGGCGCGGCGGCGCGCAGCCGCCTCGGCCCGTCCCGGGCCGCCGCCCCCCAAGAGCACTGACTCTGCCGACATATCTGACAAACTGGCCATATGCGCGTCTCCGCCAAGGCCGACTACGCCCTCCGGGCACTGATCGAGATCGCGGTGCGCAGCGACGGGGCGGCCGTGAGCGCCGAGCAGCTCGGCAAGGCGCAGGGGATCCCGCACGGCTTCCTCCAGGCCATCCTCGCCGACCTGCGTCGCGCCGACGTCGTGGTGTCGCAGCGTGGCCAGTCGGGCGGCTGGCGCTTCGCCCGCAAGCCCGAGGCCGTGAGCGTGGCCGACGTGATCCGCGCCGTCGACGGCCCCCTCGTCTCGGTCTACGGCCTGCGCCCCGAGGCGGTGGAGTACGACGACTCGGCGAAGGTCCTGCAGCACGTGTGGATCGCAGCGCGCAGCTCGCTGCGAGGGGTCTTCGAGCAGGTCACCATCCAGGACCTCGCCGACGGCACCCTGCCGAGCGGCGTCGCGGCCCTCACCGAGGACGACGACGCCTGGCAGCCGCACTGACGCCCACCGTGCCGTCCGGCCGAGGCCGGCACCGGCGCCGTCCGCGCTCAGGCAGCGAGCCTGCGGTTGACGAGCGTGCGCCGTCGGCCGAGCTTCGCCAGCCGCTTGTCGAGGCGCGCCTCCTCCTCGATCAGCGCGATCCGGGCGACCTGGGCGGCCAGTCTCTCGGCGTCGAGGCGCGAGGGCAGCACGTGCGTGCGCCCCTCCTTCACCAGCGAGGTCCACGCCGCCGGCGGCTCGACCGTGAAGCCGCTGGTCACCACGAGCACGACGGTGAACTCGGCGAGCGCGTCGTGGGCCAGCGCGGCCTGCTCGGGCGTGGCGGTGAAGAGCGCCGGCATGCTGACGAAGCAGTGCGACCTGGTCTTGCGCGCGCGACGGCACACCCGTGCCCAGGCGCCCTCGACCTGCTTGCGCTTGAGTCCGGCCGCCTTGTGGGAGCGGAGGATCTCGATCTCCGCGTGCTCGAAGACCTCGGAGTCGGCCGTCGGGACGGTGACGCCGCCCAGGGCCAGCGCCTCGGTCATCGCCGACACGTCCACCGCGCCGGGGCCGAGGTGGAGCAGGAACAGTCTCTTGGCCATGGCGCCAGCCTGCTGCGGCCGGGCGTCGGGCGCGTGAACCCGGGCTGTCGTCCCGCGGAACTCCGCCGGTCCGCAGGCCGCCGCCGACCGCCGGCTCAGTCGACCTCGACCGCGGCGATCCAGCGGACGAGCGGGCGCAGGGCCGTCCAGTCGGCGCGGACCCGGTCGACCAGGCCGGCGTCGATGGCGTCGGGCTCGAAGCCGTAGGACCGACCGACGAACAGCTGCTTGCGGCGCAGCAGGTGGATGCGCGGATGAGCGGCGTCGTAGCCACGCGGCGACGTCTTGAGCTGCTCACCGCCCACCTCGAAGCCGTCCCTCTCGAGCCGCCTCAGCAGCCGGTCGAGCGCCGTGCCCGTGGTGTCGTCGGCGATGGCTGCGCGGATGGCCGCCAGCGTGGGGCCGTCCGCGTCGTAGAAGCCGGCGCCTACCCGGGTGCCGCGCGCGGAGATCTCGACGTACCACCCGGTGCGTGGCCCCGCCGCGACGAACGCCCCCTGGTGCGTCTTGTACGGCGTCTTGTTCTTCGCGAACCGGACGTCGCGGTAGGGACGGAAGACCTTCGCCGGACCGAACTCGGGCTCGAGCTCGGCGGTCAGCGCCTTCATCGGTGCCTCGACGGCGTCCTTGTAGACCTGGCGGTGGGCCTCCCAGAACGACCTCGAGTTGTCCATCTCGAGGTCGTCGTAGAAGTCCAGCGCGGCGACGGGGAATCCGGTGAAGCTCACGCCGCGACGTTAGGGCATGACGCGCGCCCACACGTGCTCGTCGCCCTCGTCGCCGAAGGAGGCGACGGTGAGCACGCCGCCGCCGCAGGTCGGTTCGCCGAGGAAGGCGTTGCCCGTGGAGGAGGACTCGTAGGCGACCTCCAGCGTGTGGTCGGGCGTCCAGCGCATCAGGCGCGCCGGCTCGTCAGCGGACTGGGGATCGCGGACGAAGAAGACGGAGCCGCCGCAGGGCGTCACCGTGCCGGTGGTGCCGGGGCCGAGGTCGACGACCGTGCCGTCGGCGTCGGCGTGGACGACCGCCTCCTCCTGCCGGCGGGGCCGGGGGACCTCCGACCACACCGCGCCGTCGGCCGTGGCGGCGACGTCCCAGGCGAGGCAGTCGCTCGGCCCCTCGACCGGCTGCGGCACACCGGCCTGCAGGAGGTTGACGGTGCGGCAGGCGACCGGTCGCGCGTCGTCGAAGGTCATCAGCCCGACACCGTGCTCGCTCGCGGTGAGGCCCGAGAAGCCTGACCGGCTGGGCGCGCACCAGCCGTCCTCGCCGTTGCTGTCGGCGAGCGCGGCCGTCGCGAGGCAGTACGCCCCGTCGTCGCCGTACGTCGGGTAGTGGAGGTCACCGCCGCTCAGCGCCCACGAGCCGCCGCTCGCGGCGGGCGGCGTGGTGACGTCGCGTCGTTCGCCGGTCGCGAGGTCGACCGCGACCACGAGGCTGGGCGCGGTCTCGGCCCGGTCCTGCCGGACCACCACCGCCCAGTCCTCGCTCATCAGGACCTCGGAGATCCTGCGGTCCCGGCCGGCGGCGACGGTGACGGAGCGGTCGCCGGCGCTCAGCTCCACGCGGCTCCCGCCGGCGTCGACGACCGCCTCCCAGTCCGTGCCCCGGACGTACCTCGTGCCGGCCTCGACGCCGGTGTCTCGCCAGTCGAGCGGCGCGACGGTCGGCTCGGGGGTCGGCTCGGGGGTCGGCTCGGGGGTCTGCGGTCCGTCGGTCGGCGGCTGCGCCGGCTCGCTGGTGGGCGAGGGCCCGTCCGGCTGCAGCTCGGGCCGCTCGTCGCCGTCGGCGCAGGCGGCCAGCGCGAGCAGCAGCGCCAGTGCGACCGCCGTACGCGCCCGCACCTCAGACCCCGACGTTGTGCTGGAAGTGGTCGAGGTTGGCGCGGTAGGACCGGTACGCGTTGCGCCACTGGACGCGACCGATGGCCGGCTCGCTGGGGTCGAACCGCGACTGGTCCCAGGGCTCGAAGTAGCCGATCCTGCGGTTCCCGCCCGGGTCCTGGTCGAAGCCGCGGCCGACCTGGAAGTGCCCGCTCGCGTCGTCGTCGAGGTAGGGGTAGTACTGCTTGAGCAGCACCGGGTGCAGCACCACCGGGGCCCGGTAGTCGTGCACGTGGCGCATCATCAGGCGGTACCACTGCTTGAAGGTGAAGTCGCCGATGTCGAGGACGACGTAGGGCCCGGCGTGGGACTCGTCGTCGTAGTCGGTCGTCTCGTTGACCTGTCGGACGATGTCGGTGATGGCGGTCCCGGCGGTGGTGGTGCCGAGGCGGCGCGCCCAGTAGGACTGCGTGCGACGCTCCCCCTGCGCGGACCAGCCGATCGCCTGCATCGTGGCCGGTCCGCACCACCAGGTCCGGCGCTGGGCGCGGGCCACCGTGCTCGTGAGGATCTTCGACCGGGTCGGGTACGACGCGCCGAACCCGCCGCGGGCGTCGAGGCCGGCCGCGGCCTCGGGGTGGCGCTCGCTGAAGCCGTCGGGCAGCGGGACGCCCTGGATCTCGTGGCGGAGCAGCCAGACCTTGTCGACCGAGCGGGCAGCCATCTCGAGCTCGGCGCGCTCGGCCTCGGTGCGCGCGGCAGGCGTCCGCCGCTCGGCACGGGCGAGCATGCCCCTGGCGTCGAGGTCGCCGGTGCGCTCGCGCTGGCGCGGCGGACGGCTCGCCAGGCGCGCCGCGAGGTCCTCGCGCGACTGGTCGGTCCACCCGAAGCCGAGGCAGTAGCGCTGGCCCTCGAAGACGGCGCACCGCACGGACGACCGCGCGAGCGCCGCTCGCCCCTGTGCGCGGTCGAGCGCGGCACCCTCGGCCAGCACGCGGTCGATCTCCGCCTGCATCGCGGGGGTGAGCCCGCCGCGGGCGACCGCGCGCGGCGCGGCGGCGGACGTGGCGGCCGGCGCGATGGCGCCGCGGTCGTCGCGGTCCGGCTCCTGCGGGGCGTCGGGCAGGAGCCGGCCGGTGCCGAGGACCAGCGCCAGCGCGGCGAGGGCGATGGCGGCGGGGTGGCGCCACAGCGGACGCGAGCCGTCCTCGGTGGCGATGCGGTGGGCGACCGAACGGCGCAGCAAACGGGGAGCGGGCATGGGGAAGGAACCTTCGATCCGAGTCAGACGGACGTCCCACTGTCCCCTCTGGTCACAGGAGTAAGCAAGTCCCCCATCCGGCGCGCACGGGCGGGCGGCGGAGCGAACCGGCGAGGTGAGGGACGCGCCACCCGGACGGCTGGTGTGCTCGTCGAGGAGCGGCCGCAAGCGGCAGTGGGCAGCAGTCGAGCAGGTGGAGCGGATGACGAGACTCGAACTCGCGACATCGACCTTGGGAAGGTCGCGCTCTACCAACTGAGCTACATCCGCAGTGCCGTCCGGAGACGGCGAGGGCGATGCTACCGGACCGGGCTACCGGAGCCGCGACAGGCTCGGGCGCTTGGGGGAGACCATGTCGCCGGAGGAGCGGCCGGTGACGCGACGGTGCACCCACGGCACGAGGAACTCGCGGGTCCACCGGGCGTTCGCCGCCCAGGCCTGGCGCCGGCCGAGGACCGGCAGCGGCTCGATGGCCACGTCCTCCAGGCCGTGCTCGACGCCGACGGCCTCGAGCACGGCGCGCGCGATGTAGGTGTGGCCGAAGGGGTTGAGGTGCATGCGGTCGGTGTCCATCGCGCCGTCGATCTCGACGTCGCGCATCCGCCACATGTCCACGATCGTGGCGCCGTGCCGGTCGGCGATCTCGCGGACCCACTCGTTGAAGATGGCCATCCGGCCGCGGACCGGACCGTAGATGCCGCCGGCGCCGGGGTCGAACAGCGTGAACATCACGACCCGGGCGCCCGTCGCCGCGAGCCGCGCGACGGCGTCGTCGTACGTCCGCGCGAGCGCATCGAGGTCCACCCGGGGTCGGAGCACGTCGTTGCCGCCGCCGTGGATCGTGACGAGGTCGGGCTCCAGCGCGATGGCCGGCTCGAGCTGCTCGGCGACGATGGCTCCGAGCTTGCGGCCCCGGATGGCGAGGTTCGCGTAGCCGAAGTCGTCGGTCTGGAGGGCGAGGACCTCGGCGACGCGGTCGGCCCAGCCGCGCAGGCCGTTGGGGCGCGCGGGGTCGGGGTCGCCGACGCCCTCGGTGAACGAGTCGCCCAGGGCGACGTAGCGGTGGAAGGTCACCGGTCCATTGTGATCAGGGCGCCACGCGACCCGGCACGAGGGCTAAGGTCGGCCGCGTGCTGCTCTCTGATCGCGACATCACCGCTGAGATCGACGCCGGCCGGATCGCCCTCGAGCCGTGGGACCCGCAGATGATGCAGCCCTCGAGCGTCGACGTGCGCCTCGACCGCTTCTTCCGCGTCTTCGAGAACCACCGCTACCCCCACATCGACCCGGCGGCCGACCAGTCCGACCTCACCCGCGAGGTCGAGCCGGTCGGCGACGAGCCGTTCATCCTGCACCCGGGGGAGTTCGTCCTCGGCTCGACGTACGAGGTGGTGTCCCTGCCCGACGACATCGCGGCTCGCGTGGAGGGCAAGTCGTCGCTCGGCCGGCTCGGGCTGCTCACCCATGCGACCGCCGGCTTCGTCGACCCGGGCTTCTCCGGCCACGTCACCCTCGAGCTGGCCAACGTCGCGACGCTGCCCATCAAGCTCTACCCGGGCATGAAGATCGGTCAGTTCTGCTTCTTCCGGCTCACCTCGCCGAGCGAGCACCCCTACGGCTCGGAGAGGTACGGCTCGCGCTACCAGGGCCAGCGCGGGCCGACCCCGAGCAGGTCCTTCCAGGGCTTCCACCGCACGGAGATCTGAGGGCGCGGTCGCCCGAATTACGGCACACCCGCATGACCTAATGCGGACGATGTGTGGTTAGGCTGTCCTAAGTAAGCCTGACGTCACCCCCGCACACGGAGTCCTCATGAAGCGAAGTCTCGCCGCGCCCGTCGCCGCGGCCACCCTGCTGCTCTCCGCCCTCACCGGCTGCAGCACCGGCTCGACCACCGGCGACACCGCATCGGAGCCGACGGCCACGACCACGGCCGACGCCGACGCCTTCCCCGTCACCATCGAGCACGCGCTGGGCGAGACGACGATCGAGTCCGAGCCCACCCGCGTCGCGACGCTCGGCTGGACCGACCAGGACCACGCGCTGGCCCTCGGCGTGGTGCCGGTCGGCGCCACCAAGATCGCGTGGGGCGGCAATGCGGGCGGCTCCACCGAGTGGTTCGACGCCGCGGTCGAGGAGGCCGGTGCCGAGGCGCCGGTCCGGTACGACGACGCCGACGGCGCGCCGGTCGAGGAGATCGCCGAGCTCGCCCCCGACCTGATCCTGGCGACCAACTCCGGGATCACCGAGGCCGAGTACGCCAAGCTCTCCAAGATCGCGCCGGTCGTGGCCTACCCCGAGGACCCGTGGACCACCCCGTGGCAGACCTCGCTCGAGATGGTCGGCGAGGCACTGGGGCGCACCGCCCTGGCCGAGGAGGTCCTCGCCGACACCGACGCGGCGATCGAGGAGGCCAGGGCCGCCAACCCGCAGCTGGACGGCGCCGAGCTCATCTACGGCTACCTCACCCCCGCCGACCTCTCGTCGGTGGGCATCTACGCGCCGGAGGACCCGCGCGTGGCGTTCCTGCGCGACCTCGGCATGGTCGACGCCCCGGCCGTCGCCGGCGCCATCGAGCCGGGTGCGTTCTACGGCAGCGTCTCGGCCGAGCAGTCCAGCGAGCTGGACTCCGACGTCTTCCTCACCTGGGTCGACTCCGCCGACGCGGTCGAGACCATCGAGGACGACAAGCTGCTCGGCAGGATCCCGGCGATCGCCGAGGGCCACTGGTACGCCGAGACCGACAAGGCCACGGCCATGGCGTCGACCAACCCGACGCCGCTCTCGATCCCCACGATCATCAGCGACTTCGTGCCCCACGTCGTCGAGGCCCTCGAGGGCTAGGCCCGTGTCCGCCCTCGCTCCGACGCGGGACGCCGCCACGGACCCTCCGGGGGGAGGTCCGAGGCGACGGCTCGCCCTGCCGGCCAGCGCCGCGATCACGGTCGCGGTGCTGGCCGGTGCCGGCGTGCTCTCGCTGGTCGTCGGGGCTCGGGCGGTGCCGCTGGAGGCGCTCTGGGAGCCGGGCCACCCGCTGGCCCCGGTCGTGCAGGCACGGTTCGAGCGCACCGTCCTGGGCCTCGCCGTCGGGGCGGCGCTCGGCCTGGCCGGCGCCCTCATGCAGGGGCTCACCCGCAACCCGCTCGCCGACCCGGGCATCCTCGGCGTCAACGCCGGCGCCACGTTCGCGATGGTCGTCGGGATGTCGACGTTCGGCCTCGCCACCATGGGCCAGTTCCTGCCCTTGGCCTTCGCGGGCGCGGCGCTGGCCGCCGTGCTCGTGCACACGATCGCCTCGCTGGGCCGTGACGGCGCCACCCCGATGAAGCTCGCGACCACCGGCGCCGCCCTGACCGCGGGCCTGTCGAGCTGGACCACCGGCCTGCTGCTGGCCGACCGCCGGACGATGGAGTCCTTCCGCTACTGGCAGGTCGGCACGATCGGCGGGCGCGGGTTCGACGTCCTGCTCTCCGGGCTGCCCTTCCTCGCCGCCGGCACGCTCCTGGCGCTGACGGGCGCCCGGCTGCTGAACACGCTGGCGCTCGGCGACGACCTGGCACGCGGCCTGGGGCGTCGTACGACCCGCGACCGGCTCGTGATCGCCCTGGCCATCGTGCTGCTGGCCGGCACCGCCACCGCGCTGGCCGGGCCGATCGCCTTCGTCGGCCTGGTCGTGCCGCACGTCGTCCGGGGGCTCGTGGGACCCGACCACGCGCGCGTGCTGCCGTTCTCCATGCTGGCCGGCGCCGCACTGGTCGTCGTCGCCGACACGGTGGGCCGCGTCGTGCTGCCGCCCTCGGAGGTGCAGGTCGGGATCATGGCCGCCGCCGTCGGCGTCCCCGTCTTCCTCGCCCTGGTCCGCCGCACCGGGAGGGCGCTGTGAGCCTCACGGTGCACCGCCCCGTCACCGCCTCCCCCGCGCCCGGCAGGGCGGCCGACGCCGCCGACGCCCGCGTCGTCGTACGACGCGCGCGCCGGGCGCCCCGGCGCCACCTCCTCCGGCTCGTCGGCGTGCTCGTCGTCGTGCTGGTCGGCGCGTTCGCGGCACGGGTGCTGCTCGGCGACTACACGGTCACGATCCCCGACTTCGTCCGCATCCTCGGCGGGGAGCAGATCCCGGGTGCCACCTACATCGTCATGGAGTCCAAGCTCCCGCGCGCCGTCCTCGCCGTGCTGGCGGGCCTGGCGTTCGGCATCGGCGGCGCCATCTTCCAGACCACGCTGCGCAACCCGCTGGCGAGCCCCGACATCGTCGGCGTCAGCCTGGGCGCCAGCGCCGCGGCCGTCTCCGCGATCACGCTGGCCGGGTGGTCCGGCTGGCCGGTGTCGGCCGCGGCGGTCGCCGGCGCGCTCGGCGTCGCCCTCGCCGTGCGCGGCGTGGCCGGCGACCACGGCGGGTTCCGCCTCGTGCTCGCGGGGATCGGGCTCGCGGCCGCCATGCAGTCGGTGATCCAGTACGTCTTCACCCGCGTCGACGAGTGGGACGTCCAGCTGGTGCTGCGCTGGTTGACCGGCAGCGTCAACGGCGTGGCCTGGCCGAGCATCGGGTTGCTCGCCCTCTCCCTGGCCGTGCTGCTGCCCGCCACGGCGTGGGCCGCCCGGTCGCTGCCGGCCACCGAGCTCGGCGACGACACCGCCGCGGGACTCGGCGTGGGTCGCGGCCGCACCGACGTGCTGATGCTGCTCGGCGTGCTCCTCGTCGCCGTGGGCGTCGCCGCCGCGGGACCGATCGCGTTCGTCGCGTTCCTCTCCGGTCCCATCGCCCGCGCGCTGAACCGTGGGCGCACGACGCTGCTGGCCGCCGGCCTCGTCGGTGCCGTGATCGTCCTGGTCGGCGACCACGTCGGCGCCTACGCCTTCGCCGACCTCAACCTGCCCGTCGGCGTCGTCACCGGCGCCTTCGGCGCGCCGTTCCTGCTCTGGCTGCTCGCCCGCGGCCACACCGGAAGGAGGGTGGCATGACCGTCACCGATGGCAGGACCGGCTCCGCCGGAACGACCGGCACCGGTGGCCCGACCCCGACCACCCGGCTGGCTGCGAGCGACCTGACGCTGGGCTACGCCGACACGGCGGTCGTCCACGGCCTCGACCTCGAGGTGCCGCACGGACAGGTCACGGTGATCGTCGGGGCCAACGCCTGCGGCAAGTCGACGCTGCTGCGCGGCATGGCGCGGCTGCTCCGCCCAGCCTCGGGGGCGGTGCTGCTCGACGGCGAGGCCATCCACCGGCTGCCGAGCAAGCAGGTGGCCCGCACGCTCGGGCTGCTGCCCCAGAACCCGGTCGCCCCCGAGGGCGTGACGGTGGCGGACCTCGTGGCCCGGGGCCGGCACCCCCACCACGGCACGTTCGGCCGCTGGACCAGCGCCGACGACGACGCCGTGGCCGAGGCGCTCACCCTCACCGACACGCTCGGTCTCGCCGACCGCGTCGTCGACGAGCTCTCCGGCGGCCAGCGCCAGCGGGTGTGGATCGCGATGGCGCTGGCGCAGGGCACGGACCTCCTCCTGCTCGACGAGCCGACGACGTACCTCGACGTGGCCCACCAGGTGGAGATGCTCGACCTCCTCTCCGAGCTGAACGCCCGCCGCGGCACCACCATCGTGATGGTGCTGCACGACCTCAACCTCTCCGCCCGCTACGCCGACCACCTCGTAGCCCTCCACGCCGGCCGCGTCGTCGCCGAGGGGACGCCGCGCGAGGTGGTCACCGAGGAGCTCGTCCGCACCGTCTTCGGCCTCGAGAACCGGGTGATCGACGACCCCGTCTCGCACACGCCGATGGTGGTCCCCGTCGGCCGCCACCAGCCCCGGCTCCGGCGCCGGTCCGGCGCGCAGCCGTCCGCACCGCAGCCGCCCACCGACCAGCATCCCGCCCCGCTCCAGGAGACCCGATGACCGTGACCACCTCCGTCCTGCCCATGCTGTTCGCCGAGGTCGAGGTGGTCTCCGTGGAGCGGATCTCGCCCAGCTTCGTCCGGCTCGAGCTCGGCAGCGCCGAGCTCGCCGAGTTCGGTGTCGACGGCCAGCGGTGGGACCAGCGGATCAAGCTGATCTTCCCCGACCCCGTGACCGGCGGCATCACCTCGACCGAGGGTGCGGACGACTCGTGGCTCGCCACCTGGCTCGAGCAGCCGGCCGAGGAGCGGGGGCACATGCGCACGTACACGATCCGCGACGTCGTCGGGTCGGGCGCGGACACCCGGTTCGTGGTCGACATCGTGCTGCACCTCGAGGGCGAGCTCGTCGGGCCGGGCTCGACCTGGGCCTCGCGGGCGGCCGTGGGCGACCGGATCGTGATGCTCGCGCCGCGCCGCGGCTACCCCTACGGCGGGATCGAGTTCACGCCCGCCCCGGGCGCCGACCTGCTGCTGGTCGGCGACGAGACGGCGGTCCCCGCGATCTGCGCCGTGCTCGAGCAGCTGCCGGCCGACGCCCGCGGCACGGCGTTCATGGAGGTGCCGGAGGCCGGCGACGTCCAGGACGTACGCGCGCCCGCCGGGTTCGAGGTCGTGTGGCTGGCCCGCGAGGGGGCCGAGCTCGGGCAGGGCCTGCACGACGCGGTCGTCGCGCACCTCGGCATCCCGGGCGCGCGGGTCGAGGTCTCCGCCGACGAGGTCGACCCCGACCTGTGGGAGACGCCCTTCTACTCCTCGTCGGGCGAGGAGGTGCCCGGCGACGTGACGGGCGTGGGCGGGACGTACGCCTGGATCGCGGGGGAGTCCACGGTGGTGACGGGACTGCGCCGGCACCTGGTCAAGGAGCTCGGCTTCGACCGCAGCCAGGTGGCGTTCATGGGCTACTGGCGCCGCGGCGTCGCGATGAGGTCCTGACGCCCGACCCCTCCCGCCCGGCCCCTTGCAGGTAACGCCCCGAAACCGGCACTCCCGCCCCCACTGACGGGGGCGGGAGTGCCGGTTCCGGGGCGTTGCCGGGGGCGGTGGGGCACGTAGAGGGTCGCGGTCAGCGGCGCTTCCGGGTGCGCGGGGAGTAGCGCACGCGCTCCGCGATGCGGTGGCGGGCGATCAGCTCGAGGTCGGTGAACGAGTCGTGCACGGCCTTCTCCTTTCAGTTCGGCGTCGCGGTGGTGGGTGTCGCGGTGCGGTCAGCTCTGGTGGAGCGTGACGTCGCCTGATGCGGTGGTGGCGCGCACCTCCAGGTAGGGCTGGTCGGGTGCGGGCTCGCCGGTGCTCGGGAGGGTGGAGGCGAGGCGGCCGCTGGCGGTGCGCACGTCGGTCCACACCGGGGTGCCCGGCACCACGCCGATCCGGACGTCGCCGCTGGCGGTCTTGGCGGTGATGCGCCCGGAGGCGACCTCGGTGACCACGAGGTCCCCCGAGCCGGTGGTGAAGACAGCCTCGCCGCCCAGCGACCGGACCAGGGCGTCGCCCGAGCCGGTCTTGATCGCCAGGTCGTCGCGCGCGGACTCCACGCGTACGTCCCCGCTGCCGGTCGCGACCACGAGGGACGACTCCGCGCGGCGCACGACGACGTCGCCGGAGCCGGACTTGAGGTGCGCCTCGCCGACGATGTGCTCGACGACCAGGTCGCCGGAGCCCGAGTGGACGACGGCGTCCCCCTCGACGACGTCGAGGGTGACGTCGCCGGACCCGCTGTCGACGCGACTGTCGGCGAAGCGGCCGCGTGCCACGACGTCGCTGCTGCCGACCTTCGCGGTGAGGCCGCTGCCGACGGGCACCTCCACGGCGATCGTGGCGTGCGGGTCCCTGCCCAGGAGGCCGCTCGAGCGTGGCGGGGCGATGATCGCGATCCGGTCGCCGAGGTCGCGGACGTCGAACTCCTCGGCGCGCTCGCCGGTGATGCGCACGGTCGTCTCGGTGGTGTCGGTGGCGGTCACGTCGACGGTTCCGCGGCGGTTCTCGACGTAGAGGTCGACCGGTTCGGGGGTGTCGAAGGTGAGGTCGAGCTGGTTGCTCATCCGGGTCTCCAGTCGGTGGTCGGGTGCAGGTCGAGGGTGCAGGTGGGGATGCAGGTGAGTGGCCGAGGGTGTGCTCGTCCGACGCGCCGGCGGGGCCGGTGCGTTGGGGTGGTGCGGGCGGGACTCGGGCCGGGCGCCGGGCGGCCGGGCCGGTCAGCCTCTGGGCGTCACAGCCAGCCGGTCATCCGGCGGCTCCCCTGCTTGCGGGTGGCGGCGAACGGGTCGTAGCCCACGAAGGGCACGCTGCTCAGGTCGATGTCGATGTTGACGGCGTGCTCGCTGGTGGCCTGGCGCACGACGGCCACCATCCACGTGTTGAGGCTCTGCCCGGCGGCCGCCGCCTTCTCCTCGGCACGGGCCTTGACGGCCTCCGGGATGCGGAGGGTGATCCGGGCCAGCTCTCCGTCCTCCTCCTCGGGGGGAGCCGGCGGTGCCGGCGGCGGGGGCGGCGCGGGCATGGCGGCCTGCGGGGCGACCTCGACCACGAAGTCGAGCTCGCGGCCCGCCAGGCGTACGTCGACGCTGCCGTCCGGGAGCTCGGCGGTGATCTCGGCCGCGGCGTGGGAGATGGCCTCCATCAGCGCCAGCCGGGCGCTGGGGTCGAGGGCGAAGGCGAGGCGCTCGGCCGCCTGCTTCAGCTCGTCGCCCCCGGCCTCGGCCGCCGCGACGAGGTCGCGACGGAGGGAGTCGACGTACGGCGTGATGTCCATGCGCACCACGATGACATCATGATGACGTCACGTCAAGGGGGGAGTGACGTCACGCGGTGTCGCGCTGCAGGCGCGTCCGGGTCGTGCGTCATACGGACCCGCACCTATGGGCGCGGGTCCGTATGACGCACGGGGCGGGCGGGCGGGCAAGCGGGGCGGGCGGGGCCGGCGTGACCCGCCGGGCGTACGAGGCGCGCAGGGACGTCGGATGGCGGCGGGGCTGCCACTCGTTGCCGGTCCCCGTCCCCTCAGAGGTCGAAGAGCGAACCCGTTCCGCTGATGTCGGCGTCGGTCCTGGGCGTGTGCGCGGGGGCGTCGGGCGACGAGGCGCTGGGCGTCCTCGGCTTCCCTCGGTCCTCGACCTCGACCTCGAACGCGGCCTCCGACTCAGCCTCCGGCTCGGCCTCCGACTCGGCCTCCGGCTCGAGCTCCGACTCAGCCTCCCGCTCCGGCTCGGCCTCCTGCGCAGACCCGACCTCGGCCTGCGGCTCGCCGTTCACCGCCGGCTCGCCGTCCGGCTCCGCGTCGCTGAACGTCGCCGCCTGGCTCAGGTCCGCGCCGCTCGGGGGCGCGGCCGGCGCGGAGTCCTCGACCCGCGAGTCCTCTACCCCGGAGCCCTCGACGGACGGGTCGGCAGCGGCGGAGACCGGCTCAGGCTCGGCAACCGGGGCCTCGAGGTCGAACAGCGAGCCGAGGCTGGAGATGTCGGTGTCCGTGCGAGGCGTCGGGGTCGCCCCGGCGCTCGGGGCGGCCGCAGGCTGCGGTGCGGCCGGGGTTCGGGCCTCCGCGGCCGTCGGCAGGGCCTCCGACTCGGCCTCCGGCTCGGCCCCCGGCTCCGGCTCGGCCCCCGGCTCCGGCTCGGCGGCTGCGGGCGCTTGGGCCGACTCGGGCTGCTGACCGGCGGCCGGCGTGGCGTCGGCGGCCGGGGCCTCGAGGTCGAACAGCGAGCCGAGGCTGGAGATGTCGGCGTCCGTGGTGGGCGTCGACGTCGTGCCGGTCGCGGCCGCCTCCGGTGCGGGTGCGACCTGCGGGGCAGCCTCCCCAGCGCCCGCCCTGGCCTCGGCCTCTGGCTCAGCGGCCGCTTCCGACGCCGGCGTCCCCGCTGCCGAAGAGGCCTCCGGTGCCGCTGCGGGAGTGCTCGACGAGGTCGGCTCCGGGGCTGCGATGTCGAAGAGCGATCCGCCGCCACCCAGGCCGGCGGTCGGCGCAGGGGCCGCGGTGGCAGGAGGAGCTGCCTCGTCGGGCTCGCCGACCGTCGCGTCAGCAGCGGACTCCGCGGCGGGAGCGGTCTCGGGCTCGCTGGGCGTGCCGAGGTCGAAGAGCGAGCCGCCCGCGCCGAGGTCCATGGACGCAGCCGGCTCGGGCGCCGCCTCGGGCGCCGGCTCCGGCTCCGGCTCCGGCGCGGGTACGTCGAACAGCGAGCCGCTCGACGCCGGCCCGGGGGCCGCCTCGGCGGAGGACCCGGCCCGCGCTCCGGCGTCCGTCGTCGCCGCGGCCTCGGGCGCCGGCACGTCGAACAACGAGCCGGCGGAGTCGGCCGGGGTGTCGAACAACGAGCCGGCGGAGTCAGCGGGGGTGGTGTCGGACGAGCCGGCGGAGTCGGCCGGGGTGTCGAAGAGCGAGGTCCCGCCGGACGCCTTGGCGGCGGGGCCGGCGTCCGCGGTCGAGGTGACGGTGTCGTCGGTGACGGTGACGTCGCCGGCCTCCGGCTCGTCCTTGGTGGCCACGTCGCCGGCCGGAGCAGCGGCAGCGGCGCCGGAGGCGGCAGCCGGAGCTGCGGCCGGAGCTGCGGTCGGAGCGGAGCCCGGCGCGGCCTTGGTCGCCTGCTCGCCCTTGACCGATGCGAGCAGCATCTGCGCGACGTCGAGGACCTCGACCTCCTCGCGCGCCTCGCCCGCGGCCTGCTGGGCGGTGAGCCCGTCGGAGAGCATCACCCGGCAGAACGGGCAGCCGACCGCGATCTGGTCGGCGCCGGTGCCGACGGCCTCCTTCGTGCGGTTGACGTTGATGCGCTCGCCGAGGTTCTCCTCCATCCACATGCGCGCGCCGCCGGCGCCGCAGCAGAAGGAGCGCTCGCTGTTGCGCTCCATCTCGACGACCTCCGCGCCGGGCAGCACCTGGAGCAGCTCGCGCGGGGGCTCGTACACCTGGTTGTGGCGACCGAGGTAGCAGGGGTCGTGGTAGGTGATCGAGCGCTTCGCGGCGCCCGCGCCGTCCTTGACCGGGGTCAGGCGGCCCTCGCGCACGAGGCGGTTGAGCAGCTGGGTGTGGTGCACGACCTCGAGCTCGATGCCGAAGTCCTTGTACTCGTTCTTGAGGGTGTTGAAGCAGTGGGCGCAGGTCGAGACGACCTTCTTGACCTTGTACTCCTTGAAGGTCTCCACGTTCTGCTGCGCGAGGCCCTGGAAGACGAACTCGTTGCCGGCACGCCGGGCAGGGTCTCCGGAGCAGGTCTCGCCGTTGCCCAGCACTCCGAAGGAGACGCCGGCGATGTCGAGCAGCTCGGCCACCGCACGCGTGGTCTTCTTCGCGCGGTCCTCGTAGGCACCCGCGCAGCCGACCCAGAAGAGCCAGTCCACGGACTCGAGGGACTCCAGGTCCTCGCCGACGACCGGCACGTCGAAGTCGAGGCCCTTGGCCCAGTCCATGCGGGCCGAGGCCGACATGTTCCACGGGTTGCCCTTGTTCTCCAGGCCCTTGAACAGCTGGTTGAGCTCGGCGGGGAAGTTCGACTCCACCAGCAGCTGGTAGCGCCGCATGTCCATGATGTGGTCGACGTGCTCGATGTCGACGGGGCACTGCTGGACGCAGGCGCCGCAGGTCGTGCAGCTCCAGAGCACGTCCTCGTCGATGACGAAGTCGCCGTCGGTGGGGTTGTAGAAGTAGTCGAGCACGTCGGTGCCGGCGCCGTGGGTCTCGCCCTTGGAGCCGGCCCCGACCAGCTGCCGCTCGGCGTGCGCCGGGTCGCCGTCGTGCTTGGCGTACGCGTGGTCGCGGAGGCTGGTGATCACGAGCTTCGGCGACAGCGGCTTCTCGGTGTTCCACGCCGGGCACTGCGACTGGCAGCGGCCGCACTCGGTGCAGGTGGTGAAGTCGAGGATGCCCTTCCACGAGAAGTCCTCCACCTTGCCGGCGCCGAGGACCGACTCCTCGTCGAGGTCGTCGATGTCGTCGAGGGTGACCGGCTTGCCGTCGGAGGTCAGCGGCTTCATCGCGCCCAGGGCGGTGCTGCCGTCGGCCTCGCGCTTGAACCAGATGTTGAACCAGGTGGTGAAGCGGTGCCAGGCGATGCCCATGGTGAGGTTGCGGGCGATCACCATCAGCCAGATCATCGCGAGCACGATCTTGAAGGCGGCGATGGCGTAGATCGTGTTCTCGAGGGCCTCGGTCGAGCTCGGGTAGAACGCGTCACCGATCCAGGACGCGACCGGGTAGTGGCTGCGCCCGGCGTCCTCGTCGAGCTTCCACTCCGCCGCGCGCACGAAGAGGATCGCCGCGCCCTCGAGCAGGGCCAGCGCCTCGACGAAGTAGGCCTGCCAGAAGGTCGAGCCGAAGAAGCGGCTGCCCCGTCCCTCGGTGCGGGGGTGGTGCCGCTGGCGGACGAGGATGAGGAAGACGATGCCGACGGTGCTGAGCACGCCGATGAGCTCGCTGAACCACTCGTACGGGTACCAGTGGCCGATCAGCGGCCACGCGAACGACGGCTCGAAGAGCTGGAAGTACGCCGCTCCCACGGCGGTGCTGAGGAACAGGAACGCCGCGTAGACGAACCAGTGCATGACGCCGATCCACGGCCGCTGCAGCATCCGCGTGTGGAGGAAGGTCTCCTTGAGCATCGTCGCGGTGCGCCCGACCGGGTTGTCCGCGCGGCCGGGAGCCGGCTGGGCCGCGCGGATCACGCCCAGCATCCGGCGCACGGCCGGCACCAGCATCGCGACGGCGACGGCGGTCAGTGCGAACGAGACGACGATCGCGAATGTCTGCATGAGGTGCGGCTCCTCGGTCGGGGCGTACAGAGCCGGAGCATAGGTCGGCCCTACGGACCGACGGCAGGGCTCTGCCGAGTGAGAAAGATCCTACCCGCAGGTAACTTGTGACCGGGACGCGGTGAGGGTCAGTTCACGAGCGCGACGTTCTCGACCTCGATCTCCCGGGCGTCCTCCCGGTGTGCCGCGAGCCGGGTGCGCAGCTGGTCGAGCGCGTCGGTGAGGCGCTCGACGCCGTCGCGCAGCTTCTGCTGGTGCTCGAGGTGGGCCGCGTGCGAGTCGCTGGTCTCGTCCCACCCGGGGGTGAGCGCCTCCACTCGCTCGAGGAGGTCCTGGACCTGGCCGGTGATCGACGTGGTCGCGTCGGCGAGCGCCGACTCGATGCTCGACAGGGCGCCCTGGTGGACGACGAGTCCGCGCTCGCTCACCGGGCACCGCCTCCGAGACGGTCGGCGAGCAGTCCGGCGCGCTCGGCCTGCGCGACGTCGTTCGTGGCGTGCTCCTGGGCGAGGTGGACGAGGTCCTGCGAGTAGGCCTCGAGGATCGGGCCGAGGGTGACGGCGACGTCGAACCAGGCGTTGATCGCCTCGCCGAAGCCGGCGGCCGCCTGCCCCCGGAACCCGGTGCCGGCCTCGGACTCGATCGTGGCCCCGAGCGTGCGCAGGGTCTCCTGCAGCGGTTCCACCGCCTCGGCCGCGGCCTGGGCCGCCGCCTGCACCTCGGCGTAGACAAGTCCGACGGCCACGGCCGCCCCCTTCCTCGGGTCGCTGGGTTTTCGCTGGTCGATCGGCGCCCTCCTACCCTCCGCGCCGGCCATCTACACGCGCGCCGCGGGAAAACTCCGCAGTTTGAGGGCGCAGCCGCTGGGGAAGCCTCCTGCCATGCCGTCCTACGACTACGAAGTCGACCTCGAGAGCATGGGCAAGGCGGCCCAGGGGCTCAGCGAGACGCTCCAGCTCTTCAAGGACAAGGACGTCGAGGACCTCGTGCCGTCCCGCGGCGACGTCGGCAGCGACGTCGTGTGGGACGCGCTCGACGAGTTCAAGAACCGCTGGGAGGAGGGCGTGAACAACCTCTGCCAGGACGTCGAGGAGATGGCCGGGCGGCTCGGCAAGATCGCGATGAACTACTTCGAGACCGACAAGGCCGGCCACGACGCCCTCTCGGCGCTCAAGGGCACCATCGCCGCGATCAGGGTGATGTGACGTGCCGGACTTCGAGATCGAGGGCAGTCCCGGCAACATCCGGGCCAAGGCCCTCACCCTGGAGCAGAAGGGCCAGCTCTTCTACGACACCGGCGACGCGCTCGGCAGGATCGACGTCTCGGGCTGGGTGGGCCGCGCCGCCGACGAGTTCCGGGAGGCGCACGACCTCGAGCCGGAGCGCTGGGTCGCGTCCGGCAACGGCTTCAAGAGGGCCGCCGCCGCCCTCACGGCGTACGCCGGCGTGCTGGAGGACGTCCAGCGGCGCGCCGCCGAGGCCGGCGCCGAGCACGAGCGTGGCCGGCGCGAGTCCGAGAACGCCCGGGCGCAGTACGGCACCTACATGGACCGGATGCGCTCCTACTGGAGCAGCGGCGGCACCGAGCAGGCGGAGCCGTTCGTCGACTGGGGCGAGCCCATCCAGCAGGAGGCGCTGCGGGCGCTCGCCTCCGCCCGCGCCGACCTCGACGCCGCCGCCGCGACCTGCGCCGGCGAGGTGCGCGCGGGGTGCGCCGACGCGCCGGAGGAGCCCAACTGGCTGGAGTCCGGCCTGAAGTTCGTCGGCGGCATCCTCGAGGGAGCCGGCGAGGCCGTCTGGGACTTGCTCACGATGGTGCCCTTCAGTCCCGTGAACCTGGTCATCGACTCCTACCAGCTCGCGACGGGCGACATCACGCCGGAGGAGCTGAGCACCAAGTACGAGCTCTCCGCCGAGAACGCCTGGACGATGGCGCAGGGCATCTACACCGGGCTGACCACCGACCCCGTGGGCTTCGGCAAGAACCTCGGCAAGAGCCTGCTCGACTGGGACACCTGGGCCGACGACCCTGCCCGCGCGATCGGTCACCTGGTCCCCGACGCGATCGCGACCATCGCCACGGGCGGTGCCGGCGCCAGCCTCAAGGCGCTGCGCGGTCTCGACGGACTGCACGACATCTCCACGCTCGCCCGCCCGTTGCACGGGCTGCGGTCGCTGCGCGGCATGGACCTCGGGGACCTGACCGGCTTGTCGCGGATGGACGACGTGCAGCTGGGGCGCCACCTCGACTCCCTCTCCCCGGAGGACCAGGCGCGGCTGCTGCGCCGCGGGTCGGAGCCGCAGCTGGGGACGTTCGAGGACGTCTTCGGCGAGCACAGGTGGGACACCGACTACGGCCGCGTGGCGGACACGTTCGACGGACCCGTCACGTCGTACGACGCGGTCCCGCGCAGCGAGACCCTGGTCAACCTGCACGGCGCGGGCGACCCCGGGTCGGGCACGTTCTGGACCGACACCCGCGAGGCGGCGTCGTTGCGCACCGAGGCCCAGGCGATGGACCGGCTCGCGCTCGAGAAGAGCTGGTACGACAATGGGGACGGCACCTACAAGCCGCGTGACGAGATCACCGTGCGCGACTTCACCGAGGGGGACGGCATGCGGGTCCAGGAGGGCACGATCGGGCCCCAGCCGACGACCCCTGGCGGGGCGACCCAGCACGTGATGGGTCTCGACGAGCCGTTCTACTCCCAGGGGCAGGCGTCGCAGTGGACCGGGCCCGCTCCGTGGGTCAGCACGGTCCCGGACGGCGCGTGGGCCGGCTTCGGCCACGGGGCCGCCGCCGGCCTCGGCGGGAGCCTCCTGGTCGGTGCCGCCGCCGAGGACGGCGGCCCGTGAGCCTGGTCGACCGGCTGCTCGGTCGTTCCGCCCGGCCGCCCGCGCCGCAGGCGGCGCCCGCCGACGAGGCGCTCGAGCGCTGGGCCGCGACCGCGGAGGCGGCGTCCGCGGGGCTGGGTCCCGGCGGCCGGCTCGCGGTCGCCCTCCTCGGGGAGTCGCTCGTCGACGGGCCGACCTCGCCGTGGTTCGGTCACGAGCCGACGCCGGGGGGCCTCGACGACCTGTTCACGGCGCTGGGGGAGGAGCCCTCCGCCGCCGCGCCGCTGCTCGACGCCGAGGCGCAGCTGTCCGGTCGCCGTCCGGGGGAGCCGGCCGCCGGCACCCGCGCGCGGTGGAGCCGGCTGGTGGAGGCGGCGCTGACCGACCCGGCGGCCCGCGAGGTGCTGCCCGAGCGCGACGAGCGCCACCTGGCGGCCGAGCGGGCGTGGCGGGCCGCGGCCGGTGCGGTCCAGCCGTGGCGCGCCGTGCAGCTGCACCCCGGCCGCGCGCTGGGCCAGGTCCGCTGGTACCCCGGCTGCGAGACCAGAGCCTCCGTCGGCTACGCCGACCCGCTCGGCCTGGGCATGGTCGAGCGGGCGGTCGAGGAGCACCGCTACTCCGAGGTCGAGTGGCAGGCCCTGCGGCCGGCAGCCGACCTCGTCCGGAGCGGCGTGGACGCACTCTCCTGGCGCCTGTCCTCGATGCGGTTCGCGGTGGAGGCGCACCGGGGGCCGGCCGATGGGTGACGCGACCGGGGCGCCGGTGAGCGATGCGTACGCCCGCTGGCAGGCGCTCGCCACGTCGTCGACGACCGCCTCGGTGCTCGACGTCGTGCGCAACGTGGCCGCCGCGACCTCCCCGTGGCCGATCCTCGTGCGCGCGCTCGCCGTCACGCCGGTCTACCTCCGGGTGGGGGACGACGGCCGCGCCGAGACGTCGCGCGCCGACGGCGAGTCCTACGTCCACGCGTACTCCACGCCCGTGCGGCTCACGGCCGGGGTCGGGGCCGACGTGGAGGAGCTGACGATCCGCGAGGCCTTCGTCGCCGACCTCGTGGACCGCGCCGAGGGGCCGCTCGGGGTGAGGATCGACCCGGGCCTGGCGTCCGAGCAGGTCGTCCCGCCGGCCATGGCGCGCGAGGTGCTCGCGGTGGCCGACGGCCTTCCCGTGCCGGCCGCGCTCACCGCGGCCGAGGGCGAGGAGCTGCGGGTGGAGGCAGGGCCGGAGTCGATGACAGACCTGGACCGGCGCGTCCGCGCGGCCCTGCTCGAGCACGGCGACGGCGCGGTCGTGCGGCGCGCCGTCGCCACCCTCGTCGGCATCGGCGGCCGCACGTGGCCCGTCTACTCGGTCCTCGGCGGGGGCCCGGACCCGATCGTGCTGAGCACTGCGGTGCAGCGCGCGGCCGGGGTGCCGCTGGTCCTGCTGGTCGACGGCCGTCCGGCCGGTCTTGCCGAGGTGCTCCACCTCGACGCCCACGCGGTCGACCTCGCCGTGCTGGACGCCGCCGCGAGCGCCGGCTGAGCCGGGCCTTCGGGCACCGCCGGCGCCTCAGCGCGACGACGCAGCCGCGCCGCTGACCCGCCGGGTCAGCCGCTGGGCCGTCGCCGTCACGGCTGCCGCGATCGCCTGAGCCGTCGCGTCGTCGTCGCCGGCCTCACCCGGGAACGTCACGGCCACCCCGGCCACCGGGTGGGCGTTGTGGTCGAGCACGGCGGCGGCCACGCTGCGCAGGCCCGGGGTCACCTCGCCGTCCTCGGTGGCGTGACCGCGCTGCCGGGTCGCGGAGAGGACCGTGCGCAGTGCGCTGAGGGAGGCCGGCCCCTTGCCGTGGCGGTCGACGAACGCGGCGCGGTCGGGATAGAGCGCGCGGACCTGGCTGGCCGGGAGCGCCGCGAGGATCGCCCGGCCGGAGGCGGTGAGGTGGGCGGGGAGGCGGACGCCGACGTCGGTGACGAGCGGCGGTCGACCCGGAGCCCGCTCCTCGATCACGTAGAGCACGTCGCGGCCGTGCAGCACGGCGAGGTGCGCGCCGTGGCCGGTGCGGTCGACGAGCTCGGCGAGCGGCCGCCGGGCCAGGCGGGCGAGGGGCTCCTGGCGGGTGAAGCCGCTGCCGACCTCGAACGCCGCCACTCCCAACCCGTAGCGGTGCTCGTCGGGCAGGTGCACGACGAAGCCCTCGTCGATCATCGTGTTGAGCAGGTGGTACGCCGTGCTGCGCGGCAGGTCGCACGCGCGCGAGATCCGGTCGAGCGGGACCGGGTCGGCCTGGGTGGCGAGGAACCGCAGCACCCGCAGGGCGCGTGTCGCCGCCGGGACGTGGCTCACCGGCGCCCGGTCACGACCGGTCGCGGTCCGAGCCCTTGGTGAACCAGCCCCCGCCGCCGTCGGTCTTCTCGATCGGCTTGCCCGGCATCTCGTTGGCGCCCGGCGTGCGGCGCGGCAGCAGCGGCGGCTGGCCGGCCGCCGGCTGCTGGTCGGCCGTGCCGGGGACCTGCGGGGAGTAGTCGTCGGCCGTGTGGTCCACCCGCGGGTCGAGCCGGTCGGCGGCGCGCAGCTGGCCCTCGTGGGACGCCTCGACCTGCTGGGCCGCCACGCGGGCCTCGGCCGCCTCGGCCTCGGCCCGCTCCGCGGCGGCGCGGGCCTGGGCCGCCTGCGCCTCGGCAGCCGCCGCCCGCTCCTGCGCCGGCGCGATCGTCGCCTGGGCGCGCGACGCGGCCTGCTGGCGCAGCTCGTCGGCCCGCTGGATGTTCGCCTCCCTGTTCCTGCGCCGGACGACGAGGGCCCCGACGGCGAGCAGGACGAGGAGGACGACGACGATGATGATGAGCGCGGTCACGAGGCACCTCTCGTAGGGCAGGGCGAGCGTTCAGTGTGTCAGTGGGCGCGGCGGTGTCCAGCACCGCGTCGCGGTGCTGGACGGCCGCTCCCTCGGGTGGCTCGGCGTCAGGCGGAGTGTGCTCCGCCGGTGCCGCCGGTGCCGCCGCCGCCGGTGCGACGGGGGTCGTCGGCATCGAGCACCGTGTCCGGGTCGCCGGTGCTGCCCGGCGTGTAGTCGTCGGACGAGGTGTCGACGTGCGGGTCGACCCGGTCCGCGGTGCGGAGGCGGTCCTCGTGCACCGCCTCCTGCTGGGTGGCGGCCACCTGGGCCTCCTGCGCACGCTCTCGGGCCCGCTCCGCCTCGAGCCGGGCCCGCTCGGCCTCGGCCTCGGCCTCCTTGGCGCGCACCTGCGCCTCCGGGATCCCACTTGCGTGCTCCTGAGCCTCCGTCCGCAGCCGCTCGGCGTGCTCGTGCTGCTTCTTCTTGCGCTGCTGCACGACGAGCCAGGCGACGAGTGCCGCCACGACAAGGACGACGACCAGGACGATGATCCAGGTTGTCGTGTCCATGGGGACCTCCCTCCTCCGGCGACCCGGGGCGGGTCGCTCCTCCGTCCACGGTGCCACAACCGGGGCGCGACGGGTGCCCTCCGAACGGGTGAGCGCGGTGTCTCGTATGTGAGACCCTTCCGCGCTGCGGACCGCTGGTGGACCGGCTCGGGCGCGTGTTCCATGGAGGCATGCAGAAGATCCAGGTCGGGGTTGGCCCCGTCTCCTTCGAGGACCTCGTCCGCGTCGCCCGGGAGGGCGCTCCCGTGAGCCTCGCCGAGGACGCGCTGTCGGCGATCGACGGCGCCCGCGGCGTCGTCGAGTCGCTCGCGGCGGCGCAGACGCCGACGTACGGCGTCAGCACCGGCTTCGGCGCGCTCGCCACACGTCACATCCCGGCCGAGATGCGCGCCCAGCTCCAGCGCTCGCTCGTCCGCTCGCACGCCGCCGGCTCGGGCCCCGAGGTGGAGCGCGAGGTGGTCCGCGCCCTGATGCTGCTGCGCCTGTCGACGCTCGCGACCGGGCACACCGGCGTGCGCCGGCAGACCGCGATGCTGCTGGCCGACCTGCTCACGCACGGCATCACGCCCGTGGTCCGTGAGCACGGCTCGCTCGGCTGCTCCGGCGACCTCGCGCCGCTGTCGCACTGCGCGCTCGCGCTGATGGGCGAGGGCGAGGTCCGCGACGCGTCGGGCACCCTCCTGCCCGCCGCAGAGGCGCTCGCCGCCGCCGGTCTCGTGCCCGTGGAGCTGGCGGCCAAGGAGGGACTGGCGCTGATCAACGGCACCGACGGCATGCTTGGGATGCTGGTGATGGCGATCGCCGACCTGCGGATGCTGCTGCGCACCGCCGACATCGCCGCGGCGATGAGCGTGGAGGCCCAGCTCGGCACCGACCGGGTCTTCGCACCGGAGCTGCAGGCCATCCGCCCGCACCCCGGACAGGCGCTGTCGGCGGCCAACCTCACCGCGCTGATGGCCGGCTCGGCGGTCGTCGCCTCGCACCGGACCGGGCCCGGCAACACCGTGGAGTGCAACCGCGTCCAGGACGCCTACTCGCTGCGGTGCTCGCCGCAGGTGCACGGCGCCGCCCGTGACACCGTCGAGCACGCGGCGCTCGTGGCCGGCCGCGAGCTCGCCAGCGCCATCGACAACCCGGTCGTCGTCGGCGACCGGGTGGAGTCCAACGGCAACTTCCACGGCGCGCCCGTGGCGTACGTCCTGGACTTCCTTGCGATCGTCGCCGCCGACGTCGCCTCCATCAGCGAGCGCCGCACCGACCGCTTCCTCGACAAGGCCCGCAACCACGGGCTGCCGCCGTTCCTGGCTGACGACCCCGGCGTGGACAGCGGCCTGATGATCGCGCAGTACACCCAGGCCTCGATCGTCTCCGAGCTCAAGCGGCTGGCCGTGCCGGCCTCGGTCGACTCGATCCCCTCCAGCGCCATGCAGGAGGACCACGTGTCGATGGGCTGGAACGCCGCCCGCAAGCTGCGCCGGTCGGTCGACGGACTCTCCCGCGTGGTCGCCGTCGAGGTGCTCACCGCGGCCCGTGCCCTCGACCTGCGCGCGCCGCTCACCCCCGCACCCGCCACCGGCGCGGTCGTGGAGCTGCTGCGCAGCAACGGGGTCGCCGGCCCCGGCCCCGACCGCCACCTCTCACCCGAGATCGAGGCGACCGTCGACCTCGTCCAGTCAGGCGCGGTGCTCGCCGCCGCCGAGTCCGTGATCGGAGAGCTGAAGTGACCGAGACCAACCCCCGCCTGCCCATCCGCGCCGCGCGCGGCACCGGGCTGACCGCGAAGTCGTGGCAGACCGAGGCGCCGCTGCGGATGCTGATGAACAACCTCGACCCCGACAACGCCGAGCGTCCCGAGGACCTCGTCGTCTACGGCGGCACGGGCAAGGCCGCCCGCAGCTGGGAGGCGTACGACGCGCTGGTGCGCACCCTGCGCGACCTCGAGGACGACGAGACGCTGCTCGTGCAGTCGGGCAAGCCGGTCGGGGTCATGCGCACCCACGAGTGGGCGCCGCGCGTGCTGATCGCCAACTCCAACCTCGTCGGCGACTGGGCCAACTGGGAGGAGTTCCGCCGCCTCGAGGACCTCGGCCTGACGATGTACGGCCAGATGACGGCGGGCTCGTGGATCTACATCGGCACCCAGGGCATCCTGCAGGGGACGTTCGAGACCTTCGCCGCGATCGCGGACAAGCGGTTCGGGGGGACCCTCGCCGGCACCATCACCGTCACCGCCGGGCTCGGCGGCATGGGCGGTGCGCAGCCGCTGGCGGTCACCATGAACGACGGGGTCGCTATCTGCGTCGAGTGCGACCAGCACCGCATCGACCGGCGCCTCGAGACGCGCTACCTCGACGTCCAGGCCCGCGACCTCGACCACGCGATCGAGCTGGCCCTGGAGGCGCGCGAGGCCCGCCGCGGCCTCTCGATCGGCCTGCTCGGCAACGCCGCAGACGTGCTGCCCGAGATCCTCGAGCGGCACCTCGACCGCGCGGGCCGGGCCGGCGAGGAGGGCGGAGGCCCGCTCGTCGACATCGTCACCGACCAGACCTCGGCGCACGACCCGCTGTTCTACCTGCCGTCCGGCACGGCGTACGAGGACTGGGAGCGCGAGCGCACCGAGGACCCGCGTGGCTTCACCAAGCGCAGCCAGGAGTCGATGGCGTGCCACGTCCGGGCGATGGTGGAGCTCCAGGACGCCGGCGCCGAGGTGTTCGACTACGGCAACTCGATCCGCGACGAGGCGCGCAAGGGCGGCTACGACCGGGCCTTCGAGTTCCCGGGCTTCGTGCCGGCCTACATCCGGCCGCTGTTCTGCGAGGGCAAGGGTCCCTTCCGCTGGGCGGCCCTCTCCGGGGACCCGGCCGACATCGCCGCCACCGACCGGGCGATCAAGGAGCTCTTCCCGGCCGACGAGAAGCCGGAGTACGCACGGCTGCACACGTGGCTCGACATGGCGGCCGAGCGGGTGCAGTTCCAGGGCCTGCCGGCGCGCATCTGCTGGCTGGGCTACGGCGACCGCGCGAAGGCCGGCGCGAGGTTCAACGAGATGGTCGCCAGCGGCGAGCTGTCCGCGCCGATCGTCATCGGCCGCGACCACCTCGACTGCGGCTCGGTCGCCTCGCCGTACCGCGAGACCGAGGCGATGCTCGACGGCTCCGACGCCATCGCGGACTGGGCGATCCTCAACGCCCTGGTCAACACCGCGTCCGGCGCCACGTGGGTGTCGTTCCACCACGGCGGAGGCGTCGGCATCGGCCGCTCGCTGCACGCCGGCCAGGTCACCGTCGCCGACGGCACCGAGCTCGCTGCCGAGAAGATCCAGCGGGTCCTCACCAACGACCCCGGCATGGGGGTGATCCGGCACGTCGACGCAGGGTACGACCGCGCGGTCGAGGTGGCGGAGGAGCGCGGGGTGCCGATCCCAATGCGGCGCGGCTGAGGCCGGGCCGCAGTGGTGCGGCGCGGAGGACCCCGCGACACGGACGGTCGGCGCGTCGGACGACCGGAGGTGCTCGGTGCCGATCGGGTCAGGCTGCACCCAGTCGCTGCGCTGGACTTCTGGTCGTCCGACGCGCCGCAGTGGTGCGGCGCGGGGGAGACTCTCGAACGGCTGACAATCCCGGCCCCGTAGGTCAGGATCCCTCCATGGCCACGGGGGAGAACAAGCCGGCGCGCTCGCGCGTCGTGCTGACCGACATCAGCTCGCGGGCGTGGGAGCACCCCGCCGACAAGGGCGCACTGGTCGCGCTCCGCAAGCTCAAGGGCTTCGACGTGCTGCTCAAGACCATGTCGGGGGTCTTCCGCGAGCGGGCCTGGCGGCTGACGCTGCTCGGCTCCGCGGTCCGCGTCGACGAGCGCCAGTTCGCGCGGCTGCACCGGCTGCTGGCCGAGGTCGGCCGGAGCCTCGACGCCACCGACCTGCCCGAGATGTACGTCCAGGCGGACCCGGCGCTGAGCGCGATGACCATCGGCATGGACCGACCGATCATCGTGCTGTCGTCCGGCCTGGTGCACCACCTCGACGACGACGAGCTGCGGTTCGTCATCGGCCACGAGCTCGGGCACGCCATCAGCGGGCACGCGGTCTACCGCACCCTGCTGCTGCGGCTGCTCGGGCTGGGCGGGCTCCTCAACGCGGTCCCCGGTGGAGCGCTCGGCATCCGGATGGTGACCGTCGCGCTGCTGGAGTGGTCGCGCAAGGCCGAGCTGTCCGCGGACCGCGCCGGCCTGCTCGCCACCCAGGACCCCACCGCCGTGCTGCGCACGCACATGAAGATCGCCAGCGGCGGCACGCTCGAGGAGCTCGACGTCACCTCGTTCCTCTCGCAGGGCGCGGAGTACGACGAGGGCGGCGACGTCCGCGAGTCGCTGATCAAGCTGTCCCTGCTCCAGCAGCAGTCGCACCCCTTCGCGGTCGTCCGGGCCACGGAGCTGCGGCGCTGGATCGACTCCGGCGCCTACACCGCCATCCTCGGCGGCGACTACCCGCGCCGGGCCGACGACGACAGCGCCTCGGTCAGCGAGGCCGCGCAGGAGGCAGCCGCGAGCTACGCGGTGGCGTTCGAGCGCACCCAGGACACCCTCGGCCGGCTCGTCCACGACCTCGCCGGCTGGATGGGCACCGCGAGCACCTGGCTCAACGACCGGTTCCGCCGCGGCGAGAGCGCCTGAGCCCCGGCGGGACGTGGCGCGGCCCTGCCGGTGGGCCGAGGGGGCGGCGAGGTCAGCCGAGGGCGCGGATCGCCTCGTGGATGGCGAGGGTCCGGCGGGCGGACTCGACGTGCAGGTTCTCCACCATCCGGCCGTTGTAGGTCACGACGCCGGCGCCGCTGCCCTCCTCGAACGCCGCGATCAGGCCCTCCGCGTCGGCGACGGCCCGCTCGCTCGGCGCGAACGCGGCGTTGGCGCCCTCGACCTGGCGCGGGTGGACGAGGGTCTTGCCGTCGAAGCCCATCTGGCGGCCCTGCTCGCACTCGGCGAGGAACCCCTCGACGTCCGACACGTCGTTGTAGACGCCGTCGATCACCGCGATCCCCGCGGCGCGCCCCGCCAGCAGCGCGGTGTGGAGGCTCGGCAGGATCGGCGCGCGGCCCGGGACGTGCTCGGCGTACAGCTCCTTGACGAGGTCGTTGGTGCCCAGCACGAAGGCGCCGAGACGCTCCGACGCGCGGGCGATCGCGAGGGCGTCGAGGACCGCGACCGGGGTCTCGACCATCGCCCACAGCCGGGTGTGCTCCGGGGCGCCCGCCCGCTCCATCGCCGCGACCAGCCCGGCGACCTCCTCCGCGCTGCTCACCTTCGGCACCACGATCGCGGCCGGCCCGGCCTGGCTGGCGGCGACCATGTCGTCGTCGTGCCACTCGGTGCCGATGCCGTTGACGCGGATGGTGACCGCGCGCCGTCCGTACGCGCCGCTCGCGGCTGCGGCGGCGGCCGCGTCGCGGGCCGCCGGCTTGGCGTCGGGCGCGACGGCGTCCTCGAGGTCGAGGATGAGCGCGTCGCAGGCGATGGTCTTGGCCTTCTCCAGCGCCCGCTCGTTGGAGCTCGGCATGTAGAGCACAGAGCGCAGGGGAGTGAAGTCACTCATGTCAGGCCTCCGGCTGGTCGGGGATGGCGTCGTAGGCCTTCCTCAGGTCGGGGTCGATCGCGGCGAGCTCGTCGGCCAGGGCGACCATCACCCGGCACTGCTTGACCGAGGCGTCGTCCTCCATCTTGCCGTCGATCATCACCGCACCGGTGCCGTCGCCCATCGCCGCGATGACGCGACGCGCGTGGGCGACGTCCTCCACGCTGGGGGAGAAGACCTTGTTCGCGATCGCGATCTGCACCGGGTGCAGGCTCCACGCGCCGACGCAGCCGAGGAGGAACGCGTTGCGGAACTGGTCCTCGCAGGCCACCGTGTCGGCGATGTCGCCGAAGGGCCCGTAGTAGGGGTAGATGCCGTGCATCGCGCACGCGTCGATCATGCGGGCGATCGTGTAGTGCCACAGGTCCTGCTGGTACGTCGCCCGCGCGGCGTCGTACCGCGTCCCACCGGCCTCGTCGCGCGGGGCGTCCTGCCGGACGAGGTAGCCGGGGTGGCCCCCGCCGACGCGGGTGGTCTTCATGCGGCGGTCGGCCGCGAGGTCCGCCGGGCCGAGGGAGAGGCCCTGCATCCGCGGGCTGGCCGCGCAGATCTCCTCGATGTTGGCCACTCCTCGGGCCGTCTCCAAGATGGCGTGCACCTGCAGCGGCCGGTCGAGCCCGGCCCTCGCCTCGAGCTGCGCGAGCAGCCGGTCGACGTAGTGGATGTCCTCGGCGCCCTGCACCTTCGGGACCATGATGACGTCGAGCTTGTGGCCGATCTCCGGCACGAGGGTGGTGAGGTCGTCGAGCACCCACGGGCTGTCCAGGGAGTTGATCCGGGTCCAGAGCTGCGTCGGCCCGAAGTCGGTGCTGCGCGCGATCTCCACCAGGCCCTGGCGCGACGCCTCCTTGTTCTCCGCCTTGACCGCGTCCTCGAGGTTGCCGAGCAGCACGTCGACCGTGCCCACCATGCCCGGGACCTTGGCGGCCATCTTCGGGTTGCCCGGGTCGAAGAAGTGGATGGCGCGGCTCGGCCGGGCCGGGATCTCCCGCAGCGGCGCCGGTGCTCCGACGGCCAGGGGAGCGAAGAAGTCCTTGGCGGAACGAGTCATGGCCCGCAAACTACCGCCGCGTAGCGGGCGGCGGATATGACGCATGTCTCGCGCCGCGGCCGGCCACCGGCGAGGGGAGAGGGGCCGCGGACGTCACCCGCGCCGGGCGCCGGGCCGTCGCCGCCACCAGCTCCGCTTCGCGGCGGCGGGCCGCTCGCCCTCGGCGGCGAGTGCCGCGCGCTGCGCCTCGATCCTGGCGGTGCGGCGCTCGCGCCACGCCGCGACCTCGGCCTCGACGTCGCGCACCGGCGTGATCACCGGAGGACCCCCCTGCAGCTGCCTGCGCGTCTCGACCACCCGGCGGTTGAAGTCCTCCAGCTCGCGCCGCACCTCTGCCTCGACGGTGATCGCGTCGAGCCGGTCGTGGAGCTCCGCGTCCTCCTTGCGGAGGGCGAGGGCGGGCGGCAGCAGGGCGATGTTCTCCCGCTCGACGAGCTTCTTCACCCACCAGTCCGGGTCGTGCTCGACCCCGAGGTCGGCGATCGGCTTCCCCTGCCCGGGCAGGTCGTCGAACTCGCCGCGCTCCATCGCCTGCCGGACCTGCAGGTCGACCCAGCTGGCCTGATGGGCGATGCGGGCCGCGGCGGCCGAGCGTCCGGTGCGGTCGTCGCGCTCGGCCTCGCGGCGCACGGACTCGGTGTCCGCGACGTCGAAGGCGTCGTCCCGGTCTCGCTCCGGCATGGCCCCGAGTCTACGGAGGGCCAGGACGTCTCGTCCTCGAGGACAGCGGTCCGGCACCTGAGGTGGAGGCGCAGGCGCCTCACGGACAGCGAACCTCGTGGTCATGGTGATCCTGCTCTCCGACCCGCGCGTCGCCGCGGTCCCCGTCCGCGAGTCCGGCGAGGCCCTGACGCGCCTCGACGCCTCCTTCGGCCCGGAGCGGGCCCTGGTGCGGCTCGGCCTGGCCGACCGTCTCGCCGCGGCGCAGCTCGCACTCCCGGCGGGTGTCCGGGTGCGGGTGGTCGAGGGACACCGGTCGGTGGCAGACCAGCGCGCGATCATCGCCGCCTACGCCGCCGAGGTGTGCGCGGCCCACCCCGGCATCTCCCCCGCGGACCTGCACCGCCTCACCAGCCGCTTCGTCTCGCCGGTGGAGGTCGCGCCCCACGTCGCCGGCGCCGCCGTCGACCTGACGCTGGTCGACGCGTGCGGCCACGAGCTCGACATGGGCACGCCGATCGACGCGACACCGGAGCAGTCCGCCGGTGCCTGCTACTCCGCCGCCACCGGCATCAGCGCCGACGCGCGCGCGAACCGTGACCTCCTCTCCCGCGCCCTGACCGGCGCCGGGCTGGTGAACTACCCGACCGAGTGGTGGCACTGGAGCCACGGAGACCGCTACTGGGCGCTCGCGACCGGTGCCGAGGCGGCGTCCTACGGACCGGTCGACCCGGGCGTGGACGCGGAGACGGCGGCGTGAGCGCGCTCGCCGTCGTCGTGACCCGGTCGACCGCAACCGGCCCGCGGCTCGAGGTGGACCTCTCGGCCGTGGCCGCGAACACCCGCCTGCTCGCCTCCCGCACCGTGGCGCAGGTGATGGCGGTCGTCAAGGCCGACGGCTTCGGGCACGGCGCCGCCGACGTGGCGCGCACCGCCCTCGCCCACGGCGCGACGTCGCTCGGCGTCACCAGCATCGACGAGGCGCTCGCCCTGCGCAGCGAGGGGGTGGGCGCCCCCGTGCTGAGCTGGCTCAACCCGCTCGGAGCCGCGTACGACGCCGCCCTGGCCGCCCGGGTCGAGCTGGCCGTCCCCTCCCGCGAGCACCTCGACGCCGTCGTGCGTGCCCAGCAGGCGGGGCCGCGCCGGCGCCCCGCCCGGGTGCACCTGCACCTCGACGTCGGCATGGCCCGGGACGGTGCCGAACCAGCCGCGTGGCCCGCGCTCTGCCGGGCGGCCCGCCGGGCGGAGCGGGCCGGCCTGGTGCGGGTCGTCGGCGTGATGGGCCACCTGGGCTGTGCCGACGACCCCGCCGACGTGTGCAACGTGCTGGGTCGCCGCCGCTTCGCGCGGGGCGTCGAGACCGCCCGTGCGGCCGGTCTCCGGCCCGCGCAGCGTCACCTCGCGGCGACCGCCGCGACGCTCCTCGACGTCCGCAGCCACCACACGGTGGTCCGGCTGGGGGCCGGCCTCGTCGGCATCGACCCGACCCGCACGACGCCGCTGCGCCCCGCCCTCACCCTCACCGCGCCCGTCGTCACGGTGCGGCGGGTGCGAGCAGGGTCGGGCGTCGGCTACGGCCACACGTGGACCGCGCCCGCCGTGACGAACCTGGCCCTCCTGCCCCTCGGGTACGCCGACGGCGTCCCGCGCGCCGCCGCCGGCCGTGCCGAGGTGCTGCTCCGCGGTCGCCGCCGGCCGGTGGTCGGCCGCATCTCGATGGACCAGCTCGTGGTCGACCTCGGCGAGGACCACGTCGACCCCGGCGACGTCGCGGTCGTCTTCGGCCCCGGCGACGCCGGCGAGCCGACGGTGGCCGAGTGGGCCGCCTGGGCGGGGACGATCGAGCACGAGGTCGTCACCGGCATCGGCTCGCGCGTGCGACGCGCCACCTCCCCCGCCCCCAGCCCGTCCCCTCGTCTCAGGAGCCTGTCGTGACCGCCACCGCCGCCACCGCCGTCACCGCGCCGCCGGCTCCCACCCGCGTCGCCGTGGTCGGCGGCGGGCAGAGCTGCGAGCACGAGGTGTCGCTCGCGTCCGCCGCCGCGGTCGCGGACGCCCTCGACCCCGCGTCGTACGACGTCGTCCGGCTGACCATCGGGCCGGACGGCGCCTGGCGCGTCGGCGACCGCGCGCTCCCGCTCGGGGAGGCCGTCGCGGTGCTGCAGTCCTGCGCCGCGGTGCTGCCCGTGGTGCACGGACCCCGCGGCGAGGACGGCACCCTCGCCGCGCTCTGCGAGCTGGCCGGGGTCGCCTACGTCGGCTCCGGGGTCGCGGCCGGCGCGCTCGCGATGGACAAGTGGGCGACCAAGCTCGTGGCGCAGGCGGTCGGCATCGCCACCGCCCCTGCGGTGCTGCTGACCGCGGCCGGCGCGGCGACGTACGCGTGGACCCACCCCGTCGTCGTCAAGCCGGTCGCCGCCGGGTCGAGCCACGGCGTGAGCATGGTGCGCGAGGCCGCGCAGCTGCCCGACGCCCTCGAGGCCGCGCTCGCGCTCGACGACCGGGTCCTCGTCGAGGACGTCGTCATCGGTCGCGAGGTCGACGTCGCCGTGCTGGGCACGGCCGACGGCGGCCGGCTCGTCCCGCCGGCCCTGGAGGTGGTCGTCGACGGGTGGTTCGACCACGAGGCGAAGTACGGCGGGGGAGCGGAGTTCCGGATCCCGGCGCCGCTGGAGGACGTCGAGCGCAAGGCCCTCGAGGAGGCCGCGCTCGCCCTCTACGACGCCCTCGGCTGCGCCGGGGTCGCCCGCGTGGACTTCTTCGTGACCCCCGACGGGCCGGTGCTCAACGAGGTCAACACGATGCCCGGCTTCACCGCGCAGTCGCAGGTGCCGAAGATGTTCGCCGCGGCCGGCCTGTCGTACGCCCAGCTCCTCGACCGGCTCGTCTGCGACGTCCTGCCCCGGTGAGCGCACGCATCGAGGGCGTCGACCTGCTGCGCGGGATCGCCGTCGGCCTGGTGATGCTGCGGCACGCCTGGCCGTCGCTGTTCCCGGGCGCCGGAGTGGTCGGCGTCGTGATGTTCTTCGCCCTGAGCGGCTGGCTGATCACCGGGGTGCTGGCCGACGAGGCCGCTCGCACCGGCCGGGTGGATCTGCGCCGCTTCTACGCGCGCCGGGCCCGGCGGCTGGTGCCCGCGCTGCTGCTCCTGGTCACCGGCGTGGTGGTCGTGACGCTGCTCCTCGACCCGCTGGGCGACCGCGACGAGCTCGGCCGCACCGTGCTGGTGGCGCTCACCTGGACCGCCAACCTGCCCGTCGGGCACACGAGCGAGGCGACCTTCCACCTCTGGACGCTGGCCACCGAGGAGCAGTTCTACCTGCTGTGGCCCGCGGTGCTGGTGCTGGCGCTGGTCCGCGGACGGGTGCGGCTCGCGCTGCTCGCGGCGGGCGTGGCCTGCCTGCTCGCCTGTGTCGCGACCGTGCTGTGGCTGCGCGAGGACCCCGACCTGGCGTACGTCCTGCCGACCTCGTGGGCGCTCTGCTTCGTGGTCGGGGGCGCGGCCCGGCTCCTCGCCCGGCCGGCGGGCGAGGCCGCGCCGGTCCGGGGCACGTGGCCGGCAGCCGCTGCTCTGGTCGGGCTCGCGGTCCTGAGCGTGGTTCCATTGCGGGGTCACGCCCTCACCTACCTGGCAGGAGGCCCCGCCATCGCCGCGCTGACCGTGGTCCTGCTGCTGTCGTGGCGCACCTGGACGACGGTCACCGGACCGCTGCGGGCCCTCGTCGTGCTCGGCACGGTGTCCTACGGCGCGTACCTGTGGAACTACCCGTTGACCCTGTGGCTGCGCCCGTCGCTCGACGGCCTCGCCGGCCCGGTCGCGGCCGCGCTCACCCTCGTGATGGCGGCGGTCAGCTGGCACCTCGTAGAGGTCCGCGCGCAGCCGGTCCGGCGTACGCCCGAGGCGGTGGCGGCATGAGCCCGGACCTCGAGCGCCTGCGGGCCTCGGCGCCCGACCTCGCCCTGGCCGGGCTGGTGCTGCTCCTCGGGTTCCTCGAGGGCGTGAACACGGTGCAGGCGTACGGCAGCCAGGTCCCGCTGGTGCTCGTCGTGCTGGCCTTCGCCGGCGCCGTCGGGCTGAGCCGGCGGGCGCCTGGCCTGTCCCTGGCGATCGTGTGGGTGACGTGCCTGCTCCAGGTCGCCAGCGGGACCCCGGTGCTCATCACCCAGCTGACGGTCGCGTTCGTGGCCTTCGGCACCGCCCGGTGGGGCAGCACGGCCACGCTGTGGCTGAGCGCCCTCTCCATCCCGGCCGCCGCGGTGATCGCCGTCGGCTTCGCCGCGTTCGAGATCTTCGGAGTCGTCACCGACGTCATCGACTACAACAGCGTGATCAACAACGCCTACCGGTTCAGTCCGACCTGGCAGGTGGGGGCCGCGGTGCTCGGCATGCTCGTGCTCGGTGCGCCGTGGCTGGCCGGTCTGGCGCTGCGCTTCGGCTCGCGGGCCGAGCAGTCGCGGGTGTCGCAGGTCGCGGCCGAGCGGGATGCCGCCCGCGCGGTGCAGGAGTCGGAGCAGGCCCGCGAGATCGCCCGGCTGCGCGAGGAGCAGACGCGGATGGCGCGCGACGTGCACGACGTCGTGGGCCACTCGCTCGCGGTGATCCTGGCCCAGGCCGAGTCCGCCCAGTACATCGAGGACGCCGACACCGAGAGGCTGAAGGCGACGATGGCGACCATCGCGTCGTCCGCGCGGACCTCGCTGCAGGACGTCCGGCAGGTGCTCACCACCACGCAGGGCGCCACGTCGTCCGGGCGCAGCGGCAGCCTGGACAGCCTCGTGGAGGGTGTGCGGTCGAGCGGGCACGAGGTGGTGTCGACCGTCGTGGGCCGGCCGCAGCCGCTGCCGCCGGAGCTCGAGACCGTCGCCTACCGGGTGCTCCAGGAGATGCTGACCAACGCCATCAAGCACGGCCGCCGCGACACCCCGGTCGCCGTCGAGCGCCACTGGGAGGGCGAGCTGCGCCTCGAGGTGCGCAACGTGGTCCGACCGGACGCCTCCCGGGACGCCGGCGGGGACGCCACTCAGGACGCCACCCCGACCGTCACCCAGGCCGTCACCCAGGACGCCGTCCAGGACGTCACCCAGCCGATCCGCGCCGTGCCCGGCGACGCGTCCTCCGCGACCGCCCCGGCGCCCGGGCAGGGCGTCGAGGGCATGCGCCGGCGGCTCGAGGCGGTGGGCGGCAGGCTCGACGTACGTCGTCGTGACGAGGCGGGCGGCCAGACGTTCACCGCCACCGCGTGGGTGCCCGTGCGGGGCGGCGCGTGATCCGCGTCGTGCTGGTCGACGACCAGGAGCTGTTCCGCGAGGGCGTGCGCACGATCATCGACGCCCAGGACGGGATGCAGGTCGTGGGCGTCGCCGGCGACGGGTTCGAGGCGGTGTCGGTCTGCGACGAGCTGCAGCCCGACGTGGTGCTGATGGACATCCGGATGCCCGAGATGGACGGCGTCGAGGCCACGCGCCAGCTGTTCGCCCCGGACCGGGTGTCGAAGCGCGAGAGCCCCCTGCGCGTCGTGGTCCTCACCACCTTCAACCTCGACGACCGCGCGGCCACGGCGATCCGCTACGGCGCGAGCGGCTTCCTGCTCAAGGACACCACCCCGGTGATGCTGCGCGACGCCATCCGCACGGTGCACGCCGGCAACGCGGTGCTCGCCCCCGCGGACCTGTCCCTGCTGCTGCAGGGCCAGTTCGTCGCACGGGCGCCCGCCCCCGCGGCGTACCTCTCCCTCACCGACAAGGAGCGCGAGGTGTTCGCCGCCGTCGCCCGCGGGCTGTCGAACACCGAGATCGCCGGGCTGGTCTTCGCCTCCGAGTCGACGGTGAAGACCCATGTCGGCTCGGTGCTGCGGAAGCTGTCGCTGCGCGACCGGGTGCAGATCGTGGTCTTCGCGCACGAGCACGGGCTGGTGGGCGCCGACTAGCACCCGTGGGCGGCTCGGGGCGGCTCGGGGTCGGGCCGGGGCGGCTCGGGGCGGCTCGGGGCGTCTCGGGGTCGGCGGGGGTCGATCCCCATGGTCGCCAGGACGTGGACGGCGCAGGCTGGGGGCATGGAGAAGATCCGCACCTCGCTCGCCCGCCAGGGACTCGTCCGCCCCGCCGACCGTGCCGTCCTGGGCGGGGTCTGCGCCGGCGTCGGCCGGCGCCTCGGGCTCACGCCGTGGACGACGCGGCTGCTCTTCGTCGTCACCCTCTTCGCCATCCCGGGGAGCCAGCTGCTGGTCTATCCGCTGCTGTGGTTCCTCATGCCGAGCGAGGACAACCCGGCGGCGGCTGCAACCCGACGCGCTGAGGGGCGGGGGCCGCGGTCGGCGCCGGTCCGGCGCGTCGGACGACCTCAACCGGCCCGGTGCACGCGACGGCCCGTGTGCCGCTGCCGCCCGCCGCTACTTCAGGTCGTCGGACGCTCCGACGTGACGTCGACGGAGCGGGCGTACGAGCAGCCGCGGGCGCGCGCGCTCACTGTCCGAGGACGAGCGCGACGACCAGCACGACCGCGCCGAGCACCGCGAGGGCGGACAGGGCCTGGGTCGCTCGGCCCAGGGGCCGGGCGAGCGCATCCGCGGAGGAGGCCGCACCGGTGCCCAGCCACAGCCCCACGAGACCCATCAGCAGCGGCACGCCACCGACCACGGACCAGTAGGTCAGGTCGTCGCCGGCCGGGAACCGGCCGATGACCAGCCACTGGACGCCGTTGGCGACCACGCCGCCACCCGTGAGCGCCACCAGTGCCAGGCCCAGCCCGGTGAAGGCCCGGAACCTCGCGCCGTCGTCGACTGCCGCGGTCGTGCCCGGTCCGGTCGTCGTCTCGCTCATCTGGTCCCCCGCCTGCTCGTCCGGCCGGTCGCCGGAGCCTGCCCCGACACTAGACGCGCCGGGGCGCGCGGGTGCGCGAGCCGGCCGGTGCGTCGCTCCCGGGCGACACGGTGACGTCGCCCGCCGGTCCATGAGGGCGCTCTCACGAGCAACTCATCCCCGCATCACGTCGGGGGACCAGAGTCATCGACGTCAGCCGGGAAGACCCGGGAACCGAGACCGAAGGAGGCCGCCATGGCCCGCTCCGGAATCCTCACCGCCCTCGCGCCGGCCGTCCAGGCTCGTCGCAACGACTCCTCCAGCGACGACGGCCGCCGTCGCCGTCGCCGTCGTCGGCGCCGGAACCGCAGCCGCTCGCGCTCGCGCACCGACTGAGCCGAGCAGCGCCACCACGACGGGTGGGCGCCCACCCGGGCTGCCCACCCGTCCCCGCGCCACCCGCGCCACCCGCGCCACCCGCGCCACCCGCCGACCACCCGCCGACGAGCCCAGGGGGAGAGCCGATGTCCGTACGCCGCCGCCTCGCCGAGGCGCTGCGCGCCGCCCCGGAGGAGTCGGCGCTCGTCGACGTCGCCGCGACGCTCCGGCTGGTCGACATCGCCCGACGCTTCTGGCCGCGGCTGCGCCCCCTGCGCGGCTGGCTCCTGCTCGGCCTGGTCCTCCTCCTCGCCGCCCCGGCCGTCTCGGTCGCCGAGGCCGTGCTCTACCAGCGGCTCGTCGACGACGTGCTCGTCCCGGCCGCCTTCGAGCCGCTGGTCCTCCTCGCGCTCCTCTACATCGGGCTGAACCTCGTCAGCGGCGTGGTGTCGGGCGCCGACGACTACCTCGGGACGTACGTCTCGCAGCGCTTCCTCGTCGACCTGCGCCGTGACGTGTTCGCCCACGTCCTGTCCCTGCCGGCCGCCGCCTCGGACCGCCGACGGCTCGGGGACACGCTCACCCGGCTGACCTCCGACGTCGCCGCGGTCGAGCGCTTCATGGTGTCCCAGGTCGGCGACGGGGTGGGCGCGCTCGTGCGCCTGCTCGTCCTCGTCGGGGCGCTGGTCTGGATGGACTGGCAGCTGGCGCTCGCCTCGCTGGTGGTGGCGCCGCTGTTCTGGTGGGTCTCGACCCGGTTCGCCCGGCTGACCCGCGACGTCTCGAGGGAACGTCGCCGCCGTGGTGGCTCCCTCGGCAGCGTGACCGAGGAGGCGCTCGGCAACGCCGCACTCGTCCAGTCCTACGGCGGGGAGGACGCCGCGGTGGCGTCGTACGACCGGCACAACCGCGCGATCGCCGGCGCCGAGCTCGCCGCCAGCCGCATCCGCGCGCTGTTCCTGCCCCTCGTCGACCTGGCCGAGCTCGTCGGCGTGCTCCTCGTCGTGGGCCTCGGCGTCTGGTCGCTCGCGACCGACCGGCTCACCCTCGGTGGCCTGCTCGCGTTCCTGACGCTGCTCCTGCAGTGCTTCGGACCCGTGCGGACGCTGGCGGACCTGGTGCCGGCGCTCTACTCCGCGAGCGCCGGCGTGGAGCGGGTCGTCGAGCTCCTCGACGAGCCGGCCGGCGGCGACCGCGACGGTGCCGCGCCGCTGCCCCCCGGGCCCGGTGCCGTCTCGGTGCGCGAGGTGTCGTACGCCTATCCCGGCGCGGCCGCTCCCGCGCTCGCGGGCTTCTCCCTCGACGTCGCGGCCGGCGAGGTGGTCGCCCTGGTGGGACCGAGCGGGTCGGGGAAGTCCACCCTCGGCCGGCTGCTGTCGCGACAGCTCGTCGCCGACGCGGGCGTCGTCGCGGTCGACGGGCACGACGTCGCGGGGCACACCGCCGCATCGGTGCGCGACGCGGTCACCGTCGTGCACCAGGAGCAGCTGATGCTGGACGCCTCGGTCCACGACAACCTCGTCCTCGGCCGTCCGGACGCCACCCGCGCCGAGGTGCGCGCGGCCGCGCGCGACGCCGGTGCGCACGAGTTCGTGGAGGCCCTGCCGCGCGGCTACGAGACACGCATCGGCCAGCGCGGCCGGTCCCTCTCGGGCGGACAGCGCCAACGGCTGGCGCTCGCGCGGGCGCTGCTGCGCCCGGGACGGGTGCTCGTGCTCGACGAGCCGACGACGGGCCTCGACCCGGAGGCCGCGCGGCGGCTGATGGTCGCCTTGACGACCGGGCCGCGCGACCGCACGGTCCTCGTCCTCACGCACGACCCGGCCGTCCTCCAGCACGTCGACCGCGTGGTGTCGCTGGACCGCACCCCCGCGGAGGTCACCGCGTGACCCGGCGACGTACGCCGACCGGCGACCTCCCCGCCGGCTACCGGCCGCTGGCGCTGCTCGCCGACGGGCGGCGGCTCGAGACGTGGGACGCCTGGGACGAGGCGCGCGGCACCCGCTGCGTCGTCAAGCTGCTGCGGGCCGACCGCCGCCACGACCCGCGGGTGCGCCAGGCGGTGCTGCTCGAGGGACACCTGGCGACCACCCTGGCCCACCCGCACCTCGTGCGCGGCTACGACGTCCTCGACGACCCTCCTGCGGTGGTCCTCCAGACGCTGCGCGGTGCCACCCTCTCGGCCCTCGTCGAGGAGGAGCCGCTCGGGTTGTCCGACGTCGCGCAGCTCGGCTGCCAGCTCGCGTCGGTGCTCGGCTACCTGCACCGGCACGACTGGCTGCACCTCGACCTCAAGCCCGACAACGTCGTCGTCGACCACGGCCTGGCGGTGCTGATCGACCTCAGCCTCGCCGGCCGCCCCGGGCGGGGTCGCCCGGGCGCCGGGACGCGGGGCTACCTGGCGCCGGAGCAGGCGACGGGCCGCGGGCTCTCGCCCGCCACCGACGTCTGGGGGCTCGGCATGACGCTCATCGACGCCCTCGCCCGGACGGCGCCGTACGGCGACGAGGCGACGTGGGAGAGTCGCCGCCGCTGGCCCCTCGTGCACCGCCGGATGCCGCGCACGCCGGACGGCGTCGACGAGCTGCCCGAGGAGGTGCGCGAGGTGCTGACCGCGTGCGTCAGCCTCGACCCGTCCGCGCGTCCGCTGCTGGGCCAGGTGCGCTCGGCGCTCGAGCCGCTGTGCTCACCAGCGCCCGCGGTGGACGACGTCCGTGCGTCGCTCGCGGCGCGTCGGTGACCCCGCCGCGCCGGCGTCGGGCACCCGGTGGCCCACGGTGATCGCGCCGACCGGCGCGTGGTCGTCGGGGACGCCGAACGCGGCGCGGAACGACGCCAGGTGCTCCCCGGGGATGCCGAAGAAGCAGGCCCCGAGGCCCTCGTCCACCGCGGTCTGCAGCACGAGCAGCGCCGCCATCCCGGCGTCGACGTACCAGTAGGGCACCGGCCAGCGCTCCTCGCTGCGGTCGGTCCAGCCCTTGTCGGGCTGGGCGTAGCGCTCGAGGTAGGCCGCCTTGGACGCGAGCGGGACGATCACCACCGGGGCGGTGCGCATGCCGTCGAGCCAGGCGTTGTGGGTCTCCGGGTCGGCGCCCGTCGACTCCCAGAAGCGCGCGACGTCCTCGGCCGTGTCGAGCACGAGGAACGCCCATCCCTGGGTGAACCCGGCAGTCGGCGCGCGCTGCGCGTGCTCGAGCATCCGGTCGACCACGGCGGGGTCGACCGGGTCGCCGGAGTAGCGGCGCACCATCCGGCGGCGGCGGACGACCTCGCGGAACTCCATGCGCCGAGCCAACCACGTCTCGGATCCGAGACGACTCGCCGCCGCGGTGCGTTGACCCTCCGGGGCGATCCCGGTGGACTGCTGGCATGCCCGCGCCACCCGACTTCGAGCACATGTGGCGCCAGCTGGCCCCGGTCGGCCGGTCGGCCTCCTCCGGCGGATACTTCCGCCAGCCGTGGACCTCGGCGGAGACCGAGCTCCGCTCGTGGTTCGCCGAGCAGTGCGCCACGCGCGGCCTCGCCGTCGAGACCGACGGGCTGGGCAACCAGGTCGCCTGGTGGGGGGACGCCGACGTGCCCGGCGTGCTCACCGGCTCGCACCTCGACTCCGTCCTCGACGGCGGGGCGTACGACGGCCCGCTGGGCGTCGCCTCCGCGCTCGCGGCGGTCGACGTCCTGCGCGACCGCGGCGTCACGCCCGCCCGGCCGCTCGGCATCGGCGTCTTCGTCGAGGAGGAGGGCTCCCGCTTCGGCCGGGCCTGCCTCGGCTCGCGCCTCGTGACCGGCGCGACCACGTGGGACGAGGCGAAGGAGCTCCGCGACCGCGACGGGGTCTTCCTCGCCGACGCCGTCGCCGACGCCGGGCTCGACCCGTCGAGGGGCCTGCTGTCGCTCGACCGGGTCGGCACGTTCGTCGAGCTCCACGTCGAGCAGGGTCGCGACCTCGTGGACCGGGGCGCGGCCGTCGGACTCGCGAGCGAGATCTGGCCGCACGGGCGGTGGCGCTTCGACTTCCGCGGCCAGGCGAACCATGCCGGCACCACCCGCATGGAGGACCGGCACGACCCGATGCTGACCTACGCCATGACGGCCCTCGCCGCGAACAAGCAGGCCCGGCTGTCCGGCGAGCGCGCCACGTTCGGCCGGCTCGCCGTTGAGCCCAACGGCACCAACGCCGTGCCGTCCCTCGTGACGGCGTGGCTCGACGCCCGCGCGTCGTCCGACGACGCGCTCGCCGAGCTGGTCGCGTCGATCGAGCGGCAGGCCGGTGATCGAGCGGGCCGCGACGGCACGTCGCTCGCGGTCACCGCCGAGTCGGTGTCCGGGTCCGTCGCCTTCGACCCGGGCCTGGCCGCCCGCCTCGCGGCGCTCGGCGACTGGCCGGTCATCCCCACCCAGGCCGGCCACGACGCCGGGATCCTCTCCGCCGCGGGCATCCCCACCGCGATGGTCTTCGTCCGCAACCCCACGGGCGTCTCGCACTCGCCCGACGAGCACGCCGAGGCCGGCGACTGCCTGGCCGGCGTCGAGGCCCTGGCCGACGTGCTGGCCGAGCTGACCGGGGCCCCGGCGTGACGGCGTACCTCCTCGAACGGGCCTGGCTGCCGGAGTCCGGCGGCGTGCGCGACGACGTGCTCGTGGAGGTCGAGGACGGTCGCTTCACCGCGGTCACGCCGGACGCCGACCCGGCACGCGCGGTGCCGGTCCGCGGCCTCGTCGTGCCGGGCCTCGCCAACACCCACAGCCACGCCTTCCACCGTGCGCTGCGCGGTCGCACCCAGCGGGGGCGCGGGACGTTCTGGACCTGGCGCGACCAGATGTACGACGTCGCCGCGCGGCTCGACCCGGAGGCCTACCTCGCGCTCGCGCGGGCGACGTACCGCGAGATGGCGGCGGCCGGGATCACCTGCGTCGGGGAGTTCCACTACCTCCACCACCGGCCGGACGGCACGCCGTACGACGACCCGAACGCGATGGGGCTGGCGCTGGTCGAGGCGGCCCGGCAGGCGGGGATCCGCGTCACCGTGCTCGACACGCTCTACCTGTCGTCGGGTTTCGGCGCGCCCGCGGAGGGCGTGCAGGTGCGCTACAGCGACGGCTCGGTCGCCCGCTGGGCCGCGCGCGTGGCCGGGCTCGAGGCGGGCGTCGACGCCGCCGCCGCGCGGGTCGGACGAGCGGTGCACTCGGTGCGGGCCGTCGCCGAGACCCAGCTGGCCGCGGTGGCCGCGACGATGAGCGACCAGCCCTCGCAGCCGTTCCACGTGCACCTGTCCGAGCAGGTCGCCGAGAACGAGGGCTGCCTGGCGGCCTCCGGCGTGACCCCGGCGCGGCTGCTCGACCGGCACGGCCTGCTCCACGACCGGACCACGCTGGTCCACGCCACCCACCTGACCGACGACGACATCCACCTCATCGGCGCGGCGCGCGCCCACGTGTCGTTCTGCCCCACCACCGAGCGCGACCTCGGCGACGGCATCGGTCCCAGCCGCCGGCTCCGTGACGCCGGCGCCCGGCTCACCCTCGGCAGCGACAGCCACGCCGTGATCGACCCCTTCGAGGAGATGCGCGCCGTCGAGCTCGACGAGCGGCTCGCCACCCAGCAGCGCGGGCACTGGACCGCCGCGGAGCTCCTCGCCGCGGCGACCACCGACGGGCACGCCTCGCTCGGCTGGCCCGACGCGGGGGCGATCGCGGTCGGACGGCGCGCCGACCTCGTCGTGATCGACCCCGGCACCCCGCGCACGGCGGGCACCGGCCGTGACGAGTTCACCGCGGTCTTCGCCGCCGCGGCCGAGGACGTCCGGCGCGTGATGGCCGACGGACGCTGGATCGTCGAGGACGGTGACCGCGCCGCCATCGGGCGCGAGCTCGAAGACGCCGTCACGCGCACCTGGGAGGCCCTCGCATGAGCAGCACCGTCATCACCGGCATCGGCGAGCTCGTCACCAACGACCCCGCCCGTGCGGAGCAGGGCGGCCTGCTGGGCCTCGTCCGCGACGCGGCCGTGGTCGTCGAGGGCCGCCGGGTCGCCTGGGTCGGGCCCGCCGCGGACGCCCCCGCGGCGGACGTGCAGGTCGACGCCGGTGGCCGGGCCGTCATCCCGGGCTTCGTCGACTCCCACAGCCACCTCGTCTTCGCCGGCGATCGGGCCGCCGAGTTCGAGGCGCGGATGACCGGCGAGCCCTACACCGCCGGCGGCATCCGCACGACGGTGGCGCGCACCCGCGCCGCCACCGACGAGCAGCTGACCTCCCACGTCGCCCGGCTCGTCGCCGAGATGCGGGCACAGGGCACCACCTCGCTGGAGATCAAGAGCGGCTACGGGTTGACGGTCCACGACGAGGCCCGCAGCCTCGCGGTGGCCCGGCAGTTCACCGACGAGACGACGTTCCTCGGTGCCCACGTCGTCCCCGCCGGCACCACCCCCGAGGACTACGTCGACCTCGTCACCGGCCCCATGCTCGCGGCGGCGGCACCGCACGCCCGGTGGATCGACGTGTTCTGCGAGGAGGGCGCCTTTGGGGTCGACCAGGCGCGCGCCATCCTGGCGGCCGGGTCCGCCAGCGGGCTGCGCGGACGGCTGCACGCCAACCAGCTGACCTACGGCGGCGGCGTGCGGCTGGCCTGCGAGCTCGGTCTCGTGGCGGTCGACCACTGCACGTTCCTCGCCGACGACGACGTCTCCGCGCTGGCGGCCAGCGGCACCATCGCGACGCTCCTGCCGGGCGTCGAGTTCTCCACGCGGCAGCCCTACCCCGACGCCCGCCGGCTGGTCGACGCCGGCGTCCGGGTCGCCCTCGCCAGCGACTGCAACCCCGGCTCGTGCTTCACCTCCTCCATGGCGCTGTGCATCGCGCTCGCCGTGCGCGAGATGCGGATGAGCCCGGCCGAGGCCCTCCACGCGGCCACCGCCATGGGCGCGGCCGCGCTCGACCGTGACGACGTCGGCGTGCTGGCCCCCGGCAAGGCCGCCGACCTCGTCCTCCTCGACGCGCCGTCGTACCTCCACCTCGCCTACCGGCCCGGCGTCCCGCTCGTCGCCGGGGTGTGGCAGGCCGGCCGCCCGGTCGTCTCGCGGTAGTCCACCGGCACGTGGCTGCCCGGCCGTCCCCCGCCGTCCCCGGCCGTCCCCCGGCCGTCCCCCGGCCGTCCCCCGGCCGTCACCCGGTAGTCCACCGGCACGTGGCTGCCGCGGCGGCCGCGGGACGACCGTTCGCCGGTGGACTACCGGCTACCTCAGGCGGTCGTCGTACGCCGCCCGGCGCGCGTCTGAGGTAGCCGCCCGCGCGCGAATAGGGCACCCGCCCGATGTCCGCCCCTACCTCACGGACGGAACCTCGTCCCACGGTCGACGAGGACCGTGCCGAGAAGAGGAGAAGGACATGTTCACCACCGACAGCTTCCTGGGTGCCGAGATCGCCTACCGACAGGACCGCATCAGGAAGGACTACGGGCTCCGCCGCTGGACCCGCGTCCGCTCCGACGCCACCCAGAAGTGACCCGCACCGCGATCGACCCGCCGTCGTCCGACGCGCACGACACAATGTCGTCCGTGCCGGCGCTGCGGACCACCGATCTCATCGGACGCGATGCCGAGCTGGAGCAGCTCACCGCCCAGCTCGGCATCCGCACGTCCGGGGCCGACCACCCGCACGAGGCGACCGCCCGGGCGGTGCTCGTCGCCGGCGACGCCGGAGTCGGCAAGACCCGCGTCCTGATGGCGCTGCGCGACGCCGCCCTCGACGCCGGCTGGCAGGTGGTGGCCGGCCACTGCCTCGACCTCGCCGACTCCTCCCTGCCCTACCTCCCCTTCTCCGAGATCCTCGGCCGCGTCATGGCCGACCTCCCCGACGTCGCCGGCCGTGTGCTCGACGTGCACCCCACGCTGGCCCGCCTCCAGCCGGGCCGCCGGATCCGCAGCAGCGAGACCGCGTCGGGCGACCAGGCCCTCGACCGCGGCAACGTCTACGACGCGGTCGGCGACCTCCTCTCCGCCGTCGCCGAGCAGGCGCCGCTCCTCGTCCTCGTCGAGGACGCCCACTGGGCCGACGAGTCGACGCGCGACATGCTCAGCTTCCTCTTCTCCCGTCCCCTGCCCGGCGTCTCCCTCGCCGTCTCCTACCGCGCCGACGACCTCCACCGTCGCCACCCGCTGCGCCGCCAGGTCGCGGAGTGGATGCGGCTGCGCGGCGTGGACCGCCTCCAGCTCGAGCCGCTCGCCGAGGACGCCGTACGCCGCCTCGTCCGCGCGCTGCACCCCACCACGCTGTCGGAGGCGGAGTACGTCTCGATCGTCGACCGCGCGGAGGGGAACCCGTTCTTCATCGAGGAGCTCGTCGGCGCCACGTGGTCGGGACAGGTGCCCGGCGAGCTCGCCGACGTGCTGCTGGTGCACCTCGACCGCCTCGACGAGACGACCCGCCAGGTGGTCCGCCTCGTGTCGGTCGCCGGACGCCAGGTGAGCCACGCGCTGCTCGCCGCGGTCTCCGACCTCGGCTCCACCGAGCTCGAGTCCGCCCTGCGCGCGGCCGTCGACGCCCACGTGCTGGTCGCCTCGCGCGGTGGCACCTACGCCTTCCGGCACGCGCTGCTCGGCGAGGCGGTGTACGACGACCTGCTGCCCGGCGAGCGGATGCGCCTGCACGCCGACTTCGTCGCGGCGCTCGGGGAGGGCCGGGCCGTGGGCACGGCGGCCGAGCTCGCCCAGCACGCCCGCCGCGCCGACGACCGTCCCGTGGCCATCCGCGCCTCGATCGAGGCCGGCGAGGAGGCGCTCGCGGTGGGTGGGCCGTCGGAGGCCTCGACGCACTTCCTCGACGCCCTGGAGCTCATCGACACCGCGCGCACCCCGGTCACCGACGTCGACGTGCACGCCCTCGCCCGCCGGTGCGCGGAGGCGCTCATCGCGGCGGGCCGCGTCCCCAAGGCCGTCAAGGTGCTCCGCGCCCGGCTCGCGACCCTCCCGCCGGGGGCGTCCGACGTCGACCGCGGCCAGCTGCTGACCGCCCTGGCGTCGGCGCTGCTGCTCACCGACACCACGGACTCGCCGCGCGAGGCCGCGGAGGAGGCCGTCGCGCTGCTGCAGGACGGGCCGCCCAAGCTGCTGGCCCGGGCGCTCCTCGTGCTGGCCCAGAGCCTCGGGAGCTGGCACGGCGACGAGGCGCGGAGCGTCGCGCTGCAGGCGCTCGAGCTGGCCGAGCGCCACGACCTCCAGAGCCTCGCCGTCGAGCTGCACACGACGATCGCCGGCCTCGACCCCACGTCGGGCTCCAGCCCGGTGGCGGGATGGCGGGCCGCCGCCGACCGGGCGCGTCGCGCGGGGCTGATCGAGCCGGAGCTGCGGGCCCTCTACCTGCTGGGCCGCCTCCACCACGACGAGGGCGACCTGGGGGCGGCCGTCGCGGTCTACCGCGAGGTCATCGCCCGCAGCGAGGTGGGCGGCCTCACCTGGTCGCCGTACCCGGCGGAGGCGCGCCTGCTGCTCGCCGTCGCGCTGACCCACCAGGGGCTGCTCGACGACGCGTGGGAGCTGCTCGACGTCAGCGGGCAGAACCCGCCCATGGTCTTCGAGTGGCTCTACTTCGCCCACCAGATGCTCATCACGATCGGCATCCGCGGCGAGGCCAAGCCCAAGGCCCTCGAGCGGCTCCGCGACTACTGGGGCACCGACGGCCTGACCGCGATCTCGGCCGGCACCGCCGAGCTCCTGCGCGCGGCCGCGGCGGGCGACGCGGCCACCGCCGTCTCGGTCTACGACGACGTGCTCGCGGCCGTCGTACCCCTCTGGCACGAGTGGTTCCAGGCCCGGATGCGTCTCGCCACCATCGCCGTGAGCGCCTTCGCCGCAGCGGCGCCGCACCAGTCCGCGGAGGAGCGGGAGGCGTCCGCCGCCGTCGTCGACCGGATGATGGCCGACGGTGCCCGGGTGATCGACTTCTACGCCCCCTACGACGGCAGCCACGGTCCGGAGTACCGCATGTGGGTCGCCCGCCGCACCGCCGAGCACCTGCGGTGGCGGTGGCTCGCCCAGGTCGACCCGCCGTCCTCCGACGAGCTCGTGGAGGCGTGGCGGGCCGCCGAGGACACGGCGGTGGCCTACGGCAGCGTCCCCGAGGTCGCCCAGGTGCGGGTGCGCCTGTCGGGCGTCCTGCGCGCGACCGGCGACGCCGCGGCCGCTCGAGCCGTGGGCGACCAGGCGCGCGAGGCGGCGCACGCGCTGCGGTCCCGCGCGCTCCTGGCCGAGCTGACCGCCCAGGGCTCGGCCCCGGCTCCGGTCGCCGTGTCGGAGGTCGCCGCGCTGACGCCGCGCGAGTCCGAGATCCTCGCGCTCGTGGCGGAGGGGCGCTCCAACGGCGAGATCGGCAAGCAGCTCTTCATCAGCACCAAGACGGTGTCGGTCCACGTCTCCAACATCCTGGCCAAGCTCGACGCCGCCTCGCGCACCGAGGCGGCAGCGGTCGCCCGCCGGCGCGGCCTGGTCTGAGGTCCGCCGCGCAGCCGCGCGGGCGGCGGGCGACCCGTCCCCAGGGGTGTGGGACCGTGAGTGCCACGCCACCAGACTCGAGGCGCACCCGGGACGGACGGTCCGTCGCGGCACGACAAGGAGGATCCATGACGACGACTCCTGACAACCCCCTCGGCGACGACGAGATGACCACCGAGGGCGTCGACCCGACCGGTGTGTCGGCCGGGCCCAGCACGGACGCCGACGGCACCGACGCGGGCGGCAGCGACGCCGACGGCACGGACGGCGACTCCAGCGACGGCGACTCGACCGACAGCAGCGACGGCGACTCGACCGACGCCGACGGCACCGACGCCGACGGCAGCGACGCCGACGGCACCGACGGCGACTCCACCGACGCCGACGGCACCGACGGGACCGCGCTCTGAGCGCTCTCGACCGCCTCACGGGCGACGCCCAGACCTTCCTCGACAAGGTCTGGGCGTCGCGCGTGCACGTGCACCGCACCGACCCGGGCCACGGCGCCGAGGTCCTGTCCCTCGCGCACGTCGACCACCTGCTGACCGAGACCGCGATCCGGACGCCCGCCGTCCGCGTGGCGCGCGACGGGTCGGTGCTGCCGGAGGCGTCGTACACCCGCGGCGGCAGCCTCGCCGGCAAGCCGCTGACCGGCCTGGTCGACCCGGTCAAGCTGATGCGCCTGCTCGACGAGGGCGCCACCATCGTGCTCCAGGGGCTGCAGCGCTACTGGTCTCCCGTCGGCGACCTGGTCGCGGAGCTGGAGCTCGAGCTCGGCCACCCGTGCCAGGCCAACGCCTATCTCACCCCGCCCGGCGCCCAGGGATTCGCCGTCCACTCCGACTCCCACGACGTCTTCGTGATGCAGACCCACGGCACCAAGATGTGGGAGGTCCACGGCGACGGCGGCCCCGGCGACCTGCTCCTCGAGCCGGGCGTCGTGGCCTACCTCCCGACCGGCACGCCGCACGCCGCCCGCGCGCAGGAGTCGGTGTCCCTGCACCTGACCATCGGCATCAACCAGCTGACGTGGCGGACGCTGCTGCAGCGCGAGGTCGGCCGCCTGCTGGCCGAGGTGCCCGACGAGCACCTCCCGGCGGGCTACCTCGACGACCCGGCCCGCCTGGCCGACGGGCTCGCCGACCACCTCGCCGCGCTCGCCGACGACGTACGCCGACTCGACCCCGCCGGGCTGGCGGCGGGCCAGGCCGAGGCGTTCCTCAGCGGCCGCCCGCCGCGCATGGCGGGCGCGCTGCTCGACCGCGACGCCCTGACGACCGGCATCACCGCCGACACCGCGCTGAGGCGTCGGTCCGGGCACCCGTGCGTGCTGGTCGACGACGGCGACGCCGTCCGGGTGCTGATCGGCGACCGGGTCCTGCGCATCCCCTCCCGGGTGCGGCCCGCGCTCGAGCACGTCGCGACGCACACCCGGCTGACGCCGGGCGAGCTCCCCTCGACCGACGCCGAGAGCGCGGTGGTGCTGTGTCGCCGACTGGTCCGGGAGGGGCTGCTCGAGGTCGCCCGGTGACGGACTTCCGCTGTGCGGTCGCGAGCCGGGCGCGCGCCGACGAGCTGGCCGGCACCGCCTCGACCGTGCGCAGCTTCCTGCTCGTCGAGCACCCGGGACCGTGGGGTGCCGAGGCCCTCCGTGACGCCCGGATGCCCGACGGGCTCGGCGCCCACCTGCGCGAGGCGGCCGGCCGCCACCGGGTCCGCGTCCTCCTCGTGCGACGCCCGGGGCGCCAGGCCGCCGGCGGAGGTACCCGCGTGTTCGCGGCGCGGGCAGCAGGGGCGGGTTCGTGGCTCGAGACGGCGCTGCTCGACCGGATCGACGACGTGCGCGACCTCGACCTGGCCGCGCTGGGCGCCGGACGCTCGCCCGGCCTGGAGCGGCACGACGCTCCGCTGATGGCGGTCTGCACGCACGGCCGCCACGACGCCTGCTGCGCCGAGCTCGGCCGCCCCGTGGCCCGGGCACTGGCCGATGGCGCCCACGCCGCCGCGGTGTGGGAGGTCTCGCACGTCGGGGGCGACCGGTTCGCCGGCAACCTGGTCGTGCTGCCGCGCGGCTACTACTACGGCGGCCTCGACCCCGAGACCGCTCTCGGCGTCGCGGCGGCCACGGCCGCGGACGAGCTGCTGCTGGACCACCTCCGGGGCCGCTCCGACCTGCCGATGGCGGCGCAGGCCGCCGACATCGCGGTGCGGCGCGAGCACGGACTGACCGGGTTCGACGACGTACGTCCCGAGGCGGTGCGCTCCGACGGCGACCTCACGACCGCCCGGTTCGAGGTGCGCGGCCTGGGCCGGCGCGAGGTGGTCGTGCGCCGGGTCCCGGACGAGGCGACGTACCAGCTCACCTGCTCGGCGCGCCGCGAGAGCGCCGTGTGGCGCCACGAGGTCGTCGAGGTCCGCGAGGTGCCCTGAGCCGAGCGTGGGCCGTCGGGCTCAGCCCAGCCGGTGCCGGAGGTCGACAGGACGCGAGCCCGTCTCGGGGGCATGCTGCCAGGCGACCCGCTCCCGCGGACCGCCCTCCTGGGCCGCCTCGAGGTGGCGCGCCGCGCGGTTGGCCTGGGCCTGCTCACGCTCGGCGACCGCCTCGGCGTCGCGCAGCTCGACGCGCGCCTCGGTGAGCTCGCGGTGCAGCGCCTGCACCCGGGCGGCCTGCGCCTGGATCTCCTCCGCGGGCGCCTCGGCGATCACCAGGGCCTCGAGGCCGTCGAGCGCGGCCAGCTCGCGGCGCTTGAGCCCCTCAACCGTGCGCCGGGCGGCGTCGGCGGCACCAGCGGCGTCCACTGCCTCCCTGGCCTCCTCGGCGGCCTCCCGCCGCAGGTCGCCGAACCGCACCTGGCCGGCGCCGACCGCGACGAGCCTCCTCTCGGCCTCGTCGGGGTGCACGCCGGCGTGCTCGGCGAGCGCCTCGACCAGCTCACGCGTGCCGGCCCGGCGGGTGTCGCGCAGCTCGACCTTGGTCTCGAAGCACGCCTGGTAGGCCTTCCAGTCGGCCTCCCACGCATCGGCCTGGTCCTGCGTGGCGTCGCCGGGCAACGAGGCGACCGGCGGCCAGATGCGGTGGTCGCGCACCTCGAGGCCCCGGCCGGTGGCGAACGCGCGCAGCTGCTCGAGGCCCTCGCGGTGCTGCCGCAGGACGTCGGCGTAGGCGATGATCGCGCGACCGAGGCCGCGGAGGTCGTCACGGACCGTCACCGACTCCTCGTGGCGCCGGGCGGCTCGCGCGCGCAGGGCGTCGGCCGCCTCGCCGGCGAAGACCTCCTCCGAGATCGTCGCGGTCCGCTCGAAGCCGTCGGCGGCGCCGTCGACCTTGCCGGCGAGACGGCGCACGGAGTCTCCGTAGCCCTCGATCGCGCCCGGCTCGAGCCAGTGGTAGTGACAGCCGATCGGGTCGCCGAACCGGAGCTGGTCGCGCTGGGTCTCCAGACGGTCGGCCGCGGTCCTCGTCATGGCGTCACCTGGTCGAGCCGCGCGGCCGCCCGCGCAGCCTCGCCCACCATGACGTCGAGCTCGTCGAAGTCGACGACCGAGTCGTCGATGGCACCGGCGATGGTGCGGCACCGCTTCGCGACCTGCTCGGCGTCCTCGACGAGCTTGCGGACGCCCTCGACCACGAGGTCGCGCCAGGGGAAGTCGTCGGCGGGGTGGTCGATCTCGCCGAGGGCGGCCCGCAGCGCCTCCCGGGCGGAGTCGAGCTCCTCCTTGGCGCCGCGCAGCGCCCGCTGGTTGATCGCGATCGGCCTCATGGCGACCTCCTGCCCCGATGTACGGAGCCGAAACCCGAAGTGGTGAAGTTGTGAACCACTTCGCGCGCTGGTCTGGACCGCGCGGTGCGTCAGCCCGCGCCAGGTGGCCGGTACGCCAGGCGCGTCTTCACCGCCCACACCCCCGCCATGACGAGGTAGCCGCCGACGAGCCCGGCGAGGACCCACCACGGCGCATCGTCGCGCCCGGTGGTGCCGACCCACGTCGTGACGGCCAGGACGGCCAGCAGGAGCCCGCCGGTGAGGGCGCTGAACCCCTCCATGTCGTCCTGGAACCGCGCCCGGAGCTCCGCACGCCGCTCGGGGGCGAGCCAGTGGTCCTTCGTGGCCTGCGGCAGGTTGACCCACGTGCCGTCGCCGCGCAGCCCGAGGCGGGTCAGGACGGGCACGCCGACCAGCACGACCAGGCCGACGACGGTCCACAGCGCCAGCAGGCCGCCGCGGCTGGACCAGTCGTCCACCCGCCCCGCGGCGTCGAAGTGCGCGGGTGCGCGGGCGGGCAGGACGGCGGCCGCCCACGCCAGCGCGACGGCGTACGTCCCCGCCACGACGAGCAGTGCGAGACGGCCCCGTCGCACGGCGCTCACACGTGGCCGCTGAGCTGCGCCAGGCGCAGCTCGAGCCGGTCGAGCAGGTCGGTGCACCCCTTCTCCGGCATGGCGGACCGCTTGTCGCCGCCCTGCGCGCACACGGGCAGCACGTCGATCGAGAGCTTCGCCCCGCCGGCGAGGGCGCGCAGCTCGTCGAGCCTGTCGCCGAACGGCGACCCGCTGCCGGGGGAGTAGTAGCGCACGGCCGCGTCGATGTCGTCGGCGAAGAGGTCGGCCTTGGTCACGGCGACCACCAACCACGTCGGGCGCTCGCGCCGCACCGCCATGCTCGCGATCCGGTGGGCCGTGATCGCCCAGTCGTCCAGCTCGGCGGCCAGCTGCTCCTCACGCGAGGCGACCGCCGCGCCGGTGGTGCCGGCCGTGCGCCGGGGCGTCGCGTGCCCGTACGCCACGACGTGCAGCACGCCGTCGACGGGCTCGTCGTGGAAGACCTCGTCGAGCGCTCCGAGGCGGGTCGCGGCGTTCTCCCCCGGGACCACGCGGAACCGGTAGCCGCGCAACCGGGAGGTGCGGCGGGTACGCCGCTCCATCACCGCCGAACCCACGTCGGGCCCGCCGCCGGCGGCCGCCTGCGACCCGGCACGGCGGGACAGCCGGTCGGCCAGGCGGGTCTTCCCGACGCCGGTCATGCCGGTGACCGCGACCGTCGGGTAGCGGTGCCGGAGCAGGCGGGACGCGCGCTCGGGGGCCTGGGACAGCGCGGCGAGCGCACCGCCGGCGATCGTGGTGCCGAGGGCGGCCTTGCCGTGTCGCAACGGGGACTGCATGCGCCCATCCTCCCCGACGGGCCTCGGTTGGCCTCCTCACCACCCGTCTTGGACAATGGCCGGGCCCAGCACCTCGGGCCCCAGCACCCGCGTGAGAGGTCTCCATGGACACCGAGAACCGCCCCGTCCTGACCGGGCTCGTCGCCCTGGTTGGCGTCGCCGTGGCCATCGGCCTGCTCGCAGGGCTCGCCGTGCTGGTCGGGGTCAAGGCCACGGGCATCGGCGAGACCTCGTCGGCCGGGGGTGGCGGCGGCACGCCCGCGACCTTCAGCCTGCCCAAGCCGAGCGAGACCAGCACCGAGACCGTGCCGACCGACCCCGTGGAGCCCGGTCCCGGCACCGAGACCTCGTCCGAGGCCGCCCCCGCGCAGGGCATCTCGCTGTCGGCCACGCAGCAGTCGGTGAGCCCGATGCAGCAGATCGACCTGACGGGGACCTACCAGGCCGGCGAGGGAGCGATCCTGCAGGTGCAGCGCCTCGAGAACGGTACGTGGTCGGACTTCCCGGTGACCATGTCGGTCAGTGGCGGCACGTTCGCGACGTACGTCCAGACCAGCCGCACGGGACCCAACAAGTTCCGCGTCGTCGACACCGACTCCGACGTGGTCTCCAACGAGGTCACGGTCACCGTCGGCTGAGCTGCTGCTCGCGGGCCACGTCGACGCGTCGCGTCCAGTAGCCCACCCACGCGGCTCCGGCGAGCCCGAGCACGCCGACGACCAGGCAGGCCGTCGCGAGCGGTGCGACGGCAGCGACCGCGCCCACCACCAGCGGGCCGCCGGTGTTGCCGATGTCGCCGCACAGTCGCCAGGCGCCGAGGAACTGCGGCCGTCCGTCGCTGGGTGAGGCGTCGGCGCCGAGCGTCATCACGATCCCCGAGCCGAGGCCGTTGCCGCACGCGATGAGGGCCATGACGAGGGCGACCGAGACGGCGTCCGTCGCCAGCGGCAGCAGCAGGCACGCCACCGCCATCGAGAGGACGACCGGCACGGCGACGACCATGCGCCCACGCGTGTCCATCAGCCACCCGCCCGGCCACATGAAGGCCACGTCGAGGGCCGCGGCGCCGGCGAAGATGAGCGAGGTCGTCGACGCCGCCAGCCCGAGGTGGTCGGCCCACAGCGGCAGCAGGCTGAGCCGGAGCGAGCGGCTCGTGCCGAGGATGACCACGGCGGAGCCGAGCGTGGCGAGCACCCGGCGGTGCGCCGCGATCACGGCCCACACGCGGAGGTGACCGCTCGCCCGGGCCGCCGCGCGCTTCTCCTCGCCGAGGTCGGGCATCGTGGCGGCGAGCATCGAGGCGAGGACCGACATCGCGGCGCCCAGCCAGAAGACGCTGGTGAGGTCGGTGAGGTGGATCAGTCCCGCGCCGATCAGCGGCCCGACGAGGACGCCGACGCGGTAGGACCCGCCCAGCAGCGACATGGCGCGGGCGCGGTGCGTGGCCGGGACGACGTCGATCATGAAGCCCTGCCGGGCGATGAGGAACAGGGTCCAGCAGACCCCGCTCAGCAGGACGCCGACGGCGAGGCCGAGCACCGAGTCGGTGAGCGCCGCGAAGGCCATCGCCACGGCGTCCACGAGGCCGGCCGCCACCAGGGCCCGCCTCTCGCCGATCCGGGCGACCAGCGCGCCCGACGGCAGGCTCGCCAGCAGCATCCCGACCCCGGTCAGCGCGACGACGGCGGCCGCCGTGCTGACGTCCGCGCCGAGGTCGCGCGCGCGGATGGCGAGCACCGGCATGATCGCGCCGTGCCCGACGGCGGAGACGATGGAGGGGCCGTACGCCACGAGCCAGATGTCGCGGAAGCGGAACGCGGCGTCCCCCGAGGTGCTCACGGACACACGCTACGGGCGCCGGCCGACCGCTCGACGCGCAACCCGGTGGAGCGCCACACCGCTCGCCCGTAGGCTCGCGGGCGTGGCCTCCGAACCCCGCACCGACATACAGCCCGCACCCCTCGACCTGCCGGGGACCGGCGACTGGCTCGCCTGGGTCTCCGAGCACTGCGAGGGCCAGCTCGCGGAGGCACGGCGCCAGGTCGGCCTGGTGAAGGCCGGCTCCTCCGACGCGCCGGTGGTGCTCGCGGCGTGGAACAAGGCGGAGACCGCCCTCGCCAACGCGGAGGCCGTCGCGCTGTGGGCCGAGGTCCACCCCGACGCGGGGGTGCGCGACCGGGCCGACGACCTCAGCCAGCAGGTGCAGAAGTACGTCACCGAGCTGGGACTCGACCGTGACCTCTACGCGGCGTTCGACTCCCTGTCCGGCGACACGACCGGCCTCGACGACGACGGCCGCCGCGTCCTCGAGCACACGCTGCGCGACTTCCGCCGCTCCGGCGTGGACCGTGACGAGGCCACCCGGGACCGCCTGCGGGAGCTGAGCGAGCGCGGGGTCCGGCTGTCGCAGGACTTCGGCCGCAACATCCGCGACGACGTGCGCTCCATCCGGATCGCCCCGGAGCGGCTCGCCGGGCTCCCCGACGACTACCGCGACGCCCACCGGCCCGACGACGACGGCCTGGTCACCATCACCACCGACTACCCCGACCTCGTGCCGTTCCTCACCTTCGGCTCGGACGCCGAGGCCCGGCACGAGCTCGCGCTCGCGCAGAACAACGTCGCGTGGCCGGTCAACGACGGCGTCCTGCAGGACCTGCTGGCGGTGCGCCGGGAGACCGCGGGCCTGCTCGGCTACGACTCGTGGCCCGACTACGACACCGAGGTCAAGATGATCGGCACCGGCCAGGCGGTGGCCGACTTCATCGACCGGGTCGGCGAGGCCGCCAAGGAGCGCGCCGCCGAGGAGGTCGCCGTGCTGCTCGAGCGCAAGCGCCGCGACGACCCGTCGGCCGACTCGGTCGCCACCTACGACGCGCGCTACTACTCCGAGCTGGTCCGCCGCGAGCAGTACGACGTCGACGGGCAGGTCGTGCGCACCTACTTCCCGTTCGAGCAGGTCCGCCAGGGCCTTCTCGACGTGACGGGTCGCCTCTTCGGCCTCGAGTGGACGCCCGTGTCGCCCCAGGACGCGCGCACCTGGCACGAGGAGGTCGCCAGCTACGACGTCGGCCTCGAGGGCAGGAGGATCGGCCGGATCCACCTCGACCTGCACCCGCGTGAGGGGAAGTACAAGCACGCCGCGCAGTTCGACCTGGTCAAGGGCATCGCCGGTGCGCAGCTGCCCGAGGGCGTCCTCGTGTGCAACTTCAGCCGGGGCCTGATGGAGCACGACGAGGTGGTGACCCTCTTCCACGAGTTCGGCCACCTCGTCCACCACGTCCTGGCCGGCCAGGGCGAGTGGGCACGCTTCTCCGGCGTGGCCACCGAGTGGGACTTCGTCGAGGCACCCAGCCAGATGCTCGAGGAGTGGGCCTGGGACGCCGACGTCCTGGCGACCTTCGCCCGCAACGGCGCCGGCGAGACGATCCCCGCCGAGCTGGTCGCGGCGATGCGCCGGGCCGACCACTTCGGCAAGGGGACCTACGCCGTGCAGCAGATGTCGTACGCCGCCCGGTCCTACTGGTTCCACGCCGTCCCGCACGACGACCTCACCGCCTACGGCGACGAGCTCCAGCGGCGCTACTCGGTGTTCCCGCCGCTCGACGGCGCGCACATGCACTGCGCCTTCGGGCACCTCGACGGCTACTCGTCGGGCTACTACACCTACATGTGGTCGCTCGTCATCGCGAAGGACCTGTTCTCCGCCTTCGACACCGACGACCTGTTCGCCCCCGAGGTGGCCCACGCGTACCGCGACAAGGTGCTGGCGATGGGCGGTCGCGGGGACGCCGCCGACCTCGTCGCCGACTTCCTGGGCCGGCCCTACTCCTTCGACAGCTGGGCTGCCTGGCTCGCGGAGTAGCGGACCGGCACCGGCCCCCGCCGCGCGGACGGCCTCCCGTCCGGTGGTCGACCGGGCGCCGGGCTCTCCGTGGTGCGGCTCAGCGACCGAGGGCGGCGGGGCGGGCCGGGACGGCCTCGGCGACACGTGCCGCCACGGCGTCGCCGAACGCGCGGTGGCCCTCCTCGGTCAGGTGCAGCCGGTCGGGGAGGTAGTCGAGGTCGAGGTCGCTGGTGCGGACGTAGGGAACGCCGTAGAGCTCGGAGAGCACCTCGAGCTGCGCGTCCACCCGCGGCACGGCGCCGGAGCGAGCGGGTGCGTCGGCGGGGCCGACGACCACCACGCGCTGACCCGCGAGGTCGGCCATGAGGGACCGGAACCCGTGGTCGATCGCCGCTCCGGGCTGGTCGTAGTCGTTGAGCCCGCCCTGGACCACCACGAGCCGGGCCCGCACGCCGACCGCGGTCGGCGCGCGGTCGTGGAACGAAACGGCGCCGCAGCGGCTCGCCCCGGCGCTGAATCCCGAGCCGGAGAAGCCGAGCACGTGCACGGCGCCCGGCAGCCGGCTGGGCCACGACCGTGCCAGGTCGTCCTGCCCGAGGCCGACCGACCACGAGTCGCCGATGACGAGGACCGGCGCCCCCTCACCGGTGACGGTGCCGGCGCGCTCGCGCGCGTCGAGGCGGTGCTGCTGGCACCGCGTCGGGCCGGCGTCGGCGGTGCCGGCGACGTAGAAGGCCATCAGGGCAGCGAGCAGCGTCACGACCGCTGCGGCGCCGACGACCCGGCGCACGTCTCCCCGAAGGACCACGAGAAGAAGTGTGCGGCCTGCGCCTCGCCCCTGGCAGGGGAATCCCCCTGAGATTTCCCCGACATCCGGCGGCGGTGGTCCCGCGCCCGCCCCGCGTGAGGGGACCCGCGCACGGGCGAGGCGGTGCGGACAAAACCGGCGGCGCCCGGGAGCCGGTTCGTCCTAGGCTCCCCGCCATGACGTCGGACCCCCTCCTGGCCGCCTACGACGAGCAGCTGCGCACGGACGCCGAGATGGCGCGCGCCCTCGACGTGCGGCGGGAGGGGCCGCTGCTGTGGGGCGTGTTCGACCACGGTGGCTTCGTGTCCTACCGCGACCTCGGGGGCCTCGAGGGCGAGGAGCTCGACGACCTCGTCGCGCGCACCGTCGCGCACTACCGCGACGACACGGACGTGGCGTCGTTCGAGTGGAAGACCCGCGGCCACGACCGGCCCGCCGACCTCGGCGACCGGCTGGTCGCCCACGGGCTGGTCCCCGAGCCGGTCGAGACCGTGATGGTCGGCGAGGCGTCGAAGCTCGCGGTCGAGGTGCCCCTCGAGGACACCCCGGCCGGCCCCGTCGTCGTACGCCGCATCGAGCCCGGTCCGGGCGCGGAGGCCGACGTGACCCGGATGCTCGAGGCGCAGGAGGCGGTCTTCGGCACCGGTCGGGGACCCTCCGTCCGCTCGTCGCTGGCCGAGCTCGAGGCCGGGGAGTCGGAGTTCTGGATCGCCGAGGTCGGCGGCCGGGTGGTCTCCGGCGGCCGGCTCACGCCCGTCGCGGGCACCGACTTCGCCGGCATCTGGGGCGGCTCGACGCTGCCGGAGCTCCGCGGCCGCGGCATCTACCGGGCCCTCGTCGCCGCGCGCGCCCGCTCCGCGGTGTCGCGCGGCATCCGGCTGATCCACTCCGACTGCACCGACATGTCGCGCCCGATCCTGCAGCGCGCGGGCCTGAAGGCCGTGACGACCACGACGCCGTACGTGTGGGAGCGGTCGGCCGCCTCGCCCTGACTTCTGTCGGTCCGTGCCTGTCGCGAATCCCTCGCCTAAGCGGGGGATTGCGAACTTCCGGGGGCCTGCACACCCCCGGAAGTTCCGACAACCCTCGGGAAGTCGGCCTCAGCCCAGCGGCGTGTAGTCGATCTCGAGGAAGTCGGCGACCTCCGGCACCCAGCGCTCGGCGACGAACGCCGTGTGCACCGGGTGCTCGTTGTAGCCGTCGTACGCCGCCTGGTCGGCGAACTCCATCGAGAAGCCGAAGGCGAAGTCGTTCTTCGGGCTGGTCTGCCGCAGCTGCTCGAACGCCTCGACCCCGGGGATGTCGGCGAGCGCGCGAGCAGCGGTCAGGAAGTCCTGCTCCTCGCTCGAGCCGGGGGCGTGGTGCAGCCGGAAGGCGACGGTGTGCCGGATCATGCGGCAAGGCTAGGGCGCACGCGAACTCGTCGGAAAAAGTGTCCGGATCCGGGAACATCCGGACCGCCCCTGCGTTGGAACCCATGAGCAGACTTGAGTCAGATCGACTCAACTGTTTTGCCTCCTGATCCGCAGCGCGGCAGGATGGCGACAACCCAGGCATCCACGCGAGATCCCAGCAGGAGGAACACACCATGGCTCGAGCCGTCGGCATCGACCTCGGTACGACGAACTCCGTCGTCGCCGTCCTCGAAGGTGGCGAACCCACCGTCATCGCCAACGCCGAGGGCGCCCGGACCACCCCGTCCGTCGTCGCCTTCACCAAGTCCGGCGAGGTCCTCGTCGGCGAGGTCGCCAAGCGTCAGGCGGTCACCAACGTCGACCGCACCATCCGGTCCGTCAAGCGCCACATGGGCGAGGACTGGAAGGTCGACATCGACGACAAGACCTTCACCCCGCAGCAGATCAGCGCGTTCGTGCTGCAGAAGCTCAAGCGGGACGCGGAGGCCTACCTCGGCGAGACCGTGACCGACGCCGTCATCACGGTCCCGGCGTACTTCTCCGACGCCCAGCGCCAGGCCACCAAGGAGGCCGGCGAGATCGCGGGCCTCAACGTCAGCCGCATCGTCAACGAGCCGACCGCGGCCGCGCTGGCCTACGGCCTCGACAAGGGCGAGGACCAGACGATCCTCGTCTTCGACCTCGGTGGCGGCACGTTCGACGTGTCCCTGCTCGAGATCGGTGAGGGCGTCGTGGAGGTCAAGGCGACCTCCGGTGACAACCACCTCGGCGGCGACGACTGGGACAACCGCGTCGTCGAGTGGATGGTCAAGAAGTTCAAGGACAACAACGGTGTCGACCTCGGCGCCGACAAGATCGCCAAGCAGCGCCTGCAGGAGGCCGCGGAGAAGGCCAAGATCGAGCTGTCCTCCTCGAGCGAGACCACGGTCCACCTGCCCTACATCACCCACGGCGAGTCGGGTCCGCTCCACTTCGAGGAGAGGCTCACCCGCAGCGAGTTCCAGAAGCTCACCGCCGACCTGCTCGAGCGCACCAAGGCCCCGTTCCAGTCGGTGCTCAAGGACGGCGGCGTCGCGGTCGCCGACATCGACCACGTGGTCCTCGTCGGTGGCTCCACCCGCATGCCGGCGGTCACCGAGCTCGTCACCGAGCTGCTCGGTGGCAAGCAGCCCAACAAGGGCGTCAACCCCGACGAGGTCGTCGCGGTCGGCGCGGCGCTCCAGGCCGGTGTCCTCAAGGGCGAGGTCAAGGACGTGCTGCTCCTCGACGTCACCCCGCTCTCGCTCGGCATCGAGACCAAGGGCGGCGTGATGACCACCCTCATCGAGCGCAACACCACCATCCCCACCAAGCGGTCGGAGATCTTCACCACCGCCGACGACAACCAGCCGTCGGTGGAGATCAAGGTGGCGCAGGGCGAGCGCCAGATGTGGTCGCAGAACCAGCCGCTCGGCAACTTCGAGCTGACCGGCCTCCCGCCGGCCCCGCGCGGCGTGCCGAAGATCGAGGTCACCTTCGACATCGACGCCAACGGCATCGTGCACGTCTCCGCCAAGGACCAGGCCTCGGGCCGCGAGCAGTCGATGACCATCTCCGGCGGCTCCGCGCTCGGCAAGGACGAGATCGACCGCATGGTCAAGGAGGCGGAGCAGTACGCCGAGGAGGATGCGCGGCGTCGCGAGACCGTCGAGGCCCGCAACCAGGGCGACCAGGTGGTCTACACGACCGAGAAGTTCCTCGCCGACAACGCCGACAAGCTCCCCGAGGACGTCAGGACCGAGGTCCAGGCCGACGTCGACGCCCTCAAGGTCGTCCTCGAGAAGGAGGACGCCTCGGCGGAGGAGATCACCACCGCGGTGGCGAAGCTCAACGAGTCCAGCCAGAAGATGGGCGCCGCGATGTACGCCGCCGCCGAGGCCGACCAGGCCGCTGCGGGCGGTGCCACCGGCGCCACGGGCGAGGCCGACGACGACGTCGTCGACGCCGAGATCGTCGACGAGACGGTCGACGGCTCCGGCGACGCGACCGGCACGGCCGGCTCGGAGGGTGAGTCCAAGTGACCGACCGCCCCGACGAGCCCACCACGGGCGCCGAGGCGCAGGACCTCCCGGAGGGGGAGCCCACCGCGGCTCCCTCTCCGGAGGGCGGTCCCGCCGAGGGGTTCGGCGAGGCCGCCGGTGAGGCACCGGCCCAGACGGATGTCGAGGAGCAGGTCGCCGGCGACGCCGTCGCGGGCGACGAGCCCGGCACCCCGGAGGAGCGCCCCCAGGACGACGAGCAGTCCTCGCTGAGGAACGCGATCGCCGACCTGACCAACGACCTCCAGCGCCTCCAGGCCGAGTACGCCAACTACCGCAAGCGCGTCGACCGGGACCGCCAGCTGGTCGCGGAGACCGCCGCCTACAAGGCGCTCACCCCGGTCGTCGAGGTGCTCGACACCATCGACCGGGCCAAGGAGCACGGCGAGCTCGAGGGCGGCTTCAAGGCCGTCGCCGACCAGCTCGAGCGGGTCGTCACGGCCGCCGGGCTGGTCCGCTTCGGCGAGCCGGGCGACGCCTTCGACCCGACACTGCACGAGGCGCTGAGCCACCTCGGCACCGACCCGGAGGTCGAGGTGACCACCGTCAAGCACGTCGCGAAGGGCGGCTACCGCCTCGGCGAGCGCGTCGTCCGCGCCGCCCAGGTGCTCGTGGTAGACCCGGCCGACGCCTGACGCCCGCCGCGCAGCGATGACCACGCCGATCCTGGAGAGGGGGTCCACCCATGGCTGACAACGACGGTCAGCGGAACGACGGCTGGCGCAACGACTGGGCGACCAAGGACTTCTACCAGGTCCTCGGGGTCGCCAAGGACGCGAGCGCGGCCGACATCAAGAAGGCCTACCGCAAGCTCGCCCGGGAGAACCATCCCGACTCCAACCCCGGCGACGACGCCAAGCACGACCGGTTCAAGGCGGTCGCCGAGGCCTACGACGTGATCGGTGACGAGGCCAAGCGCGCGAAGTACGACGAGCTCCGCTCGCTCGCGGCGCGCGGCGGCTTCGGACCCGGCATGGGCGGCGGCTTCGGCGGCGGCTTCGGTGGCGGGGGCGCCGGCGGGGGCGGGTTCAACCTCGACGACCTGCTCCGCGACCGCGGCGCGGGCGGCGGCGGCCTCGGCGACATGTTCGGCGACCTCTTCGGCGGCGCCCAGCGCGGGCGTACCCAGACACAGGGACGCCCGCGGCGGGGCGCCGACGTGGAGAGCTCGGCCACGATCGGCTTCACCGACGCCCTCGAGGGCGTGACGGTGTCGCTGCGGCTCACGTCCGACACGGCCTGTCCGACCTGCTCCGGGACGGGCGGGAAGCCCGGCACCAGGCCGCACATCTGCCCCGAGTGCGAGGGCGCCGGCTTCGTCGTGTCCGGCACGGGCGGCGCCTTCTCGATCAACGAGACGTGCCCGTCCTGCGGCGGCCGGCAGCTCGTCTACGACGAGGCCTGCCCGACCTGCCACGGCAGCGGCCGGGGGACGTCGGCGCGCACCATCCAGGCCCGGATCCCGGCCGGGGTCAAGGACGGGGCGAGGATCCGCCTGAAGGGCAAGGGCGCGCCCGGCGAGAACGGCGGACCGGCCGGCGACCTGTTCGTCACCGTGAAGGTCACGCCGCACCGCATCTTCGGCCGGTCCGGCGACAACCTCACCCTCACCGTGCCGGTCTCCTTCGACGAGGCCGCGCTCGGTGCCGAGGTGAAGATCCCCACGCTCGGCGGCGCGCCGGTGACGCTCCGCCTGCCGCCGGGGACGCCCAACGGGCGCACCTTCCGCGTCCGCGGCAAGGGCGCCACCAAGCGCGACGGCAGCAAGGGCGACCTGCTGGCCACCGTCGAGGTGCAGGTGCCGGCGAGCCTCGACCAGACCGCCCGTGAGGCCCTGGAGGCCTACCGCGCGGCGACGGCCGGCAAGCCGTTGCGGGCAGGGCTGTTCGAATGAGCAGCCCGTTCGGAGCGCCGTCCCCCGACGCGGCCGTCCAGTGCACCCCACGACGTTCCCCGTCTCCTCCGCTTCGCTCCTCCGCCGGACGACGCCGCGAGGCCCCCGCATGAGTCGATCCCACTTCTCACGTGAACCGAATCCGGAAGCGGCCGTCTACGTCATCTCCGTCGCCGCCGAGCTCACCGGCCTGCACCCGCAGACGCTGCGGGCCTACGAGCGGATGGGCCTCATCCAGCCCGGCCGCACCGGCGGCGGCGGTCGCCGCTACTCCCACCGCGACATCGAGCGGCTGCGCGAGATCGCCGACCTCACCAGCGCCGGCATCGGCATCGAGGGGGTGCGGCGCATCATGGAGCTCGAGCACCAGGTCGACGCGCTGCGCGCCCGCAACGAGGAGCTCGTCGCCGAGCTCGACGCCGTCCGTCGCGGACTGGCCGCCCGGGCCGCCGCGGCGCAGCCGGCCAACAAGCTGCCGGTGCTCCACCAGGCCGCCGGCCAGTCCCTGGTCGTCTGGCGGCGAGGTCGCTGACCGACGCCGAAGACCCGCCGGCGGCGGGTCCGGCCCCTCCCTCGCCCGACCGGCGTCCCGGCTCGGGCGCTGAGTCTGCGGATGTCCGTCCCGCCGCCTAGGGTCAGGGGCGTGAGTGAGCGATGAGCAAGATGGACAACCTGCGGGCGATGCGCGAGGCCCGCTACGCCGAGGCGCAGAAGCGCGCGGCCTCGGCGCCGGCACGGCCGAAGGCCCCGGTGGCGCCCCCTGCTGCCGGCGGCAGCGCGAGCACGGCAGCCCCGGCCGCCCGGGCCGCCCGGGGCGAGGCCCCCGCCGCCGAGGAGCTCTGCGGGCACCGCAACATGGGCGGGCGCACGTGCACCCGCGAGCGGGGCCACGCGGCGAAGACCCACCGCTACTCCTGACGCCCGACTCAGGCGCTGAGCGCCTCCTCCGGCACCCCGGCCGCGTACGGCGCGGGCTCCTGCCGCAGCTCGGCCACCTGCGCCACCAGCGCCGACATCACCTCGTCGGCCAGGCGGCGTACGGTCGCCTCGTCGACGGGAGCGTCGCCGACGACGCCCGCGAGCCGGCGTACGTCGATCGGCTCCCCGACAGCGACGGCGACGCGCGGGCGCAGCACGGTGTTGCGCAGGAGCCTCGCCACGATGCCGGTCCTGCCCACGACCTGCTGCGCTCCCACCAGGGCGACCGGGACGACGGGGGCCCCGGTGCGCAGCGCGAGACGCACGGCGCCGGTCTTCGAGCGCTCGGGCCAGTGCTGCGGGTCGCGGGTGATCCGTCCCTCCGGGAACAGTCCGACGGCCTCGCCCGCCTCGAGGGCCGTGGCCGCGGCGTCGAGGGAGCCGGCCGCGGAGCTGGTGCCGCGCAGCACGGGGATGAAGCCCAGCCGTCGCACGACGGGCCCGACGAGGCCGGAGCGGAACACCCCGCCGGTCGCCATCAGCCGCAGCGAGCGGCCGAGGCGGCGCCCGACGAGGGCGAGCAGGACGCCGTCGGCGAAGCTGGTGTGGTTCGCGACCACGATGACGGGGCCGTCCGGCAGCTCACCGTCCGGGACGCCGCGGCGGGTGAGCTCGAGCCGGCTGACGGCGGAGACGACAGCGCCGAGGAGGCCGGCGGCGACGGCGTAGAGGAGGGCGGCGCGCAGGCCGGGGCGCTGCCAGGTGCTGGTGTCCATGCGCAGAGTGTGGGGCACCGGGCGAGGGCGCGCCTGAGTACGCGAACCGTGTTGCCACACACGCCACGGGCCCGGCTCCTACGAGGAGCCGGGCCCGTGCGGGTGCGTTGATCAGGCGGGGATCCAGTCGAAGGTGTCGGGGTTCGGGCCGGTGCGGCCCGCCTCGCCGCGGTCGAGGCCGGAGATGCGGGCGACGTCGTCGTCGCTGAGGGAGAAGTCGAAGATGTCGAAGTTCTCCTTCATCCGGCCCGGGTTCACCGACTTCGGGAAGACGATGTCGCCGCGCTCCACGTGCCAGCGCAGCGCGACCTGGGCGGTCGACTTGCCCGTCGCCTCGGCGATCTCGGTCAGGACCGCGTCGTCGAGCACCGCGCCCTGCGCGATGGGCGACCACGCCTCGGTGGCCACGCCGTGCCTGGCGTTGGCGGCGCGCACGGCCTCGTTGGTGAAGTAGGGGTGCACCTCCACCTGGTTAATCACCGGCACGACGCCGGTCTCGTCGACGATGCGCTGCAGGTGGGCCGGCTGGAAGTTCGAGACGCCCACCGAGGCGGCCCGGCCGTCCTCGACGAAGGACGCCAGCGTGCGCCAGGTGGAGACGAAGTCGCCGTCGTAGCGCGTCGGGAGCGGCCAGTGGATGAGGAAGAGGTCGATGCGGTCCAGGCCGAGGTCGGTGAGGGTCTGCTCGAAGGCGCGCTCGGCGTCGTCGGGCCGGTGGAACCCGTTGTTGAGCTTGGAGGTCACGTAGACCTCCTCGCGCGGCAGGCCGGCGGCGCGCAGCGCCTCGCCGACCTCCTTCTCGTTGCCGTACATCTCGGCGGTGTCGATGTGGCGGTAGCCGACCTCGAGGGCCTGGGTCACGGCCTCGGCGGTCTCGGCGGGACGGATCTGGTACACCCCGAAGCCGAGCTGCGGGATGGACGTGCCGTCGTGGAGCTTGATGGTGGGAACGGTCATGCCAGGCACAGCGCAGGGCGGCGGGGACGTATTCCGGCCGGGCTCAGCCCGTCCAGTGGCCGGGACGGTCCAGTCCCGCCGGCAGCACGGTCGTGGCGTCGCCGTTCGCGGCGTTGACCTGCGGCTGGGTGAGGAAGAGCACGTTCGAGAGGTCGCAGCCGCGTACGTCGGCCCCGCGGAGGTCGGCGCCCAGCAGGTCGGCGTCGGCGAGCGCGGCCTCACGGAGGTCCGCGCCGAGCAGGAGCGCGCCGCGGAACGTCCAGCCGCGGTGGTCGCCCGCGAGCCGCCGCCCGGCCAGGTCGGCCCGCGAGGAGTCCCGCGCGGCCGGCCACCCTCGGCGTACCCGGGCGCTGGCGTCGGCCAGCACCCCGCCCACCCGCGCGTGCAGGTCGTCGACGTCGGCGAGGAGCAGCGTCTCCGGATCGGCACCGGTGAGGTCCTCCACGTCCGCGCGGACCGCGGCCGCCACGGCGTCCGGGCAGCGACGGGCGACCTCGACGAGGTGCGCGAGCATCTCGTGGAGCTGGCGCATCACCGACAGGACGGCGGCCATCTCACCGAGGTTGCCCTGCTCCCGCCAGGAGACCCCTCCATAGGTGACCTGCGAGACCTGCTGGCCGGCGCCGAAGCACTCGAAGACGGTGCAGCCGGGCCAGCCGTCCTCGCGCAGCGTGGCGTGGATGCGGCAGCCGTCGTCGTCGGCGAGGTGGTGGCACGCCCGCCCGCCCGGCTTGTCGACCCCGAAGCCCGACGCCGCCGAGAACGGGAGCAGCACGCAGCAGAGGCCGAAGCACCGTGCGCAGTCGGAAGTCAGCCCGGGTGTCGCCACGCGGGCATCGTCGCACGGACGTGGGCGCCTCGCGGACGAGGCGTCAGGCGTACCAGCCGTGCTGGATCGCGAACGCGTTGACGACCAGCAGCAACACGAACGCGGCCCCCACGAACCGGTTGTCGAGGAGGAGCTTGCTCATAGCACCCACTGTGCCCGCTCGTCCGCGGAATCAAACAGCTCGGAGGTAAAACTTCGCCCGCGTTGGGGACGCCTAGGCTGGCGGCGTGAGTGCGCTGCTGGTCGCCGGGACGACGTCGGACGCCGGCAAGACCATCGTCACCACGGCCCTGTGCCGGGCGTACGCGCGCCGGGGGCTCGCCGTCGCACCCTTCAAGGCGCAGAACATGTCGAACAACTCGATGGTCTGTGCCGACGGCGCGGAGATCGGCCGCGCCCAGTGGGTCCAGGCCGTCGCGTCGGGCGCCGAGCCCGAGGCCGCGATGAACCCGGTGCTGCTCAAGCCGGGCGGTGACCGGCGCAGCCACGTGGTGGTGATGGGCCGGCCGGCCGGCACGATCGACTCCACGGACTTCGTCGGTGGACGCACCCACCTGCGCGACGCGGCGTACGCCGCCTTCGACGACCTGCGCTCGCGCCACGAGCTCGTCGTCGTGGAGGGGGCGGGCAGCCCGGCCGAGATCAACCTGCGCGCCGGCGACTACGTCAACATGGGGCTGGCGCGGCACGGCGCGGTCCCCACGGTGGTCGTCGGCGACATCGACCGCGGCGGCGTGTTCGCGGCGATGTTCGGCACCCTCGCCCTGCTGTCCGCGGCCGACCAGGCGCTCGTCGCCGGCTTCGTGGTCAACAAGTTCCGCGGCGACGTGGGACTGCTGCGCCCGGGCCTCGAGGAGCTCACGTCGCTGACCGGGCGCGAGGTGTACGGCGTGCTGCCCTGGCACCCGGACCTCTGGCTCGACTCCGAGGACGCGCTCAACCTCGGCGGGCGCCGCGCGACCGATGCGGACGCGCGCCTGCGCGTCGCGGTGGTCCGCCTGCCGCGGATCTCCAACTTCACCGACGTCGACGCGCTGGGCATCGAGCCAGGGGTGGACGTCACGTTCGCGTCCGACGCCCGCGCGCTCGCCGGCGCGGACCTCGTCGTCCTGCCGGGCACGCGTGCCACGCTGGCGGACCTCGAGTGGCTGCGCGCCCGCGGACTCGACCGCGCGGTCGCGGACCACGCCCGCGCGGGCAGGCCGGTGCTCGGGATCTGCGGCGGCTTCCAGATGCTCGGGCGGCGGATCCTCGACCCCGACGGCGTGGAGGGCGCGACGGGCGCGGACGAGGCGGGCCTGGGCCTGCTCGACGTGACGACGACGTTCGCGGCGGACAAGGTGCTGCGGCTCCCGACCGGCACCGCGCTCGGCGCCGACGCCCACGGCTACGAGATCCACCACGGCCGGACCACCCGCCACGGCGGCGAGGAGTTCCTCGGCGGCGCCCGGGCCGGTGCGGTCTTCGGGACCATGTGGCACGGCAGCCTGGAGGGCGACGACTTCCGCCGGGCGCTGCTCACCGAGGTCGCCACCGCGGCCGGGGCGGCGTACGAGCCGGGCGACGTCGGCTTCGCGGAGATGCGCGAGCGCCGGCTCGACCTGCTCGGCGACCTGGCCGAGGAGCACCTCGACCTCGACGCCCTGCTCGACCTCGCGACGTCCGGAGCGCCTGCCGGGCTGCCGGCGCTCGAGCCGGGGGCGTCGCGATGACGGTCCTGCTGCTCGGCGGCACGGGGGAGGCGCGCGAGCTCGCGGCGCTCCTGGACGAGGCGGGCGTGCGCGTCGTGTCGTCGCTCGCGGGTCGGGTCGAGCGCCCGCGGCTGCCGGTCGGCGAGGTGCGCTCGGGTGGCTTCGGCGGGGTCGACGGCCTCAGGTCGTGGCTCGCGGAGCACCGCGCCACCGCGGTGGTCGACGCGACCCACCCGTTCGCCGAGGGCATCTCCGCCAACGCCGCCGCGGCGTGCGCGGCCTCCGGCGTCCCGCTGCTCCGGCTGGCGCGACCGGGTTGGGGCGACGCGCCCGGCGCGGAGGACTGGCACTGGGTCGACGACCACGCGACCGCGGCCGCGCTCGCCGCGTCGCTGGGCCGCCGCCCGCTGCTCACCGTCGGGCGCCAGCCCCTGGCCGAGCTCGTCGGGCCGCTGGCCGGGCACCGCGCCGTCGCCCGTGTGGTCGACCCGCCGGAGGTCGAGGTGCCGGCGTCGTGGCTGGTGCTGCTGGACCGGGGGCCGTACCACCTCGCCGGGGAGCTGGAGCTGTTCGGCGAGCACGGGGTGGACGTGCTGGTGACCAAGGACTCCGGCGGCCGCCACACCTGGCCCAAGATGGAGGCGGCCGGGCAGTTGGGCGTGCCCGTGGTCGTCGTACGCCGGCAGCCGGAGGTGCCCGGCGTGGCGACCGTGCCCGACGCGGCCGCCGCCGCGGAGTGGGTCCTGCGCCGGACGTCCTGAGCCTGCGTGCCGCACGTATCGTGGTGACATGTCGACACCGGGCCTCACCCCCGCCTCGCCCGTGAAGCTGCAGTTCCCGCAGTCGCTGGCGGTCTACGACGACTACGCCGCCGCGCAGAGGACCGTCGACTTCCTCGCCGACGCGGAGTTCCCCGTCGACCAGCTGATGATCGTGGGCACCGACCTCAAGCGCATCGAGCGCATCACCGGCCGGCTCACGTGGGCCCGGATTGCGGTCGGCGGCATCCTGTCCGGCCTCTGGTTCGGCGTCTTCGTCGGGCTGATCTTCGCGCTGTTCACCACCTCCGACCTGTGGCAGGTGCTGCTGAGCACCGCCTTCATGGGCGCGACCTTCGGCCTGGTCTGGGCGCTCATCGGCTACGCCTTCACCCGCGGGCAGCGCGACTTCTCCTCGGTCACCCAGGTGGTCGCGACGAAGTACGAGGTGCTCGTCGAGAACAAGCACGCCGCGCGGGCGCGCGAGCTGCTCGCCGGGCTGCCGGGAGCCCTGCCGAACCCGTTCGCCTAGACGCGCACCCGACCCGGTCGGGCCCGCCACGCGACCAGCGCCGCGACCGCCACGGCCGCGGCGCCCACCGCGTCGGCGAGCCGCACCGCGCGGGCGATGTCGTCCCGGCCGGGCGCCGGCCCGTCGCCGAGCAGCACGCGGTCCTCGATGCCGTGGGCGTAGTGGTTGCGCCCCCCGAGCCGTACGCCGAGCGCGCCGGCGAACGCGGCCTCGACCACGCCGGCGTTGGGGCTCGGGTGGCGCCGCGCGTCGCGGGCCCAGGCGGTGACGGCGGCAGCCGGTCGCCCGCCCACGACCGGGGCGAGCACCGCGGCCAGCAGGCCGCTGAGCCGCGCCCCGGGCAGGTTGAGCAGGTCGTCGAGGCGCGCCGAGGCCCACCCGAAGCGGCCGTAGCGCGCCCCGCGGTGGCCGACCATGGCGTCGAGGGTGTTCGCGGCGCGGTAGCCGAGGAGGCCGGGCACGCCGAGCACCGCTCCCCACACCAGCGGGGCGACGACGGCGTCGGAGGTGTTCTCCGCGACGGACTCCACGGCCGCCCGGCTGACCTCGGCCTCGTCGAGGACGGAGGTATCGCGGCCGACGAGGTGCGTCAGCCGCCGCCGGGCGGCCGGCAGGTCGCCGGCGTCGAGGTGGCCGTGGACCGCTCGGGCCTCGCGCCCCAGCGACGTGCCGCCGAGGACCGTCCACGTCGCCGCCGCGGTGACCAGCGCGTGGGTGAGCGGGCGTTCCGCCACTCGCCGCTCCAGGACGAGGCCGCCTCCCGCGACGGCCCCGACCAGGAGGGCGAGGTGGACGGCGCCACGGCCGCGCGCGTCGGCGTACGTCCGCTCCTCGAGGGCGGTCGCGACCCGGCCGAAGAGCGCGACGGGGTGCCCGCGGCGCGGGTCGCCGAAGCGCCGGTCGGCGAGGTGGCCGAGCACGATGCCGACGGCCCGGCCGGCTGGCGCGCGGCTCACCTTTCTCAGCCCGCCGTCAGAGCGACGCGGCGAACGCGCGCTGCGCCTCCACCGCGGCCTGCCGCCGCCACGTGCGGTCGACCAGCACCGTGAGCGCCGCGCCGATCACCACCCACGTCGCCAGCAGCGTCAGCAGCGACGCGACGCGGAAGTCCCACAGGACGCCGGCCGGGAAGGTGCCCAGCTCGTCGACCTTCGGGAACGCGAGCGCCGCGACCGTCACCGCAGCGACGTACGTCGCCAGGCCCGCGACGACGGCGGGGACCGCGCCCCACCGGTGCATCGCCCGCCGGGCGGCGGCGACGGCGGCGACGACCGCGACCAGCGACACCGCGACGAACCCGAAGTAGAGCGCGGTGCGGCTGTCGACGGTCTCGCCGGAGCCGACGGCGGGCGGGGTGGCGGGGTACTTGAGGAACGGCACGAGGCTGAACGACACCGCGCCCAGCAGGGCGACCAGCGCGGTGCTGGCCGCCGGCCGCAGGGAGCCGAGGCGGCCCAGCCCCGCTGCGGACAGGAGGCCGGTGAGGCCGCCGAGGACGACGCCGATGGCGAGGGTGCCGGTGGCCAGGCCCCAGGTCGACTGGGTGGTGCGCGACACCGCGGCGTCCTCGCCGTGGGAGTGGCCGTCCGCGGCGGCGTGCTCGTGCGTGTGGTCGTGCCCGTCGGGCGCCGGGGCGCCGGCGGCCTCGTCGGCGGCACCGGTCTCGAGCGCGATGGCCCTGTCGACGTGCGGCTCGCCGACGGCGTACGCCACGACGAACGCGGCGAGACCGGCGAGGAGACCAGCGAGCAGACCGTGGACCAGGAAGGTCCGGGTGCTCAACCCGCGCACGTCAGTGGCAGGGGAAGCCGAGCAGGTGCCGGCCGTCGTGGACCCACTCGTGGATCGCGGTGCCCTCGGGGATCGTGATCGCGCCCTGCACCGAGCTGATCAGCACGAGGACCGACAGGGCGAGCAGGGCGCCCAGGACCAGCCAGGGGGCCAGCTCGCGGACGGGGATGGCGAGGTCGGACGGCGCGGAGCCCGCACCGGAGATCGAGGCAGGGCTGGAGATGGCGTGCGCCATGGTTCCTCCTTCGGGATGAAAGCGTCCCGGGTCGATGGGAGTGACTTCCAGTCCGTCGGGTCTGACTTCACCGCTCCGCGTTGCCTCGGAGCGATGTCACAGTAGCGCCACTGCGCCGGATTCCCACCGGCTTCCTCGGGACTGGGTGGAGCGAGCGTAGCGCACCGAGGAGCTCGTCGGTCACCGCCGCCCGGCGGGCGCTGATGCGGACCCACTCCTCGCCCAGCCCGGGGAACGTGTCGGCCCTGCGGACCGCGAGACCGCGGCGCAGCAGGGCTTCCCGGCTGCCCGGACCGGTGCGGGCGAGGACGAACGGCGCCGTGCTGGCGACGGTCTCGATCCCGAGCTCGCGGAGCCCGGCCTCGAGGTGCGCGCGTCGCGTCGCCAGCTCGTCGGCCCTCCTGCGGGCCTCGTCCTGCGCGTGCGGGGTGCTCGTCGCGACGAGGGCGGCGATCGCCGGCGCGGAGACCGACCACGGCGTCTGGAGGTCGCGCAGCCGGCGTACGACCGCCGGCTCGGCCAGGACGTAGCCGGCGCGGATCCCGGGGATCGACCACAGCTTGGTGAGGCTGCGGAGGACCACGATCCCCTCGAGCCGCCGGTCGGCCAGCGTCTCGACGTCGTCGTCGAGGAAGGCCTCGTCCACGACGACCAGCCGGCCGTCCCGCGCCAGCGCCGTGATCGCCTCGGCCGGGTGGCGTACGCCGGTCGGGTTGGTCGGGTTGCCGATGACCACGAGGTCGGCGTCGTCGGGGACCTCCTCGGGCCGCAGCCGGAAGCCGTCCTTCCGGGTCAGCAGGACCTGGCCCGGCGTGTGTCCGGCGCTGCGGAGCGCCACCTCGGGCTCGGTGAACTGCGGGTGCACGACGACCGGGTGGCGCCACTCGCGGAGCCGGGCGAGCAGGGTGAACGCCTCCGCGGCGCCGGCGGTGGCGAGGACGTCGTCGGCGCTCCGGCCGTGGCGCCGCGCGACCGCCGCCTCGGCGTCGCGGGCGTCGGGGTAGGACCCGGCCTCGGCGAGGCTGTCGGCGAGGGCCCGGTCGAGCCAGGCGGGGCGCGGACCGTCGAAGACGTTGACGGCGAGGTCGACCAGTCCGGGCGCGGCGTCCCTGTCGCCGTGGTGGCGGAGGTCGGGGCCCCGGAACGCGGCGGCCGCCTCGACGAACCGCCGCGCGAGGCGGGGATGGCCGGCCCAGTGGGTGTGGAGGTACGACGCGTGCAGGCGGGTGGTCGCGACGCCCGCCGGGTCGGGCACCAGCCACGCCGGGTCGCCCTGGTGGAGACGGGTGAGGTGGGTGCGGTGGAACTCGTGACCGGTGACCACGTCGCCGGCGCGGGCCAGGAGGTTGTCGGCCGGCGCGGTGGCGGTGCGGTAGCTCAGCGTGAGCCGCGGCGCCATCGCGGCCGTCGCCTCGATCGCGCCGACCATCGGCACGGGCGGGCCGTCGGGGCCCTGCACCGACTCGCAGAGGTAGAGCAGCCCGGCGCACTCGGCCACGGTCGGCAGGCCCCGCGCGATCGCCGTACGGATGTCGCGCCGGAGGCGCTCGTTGGCGCCCAGCTCGACGGCGTGCATCTCGGGGAAGCCGCCGCCGAGGTAGAGCCCGGTCGTGCCCTCCGGCAGCCGGGTGTCGGTGAGGGGGTCGAGGTCGACGACCTCCGCCCCGGCGGCCTCCAGCAGCTCGACGGTCTCGGCGTACCGGAAGGTGAACGCGCGTCCGCCGGCGACCGCGATCCTCGCCCCCCTCCCGGGTAGTCCACCGGGAGACGGTCGTCCCGGACCCTCGCTGGCAGCCACTTCCCGGTGGACTACCGAGGGGTGCCACGGGGCCTCGGGGAGGTCCGGCGCGGCGGACGCCAGCCGTACGACCCGCTCGAGGTCGACGGCCTCGCCGATCTGCGCGGCCAGCCGGTCCAGCGCCGCCGCCGCGTCGGCCCGCTCCGCGGCGGGCACCAGCCCCAGGTGCCGCGACGGCGCCTCGATGCCGTCGTCGCGCTGCAGGATCCCGAGCACCGGTACCCGGTCGCCGATGGACCGGACGACCTCCTGCGCGTGCCGCTCGGAGCCGGCCTTGTTGAGGACCACCCCCACGACGTCGACCGGGGGCGCGCCCCAGGTGCAGAGACCGTGGATCGTCGCGGCGATGGTGCGCGACGCCGACGAGATGTCGACCACCAGCACGACCGGCGTGCGGGTGACCGCCGCGACGTGCGCCGTCGACGCGAACCCGTCCCCGCCGATCCGGCCGTCGTACAGCCCCATCACCCCCTCGACGATCGCGAGGTCCGCGCCGGCGGCACCGTGCAGCAGCAGCGGCACGAGCCGCTCCTCGCCGACGAGGTGCGGGTCGAGGTTGCGGCCGGGGCGGCCGGTGGCGAGCGCGTGGTAGCCGGGGTCGATGTAGTCGGGGCCGACCTTGTGGCCGCTCACCTTGTGACCGGCGCGGGCGAGCGCGGCCATGAGCCCGGTGGCGACGGTGGTCTTGCCGTGTCCGGAGGCGGGCGCGGCGACGACCAGCCGGGGGAGGCGGGTCACCACTCGATGCCCCGCTGACCCTTCTGCCCGACGTCCATCGGGTGCTTGACCTTGGTCATCTCGGTGACGAGGTCGGCGGCGTCGAGGAGGCGCGGGTCGGCGTACCGGCCGGTGATCACGACGTGCTGCCGCCCGGGCCGGTCGGTCAGCGTGGCCACGACCTCGTCGACGTCGACCCAGCCCCACTTCATCGGGTAGGTGAACTCGTCGAGCACGTAGAGGTCGTGCCGCTCCTCGGCGAGCGCGCGGGTGATCTCGGCCCAGCCCTCGGCGGCGTCGGCGGCGTGGTCCTCGTCGGTGCCGCCCTTGCGCGACCACGACCAGCCGGAGCCCATCTTGTGCCACGCGACGGGCCCGCCCTCGCCGGTCTCCTCGTGGAGCCGGCCGAGGCGCTCGAGGACGGTCTGCTCTCCGATGCGCCACTTCGCCGACTTCACGAACTGGAACACCCCGATGTCGAAGCCCTGGTTCCAGCCGCGCAGCGCGAGGCCGAAGGCAGCGGTCGACTTGCCCTTGCCGTCGCCGGTGTGGACGGCGAGCAGCGGGCGGTTGCGGCGCTGGCGGGTGGTCAGGCCGTCGTCGGGGACGGTGGTCGGCACTCCCTGCGGCATTCAGGACCTCCAGGTCTCGAGGTGGACGGCGTCGTCGAGGGACCGGCCCGTGCGCCAGCCGTGGCGCACGAGGTCGGGGACGTCCTGCAGCTGCGTGACCGGCCCGAGGCAGAGCCAGGCGACGGGGCGTACGCCGTCGGGCAGGCCGACGAGGTCGGCGAGGAACTCCTCGCGGTAGAACGACACCCACCCGACGCCGAGGCCCTCGGCGGTCGCGGCGAGCCAGAGGTTCTGGATGGCCAGGCAGGTGGAGTAGAGGCCGGTGTCGGCGATCGCGTGGCGGCCGAGCACGTGCTGCCCGCCGCGGCTGCTGTCGTAGGTGACGACGACACCGAGGCCGGACTCGCGGATGCCCTCGACCTTGATCCGCTCGAACCTCTCGCGCCGCTCGCCCGCCAGCTGGTCGGCGAAGACCCGCCGCTCGGTCTCGACGTGCTCGGCGAACGTGCTCCGCCTGCCCTCGTCGGCGACGAGGACGAAGTCCCACGGCTGGGAGTGCCCGACGCTCGGTGCGCTGTGCGCGGCGTCCAGCACGCGCCGCAGGACGTCGCAGTCGATCGCCTCACCGCTGAACTCGGCGCGTACGTCGCGCCGGCGGGCGATGACGTCGTACAGGTCCGTGCTCGGGGGGAGGCTCATGCGACACGCGCCACGCTGGTGAGGGCGTCGGCGCTGACGTCGGCGAGCGGCAGGTGGGTGGCCCGCATGGTCGCCGCGAGGTGTCCGGCGAGACCCAACCGCATCGGGCCCTGCTCGCAGTCGACGACGACGGTGGTGGTCTGCTGCTCGGCGATCCAGGCGGCTGCCTGCCGGCTCCGTCCGACCGCGTCCGGGCCGTGCGTCGCCCGCCCGTCGGTGACGACGATCAGCAGGGGACGGCGCCTCGGGTCACGGACCCGCTCCACGCGCAGCACCTCCGCCGCCCGCAGCAGGCCCTCGGCGAGGGGGGTACGCCCACCCGCCGGCAGCTCGGCGAGGCGCGACGCTGCGATGTCGACCGAGTGGGTCGGCGGCAGCGCGACGTCGGCCGAGTCGGCGCGGAAGGTGACCAGCCCGACCTTGTCGCGGCGCTGGTAGGCGTCGAGCAGCAGGCTGAGGATGGCGGTCTTGACCTGCTCCATCCGCTTGCGCGCGGCCATCGATCCGGAGGCGTCGACGCAGAAGAGGACGAGGTTGGCCTCGCGGCCCTCGCGCCGGGCGGTCCTGAGGTCGCTCGTCTCGAACCTCAGTCGGCCGTCGCTCCGGCCCCTGCTCCGCTGGTGCGGCGCGGCGGCGCGGATCGTCTCGACGAGGTGCAGCCCGCCGGTGCCGGTGGGGTCGACGCCGGCCCTCCGGCCGTTCGTGGTGAGCGCGCGGCTCCGCCTGCCGGACTCCCCGGCTCCGGTGCCGGTGACCTCGAGCCGGCGGACCTTGTACGGATCGGCCGCCCCGACGACCGACGTCGGCGCGAGCGCACCCGCACGGGGGTCGCTCGGCGGCTCGACGTCGGGGGACTCGGCGGACGTCAGGGAATCCTCCGGCTCGTAGCGCGGATCCTCAGGACGTCCCGGGTCGCTGTCGGCTCGGCTGCCGTCGGCGGGACCCTCGGACGTCGGGGAGTCCGGCTCCTCGGACGACCCGTCCTCGTGACGCTCCGGGTCCGGTGCCGGCGGCTCGGGGTCCGGCTCCTCGTCGCCCAGCACCTCGTCGAGCAGCTCCTCGTCGAGTCCCGGCGCGTCGAACGGGTTTCGCCGTCGCCGGTGCGGCAGCGCGAGCAGCGCGGCCTGCCGGATGTCGGCCCTCGTGACGTGCGTGCGTCCGTTCCAGGCGGCGTGCGCGATCGCCGTACGCGTGGTGACGATGTCGGCGCGCATCCCGTCGACCTCGAAGGCGGCGCAGACCTCGGCGACCTTGGTGAGCACCGCGTCGGTGAGCGCGACCTCGGGCAGCAGCGTGCGGGCGGCCGCGATGCGGTCGGTCAGCGCGCGCTCGGCGTCGGCGTACGACGCGACGAAGGCCTCGGGCTCGGCGTCGAAGGCCAGCCGGCGGCGCACGACCTCGGCGCGCAGCCGCGGGTCGCGCGGCGCGGCGATCTCGACGGTGAGGCCGAAGCGGTCGAGGAGCTGGGGGCGGAGCTCGCCCTCCTCGGGGTTCATCGTGCCGACGAGGACGAAGCGGGCGGCGTGCGCGACCGAGACGCCGTCGCGCTCGACGGTGGAGCGGCCCATCGCGGCGGCGTCGAGCAGCAGGTCGACGAGGTGGTCGTGCAGCAGGTTGACCTCGTCGACGTAGAGGATGCCGCGGTGGGCGCGGGCGAGCAGGCCGGGCTCGTACTCGGCGACGCCGTCGGCAAGCACCTTGGACAGGTGCAGCGAGCCGAGCACGCGGTCCTCGGTGGCGCCGACGGGCAGCTCGACGAGGCGTACGGGCCGGGTCTCGGTCTCGGCGTCGAGCGGCCATGCCTGATCGGGCGCCGGGCCGTCCGGCGAGGTCTCGCCGGGGGCTGAGGAGAACCGGTCGCCGGCGACCACCTCGATCGGCGGCAGCACGGACGCGAGGGCCCGGACGGTCGTGGACTTCGCCGTGCCCTTCTCGCCGCGCACGAGGACGCCGCCGACCTCGGGGGAGATGGTCGTGAGCACGAGGGCGAGGGTCATGTCGTCCCCGGTGTCCCGCGAGGGGACGACGGCGGACAGGGGGTACTGCAGTGGCATGGGGGCTCCCGCTCTCGTTGCCAGCTTCATGGACGGCGGGAGGCCGGTCTTCGGACTTCTCGCCATCGCCATGTTCGACGTCGCGAGTCACCGCAGCGGGCCCTGTGCCGGATTCTCACCGGCTTCCCAGATTCTCCCCAGAGTTCGGGGCACCTCTCGCCTGGTGCGCGTCACGATAGCGTCTGCGGCCATGTCCGCCAGCGGGGTGCCCAGCGAGGTCGTGGTCGTCGGGATCGGCGCCGACGGCTGGGCCGGCCTCCCCGGGTCGTCGCGCTCGCTGGTGCTGGAGGCGCCGGTGCTGTGGGGCGGGGCGCGGCACCTGTCGCTGGTGCCGTCCGTCGACGGACAGGAGCGGGTGCCGTGGCCGTCGCCGCTGTCGTCGGCTCTCCCCGGCCTCCTCGCTGGGTACGCCGGGCGTCGCGTCGTCGCGCTGGCGTCGGGCGACCCGCTGGTGTCGGGGATCGCCTCGACCCTGCTCGCCCTCGGCGCGCCGGTGCGGGTGGTGCCGGCGGTGTCGTCGGTCGCGCTGGCCCGGGCGCGGATGGGGTGGTCGGCGGAGTCGTGCGAGGTCGTGTCGCTGGTCGGCCGGCCCCTGGAGCGGCTGGTGCCGGCCCTGGCGCCGGGCCGCCGGGTCCTGGTGCTGTCGTCGGACGCCTCGACCCCCGCGTCGGTGGCTGCGCTGCTGACGTCCTCCGGCTGGGGTGCGTCACGGATGACCGTGCTCGGCGACCTCGGCTCGTCGTCGGAAGCCTCGGTGTCGGGCGTCGCGTCCTCGTGGTCCTTGGACTCCCCGGCGCTGAACGTCGTCGCCGTCGAGGTCTCCGGGGACGGCCTCGCCTCCTGGTCGCCCGGACTCCCCGACGACGCCTACGAGAACGACGGCCAGCTCACCAAGCGCGACCTGCGAGCCTCCGCCCTCGCCCGCCTCATGCCCGCCCCCGGCCAGCTCCTCTGGGACGTCGGCGCCGGAGCCGGCTCGGTCGGCATCGAGTGGATGCGCTCGCACCCCACCTGCCGCGCGATCGCCATCGAGTCCGACCCGGGACGAGCCGCCCGGATCGCCCGCAACGCGTCAGCCCTCGGCGTCCCCGACCTCCAGGTCGTGCAGGGCCGTGCCCCCTCGGCGCTGTCCGGCCTCGAACGCCCGGACGCGGTGTTCGTGGGGGGCGGCGCCACACGCGAGGGCGTCCTCGAGAGCTGCCTGGCCTCGATCAGGCCCGGTGGCCGCCTGGTGGTCCACGGCGTCACGGTGGAGACCGAGGCACTGCTGGCCCAGGCGTACGCCGACCACGGCGGCGAGCTCACCCGGATCGGCGTCGAGACCGCCGCTCCCATCGGCACCTTCACCGGCTGGACGCCCGCCCGGACGGTGACGCAGTGGGCCTGGACCGGCACGCCTGGCCGATGACCGGCAGCGGCACGCCGCCGCCTCGGGGCGGCGAGCGGTGTCCGCGTCGCCGCCGTCCCGCTCCCCGGGAACGGGACGGCGGGACGGCGGGACGGCAGCTCGTCGGTGTCAGCCCGCGACCTTCTTGGTCCGCCGCGTCGTGACGGTGACGGGCGTGTGCCCTGCAGCCGTGGCGACCACGCGCACGGAGATCCGCTTGCCGAGGAGCTTGCGAGTGAGGCGCAGGCGGGTCTTGGTCGCCTTCGTGATCACCTTGCCGTTCGCCAGCCACTGCACCTTGCGCGTGAGCGAGGGGGCGTTCCAGGTCCCCTTGGTGACCCGCAGGCGCTGGCCGACCTTGACCAGCCCCCTGATCCGCGGCTTCCTGACCACGCTCAACGCGGCGGGGGCCGGGGACGTGGTGGCGGGCGTCGCGGTGGTCGTCGTGATAGGCGTCGCCGCGACGGTCGGCGCGGGCGCCGGGTCCGGCGTCGTGGGCGTGGGGTCCGGCTCCGGCGTGGGCTCCTGCGGCGTGCCCGGCGTGGCCAGCTCGACGTCGTAGCGGTCGACGCTGGGGACCGTCACCGGGTCGGCCTCGCTGATCGTGTGCCGGTCGTTCCAGTACTCGGTGACGCCCGAGGCCGGGTCGCGGAAGCCGAGCGTGTAGTCGCCCGCCGGGAGGCCGCCCACGTCGTAGGCGCCGTCGGGTCCGGCCACCACGGTCCGGAAGGACGTCCAGGCGGCGCCCTGGACGACGTACGCCGTCACCTCGGCGCCGGCGACGGGGTTGCCGTCGCTGCCGGACACCGTCCCGAGCAGGTGGGCCGCTCCGTCGAGGTACGCCGTGGCGAGCGTCGGCATGCCGCCGTTCGTCAGGTCCACCGGCGTCGCGGACTCGATGCGCGTGGCGTCGTGGTGGAACTCCGTGGCGTAGGCGCCGGTGGGGTCGTCGAACCGCACGCGGTACCAGCCGTCGTCGAGCTTGCCGACGTTGTACTTCCCGTCGATGCCGGTGACCGCGTCGTCCACCGGCACCCACTGGCCGGTGCCCGTGGGGTCGGCGAGGGTCGTCACGACGATGCCGGCGAGGCCGACCCCGTCCGCCGTGGCGACGAGACCCTTGATGCGGGTCGGCTTGGCGGCCTCCGCCGGCGCGGCGACGAGAAGCGCCGACGTGATCCCCACGGTGACGGCGAGTGCGGCGCCTCCCAGCTTGCTGTGCTTGTGCATGTCTCCTCCGAAGGAGTGCGGGGCATCGCGACACGATGCGTATGTCCGCACACTCGGTCGGCGGGGACTCCCACCCACGACGAATGGATCTCTTGTGTCCGTTGCGCGCCGCGCGGTGGCTGTCCTGTTGCCGAGTGGTTGAGAACTGGACCAGACCATGCCGCCGCCGCTACGCCGCTCGGCTCCGTCGGAGGTCCGGCTCAGGACTCCGCTGACGCCCGCAGGCGGTCGGCCTGGTAGAGCCAGGACTCGGCGCCGTCGCGGGCCAACGCCCGGCCGACGAGGATCACGGCGGCCTGCCTGAGGCCGGCCGCCTCCACCTGCTCGGCGATGTCGGAGAGCGTGCCGCGGAGGACGAACTCGTCGGGCTGCGAGGCGTGGTGGACGACGACGGCGGGGCAGTCGGCGCCGTACTCGTCGACCAGCGACGCGGCGAGCTCGCGCGTCCTGGTGATCGCGAGGTGGAGCACGAGCGTGGCGCGCGTGGCGGCGAAGGCCGCCAGCGACTCGGACTCCGGCATTGCGGTGGAGCGGGCCTGGGTGCGGGTCAGCACGACCGACTGCGCGACCAGCGGGACGGTGAGCTCGCGGCCGACCGCGGCGGCAGCGGCGGCGTACGCCGGGACTCCCGGGCACACGTCCCACGCGACCCCGGCGGCGTCGAGGCGGGCGGTCTGCTCGGCGAGGGCGGAGTAGAGGGACGGGTCGCCGGAGGTGAGGCGGACGACCTCGAAGCCCTCGGCCGAGGCGTCGACCATCACCGACGTGATCCGGTCGAGGTCGAGGGTCTGGGTGTCGACGAGGCGGGCGTCCGGGCAGTGGGAGAGGACCTCGGCGTCGAGGTAGGTCCCCGGGTAGAGCACGACGTCGGCGGCCGCGAGGAGCGACGCCGCCCGCAGGGTGATCAGGTCGGCCGCGCCCGGGCCGGCGCCGACGAAGTGGACGCTCACCGCTCCTCCACGAAGCGAGGCGTCCAGACCCGGCCGGCCGCGGTCACGGTGGTCGACGAGGCGCCGACGATCAGCAGGCACTTCATGTCGATGGTGTCGGCCTCCAGCTCGGCGAGGGTGGTCACGGTCAGCGACTCCTCGGCGCGGCCGACGTCGCGACCGACCACCACGACCGTGTCGGGGCTGCGGTGCTCGAGGAACAGCTTCTGCAGGTCGGCGACCTGGGTGGTGCGGCTGCGCGAGGCGGGGTTGTAGACCGCGAGCACGAGGTCGGCCTCGGCGATCGCGCGCAGGCGCCTCTCGATCACCGGCCACGGCTTGAGCCGGTCGCTCAGCGAGACCACTGCGAAGTCCGCGCCGACTGGGGCGCCGGCCCGGGCCGCGACGGCCTGGACCGCGCTGACGCCGGGAAGGACCTCGACGGGCACGTCCGGCAGCCCCTCCTCTGCTCGGGCGGCGGCGGCCTCGAACACCGCGCTGGCCATCCCGAAGACCCCGGCGTCCCCGCCGGAGACGACGGCGACGCGCTCGCCCGTGCTCGCGAGGTCGAGGGCGAGGCGGGCGCGGTCGACCTCGACGGTGTTGCCCGACGCGTGGCGGGTGAGGCCCTCGCGCTGCGGGACGCGGTCGACGTACGGGGCGTAGCCGACGACGTGGTCGACGGTGCGCAGCGCCTCGGCCGCCTCCGGGGTGAGCCAGCGGTCGGGTCCGGGGCCGAGGCCGACGACGAGGAGTCGAGTGCGCGGCTCCGCGTCGACCGCTACCGCGCGCGCACTCGACCCGGATCGGCGGCGGCCGTGGGGGTGGGCGGCCCTGGAGTCGCCGGGGACGACGATCAGCGAGAAGTACGGGACGGACGCGGGGTCGACGTCGACGACGGGCATCCAGCGCTCGGCGGGCATCGAGGCGCGCTCGACGTACAGCGCGTGCTCGAGGCGGCCGGCCTGGCGCAGGGCGTCGACGACGCCGGGGAAGCGGCGGCCGAGCTTCATGATGATCGCGCCGTCGGTGTCGGCGAGGCGGCGGGCGAGCTCGGGGACCGGCAGGGTGCCGGGCAGCACGGTCAGCACGTCGGTCTGCCGCACGAGCGGCGAGGCGAGGACGGCGGTCGCGGCGGCGAAGGCCGGCACGCCGGGCACGACCTCGGTCTCGAAGCGCGGCGAGAGCCGGTCGTGGAGGTACATGAACGAGCCGTAGAAGAGGGGGTCGCCCTCGGCCAGCACCACGACCGTGCGCCCGGCCGACAGGTGGGCGGCCAGCCGGGACGCGCACTCCTCGTAGAACTCCGCCATCGCGCCGGCGTACCCGCCCGGGTGCGCAGTGGTGCCCGTGGTCACGGGGTAGCGCAGCTCCTCCTCGATCGCCGTGGCCGGGACGAGGTCGGCGGCGATCGTGCGGGCGTTCGACGTCTTGCCGACGCCGGCGTGGAAGGCGACCACGTCGGCCGACCCGATGAGCCGCGCGGCCTTGCGGGTGATCAGCTCGGGGTCGCCGGGGCCGAGGCCCACCCCGTAGAGCCGGCCCTCCGGCCGCCCGGTCACTCCCGCTCCTGGGCGAGGGCGTTCAGGGCGGAGGCGGCCATGGCCGAGCCGCCGCGGCGGCCGCGCACCGTGAGGAACGGGATGTCGAGCCCCCAGTCTGCCGGGGCGTCCTCCAGCGCCTGCTTGGACTCGGCGGCGCCGATGAAGCCGACGGGGACCCCGATGATCGCGGCCGGTCGCGGCGCGCCGTCGAGCAGCATCTCCAGGAGGTGGAAGAGCGCGGTGGGGGCGTTGCCGATGGCGACGACCGAGCCCTCGAGGCGGTCGGCCAGCAGCGACAGCGCGGCGGCGGACCGGGTGGTGCCCAACGCCAGCGCGAGCTCGGGGGTACGCCGGTCCCGGAGCGCGCAGAGCACCTCGTTGTCGCGGGGGAGGCGGGCGCGGGTCACGCCGCTGGCGACCATGTGGGCGTCGGTGAGGATCGGCGCGCCCGCCTCGAGCGCCGTACGGGCCGCGGCCACCAGGCCCGGGTGGACGACCAGGTCGTGGGCGAGGTCGGTCTGGCCGGTGCCGTGCACCATCCGGACGGCGACGCGCTCGGCGTCGGCCGGCAGGTGGTCGAAGGTGGCCTCGCGGCGGATGGTCGCGAACGACTCGTCGTAGATCGCGGCCCCGTCGGCGACGTAGTCGTAGCGCCGGGTCGGGCGGGCAAGCAGGGTCATCACGGCTCCTCGGGGTTCGCGCCCCTGGGTGGCAGGTACGCCGCGCGCGCAGTGTCTGGCTCGCCCCTCCGATCCGGCTGGAGGGACTGACAGTGGCGGAACCGCCCCGGACTCGCACCGGGTTCCTGCGTCGCGTGACGGGGGCAGCCTAGGGCAGGCGGGTCCGCGCGGCCGACACGGCGCTGCTGGTCCCGCCGTACGCGCTGGCGTGACGGCGGGCAGCTCGCGGCGCGAGCGTGCGGGCTGAGCGTGGCCGTCGCCCGGCGGCACCCGAACTGCCTTCCCGGTGTCGGTGGTCAACCCGTGGTGACGAGGGACTTCCAGGGTGTGACGACCAGCTGCTCGGGCAGGTCGGCCGCACGTCCGCGGTCCAGGACCCCGCCCGGGACCTCCAGGTGCACGACGTCCCCCGTGAGGTGTCCGTACGCCGGCGGAGCAGAGCCGACCAGGGCGCGCGGGTCCGGCGGCTGCCAGGCCGGCGGGACGGGCAGCTCGTCGACGTGCCAGGCGGCGTCGTCGCCGCGGCCGCGAACCTGCTGGAACGCGCGAGCCAGGCCGGTGAGCCGGGCGGCGGCCTCGTGCAGTGCGACCACCGGTCCCCAGCCGGTGGAGCCGATGCGGAGCTGGGCCTCGTCGCGTGACAGGGCGACCAGTCCGAGGTCGCACGAGCGCCCGGCGACGTCGCCGCGACCGTCGTCGAGGACGACGAGGAAGCGGCCGGGCAGCGCGGCGAGCGACGGGGTCGCGCAGATGCGCTCGTCGAGCTCGGCGGTCACCGGCCGCAGGTCGGCGCGGCCCCCGGCCAGCCCCGTCAGCGGTGAGACGAGGATGTTGCGGACCAGCTCGTGGTCCGGGTGCGGGAGGAGTCCGGTGCCGCGGACCGCGGACACGACCTCGGCGGGGACGGCACCGTCTGACAGAGGAAGGCCGCGGAGCTGGAGGTTCGCGCGCCTGGTCAGGTGCACCCGGCCGTCGCCGTACGTCTCGGCGACGTCGAGGAGCGCCAGGAGCGTCGTCCGGGTGAGGTGGCCGCCGGGGATGCGGAGGCGGACGAGCGCTCCGTCGTCGGCCGGCCAGGGACGGAAGACGCCCGGGCAGAGGTCGCCTCGGGTCCGCGCGGTCACGACGGCGATCTTGGCACGAGCGACCCGCTAGGCTGCGCGGGCCACCTGCGTGGAACCCAGGAACCCGGTGCGAGTCCGGGGCGGTTCCGCCACTGTGAGGGCCAGCATCACCGGTCCCAGCCAGACACTGGTCCACGCGGGATCCGACGACGAGGGGCGAGAACCCCCGGGAGGAAACCGTGCGCATCGCGCTGCTGTCCACGTCCGACACCGACCTGCTGAGCGCGCGAGCGTCCGGCGCCGACTACGTCCTGGCCAACCCGGCGCGGCCCGGCCACCAGTCGATGGCCGAGGTGTTCGAGGGCTGCGACCTCGTCGTCGGCCGGCTGCTGGGCTCGCCGCAGGACCTATGCTCCGGCTTCACCCGCATCGCAGCCACGGGCACGCCCGTCGTCGTGCTCGGCGGCGAGCAGACGCCGAGCGCCGAGCTGATGGAGCTGTCGTCGGTGCCGATGGGGGTCGCCGCGGAGGCGCACCGCTACCTCGCCGAGGGCGGGCCGGACAACCTCCGCCAGCTCCACGCGTTCCTCAGCGACACGGTGCTGCTCACCGGCGAGGGGTTCGAGGCGCCGACGGTGCTGCCGCAGTGGGGGTACGCCGCGAGGCCGGCGGCGACGAGCGACCTGCCGCGCATCGGTGTCCTTTACTACCGCGCCCACGAGGCCAGCGGGAACACCGCCTTCGTCCACGCGCTGGCCGACGCCGTCGACGCGACGGGCCGGGCGGTCGGCGTCCCGATCTTCGCCGGGTCGCTGCGTGCCGCGCCCGACGAGCTGTACGACGCCTTCGGCACGCTGGACGCGCTGATCGTCACCGTCCTCGCCGCGGGCGGCAGCGTCCCGGCGGGCGCCGGCGCCGGTGGCGACGACGAGTCGTGGGACGTCGCACGGATGTCCGCCCTCGACATCCCGATCATCCAGGGGCTCTGCCTGACGAGCAGCCGCGCGGAGTGGGAGTCGTCCGACGACGGCGTCAGCCCGCTCGACTCCGCCACCCAGATCGCGATCCCGGAGTTCGACGGCCGCATCATCACCGCGCCGTTCTCGTTCAAGGAGGTCGACGCCGACGGGCTGCCGCACTACGTCCCCGACCTCGAGCGCTGCGCCCGCGTCGCGGGCATCGCGGTGCGGCACGCGCGCCTGCGCCACGTCCCGAACGCGGACAAGCGGCTCGCGCTGGTGCTGTCGGCGTACCCGACCAAGCACGCCCGCATCGGCAACGCCGTCGGCCTCGACACCCCCGTCTCGGCGGTCCGGCTGCTGCGGCGGCTGCGGGCGGAGGGCTACGACCTCGGCGGCGACAACGAGGTGACGCGGATCCTCGAGATGGCCGACGAGACCGAGGCCGGCGACGCGCTCATCCACGCCCTCATCGCGGCCGGCGGCCAGGACGAGGAGTGGCTCACCCACGCCCAGCTGACCGACGCGCACGCGCGGATCACCCCGGAGCAGTACGCCGCGTGGACCGCCGACCTGCCCGCCGACCTCCGCGCCGACATGGTCGAGGCCTGGGGCGAGGCGCCCGGGTCGCTGTTCGTCAACGACGCCGGCGAGCTCGTGCTCGCGACCGTGCGCGCCGGCAACGTCGTGCTGCTCATCCAGCCGCCGCGCGGGTTCGGCGAGAACCCCATCGCGATCTACCACGACCCCGACCTCGCGCCGACCCACCACTACCTCGGCGCCTACCGGTGGCTCCGCAGTCCCGTCGAGGAGGGCGGCTTCGGCGCCGACGCGGTCGTGCACCTCGGCAAGCACGGGTCGCTGGAGTGGCTGCCCGGCAAGAACGCCGCGCTCTCGGCGAGCTGCGGCACCGACGCGGCGCTCGGCGACCTGCCGCTCATCTACCCGTTCCTCGTCAACGACCCGGGCGAGGGCGCGCAGGCCAAGCGCCGCGCGCACGCGACGATCATCGACCACCTCGTGCCGCCGATGGCGCGCGCGGAGTCCTACGGCGACATCGCCCGCCTCGAGCAGCTGCTCGACGAGCACGCCAACATCGCCGCGATGGACCCGGCCAAGCTCCCGGCGATCCGCGGGGAGATCTGGCAGCTGATGCACGCCGCGGAGATGCACCGCGACCTCGGGCTCGAGGAGCAGCCGGACGCGGAGGACTTCGACGACTTCATCATGCACGTCGACGGCTGGCTGTGCGAGATCAAGGACGCGCAGATCCGCGACGGCCTGCACGTGCTCGGCCAGGCCCCGGAAGGTGAGGCGCGGGTCAACCTCGTGCTCGCGATCCTGCGGGCCGCGCAGGTGTTCGGCGGACAGGCGCAGGCGGTGCCGGGGCTGCGCTCCGCGCTGGGCCTGGGGCTCGACACGACCACCGAGGGCACGGGCGAGGTGGACCGGGTCGAGGCACTCGCGCGGGAGCTGGTCGAGCAGATGGACAAGGCCGACTGGGACCCGGCACGCGCCGCCGAGCTCCACGACGACCTCGAGGTCCGGCGGGTGCTGGAGTTCGCCGCCACCCAGGTCGTGCCGCGCCTCGCGCGCACCACCGACGAGCTCGACGCCGTGCTCCACGCGCTCGACGGCGGCTTCGTCAGCGCCGGGCCGTCGGGCTCGCCGCTGCGCGGGCTGGTCAACGTGCTGCCGACCGGCCGCAACTTCTACACCGTCGACCCGCGCGCGGTGCCGTCGCGGCTGGCGTGGCAGACCGGGCAGGCGATGGCCGAGTCGCTCGTCGCGAAGTACGTCGCCGAGACCGGCGGCTACCCAGAGTCCGTCGGGCTGTCGGTGTGGGGCACGAGCGCGATGCGCACGAGCGGCGACGACGTCGCCGAGGTGCTCGCCCTGCTCGGCGTACGCCCGGTGTGGGACGAGGCCTCCCGCCGGGTCAACGACCTGCAGGTCATCCCGCTCGACGAGCTCGGCCGCCCCCGCATCGACGTCACCGTGCGCATCTCGGGCTTCTTCCGCGACGCCTTCCCCCACGTGGTCGCGATGCTCGACGACGCCGTGCGCCTCGTCGCCGGGCTCGACGAGCCCGACGAGCACAACCACGTCCGGGCGCACGCGCGCGCCGACCTCGCCGAGCACGGCGACGAACGGCGCTCGACCACCCGCATCTTCGGCTCCAAGCCCGGGTCGTACGGCGCCGGCATCTTGCAGGTCGTCGAGTCCGGCAGCTGGCGCAGCGACCAGGACCTCGCGGAGGTCTACACGACGTGGGGCGGCTTCGCCTACGGCCGCGACCTCGACGGGGCGCCGGCCGCCGACGACATGCGCACCAACTACCGGCGCATCAAGGTCGCGGCCAAGAACGTCGACACCCGCGAGCACGACATCGCCGACAGCGACGACTACTTCCAGTACCACGGCGGCATGGTCGCGACGGTGCGCGCGCTGACCGGCAGCGACCCCAGGGCGTACGTCGGCGACTCGACGACGCCCGACGCGGTCCGCACCCGGACGCTGCAGGAGGAGACCACCCGCGTCTTCCGCGCTCGCGTGGTCAATCCGCGCTGGATCGGCGCGATGCAGCGCCACGGCTACAAGGGTGCCTTCGAGCTCGCCGCCACCGTCGACTACCTCTTCGGCTTCGACGCCACCGCCGGGGTCGTGCACGACTGGATGTACGAGGCGCTGGCCAGGGAGTACGTCCTCGACGAGACCACCCAGCAGTTCCTGCGCACCTCCAACCCGTGGGCGCTGCGCGGCATCGTCGAGCGGCTGCACGAGGCGGCCGAGCGGGGGCTGTGGGAGCACCCGGACGCCGAGGTGATGGCAGCGCTGCAGCAGGTCTACCTCGACGTCGAGGGCGAGCTGGAGGACCGGTGATCGAGGTCGGCGCGGTGTCGCGGATCCGCATCGTCGGCATCGGCTGCCATCCCGGTCAGCTGACCGCCGAGGCGCGCGAGGCGATCGCGGCGTGCGACTACGTCATCGCGGCCGACAAGGGCTCCGGTGACGGTCCGGACGACCCGCTGCTCGCGCTGCGCCGCGCCGTCTGCGCGGACCTCGGCGTCGAGCTGGTCGCCGTCCCCGACCCCCCGCGCGACCGCGACGACCCGGCCGACTACGACGGCGCGGTCCTCGACTGGCACGACGCCCGCGCGGCGGCGTACGGCAGCCTCATCGCGAGTCGGCCCGGGACGGTGGGGTTCCTGGTCTGGGGCGACCCGGCGTTCTACGACTCGACGATCCGCGTCGTCGACCGCCTCGACCTGCCGTACGACGTGCTGCCTGGGGTCTCCGCGCTCTCGCTCCTCGCGGCCCGGCACCGGATCGTGCTGCACGAGGTCGGCCGGCCGGTGCTGGTGACGACCGGCCGGCGCCTGCACGGCGAGGTCGCGGCCGGCCACGACAACCTGGTCGTGATGCTCGACGGCGGGCTGCAGGCGGCCTCCCTCCCCGGCGCGTGGGACATCTGGTGGGGTGCCAACCTCGGCAGCCCGCACGAGGAGCTCGTCGCGGGGCGGCTGGGCGACGTGGTGGACGACGTCCGCGCCGCCCGCCGGCGCGCGAAGGACGCGGACGGCTGGGTGATGGACACCTACCTGCTCCGGCGCCGGTGACCGTGCGTCATGCGGACCGGGACCTATGGGTGCGGGTTCGTATGACGCAGGGGGGCCCGGGGCGCAGCGTCATGCCGTTCGGCACCTATGGGTGCGGGTTCGTATGACGCTGGGCCGTACCCGGGGCGAGCGTCATGCGGATCGGCACCTATGCGTGCGGGTTCGTATGACGCAGGGGGCGGCGGCGGCAGGGGGGCCGGCAGCCCGAGCTCGCCCAAATCCTCAAAGTTGAGGGGAATCGACTCAACTCCTGGCGCGTTGACCGAGGTGGGACCAGAGTGGTCCCCGCAGATCCGTCCGTGACCCAGGAGACTGAGTTGAGCCAGTTCGGTGCCGAGAAGTTCACCACCCGCAGCCGCGAGGTCATCGAGGCTGCCCAGCTCGCCGCCACCACCGGCGGCAACAGCACCACCGAGCCGATCCACCTGCTCGTCGCCCTGCTCCGGCAGGAGGACGGCGCCACCCGCAGCCTCGTGCAGAAGGCCGGCGTGGACCCGGCCACGCTGCTCGCGCAGGCCGAGGGCGTCCAGCAGCAGCTGCCCCGCGCGACCGGCTCGACCGTCCAGCAGCCCGCCGCGTCCGCTGCCCTGACCCGTGTGCTCGCGTCGTCGCTCGACCTCGCGGGGTCGATGAAGGACGACTACGTCGCCACCGACCACCTGCTCGTCGCCATCGCGACCGTCGAGTCGCCGGCGCAGAGGGTGCTCACCGACGCGGGCCTCACCGCCGCCGGGCTGCGCGAGGCGATCACCGCCGTGCGCGGCAGCCGGCGGGTGACCAGCGAGAGCGCCGAGGCGTCGTACGAGTCGCTGGAGAAGTTCTCCGTCGACCTCACCCAGGCGGCGGAGGACGGCCGGCTCGACCCCGTCATCGGTCGCGACGCCGAGATCCGCCGGGTCATCCAGGTGCTGTCGCGACGCACCAAGAACAACCCCGTCCTCATCGGCGAGCCCGGCGTCGGCAAGACCGCCGTCGTCGAGGGCCTCGCCCAGCGCGTGGTGGCCGGCGACGTGCCCGACTCGCTGAAGGGCCGGCGCGTGCTCGCGCTCGACCTGGCCGCGATGGTGGCGGGCGCGAAGTACCGCGGCGAGTTCGAGGAGCGGCTCAAGGCCGTGCTCGAGGAGATCAAGGACGCCGGCGGTCAGGTCATCACGTTCATCGACGAGCTGCACACGGTCGTCGGCGCGGGCGCCGGCGGCGACTCCGCGATGGACGCCGGCAACATGCTCAAGCCGATGCTCGCCCGCGGCGAGCTGCACATGATCGGCGCGACGACGCTCGACGAGTACCGCGAGCGCATCGAGAAGGACCCCGCCCTGGAGCGCCGCTTCCAGCAGGTCTTCGTCGGCGAGCCCAGCGTCGAGGACACCATCCAGATCCTGCGCGGCATCCAGGAGAAGTACGAGGCCCACCACGGCGTGCGCATCACCGACGCCGCGCTCGTCGCCGCCGCCACGCTGTCCGACCGCTACATCACCGGCCGGCAGCTGCCCGACAAGGCCATCGACCTCATCGACGAGGCCGCGTCGCGGCTGCGGATGGAGCACGAGTCCTCGCCCGAGGAGATCGACGTGCTGCGCCGCCAGGTCGACCGGCTCAAGATGGAGCAGTTCGCGCTCGAGAAGGAGACCGACCCCGCGTCCGTCGAGCGGCTGCAGGTCCTGCAGAAGGACCTCGCCGACCGCGAGGAGGAGCTGCGCGGCCTCGAGGCCCGCTGGGAGCGCGAGAAGGACCAGCTGCAGGGCGAGGGCGAGCTGCGCCGCCAGCTCGACCAGCTGAAGATCGAGGCCGAGAAGAAGCTGCGCGAGGGCGACCTCGCGGGCGCCTCCGAGATCCAGTACGGCAAGATCCCCGAGCTCGAGAAGCAGATCGCCGAGGTCGAGAAGAATGAGCAGGCCGACCTGGAGCCGCTGGTGGGCGAGGAGGTCGGCGCCGAGCAGATCGCCGACGTCGTCGAGGCGTGGACCGGCATCCCGACCGGCAAGATGCTGCAGGGCGAGACCGCCAAGCTGCTCGAGATGGAGAAGGTCATCGGCCAGCGGTTGATCGGGCAGCGCGAGGCGGTCGAGGCCGTCAGCGACGCCGTACGCCGCTCGCGCGCCGGCATCTCCGACCCCAACCGGCCGACCGGGTCCTTCCTGTTCCTCGGACCCACCGGCACCGGCAAGACCGAGCTCGCCAAGTCGCTCGCCGACTTCCTGTTCGACGACGAGCGCGCCATCGTGCGCATCGACATGAGCGAGTACAGCGAGAAGCACTCGGTCTCGCGGCTCGTCGGCGCCCCGCCCGGCTACGTCGGCTACGACGAGGGCGGCCAGCTGACCGAGGCGGTGCGGCGCCGGCCCTACAGCGTGGTGCTGCTCGACGAGGTCGAGAAGGCGCACCCGGAGGTCTTCGACATCCTCCTGCAGGTGCTCGACGACGGCCGGCTCACCGACGGCCAGGGCCGCACGGTGGACTTCCGCAACACGCTGCTCATCCTGACCTCCAACCTCGGCTCGAACTTCCTCGTCGACCCCCTGATGGAGCCGACGGTGAAGAAGGAGTCGGTGATGGGCGTGGTGCGGGCGCACTTCAAGCCCGAGTTCCTCAACCGGCTCGACGAGGTCGTGATGTTCGAGGCGCTGACCAAGGACGACCTCGCCCACATCGTCGACCTCCAGCTCGCGCTGCTGGAGAAGCGCCTCGCCGTCCGGCGGATCACGATCTCGGTGACCGACGCGGCGCGGGCGTGGCTGGCCGAGACGGGCTACGACCCGGCGTACGGCGCCCGGCCGCTGCGGCGGCTGATCCAGTCCGCGATCGGTGACCCGCTCGCCCGGATGCTGATCGCCGGCACGGTGACGGACGGAGGCTCCGTCACGGTCGACGTCGGGGACGAGGGCCTGGCCCTAACCTGATCCCGGGCGGCCGTCCGAATCTCGGGCGGTGGAACACGCTGGGCGCCGGTCCGCGCCGGCGCCTAGCGTGCAGCCGTGACGGGAAGCAGGCTGGTCGACCGCAGCCCGGTCGGCACCGCCCGGCGATGGGCGATGCTCGCGGCGAGCACGGCGGCGCAGGCAGCCGCAGCCGTGATGACCAACGGCGCGGTCTTCCTCATCCCGGCGCTGCACGACCAGCGCGGCATGGGCCTCGCGGAGGCCGGCCTCGTGACGGCGGCTCCGATGGTCGGCGTGATGCTGACGCTCGTCGCCTGGGGCTGGTTCACCGACCGGCGCGGTGAACGACTGGCACTGCTCGCCGGCCTGGGCCTCGCGACGCTGGCCGGTCTGCTGGCCGTCGCGGCGTCCGACGGCGCGCTCCTCGCCGCTGCGCTCTTCCTCGGCGGGGCTGCCGCTGCCTCGACGAACGCCGCGTCGGGACGCGTCGTGGCCGGCTGGTTCCCGCCGCGGCGGCGCGGGCTGGCGATGGGCATCCGCCAGATGGCCCAGCCGGTCGGCGTGGGCGTCGCTGCCCTGACCGTGCCCGTCGTCGCCCATGCCGAAGGCGTGCGTGCCGCGCTCTGGGTGCCCACGATCGCCTGCGCCGCCGCGGCCGTCGTCGTCGCGCTGGTCGTGCTGGATCCGCCGCGGACCGCTCCGGAGGCAGGAGCCGCCCCGAATCCCTACCACCGCGACCGCTACCTCGCCCGGATCCACGGTGTCTCGGTCCTGCTCGTGGTGCCCCAGTTCGTCGTCTGGACCTTCGCGCTGGTGTGGCTCATCCAGGAGCGGGGCTGGGAGCCCGCCGCGGCCGGGTCGCTCGTCGCGAGCACGCAACTGCTCGCGGCGCTCGGCCGCATCGGGGCGGGTCAGCTCTCCGACCACGTGGCGTCGCGGATGCGCCCGCTGCGGTGGGTCGCGATCGCGGCGGGCCTGTCGATGGCGCTGCTCGGCCTCGCGGCCGGCGTCGACGCAGCGGTCGCCGTGCCGCTCCTCGTCGTCGCGACGATCATCACCGTCGCCGACAACGGCCTGGCGTTCACGGCCGTCGCCGAGCGCGCCGGGCCGAGCTGGTCAGGTCGCGCGCTGGGCGTGCAGAACACCGCCCAGTTCCTCGCGGCGGCGCTCGTGCCGCCGATCGGCGGGCTCGCCGTCGCGAGTGCGGGGTACGCCGGCACGTTCGCGCTCGCGGCGCTGTTCCCGCTGGTGGCGGTGGCCCTGGTGCCCGTGGTCCACGAGCGACCGCTGGGCTGAGGCCCCTCGAGCGGTGCAGGCGGGCGCGGGCGGGTGCCGGGGCGGCCGGTGCGCAGTTGGCCGCTGGGGGATGCTGTCAGGGTGAGCACCCTGACCGACGCCGCGCGCCCGTGGTGGAAGCTGCGGGACACGCCGGTGCCGGGCGGCGTGCCCGACCTAGCGAAGGCGCTGCTCTGGACGGAGCTGGCGCTCGTGCTGCTCCTCTCCCTCGGCCGCAGTGCGGTCTACTCGGTCGTCAGCATCGTCTCGGCGCTCACCGCGCCCGGGCCGCTGTCCGCGCAAGCGGCGACCCTCAACAACTCGCTCGCGCCGGACCGGCCGTGGCTCGACCTGACCTACCAGCTGCTGCGGATCGCCTTCGCGCTCGTGCCCGTCGCCCTGGCGGCGTACCTCCTCGTGCGCTCCGGCACCCGTCTGCGCGACGTCTGGGCCCGCGACGGCGGCTGGAGCACGGGGGCCGACTGGGGCCGCGGGGCCCTGCTGGCCGCGGGCGTCGGGTCGCTCGGCGTGGTGTTCTACCTTGCGACCTTCGCGCTCGGCACCAACCTCACCGTCGTCGCCCAGTCGTTGCCGGGGGAGTGGTGGCAGGTGCCGGTTCTGGTGCTCGCGGCCGCGGAGAACGCGGTGCTCGAGGAGCTGGTCGTGCTCGGCTTCGTGCAGGTGCGGCTGCGCCAGATCGGCTTCGGCGACTCCGCGGCGATCGGGCTCGCGGCGCTGCTGCGCGGCAGCTACCACCTCTACCAGGGGCTCGGCGGCTTCGTCGGCAACCTCGCGATGGGGCTGCTCTTCGGCTGGCTCTTCCGGCGCTGGGGACGGGTGCTGCCGTTCGTGGTGGCGCACACGCTGCTCGACGTGGGCGCGTTCGTGGGGTACGCCGCGCTCGCCGGGCGGGTCGACTGGCTGCCGACCCTGTGATGTCCGGACGTCCCACGGACGCGCGATGCCTCGCGCGTCCGTAGGACGTCCGCGTCTCAGCGGCGGACCTTGACCTTCCTCGAGGTGCGTGAGGCCTTCTCGTAGCCGGTGGCCTTGGTCGTGACGCGGACGGAGATCTTCGTGCCGCGGTCCTTGGGGCGGACGCGGTAGGTCGCCTTCCTGGCGCCCTTGATCTTCTTCCCGTTCTTCAGCCACTGGTAGCGCACCTTGACGCCCTTCTTGGCCGGCTTGGGCTTCCAGCCCTTCACCGTCACCGACAGGACCCGCCCGGCGCGGGGCACGCCGCTCAGCCTGGGTCGCGAGGTCCTGAACTGGGCCTTGCCGACGACGACGGGCGGCGTGGTGACCGCGACCGTCTGGTACCAGGGCGCCGAGCCGGACACCTGGAGGGTGAGGACCTTGCCGATGTCGCGGCGCGAGAGCCTGAAGGTGCTGCCCGTGGCGCCCGGGACGGCGACCCCGTCGAGCAGCCACTGGTAGCCCAGCGTGACGGCGGGCGCCCAGGGGGTCGAGGCGGCCGAGGCGGTGCCCTTGGAGCGGGCGCGCCCGGCGATGCTGACCTGCCCCGGGTAGATCTGCGACTGCCGGTAGTTCGCGACGGCACCGACCTGCTCGCTGATGGCGAGGGCGTTGTGTGCGGCGGGGGTGCCGGTGGGCCGGCCGCCGTAGGACACGCCGGGGTTCGAGAAGTAGCCGATGCGGGTGCAGTCGCTGCAGCTGTTCTGGTACGCCATCACCGTCACGAACTTCCCCGCCACGTCGACGTAGCCGCGGGCGTACGGCTTGCCGCCGGTGGGAGGAGCGGAGGCGCTGGCGTCGTGGTCGGCGCTGAGGTTGTGGCCGATCTCGTGCGCGAAGGTGAGGTTGCCGACGGCGCACCTGTCGGCCCACACCACCGTCCACGCGGCGCGCTCGGGGTCGTGCTGGGGGCTGGAGCCGCCGAGCGACCCGAGCCCGCAGGACGTCCCGGAGGGGTAGGTGCCGCCGAGCCAGAGGCTCACGAGGTCGGCGTGCGTCTCCTCGCGCAGTGCCTGCGCCTCGTCGAAGACGCCGTCACGGGGCGTCCCGAGCGCCGTGTAGTTGGCCATCAGGGTCGACGCCTGCGGAGCGGCGACCTGGCGGGTCCCGACGAGGCGCACCGTGGTGCCGACGCCCGAGGCGGCGAGGGCCTGGTTGGTCTGGGCGATGCCCTGGGCGAACATCGCCTCCATGGCGGGGGTGCCGAACTGCGCGGGGAGCGAGGCCGGGTAGACGATGGCCACGTCGATCACCGACGGAGCGTCCGCGGCGACCGGCGCCTCGGAGGCGTCGGTGCTGCGCGCGGCCCGACCGTCCGGCGCGCCGGCGTCCCCGGTGTCCTCTGCGTGCCCGGCATGCCCCGCGTGCCCGGCGTCCTCGGCGGCGTGGAGCGCGTGCTCGTCGCCCGGTCGTACGGCGTCGTCACCGGCCGCCGGGTTCGCCGGGACCTCGACGACCTCGTAGCCGCCGCTGCCGGTGCTGCGCACCTCGAAGGAGCCGTCCTCGGCGGACGTCACGCTGACGTGCGCGACGCCGTCGACCTCGACGGCGCTGAACGTGCCGGCCGTGCCGACGAGCGCGCCCGTCCACGAGGTGACGCCGTCCGCGGTGTCGCGGTCGGCGACGGCCGCGACGACGCTGGCGTCGCCGAACAGGTCGAGCCTGACCTGGTCGCCGGCTCGCACGCCGCGCAGCGCGGCGGTGTCGATGCGGACGGCCCGGGACCGCTCACCCGCGGCGCCCGGTGTGGCGCGCGCGGCCGGCGCGGCGCTGAGCAGCGCGACGGGACGGGCGTCCTCGTCGGCCGATGCGGTGGCCGTGGTGACGGGTGCGGTGGTGGCGGCCAGTGCGATGGCGCACAGGCCGGCCACGCCGACCGACAGCTTCGTGGTGCTGGACATGGGAGTCCCCCTTCTCTCTCGGGCCCTTCGTGCCCCCGGTGGGCGGGCCCAAACCCTCCGGTCCTGCCGGTCCTGCCGGTCCTGCTGGTCGTGCGGCCGGCTAGGACGGGACGGGCAGCGCCTCGTCGGTGCCGAGCCCCTGCAGCCGGTCGCGCCGGTCGCACAGGTCGGAGACGGTGCGCACGAAGCGCACCGTGCTCTCGCCCACCGCCAGGTCGTCGAAGTAGAAGCGGCGCAGCTGATGGCGGGCGAGCAGGTGCTCGTCCTGCTCCAGGCGGTCGGCCAGGAGGTCGGCGAGGTCGGCGACGGTCCGCGCCGTGACCACGTCGGCTCCTCGGCTCACCGGCACGTCGCGCGCGAACAGGGCGGCGTCGTCGTGCCGGTCGGTGAGCACCAGCGGCCGGTCCGTGCACAGGTAGAGCCAGTCGAGCCCCACCGAGGAGACGTCGCACACGAGCAGGTCGCAGTCCGACATCACGGCCAGGATGTCGCCCGACACGACGGCGGTGTGCCCGGCGGCCGGGTCCGCGGCGGCGGCCTGCTCGACGAGCTCGAGGACGGCCAGGTGCGCCTCGGCGACGGCGGGGGTGAGGCTGGTGACGATCTTCGGGTGCGGCTTGTAGACCAGGCGGGCCCCGGGCACCGCGAGCGCGGCCCGGACGATCTCCACGCCGAGCACGTCGAGCGACGTGTAGTCGTTGTAGTCGGCGTCCCCCTCCCAGGTCGGTGCGTAGAGGATCGTGCGCCGGTCCGAGCGCTCGATCAGCGGCCGTCGGGGCAGGTCGAGCTGCGGTCGGCCCACGCGCACCAGCCGGGAGGTGTCGAGCTCCATCAGCGCCTCGGTGTGCCGGCGCACGGCCGCCTCGCCGGCGACCAGCACGCGGTCGTAGGCCTTGGCGTTGTTGCTGGCCATGCTGTGCTTGTCGCTCTCGCCGTGGTTGATGTGCACGTGGAGCATCCGGCTGTCGACGAGGGAGGCGAAGTTGGTGGGGGAGTTGTTGACGTAGAGCACCACCTTCGCGTCGAGCTCGGCGTAGGCCTCCATCAGCTCGGGGTAGGACTCCGCGGTGACCACGGGCAGGCGGGTGCTGCCGTCGAGCAGCCTGGCGACGGCGGGGTCGCGCAGCACGACGGTGACCGGGCGGGTGGCGTCGAGCACGGCCAGCACGTCGAGCCACTGGACGAGCTGGTAGGCCCGGGAGGGGTCCTCGCCGAAGTAGACCAGGACGTGCGCGTCGTTCACGGCGCGAATCCTAGGAGGGCGCGCGGATCAGTCCGGAACCAGGACCCCGGGGCTCATCAGGCCCTCCGGGTCGAGCGCCCGCTTGACCGCCCACATCAGGTCGACCTCGACGTCGGACTTGTACGACGCCGCGGCCGCCGCCTTCGTCCGGCCGAGGCCGTGCTCGGCGCTGATGGAGCCGTCGGCCGCGGCCACCGCGTCGTAGATCGCCGTGGACAGCTGGGCGGCCGCCGCCCGGAGGTCGTCGTCGCGACCCACCGGCGCGTTCAGGTTGTAGTGCAGGTTGCCGTCGCCGACGTGGCCGTAGGTCACCGGCCGCACACCCGGCAGGATCTGCTGCAGCCGCGGGCCCATGGCGTCGGTCCAGGCGGCGAGGTCGGCGATCGGCAGGGTGACGTCGTGCTTCAGGGTGGCCCCCTCGACCTTCTGCACCTCGGAGATGCCCTCGCGCAGCGACCAGAGCGCCGAGCGCTGCGCGCGGCTGCCGGCGATCGCGGCGTCGGTGGCCAGCCCCGTCTCGACCGCCTCCCCGAGGACCGCCTCGAGGGTGTCGTCGAGCCCGTGGTCCGCCTCGGTCGCGGCGAGCTCGACGAGGACGTACCAGTCGCTCGGCTCGTCGAGCGGGTCGACGGCGCCCGGCAGGTGGGCGAGGACGAGGTCGAGGGCCTGCCGGTTGGCGATCTCGAAGGTGGTGAGGTGGGCCCCCGCCCGCTCCTGGGCGACCGCGAGCAGCGCCACCGCGGCCGCGACGTCGGGTACCGCCACCCAGGCGGTGGCGTGCCGCGGGGTGGCCGGGAAGAGCCGGAGGACCGCCCCGGTGATCACGCCGAGCGTGCCCTCCGACCCGACGAACAGCTGGGTGAGGTCGTAGCCGGTGTTGTCCTTGCGCAGGCCTCGCAGCCCGTCCCACACCCGCCCGTCGGGGAGCACGACCTCCAGGCCCAGCACCAGCTCGCGGGTCATCCCGTAGCGCAGCACCGCGGTGCCGCCCGCGTTGGTGGCGAGGTTGCCGCCGATCGTGCAGCTGCCCTCGGAGCCCAGTGACATCGGGAAGAGCCGACCGGCCGCCTCCGCCGCGGCCTGCACGTCCGCCAGCACCACCCCGGCGTCGACGGTGACCGTGCCCGCGACCGGGTCGACGGCACGGACGGTCCGCATCCGGCCGAGGGAAAGCACCACCTGGCTGCCGGAGCCGTCCGGCACGCCGCCGCCGACCAGTCCGGTGTTGCCGCCCTGCGGGACGATCGGCGCGCGTGCCCCGCGACAGGCGCGCACGACCGCCGCCACCTCGTCGGTGGAGCCGGGGCGCACGACCGCGAGCGCGCGCCCCGTGTGGACGCCGGTCCAGTCGACGACGTACGCCGCGACGTCCTCGGGGTCGGTCAGGACGTGGGCGTCGCCGACAGCGGCGCGCAGCTGCTCGAGCAGGTCGGTCACGGTGGTCTCCTCGGTGGGTCTCAGCCCAGCAGCACCGCGACGAGCAGCGCGGTGGGCAGCGAGGCCAGGGTGGTGATCAGGATGGTCTCGCGTGCGACGTCCTCGCCCACGCGGTAGCGGGTGGCGTGCAGGAAGATGTTCTGCGCGGTGGGCAGGGCGGCGGTGATGACCACGCCGAGCAGGACCGGGCCGTCGAGCCCGAGGCCGACGCCGACGAGCCAGGCGACGACCGGCATGACCGCCATCTTGAGGCCTGTGACGAGGAGGACCTCGCCGTTGTGGCCGGCCCTGCCGACGGGCGGGCTCAGCCGGAGCGCAGCGCCGTACGACATCAGCATGAGGGGGATCGCCGCGCCCGCGAGCAGCTCGAGCGGCGACAGCACCGGGGCGGGCAGGCGCCACCCGGTGACCGCGAGCACCAGGCCGAGGAGGGCGGCGACGGTGAGGGGGTTGGTGACGAGGCGGCGGACGGCGGCGCGCACGCCGTCGCCGCGGCCGGTGACCCGGTCGAGGACGACCAGCGCGACGGGCTGCACGAGCAGCATCTGCACCAGCAGCGTCGGCACGACGACCGTGATGTCGCCGACGACGTAGGCCGCGATCGCGATGCCGAGGTTGCCGGCGTTGACGTAGGACGCCGACAGCGCCCCGATGAGCAGCGCGCCGGTGTCGAGGCGCCACCGCAGCCGGGCGATGGCGACGTACGCCCAGAAGCACGCGCCGAGCGAGACGCTCGAGGCGATTAGGTTGGCCGCGGCCGCCTCGAGGTGGACCTCGCTGATCGTCACCACCATCAGGGCCGGCGACGCCACGAAGAACGCGATCTCGCCGAGGGTGCGCTGCGAGCGGCTGTCGAGCACGCCGACGTGGGCCAGGGCGGCGCCGGCGGCGATGACGAGGAGGATCGTGGTGAAGCCGATCAGCAGACCCACGCGGGCTCCCTCTCCCTCTGCGCCGCACGGGGTATCGCGCGATGTCGAGCTCGTCTTGGACGCGACGACCGCCGCACGGCAAGGATGGCGCGGTGACCACCGACACCACGCACCAGGTCCGCGTCGTCCAGCTCGGCGGGCTCATGCCGTTCGTGCGCGAGTGGCTGACGGAGCGGTACGCCGCCCCGCGGCTCGCCGACCTCGCCGACCCGGCAGGCGTCGAGGTCGCGGTCGTGGGCGGCGGCGCGAAGGTGGGCGCGGCCGAGCTGGACGCGCTGCCGGACCTGCGGGCGATCGCCAACTTCGGCGTCGGCTACGACAACGTCGACGTGGCCGAGGCGACCCGCCGCGGCATCGTCGTGTCCAACACCCCCGACGTGCTGACCGACGCCGTCGCCGACCTGGCGGCCGCCCTGGTCGTCGACGTGCTGCGCGGGATCACCGCGGCGGACCGGTTCGTCCGCAGCGGCGCGTGGTCGCGCGGCGAGCGGGTGCCGCTGACCCGGGACGTGCGGGGCTCGGTGGTCGGCGTGCTCGGCCTCGGCCGCATCGGCACCGCCGCCGCCGAGCGGCTGGAGGCCTTCGGGGCCGAGATCCACTACCACTCCCGCAGCCGCAAGGCCGTCGCGTGGGCCTACCACCCGAGCCCCGTCGAGCTCGCCGCCGCGAGCGACGTGCTGGTGGTCCTCACGCCCGGCGGAGCGGGTACCGACAAGCTCGTCGACGCAGCGGTCCTCGACGCGCTGGGCCCCGAGGGCTACCTCGTCAACGTCGCGCGGGGCTCGGTCGTCGACGAGGACGCGCTGGTGGCCGCGCTCGAGGACGGCCGGATCGCCGGGGCCGGGCTCGACGTCTTCGCCGACGAGCCGCACGTGCCCGAGGCGCTGCTGCGGCGCGACGACGTGGTGCTGCTGCCGCACGTCGGCAGTGCGACCACCGAGACCCGGGAGGCGATGGGCCGGCTCGTGCTCGCCAACATCGACGCCTTCCTCGAGCGCGGCGAGCTGGTCACCCCCGTCGGATGAGGTCATCGGTCCCGCAGCCGTGCGTGCTCGGGCGTGAGGTCGGCGATCGTGGGCGTGCCGAGCATGCACATCGCGCGGCGCATCTCCTCGGCGAGCAGGTCGAGCACGTGGGTCACGCCGCGCTCCCCACCGACCATCAGGCCGTAGAGGTAGGCCCGGCCGACCATCACGCCGGTGGCGCCGAGGGCCACCGCCGCCACCACGTCGCCCCCGCTGCGCACGCCCGAGTCCAGCCAGACCTCCGTGCGGCCTGAGACCGCCTCGACGACCTGCGGGAGCAGCTCCAGGGGAACCGGGGCGCGGTCGAGCTGGCGTCCGCCGTGGTTGGACAGCACGATGGCGTCCGCCCCGGCGTCGACCGCGGCGACAGCGTCGCCGACCGACTGGACGCCCTTGACCACGACGGGGCCATCCCACCGCTCGCGCAGCCACGTGACATCCGCGGGGCGGATCTGCTGCTCGCGCAGCTGGTTGGACATGCCCCAGCGGGCGTACTCCGAGCCCGCCGGGAAGGTCGCGAAGCTCAGCGGCTCGGTCGTGAGTATGTCGGCGACCCAGCGAGGGTGCCTGGCCATCCCGGCCATCGTGCGCGCCGTGAGCTGTGGCGGGATCGCGAAGCCGTTCAGCTTGTCCTTGCGCTTCATCCCGGTGACCGTCGTGTCGATGGTGAGCACCAGCGCCTCGAACCCCTGGGCGCGCGCCTCGTCGAGGTGCGCCCCGGTGACCGCGCGGTCCTTCATCAGGTACACCTGGAACCAGTTGCGACCGCCCGGTGCGGCCCGCGCGACGTCGGTGATCGAGGTCGTGGCGTAGGTCGAGAGGGTGTACGGCAGCCCGGCGCGCTCCGCCGCAGCCGCGACGGCCCGCTCCCCGGTGTGGTGGCCCAGGCGCGTGTACCCGGTCGGGGCCAGCGCGATCGGGGCCGCTGCCGGGCGCCCGAGGAGCGTGGTCGCGAGTTCGGGCTCGGCTACCTGGCTGAAGGCGGTCGGGCGGAGCTCGACGCGGTCGAAGGCGTCGCGGTTGCGGCGCATGGCGATCTCCGAGTCCGACCCGCCGGCGACGTAGTCCCAGACCGCGCCGGGCACCCGGCGGCGCGCGAGGCGCTCGACGTCGTCGACCGACAGGCAGCGCGCGAGCCGGCGGCGTACGACGTCGCGCTCGAGCGGTCGCGGACGGAGGAAGGGCTCGAGGTCCCGCCACCGCGGGACCTGGCGGCGGCTGCTGAGCTGCGTCATCGGTGGGCTCCTCGCGGGACGGGGTTGACTGACTCATGTAACAAGTTGCACACTCATCATACAAGTCAGGCTCGACCCGAGGAACCCCCATGACCCAGACCGCCACCCCGCCGGCACCGACCCCGACCGGCACCGGTGACCGCATCCGGAGCATCACGCTCTCCCACGTGGTGCTCCCCCTGCCGACCCCGGTGAGCGACGCCAAGGTGCTCACCGGTCGCCAGAAGCCACTCACCGAGACGGTCATGCTCTTCGTCGAGCTCACCACCGAGCAGGGTTTCGAGGGCATGGGGTTCAGTTACTCGAAGCGGGCGGGCGGCCGCGCGCAGTACGCCCACCTCAAGGAGGTCGTCGACGTCGCCATCGGTCAGGACCCGAGCGACATCGCGAAGATCTACGAGTCGCTGATGTGGGCCGGGGCCTCGGTGGGCCGCTCGGGTGTCGCGACGCAGGCCGTGGCTGCGCTCGACGTGGCGCTCCACGACCTCAAGGCCCGCCGTGCCGGCCTGCCTCTGGCCAAGCTGCTCGGGGCGCACCGCGACTCGTGCCGCGTCTACAACACCTCGGGCGGCTTCCTCCAGGCCTCGGTCGAGGAGATCAAGGACAAGGCCACCGCCTCGCTCGCCTCCGGCATCGGCGGCATCAAGATCAAGGTCGGCCAACCCGACTGGCGCGAGGACCTGCGCCGGGTGGCCGCCCTGCGCGAGCACCTCGGCGACGGTCCGCTCATGGTCGACGCCAACCAGCAGTGGGACCGCGCCCGCGCCCGCCGGATGTGCCGCGAGCTCGAGCGGTTCGACCTCGTCTGGATCGAGGAGCCGCTCGACGCCTGGGACCACACCGGCCACGCCGACCTGTCGCAGGCCTTCGACACCCCGATCGCGACGGGTGAGATGCTGACCTCGGTCGACGAGCACATGGGCCTGGTCGACGCCGGCTACCGCGGCATCGTGCAGCCCGACGCGCCGCGCATCGGCGGCATCACGCCGTTCCTCCGCTTCGCCACGCTCGCCGCGCACCGCCGCCTCGACCTCGCGCCGCACTACGCGATGGAGATCCACCTCCACCTCGCGGCGACGTACCCCACCGAGCCGTGGGTCGAGCACTTCGAGTGGCTCAACCCGCTCTTCGAGGAGCGCATCGACATCCGCGACGGCCGGATCTTCGTGCCGGACCGCCCGGGCCTCGGCTTCACGCTGACCGAGGAGATGCGCTCGCTCACCGTGGAGACCGCTACCTTCGGCGCGTGACCACCACGCTCGCCCAGCGCGTGGTCGCCGGCCTCAAGGACAAGATCCTGGCCGGCGACCTCGCCCCGGGCGCCAAGCTGCCCTCCGAGGCCGAGCTCATCGAGGAGTACGCCGTCTCCCGCACCGTGGTGCGCGAGGCGGTGACCCGGCTCCGGGCCGAGGGGCTGGTGGAGACCCAGCAGGGCCGCGGGTCCTTCGTGCTCGCGGTGCCCGAGGCCTCGTCGTTCAGCGTCGAGGCGTCCGCCATCCGCACGCACGCCGACGTGCTGGCGATGCTCGACTTCCGCATCGGCGTCGAGAGCGAGGCGGCCGCGCTGGCGGCGGTGCACCACACGTCGGCCGACGCCACCTCGATCGAGGAGGCGCTCTCCGGCTTCGTCCGTTCCGGGCACGAGGGCGCGGTCGAGGCGGACTTCGCCTTCCACCTCGCCGTCGCCCGAGCGACCGGCAACCGCTTCTACGTCGACCTGATGGGCTCGCTCGGCCCGATGATGATCATGCTGCCGCGCACCCGCCTGGGCGAGGCGTACTCCATGACCGACGCCACCCACGTCGAGCGCGTCCAGCGTGAGCACGACAACGTCGCCGCAGCCGTGCTCGCGGGCGACGCGGAGACCGCACGGGCGGCGATGCGGCTGCACCTGGGGAACACCCGCCGCCGCGTCACCTGAGCAGGGGCGACTGGGCGCCTGCGTCCCCACATCGCGGCCCGAGTGGGCGCGTGCGTCCCAGCATCGCGGCCCGAGTGGGCGCGTGCGTCCCAGCATTGGGGGCCGAGTGGGCGCTTGTGTCCCAGCGAACTACGGGACACTGGGGCCGCCTCGCCGCAAGGTGGCGGGACACTGGCGCCGACTCGCCCCGGGGTGGCGGGACACTGGCGCCGACTCGACGGGAGATCCCGGGACATTGGCGCCTGCTCGTCACCAGCGGGCGGTGTTCGGGGTGAAGTCCGGCCGGATCGAGCGCATGTAGACGGTGTCCTCCCGGCGGCGCACGCCGCAGGAGAGGTACAGCTCGTGCAGCTCGGCCAGCTTGTCGCGGTCGAGCTCGACGCCGAGACCCGGCGAGGTCGGCACGGCGACCGAACCTCCGGCGAACGCCAGGGCGTCGCCCGCGACGACGTCCTGCGTCTTCCACGGGTAGTGGGTGTCGCAGGCGTAGGTGAGGTTCGGCGTGGCCGCCGCCAGGTGCACCATCGCCGCGAGCGAGACGCCGAGGTGGGAGTTGCTGTGCATCGACAGCCCCAACCCCCAGACCTCGGTGATGCCGCCGAGCAGCGCGGACTTCCGCAGCCCGCCCCACAGGTGGTGGTCGGACAGCACGACCTGGACGGCGTCCTGGGCGATCGCGGGCGGCAGGTGCTCCATCGCGATCACGCACATGTTCGTCGCCAGCGGCACGTCGGTGCGCGCGGCGACGGCGGCCATGCCCTCGATGCCCGGCGTGGGGTCCTCGAGGTACTCCACGACGCCGGCCAGCCGGTCGGCGACCGCCACCGACGTCTCGACGGTCCACGCGCCGTTGGGGTCCAGTCGCAGCGGCAGGTCGGGGAAGGCGTCGCGCAGCGCCTCGACGGCGGCGCACTCCTCCTCGGGCGGGAGGACGCCGCCCTTGAGCTTGAGCGAGCCGAACCCCCAGCCGTCGACCATCCGGTGTGCCTGCGCGACGACCTGGTCGGGCGTCAGCGCCTCGCCCCACGCGTCGTCGGGACGTCCGGGATGACCGGCCCACTTGTAGAACAGGTAGCCGCTGAACGGGACGCGCTCGCGAACGGCGCCGCCGAGCAGGTCGCTCACCGGCACGCCGGTTGCGCGTCCCTGCAGGTCGAGACAGGCGACCTCGAAGGGGGAGCAGACGGTGTCGACGGCGGAGCCGACGTCGAGCATGCCTCCGAACGACGCGCCGCCTCCGCCGGTCTCCCGCCCGAGCACGTCGGTGACGAGGCGGCGCAGGCCGTGCAGGTCGTACGGGTCGTGGCCGGGCAGCGCGGCGGCGACGGCCTGCAGCCGGGCCAGGTGCGTCTCGTCGGCGTACGTCTCGCCCAGGCCGAGCAGGCCCGAGTCGGTGTGCAGCTCGAGGATGGCGCGCAGGGCGTACGGCTGGTGGACGCCGACGACGTTGAGCAGCGGCGGGTCCTCGAAGGCGACCGGGGTGACGACGACCCGGGAGATGCGGCTGCGGCTGACCCCGGGGGTCACTTCGCCGGCTTCACGGCGAGGATCGGCACGTCGAGGTCGAGCAGCAGGCGCTGGGCGTCGCTGCCGGTGACGAGCTTGCCGACCGGCGAGCGCCGGCGCAGCCCGATGACCACGAGCCGCGCGGAGGCGGCCGCCACCACCCGCTCGAAGGTCTCGACGAGGTCGTCGCCGTGGTCGGCGTGGTCGACCCTGGCCGTCACCCCGACCGCGGCGGCGCGGGCGACCAGCTCGTCGGCCGCGGCGGTGTCGATGAGGTCGGCGTCGACGGTGCTGCGCCGGCGCGGGCTGTTGAGGATCACGACCTCCTCGCCGTGGGCGGCGGCCTCGGCGAGCCCGGCCTCCAGGGCCGCCGCGCCGACGGCGCTGGGTACGTAGCCGATCACGATGGTCATCGCAGGGAGTCCTCTCGCTGGGTGTTCGGGTGGGGGGTCGCGGTGCGGCGGCGGCGCACGGCCTGGACGATCGGGAGCACGGCGGCGAGGACGAACAGAGCCAGGATGGTGCCCGAGATCGGTCGGGTGACGAAGCCGGTGGGGTCTCCCTCGAAGATCAGCAGGGCCCGCCGGACGTTGTTCTCCAGCAGCGCGCCGAGAACGAAGGCCAGCACCATGGGGCCGGGCTCGAAGCCGACCTTCTTCATCAGGTAGCCCAGGACGCCGAAGACGATCATCACGAAGATGTCGAACACGGAGTTGTTGATCGTGTAGACGCCGAGGATCGTGATCAGGGCGGTGATCGGCGCCAGGATCGCGGGACGCACCCGCAGGATCCGCACGAAGATCCCCACCAGCGGCAGGCTCAGGACCAGCAGCAGCAGGTTGCCGATGTACATCGAGTTCACCACGCCCCAGAACAGGTCCGGCCGCTCCTCGAGCAGCTGCGGTCCCGGCGTGATGCCCAGGACGAGCAGGGCGGCGAACAGCATGCCCATCGAGGCGTTCGCCGGGATGCCGAGGGTGAGCAGCGGGATGAACGACGACGTCGCCGCCGCGTTGTTGGCGGTCTCCGGCGCCGCCACGCCCTCGATCGCACCGCGCCCGAACCGCTCGGGCGTCTTCGACACGCGCTTCTCGGTGGCGTACGCCGCGAGCGAGGCCATCACGGCGCCGCCGCCGGGCAGCACGCCGAGGAAGAATCCCAGCGCCGAGCCCCGCCCGATGGCGGGGGCGGCCTGCCGGAGCTCCGTGCGCGAGGGCCAGACGTTGGCGACCGCGGCGGGCACGTGCACCTTCCCGTGCCGCTCCTCGAGGTTGTAGAGGATCTCGCCGACGCCGAAGAGGCCCATCGCGACGACCACGAAGTCGAGCCCGTCGGCGAGCTGGAGGCTGTCGAAGGTGAAGCGCTGGGAGTTGTTGAAGCTGTCGCGGCCGACGGTCGCGAGGAGCAGGCCCACCGACGCGGCGATCAGCGCCTTGACGGGGTGGCCGCTGCCGATGGTCGCGATCAGCAGGACGCCGAGCAGCGCCAGCGCGGCGTACTCGGCGGGGCCGAAGTCCAGCGCCCAGCCGGCCACGATCGGGGCGGTGAGGCTGAGCGCGACGATGGAGACCGTGGCGCCGACGAAGGAGCCGATCGCGGCGATGCCGAGCGCGGTGCCGGCCTTGCCCTGCTTGGCGAGGGCGAAGCCGTCGAAGACGGTCACCACCGACGACGCCTCGCCGGGCAGCCGGAGGAGCACGGAGGTGATGGTGCCGCCGTACTGGGCGCCGTAGTAGATCCCGGCGAGCATGATGACCGCCGCCACCGGGTCGACGGTCACGACGATGGGCAGCAGGATCGCCATCGTCGCGGCCGGGCCGAGGCCGGGCAGCACGCCGATGAGCATGCCGATGAGCACGCCGATCAGGCAGTAGAGCAGGTTGCCCGGCTGGGTGACGACGGAGAAGCCGTCGAGGAACGCGTCCATGTGTCCGCCTCTCAGAACAGGTGCGGCAGCGGGATGCGCAGGCCGTAGAGGAACAGGGCGTAGAAGGCCGCGACGGTGCCGAGCGAGACCGCGATCGTGGAGCGCCAGGACTCGCCGCCGAGGAAGCGCAGCCACACCACGCACAGGGCGAAGGCGGGGATCTCGAACCCGAGGGTCGGGATCAGGAGGCCGAGCGCGACGAAGGTCGCGACCCCGACGAGCGGCAGCGCGCTGGCGCGGCTGAACCGCTCGCTGTCCGTGAGGCCACGACCGACGAGGAGCAGGGCGAGCGAGAGCACGACGACGACCACCGAGACGACCATCGGCCAGAGGCCCGGGCCGGGTCGCGCGAGCGACCCGAGCCCGTAGCCCTGGGCGAGCACCGCGCCGGCGAGGCCGACCCCGAGCGTGACGAGCGCGGCGACGACCTGGTAGGCCGGGCCGCCCGCGGGCGGTCGCTGCTCCTCCAGCTCGTGGGCCACCTCGGCCTCGAGCTCGGCGAGGATGTCGCCCTCGCCGACCCGCCGCGCGGTGGTGCGCTCGTCGCTCATCGTCGTTCCTCCGGGGTGGGGGTGGTCAGCTGGCGTCGCCGAGGTCGATGCCGTACTCCTCGACCAGGGAGGCGTAGCGCTCGCGGTCGCTCTCGAGCATCTCGACGACCTCGTCGCCGGGGACCTCGAGCGGAGTGAGGCTGTTCTGCTCGTTGAACGCCTGGTAGTCCTCGGTCTCGAAGGTGGCCTGCATGCCCTCCCAGATCGTGTCCTTGACGTCCTGGGGCGTGCCCTTGGGGGTCGTCATGAAGCGGTACTGGTAGACCTCGACGTCGAGGCCCTGCTCGGTGGCGGTCGGGACGTCGGGCAGGAAGTCGATGCGCTCGGGGGCGTACACCGACAGGGCGGTGAGCTTGCCGTTCTCGATGTTCTCGATGGCCTCGCCGGTCTGCAGGCAGGCGGTGTCGACCTGGTTGCCGAGCAGCGCGGTCAGGGCCGGGGCGCCGCCGTCGAAGGGCACCGCCTCGGAGTCGATGTCGCCGCTCTCGTAGGTCAGCGCGCAGGCGAGCTGGGCGCCCGTGCCGACGCCGGTGGTGCCGTAGGTGAGCTTCTTGCCGGCGCCCTTCAGGTCGTCGATGCTCGTCCACGGGTTCTCGGAGTTGGTGACGAGCACGTAGTCGTCGCGGGAGACGCCGCCGACGACGTCGAAGTCGTCGATGCTGGTGACCTCGTCCTCGGCCACCGCGAGGGGCGTGATCGCGAAGAGCGAGGCGTTCTGGATCGAGATGATGGAGCCGTCGGGCTCGGCCTGCTGGACCTCGGCCGCCGCGAGAGCGCCGTTGGACCCGGAGCGGTTGAGCACCGAGAAGGTCTCGCCGAGCTCGTCGGACAGGCCGCCGGCGATCTGGCGCGAGATGAGGTCCGAAGAGCCGCCCGGGTCGGCGCCGACGTACATCTCGACCGAGCCGGAGGGATACGCGCCGCCGTCGTCCCCGCCGGTGGTGGTGGAGACGCCGCCGCAGGCGGACAGGGCAAGGGCGGCGCCAGTGGCGACGGCCGCCAGGCTGAGGGTCTGCTTGCGCATGGTGGTGCTCCTTGTTCGGGGTGTGACCACCGACACTAGGATTCGACGACGATGCCGGTCCAAGCCCGTTTCGGCATGGACTGATCCATCCCGTGCATCGTACCCTCGCCGCGTGATCACCCTGGACCAGGTCCGCTCCTTCGTCGCGGTCGCGGAGGAGCTGCACTTCGGGCGCGCCGCGGAGCGCCTGCGGATGACGCAGCCGCCGCTGTCGCGGCAGATCCAGAAGCTCGAGAAGTCGGTCGGCGCGCGCCTGCTCGAGCGGGACAACCGTCGCGTCGAGCTGACCGGCGCCGGTCTGGCGTTCCTCGACGAGGCCTACCGCCTGCTCAACCTCGTCGAGGGCGCGGGCGACCTCGCCCGCCGGGTCGACGCCGGGGCCGCGGGCGTCGTCTGCCTGGGGTTCACCGCCGTCTCGGCGATCTCGATCCTCGGCCCGCTGCTGCGCCGGCTGACCGCCGAGCTGCCCGACGTCGAGGTGGTGCTCTCGGAGCGGGTGACCAACGCACAGGTCGACGGCATCCGCCGCGGCGAGCTCGACATCGGCCTGGCGCGACCGCCGTTCGACACCTCGCTGCTGCGCTCGCGCGTCGTGCTGCGCGAGCCGTTCATGGCGGTGGTGCCGGTCTCGCACGCGTTGGCCGGGGTGGAGCGGCCGCTCACGCCCGACGACTTCGAGGGCGCGACGGTCATCGGCTACAACCCCGACCAGTCCCGCTACTTCCACGAGCTGTCCGTGCGCTTCTTCGCCAACGCCCACCCGCGCATCGACCAGCGGGTGCACCAGGTGCTCACGGCGATGCTGCTCGTCAGCGCCGAGCGCGGGGTCACCCTCGCGCCGGCCTCCGCGGAGTCCTTGCACGTGGACGGGGTGGTCTTCAAGGAGCTGGCGCACCACGGCGGGGACACCCGCGTCGACGCCGACCCGGACCGGCCCGTGGAGCTGCACGCCATCTGGTCCCGCGAGGCGGTCACCCCGGTCGTGCGCCGCGTGCTCGACGTGGTGGCCACGGCCGCGGACCGCTGATCCGCGCCGTTTCGGTTCCATGGCGCCCGCTCCCGTGTGACAGTTGGAGGGACGTGCCGTCTGCCGAGGTGCGGCAGGGGGTGCGATGCAGGACCAGACAGCAGGCCGGGACACGGGAGTCCCGTGGGCCGACGACCAGACGCGCCAGCACCTGCAGGTGCTCGTCGAGGGCGTCGCCACGCTCGCCGGCTTCGAGCAGTCGGCCATCAGCCTGCGCCGCGACGGGCACTTCGAGGTGGTCGCCGCGGCCGGCGTCGAGGAGGGCTTCGTCGGACGGCTCGTGCCGACCCGGGCCATCGAGGAGGACCTGGCCGGCGCCGACGACTGGGGAGTGTGGCGCTTCGTGCCGCACGACCGCACGACAGCGGAGGTCCTGGAGTACAGCTACGTCCCGGACGTGACGCCCCTCGAAGGCGACGACGCCTGGCACCCCCACAACCTGCTCGCCGCTCCGCTCCACGACGAGGAGGGACGGCTGCGCGGCCTGCTGTCGGTCGACAGCCCGCACAACGGCCGCGTCCCCGGCCCCGACCAGCTGGCGGTGCTCACCAAGTACGCCGGCCTCGCCCGCACGCTGGTCCTCCTCGCGCTCGAGCGCGAGGAGCTCGCCGAGCGGGTGCGGATGGCGACCGAGGCCCGCGAGATCGTCCGCCAGGCGTCGGGCGAGCCGACGCTCGACCTGGTCCTGGAGGCCTGCCGGTCGACGCTGGTGTCGTGCTTCGGCGCCGCGGGCATCTGGCTGACCGCGTTCGACGACGACGGCGCCACCTCCACCATCTCCTACTCCCGCGGCAGCGACGTCGCGCCGCCCTTCTCCGAGATCGACGACGTCGTGGTGCGGCTGGCGCACCGCTACTGGGCCGACCAGTACGTCGCCCCTTTCTCGCGTGCCAACGCGGCCCAGCCCGGCCTGCCGCCCGAGGACGCCGAGCGCCTCCTCGCCTTCCTCGACCGCATCGGCATCGGGTCCGTGCTGTTCGTGCCGCTGGGCGCGGGACCGCGGTGCCTGGGCTTCCTCGTGCTGACCCGGGTCTCGGACGTGCGTGCGTGGACCGACGTGGAACGTGACGCGGCGATGGACATCGGGCGCGACCTCGGTCGCGCCGTCGCCAACGCCCGGCAGCTCGAACGCGAGCGTGCGGTCGCCGACCGGCTCCGCCGGCTCGACAGCTACCGCGTCGAGGTGGTCAACACCCTGGGCCACGAGCTGCGCAACCCGCTCTTCTCGATGAGCGCCAACCTCGAGCTGCTCGACGTCGGCGACCTCGACGAGGAGAGCCGGCGGTCGGTGGCGGCCGCCAGTCGCGGCGCCACCCGCATGCGGGCGGTGATCGAGGACATGCTCACGGTGGCGCAGATGTCGGACCCGCGCCGGGAGTTCGATCCCGTCCCGGTGGACCTGCGCCGCGTCGTGCACGACGTCTACGACGAGTGCCACGCCGCCGCGTCGGCGGGCGGCGTGGAGTGCGCGGCCCACCTGCCGAACGAGCCGGCGTTCGTGGCCGGGCAGCCCGACGAGCTGCACCGGTTGCTGACCAACCTCGCCTCCAACGCCATCAAGTACACCGATCCGGGCGGCCGGGTCACCGCCCGCGTCGAGCAGTGCGACGGCCGGGTCTCGATCAGCATCGAGGACACCGGCATCGGCATCTCCCGCCGCGACCAGGAGCAGCTCTTCCGTGAGTTCTTCCGCTCCACCAACCCCGCCGCGCTCGTGCGGCCCGGGACCGGACTGGGGCTCGCGATCGTGGCCCGCATCGTCGACCGCCACGCGGGCACCATCGAGCTCGACTCCGAGCGGGGTCGGGGCACGACCGTGACGGTCTCGCTGCCCGCCTACGAGGGCGACGTCAGCGACGGCTGAGCGTGAGGGTCATGAACGTGCTGTTCGGGTCCTCGACGTAGGACCCGAACGGTGGGCACGGCACGAAGCCCGCTGCGGCGTAGAACCTCCGCGCCGGCTCGAAGAACGCCATGCTGCCGGTCTCCAGCGACACCCGCTCGACCCCGCGCGCCCGTGCGTCGTCCAGGACGTGCGCCAGCAGGGCGGTCGCGACGCCCCGCCCCCGCGACCGTGGCTCGGTGCGCATGCTCTTGAGCTCCTCGTGCCGCTCGGTGAGCCCGGCGAGGGCGGCCGTGCCGACGATGGCGCCGGCGCTGCGGTCACCGTCGGCCCCGTCGGCCCCGTCGGCCCCGTCGTCGTCCCGCGTCGCGACCGCGACCCAGAGCCGTACGTGGTCGGCCTGCAGCGCGGTCAGGTCGAGGGCGTGGCGGCTCTCGGGAGGGGCGGTCGGCTCCATGTCGTCGAGGTGCGCCTGGAGGAACGCGGCGAGTCGCGGATCGGTGAAGTCGGCGCGGGAGATGTGCACGGGGCCAGTGTGGGACAGCGATGTTTCGCAGAGGTGACGTCGCGGTGGCTTGGGGCGCACCGGGTGGTGCGCCCCAGCCACCGCGCTCGCGTCCGGTCAGTCGGCGGGCAGGTAGACCCGCTGCGGGATGGTGTCGTAGACGGACGGGTCGAGCGTGGCGATCGAGCCGTCGGCGACGGCGTCGACCAGGCCGCCGAGCCCGATCTCGATCTGCTTGCGCAGCATGCCGTTGCGCTTCATGCCGTCGTACTGCGTCTGGCTGGACGTCTCGAAGAGCACGACCGCGCTGCCCCGGAGGGCGAACGAGCCGAGCGCGGTGCCGGGCAGGTTCGTGTCCTGCGGGTACAGCGTGAGGTCGCCGTAGCCGGACCGGCCGTAGTCCTGGAGCGCCTCGTAGACCGCGACGTTGGCGCGCTTGGACGCCTCCATGTCGAACTCCGGCCACGTGCCGAACTCGCTCGGGTCGTCGATGAACTTCGCCGAGATCGAGAGCGGCGACATGCTCTCGAGGTCCTCGGTGGCGTAGCAGGACCACTGGTTGTGGAGGTCGACGAAGTAGTCGACCGTGCCGAACTCCGCCTCCAGCCCGCGGTAGACGTCACGGACCGTCTGGGCCTCCGGCGTGATGTACCAGCCGGTGTCGGCGCTGTTGCCGGGGAAGTCGGCCGGCTGCGGGACGTAGTCGAGGTCGGGGTTGAAGTCGCGGTTGACGTCGAAGCCGCCGACGCGGGTGTTGTAGTTCCACGCCGGGGCGACGCCCGCGAGCTGCGGGAAGGCCGCCACGACGTCCGCCCACGTCATCTCGTTCTGCCGCGTGTCGCGCTCGCCCCCGTCCACGTTGAGCCGGGGGATCGCGACGATGGTGACCTCCTCGCGCAGCGCCGCGGCCTCCGGGGTCGCCCCGCCCCAGCGGCGGAGCAGGTCGAGCAGCGCCTCGGTGCCGTGGTTCTCGTTGCCGTGGATCTGCGACTGGACGAAGACGACGGTGTCGCCCTCGCCGACGCGAGCGGTGTAGATCTCGCGGCCCTGGTTGCTCTCGCCCACGACCTCGACGTCGACGACGCCCTTGGTCGAGCGCTCGATGCCCTCGAGGGTCCGGGTGAGCTGCGCGTGGTTGACGAAGCCGTTGTTGCCCGAGCCCGAGGCCTCGGTGCCGCAGTGCGACTCCGGCGGGATGGCGGTCGCGGGTGACGAGGTGGTCATGGCGACGATCCCGAGAGGGAGGGCCAGTCCGGTGAGGACGGCCGTCCAACGTCGTGCAGACATGCGTTCTCCACATCAGTTGTGCCCGGCGAGCCGAGCGATCGACAGGTGCACGCACCGTACGTCGATCGTCCGACACGGCACCAGAGCCCCCCGGCCGACGTGGCCGGATCCGGTCAGGGCCGCGGGTTCGTCCGCTTCCACGGCCGGCTGTCGCGCTTCTCGCCCATGCCGGCGGCACAGCGACGGCAGACCTCGCTGACCCGGTCGGCGTCACGGCCGGTGGCGGGCTGGGCGTCGACCCACTGGATGTGCGGGAAGCGGTGCAGGCGCGCCTTGCTGAGGGGGATCCCGCACAGCGTCTGGTTGGTGCCCCGCAGCCACGCGTGGACGAGGCCGGCGGGGGCGCGGAAGCCGTCGGGGTCGGTCCACCGGTCGGTGGCCGCGACCGCTGCGTCCTTGGGTGCCATGGGCCCCCGGTGCCCCGCATCGACTCCTCCATGCCGGGTACCGCCGAGCATGAGCGACGGACAGGCAGACCAGACCCGGCAGGACCCCACCCAGGTGCACGAGCAGCCCGACACCGAGGGCGAGCAGCTCCCGAAGCCCGGCGACGACCAGTCGGTCACCGCGGAGATGGGTGAGAAGCCCGACCACGGCGAGGAGACCTACCGGGGGCACGACCGGCTCCTCGACCAGGTCGCCGTGATCACAGGCGGCGACTCCGGCATCGGCCGCGCGGTCGCCCTGGCGTTCGCGCGCGAGGGTGCCGACGTGGTGATCGCCTACCTCGAGGGGGAGGACGACGACGCCCGCGAGACCGGACGCCTCGTCGAGGACGCCGGACGCCGGGCCGTGCTCGTGCCGACGGACCTCGTCGAGGAGGAGGCCTGCCAGGCGCTGGTGGACAGGACCGTCGCGGAGCTCGGGCGCATCGACATCCTCGTCAACAACGCGGCGTACCAGATGGCGCAGCCCGGCGGCCTGGCCGACATCACGACCGAGCAGCTCGACCGGGTGATGCGCACCAACGTCTACGCGATGTTCTGGCTGTCCAAGATGGCGCTGCCGCACATGAAGAAGGGCGCCTCCATCATCAACACCTCCTCGGTGCAGTCGTCCTCGCCGTCGCCCGAGCTTCTCGACTACGCGGCGACGAAGGCCGCGATCGTGAACTTCACCCGCGGCCTCGCGCAGACCGTCGCCGAGAAGGGCATCCGGGTCAACGCCGTCGCGCCCGGGCCCATCTGGACGCCGCTCATCCCGGCCACGATGCCGCCCGAGAAGGTGAAGACGTTCGGCGAGCAGACCCCGATGGGACGGGCGGGCCAGCCGGCCGAGGTCGCGACCGCCTTCGTCTTCCTGGCCTCGCCCGAGTCGAGCTTCATCACCGGCGAGGTCATCGCGGTCACCGGGGGGCAGCCGGTCACGATGTGAGCGCCACCCGCGCACCGGACGTCATGAGGATCTCCGCTCCGGGCCGGAGATCCTCATGACGTCGTCGCGTGGGGTCGGCGCGCGGTGAGCGCGGCGTACCCCTCGCGGTAGGTCGGGAAGCCCGGGGCCCAGCCGGTCGACCGGAGCCGGGCGTTGGTCAGCCGCTTGCCGTGCCCCTGCTCCGGGTCGGCCGGCGGGGGCGCGGGCGCCCCGAGCCGCTGCGCCAGGTACGCCGCCACGTCGCCCATCTGCGCCGGCTCGTCGTCGGTGCCGAGGTAGAGGCGCTCGGGCTCGGCGTCCATCGTCAGCAGGTGCACGACCGCCGCGGCGGCGTCGGCGCGGTGGATGCGGTTCGTCCAGCGGTGCGGGTCGTCGACGCGCCCCTCCCGGACCGTGTCGAGCAGGCGGGTGCTGCTGCCGCCGTAGAGCCCCGAGAGCCGCAGCACCGTGCCCCGCGGAAGGCGCCGGTGGAACGCCTCCTCCGCCTCGACGAGCACCCGTCCGGGCCCGTCGGCCGGTGCGGCCGGGGTCGTCTCGTCCTCGAGGTCGGGGCGTGCACCGCTCGGGTGCACGGCGGTCGAGGAGACGAGGACGGCGCGCTCCGGCGGGGCGGCCAGCGCGTCGAGCGCGCGCGCCATCCCCTCGACGTACGTCGCCCGGTAGGCCTCCTCGGTCCGCGGCCGCGCGGTCAGCGCGACGACCACCAGGCGGGGGCGTACGTCGCCCAGGTCGGGCGCCTCGCGCGAGAGGTCCACCGACCGGACGACCAGCGGGGCAGGCACCCGGTCGGCGTTGCGGCGCAGCGCCAGCACGCCGTGGCCGAGTCCGGCAAGCCGCAGCCCGACCGCGGCCCCGAGGTCGCCGCAGCCGACGAGCAGGACGTCGGTGGTCATGCGGCGAACGTACCCGCCCACGACCACGACCTCGCACCTCCGTGGGCGTCCTCCGCTCCCGCCGGGCCGTCCGTCCGTACCCCCGCCCCCAGGTAACGCCACCACGCCGACACTCCCGCCCCCACCGGTGGGGGCGGGAGCGCGGCGTTGGTGGCGTTACCCGCGGTTGGATGCCGGAGGAGCATCACCAGATACAAAATGGGGCTTGGACAGGCATCGTCACCTCTTCCTAGGTTGGTGAGCACCGCCACATCCCGGCGGTGGCACGACACCGTGCACCCGCCTCGGACCGAAGGACGCAGCGTGACGAAGTACAGCCCCACCGAGCTCGTCGAGACCCTGGGCGGCGGACTGCTGTCGTTCCCGGTCACCCACTTCGACGCCGACCTGCAGCTCGACGAGCCGGCCTACCGCGAGCACCTGGAGTGGCTCAGCGGCTACCCGGTCGCCGGGCTGTTCGCCGCCGGAGGCACGGGCGAGGGCTTCTCGCTGAGCGCCGACGAGGCCGACCGCGTGGTGCGGGCCGCGATCGCCGGAGCCGGCGGGAAGGTGCCGGTGCTCGCGCCCGCCACCGGCTCGACGGTCAACGCGGTGGCGCAGGTCCGGGCGGCCGAGGAGGCCGGCGCCGACGGCATCCTGCTCATGCCGCCCTACCTCACCGAGGCGGGCCAGCGGGGCCTCGTCGAGCACATCAGCGCCGTCTGCGCGGCCACCGACCTGGGGGTCATCTACTACTCGCGCGCCAACGCCGTCCTCGGTACCGACGCGCTGGAGCAGGCCTGCGCGCGCAACGCCAACCTCGTCGGGTTCAAGGACGGCGTCGGCTCGATCGAGCAGATGACCCGCACCTACGCCCAGCTCGGCGACCGCCTCGTCTACGTCGGCGGGCTGCCGACCGCCGAGGTGTTCGCCCTGCCGCTGCTCCAGCTCGGTGTCACCACGTACAGCTCGGCGATCTTCAACTTCGTGCCGCGGTTCGCGCTCGACTTCTACGACGCGGTGCGCCGCCAGGACCAGGCGACGGTCTACGCCATGCTCAACGACTTCGTCATCCCCTACACCAAGATCCGCGACCGCGAGTCGGGCTACGCGGTGTCGATCGTGAAGGCGGGCCTCGCCGCCGTCGGCCGCCCGGCGGGCCCGGTGCGCCCGCCGCTGTCGGACCTCACCGAGGCCGAGCGCTCCGAGCTCCAGACGCTCGTGGACAAGGTGGCAGGCTCGAAGGCCTGAGCGTCTCCAACCCGCAGCCCGCCAGCACCAGCAGGACAACTGGGAGGAACACCCCCGTGACCGATCAGGCCACCAGCATCATCGCCGGCACCGACTCCGAGCAGCCCGACGTCGCCGCCGCCACGACGGCCGCGGCCGCGGCGTTCGCCGCCTACCGCTCGACCACGCCGCAGGAGCGCAGCGCCTTCCTCGAGGCGGTCGCCACCGAGATCGAGGCGGACAAGGACGCCATCGTCCCCGAGGCCGTCCGCGAGAGCGGACTGCCCGAGGGGCGCATCGCCGGCGAGGTCGGCCGCACGACCGGCCAGCTGCGCATGTTCGCCGGCGTGGTGGCCCGCGGCGACCACCTCGGCGTCCGCATCGACCCCCCGATGCCCGAGCGGGCGCCGCTGCCGCGCGCCGACATCCGCCAGCGGATGGTGCCGCTGGGCCCGGTCGCGGTCTTCGGCGCCAGCAACTTCCCGCTCGCCTTCTCGACCGCCGGCGGCGACACCGCCTCCGCGCTCGCGGCGGGCTGCCCGGTCGTCGTCAAGGGCCACCCCGCCCACCCGGTCACCGGCACGCTCGTCGCGCGAGCGGTCGCCCGCGCCGTGGAGCGGTGCGGCCTGCCCGCGGGCACGTTCTCGTTCGTGCTCGGCGGCATCGAGACCGGCCAGGAGCTCGTCGCCGATCCCCGCATCGCCGCGGTCGGCTTCACCGGCTCCCGCGGTGGCGGGCTCGCCCTCGTGCAGGCCGCGGCCGCCCGCGAGGTCCCGATCCCGGTCTACGCCGAGATGTCGTCGATCAACCCGGTGGTCGTCCTGCCCGGCGCGCTGGCCGGCGACGTCACCGCGCTCGCCGAGGCGTACGTCGCCAGCCTGACGCTCGGCGCCGGCCAGTTCTGCACCAACCCCGGCCTGCTGTTCCTGCCGTCGGGTGACCGGGGCGACGCGTTCCTGCGCGCCGCCGGCGACGCGGTGGCCGCGGCCGCCGGGCAGCCGATGCTGACGCCCGGCATCGCCGAGGCGTACGCCAGCGGCACCGCCAGCCTGCGCGGCACCGAGGGCATCCGGGTGGTCGGCGAGGGCACGGCCTCCGGCGACCACGCCCCGGCGCCGGTGATCTACGAGGCGCCGGCCGAGCTGCTCGCGCTCGAGGACACCACGGTCACCGACGAGGTGTTCGGTGCGTCCGGCGTGGTGGTCCGCTTCGACGACGTCGCCGAGCTGCTGCCGCGCCTCGAGGGCCTCGAGGGCCAGCTCACCGCCACCGTCCACGCCGACCCGGACACCGACGGCGAGGACGCCGCGGCGCTGCTCCCGGTGCTCGAGCTGCGAGCCGGACGCATCCTGTTCAACGGCTGGCCCACGGGCGTGGAGGTGGGCCACGCGATGGTGCACGGGGGCCCGTTCCCCGCCACCTCCGACGGTCGCAGCACCAGCGTCGGCAGCCTCGCCATCGAGCGCTTCCAGCGTCCCGTCGCCTACCAGGACGTCCCGCCCGCGCTCCTGCCGGCCGCGGTCAGCGACGACAACCCCTGGGGCCTGCGCCGCCGGATCGACGGAGAGCTCGAGTGAGCGCCACGACGATCGCGAAGGTCGACGTCGTCCCGGTCGCCGGGCACGACTCGATGCTGCTCAACCTCAGTGGCGCGCACGGCCCGTTCTTCACCCGGAACATCGCGATCGTCACCGACTCCGAGGGCCGCGAGGGCCTGGGCGAGGTGCCGGGCGGCGAGGCCATCCGGCAGACCATCGCCGACGCCGCGCAGATCCTGGTCGGGCAGCCGGTCGCGGCGTTCCGCAGCCTGCTGCGGCGGGTCGCCACGGCGTACGCCGAGCGCGACGCCGGCGGTCGGGGCCTGCAGACCTTCGACCTCCGCACCACGATCCACGCGGTCACCGCGCTCGAGTCGGCGCTGCTCGACCTCTCCGGCCAGGCGCTCGGCGTGCCGGTCGCCGAGCTGCTCGGCGACGGACAGCAGCGGGCGAGCGTGCCGATGCTCGGCTACCTGTTCTACGTCGGCGACCCCGACCGCACCGACCTGCCCTACCTGCGGGAGCCGGACGGTGCCGACGACTGGGAGCGCCTGCGCCGCGAGGAGGCGATGACCCCCGAGGCCGTCGTCCGGCTCGCCGAGGCCGCGCAGACCCGCTACGGCTTCGCCGACTTCAAGCTCAAGGGCGGTGTGCTGCCGGGTGAGGAGGAGGTCGCGGCCGTCACCGCCCTGCACGAACGCTTCCCCGACGCCCGGATCACCCTCGATCCCAACGGCGGCTGGCTGCTCGAGGACGCGGTGCGCCTGCTGGCGGGCACGCACGACGTGCTCGCCTACGCCGAGGACCCGTGCGGCGCGGAGGGCGGCTACTCCGGTCGGGAGGTGATGGCGCAGTTCAAGCGCCGCACCGGCCTGCGCACCGCCACCAACATGGTCGCCACCGACTGGCGCCAGATGGCCGACGCCGTGCGCACCAACGCCGTCGACATCCCGCTCGCCGACCCGCACTTCTGGACGATGGCCGGCTCGGTCCGGGTCGCGCAGCTGTGCCACGACTTCGGCCTGACGTGGGGCTCTCACTCCAACAACCACTTCGACGTGTCGCTGGCGATGTTCACGCAGGTCGGTGCCGCGGCGCCCGGCGAGATCACCGCCCTGGACACCCACTGGATCTGGCAGGACGGACAGGGCCTGACGACGGAGCCGCTCCGGATCCGCGACGGCGCGATCGAGGTGCCCACCGCCCCCGGCCTGGGCGTCACGCTCGACCGGGACCGGCTGGCCGAGGCGCACGAGCTCTACCGCGAGCACGGGCTCGGCGCGCGCGACGACGCGGTGGCCATGCAGTACCTCGTGGAGGACTGGGCGTTCGACCCCAAGCGGCCGTGCCTGGTCCGGTGACGGGACGCTGAGGCGGTCCGCACGCCGGCTCCGCAGCGCATGCCGTGCCTCGGCGACGGGAACGGGCGCCCATGACGGACCTCGGACTCCTCCTCGCCCGCCACGGCTACACCGCGGTCGCCCGCGACCGTGCCGCCCGCAGCGGCGGGGACACCTACGTCTCGCGGCTCCTCGGCCGCCGGACGGTGGTCCTCGGTGAGCCCGAGGGGGCGCGGGCCTTCTACGACGAGTCGCTGGCCCGGCGCGCCCGTGCCATCCCGCCGCCCCTCGCCTGGCTGCTGTTCGGCCGGGGCGCCGTGCACGGGATGGACGGCACCCCGCACCGCGACCGCAAGCGGCTCTTCCTCGACGTCCTCGACCCGGCCGGGTTCGACCTCCTCCTCGACGAGGTCCGCGGCGCGCTGGTGACGCGATCGGCCGGCTGGGCCGGCCGGGAGGCCGACCTCCACCGCGAGCTCGTGTCGGTCTACGGCTCGGCGGTTCTGCGCTGGGCGGGCCTCGACCTGCCCCGCCGGGAGGCGGACCTGGTGAGCCGGCGCCTGTCCGAGATCGTGGACGGCTTCGGCTTCGCCGGCCGGGCCTACGTCCGGGGCTGGCGGGGACGGCGCTGGGCCGAGCGCTGGGCGCGCGGGGTCGTCTCGGACGCCCGGCGGGGGCGCATCGACGCGCCGCCCGGGACCGCGGTGCGCGCGTTCGCCGACAGCGACCTCGACGCCCGCACGGCCGGGGTGGAGCTGCTCAACGTGCTCCGGCCGACGGTCGCCGTCAGCTGGCTCGGCACCTTCGTGGCCGTGGCGCTGGCCGCGACCACGCCGCAGCAGCGCGCCGTGCTCCGCTCCGCCACCGGCGACCGGCAGCGCTTCGCGTTCGCACAAGAGGTGCGCCGGACCTCGCCCTTCGTGCCGGTCCTGACGGCCACGGCTCTCCGCGGGGCGACGGTGTCGGGCGTCCGCGTGCGCCGGGGCAACCGGCTGCTGCTCGACGTCATCGGCATCGACCACCACCCGTCGCGGTGGCCCGAGCCGCACCGGTTCGTGGCCGACCGCTTCCTCGACCACGGCACCGTCCCGGCGCCGCTGGCCTTCGAGCTCGTGCCGCAGGGCGGCGGGCACCCCTCGGGTCACCGGTGCCCGGGCGAGTCACTGACCCTGCGGCTGCTGAGCGAGACGACGCGCGTGCTCGCGGGCTTCGACGCGCACTTCCCGGGCGTCCGGATCGACGCCGCGCGCATGCCGACCCTCCCCGACGGGAGCGACCGGGTGCGGCTCACGCCGGTCGACGTGGCCGTCGCCCGGAGCGCATGACGCGGACGGCCCCGGGCACTGAGAACGCATGACGCACCGAGGACAGGACGAGCCCGCATCCGACAGTGCCCAGCGCGACCGCTCGGCCCCCGACCCGGAGGACGCCGGCAAGCCCGACTCGCCCGACGACCTGCGCAAGCCGACCTGGGGCTACTCCCTGCGCAAGACCCTGCGCGAGTTCCTGGACGACCAGTGCACCGACCTCGCCGCGGCGCTCACCTACTACGCCGTCCTCGCCCTGTTCCCCGGCATGATCGCCCTGCTGTCGCTCGTCGGCCTCGTCGGGCAGCAGCAGCAGACCGTCGACACGCTGCTGCAGATCCTGCGCGACATCGGCGCGTCCTCGGCCGCCGACACCCTCGAGCCGACCCTCACCCAGCTGGCGGGCAGCCAGGGCGCCGGCCTCGCGCTGGTCATCGGCCTGGCGACCGCCCTCTGGTCGGCGTCCGGCTACGTCAACGCCTTCAGCCGCGGCATGAACCGCGTGTACGAGATCGAGGAGGGGCGACCGGTCTGGAAGCTGCGTCCCGTCATGCTGCTCATCACGCTCGTCACCGTGCTGCTCGCCGCGGTGGTCGCCGTCGGCCTGGTCCTCACCGGTCCGGCCGCCGAGGCCGTCGGCAGGGCTATCGGGCTGGGGGACACCGCGGTGACCGTGTTCAACATCGCGAAGTGGCCGGTGCTGCTGGCCGTGGTGGTGCTCATCGTGGCCCTGCTCTACTACGCCACCCCGAACGTCAAGCAGCCGAAGTTCCGCTGGATCAGCGTGGGCGCCCTGGCCGCGATCATCGTGTGGGTCATCGCCTCGGCGGCCTTCGGCTTCTACGTCGCGAACTTCTCGAACTACAACAGGACCTACGGCTCGCTGGCCGGTGTCATCGCCTTCCTGCTGTGGCTGTGGATCACCAACCTCGCCCTGCTGTTCGGGGCGGAGCTCGACGCCGAGCTCGAGCGCGGCCGGCAGCTGCAGGCCGGCATTGCTGCCGAGGAGGAGCTCCAGCTCCCGCCGCGCGACACGCGCAAGTCCGACAAGGCGGCGGCGAAGGAGCAGGAGGACATCGAGCGGGGACGGCGGCTGCGCGCGTCGCGCGGCAAGGAGTCCTGACGAGCGGCGGTCAGCCCGCCGCCGCGAGGAACGCGTCGACCTCCGCCACCGTCGGCGCGGACTCCGGGCCGCGGCGGGTGACCTTGATCGCCGCCGCGGCGTTCGCGCGGCGGCAGCCCTCCACCCAGGGCGTGCCGGCGGCGACCTCCGCCAGCAGCGCGCCGGTGTGGGTGTCGCCCGCGCCGTTGGTGTCCACCGGCGTCTGCGGGAACCCTGGGACGTACGTCGTCGCGCCGGCGACGCGCACGGCGCACCCCTGCGGTCCGTCGCGCACCACGGCGACCGCGTCGCCGCGCAGCAGCGGCGCCACCGCGGTGGTGAGGTCGGCCAGACCCGCCGGCGGCGTGCGGCCCGTGACGCGCAGGAGGTCCTCGGCCTCCTCGGCGTTGCTCGACCACACGTCGGTCACCTCGAGCATCTCGCGGCGCACGTCGTCCGGCAGACCGGCGAAGGCGGCGCCGGGGTCGAGCACGACGACCACGTCCGGGTGCAGCTGCGGCAGCCAGGCCAGCAGCGGGTCGCGGGTGCTCGCGAGGGCGAGCGAGAAGCCGGTGACGCAGACCAGGTCTCCCGGCTGCGGGACCGACGTCGCCAACGAGGCGACGGAGATCCGGCGCTCGGCCCCGAGCGTGGTGACGAAGGTGCGCTCGGCGCTCGGCTCGACCATGACGACGCAGATGCCGGTGTCGAGCCCCGGCACCGGGGCCGCGGAGGCGGCGATCCCCTCGGCGGCCAGGACGGAGCGGACCAGGTCGCCGTGCGGTCCGGTGCCGACGGCTCCCGCGTGCACGCAGTCCGCGCCGAAGCGCGCCGCGGCGACCAGCACGGTCACCGCCCCGCCGGCGTAGTCGGTGGCCGAGGACGCCATCACGTTCTGGCCGCGGGCGGGCAGGTCGGGCACCTCGACCACCACGTCGACCAGGGCCTGGCCGGTGTGGACCACCCGGCTCACCGCAGCACGTCCTCGCTGGTGGCCAGGGTGATCTGCGGCGGGTAGAGCGCCATCACGTCCAGGGCGGCCCGCTGGTTCTCGGGGGTCGACCCCGCGCACGCGTCGGTGACCAGGGTGATCGTGGCCCCGGCGTCCGCAGCCGCCAGTGCCGTGGAGATCACGCAGCAGTCGGTCGACACGCCCGCCAGCACGAGGTGCGGCGTCGGGCCGGTCACCGCCTGCAGCTCCTTGCTCCACTTGCCGAAGGTCGGCAGCGAGACGACGGTGTCGGTGAGGTCATGCAGCTCCGGCACCACCTCGAGCAGCGGGTCGTCCTCCGGCACCTGCGCGAACGGCCATGCGTCGAGGTACGCCTGCCAGCTGCCCTCCGGCTCCGCCGACGGCACCCAGCGCGTCACCACGGTGCGCTCGGCCGCCGCGGCGGCGAGGCGTCGTACGGGCTCGACGACCGCGGGGAACATCGGCGAGCCCCAGGGGCTGGCGGGATCGGCGAAGATCCGCTGCGGGTCGATGACGACCAGCCAGGCGTCGGGGTGCATGGCGACCACCCTGTCAGAAGCCGCGGGTCGGGTGCGCAGCCCTGCGGCGGCCACCCGCACGCGGGCGCCCGCCCCCCGCCACGGCAGGCAGCGGCCGCCGGTCCCCCGACCGGCGGCCGCTGGTGGGCACGAGGGAAGCGGCTACTTCACCTCGGCACGGAGGACCGCGCGCAGGCCGAGGGCCAGCGGGATCCAGAGCCACACGAGGGTGGTCACGCCGAGGTGCTGCCACTGCTCGGCGGTCACGGTGTCGTTGAACAGGCCCGTGATGGCGTAGTTGACGTCGACCCACGGCTGGAGGTCGCGGAACCACTCTTGGAACGCAGCCAGGGCGGCGAAGGCACCGGGCAGCACCAGCGAGTAGACGAAGTAGCCGACCACGGCGCCGGCCGAGCTGCGGAACAGCACGCCGAGGGTGAAGCCGATCAGCATGCCGAGCACGTTGGCCAGGACGATGCGCCCGAACTCGAGGGCGGAGACGTCCCAGACCGGGTCGAGCCCGGTGACGGCCGAGGCGAGGAGGTTGCCGACGACGCCGACGGCCAGCGCGAGCGCCATGCCGGCCACGCCGATGGCGACGGCGACGACGAGCTTGGCGGCGACCACGCGGCCGCGCCACGGGACGAGCGTGAACGTCGTGAGGCCGGTGCGCTGGCTGTACTCGCTGGTGACCGACAGGATCGCGATGATCGGCAGCACGACCGACAGGGGCATGCCCATCGCCGACGCGAAGGTCTCGAGGGTGATCGCCTCGTCGGGCGCCCACAGGATGACCGCCGCCGACGCGAGCACCGCGACGATGCCCACGCTGGCCATCAACCAGAAGCCCGCGCGGGTGTCGAACATCTTGCGCAGCTCGACCCCGACGAGGCGGGTGGTCGGGATGGGGCGTACGGCGCGCGCCGGGCGGGGTGCCCCGGCGCTCGCCCGCGCGACGCCCGGGGCGGGGTGCGGGCCGGCGGTGTGGCCGGCGGTGTGGCCGGCGGTGTGGCCGGCGGTGTGGTCGGGGGTGCGGGTGGCGGTGCTCGTGCTGGTGCTCATGCTGCTGCTCCTTCGGGGGCGGTCTCGTCGCGGGAGGTCTGGGCGGTGAGCTCGAGGAACATCTCCTCGAGGCCGGCGCCGTCGGCGGGCCGCAGCTCGCGGAGGACGACGCCGGCGCGCTGGGCCGTCGCGCCCACGAGCTCGGGGTCCGCGTCGACGCGCAGGCCGCCGTCGACGGGGGTGGTGACGACCGCGGCCTCGTGGAGGGCGCGGGCGAGGCGGTCGACGTCGGCGGTGCGCACCAGCGTGCCGGCGGCGGCGAGCAGCTCGGTCTTGCTGCCCTGCGCCACGATGCGGCCCTGGCCGATCACCACGATGTCGTCGGCGATCACCTCGATCTCGTGCAGCAGGTGGGAGGACAGCAGGACGGTGCCGCCCTCGTCGGCGAAGCCGCGGAGCAGGTCGCGCATCCACCGGATGCCGGCCGGGTCGAGGCCGTTGGCGGGCTCGTCGAGGATCAGCACCTGCGGGTCGCCGATGAGGGCGGTGGCGATGCCGAGGCGCTGGCGCATGCCGAGGGAGTAGTTGCGCACGCGGCGCTCGGCCTCGGACTCGGTGAGGCCGACCCGGGCCAGGGTCTCCGCGACGCGGCTCTTGGGCAGGCCCATCGTCTGCGCCGCGATCGCGAGGATCTCGCGGCCGGTGCGCCCGGCGTGCTGGGCCGAGGCGTCCAGCAGCACGCCGACCTCCAGGCCGGGGTTGACGAGCTCGCGGTAGTCGCGGCCGGTGATGGTCACGCGGCCCGAGCCGGGGCGGGTGAGGCCGACCATGATGCGCATGGTGGTGGACTTGCCGGCGCCGTTGGGACCGAGGAAGCCGGTGACCCGACCGGTCGCGGCCGTGAAGGAGACGTTGTCGACGGCTGTGAAGGAGCCGTACTGCTTGGTGAGGTGCTCGACGCTGATCATGCGTCCCAGCGTCCCGGCCGGGCAGGCGCCGGCGCATCGGGGACAGGGCCCCGCCGGCCCCTGAGGTCGACCCCGAGGAACCCCGCAGCCGGTGCTCGGGGGTGCCCGCGCGGGCCGTTGGGACGACCTTGGGACAATGGGCGCGTGAGCCAGCCGACCAGCCAGCGTCCACCCCAGGTCACCCTGGCGGTGGGCATCGTCGTGCTGTCGTCGGTGGTGGTGCTGCTGTCCGTCTGGGAGCGGGTGACCACGCTCGGCTCGCTCGAGACGCAGGAGGCGGTCCGCGACGCGCTGGCCGAGGCGCCGTTCTCCTCCCTCGACCTCACCGTCAACGCCACGACCGACCTGATCCGGGTCATGTGCATGGTCGCCGCGGCGTGCGCGTGCGCGACCGCCATCCTCGGGTGGTACGCCCGCAGGCCGGACCGCGCCGCCCGGCTGGGACTGACGCTCTTCGCCGTCCCGGTCTTCGTCACCGGCATGGCCGCGGGGGGCCTCGCCGGCTCCTTCGTCGCGGCCGGCGCCGCGATGCTCTGGCTGCAGCCCGCCCGCGAGTGGTTCGCCACCGGCAGGTGGACCCCGCCCGACCCCGCCGCCGGACGGGGCCGCGGGGCGGGCAGGAGTGCGCCGCCGGCGGACCCGGCGAGCCCCCCGGACCCCTGGGCCCGGCCGGCGCAGGACGCCCCGCAGGGGCCGACGAGCCCGCCGCCGGCCTCGCGCCCGTTCGGCGAGCCGGCGCCGTCGGGGGAGCCGGGCCGACCCGGGCAGCCGGGCGCGCCGGCGCAGGGACCGGTCGCGCCCCACGCGTCGACCTCGCCCTACGGCCAGCCGTACCCTCCCGGGCACGCCCAGGGCGCGGCGGCCCCCTGGCACCAGCCCGCGCGTCCGCAGGCGCGTCCCGGTGCGCTGGTCGCTGCCTTCGTGATCACGGTCGTCACCGCCGGGGGGCTGCTCGCGATGTCCCTGCTCTGGCTGGCGATCGCCGGGCTGTCGCCCGACTTCTTGATGAGCGTGCTGGAGCAGGAGCAGCCGCAGCTGGTCGAGGACGGCATGACGCTCCAGGAGGTGCGCGCGGTGGTCGTCGCCGTCTCCGGCGCCTTCATCGTCTGGTGCGCCGTCGCGCTGGTGCTCGCCGGCTTCGCGATGGCCCGGCGCGAGTGGGCGCGGCGGGGACTGATGGCCAGCGCGGCCTTCAGCGCCGGCACCTGCTTCGTGCTCGTGCTGACGGCGCCCATCGTGCTCGTCCCGGCCGCGGCGGCCGTCGCGACGGTGGTGTGCCTGCGGCGCGGCGACGTACGCCGCTGGTTCGCCCTCGACGCGCGCTGAGCCGCGGCCGCGACGCGGGCCGGGCCGTGGGCCGGCGTGGTGAGATGTAGCCATGAGCGACCAGGAGCAGCCCGGCCCGACGCACCGGCCCTACGGCCAGTCCGACCCCTACGGCGTCCCGCCCACCGGCGGCCAGAGCCCCTACGGGCAGCCGCCCTCCTACGGCCAGCCGCCCACCTACGGCCAGCAGGCCTACGGGCAGCAGCCCGCCGGTGACCGGCGCCCCGGCACGGTCACCGCGGCGGCGTGGATCACGATCGTCTTCTCGGCGCTGACCGCGATCCTCTTCGCCCTGGTGGCCGTCGTCTTCGTGGTCGCCCGCGAGGACTTCGTCACCGCCTTCGAGGAGGAGATGCGCAACGGCGTGGGCGCCTCCGAGCTCGACGTCGACGCCGAGTCCCTGGCCGGCGTGATCGTGGCGGTGCTCGTGGCCTTCGCGATCTGGGCGCTGATCGCCCTCGTGCTCGCGGTCTTCGTGCTGCGCCGGTCCAACGTCGCGCGTGTGCTGCTCGTCATCTCGAGCGCCGTGACGGCGCTCTTCTCGCTCATCGGCATCGCCAGCGGCATCTCGGTCGTGCCGCTCGTGGCCGCCTTGGCGGTGATCGTGCTGCTCTTCGTCGGCGGCGCCGGCGACTGGTTCAGGGGACAGGCCTCCGGCGGGGTGCCGGCGTACCAGGGCCAGCAGCACCCGGGCACCAGCCACCAGGGCAGCGGGGCCACCGGCTCCGACGCCTCGCCCGACCCGTACGGCCAGGACAACCCCTACGGGCGGGACAACCCCTACGGCCAGGACCCGTACGGCCGGCCGCCCTCGGGCGGCGACGGCCCCGAGGGCTCGGGGCGCTGACCGGGCGGTCCGTCAGCGGTGCAGGTCGGCCGCGGCCAGCCGGCGCACGCCCTCGCGGATGACGTCGGGCTCCTTGCAGAAGGCCCACCGCACCAGCTGCCTGCCCTCGTGCGGGTCGTCGTAGAACCCCTGGACCGGGATCGCGACGACCCCGGCGCGCTCCGGCAGGGCCAGGCACAGCTCGCGGCCGTCGGCCCAGCCCAGGTGGCTGACGTCGGTGGTGGCGAAGTAGGTGCCCTCCGGCACGCGCGGCACGAGCCCAGCGGCGGTGAGGCCCTCGCAGAGCAGGTCGCGCCGGACCTGCAGGTCCCGGGCCAGCGCCCGCGGCCAGTCGGGCTCGTGGTCGAGCGCGTGCGCGACGGCGGGCTGGAGCGGTGACCCGGAGGTGAAGGTGAGCCACTGCTTGGCCGCGAGGACCGCCTGCACCAGCGGCGCGGGGCCGGTGGCCCAGCCGACCTTCCAGCCCGTGAAGGAGTACGACTTGCCGGCGCTCGACAGCGTCAGCGTGCGGTCCCACATGCCGGGCAGCGTGGCGATCGGCACGTGGCCCTCGGCGGAGCGGGCGTCGTCGAAGACCAGGTGCTCGTAGACCTCGTCGGTGATCACGAGGACGTCGTGCTCGGTCGCGAGGTCGGCGACCACCTGCAGCTCGTCGCGGGTCAGCACCGTGCCGGTGGGGTTGTGCGGGGAGTTGAGCAGGATCGCGCGGGTGCGGTCGCCGACGGCCGCCCGGAGCTCGTCGAGGTCGGGCCGGAAGTGCGGCGCCCGCAGCGTCACCGGGCGGCGTACGGCGCCGCACATCTCGAGAATCGCGACGTAGGAGTCGTAGTAGGGCTCGAGCACGACCACCTCGTCGCCGGGGTCGACCAGCGCGAGGAGGGCCGCGGCGACCGCCTCGGTGCAGCCGGTGGTCACCACGACCTCGCGGTCGGGGTCCACGGCGAGGCCGTAGTGGCGCTGCTGGTGCCGCGCGACGGCCTCCCGGAGCGCCGGCACGCCGATGCCGGGGGCGTACTGGTTCGCGCCCGCCTCGAGCGCCTCCACCGCCGCCGCGATGACCGACGGGGGGCCGTCGACGTCGGGGAAGCCCTGACCGAGGTTGAGCGCGCCGGTGCGCACCGCGAGGGCCGACATCTCGCTGAAGACGGTGGGCGGGACGTGGGCCAGGCGGGCGGACAGCGGGACGGTCGCGGGCATGCCGTCGAGGCTAGTCGGGAGGGCCGTCCGGGTCAGCCGGCTGCACCCTGCAGGCATGGCCGACACCCTGGCAGGCGCCCGCTGGGACCTCCACAACGAGGACCGGCTCGTCGCCTTCGGGCACCTGGTCTCGCGCGAGCGCGCCGGACGCTGACGCGCGCCGGCGCGGGCCGTGACTAGGCTGCGGTCGTGGTTGACGAGACGCTCGCACGCGACATCGACGCGGCCTGCCGCCTGACCGGGGAGTTCACCCTGAGGTCCGGCCAGGTCGCGGACACCTACTTCGACAAATACCTCTTCGAGAGCCAGCCGGCGCTGCTCGACCGGGTCGCGACCCGCATGCTGGACCTGCTGCCCGGGGACACCGAGCTGCTCGGGGGCCTCGAGCTCGGCGGCATCCCGATCGCCACGATGGTGTCGGCGAAGACGGGCCTGCCCGCTCTGTTCGTGCGCAAGTCGGCGAAGGAGTACGGCACCTGCAAGCTGGCCGAGGGTCCCGACGTGGCCGGCCGGCGGATCACGATCATCGAGGACGTCGTCACCACCGGCGGCGCTGTGCGGGACGCCACCCGTGAGCTGCGGGCAGCCGGCGCCACGGTCGAGGTCGTCGTCTGCGCGATCGACCGCTCACCGGCGGGGGAGGAGCCCCTGGCCGACGTCGGCCTGGAGGTCCGCTCGGTGCTCACCCGCGACGACCTGGACGCCGTCCACCGCTGACGTGCGGGCGTCGTACGAGCCCGGAGGCCCGCGTCAGAGGTCGCGGCCGGTGATGTCCCGGTCCGGGCCGCCGTCGTGCGGCCCCACCTCCGCGCCGGGCGCGTTCGTGCGCTTGTGCCGCCACCACTCGATGACGATCGGTACGAGCGAGAACGCCACGATGACGATGATCAGCTTGTCGATGCTCTCGCCGAGGTGGGGGAAGGCGTCACCGAGGAAGTAGCCGAGCAGGCAGATCGAGAGCACCCACAGCACGGCGCCCACCAGGCTCCACACGAAGAACCGGCGGCGGTCCATCCGGGTCACTCCCGCCACCACGGTGATGTAGGTGCGCACGAAGGGGACGAAGCGGCCGATGACGAGGGCCTTGCTGCCGTGGCGGTCGAAGAACGCCGTGGTCTGGTCGAAGTACTTGCGCTTGATGATGCGGCCGTCGCGCTCGTAGAGCGGGGGACCGATCCTGCGGCCGATCTCGTAGCCGACGACGTTGCCGAGGAACCCCGCCGCGGACAGCGCCGCCATCGCCAGCAGCAGCTCGACGAACGGCGGTCCGGGGAACAGGTCGAGCTGGCCGGTGGCGATGAAGAGCCCGAGCGCGAAGAGCAGGGTGTCGCCGGGCAGGATCGGGAAGAACAGCCCGCACTCGACGAAGACGATCAGCAGGCTGATCCAGAACAGCTCCGCCCCGAACCTGTCCAGCAGCCAGTTGGGATCCATCCAGTCGATGCCGAGCAGCAGGGGCTGGACGGCGTGCAGGGGTGCTTGGGCGAGGACGTCGACCCACGGAGCGCTCACGGGCGCCACCCTAGCCAGCGCTCCCGGCGGCTCCCGACAGCTCCCGTCGCGCCGGGGGTGCCTAGGGTGCTCGCATGCACGATCCGCGGGACGAGGAGCAGCGGGCGCCGTACGACCCGATGCCGCACGGACCGCCGGTGGTGGGGGTCGGCCCGTGGCAGGGGCCGTGGCCCGAGGGCCGGCAGTGGGACCCCGACCTGCTGCGCGAGGGCGACCGCCGCAACGTCGTCGACCGCTACCGCTACTGGACGCTCGAGGCGATCGTCGCCGACCTCGACACCCGCCGGCACGCGTTCCACGTCGCCATCGAGAACTGGCAGCACGACTTCAACATCGGCACGATCGTCCGCACGGCCAACGCGTTCCTCGCCGCCGAGGTGCACATCGTCGGCAACCGCCGGTGGAACCGCCGCGGCGCGATGGTGACCGACCGCTACCAGCACGTGCGCCACCATCCCGACCCGGCGAGCCTGGCGGCGTACCTCCACGCGCTCGACCCCCCGGTGCGGCTCCTGGGCATCGACAACCTCCCCGGGTCGATGCACCTCGAGACGACCGAGGTGCCGCGGGACGTGTGCTTCCTCTTCGGCCAGGAGGGACCGGGCCTGTCGGAGGCGGCGCGCGAGGTGTGCGACGGCACGTTCTCGATCGCGCAGTTCGGCTCGACCCGCTCGATCAACGCCAGCTCGGCCGCCGCGATCGCGATGCACGGCTGGGTGCGGGCGCACGCCGACCTCACCGGCGAGGACGCCTGGCGCGGCTAGCGCCGGCGACCGCACCGGCTGCACGTCGGCTGCCACGTCGGCTGCCACGTCGTGAGACGACGTTCCGCGTCGTCCCGGACCGGTGGGTAGCCACTAGGGTTGGCAGCGCTCGCCTGACCGCTTCAGAGGAGATTCCCGATGCCCATCGCCACCCCCGAGGTGTACGCGCAGATGCTCGACGCGGCGAAGTCGAAGTCCTTCGCCTACCCGGCCATCAACGTGTCGTCCTCGCAGACGCTCAACGCCGCGCTCAAGGGCTTCGCCGACGCCGGCTCCGACGGCATCATCCAGGTCTCGACCGGTGGCGCGGAGTACCTGTCCGGTCCGAGCGTGAAGGACATGGTCACCGGCTCCGTCGCCTTCGCCGCGTACGCCGCCGAGGTCGCCAAGAACTACCCCGTCAACATCGCGCTGCACACCGACCACTGCCCGCAGGACAAGCTCGACGGCTTCGTCCGGCCGCTGCTCGACATCTCCGCCGAGCGCGTGGCGCGCGGCGAGGCGCCGCTGTTCCAGTCGCACATGTGGGACGGCTCGGCCGTGCCGCTGGAGGAGAACCTGCGGATCGCCGAGGACCTGCTCGCCAAGTGCGCGGCCGCCAACATCATCCTCGAGATCGAGGTCGGTGTGGTGGGCGGCGAGGAGGACGGCGTCGCCAACGAGATCAACGACCAGCTCTACACGACCCCCGAGGACGCCATCGCGACGGTCAAGGCGCTCGGCGCCGGCGAGCGGGGCCGCTACATGACGGCACTCACCTTCGGCAACGTGCACGGCGTCTACAAGCCCGGCAACGTCAAGCTCCGCCCGGAGATCCTCAAGGCCGCCCAGGAGGCCGCCGCCTCCGAGCTCGGCCTCGGCGCCGACGCCCGTCCGTTCGACCTGGTCTTCCACGGCGGGTCGGGCTCGACCGCGCAGGAGATCAGCGACGCGGTCGACTTCGGCGTGGTGAAGATGAACGTCGACACCGACACGCAGTACGCCTTCACGCGCCCGGTCGCGGCGCACATGTTCAGCAACTACGACGGCGTCCTCAAGGTCGACGGCGAGGTGGGCAACAAGAAGGCCTACGACCCCCGCGCCTGGGGCAAGGCCGCCGAGGCCGGCATGGCCCAGCGCGTCGTCGAGGCCTGCGAGAACCTCCGCTCCGCGGGTACCTCGCTCGGCCGCTGACCGGCGTACGGCTCCCGCCCCGCCCCGACCGGCCCCCGCCTGGCCCCTGCCCCCGCCTGGCCCCTGCCCGGGTGACGCCACCGCGCGACACCCGGCTTCCCGGGTAACGCCACCCCGCGACCACTCCCGCCCCCACTGACGGGGGCGGGAGTGCGCGGATGGTGGCGTTACCGGCGCCGGCCGGGCCGCAGGAGGGCACCTCGAGGAGGTACGCCGCCGCGCGGCAGGACGCCTCAGCCGCTGCGGCGGGCGAGCCGGGCCGAGCTCGGGAGGACGTACGGGGCCAGGTCGTCGATCGAGGTGCCGAAGCGGGTGCAGGTGTCGGCGTACTCCCGCGCCAGGCGGCGCAGCGCGGCCCGCCGCCCGGCGAGGCAGTCGTGCAGGGTGATGCGCGAGACCCCGAGCTTGAACCCGCAGACGAAGTCCTGGCGGTTCTTCTCCTCCTTGAGGGCCCGGTCGGGGTCGGCGGCGTACTTGAGGAGGCCGTCGGCCTCGAACACGTGCCGGTCCACGCGGATGTCGCACCATGCGACGCGGTGCCCGTCGGTGAGGCCGAACTGCGTCTGCGGTGTCCCGATGCCCAGGTCGACGACCAGGCCTCGGGCGAGCGACTCCAGGTAGCTCTCGGACCCGGCATCGGCCAGCTCGACGGCTCGGTCGACACGAGCCTTGTACGGCCAGCCGCGCATCACGGCGGCCGCGGCCTCGAGATCGGCGCGCGTGACGCCCGACCGCAGCGCGGCGTCGCAGGCCGCCAGCCCGGGCCACAGCCCGTGGAAGCGCGCCATGTCGAGAGCGGTCCGGGCCGCGCCCATCACCCGCAGGCCGGCGACCACCCGTACCTCGTCGTCGCGGAACGGCGCCCCGTGGGTCACGACGCCACCGGACTTCCTGCTCGCTCGGTGCTCGGGCCGGGCGACGTGGACGGCCGCGCGCGCCGCGTCGGGGACCCCCAGGCCCAGCACGATGGCCGCGGAGTCGTGGGAGAAGACCGGGGTCCGCGCGAGGGACAGGACCACGGCCCGCATGCGCATCATCGGCGCCTCGCGGTGGGGATCGGCGGCCGCGTACGCCTCCGCGTCGGCGTACACGCCCTTGCGGATCCTCGCCCATGCCCCGGCGCGCACCAGCCGGGCGATGTCGCGCGGGGACAGGCCCGTCGCGAGGGCCTGCTGGTGCGTGATGAGGCCGTGCTGTGTGCGAGCGGTCTGGTGGCTGAGGAGGTCCACCCCGGGAGTCTGTGTCCGGCGATCACCCCGTGCCCGAGGTGGGCGCCGGCGCTGTGGAGGGCGCGTACGGTCGACCGCCTGTGGACGTCCTTCGGCCTCCTCAGGGGGCCGGTCGGCGTGCCTGCGCCCGGGTAACGCCACCACGCCGGCACTCCCGCCCCCACTGGTGGGGGCGGGAGTGCGCGGACGGAGGCGTTACCCGCGGTCGGCGGGGGAGCCCGCGGTCGGCGGGGGAGTCCGCGGTCGGCGGGCGGCGGACGGGGGCAGCCCCGAACGTCAGCGCGCCGGCGCGCCGCCCGTCACGTCGTCGCCGTCGGCCTCGTGGTGCGGGGCCCGGGAGCTGGTCTCGTCGTCGGCGTCGTGCTCGACGAGGTCCTTCTGCACCCGCGGGTCGTCGGCGTCGGCGAAGTAGTCGAACGGGATCGTCTCGTCGCGCCCGTTGGACACCTTCGTGGCGTGGAGGATCGCGCTCACCACGGCAGCGACCACGACGTTGATCACGAACGCGGTCACCGCGATGTAGCCCAGCTCGCCGATGCCCGGGATCAGCGCCGTCGAGCCGCCGAAGTGCTTGCCGGTCACCGGGTTGACGACCTGGTAGGCCTCGATCGTGCCGTACGCGATGCCGACCGCCCAGCCGGCCAGCAGGCCGTAGCGGTGGAACCACCGGGTGAAGAGGCTGAACACGATGGCCGGGAAGGTCTGCAGGATCCAGATGCCGCCGAGGAGCTGGAAGTTGATGGCGTTCTGCTTGTCGAGCGTCAGCACGAACACCAGCGCGAAGGCCTTGACCAGCAGCGACATCAGCTTGGAGACCTTCGCCTCCTGCGCCGGGGTCGCGTCCTTCTTCAGCCACTCCTTGTAGATGTTGCGGCTGAACGTGTTGGCCGCGGCGATCGACATGATCGCGGCCGGCACCAGCGCGCCGATCGCGATGGCGGCGAAGGCCACGCCCGCGAACCACGACGGGAACATGTCCTCGAACAGCTGCGGGATCACCAGCTGCGCGTTGGGCTCGCCGTCGAGCCCGATCGGCTGCGTCCCTGCCGCGATGGCCACCCAGCCGAGCAGGGCCAGCAGGCCGAGCACGAAGGAGTACGCCGGCAGGATGGAGGCGTTGCGACGGATCGTGTTGCGCGAGCTCGACGACAGCGACGCCGTCACGGAGTGCGGGTACATGAACAGCGCCATCGCCGACCCGAGGGCCAGGGTGGCGTACGCCCAGAACGCGCCGGAGCCGGGCACGAACGACGAGGTCGGGTTCAGCCCCGCCTCGGTCGCGGCGGCGTTGTTGGCGGCCATCTTCTCCTCGGCCGCGCCGAAGATCGCCTCCCAGCCGCCGACCTGCCCGGGCAGGTAGATCACCGCGACGATGATCACGAGGTAGATCAAGATGTCCTTGACGAAGGCGATCACCGCCGGCGCCCGCAGGCCGCTCGAGTAGGTGTAGGCGGCGAGCACCGCGAAGGCGATGAACAGCGGCGCGTCCTTGGCGACGATGTTGTCGCCGCCGCCGAGCCCGGCCACCTCGAGCACCGCCTGGATGCCGACGAGTTGCAGGGCGATGTAGGGCATCGTGGCCACGAAGCCCGTGATCGCGACGGCCAGCGACAGCCCGCGGTCGTCGTACCTGCCGCGGACGAAGTCGGCCGGGGTGACGTAGCCGTGACGGTGGCTCACCGACCAGAGCCGCGCCATGAAGATGAAGATGATCGGGTAGAGAATGATCGTGTAGGGCACCGCGAAGAAGCCGGCGACCGCACCGGTCGCGAACATCGCCGCGGGCACGGCGACGAAGGTGTACGCCGTGTAGAGGTCGCCGCCGAGCAGGAACCACGTGATCCAGGTGCCGAACGTGCGCCCGCCGAGCCCCCATTCCTCGAGCGACTCCATGGACTCCGCGCGCTTGAACCGCGTGGCCATGAACCCGGCCACGGTGACGAGGAGGAACAGGGCGATCAGCACCGACAGCGCGACGCCGTTGACGCCGCCGGTGTCGGCCGCCGCCGCGAGGGAGTGCCCGGTGAGCTGGGGGGTCATCGGTCCTCACCGGCCTCGTGCGAGGTCTTGCCGCGCGCGGAGAGCGTGAGGCGGAAGGCGGCGTAGGTCATCGCCGAGCAGAGGAAGACCCAGAGGAACTGGTACCAGAAGAAGAAGGGGAAGCCGAACAGCCTGGGCTCGACCCGGGCGTAGTGCGGCACCCAGAGGAGCACGACGACGGGGATCGCGAGCAGGACGGCCGCGAGGGCCATCTTGCGCTTGTCGGTGGGGGGTGGGCCCTGGTCGGGGCGCGGCGGCGGTGTGGTCCCGGAATTCACGCGCGAGACACTACTCCCGCCGTGACGGTCGTCACCCACCCTCAGCGGTGACGCGGCCAGCGGTCGCTCCGGCGCGCCGAGCGGTACGAGCGGCCGGCGGCTCAGCCCAGCAGCGCGTCGGCCGCCGCGGGGCTGGAGTCGCGCAGGAACGTCGAGCAGCGCCCCCACTCGTCGGTCTCGCCGATGGCGCGTGCCGCGAGCGCGAGCAGGGCGAGGGCGCGCAGGAACCCGCGGTTGGGCTCGTGCTCCCACGGCACCGGCCCGTGGCCCTTCCACCCGTTGCGGCGCAGCATGTCGAGCGAGCGGTGGTAGCCGACGCGCGCGTAGGCGTAGACGGTCACGTCGTCGGCCCCGGCGTCCAGCGCCTGCTGGGCGAGCGCGGCCCAGGCGGCCGGCGAGGCGGGGTGGCGGCGTACGACGGCTGCCGGTGCGTCACCGCCGGACAGCTCGGCGTCGGCGGGGTCGGCGGGCAGGTGCGTGGGCGGCGGACCGGCCATCAGGTCACGGCCGAAGGCGGAGGTCATGGCCCCACCCTAGGCGGGGGTCCGACACACTTCCCCCATGGGCCAGACCTTCACGACCGAGATCCAGGCGCGCTACCGCGACATCAACCTCGCCGGGCACGTCGACAACGTCGAGGCGGTCCGGGTGCTCGACGAGGCGCGCTACGAGTTTCTGCGGTTCGCCCGCCTGCCGGGCCTGCCGGACGGCGCGACCGGGCTGCTCCACGGGACCGATCCCGGGGTCTCCGAGCTCGTCGCCTCGCAGACGATCGAGTACCACTCCGAGATGCGGTTCGTGCCCTACCAGCCGTTCCTCGCCTCCCTCTGGGTCTCACGGGTCGGCCGCTCGTCGTTCACCGTCGCCGCCGAGCTCCGCGTCGAGGCGGGCGGGGGTCCGGCGGCGGTGTGGGAATGCGTGAACGTGCTGTGGGACCACCATGCCCAGTCCGCGTGGACGATCAGTGACGCGGTGCGCACCGATCTCGAGCGCTACCTCGGCGACCCGGTGGGCTTCCGCCGCTGAACCTCCGGTCGAGCCCCTCCCGGGCCCGGGCGACGCAAGGTCAGGACTCGGGCGCGCCCAGCAGCTGCCGCACCCTCGCCGGCCCCAGCGCCAGCACCAGGGTGGGCAGGCGCGGCCCGCGGTCGGCGGAGACCAGCAGGTTGTAGAGCAGGCGGAAGAAGTCCTTCTGGTCGGCCTTCACCTCGTCGGTGGGCGCGTCGTCGAACCCGAGGCCGCGGGCGACCTTCGGGACGCCGTAGACGACGGACGTCACGGTGTCGAGGTCCGGGTCGGAGGGGAGCCGGTCGAGGAAGATCCGCAGCCACAGCTGCTCGTCCTCGGTGAGCGAGCCGAGGCGCTCGGCGTCGGGCGTCTCGCGCACCGTGGTGCGCTCGTCGGCCGGCACGTGCTCGGCGGTCCACTGCATCGCCTTGGACAGCCGCGGCTCGAGGTCGGCGACGGAGGCGTGGGGGAAGCCCGAGGACTCGATGACCCGCGAGATGAGCTCGGCCGAGCCGGCGGTCACGTCGGCGACGGACGACAGGGTGCGGAACGGGACCGCGACGGCCGGGGTCGGCAGGCGCCCCGCCGAGGCGGTCGCCGAGGCGCGGTGCCACGCCAGGGTGGCGACGTCGGCCTTGGCGGGGTCGGCGGCCTTGCGGCCGAGGGCGTCCCACTCGTCGTAGAGGCGGACGACGGCGGGACCGAAGTCGATGTCGAAGGCCTGGGTGGGGGCGCGGCGGACGTAGAGCCAGCGCAGCAGGGGCGCCTCGAGGATCCGCAGCGCGTCGGCGGCGGTCGGGACGCCTCCGGCCGACGACGACATCTTCTGCACGCCGGCGAACCCGACGAACGCGTAGATGACGCGTGCCGGCGCGCGCCAGTCGAAGATCGACGACACGATCTCGGTGCCGACGGTGTAGGACGAGCCGGGGGTCATGTGGTCGCGCCCGGCCGGCTCGAAGTTGACCGACTCGTAGGCCCAGCGCATCGGCCAGTCGACCTTCCACACGAGCTTGCCGTCGGTGTCGGTGGACAGGTCGGTGGTGCCCTCGTAGCCGCACGAGGAGCAGGTGTAGGACAGCGTCGTGGTGGCGTCGTCGTACGCCGTGGTGGTCACCGTGTCGCGGCCGCACTGGCGGCAGTAGGGGCGGTAGGGGAACCGGGCGATCGCGTCGCCGGTGCCCCCGGCGGCCGGCTCGGCGTCCTCGTTGGCGACCGAGTCGGCGAGGTCGGCGGCCTCCTGGGCGGACGCGTCCTCGCCGGCGGTGACCTTCCTGGTGCGGTGCCGGGCGAGCACCGCCTCGATCTCGTCGCGCCGTGCGACCGCCCGGAGGACCTGCTCGCGGTAGGCGCCGGAGGTGTACATCTGCGTCTGGGAGATCTCCTCCATCTCGACGCCGAGGTCGCGCAGCGCCGCCTGCAGGGGCGCCTTGAAGTGCTCGGCCCAGTTGGCGTGGCACTCCCACGGGTCCGGCACGGCGGTCAGCGGGCGGCCGATGTGGTCGGCCCACTCGGCCGGCACGCCCGCCGGGACCTTGCGGAAGCGGTCGAAGTCGTCCCAGGAATGCAGGTGGCGCACCGGCACGCCGCGGCGCCTCAGCTCCTCGGCGACGAAGTGCGGGGTGATGAACTCGCGCAGGTTGCCCAGGTGGATCGGGCCGCTGGGGGAGGCGCCGGAGGCGACGGTCACCAGGCCGTCGCCGGCGTGGCGTACGGCGTCGTCCGCCGCCCGCGTCACCCAGTCGACCGGATCGCCCTGCTGTCCACCTCGTGCCATGGGCGCAAGGCTATCGGGGCTGCCGGGGCGTCGGAGCCGTCCCCCGTGGCGGCTCCGACGCTGTGCTCCCAGGGAGCGGGCCGCCGCGCACCCCCGTCCGCGACCGGCCGGGACCAGTATGAAGTGGCCGGTCGCTGCCACCGTGGTCATAAGTGCCGCTGGCAGTAACCTGCCAGCATGGCAGCAGACCCGTCCTCGGTCCTCGCGGCGCTGGGCCTTGACCGGCGGGCCGAGCAGCTGTACTTCCGGCTGGTGCCGGTCTCGGGGCACACCCTCGTCGGCGTCGCCCGGCTCGTGCAGGAGCCGCCCGCCAGCCTCCTGGGGCGGCTCGCCCCGCTGCAGGCCCTCGGCCTGGTGGTGCTGGACGAGGACAGGCTGGTCGTGCCGCCGCTCGCGGAGGTGCTCTCGGACCTCGTCGAGCAGGAGTCACGCCTCGCCGCCACCTCGGCGTCCCGGCTGCACGAGCTGTCCCGCGCGCTGCCGCACCTCGTGGCGGCCGCGACCCGCCCCGACGTCGGGGACCTCAGCGACATCCGCCCGCTCGACGGCGAGCTGAGCTCGGGCGGCGACCCGCTGGAGCTGCTGCACCTCATGATGCGGACCAGCCGGGGCGACATGCTGTGGCTGCGGCCTGACGCGTGGGCCTTGCCTCGTGAGTCCCGGGTCGGCGAGCTGCTCGGGGAGGCGATCGCCAGCGGACGACGCTCGCGCGCGATCTACCCGGTCCGCGCGCTGACCGAGGCGCCCGAGGCGCTGCGGGCCCGGGCGCGGCTCGGGGAGCAGGTGCGGGTGATGTCGGAGCTCCCCACGCGCATGTTCATCCTCGGCGACGCCCACGCGGTGCTGCCCGAGCCGATCGGCTACACCGACGAGCCGCGCGTCCACGTGAGGCAGCGCTCGATCGTGGCGGCACTGACCATGTGGTTCGAGCTCCTGTGGTCGCGCGCCGCGCCGGTCCCCGAGCTCGAGACCGGCACCGGGCACCCCGACGAGCGTCAGTTCCTCCTCGACCAGCTGATGGCCGGTGCGACCGACGAGGTCATCGCCCGCAAGCTGGGGCTCGGACTGCGCACCGTGCGTCGCCGCGTCGCGAGCCTGATGACCGAGCTGGGCGTCGACACCCGGTTCCAGGCGGGCGCCGAGGCGGTCCGGCGCGGCTGGCTCTAGGCAGGCGGCCCTGGGCGGGCCTGGGCGGTGGTCCCCCTGCTCAGGGCAGGATCATCGAGTACGCCGCGCGCTCCAGGCGCCAGCTGCGGCTGCGCTCGGGGCCGGAGACCTCCCCGTCGGCGGACAGCCAGAACTCGTCGCCGCTGACCTTCACCGAGGTGCCGCGCAGCGTGACCACGTCGTCGCGCTCGTCGTGCTCGCCCTTGCGCAGGCCGGCGGCGTAGCCGAGCTTGGCCGTCGGCGACACGGCCCGGCTGATCATCACGTCGAGCAGGCCGTCCTCGGTGTCGGCGTCCGGGTTGAGCTCGGTGCCGCCGCCGACCTGCGCGCCGTTGCCGATGGCGACCATGAGGACCGGCCGGTCGACGTCGTTGACCACCGTCCCGTCGAGCTCCACGCGCAGGCGCCAGCTCGGTGGGTGGAAGGCCGACAGGAGCGCGCCGATCGGGTAGCCGAGGCGGCCGAGGTTGACGCTGCCGACGCCGACGGCGCCGAGCCGGGTCTTCCACTTCGCGCCCTTGCGGCTCGCCTGCGCGCCCACGCCGACGTGCACGTTGTTGACCACCACGTTGCCGGTCTCGTCGACGATGAGGTCGACCCGGCGCGGACGCCCGGACAGCACCAGGCGCGCGGCGTCCTCGATGTCGAGTGGGATGTCGTTGCCGCGGGCGAAGTCGTTGCCGGTGCCCATCGGCAGCAGCCCGAGCGTGGCGTCGGCGAGCTCGTGGCGCTTGTGCAGCGCCGTCACGACCGCGTGGAGGCTCCCGTCGCCGCCGGCCACCACGACCGTGCGCCCGCCGGCGCGGTGCAGCACGCCGTCGAGCTCGCCGGGGTTGGAGGTCCGCTCCACCTCGACCGACGCCTTGTCGCGCAGCACCGACAGCGCCGAGTTGAGCCTCACCTCGTCGGAGGTGCCGGCCTCGGCGTTGGTGATGACGAGGAGGGATCGCACGGCCGGACCATAGCCCACCGCGGCCCCGCCCCCGGGACGCCCGCCGGGGCACACCGCCCGGGTGCGGTAGCGTGGGGCCGCAAGAGCCCCGTGCCTCGTGCCGGGGCTGTTCCCATGTGCTGGCTCCATCCGGTGGTCCCGCCGTGAGGCAGAGCCGTGAGACAGAGGAGGGCTGAGATGCCCGCGATCGTCGTGCTCGGCGCCCAGTGGGGCGACGAGGGCAAGGGGAAGGCCACCGACCTGCTGGCCACCACGGACCCGATCGACTACGTGGTCCGCACGAGCGGTGGCCACAACGCCGGCCACACCATCGTCGTCAACGGCGAGAAGTACGCCACCCACCTGCTGCCCAGCGGCATCCTCACGCCCGGCGCCACCTCCGTCATCGCCGGCGGCGTGGTGGTCTCGCCGGAGGCGCTGTTCCGCGAGCTCGACGGGCTGCTCGCCCGCGGCGTGGAGGTGGCCGACCTCAAGGTGAGCGCGAACGCCCACGTCATCGCGAGCTACCACGCCACGATCGACAAGGTCACCGAGCGCTTCCTCGGCAAGAACCAGATCGGCACGACCGGACGCGGGATCGGGCCGGCCTACGCCGACAAGACCAACCGCGTCGGCGTGCGCATCGCCGACCTGTTCGACGAGAAGATCCTCACGCAGAAGGTCGAGGCGGCCCTCGACGTGCGCAACCACCTGCTCACCAAGGTCTACAACCGGCGGGCCATCGAGGTGGACGCGGTCGTGGAGGAGCTGACGTCGTACGCCGAGCGGCTGCGGCCGATGGTGTGCGACACCTCGCTGCTGCTCAACCGGGCGCTCGACGCCGGCCAGACCGTGCTGTTCGAGGGCGCGCAGGCCACCATGCTCGACGTCGACCACGGCACCTACCCGTTCGTGACGTCGTCGAACCCCGTCGCCGGCGGCGTGTGCGTCGGCGCCGGCGTCGGCCCGACCCGCATCGACCGCGTGATCGGGGTGATCAAGGCCTACACGACCCGCGTCGGCTCGGGGCCCTTCCCGACCGAGCTGTTCGACGAGGACGGCGCGCGCCTGCAGCAGCTCGGCGGCGAGGTCGGCGTCTCCACGGGCCGCACCCGCCGGTGCGGGTGGTACGACGCGGTGGTGGCCCGCTACGCGAGCCGGGTCAACGGCCTGACGGAGTTCTTCCTCACCAAGCTCGACATCCTCGGGGCGTGGGAGCGCATCCCGGTGTGCGTGGCCTACGAGGTCGACGGCGAGCGGGTCGACGAGATGCCGATGACGCAGACCGAGTTCCACCACGCCACGCCAGTCTACGAGTACTTCGACGGCTGGCAGAGTGACATCTCCGGCTGCCGCACCTTCGACGAGCTGCCGAGGAACGCGCAGGCCTACGTCGAGGCGCTCGAGGAGATGTCCGGTGCCCCCATCTGGGGCGTGGGCGTCGGCCCGGGCCGCGAGCAGACCGTGGTGGTGCGCGGGTGAGGACGCTCGTCGTCGGCAGCGGCGGGCGCGAGCACGCGCTCGTCCTCGCCCTCACCGCCGAGCCGGGCAGCGAGGTGCACGCCGCTCCGGGCAACCCGGGCATGGGCGAGGTCGCCACCCTCCACGAGGTGGACCCGATGGACGGCGAGGCCGTCGCCGCCCTCGCCACCGCCGTCGGTGCCGACCTGGTCGTCGTGGGCCCCGAGGCGCCCCTCGTCGCGGGCGTCGCCGACACCGTGCGGGCGGCCGGCGCGGCCGTCTTCGGTCCCTCCCGCGCCGCCGCGCGGCTCGAGGGCTCCAAGGCGTTCTCCAAGGACGTGATGGCCGCGGCCGGCGTGCCGACCGCGGGCTCGCGCACCTGCACGACCCCCGAGGAGGTCGCCGCGGCGCTCGACGCCTTCGGCGCCCCCTACGTCGTCAAGGACGACGCGCTGGCCGCCGGCAAGGGCGTCGTCGTGACCGGCGACCGCGAGGCAGCCCTGGCCCACGCGGCCGGCTGCGACCGGGTCGTGGTGGAGGAGTTCCTCGACGGTCCGGAGTTCTCCCTGTTCGTCGTCTGCGACGGCGCCGTCGGCCGCCCGCTCCTGCCCGCCCAGGACTTCAAGCGCATCTTCGACGGCGGCCGCGGACCCAACACCGGCGGCATGGGCTCGTACGCCCCGCTGGCCTGGCTGCCCGACGGCGTCGTCGACACGGTGATGGCCGACGTCGTCGCCCCGACGCTGGCGGAGATGCGGCGCCGCGGAGCGCCCTTCGTCGGCTGCCTCTACGTCGGTCTCGCGCTGACCGCCGCGGGCCCGAAGGTCATCGAGTTCAACTGCCGCTTCGGCGACCCCGACGTCCAGCCGGTCCTCGCGCTGCTCACCTCCCCGCTGGGCGCGCTGCTGCTGGCGGCGGCCGAGGGCGACCTGGCGTCCGCACCCGAGCCGACGTTCGCCGACGGCGCGGCCGTGTCGGTCGTCCTGGCCAGCGCGGGCTACCCCGAGACCTCGTCCACGGGAGACGTGATCCGCGGGGTCGGCAGCGCGAACGGCGTCCACGACGTCGACGTGATCCACGCCGGCACGGCGATCGTCGCCGCACCCGAGGAGGGCGACCCCGACCACCGCCACCTCGTCACCGCCGGCGGCCGGGTGCTCGCCGTACGCGCCGTCGGGTACGACGTCGCCGACGCCCGAGCGCGCGCGTACGCCGCCGCCGACCTGATCTCCTTCGACGGCCTGCAGCGACGCTCCGACATCGCCGCCGAGCCGCTCGGCGTCGTCGAGGGCGCCGCCTCGCGTGGCTGACGCCCCGTTCCCGCCCGGCGCCGCGCTGCACGTGCGCGAGGTGCTGCACGGCGCGGAGTGGGCCTCGTGGGACGAGCGCGTGGTCTCCGACGACGGTCACCTCCTCGCGAGCGTGGTGGCCGACGGCACACCCCTGGCGTTCGCCGACCACCCGTTCCCGCACCCGTGGGGACACCTCGCCGCGTGGACCGGCACGACCGTCCTCAAGCTGCGCCGCGCGGGCGACTGGTACTCGGTGTGGAAGTTCTTCAGCGCCGACGGCCTCTTCTTCCTTTCCTGGTACGTCAACTTCGAGACACCGGTCCTGCGCACCGCCGACGGCGTCGACGTCGACGACCTCCAGCTCGACGTCGTCATCGACCCCGACGGGTCGTGGCGGTGGAAGGACGTCCACCACCTCGCGCCGGCGCTCGCGTCGGGCCGCATCACGCAGGACGAGCTGCTCGCCGTCCTCGCCGCCGCGAGCGAGGTCGCCGACCTGCTCGACCGCGACGACCGCTGGTGGGCGCCGTGGGACGGCTGGACGCCGCAGGATGGGAGGATCGGGTCGTGAACGTCCCCAACGTGCTGGCCACCCGCTACGCCGGTGCCGACCTCGCCGAGATCTGGTCGCCCGAGCACAAGATCGTCCTCGAGCGGCAGCTCTGGATCGCCGTGCTGAAGGCGCAGCGCGACCTCGGCATCGCGGTGCCCGACGGCGTCGTCGAGGCCTACGCGAGCGTCGTCGACCGCGTCGACCTCGACTCGATCGCCGCCCGCGAGCGGGTCACCCGCCACGACGTGAAGGCGCGCATCGAGGAGTTCTCCGCGCTCGCCGGGCACGAGCACATCCACAAGGGCATGACCTCGCGCGACCTCACCGAGAACGTCGAGCAGCTGCAGGTGCGCCGCTCGCTGGAGGTCGTGCGCGACCGGGCGGTGGCCGCGCTGGTGCGCCTCGGGAGGCTCGCCGCCGAGCACGAGACGACCGCGATGGCCGGACGCTCGCACAACGTCGCCGCCCAGGCCACCACCCTCGGCAAGCGCTTCGCCACCGTCGCCGACGAGATGCTCATCGCGGTCCAGCGCATCGAGGAGCTGCTCGCCCGCTACCCCCTGCGCGGGATCAAGGGGCCGATGGGCACGGCGCAGGACATGCTCGACCTGCTCGACGGCGACGCCGCGAAGCTCGCGTCGCTGGAGGAGCGGGTCGCCCGCCACCTCGGCTTCGAGCAGGTGCTGACCAGCGTCGGCCAGGTCTACCCGCGCTCGCTCGACTTCGACGTGGTGTCGGCGCTGGTGCAGCTGGTCAGCGGCCCGTCGAACCTGGCGACGACGATCCGGCTGATGGCCGGCAACGAGCTGGTGACCGAGGGCTTCAAGGAGGGCCAGGTCGGCTCGTCGGCGATGCCGCACAAGATGAACAGCCGCTCGTGCGAGCGGGTCAACGGCCTCGCGGTGGTCGTGCGCGGCCACCTGTCGATGATCAGCGAGCTCGCCGGCGACCAGTGGAACGAGGGCGACGTGTCGGACTCGGTCGTGCGCCGGGTCGCGCTGCCCGACGCGTTCTTCGCCACCGACGGGCTCTTCCAGACCTTCCTCACGGTGCTCGACGAGTTCGGCGCCTTCCCGGCGGTGATCCAGCGCGAGCTCGACCGCTACCTGCCGTTCCTCACCACCACCAAGGTGCTGATGGCGGCGGTGCGCAACGGCGTCGGCCGCGAGGCCGCGCACGAGGCGATCAAGGAGGCCGCCGTCGGCACCGCCCTCGCGATGCGCTCGGGCCAGGCCGACAACGACGTCTTCGCCAAGCTCGCCGCCGACGAGCGGCTCGGGCTCACCCGCGACCAGATCGACACGCTCGTCGCCGACCCGATCGAGTTCACCGGCGCCGCGGTGGCCCAGACCCGCGCGGTCGTGGCCCGGGTCGAGGCGCTGGCGCAGCGGCATCCCGGCGCGGCGGCGTACGCCCCCGGCGCGATCCTCTGACGCCGGACCGGTCGGCGCGGACCGGTCAGTCCCCGAGCCGCCAGGACCGGACAGCGGCGGCGAGCGCGACCGACAGCACGGCGAGCGCAGCGACCAGGGCCGAGCGCGCCGCGACCGGCGCCGAGGCCACGGCGTCGACGGCCTGGTAGACGGTCATCAGCAGGGCAGCTCCGAGCGCGGAGCCGATCCGCTGGCCCGTCTGGAGGGCGCCGCCCGCCGCCCCGCCCATGCGTGGCGGCACGTCGGCGAGGGTGAGGGTGAAGTTGGGGGAGATGACACCCCCGCCGCCGACCCCGGCGAGGAACATCGCCGGCGCCAAGGTCCACCAGAGCCGGTCGGAGGGCTGGGTGACCAGCCACGCGGCGAGGGCGGTGCCGGTCATCATCACCGACAGCGCGAGGAGCGTCACGCGCCGCCCGATCCGGCCGACCAGCCGGCCGGCGAGCGGCGACGTGGTGGCGGCGCCGACGGCGAAGGGCGTCATCAGCAGCGCCGCGTGCAGCGGTGCGAACTCCTCGCCCTCCTGCAGGTGCACCGACAGCACGAGGAAGATCCCGGTGAAGCCGGTGAAGTACAGCGTGCCGACGAGCAGGCCGTTGGCGTAGCCCGGCAGTCCGCTGAGCAGCGAGACGTCGAGCAGGGGCGGGCGGTCGAGCCGGACGGTGCGCCGCTCCCACCGCGCGAACGCCCAGGCCAGCGGCGGGAAGGCCGCCAGCAGCACCAGCGGCAGCCCGGCCCCGCCCTCGAGGCTGATGAGCGGGAAGAGCACGGCCAGGACCGCGAGGCCGAGCAGCACCGCGCCGACGAGGTCGACGCGGGGGTCCTTCTCGGCCTCCGCCCCCGCGTCGTTGTCGGGCACCATCCGCCGGATCAGCACCAGCGCCACGAGCCCGATCGGCACGTTCACGAGGAACAGCGAGCGCCAGCCGTCCTCCTCGCCGAGCAGGCCGATGAGGGCACCGCCGATGAGCGGTCCGGTGGCCGAGGCGACGGCCACGGTGAAGCCGAACATGCCGAAGGCGCGCCCGCGCTCCTCGCCCCGGAACAGCTGCTGGATCAGGCCGGAGTTCTGCGGTGTCAGCAGCCCGGCGCTGGCGCCCTGCACGAGCCGGGCGAGCACGATGGCCGCGGCGTTGGGCGCCAGCCCGACGGCGGCGCTGGACACCACGAAGCCGACGAGGCCGATCGTCATCAGCCGGCGGCGGCCGTGCGCGTCGCCGAGCCGCCCGCCGGCTACCAGCGTCATGCCGAACGCGAGGGCGTACCCCGAGACGACCCACTGGATGGTCGCGGCCGAGGTGTCCAGGCTCGAGCGGATCGAGGGGACGGCGACGTTGACGATGGTCACGTCGAGCAGCGACATGAAGCCGACGACCAGCGACACGGCCAGCACGCGCCAGCGGCGCGGGTCCGGCTCGTACGCCGACGCCTCCGCCGAGGCGGCGTCGGTCTCCTCGCTCCGGGTCATCGACGCCAGCCTTCCATCCGGTGCCACGCCGCGGACCATCCGGGAGGGTCCATCATGGTGGTGTGAAGGCAGTCCAGGTGCGCGTGACCGGACGGGTGCAGGGCGTCTCCTTCCGCTGGTACACCCAGGAGCAGGCGCGCCGGCTCGGCGTCGCGGGATGGGTGCGCAACGAGCCGGACGGCTCGGTGCTCCTGCACGCGGAGGGCGACGACGAGGCGGTCGACGCCCTCGTCGCGTGGTGCCACGACGGCCCGGCCACGGCGCGCGTGGAGCACGTCGCGGTCCGCGACGCGCAGGTCGGCGGCGCCGGCGGCTTCGAGGTCGTCGGCTGAACGACGTGGCCGGGATCTCGTCGTCCTCGGCTTCGCGCGGCGGGTCCGTGCCCACGACACTGGCGCCATGACCGCCCCCGTCACCGTGTCCGTCACCCGCCACGTCGACCCGTCGCGGACGACGGAGATGCTGGCCTGGGTGCAGGCGGGGACGTCGCTGGCCGAGCGGTTCGACGGCTTCCTCGGGTCGGGCTGGGTGCGTCCCAGCGAGGACTCCTCGGAGTGGCACATGCTCTACCGCTTCGCCGACGCCGACTCGCTCGCCGCCTGGGAGGCCTCCCCGCAGCGCGCGTGGTGGCTCGAGGCGGCCCAGGGCAGCGTGGAGGAGAAGAGCCGTGAGCGGCGTACGGGGATCGAGGGCTGGTTCGACGAGCCGGCGTCCGTCGAGATGCTCAGCGCCGCACCGGTGGCGCCCCCGCGGTGGAAGCAGATGATCGTCATCTTCATGGTGTTCCTGCCGCTGAGCCTGCTCGCCAACTTCGTCGCCTCGCGCACCATCTCGGACTGGCCGCTCGTGCCGCGCGTGGCGCTCGTGACCACGGTGATGACGCCGCTGATGACCTACGTCTTCCTGCCGTTCATGACCAGGCGCATGAGCTGGTGGCTGCACCGGTAGGTCCCGCACGGCGGCGGGCCGTCCCCTGACCGGGCCGCGCGCACTAGGCTCGGCGCGTGGCCGAGCTGAACATCCCCGCCGCCCCGGTGGTCGAGGGCACCACCCACCTGCACTCCGGCAAGGTGCGCGACCTCTACCGCATCGACGGCGGTGAGCACGAGGGCCGGCTGCTGATGGTCGCCAGCGACCGCATCTCGGCCTACGACTTCGTCCTCGACTCCACGATCCCCGACAAGGGCGAGATCCTCACCCGGATGTCGCTGTGGTGGTTCGACCAGCTGTCCGGCCTGGTGGGCAACCACGTCGTCTCGACCGACGTGCCGGCCGCCGTGTCCGGCCGTGCCGTGATCTGCGAGCGGCTCGAGATGTTCCCCGTCGAGTGCGTGGCGCGCGGCTACCTCACGGGGTCCGGCCTGCTCGACTACCGCCGCACCGGCGAGGTGTGCGGCATCGCGCTGCCGCCGGGTCTCGAGGACGGCAGCCGCCTGCCGGAGCCCGTCTTCACGCCCGCGACCAAGGCCGCCCTGGGCGACCACGACGAGAACGTCGACTACGCCGCCGTCGTCGACGCGGTCGGTGGGGATGCCGCCGCGGAGCTGCGCAGGCTCACCATGGAGGTCTACGACCGGGCGCACGCGCTGGCGCGCGGCCGCGGCATCATCCTGGCCGACACCAAGCTCGAGTTCGGCCGGCGGCCGGACGGTACGACGATCCTCGCCGACGAGGTCCTGACCCCCGACTCCAGCCGCTTCTGGCCGGCCGACCAGTGGCAGCCGGGCCGCGCGCAGGCGTCGTACGACAAGCAGATCGTGCGCGACTGGCTCACCGGCGAGTCCGGCTGGGACCGCACGTCGGGCGAGGCGCCGCCGCCGCTGCCGGACGCTGTCGTGGAGCGCACCCGGGCCCGCTACGTCGAGGCCTACGAGCTGCTGACCGGGGAGCGGTTCTGAGCGCCCGTCGCATCGAGGCGGCCGTGCGGCTGCCGGTCCCGGCGGAGACGGCCTTCCGCTACCTCTGCGACCCCCGCAACCGGCCCGAGTGGCAGTCCTCGCTGCGCTCGGTCGACGTGCCCGCCGACGAGGAGCCGCACCTCGGGCAGGTGTGGCGCGACACCACCACGGTCGGCGTGCGCCCCCACCTGGAGACGACCGAGCTGGTGCCGTTCCGCGTCTGGGCCGAGCGGGGCCGCTGGCGCGGGGTGACCGCCACCCTCGCGCTGCACTTCACCGAGCTGCCGGGCGGCTGCCGGGTGCGCGCGGAGGGCGAGGTCGACGGGCGCGGGCTGTGGGCGCTGCCGGCCGTGGCGGCCGGCGTGCTGGCCTCCGGCGCCATCGCGGCGGACCTGCGCAAGGCCGGCCGGATCCTCGCCGATCGGCAGGCGCCCTGAGTAGGTTGGCGCCATGCCGAACCTCTCCTCGCTCCTCGAAGGCTCCGCCGAGGCCCACCCCGACCGCACGGCGCTCGTGCTCGGCGACACGCGCCTGACGTACGCACAGGTGGACGCCGCCGCCAACCAGGTCGCCGACCTGCTGGTCTCCCGCGGCATCGAGCCGGGCGACAAGGTGGCGCTGAGCTGCCCGAACCTGCCGCACTTCCCGATCGTCTACTACGGGATCCTCAAGGCCGGGGCGACCGTGGTGCCGCTCAACGTGCTGCTCAAGGGACGCGAGGTGGCCTACCACCTCGACGACTCGGACGCGAAGGCGTACTTCTGCTTCCAGGGCACCGCCGAGCTGCCGATCGGCGCCGAGGGGCACGCCGGCTTCGAGCAGGCCGCAGGCTGCGAGCACTTCTTCGTCATCACCGCCGACCCGGCCGCCGAGTCGCCGATCCCGGGGGCCCAGACGCTCGGTCAGGCGCTCGTCGGCCGGTCGCCGGTCTTCGAGACCCGCGACGTGGACGGCGACGACACCGCGGTCATCCTCTACACCTCCGGCACCACCGGCCAGCCCAAGGGCGCCGAGCTGATGCACCGCAACATGATCTCCAACGCCCTCGTCAGCGACCAGCTGTTCGACGCCGACGCCGAGCGCCCCGACACCCTGCTCTGCGTCCTGCCGCTCTTCCACTCCTTCGGCCAGACGGTGATCATGAACGCCGGGTTCGCCTTCGGCGGAACGATCGTGCTGCTGCCGCGGTTCGAGGCCGGCCCCGCGCTGTCGTTGATGGAGAAGGAGGGCGTCACCTTCTTCGCGGGCGTCCCCACGATGTACTGGGGCCTGCTCGGCGCCCTCGACGACTCCGGCGTCGACGTGCGGACGGTGGCCGAGCGGGTGCGCGTCGCTGTCGCCGGCGGCTCCGCGCTGCCGGTCGAGGTGCACAAGGAGTTCGAGCGCCGCTTCGGGGTGACGATCCTCGAGGGCTACGGACTATCGGAGACCTCGCCGGTGGCCAGCTTCTCGGTGTACGGCGAGCCGGTGCGGGTGGGCTCGATCGGCGTCCCCATCCCCGGGGTCGAGATGAAGCTGATCAGCCCGGAGCCCGGCGTGCGCGAGGACCTCGACGAGGGCGAGGACGTCGTCGGCGAGATCGCGATCAAGGGCCCCAACGTCATGAAGGGCTACCACGGGCGCCCCGACGCGACCGCCGAGGCGATCGTCGACGGCTGGTTCCGATCCGGCGACCTGGCCCGCAAGGACTCCGACGGCTGGTACTACATCGTCGACCGGTCCAAGGACATGATCATCCGCGGCGGCTACAACGTGTACCCCCGCGAGATCGAGGAGGTCCTGCTGACCCACCCCGGCGTGTCGCTGGCGGCCGTCATCGGCGTGCCCGACGAGAGCCACGGCGAGGAGATCAAGGCCTTCGTCATCCGCGCCGAGCGCGCGGACCTCACCGAGGACGAGCTGGTCGCGTGGGCCAGGGACCAGATGGCGGCCTACAAGTACCCGCGGATCGTCGAGTTCGTCGACGCGCTGCCCATGACCGCCACCGGCAAGATCCTCAAGCGGGAGCTGGCCTGATGCGTGCACTGCTCGTCGCCCTCGGTGTGCTCATGGTCCTCGTCGGCGCGCTGTGGACCGGCCAGGGCCTCGGCTACGTCGGCGGCAGCCCGATGACCGACGAGGCCGTGTGGGCGATCATCGGGCCGCTCGTCGCCGGGCTCGGCGTCGCGCTGGTGATCGCGGCGTCGCGCCGCCCCAGGTGACCTACGGCCGACGGAGCGTCACCGGGGCGGGGGCCTCGGCCCCGCGGGCGTGATGCCGAGCCGCTCCTGCAGCGCGATCGCGTCGAACGGGGCGTGCACCTTGGCGTCGTTGTCGAAGTAGACGAGCACGTCGAGGCCGGCCGCCGCCCAGCCCCGGACCTTGTCGGCCCACATGTCGAGGGCGGCGTCGGAGTACCCGCTGGCGTACAGCTCCTCGTCACCGTGCAGGCGGACGTGGACGAGCGAGCTCGTGACCTCGTCGAACATCGGCCACGTGCCCGCCGAGTCGGCGACGACCATGCCGATGTCGTGGGCGCGGAGCAGCTCGCAGAACTCGGGGGTGCGGAAGGAGCGGTGCCGGACCTCCAGGACGTGCCGCAGCGGCCGGTCGACCGGCGTCGTGGGGTCGGCGGGCTCCTTGAGCCGGTCGGGGTCGTGGTGGGCGGCGGCGTACGCGGCGGCGTCGGTGGTGCGACGCGGGAGCAGGTCGAAGAAGGACGCCAGCCGGTCGGGGTGGAAGCCCAGGTTGGGCGGCAGCTGCCACAGCATCGGCCCCAGCCGGTCGCCGAGCGACAGCACGCCGGAGGCGAGGAACGTGCCGAGGGGCACCTCGACGTCCACGAGCTTCTTCATGTGCGTGATGAACCGGGGGCCCTTGACGGCGAAGAGGAAGTCCTCGGGCACCTGCTCGGCCCACGTCCGCCAGCTCGACGGCCGCTGCAGCGAGTAGAACGAGCCGTTGACCTCGACGCTGGTCATCCGCTCGCCGACGTGGGCCAGCTCGAGCCGCTGCGGAAGCCCCGGCGGGTAGAACTGCCCGCGCCACCCGGCGTACCTCCAGCCGGAGATGCCGACCCGGATCATGGGCACCTCCTGCCACCTCCGTCGCACGGTGAGCACCCCGCGTACCCGCCTGGCGTCCGGGCATGCGTCGCCGACTTCGGACCCGGCCGCCCGGTCACTAGAATCGTGCTCGCCCCCTCCAGCCTGTCCCCAGGAGCACTTCGTGGCCCGAGTCGTCGTCGACGTCATGCCCAAGCCAGAGATCCTCGACCCCCAGGGCAAGGCGGTGCTCGGAGCACTGCCCCGCCTCGGGTTCGACCTCGTCACCGACGTCCGTCAGGGCAAGCGGTTCGAGCTGCAGGTCGACGGCGAGATCACCGACGCCGTGCTGGCCCGGATCGAGGAGGTCGCCGGGACGCTGCTCTCCAACCCGGTGATCGAGGACTTCGAGGTCCACGTCGAGGAGCACTCCGTGGCCGAGGTCGCCCAGGGGGCGGGCCGATGAGGGTCGGCGTCGTCACGTTCCCCGGCTCGCTCGACGACGTCGACGCCCGCCGCGCGGTGAGCATCGGCGGCAACGAGGCCGTCGCCCTCTGGCACGGCGACGAGGACCTCAAGGGCGTCGACGCGGTCGTGCTGCCCGGCGGCTTCTCCTACGGTGACTACCTCCGCTGCGGGGCCATCTCGCGCTTCGCGCCGGTGATGACCTCGGTGATCGAGGCCGCGGGCAAGGGCATGCCGGTGCTGGGCATCTGCAACGGCTTCCAGATCCTGTGCGAGTCGCACCTGCTGCCCGGTGCGCTGATCCGCAACGACCACCGCAGGTTCGTGTGCGTCGACCAGCGGCTGCGCATGGAGCGCGTCGACACCCCGTGGACCTCGGCGTACGCACCGGGCCAGGAGGTCACCATCGTGCTCAAGAACGGCGAGGGCGGCTTCGTCGCCGACGAGCACACCCTCGACCTGCTCGAGGGCGAGGGCCGCGTCGTCGCGCGCTATCTCGACGGCAACCCCAACGGCTCGCTGCGCGACATCGCCGGCATCTCCAACGAGCGCGGCAACGTCGTGGGGCTCATGCCGCACCCCGAGCACGCAGTGGAGGACCTCACCGGCCCCGGCACCGACGGACTGGGCTTCTTCACCTCGCTGGTGGAGCACGCCTTCGCCGGAGCCTCCGCGTGACCCCACGCCGGCTCCACCGCGTCGTCGCGGTCGCCGAGGCGGTCACCTGGGCGCTGCTCCTGACCGGCATGTTCCTCAAGTACGTCACCGAGACGACCGAGCTCGGGGTCCGGGTCTTCGGCATGGTGCACGGCGTCGTGTTCATCGCGTACTGCCTGGCGACGGTGCTGCTGTGGGTCGACCAGCGGTGGCCGGTGAGCCGCCTGGCGCTGGGCCTGGTCGCCGCCGTGCCGCCGTTCGCGACGGTGCCGTTCGAGAGGTACGCCGAGCGCTCCAGGCTGCTCGGCGACGCCTGGCGGCTGCGCTCGGAGCACCCCCGCGGGCCGCTGGAGACGGTCACCGCGTGGCTCCTGCGGCGCCCCGCCCAGGGCCTGCTGGTCGGCCTCGTCGCCGTCGCCGGCCTGACCGGCGTGGCGCTCCTCGTCGGTCCTCCGGCCTGACGCGCGGGCGGCGGCCCGCCGGTCCGCCGGTCCGCCCCACCCGCCCCCTGATCCCCCGCTTAGGCGGGGGTCTGCGAACTTCTCGGGGTGTGCAGGCCCCGGAAGTTCGCAATCCCCCGCTTAAGCGGGGGATTCGAGAAGGCCGCCGCCCTCACAACCCCCGCTGGAGCTTGTTCCAGGTCTGCCGCGTCGCGACCCCGGAGACCGCGATCCGGAGGCGGGACTGGTACGCCCGCAGCGCCGACTCGGTCTTCGCGTCGAACACGCCGGTCGCGCGGAACCGCCCGGCGCCGGCCGCGTTGAGCGCGCGCTGCAGCCGGTGCACCGCCTCGTCGGAGGAGCCGCGCTTGACCGTCGTACGTGCCCCCGCGGAGAGCAGGGCGACCCAGTGCCGCTTCTCGAAGGTGTCGGTCGGGGTGAACCTGCGGGCGGCCTGCCAGGCCCGGGCGGCGGCGATCGTGGCCGCGTCGTACGAGCCGCTCACCGCACCGGAGTAGGTGCCCTGCTCCTTGAGCAGGCACTGCAGCACCTTCACGCGCGTCGCCTGCGCCGAGGCGGGCGAGAGCGTCGGGTACTTCCAGTAGCCGAGCCGGGTGCCGGGGCAGCGGCCCTCCGGCCGGGGCTGGGAGCCTGCGCCGAGGTCGATGAAGTTGCTGTCGATGTTGATCGTGACGCCGCCCCACGTCTCGTCGTGGCCACCGCGGTACTGCTTCATCCGGCCGCCCGGGCGCCAGCCGTCCTCGGGGATGTACGTCGTGGAGGTGTTGGCCGCACCGTCCCAGCGGGCGATCCAGATGCGGTCGGGGAGCGCGAACCGGCCGGGCCGCAGCCGCCGCGCGTCGTCGAGCATCTTGATGCCGGAGCTGGCGCTGGAGTAGAAGCCGGCCACGTAGCCGAGCGCCTTGATCCGCGTCACCCACGCCGAGGTGAAGACCAGCGCCGACTCGCGGCAGTGGGTGTTGCCGAGGTCGAAGCCCTCGAGGTCGTACCAGATCGTGCTGCCGGGCCCGATCCCGTACGCCGCCGCGTCGGCGGCGTTCTTGTCGGCCTCGGCCGCCCCCTGCCGGGCCGCCTGGGCGTAGCCGCCCGTCGGGTTCGGCGAGATCGAGAAGTCGTCCTTGTAGCGGGGGAACCGCGGCTGGCAGGAGGCCTGCGGGCCGAGGGCGATCGGGAGCAGCCGCCAGCCGCGCGCGACCTGGGTCGCGACCCAGGTCGGGCTGAGGTTCGGTTGGGAGCGGCAGGCGCGCGAGTCGCCGGAGATGTAGATGCCCACCGCGGAGAACGGGGACGTGCGCCACCACGTGTCCATCGCCGCCTGCGTCGGCGCCAGGCACTGGTCGAAGCCGTGACCGGTGAAGTCGCCCGGGGTGGCCAGGGCGATCTGGCGCTGGGTGGCCAGCTTCCGGGCGCTGGCCGCAGGCGCGCCGGCCGCAGGCGCGCCGGCCGCAGGCGTGCCGGCCGCGCGGGAGCCGGCTCCGTCAGCGGTCGCGGGAGCGGGTCCGACGACGGGGACGAGGACGAGCGCGAGGGCGGCGAGGGCGAGGCGTCGCATGAGGACTCCAGCAGGCGGGGTGTGGGCGGGCGGGCGCCACGAAACCACTCCAGTCACAGCCGTAACAGTGGTTCGCGTGAACTACACTGCGGTAGTTCCGGAGCCGCGGTCCGGCACCTCGTCGAGGAGGTAGTTGCCCCTCGCCTCCTCCTGCTCGACCAGCTCCTCGAAGGCGAGGGCGATGTCCTCCTGGTGCTCCTCGACCATCCTCGAGAGGTGTCCCTGCAGCAGGGCGCCGTTGGGGGACTCGCCCGAGAACACCCGCTCCCAGGTGTCCTCCCCGCTCGTGATCCTCGCGACCAGCGCCTGCATGTCCTCCCCGAGCTCGCCCGACCGCGCCTGCTCCTCGAGGGCCTCCCTCTCGTCCTCGGTGAGCAGCGGGCGGGCGTTCAGCTCCTCGACGGTCGCCCTGAGGTCGGCGAGGCCGGCCGTCAGGTCCTCGCGGGCCGCGGCGATGGCCGCGAGGATCTCGGCCTGGCTGCGGGGCTCGTCCATGCCGGGCGCCTACGCCGTGACGGCCGCGGGGGCGGCCGGCGCGACGGGTGCCGGCCGCTGGCCGATGGTCGGCGTCGTGACGGTGCCGGGGTCGCGTGTGAGGCTGCTCAGCGCACCGGTCGCGGCGGGCGCGGTCGGCCTGGAGACGGGCGCCCTATCGCCGTCGAAGAAGCCCTTCACGCTCTCGATGAGCGAGCGCACCTGCGTGAGGACGTCGATGAGCTTCACGAGGGCCTTGTACGCCTTCATCACCGCCTCGAACGCCTGCCACACCGCCTGCACGACGCGGGCCCAGCCGACGCCGGGGATGCTCATGGTGGCGAGCGCGGACGACACGGTCTGCACCGCGGACTGCACGCACTGCACCACCGACAGCGCGGTCTGCCAGGCGTCGCGGCAGATCTGGACGACGGTCTGACCCATCTGGACGAGCTGGCCGGCCTGGGCGTCGAGCGACCCGACCCAGGTGCCGATCTGCCTGATCGCCGCGTCGGAGGCGCCGCCCTGCCACGTGCGGGAGATGGTCTGCCCGCCGCTCTGCAGGTTGGCGGCGACACCCTGCATCGACTGACCGAGGTTCCCGAGGCACGAGCCCTGGCTGGACGCGCCGACCACGTCACCACCGATCCTGTCGGCCAGCTCGGCGCGGATGTCGAAGCCGGTGAGCATCCGCACCAGGTCGCACACGGTGTCGTAGGGGAACCCGAGGCTGATGCGGGGCAGGCTGGTCTCGGTCGGAGCAGCACGGCGGATCGTGGTGTCGGCGACGTCCCAGAACCCGGCGGATCCGTCCCGACCGTCGACGCCGCGGGCCTGGTGGCGACGGACGATGCCGTCCTCGGTCAGGGTGAAGTCGCGGGCGGTGGCGCGCAGAGCCTCGGCGTGGTCGCGCATCCCGGCGCCGTTGTCCTCCAGCGACTGGTGCAGCGACGGGAGGAGCGCGTGGTAGGCGCCCGTCATGGTCTCCAGGATGGGGCCGAAGTCGGCCTGGACCAGGCTGTGACCCCCGTTGCGCGCGATGCCGGCCAGGTCGTCGCCGGCTCGCTGCACCTGGACGGTCCAGGCGTCGAGCTCCGAAAGGTCGACGGTCATCACGGCGTTCATCGCGGCTCCTGGGGGTTCCGGTGGCTGGGCGAGGAGGTGGCGCTCAGCGCGTCGTTGGTCGACTTCCCCGATCCCGCCCGGGCGAAACCGACGGTTGCGGATCGACTCGTCCGCAGGACCGCCGGGTGGGTGTTTCGCCGGTCGTCCGCGCGGGTATCGAGGTGAGGTGAGCGGAAGCGGCAGGCGTTCCCTGATGCAGGTCGAGCCGGCCAGGCTCGTCGAGCTGGCGGCCTCGTCGGAGCGCATCCTGGCGGCCATGCGCCAGGACTGGGTCGACGCCCTCCCCGAGCTGTCCGCGGCCTGTGACCGCCTCGGCGACGCTGCGGGCGCTGCCGGCCTCACGGCGTCCTACCTCGACTCGCTGACGGACGCCGGCGACGTCGTCTTCGCGCTGACCGACGCCCTCGACCTCGGCGTCTCCGGGCTGGTCGACGCGGCGCAGGACGCCGTACGGGCCGACGACGCCGTCGCGTCCGACCTCGACCGGACCGTCCACCTGCTGGGCCAGGACGTCCCCGCCATCCCGCCGGGGCAGGGGGGTCGCTGACCGTGCCGGCCCACCCCTGGGAGCTGCGTGCCGACGTCCGGCCGCTCGAGACCGCCGCCCGGCGGTGGGCCGAGGTGGGCACGCTCATGGCGCGCCACGGCGACGAGCTCGTCGACGCGGCTCGGCGGACCACCGAGGGCTGGGACGCGTCGTCCGCCGAGAGCTACGAGGACCACCGCCGCCGGGTGCTCGACAACCTGGACCGGTTCACCACGCTCGCCGCCCAGGTCTCCCGCCTCCTCTGCGCCGTGAGCTCCCTCCTCACCGAGGCGCAGAAGGAGCTGGACCAGGCGTGGACGAAGGTCGCGATGGTCCCGCACGAGGTCGTCGGTGAGGCGCGCCACCTGGTCTTCGCGCCCGCGGAGGACGACGAGCGCGGCACCGTCACGGCCGGCGAGGCGGAGGCGGAGGAGATCCGTCGCCGCCTGACGCTGGCGCTCGACCAGGAGGGCGCACGGCTGCGGTCGGCGCGGGCCGATCTCGTCACGGTGCGCACCGAGCTGACGACGCTCGCAGGCGGCACGTTCCCCGGCGCCGGTCCGGTGCCGGAGGCGTCCGGCGTCGGCACCGCCCCGGCCGTCGCCACGTCCGTGCCGGGCGCTGCGCAGGGCGGCGTCGCGACCGCACTGCCGCCCCTGGGCCGGGTCGCGGCGTCGCTCCCGGACCTCACCGGCATCTCCGCGGCTGCCGTCGCGCCGTTGGGCGCCGCCGCGGCCGCGGCCGGCGGGCTGCCCGCCCGGCGACGCGGGGGCACGCCCGCGTCCACGGTCGCGCCGCCCATCGGCGGCGTGGGCGCCGGCGCCGTGGCCGCGCGCGCCGGGACGACGTCGCGCGGCACCCCGAGCGGCCGCACCGGGCCGTCACCGACGGCGGCGCCACGCCCGGAGCGGGCTCCCGCGGAGCAGGCCGCCGCGCGCGCCGCCCGGGACAAGGCGGCCGCGGAAGCAGCGAGGGAGGCGGCCAGGGAGTCCAAGCGGGCGGTGCTGGGGGAGAAGCGCGCGGAGCGTGCTGCCCGCCGCGCCGAGCGCGAGGCGCAGCGCCTCGCGGGCGGCCGGTCGGATCGCCCGGCAGAGGGTCGGGTGGAGGGCCGGGCGGAGGGCCGGGCGGAGGGCCGGGCGGAGGGCCGCACCGGGGTGGGCCGCGCCGCTCGTGCCGATGACGAGCGCCGCGAGGTCGTCGACGGCGTCCACGAGCCGACTCCCGAGGCGGGGCGCGCGCAACAGCGCCGGTAGATTGGGGTCGTGCCCGAGACGAGCGCCCCGCAGTCCCCCTCCCTGACGACCGCCGGACTGACGACGTCCGGCGCGACCGGCACCCTGGACACGGTGGCCCTGGCGTCCACCGACGCCACGCGCGAGCAGCCGTGGGCGGACCTCGGCCTGAAGGCCGACGAGTACGCCCGGATCCGCGAGATCCTGGGCCGTCGGCCGACGAGCTCCGAGCTCGCGATGTACTCGGTGATGTGGAGCGAGCACTGCTCCTACAAGTCCACCAAGGTGCACCTCAAGCAGTTCGGTGAGATCCCGCAGGAGACCCCGGTCGGCAAGATGCTCGCCGGCATCGGCGAGAACGCCGGCGTGCTCGACATCGGCCAGGGCTACGCGGTGACCTTCAAGGTCGAGAGCCACAACCACCCGTCGTTCGTCGAGCCCTACCAGGGGGCGGCCACCGGCGTCGGCGGCATCGTCCGCGACATCCTCGCCATGGGTGCCCGGCCGGTCGCCGTGATGGACCCGCTGCGCTTCGGCCCGCTCGAGGCCCCTGACACCGCGCGGGTGCTGCCGGGGATCGTGGCCGGCGTCGGCGGCTACGGCAACTGCCTGGGCCTGCCGAACATCGGCGGCGAGGCGGTCTTCGACGAGACCTACGCCGGCAACCCGCTCGTCAACGCGCTGTGCGTGGGTGTGCTGCGCCACGAGGACCTCCACCTCGCCAAGGCGTCGGGCGTCGGCAACCAGGTCGTCCTCTACGGCGCCCGCACCGGCGGCGACGGGATCGGCGGCGTCTCGGTGCTGGCCAGCGAGACCTTCGACGAGACGGGTCCCGCCAAGCGGCCCAGCGTGCAGGTCGGCGACCCCTTCATGGAGAAGCTGCTCATCGAGTGCACGCTCGAGCTGTTCGCCGCCGGCGTGATCGCCGGCATCCAGGACCTCGGCGGCGCCGGCCTGTCCTGCGCGACCTCCGAGCTCGCCTCGGCCGGCGACGGCGGCATGCACGTGGAGCTCGACCGGGTGCCCCTGCGCGACTCCACGCTCGCGCCCGAGGAGATCCTCATGAGCGAGTCGCAGGAGCGGATGATGGCGGTCGTCGAGCCCGCCGACGTCGAGGCGTTCATGGCGATCTGCGCGAAGTGGGACGTCGAGGCCGTGGTGATCGGTGAGGTCACCGACTCCGGTCGCCTGGAGATCGACTGGCACGGCGAGCGGGTCGTCGACGTGCCCCCGCGCTCCGTTGCCCACGACGGACCCACCTACCAGCGCCCCTACGCCCGCCCCGACTGGCAGGACGAGCTCCAGGCCGACGGTGCGGAGCGGCTCCCGCGGCCGACGACCGGTGCCGAGCTCCGCGAGACCCTGCTGCGGCTGGTGGCCAGCCCCAACCTCTGCGACAAGTCGTGGATCACCGACCAGTACGACCGCTACGTGCAGGGCAACACCGTGCTCTCGCAGCCGGCCGACTCCGGCATGGTGCGCGTCGACCCCTCGACCAACCTCGGCGTCTCGGTCGCCACCGACTGCAACGGTCGCTTCGCCAAGCTCGACCCCTACACGGGCGCCCAGCTCGCGCTGGCCGAGTCCTACCGCAACGTCGCCACCGGCGGCGCCCGGCCGCTCGCGGTCTCCGACTGCCTCAACTTCGGCTCCCCGGAGGACCCGGCGGTGATGTGGCAGTTCGCCGAGGCGTGCCGCGGCCTCAAGGACGCGTGCCTCGAGCTGGGCATCCCGGTCACCGGCGGCAACGTGAGCCTGTACAACCAGACCGGCGAGACCGCGATCCTGCCCACCCCGGTCGTGGCGGTCCTCGGCGTGATCGACGACGTCACCCGGCGTACGCCGACCGGCTTCGGCGCGGCGGGGGAGCGCGTGTTCCTGCTCGGTGAGACCCGCGAGGAGCTGTCGGGCTCCGAGTGGGCCCACGTCGTCCACGGCCACCTCGGCGGTCTCCCGCCGCGGCTCGACCTCGCCGCCGAGCAGGCGCTGGCCGCGCTGCTCCAGGACGCCGCCCGCGACCGCGTCGTGACCAGCGCCCACGACCTGTCCGACGGGGGTCTGGCGCAGGCGCTGGTGGAGTCGACGTTCCGCGCCGACATCGGGGCCTCGGTCTCGCTGGCGGGCGTGGCCGACGACCCGTTCGTCGCGCTCTTCTCCGAGTCCACCGCCCGCGCCCTCGTCACGGTCGCCGACGACCGGGCCGACGCGCTGGTCGAGCTGGCGCGGCAGCACGGCGTACCCCTCACGCCGCTCGGGCGGACCGGCGGCGACAGCCTCGCTGTCGAGGGCGTCTTCGACCTCCCGGTGGCGGAGGCGAAGGCCGCGTGGCGGGCCACGCTGCCGGCGGTCCTCGGCGCCTGACGAGCGGCGGGGTCGGCTCACCGTAGGCTCGCCGGGTGACCGCGCCGACCAGGATCGCCTACGGCGAGGACCCCAGCCAGTGGCTCGACCTCCACGCCCCCGCCGGTCGCAGCCGCGGCCTCGTGGTGGTGGTCCACGGGGGCTTCTGGAAGGCGCAGTACGGCGCGGAGTACGGCGCCCCGCTCGCGGAGGACCTGGCCGGGCGCGGCTGGACCGCGGCCAACGTGGAGTACCGCAGGGTCGGCATCGGCGGCGGCTTCCCGGCGACCCTCGACGACGTCCACGCAGCGATCGGCGCGGCTGCCCGGCAGGATCCGACGGGCGCCGCGGGTCCGCTCGTCGCCCTGGGGCACTCCGCCGGGGGACACCTCGCCGCCTGGGCCGGCGCCCGCACCCGCTTCGAGCGGTGGCGCGACGGGCCGCCCCTGACCCACGTCGTCAGCCAGGCCGGCGTGCTGGACCTGCGCTCCGCCGTCGCAGAGCACCTCGGCGACGGTGCCGCCCTCGCCTTCCTCGGTGACGCCGGGGAGCCGGCGTACGCGGAGGCGGACCCGCTGGCCCAGGTCCCCCTCGACGTGCCCCTGTGGGCCGTGCACGCACGCGACGACGACACGGTGCCGTTCGAGCAGGCCGCGACCTACGTCCGGACCGCGACGGCAGCCGGCGCGGACGCCACCCTCGTCGAGGTCACCGGCGGCCACTTCGGGGTCATCGACCCGAGCAGCCCGGCGTGGGCCGCGTGCGTCGAGGTGCTCGACTCGATCGGCTGAGCACCCCGAAGGCAGTTCGCGTGCCGCCGCCGAGGCTCCACGCTCGCCGCCGGCCCACCTCGCTCGAACTGCCTGCACGACGCCGGTCTAGCCTCGGGTCGTGCCCGCACGCCTCAGAGTCCTGACCCCCGAGCAGCTCGACGCCGCCCGGAGGGACTCCGACACGCGGGCGCTGGTCAAGCACTACCTCGCAGTGCTCGAGGAGCGCGCGCCCGGACGGTCCGTGGAGGTCCGGGTCCCGCCCTACGCCGCCGTCCAGGTGGTCCCCGGCGTCCGGCACACGCGAGGCACGCCGCCGGCCGTCGTGGAGACCGACGCGGAGACCTGGCTCGCGCTCGCGACCGGACGGACGACGTGGGCCGAGGCGCTCGGCTCGGGGGCTGCCGTCGCCAGCGGCGAGCGCACCGACCTGTCGCCCTACCTGCCGCTGACGTCGGGCTAACCTCCGCCCATGAACGTCGGCTCCCTCGGCTTCCGCACCGACCTGGCCCTGCTGACCGCGTCCGGCAGCCTCGTCGAGGACCGGGGCACCCACCTCGTGGTCCGTTCGCCCGAGAACCCGTCGTACTTCTGGGGCAACTTCTTCCTGCTCGCCCGGCTTCCCGTCCCGGGCGGCGAGAAGGAGGTGGTGGGGGCGTTCCACACTGAGTTCCCCAACGCCGACCACGTCAGCATCGGCATCGACACCGCCGACCTCACCGACGAGGCCCGCGCCGCGTTCGAGGCCGCAGGCCTGACCGTGGACGTCGCGACCGTGCTCACCGCCACCGAGCTCCGCGCTCCCCGCGAGGTCGAGGCCGAGGTCAGGCCGCTGGAGTCCGAGGAGGACTGGGAGGCGCGCGCGCAGCTGAGCCGGCGGCTCTACCCGGAGACCTCCGAGGAGGCGTTCCTGGCCTTCGCCCGCAACAAGAACGTCCAGGAGCGACGGCTCGTCGACGCCGGTCGCGGCCGGCGCTTCGGCGCGTTCGTCGACGGGGCGCTGGTCTCCACCGCCGGCGTGTTCGTCACCGAGGAGGGCGTCGCCCGCTTCCAGAGCGTCGAGACCCATCCCGACCACAGGCGCCGGGGGCTCGCATCAGCCGTCGTCCACGCGGCCGGCCGGCACGCGCTCGACCGCCTCGGCGTACGCACGCTCGTCATCGTCGCCGACACCGACGGCGAGGCCATCGGCCTCTACCGCCGGCTGGGCTTCGTCGACGCCGAGCGGCAGCTGATGATGGAGAAGCGCGGCGGCGAGTGGGCGTCGCTCGACGACCGCTGAAGCCGTCCGCCGCCCGTTCCCCTCGCGGCTCCCGCCGCCTGCCGCCCCAGCCCTGCCGCGCCCGCCTCGGCCCGGGGTCCGCACCCGTGTCCCGGGGGGCCCTGACGCGGACCCGTGCCCCTGTGACGGTTGACACGGTCGCGTCCACGTGCGACTCTGCTTGTACGTACAAGTTGTACGTACAAGACGGATCCCCCGAGGTGACACCGACATGACCGACCCGACCACCGGCGACCGCGAGATCGCCCCGCTCTACCAGTGGATGGCGCGCATCCCCGGCGGACTGATGCTGATCCCGCTGGTGATCGGCTCGCTGCTGGGCACGTTCGCCTCCGGCTTCCTGGAGATGGGCTCCTTCACCACGGCACTGTTCCAGGACAGCGCGCTGCCGCTGATCGCGCTGCTCATCTTCGCCACCGGCACGCAGGTGACGCTCAAGACGAGCGGGCCGGTCGTGGCTACCGCGGGCGTCGTGCTGCTCTGCAAGAGCATCGTCCCGGCGACGATCGTGATCCTGTTGGGACAGGTCGTCGGGATCGACGGCGTCCTCGGCGTCTCGATCCTGGCGTTGCTGGTGGCCGTGGACAACAGCAACGGCGGGCTGTGGCTGGCCTTCACCGGCCGCTACGGCGACAAGCGCGACCGCGGTGCCTACATCGCCTCGGCGCTCAACGACGGCCCCTTCTTCTCGATGCTCTTCCTGGGCGCCTCGGGCCTCGCGGACATCCCCGTGAGCGCCATGGTCGCCGCCATCGTCCCGTTCCTCCTCGGCATGCTGGTCGGCAACCTGAACCCGCACTGGCGTGAGGTCCTGCGTCCCACCCCGGCCATCGTGATCCCGTTCTTCGCGCTGGCGCTCGGCACCGGCATCGACCTCAACAACATCGTCAAGGGCGGCCTGAGCGGCCTCGTCGTCGGTGTCATCGTCGCCCCGGTCACCGGCCTGTTCGTCTACCTCGGCTACCGCTTCCTGCTTCGCCGCGGCTACCGGTCCGGCATCGGCTTCGCCGCCGGCACGACGGCGGGCAACGCGATCGCCACGCCCGCCATCATCGGTCTCGCCGACCCCGAGTTCGCGCCGTACGTCGAGACGGCCACCGCCCAGGTCGCGGCCGCCGTGCTCGTGACCGCCATCGTGGCGCCGCTGCTGGCGTCCGCGGTGCTCAAGAAGGAGGGCGGCCTCCTCACCGAGGAGGAGATCGAGCGCCTCGACGACATGGACCTCGGCGTCAAGGAACCTCGCCTGTGAAGGTCCTGGTCCTCGCCGACGACCTGACCGGAGCGGGCGACAGCGTGGTGTCGTTCGCCCGGTCGGGCTGGTCCTCCCTGCTCTCGCTGAGCGGGGGGTGGCGCCAGGAGCCCGCCCAGGACGCCGTCGCCGTGACCCTGGACAGCCGCCGCGACCCGCGGGCCGCCGCCGTGACGGCGCAGGCCGTGGGCGACCTCGCTCCCGACCTGCTCTACCTGAAGATCGACTCGACGGTGCGGGGCCGCGTGGCCGAGCAGGTGCACGGCGCGGTCGCCGGTCGCCGGCGCTCGCGCCCTGGGGCGTACGCCGTCCTGTGCCCCGCCTACCCCGCGATGGGCCGCACGGTCGAGGACGGGCACGTGCTCGTCGAGGGCGTGCCGGTACACCGCAGCGCCGCGGGCGACGACCCGGTCACACCGGTGGAGCAGTCCGACCTGCGCGCGCTCGTCCCGGGGGCGGCGCTCGCCACGGGCGACGACCTCGGGACGGCCATCCGCCGGGCCGCCGAGGACCACGACGTCGTCCTCGTCGACGCGCGTGACCAGGCCGACCTCGACCGGCTCGCCGCCGCCATCGCCGACATCGGGCCGGACGCCGTGCCCGTCGGCTCGGCCGGCCTGGCCGGCGCCCTCGGCCGGGCCTGGCGCGCCGGTCCGCCGCCGGCCACCCTCGGTCACGTGAGCGTCCCGGCGGACGGCCGGACGCTGGTCGTCGTCTCGTCGCTCCACCCCGTGGCCCGCGACCAGGTCGCGGAGCTGGAGCGCGCGGCCGACGCGTCGGTCGATCTGCTCGTCACCCCCGCCGAGCGTGTCGACGGCACCGCCGACCGCCGCGCCCGCGAGCTCGGCGCCCGAGCCGCCGAGGTCCTCGCCGACCGGTCCCACGACCTGCTCGTGCTGGTCGGCGGCGACGGGGCGGCGCAGGTCCTGCGCGCCCTCGGCGCGACCGGCATCGGCGTCCTGGACGCGCCCGTCGAGGGCGTGCCCGTCGGCACGCTGGTCGGCGGGCCCCGCGAGGGCCTCGTCGTCGCCACGAAGGCGGGCGGCTTCGGGAACACCCAGACCCTGACCCAACTGATCGGCGCCGTGCGCGGCGCCTGAGGAGCACACCATGAGCACCCTGCCCGTCCTCGGCCTCACCCTCGGCGACGTCGCCGGCATCGGCCCCGAGATCACCCTGCGCACCCTGCTGGACCACCCCGACCTGCGCGAGGAGTGCGTGCCGGTCGTCGTCGGCGACGCCGGCGCCCTGCGACGCGCGGCCGCGCTCGTCGGCATCGACCCCGAGGTGGTCGTCACCGTCGACCACCCGTCCGAGGCGACCAACGACCCGGGGCTCGTGGAGGTGTTCCAGGTCGGTGAGCCGATGGAGGAGGTCCCGCTCGGCCAGCTCAGCGCCGTGGCGGGCGACGGGTCGTACCGCTTCGTCGTCGCCGCCTGCGATCTCGCGAAGGAGGGCGCGATCGACGGGATCGTCACGGCTCCGCTCAACAAGGCGGCGATGCACGCCGGCGGGCACAAGTACCCCGGGCACACCGAGCTCCTCGCGGAGCAGTTCGGCGTGCAGAACTTCTCGCTCGTGCTGTCGGCCGGAGACCTCTACTTCTTCCACCTCACCACGCACGTCTCGCTCACCGAGGCGATCGCGGGCATCACCCCCGAGCGCACCGACGACGTCCTCGACCTCGTGCACGCGTTCGCCGGGGCGATGGGCCGTCCCGACACCCCCGTCGGGGTCGCCGGCCTCAACCCGCACGCCGGGGAGAACCGTCTCTTCGGCGACGAGGACGCCGACGTCCTCGAGCCGGCGGTGCAGCGCGCGCGGGAGCGGGGCATCGACGCCCACGGCCCGCTCCCGGCCGACGCGCTGATCCCCCAGGCGGTGCGAGGCAAGTGGGAGCTGGTGGTCGTGTGCTACCACGACCAGGGCCATGCTCCCTTCAAGGCCGTCTACGGCGACGACGGCGTCAACATCACCGTCGGCCTGCCCGTCGTGCGGGTGTCCGTCGACCACGGCACCGCCTTCGACATCGCCGGCACGGGCGTCGCCCGCGAGGCCAGCCTCGTGCTGGCGACGCGGCGGGCTGCGGCGCTGGCGCCCGGGTGGGACTCGGTGTGGCGGACCGCGCAGCGGGTCACCGTCTGAGGTCGGGCCTCGGCCCGGCCGGGGTCCAAGACGGCGCATAGGGTTGCGGCCGTGAGCGAGCGCCCCCTGCCCCTGCACGCCCAGGTCGAGCGGGCGCTGCGTGAGCGGTTGGACAGCCGCGACCTGCGCCCGGGCGACCTGTTCCCCAGCGAGGCGGCGCTGCAGCAGGAGTTCGACGTCTCGCGCTCCGTCGTGCGCCAGGCGCTCGCCACGTTGGAGGCCGAGGGCCTGATCCGGAAGGTGCGGGGGCGCGGCTCGGTCGTCGCCGAGCACCGGGAGGTGCACCGCGACGTCCGGCGCCCGGGGCTGCGACTGGTGGCCGGCGGCGCCGGCGAGGTGTCGACGCGCGTGGTGTCGTACGACGTCGTCGCGCGCCCCGACCACCTGCGGTCGATCCCCGACGAGCGGGTGCTGCAGCTCGGCCGCGTCCGGTCGGTCGGCGGGGTGGTGCTCAGCTACATTCGCACGTGGCTGCCCTTTGACGTCGCCGACGCGGTGAGCCGCGACGACCTCGTCGACGCCTCGCTGCACCAGCTGCTGGCCGACCGTCTCGACCGGCACGTGGTCGGCGGCCACCACCAGGTGCGGGCGGTCCCGGCGACCGCCGCGCTGGCCGACCTGCTCGGCGTGGCCGTGGGCGCCCCGCTGCTCCTGCTGGAGGGTCGCAGCGTGGATCGGGAGGGCCGGGCGCTCGAGGAGTTCTCGACCTGGCACCGCGGCGACCTGGCCGCCTTCGACGTCGAGTCGGTCCCGCCGTCGGCGCGCCCCGATGCCGCGGACGAGCGGATCGACCGCCTCGCGCGGACCGCCCGCCAGCTGCTCGAGGAGCTCGAGACGCTCCGCTGAGCCCGCCTCGCCGTCGTCCCGTCACCTGCTCCTAGGGTGTGCGCATGACTGTCGACATCGCCGCTCGCCTCGCCGAGGTCATGCCCGGCATCCGCCGCGACCTCGAGGACCTGATCCGCATCGAGTCCGTCTCCGCCGACCCCGCCCGGGCCGGCGAGGTCGAGCGCAGCGCCGAGGCCACCCGCGACCTGTTCGCGGCCGAGGGGTTCGAGGCCGAGATCGTGCGTGCCCACGACGGTGCGCCCCCGGCCGTCATCGCGCGCAAGGCGGGCCCCGAGGGCGCGCCGACGGTGCTGCTCTACGCCCATCACGACGTGCAGCCCGAGAACGACCACGCCGACTGGGACTCCCCGCCCTGGGAGCCCACGGAGCGTGAGGACGGGCGCGGCGACGTCCGGCTGTACGCGCGCGGCGCCGCCGACGACAAGGCCGGCATCGCCGCCCACCTCGGCGCGGTCCGCATCTTCGGCGACGACCTGCCGGTCAACCTCGTCATGTTCATCGAGGGCGAGGAGGAGGTCGGCTCCGACACCCTCGTCGAGCTGTTGGAGGCGCACAAGGAGCGGCTCGCCGCCGACGTCATCGTCATCGCCGACTCCGGCAACTGGGACATCGGTGAGCCGGCCCTCACGACCAGCCTGCGCGGCCTGGTGCGCATGGACGTGGAGGTGCGCACCCTCACCCACGCCGTGCACAGCGGCATGTGGGGTGGCCTGGTGCCCGACTCCATCCTCACCCTCAGCCGCGTCGTCGCGACCCTGGTCGACGACGCCGGCAACGTCGCCGTCGAGGGCCTGCACTCCGGCCCCGCGGCCGACGTGGAGTACCCCGAGGCCCGCCTGCGTGCGGAGTCCGGCGCCGCCGACGGCGTCGAGTGGATCGGCTCCGGCCCGATCGTCGAGCGCCTCTGGACCAAGCCGTCGATCACCATCACCGGCTTCGACGCGCCCAAGGTCGAGGGAGCCTCGAACACCCTCGTCCCCGCCGCCCGCTGCCGCATCAGCATGCGCATCGCGCCCGGGGACACCACCGCCAACGCGGTGGCGCGCCTGCAGGCGCACCTCGAGGAGCACACGCCCTGGGGAGCGACCCTCACCACGACGGTCGTCGACACCGGCGAGGCCACGCAGATCGACGCCAGCGGTCCGGCGTACGACGCCGCGCGGGCCGCGTTCGCCGAGGCCTGGGACGGCACCGCCCCGGTCGACATGGGCGTCGGCGGCTCGATCCCGTTCATCGCGGAGTTCCTCGAGGCGTTCCCCGAGGCCAGCGTCCTGGTCACCGGCGTCGAGGACCCCGACACCCGCGCCCACGGCGCCAACGAGGGCCTGCACCTCGCCGAGTTCGAGAAGGTCGTCAAGGCCGAGGCCCTGCTGCTGCGCAACCTCGGCGAGCTGCCGCGCGGCTGACGCCTGCCCGAGCGGTGCGTCACGCACGTTCTGGCGCCTCAAAACCTGCCTCACGCACCGCTCCCCGGCCGACCCCTGCCCGAGCGGTGCGTCACGCAGGTTCTGCCGCCTCGGAACCTGCCTCACGCACCGCTGCGCGCACGACCCCTGCCCGAGCGGTGCGTCACGCACGTTCTGGCGCCTCAAAACCTGCCTCACGCACCGCTCCCCGGGCGGCCCCTGCCCGAGCGGTGCGTCACGCACGTTCTGGCGCCTCAAAACCTGCCTCACGCACCGCGCCCCCGGCGACGCCAGACCGCGGAGCGCTGGAACCCGTCGGTAGCGTGGCGCCATGGCGACGTTCCGTGCCCGCGACCGCTCCTCGGCGGTGCTGCGCTCCGCTCGGAGCGAGGTCTGGGCGGCCCTGACGGACCCGGCCCTGATTGCGCGGATGACGCCCTACGTCACCGGCATCGAGGTCGACGGCGACCGCTGGACCTGGCGGATGGGCATGATCCCCGTGCTCGGCGTCTCGGTCGCGCCGACGTTCACCGAGGTGATGGACCTGCACCCGCAGGAGCGGATCGTGTTCACCCACGACCCCGACAAGCCCGACGAGATGACGTCGGTGATGGGGACGTACGTCCTCGCCGACCACCCCGGCGGGGGCACCGAGGTCAGCATCGACCTGCAGATCGCCTGCACCCTCCCGCTCCCGGCGCTGGTACGTCCGGCCGTCGAGCGGGTGATGGCGGGCGTGGTCAAGCACATGGGCGCGGTCTTCTCCCGCAACCTGCTCCGGCACCTGGGGGAGGCATGAGGATCCTGGTGCTCGGCGCCACGGGGTACGTCGGCTCGCGGCTCGTGCCGCACCTCGTCGAGCGTGGGCACGACGTCGTCGCGGCCTCCTCCTCCCCGCCCCGACCGGACCGCTTCGGCTGGGACGACCGCGTCCGGGCCGTCCAGTGCGACGTCACCGACCCCGTGCCCGTGACGGAGGTGGTCCGCGACGTGGACGCCGTCGTCTACCTCGTCCACTCCCTCGATCGCCCCAACTTCCCCGACCGCGACCGCGTCGGCGCCCGGACGGTCGCCGATGCCGTCGCCGACAGCGACGTGAGCCGCTTGGTCTACCTCTCCGGTCTTGTGCCCGACGTGCCCGAGCCCGAGCTGTCGGCGCACATCGCGTCCCGGCTCGAGGTCGAGCGGATCCTGCTGGCCTCGACCGACGGTGCGGTGGCGCTCCGGGCCGGGGTCGTCATCGGCGCCGGCTCCACGTCGTTCGAGATCGTGCGGCAGGTCGCGACGCTGTTCCTCGTGCAGCCGGTCCCGGCATGGATGCGCAGCCGGGTGCAGCCGGTGGCGGTCTCCGACGTGCTGCGCGCGATCCGCGAGGCGCTGGGCGACGACGGCCCACGCGGCGCGGTCGACCTCGGCGGGCCGGACGTCGTCGAGTATCCCGACCTGCTGGCCCTCTGCGGCCAGGAGGCACGTCTCGCGCGGCTGCGACTCCCGGCGCCGGTCGCGCCGACCGGGCTCGTCGGGCTCGCGACCGCGCTGGTCACCACGGCGCCGTTCCACACCGTGACCGCCCTCGTCGAGTCCCTGCACCACGACATGGTCTGCCGGCCCGCCCACACCTGGCAGCCGCGCACCGGCGGACCGCTGCTCGGGCTCGACGAGGCCGTACGGCGTGCGCTCACGCCGATGTACGCCGGCCCCGAGGGCGGGCTGCCGTCCGATCCCGCGTGGGCGCGCGGCAACGCCCTGCTCGACGTCGTGCCGCTCCCCGCCTCGGGGCGGGCCGCGGCCCGGCTGGCCCTGCACCGCCTGCGCGGCCTGCTGCCCGACACCTGACGACGCGGGGGCCCGGCGGCGACTGGGGGCTGCGGCGCGATCGGCCGTAGACTGGGGTGGTGCCCCAGCCGACGAGCAAGCGGAAGGGCGGCGACGGCCGCCTGACCACGGCGATCGACCCCCACGACCAGGGCCCGCAGGACGCGTGCGGCGTCTTCGGCGTCTGGGCCCCCGGTGAGGACGTCGCCAAGCTGACCTACTTCGGGCTGTACGCCCTCCAGCACCGCGGCCAGGAGTCCGCGGGCATCGCGGTCAGCAACGGGCGCCAGATCCTCGTCTACAAGGACATGGGCCTGGTCTCGCAGGTCTTCGACGAGTCGACCCTCGACTCGCTGAAGGGCCACCTCGCGATCGGCCACTCGCGCTACTCCACGACCGGCGCCTCGACGTGGCACAACGCCCAGCCGACCTTCCGGCCCACCGTCGAGGGGTCGATCGCGCTCGGCCACAACGGCAACCTCATCAACACCCACGAGCTGCGCGAGAAGGTCGCGGAGCTGCCCGGAGCGGCCGGCGAGCTCGACATCAAGGGCGTCGAGGCGACCAACGACACCAGCCTGGTCACCGCGCTCCTCGCGCACCACCCGGACACCAGCCTCGAGCAGCGCGCCCTCGAGGTGCTGCCCCAGCTGCGGGGTGCCTTCTGCTTCGTCTGGATGAACGAGCACACGCTGTACGCCGCCCGCGACCCGCAGGGCATCCGGCCGCTGGTGCTGGGGCGCCTCGACCGCGGCTGGGTCGTCGCCAGCGAGGACGCCGCGCTCGCCACCATCGGCGCCAGCGTGGTCCGCGAGGTCGAGCCCGGCGAGATGATCGTCATCGACGAGAACGGCCTGCGCTCCCACACCTTCGCCGAGCCCGCGCGCAAGGGGTGCGTGTTCGAGTACGTCTACCTCGCCCGCCCCGACGCCACGATCAGCGGCCGCAACGTCCACGAGGCGCGCGTCGAGATGGGCCGCCGGCTGGCGCGCGAGTTCCCGGTCGAGGCCGACCTCGTCATGCCGGTGCCCGAGTCCGGCACCCCCGCCGCGTCCGGGTACGCCGCCGAGTCCGGCATCCCCTTCGGACAGGGCTTCGTCAAGAACGCCTACGTCGGACGCACGTTCATCCAGCCGAGCCAGACGCTGCGCCAGCTCGGCATCCGGCTCAAGCTCAACGCGCTCGAGCACATGATCCGCGGCAAGCGCGTCGTCGTCGTCGACGACTCGATCGTGCGCGGCAACACCCAGCGCGCCCAGGTGCGGATGCTCCGCGAGGCCGGTGCCCTCGAGGTGCACGTGCGGATCTCCAGCCCGCCGGTGAAGTGGCCGTGCTTCTACGGCATCGACTTCGCCACGCGCGCCGAGCTCATCGCCAACGGCCTCGACGTCGACGAGATCGCCGCGAGCGTCGGGGCCGACAGCCTCGGCTACATCTCGCTCGAGGGCATGGTCGAGGCCACCGGCCAGCCGGCCGAGCGCCTGTGCCAGGCCTGCTTCACCGGTGAGTACCCCATCGAGCTGCCCGACGAGAGCCTGCTCGGCAAGCACCTGCTCGAGGCGACCCTGCAGTCGCCCACGATGGGCCGGGCGCTGCCGGTCCTCAACAACCCCTGACCCGCACGCCGCCACCCGCCCCCCACACCGAGGAGAGCCGTGACCGAGCAGCACGACAGTGCCCAGACCGAGGGCGCCTACGCCGCTGCCGGGGTCTCCATCGAGGCGGCCGACCGCGCCATCGACCTCATGAAGGGCTGGGTCGAGAAGGCGCGCCGGCCCGAGATGATCGGCGGGCTCGGCGGGTTCGCCGGCCTCTTCGACGCCTCGGCGCTCACCGGCTACCAGGCGCCGCTGCTCGCCACGTCGACCGACGGGGTCGGCACCAAGGTCGCCATCGCCCAGCTGATGGACGTCCACGACACGATCGGCTTCGACCTCGTGGGCATGGTCGTCGACGACCTCGTGGTGTGCGGCGCGGAGCCGCTGTTCATGACCGACTACATCGCGTGCGGCCGCGTCGTGCCCGAGCGCATCGCCGCGATCGTCAAGGGCATCGCCGAGGCGTGCGTGGTCGCCGGCTGCGCGCTCATCGGCGGCGAGACCGCGGAGCACCCCGGCCTGCTCGGCCCAGACGACTACGACGTCGCGGGCGCCACGACCGGGGTCGTCGAGGCGAGCAAGCTGCTCGGTCCCGGCCGCGTCCGGCCCGGTGACGTGGTGATCGCGATGGAGGCCAGCGGCCTGCACTCCAACGGCTACTCGCTGGTGCGCCACGTGCTGCTGCAGCAGGCCGGGTGGACGGTCGACCGGCAGGTCGACGACTTCGGCCGCACCCTCGGCGAGGAGCTGCTCGAGCCGACCCGCATCTACGCCAAGGCCTGCCTCGACCTCGCCGAGCGCACCGAGACGCACGCGATGTCGCACGTCACCGGCGGCGGCCTGGCGGCGAACCTCGAGCGCGTGCTGCCCGCGGAGCTGTCGGTGCGGATCGACCGCTCCACGTGGACGCCGCAGCCGGTCTTCGACGTCGTACGCCGCGTCGGGGACGTGCCGCAGGCCGACCTCGAGGCCACCCTCAACTGCGGCGTCGGGATGGTGTCGCTGACACCGCCGGACGCCGTCGACACGGCCATCTCGGTGCTCGCCGGTCACGGCATCCGGGCCTGGGTCGCGGGCGAGGCGCGCATCGACGCCGACGACGGCGGGCGGGTCCTGCTGGAGGGCCAGCACCCCGGCTGGTGAGACGCGGGCAACTTTCACCCGCGAAATGCCGGACCACGGTGTGCGGGAACAGCCACCCCTCAGGTAGCGTTGTCCCCACGATATGTAACCGTTCAGACCGGGTGCGTCGGGGAGCTCCTCGACAGCCCCGGCCAAGTGTGCGAGGGGGTCGACCCTATGGGGCGCGGCCGAGCGAAGGCGAAGCAGACCAAGGTTGCCCGCGACCTGAAGTACCGGACTCACGAGACGGACTTCGGCGCGCTGGCGAAGGAGCTGCACGGAGAGGCGACTCACTCCACGAGTGAGGTCGAGCCCGACGAGGACGAGTGGTCGGACTATGCCGACCCCCGTCGTCGCGCAGACTGACTGATCGCACCTGATCACCTCACCCGGGGGGACCGGGTGGGTGGGCGTACGACCGCGCCCCGGCGCGGAGCGTGCACGGGTGTGCTGCGCCGGGACGACGAGCCGGCGCGTCCTGACCTCACGGTGAGGACGCGCCGACCCGTCGCCGGCGAGCGGGGTCAGCGCAGGTGGATGCCGCGCAGGCGGCCGACCTCGCGCATGCGGCGCTCCGCCAGGCGGTCGGCGGCCTCCGCGCTGGTGACGCCGTCGGCCTTGGCGAGCTCGAACACCCGCCGAGTGGTGTCGAAGATGCCCGTGGCGCGCTGCTTGGCGCGGTCGAAGGAGAAGCCCTCGAGCTCGTCGGCGACCTGGATCACCCCACCGGAGTTCACGCAGAAGTCGGGTGCGTAGAGGATGCCGCGCTCCTCGATCTGCTTCTCGATGCCCGGGTGCGCGAGCTGGTTGTTGGCCGCGCCGCAGATGATCGTGGCGCGCAGCACGTCGAGCACCTCGTCGCTGATCGCGCCGCCCATGGCGCACGGGGCGTAGACGTCGATCTCGCTCGCCACCAGCTCCTCGGTGGACGCGACGGCCTCGACCTGCGGGAACTGGGAGCGGATCGCCTCGACCGACGGGGCGTGCACGTCGGTGACGACCACCCGGGCGCCGTCCTCGATGAGGTGCCGCACGAGGTGGCGACCGACCTTGCCGACGCCGGCGATGCCGACGGTGCGGCCCGCGAGCGTGGGCTCGCCCCACGCCTGCTCGGCGGCGGCCCGCATGCCCTGGAAGGTGCCGAACGCCGTCAGCACCGAGCTGTCGCCAGCGCCGCCGTGGGCGACGGTGCGGCCGGTGACGAAGTCGCACTCGCGGGCGACGTGGTCCATGTCCTCGCTGAACGTGCCCACGTCGCAGGCGGTGAAGTAGCGCCCGCCCAACGACTGGACGAAGCGGCCGTAGGCGCGCAGCAGGGCCTCGGTCTTCAGCTCCGCCGGGTCGCCGATGATGACGGCCTTGCCGCCGCCGAGGTCGAGGCCGGCGAGCGCGTTCTTGTAGGACATCCCCCGCGAGAGGTTCAGGACGTCGACGATCGCGTCGTCGGTGCTGGCGTAGGGGTAGAACCGGGTCCCGCCGAGGGCCGGGCCGAGGGCCGTGGAGTGGATGGCGACGATGGCCCTGAGGCCGGTGGCGCTGTCGTTGCAGAAGACGACCTGCTCGTGCTCGGTGCCGAGCTCGAAGACGTCGACGCCGGTGGGTGCTCCAGACATGCTCGTGGGTCCTTTTCTGTGGGTGCGGCCGCGGGGTGTGCGGACCTGGTCGTGCGGTCGAGGGGTGGTGACCGCCGTCACGCTCAGGGTAGACCCGGGCCGTCACCGCGACCGCATCACCACCACGTCGCCGTGGGTGCCGTAGCCGAGCAGGCTCCCGCCGGCCGCCCGGCCGTTGAAGGTCACCATCAGCCACCCTTCGTCGGTGCGCGCGACGGTCGGCCAGGGGAGGTTCGTCGGGTACGGCGCGTCCAGCGTCCCGAGGTCGCGCATCGCGAGGTCGAACGCCGCGAACCGCGCGCGTTGCCCACGTCTCGAGTCGCGACCGTCGCTCGCGAGCACGACCATCCGGCCGTCGACCTCGACGAGGGTGGTGCCCTCGGTCGAGCGCCGGTCGGTGGCGGCGCCGAGCAGCCGCAGGTCCTCCAGGCTGGCCCCGCCGGCAAGGGCCGGGTGGAAGTCGAAGAAGCGCCGTGCGCTCACGAACCCCACGAGCCACCCACCGTCGCGGTGCACGAGGTGCGGGTCCCACGTGGCGATGGATTCCAGCCCGTCGGTCGGCAGCGGCAGCTCCCGGGTGTCGAGGACGTGCGTGCCCCGCAGCACGTCGGTGCCGGTGGGCGGCTCGGCGAGGGTGACCCGCAGGCCGGCCGGGGTACGACGTCCGGCGCGCGTCGTCGGCGCCTCGAAGTCGCCCCACGTGCTCGTCGCGACCAGCCAGCGGCCGGCGGCGCGCACGACGTGCGTGGCGTGGTCGCCGAAGACCCCCGGGCGGTCGGGTCGCCGGAAGAACAGGTCGGCGCTGTGCGCAAGGTCGAGGGTGTCGGGGTCCAGGCGCCACACGCTCGTGTGGGCGGTGTCGAAGAAGCCCGGCCCGGCGGACGTCGCGGTCAGCCAGAGCGCGCCGCCGTCGCGCAGCGGCGCGCCGTCCTCCTCGGTGACGAAGCGGACGTCGCGCAGGCCCAGCTGGCCGAAGCCGCCCGCGAGGCCGCCGGCGGGTGGGAGCTCGACCTGGAGACCGGCCAGCGCGGCCTCCTCGCGGGTGTCGAGCACCTCGCGGAGGTCGTGCCGGGCCCGCGCCACCCAGCCAGCGGGCTCGAGGCTCCACGCGGTGGCGTGGGTCCCGGTGAGCGTCACCGCGAGCCCGGTGGGCGACTCCGTGCGGTGGAAGCGCCGGCTGCGGTGGTCGGTGCCGTCGACGTCGAGGGACACCGAGCCGCCGTCGGCGACGGCCGCGAGGCGGCTGCCGCCGAGGTGCAGCGCGACCGGTCCGGCGACGTCGGGCGTGGTCGCAGCGACGTACGGCGCCACCGAGGGCAGCGGCACGGTGCCGCCGGAGGCCCGGTCGAGGCGCACCGAGCCGGGGGAGACCAGGTCGACGGGCCGCGTCCGGCGGACGATCTCGAGGCGGGGGAGCACCGGTCCATCCTCGCCGACGCGCCGGACGCCGCACGGGGACCACCTCCCGGACACGCAGCAGGGCCCCGATCGGGACGTGATCGGGGCCCTGCTGTGCTTGTGGGCAGGGGCGGGGTCGAACCGCCGACCTATCACTTTTCAGGCGATCGCTCGTACCAACTGAGCTACCTGCCCAAGCGTGGTCGAGGATACATGAGCCCACACCCGCGGTGGCAATCGGCTCAGGCCGCCGGGTCGCGCACGGGCAGCTCGAGCCAGAAGGACGACCCGACGCCCGCGGTGGACTCGCCGCGGACGGCGCCGCCGTCGCGCTCGGCGATGGTGCGCGCCATCGGCAGCCCGAGGCCGCTGCCCTGGACGGTCGGCTCGGCGTAGCGGACGAAGGGGTCGAAGACGTGCTCGAGCCGCCCGGGCGTCAGGCCGGGGCCGTCGTCCCGGACGATGATGCGGACCATCTCCTGGCCGCTCTCCCCGAGCAGCCGCTCGGTGGTGAGGTGGACCTCGCCGCCCGCCGGGCGGTGGTGCGTGATGGCGTTGCCCACCAGGTTGCTCAGCGCCTGCCGCACTCCCGAGGGGTGCGCGCGCACCGTCGCGTCCGGGTCCACGTCGACGACGAGGGCCACCCTCGCGGTCCCCGCCGGCACCCGGTGCCAGTGCACCACGTCGGCCACGGCGTCGGCGACCAGGACGTCCTGTCGCTCCTCGTCGCCGGCCAGCGTCCGTCCGGCGCCGAGGAGGCTGTCGACCACGCCGAGGAGCTGCTCGCACGCCCTCACGATGACCGGGCCGTCGCGCAGCATCGCCCCCGACACCGGGTCGGCCGGCGTCTGGTCCGCCTCGTCGATCAGCACCTCGGTGTAGCCGAGGATCGCGGACAGCGGCGTGCGCAGCTCGTGGCCGACGGCGCCGAAGAACTGCTGGTAGGCCTCCTGCGCCTCCGCGCCGGCCGCGATCGCCTCGGCCAGCGCGCGACGCGACTGCTCGAGGGTGAGCCGCGAGAGGATCGCGGCGTTGAGCAGCCGGAAGTCCTGCACGAGGCGCTCGTCCCAGGGGCCGGGCCGCCGGCCCCCCACGGAGAGGCTGCCGAACATCGTGCCCCTGCCTGCGAAGGTCGACGCGATGAGGCTCTGGACGCCGACCCGGGCGAGCTCGGAGCGGTCCTGCTCGGCCTCGGGCGGCAGCAGGTCGCGGTCGGTGAGGACGACCAGCTCGTGGCGGGCGATCTTCGAGAGCCAGGGCATGCTCAGCGCCGCCTCCGGGCCCGCGTCCGGGGACGGCAGGATCGTGCAGGGCGAGCCGGGTCGCACCCACTGACGCACCCACGCGCGGCCGCCGAGCCGGGCCCAGTCCCCGGTCGCCTCCGGGGTGAAGCTGGTCAGCGCGACCGCGACCACCTCGACCCGCGGTTCGGACATGAAGTGCGCCGCGGTGCGGACGATGGCGTCGTCCGGGCTGATCTCACCCTGCAGGATCGCGGTCGCGAGCTCGCCGGCCGCCCCCGAGACGGCGCCGCCCGACGCGTCCTGCAGCGCGGGGTGCGTGCTCACGGTCCACCTTCTCTCGGGGCGACGGTGAACCGGCAGGGCGACGGACGGATGCCGCGGCTCTGGTCGATCCCGACGTGCTCGCTCAACGTGATGACGTGCGTGCCGGCCCACTGCGCCAGCCGCACCAGCTGTGCCAGTCCGAGCGTACGACCGGGGCAGGCGTGCGGTCCGGCGCCGAAGGGCAGCCAGGCGCCCGGGCGCTGGTCCGCGGTCCGCCAGCGGTCCGGGTCGAAGCCGGCCAGCCCCGCGGGGTCGCCCGGCACGAGGGTCTCGAGGCGGCCGAGCAGGAGCGGGCTGACCATGACGACCGCCCCGGAGGGGATCGTCACGCCGTCGAGGTCGACGGCCGTCGTGGTGACCCGGGCGGTGATCCAGGTGGGCGGGGTGAGCCGCAGCGTCTCCCACACGGCGTGCACGGGATCCACGGTCCGGCCGGGGGCGCCGCCCAGCCAGGCCAGCAGCCAGGCGCCGGCGGCGATCGGGACCTGCACGCCGGCGGCGAGCAGGGTGGCGGTCAGCTCCGGGGGCTGCCCGGGTCCCGGCGCGGCGGCGAGGACGTCCTCCAGGGCCAGCCGCGCCCGGTGCTCGGCGCGGCGGGCACGGCTCCAGCGGCGCGGCGGGCGACGGGCGGCGATGACGGGGGCCAGGGCGTCGATCCAGGCCAGCACCAGGTCGGCCACCTCGTCGCGCGAGCGTGCGTCGACCGAGGGGAGGACGGCGGCGGTCGTGGAGCGGGCCACCGGCCGGCGCAGCAGCACCATGGCGTCGTACGGCTCGCCCCGGAGCTCGCGGACGTGCGCGGCGACGGCTGCCTCCCACTCGCGGGCGAAGGTCTCCACGCCGGCGGCGACCTGGTCGGGGGTGAGCGGGGGGAAGGTGACGTGGCCCGAGCGGGTGTCGCCCCGGCTGCCCGACAGGTCGCCGCTGCGAGTGACGTCCCCCGGGAAGTCGAAGACCGCAGGATCGGTCAGCACGCGCCTCGCCGCGGCGGGCGTCGCCGCCAGCCACGGACCGCTGGACCCGAGGGGCACCACGCCGGAGCGCGGTGCCGCAAGGACAGCGCCGAGCCGGCCACCGGCCGACTCGGCGCTGCCGACGTGCCTCAAGGCTGGTGCCTCACGAGTGGTGAGTCACCGACCCGTCAGCGACGGCCGGGGCCCGGGCGCCACATGTACATCGACTGCAGCTGGGTGGCGGCACGCTTGGCCTCGATGCGGGTGCGGATGCGGTTCATCATGGTGATCCTCCAGGGTTGGGGTTGGCCTGCACGCCGGTCGACGTGCAGGGACACCACTCGGAGCCCCGGACCCGGTGTTGCGCTTCAGGGACGGGTTCAGGACTCCATGTCGCGTAGTGTCTCGGCAATAAGATCAGTCAATTGCTGGATCCGCAGCGGCTTCTGCATGACTCGTTCGATCCCGAGCTCCTGGAGCACCGCCCTGTGCTCGCCCGCCCAGGCGCTGATCACGACGATGCGCAGGTCCGGTGCGACGTCGGGGTGCGACCGCAGCCACCGCACCACGTCCACGCCCGTCATGCGCGGCATGGTCAGGTCGAGCAGCATGACGTCGAAGGACTCGGCCTGCAGCGTCTCGACCGCGTCCTCGCCGTCCACGGCGGTCGAGGCGTCGTGGCCGGCGCGCTCGATGAGGCGGCAGAAGACGTCGCGGATGTCCTCGTTGTCGTCCACCACGAGGAACCGCAGGTGCCGCCCGTCACTGCTCACGAGTCAAGGTTAGTCAAAGGCGATGGCAACGCGCTGGGAGTCTCGCAGTTTGCTCCGTGTCCGATCGCCGCGTGCGACGGCCCCGCGACCCCACGGGCACGCCGAGCCCGTGGTTGGGAGGCGGGCGCGTGCTGGCCCTATGCTGGGCGTCGTTCGACCGGGTCCGTCCCGGACGGGCTGGCCCCCATCGTCTAGCGGCCCAGGACCCCGCCCTTTCACGGCGGTAGCGCCGGTTCGAATCCGGTTGGGGGTGCGACCAGGCCCCGGTGGCGCCGCCGATTGTGTGGCACCGAAGGCCATGGGTTAGAGTTCCACCCGCTTCACCAGGAGCACCTGGCCCCGTAGCGCAGTTGGTTAGCGCGCCGCCCTGTCACGGCGGAGGCCGCGGGTTCGAGTCCCGTCGGGGTCGCCAGCGCACGACCGAACAGGGTGAGCCACCAGGCTCACCCTGTTCGGCATTTCCGGGCCCGCGACGGACTTCCTGCGGCTCCTACGCTGTGCGCATGCCGATCGAGCTGTCCGACGACGCCTTCGACGAGATGGTGGGTCGCGCCCTCGACGGGCTCCCCGACGAGCTGGCGCGCCTGGTCGACAACGTCGTGGTGCTCGTCGAGCCCGAGGCGCCGGCCGACGACCCCGACCTGTTGGGCCTCTACGACGGGCTCGCGCTGACCGAGCGGCCGGCCAACCACGCCGGGATGCTGCCCGACCGGATCCTGCTCTTCCGCGGCCCGCTGCTCGACATGGCCGAGACGGTCGAGGACCTCGAGGAGGAGGTGCGCATCACGGTCGTGCACGAGGTGGCACACCACTTCGGGCTCGACGACGACCGGCTCCACGAGCTGGGCTGGGGGTGACGCCGGGCGTCCTGATGGGCGTCCCGGCAGGCGTCCAGGCAGGCGTCCCGGCAGGCGTGTCGATGGGCGGCGGCTCGACCACCGGCGCCGCGGGCTAGACCAGCGCCGCGCCCAGGGCCCAGCCGGCCGCGCAGCCGCCGATCGCCAGGACGGTCGTGGCCAGCACGTACGCCGTCCGCACGCGGCGCGGCGCCTCGACCGCCTGCACGGCGAAGGACGAGAACGACGTGAACCCCCCGCAGAACCCCGTGCCGAGCAGTGCCCACGCCGCCTCCCCGAGCGACAGCGCGGCGAAGAGGCCGAAGGCGACCGACCCGAGCGTGTTGACCAGCAGCATGCCGCGCGGGAACACCCCGTCGAGCCGCGCGAGCAGGTAGCGCAGCGGCGCCCCCGCGGCCGCGCCCAGCGCGACGAGCAGCGCCGTCACCGCAGCGCCTCGTCGGGCTCGCGACGGCGGGCCAGCCACCGGCCGAGGGCGGCGGCAGCCAGCCCGGCCGCGAGCGTGAGTGCCACGTGGGCGCCGGCCGCGACCTCGTGGCCCGATGCGGCGAGCTCGCGCACCTGGCCGGCCCAGGTGGAGACCGTGGTGAAGCCGCCCAGGACGCCGGGGCCGAGGAGCGTCGCGACGCGGTGCGAACGGCGTACGGCCGCCAGGGCGGGCAGCGCGCCCAGCGCGAGGGCGCCGACCACGTTGACGGCCGTCGTGTGCCACGGCAGCAGCGTGGCGGGTGCCACCGAGTCGACCAGGTGTCGCAGCAGCGCGCCCGCGGCCCCGCCCACCGCCACCAGCGCGAGGTCGGTGGCTCGCAGGGGCGCGGTGGTCACCCGACCCGGCTGGCCGAGCGTGCGTCAGGAGGCGGGCTGCCCCTCCACGGCTGCGCGGCCGCGCCGTCGAGCTGGTGGACCAGCTCGCTGAGCAGCCAGTTGTGGAAGGCGCGCTCGAGCGGGGTCCGCGCCATCGACAGCAGCCGCTCGGCGCGGCAGAACGCGTCGGCGACGTCGAACATCTCGGTCATCGTGACGAAGATCGGTCCGGCCTCGCGGACCATCGGGAAGGTGACGTCGACCCGCGGCAGACCGCGAGCCTCCGCGTCGCGCACCTGCTCGCCGAACGAGTCGGGGAACTGCCGCTCGAAGTTGGCGAACATCGAGGTGAGGTCGCCGGCGAGGGGGTAGTCGGACTGGTGCGACAGCGACAGCAGGCGCAGCTCGCGGCGCAGCTCGTGGTACTGCCGGCGCAGGCTGGCGTAGAGCGGGATGTCGAGCCCGATGAGGCTGACGTCGACGGCTTCCTCGCTGGTCGGCTCCGGGTGCGAGCGGTCGTGGTGGTCGATCACCCACTCGGCGGCGCCGGCGTCGGTCATCTCGGGGGCGGGCTCGAACCAGACGATCTTGCCGTCGCCCTCGATCGTCGCACCCCAGGCAGTGGCGCACTGCGCGACCATCGACAGGCCGCGTCCGAAGGTGAGCAGCAGGTCGAAGTCGTCGTCCTCGGCCACGACCGGCGGCACCGGCGGTCGCGTCGACCCGTCGACCACCTCGATGCGGGGGTGCGTCGCCGTGCCGCGCACCCGCACCTTGTAGGGCGCGGACGCGTGGAGCAGTGCGTTGGCCACCAGCTCGGAGACCCCGAGCTCCGCGCACTCCACGAGGTCCGTCCGCTCGAGCCGCTCGCAGATGGTGCTGACCCACCGCCGCGCGTCGGCCGCGGCGCGCGGCGACGAGGCCAGCGTCAACTCAGAGCTCAGCGGCACTGGGACTCTTTTCAGCGAGCGGGGGGCGGACAGTCCAGTGGGCGCACCTCTACCCGGGTGCGAGTGGTTCAAACCTGACCAACCATAGTTTCTCCGACGTCTGGGTAGTGGGTGTGAGCAAGTAGACGTGCCCGGCGTTTCGCGCCTCAGCGGTCGCGGAGGACAATGGACGTGAGCGGACAGCACGACGGCCCCCAGACACCAGGAGATTCCATGACCTCCACGCAGGCACCTCGTCACAAGGTCGTCGTGATCGGCTCCGGCTTCGGCGGCCTCTTCGGCACCAAGGCCCTCCGCCGTGCCGACGTCGACGTGACCGTGGTCGCGAAGACGACGCACCACCTCTTCCAGCCGCTGCTCTACCAGGTCGCGACCGGCATCCTCTCCGAGGGCGAGATCGCGCCCCCGACCCGCGAGATCCTCGCCGGCCAGGACAACGCCCAGGTCATCCTCGGCGAGGTCACCGCCATCGACCTCGAGGCCCGGACGGTCACCTCGCAGGTGCTGGGCCGCGACACCGTGACGTCGTACGACTCGCTGCTGGTCGCCGCCGGCTCGGGGCAGTCCTACTTCGGCAACGACCACTTCGCCGAGTTCGCTCCCGGCATGAAGAGCATCGACGACGCCCTTGAGCTGCGCGGACGCATCTTCGGTGCCTTCGAGATGGCCGAGCTCGGCGCCAACCGCGGCGACGACGTCGACCACCTGCTGACGTTCGTCGTCGTCGGCGCGGGACCCACCGGGGTGGAGATGGCCGGCCAGATCGCCGAGCTCGCCCACCGCACGCTGCGCAAGGACTTCCGCGCGATCAACACCCGCAACGCGCGCATCGTGCTCATCGACGCCGCCGGTCAGGTGCTCCCGCCGTTCGGCAGCAAGCTCGGCGCGAAGGCGAAGTCCGAGCTGGAGAAGCTGGGCGTCGAGGTCATGCTCGGCGCGATGGTGACCGACGTCGACGAGCGCGGCCTCGAGGTCAAGTTCAAGGACGGGCGCGTCGAGCGGATCAACTCCGTCGCCAAGATCTGGGCCGCCGGCGTGCAGGCCAACCCGCTGGGCAAGACGCTCGCCGAGCAGACCGGCGCCCCCCTCGACCGCGCGGGCCGCATCTCCGTCAACCCCGACCTGACGCTCCCCGGCCACCCCGAGGTCTTCGTCGTCGGCGACATGATCGCCCTCGACAACCTCCCCGGCGTCGCCCAGGTCGCCATCCAGGGCGCGAAGTACGCCGCCAAGGAGATCCGCAACCGCGTCGAGGGCAAGCCGCCGCAGGGCCCGTTCAAGTACTTCGACAAGGGCTCGATGGCCATCATCAGCCGCTTCCGCGCCGTCGCGATGGTGGGCAAGCTCCGCCTCACCGGCGTCATCGCCTGGCTGATGTGGCTGGCGGTCCACCTGGTGTACCTGACCGGCTTCAAGAACCGTGTCTCCGCGCTGATGCGCTGGGCGGTGACGTTCATCAGCAACGACCGCTCCGAGCGCACCACCACCGAGCAGCAGATCTTCGCCCGGGCGGCGCTCGCGCGGCTGCGGCGCGGCGCGGCCGACCTGGTGTCCGACCCCGGCATCTACGACGCGACGCGGGCCATGATGGAGGAGACGCGTCGCCAGGAGCTCGAGCAGGCGGCCGCGCGCGAGGCCGAGCTCACCGACTCCGGCATCCGCGGCGTGCCGGCCGATCGGGTCGGCGGCGCCTGAGCGGCGTACGTCGGCTCAGGCCGGCGGTGCGACCACCTGCTCGAGCTCGCGCCTGACGGCGTCGGGCACGGGCCCGTCGGCGGCCAGCAGCCGCTCGGCTACGAGGCGGTGCGCGACGGCGAGGGCGTCCTCGGCGTCGCAGGCCACGTCCGGCACGACGCCAGTGCCCTCCCAGTTGCTGCCGGTGTCGGCGACGACGACGCGCTGGGTCGGCAGGCGCAGCACGAAGTGGGCGTCGACCACCACCGACTCGACCGGGTTGCGGCACCGACGGTCGTCTCCCCGACCACCGTCGCCCGGCCCATCGCCTGCAGGTCGTAGGCCAGCTCCTCGGTGCCGGACGGCGTCCGGGCGCTCACCAGCACGTAGACCGGCTGCGTCACGAAGCGCGGTGCGGAGAGGTGCGTCTGCGTCCAGGTCTGCAGGACGACCGTCCCGTCGCGGTCCACGACGTCGAGCAGCTTGCGCGTCGGCGGCGCCACGAAGTGGCTCACCAGGTAGGCCACTCCGGTCGGCGCGCCGCCGGTGCTGAGCCGGACGTCCAGCAGCAGGGCGGCGCACCGGCCCAGGAACGACAGCGCCGCGTCCAGCACCGGGCCCGTGCCCTCCGGCTCGTCGAGGGACTCGACCACCAGCAGGCCGACGTTGCCGGGGAGCCGTTCGACCTTGGGGACGCCCTGGTTGTGGTGGTCCTGCTCGGCCCAGTAGGTCGCGAGGTAGGCGGGATCGGACCACTCGTCGCCCGAGGCCGGGGCCTTCGCCGTGGCGCTCCACCGGAGGGAGAGGTGGCGGTCCGCCGACGCCTCGCGCAGCACCCGGGTGACGGCGTCGGCGAGCTCGGCGCCGGCCAGGCCCTCGAGCCCGCCGCCGCCCAGCGCCGCCGCGAGCGCGTCGGCGGTGCGGGCCCCCACCTCCGGGACGACGTAGCGCTGCCGCAGCTGCGAGGTGATCCGGTCGGCGAGGTCGCGGTCCATCCCGCGGACGCTAGACCCGGGCGGCGTCCGGCGGCGAGCCGGTTTCCTGTCGGGCTGCCGGCGAGAGGTCGTGGCCGGTCACGCGGGCGCCGACGCGGAACGCGACGACGGCGATGACGACCCCGGCGACGTCGTCGGCGACGTAGTGCCAGCCGAAGTACAGCGTCGCCACGACCGTGGCGGCGAAGTTGACCCACAGCACGACGCGGACGGTGTGGCTGCGGACCGTGTGCCGCGCCATGAGCGCCCACAGCAGCGCGATGGCGGTGTGCAGGCTCGCGAAGCCGGCGACGCCCTGGTAGTCACCCTCGCCCCAGAGGAACCCCTGCCGTGAGTAGACCAGCGAGTCCATGAGGTCCGAGGTCCCGTTGGGTGCGAGGTCGCTGGTCAGCCACGGGTAGGCGAGCCCGGGCCCCAGGGTCGGGAGCAGGTAGTAGGACACCGTCCCGAGGGTCCACGCGACGCCCTGGGCGGTGACGAACCACCAGCCGTGCCCGATGTTCCGCGACCAGACCAGCCACACGGTGACCAGGACGGCCACGAGGGGGATGTAGGCCAGGTAGACGGCCGACAGCAGGTGGGCGGCGACGGTGGTCCCGAGGAGGTCCTGCAGCACCGTCGCCGGGTCGTGCCCGAGGAGGAGCAGGCGGTCCAGCACCCGCAGCTCGCTGTCGTACTTGACCTCCCGCACCAGCGGCAGGAGCGACTTCAGGTTCCGGTAGGCCACGTAGACGACGTAGAAGCCCGAGATCCCGACCACGACCAGCTGCAGCCGGGCCCGGGTCCAGTGCGTGGTGAGCCGCTCGCGGACCGCCGCCACCGTCCGGCCGGGGTGCAGGCGCCCCTGCCACAGGGCGCGGGGGAGCAGGTCGATGACGATGGCAGCGACGCACAGGACCGGGAGCCGCACCCACGACGGACCGAGGAAGCTGCCCTCGGGGTCCGCCACCGGGCGGTCGAGGGCTGCGCTGGCGATGAAGGTGACCGCGCCGATCAGGGCCGCGTTGGCGACCAGGAAGCCCCACGAGCTCCGTCCCTGCCACCGTGCGGGTGCGTCGAGGGGAGGGGCGGCGGGCGTGGGCGGCATGGGACTCCGGGCGTGGTGCTGGGCGTGGGCTGGGGCGTAGGCCTCCAGGGGCTCGAACCCTGAACCAACGGATTAAAAGTCCGCTGCTCTACCCATTGAGCTAGAGGCCCGGGGGGTCAGTAGATTAGTCGGGAGAACCCTCGGGATAACTCCTGTGTAGTTCGACCACCCGTCGCGACACTACCCGGTCCCGCGCAGGAGACGTCAGGGCAGGCATGCTGCAGTCCCCCGGGCCGGGCACGGAGTAGGTGCGGACGAGGGGACCTTGTCGCGGTACCTATGGGGCGCAGGTCAGCCAAGTGCCGAGTGGCTGTACTCAACCGACCGCGGATCCACCTTGGTGGTCAGGATGTGCTCCCGCGTGCTGTCCACCTCCACAAGGGCTCGTCCGCCCTCGACTATCTCGTGGACTACCACGTGCACGTGCCAGCGCCATTCCGCAAGGGTGACGTCCAGGTCGCCGTCCTTGGTCTGGACGGCGATGCCGGCGGTCCACAAGCTCGGGGTTGGCGGCCAGGAGACCTCGATGGTGCACTCGTCCTCGGGGTCCGGCTCGAACGTCGCGGTGACCACAGCACGGTCCTTGTCGGACCACTCCACGATGGGCTGGTTCGCGAAGTCCTCGGACATGCAGGTCCACGCCCATTCACCGGGTTCCCGGGTCCACACCGAAAGGCCGCGACTGGCCCACGTGTCGTCGACGAACTTCGGTCCGGCCCAGTCGGGGGGCAGGGGCCACTCGGGTTCGTGGAGCGGGGCCTGCGGGTTCATGCGGGTCATGGCGGTCACCCCAGTCCGAAGTAGCGCTCGAAGAAGTCGGTCAGCTTGGTGACCACGCGCTGCTTCTTCGCGCCATGCTCTCCTCCTGGGGAGAACCGGGAGGTGGGGGGCAAGATCTGGGTGATGGCGGTCCCCGCGGTCGGGACGGCGCCGGAGCGGAAGGCCTCGTCGACGAACGCTCGCGTCTCGGTGTCCTTGAGCCTCTCGGCTGCGATGAGGTCGGTGAGCTCGGCCTCCTTGCGTTCTGAGACGAAGTTCGCCCAGTCCTTGTCCACGCCGGCGGCGGAGATGGAGTCGACGAACTCCATGATGAGGTCGCGCTTGTTCCGCAGGGACGGGCTGGAGTCGACTGCGTTCTGGATGGTGACGAGGGCTTCGAGCTCCCTGTCGGAGCCGTTGCCCTTGGCGTCGCGCCACTTTTGAACGAGCAGCAGGATGTAGTCGATGTTGACCTCAAGCTGCTTGATGAGCTCTATCTCGAAGACGACGTCGTCGAGGATGGATTCCTTCTCCGGGGCATCCTTTCCACGATGCTTGTCGTGCAGGTTCAGGTAGACGGACTGGTAGTCCTGCAGCTGCCGCGGGGTCAACAGGGTGTCGCCGGTGAACTCGTCGAACGAGGTCAGGATGTTCCGGACGCGCAGGATGGCGCCGAACAGACTCACGAACCGCTTCTCGGCGGCCTCTCCGAGCGGATCCTCCTCGACCGGAAAGGTCGATGTCAGCTCCGTGACGAGACTCTCGTACGCCGAGTAGTACTCGTCGAAGTGCTTGAGCAGCACGATCCCGTGCGCGTCCTTGTTGCCGAACAGCGCCAGCGCGTCGTCGACGTTGTCCTCGAGGTTCCGGAAGCAGACGATGTTGCCGTAGGTCTTGACCGAGTTGAGGATCCGGTTGGTCCGGGAGAAGGCTTGGACGAGTCCGTGCTGCCGAAGGTTCTTGTCCACCCACAGCGTGTTCAGGGTCGTCGCGTCGAACCCGGTGAGAAACATGTTGACCACGATGACCAGATCGAGTTCGCGGGACTTGATGCGCTTGGCGAGGTCCTTGTAGTAGTTCTCGAACTTCGTCGCGGAGGTGTCGTAGCTGGTGCCGAACATCGCGTTGTAGTCGGCGATTGCGCGCTCAAGGAAGTCCCGAGATGAGTCGTCGAGGTCACCGGTGTCGAAACCCTCCTCGCCAAGGATTCCGCCGCTCTCCTCGTTCGCGGGGTAGGAGAAGATCGTGCCCACCTTGAGGGGCTGGAATCCCGGCACGTTCTGCTGGCGCTGGGCCTGCTGCTTTGCGAACTCGTCGTAGTACAGACGCAGCGCAGGGATGGATGAGACGGCGAACATCGAGTTGAAGCCGCGCACCCGCTTGTCGGACAGCGTGTACCCAGCGGTGCGCTTCGTCTTGGCGTCGAAGTTGTCAAGGATGTACCCGACGACGCCGGAGATGCGGTCGGGATGCATCAGCACCTCGTCGGTGTCGATCGCCTCGACCTCCTTGTCCGCGACTTGGTCGGCGACCCGGACCGTGTCGTGGTAGGAAACCTTGAACGGCAGTACGTTCTCGTCGCTGATTGCGTCGACGATCGTGTAGGTGTGCAGACGGTCTCCGAAGACCTGCTCCGTGGTTCGCAGAGCGCCGCGGCTGGCGCCAGCGTTCTCGCCGAAGATGGGCGTGCCGGTAAAGCCGAAGAGGTGGAACTTTTTGAACGCCTTGCGGATTCCGGTGCCCATGTCCCCGAATTGGCTGCGGTGGCATTCGTCGAAGACGATCACGAGATGGCCCGAGTAGATCTCGTGGCCCTTGTTCTGCTCGATGAAGCGGGCCAGTTTCTGGATGGTGGTGACGAGGATTCGCGAGTCGGGATCCTCGAGGCGCTTCTTGAGCTGCGCGGTGTTGCGGGTGCCGTCGACCGCTCCCTTCTCGAACCGGTCGTACTCCAGCATGGTCTGGTAGTCGAGGTCTTTGCGGTCGACGACGAACAAGACCTTCTCGACACCGGGGAGCCGCGAGGCCAGCTGGGCCGTTTTGAAGCTGGTGAGCGTTTTGCCGGAGCCGGTGGTGTGCCAGATGTAACCGCCAGCGGCTCTGGTGCCGAGCTGGCGATGGTTGGTTGCTGTGGCGATGCGCTGGAGGATCCGCTCTGAGGCGACGATCTGGTAAGGCCGCATGACCAGCAGGGTCCGGGCGACGTCGAAGACGCAGTAGCGGGTCAGGATGTTGAGCAGCGTGTGTTTGGCGAAGAACGTCTGGGTGAAGGACGTCAAATCGCCGAGGCGCTTGTTGTCGGCGTCGGTCCACCACGACGTGAACCCATAGGTGTTGGAGGTCTGCTTCCGGCCGCGGCGTCCGCCCTCGGCCTCCTTGATGCGGCGGTCGCGCGTGGTGTTGGCGTAGTACTTGGTGTGGCGTCCGTTGGAGATGACGAACAACTGGACGTACTCGAACAGCCCGGAGTCGGCCCAGAAAGACTCGCGCTGGTAGCGGTCGATCTGGTTGAACGCCTCCTTGATCGCCACCCCACGTCGCTTGAGCTCGACGTGCACCATTGGCAACCCGTTGACGAGGATGGTGACGTCGTACCGATTCGCGCGTCGTACCCCAGCGGCCTGCCCGTCGACCTCGTACTGGTTGATGACCTGGAGCCGGTTGTTGTGGATGTGGGTCTTGTCGATGAGGCTGATGTTCTTCACAGATCCGTCATCGCGGACCAAGACCTGAACGTGGTCCTCCTGAATGCGGGCGGTCTTCTCGACGATGCCGTCGTTGCGCGAAGCGATCTTCTCGGTGAAGAACCGCATCCACTCTTGGTCGCTGAATGTCACCTGGTTGAGCGCCCCGAGCTGTGCGCGGAGGTTGCTTTCGAGGTCGGAAGTCCTGGTGATGTGGAGTCGCTCGTATGCCTGGGCGACGAGCTGGGCGATGAACGCGTCCTCGAGCGCTGCCTCACTCTGGTAGCCGTCGTCATCGTCCGCGACTGGCTCGTATGCCGCCACGACGGTGGACTCATCGCCGACCATGATCGGCTCGAAGTGAGTGGCGCTGCCAGGCTGGCCAAGTTCCTCGAAATCCTGGGTCATGCCGTCTTCCTCGGGAAGTTCAAGAGCAGGTTGCGGTAGTACTCGTGCTGCCTGCGACGGGCCTCGATCTCGTCCGAGAGGCTCTTGACGAGTGAATCCGTATGTTGCGTCAACGCATCGAGAAGGTCGATGATGCGCCGCTGTTCCTCCACAGCCGGAAGGGGGAACTCAAGGTTGAGTATCTGGTCCTTCTTGAGATGCGTCTGATCCTGTCCGTTGTCCCAACGGAGGAGTTGGTCGTTGCGGTTCAAGACGTAGTACGCAAACCGTGGCAGGACTGCGTGCTCGCTGAGCGTTCGTAGGATGCAGACACGCTGATTCACGGCGTATTCGCCATCCGCGGGAACCAAGAAAGCACGCGCGAGAGCGCGGCCCTTGGGCAAGTCGGACATCACGAGGCAGACGTCGCCCCTCAATGCAGGTGTTCGAACGTCCGCCGATGGCACACGGCGGACATGCAGTCCGTTTGACGAAATGAAGCGCGCGGTGACGAGCGAGACGTCGCCGTCCGGGTCGACTAGTCGCTCGTGAGCGCGCCCGTTCTCGAAGTGGACGATCTCTCGCAGCACTACCCGAGGGACAGCCGATCCGAATGAGAGCAGCGTCCTTCTGTGATGCTCGGCAAGGCGAGATCGGGCGTCAAGTTCTGCCGCCAACTCGGTTCGTAAGCCAACTTCCAACCGTTCCAATTCTGCAAGGGCTTCCACCACTGCGCGCTGGACCGCAAGCGGCGGCACGGCCATGTTGAAGCGTGCGATGGCTTGCTTCGAGCCGCGGGGCATCTTGGCTCCCTTGGCGTTCGCGGAGTTGTAGTCGAAGAAGCTGTCGGAGGCGACGACGCGGTACAGATACTCGGGAAGCACGCGGCCTCTCCAACGACCACTGATTCGCAGCACTAGGACGTCGCCTGAGCTTCCGCCGCTCCGATCAGCGAGCCATACCTTCTTCAGGTAGGGGCGGATGTTGCCCAGCAGAATGTCGCCAGGCCTGTACTCGGTGACCCGTGCTGTGTTCGGTTGGTGGGAAGCGTCTGTTCTTCCCTTCCGGTCTGCCAAGAGATTGTCGACACCGACGAAGTTCGTGGCATCAAGTGTCGATGAGTCGACTCTCGAAGTCGAGTAGGGCGCCACTTCGCCAAGCGGCTGCATCTCGACTCCGTCAGGGCAGAACCTTGCGAGGAGGTCATCGACCCTGCTCATGAGTCAGCCTCGAGTTCGACCAAGAGGGCATCTAGCTGATCGCGCAGGACCGCCTGCCGTTTCACGATCTGGTCGACCTCGGCGTTGAGCGCGACGATGTCGACGGCTTCGCGGGTATCCGCTCCCTTCACCCAGGAGGAGACGGTGAGCAGGGAGTCGTTGTCGAGAATCTGCTCGTTGGTGACGATCTTCACGAAGTGTTCGACATCTTCGCGCGCCGAGAGTGCGTCGAGGATGCGGCCTTGATTATCCAGGGTGAGCTTGTTCTTGTTGCCCTGCCGGGCAAACTCGGCGGAAGCGTCAATGAACACTACGTCGTTGGACAACTTCGACTTCTTCAGCACTATGACGCAGGTCGCGATTGGCGTACCGAAGAAGAGGTCGGGTGGCAGCTGAATGACGGCGTCAACGTAGTTGTTGGCGACGAGGTAGTCGCGGATCTTCTTCTCCGCGCCACCGCGGTAGAGCACGCCGGGGAACTCGACGATGGCGGCGGTGCCGTCCACGGAAAGCCAGTGAAGGATGTGCATGACGAAGGCCATGTCGGCCCTGCTCTTGGGGGCGAGCACCCCGGCGGGAGCGTAGCGCTCATCGTTGATGAGCGTGACGTCGGCGTCACCCGGCCAAGACACTGAGTAGGGCGGATTCGAGACGATCGCCTCGAACGGCTCGTCGTCCCAGTGCGCGGGGTCGGTGAGCGTGTCGCCGTGCGCGATGTCGAACTTCTCGTACGGCACGTCGTGGAGGAACATGTTGATGCGCGCGAGGTTGTAGGTGGTCAGGTTGATCTCCTGCCCAAAGAACCCCGCGCGTACCTTGCCGTGGCCGAGCACCTTGGCGAACTTCAGAAGCAGCGAGCCGGATCCGCACGCGGGGTCGTAGACCTTGTTGATCTCAGTCCTCCCAGCGACCGCGATTTTTGCGAGGAGCTCGGAGACTTCCTGAGGGGTGTAGTACTCGCCACCGGACTTGCCGGCCGTGGAGGCGTACATTCCCATCAAGAATTCGTAAGCGTCTCCGAAGAGATCGTTGGTGTTCTCGGAGAACTCCCCGCCGAGCGGGAGGCCGCCAATGGCGTCGAGTAGCTTGACCAGCCGCTCGTTCCGTTTGGCGACCGTCGGCCCCAGTTTGGCGCTGTTGACGTCAAGATCGGCGAAGAGGCCCTTGAAGTCGTGCTCGGACGGCGTGCCGACCGAGGAGCCCTCGATGTTGGCGAAGACCCGGGCCAAGGTCTCGTTCAGGTTCTCGTCGCCCCGGGCGTTGGCACGCACGTTGGCGAAGAGCTCGCCGGGCATGATGAAGAAGCCCTTTTCGGCCACAATCTCGGCGCGACCATGCTCCGCGTCGGCGTGACCCAAATTCGCATAGTCGAAGTCGGGGTCACCCGCCTCCCGCTCAGCGGCGTTGAGGTACGCGGTGAGGTTCTCGGAGATGAACCGGTAGAAGAGCATGCCGAGGACGTAGGCCTTGAAGTCCCACCCGTCGACGCTGCCCCGCAGGTCGTTGGCGATCCTCCAGATGGTCTTGTGGAGTTCGGAGCGCTCGGCTTCCTTGGTCATCTGCGACACGCGTGGGATTCCATTCTGGGACGTTGAGGGGTGAGCGTGGGGTGCACCAGCAGGGCTCGGCGGGCGCTGACCGTCGGGCACCCTAGGGGTAGGCACCTCGGAAGGGTCGCTCGTGCTGCTCATTCGGGGGCCTCGCTGGGGTCGAGTTCAACGTTGAACCGTACGGCCTCAAGGAGGGTCCTTGCCGCAGCTTCAGCTGCGGCCTGCAATGCGATGGCTCCGGCGCCGAGTTCTCGAAGGGCGGTGATCGCATCGACGAGTCGTTGCTGATCGGCGAGGGGAAGGACGGGGATTTCCAGCGACTTGAGGTCCGCCTTTGGAACGGTGTGCCCCGTTTGGAAGCGCTCGTTCCAGGACCCGACAAGCGCGGCCGCCAGGTACTCGGGGAGGATCTGGTCAGGCTGGGAGACCCGGACACGCTGGACGCCGATGCCGATCGCATGGCCGCCTTGGTGGTCGACCATGGCGTGGATGCCGTTCATCGTGGTGACGAGCACGTCGCCTGGCCTGGTGAGGTCTGGGTTGAGGCTCAAAGAGTCGCCGAGCGCGGGTGTCTCGTTCTCGAGGGAGGCGAGCGCCCCGGATCGCACATCGCGAGGCGTGATGACGGAAAGCGGGCCGCCTTCGTCGGAGCGCTGGCGCCCCGTTCGCACGTTGATGGCGTCGACGGCGATCAGGTCCCGCATGGCAATGAGTCGAGCCTGCGAGGTGGGGGCAGCGTGTGTGAACCCCTCCTCCAGTCGCCGCGCCTGGTCGCCGATCAGGCTGGCGGAGCTGGCCACCTGGTGTCGCGCCGCGTGGTGGAGGCGGCGGATCTCCTGTGTGTCGGTGTCCTTTTCGCCGATCCACCTGCGCGGCGTTAGTACGGATCCGCTGGAGAGCAGTTCCGCGTAAGGGACGACGGCCCAGGGCGGGTCATCCTCTGCTTCCTGACCCCCGCCCAGAGCCATCCACCGTCGGACATGATTCTCGGCGTCGGGTACGTCGCTGCCGTCGACGAGGAGAACCGTGTCGTCGTTGGCGTCGCCGGGTGGGCACAGCATCCAGAGGGCGAGGGGGACCGAGATGCCGGGGTGCATCTTCCCAGGAAGGGCAACGATGGCGTCCACGCACCCGTGTCGGATCAGCTCGCTACGGATGGCGCCTTCTTGTCCGCCGCGGAAAAGGGAACCCATGGCGGTGATGACGTGGGCGCGACCACCGTCTTCGAGGTGGGCAAGACAGTGCTGGATCCAGGCGAAGTCGGCCGAGGAGGCTGGTGGAATGCCATAACGCCACCGGGGGTCGTTGATGTTGCGAGACCCTTCCCACTTCAGGGCGATGGGCGGCTCGAGGACGATGTGCCTTGCCTTCAACGCGGGGTCCGGGTCCTTGGCAAGGACGTCGCCCACCACGACATCGGTCTGGACCCCGTGGAGGAGGAAACGCTGTTGCGCTGTTCGCGCGGCGTCGGCGTTGACCTCGTGCCCGACGAAGTGGTCGTCGTTGCCGTGGTCTTTGGCGACTTGCAGGAGCGCCTCGCCGATACCGCACGCGGGGTCGTACACAGGTCCGTCGACGAACTCGACCATGTTGGCGAGCGCCTTGGAGGTGCGGGACCCGACGAAGCCGAACTCGAACCCGCCGCGGCCTCGCGTTGTGTTCAGGCGAGCCAGGATTCGGTCGGTGACGTCACCCAAGTCAGCCGGGTCGATCTGGTCGACTGCCAGGACGAGGGCGGCCACGACGTTGTGAGGGACCCTGTTGATCCAGTGGGTCGGGACGTCGGCGAGGTCGCTCCAGCGCTTGTCACGAAGTGACTCGGCGGCCGCCACGGTCAGCTGGGCGCCGAAGCCAATCTGGGGTGAGTCTGCAACGATCTGCTGCCAGGGCGGCATCAGGCTGGCGCTTTCGTCGGACAGCCTGCGCGCGGTGGCGACCGTGAGGGCCATGTCGACGAGCTCCTCGGTGCCGAAACCGGCATCGCGCATCACCGACAGCGCCCTCCACAGCGATTCCTCCTCGGCGTTGCGGCCAAGGGAGTACCCCTTGGTGGCCAGCCAGGCGTCCACCTCGCGTCGATCGAAGAGGGGGCTGGTGCTGCTACCTGCGACGGGCGGGGGGAAGTCGACGTTGCGACGGCGCCAGTTGCTGACGGTCGGGCGCTGGACGCCGGCGAGGTTCGCGATCTCGCTGGACGTGATCAGGTGTTCGTTGCGCGGGGGGTTCTGGTCGGGGCTCATCAGGCGGACACCTTCTCATCGGCATGCAGGAGATCGGACAGGAAGACCACATGGGTGGCCGCGAGTCGGAGCCGGGCGGACAGGGTTTCGGTGCGTGCTGCCACCGTGACGATCACCCCTTGGCTTGTCAGCGGGGCTACGGCGGAGGTGAAGATGCCGTCGCCCGAGACGATGACGACGGAGTCGAACCGTTGCCCGACGGTGTAGTCCAGGTGATCCAGCAGCGCCAGGTCGGCTCCGTCTGGACCCGAACGAACCTTGCGCAGCGGCTGGCCGGGCCAGGCAAAGGCTGCGACCTGCATCGCGTGGTGGCTGCCGGCAAGGACGACCTGGTCACTGCCATGGATGAGGCCACTGGCGGCCAGATCGTCATGCCACGCCGCTACCGACGTAGGGCAGAGGTCGGCCCCGCCGGCGAGGTTCTCGATGTCGACCAACACGAGCCGTCGTCCCTGCCTAATGCGCTTCTTGGCGGGGAGCGCGACCCGTGAACCTGTTGACATACCCAACTCCTAACAGCGGTTTTCTGATTGACGTGCGCCAGTCAATCACGTGGACTCATTGACTGCAAGAGTTTTCAGAAAACTAGTGTCGCAGGTCCATCGGGGTTAAGTGAGGCTCGGGACGGGCCGGTGGCTGCTTGCCCGTCTGGCACCCAGTCGGCGGCCCGTTCCCGGAGGGCGGCCGGGGTGTTTCACCTCCTTTCGTCCGGCCGCCCTCAAGCACGGACCGTGCGCCAATGGTCGGGCTCGTTCCTCTGTGGAGTTGTCAAGTGGCAGGTCCGTTCCGAAGCGACGCTCCGTTCGTGAGAAGGAGCGGGCTGGCCGGTCGGACGACGTGGATGGTCGGTGATGGCTGCGGGGGCGCAATCCCCGTACCTGAGTGGCCGGCGGACGTCTCCCACGGGTCGTGGCCCAGCGAAGTCGTTCACACGTGGCTACTTGAGAAGTCCGCGGGCTGACGCGCTGGTATGTGGGCACTGGACGACGTTGCTGCGTCTCGGGAGGACGGGGGGTGACGCCGACCGGCCCGCAGCTGAGGTGCGCTGCGGGCCGGTCGGGATGGTCGGCACTTGTGGCCGTGTCGTTGATCAGATGGCTGCGGCGAAGGACTCACCGTCGTCGTCGGGGCGGATGGTCGTACGGGGCCTGGTCGCTCCCAGTGCGCGCCACATGGCCTCCTTGCTGCTTCGGCCGCTGAGGGCCCACGCGGTGTCGGACCCGTGGCTCAAGAGCGTGGCACCGACCCGCCACTGGGTGATGCTGCTCGCGGTGATGTCGCCGGTGGGAAGGCCGAGCTGAGCGATGAACCGGTCGATGCACCGCTGAGCGGAGGCGGTGGCCGACGGCGATCCGGGCTGGTGCGTGTCCTTACCGCGGTTCTGCGGCGTGTAGAGCAGCGGGGTGGTGGGGTCGAAACCGGCCCGGAGGGCGTGCTGGAGGTGGCGGCTGAGGACGAAGCGCGTGAAGGGGTCGAGGTGCACGAAGCGGGACTTCAGGTGGGCGTTGCCGGCGGCCAGCAGCTCGGTGGGCTGTTCGGCGTCGTCGCTGTCGTCGATCCGGACGGCGGTCGTCTCGCCTGGCACGAGGCCGGCGTCGAGGAGGGTGTACACGGCGGCGGTGTGGTGGCGAGGGTCGGAGGTCGCGGCCAGGTACGCCGCGACCCGGAACAGCACGACCTCGTCGTCGGCGAACGCGCGACGTACCTGCACGGTGCGGCGAGTCAGCCGGACGGCGTGGGCGTACACGGTTGCCGGGTCGGTCCCAGGCGACGAGGTCTCGATCGTGCTGGCGGCCAGTGCCGCGATAGCGACCATCAGGTTGCGGTAGGCGTGCAGTCGTTCGGCGACTTCGGTGGCGTGGTAACGGCTAACCGCCGTGTCCTCGATTCCTGCTGCGATACCGAGCACGCGTGCACCGTTGGCGGCCAGCTCGAGTGTCGTAATCTGGTGTTCGACGAAGAGTTCCTCCAGGTCAGCGAGGAGAGCGTCGATGCCGGCGGCGGCCGGCTGGGGGATGAGGCCGATTTCGTCGTTGAGCGCACGCAGCCGCTCGATGCCCGTCACGGCCGGGAGGGTCCGCAACGTCGGAGAGAGGTCCGGCTTCTTGTTCTTGGAGCTGGTCTTGGAGCTGGTCTTGGAGCTCATGGGTAACCCGTCCTTCTGGGGTAGGGGATAAGAGGACGGGTGGAACCGTTCGTAGGGCGGGGGGTCGGGCAATCGCTGCACCCGGCTTGCGTCACCGTGGAGTTGTGGCGCTTTCACGCGTACCTGTGTCGACGCCAGAAAGCGTGCGCCGGCGGTTGGCCCAGGTGATGCAGTTGTTGAGCAGTGCGCCGGCGAGGAAGTCGATCTCCTGCGCTGCCATGAGCAGGCTGGCGGCGCGCCCGTGGTGGGGCAGGCTCTGCTGGTACCACTCGTTGAAGGACTCGGAGTCGTTGCGTCTGGAGTAGATGTCGCTGAAGGGGCGCGGGGTCTCGAAGTGGTCGGTCGTTCCCTGCGGGGCGTTGTACCAGGCGGCGATGTCGTCGGCGCGCGACAGGGGCCTGAGGCGCCATCCGACGGGGTCCTTCGGCGCCCGGTTCTTGGGGTTGCTGTCGGGCTTGTGCCGGACGCCGACCGGGGTCCAGGTGTGGAGGTACTCGGTGTCGCCGTGGATGCAGGCGATGGGGTAGCGGTTGCGAGTGCCCCACCGGTCGTCGTCGCTCTTGAACGGCGTGCTGCTCGCGCAGCGCAGGACCCGGACCTTGCGGAGCTGGTCGTCGTTGTCTGGGTGCTCCTCGACCTCGAACAGGCCGCCGTCGTCGACGGCGATGCGGTGCACGCACTCGCCGTCGGTTCCCTGGTGCACGACCGGGTTGAGCTCGCGAGTCCAGCCGCGGACGAGGTCGAAGTTGCGGTTGCTGGTGGGGTAGAGGCACAGCCCGAGCGGCAGGCGCTCGTGGTAGCGGAGCATGTCCGCGAGCAGGTCGCGGCGAAGCAGGTGCAGGGTGTCGGTGCTGCTGGCCACGTCGTACTCGGCCGCGCGCCGGGCAACCGCGTCGCGCAGGTCGCTGTCGGTGATCCGCTCCGACGCCGGCTGCTCGGACGTCGCGCCGACGGCCTTTCCGATCACCTGGATGCGCTGGTTCGCCATGAGGGAGTCCACGTGCCAGCCGGTGATGGCGCGGTCGTAGACGAGGGAGTGGATGCCGTCGCCGGCAATCTCGTGCAGGCTCTCGATGAGCTCCATCGCCGCCCACGCCTCCCCGCCCAGTGCTACCGCGGTGCCCAGGGTGACGCGCCCGCTCGTCGTCCGGGTGTGCATCGCCACCATGTTCAGTCCGTCGGGGACCTGCCCCTGCTTGCCGTCCTCGTCGAACGCGCTGGCGAAGCGCTGGATGCGTGCCATCGCCGGGTGCTTGGCGCGGCTACCGAGGACCGTGACCTCACCGGTCGCGGGATGCACGACCTCTCGGACGTCGGAGTACTTGGCGATCACGGTCCCGTAGACGACGTGCGACTCCAGAGGGTCGGCCCAGTTCGGCTCCTGGCCGGTGCGCAGGTTGCCCAGCATCCTCGCCTGCCCAATGGCCAGGCCACGGAACGTCCTCTGCAGGTCTTCCATCTGGTCGGGGGCCACGGCGAGCTGGTCGCGGAAGTAGACCACCTGATCGCGGGTCGGCGCCACAGGGGGAAGCCGCAGCCCGGAGCGCTGCTCGAACGCCTCGACGCAGCGCTCCCACAGGGCGTTGTCGTCGTGGAGCAAGGCGAGCGCCGAGGTCAGCGATCCGGTGCTGCGACCGGCGGCGATGACGGCGAGGAGCGCCAGCGGTGGGTAGCCGCCTTGCGTCCGCGGCGCTGAGCCGGCGTCGATTCGGAGTTGCAGTCGGAGTCAGCCGTGGGGGTGGACGTGATGTCACCCGAGGCGTCGGACTCGGCGGGAAGGGACTCGCTGGGAAGGGACTCGGCGGGAAGGAACACGTTCCGGAGCTCGTGGAGCCCGATGAATCCGAACAGGGCCACGATCTGGTCGCCGGGGGTCATCTTCGATCCACCGGTCGAGGTGTTGCGACTTCGCACAAAGGGGTTGATGGGCATGGGTGGTCTCTCCGTACTCGGTTCTGGTCCGGCGCTGATGCGCCGGTTCTGGCAACCGAGGAAGGTCTGGTGCCCAGAGAGCTGCGCAGTCGCTGCACCCCTCATCTCGAAGTTCGTTTCGCGCTACCCGTTCTGGAAGCCGGCCGCCGGCGTTCCGGCACGGCTCAGAGGCTGGCCGTCAGGGGACGCTGCGCCTTAGCGTCAGAGGTGGAGAGAAGCGATGTCCCCCTCAGATCCGCAAGCACCGAACAGCCACCAGGCCGGCGGCGCAGACGAGCTCGCCCAGCGCGGCAACGGGGTCCCCGAGAAGGCGGTCGCCGCGGACCTCGAACCGTCTGGGGGTGCCGACGGGCCGCGGCCGGGCCGCGGCGTCATCCCTGCGATCGTCGCCGCCGTGGTCGCCCATTGGGCAGCCTCCGGAGAGGTCTCGGAGCAGACCCTGACCCGGTGCGGCGAGACCGCCACCCGTTTCGCGCGCAGGCTGGATGCGCAGGGGGTCACCGCGCCGGCCGACATCACCACCCTTCACTGTCGCGGATTCGTCGACGCCCGCACCGTGAAGAGACGAGCGCCCGAGCTGGCCACCCGTCATGCCCGTCGCACCGCCCTGCGCATGCTGTTCCGCACCCTGCGCCCCTCGCCGCGGGACGCCCCTCCCTTTCTGGCGCACGCACGAACGCGCGACGACTTTGAGGACGTGGCCGTGATGGCCTACCGGGAACCGATTGCTGTCTTCACTCGCGAAGCTCTCGACCGTTCCGCCCTCGTTCGCGTTCGTGACTTCATCTCCTCCATGCCCGCCCCCGAGGGCGTGGCCGATGTCTTGATCGCCCATCTGCTGGCCGCCCAGTCGGACCTCGAGGCTCAGGACGTCTTCGACGATCTCAGCGCCTGCCTGGCTGACTCCCCACGCCTCGAGGACATCTGGTCGGCGCTCATCTCTGTCATCGCGGCCCATCGAGCGCGCCTAGTCAGCACCGACCCCGATCACGACGACGAGGAGCTTCTCAAGAGGTGTGGGCCGATTGCCTGGTTCGTCCCGCTTGAGTGGGCCCTTCTCACGCTCATGTTCAACCACGCCGCAGGAACCTTCTACTGGGATCAGCCCATCGACATTCGGGCTCTGACGACCACGGCTGCCCTCGCCACTACGGTCACCGACGCGGTCGGTGACTTTGGCGCCGTCAGCGATCTGCTGCTCTACGCGCGGTGGCTACCGCCTGGAAGGGAGTCGCGGGACTCCACGACCCGCCGGGCCGGCGCCTATCCCGACCTACACATTGGCAAAGTATCGGTCGGGATCGGTCCGCAACCCGCGTGCGAGTGCAATGGTGGACGTAGGTCAGCCCGAGGACATGTCCGGGAGTTGCTGCCGCCGGGTGGCCTCCTGCGCGCGAATTGCCATGTCAACCTGGGCCAGCCGGTAGAAGCGCGTCAGTCCGTCCGATCCCACGGTGAATGCCAAGCGGCCCCGGCGAGCGCGCTGGTGGACTGCGGTGACGCCGACCTTGAGATGGGCCGCCACAGCCTTGGCATCGACCCAGTCGTGCTCTTCGTCCGGCGGCTGCGGTAGCGGCGCCTGGCGAGGCGGGGTCGGCAGCGCGCGCAGAAGTGCTTGCTCGTCTCTGGCGGCACGCAGTTCGAGGATCGCCTGCCGCGACAGGCTGGGGCGTGTTCGGCGCGAGGTCAGGTCTCCGCGACGGATCATTTTCGGCACGGCTGAGTAGTGAACGCCCAAGAGGTGAGCGGCCTCTTCGATGGTCACCCACTCGTCAGCCCAATCTGACATGCGTGGCACGTTACCGGTCGCGCGACACCAACCGACTGGCTCTCCACGACCACCGTCCGGCTCATGAGGTCAGGCTTCGCCGAGGGGGCGGAGTTGCATCACAAGACCGAACACGTGCTCGATGCCAGGTTGGTGCGGCGCCTGGTACGTCTCGATGTCACCTGCTGCCATCGGGTCCATCCGTGACGCCACGACTAACGGGGTTGAGGGTCCACGTCCCGCACCGGACATGGCCACGCTCAATAAGGCGCCCGAAGTCTCGCTGGGCCGTGCTGGCCACTTGCGCCGGACTCCGAAAAGGTCGATTGCGCAGCGGCAGGCACCGCCGACGGTCGCCGCTGTCAGCTGTGACGCCACGGCTGGGGGAATCTTGACAACTCAAGAGTGGAACAAGTCAGGCAAACCCGAGCGGCTCCACGAGACGGGCCGGGGTGTCGCCCAACCCGAGTCCGGTCAGATCGGAGGTGAACCACACCGCACTCGAAGACGGCACCCGCCCCGGCCCGAATGCCGCCAGCCCAAGTCCAACGAGGAACGCACAGGACATCTCAGCGGAAGCCCCTCGCGCCTGTCGAGAAGCAGTCATACACAGGTTCGGCGTTGTTTGCTTGCCAACCTTTACGGTGCAGCGATGAACCGGGCTGTGAACTCACGCCAAGTCGAGGTGCTCCGTTGGATCGCCGAGGGGTGTCCGAACCGGGCTTGGCCCGACGAGTCGCACAAGCACTCGGCGCGTGCACTTGCCGCTCGTGGGCTTGCGCGCGTAACGCGCAGGGACGGTAGATGGACAGCGTCGATCACCGAGGCGGGCGCACACTTCCTCGACCATGGGACGTTTCCAGACGAGCCGCGGGACCCAGAGGCGAACATGCCGGCGCGAGCGCGCCGCCGCCTCTCTGCAAGCACGCCAGACCTAGCAGCCGAACCGAGACAGCCTCACCCGATCGCGGATGCCACTCCCCTAAGCCTCCCGCCCCGACGGACGCCCAGCGGCTCTACTTGCGCCTGCTCGTGGCGGGTGGCCGTATGGAGGTCGCCGACGCAGGAGTTGGCCGGGCCGCCCGCGACCTACTCGAGTCAGGGCTCGCGCCTTCCGGTCGAGTGCTCCGCACACGACGTAGGGGCTGGCACCACCAGCTTCTCTACCTCGCCGACGACCCGCGGGCGGTCGTTGCGGCACGTCCCGTCCCCGTTCCGACGAGACTCACGAAACCTCATCCGGTGGCGCGTGACTATCGCGTCGATCGTGACCACCACGAGGTGTCGAATTCGCATGTGACCCGTGCTGTACGGATTGTGCATGCGCTCGCCACAACGCTCGAGGAGCTCGGCCTTGAGCTGGTCCTTGACACGAGGCACGCGCCCGACGGCCAGTTCCGCGCCCGAGTCGGCGACTGGAGTGTTCCGGTGCGCCTCTCGGAGAAGTCGGCACCCGGTGGAGCTCCAACCCCGCATTACACAACTGGGCGGTTCAAGACGCTGCCTGCTTGGCAGGCACGCCGCCAGAAGCAGTTCATCTCCACCGGCAACCTCACCTTGCAGGTCGGAGGAGCCTACGGTCTCCGCGCGGGCCGCCAGCTCCGATTCAGTGACACCCGAAACCACCGGTTGGAGGAGGTCGTGTCTGGGGTCGTGCGCGAGATCGAGATGCGCCTGCTGGAACACCAGCAGGAACAACAAGAACGCGAAGTTGACGCGCGTGAGCAGCAACAACGCTGGACAAAGGCTGTGGAGGACGCCGCGATCCGCGCCACCCGGGCCTACCGCGCAGACGTACTCACGCAGCGTGCCCGATCCTGGCGAGAGTGGCGGAACACAGCCGCCTACATCCATGAGGTCGAACGGCATCTCGCGGGGCGCCCCGAGCAAGAACGAGCTGCGGCAATCGAGTGGATCGAGTGGTCGCGACGGCATCTCGCACGCACCGACCCCATGCGCGACGTGCATGCCGTACCTGTCACGCCCGCCCTCACGCAGGAGTTCCTGGCCCCCCACCTCCAGAACTGGGTCGGTCCCTTCGGACGTTTCCCGGCGTAATCGGTGCGCCGCCCTTGATCAGGCTTCGCGGAGCAGCGCGGTCAACTCCGACGAGCTCAGGCGCTGATCCGGCTCCGCTCTTCCCTCCACCAGGCCAAGTCCTTCGGCGGCCAGCATGGTCCTGGGGTCACGGCGATCGTCTGGGTCGCCCCACTTGAATGCTTCGGCTACTCGTCCGTCGTTGGTGAGGACGCGGTGGGCGTTAGCGCACTGCCCGCAGTTCATGATGTGGGCGCCCAGCGGTTGAGGGGCCGTACCCACGACGTCTGCAAGGTCGCCGTAGGTGGTCCACCTGCCCTCGGGCAGCTCTTCCAGGATTGCGTGGAGCCCGGACCAGTCGAAGGCTGCCTTCTTTACCTCGCTGGCCGGACGGCTGCCGCGGTAGGCGGCGCGCACATCTGCGAGCCTCCGGCCGTCTTGAAGACGCCAGAAGTGCCACCCGTTAGTGATGCCGCCCTTGACGTGTTTGCCGGCACCCGAAGGCGTGGCGAAGGTCTTGCCGTCGATGTCGAGCGTCCCGTCGGCGCGGACGACAGCTTCGGTGGATGTCCACTGGCCGGCGCGCGGGATGAGCCGGTCGCCGGCCTGGAGCAGGCCGGCACCAACGAGGTGCTTCAGCTCCACCCACGACATCTGATCCTTCTGCCCAGCGTCTTGAACCGCGCCGGTGTGGCCAGCGGGAACAGGCCAGGTGGTGAGAAGCGCATCGATCATCGCCTGTGAGCGGGCGTCGACTTGCTCTTCGTCCCAGGTCTCACTTGCGGGGTCTTGGAAAAGGCGGTTCATCAAGAACACGTCGTGCTGAGCGACCTTGGCCCGTTTGAGGTCCCACGGACCGTTGGAGACGGCGGCGTTGAGGCCGCGGGTGAGCAGGGTGAGGTTGCCGAGGCGGTGCACGTGGGCGCCCCGCTGCAGCTCTTCCTCCAGGCCGTGGACGGGCCAGTGGGTGTCCCACTTCTGTGGCAGCACATGCTCGATGTGGTACCCCCGTCGCGGAACCGGTGGGTAGTCGTACTTTCCCCGCAGGTGGTCCTCGACCGTCTCCAGCAGCATCCGGAGTCGCGCTCTGGGGAAGCGTCGGTACGCATTCTCCGTGGCCAGGTTGCTGCGGACCTCGTCGTCTCCAGGCCAGTAGCTGCTGGCCGAGGCGAGGCCGGTCAGGTGTGCCACCGTGCGTTCGTCGAGCTCGTCTGGTGGTGCGGTGCGGTGCGTGCGAATGATCTCCGCGACGATGCGGCCCAAGTCAGCGGACGGGAGCCGGAGCATGAGCCGGCGCATGACCCAGCTCTCGGTCGCGGCGATCACCTGGTGGGCGGTGGCTTCGGGAATGTCGAGCTCCGGGTCGTGCAGCCAGATCAAGATCGGCTTGAGCAGCTCGATCCCAGCGGCCTGCATCCGGTAGACCGCCATCTGAGCCGGCGTCAGGGCCCGGTCCGGGTCGGCTGCGGCGAGAGTCCACTCCTCGTACAGATCGGCCTGCTGTTTGATGACGGCGAGCAGCTCGCTCATCTTCTGCCCGGCCTGATGATCGGCGTAGTGCTTGAACCGGGTAAAGGTCGTGCGCGGGCTCACCTCCTCGCCCGTACGCGAACCCAGCCACTGGTTGAGGAACAGCGAGCTGCGGGAGATGTTGTACCGACCGACGCTGACCTCGGTCTCCCAGAACTTCGACTCGAACGGCCAGTCCTCGGCGTAGGCGCGCCGGGTGTCTACGCCTTCGGCATCGAGGCGCTGGAAGACGAAGTTCTTCACCAGGTCCGCGGCGGTGAGCGGCGTTCCTCGTGCGTTGAGAGTCTCGAAGATCTCCTGCGAGTTCTCCTGTGCTTGGAGATCGATCACCACCAGCTGGAGGTGCCGGGTGAGGACCTGCACCAACGTGGTCGCACGTGAGACCACTCCGGATTCGTCTGGTGCCTCGCCCAGCCAGGTCGCGACCGTGTCGGTGAAGAACCGGTGGGCGCGAACGAGCAGCGCTCCGGAATGCTTCAGTGTGTCGTGGTCGATGGGCGGTTCTGCGTTCATCACCTCGTCGAAGGCAGCCTGATCCCGGTTGGTGTGGCGCAGCTTCAACCGGACGGCGTCACCGGTGACGTAGAGCTCCAGATTGTGCGTGAGCACCTCGAGCTGCCCGGACAGTGTGTCGAAGCCGTGTTCGTCGAGCACCGACCCAGCGGCGTCCATCAACAGCTGCAGGGTGGTTAGGCGCTGCTGTCCGTCGATGACGTTCCGCGACGGGAGATTGCCCGTGGGGTTGTCTTGCGCTTGCAGCACCACAGCACCGAGGAAGTGAGTCGCCGGCGCGTACGGGTCCGCGAGCCGCAACTCCGCGAGACGGCGTACGTCCTGCCACAAGGGCAGCCACTGTTCGGTCTCGTCCCACACGTAGGGCCGCTGAAAGAGCGGCACCACTAGGTGCTGCGGCAGGTTGAACACATCCAATGGCGTACGAACGTTCGTCTCCACCAATGCTCCCCGTCTCTGATTGGTCTTTCCGATGGTATGAGCACGAACCCGCGGACGGCGGCTTTTGACAGGCGGTCATCGTTCGGCGCCCGCGCTGCTCCTATGCGACCGCGGTGGGTAGCGCGCGTGTCCAGCAAGCACGCACATGCCGCAATACGCGACGAGGCGAATCGGCTAGGCGTGAGGCTGGTGTGGTCGCGCTAGGGCGCCAAGGTCAGACCGCGCCGATTCGCCAACAGTCTCGCGTCCTTCCTGTTCACAGGGCGCTCCAGGCTGTTGATGACCGCGTGCTCGGTCTCCGGGGTCCAGAAGATGCTGAGACGTTCTCGCGCGCGGGTGATAGCCGTGTAGAAGATGCTGTGCGAGATGTCGTCTCCGTTGGCGTCTGTGATGACGATCTTCACTGAGTCGTATTCGAGGCCCTGCGCCTTGTGAATCGAGACCGCGTAGGCAACTTGGAAGGGCACGGACCCGGTCCAACTGTCGTCATCGTCGTCACCGTTGCCGATCTCGTACACGTCGAACTGCACCGTTGCGTCGCCGACGTACCTCAGGTTCACGCCGTCAACGTCCATGGCTGTCACGGGCCGATCGATTGAGACGTCGAATCGTATGCGGCCCGGCGTCACGTCGATCTTCTCGATCCTGCCCTTCAAGTTGTTGTAGATCAGGGGGGCGAAGCGGTTCGTTTCGTTGAAGAGCACGGGATCGCCGACTTTGTACACAGTCGCACCCCACACCGTGGCAGCACCGGGGTTGCTGCTCTGCAGGAAGCGGTTGACGTTGTTGATGCCGTACAGGCCGTCGTAGTTGAGACACAGGACGATCTCGTCGTCGCGCTGAGCGGTGAAGAGACTCTGATCGAGGACGGTGGAGTAGCCGTTCCGTGCCAGCGTCTCGGAGATGTCGTCCTTCAACTCGCGCACCGTGGACCACAAGTCGAGGAGGTCGTCGTTCTTGGTGCGGTAGGGCGTGGTCAGCTCGAACGCTGCCGTGTCAGGGACGAATGAGCGAGCGAGGCCGAACCAGTTCCCGAACTGGATCGACTCGATCTGGTAGACGTCGCCAACCAAGACAAGCAACTTGAACTTGGTTCGCCGAAGCACTGCAAGCAAGTCGGCGTTGCTCACCGTGCTGCACTCGTCGATCACGAGGACGTCGTAGACGGTGGAGTCGTTGCGATTGGCCTGGCTCCGAACCGTCCGGAAGGTTGAGTTCTGCGCCTTGACTCGACGTTCGAGGTTGTCTACGGCCGGGTGGGTGTGCGCGAGGAAGAGCTTGTTGTTGCTGTTGAAGTACGAAGCGATGAGGCTGACCATAGTCGACTTTCCGGTGCCTGCCGCGCCGTAGATCAACGCCACCTGCGAGTCAGCGAACAAGTCCTTTAGGGCATCGACCTTGACTGGGTCGTCGGGTGCCGGGGTCGTCTGCGCCAGCCCCTGCTCGGTTGCCGTGCGGTAACCGGGGACGCCGGCTCCGGCGCGGCTTTGAAGCTCCTGGATGATCTCGACCGTGCCGTCTTCGTAGTCGCGCATGAAGACGTGGCCCATGTCTTTTATCATGGTGCGGCCGGTGTGCTTGTAGTACAGCTTGGAGTTGTAGGCCCGCACGAGCTCGTCGACGTCACCCATGTCTTGCAGGTCAGCGATTGACGTGTAGAGAATGCCGCGGCTTTCGACGTTGGTCTTGACTCGTCGAGCAAGCAGTTCGTGGACTCGGTCGGTTGTGTCGATGCTTTCCGCGAGATCCGCAAAGCGTGGGTTGTGGCCGAACAGTGAGGTGCAGAACGGCATCGTGTCAAAGGGGATGCAGCCCCATTCGAGGTGCAGGCCCGAGAGTCGACCGCATGGCTCGGTTGCGTACTGCCACTTGATGATCTGATTGTTCATCCGGAGGAGTAGGTAACGCAATACGTTCGCTCCGGGACCCTTGCGTTGGATTATCGCTCGCGTCCGGTCCAGGATCGGGAAAATCTGAGGACGCTGCGAGGATTGGGTCACCCATGCTGTGAGGTGTGCGTACTGCTCGTCAGACATGTCCACGACGTCGAGCAGCGTGGAGGCAGAACTAGTCAGGTACTCCATGAGTCGCCGGTACTCGGAGCTAGTAGTGGACACCTTCATCTTGTGGTCGAAGATGCGCGCGAAGTTGTCGAACTCGCACGGTCGGATCGACACCTCCCACTCACGGATGATGGTCACCGGCATCGTTTCGCCGAGCACGTCGATGGAATCGCTCTCCAACGTGAGATTGGCGGAGTACTGGCCCGTGATGTCGATGTCCGTGAAGCCGATGATCCGGTCGTGCTTTGGGACGCGGTTCGCGGCGTTGTAGAAGGTGACCTCGTAGTAGATGCGGCCTGCGGAGTAGAAGGGTCGTACGGCGTGGATGTAGTACCGAGACTTTCGTGCGTTCGTCAGTGAGCGTGTGCGCGCGGCCGCGATTCGGGCAGCGATCTTGTCGTGGAATTCACGCAGGGACGGGTCCAGATCAACCGGGAAGTCTTCGAGGTTCGGCAGGATCGCCATGCCCAGCTCGTTGCTCGCCAGGTCACGGATCCGGTGAAGGTAGCTGTAGTACTTCAGCATCAGTCGTTCGGACGGATCGCCACCCATGGTGTAGTGCGAGGCACTGATCTGAATGAGCTTGTGAAGCCTCGAAAGAAAGTTCAGCCGTCCGTGGGAGCCAACGTGCGAGATGGCCGCTCCGACTAGTGCGTAGTCGAACGTGATGTCGCCGCGACCGGCCTGAGCGCGGACCGCGACTCCTTCGACGAGGTTTCGCATCTGGCTGAGGATGTTCTGTGCCATGAGGGCTCGGTCATGGCGAAGCGCAGCAATGTTTTGTGAAATTGCGCCCGCCGCGCTCGTGATCTGCTCGTCAACCGTGCTCATGGTTCCCCCGTAAATTTCTCACATTGCGTAGCAGCGCCTTGCCGCACAGGACGACGCGCGAACTACAGGCCGCTTGCCTTGGCGCCGAGTCTCGCGTCGCCCCGGAAGCGACGTGGCTGATGGTGACGGTCTCCACGGACATTTCTTCTGCCCGCCCGAATCGCAAGAGATGTTAGGTGCGTCGGCTCACCGTTGTCCGCCGAACGCACCAGTCAATCGAAGAGGACCGGACGCCAGACGTCACGTTTTCCTACTGCTATTCGATCATCCAGACTTGTCGACAACCGGTGAGCCCGCGGCCGCTCTGCGATTGCGGTGTGACAGCCCTTGGGGTCGAGACGTACGGACATGCCGATGAGCGACCGGCTCCGCTTCCTCCCGGCCCGATCGACGAAGCCGCCGCGTCGATTAGAGTTACGGCCCGTGGGGGGCGTCGACACGTATCGTGGCATCGCCTACCAGCACGCGCAGGCCGTCCTGTCCGCGCTCGACGTCCTGGAGAGCGACGAGTTCTCGGCAATTAGGGTCGAGGGCGCCGATGACGTCATCGACATCGAATTGCTTGACACAAAAGGTCGGGTCGCCATCGGAAAGCAGGCCAAGGTCCGGGCCGACGAGTACACGTGGGCCAAAGCCGACCTGGTCGGGCTGCTCCGTCGGTGGGCGGCGGTCGACGCCCCAGACGGTGCCACATTCCAGTTTGTAACAGACGGGCGCCTCGGGCCCTCCGGCGAACAAGTCCGCGATGCCCTGGCAGAGGCCGCGTCGGGCTGCCGAGACTCGCTCGCCGCTCTACTGGGGGAGGAGGCCGACGGCGCCACCGTGCGCAGGGCTGCCCGTGCCACCGTCGTCCAAGACCCCGGCGGCACGGGCGCACTGCTCGCACGGGCGGACCGGCAGGTGATGGCGCTGCTCCCGTCTGCCAGGTCGGCGACCGACGCGATGGAGCAGGCAAGATCCGCCGTGGACGCGCTGTTGCGGCTCCTGCTGGACCGCGCCTGCCGGCCGGACGCAGCGGACCGCGTGGTGTCGCGGGACGAGATCTGCTGTGCGTTGGGAATCCCGCCGAGTTCGACGGCGGTCCGGCCATGGGCCGGCGACGTACGCGACCGGTACCTCGCCGCGATCGCCGCTGAGGCCCCGGCAGCGGCCGTCCCGGCCAGGCTCAAGCCCGAGGCGGACCAGTTGGCGGTGGGCGTCGACGCGCTGCTGGCCGATGGGGTCATGCCGGCGGCCGTGGCCGGGCCGACCGGCGCCGGCAAGTCGACCGCGGCCCGCGAGCTCAGGACCGCGGCGGCTACGCAAGGCCGCGTCGTCGTCGTGGCGCACGCGGAGACCTACATTCCCGGCCGCGTCGACGCACTCGTCGCCGAGGCCGTCTCCGACGTCCTGCGCCGTGAGATCCCGACGCTGACCGGCCGCCAAATCCTTGCGGACAACGGCACCGCCGTCGTTATCGACGGCGTCTCCGAGGTCCCCGAGCCGGTCCGGGCCGCCCTCGCAGAGGATCTACGGGCGCCCGTTGCGGCCGGGCGCGGGGCGCGCCTCATCCTGCTCGGGCGTGACCTCGCCGCCGTCCGCTCGGTTCTGCCGGCGTCGTCCGCGCCGTCCCTGTTCCGCATGGAACCGTTCGGGCGCGAGCGCCGAGAGGCCCTCGCGGAGGCCGCCGTCGACACCAGTGCTGACAACGGCGCGGCCCGGGTCGTCCTGGCGCGGGCGGAAAGGGCCCTTGGCGACGCCGCGGGAAACCCGATGCTCCTCGAAATGACGCTCGGCCTGATCGCGTCGGGGGTGCCGTTTGAGGATCGCGCGGCGGTGTACAGCGCGTTCCTCGACCAGCTCGCGATCAAGACAGGCGCCGACGGGCTCGGCGTAGCGACCGTCGTGCTCGGAGCGTGCTTCGCCCGGCTCCTCGACGACGGCCGCCGCTATGCCGATCCTTACACGTGGCGCCGTCTCGTGGTCGAGGCAGTGCGGGACCAATCTACCGTCATCGGGCCTATCGAAGCGGCCGTGATTGACGAGGCGGCCCGCAGATCCGGCCTGATCGTACGGCTTGGCCAGTCGGAGACGGTCGCGGCGGTCCACGACTCATTCGCGGACTACCTCGCGGGGCTGGCGCTCGCCCGTGGAGCGGTGCCGTTCCCCGCTGACGTCAAGCCGGGCGACCAGGAGCGCCTGCTGTTCGCGGCGCAGATCGGCGGGATCGATCGGGCTTTCGCCGAAGCCGTCGCGTCGCGGCTCCCATTCACCCTACCTAGGCTCGCCCCCCTCGACCAGCGCGGCTTCGGCGACGGCTCCGCCGAAGAGGTGTCGGCGGTCCTGCGAACTGTCCTCCCGCCCGGCGCACCCGCTGGGGCGGACCTTTGGCGCCACCCCGACGGCCGGGTGGTCGCGTTCCCCCGCTCCGACGCTGGCGCGTGGTTGACGGATGACGACGCCCGCGGAGCGATGGCCTCGCGGCCTTGGGTGGTAGGAACGGGCGGACCAGTCGACGTCGCGGTCCGGCTCTGGCGTCAGTGGCTCGTCGCCGTTCTGCGAGGCTCGGGCGGGGCGGGCCTGCCGCGCCCTAGGTCGGCGGAGGAGGCCCGCGACGCCGTGGCGTCGCACGCAGCTGATGTTGCCGCCGAGATCGAGAGGCTCGTCGGCGCGGCAGTACCTGCCGGGCACCGCGCCGCCGTCGCGGCCGAGATCGGACCTAAGGGCCTCACCGGACAGCTCCTTCCCGCACCCGATAGTCTGCGACGCGACGGCTTTGATTGGACCGTGGCCTACACGCGGACCGAGGGCATCGACGTCAGCGTCTCCGACGGGCCTTCGGTGGGCGACGTGCACCTCTCGCGCGGGACGCTTGACTCGATGATCGGTGTCCCAGCGTCGGCGGAGGCCGCGAAACGGGTCAGCAAGGCGATCGACAGGATGGCCGGGGGGCGGTGGCTGTGACCGTGGCTTCGGGCGGCGAGGCCGCCCTCTGGGAGGCGGTGGCAAGGCAGGCGTCGGTCTGGGCGGACCTGCCGGTGATCCGCCGCTTCGCCGCGCAGCTGCCCCGCAACGCGTCCCAGCGGTCGCTCGGACTCCCGGGCCTGCTCCAACACGTCACCGCCAGCGGGGGCGAGGTTGCCGGCCGGCCGTTGCGGTCGGGCACGAACGTGCCCCAAATGCTTTCCATCGTCGGCGACGGCGTTCCATCGGTCGACCAAGGCGTCCTCCACCAGTGGCTCGAGGACGCGTCCTACGTGGAGGGGGTCCACCGCGTCACGATCGCGTGGCTGCGGTCACGGCTGCCCAGATACCCGCAGCTCCCCGCCCCGCAGCTAGGGCGGGGAACGCCCCTGACGACCGACGAGTTCACGTATCGGCTCCCGTGGACACGGGAAGAACTTGCGGCCGGATTTCAGTTCCAGGACCCGCCTACCAAGCCGCTGCAGGTTCTCGGCGCCACGGAGCAGCAGGCCGCGCGTGCGGGCGAGGCGGCGCGGCAGCTCGCGCTCGCGCTGGCAGGGACGGCGCAGTGGCAGCGGCTCCACGCGGCCGACGCCGCGCTTTCGCCGGACGACCGCGCCGAGCTCATAGCGGCGCGGAAGGCGATTGCCGACGCACTGAAGTCGGCCGTCGTAGACGCCCATGAGCCCGACCTCGCCATTCCGCGGGATGCCTACCGGCAGCAGGTCGTCGCCGACGCCGTGGGGGCGCTCACCGGGCCGGCGAGTGATTACGCGGACTCGTTCGACGCAGCCGACCGGCTCATCGAACTCGCAGCCAGCGACGTGTTCGGCCAGCTCGCCGTCTATGGTGCCGTCGGCCTGACCGGCGTCACCGATCTCGCCGCCCACGGGGAAGAGCCGGGCACTGTGGAGTTCACCGTCGAGGACACGGTTCATCTCGACCCTGGGAGCATCGTCTGGCTGGACGACCCGCTCCTCCCGGACGCCGTGCACCTAACACGTCTCGGCTTCACCTTCGACCAAGCCGAAGGCATGCGGGTCAGGGGTGTGGGACGTCCGCTGGTCGGAACGGCGACCGTGTGGTCCCGACCCGCCCCGTGACGGCTCCTCAATCAACCGACAAGTGTGGCGGCGACACGCTGCCTGGCTCGGCCCAATGTCCGCTCATGCCGCAATGAGCGCGTTCCGAATTCAACAACCTGGTTCGCACAGTTCGTTCACCTTGAGGTCGGTGCAACTGTCGGCGGCCCCGAGGTACCGTCGCAAGTATGACCACGTCAGTTCCAATCTTTGACTTGGAGCTGTCCCCGATGGCGCGGCAGATCGGGGTGACGTACCTGCACGATGTCTACCTGGACGCGGGCCAAGAACTTGCTGTTGACGACCTCGTCCGGGTACGTGACGAGGGCGGGCATCTGTGGGACGCGGCGGTGACGGCCGTCGAGGAGGCGCGGCTCCGTCGGAAGTACCGGCTGAGCATCGAGCGGGCGGACGGCGCACGGAGTTAGTCGTCTACTTCATGAGGTTGTTGACTGCACCCGTACGCCGCGGGCTCACCTTGGGCCAGAGAGCCGAGTGTCGTTCCGACACTGAGGTCCGAGCGTTCCATTCATCGAGTGCCCGGGGGCCAGCCTTCTCTGCAACTAGCAGGTCAGAACTAATCCCCTGACCCCCCAGAGGCCCGTGGCGCGGGCACGTCGCGCCTGGGCCGATCATCTCAGAGGCGCGAGCCGCGCCGTGCGCACGGGCGCCGCCTGGAGCCCTAGCGTGGTCCCATGACGACGCTCGTGGAGATCTGCCTGGAGGACGTCGGGGGAGCGGCCCTCGCCGCGGCCGCGGGCGCGGACGGGCTGGAGGTGTGCGCCGGCCTCGCGGACGGCGGCACGACCCCGACGCTCGGGTTCGTCCGCCACTGCGCCGATGCTGCTCCCGGACTCGCGGTCCGTGTGCTCGTCCGCGCGCGGCCCGGCGACTTCGTGCACTCCCCGCAGGAGGTCGACGTGATGGTCGCCGACATCGAGGCCACCCGGGCCGTGATCGGCGACGCGGCCGCCCTCGGCTTCGTGGTCGGCACGCTCGAGCCGGACGGCGCCGTCGCCGTGGACGCCGTACGCCGACTCGTCGCCGCGTGCGGGGACGCCCCGGTGACCTTCCACAAGGCCTTCGACTCCGTGCCCGACAAGGCATCGGGGCTGGCGCTGCTCGCAGACCTGGGCGTCTCGCGGGTGCTGACATCGGGTGGCCCGGGCCCCGCGCTCGAGCACCTCCCGGAGCTGGCGGACCTCGTGCGGCGCGGCGGCGACGACGTGCGCATCGCGGTCGGCGGCGGCGTACGTCCGGCCAACGTGGCGCGCATCGTCGACGCCACGGGTGCCCGCGAGGTCCACCTGCGCGCACCCGGGACCGTCACCCCCGCAGGGGTGTCCGCGGGCTACGACGACGGCCGGCGCAGCGTGACCAGCGCGGCGGTGCTGGCGGACGTCATGGCGGCGCTGGGCCGCTGACCAGGTCGCCCACCAGGTCGCCCACCAGGTCGCCCACCGGGTCCCGCTCAGCCGGCCGTGTCGCCGGGGAACAGGACGGCGTGGGCGAGCGGGTCCACGTCTGACACGTCGTCGAGCGGGAACATCGGCCGGCGGATCCGGCGGTGCCCGAGCCGCGCGAGGTCCTGGTCGACGCCGCCGGGGGTGAGGGCGAGCATCCAGTCGGCCGCCATGTCGAAGAGCTCCGGCTCGAGGTAGCCGATCTTGACCACCACGATGTCGGCGCGGCGGGGGTCGAGGCCGAGCCGCGTGAAGTCGGACTCGAGGTGGTAGGGACGGCGCCTGCGCGTCACGACGACGTCGACCGCCGGCGTGCGAACCACGACCTCGAGGTTGTCGTCGGTGGGGACCACGGCGACGACCTCGCCCGACACCTCCAGCGGTGGAGCCGGTCGCGCGTCGACCCGGGCGCCGACGGTGAGGCGGACGTCGGCCCCGATGCCGGCCTCCGCCGCGGCGAGCGCGCCGGCGGCGTCGGGGATCGAGGCGTAGATCGCCCGCTTGCCGCTCGCGGCCAGCTCTTCGCTGGCGAGGAGCTCGGCGAGCGTCCACGTCACGTCGCCGGCACCGCCGGCGGTGGGGTTGTCGCCCGAGTCGGAGATGAAGTACGGCCCCGTCGGGGCGGCGAGCGCCGCGCGCAGCACCTGCGGCAGCGTGCCGGTCGGCGCGACGAAGCCGAACTCCTCGCGCCGCTCCCACAGCTCGCCCGCGAGCCCGGTGGCCTCGGCCATCGCGCGCTCCGCGTCGTCGCCGACGACCATCACGACCGCGCCGTTGCGGGGCTCGTCGGCCCACGGGTAGCCGATCCAGATGCCCGCGTCGAGGACGCCGTCGAGCGACTCGATGCGCGGCACCCGGGCGTACAGGCTGCTCGCCGGCTCCTGGCGCGTGCTGGTCATCTCCCCGGGCAGCAGGATCGGCAGCGGCACCCACGCCTTGGCGGGTCGCCGGGCGCCGGGCGGCAGCGCGAGCCGCTCGAGCAGGTTGCGGGCCGCACGCTCCTTGGTCTCCTGCCAGTCCACGTGCGGGGCTGTCCGGTAGGTCGTCAGCAGGTCCACGGTCTCCGCGAGCGTGCGGGACACGTTGCCGTGCAGGTCCATGCCCGTGCTGATGAGGCAGTCGGGCCCGACGACCGCGCGGACGGCCACGGCGAGATCGCCCTCCATGTCGTCGAGCCCGACCACGCTCGCGGCGCCGTGGACGTCGAGGACGAGGCCGTCGAGCGGCGCCTCGGCCACAGTGGCGACCAGGCCGGCGAGGATCTCGGCCTTGAGCGTCGCGTAGTCGTCGGCGGGGATGGCGCCCCCGGCGATGCTGCGCGCCTGGAGGATGCCGATCCACTCCGCCCGGTCGAAGAGCGCGCCGCCCTCGCCCCAGAAGTCCCAGGCGTCGAGGACGTCCCGCCCCCGGCGCGGCGCGAGCATCGCGGCCGTGGTGAGGGCCGGCGAGAACGTCGACGCCTCCAGGCTGATGCCGCACACGGCGACGCGTGGAGGGGCCGGACGGCGGGCGTCGGTGGTCACGTTCCCGGATGGTGTCAGGCGGCTCCGGGAGGTCCCTCGGCAGCCCCGTGGGGTGAGAGTTCACCACGACGTGGCTCGCGAGCGGTGACGTGGGCCGATTTGTTGGTAGTGTCTGTCCTGCAACAGGTGCAAGTTCCAGCAGGTCGACGCCCGCGGAGTTTGTGATCCAACGGCGTTTGTTCTTCGGGCCCTGCCAGCTCGTGAGTCGCAAGCGGCGTGTCACCGCATCTGGTGCGGGTCGCCGAGGTGGCGACTCCCGCCCCGACAAAGGAGTAACGAGCATCATGGCTCAGGGCACCGTCAAGTGGTTCAACGCCGAGAAGGGTTTCGGCTTCATCGCACAGGAGGACGGCGGCGACGACGTCTTCGTGCACTACTCGGCCATCCAGACCAACGGCTACAAGTCGCTGGACGAGAACCAGAAGGTCGAGTTCGACGTCACGCAGGGTCCCAAGGGCCCGCAGGCGGAGAACGTCCGTCCGCTCTGATCGGCTGACGATGGACCTGTTCAAGGTCTGACCGCAACCTGGCCCCTCCCCGTAACGGGGTGGGGCCAGGTTCGTTTTCGGGGCAGGTGACTCGTTCGGGTCATTCCGTCCGGCCGGGGCGTCCGTCAGACTTGATCCGAGCACCTACAGTCGAAGGTGGGAGTGAAGGGAGGGTGACGTGCACGACCAGTTCGACGTGACCCTCGAGGACGGCGACCTCCTCGGCGAGGTCGAGCTCACCACCACCCTGATCATCGCGGCCAGCGAGTCCGAGGACCACCTCTCCCAGGAGGAGATCGACCGGCTGCTCGGGGTCACCCCGAGGAAGCCGCAGGACTGACCGCGTCGCGGCTCAGCAGGTCGCGAAGAGCACCGGACCGCTGGTGAGGTCCGAGAGGACGTAGCTGCCCGCGACCGGCCTGAGGTCGAGCACGACCTCACGCCCCTCCGCCCCCGCCGCCTCCACCGAGAAGCGGTCGGTGAAGTCGCCACCCTGTCCGGGAGCCGGTCCCGACGCCAGGGCCGCACGCGCCTCCGCGTCGCGCGGGGCGTCGTCGGCGTCCTCCACCTGCAGCACCGCCCGCACGTCGCCGCCGGGCAGCACGCCCATCGCGAACCCCGTGAGCGGGTGGACCTCGCCCGCCGCCGCGAGCAGCCCGTCGGCCTCGGCGCGCGCCGCGTCGTCGGCCTGCGCCATGGCCAGGTGCTCGCAGGCGTACGCCCCGTCGTACGCCGCCGCGGCCAGCGGCTCCTCCAGCCGCGCCACGACCTCCGCGAGCCCGTCGGCGCCGTCCGCCTCACCGGCGACCACCCGCAGCACCTGCTCGAGGTGGGGCGCCTGGTCCGACGCCAGCACGACGCCCTCGTCGGCCAGCAGCGCGAGGTGCTGCAGCTCGGGCGTGAGCATCGGGCCCACGCCCGACAGCACGTCGGGTCCGCCCTCCCACACGCCGCCCGGGTCGTCGGGCGGCGACCAGCCGTGGGAGGCCAGCAGGTCCGCCACGCGGTCCAGGTCGACGTCGTCGCCGACGCCCATCACCGCCACCGCACCTGACCCGGACTGCGCCAGGAGCTCCCAGGAGACCGTGGCGGGGGAGAAGCCGAGCTCGTCCTGCATCACCCCGGCCGACGTCGCGAGGGCGGACATCGAGGACAGGTCCTCCTCGAAGGCCTCCGCGAGGAAGGCCTCCACCTCCTCGGCCGAGGAGCGGGCGTCGAGGTCGGCGCCGAGCTCGGCGCGCACTCCCGCCCAGTCCGTCCAGGAGAAGCGCGTGGCGTCCGCCGGCACGAGCGCCATGGCACGAGCCAGCGGCGTCTCCGGGCTCACGAGGCGCCAGGCGGCGAGGGCCCCGACGGCCGCCGCGACGACCGCCACGACGGTTGCGATGACAAGGGTGGCGCGGGGCACGACACGATGTGGCACGGCGCTCCTCGCGGTCCGGGGGTCGGTGTGACACTACTTCCATGGAGCCCCGCGACGTGCGCGCTGCCGGTGCCGTGGTGACGCGCGGTGACGACGTCCTGCTCGTCCACCGGCCCAAGTACGACGACTGGTCCTTTCCCAAGGGCAAGGTCGACGCCGGCGAGCACGTGCTCGCCGCCGCGGTGCGCGAGGTGGCCGAGGAGACCGGGCTCCACGTCCGCCTCGGCCCGGCGCTGTCGCAGCAGCGCTACCGGCTGGCCACCGGCAGGTGGAAGACGGTCGACTACTGGACCGCGCGCGTGGTCGGCAGCGACGACGTGGGCGGCTACCAGCCCAACGACGAGATCGACGCGGTCGAGTGGGTGGACCGGAAGGCCGCGGTCAGCCGGCTGACGTACGCCCACGACCGGGCGACCCTCGCCGAGGCCCGACCCCTGCGCCGGAGGACCCGTGCCCTGGTGGTGCTCCGCCACGCCAAGGCACGCTCACGCGGGTCGTGGACGCGAGACGACCGGTTGCGCCCCCTGCTGCCCATCGGCGAGGCGCAGGCGCAGCGGCTGGTGCCACTGCTCGCGGCCTTCGACGTGACCGTCGCCCACACGTCCTCGAGCACGCGCTGCGTGCAGACGGTGACGCCGTACGCCGACGCCACCGGGTGGCCGGTCAAGCTCCACGACGAGCTGAGCGAGCAGGACGCCTCGGTCGACGCCGTCGTCGACCTCGTGGACGGCCTGCTCGACAGCGGCGAAGGGACCGTGCTGTGCACCCACCGGCCCGTGCTGCCGACCGTGCTCGACGCGCTGCAGGTGCCCGACGTCAAGCTCGAGCCGGCCGCGATGCTGGTGGTGCACCACCGCAAGGGCCGGGTCGTGGCCACCGAGGTGCACCGTCCCTGAGCGTCGGCGCCTATTGCGTGGCGCCGCGCCCGTCAAGGCCTGACGGGCGAGTTCATGTGATCGCCGTCTCACGCACGGATGCGCGACGCCAACCGGCCTGATCGAGTTCATCGGCCGTTCACCGACGGCGCGGTGGTCGTTCTCCTGGCCTGCCTACCGTCACCGGCGTCAGCACTCATCAGACTCACGAGACTCATCAGGAGCACCCGAAGTGAAGCGCACTTCCTACCGCAAGCTGCTGGCCCCCAGCGTGGCCGTGCTTGCCCTCTCGATCTCCCTGACCGCCTGCGGTGGCGGCAACTCGGCCGATGAGGCCGCGGCCGACACCGGGGACACGGGCTCCTCGGAGTCGAGCGGCGACTACGCCGACCTGTCCGGCGAGCTCGCCATCGGCGGCGCCTCCTCGCAGGAGTCCGCGCAGAACGCCTGGATGGTCGGCTTCGGCGAGGTGGCGCCCGGCGTGACGGTCTCCTACGACCCGGTGGGCTCCGGCGGCGGTCGCGAGAACTTCATCTCCGGCGGCTTCCCGACGGCCGGCACCGACTCCTACCTCGACGACGAGGAGGGCGAGCTCACCGCGGCGACCGAGACGTGCGGCTCCGAGCCCATCACCATCCCCAACTACGTCTCGCCGATCGCGGTGATCTACAACCTCGAGGGCGTCGACGAGCTGAACCTCTCGCCCGAGACGCTCGCCGGCATCTTCGCCGGTGAGATCACCAGCTGGAACGACGAGGCCATCGTCGCCGACAACCCGGACGCCGAGCTGCCGGACGAGGACATCACCCCGGTCCACCGCTCCGACGAGTCGGGCACCACCGGCAACTTCACCAACTACCTCTCGACCGTCGCCGGCGACACCTGGACCTACGGCGAGGTCGAGCAGTGGCCCAACGAGGCCGGCGGCGAGGGCGGCAAGAGCACCTCCGGCGTCGTGCAGGTCGTCACCGACGCCCCCAACACCATCGGCTACGCCGACGCCAGCCAGGCGGGCGGCCTCGGCCAGGCCAACATCGGCGTGGGCGAGGAGTTCGTGGCGCCGAGCCCGGAGGCGGCCGCGAAGATCTTCGAGGTCTCCCCCCGCGTGGACGAGGGCTCGGAGGTCAACATGGCCTACGACCTCGACTACACGACCGAGGAGGCGGGGGTCTACCCGATCGTCCTCACGTCCTACATGATCGCCTGCCAGACCTACGACGACGAGGCGACCGCCGCGAACGTCAAGGGCTACCTCTCCTACATCCTCAGCGACGAGGGCCAGGAGATCGGCTCGTCCGAGGCGGGCTCCGCCCCGCTGACCGACACGGTCATCAGCGAGGCGCAGTCCATCGTCGAGACCATCTCGGCCGGCTGAGCACCGACCAGCACAGCGGCGGGGGTCGGGCCGATCAGGCCCGGCCCCTGCCGACACGTCGTCACCCGGCAGCCGCCACAGGAGGAGAAGAGTGACCACCGCGATCCAGGAGCCCCTCCAGGAACCACAGGAACGGGCCCGGACCACCCGCGTGGGGGACGCGGTCTTCAGCCGCACCGCGCTCGGTGCCGCGCTGCTCGTCGTCGGCATGCTCGCCGGAGTCGCCGTCTTCCTGGTGGCGCAGGGCCTGCCTGCCCTGGAGGCCTCGGGCGAGCAGGCGTACGGCAAGCCCAGTGTGTGGTCCCTCGTCGGGCCGCTCCTCTTCGGCACCGTGCTGTCCTCGGTGCTGGCCTTGGTCATCGTGACGCCGCTCGCGATCGGCCTGGCCCTCGTGATCTCGCTCTACGCCCCCCGCCGGGTCGCCAAGCCCGTGGGGTACCTCGTCGACCTGCTGGCGGCCGTGCCGTCCGTCGTGTTCGGCCTGTGGGGCATCGCTGTGCTGGCGCCGCGGCTGGTGCCGGTCTACGAATGGCTGAACAGCTGGTTCGGGTGGATCCCGCTCTTCGGGGGGCCGGTGTCGAGCTCGGGGCGCACGCTGCTGACCGCGTCGGTCGTGCTGGCGCTGATGGCGCTGCCGATCGTGACCGCGATCCTGCGCGAGATCTTCGCCCAGACGCCGACGATGCACGAGGAGGCCGCCCTCGCCCTCGGCGCGACCCGCTGGGAGATGATCCGGATGGCCGTGCTGCCCTACGCGCGCTCCGGCATCGTCGCCGCGCTGCTGCTCGGCCTGGGCCGCGCCCTCGGTGAGACCATGGCGGTCGCGATGGTGCTCTCGGCCACCGGCGCCATCGTCAGCTTCGACGTGATCTCGTCGGCGAACTCGAACACCATCGCCGCCAGCATCGCCAACAACTACGCCAACGCGGCCGGCCTCAAGATCAACGTGCTGATCTTCGCCGGCCTGGCCCTCTTCGTCCTCACATTCGTGGTCAACTTCCTGGGTCGCTACATCGCGACCCGCGGGCAGGTGAAGGCATGAGCACCGTCATCGACACCGACACCCAGCCGGTCGACCGGCTCGAGCCCCTCACCGGCGGCACGCTGCCGCGCATCGCCCCGGTCCTCGTCGGCGTGTGCTCGGTGGCGCTGGGTGTGCTGGCCTGGCTCCTCGGGCTCGGCGTCGGCGGCGCGGTGGTCGTCGCCTGGCTGGCGTACCTGGTCGGCATCACCGGCTGGACCCGCGCCGTCGAGGGCTCCCGACAGTCCACCGACACGCTGGTGAAGACCCTCATGTGGACCGCGTTCGCCGTGGCGATGGTGCCGCTGGTGAGCCTGGTGTGGACCGTGGTCGCCCGCGGCGCACCCGTGCTGACCCCGCAGTTCCTCAACGACGACATGAGCGGGCGGGCCCTGCTCGGGGTCGGCGGCGGCATCTACCACGCGATCATGGGCACGATCATGATCACGCTGATCGCGGCCGTCATCGCGGTGCCGATCGGCCTCTTCACCGCGATCTACCTCGTCGAGTACGGCAAGAACAACCGCCTCGCCAAGGTCATCACCTTCCTCGTCGACGTGATGACCGGCATCCCGTCGATCGTCGCCGGACTGTTCGCCATCGCCCTCTTCATCGTCATCACCGGCGACCCGCTGCCCCGGGTCGGCATCGGCGGCGCCATCGCGCTGTCCCTGCTCATGCTGCCGACGGTGATCCGGTCGGTGGAGGAGATGCTCAAGCTGGTGCCCGACGACCTGCGCGAGGCGTCGTACGCCCTCGGCGTGCCGCGGTGGCGCACCATCGTGAAGGTGGTCCTCCCGACCGCGGTCGCGGGCATCGTCACCGGCGTCACCCTGGCGATCGCGCGCGTCGCCGGCGAGACCGCACCGCTGCTCCTCATCCTCGGCACGGCTCGGGTCGCGAACTGGAACCCGTTCGAGGGCCCCGTGCAGACCCTGCCCGTCTACATCTTCCAGTCCCTCGGGCAGACCACCCACTTCAAGTACGGCGAGATCTGGACCGACCGGGTCTGGGGCGCCGCCCTCTTCCTCATCATCATCGTCATGTCGCTCAACCTCGTCGCGAGGATCGTCGGCAAGGCGTTCGCCCCCAAGACCGGCCGCTGAGCGCCCGCTCGACCGAGCCCCCTCAAGGAGTCACCCCCACCATGGCCAAGAGCATCGACGTCTCCGACCTCGACATCTACTACGGAGACTTCCTCGCCGTGCAGGGAGTCAACCTGCACATCAAGGCGCGCTCCGTGACCGCCTTCATCGGCCCCTCGGGCTGCGGGAAGTCCACCGTGCTGCGCTCGCTCAACCGCATGCACGAGGTCATCCCGGGCGCCCGCGTCGAGGGGAAGGTGACCGTCGACGGGCAGTCGCTCTACGACGCCGCCGTCGACCCGGTCGCCGTACGCCGCCAGATCGGCATGGTCTTCCAGCGCCCGAACCCGTTCCCGACGATGTCGATCTACGAGAACGTGCTCGCCGGCAACCGCCTCAACTCCAAGAAGATGAAGAAGTCCGAGGCCGACGACGTCGTCGAGCGCTCGCTCAAGGGCGCGAACCTCTGGAACGAGGTGAAGGACCGCCTCGACAAGCCCGGGATGGGACTGTCGGGCGGGCAGCAGCAGCGCCTCTGCATCGCCCGCGCGATCGCCGTGAAGCCGCAGGTGCTGCTGATGGACGAGCCGTGCTCGGCCCTCGACCCGATCTCCACCTCGGCGATCGAGGACCTCATCCACGAGCTGAAGTCCGACTACACGATCGTCATCGTCACCCACAACATGCAGCAGGCCGCCCGGGTCTCCGACGAGACCGGCTTCTTCAACCTCAAGGCGGCGGGCCAGCCCGGACACCTCGTGGAGTTCAACTCCACGCAGAAGATGTTCGCCAACCCCGACAACGAGGCGACCGAGGCCTACATCTCCGGCCGCTTCGGCTGAGCCGACAGCCCCGGCGCGGCCGGGGCTCGCGGTTCGTCCCCCGGGCCGGGGGTCGCGGTCCGTCCCCCAGGCCGGGACTTGCGTCATGCGGACCGGCGCCTATGGGTTCGGCTTCGTATGACGCTGGCGGTCCTGGGGCGGTTCGTTTCCCTGGGCCGGGGCTTGCGTCATGCGGGCTGGCGCCTATGGGTTCGGCTTCGTATGACGCTGGCGGCTCGCCTCCGACGGGTCGGCGCGCAAAACCTCCACAGGGCACCGTTCCGCGGGACGATCACCAGGGCGGCGATCGCCCGCGTGCGGCGGACACGCGCCAGGAGGACCGTGGGGGCATGCCCGAGCCCGAGCCCCGCTCCGCCTCCGCCTCGCTGCGGCACGCCCGGCGGCGCCGCGCCGAGCGCGCCGCCAGCCGACAGGGAGGCGCGCTCTCCCGGAGCCAGCTCTACGCCGCCGGGTTCACGCGCGCGGAGGTGAGGGCCAACGTGAGGGCGCGACGCTGGCAGCGGGTGGGACGGCACGTCGTCGTCGTGCACAACGGTCCGCTGGCCGAAGAGACGGTGCTGTGGGCCGCCCAGCTCTCGGGAGGACCGCGCGCGCGGCTCGACGGGGCGTCGTCACTGGTCGCGAGCGGCCTGACGGGCTTCACCGTCGAGCGCCACCGGGTGTCGGTCCCGAGAGGAGCGAGGGTGTTCCGTGACGAGCTCGTCGACGTACGCCAGACCCGAAGGTGGCGCGACGACGACCTCGCGCCCGGCCCCGGCCCGGCCCGCACGCGGACCGAGGTCGCAGCAGTACGAGCCGCGCTGTGGGCGAGGAGCGACCGCCAGGCCGCACTGCTGCTGACGATGGCGGTGCAGCAGGGCGTCGCGTCGGCCGAGCTCGTGGCCCGCGCGCTGCTGCGGGTGAAGAGGGATCGTCGACTGGCGCTCGTCACCGACGTCGTGACCGACCTGCTCGGTGGCGTCCGCAGCCTCGCCGAGCTCGACTTCGCCCGCGCGTGCCGCGACCGAGGGCTGCCCGAACCGTCCCGCCAGGCAGTACGGCGAGGGCCGGACGGCCGCTACTACCTCGACGTCCTCTGGGAGGAGTGGGGCGTCGTCGTCGAGGTCGACGGCATCCAGCACGTCCTCGCCGACCACGTCGTCGCCGACGCGCTCCGGCACAACGACGTCACCCTGGTCAACCTCACCGTCCTCCGGCTGCCCGTCCTCGGACTCCGTGTGGCGGCGGACGAGTTCTTCGCGCAGATCGAGCGCGCCCTCGTGGACGCCGGATGGTCCGGCCTTGGTCCCGCGGCCTGACCGGACGGCGTACGCCCTCGAGCTGCAGCCGGCGAGAGGCCGCCGGCGCCAAGTTGACGCCCCGGACGTCATACGGACCTGCACCTATAGGGACGACTTCGTATGACGCTGCGTCGTTGGCGCCCCGAGCGTCATACGGACCCGCACCTATAGCAACGGCTTGGTATGACGCTGCGTTGCCCGCGCCCCGAGCGTCATACGGACCCGCACCTATAGCAACGGCTTCGCATGACGCTCGCCGGCGCTCCGAGCCCGGCGCCCCAAGCCCGACGCCGCCCCGCGCGTCATACGGACCCGCACCTATAGCGTCGGCTTCGTATGACGCTGGCCGGCGCCGCCGGAACGACGCCGCGAAGACCCTCCGGCGACCCTCGGACGCCCGAGGACCCCGGGCCGCGAGGTCAGGGGAGGAAGATCCGCGCGACCCAGTAGCAGACCGCCGCGGCGAAGGCAGCGGCCGGGAAGGTCAGCACCCACGCCGTCAGGATCGACTTCGCCACGCCCCAGCGGACCGCCGAGAGCCGCTTGGTCGCGCCGACGCCCATGACCGCCGAGGTGATGGTGTGCGTGGTCGAGATCGGGGCGTGGAAGGCGTACGCGGTCGTGTAGAGCACCGAGGCCGCGACCGCCTCGGCGGCGAAACCGCGCGGCGGGTCGAGGTGGATGATGCGCCGGCCGAGCGTGCGCATGATGCGCCAGCCGCCGGAGTAGGTGCCGGCGGAGATGGCGGCCGCGGCGGCGAAGATGACCCAGAGCGGCAGCGGGTCGGACTCCGCGACGTAGCCACCGGCGAGCAGCGCCAGGAAGATGACGCCCATCGTCTTCTGCGCGTCCTGGAGGCCGTGACCCAGCGCCATGGCGGCGGCCGAGATGGTCTGCGCCACCTTGAACCCGCGGTTGGCGCGGCCGGGGTTGGCGTTGCGGAACGCCCACATGATCAGGACCATCAGGGCGAAGCCGAGGCTGAAGGCGACCAGCGGCGAGAGGAACATCGGGATGACGACCTTCTCGAGCACGACGTCCCAGTTCGCGGTCGCGCCGGCCGCGACGGCCGAGCCGACCAGGCCGCCGATGAGCGCGTGCGAGGAGGACGACGGCAGGCCGTAGTACCAGGTGATGAGGTTCCACGTGATGGCGCCGAGGAGGCCGCACATGACGATCACCAGCCCGTGGCTGCCCGTCCCCGGGTCGATCGTGTCGGACACCGTGGTGGCGACCTCCTGCCCGAGGAAGGCGCCGACGAAGTTCATGACCGCGGCCATCGCCAGGGCGACCCGCGGCTTGAGGGCGCCCGTCGAGACGGACGTGGCGATCGCGTTGGCGGCGTCGTGGAAGCCGTTGGTGTAGTCGAACACCAGGGCGACGACGACCACCGCGAGAATGATCCCGATCTCCATCAGGGTCAGGACTCCTTGACGGCGATCTGCTCCACGATGTTGGCGACCTTCTCGAAGGCGTCGATCGCCCCCTCGAGGGACTCCACGACGTCCTTCAGCTTCAGGACCTCCAGCGCCTCGTACTCGCCGCTGAAGAGGTTGGCCAGGATCCGGCGGAACGCCTTGTCCCCGGTGTTCTCGAGCCGGTTGATCTCGATCCAGTACTCGTCGAGCGAGCTCATCGACTCCAGCGACGGCATGGCGGCAGCGGTGAGCTCGGCGCAGCGCTGCAGCACCTCCACCTGCTGGGTCGTCTCCGCGGGCAGCGAGGTGACCTCGTAGAGCAGCACCAGGTCGACGGCCTCGTCCATCATGTCCATGACGTCGTCGAGCGCCGACGCGAGGGAGTAGATGTCCTCCCGGTCGAACGGGGTGACGAAGGTGCTGTTGACCCGGCGCACGATCGAGTGGGTGGTCTCGTCGGCAGCGTGCTCGGCCTCACGCATGCGCTGCGCGATCTCGGCCTTCGAGTTGCCGGCCGACAGCATCTCGCTGAGCAGCTGGGCGCCGACGACGAGGTGGTTGGCGGCCTCACTGAAGAGGTCGTAGAACGAGCTGTCGACAGGGCGGAACTTCAAACGCACGGCGAACTCCGAACGGGGGGCGGATGAACCGTGCCTCATGCTAGGGGGTCGACGGCCCAACGACGCAAGTTCGGGTGCCTCCGCGCACGCTCGTGTGACGGAGCGCTCAGCGCCGCCGGCTGCGCTGGCGGACGATGAGCTCGTCGTGGAGGTGACGCTCGCCGTGCCGCAGCTGCCACTCGCCGTCTGGCCCCAGCTCCCACGCGGTCGTCCGCTCGTCGAGCGCGAGGTCCAGCAGCGCGTCGACCTCCTCGACGACGTGCGGGTCGCGCAGGCGTACGAGCACCTCGACGCGGCGGTCGAGGTTGCGGTGCATCATGTCCGCCGACCCGATCCAGGCCGCGGGGTCGCCGCCGTTGTCGAACCAGAAGATGCGGCTGTGCTCGAGGAAGCGACCGAGGATCGAGCGCACGCGGATGGTCTCCGACAGCCCGGGTACGCCGGGGCGCAGGGCGCAGATGCCGCGGATCAGCATCTCGACGCGCACGCCCTCCTGCGAGGCGAGGTAGAGCGCGTCGATCACCGCCTCGTCGACCGCCGAGTTCGCCTTGATCCGGATGCCGGCGGGTCGCCCCGCCTGGTGGTGGGCGATCTCCTGGTGGATCTGCGCGATGAGGCCCTCGCGGACGCTGTGCGGCGCGACGAGGAGGTGGTCGTAGGTGCGGTTGCGGCTGATGCCGGACAGGTTGTTGAACAGCAGCGCGACGTCCTCGCCGATCTCCTGGTTGGCGGTCAGCAAGCCCAGGTCCTCGTAGACGCGGGCGGTCTTCGGGTTGTAGTTGCCGGTGCCGAGGTGGACGTAGCGCCGGATCCCCTCGGGCTCGTCGCGCACCACCATCGACAGCTTGCAGTGGGTCTTCAGCCCGACCAGCCCGTAGACGACGTGGCAGCCGGCCTGCTCGAGCTTGCGTGCCCAGCGGATGTTGGCCTGCTCGTCGAAGCGCGCCTTGATCTCCACGATCACCAAGACCTGCTTGCCCGCCTCGGCGGCGTCGATGAGCGCCTCGATGATCGGGCTGTCGCCGGAGGTGCGGTACAGCGTCTGCTTGATCGCCAGCACGTGCGGGTCGGCGGCCGCCTGCTCGAGGAAGCGCTGCACCGACGTGGCGAAGGAGTCGTAGGGGTGGTGCAGCAGCACGTCGTGCCGCCCGACCGAGTCGAAGACGTCGACCGGCGAGGACGACTCCACCTCCGCCAGGCTGGGGTGGGTCGACGGCAGGAAGGCGGCGTACTTGAGGTCGTCGCGCGGCAGGTCGGCGATGGAGTGCAGCCCGGTGAGGTCGAGCGGACCGGGAAGCGACACGACCTCGTCGCGGCCGACGCCGAGCTCGGAGACCAGCAGGTCGAGCACCTTGGGGTCCATCGACTGCTCGACCTCGAGCCGGACGGGGGGACCGAAGCGGCGTCGCTGCAGCTCCTTCTCCAGCGCCTTCAGCAGGTTCTCGGCGTCGTCCTCCTCGACCTCGAGGTCCTCGTTGCGGGTGACACGGAACGTGTGCGAGCCGATGACCTCCATCCCCGGGAAGAGCTTCTTGAGGTGCTCGCCGATGACGTCCTCGATCGGCACGAAGCGCTGGTTGCCCAGGCCGACGAAGCGGCCGAAGGTCGGCGGCACCTTGACCCGGGCGAAGTGCTCGGTGCCGGTCTTGGGGTGGCGTACGACGACCGCGAGGTTGAGCGACAGGCCGGAGATGTAGGGGAACGGGTGGGCCGGGTCGACCGCGAGGGGGGTCAGGACCGGGAAGATCCGCTCCTTGAAGAGCTTCTTGCAGACCTTCTGCTCCTCCCGGTTCAGCTCGTCCCAGCGCACGATCTCGATGCCCTGCTCGCTGAGCTCGGGCAGGAGGTCGACGAACGCCTGGGCGTGGCGCTCCATGAGCTCCCGGCTACCCGTCCACAGCTGGATCAGCTGCTGGCGCGGCATGAGCCCGCTCGCCGCGCGCACGGCGACGCCCGCGGCGATCCGGCGCTTGAGTCCGGCGACGCGGACCATGAAGAACTCGTCGAGGTTGCTGGCGAAGATCGCGAGGAACCGGGCCCGCTCCAGCAGCGGCAGGATGGGGTCCTCGGCGAGCTCGAGGACGCGCTGGTTGAAGCGCACCCACGAGGTCTCGCGGTCGATGAACCGGTCCTCGAACTTCTGCACCGCCTCGATCGCCGCGGCGTCGGGTGTGTAGGGCGGCTCGACGTCGAAGGTGTCGCTCGGGTGCCCGAACGGCTCGGCGACCGGCCCTTCCTCGACCGACGGGGAGGCAGCGCTGGTGAGGGTGGCCGGGTCGGTCATGCCTTCCAGTGTGGCACCGCTTGGTGAACGCCGGGTGACGTCCGCCTCAGTACACCAGCGCCTGCACGCCCTCACCCAGCACCTGCTCGGCGAACACCGCGGCGCCGGCGATCGTGACGCCGTCGCGCAGGTCGCCGGCGACGATGCCGCGACGCGCAGCGCACTGCGAGCAGACCGTGACCGACCCAGACGCCAGCACGGCCTGCATCAGCTGGTCGAGAGGCGTGGCGAGGTCGAGGTTGAACTCCTCGGCCCGGCCGGGCACCCCGAACCAGGCGGCCTGCCCGGTGAGCCAGAGCGAGACCTCCGCACTGGACGCCGCGGCCGCCGCGGCGACCGTGAACCCCTGGTTGCAGCGCTCGGCGTCCTCGGCCCCGCAGGTGACCTTCACGACCAGTGATCGAGCCATGCCGGCAGCCTAAGCGGGCGGACTAGAGTCGACCCATGCCCTTCGAGCTGCCCGACAACCTGCATCCCAACTGCGGCCCCGTCGCCTGGTTGCTCGGCACGTGGCGCGGCAACGGCCACGGGGCGTACCCGACCATCGAGTCGTTCCAGTTCGGCCAGGAGCTGATCTTCACCCACGACGGCCGCCCGTTCTTCCACTACATGTCGCGTGCCTGGGTCGTCGACGAGCAGGGGGAGTTCGTCCGCGAGGGCGCGATGGAGACGGGGTTCCTGAGGTGCCCCGAGCCCGGCAAGGTCGAGCTCCTCCTCGCGCACAACACCGGCATCTCGGAGATCTGGTACGGCGCGGCCGAAGGCGGCCGGATCGAGCTGCACACCGCGGGTGTCTCCTACACCGAGACGGCCAAGGAGGTCACGGCCGGGTCGCGCATGTACGGCAACGTCGAGGGTGACCTGCTGTACGCCAACGACCTCGCAGCCGCTGGCCAGGAGCTCCAGCCGCACACGTGGGCCCGGCTCCAGCGGGCCTGACGCCATGAGGACCATCCCATGAGCGACGACCTCGCCCAGCGGCTGCGCGAGCAGGGGTTGCGGCTCACCCCGCAGCGCCAGCTGATCCTCCGGGCGGTCGAGGAGCTGCGGCACGCGACGCCCGACGAGGTGCTCGCACACGTCCGCGACCAGGTGAGCTCGGTCAACGCCTCCACGGTCTACCGCACCCTGGAGGTGCTCGAGGAGCTCGGCCTGGTCCGGCACACCCACCTCAGCGACCGCGCGCCGACGTACCACTCCACCGACGAGCACGAGCACGTGCACGTCGTGTGCCGCCGCTGCCACGCCGTGCGCTCCTACGACCCCGGGCTCGTGCAGCCGCTCGTCGCGGCGCTGGCCGACGACGGCTTCGTGGTCGACGTGGGCCACCTCGCGATCTTCGGCACCTGCGCGGACTGCTCCGCCGCGGACGAGCAGCCACGGCCGACCTAGACTCGGGGCATGGCCAGCCCCCTCCTCGCCCTCCCGGGAGCCGTCGCCGGCGACGGCATCGACGCGCCGGTGGCCGCGCACTACGGCTCGTTCAACACCGAGCAGCGCAGCCTCGCCCGGGGCGACGGCTTCGTGGACCTCTCGCACCGCGACGTGTTCCGCGTGGCGGGGCCCGACCGGCTCTCGTGGCTGCACAGCCTCACGACCCAGTACTTCGACGGGCTCGCGCCCGGCACCTGGACGCAGGCCCTCGTGCTGAGCCCGCAGGGCCACGTCGAGCACGCCTTCACCGGCGTCGACGACGGCGAGGCGTTCACCGCGCACACCGAGCCCGGCGCGGCGCCGGCCCTGGTGCAGTGGCTGGAGCGGATGAAGTTCATGACCCGCGTCGAGGTCTCGCTGGTCGAGGACCTCGCGGTGATGTGGCGCCCGGGGGAGGGCAGCGGTCGCCACGACCTGGTCCCGCGCGAGCGGCTGGAGGCGTACGCCGAGGCGGCCGGGCCCGCCGCCGGCCTGTGGGCGTACGAGGCGCTGCGCATCGAGCGCGGCGAGCCGCGGTTCGGCATCGACACCGACCACCGCACGATCCCCAACGAGGTCGGCTGGATCGGTGCGGCCGTCCACCTCGACAAGGGCTGCTACCGCGGCCAGGAGACCGTCGCGCGCGTCCACACGCTCGGCCGGCCCCCACGGCGGCTGGTGCTGCTGCACCTCGACGGCTCGGAGAACCGGCTGCCCGTCGCGGGCTCGCCCGTCTCGCACGACGGCCGTGACCTCGGGTTCGTCGGGTCGAGCGCCCGTCACCACGAGCTCGGCCCCATCGCGCTGGCGCTGGTCAAGCGCAACGTCCCGGTCGACGCGCCCCTCGTCGTCGACGGGATGCCCGCCGCCCAGGAGGTCGTCGTCGACCCCGAGGTCGGCCTGCACGTGCGCCCCCTCCGCTGAGGTCGCGCCTGCGTCATGCGATCCGGCACCTATAGGTGCGCCTTCGCATGACGCAGGCCGCGCGCGCGCCGGTGCGGGCGTCGTGCGGACCCGCACCTATACGTACGCCTTCGCATGACGCGGGCCCCGGGCCGGCGGGGGCGTCATACGAACCCGCACCTATACGTACGCCTTCGCATGACGCAGTCCGCGCGCCGGCGCGGGCGTCATACGGACCGGCACCTATACGTACGCCTTCGCATGACGCAGGCTCCGGGTGCGCGCCGGCGCGAGCGTCATACGAACCCGCACCTATACGTACGCCTTCGCATGACGCAGCGACCGTCAGCGACACGTAGCGGCGGGCGGCGACAGGAGCGACGCCAGCGGCACCAGTCAGCGGCGCCGGTACTGCACGTGCGTGTCGGCGTCCGCGTGGCCGAACCCCAGCCCCGAGTAGACCGCGACGGCTCGGGCGTTGTCGGACTCGACGTAGAGCAGCACCTCGTCGACCCCCAGCCCGGCGAGGTGGTGCAGCCCGGCGAGGGTCAGCACCTTGCCGAGCCCGCGTCCCTGCGCCGCCGGCGCCACCCCCACGACGTAGACCTCGCCGTGGCGCGCGTCGTGCTGCTTGGTCCAGTGGAAGCCGAGCATCCCGGAGTCGTCCTCTGCCACGAGCAGCCCCGCCGGGTCGAACCACGGCTCGGCCATCCGGCGGGCGAGGTTGTCCTCGTCCATCGCGCCCTGCTCGGGGTGGTGGGCGAACGCCGCGGCGTTGACCGCGACGACGTCGGCGGCGTCGGTGTCCCGGTACGACCGGATCCTCACGCCCGACGGCGTCACGAGCGGCGGGAGCGGCAACGACGCCGCTCGACGCATCACCCAGAGGTCACGCACCCGGTCCCACCCGTGCCGGTCCGCGAGCCGGGCGGCGCCCGGGTGGTCGCCGTGCGACCAGGCGGTCAGCGCGCCGTCGTACGACGCCTCGGCGCGGGTGAGCAGGGCGCCGCCCGTCCCGCGGCGGCGCGCCGACGGGCGCACCACGAGCGCCAGGTCGCCGTCGTGGAGCAGCGTGAACCCGTCGTCCTCGAGGCCGACCTCGGCGACGCCGTCGGCCAGCGCGATGCGGGCCGCCTCGTCGAGGGGGTCGGCGCCGTCGGCGGCCGCGGCCTCTCCGGCGATCTGCAGCACCCGGTCGACGACGTCCATGTCGCGACCCTAGCGAGCCCGGTGTCCGACGCGAGCCGGAGCCCGAGCCGGACCCAGCCGGACCCGGACCGGACCCGGGTTCAGGACGAGGCGGACTCGGTCTCCGCGCCGGCGGAGTCGCGCGTGGGCACGACGAAGCGGTAGCCGACGTTGCGGACCGTGCCGATGTGGTGCTCGTGCTCGGTGCCGAGCTTGGCGCGCAGGCGGCGCACGTGGACGTCGACGGTGCGGGTGCCGCCGAAGTAGTCGTACCCCCACACCTCCTGCAGCAGCTGCTCACGGCTGAAGACCCGGCCCGGGTGCTGCGCGAGGTACTTGAGGAGCTCGAACTCCTTGTAGGTGAGGTCGAGCGCGCGGCCGCCGATCCGCGCCGTGTAGGTCGCGTCGTCGACGACCACCTCGCCGCGGTGGATGACGTGGGCCGACGGGTCGTCGGGTGCGGCGGCGCTCGCCCGGCCGATCGCGAGGCGGATCCGGGCGTCGAGCTCGGCGGGCCCGCACGTGTGCAGCACCACGTCGTCCATGCCCCAGTCGTGGGCCACGACGGCGAGGCCGCCCTCGGTGACCACCAGGAGGACCGGCGCGTCCGCACCGGTGGTGCGGATCAGGCGGCAGAGGTCGCGCGCGGCGGCGAGGTCCTGGCGGCCGTCGACGAGGACCAGGTCGGACTCCGGGGCGTCGAGCAGCGCGCTGCCCTGGGCCGGGACGATCTTCACGGTGTGGGCCAGCAGGGCGAGGCCCGGCAGCACCTCGGCCGAGGGCTGGAGCGCGCTGGTGAGCAGCAGCAGTGCGCTCATGCGGACCCTCCTCGTTCGCCGGGCCGACCGGTGACCAGCCGGGAATGGTGAAGGATAGTCCGCATGAGCGACCCCACGGACCGGGACCGGAGGCGTGAGACAGCGATCACCGTGCGCTACTGGGCGGGTGCCCGGGCTGCGGCCGGGACCGCGGAGGACGTGTTCGACGTCGCCGGGACCGAGCTGACCCTGGCCGACGTGGTCGACCTGGTCCTCGAGCGTCACCCCGGCGACCGCATGGCACGCACCGTCGCCGTCTGCTCGGTGCTCCTCGGCGAGCAGCCGGTCGGGTCGCGCGACCCGGGTGCGGTCGTCGTGCCGCCGGGGACGGTGGTGGAGCTGCTGCCGCCCTTCGCGGGCGGCTGAGCGAGCGTCCCCGCCGAGCGGCAGGAGGCGCCGCCGCGTCGCGAGTTCCGGAGCCTGCTCCGAACCGGGACGCAGTCGTGCGGAACAACTGCTGCACCCACGACGTTCGTCGGGTGTGACCACAGGAGCCTGGATCGCCGTCGCCGCCGTCGTGCTGACGGTCGGCCTCGGCCTGTGGCGCAACGCGACGGACGGCCGCTTCCGCCCGCGCCGCGCGGTGGGTGCTGCAGCCGCGCCCGGCGCGGGGGACTCGCCGGCACCGGCCCACCTGCGGGAGGTGGAGCACGGGAAGGACCCGGACGACGTGGCGGCGCCTCCGCCCGCCGACGTGCCGCCCGGCGCGGACGTCGCCGCCGTCGTCGGTCAGCAGCTGGGCGAGCGGGCCACCCTGCTGCAGTTCTCGAGCGCCTTCTGCGCGCCGTGCCGCGCCACCCGGCGCGTGCTGGAGGACGTCTCGCGGCTCGTCCCCGGGGTCACCCACGTCGAGGTCGACGCCGAGCAGCACCTCGACGCCACGCGGGCCTTCGGCATCCTGCGCACGCCGACCACCCTCGTCCTCGACGGGTCGGGCGCCGAGGTGACCCGCGCGACCGGCGCACCCACCCGCGACCAGGTCCTGACGGCTCTGGCCCGCGTGCCGTCTCAAGATCCGGATGCGTCGACCACATCGTGAGACCACGGCGCGAGCGGCTCGCAGGACCGCCTACTGTCGTGGTCATGTCCTCGACCATGCTCACCCGGCGCCGCGCAGTGGACCACTGCCGCGTGCGCTCGGCGCTGTGTCGAATGTCGTAGCGGTCCCGCCGCTCGCCTGAGCCCGACGTCCTCCCGCCACGGGACCGTGCTCGTCGGTGGGACCCGCCCTGGCCTGCGCCCCTGTGCGCCCGGCCTCGTGCGGCGCCGACATCCCAGGAGAGACATGACCACCACCGCCACACCGCGCTCCGCAGCGGGCGCGTCCCGTCCGGACGGGGGCATCGACCCCCGCGGGCCCCAGCTCGCCGCCGCCCTGACCTCGGTCGTCCTGCTCGCCGTGCTCCTGCTCCCGTCGCCGTACGACGTGGTGCTGCTCGCCGCGCAGGCAGGGGCCTTCGCCTCCGGCGCCGTGCGCGGCGTGCAGGCCACGCCGCAGGCGTGGCTCTTCCGCACGCTCGTCCGCCCGCGACTGGCCCCGCCCAGCGAGTGGGAGGCGCCGGAGCCGCCCCGCTTCGCGCAGGCGGTCGGCCTCGGGTTCGCCCTCGTGGGCCTGCTCGCGCTCCTGGCCGGTGCCACCGTGGTCGGCCAGGTCGCGGTCGGCCTCGCGCTGGTGGCCGCCCTCCTCAACGCCGCCTTCGGGCTCTGCCTGGGCTGCGAGGCCTACCTCCTGATCCGCCGGGCCACGGCCCGACGCATCGCCTCCTGACAGCACGTCACGTCCGACCCAGCACCCTCCACCGCACCGCACCCCGACTGTTCACCACCAGCAAGGAGCACACCAACCATGAGCCGCGAGAACTCGCTCGTCACCGCCCAGTGGGTCGAGGACAACCTCGACACCGACGGCGTCGTCCTCATCGAGGTCGACGAGGACACCACCGCCTACGACAAGGGCCACATCCGGGGAGCGATCAAGCTCGACTGGACCACCGACCTCCAGGACCAGGTCCGCCGCGACTTCGTCAACAAGGAGCAGTTCGAGGCGCTGCTGTCCGAGCGCGGCGTCTCCAACGACGACACGGTCGTCCTCTACGGCGGCAACAACAACTGGTTCGCCGCCTACGCCTACTGGTACTTCAAGCTCTACGGCCACCAGGACGTCAAGCTCCTCGACGGCGGCCGCAAGAAGTGGGAGCTCGACTCCCGCGAGCTGACGGCCGAGGTGCCGACCCGCGAGAAGACGTCGTACACCGCGACCGAGCAGGACCACTCCATCCGCGCGTTCCGCGACGAGGCCGTCGCCGCCATCGGCGTGAAGAACCTGGTCGACGTCCGCAGCCCCGACGAGTACGCCGGCCGGCTGCTGGCCCCGGCGCACCTCCCGCAGGAGCAGGCGCAGCGCGCCGGCCACGTGCCGACCTCGATCAACGTGCCGTGGAGCAAGGCGGCCAACGACGACGGGACCTTCAAGTCCGACGAGGAGCTGCGCCAGATCTACGCCGACGCCGGCCTCGACGACACGAAGGAGACCATCGCCCTGTGCCGCATCGGCGAGCGCTCCTCGCACACCTGGTTCGTGCTCAAGGAGCTCCTCGGTCACGAGAACGTGAAGAACTACGACGGCTCGTGGACCGAGTACGGCTCGCTGGTCGGCGTCCCGGTCGCCCTCGGCGACGAGCCGGGTGAAGCCTGATGTGCGGCGCGACCGAGGGCGGCCTGTCGCTCGACGGGGTGAACGTCGCCAAGGAGGCCGTCATCCAGGGCCAGGTCCTGCGCGGCGGCGCGGCCGGGGGCGAGCCCGTCCCCAACGCGTACGTCCGGCTCCTCGACCGCAGCGGTGAGTTCACCGCCGAGGTCCCGACCTCGGCGACGGGGCACTTCCGCTTCTTCGCCGGCGACGGGGAGTGGACCCTGCGGACCCTCGCTCCCAAGGCGCAGCCGGTCGACACCCGGGTCGTCGCCGCGACCGGGTCGGTGGCCGAGGTGCAGGTGCTCGTCACCGCCTAGCCGCCGGCCGAGCAGCACTGGTCTGGACACCCGAGATCACCCCGGACGCCCGAGTCCGGGGTGATCTCCTCATTTTCACCACTGATCGGCCACAGGGCCGGACGGCGGCATGGACCCACCCCTACGGTGGAGGTTCGCACCATGTCGTCGGAAGGGGCAGAGGTGGTCGTGCCCGACAGTCGGGTCTCCCTCGCCGACGACCTCTGGCGGCTCACCATGGAGCACTCGCCGGTGGGAATGGCCATCGTCTCCCTGGCCGGCGGCGTCGTCACCGCCAACGGCGCGCTCTGCGACATGCTGGGCTACGAGCCCGACGAGCTGGCGACGCTCACCCTGTCCGACATCACCCACCCCGACGACCTGGCCGACGACCTGCGGCTGGTCGACCGGACGCTCGCGGGCGAGATCGGCTCCTACCGGATCACCAAGCGCTACGTCCGCTCCGACGGGCGCATCGTCGTCGGCGACCTCTCCGTCGCCCTGCTCCGCGACGCCGGCGGTGCGCCGGTCCACTTCGTCTCCCAGGTCGCCGACCTCACCGAGCGTCAGGCCTTCGTGGAGCGGCTGGACGCCGCTGAGAGCGCCGCCGAGACCGAGCGGCGCAAGGCGCACGCCATCTTCGAGGGCGTGTCGGTCGGGCTCCTGCAGGTCGACACCCGCGGTCGCTACCTCGCCTGCAACGACCGGCTCCGAGACTTCCTCGCCCTGGCCTTCCCGTCGGGACACCGCGGCCTCGCCGGCCAGGCGGGCTTCACCTACAGCGCCGACCAGCGGCACGTCCTGGCGCCGCGCGACATGCCCTCGGCGCGCGCCGCCCGGGGCGAGGAGTTCGACGACCTGCGCGTGTGGGTCGGCAAGGACCCGGCCGCGCGCCGCGCCCTCTCCGTCTCCTCGCGGGCCGTGGTCGACCGCGCCGGGACGGCCTCGGGTGCCGTGCTGGCCTACCACGACGTCACCGATCTCGTCCGCGCGCTCAACGTCAAGGACGAGTTCGTGGCCACCGTGTCGCACGAGCTGCGGACGCCGTTGACGTCCGCCCTGGCCTACCTCGAGCTGCTCGACGAGTCCAGCGACGTCAGTCGCCAGGACCAGCAGCAGGTCAACGCCGTGCGCCGCAACGTGCTCCGGCTGTCCCACCTCGTCGCGGACCTGCTCTACAGCACGCGCGCCTCGGCCGGGTCCGCGCTCGTCGACCGCTACCCCGTCGACCTCGCGTCGGTGCTCGACCAGGCCGTCGACGCAGCACAGCTCGACGCGGCGCACCGGGGCGTACGCATCACCTGCCGCCGCCCGGCGTCGCTGGCCCTCGTCGCGGACGGCATGCGGCTGCGCCAGGTCCTCGACAACCTGCTCGCCAACGCGATCGCCTACAGCCCGCCCGGCGGGACCGTGGCGGTCGACCTCGTCCGGGACGGGGCGCACGCCGTGGTGACGGTCGCCGACCACGGTCCGGGGATGGACGACGACGAGGTCGGCGAGGTCTTCGAGCGCTTCTTCCGCGGCCGCAACGCCCGCCGGCTCCGGGTCCCCGGGGCGGGCCTGGGGCTGCACAACGTACGGACGATCATCGAGGCCCATGGCGGCGAGGTGCGCTTCGAGAGCGCCCCCGGGGCCGGCACCTGCGTCCGCGTGCTCCTGCCCGGCGGCCACGACTGACCCGCCGGTCCGAGGCTTGCCCGTCGTCCCGCGGACGTGCTGGGACCCCCCGCCGCGGGCGGGGGGTCCGAGCGGCAACCGGGTGGGGTCCGGTGCAGGTCTCGCAGGGGGGAGCCTGCGAGGTCGCCCACCCGACGCCGAGGCCATTTGCCAGGGGGCTTGCCCAAGTTTGCCAAAGGCGGCGACACTCGGCATCTGTTTTGACAAGATTTCTGCTGGACCGGCTCGGGACGCCCGCCAACCCCACTCAGCACTCACCCCTGGAGACACCATGAACCGCGCCACCCGCCTCTTCGTCGCCGCCGTCGCCCTCGTCAGCGTGGCCGGCCTCGCCGCGCCCGCCGAGGCGGCGCAGGTCCGTACGACGACCCGCACCGTGTGGTGCTGCTGACCCTCTAGCGCTCGGCCGGCCCTCGCGTCCGGCTGACGCCGACTCAGCTGCGGGCGAGCGTGGTGGACGCCACGCGCGCCCGCAGCCCGGTGGAGACCGCCGCGCGCCGGTAGGCGTCCATGGCGGCCTCGGCCATGCCGACGCTCGAGAGCAGGTCGGCGAGGTCGAACCACAGCTGGGCGGCGCTCTGGTCGGCGCCGATGGCCGACAACCGGTGCACCGCCCGCTGGTAGGCCTGCGCGGCGAGGTCTGCCTCGCCCTCCGCTGCCAGGGTCCTGCCCTCGAGGACCAGCGCCTCGGCCTCGGCCAGGGGCGCGTGCCCGTCGGCGGTGGCGTGCACCTGCGCGATCAGCTCGCGACAGGTCGACGGGTCGCCGGCGAGGAACGCCACGCGCGCGAGGCCGAGCAGCGTCCACGCGCGGTCCACCGGCGTGCCGCTGCTCCACTCGAGCTCGGCGGCCGCCTGCTCGAGGTTCGTGCGCGCCTCGTCGATCGCGGGCGGGTCGAGCTCGAGCTGCAGCCGGCCCACCTCGGTGCGCAGGCGGGCGAGGTTGCGGGCGTCGCGGCCCTCGCTCAGCAGCGCCAACGCGCGCTCGGCGAGGGGGACCGCGGCGGTGACGTCGCCGCGCCTGGCCTGCATGGCGCTCGCGTTCCAGTAGGCCGAGGCGCGCGCCTGGGCCGACCCGAGCGACTCCGCGCGGGTGATGGCCTTGCGGCACATGCGGACGGCGTGGCCGGTGTCGCCGCGCTCGAAGTGGGCCGCGGCCATGGTGACGGCGAGCTGCACGGCCTCGTCGCACGCGTCGAGCCCGGCCTCCTCGACGTAGGCCATCACCCGCTGGCCGCACTCGATCGCGCGGCCCAGGTCGCCCGTCTCGCGGTAGATGCGGCTGAGGGCGATGCCGGCGCGGATCCGCGTGAGCCCGTCGGCCTCGCCGTCGTCGACCAGCGACTCGAGCTCGACGATCGCGTCGTCCTCGCGGTTGGTCGCCTCGAGAGCGCGCGCGTGCAGGAGCCGCGCGCGATCGCGCATGCCCTCGACCCGTGAGGTCTGCAGCTGCTCGAGGGCGGACGTGAGGTGCCTCTCGGCGTCCTCGGGCTGGCCGGACTCCAGGGACAGCTCGGCGTAGTCGAGCGCGAGCCGGATCTCGTCGACCGCGTGGCGGTCGGGCTCGCCGAGCAGCGACTCGACCGTGACGTCGAGCCGTTCGGCCAGCGCGACCAGCAGCGGGTACGTCGGCCCGCGGTGCCCGGCCTCGATGCGGGAGAGGTAGGCGACCGACATGATCGTCCGGGCGACCTCACCCTGCGTGAGTCCGCGAGCGAGGCGTGCCGCGCGCAGGCGACGGCCCAGTGCCTTCCGGTCGGTGTGCTCCAGCAGCTCGGCGTGACGCGAGTCCATCCGGACATTGTGGTGCACGTCTTGCCACGACGGTGTCGATTTCGGGCAAGATCTCGCGCAACTGGTTAGCCGCAGCAACTCACTTGCGTCGGCGCCCGGCGGACTCGCCGCTGGGACGCTCCTCGAGCGCCGCCTCGGGTGCGTAGCCGTACCCGTAGCCGTACCCGTATCCCGAGCCGTAGTCGCCGCGACCCTTCTTCGGCACCATGTTGAACACCGCGCCGAGCGTATGGGCGCCCACGGCTGTCAAGCGCTCGCGGGCGGCGGCGAGCTGCTCCCGGGTGGTCTTCCCGTGCCGGACCACCACGACGGCTCCGTCCACCTGCGACGCGATCAACGCCGCGTCGGTGACGGGGAGCAGGGGCGGCGCGTCGATGACGATGACGTCGTACGCCGCGCGCAGCTCCCCGAGCACGACGGCCATCGCCCGCGACTGCAGCAGCTCGGCCGGGTTGGGTGGTACCGGTCCTGAGGGCAGGACGTGCAGCCCGGAGCTGTGGGCCAGCACGACGTCCGAGACCGCCACCTTGCCCACCAGGGCCGTCGTGAGACCTATCGTGCCGTCGAGGTTCAGCAGGGCCGCGGCTTGTGGCCGGCGCAGGTCGCTGTCGACGAGAAGCACGCGCTCGCCGGCCTGGTGCAAGGCCAGGGCGATGTTGACCGCCGTCGTGGACTTGCCCTCTCCGGGCAGGGCGCTGGTGAAGACGATCGCCTTGGACGTCGCGTCGATGTCGACGAACGACAGGTTGGTCCGCAGCACCCGGAAGGCCTCGGCGCGCGGCTCGTGCGAAGTGAGCTGCGTGACCAGCGGGCGCTTGGCCACCTCGGGGTCGAAGGCGATCGTCCCGAGGATCGGCGCGTCGAGTGCGTTGGTGAGGTCGTCGGCCGACTTCGTGCTCGTGTCGAGCAGCTCGCGCACCACGGCTAGCCCGACGCCGAGCAGAAGTCCGAGCACCAGCGCCAGGCTGAGGTTGCGCACGGGGTTGGGGGAGATCGGTCCACCGGGCAGCGAGGCCGCGTCGACGATCGTGCCCTTGAGGACCGGTCTGCTCTGACCGGGAGGGGTCTCCAGCTCGGCCACGAGGGCGACCAGCTCCTCCCCGTAGGTCTGGGTGAGCTGCTGGGCGACCTCCGGGTCGGGGTCGGTGACCGAGATGCTCAGCAGGACGGTGTCCGGCGAGGCCTGAGCGGTGACCTTGGCGGCCAGCTCCTTGGGCGACAGCGAGCTGCCGGTCGCGGACACCACGCGCGTGGCAAGCTCGGTGCCGGTGGCCAGGTCGGCGTACGACGCCAGTCGCTGGCTGCTGAACAGGTTGCCCTGGTAGGCCTCGGCCGACGACGAGGCGCTCGTCGAGATGAAGAGCTGGGTGGTGGACTGATACTGCGGGGTGGTCCGCCAGGTGACCAGCGCTGCTGCGACGACGACCAGGAGGACCGTTGCCATCACAAGGCGCCAACGGCGCCGCAGGATGCGCAGGTAGTCGGCCAGCTCCACGATTCTCCATCCCCCAGCGGTCGACGAGCAGCGGCCAGTCTCAGCCACGGCGGGCGCGCAGGGCAACTTGGCCGAATGTTGACGGTCATTGCCCGTCCCGTGGACGTCTCGGTTACGGTGTGCCTCGTTGACTCGTCAAGGAGATCGGGCGCAGTCGTCTGGGGCCGAACACGCAGGGGGCGGTTCCACTCTCAGACCTATGGAAGGGTCTTCCGCATGAAGAAGATGGCCGTCGCTGCTGCGACCACCACCATTGCCGCTCTCGGTTCGCTCGTCGTCGCGCCCGCGGCGCAGGCGGACCCCTACCCGCGCTCCATCGACACCGAGTGCGTTGCTGTCGCCGCCGACACCACGGTCGGCCCCGGCGACACGGTCAAGATCAAGTTCAAGTGGACCGCCGACGGCAACATCACGCCCAAGGGTCGTGTGGAGTACGTCGTGAGGCGGGTGCGCACCGGCGTGGTCGAGACCGGTTCCTTCTGGAGCGGCGCGGCCAACAAGGCCCAGACGAAGAACTTCTCGTTCGAGCGCAAGGGCAACTACTACGTCGAGTTCGACACCGCCGCGAAGAGCACCTCGGTCTTCCGCAACTGCTCCGCCTCGACCGCCAAGATCAAGGTGCGCAACCGCTTCTGATCGCGGCCTTCAGCATCAAGTCGGCCTGCTGCCCACTGGCGTCGCCAGTGGGCAGCAGTCTCGTTCAGGGAGTGTGTTGGTGTGACCGTGACCTCTCGGGAGCGCAACGAACGAGCCGTCCGGCGTCGTTGGCGCTGGCCCGCGCTCGGCGTCGCCGTGGTGCTGGGCCTCGCGGCGGCGTGGGCAGGCTGGACGGTCTGGCAGGCGCAGCGCGACATCAGCGCTGCGCGTACGGCCGCTGTCGGTCTGCCCGCGGCGCTCACGCGGGGCGGCGGCGAGCCCGCCCGGCTGGCCGATGACCTCCAGCAGCACGCCTCCGCTGCGGAGAAGCGCACTTCCGGCGCCACCTGGCGCGTGCTGAGCGCCGTCCCGGTGGTCGGTGACGACTTCGGGGCTGCCGCGCACGCGGCTCGGGCCGTCGACGTCCTGGCCCGCGAGGCCGTCGACCCGCTGGTGGCCAGCGGCCTGAGCGCGAAGACCTTCGCCCCGCGCAACGGACGGCTGCCCGTCGGAAGGATCGCGGACGCCGCGCAACCGCTGGCCGCAGCCCGGCGGGGCTTCGAGGCGGCGCGCGCCGAGCTCGAGCCCATCGAGGTGGACCGACTGGCGCGGGAGCTCCGCCCGGACTTCGAGACCCTCATCGAACAGGTGGACGACGGCGTTCGGACGCTCGACGGCGCCACCCGCGCGGCCGAGGTGCTGCCGACCATGCTCGGGTCCGACAGCGCCCGGGACTACCTCCTGGTCTTCCAGAACAACGCCGAGCCGCGCTCGCTGGGCGGCATGCCGGGACTCATGGCGCCGCTGCGGGCGGACATGGGCGCGGTCACGCTAGGTGACACCGTCGCGACCAGCACGTTCGGTGAGCTGGACGAGCCGGTTCTGCCCCTGACCGAGGAGGAGCAGGGGATCTGGCACGACCAGCCCGGGACGTGGTTCCAGGACGCCGTCTTCATCCCGGACTTCGAGCGAGCCGCCCAGCTCATGGCCGCGCGCTGGGAGCTCGAGACCGGGGCGTCCGTCGACGGCGTCCTGTCCGTCGACCCGGTGGCGATGTCCTACCTGCTCGAGGCGACCGGGCCGATCGCGATCGACGGCCGCGAGCTGACGAGCGACAACTTCGTCGATGAGATGCTGCACCAGCCCTACCTCCGCTACCAGGACGACCCGGCCGCAGAGGACGCCTTCTTCTCCGGCGTGCTGACTACCCTCTTCGATCGCATCCTGGGTGCCGGCACCGACCCGTCCGCCCTGGTCAGCGCTCTGTCGCGAGGTGCCGAGGAGGGTCGGCTGCTCGTGCGCTCCTCCGACCCCGCCGACCAGGAGGCATTCGCCGGCACGCGCATCGCGGGCGAGTTCCCGCACGGCAGCGAGGGACCCGCGCAGGCCGCGGCCTACGTCAACGACGCCACCGGCTCGAAGATGGGATACTTCCTCGACTACGACGCCCGCATCAGCAGCGTGTCGTGCGCCGCGGACGTGATCGGCTTCAACGGCACGCTCCGAATCCAGTCCAGGGCTCCCGCGGATGCCGCGTCGCTGCCGCCGACGGTCACGGGTCCGGGCAGCTACGGCGTGGCCCGGGGCGACCACCTCAACGTCTTCGACTTGGTGGCGCCCACCGGCGGCGAGATCACCGACGTGACCGTCAACGGCGTGAAGTCGCGGGGGACCAACCGGACCTTCCGGGGACGCCCGGTGGTGTCGGTGCCGATCCTGCTCACTCCCGGCGACGTGGTCACCTTGACCTGGCGGGCGACGTCCGGGCCCGGTCACTCGGGCGGCGTCGAGTTCATCAGCACGCCCGGTGTGCACCACGGAGGAGCCGAGCAGTTCGTGCCTGCACCGTGCCGGGTCGATGAACAGTGAGCGCACCCACCGCAAAGAACGTCTCGTTTAATCGTCAAGTTCCGGATGTCAAGGGCGATCTGACGTAGGGTGGGTATTGCCTGCCGGTGGGTTTGCGGCGGGGTTCGAGGCCGTCGTGGGGGCGGCCGTTCGCATGCTGTGGGGACATGTTGATCTGATGAGCACCACGATTCACTCTGCCGTGCGCGGCCGACGCCCGGCTGTGCTGATGACGTTCGACGCCGTCGCCCTGGTAGCGGGATACGTCGTTGCGGTCTTCGTGCGTACCGCGGGTCCCGAGGGCTACCTCGGACACGCTGCCACCACGGCGGTCGTCGCCCTGCTGCTTCAGCTCGTGCTGGGGCTCGTCACCTACCTCTACCGGGGTCGGGTGGCGGTCGCCTCCATCGAGGAGACCCTGCTGCTCGGGGGAGTGACGGGATCGATAGGCATCGCCTTCACGGTGCTCAACATGCTCACCGATCCGTTCTGGCTGCCGCGCAGCGTCCCGCTGACCGGCACGGCGCTGGCGCTGCTCCTCATGCTGGTCGCTCGCGCGGTGTGGCGCTACCGTGCCGACCACGTCTTCGTGCTGACTCCCAGCCAAGGCAAGCGCACCGTCGTCGTAGGAGCGGGCTACAGCGGCACCCGGCTGGTGCGGTCGATGCTGAGCCGTCCGGAGACCGGCTTCCGGCCGGTCGCCTTCGTCGACGACGACCAGTGGAAGCGACGTCGCAGCCACTACGGCATCTCGGTGCTGGGCACGCTGGAGCAGCTCCCCGAGGTGGTGGCCCGCACCGACGCCGACACCGTCGTGGTCGCGATCCCGTCGGCGGACAAGGACCTCCTGCGACCACTGGCCGAGCAGGCGCGGCTCGCTGGAGTGGAGCTCAAGGTGCTGCCGAGCTTCGCCGAGAGCTTCGCCTCGAAGGCGGACGTGCGCGACGTGCGCGACGTCAACCTCCACGACATCCTCGGTCGTGCCGCTTTGGAGACCGACGTCGCGTCGATCGCCGGCTACGTCACCGGCAAGCGGGTGCTGGTCACCGGAGCCGGCGGCTCGATCGGCTCGGAGCTGTGCCGCCAGCTTGACCACTTCGGCCCCGCAGAGTTGATGATGCTCGACCGGGACGAGTCGGCGCTGCACGCGGTGCAGCTGTCGATCCGCGGCCAGGCCCTGCTCGACAGCGACGAGGTCGTGCTCAACGACATCCGGGACATCGAGGCACTGCGCCGCATCTTCCAGGAGCGTCGGCCGGAGGTGGTGTTCCACGCCGCGGCGCTCAAGCACCTGCCGATGCTGGAGCAGTACCCCTACGAGGCGATGAAGACCAACGTGCTCGGCACGGCCAACGTCCTCGAAGTGTCGTGCGAGGTCGGCGTGGAAACCTTCGTCAACATCTCCACCGACAAGGCGGCCGACCCCAAGAGCGTGCTCGGCTACTCCAAGCGCATCGCCGAGCGGCTGACTGCCTCGATGGCCGAGAGGGCAGAGGGCTCCTACCTCAGCGTCCGCTTCGGCAACGTCCTCGGCAGTCGGGGCTCGGTGCTGCACACCTTCACCGCCCAGATCGCTGCGGGCGGTCCGGTCACGGTGGTGCACCCCGACGTCACCCGCTACTTCATGACCGTCGAGGAGGCCGTGCAGCTGGTCATCCAGGCCGGCGCCATCGGCGAGGACGGCGAGGTGATGATCCTCGACATGGGCGAGCCCGTGAAGATCCTCGACGTCGCCCACCAGCTGATCGCCCAGTCGGGCAAGGACATCGAGGTCGTCTTCACCGGCCTGCGCGAGGGCGAGAAGCTGCACGAGCAGCTCTTCGGCGGCGCTGAGGACGACGAGCGGTCCCGTCACCCGATGGTGTCGCACGCCAACGTCGCGCCGCTCAGTGTCGACGTGGTGCGCGCGCACGACCTCCGCGGCACCCACCTCGGCATGCTGCAGGCCTTCGAGGACTGGGTGCACCTGCCCGACCCGTCACGGGTGGACGCGCCCGTCGTCGATGCGCGAATTGACGAGCCTGTGGCAGTCTCGTGAAGGATTCGTCTGTGAGTGAGTCTCGGATCCTCCTCTCCCCGCCTGACGTGGGCGAGATCGAGCAGGAGTACGTCATGCGCGCCATGCGCTCCGGCTGGGTGGCCCCTGCCGGTCCCGACCTGGACGCCTTCGAGGCCGAGGTCGCGGCGCGCGTGGGCGTCGACCACGCCGTCGGCCTGGCATCCGGCACGGGAGCGCTCCATCTCGCTCTGGTCTCGTGGGGCGTCGGACCTGGTGATGTCGTGCCCGTTTCGACGTTCACCTTCGCTGCGACGGTCAACGCCATCCGCTACGTCGGTGCCGAGCCCTTCTTCGTCGACTGCGACGAGACGGGCAACATGAGTCCGGTGCTGCTGCAGGACGCGGTGGACCAGCTGCGCACCCGTGGGCGGAGCGTCCCGGCGATCGTGCCGGTCGACATGCTCGGCAAGTGCGTCGACTACGCGACGATCGGCGAGATTGCCGTCGGTGCAGGTGCCCGGCTCCTCTGCGACGCGGCCGAATCGTTCGGCGCCACCTACCGGGGTAAGCCCGCCGGCTCCTTCGGTGACGCCTCGGTCATCTCCTTCAACGGCAACAAGATCATGACGACGTCGGGCGGCGGCATGCTGCTGACCAACGACGCTGCGCTTGCCCAGCACGTCCGAAAGCTGTCCACCCAGGCGCGCGAGCCCCTGCCGCACTACGAGCACACCGAGATCGGCTACAACTACCGACTCTCCAACATCCTCGCTGCGATGGGCAGGGCGCAGCTCGTGCGCCTCGACGACATGCTGAAGCGGCGTCGTGAGTGGCGCGAGCGCTACCGGGCACTCCTCGCTGACCAGCCGGGTGTGTCGATCCTCGGCGGCGCGGACGACGCGGGTGACAACTGCTGGCTGACGGCGATCGTCGTCGACCCTGACACGTCCGCATGGACGGCCGCCGATCTCGGCGCCGCCCTCGACCGGGCGAACGTCGAGACGCGGCCGGTTTGGAAGCCGATGCACCTGCAGCCGGTTTCGGAGGGACTTCGCGGAACGCTCGACGGAACGTCCGAGCGCCTCTTCGCTCATGGACTGACCCTCCCGGCCGGCTCCGTGCTGACGGACAGCGAGTTCGAGCGGATCGAACACGCGATCCTGGAGGTGACGGTCGCGTGAAGCCCTACGACCTTGTCAAGCGCGGCATCGACGTCGTGGTTGGATCAGTCGCACTGATTCTCTCCGCCCCCCTGCAGGGTGTACTGGCACTGATCGTGCGCCGGAAGCTGGGCTCGCCCGTCCTCTTCCGCCAGCCGCGTCCGGGCAAGGACGGCGAGATCTTCGAGCTGGCCAAGTTTCGCACGATGCTGGAGCCCGACGAGTCCCGAGGGCTCGTCACAGACGAGCAGCGGATGACAGCCTTCGGATCGTTCCTCCGCTCCACCAGCCTCGACGAGCTGCCGTCGCTATGGAACGTGGTGAAGGGCGACATGAGCCTGGTCGGACCCCGTCCGCTGCTCGTGGACTATCTCGACCGCTACACATCCGAGCATGCCCGCCGCCACGAGGTGCGCCCCGGCGTCACTGGGCTGGCGCAGGTGAGCGGTCGCAACGCCATCACGTGGGACGAGAAGTTCGCCAAGGACATCGAATACGTCGACAACCGGAGCCTTCGACTCGACTTGGCGGTCATCTGGCGCACCTTCGCCCAGGTGGCCCGCCGTGACGGCATTTCCGCGAGCGGGGATGTGACTATGCCTGAATTCATGGGGCCGACGCGTGGCTGAGGACCTGATCATCGTTGGCGCCGGTGGCTTCGGACGAGAAACCGTTGACGTCGTGGAGGCGATCAACGCCGCTGCCGCCGTTCCGTCCTGGCACCTTTGCGGGCTGGTCGACGACGCCCTAACAGCGCGAAACGCCGAGCGCCTTCGCGCGCGTGGGTTGCGGCACTTGGGATCTCTTGAGGACCTGCTCGCGCGCGAGTCACGCCCGCGCTACGTCGTGGGCATCGGATCACCCTCGGTGCGCCGACGCATTGCCGAGCGTCTCGATGCGGCGGGCTTCTCCGCGACGACGCTGATCCACCCTCAGGCGACCCTCGGCTCCGAGGTAACCGTCGGCGCCGGGTCTGTCATCTGCGCCGGCGCTCGCCTGACGACCAACATCCAGATCGGGAGGCACGTGCACGTCAACCCCAACGCCACGGTCGGCCACGACACCACGTTGGCTAACTTCGTCAGCCTCAACCCATCGTCATCCATCTCGGGTGACTGCGTCATCGAGGACGGCGTGCTTGTAGGAGTGGGCGCCGTCGTGCTGAACCAGCTCACCGTCGGCCGAGACGCCGTCGTCGGGGCCGCGGCGTGCGTCGTCCGGCAGGTTGCCGGTGGCAGCGTGGTGAAGGGGGTACCGGCACGATGAGGCGCAAGCGCGCGATCGTGACGACGACCGTGCCGGTCACCATCGACAAGTTTATGGGCGAGTACGTGGACCAGCTAGAGGCAGGCGACCACCAGACGGTGGTCGTCACGTCGCCCGGATCCGAACTCGCGACGCTCGCACGCAGGCACCCGAGGGCGGAAGTGGTCGCGTTGCCGATGGCTCGCGAGGTGACACCGCTACGCGACCTCGTCGCGTTGATCGCCTGGGTGCGCCGGCTTCGCGCGTCACGTCCAGACGTGATCGTGGCCATGACGCCCAAGGCGGCGCTGCTGTCGATGATGGCGGGCCGTGTCGTCGGGACCCGCCGGAGGCTTTACCTGTCGGGTGGACTCCGGCTCGAAAGCGAAGCCGGGCTCCGGCGCTCCGTCCTGACGCTGACGGAGAAGCTGACGGTCGCCTGCGCGACCGAGGTCGTCGTGAACTCCCGGTCCCTCCGGGACGTTTACGAGGAGCTGGGGCTGGCCCCGTCACGGAAGCTTCGCGTGACGAGTCCGGGCTCTAGCCACGGCGTCGACGCCGCCCACTTCGACGAGTCCGTCGTCCCGCCGGTCGCCAAGGGCGATATGGGCCTGCAGGACGGACTCCTGACCATCACCTTCATCGGTCGGCTGACGCGGGACAAGGGGATCGAGGAGCTTGCGTTGGCCTCGGAGATCCTGACCGCCCGTGACGTGGCGCACCAGCTGCTGGTGGTGGGCCCGCTGGACGAGCCCGACGCACCGAGCCTGGTCGAGAGGCTCGAGCGGCTCCCGGCGCGCGTCATCCTGACCGGGGCGGTCGTCGACACACGACCGTACCTCCGGGTCACGGATGTGCACGTCCTGCCCTCGCGCCGCGAGGGCTTCCCCAACGTGGTGCTCGAGGCTGCATCGATGACCGTGCCGAGCGTGGTCTCCGACGCAACCGGCTGCGTCGACAGTGTTCTGGACCGGAAGACCGGCCTGATCTTCCCGGTGGGCGACGCGACGGCGCTAGCCGATGCCATCGAGGCTCTTGCCTCGGACGCCGACCGGCAGTCGCTGGGCAGGTCGGGTCGAGACTGGGTCGTGTCGGCCTTCGAGCCCCGAGCCATCGTCGCCGACGTTCTCCGTCTGCAGCCCCGGTCGGACGAGTCATGACGTACGACCTGCACGCAGTCGCTTCGTACGGGCGTGGTGGATCGAGTGCGCGAGTCCGGCTCCACGACTGGATTCGCCACCTGGGTCTGCGATCGGTGCTGTCGGATTACGCCGGTACGGCGGACAACACCCCGCGCACGCTGTGCTCGCACCCGGTCCGAACCTTGAAGGCTGAGGTGAGGACGCGGCGCCTCTCGCCCCTCGCTGCACGGATGATCGTGTCGCGCGAGGCAACGCCATTCGGCCGTGGCGTGGCGGAAGCCCGGGCTCTCCGTCGCGCGGACCATGGGGTGTTTGACTTCGACGATGCCATCTACTTGCCCCCGAGCCTTGCAAGGCGCGCATCGGGCGGTACGCACAAGGCTCAGCGTCTAAGCCGAGCCGCGGACGTGGTCATCGCCGGGAGCGAGGTGCTCGCCGATTGGGCCACTGCCCACGCGCGTGACGTACGTATGATCCCGTCGTGCATCGAGCCTGCTGACTACGAGCTGAAGTCGAGCTGGAGTGGTGGCGACAGGCCCTCGATCGTGTGGCTGGGGTCGTTCGCGACGGAGCAGTACGTGGAGCACGTCGCTCGTCCCCTGCTCGAGGTACATCGACTGACCGGAGCGACACTGACGCTCATCAGCTCGAGTAAAGAGAACCCACGGTTGTCCGCCCTAGAGCCCATCTTGCGGCGTGTCCCGTGGCACCCGCACACCTTCGCGCAGCACCTCAGCGCTGCCGATGTCGCGATTGCGCCGCTGGCCGACACGCCCTATGCGCGTGGAAAGTGCGCATACAAGCTGCTGCAGTACGCAGCGACTGGACTGCCCATCGTCGGCTCCCCGGTGGGCGCCAACAAGGCGGCGCTGGCCGACTTCGCCGGCATTGCCGCAGCAGACGCGTCGGAGTGGGTCGACGCACTGGTGCAACTCCTGGCCGAACCTGCGCACCTTCGTCAGGCGCGAGGTATGGCCGCTGCGTCGGGGGTCGCGCGGAAGTACTCGTTCGAGTCCTGGCGTGAGGCGTGGTGCGCCGCGCTGGCCCTGCCGGTCACGCCCGTGGGGAGGCCAGCGTGAACGCCCCGTCGGCGCCTTTAGTGACCGTGGTCGTCCCGCTCTTCAACGCAGAGCCCTTCGTCGTCGCCTGCCTGGACTCCTTGCGGCGGCAGACGTGGCGGTCTCTGGAAGTTCTCGTCGTCGACGACGCGTCGACGGACCGCTCCGCTGACGTCGTCGCAGACTACTTCGCGAGTCACCCGGGCTTCCGGGGCCGGTTGATCCGACTCGCACGCAATTCCGGCGTGTCGAGTGCTCGCAACACAGGAGTTCGGGCGGCCGGTGGTGAGTACATCGGCTTCGTCGACCCGGACGACGTCGTCGAGGACGGAATGTTTGAGGCGCTCGCGACAGCGGCCCTGTCCTCGGAGACCGAAGCGGCCGCTTGTGGCGCGACCGTCATCGGCGGGCGGCCGGGGGAGCGCCTTGGCATAACCACCACGGCAGAGACCCTCGCTGGCATCGAAGTCTTCGAGAGGATGTGCACGGGTCGATTCCCCTCGTCCGTCTGCTTCATGCTGTTCGCCGCCGAGGTGTTCGACTCCGCGCGTTTCACCGAGGGGTACCGCTTCGAGGACTTCATCTTTCTGGCCGAGGCGTTGCCTTCGCTTCGCAGCGTGCGGGTGTTACCTGAACCGATGTACCGGTACTTCAGGCGGGGTGGATCGGAGACGGGCGTGCTGCGGCCGTCGGTGTTGCACCTTTTCGTCGGGATGGACGTGGCAGTGCAGTCCATCCACGCACACATCGGAGAGCCTCGTGCGACTCACCTAGACGCGCAGGTGGTGCTCCGTCTGAGTCGAACGGTCTGTCACCAGGCGTTTGCATTCGGCAGCGACTCGGAGCTCGCACGTGAAGTTCGAGGCGTCGCGATGGGCCACTTGACGTGGAACAGAATCAAAGTGTGTATCGAGGCGGGGGACCTAAGGCTGGCCCTGAGCTGCGCCGCCCTAAAGGTAAGCCCGTGGCTGTACGGCGTCGCCTTCCGTGCCCGGCGGTCCAGCCATGGGCTCCGGCGCGACGCAGGACGGAGCCGCAGGCCATGACTCATCGATGTCCGTTCGTCGTCGCTCGATCACGTGGGACGGTCAATACGGCGGCGAGCGTCCCCCCTCGGAGCGCCTTGCGCGTGACGTCGTTCCTGTGCCTCGCCTACGTCCTCTGGCGCCCCGTCTCGAACCAGGCCGTGCTCCTGGCCGTTCTCGGTGTGCTCGCCGCCAGCTCGGCCCTGATCGTGATGCGCACGTCACCGCCGCGCCTGTCGGCCCACCTGGGCGGGATGCTGTTCGGCATCCTCTGCCTGCTGTCCGTCGGACTCCTCGTTGGTTCCTTCCACGGGAACCCGGGCCTTCTCCATCAGTGCCAGTTGTGGGTCGGGATGCTCGTCATCTGGCTCCCGTGGACGCTGGCCATCCAGGTCGAACGGCTGCGAGCCATGTTCGAGGGCATCGCGGTCGTCATCGTCGCGCTCAGCACGCTTATCGTGTACTACGTCGCCGCACAGCGGGGTCTCGTCCCCGCTCTCCTTCCTGCATCCCTCCTCGAAAGTCAGGAAGCCGGGTTCGCCGAGACAGACGGTGGCTCCGCGATCCGGCTGTACGGTCTGTCCACGTTGGCTGCCGGTGGGCCGTTGATGGCAGCGTGCATGGTGGCGCGCAAGAACGACCTGCTGCCCCGTCGATGGCTGTCCGTCCTGGCAGGCGTGTTGGTGGTAGTCGCCACCCTGGTGGCCGGGAGACGAGCCATTGCCGCCGTGACCCTCCTCAGTCCTGTGCTGATGCTCCAAATCCAGTCGGTCCTGCGCCCCGGCCCCCGTCAGCTTCGGATCCCCCCTTCGCTGGTCGTCCTCGCCCCGGGGTTGGTGCTCGCCGTCGTGGTCGTGCCCGCGGGTGTTGGCTTGGTGGCCCGCGGCTGGACCGCAGTTCGAGACGGCGCGGCGCTTTTCCTCGGGCTCGGCTCCGCTGTGTCCACAGACAAGGAACTCGACGATCGGCTACGACGGACTTCTGCCGACCAGCTCATCGCTGCCTGGGGAGAGGACCCCGTTTTCGGGCGCGGCCTCGGTGCCGAGCTGGCGACCGGGTTCGAGCGCAACTTCGAGCGGCCGTGGTTGTTCGAGCTGCAGTATCACCAGTTTCTGTTCAACTTCGGTCTGGTGGGCGTGCTGTCGGCGATCTGTTTGGTGCTAATAGCGGTGGGAGCCGTGCGTACGGCCGCCCGCACGCACCCAGGGCACGTACCGGTGATCGCCGCCTGCACGACGGCTGCGTTGTGCCTGCTGATCGCCAACGGGTCGAACCCCTACCTGCAGACCTACGGTCACGGATGGGGGGTCGCGCTCGCCGCCGGGGTGCTCAACGCGATGCTCACCGGCTCCGACGAGGCTGCGTCGCGCTCGCAATCCGGGATGTCGTGACTGACGTCGGGCATCGAGAAACCTCGACGATGAGCCGCGTGCGTGAACTCCGCGCGCGCTTCAGTAGCGCGCTCCTGCTTATGTTCGCTGGCCAAGCAACCGCGATGCTGTTTCCCCTACTGGCGACCCCGCTGCTGATCTCCAGGCTAGGCCTGTCGGGTTTCGGCGAGGTGATGTTCGTCTTCACCATCGCGATGTATCTCGGCGTATTGGTCGACTTCGGGTTCAACGTCAGCTCGATGCACGCCCTTACGGTAGCTCGCGTCGAGGATCCGGAACGGATGCACGAGGTAGTCTCCCGTACGGTCAGTGCCCGCATGCTGCTTGCCGCGCTCGCCGCGACGGTGACCACCACCGTGGCGCTCACCGTCCCCACCTTGGACGCTCCTCTGCTGCTGATCGCCGCTGCGTCCCTGCTTGGGAACGTCATCCAAGTCGGGTGGATCTTACAGGCGTTGCAGCAAGTCGCAGCGCTCGCGTTTTCGCTGGGGGCGTCGCGGCTCGTCGCGCTCGGCGCCTTGGCGTTGATGGTGGACGGCCCAGGTGACCGCGAGGTGGCCCTCGCTCTGATGCTGTCGCCCGTGCTGGGCTCTGCGCTAATCGGCTGGGTGCTCCTCATGGTGCGAGGAGAGGTGCGGCTTCCCAGGCCGACCGGCGGCATGGCGCGGGCCCTCGGATCTGGTTCGGCAGCCTTCACCGCATCCCTTGCCAGTGCGGTGCTCATCGGTGCCGGCAGCATCGCGCTCGGCGTCCTCCGAACACCAGCTGAGGTGGGCATTTTCAGCGGGGCGGCACGCATCGTTGCTGCGGCTCGGAGCTCGGTGACTCCGGTGCAGACAGTTCTCTTCCCGCAGATGTCCCTGGCCCACGCGAGTGGAGTGCAGGGGTGGGAGCGCCGGCCGTTCCTGGCGCTCGTCGTTCCGCATGCGGTCCTCGCCGTGGCGATCTTCCTCAGCGCCGAGTGGATTACGACATCCTACCTGGGTGTCGAGGCGCCCGTCGCGGTCCTGGTGCTGCAGCTCTTCTCCGTTGCCCTGCTGCTGGCCGGGCTCGAGGTCTGGGCCTTCAGCGTCCTCGTGGCGGGCGACTCTGCGCGTGCGGCCGCACTGTCGTACTCGCTCGCTGCGCTCGTGCTGGTGGTCGTCACGCTGCCCGCAGCTGCGGTATGGGGGGTCGTCGGAGCAACCGCGGCGACTGTCGTCGGGCAGGTGCTCGTCGTGGCGCTCCTGGTAGCGGGCTTGCGAGGCAAGCGCGACGCGACGGTGTCATGAGCAAGCACACGGGACCGGGCGCGCTTCTGGCCGCCACTAACGCGGGGTCGGCGGCGCATACGCGAACAGCGGCGGTCCGCTAAGCACGGGACCGCCGCTGGTGCGCGTTCGACTGGCTGCTGGCGTCAGCTGCCGCTGTTGATCATGCCGGCGCCGACGGTCACTCCGGTCGCCTCGTCGATCAGGATGAATGAGCCCGTGGTGCGGTTCTTCGAGTAGGGGTCGCACAGCAGTGGCACGGTGGTGCGCAGCTGGACGCGGCCGATCTCGTTGAGGCCGAGCTCCTTGGTGTCCTGGTCGCGGTGGAGGCTGTTGACGTCGAGGCGGTACTGGATGTCCTTGACCATGGCCCGGCCGGTGCGGGTGGTGTGCTTGATGGCCAGCTTCTGCCGCGGCTTGAGCGGCTCGTTGGTCATCCAGCAGACCATCGCATCGATGTCCTGGCTGGGCTTGGGCGCGTTCTTGGGCCGGGCGATCATGTCGCCGCGGGAGACGTCGACGTCGTCCTCGAGGTGCACCGTGACGCTCATCGGCGGGAACGCCTCCGCGATCTCATGGTCGAAGAGCTCGACCCGCGCGATCCTGGACGGCATGCCGCTGGGAAGGACGACGACCTCGTCGCCCTTCTTGAGGACGCCGCCGGCGACCTGCCCGGCGTAGCCGCGGAAGTCGTGGTACTGGTCCGACTTCGGACGGATGACGTACTGCACGGGGAAGCGGGTGTCGACCAGGTCGCGGTCGGAAGCGACGTGGACGTGCTCGAGGTGGTGCATGAGCGTGGGTCCGCTGTACCACGGCGTGTTTTCGGAGCGGTTGACGACGTTGTCGCCCTGCAGCGCCGAGATCGGGATGACCTCGAGGTCGGGGATGTTGAGCTTCGTCGCGAACTGCGTGAACTCGCGGTGGATCTTCTCGTAGACCTCCTGCGACCAGTCGACGAGGTCCATCTTGTTGATCGCGAGCACGAGGTGGGGCACGCGGAGCAGCGACAGCAGCACAGCGTGGCGGCGCGACTGTTCGGTCAGGCCCTGGCGGGCGTCGACCAGCACGAGGCCCAGGTCGGCGGTCGAGGCGCCGGTGACCATGTTGCGGGTGTACTGGATGTGGCCCGGGGTGTCGGCAATGATGAACTTGCGGGTGGGCGTCGCGAAGTAGCGGTAGGCCACGTCGATGGTGATGCCCTGCTCTCGCTCGGAGCGCAGGCCGTCGGTCAGCAGCGCGAGGTCGGTGTAGTCGTAGCCCTTGGACTGGCTGGTCGACTCCACCGCCTCGAGCTGGTCCTCGAAGATCGACTTGGAGTCGAGCAGCAGGCGCCCGATGAGGGTGGACTTGCCGTCGTCGACAGACCCGGCCGTGGCGAAGCGGAGCAGGTCCATCTCGCCCTGCGCCATCGTGTGGGCGTCGGAGGTCTGAGGGGTGCTGGCCATCAGAAGTAGCCTTCCTTCTTGCGGTCTTCCATGGCGGCCTCGGAGAAGCGGTCGTCGCCACGCGTGGCGCCGCGCTCGGTCACTCGGGCGATGGCGATCTCGTCGATGATGGCCGCGGTGTCGGTGGCCACCGACTCCACGCAGCCGGTCTGGGTGCGGTCGCCGACGGTGCGGAAGCGCACCATCTTCTTCTCGACCTGCTCGTCGCCCTTGGGCTGGATCTCCGGGCCGATCGACAGCAGCATGCCGTCGCGCTCGACGACCTCGCGCTCGTGGGCGAAGTAGATCGACGGGATCTCGATCTGCTCGCGGTGGATGTAGTGCCAGATGTCGAGCTCGGTCCAGTTGGACAGCGGGAAGATGCGCATGTGCTCGCCGGCGTGGATGCGGCCGTTGTAGAGGCTCCACAGCTCGGGGCGCTGCATCTTGGGGTCCCACTGCCCGAACTCGTCGCGGTGGGAGTAGACGCGCTCCTTGGCGCGTGCCTTCTCCTCGTCGCGGCGACCGCCACCGAAGGCGGCGGTGAAGCCGTTGTCCTCGATCGCGGCGAGCAGCGCGCCGATCTGCTGGCGGTTGCGGCTGGTCTTGCCGTCGTCGACGACGTGGCCGGCCTTGATCGCATCCTCGACCGAGGCGACGACCAGGCGGGCGCCGAGGCGCTCGACCCAGGAGTCGCGAGTGGCGAGGACCTCGTCGAAGTCGAGGCCCGTGTCGACCTGCAGCAGCGGGAACGGCAGCTTGGCCGGGAAGAACGCCTTCTCCGCCAGGCGGAGCATGACGATGGAGTCCTTGCCGCCGGAGAACATCAGGACCGGCTTCTCGAACTCGGCGGCGACCTCACGGAAGATGTGGATCGACTCCGCCTCGAGCTGGTCCAGCTGGCTCAGCTGGTAGTCGACGTGGGTGGTGGTCATGGCGTGGCAAGGGCCTCTCTTGGGACAGCAGCCCTCATCGTAGCGACGAGCGTCGCCACGAAGAATTCGCACTGCCGGGCGCGGTCGGCCAGACTCGGCCGAATGAGCCGCACCCCTCGACTCGCTCCTCGCTCCGCCTCGCGCAGGCGTCTGTCCAGCGGCCTCGTCGCCGTGGTCTTCGTCACGGCGGGCTGCTCGTCCTCTGGCGGGGACGAGCCGGCGGCGTCGCCGTCGTACGAGCGGAGCGACGCGGTGCGCGCACGGGTGCTGCCGCAGCTCGCGGCGACCGGTCCGGAGGTCGAGGCGGCGGACGACGCCGCGTGGGTCGTGGACGTCACGGTCGCGGACGCCCAGGACGGCACCGCCGTCGCGTTGGTCGCCAGGACCGACGACGGGTGGGCCGAGGTCGACGAGGAGGAGACCGACGACGAGGGCCGCGTCGCGCTGACCGGCCGGTCGTCCGGCGAGCTGCACGTGGTGGTCGGCGACGGCGCCGACGCCATCGGCACGGAGGTCTCGACCGACGACGCTCCCGAGGCCACCTTCACCGACGACTTCGACTCCGACACCGTCGACGCCGAGGGCGGCAGCTGGTTCACGCGCGACCAGGGCTACATCGGCGTACGCACGTGCTCGCGGGCCGACGCCTCGGCCGCCGAGGTCGGCGACGGCGTGCTGCGCCTCAGCGTCCTCGAGGACGAGGACGCGTCCGGGCAGTGCCGGCTGCCGGGTCGGCGCAAGCAGTTCCCCTACCGCCTCAACGGCCACGTCGGCACCGAGGGCGTGTACGGCTTCACCTACGGCTTCGCCGCGGCGCGCATCAAGACGCAGGCGGCGCGCGGCCAGCACTCGGCCTTCTGGCTGCAGGCGACCGGCGGCCAGAGCGCGGGCGGCCCGGAGGAGGGCGGGGCGGAGATCGACGTCATGGAGTACTTCGGCGACGACCACCCGCTCGGCGGGCTCACCAGCTTCACCTACTACCTCGACGAGGACGGCGAGAAGCAGACCGACGGCGGCTGGGTGGAGGACCTCGAGGAGTACGGCGAGGACTGGGCGGAGGAGTTCCACGTCTTCTCGGTCGAGTGGACGCCCGAGGAGTACGTCTTCCGCATCGACGGCCAGGTCACCCACCGGCTCGAAGGGCCGACGTCGGGGCGCGAGGAGTTCCTCATCCTCAGCCTCCTGTCGTCGGACTACGAGCTGCCCCGCTTCAACGGCGAGCTGCCCGAGACGATGAAGGTCGACTGGGCGCGGGTGTGGGAGACCGGGCCGGAGTAGGGGTCTCGATACGCTCGCTGCGCTCGCTGCTGGACCAGCAGAGGGGTCGCTCGCTGCTCGACCAGCGGGCGGTCAGCGGTGGTAGCGGGCGATGTGCGGGCAGGCCTGCCCGTGCTTGAGCCGACAGCGGGTCCTGCGCCACCACCGGCGCGGCAGGTTGGTCACGGCGACGATGCTCCCTGGTGGCGGGAGGTGGCGCAGGGGCTTGAGGGAACCTTGGGTGTTCCCGTGGGTCAGGGGCTGTCGAGGACGAGGGTGATCGGACCGTCGTTGACGCTCTCGACCCGCATGTCGGCCCCGAAGCGGCCGCGCTCGACGTGCGCGCCGAGACGTTCGAGCTCGGCGCACACGGCGTCGTACACCGGCTCGCTCACCGGGCCGGGCGCCGCCGCCTGCCACGTGGGTCGGCGGCCCTTGCGCGCGTCGCCGTAGAGCGTGAACTGGCTGACCACGAGCACGGGTGCGCCCACGTCGCTCGCGCTCTGCTCGTCGCGGAGCAGGCGCAGCTCCCACACCTTGCGGGCCATCCACGCGACCTCGGCGGTGCCGTCGTCGTGGGTGACCCCGAGGTAGACCAGCAGGCCGGGTCGGTGGAGCTCGCCCACGACCTCCCCGTCGACCCGGACGGTGGCGGAGAGGACCCGCTGGATGACGGCGCGCATGGTGCAAGGATGCCGCCATGGCTGACCCACTGCTGATCACGGTGGCCCCCACCGGGGCCGAGACCGCCAAGGCCGACTGCCCGCAGCTCCCCACCACCCCCGAGGAGATCGCGCGCACCGCGGCCGAGTGCGAGGAGGCCGGCGCGGCGATGATCCACATCCACGTCCGCGACACCTCGCACCAGCCCACGCTCGACCAGGGTCTGCTGCGCGAGTGGGTGGCCGCGGTGCGCTCGTCCTCCTCGCTCGTCGTGCAGCTCTCCACCGGCGGCTCGGTGCACGACCCGCTCGACGAGCGGCTGAGGGTGCTCGACGCCGAGCCCGACTCGTGCAGCCTCACCATGGGCACCACGAACTTCGGCGACGACGTCTTCCTCAACCCGTGGCCCTTCGTGAAGGACCTCTACCAGCTCGCCCTCGAGCGCGGCGTCGCCCCCGAGTTCGAGCTCTTCGACCTCGGGCAGGTCCATGCGCTCGGGCGGCTCGTCCGGGAGTACGGCGTCCCGGCCGGCGGCAAGGTCCACGTCGACTTCGTCATGGGCGTCCCGGGCGGCATGCCCGGCACGGCGCCGGCCCTGGTCGCCGGCGTCGCGGCCCTCCCCACGGAGGTCACCTCGTGGTCGGCCACCGGCATCGGTCGCTCCACCCTCGCGGTCGCCCTCGCCTCGCTGTCGATGGGGGGTCACCTCCGCGTCGGCATGGAGGACGTGCTCACCATCAGCCGCGGCGTACCCGTCGAGTCCAACGCCCAGCTGGTCTCGCGCGCCGTCGACCTTGGCCGGATCGCGCAGCGGACCCCGATGGCGCCGGCGCAGTGCCGGGAGCTGCTCGGGCTGTCCTGACTTCCGCGCGCGGCGGCAGGCGGCGGGGGGCGGGGGGCGGGGCGGGCCCCCAGCGTCATGCGAACCGGCGCTTATGGGTGCGGCTTCGTATGACGCCCGCCGGCGCCCGAGGCGCCAGCGTCATGCGGATCGGGGGCTATAGGTGCGGCTTCGTATGACGCCCGCCGGCGCCCGAGGCGCCAGCGTCATGCGGATCGGGGGCTATAGGTGCGGCTTCGTATGACGTCCGCCCGCGGCGGCGCCAGCGTCATGCGGACCGGCACTTATAGGTGCGGCTTCGTATGACGCCCGCCGGCGCCACGCCCGCCGGCACCTACGAGCCGTCGACCTTCTTCATGCCGACCAGCCCCGGACGGTACGACGGGTCCTCGAGCTGGGCGATCGTGGGCGAGCCGAACATCGGCAGGCCCTGCTGCTTGCGGATGAAGCCCCACACGATCGGCAGCACGAGGAGCACCGCGATGCCGACGCCGGCGATGAGCATGGGGTGGGTCTCCTCCTTGCCGAGCGGCGCCCAGCCGGCCTTGTCGAGCAGCGCCACGCCGCTCATCGTCAGCACGACGACGATGCCGCGCCGGATGAAGGACTGCGGGACGCGCGGCGCGAGCGCGGAGCCGATGAGCGTGCCCGGGACGGAGCCGAGCAGCAGCGGCACGAGGATGCCCCAGTCGATGCCGTGCAGGACGATGTTGGACACCGCGGCCGCCAGCACCAGCGGGACGGCCTGGACCAGGTCGGTGCCGACGAGCTTCACCGCGGACAGCCCCGGGTAGAGCATCAGCAGCGCGATCATGATCACCGAGCCCGAGCCGACGCTGGTGATGCCGACGAGGAGGCCGCCGAGCGCGCCGACCAGGAGGGTCGGCACCGGGCGCAGTCGGGGGTTGTCGTCGGGGTGCTCGCCGCCGCGCACGCGGAGCAGGTTGAGGTAGAGCCGGAGGGCGTACGTCGCCGCCGCCAGCAGCAGGGCGAAGCCGATGCACAGCAGCAACGTCTCGTCGATGTCCTCGGGATCGACCGCCCACGACACGAGGTGCGGACCCAGCAGGGCCATCGGGATGGAGCCGATCATCAGCCACATCGCGAGCTTCATGTTGGGCGAGCCCTCGCGCTTGTGCACGAGCGCGCCGCCGGACTTGTAGACGGCGGCGGCCGTGAGGTCGGCGGTCACCACGGTGGCCGCCTCGCCCACGCCGAGGAAGATCAGCGCCGGCGTCATCAGGGCGCCGCCGCCCATGCCGGTGAGCCCCACCACGATGCCGACGAAGAAGCCGGCCGCGAGGATCGAGAAGAAGGTGACGGTGAGGAGCTCGAGCATCAACGGTCTCCGAGGAGTCGGGGTACGACGACGCTCAGCATGGCAGTGATTCTGCCGGTCGCCGTCGTGGCGGCCGCCCTGCCCCGCCGGTAGGGGTCGGCGACGTCGTGGTCGGGCGAGGTCGGGGCACGCCGCTGGCCGGCGGCCTCGACGAGCTCGCGTCCGCTGAGGCCGGGCAGGTCGGCGATGGTCGCCTCGAACTGGCCGAGGGTGAAGACCTTGCGGTGCAGCTGCGGGAAGTCGTCGAGGATGTGCTGGCGGTGCACGGACTCGGCCGTGAGGACCAGGTCGGACTCCTCGAGCAGCTGCGCGGTGAGCAGCCGGCTGCGGAACCCGTCGCCCGCCCCCGGCGCGAGGGTCGGGGGGAGGGTCGGGGCGACCTCGGCGTCCATGGGGTGGCCGTCGCGGGCGTGCGTGCCGCAGCTGCCGAACACGATGTCGGCGTCGCCGGCCAGGTCGCGGGCGATGAGCTCCATCGTGGGCGAGCGGCAGATGTTGGCGGTGCACACGAAGAGCACCCGGAGCGGCTCAGGCATGGCCGCCCGTGAGGTGGAGGTGGCCGGACTCGTCGAGCGCGACCAGCACGTCGTGGAGCGCGTCCTCGACGGAGCGGCCGGTGGTGTCGACGCGGACGGCGGCGTCCTCGGGCTCCTCGTAGGGCGAGGAGATCCCGGTGAAGTCGGGGATCTCGCCCGCCCGGGCCTTGGCGTAGAGGCCCTTGCGGTCGCGACGCTCGCACTCCTCGAGCGGCGTCGCGACGTGGACGAGGAAGAACGCCCCGCCGGCCGCCTCCACCATCTCGCGCACCTGCTGGCGCGTCTCGGCGAACGGCGCGATGGGCGAGCACACCGCCACCCCGCCGTGGCGGGCGATCTCGGCGGCGACCCAGCCGATGCGGCGGATGTTGGTCTCGCGGTCGGCCCGCGAGAAGGTCAGCCCGGCCGAGAGGTGGCGGCGTACGACGTCGCCGTCGAGGCTGGTGACCGTGCGGCCGCCGCGCTCGAGCAGCAGGTCCATCAGGGCGCGGGCGAGGGTGGACTTGCCGCTCCCTGAGAGCCCGGTGAAGAAGAGGACGAGGCCCTGCTCGTCAGCCGCGGGCCGGTCCTCGTCGACGATGGCGGCGATCGGGGCCGGCAGGTCCCCGTCGTGGTCCGCCAGGGCACGCACGGGGTCGCCCCCGGCGTAGGTCGCGACCACCTGCGTGCCGAGGGCGTGGTCCGCCTCGGCGTCGCCGTGGGACGGCAACGGCACCGCGACGACGGTCGCGTCGCCGAGCAGCTCGGCCGCCGCGAGGCTCGCCCGGACCAGGGCGACGGGGGAGAGGGTGGCGGTGCCGGTGCCGGTCAGGGCCAGCAGCACCACGCGGCCGAGCTCGCGCAGCTGCGCCAGGTCGCCGTCGGTGAGCGCATCGGCGACGGGGACGAAGGTGGCGCCGGCGTGCTGCGCACGGACCTCGGCGGGCGTGAGGTGGAGCCGGCGGAAGGGGCCGTACTGCGCGTGGGTCAGCGGCTCCAGCGACCCGTCGGCCGACACCCGCGCCAGCGGCAGCCCCTCCGGGTCCACCAGCTCCGCCTCGTCGACGCCCTCGGGGAGCCGGAGGGTGACGACGCTGCCCGGCTCGTTGAAACGGCGGAGCGGCGCGTAGGCGCCGGAGGCGAGGAGCTCGAGGTCGTCGAGCTCGGTCGGCGTCGGGCAGTGCTGGATCACCCGCGCATCCTCTCACCCGGGCGAGAAGTAGCCTGCGCCCATGTCGTCTGCCGCCGCCGCTGGTCTGCCCGTCGTCGCCGAGATCGTCCGGTCGGGGTTCGTGGAGGGACACCACTACGGGTCCGTGGTGGCACTGGCCGCGGACGGCACCGTCGAGTGGTCGGTCGGCGAGGTCGCGGCACCGGTCCTGCCGCGGTCGTGCAACAAGCCGCTCCAGGCGCTCGCGATGGTCGACCTCGGCCTGGACCTGCCCGACGACCTGCTCGCGCTCGCGTGCGCGTCCCACTCCGGCGAGCCGTTCCACGTCGAGGGGGTACGCCGCACGCTCGCCTCGGCAGGGCTCGACGAGTCCGCCCTGCAGACGCCGGCGGACTACCCGCTCGACGACGCCGCCCGGGAAGCCGTGGTCCGCGCGGGCGGAGCCAGGGCGCCGATCCTGATGAACTGCTCCGGCAAGCACGCCGCGATGCTCGCGACCTGCGTCGCCCGGGGCTGGGACACCGCCACCTACCTCGACCCCGCCCATCCGCTGCAGGTCGCGATCCACGACACCTTCGCCCGGGTGACCGGGGAGCCCGTCGCCGCGGTCGCCGTCGACGGCTGCGGCGCCCCGCTGCTGGCCACCTCGCTCACCGGGCTCGCCCGCGCCTTCGCCCACCTCGCCACGGCGACCGACGGCCCGGCACACCGGGTCGCGGAGGCGATCAGGCGCCACCCGGAGCTCGTTAGCGGCACCACCCGCGACGAGCTGGCGCTGCACCGCGCGGTGCCCGGCCTGATCGGGAAGGCCGGCGCCGAGTCCTGCTACGCCGTCGCCGTGCCCGACGGGCGGGCGTGGGCCCTCAAGACAGACGACGGCGCGGCGCGGGTGCGACCCGTGCTGATGGCCGAGGCGCTGCGCCGGTCCGGCGTCCTCGAGGAGGACGGCGTCGACGCCGCCGCCGTTGCCGCCACCGGCCGACTCCCGCTGATGGGCGGCGGCAAGCCCGTCGGCGAGATCCGTGCTGCCTTCTAGCTAGCGCCTTCCATCACGATAGGGATGGCTTTTGTGAGGCTGCTCACCGTTCTGCGGGGTTGCGGCTGCTAACCGTTGTTAGCACACTGGGAGGCATGGCCAAGGACAGGAGCACGAAGGCGGGCGACCGGGCCACCAAGGCCGTCGCCGGCTCGATCGGCTCGCTCGGGGACTACCTCAAGGAGCACCGCCTCGCCGCCCAACTGTCATTGCGGCAGCTCGCCGACCAGGTCGGCGTGAGCAACCCCTACCTGAGCCAGATCGAGCGTGGCCTGCGCAAGCCGTCGGCCGAGGTCCTCCAGCAGCTCGCGCGGGCGCTCCGTGTCTCGGCCGAGCAGCTTTACGTGCGCGCCGGGATCGTCCACCCCGATCCGGGACAGGCCGGATCGGTGGAGCTCGCGATCCTCGCCGACACCGGCCTGACCGAGCGGCAGAAGAACTCGCTCCTCGACGTCTACGCGTCGTTCCTCGCGCTGAACGACCTTCCCGAGGCCACCACCGCACGACCCACCGACCCGCCCGAGTGAGATCCGCCCGGGCCCCGCAGCAGAAGGAGCACCACATGCCCAGCAGGTTCGACATCAAGCTCGACGTCACCGAGGCCCTCAAGCCCGTCCTGGCCGGGGTCGGGGCGACCGACCTCGCCGTCGAGGCCGTCCGTGAGGCCGTCGGCGACGTGCAGAAGCGGGTCGCCGCCGTGCAGAGGCTGGACGCCCGGGTGCAGCGCGCCGCCGTCGAGGCCCGGGTCGCCGAGCTCCGGGCCGGCGCCAGGACGTACCCGGCCAAGATCACCACCCAGGTCTCCAGCCTGCTCGGGGAGAACGTCGCGGCCGCCAACGCCGCCTACGCCGACCTGGTCAAGCGGGGCGAGTCGCTGGTGGGTCGCATCCGCCGCCAGGAGTCGACCACCGCCACCGTCTCCTCGGCGCGGTCCACCGTCGCCGGAGCCAAGGCCACCGCCGCGCAGGCCAGGGAGGCCGCCGAGGCGAATGCCGACGCCGCTGACAGGACCGCTGCCACCAAGGTCGCGCCGGCCCCGAAGCCGACCGCGAAGAAGGCCACGCGGAAGGCCGCGGCCAAGAAGGCCGCAGCGACCACCGCACGCAGGACGGCCGCCCGCAAGACGAGCGCCGCCGGGGGCAGCGCGAAGGACACCGCCGCCGCGGCGAGGAAGACCGCTGCCAGCGCCGCGCAGGCCGTCACCGACGCCGCCCAGAAGGTCGGCGACTGACGCGAGCCGGCCGTCGCGAGCGCAGCCCGCAGTCGTTCCGGAGCAGGAGGCCCCCGTCCGCGCGGACGGGGGCCTTCCTGCGTTCCCCTACTCTGGTGCGGTGAACATCTACGAGGTCCAGGGCACGTTCTTCCTCGTCGTGCTCGTGGTGCTGCTCGCGATCAAGGGCTTCGCGTTCGTTAGCTCGTTGATGTGGTCGGCCGAGGCCTACGACGCGGCCGGCAAGCTGACCAAGCAGGCGTGGTGCGCGATCACCGGGCTCGGCTTCGCCGCGCAGCTGATCCTGCTGGGGTCGCCGCTGAACATCATCAGCCTGGTGTTCACCATCGCGGCGCTCGTCTACCTCGCCGACGTCCGCCCCGCCCTCCGCGAGGTGACCTCGCCCCGCTAAATGCCGGGCCGGCCCAGGTAGCGGTCGAGGGCGGCCATCGCGTCCTCCGGCTCGAAGCCGGTGGCGCGGAGCTTGTCCAGCGACATCGCCGAGTTGAGCGGGCGCGGCGCGAACGGGTTGCCCTGCGCGAACACCCCCTCGGCGTACGCCGTCGTGGTGGTGCCGGAGACGTCCTCGGCCCGCCGGCCGGACCGGGCGAAGACGGCCTGGGCGACCTCGCGCCACGACATCGCGGGGCCGCCGTTGGAGACGTGGTAGGTGCCGAACGCGGCGCCGGTCTCCAGCAGGTGCCGCGTGGCGCGGACCAGCTCCTCGGTGAACGTCAGCCGCCCGACCTGGTCCTCGACCACGCTGGGCGAGACGCCCTTCTCCGCGAGCGCCTGCATGGTGCGCACGAAGTTCCTGCCCTCGCCGATCACCCACGAGGTGCGCAGCACGTAGTGGCGCGGCGCGAGGCCCACCGCCAGGTCGCCGGCGGCCTTCGACTGGGCGTAGACCCCGAGCGGGGACAGCGGCTCGTCCTCGGAGTGCCCCGGTGCGAGCGGCGCCGTGCCGTCGAAGACGTACTCCGTGGAGTAGTGCACGAGCGTGAAGGCGTGCTGGCGGGACAGCCCGGCGAGCGTCGCCGGCGCCGAGGCGTTGGCGGCCCAGGCCGCCCGGCGGCCCTCCGGCGTCTCCGCGGCGTCGACGGCGGTGTACGCCGCAGCGTTGAGCACGACGGCGTACTCGTGCCAGGGGAACGCGGCCACCGCCTCGGCGTCGCTCACGTCGAGCTCCGCGCGGGTGCGGGTGTCGGCTCCGGGGAACGCCGCGGCGAGGGCGCGGCCGAGCTGGCCCCCGGCGCCGAGGACGAGGGTCCGCTTAGGGGCGATGGCGGTGGCGGGGTCGAGTGCGGGGTTGCCGCGGTCCTTCTCGCTGACGATGGCCTCCGACAGCGGGATCGGCCAGTCGATCGCGACCGTCGGGTCGTCGAGCGCGAGGGCCGGGTAGGCGATGCCCGGGCGCCAGTGCTCGTTGACGAGGTAGGTGTAGGCCGTCGCGTCCTCCAGCGTCTGGTAGCTGTTGCCGACGCCGCGCGGCACGAAGACCGCGACCGAGGTGTCCATCTCGAGGGTGAAGGTCGTCCCGAACGTGTCCCCCTCCCGCATGTCGACCCAGGCGGCGAAGACGCGGCCGGTCGCGAGGGAGACGAACTTGTCCCACGGCTCGGTGTGGATGCCCCGGGTGACGCCCCGGTCGGTGTTGAACGAGACGTTGTTCTGCACCGGACCGAAGTCCGGTAGCCCGATCGCGAGCATCTTCTCGCGCTGCCAGTTCTCCTTGAAGAACCCCCGGTCGTCGTCGCGCCGGTCGAGGCGTACGACGACGAGGCCCGGGATCGGCGTGGTCTCGAGGGACGGCAGGCTCACTGGCCCTTCTCCGCGTACTTGGCCTCGGTCGCGTCCTTGTGGGGGCGCCACCAGTCCTCGTGCTCCTGGTACCAGCGGATCGTGTCGGCGAGGCCCGACTCGAAGTCCTGGAACCTCGGCTGCCAGCCCAGCTCCTGGCGCAGCTTGCCGGACTCGATGGCGTAGCGCAGGTCGTGACCGGCGCGGTCGGTGACGTGGTCGAAGTCGTCCTCCGACCGGCCCATCAGCCTGAGGATCAGGCGCACCACCTCGAGGTTGTTCTTCTCGCCGTCGGCGCCGATGAGGTACGTCTCGCCGATGCGGCCCCGCTCGAGGATCGCCAGGACGGCCGAGGAGTGGTCGTCGGCGTGGATCCAGTCGCGGACGTTCTCACCGGAGCCGTAGAGCTTGGGACGGATGCCGTCGATGACGTTGGTGATCTGCCGCGGGATGAACTTCTCGATGTGCTGCCACGGACCGTAGTTGTTCGAGCAGTTCGAGACCGTCGCCCGGACGCCGAAGCTGCGCACCCAGGCGCGGACCAGGTGGTCGGAGCCGGCCTTCGACGCCGAGTAGGGCGAGGACGGGTTGTAGGGCGTGTCCTCGGTGAAGCGCTTCGGGTCGTCGAGCTCGAGGTCGCCGTAGACCTCGTCGGTCGACACGTGGTGCAGCCGCTTGTCGTGCCGGCGGACCGCCTCGAGGATCGTGTAGCTGCCCAGGATGTTCGTGCGGATGAAGGGGCTCGGGTCGTGCAGCGAGTTGTCGTTGTGCGACTCCGCCGCGAAGTGAACCACGGCGTCGTGCGCCGCGACGAGCGGGTCCACGGCGTCGTCGTCGGCGATGTCGCCGACCACGAGCTCGACCCGGCCCTCGGGGAGCCCGGCGATCGACTCGCGCGAGGCCGCGTAGGTCAGCTTGTCGAGCACCGTGACGTGCAGATCTGTGTGGTTCACGACGTGGTGCACGAAGTTCGACCCGATGAACCCCGCGCCTCCGGTCACGAGAAGGCGTTCCATGCGGGGGAGTCTAGGGCGCAGCGGCCGCAGCGACCGACCCGGTGACGCTGAACCCCGGCTGGGTCACCAGGCCGGGGTCGGAGTACGACGCGACCCCGCGGCCCGTGCGCGTCCAGCCCTCCGGCAGCTCGTCGACGTCGTAGCCCTCGGGCCAGTGCACCGTCACCGACAGCGCCTGCGGACGAACCAGCCCCTGGGGAGTCGCGTCGAGCCGGTAGGTCACGGTGCCGTCGCCGGGTGCGACCGCGGCCGCCGGCACGTCGTACTCCAGCACCGCCTCCCGGGTCGCGCCGGGCGGCAGCGTGAGCCGCAGCAGCTTGTAGGGGCGGCCGTAGTAGTCGAACACGCGGGTGCCCTGGGGCGTGCCGCCGGCGACGGCACGGGTGACCTCGGCCCCCTCGGGGAGGAACACGCCGATCGTCATGCCGTTCCACTTGGTGACGTAGGTCCCGGCGCGGGGGTCCGGGAACGGCTGGACGTAGGGCGGGGAGTCGTTGTGGACCGAGACGGTCAGCCGCACGCGGGCCGACCCGTCCTCGGCGAGCCGGACGTCGCTGGTCACGTCGCGCTGCTGCCAGTAGTCCGCCTTGCTCCGGTTGGTGTTCTGGTTGAAGACGGCGACGTAGTCGTGAGGGGTGTCGGAGAGCTCCCCGGAGAGGCCGACGTCGGCGACCGCCGCCTGGAGGTCGGGGTGACGCATCCACAGCGCGAAGTGGCGGCCCCGGGCCGACGCCCGGAGCGACTCGATCTTCGCCACGCCGTCGCCGGGCTGGAGCAGCCGTTCGGCGAACAGGGGGACGATCGCGCGGTTGAGCTCCTTGCGGGCCTCGTTGTCGGGGAAGGTGTCGTAGTCACCGACGAGCTTCTCGGTGAACGTAACGGCGTCGAGCGTCCCGTAGCCGGGGGCCTCGACAGGCCCGGTGATCCGCAGCATGTCGGCCAGTGCGACGACGTCGACCGCCACGAGGCCGTCGACCTCGGAGTCGGTGCGCCGCTCCCATCCCCGCAGCAGCTCCTCGCCCGAGACCGACCAGTCGGGCGCGTACGTCGAGGTCGACAGGCGCAGCTTGCCGTCGTGGAACGGGTTGCCCTCGACCTTGTCCCAGCGGCCGACGCGGAAGAGGTCGGGGTCGGAGGTGTCGCGTGCCACGCCCATCGCCAGCCTGCCGTCAGAGACGTCCATCGGCACCACCGTGAGCGGAGCGCCGCCGGAGAAGCGCTGCTCGCTCGGGTTGAGCAGGGCCAGCAGGTAGGTCCGCTCGCCCTGGGCGCCGAAGAGCTCGGGCAGGACGTCGGTGAGCGGACGGGCACGGCGTGCCGCGGCGGCCAGCGGGTTGACGACGCGGGTCGCCTCGTCGCGGGCGTCGGCGAGGCGCGTGCCGACACCGACGGAGGAGTCGCCGACCTCGCTGAGCTCGAGCTGGGCGGTGTCGAGGTGGGTGCTGACCGCATCGACTGCCCGCACGAGCCGGTCGAGCGTCGGGATGTCGACCGAGCCGTTGCCGAACAGGGTGGCCCGCCTGCCGTTGACGGCCGGCCACGTCCCGACGGCCACCTCGGCCGCCGAGGTCAGGTGGTCGAGGGCGTTGCCGAGGTGGCGCACGTCCGCGACCGGCTCGCCGAGCACCGGCACCAGGCTCCAGATGTCGCCGCCGATGCCCTGCATCGCGCCCTGCACCTCGTCGGCGTGGCGCCGCGCGCTCTGCACGCTCGCCTCGGCCGAGGCGACGTCGCCCGCCGCCAGCGAGCTGCGCGCCGCCTCGAGGTCGGTCCTCGCGCCCTGCGCGTGACCGGGCGCCTTGAGGAACGGGACGGCGAGCAGGGCCAGGCCGACCAGCAGCAGCAGGAGGCCGCCGACGACCGTCGAGGGTCGGACCAGCCGCCGCTTCGACGTGGGACGGGAGGACGGCATGCGCACATGGTGCCAAACCGTCTGCGCGTCGTCGGGCGGACCGTGGCCCTAGGGTGCTCCCATGCGCGGAATCATCCTGGCCGGTGGCACCGGCTCCCGACTGCACCCGATCACCCAGGGGATCAGCAAGCAGCTCGTGCCGGTCTACGACAAGCCGATGATCTACTACCCGCTGTCCACGCTGATGCTCGCCGGCATCCGCGACATCCTCATCATCACCACGCCCCACGAGGCCGACGGCTTCCACCGGCTGCTCGGCGACGGCTCGCAGTTCGGCATCAACCTGACCTTCGCCGTGCAGCCCAGCCCCGACGGGCTCGCCCAGGCCTTCATCATCGGGGCCGACCACATCGGCGGGGACACGTCCGCCCTGGTCCTCGGTGACAACATCTTCTACGGCTCGGGCCTCGGCACGACGCTCCTGCGCTTCAAGGACCTCGACGGCGCCGCGGTCTTCGGCTACCACGTCGCCGACCCCCGGGCCTACGGCGTGGTCGAGTTCGACGCCGAGGGCCGGGCGCTCTCGCTGGAGGAGAAGCCGGAGCACCCCAAGAGCGACTTCGCGGTCCCGGGGCTCTACTTCTACGACAACGACGTCGTGCAGTACGCCGCCGACCTCCGCCCGTCCGCGCGCGGCGAGCTGGAGATCACCGACCTCAACCGCCGCTACCTTGAGGAGGGACGCCTGCAGGTCGAGGTCCTGCCCCGCGGCACGGCGTGGCTCGACACCGGCACGTTCGACTCGCTCAACGACGCCTCCAACTTCGTGCGCACGATCGAGGGCCGACAGGGCTTCAAGGTCGGCGCGCCGGAGGAGGTCGCCTGGCGCATGGGGTTCCTCACCGACGACGAGCTGCTCGAGCGCGCCGAGCCGCTGCGCAAGAGCGGCTACGGCGAGTACCTCGCCGCTCTCCTCAAGCACGGCTGACCGCGTTTCGACCCGCCACCGGCGGGGGAGGGTCAGGGACAGGGACCACCCCGGTCCCGACCTGACCCGCAGGAGGGCGCCGTGCCGGACCCGTCAACCCTCGACCTCGTCACGGGCGCGGCAGCCGCCCGGCAGGTCGCCGAGGACCCGTTCTGGTCCACCGTCGTGCGCCGGCATCCCGACGTCGACGTCGTGGTACTCCCTCCTGAGGCGGCCGCCGCGCCCGAGGTCGCCGGCGACGAGCCGACGACGGACCCGGCGACCGCCCGCGAGCAGCTGCGCGGCCGGATGGCGGCGCTCTGGGCGGCGCTCGGCGTCGACGCGGAGCCGACCCACCTCGACGACGTCTGGTTCGCGGGCAGTGCGCCCGGCACGCTGCGGTGGCAGGGCACCGCGACCTTCGACGAGCTCGACCCGGTCGTCGCCTCCGGCGCCCTGCGGCGGGCACGGGACCTGTTGGTCGAGGAGGACGGCTGGCACGTCCTGGCACCGGCCGACGGGATCCCGCGGGTCCTGGCCGGGCGGCCCGCCCGGCTCGGCCGCGAGGACGTCCAGGTGCTCGTGCCGAGCGGCTCCCGCGTCGTGGTCCGCGTCCGCTCGGCCCTGGTCGTCGTCGGTCCCCGGGCCGTCCGCGAGGCGCTGGACGGCGGTGCCTGATGGGCAGCCACCTCATCTGGCAGCTCGCGAGCCTGCGGACCGGCACCGACGGGTGGGAGGACCAGGAGTCCCTCATGGACGCCACCGCACGCGACTTCCGCAACGCCTCGGCGTCGGCGCTGCCGCCGAGCGTGCAGGGCGCCGCCACGGCGTTCCTGTCGCGCTGGGCCGGGTACGCCGACGAGAGCACCGCCATCGCGCAGCGGTTCGTCGGCGCCCTCCACGCGACCGCCGACGACTACTCGACGTCCGACGACGCCGTCGACCGGCAGTTCAGCGACCTCGACGGACGGCTGGGGCCGCGGCGATGACCGTCACGATCGAGATCCCCGCGTCCGTCCCCGCCCGGCTCGAGCGGCCCGAGGGTGACGCCGGCGGCGCCGACGCCCTCGCCACCACGCTCTACACCGCGGCCGGGCGCTACGAGGAGTTCGCCGACCGCTCCCGCGAGCTGCAGGAGCTCGGCAGCTGGGCCGGTGTCGCCTACCAGGGCTACAAGGAGGCCTCCGCGAAGGCCTCCGGTGAGCACGCCGCGATGGCGACCACGGTGCGTCGCGTCGCCCGCGGGGTGACGGCCTTCGCCGACACCCTGCGCGACCTGGTCTCCGACCACGACGACCTCGTCGAGCGCAAGCGCGGCCTCGACGACCGGCGAGCCCAGCTCATCGCCGACATCAACGCCGCGACCGACGCCACCGACAACGAGATCGCCGCCTTCCGGGAGCGGTCGGTCGACCTGCGCGCCGGCTACAGCGATCTGGTGAGGGCCGACGACGACCTGCGGCGCCGCGTGCGTGAGAACGAGACGCTCCTGCGGCAGGTCTTCGAGGCGGCCGACACGCTGTCGGAGTCGCTGTCGGAGGACGGCGGCGTACCCCCGATCGCGGAGTCCGCCATGAACCGCCCGGGCGCGCCGGGCAGCGGCGCGAGCCCCGAGCAGGTCCGGCGCTGGTGGGAAGGCCTCAGCGAGGCAGAGCGCGAGGCGGTGATCGCTGCCTACCCCGAGCGGATCGGGCAGGGCGACGGACTGCCGGCGGACGCGCGCGACCAGGCCAACCGCGTGATGCTCGACGACGACCTCGCCCGGCTGGGCGCCAAGGACGACGACGGCACCCTCTCCGAGCTGGAGCGCCGCATCCTCGCCAACGCCGGGCAGGCCCGCGACGCGCTGGTCAACGCCGACGCCTACACCGACCCCCTCGACCCGTCGCTCCGTCCCGGCGGCACGCTTTGGCTCTACGACCCGGCGGCCTACGACGGGGACGGCCGGGTGGCCGTGGCGGTCGGCGACCTGGACCACGCGAGCGACGTGGCCGTCATGACCCCGGGCATCAACACCGACATGACCGACACCACCTACTACACCGACCGGATGATGAACCTCTACGAGTCGACGCGCTACAACGGCGACGGCTCGAGCGTGGCGACGATGTTCTGGCTCGGCTACGACGCCCCGCACGGCCCCACGGACCTGGCGACGCTGAGCGAGGGGCGGGCCGAGGAGGGCGGACGCAACCTCGCCGACGCGATCGACGGCCTGCGTGCCTCGCGGCCCGACGACCCCGCACACCTCACCGCGATCGGCCACAGCTACGGCTCGACCACCACGGCGTACGCCACGCACGGCGACGCCTCCGACGTCGACGAGGTGGTGCTCATCGGCAGCCCCGGCGCCGGTCCGGCCGGCCACGCCGACGACCTCGGGCCGGGAGCCGACCACGTCTACGTCGGCCGCGACAGCCGCGACTTCGTCGCGGTCCTGGGCGACGAGGGCTGGATCGGCAAGCTCGGCATCGGCCTGGGCACGGATCCCTCCTCGGAGGACTTCGACGCCCACCGCTTCGAGGCCGAGGACGTCGACCGGTCCTGGCACCGCAACACCGGTGACGCGCACAGCTCCTACCTCGACAACGACACCGAGTCGCTCTACAACATCGGGCGCATCGTCGACGGGCACGGAGGCGACATCAACGAGGCCCCGCAGAGCTACGACCCGTGGTACGGGCCGGCGGTCGACCCGGAGTGGGACCGCGACCCGACGGCGGACCAGCCCGGCCGCTCCGACACGACCGCCCGCCGGTGATGATGAGGCCATGATGCGCACAGGACTGCTGCCGCTCCGACTGCTCCTCGCCCTCGCCCTCGCGATGGGCCTCGGCTCGTGCGGCGACCCCGACCCCGAGCAGGCGGCCGACGACCTCGCGTCGATGAAGTCCGCGGTCAACACGGAGCTCCGCGACATGGCGGCGGCGCTGACCGGGGAGGGCCTCGCCGTCGAGCGCGCGACGGGCCGCGTCGAGAGCGAGGGCATGTCGACCTACCGCGCGGAGGACTACCGCGCCACCGCGGTCGTGCTCGGCGACGGCGCGGAGGGCGAGCAGGTCGACCGCGCCGCGACCGCGCTCGAGGGGGCCGGCTGGACGCGGAAGGCCGAGGGTCTCGACTCCACCGAGCCGTGGGTGCAGCTCGAGCGCGACGACTTCCGCACCACCATCGGCTGGACCAAGGTCGGCGAGCGCGAGCTGGTGCTGAGCCTGGACCAGGAGGGCGAGGTCGAGGTACCGAAGGACACCGAGCCCGTCGACCGCGACAACTCCGAGGAGATCCCGCTCGACTGACGGCGGGTGGTCAGCCAACCGCGGCCTGGTCCGCGGCGACCATCCGCCGGACGATCTCGGTGAAGTGGACGGTAGGGGCCCACCCGAGCTCCTCGCGAGCCCGTCCGGCGTCGCCGACCAGCTCGGTCGGGTCGGCCGGCCGGAGGAACGCCTCGTCCTGGCGCACCAGGTGCTCCCACTCGTCGATGCCGGCGGCGGCGAACGCCGCGGCGACGAAGTCACGCACCGAGTGGGCCGTCCCGGTGGCGACGACGTAGTCCGACGGGGCCTCGGCGCGGGCGGCGCGGACCATCGCGTCGACGTAGTCCGGCGCCCAGCCCCAGTCGCGGCGGGCGTCGAGGTTGCCGAGCACCAGCTCGTCGGCGCGGCCGCGAGCGATGGCCGCGACCGTCGAGGTGATCTTCCGCGTCACGAAGCGGGGGTGGCGGCGCGGCGACTCGTGGTTGTAGAGGACCACGCTCGACACGTGCACGTCGCGCTGCCGGAAGACCCGGGCGGCGAGGTGGGCGAAGGCCTTCGCCGCGCCGTACGGGTTCACCGGCGCGATCGGCGTCTGCTCGTCCTGCGGCGACTCGGCGGCCTCGCCGAAGATCTCCGCGCTGGAGGCCTGCACGAGGCGTACGCCGCCGGCCTGCCGTGCGGTCTCCATGAGCGCGACCGCGGCCTGCCCGTTGACGTGGGCGGTGCGGTCCGGCTCGGCCCACGACTGGGCGACCGAGCTGATGGCGGCGAGGTTGTAGACCTCCTGCGGCGCGATGTCGAGCACCAGCCTGCGGGTGGCCGCCACGTCCCCGAGGTCGCCGTCGTGGAGCACGACCTCGTCGGGGCAGTGCGCCGGGTGCCCGTCGGACGAGAGCACGAGCGCGTGCACCTCCATGCCCTCACCGACCAGGCGCTCGGCGAGGTACGTGCCGTCCTGCCCACCGATGCCCGTGATGAACGCGCGAGCGGTCACCAGCCCGCCTTGACCGCCGCGATGTCGCTGTCCACCATCATCGCCACGAGCTCGGCGAAGGAGACCGTCGGCGTCCAGCCGAGCTTGTCCCTCGCCTTGGACGCGTCGCCGATCAGCAGCTCGACCTCGGCGGGCCGCATGAACCGCGGGTCCTGCGTGACGTGCTTGCTCCAGTCGTCGATGCCGACGTGGGCGAACGCGAGGTCGAGGAAGTCGCGGATCGAGTGGGTCTCCCCCGTCGCGATGACGTAGTCGTCGCCCTCGTCCTGTTGGAGCATCCGCCACATCGCCTCGACGTAGTCGCCGGCGTAGCCCCAGTCGCGCTGCGCGTCGAGGTTGCCCAGCGCCACGGAGTCCTGCCGGCCGAGGTGGATCCTGGCGACCGCCTGGCTGATCTTGCGGGTGACGAACTCGGGTCCGCGGCGCGGCGACTCGTGGTTGAACAGGATGCCCGACGAGGCGTGCATGCCGTAGGACTCGCGGTAGTTGATCGTCATGTAGTGGCCGTAGACCTTGCTCACGCCGTAGGGCGAGCGCGGCCAGAGCAGCGTGGTCTCCGACTGCGGGACCTCCTGCACCTTGCCGAACATCTCCGAGCTCGACGCCTGGTAGAAGCGGATCGCGGCCGGGTCGTCGCCGGCGTGGAGGCGCACGGCCTCGAGCATGTTGAGCACGCCCATGCCGGTGACGTCGCTGGTGACGAACGCGTTCTCCCACGAGTAGGCCACGAACGAGATGGCGCCGAGGTTGTAGACCTCGTCGGGCTCGGAGTCACGCATGGCGCGCATGAGGCTGGAGAGGTCGGTCAGGTCGCCGTTGTGCAGCTGCACGTCGGGGACGACCTTGGAGACCAGCTCGCGGCGCGGGTTGTTCTGGCCGCGGATCAGCCCGTGGACGTCGTACCCCTTGGCGAGCAGCAGCTCGGCGAGGTAGAGGCCGTCCTGGCCGGTGATCCCCGTGATGAGTGCGGAGGGCATGGCCGACAGTCTGTCAGGGCGCTGCTCGTTAGGGTGGGCCTCATGAAGATCCTCGTCAGCGGGGGTGCCGGCTACATCGGCTCGCACACCGTCATCCAGCTCGTCGCCGCCGGACACGACGTGGTCATCGTCGACAACTTCAGCAACGCGCACCCGACGGTGCTGGCGCGGATGGAGTCGCTGACCGGCACCAGCCTGCCCACGCATTCCTTCGACCTGTGCGACTACGACAAGACCGAGCACCTCTTCGCCGCCGAGGACTTCGACGCCGTCATCCACTTCGCGGGCTACAAGGCGGTGGGGGAGAGCGTCGCCAAGCCGCTCGACTACTACGAGAACAACCTCGTCTCCACGTTCTCGCTGGTCCGCGCGATGCAGAAGCACGACGTCGACAAGCTCGTCTTCTCCTCCAGTGCCACGGTCTACGGCACCGACCAGGCGGGAGCCACCGAGGACCGGCGCACGTTCGCCACCAACCCCTACGGCTGGACCAAGGTCATGCAGGAGCAGATCCTCCGCGACGTGGCCGCGGCCGAGCCGCGGATGCGCTTCGCGCTGCTGCGCTACTTCAACCCCGTCGGGGCGCACGAGTCCGGCACGATCGGCGAGGACCCGTCCGGCACACCCAACAACCTCATGCCCTTCCTCGCCCAGGTGGCGGTGGGCAAGCGCGACAAGCTGTCGGTCTTCGGTGACGACTACGACACCCCCGACGGCACCGGCGTGCGCGACTACATCCACGTCGAGGACCTCGCCGCCGGGCACATCGCCGCACTCGAGGCGCTCGCCACCACCGCCGAGGGCGTCAACGTGTGGAACCTCGGCTCCGGGCACGGCACCAGCGTGCTCGAGCTGCTGCACGCGTTCGAGCGGGCGGTCGGCCGCGAGCTCCCCTACGAGGTCGTCGCGCGCCGGCCCGGTGACGTCGCGGTGTCCTACGCCGACCCGAGCAAGGCCAACCGCGAGCTCGGCTGGAGCACGAAGAAGACCGTCGACGAGATGGCGGCCGACGCGTGGCGGTGGCAGTCGCAGAACCCCCAGGGGTACGCCGGCTGAGGCCGCGCCCGCCTCCGGCCGGCGTGCCCGGACGGCCGTCCTGGTGCACGACCGCGGCCTGTGGATGACTCCGGCAGCGGGGCGGAGTCGTTCGAGGACACCACTGGACCAGGGCCGGCCTGCAGCGCGACGTCGACCGCTACACCTCGGCGGCGCGGCTGGGGCTCGTCGTGCTCCGGTTCTCCTGGTCCGACGTGATGTTCGGGCCCACGACGTGGCGGCCGCGATCGCCGACGTCGTCGTCCGGCGCACCGTGCAGGCAGGTGGGCGTCACGCCCTCGCCGCCTGAGCGTGGGCCACCGGCTCGTCGGAGCGAGCTGCCTGCACGGTGACGGTCAGCGAACCTCGAGCTCCATGAGCCCCCGGAGCACCACGCGCAGGTGGGCCACCTCGTGGATGCGCAGGAGGTGCGCACCGCCGAGCGCGGCGATCGTCCCGTAGAACCCCTCCGCCTTGCGGAACTCGTCGCCGAAGATGTCGTACGTGTGCGGGAGCGCGTTGCAGACCGGCACGCCCAGCGGCCGCAGGCGGAACGTCTGCGCCAGCACCCGCGCCTGGTGGCGGGCACGGGTCATCGGCTCGACGAGGTTGCCGTAGTAAAAGCCCATGCCCGGGTCGATCACCACCTTGTCCACCCCGAGCGAGCGGGCGCGAGCGAGCCGCGGCGCGAAGTGGTCGAGCAGCGCCGGGACCGGGTCGTCGTCGGGAGGCACGTCGGCGACCTCGCGGACGTTGGTGGTCGTGCCGAAGCACATCACGACCGCAGCGTCGTACTCCGCGGCGAGCGCGAGCATCTCGTCCTCGTGCTGCCGGCCGGTCATGTTCAGGACCCGCGCCCCGGCGTCGAGGCAGGCGCGCACGACGTCGGGCTCGTAGGTCTCCACCGAGACCACGGTCTCCGGGGCGAGCCCCTCGACGGCCGGCACCAGGGTGGCGACCTGGTCATCGGCGGAGACCCGGGCGGCCGCGGCGGTGCTCGACTCCGCGCCCAGGTCGACGATCGCGGCGCCCTGCGCCACCTGGATGCGTCCCATCCGCACGGCGTCGGCGGGGCTGGTCGCGATGCTCTCGCGGTAGGTGGAGTCGCGCGAGAGGTTGATGCAACCCATCAGCGTGACCGGCCCGTCGCCGATGACGGCCGGCCCCCGCGGCCCGTCGAGCACGACGGGCGCGACCGGGGCGGCCCAGGCGTCGCCGTGGGCGTTCTGGAGGGCGGCCAGGTCGGCGAGCGAGATCACGGTGCAACAGTAGGGGGGTGAGCGACCCCCTCGAGCTGCGACGACTGGCCGACCTGTCCGACGAGGAGCTGGCGGCGGCGTACGCCCCGGACGGTCGGCCCTGGCTGCGGGTGAACTTCGTCAGCACGGTCGACGGCGCCGCCCAGGGTGGCGACGGGCTGAGCAAGAGCATCAACAACGCCGCCGACAAGCGGGTCTTCCACATGCTGCGCAGCCGGGCGGACTGCCTGGTGGTCGGCGCGGGGACGCTGCGCACGGAGGGGTACGACGTCCCACCGCTGCCGCTGGTCGTCGTGAGCCGGTCGGCCGACGTGCCGCCGACGCTGCGCGAGGCGCCGCGCGGCCGCGTGCTGATGGCGACCGTGGCCTCGTCGGAGGGCCTCGACGCCGCCCGGGAGCGGCTCGGGGACGAGCACGTGCTCGTGCTCGGCGAGGACGACATCGACCTCGCCGCCCTCGTGCCGGCGCTGGCCGACCGGGGGTGGAGCGAGATCCTCTGCGAGGGCGGGCCGTCGCTGTTCGCGGACCTGCTGGCGGCCGGCGTCGTCGACGAGCTGTGCTGGACCGTGGTGCCGCGCCTGGCCGGCGGGGACGCCGTGCGCATGGCGACCGGTGCGCAGGTGGACGTGCGGCTGCGTCCCGCCCTGCTGCTCGAGCAGGACGGGACGCTGCTGGGCCGCTGGCTGGTCCAGCCGGGGTAGTCGACGCCGAGGCCGGACGTCCACCGGCCCCGGCCGGGCCTCACCGCGAGGACAGGGCCTCGAGCAGCGCCTGTGAGAAGGCCGGGATGTCGTCGGGGTTCCGACTGGTGATGAGGTTGCCGTCGACGACGACCTCCTCGTCGACCCAGTCGCCGCCGCCGTTGCGGATGTCGGTCTGGAGGCTCGGCCAGCTCGCCACCCGCTTGCCCCGCACGCGGTCGGCCTCGACGAGGGTCCAGGCGGCGTGGCAGATCGCGGCGACGGGCTTGCCGGAGTCGATGAAGTCACGCACGAACGCGACGGCCTCCTCGTCCATGCGCAGGGCGTCGGGGTTCGCGACGCCACCGGGCAGGACGAGGGCGTCGTAGTCGGCGACGGCCACGTCGCTCACGCGTCGGTCGACGCGCTGGGTGGAGGACTTGTCGAGGTGCTGGAAGAGCTGGACCTCGCCCTCGTCCAGCGACAGCAGCTCGGCGGTGTGGCCGGCGTCGACGGCGGCCTGCCACGGCTTGGTGAGCTCGACCTCCTCGACACCTTCGAGAGCGGTCAGGAATGCGATGCGCTTGGTCATGCCTCCACGCTCGCTCGCACCTGGAGGGTGGACAACCCACGGAGGGGTGGGCCGCTCGTCCGCACCCACGGGACGGGCGGGCACCGGACGGGTCGGGCCGTTCGCTAGCGTCGGCGCAATGACCGACCACGACCTCGCCTCGCTGACCATCGCCGTCCTGGGCGGCACGGGGCCGCAGGGGCGGGGCCTGGCCCGCCGGTTCGCGGCCGCGGACCTCGACGTCGTGCTGGGCTCGCGCAGCGCGGACCGGGCGCGCGAGGCCGCCACGGGGCTCGGCGACGTGGGCCGGGTGCGCGGGGCGGACAACCACGAGGCCGCCGCGGCGGGCGACGTCGTGCTGGTCGTCGTGCCGTGGGAGGGCCACGCCGAGCTGCTCTCCTCGCTCACCAGCGAGCTGGCCGGCAAGGTCGTCGTGGACTGCGTGAACCCCCTCGGTTTCGACAAGCAGGGGGCGTACGCCCTGCCGGTCGAGGAGGGCTCGGCCACCCAGCAGGCCGCCGCCATCCTCCCGGAGTCGCGCGTCGTGGGCGCGTTCCACAACGTCAGCGCGGTCCTGCTGCTGGACCCCGACGTCGAGCGGGTCGAGACCGACGTCCTCGTCCTCGGTGACGACCGCGAGGCGACCGACCTCGTCCAGGCGCTGGCCGACGTGGTGCCGGGCATGCGAGGGATGTACGGCGGTCGCCTCCGCAACGCCCACCAGGTCGAGGCCCTGACGGCCAACCTGATCGCCATCAACCGGCGCTACAAGGCGCACGCGGGGGTGCGCGTCACCGACGTGTGAGATCGGTGGGTGGCGCGGCCGACCGCGGGCCGACCGCGGCCGGCCTCAGCCGATCAGGCCGGCGTTGTCCCTCGCCAGCGAGCGCGAGATCACCATGCGCTGGATCTGGTTCGTGCCCTCGAAGATCTGCATGACCTTCGCCTCGCGCATGTAGCGCTCGACGGGGAAGTCGCGGGTGTAGCCGTAGCCGCCGAGGACCTGCACGGCGTCGGTGGTGACCTTCATGGCGTTGTCGGTCGCGACGAGCTTGGCGATCGAGGCCTCGCGGGAGAACGGCAGGCCCGCGTCGCGCAGGCGGGCGGCGTGCAGCATGGTCGCGCGCGCCGAGACGATCGCGGCCTCCATGTCGGCCAGGACGAAGGCCAGTCCCTGGTGGTCGATGATCCTCGTGCCGAAGGTCTCGCGCTCCTTGGCGTACGCCACCGCGGCGTCGAGGGCGCCCTGCGCGAGGCCGACGGCCACCGCGGCGATGCCGAGCCGGCCCGAGTCCAGCCCGGCGAGCGCGATCCGCAGGCCCTCGCCCTCCGCGCCCAGCCTGCGCTCCACGGGCACGCGCACGCCGTCGAAGCGCATCGTCGCGGTGGCCGAGCCGGTCAGGCCCATCTTGCGCTCGGGCGGGTCGGCCGACAGGCCCTCCGCGGAGGCGGGCACGAGGAAGCAGGAGATGCCGTTGCGGTCGTCGGAGGTCCGCGCCATCACCTTGTAGAAGTCGGCGTGACCGCCGTGGGTCGTCCATGCCTTCGCGCCGTTGAGGACGTAGGAGTCGCCGTCGCGGCGGGCGGTGGTGCGCATCGCGGCCGGGTCGGAGCCGGCGTGCGGCTCGGAGAGGCAGTACGCGCCGAGCAGCTCACCGCCCAGCATGTCGGGCAGCCACTCGGCCCGCTGCTCGTCGGTGCCGAAGTGGGCCAGCCCGAAGCAGGACAGGGCGTGCACCGACACTCCTACCCCGACCGACGACCACACGGCACCGATCTCCTCCAGCACCTGGAGGTAGAACTCGTAGGGCTGGTCGCCCCCGCCGTGCTCCTCGGGGTAGGGCAGGGACAGCAGCCCGGCCTGGCCGAGCATCCGGAAGACGTCGCGCGGGAAGGTCTCGGTGGCCTCCGCCTCGGCCGAGCGGGGGGCGAGCTCCTTGGTCGCGATCTCGCGGGTGAGGGCGAGCAGGTCGCGGGCCTCGTCGGTGGGCAGCTGGCGGCGGGCGGTCATGCCGCGCACGTTACCCGCGGGCCCGAGCGTGCTCCGCGGCCGCGGGTGGGGGCCGGTTCAGCCGGCCGCGTCGGGCGCGCGGAGCAGCCCCTCGTGCGCCAGCAGCTCGAGGGCGCCGGTGACGAGCCCGACGGCGTCCGGGTGGTCCCCCCAGAGCTCGCGCACCTCGGCGAGGAGGTCGTCGGTGGTCCGCGGGACCTCGAGGACGAGCCACAGCACGACGCCGAGGCCGGCGAGGACGTGCACGCGGTCGCCGACCATCACCACCAGCTCGTCGTCGTACTCCACCGCGTCGCGCCACGAGGCCCGCACCCAGGCGTGGGGTGCGGGGTCGTCGCCGGCGGGGTCGTCGGTCCGGCGCCCGGGGTGGTGCAGTCGGGGGAGCGGCGGCTGCCCCTCGACGTCGAGGAGGCCGACGAGGTCGTCGACCCAGTGCTCGAGCTCGCGGTAGCGCAGCCCCCAGGCGCCACCGCACGCGTCGAGCATGTCGGCCAGGCGTCGGACGGGGTCCTCCAGCCGCGGCAGCGACGACGTCTGCGACACGATCTCCGCGATCGCCCGGGCCGGCGCGAGGGGCGCCAGGCCGGAGTCGTCCTCCCCGCGGTGCAGCAGCACGATCCGGTGGAGGTACGACGTCGCCGGCGCGCGCAGGAGACCGAGGTCGTCGGGTGACAGCGACTGCTTGACCCGGGGGGCGTCGGCGTCGGTGATGACGGACAGCGGCTTGGGGTGCGGATGGACGAGGAGGCCCTCGTCGACCGACGTGGTCTCGTCGGAGAGGTAGCCCAGGCGGCGAGCGAGGTGGTGGACCGCGGTCGTCTTCCCCGCGCCGGACGCACCGACCACCGCGAGCGCCCGGCCCTCGTCGTCGGCGACGGCGCCGGCGTGCAGGTTCACGCGCGACCCGGCCGTGGCATCGAGGGCGGCGAGGGTCACGCGTGAGGTGAGGGCGTAGTCGAGGGCGACCGGGTCGTGCCCGTCGAGGTGCTCGAGGTCCACGACGGTGGCCGGCTCCCGGTCGGTGAGGGCGCGGCTCCACTGCCGCCGCAGCCGGTCGGCGGCCGCGCCGGTGACCGGGATGCCGATCGGCACGCCGAGGGCCTCGACGACCACCTCGGGCGACGTCCCTCCTCGGCTCACGCGGGTCACTCTAGGGTGGCCGCGTGGACTGGTCGCGCGGACGTCGGTTCCTGGTCGGCCTCGCGGCGGTCTACCTCGTCGGTCTCGCGGTGCTGGTCGCGGGCCCGTGGGGTTGGGCGCTCAACCGCCTCACCGTCGCGTGCTACGTCCGGTTCCGTCACGACTGGCCGATCGCCCCCGCGTGGGTGGCCCCCGAGCACTACGGCGTGCTGCTCAACGTGGTGCTGTTCGTGCCGTTGGGCGCGCTGTTCGTGCTGCTCACGCGGCGGCCGTGGTGGCAGGCGGCGCTGGCCGCCGCGGCCGGGTCGACCGCGATCGAGCTCGTCCAGGGGCTGTGGCTGGCGCGCGAGGGGACGTGGCAGGACGTGGCTGCCAACACGCTGGGGGCGGCGCTCGGGGCGCTGCTGGTCAGTCCTCGCGCACGACGCCGATGACGACCAGCTGGTCGACCAGGGTCTCCACGTCGTCGCGGATGTCCTCGGCCCCGGCGCCCGCCATCGCGGCGGCCGCCGCGACCACGTCCTCCATCGTGCCTCCCTCCGCGAGGGCGAGCCACACCACGCACCCGGACCCCTCCAGCAGGATCGGCGGCCCCTTCGGCACGCGGGTGAGGTACGCCGTCGGCGCGTCACCGCCGTCGAGGCCCTCCTCGCTCACCCACGCGACGTCGTCGGCGATCCGGTAGCGCGTCACGACCGCCCGATCCGGTCGGAGAGCTCCGCCACCGCCTTCTTCACGCGGAGCCGCTGGCGCGCCCGCACGTCCTCGCGCGTGGGCGGACGTCCCAGCTCCATCCGGAGGTGGTCGCGGTTGACGCGCATCGCGGCCGTCAGCAGGGCGACCTTGGCGCGCACGGTCGGTGCCGCCGCGAACCGGGCACGCCACTCGTCGAACCGGCTGCCGCCCTCGGTGAAGTGACGCCAGAGGGCGTACGTCGGTGCCCCGCGGTGCCGGTCGAGCTCGCCGATGCCGGCGGCGAGGGCCACCTCGGCACGCAGCTCGGCGGCGAGGCGGCGCACGTCGTCCCGCTCGGCCGGCTCGGCGCCCAGCCATGCGTGGTCGACGTCCGTCGTGCCCTCGGAGCGGGCGGAGTGCAGGACGAGGATGAGCCGCTGGGCGGTGCGATCGGGCACCGGGCAGTCCCAGTGCGCGATCTGGCGCTGGACGCTGGTCCGAGCCAGCACGTCGAAGGCGGCCTCGGCGTCCAGCATGACGCCCGGCCAGCTCGTGTGCACGTCGACCCAGCCCCAGTCGTCGTGCCACCAGTTGGCGGCGTGGGCGAACACCGACCCGGTCGAGAAGTCGGTGCGCTGCTCGAAGCCGACGGACTCGAGCGCCGCGACCAGGCGCGGCAGGTGGCTGGGCCGCACCAGGACGTCGACGTCGCTGGACTGCCGGCCCTCGGGGCGCAGCCCGGGCAGGACCGCCGGGCCCTTGAGGTGCAGCAGGTCGATCGAGCGGTCGTCGGCGAGCTTCTGCACGACGGCGTGGGCGAGGTGCACCCGCGCGGCGATGGGCGCCGACCGGCCCTCGCCCTCATCGCTCATGCCCCCATGGTGCCAGCCGGCGTCTCGCCGTTTCGGGTGGTCGGCCCGGTCGCGCGCCCTAGACTCGCGCGCATGACGTTCGGGGACTTCGTACGCCTCACCCGGGCCTACGTCTGGGTGCTGATCGGCTGCACCGTCCTCGGCGCGCTCCTCATGGTCGCCAAGACGACGCGCGAGCCGGTGCTCTACGCGGCGACGTCGTCGGGCCTGGTCCGGGTCGGGCAGGCCACGACCCCGGGCGAGGAGCAGGGCAACACCCAGCTCGCCGAGGACAAGGCCGTGCTCTACGCGTTCCTGGTCTCCACGGCGCCCGTGGCCGAGCAGGTCGTCGACGACCTCGGCCTCGAGGTCCCGCCCGAGGCGATCGCCGGCCGGTTCTCCGCGTCCGTCGACGCCTCGGTCAACGCGCTCACCGTGACCGCGACGGGCACCACGCCGGAGGAGGCGCGCGACCTGGCCAACGCCGTCGTGGACGCCGTGGTGGTCGTGGCGCAGGAGATCGAGACCGGGGAGGCGCCCAGAGGAGAGCCCCTGACCCGGATCGTCCCGCTCCAGCCGGCACAGCTGCCCGGCGCCCCGTTCACGCCCGACTACCGCCGCGCGGCGATGGAGGGCGCCGCCGGCGGGCTCGTCCTGGCGTACGCCGTCCTCATCGCGCGGCGACTCGTCGACCGGCGCATCCGCTCGGCCAAGCACGTCGAGGAGGCCACCGGCGCCGCCGTGCTCGGCATCATCCCCAAGGAGGACGCGCTCGGCCGCGCCCACCGCGGCGTGCGCGGCGACCTTGGCCGGGCGGCCGAGGCGTTCCGGCAGCTGCGCACGAACCTGCGCTTCGTCGACGTCGACAACGAGCCGCGGCGCATCGTGGTCACCTCGGCGCTGGCCGGGGAGGGCAAGTCGACCGTGTCGGCCAACATCGCGCGGCTCGTGGCCCAGGCCGGCACGCCCGTGCTGCTCGTCGACGCCGACCTGCGCCGCCCGACCATCGCGACGACCTTCGAGGTCGACGGCGCCGTCGGCCTCACCCAGGCGCTCGCCGGCGACGTGGACGTCCGCGACGTCATCGTCGAGAGCGGGACGCCCAACCTGAGCCTGCTGCCCGCCGGCCGCATCCCGCCGAACCCCAGCGAGCTGCTCGGCTCGCTGCGGATGAAGCAGTTCGTCGACGACCTCTCGCACGACCACCTCGTGATCCTCGACGCCCCGCCGCTGCTCCCGGTGACCGACGCGGGCCTGCTGTCGGCGTTCTGCGACGGCGCGCTGCTCGTGCAGGCGGCGGGGAAGACCCACATCGAGCAGAGCCAGCACTGCCGCCGCATCCTCGACCAGGTCGGCAGCCGGCTGCTCGGCGTCGTGCTCAACAAGGCGCCGGTCAAGGGCGCCTCCGCCATCGCCTACGGCGGCGGCTACGACGGCTACGGGGGCTACGGCGGCTACAAGGCCGAGTACGCCTCGCTCGAGGCCTACTCCACCGCGGGCAAGGGGCGCCGTCGCAGGGAGGCGAAGGCCGCCCGGTCCTGACCGAGCGGCGGTTCAGTACGCGCCGCGGCTGGCGAGCACGGCGGTGACCGTGCGCGCCAGGATGAGCAGGTCCTGCACCATCGACCAGTTGTCGACGTAGTAGAGGTCGAGCCGGACGGTGTCCTCCCAGGACAGGTCCGACCGGCCCGAGACCTGCCAGAGACCGGTCATCCCCGGCATCACGTTGAGGCGGCGGAGCATGTCGTCCTCGTACTGCTCGACCTCCGACGGCAGGGGGGGACGCGGCCCGACCAGGCTCATCTCGCCGCGGAGCACGTTCCACAGCTGCGGCAGCTCGTCGAGGGAGTAGCGCCGGATGAACCGCCCCGGCCGGGTGACGCGGGGGTCCCGGGTGCTCTTGAGCAGCACGTGGTCGCGGGCCTCGACCTCGGCGATGCGCTCCTCGGCGTCGACCGACATCGACCGCAGCTTCAGGCAGGTGAAGTGGGCTCCGTCGCGGCCCACGCGCGTCTGGCGGAACAGCGCGGGCCCGCCGTCGTGCCGCCTGATCCACACCATGAGTGCCAGGAGCAGCGGCCACACCACGGCGAGGACGAGCAGCGCTCCCACGACGTCGAAGGCGCGCTTGGCGTCGTTGGTGGCCAGCTGCGACCGCGACCGGCCGAGGTGCATCAGCGGCAGGCCGGCGACCGGGCGGATGCGCACCCGCTCGCTCGATACGTCGGTGACGTTGGGGGCGACGATGATCTGCACGTCGGCGTGGTCCTCGAGGTCCCACGCGAGGCGGCGCAGGGCGGTGGACGAGCTGACCGCGCCGGCGGTGAAGAAGACGATGTCGGGGGAGACGTCGTCGACGACCTGCCGCACCTCGCCCGTGAGGCCCAGCACCGGCACCCCGGCCGAGGTCACCTCGAGCCCGGCGTACTCGGGCGGCACCAGGCACCCCATCACCTCGTAGCCCAGCCACGCCTCGCGGGCCAGCACCGTGTGGATCTCGCCGATGTAGCCCGGCGTGCCGACGAGCAGCACCCGCTCGGTGAAGTGTCCGGCGCTTCGGAGGCGCTGGAGGGTGCGCCGCATGGCCAGGCGGCCGACGAGGAGCAGCAGGACCCCGATGGGGAAGTAGAGGAGGAAGAAGCCGCGGGAGAGCGGGTACTGCATGAGGTAGGCCATGGTCGCCACGAGGGCGGCGGTGAAGAACGAGGCGTTGACGACGAGCTTGAACTCCTCGGTGCCGGCTCCGAACACGTGGCGCTCGTAGGTGCCGAAGAACCCCAGCAGCACCAGCCACGTGGCGACGAAGAACACGCTGGCGAGGGCGGTGTTCTCGAGGAGGTCGGCGGCGGTGTCGAAGATCGAGAGAGTCAGCCGGAACCGGATGGCAAGCACGGTCGCGACGGCCAGCATCAGCAGGTCGACGGCGCCGACGAGCCACGGGAGGAGGCGGATGCCTTCGGGCCGCACGTCAGGCTCGCCTCCCTTCCTCTGACGCGATCTGTCGGATCCGGGCGATGAAGCGAGCCTCGCCGAACTCCTCGGCCCGGGCTCGCAGTCTTGCAGGGTCCCAGTCGTGGCGATCCGACGCCGCCAGGGCCGCGGCTACCTGGTCGGGGTCCGGCTGGTCGAAGAACACCCCGGTCTCGCCCTCGAGCACCGTCTCGAGGAACCCGCCCCCGCGCAGGGCGACGGCCGGCACTCCGAAGGCGGCGGCCTCCAGCGGCGCGAGGCCGAAGTCCTCGTGGCTGGCAGCGACGAGCACCCCCGCGCCGGCGTACACCGATCGCAGCTGTGCGTCGCTCAACCCGCCCAACAGGTGCACGTTGTCGGGCAGCGTCGCACGCAGCCGCCCCTCCTCCGGGCCACGACCGACGACCACCAGCCGGCGGCCGGTGCCGCGCACGGCCTCGATGACGGCGTCGACGTTCTTGTATGGCAGCAGCCGGGAGACGACGAGGGCGTAGCCGGGGTCCCAGTCCGCGAGCTCGGGCACGGGCTCGCGGGGTGCGGAGGCGTCCATCCCGTGCGGGGGTGGCAGCAGCTCGGCTTCGCGTCCGTACGTCGCGCGGATCCGCTGCTGCACGACGAGGCTGTTGGCGAGGTAGACGTCGACGCGGTCGGCGCGGGTGCGGTCCCACCGCCGGAGGAACGGCCGCATCGCCATCAGGGGCGGCCCGATCGGTGAGCGCCACGGGGCACCGCCGAGGTACTCGTCGGTCTGGTAGAGCCACCGGGCGGGGTTGTGGCAGTAGACGACCGTGCGACCGTCGGTGTCGAAGCCGTGGGCCCAGCCGCTGCTGGAGGCGACGACGACGTCGGCGTCGATCCGCATCCGCGAGGCGGCCGCTGCGAGCACCGGGAGCGCCAGCCGGTGGTCGCGCCGCAGCGTCCTGACCCGGTTGATGGGCGAGGTCCGCAGGTCGGCCCCGGCGAACTCCGGGTAGGTGCCCTCCGGGTCGTAGAGCGTGGTGTGCAGCGGAGCGCCGGGGAAGGCCCGCAGCATCGTCAGCACGACCCGTTCGGCGCCGCCGCGCTGGGTGAGGTAGTCGTGGGCGATCGCGACGGGCGGCGACGTCGTGCCGGCGCTCATCCCACCCCCAGGTCGTCGAGGAGCCGCTGCACCCGGAGCCGGCCGGCGCGCGGGGAGTAGTGCTCCGCCCAACGGCTGCGCGCGCGATCGGTCACGGCACGCACCTCGGACGGGGTGGCCGCCAGGGCGTCGCCGACGACCCGCGCGAGGTCCGCGGCGTCGCCCGCCCGGGCCACCCACGGGTGGTCGGGCCCCGCCACCTCGGGCAGCGCCCCGGCGTCGGAGACGACGAAGGGGACGCCGGCCGCCATCGCCTCGGCGACAACGAGGCCGAAGGGCTCGGCCCAGACGCTGGGGAAGGCGACGACCGTGGCACGGGCGAACAGCTCGCCCGGCGCGACGTGGCCCAACCGTACGACGCGCGACCCGAGGGCGGACAGCGCCCGCTCGACGACCCGCACGTCCGGCTCCGGCACGTACCGGGCGTCGCCGGCGACCACGAGGTCCCCGACGCCCGACAGCCGGCCGACGGCGTCGGCGAGCACGTCGACACCCTTGTCGGTCGAGAGGCGGCCGAGGTAGCCGACGTCCCGCGACCCGACGGCGGAGCGGTCGAGCAGCGGCAGGTCGGCCGTCCAGTTGGCGTGTGCGCGGCTGCCCGGGACACGGCGGGCCATGTCGGTCGACGGCACGAGGGTCACCAGAGCGCCGCGACGTGCGACCGCGGCGGCCGCGACCTGTCCGCGCCCGCGCGGATCCTGGTGCAGGTGCACGATGCGCCTGCGGTGGCCGGCGGTCGCGACCGCCGGCACGAGCCCGTGGCACCACACCACCCCGTCGCGCTCCGCCCGGTCCCACGCCCGCAGCCGACGGAGGTAGTCGCGCCGGTCGTCGGCGCGGATCGCCACCACCTCGGCGCCGGCCGCCGCGGCCGCGTCGAGCACTTCCGTGGGCCGGTCCGCCGAGACGACCGTCACCGCGTGCCCGAGGTCGAGCAGCGCCTCGGCGTGGCGCAGCAGCACCTGCTCGCCGCCGCCCAGGTCCGGGTTGTTGGCCGCGAGGTGGATCCGCTCACCCATCGGAGGACGCCTCCGGCGGGCAGCGGAGCGCGTGCCCGAGCGCGGAGCCGACCGCGATCGCCATCGGGGTGTCGAGCAGCACCTCGCCGAGGGTGATGGCCATGACGGCGGTGCCGATGATCGCCGCCTGTGCCCCGGCCGCGGCCAGGTCGCCGGCCCGCGACCGCCGCGACAGCCGCAGGAACGCGACGACCATGAGGCCCAGGACGAGCAGCAGCGCGAGCCACCCGCCCTCCTGCCGGACGGCGAGGTAGCTGTTGTGGAAGAAGAACTCGAGGTCGCGGATGTCGACCTTCGCCGTGCCGGGCCCGTTGCCGTACCAGGGCGCACCCGCCAGCTCGACCTTCTCCTGGGCCACGATCCGCTCGCGGAGTGCGTCGCTGCCGGAGCGGTCCGAGAACGGCCCGAAGGTCGTCAGGCTCCGGGGGACGTTGTCCACGATCCAGACGAGCCCGGCCGCCATGATCGCTCCGCCTGCCGGCCCGAGCCGGCGGCCGAGCAGCACCCAGACGACCGCGAAGGCGCCGGCGAGGAGACCGGTCCGTGAGTAGGTCAGCACGAGCCCCGCGACCACGGGCACGGCGACGGCGAGGCGGACCTGCCACCGGTCGTCGCAGAAGAAGACCGCCAGCACGCCCAGCACGGCGATGAAGAAGGCGCCGGCGTTGGGGTCGCCGAGGTACCCGGTGAGGCGACCCGGGTAGGAGTCGCCGCCGATGCCGACGAGGGCCAGCCCGATCACCGCGACCAGGCTCGCCGCCAGCCCCGCGCCGGCTGAGCGCAGCGAGATCCGCCCCGTGCCGAAGGCCCAGACGAGCCCGCAGCAGACCGCGACGTGTCCCACCCGCCGGATCCAGTCGACGTCGTTGGCGAGGCCCGACCAGGTCAGCAGCGCGAGGAGGCCGCCGAGGGGCACGACCACCGTCCCGGGCAGCCGGGCTCCGCCGCGCGCCGGCCGGAGCAGGCAGAGGCCGACGAGCGCCGCCATGGCCAGCTCGTTGAGCGGGAGGCCGGCGACCTCGACCACCCGCAGCGGCACCATCGCCATGAGCAGGAAGTCGGTGGCGCGGACCTGGCGGTCCGCGTCGTCGGCGCGCTGCACCGACGTGTCGGGCAGGTCCCACGGTGAGACGACCCGCCCCCTCACGCGGGCACCCCGAGGGCGTCGTACGTCGCGGCGACCCGCTGGCACATGTCGTCGACCGTCGGCCAGTCGCGCAGCGTCGGGCGGGCGGCGGGGTCGAGTCCCTGGGTCGCGAGGGCGGTGGCCACGGCGGACGCGTCCGCGGCGTCGACGAGGGAGGCGGGTGGCAGGATCTCCGGGTTGCCGCCGACGTCGCTGGCGACGACGCCGAGACGCCGCGCCGCCGCGTCGAGCAGCGCGTAGGAGCAGTTCTCCCACACCGACAGCATCGCCAGGACGTCGTGCTCGGCCATCGCGTCCTCGGGGTCGAGGAAGCCGGGCAGCGACACGGCGTCCACCAGGTCGAGGCGCTCGACCCGGGCGCGGAGCGCCGCCTCCTCCGGTCCCGTGCCGGCCAAGGTCAACCGGGCGTCGGGATGCCGCCGACGCAGCTCGGCGAAGCCATCGAGCAGGGCCGGCAGCCGCTTCTCCGGCGCGAGCCGGGCGAGGCTGAGGACGCGGAGCCCCGGCTCGCGCCTCGGCACGCGGGCCGGCACGTCGACGCCGTTGGGGATGACCTCGACCGCACGGCCGGCGTGCCACTTCTCGCGCATGACGCCGGCCGTCGCCTGGCTCACCGCGATCACGGCGTCGAAGCGCCGCAGCCGTGCCGTGTGGACGGCTCCCATCACGCGCGCCTTGGCGGCCGAGCGGTGGTAGACGACGTCGTCCCGGGCGATCCCGTGCTCGGTGGTCACCAGCCGGGCGGCGCCGCCGACGGCCAGCGCGGCGACCACGTCGGCGTACGACAGGTGGCTGTGCACGACGGCCGGCCGCAGGGTGCGGACGGCGTGGTGCAGGGAGGACACCGACGGGCGGGTCCCGTGGTCCGGGCCGAACGGCGCCTCGACGACCGCCGCACCCAGCTCGCGCAGCCGCGCCGGCAACGCGCCGGGGGGCGTGAGCACGACGAGGCGCCAGCCGGGGATGCCGTGGCGGGCGACGTCAAGGACGTGCCGCGCCACTCCCGCCAGGTCGCTGACCGGCACCACCCAGAGCGCGGTGGGTGGGATTAGAACCATTGCTCCAACCGCTCGAGGGCGATCCAGAAGCCCTCGCCGTCGTTGACGTGTCCCTGCCAGATCTCGGGGATGAAGCTCACTCCCGGAGCCATGGCGTCGAGCTGCTGGGCCAGCACGGCCCAGTCGATCTCGCCGTCGCCGACCTGCACCCCCTCGCCGTCCACGCCCGTCGCGTCCACGAGGTGCAGGTGCTCGGTGTGCGGTGCGAGCAGGTCGGTGGCCTCGGCGAACGACATGCCGAGGTAGTTGGCCGACAGCTTGGAGTGCGAGACGTCGAAGCACAGGCGACGACCGTGGCGCTCGGCGAACTCGGCAGTGTCGCGGGGGTCGACGAAGAGGTTGCAGTAGAGCTGTCCGCCCATGTACCAGGGGTAGGGCGGCAGCGTCTGCGCGCACAGCCGCACCCCCGAGTCGTCGACCCGGGCCAGCCCGGCGGCCACCCGGTCGTACATCGCAGCGCGCTGCTCCGGACGCACGAACGCGTCGCTGGTGAAGCCGCCGAGGCTGGCCACGACCACCGGTCCCTCCGCGTCGGCCCGCGCGTCCGCACCGCGGGTGAAGTGCTGCTGCATCTCGCGGGTGGTGTCGACGACCCGCTGGAGCTCGCGGATCGAGCGCTCCCAGTGGTCGTCGTCGGGCGAGGCGAGGTTGAGCAGGAAGTCGCCGGCGAACAGGTCGGGGGAGTGGGTCGTGAACCCCGTCGGCAGCCCGCCTGGGTACTTCGCGAACACGTCGGCGACCGGCAGGTCGAGGTCCTTGTAGGAGAAGTGGAACTCCAGGAAGTCCGGGGTGGTGTCCTTCGTCATCGCGTCGATGTCGTGGTATCGCACGGCGAGCCCCCACGGGCGCCGGAACGCGTATTCCCGGCCGCGGGGCACGGCGTCACCGAGGTCGGTGGCGTAGAAGAAGTCGCCGGCGTCGAGCGCGCGGGTGGTCGTGCGGCCGACGAGCTTGTCGTAGGCGTTGGGCTGCAGACCGCGGCCGGGGCTCTTGATGTCGATGTCGGCGTCGGTCAGGGTCTCGCCGACCTCGATGCGGCGCGCCGCGACGAGCGACTTGGCGAGGTTGACCCGGTTCATCATCTCGCCGGTGGAGACCGCGCGCGGGGCCGCGGTGCCGAGGGCCTCCTCGACCTCCCGCACCCGCTGCACCATCTCGGCGAACTCGCCCGGCAGCAGGCTGACCTTGTGGTCGTTGCCCTCGAGGTCGCGGTCGACGGTGACGTGCTTCTCGATGATCCGGGCGCCGAGCGCGACGGCCGCGAGCACGACGTGGAAGCCGCGCTCGTGGCCGGAGTAGCCGACCGGCGCCTGCGTGAGCTCCGCGAGCCGGGTGAGGTAGGCGAGGTTGACGTCCTTGAACGGCGCGGGGTAGGTCGACTGGCAGTGCAGGAACGCGTGCGCCACGCCGGTGCCGCGGACGAGGTCGACGGTCTCGCGGATCTCGCCCTCGGTGGACATGCCCGTCGAGATCACCATGGGGGTGCCGCTCGCCGCCATGTGGCGCAGCAGCGCGTGGTTGGTCATGTCGGCGGAGGCCACCTTCAGCGAGGGGACGCCGTAGTCGACGAGTCGGTCCACGCTGACCGGGTCCCAGGCCGTGCACATGACGTCGATGCCGACGTCGCCGCAGTGGTCGAACACCTCGAAGAGCCCGTCGGCGCCGAGGTCGTACTTCGCGAGCAGGTCGAGGGTGTACTGCGGCCCGAGGTCCTCGCCACCCGAGCCGGAGCTGCCCTGGCGGTAGAGCGACTCCATGTCGCGCAGCTGGAACTTCACGACGTCCGCACCGGCCTCGACCGACAGGTCCACGAGCTTCCTGGCGAGCGAGACGTCGCCCTGGTGGTTGATCCCGATCTCGGAGACCATCAGCGCGGGGGCGTCGGGAGCCACGACGTGGCGCCCGATGCGCAGCTCGTCGGCCCGGTTGATCGCGATCGCGACGAGGTGTCCGCGCTCGTCGACGAGCGCCACGTGGTCGATGCCCGAGCCGAAGGCGTGGGAGATCTCGGCAGGGCTGCTGCCGACCGGCAGGCTGCGCGGTGAGGTGTTGGCGGCCTCGATGGCCGGGACGTCGACGGTGAGGCTGGCGGCGCTGCTGACCCAGCGGCGGAAGTCGCCGTCGGATAGCACGCCGTCGAGGTGGCCGTGCGCGTCGACGAGGAAGATCACGCGGGCCTTGTTGGCGGTGATCTTCTCCAAGGCGCGCAGGACCGGGTCGCCCGAGTAGACGACGTACGGCGTGAGGTCGCGCTCGATGATCACGGGCGCAACGCTAACCGCTCGCCGCAGCCCGGGTAGCCCGATGGCGACACCCGTGGGGACGGATCAGTCCTTCCACGCCCACAGGGTGCCGTGCCCCCAGTGGTTCAGCCTCTCGTGACCGACCCGGAAGCCGGCCGCCTCGAACAGCCGCTGTGCCGCGTCCCGGGCGGGAAGGGTCGGTGCCCCGGCCCGGTGGAACTCGATCACCCAGACGAGGTCGTCCAGCTCAGCGAGGCGGGGATCGGCCAGGATCGGCCACTCCCCGCCCTCGATGTCCATCTTCACGAAGTCGGCGTCTCGGAGGAACTCGTAGACGTCGACCGCCGGCACCGATCCCGCGAGGGCGTCCGGTCTCGACTCGACCTGCCGGCCGGCGCCGGAGCCCGACGAGAGGGCCGCGTGGCCGGGCCGCGTCATGGCGGCGGCCTCGACGAGCACGATCGGCTGGTCGGTCAGGCCGGCGCGGAAGACCGCCAGGTTGTCCGGGTCGGGCTCGATCGAGGTGATGCGGGCGTCGGGCCAGCGGCGGTGCGCCCAGTGGGCGAACATCCCGATGTTGCCGCCGATGTCGAGGACGCGACCGGGGCGCGCGAGGCGTGACCTAAGCGCAGCGGGGGGCTCGTACTCGCCGGCGGCCATGAGCTCGTGGAAGGCCTCGAGGTCACGTCGGTGCATCAGCGTGACAGTGCCACCGTCTCGCAGCGTCCACGAACGGACCCGACCGCGTGAGGTCAGCAGGTCGGCCACCGCGAAGCGGATCGGGGTCGTGGTCAGCAGTGCTGCCCTGAGGAACCGCAGGGCGAGCAGCGCGGCGACGGCCCGTCGCACCCGCGGTCGCAGCAGCACCCGGCGAAGCCCGGGCAGCGAGGCGATGCGCCGCAACGTGTTCATCATCGGTCGCGTCGCTCCAGCAACCTCGCTGCGAGCGCGACGTCGAGATCGGTGTCGATGTCCACGCCCTCGTCCTCGGCCATCACGAAGAGGCCGATGCGCCCGCCCAGCCGGTTGTCGTGCTGCTCGTAGACCTCGGTGCGGGTGAGGTAGAGGGAGCCGGTCTCCCGGTAGCGCCGGTTCTCGGCGGTGAGGTCCTGCCGGCGCGGGCGCGCCGCCACGTCGTACGCGGCCTGCGGGGGGTCGCCGGCCTGCCAGACGAACGGCGGCTGCTCGACGACGCCGACCATCGAGTCCACCCCGGTGGCGGCGAACTCGGCGAGGGCGCGGGCCAGCGTGTCGTCGTGCCGCACCGGCGACGTCGCCTGGAGCAGCATCACCGCGTCGGGACGACCGCGCTCCGCGGTGACCTGCTCGATCGCGTGCCGGACGACCGGCTCGGTCGGGGTGGTGTCCTGGGCGAGGTGGGCGGGCCGCAGCCACGGCACGCGCGCGCCGGCTTCGCGGGCGACGTGCGCGATCTCCTCGTCGTCGGTCGAGACCAGAACGTCCAGCTCCGGAACGGCGAGCGCCTGCTCGATCGTCCAGACGATCAGCGGCTTCCCGCCCACGTCGAGGAGGTTCTTGCGCGGCACGCCCTTCGAGCCGCCGCGGGCCGGGATGACGCAGAGGGTGTCGAGAGGATTCACGACGCGGCCGCCGTCACGATCTCGGCGATCCGCCGCGCCGGCTCGGTGGCCGGCCGGCTCGGTGCGGGCGTGGAGGTGGTCCCGAGGCGGTGCATGCCGTAACGTTCCCAGAACTCCACGAGCCACGCCGGAGGACGCGGGAAGTCGACCCACGCGTCGCGGCCCTGCGCGGCCGCCTCGAGGACGCCGGTGGAGAAGACGCTGACGACGGGGCCGTCGAGCCCGGCCAGCGGGGTGGATCCGTCGACCTCGATGCCCGAGCGCCGGTAGGCGCCGTGGACCAGTCGCGACAGGCGGTCCGTCTCCGAGGGGTGCGGCCGGTAGACGGCGTCGTGCGAGCGGCAGTGGGCGGCGGCTGCGGTCACGAGCCGGCCCCGCGACAGCTCCGCGGCGTGCATCTGCCCCAGGTAGGTGAGCCTGAGGCCGGTTCCGTCCGCCCGCCGGCCGGCGGCACCCCAGAGCAGCTGGCTGCCGACGGCCTCGTGCTCGACGTCGCTGCGACCCGAGCGCCAGAAGTCGGCGTCGACGTCGCTCCAGGCCAGCAGCCGCGCGCCCTGCGGCAGCGGCGGGGCGTGAGGGGTCAGGGCGCCGTGCTGCACCACCACCGAGGTGACGCCGAGGACGCTCGCCCAGTGCTGCGCGACCTCTCCGCGGGGAAGGTGGTGTCCGAGCGACAGGACGGCGGTGAGGCCGCGGAGCGCGACGGGCACGTCGGTCGCCACCTCCGCGCTCGACAGGGGTGTCCGCCCGGGAAGCTCGGGCGGCGGTCCCGGCGACAGCACGGCGACCGGCAGCTCGAGGTGGCGCAGCGGCTCGACCAGGGCGGCGTGGTTCGTGGGAGACGCGGAGTCGACGGCGACCAGCAGCCGCGGCTCGGTGTCGTACGTCGTCAGCACGAATCGCTCGACCTGCGGTCCGCCGGCGGGGCGGACGGCGTGACGCAGCCGGCGCAGGCGGTGCCGGGACTGCTGCCAGTCCCGCCAGGCCGCGAGGTCCCGGGGGTGGTTCAGCCCCATGCGGCCTCCAGCACGGGCACCCGGTGGTCGAAGGTGTGCTCGGCGAGCGTGCGGGCCCTCCCGCGCTCGGCGATCGTGCGGGCCCACGTGCGGTCGACCACGGCACGCCGGCACTGGTCGGCCAGCTCGTCGAGCCCGGAGAAGACCAGCACCTCCGTGCCGGGCTCGTAGAGCCGGTCGACGTCGGGGCGGTCGATGAGCTGCAGCGAGCCCGTGCCGGGCAGCTCGAAGGTGCGCATCGTGAAGCCGTCCTGGTCGGTGTGGGAGTTCAGGGCCGCGACAGCCCCGGCCGTCAGCCCGTAGGCCGTCGCGCGGTCCACCTCGCGCGCCGACGGGACACCGGGACGCCGCACCTGCCAGGTGCGGACCCGGTCGAACGGGTGGTGCGACCAGTCCCGGCCGTAGGCCCGCACGGGCACGCCTCGCTCGTGCAGGCCCTCGAGGAGGTGGGTGCGGTCGGGGTAGCGAGCGCCGATGAAGACGACCTCGTCGCTGGGAGCCGGCGTGAACGGCACGGTGTGGTCGAACGCGTCGAGCACGTGATGTGCCCGGAGGCCGCGGGAGCGGAGGTGCGACACGTCGTCGGGCGAGTACGAGACGACGGAGGGGCGGGAGGAGAGGACCTCGTCGTCGAAGCGCATGCGCGCGAGCTCGTCGTAGAGCCAGAGCAGCTGACGGGCCCCCGAGGCGTCGACAGCTTCCCAGTAGGCGGGGCCGAGGACGTCGCCCCTGACCGTGACGACGACGTCCGGCCGCTCGGCCCGTACGACATCGACCGCCCGCGCGGTGAGCAGCCGTCGCCGGGCGCGGTCCCCGGCGGGCGATCCGAGGCGGCTGGGGAGCTCATGGACGAGCTTCGTCCGGAGCTTGGCGCCGAGGGACGCGTTGAGGTCGTAGGAGTGGACGCGCACCTCGTGCCCGGCCCGACTCAGCGCGCTCGCGATCGAGTCGCCGTAGCCGTGGAAGGCGGGCGCGACGAGCAGGACGCGTGTCACCTGGCGGTCCCCGGGGACGTCGCGTCGAGGCCCGAGTCGAGCGACCCGAGCGCGACGAGGCGAGCGAAGGCCGGGCTCTTCTCCTTCAGCTCGTCGAACGTCCCGATGGCGCTGACCCGTCCACCCTCCAGGAACGCCACCTGGTCACAGTGCTTGACCGTGGAGAGCCGGTGCGCCACCAAGATGGTGGTGATGCGACCGTGCAGCTCGCGGATGGTGCGGCTGACCTCGTGCTCGGTCTCGTTGTCGAGAGCGGAGGTGGCCTCGTCCAGCACGAGCAGGTGGGGCGACCGGAAGAGGGCGCGCGCCAGGCCGACGCGTTGCCTCTGGCCGCCGGAGAGCCTGGTGCCGCGGTCCCCGACCTCGGTCTCCACGCCGTCGGGGAGCTCGCTGATGAGGTCGGCGAGCGAGGCCTGCTCGATCGCCGCGTGCAGGCGCGCGTCACCGGGGTCGTCCACCCCTGGGGTGAAGTACACGTTGTCCCTGATCGACCCCTCGAGCAGGTAGACGTCCTGCGGCACCATCGAGAGGCCGGCCTGCCAGGCCTTCAAGGCACCCCCGATGTCGACGGAGTCGGCAAGGATGACGCCGGCTGTGGGTCGCTGGAGGCCGAGGATGAGGTCCACCAGGGTCGACTTGCCCGATCCGCTCCTGCCGACCAGGGCCAGGGACGAGCCAGCAGGGATCGTGAGGTTGACGTCGACGAGGACGGGTGCGTCGGCATCCGGGTACTGGAACGTCAGGTCGCGGACCGTGAGCGCGTCGTTCAACGGCAGAGCCGCAGGGTGTGCGCCGGTGACCTCGACCAAGGTCCGGTGAGCCGCTCTGCTGTCCTCCTCCACCAGGTCGAGAGCCTCCTCGCCGGAACGCAGCAGGCTGAGGGAGGCGATGGAGCGGACGCAGCTGGGCAGGACGCGGAAGCCGGCTACCGCGAACAGGGCCAGCACGCCGAGGGCCTGGGTGCGGGACTCGAGCGCGAAGGACAACGCCGTCATGATGCCGATGGCGCCGATGAAGAGGATCTCCATCGCGTACTTGGGCAGCTCACTGATGAAGCCCATGGTGCGATGCTCCATGGCGGCCCTGAGCCTGGCGCCCTCGTAGCGCTGGACGAAGACCTCCTGGTCGTTGCGCAGCTGGATCTCCTTGATCCCGGACAGGGCCTGCAGCGCGTAGCGGAGGATCTCCAGGTTGGCCGTCATCAGCTCCTGCCCCGAGCGCCTCATGCGTTCGCGGACGAGGCGCTGCAGCAGGTAGGCGGCCAGGCCGAAGTAGATGGTGACGGCGAGCGTGGGGACGGGGGCCACGACGAGGAGGGTTGTCGCCATCGCGGCGATCGTCACCAGCTCGGTCGCCAAGGAGATGGCCGGGTTGAGGACGCGGTCGAACACCTGCGCCATGGCGTCGGACATGCGACGCAGGAGGTCGGCGGCGCCGCGCTGGACATGCAGCGAGTACGGGGCGTTGAGGTAGTAGCGCATCAACGCGCTGGAGGCCACAGCGCCTCGGCGCAGCACGAACCCGCTGGTCCACCACCTGATCGCCAGAGCCACCAGGCTCTTCGCGATGAACCCCCCGATGACGGCGCTGGAGAGGTAGATCGCGAGGCGGCTGTCGTCGGGGCTGCCGAGGAGCTCCCGGAGGCGCGGCAGGGCCCCGGCGGCGGTGTCGCCGGTGATGAGCTGCATGAGGGGCAGGACCAGGAGGAGCGCAAGCACCTCGCCCAGCGCGACGACCACTGATCCGGCTATCGCGAGGAAGAACCGACGCGTGGTGCTTGCGTCGAAGAGGGCGAGGGCTCGGCGCACCAGGTGGACTGATCCCGCGCTGGTCGACACGGTCTGCGAAGCACCGTCGCTCAGCGGACTCAGCCCCGCTTCCAGCACCAGTAGTGCAGGTCGAGGGACTCCGTGTCGGGCCCGGTCCAGTGACGACCATCTTGGCGGTACACCTGCGCCAGCTCGAAGCCGGCCCCGGCCAGGGCTTGCTCCTGGTACTCCTTGGTGGCGTAGAAGTGCATCAGCCGGTAGTCGTGCGCCTCGTCGTTGATGATCGACCAGCCATCCCCAAACACCTCGTCGCGTCGCATGCGCGCGTGTCGGGCCAGGGCGCTGAGGCGGCGGGCCGTGCGCTTCAACCACACGCGGCTCAGGCGCGGTCGCTCGAAGCGGGCGAGCCGCCGGTAGCCGTGTGCGTCCTGGTTGTGCGACGAGAACAGGAACCATCCCCCCGGACGCAGCACGCGGAAGACCTCCGCGAGGACCAGGGCGCGGTCGTCGCTCCCCATGGTGTCGATGCCGTTGAAGGAGAAGACCACCACGTCGATCGACGCCGGTTCGATCCACGGCATGGACCGCGCGTCGCCGACGCGCAGGTCGGCATCCGGGAAGCGTTCGCGAGCGGCGTGGACGAGCGGGGGTGAGTAGTCGACACCCACGTAGGTCCTGCTCAACGGCATGAGCAGGGGCGTCGTACGGCCGGCCCCCACACCCAGGTCGAGGACCCTGGACTCGCCCAGGAGCTCCCGGTTCTCCTGGACCCACGCCAGCTCCGCGGGCCGCTGCTCCTCGAAGCGTGAGTAGAAGGCCACCACCTCCTCGTCGGTGTAGACCGCGTGTGGGGGTACCGGCTCGCTCATGGCTACATGCTAGGTGCAGCCCGGACCGCGGTTCCCCGATCGCGCGCACCTACTAGGGTCGGCGTGTGGTTGTTCGTGTCATGGCGCCCGACCTGGCCGCCCCCAGCGGTGGGATCAAGGTGATCTACCGCTTCGTCGAGAACCTCCGGGCGTTGGGTCACGACGCTCGTGTGTGGCACGGAGCTCCCGGCTTCTCCTTCGACTCGTGGCGCTCGGATGCTCCCGTCGACACCGGTCTGCGCCTGCGGTTCGATCCCGGTGACGTCCTGGTGATGTCCGAGGTCGGTCGTTGGAACTTCCTCGCCGAGGGCAACCCGTTCGTCGTCCTGTGCCAGGGGGTCGACTTCATCTTCGCTTCGTCGGACTTCCTCGTCGACGAGCGCGGTGACTATCCGGGGTGGCCCGATGCCACCGCGGCGATCGCGACGTCGACGTCGATCGACGCCTTCTTGAGGGCTGCCTGTCCCGCCGACTTCCCGATCCACCACGTGCCGCTGGAGATCGAGGACTACTTCGTCCCGCGCGAGAAGCGACCGCAGATCGCCCTCATGCCGAGGCGCCGCCGGGAGGACCTGCTGGCCACGGTGCACCTGCTGCGGCGCTCGGGCCGCCTCGACGGCTGGGAGATCGTGCTGATCGACAAGATGTCACAGGCCGAGGTGGCGCGTGCGTTGGGGACCGCTGCGATCTTCCTGTTCGGCGGCGAGAGGGAGGGTTTCGGGCTGCCCGGTGCGGAGGCCATGGCAGCTGGATGCTACGTGGTCGGGTTCACCGGGGACGGCGCGAAGGAGTACATGCTCGAGGAGCACTCGTCTCCGGTTCCCGAGTCCGACTGTGTCCAGGCCGCGGCACGGACCCTCGAGGCCATGCGGTGGTTCAGCGACGACCGAGCGCAGTTCGACGAGCGCACGAGCGCAGCCGCGCGCTTCGTCGCCGATCACTACAACGTCGCGCAGTCACGCGCCGGCTTGGAGGCGGCGTTCGACCAGATACTCGCTCCCGGTTCCGGGTCGATGATCCGAGAGAGTGTCGTGCTGAGCCACTATCAAGCGCATGCTCCCGCGACCGACCCGTGGAACCGCCTCCGCGTCGCGTCGCGAGCGACTGCTCGTCGCGCGATCGACCGCCTGGCCCCGGCTCAGTCGCACCGCTCATCGCGCAGCTCGTAGCACGACGTCAAGGCCCGTCCCCAGGCTTCGAGCACCGGCCCGGGAAGGAACTCGCCGGCTCGCGCTCGCGCGGCCTCGCCTCGTCGTGCGAGCTCGTCGGGCGACTGCAGGGCGGAATGGAGCACGCGCGTGAACTCCCCCTCATCGCCCGGCGGGACGAGGTAGCCACGGTCCTCACCGACGAGCGAACGGACGCCAGGAGAGCAGTCGAACGCGATCGCGGGGACCCCCATGACAGCCGCTTCGAGGATGGACATCGGCAGACCTTCCATCCATGACGTCATCAGGAGCACCGAAGCCTCCGCCAGCACCTCGTAGGGGTCGTCGCAGTGCCCGGCCAGCCGGATCCTCGTGCATCCCGAGTCGTGGATCGCAGACCTCACCACGTCGAGCTGGTCCCCTTCGCCGTAGATGTCCAGCTGCCAGTCACCCAGTGCATCGTCGCGGGTGGCTGCAGCGAAGCACCTCACCATCACGTCCACGGCCTTCTCGCCCGACAAGCGGCTGATCGCGACGGCGGTCGGTCGCCTGGTCCGCGGTGCGACCTCGGAGGGCTCTACCGGGTTGGGCATCGCCACGCATCGCGGCCGCAGCATCTCCTGGAACCGCGCGGCGTCGGCCTCCGTCAGCGCCATGAACACGTCGAGGTCCTGGAAGTGGTCTGCTATGGCGCCTCGCAGCCACGGCTCGAGGTCGATGCTCTCGAACTGGGAATGGTGCTGACCGACGAGCAGAGGGCCGCTGCCGTCGCGCTTCCAACCCGTCTCGTCGGCGGCGATCTTCGTGCTGACGTGCGAGAAGACCAGCGCCGTCTCGCTGCCGTAACGCTGGAGCAGGCGGCGCAGGCGGGCTCGGTTGCGTACCCGGTCAACGCGCTTCACCACGACCTCGACGAGCCCGCGTGCGCGGTTGCGCCAGCCCTGCGACATCCGGAACGACGACCGCCGCTGGCGCTCCGGGTGGGCGTCGACCACGTGGGTCGGGAACTGGGCGGCCCGGCTCCCGGGTCGGAGCGAGATGTGCTCGACCGGAACCCCGCTCGCGACGAGGGCGGCGGACAAGGTGTGCACCACCTTGGCGCCGCCGCTCGTCTCCGGTGTCCGCGGCGCGAAGAACACGACGCGCTCGCACCCGCCCGGCCAGCCCTGGACCCCGACCCCGCTCATCCTCCCAGTTCCCGTCGCCGTCGTACGCCGGCCGTCGCCCGTCGTAGGAGCCGCGGCTCCTGCGCGAACCCCAGGCGCAGGAGAAGCGCCCGGACCTGCCACCGTGGGCTCGAGGACACTCCGGGGAGGGCAAGTGCTCGGGCGACGAGGTCGGGGCGCTCTCCCGTGCGCCAGAGCATGAGAGCCAGGTGCGGCGCGGTGTCCCGGATGTAGGCGTCGCCGGCGTCCGACACGCCGCACTGGTCCAGGAGGATGCCCAGCCGAGCGGCGAGGTGGAGCGGCTTGTCGGCACCGAAGTGTGTGCTGCCCAGGGAGGTGCGGAGCTCCCGGACCGCCACCAGCGGCTGGTCCACGCACAGGATGTCGTCGCCAGTGGCCGCGAGCCGTAGCCACAGGTCGTGGTCCTCGTAGAACCATTCGTCGTTGTACGCGCCGACACGTCGTACCGCTCGCGTGTCGAGCAGCACGGACGCCGCAGGGATCCAGTTGTGCTTCAAGAGCTCCGTGTGCAGCCGGCCCTCGAACGACGTGACGCGTTCCCAGTCGTTGAGCGTCCCGTAGTCCGGAGCCAGGGGCTGGCCGTGCTCGTCGATGCGCAGGGCGTTCGAGTAGACCGCGCAGGAGGGCGAGTCGCGTTGCTCCCATCGGTCGAGCTGCGCCTGGAGACGGTGGGGGAGCATGCGATCGTCGGCCGAGAGGTAGGTGTAGAGCGGGGTGTCGACATCGGCGAGAGCCTCGTTGAGGCTGGTGCACAGGCCTGTGTTCGACCGGTGGAACATCGTGTGGACGTCGAGGTGGGCGTGCCCCTCGATCCACCGGTCGATCACCTCGGTCGAGTCGTCCGTCGAGGCGTCGTCGACGACGACGATCCGGCGCGGCGGGAAGGTCTGGGCGGCGATCGAGTCCAGTGCCTCCGCCACGTAGTCCCGGTGGTTGTAGCTGACCACGATGACCGTCACCTCGGTGGCGGGCGCGCTCGTCGCGGGCCCGGTCACGTGGCGGTCCTGGACGTCGTGGTGAGTCCGCGCTCGTCGAGTGCCTGCGCGAGCTCACGCCACATGACCTCCGAGCTGTTGCGCCGGACCACCCGCTCCCGCGCGGCGGCGCCCAGGCGTTCACGTTGGGGTTCGTCGGTGACGAGCTCGCGCAGCACCCGCCGCCAGCCGTCGACGTCCCCGCGCGGCACCAGGCGGCCGTCGACGCCGTCGTCGAAGTAGGCGCTCAGCCCCGGGGTCGCGGTGGCCACGACCGCGCAGCCGGTGGAGGCGGCCTCGAGGGCCACGCTCGAGCCGGTGGGGTAGACGAGCTCATGGGTCGGGACTGCGACCACCTGCGCACGCTGCAGCAGCGCGCGGTACTCAGCCATGCCGACGGTCCCGTGCAGCCGGACGTTCGCCGGGACCCTGAGTCCCGCGATGTTCTCCGGCTTGCACACCAGGTCGAGAGGGAAGTCGAGGGCCTCGAACGCGGCCAGGAGGGAGCCGTAGTCCCGGCCACGGTCCTGCCCCACTGCCAGCACCTGGATGTCACGGGCCCGGTCGCCCGGTGCATAGAACGCGGTCGTCACGCCCCAGGTCAGCTCCAGGATGCGCTCGGCGCTGAACCCCATGTCAGCCAGGACGTCGGCTCCCGATGGTCCGAAGTAGGTGATCAGGTCGGCGGCGGCGACATTGCGCAGCAGCCACGAGCGGCGGCGCGGCGTCGCGGTGACGAGCTCGTCTGCCAACCAGCAGGTCCAGATGACCAGGGGCGTGCGCGCGTACGGAGGAATGCTCCAGCGCTTCGCCCGTCCCACCGCGTAGCCCTGCTGCTCCAGCAGCGCGATCACGACGTCGGCCTCGGCTGCCAGCCTCGCTCCGCGGATCGCGCGCTCGACAGGGATCCCGGTGCGGTGCTCGAACACGTCACGCGGCTTGCGCCATGGCGCCGCCTCCTGACGGCGTGCCCACTCGAGCTGGAAGCCGTGGCGCTCGAGCGCTTCCAGTCCGTAGGGCAGAGGGGCGATCGCCTCGCCACGCAGGTACTGCTGGTGCCAGGTGTCGAAGTTGCGTTCGGCCAGGATCAGGGCGCGGGTCATCCTCCACCTCGCCGGTGCGCCGGGAGCGGACCGACGCGGCTCGCGTAGAGCTCGCGCAGGCATCCCGAGAACGCGTCGGTCGAGAACTCCTCGGCCCGTCGGCGACAACGCTCGTGCCAGCTCGTCCATCGTTCGGGGTCGAGGAGTGCTCGCGTCTTGGCCGCCAGCTCCGCAGGGGTGCGCCACGTCAGGTCGGGCTCGTCCTGCACGACCTCGGCCGGACCCGCGGTGGCGTAGACGAGGGGCACGATGCCGGCTGACATCGCTTCGACGGTGGAGATCCCGAAGTGCTCCTGCGCCTCCGGGTGCCGGTCGCTGTCAGTGCCGTATCCCTGCGCGTGCCAGTAGAGGCGCGCGTGGGCCGAGAGCTCGCTCAGCAGCTCGTGGGAGGCGTTGGGATGGAGTGAGACGGGCAAGCCGTGGGCCATGGTGCGGACGTGCTCGAGGTAGGCGCGGTCCGCCGCGCTCGTCCCGACGGCGCCGACGAGGTGCAGCGACCAGCCGTCGGCAGCCAGGTCGGGCATGTCGGCGAGCGTCTGCACCAGCACATCCTGTCGTTTGTGCGGGATGTTCGGCCCGTCGGCTTGGAAGCGGCCGACGTTGAGGATCGTCTTCGCGCGATCCGCCGCCGCGGCGCCTGTGAGCTGCGCGCACGGTGGGTGGAGGGTGATGGCGTCGACGTTCCAGCGGCGGTGGACGTGTTCCCGGGTGAACTCGGAGTTGGCCAGGACGACCTCGTAGGTGTCGATGAACCGGGACGCGCCCCGGAGCAGCAGCCTGTGCCGCGCGGCGGCGACCAGTCGCAGGTAGAAGGCGTGTGCGCCCGATCGCGTCGGCAGGTGCAGGACGTGCGGGAAGTGGGTGTAGTACCAGCTGCGGTCGCCGATGCCGGGGAGCTCGCTCTTGAACTTCATGTTGATGAACAACCCGGGGACACGCGCGCGCATCGCCTTCACGTGTGCGACGTCGCGAACCAGGTCCCGCACGGCGCGAGGAAGGCGACGGTGCACGCGAGGTGACGGCAGCTGCTCCAGCTGCACGTTCCCCATGTCGACTCCGAAGTGCTCGCGCAGGTGACCGGGGGAGACCCGCGAGTCGGTGAAGCAGGTCACCGTCAGTCCCGCGTCGGCGAGAGCCCGGGCGGTCACCAGGGCCGTCTTCTCGGCTCCCCCGCCCGAGTCCAGGCCTGGTACGAAGACCGCGACGTCGACTGGCCCCGGTTCGCTCATCGCCCTCCTTGCGCTGATGGTGTGATGATCCTATGCGGGTGGAGGCACACGCTCGCGCCCATCGGCAAGCATGGGGGAGTAGAAGCAGTGACGCTCGTCAGCATCGTCGTGCCCTGTTACAACCTGGGCGCGTACGTCGAGGAGGCGGTGCGTTCGGCGCTGAACCAGACGTACGCCGACGTGGAGGTGGTCGTGGTCGACGACGGGTCGACGGACGTCGCCACCCGGCGAGTGCTCGACCACGCGCGGTAGCCGCGTACCCGCGTCATCCGTAAGCAGAACGCTGGCTGCCCGTCAGCGCTGAACGCGGGCGTCGCCGCGGCACGGGGTGCCTACGTGCTGCCGCTGAGCGCCGACGACCGGATCCACCCCGACTACGTGCGCCGGGCCGTCGACGTGATGCAGGGCCGCGCCGATGTCGGCGTCGTGTACTGCCGCGCCGAGTTCTTCGACGGTCGGACCGGGACGTGGGACCTTCCGGACTACTCGCCCGAGGAGATGGCGCGCGGCAACGTCATCTTCGCCTCGGCGATGTTCCGGCGCGGGGACTGGGAGCGCGTCGGGGGTCTCAACGAGGACGCCGCGCTCGGGCTCGAGGACTGGGACTTCTGGTTGCGGGTGACCTCGCTGCCGCGCGGAGTCGTCAGGCTGAACGAGATCCTCTTCCACTACCGCATCCGCAGCGACTCGCTGACGACGAGGATCGCCGAGGACCCGGGGAAGACTGCCGCCGCGCAGGCGGTCGTGTTCCGCAACAACGTCGAGTTCTTCGCGGACCACGCGGAGAGCCTGTTCACGTACCGGAACCAGCTCGAGGAGGAGGTCTGGGAGCTGAGGACCCACGTACGGCGGTGGTGCTGGATCACGGAGCGTCTCGACCGCTACGCCCGGCTCCACCCTCGCCTCGCCGACCACACTGCCCGGGGCGAGGCACAGGTTCCGCAGGACACCGCAGGCGTAGGTGGCCCACCCGGGTCGCGTGTCTAGATCGCGTCGCCGGCGGCGCTGATCCGCTGGCCCGCCTCGCTCGACGCCTCGACCACGAGCGCCACGGCCTTGTGGGCAAGCGGTCGCGGCAGGAACATGGCGGCGCGGTCGACCGCACGACCGAGGCGGGTGACCCGCTTCTCGTCGAGACCCAGCTGCAAGCCCATCACCGCGCTCCGCCAGGCCGAGCGCTGGGTACCGCTGGCCGGCACCATGCCGTGCTTGGAGTCGAAGCGCCGCTTGGCGGCGCCGGCGTAGAACGCCCGCTGGGCGCGCGCCGCCGTCGTAGCAGCCGGGCCCCTGTGCTCGGTCTCCAGCCTCGGGTCGAGCACGATCGGGACGCCCGTGCGGGACAGCCGGTAGCCCCAGTCGACGTCCTCCCACCCATACGACCGGAACGCGGTGTCGTACGGGCCCACCCTCTCCCACAACCGCCGCGTGACCGAGCAGTTCCCGGCCCAGTACCGCCAGGTCTCCGCGGGGTCGACCCGGTAGGCGTCGCGTCGGTACCGCGCGTCCCACGCTCGACCGTAGGCGCGGGCGTACGAGGTGTCCGGGTAGACGTTGCGGACGAGACCCACCACCCCCACGTCCCTTTCCTCGTGCGCTCGCGCATGGTTCTCGACGTAGTTGGGGCCCGGGACCATGTCGTCGTCGCAGCGCACCAGCACGTCGCCCTTGGCGGCCCGGAAGCCGGCGTTGAGGGCAGCCGGGCGTCCCTGGTTGTCGTCGAACACCACGAGGCGCACCGGCAGCTCCTTCGCAGCGAGCCTGACGACCGCAGAGGAGTCGTCCACGTCACCGTCGAGGACCACCACGGCCTCCCAGTCGTCCAGGGACTGACGAGCCAGTGCCTCGAACAGCCTCGGGAGATGTCCCGCCCCGCCGCGACTCGGGACGACAATCGACACCGAAGGGTCACCTGGCATGGCTCGATCGTAGGCAACGGCGTGCTCGTGATCGCCGCTACCCTGTCCGCGACTCGCGACCACGACTGGACGCAACCGGCGCCCTCGCCGCCGAGCCCCCGATGGAGGAACGATCACTGTGCGACGTCTCATCGTTGCTCCGCACATGGACGACGAGTCCCTCGGGTGCGGAGGGCTGCTGGCCAAGTTCCCCCAGGAGTCCACCGTGGTGGTGGTGACGCAAAGCGGTGACACCCGACGCCGGGAGCACGCAGAGGCGATGGACGTCCTAGGGGTCACGGATTCGCGCTGCCTCGACTTCGTCGACGGCACGACCCAGCAGCACATGTCCGACCTGGTCCATCAGCTCGACCTCGTCATGGCAGAGGTGGAACCCGAAGAGGTCTACCTCCCCTTCCCGTCGTTGCACCAGGACCACATCGGTGTCTACGAAGCAGGAATGCGTTCCGCGCGGCTCTCGATGTCGCTCGGTCACTGGGTGCCCAACAGCGTGCTGGTCTACGACATCGCCGTCTACGACGTGAACCTCTACCCCTCGGACCTCCGGTGGAACGTCTTCGAGGCCCTCACGGAGGAGCAGGCGGACCTCAAGGCGGCGGCATGCGCCGCGTACGTCTCCGAGAACCCGGGCGGCCCGCACCCGATGAACAGCATCAAGGAGATCGCCGCAACGGTCGGTCACATGCGCAAGGTCGAGTTCGCCGAGCAGTACGCCCTCGTGCGGCAGGTCCGCCGGTGAAGGTCACCATCCATCAGCCGGACCTGCTGCCCTACTCCGGCTTCTGGTTCAAGATGGCGACCTCCGACGCCTTCATCCTCTCGGTGCACGACCAGTTCCAGAAGCACGGCTACCAGCGGCGGGTCACCATGCGCGACGCCTGGTGCTCCCACCAGCTGGTCGGCAAGCCGGCGCTGGTGCCGATCAACACCGTGGAGGTGGCCGAGGGTTGGCAGCAGCGGATCACCGACGTCATCCGCGGGCGTTACGCCGGTGCGACCTACTTCCAGAGCCGTGGCGTCGAGCTCGTCGAGAGGATCCGTGCCTGCCAGGGCCACCTGCTCCACGAGGTAAACACGGCGATGATCGAGGTGGTGCGCGAGATGCTGGGGATCGACACGCCCCTGCTCATCACGGAGCCCCCGAAGGAGGCGGCGGCCGAGCGCCTCGTCGAGCAGGTGCGGATGGTGGGCGGATCGGCCTACCTGGCCGGCCCGGGCGCTCGGGCCTACATGGGCGACGACCCGGAGGCCCGGTTCCGTGAGGCAGGCCTGGAGCTGTACTGGTCGGACCACCAGCCCACGACCGGCGACTCGATCGTCACCGTCCTCATGGACGAGGCGGATCCGATGGCCGTGGTCCTTCGGACCTCCTGACCGCTGTCGGGCTGGGGTCGGAGCAGCTCGTGCCGCGGCCGATGACGTGGGGGGCTCAATAGGCGGCTCAGAGGTGGGCTGGGGCGTCACCTGTGGGATCGGGCTGGTCGGCGAGGGCCGCCAGCACCTCCTCGACGAAGTCGGCCACGCCCTCCTCGCCGGCCACCGGACCGCCGGCGAGGTAGCCGTCGGCGCCGAGCAGGACCGCGGCCGGCGCGCCGACGGAGAACAACCGGCGCACGTTGAGCTCCGGCTCCCACGCGGCCAGCTCCGGAGCGTGTCCGACGGCCGCCTCAGCGGACTGCTCGTCCGGGTAGACAGCGAGCACCCCCACCGCCGGTCCCAGCCGGGCGGCCCAGGCGTCGAGCCTCTCGGCCGTCCGCACGCAGGGGCCGCACCCCGGGGTCAGGACCACCAACAGTCGGGCCTGGGTCGCGCTCAGCTCGAGGAGCGACGCCGTACGTCCGTCGCGGAGCGTGAGCGAGCCGTAGGGGACGGCCTGCCTCTCGTAGTCGAGCAGGTCGTCGTCCGCCGCCGGCGACCGGGACCAGCCCGGACCGCCGACCACGAGCACGGCCACGGCGGCTGCAGCGAGGGTGGCCAGCAGCGCCCACCACCCGTCACGGTCGAGGGCACCGAGGGCAGCGACCACGGAGCCGCCGTCGAGCGAGGATGCGAGGAGGGCCGCCGCCAGCGCGGACAGCAGGAGGTTGCGGGCCACGGTCGTGCGGTCGACGTCGTGCCGTCCCAGGCTGCCGAAGCAGGAGCACGTGACCGGTTCCTCGAAGCGCAGGGCCCGCGCCACGAGGGCGGTGTAGGCCAGCATCAGCGCGAGCACGGCCGCCGCAGCCACCGTCAGCCACCCGTCCGGCGCCAGCACCAGCGCGACCGCGAGGGCGAGCTCGGCCCACGGCAGCACCGTTGCCGCTGCGTCGGCGGGCACGACCCCCGGCACCCGCAGCGCGGTGAAGGCGTCGCGGGTGGCACGGCGGTCACGCAGCTTCGCGGCCCCGCTCGTCGCCAGGACCGCCACCAGCGTCAGCGCGACGACGAGGGCAGGGAGCGGTGCCGACGACATGTCACAAGGATAGGAGCGGCCACGCCTGGGTGTCCGGGCCTAGCAACCCTTCGCGGTGAAGCTCAGGTCGCTCAGGAAGAGGCGCTGGATGCTGCTGCCGCTGCTGTACGCGGCGTTCCAGTACTCCAGGACGAGCGTGGAGACCGGGCCGCCGAACGACACGCGTACGCGCGCGCCCGCGCTGTTCTCGTCGATGTTGCTGTTGGACTGTGCCGTGCCGTATCGGAAGGGCGAGGTTCCGAAGCCGGTGCCGTTGATGTTGGGGCTCGGTTCGCTGGGAGTGGGCGCAACCGTGGTGAACCGGACACGGTCCCAGTAGCCGGTGCTCGTGCTGTCGATGTCGACGAGCCAGAACGACAGGTTGGAGACCGCACGAGGGAAGCTGATGGTCAGGCGTTGGCCGCGGTCGGGGTTGCCCGTCGTCGCGTTCACCGAGGCCGTCGTGCTGGTCGAGTGCTGGAGGCACAGCCCACGCTCTGCGCCGCCCGGCGTGAGGTTCCCGAGGTTGGTGACGTTCGGCGCGGTACCGCCGCCGCTCGGACCGGGCACGGACAGGTTGTACGTCGGGTCGAGGGTGTAGCCATTGGCGACCGTGCCGATGAGAGCGCTGGCGAACTCCACGCGGACCGACTGGCCTCCCGCGCCGGAGGTGGTCGTCGCCGTCGCCGCTGCAGCGGTGCCGCCGATGCCGCGGCTGAAGCTCGACGTGCTCGACCCCCAGTCGAGCAGGTAGGAGTAGTCCGTGGCGCACGGCGACGCGGCGAACGACGGCGCGGCCGTCGCAACAGTGACGACCGGGACAGTCCATGCGCCGGCGCGAACCACGGTGCGGCGGGGGAGCCCGGACTGGGAAGCGACGCTGCCGTTGCGGACCGAGGGGGGCATGAGACAACCTCTGACGGGTGGACTACCGGAACCGTTGAAGTTTAGACAGACGTTGGTCATGGGCCTCCCGCGGAGCCTTGACCACGTCGCCCGAGTGCGCCGCGCCCCGGCGTCGGTCGCCGCTCGTCACCCGTGCTGCCTCGCGCGAGGGGAACAAGCCGGCGCCGCAGGCTGTTGTCGCTCCCTGATGACCTCCACCGCCCGGAACCCGGCCACCGACCACGCTGACGACTCGCGCCGGGTCTCCGTGCTGCTCGGCCTCCTCTTCGGCCTCGCCGGCATGGGCTCGTCGAGCGCTGCCGTCGCGCTCGCGCTGCTCGCCGACGACCTCGAGGTGAGCGCCGGCCTCGCGGCCTGGGTCATCAGCCTGTACGTGCTGATGCTCGCGGTGACCACCGCCCTCTACGGCCGCATCTCCGACCTGGTCGGCGTGCGCCGCCCACTGCTCGCCGGGCTGGTGCTCATGTCGGTCGGCGCGCTGGTCGCCGCGCTCGCGCCGACGTTCGAGGTCCTGCTCGTCGCCCGGATCGTCCAGGGCGCAGGCGCCGCCGCCGTCCCGACGCTCGGCGTCGCCGTCCTGTCGGCCAGGTACACCGGCGAGGTCCGCGGCCTCGCGTTCGGACGGCTGGCCGGGGTCGCCGCGGCGGTCAGCTGCCTCGGTCCGCTGATCGGTGGGCTGGTCGAGGCGGCGTTCGGCTGGCGCGCGGTGATGGCGCTGCCGATCCTCGGCGCCCTCGTCGTACCTTTGCTGTGGCGCGCCCTGCCCACAGGAGGCAGTGGTGCCCGGCTCGACATCGTGGGAGCCGTCGTCGTCGCCCTCACCGCCGCCGGGATGGTCCTGCTCGTCCAGTCGCCGTCCGCCGGACTCCTCGTCGCCGGGATCGGCGCGGTCCTCCTCGTGGTGGGCGTGCCCGCCGTGCGCGCCACCGTACGCCGGCGCCCCGACGGCTTCCTGCCGGTCGAGGTGATCCGCAACGGGACGGTGGTGCGCAGCGCCGTCGCCGCGTCCGCGGTGCCGGCATCGTGGTTCGCCCTGCTCATCGCCCTGCCCGCGATCCTCCTGGGGGAGGGCTGGGAGGCCTGGCAGGTCGGCCTCGCGATGGTCCCGAGCGCCGCGGTGGCGCTCGCCGTCCCGCAGGTGACGGGACCCATGCTGACCCGGATCGGTCCGGGCCGCGCGCTGGCCGTCGCCGGCCTCGTCGCCTCGGGGGCGCTGCTGGTCGCCACCGCCGGCGCCCACTGGTCGAGCGCACCGGTCCTGGTCGTCGCGATCATCGGGGTGACGTTCGCCTTCGGTCTCGGACAGCCGGCGTTGAGCGCGGTGGTCGGTGACGCCGTCCACGAGGACGTGCGCGGCGTCGCCCTGGGCGTCTCGACGCTGCTCTTCCTCATCGGTGGCAGCGTCGGCTCGGCCGTGGTCGCCGGGCTGAGCGGGCCGATCGGCATGGCCGGCGCGGTGCTCGTGCTCGCGGTCCTCCCGCTGCTCGGCCTCGTGGTGCTGGCGCCGACGTTGCGCTCCGCCCGGGCCTGAGCCGAGCGGCGGTCAGTGCCGCCGGACCGCCCGCGGTCACCTCGTACGTGCCGGCGGCCGGCTCAGCGCTGGGGGGCGCGGGCGCGCTCGGCCAGCGCCACCGCCGCCCGCTGCACGACCGGCAGCTCCTCGGGATCGCGTGCCGCCTCGTGCGGCACGGCGCCGCCGAGCAGCGCGGCGGGCGAGGTGAGCCAGATCCACGCGCGCCACGGGTCCAGCCCGGCGGCCAGGAGGGTCTCCAGCACCGCGAGCAGCTCGTGGCGCACCTCCCCGGCCTCGTCGAGCTGGAAGGACGGCACCAGCGTGGCCCCCTCGTGCTGGACGAGCAGGACGGCTCGCCGACCGGCAGCCTTGTGCAGCGCGAACCGTGCGGCGTTCTCCGAGGTGCCGCGCAGCGCGGCGACGCCTGCGTAGTCCAGCGACCCGTGCTCGAGCAGCGACTGCCGCAGGCGGGTCTCCCGCCGCAGCTGCACCAGGGCGACGGGGACGGCGTGCGCCGGGTCGTCGCCCTGTGCGCGCAGCAGCCGGTCGAGCTCCACCAGTCGGTCGGGCCCCAGAGGGTCGCCGCTGGCCGGGTCGGTCCACCGCACGCCGCCGGCGTCGCGGACGTACGTCGGCAGGCCCGCCGCGGCCAGCTGGTCGGCCAGGCCGAGGTCCTCCAGCCAGCCCGCCAGCTGCTCGGCGAGCCGGGGGTCGGGGGAGGAGCAGGGCATCGGGACCGTCCGGGCTACTTGTTGGCCTTGCGCGCCCGGGAGGCCGTCTTGGCGCGGGCGTTGGCGTCGAGCACGACCTTGCGGATGCGCACCATCTCCGGCGTGACCTCGACGCACTCGTCCTCGCGGCAGAACTCCAGGCACTGCTCGAGACTGAGCCTCTTCGGCGGGATCAGTTTCTCGAAGTTGTCGGAGGTCGCGGACCGGATGTTGGTCTGCTGCTTCTCCTTGGTGATGTTGACGTCCATGTCGTCGGCGCGCGAGTTCTCGCCGACGATCATGCCCTCGTAGACCTCGGTGGCCGGCTCGACGAAGAGCACGCCGCGCTCCTGCAGCGACGTCATGGCGTACGCCGTCGCGGCGCCGGCGCGGTCGGCCACCAGCGAGCCGTTGTTGCGCGAGCGGATCTCTCCGGCCCAGGGGAAGTAGCCCTCGGAGATGTGGTGGGCGATGCCGGTGCCGCGGGTCTCGGTGAGGAAGTCGGTGCGGAAGCCGATCAGGCCGCGCGCCGGGACGACGAACTCCATCCGCACCCAGCCGGTGCCGTGGTTGGTCATGCCCTCCATGCGCCCCTTGCGGACGGCGAGGAGCTCGGTGATGGTGCCGAGGTACTCCTCGGGGGCGTCGATGGTGAGGCGCTCGAAGGGCTCGTGCAGCTTGCCGTCGATCTCGCGGGTGACGACCTGCGGCTTGCCGACCGTGAGCTCGAAGCCCTCGCGCCGCATCTGCTCCACGAGGATCGCGAGCGCGAGCTCGCCGCGGCCCTGCACCTCCCAGGCGTCGGGACGCTCGGTGGGCAGGATGCGCAGCGACACGTTGCCGATGAGCTCGGAGTCGAGGCGGTCCTTGACCAGGCGGGCGGTGACCTTGGAGCCCTTCACCTTGCCGACGAGCGGCGAGGTGTTGGTGCCGATGGTCATCGAGATGGCCGGCTCGTCGACGTGGATCAGCGGCAGGGCGACCGGGTTCTCGGCGTCGGCCAGGGTCTCGCCGATCGTGATGTCGGGGATGCCGGCGATGGCGACGATGTCGCCGGGGCCGGCGGACTCGCCGGGCTTGCGCTCGAGGCCCTCGGTGACGAGCAGCTCGGTGATGCGGACGTTCTTGACCTCGCCGTCGCGGCGCATCCAGGCCACGGTCTGGCCCTTCTTGAGCGTGCCCTGGTGGATGCGCAGCAGCGCGAGGCGGCCGAGGAACGGCGAGCTGTCGAGGTTGGTGACGTGGGCCTGCAGCGGCGCCTCGTCGTCGTACTGCGGCGCGGGGATGGTCTCGAGGATCGTCTTGAAGAGCGGCTCGAGGTCCGAGCCCTCGGGCATGGAGCCGTTCTCCGGCTGCTCGAGCGAGGCGATGCCGGCCTTGCCCGAGGCGTAGACGACCGGGAAGTCGAGCGCGTCCTGGCTGTGGCTGTCGTCCAGGAGGTCCATGAAGAGCTCGTAGGACTCGTCGACGACCTCGCTGATGCGGGCGTCGCCGCGGTCGGTCTTGTTGACGACCAGGATCACCGGCATGTCGGCGTTCAGCGCCTTGCGCAGCACGAAGCGGGTCTGCGGCAGCGGGCCCTCGGACGCGTCGACGAGCAGGACGATGCCGTCGACCATCGACAGGCCGCGCTCGACCTCGCCGCCGAAGTCGGCGTGGCCCGGGGTGTCGATGATGTTGATCGTCATGCCTTCGGGCGCAGACGGGCCGGTGTAGTGGACGGCGGTGTTCTTCGCGAGGATCGTGATGCCCTTCTCGCGCTCGAGGTCGCCGGAGTCCATGACCCGGTCGGCCACGCTCTCGGCCTGGTGCGCGGTGAACGCGCCGGCCTGGCGGAGCATCGCGTCGACCAGCGTCGTCTTGCCGTGGTCGACGTGGGCGACGATCGCGACGTTGCGCAGGTCGGATCGGGACTGGGTGGACATGCAGGAGCCTTCCGGGCGGAGAACGAGCGGCCAGCGGCCGGGCGCGGCCAGCACGGCCGCAGCGTGCCGAGTCTAGTGCGCGGGCCCCGAGATCCAGATTTCGTGACGACCGGCCGGGCGGTGCGTGGTGCAGGTTCTGCCGGCGGGGAAGGTGTCTCACGCACCGCCGCGGGCGGCGTTGCTGGGCCAGCGGTGCGTGGTGCAGGTTCTGGAGGTGCGAAACTTGCCTGACGCACCGCAGGGCGGCGTTGCCGGACCAGCGGTGCGTGGTGCAGGTTCTGCCGGCGGGGAGCGTGTCTCACGCACCGCGGCGGGCCCTGCCACCGGACCAGCGGTGCGTGGTGCAGGTTCTGCTGGCGGGGAACGTGTCTCACGCACCGCCGCGGGCGGCGTCACCGCACCAGCGGTGCGTGGTGCAGGTTCTGCCCGCCCGGAACCCGCCGCCACCCGCCCGGCCGATCCGCCCCCCAGGCCCTTCCCGCTGTCGGAGCAGGCGGGTAGACCTGTCCCATGACCTCTCGGGACCTCCGTACGGCTGCTCCTCACGACCCTCCGCGTCGGTGTGCCTTCATCCCTCCCTGGCTCGCCGAGCTCGTCGACGGGCCGCAGCAGGTCGAGCGTGACGAGGCGCTGCGGCGGGCGCGCGCGCAACGCGCCGCCCGCACCACCGCCGTGCCCACCGCCGGAGGTCCCGCGTGGACCGTCCACGACGCCGGCTCGGGCACCTCGCTCCCCGGCACGCCGGTCCGCCGCGCGGGCGAGCCGGAGACCGGCGACGTCGCCGTCGACGAGGCCGCCGACGGGATCACGGCGACCCTCGCGATGTTCGCCGACGTGCTCGGCCGCGACTCGCACGACGACGCGGGCGCACCGGTCAGCCTCACCGTGCACTACGGCTCGAGCTACAACAACGCCTTCTGGGACGGCACCCAGCTGGTCTTCGGCGACGGTGACGGCCGGGTGTTCGAGCGGTTCACCAAGCCCGTCGACGTGCTGGCCCACGAGTTCGCCCACGCCGTCGTCGAGCACACCGCCGACCTCGCCTACAGCGGCCAGTCCGGCGCGCTCAACGAGTCGGTGGCCGACGCTTTCGCCTCGTGCCTCAAGCAGCGTCTGCTCGGGCAGCAGGCCGCCGACGGCGACTGGCTCATCGGCGAGGGCATCTTCACGCCGGCCGTCCGGGCCCGGGCCCTGCGCGACATGGCGGCTCCCGGCACCGCCTACGACGACCCGGAGGTCGGCACCGACCCGCAGGTCGGCCACATGGACGACTACGTCGACACCACGGCCGACAACGGCGGCGTCCACCTCAACTCCGGCATCCCCAACAAGGCGTTCCAGCTCGCGGCCGTGGCCATCGGCGGCACGGCGGTCGAGGGGGCCGGACGCATCTGGTACGCCGCGCTCACCGGTGGCGACGTCCCGCCCGATGCCGACTTCGCGGCCTTCGCCGCCGCCACGGTCGCGGCCGCCGGGAGCCACGCGGACGCCGTGCAGGAGGCGTGGGCCCGGGTCGGGGTGGAGCCGGGCCGCCGTGGCGGGCAGCGCGCGGTCCACCCGCAGCCCCGCGGCCGGTTGCGCGTCGAGCGCAGCGGCGGCTTCGCCGGCCGCACCGAGTCCGCCGAGGTCGACCTCGCCACCGACGACCCCGACCTGGGCGACCTCGTCCAGCAGGCGGTGCTGTCGTCGCCGACGCACGACGCACCGCCGAAGCCCGACATGTTCGTCTACACGTTCACCGTCGACGGCGGTGCCCCGGTGCGGGTGCCCGAGCACCTGCTGACCGGAAGCCAGGCCGAGCTCGCCCGGCGCATCCTCGGGTCCGGCACGACGGAGGTCTGAGCGTGCGGGTCACGGTCGTCGAGGGCGACATCACCACCCAGCAGGTCGACGCCGTCGTCAACGCCGCCAACCAGGCCATGCGCGGCGGCGGAGGCGTCGACGGCGCCATCCACGCGGCGGGCGGGCCGGCGGTGCTCGAGGACTGCCGCCGGCGCTTCCCCGACGGCCTCGCCACCGGCGCCGCCGGGTGGACCACCGCGGGCGCCATGCCGGCGACCTGGGTGATCCACGTCGTGGGCCCCAACTGGCGCCGCGGCGAGCGCGACCGGTCGCTGCTGGTCTCGTGCTACGCCAACGCGCTGGCCGTGGCCGACGAGCTCGGCGCCCGCACGGTGGCCTTTCCCCTCGTGAGCGCCGGCATCTACGGATGGCCGCGGGAGGACGCCATCGCCGCGGCGGTCGAGACCCTGCGCTCGACGCGCACGTCGGTGGAGGAGGCCCGCATCGTCGCCTTCGGCCGGGCCGCCTTCGACGAGGTGGCAGCCGCGCTGGGGGCCTAGCCATCCCTGCGGGTGGCCGGACACCTGTGAAGCGTTCGCTAGGTTCGCCGCATGCCGCGACTGAGGCGTACGTTCCCCGACCAGCCCGGCTGGACCCGCCGCCGGTCCGGCAAGGGCTTCGTCTACCTCGACGAGCACGGCCAGCGCCTCGGTGCCGAGGAGGTGCAGCGCTGCAAGGACCTGGTCATCCCGCCGGCGTGGAAGGACGTCTGGATCACGCCGTACCCCAACGGCCACCTGCAGGCGGTCGGCACCGACGACGCCGGTCGGCGCCAGTACCTCTACCACCCGCAGTGGCGCAGCAGCCGCGACGCGGCCAAGTTCGACCGGATCCTCGGCTTCGGCAAGGCGCTGTCCAAGGCTCGCGAGCGGGTGCTGGCCGACATCGGCGCCGAAGGCATGTCCAAGGAGCGCGCCTGCGCGGTGGCGGTCCGTCTCCTCGACCTGGGCTACTTCCGCATCGGCAACGACGTCTACACCGACACCAACGGGTCGTTCGGCCTCACCACGCTGCGCAAGGAGCACGTCTCGCGCCACCGCGGCGGCATGCGGTTCTGCTTCGTCGGCAAGTCGGGCGTCGAGCACTGCATCGACATCGACGACCCCGCCGCCGTGGAGTCGCTCGACGTCATGCGGCGCCGTCGCGGGGGCGGCGACGAGCTGCTGGCCTGGAAGGACGGCAAGACCTGGCGTGACCTCTCGGCCGCCGAGGTCAACGACTACATCCGCAGCTGCTTCGGCATCGAGGCGACGGCCAAGGACTTCCGCACGTGGCACGCCACCGTCATCGCCGCGGCGGCCCTAGCCGAGACCTCCGAGCCGGGCACGACCAAGGCCTCGCGCAAGCGCGCCGTCTCGGGGGCGATGAAGGAGGTCTCGGAGTTCCTCGGCAACACGCCGACCCTGGCCCGGTCGTCGTACGTCGACCCGCGGGTCGTGGAGGCCTACGAGCGCGGCCGGACGATCAAGGTCAGGACGTCGTACGAGTCCGCCGACGCGCGGCAGGCGGCCCTCGAGCGAGCCGTGCTCAAGCTCCTCGCGGCCTGAGCACGACCCGCTCGGCGTCGCGGGCGGTCAGCTGTTCTCGACGACGAAGTCGATCGCCCGGGTGAGCTGCTCGACGTCGGCCGGGTCGACCGCGGGGTACATCGCGATGCGGAGCTGGTTGCGGCCGAGCTTGCGGTAGGGCTCGGTGTCGACGATGCCGTTGGCGCGCAGGGTGGCGGCCACCGCGGCGGCGTCGATGGCGTCGTCGAAGTCGATGGTGCCGATGACGAGCGAGCGGTCGGCCGGGTCCGCGACGTACGGCGTGGTGTACGCCGTGCGCTCGGCCCATCCGTAGAGCGCGTCGGAGGAGGCGGTGGTGCGTGCGACCATCCCCTCGAGGCCGCCCTGGCCGTTCATCCAGTCGAGCTGCTCCGCCATCAGGAAGAGGGTGGCGACCGACGGGGTGTTGTAGGTCTGGTTCTTCGAGGAGTTGTCGATCGCGGTCGGCAGGTCGAAGAACGGCGGCACGTAGCGGTCGCTCGCGGCGATCTCCTCGGCCCGCGCGAGGGCGCGCGGCGACATGAGCGCCACCCACAGGCCTCCGTCGGAGGCGAAGCACTTCTGCGGCGCGAAGTAGTAGGCGTCGACCTGGTCGAGGTCGACGGGCAGGCCGCCGGCGCCCGACGTGGCGTCGACGAGCACCAGGGCGTCGTCGTCCACGCCCACCGGGCGGCGTACGGGAGCCATCACCGCGGTCGAGGTCTCGTTGTGCGCCCAGGCGTAGGCGTCGACGCCCTCCTCGGCCACCGGCTCGGGACGCGATCCCGGGTCGCTGGCGATGACCGACGGGTCGGCGAGCCACGGCGCCTTCTTCGCCGACGTGGCGAACTTCGAGGAGAACTCGCCGAAGGAGAGGTGCTGGCTCCTCTCGCGGATGAGGCCGAAGCAGGCGATGTCCCAGAAGGCGGTCGCCCCGCCGTTGCCCAGCACCACCTCGTAGCCCTCCGGCACCTCGAAGAGCGCGGTCAGGCCCTCGCGGACGCGGCCGACGGTCTTCTTCACCGGCGCCTGCCGGTGGGAGGTCCCCATCAGCGACGAGCCCGTCGCGGCGAGCGCGTCGAGGTGGCTGGTCTGAATCTTCGACGGTCCGGCGCCGAAGCGGCCGTCGGCCGGAAGGAGCTCGGCGGGGATCTGCAGGGCGTCGGTCGAGGCGTCGGTCATGGAGGAACCTCACGTGGGGTGCGGAAGGGTGGTCCTGACGACGCTGTCAGCGGTCCCTATTGTGGCACCCGCAGGAGCCCGCTGTCCGAGGGGGACGAAGGATGAGCAACGCCAGGGTCGCAGCCGACCTCCGGATCGAACGGCTGCCGATCACCCATCCCGACGCGCAGCTGCTGGTCGAGGCCGTGCAGGAGGAGTACGTCGCCCGCTACGGCGGCCGCGACGAGTCGCCGGTCGACCCGGCGGACTTCGAGGACCCGGTCGGCCAGTTCTTCGTCGGCTACCTCGACGGCGCGCCCGTCGCCACCGGTGCCTGGCGGCGCAGCCCGGTCCGGGCGCTGGGAGCGGAGGTCACCGCCGAGGTCAAGCGGATGTACGTCGTGCCCGCCGCGCAGCGGCGCGGCCTCGCGCGGCGGATGCTGGCCCACCTCGAGGCGACCGCTGCCGCCGCCGGGATCGAGGCGCTCGTCCTCGAGACGGGCACCAAGCAGCCCGAGGCCATCGCGCTCTACCTCTCGTCCGGCTACGAGCCGGTGCCCGCCTTCGGCTTCTACGCCGACGCCCCGCTGAGCCGTACCTTCGGTCGCCGGATCTGACGGTGCCGGCGACGAGGCGCAGCGCGGCGGCGTAGCGTGGTGACCATGGCCCGGGGACTCATGCTCAACGACGCCGACTGCGGCTTCTGCATGCGCACCGCGCGGCTGGTCCCGCGACTCGGCGTCGACGTCGACAGCTCCACCGTCCAGGCCGCGGACCTCGCTGCGCTGGGGGTCGACCCCGAGCGAGCCGTGGTCGAGATGCCGTACGTCCATCCCGACGGCCGGGTGGACTACGGCCACCGTGCCTTCGCGGCGATACTCCGCACCGGCCCGGCGCCCTGGCGGCTCGTCGGCCGTCTGATGACGGTCTGGCCGGTCGACCCGCTCGCCCGTCGCGCGTACCACTGGGTGGCCGCCAACCGGGCCCGCCTCCCGGGTGGCACGCCGGCCTGCGAACTACAGCGCTGATGTTCGGCTGAACCCCTGACCCGCGCTCCCGGGACCTCGTACGGTCGCCGGGCACGTGTGGTCGGAGGAAGAGGTGGGGCGTCGCGATGCGAGCCACGAGGGGTGTCGTCGCACGGGTCGTGGGGACCGCCGCCCTGCTGGTGGCGCTGCTGCCGAGCGGGCCCGCGGTCGCGAGCGCCCAGGAGCCGGTTCGCCGCGGCACCGTCACGCCTTCGGCGCCGTACCTCCAGCCGGTGGAGCCGTACGCCGGCTACCAGCCGCAGACGACGTGCCGGCACAGCCCGCGGGCGGGCGTGCTCGCGCTGGCGGATTGGCTCGTCGCGCGCGGCGGTGGCTACGGTCCGATCAGCCGGTCGTGCGCGGGTTCGTCCACGAGCGAGCACAAGGAGGCGCGTGCCTTCGACTGGCTGCTCGACGCCCGCGACCCCGCGGACAAGGCGCTGGCGGCGGCGCTCCTCGACGAGGTCTTCGCGCCCGACGACACCGGTCAGACGCACGCGCTGGCCCGCCGGATGGGGATCATGTACATCATCTGGGACGACCGGATCTACGCCTCGTACGACGGCTTCGTCGCCGAGCGCTACCTCAGCTCCGGCTGCCGCAGCCGGCGGACGTGCTCGCCGACCCTGCGGCACCGCGACCACATGCACATCTCGCTGACCCGCAAGGGGGCGAGGGGCAGGACGTCGTGGTACGCCGCCCAGGTGCCGGCGGCGGCCGGCTGAGCCGTCCGCGGTGGACGCGCCGCGCGCGGTCGCACGTTGCGATCCCGTTCTAGTGTCGCGGCATGGACCTGTCCGGACTGCGCGAGGAGTACGGCCGGGGAGGCCTCGACCTGCCCGACCTGACCAACGACCCGATCGAGATGTTCGAGCGCTGGCTGCAGCAGTCGGTCGACGCCGGCCTGCACGAGCCCAACGCGATGGTCCTCGCCACGGCGACACCCGAGGGACGTCCGTCGAGCCGGATGGTGCTGCTCAAGGGCGTCGGTCCCGACGGTTTCGTGTTCTTCACCAACCAGGCCTCGCGCAAGGGCACCGAGCTCGCCGCGAACCCGCACTGCGCGCTGCTCTTCCCCTGGCACCCGCTCGAGCGGCAGGTGCGCGTCGAGGGGACGGCATCGCCGCTGGGCGCGGAGGAGGTGGCGGCCTACTTCCACTCGCGCCCGCGCGGGGCGCAGCTCGGCGCCTGGGCCTCGGCGCAGTCACGACCGGTCGCCTCCCGCTCGGCGCTCGCGGAGGCCTTCGCCCGCGCCGAGGAGCGCTTCGGCGGCGACGACCGGGCCGGCGAGGTCCCCGTCCCGCCCGAGTGGGGCGGCTACCGCGTGGTGCCGGACGTGCTGGAGTTCTGGCAGGGGCGGCGCAGCCGGATGCACGACCGCCTCGTCTACCGCCGCGCCGGCGCCGGCTGGGCGATCGAGCGCCTGGCTCCGTAGAGGTTGTATTTCGAATCCCCCGCTCAAGCGGGGGATTGCGAACTTCCGGTGGTCTGCACGCCCCCAGAAGTTCGCACAACCCCCGAGAAGTCCAGGCGTGCGGAAATGCGTTGAGCGGGGTCCGGCGCCGACGTACGCTCGAAGCACACAGAAGGGAGGTGATCCGAAGAATGAGTTCTTTTCGGATGAGTGAGGTGGCTGCCCGCTAGGCAGCCCGGTCCGCCGACAGCTGCCGGCGAATCCACTGCAGCCACCCGACCCGCAGGCTCCCGGCGTCATCCTCCGGGGCTCCTCCACCAGGAGCAGCAGGCCTGCGGGTCGCTGCATGTCCGGGTCCGCATGACGCCGCCGTCGTACGTCATGCGGACCCGCACCCATGCGTACGCCTTCGCATGACGCAGCCGCCCCTGCCCACCGGCCCGACCGCTCCCCAACGCCGACCGCCGCCCCGGCCGAGCCGGTGTGTGCCACCTCATGTGGGTACCGACTTGGCGCAGGCATGAGTCGCGCCTATGGTTGTGTACAACAACTATTGCGGTAAGCAACCAGAATCGAAGGCACGTAGTGACCCAAGCTCCCACCGTCAGCCCTGCGCCGTCCGGGCAGATGACCCACCGCGAGGTGCTCGAAGCACTCAGCGGGCTGCTCCTCGCGATGTTCGTCGCGATGCTCTCCAGCACGATCGTCAGCAACGCGCTGCCGACCATCGTCGACGACCTGAAGGGCAGCCAGACCGGCTACACCTGGGTCGTCGTCGCGACGATGCTCGCGATGACCGCGACCACCCCGATCTGGGGCAAGCTCGCCGACATGTTCAACAAGAAGACCCTCGTGCAGTCCGCGCTGGTGATCTTCTCCGTCGGCTCCCTGATCGCCGGCTTCGCGCCGTCGATGGAGGTGCTGATCGGCGCGCGCGTCGTGCAGGGCCTCGGCGTCGGCGGCCTGACCGCACTGGTCCAGGTCGTCATCGCCACGATGGTCTCGCCGCGCGAGCGCGGCCGCTACAGCGGCTACATCGGAGCCGTCTTCGCCCTCGCGACCGTGAGCGGCCCGCTCATCGGCGGCGTGCTCGTCGACACGGTGGGCTGGCGCTGGTGCTTCTTCGCCGGACTGCCCGTCGCCGCCCTCGCCTTCGTCGTGCTGCAGCGCACCCTGCACCTGCCGGTCGTCAAGCGCGAGGTGTCCATCGACTACCTCGGCGCCTTCCTGCTCGTCGGGGGCGTCTCGATCCTCCTGATCTGGATGTCCCTCGGTGGCCAGAACTTCGACTGGGTCTCCTGGACCAGCGGCGCCCTGCTGGTCGCCGCGGTGGTCGTGACCGCCCTGGCCGTCCACGTCGAGGCCAACGTCGCCGTCGACCCGGTGATCCCGCTGCGCCTGTTCCGTGAGCGCACCCTCACCCTTGCCACGATCGCGTCGGTGCTCATCGGGGTCGCGATGTTCGGCTCGACGGTCTACCTGAGCCTGTACTTCCAGCGCGCCAAGGACATGAGCCCGACGGAGGCCGGCCTGATGTCGATCTGCATGGTCGGCGGACTGCTCGTCTCGAGCATCGTGAGCGGCCGCGTCATCTCCGACACGGGCTTGTGGAAGCGCTGGCTCGTCGGCGGCATGGTCGCCGTCATCGCCGGGATCGGGTTGCTTGCCACGATCGACGCGGACACCCCGCTGTGGCGCACCGGTCTCTTCATGGCGGTCCTCGGCCTGGGCCTCGGCGCCACGATGCAGAACCTCGTCCTGGCCGTGCAAAACACCATCGCCCTGGCCGACATGGGCGCCGGCTCGTCGGTCGTCGCGTTCTTCCGCTCCCTCGGTGGCTCCATCGGCATCGCCGCGCTCGGGGCCGTGCTGGCCCACCAGGTCGCCGACGCCGTCGAGTCCGGTCTGACGAAGCTGCTCGCCACCCACCCGGAGTACGCCGCGGCGGTCTCGCACGACACCGGCGGCATCCCGGACGTCTCCGACCTGCCCGCCCCGGTCCGCGTGGTCTTCGAGAGCGCGTTCGGCGACGCGACCGGGCACATCTTCCTCGTCGCCCTGCCGTTCGCGATCGGTGCGCTCATCGCGGTGCTCCTCATCAAGGAGGTGCCGCTGCGCACCTCGGTGAAGCGCGACGACGAGCTCGCGGCCGAGATCTCCCCGGCCACCCCGCAGGCATGAGCGCCCGGTACGACGACCTCCGCCGCATCGAGTCCGAGGTCGGCACGCTCATCCGCCGCGTCAAGCGCGTGATGGGCGAGCGTGCCCGCGAGGTGCACCCCGACCTGCACCCGATGACGTTCCTCATCCTCACCCACCTGGCGAAGGAGGGGCCGATGCGCGGCGCCGACCTCTCCGACGCCTTCGGGATGGACAAGGGCGGCGTCAGCCGGCAGGTGCAGGCGCTGGTCGACCTCGGGCTCGTCGAGCGGCGGCCCGACGCCGAGGACCGACGGGCGATCCTGCTCGACGCGACCGAGGAGGGCCGCAAGCGGCTCGAGGTGATGCGCCGGCGCCGCAGCGACCGCTTCGACCAGCGGCTCTCAGGCTGGTCGGACGCGGAGGTCGAGCGGTTCGCCGACCAGCTGGCGGAGTACAACCGCTTCCTCTCCGACGACTGACCTCCGCCGGTACGCCGCCGCCCCGGGGACGGCGCCGCCCCCGAGGCCCGGCGTCATGCGGACCCGCACCCATGGGTGCCGGAACGCATGACGCAGAGCCGCGGGCGGCGGGCGTACGCCGGACGCCGAACGGGTCAGCGCAGCCAGACGGCCGTGTCGGCGGGCAGCCCGCCCTCGAGGGGACCGCTGGCGAGCAGCACCTCGCCCTCCGGCAGTCCGACGGCGCTGTCGCCGCAGTTGACCACGACGGTGAGCGGGCCGCGGCGGAAGGCGAGCACCTCCGCGCCGAGGTCCAGCATCTCGACCGCGTCGCCGGCCGTCCACGCGAACTCGCGCCGCAGCCGCAGCGCGCTGCGGTAGAACTCCAGCGTGGAGCCGGGGTCTCCGGTCTGCGCCTCGACGGTGAGCGCCGCCCAGTCCGCCGGCTGCGGGATCCACGGCTGGCCCGCCGCCGGGCCGAAGTCGTACGGCGGCTCGCTGCCGCCCCAGGGCATCGGCACGCGGCAGCCGTCGCGACCGACCTCGCCGGTGCGGAGGTACGACGGGTCCTGCCGGTGCTCGGGCGCGACGTCAACCTGCTCCAGGCCGAGCTCCTCGCCCTGGTAGAGGTAGCTCGAGCCGGGGAGCGCGAGCATGGCCAGCGTCGCGGCGCGGCCGCGGGCGAGGCCCTGCGCGCCGCCGCCGTAGCGGGTGACGTGGCGTACGACGTCGTGGTTGCTGAGCACCCACGTCGGCGACGCGCCCACCGGCGCGACCGCCGCCAGGGTGTCGGTGATGACCCCGGCGAACGCCTCGGCGGACCAGTCGGCCAGCAGCCAGGCGAAGTTGAAGGCCTGGTCGAGCTCGTCGGGGCGGACGAACGCCGCCATCGACTCCGGTGTCTGCGTCCAGGCCTCCGCCACGGCCATCCGGTCGGGGCCCGCCTCGTCGAGGACCTTGCTCCAGGACCGGTAGACCTCGTGCACCTCGGGCTGGTCCCACATCGGCTCGTCCTTGAAGTCGCGCTCCACCATCGAGTGCTCGGTGGTGGCGCCGGACGTCGGTCGCTCGTCCTCGCCCACCTCCTGGTCGCGCAGCGACGCCTCCTTGAACAGGCCGTGCGCCACGTCGACCCGGAAGCCGTCGACGCCGCGGTCGAGCCAGAAGCGCAGCACGTCCTCGAACATCGCCGGCACCTCTGGGTTGCGCCAGTCGAGGTCGGGCTGGGTGGAGTCGAAGAGGTGCAGGTACCACTGGCCGTCGTCGACCTGCGTCCACGCCGGGCCGCCGAAGACCGAGCTCCAGTTGTTGGGGAGCTCGCCCTCGGGGGCGTCGCGGAAGAGGTAGCGGGCGCGCTCCGGGCTCCCGGGGCCTGCCGCGAGGGCCGCCCGGAACCACTCGTGCTCCTCGGAGGTGTGGTTCGGGACGAGGTCGACGATCACCCGCAGCCCGAGCTCGTGCGCGCGCGCCAAGAGGTCGTCGGCGTCGGTGAGGCTGCCGAAGAGCGGGTCGACGTCGCGGTAGTCGGCGACGTCGTAGCCGTGGTCGTGCTGCGGGGAGGTGTAGAACGGCGTGATCCAGAGGGCGTCGACGCCGAGCTCGGCGAGGTGCGGCAGCCGCGAGGTGATGCCGGGCAGGTCACCGACGCCGTCCCCGTCGCTGTCGGCGAAGCTGCGGACGTAGACCTGGTAGACGACGGCGTTGCGCCACCACGACGTCGTTGGATCGTTCAAATCGGCCATGGACCCATCCTCTCAAAGGCCGGGGCCGACTGGTCAACCGCGGGCGGTGGGGGCCACGCCGCCGAACATCGCCGGGTCGACGGCGATCCAGGTGTGCTCGGCGGTGCCCACGACGCGGCCGTCGGCGTCGTACAGCGTCGAGGCCGTGTGCGTCTTGCGTCCGTCGTGGCCGCGGCCCTCGCCCACGACCACGTGCGGTTCGCCGATGACGGGCAGGTCGTCGACCCGCGTGGTCATCCGGCCGAGCACCATGAGGCGCTCGGTGAGGTCGCCCGCCCAGCCGCCGACGCAGTCCAGCGCCGCCCAGGTGGCGGCCACCGAGGCGCGCGGGTGCTCGTCGACGTACGCGTGCCAGTCCTCGCGCAGGCTCTCGTGCGGGGTCCAGGTGGCCGCGACGAGGTCGCCGCCGGGGCCCTCGCGGACGGGGCCGGGGAAGATGCGCAGGCCGTCGCCCTCCGCACGCGCCGTGCCGCAGGAGAAGCACGTCGGGAACGGGTGGAAGTCGTGCCCGGGGTACGCCGGCTCGGCGGCCGCTGCGGTGTGCGGGTCGACCGGCTCGACCTCGACGAGGGCGCGCTCGACCCGCTGGGCCGTCGCCACCGTCGCTCCGTCGTACGACGCGGTCGTCCCGGCCGGCCCGGCGGTGACGAGCAGGGGGGTGTCGAGGGGCGGCGGCTTGCGCAGCGACACCTCGATCGGCGGCCGGCTCGGGGACCGGTGCCCGGGGGCGTCGGCGTCCTCGAGGCAGGCGAGCGCCCCCGCCGTCCAGCCGCCGTTGCCGGAGTCCGGAGGGCCGCAGAAGCGCCGCGGCACGATCAGCTCGGTCACGGCCTCACTGTGCCATGCCACGGGTGCGCGCCGCAGTTGGCGGATGGGACACAATGACGACCGTGAGCGACCTGATCGACACCACCGAGATGTACCTCCGCACGATCTACGAGCTCGTGGAGGAGGGCATCGTCCCGCTGCGTGCGCGCATCGCCGAGCGCCTGCACCAGTCGGGGCCGACGGTGTCGCAGACCGTCGCCCGCATGGAGCGCGACGGGTTGCTCACCGTGGAGGGCGACCGCCACCTCGAGCTGACCGAGGAGGGCCGGCGCCTGGCCACCCGCGTGATGCGCAAGCACCGGCTCGCCGAGCGCCTGCTGACCGACGTCATCGGCCTCGACTGGGAGCTCGTGCACGCCGAGGCGTGCCGCTGGGAGCACGTGATGTCCGAGACCGTCGAGCGCCGGCTGCTCGACCTGCTCGACCACCCGACGGAGTCGCCGTACGGCAACCCGATCCCCGGGCTCGACGAGCTCGGCGACCAGGTGGGCGAGGAGTTCATGGACAACGTGGAGCCGCTGTCCGACGCCGCCGTCAGCGAGGACCAGCGCGTCCACGTCAAGCGGATCTCCGAGGAGATGCAGAAGGACGAGGACCTCATGGGCCTCCTGCGTCGCGTCGGCGCCCTCCCGGGCAAGACGGTCACGATCGCGCGCACCGACGAGGGCATCCTCATCGGGTCCGGCGGCGAAACCGCCGAGCTGGTGGTCGAGGCGGCCGAGCACATCTTCGTGCGCCGCTGAGCCACATCCGTCCCTTGTTCCCCCGCTTAGCCGGGGGAGTGTGAACTTATAGGGGCGTGCAGACCCCGATATGTTCGCAATCCCCCGCTTAAGCGGGGGATTTCAACGAGCCCCAACCGGGGCGCCCGGCGCCCGTACCTCCGCCAGCGCGACGAGGAACTCGCTGCAGCCGACCTCGAGCTTGTACGTCGCCAGCGCGTCGCCGCGGGTCTCGCCGCGGTTCACGATGACGATCGGCGTCCCCGTCGAGGCCGCCCGCTTGACGAACCGGAGGCCGCTCATCACGGTCAGGGACGAGCCGGCGACCAGCAGCGCGCCGTCGCGACCGAGCGCCTCGACCGCGGCGTAGCACCGCGCGACCCGGTCGGGAGGCACGTTCTCCCCGAAGAAGACGACGTCGGGCTTCAACGAGCCGCCGCACGGGCACCGCGGGACCACGAAGTCGCGGGTGTCGTCGAGGTCGACGTCGCCGTCGGGCCGCGACTCCACCCACCCGTGCCGCTCGAGCCAGCCCGGGTTCAGCGCGTCGAGCTCGCGCTCGAGGGCCGCCCGCGACGAGGTGGTGCGGCAGCCGAGGCAGACCACGTCCGCCACACGGCCGTGCAGGGCGACGACCGACCGCGCCCCGGCCGCCTCGTGGAGGCCGTCGACGTTCTGCGTGATCAGCAGCAGCGGGTCGATCGCGGCGAGCGCGCGGTGGCCGTCGTTGGGCAGGGCGCGCCCCATCCGCTGCCACCCCAGGTGGCTGCGCGCCCAGTAGCGCTGCTGGGCCTCGGGGGTGGCGACGAACTCCTGGTAGGTCATCGGCATCCGCGCGGGTGCTCCCGGGCCGCGGTAGTCCGGGATCCCGGAGTCGGTGGACAGCCCGGCGCCGGTCAGCGCGACCAGCGGGCGGGTGGCCAGCAGGTCGAGGACCTCGCCCGCGACGGGCCTGGGGGCTGCGAGGGTCACGCGTAGCGCGCCTGCGCCCGGGCGCGGGCCTTGGCGGCCTCGACCTCACGGTTCTTCGGCGGCGCCGACGTGACGAGGTCGGCGAGCAGGTGCTCGGTGATGTGGGCGATCTCCCTCACCGCGGCGTGGAACACCTCCTCGTTGGCCTGCGACGGCTTCGTCGTCCCGGCCACCTTGCGGACGTACTGCAGCGCGGCCGCGGTGACCTCGTCGGAGGTGGCGGGCGGCTCGAAGTTGTTGAGCGGTCGGATGTTGCGGCACATGCGACGAGCGTACGTCCGGTGGCGGCCGGGATTCGAGGGTCGCTGCGTGGCACCTCAGCCGGGCAGCGGGAGGAACGAGACGTCCCGGCCCGTCACGAGCACCACCTCGCCCGACGCCAGCGGCACGAGGCGCACGTCGGCCACGTCGCTGCCGTGCTCCACCTCGATCATCCGGTTGCGCATCGCGCCGTCGTCCAGCGTGAGCACCGAGACCCAGCCGGTGGTGCCGGTCCAGCCCTCGGAGACGACCGTCAGGGCGATCCGCCGGTCCGGCAGCCACGTGAACTGGCGAGGGTCGGTCGCGGCGCCGGCCTGGCTGTTCGGCGCGTAGCGCACCACGTCGATCTGGCGCGGCTCGGTGAGGTCGGTGACGTCGAACAGCGCCGCCTGGGCCCCCCGGGTGGTCCCGGACAGCGTCGCGTCCTGGCCCATGCCGATGAGGCGGTGCTCGCCGAGCGGGTGGAGGTACTCCGAGAAGCCGGGGATCTTGAGCTCGCCCAGCAACCGGGGCGCCGCGGGGTCGGAGAGGTCGACCGCGTAGAGGGGATCGACCTGGCGGAAGGTCACCACGATCGCGAGGTCGTCGAACCACCGGACCGACATGATCTGCTCGTCGACCCCGAGCCGGTCGACGCGGCCCTCCTCGACGAGGTCCGAGCCGTCCTCGCGCAGCGTCACGACCGAGTTGAAGTTGCCGGTCTCGCTGCTCGGCCCGACCGCCACCCGCAGCGAGCCGTCGACGGCGTCCATCGACCAGCGGTCGGCGATCGTGCCCGCGACCTCCCCGGAGGCGACGTACGTCGCGTCCAGGCCGTCGAGCGCGAAGGCGAACAGCGGCGTGGTCCCGCTGCCGGCGGGCACGGCGGGGCGGCACCCCATGCAGTCGGTCCATCCCCACAGGGGAGCGGCCGCCGCGAGGTAGAAGCGGTCGGTCGAGAAGTACGACACGTCCGAGTCGGTCGCCACGGCGGTCGTGGTGCGCGACGTCGGGTCCGCGGGGTCGAAGGCCAGCAGCGTGGTGGTGCCGAGCGCGACCTCGTCGTCCGGGATGGCGACGTCCTCGCAGGCGACGACCGGCTCGCCGTCGACCGTCGGCAGCCAGTCGGCGAGCGTGGTGTCACGCACGAGCGCGCGGTTGCGCAGCCGCGACCGGATCCCGCCGAACGCCCCGTCGGGGAAGGAGAAGCCGAGCTCGGGCAGGCGGTTCTGCAGCACGACCCGCACGACGTCGCCGTGCAGCCGCACGGCGGACGCGCGCCCGCGGATCGTCGTCGTGTCGACGACGGCCGGCGAGGTCGGGTCCGCGAGGTCGACGGTGGTGATGGTCGTCGTGAGCCCGTCCGCCGACGTCCCGAGGACCACCGCGCGTCCGTCGACGAGCACCAGCTCGCCACCCGGGTCGCCGGCCCAGCCCGTCGTGCCGCGGGCGTGGTCCATCGCGGTCGACGACAGGAGGCGCGGCGTCGTCCCGGCGACGTCGTACGCCACCAGCTCGCCGTCACGCAACCGCACCAGCAGATCGCCGGCGACCTTCACGACGTCGGACTCGTCGACGCCGACCTCCTGCACGTTCGTGCCGGTCCCGTTGCTGACGCTTCGCGAGGTCGTCACCGTGGAGCGCGCGCTCCCCGACGCGGCGGACGAGCTCGCGTCGGCACCGGCGGACTCGCCGAAGACCATCCCGTCGCCCCAGCCGTACGGGCCGACCTCGTCGAGCGCCCGGTCGACGTACGACGCGAGCAGCGCGTCGCAGCCGTCGGCGACGGTGAGGTCCGCGTTCGCGAGCACGAGCCGCGGCGAGGTCGGCGGCCCCCCGGGTCCGGCGTCGTCGCCGATCGCGTAGCCGAGCCCCGCGGCAGCGGCCAGGCCGGTGACGACGGCGATGCTGGTGACGGTCGTGCGCAGGCTCATGGGCATGGGACGGTCCGGTCCGGGCCGGGGTTCCGGCGGACCCGACCGCCGCACCCCGCGTGACACGATGGCGCGATGAGCGACGACCGCGCCCGCGACCTCGACATCGTCCTGTTCGGCGCCACCGGCTTCACCGGGGGCCTCACCGCCGACTACCTCGCCGCGCACGCCCCGGCGGGGCTGCGCTGGGCGATCGCGGGGCGCAACGCCGCCAAGCTCGAGGGCGTACGCCGCCGCCTGGGCGCCGGCGCGGCCGAGCAGGTCGAGGTGCTGGTGGCCGACTCCACGGACGCCGCCGCCCTGGCCGACATCGCGCGCCGCACCCGCGTCGTCGTGACCACGATCGGCCCCTACCTCGAGCACGGGGCCCCCCTCGTGGCCGCCTGCGCGGAGGCCGGCACCGACTACCTCGACCTCACCGGCGAGCCGGAGTTCGTCGACCGGATGTTCCTCGAGCACCACCGCACCGCCGAGCGCACCGGGTCCCGGCTCGTGCACGCCTGCGGCTTCGACTCGGTCCCGCACGACCTCGGGGCCTACTTCACCGTGCAGCAGCTGCCGGCCGACCAGCCGATCACGCTGCGCGGGGTCGTCCGCTCCGGCGGCACCTTCTCCGGAGGCACGTTCCACTCGGCGTTGAACCAGTTCGCGCGGGGGAAGGAGATGAAGAAGGCCCACGCCGCACGCCGGCGCGCCGAGGCCCGACCCGAGGGCCGGTCCTCGCGCGCGGTCGGCGGCAAGCCGCACCGCGACCCGGTGCTCGGCTACTGGTTGCTCCCGCTGCCGACGATCGACCCGATGGTCGTCGCCCGCAGCGGCGCCGCACTCGAGGCGTACGGCCCGCGCTTCCGCTACTCGCACTGGGCCGGCACGAAGACGCTGCGCTTCGCCGCCGGGGGAGCCCTGGGGGTCGGGGCGCTGGCGGCCGCCGCCCAAGTGGGACCGCTGCGCGAGCTGCTGCGGAGCAAGGTGCCGCAGGGCACCGGTCCCGACGAGGGCAAGCGCGCCCGGTCGTGGTTCACCGTCGACTTCGTCGGTGAGGGTGGCGGCCGGACGGTCCGCACCCGCGTCTCGGGCGGCGACCCGGGCTACACCGGAACGGCGAAGATGCTGTCGGAGGCGGCGCTCTGCCTGGCCCTCGACGACAACCCCGTGACCGCTGGGCAGGTCACCACGGCCCAGGCGATGGGCGACGCGCTGCTCGCGCGCCTCCAGGCGGCGGGGATCCGCTTCGAGACGGTCTGACGACGTCGGCGGGACGTCTCCGCGGCGCGCAGCGACGTCCCGGTCCGCCGGCCGATCGAGCGCCGGCGATCAGATCGAAGTCGGACCAATCCGTTCCGGCGCGGTGTGACGAACCCCACCCAAGGACGGATGCCGTGTCCGACCTTCGTCACCTAGGAGTCTCCATGAAGCATCGCAAGCTCTATGCCGGGATCGGGGGCCTCGTCCTCGCCAGCACCGCCGGCATCGCCGGGATCCAGGCCAGCAACGCCAACGAGTCGACCACGTCCTCGTCCGCTCGCGGGAACGTGCAGCTCGAGGCCAACCTGAAGTCGCTGAACGACTCGGGCGCCAAGGGTCGCGTCCACGCCGAGTTCAAGGGGCGCAAGGCGCGCGTCCACATCCACGCCCGTGGCCTCGCCAAGAACCTCCCGCACGCCCAGCACCTCCACTTCGGCGCCGACGCGCGCAACGAGTGCCCGAACGTCTTCGACGACGCCAACAACGACCACCGGCTCAACGTCGTCGAGGGCGTCCCGGACTACGGCCCGATCCTGAAGTCCCTGACCACCTCCGGCGACACCAGCCCCAAGAGCGGACTGGCCGTCGACCGCTTCCCGACCACCCCCAAGGGCGTCGAGAAGTACGAGCGGACCATCAACTTCGCCCCCGGTGCCGTGCTGCGCGCGATCAAGAGCGGCAAGGGCGTCATCGTGATCCACGGTGTCGACCACAACGGGAACGGGACCTACGACTTCGAGGGTGCGGGCGCGAGCGAGCTCGACCCGAGCCTGCCGGCCGAGGCCACCGACCCCGCCCTGTGCGGCGTCCTGCGCTGACCGACCACGCCACGCGGCCCCGCCCCGGTGATGCCGGGGACGGGGCCGTCGGCATGTCCCCCGCGTCGCATCCGGCTCGTCCGTCGGCACGCCGCGCCCTCGTCGGGCCGGCGCCCGGGCGACGTCGTAGGCCACGAGGTGCCCCAGGCAAGAGTCGAACTTGCGACCTTTCGCTTAGGAGGCGGCTGCTCTATCCACTGAGCTACTGGGGCGAGCCGGCGCAGCACGCCGGCGGGCACATCTTGTCAGCCGTCGCGTGATGAGGCGAATGCGTGGCTGCCGCTGGTGTCCGCGCCGTCGTCGAGGGCCGCGGCGACGGACACCACCAGCCCGCCGAGCATGAAGGCGACGATGGCGCCCGCGAGCGTCGGCGTCGAGAGGGCCGGGATGTGCCGCCGCGCGCCGCTGGCCGCGGGCGCCCCGTGGTACTCGTGGGTCAGGGCGTGGCCGCGTCCCCGCGCGAGCAGGTGGCGGTTGACGGGGTACGCGGCGACGAACGCGGCTGAGAGGGCGACCATCATGGCGACCCAGAACACCCAGTTCACCAGGCCGGCGTCCATGGCGCCGGGGATCAGGGCCATCACGGCGTTGTCGACGACCTCCATGGTCGCGATCGACAGGGTGTCCGCGGCGAGCACGACCGAGAGTGCCGCACCGAGCCCGAGCCCCGCCCTGAGCAGCGGCAGGGTCGAGAGCAGGTAGCCGAAGGCGAAGGCCAGCGTGACGGCCAGCGCGACGGTCCACCCGGTGCTCAGTCCGATCGCGGTGCCGATCATGAGTCCGGCGATCTCGCCGATCGCGCAACCGGTGAGGCAGTGCAGGGTGGCGCTGAGCGCCATCGCCCTCGTGCCGCCCATGGCCGCGTGGTCGTGGGCGGTCGCGTGGTGCGGGGCGGGGTGGCTCCCGTGGCTCTGGTCCGAGGGTGGGTCCGAGGGTGGGGAGTGGTGCTGGTGCGGTGTGGCGGCCATGGGACGTACCTCCGTCGTCGTGCGTGTGGGCCTGTCCTGACCACCATCTTATACCCCCCGGGGGTATTAGGCGAGGCGGACTGGTCCACCGCGACCACGCAGCGGCACGAGGCGCACCCGGTCTCGCGGACGGCTGGGAAGTTGCCGAAGTGAAGTAGATTTCCGTTCCGGTCAGTACGTCCCCCTGTCGAAGGTGAGCCCCGTGTCCGATGAGTCGCGCCCGGAGCCTCCTTCGAGCGCGCCCAAGCGCCGCGGCAAGGCCGCCCGCAAGCACACCGTGGGGCGGGTCGTCCTGATCAGCGCGGTCGTGCTGGCGCTCATCACCGGTCTCAGCACGGTGTACTTCATCCGCCACCTCAACGGCAACATCGAGGGCATCTCGCTCGAGGAGCTCGGCGACGACCGTCCCGAGGAGGTCTACAGGGGCAACGGCGAGCCGCTCGACATCCTCGTCATGGGGTCCGACTCTCGCGAGTGCGAGGGCTGCGACATCGACGCCGAGGGTGGCGGCGGCTCCGACACCACCATCCTCGTGCACCTGTCCGCCGACCGCAGCCGGGCGTACGCCGTCTCGATCCCGCGCGACTCGATCGTCGACCGGCCCGAGACGGGGTGCGACTCCGGCGGCACCGACGTCATGTGGAACGAGGCGTTCCAGAGGGGCGGCCCGGTCTGCACGCTGGCCCAGGTGGAGCAGAACACCGGCATCCGGGTCGAGCACTTCGTCGTCGTCGACTTCGCCAGCTTCGGATCCATGGTCGACGCGGTCGGCGGCGTGCCGGTGTGCGTGCCCGAGGACATCGTCGACCGCGAGCACCAGATCTTCGTGCCGAAGGGCAACCCGTCCGTGCTCACCGGCGACGAGGCGCTGGACTACGTGCGCGCCCGCTACGTCGGCGAGCAGCTCCAGCAGAACGACATCTCGCGCATCCGGCGCCAGCAGGAGTTCATCGGCGCCCTCGTCCGCGAGGTGATGTCGGCCGGCACGCTCACCCGCCTCGACAAGGTCGTCCGGTTCCTCGACGCCGCCACCAACGCCCTGCAGACCGACGAGGAGTTCGCGTCGGTGACGCGGCTGGGCAAGGTGGCCATGCAGCTGCAGGGCATCGGTCTCGACAAGGTCAGGTTCGTCACCCTGCCGACCGAGTACTACTCCCGGGACTCCGAGTTCTGGGGCAAGGTCTACTGGACCGAGGACGCGGAGAAGATCTGGGACCTCGTCGCCCAGGACAAGCCGCTGCCGGCCAAGCTGATCGGCGACACCTCGGTCAGCGCCGAGGGCCCGCCCGGCTCGTCGCCGAGCCCCAGTGCCGGCTCCTCGGAGACCCCGGACGCCGGCGAGAGCGAGTCGCCCTCGGCCACCGAGTCGCCCGCCACGCCGGAGACCCCGACCGACACCGCCTCGCCGAGCGACACGGCCACTCCTGAGGCGCCCGAGACGACGAAGCCCGACCCCGTCCCCGGGATCTGCGCGTGAGCCCTGCCGACGACGCCACCTCCCCGGCCGCCGAGCGGGAACCGGAGTGGAAGCGCCGGCGCCGCCTGGCCGCCGTCTTCGGCGACGGCGTGCCCGAGCAGACCAGCGACGACCGCGACGACCGCGAGGATCGCGCCGGCAAGGGCGACGACTGGTACCGCGAGCAGGTCCCGCCCCACCACGGGTAACGCCCTGTCCCACCAGGGGTGACCCGCCCCGTCCCACCACGGGTAACGCCCCGAAGTGAGCACTCCCGCCAGCACTGGTGGGGGCGGGAGTGCTCGTTTGGTGGCGTTACCGGGACGCGGGCGCGGGCGCGGGCAGGCGACTGGTATCGCGAGCAGGTCCCGCCCACAACGGGTAACGCCCTGACGTGGGCACTCCCGCCAGCACTGATGGGGGCGGGAGTGCTCGTTTGGTGGCGTCACCGGGGACGGCGGGGGCGGGAGTGGCCGGTTGGTGGCGTTACCGGGGACGGCGGGCTCGGGCGCGGGCAGGCGACTACCGCCCCGAAGCGCTGGCGCCGAGTCAGACGGTGCTGCCGGGGGTCCCGGTCGTCCCGGTGTCGCCCCCGCGCGCCTTGAGCAGGTCGCGGATCTCCTCGAGCACGGCGACGTCGGCGGGGGTGCCGGCCTCCTCGGCCGGGAAGTACCTGTCCTTGGCCTTGGTGTAGGGCAGGACGACGAAGAAGTAGATCACCGTGGCGAGGATCAGGAAGGCGATCAGCGCGGTGAGGAACGGGCCGACCAGGACCTCGCCGGGGGCGAAGTTGTCGAAGTTGACCTCCTTGCCGCCGGTGAGCCGCGTGACCGCGGACAGCAGCATGCCGGTGAAGGCGGTGACCACGGCCGCGAACGCCGTGCCCATGATGACGGCGACGGCCAGCTCGACGAGGTTGCCGCGGAGGATGAAGTTCTTGAAGCCGCTCATGTGTGCTTCCCCTCGTGGAAGGGCCCCCTGGGGGCCGCGGATGGATGACCGCGGGCCACGCTAGCGCCACGACACCGTCAGGTAGTGCGTCAGCGCCGACCCGGCGACGGCCACCGCCTCCGCAGGGCTGGTGCCCACCACGACGAGCGCGCCGCCCGAGCCGCCCGCGGGTCCCTCCGGCACGCCGGTCGGCGTCGCCAGGACCGTCACACCGCCGGCGACCAGCTCGGACTCACCGGTGCCCGGGTCGGTGGCCATCAGGTCGACCTCGTCGCCCGGCCGGAGCAGGGTCGCCATGCCGGCGTCGGGCAGCCGGACCGGCACGACCGTCCGACCGGGCTCGGCGTCGGCCAGGTCCGGGCCGACGAGGCGTACGCCCGTCACCACCTCGCCGCGTCCGACGGCACCGGCGAGCACCCGCCCGGCCGCCACGTCCGCCGCGCCCGGCGGCGCGAGCTCGGCCGGCCACGCGCGCCGGACGAGGTCGTCGTCACCGAGCAGCGAACCCGCGGGCAGGTCGCGCGCGGCGACGAGGACGTCGACGGTGTCCGGTGGCGGCGGGGCGAGGGTGCGCAGCGCGCTGAACACGGCCGCCGCGGCGAGCGTAGCCGCGATCAGGCGGCGTCGGCGCCGGAGCTGGTGGCGTACGGCACGGAGCCGGCGGCGCGCCGGCGGGAGTCCCGGGAACATGTCCCGACGCTAGGCCGGGGAGGCCGGCGCCCGCTGCGCCTCTCCACAGGTGCGGTCAGTCGGACGACGACGTGGAGGAGGACGAGGAGGACGAGGAGGACGTGGAGGAGGTCGAGGGCGTCGACGAGGTCGACGCGCTGCCCCCGGTGCCGGACGTGCCGTCCTTGGACCCGCCCGACGAGCCGTTCGAGCCGGCCGGCGAGGAGCCGGAGCGGCTGTCGGTGCGGTAGAACCCCGAGCCCTTGAAGACCACGCCCACGGCGTTGAAGAGCTTGCGCAGGCGGCCGTTGCACTCGGGGCAGACGGTGAGGGCGTCCTCGCTGAAGCTCTGGAACTGCTCGAAGCTGTGGCCGCACTCGGTGCAGGCGTACTGGTAGGTCGGCATCTGGTCCTCGGTCAGGGTGTCACGACGGGCGTTCGGCCGGGCCGGCGAAACGCGCTGGCACTCGGGCCCTTCGACTGCCAATCGTACGGCACAATGGCCAAGCGATGAGCGAGCCGTCACCCACCCCCGCGACCACGCCCAGCCCCGACACCGACCCGCCGCGCCGGAGCCGCTGGCAGGCCTTCCGGCGCGCGCCCCGCCCGGTGCGCTGGGCGGCGTGGACGGCGCTCGGCCTCGTCCTGGTGCTGCTCGCGCTGACGGCGGCCGCCGTGGTCGTCGTACGACGCCCGCTGCCCCAGGTCGACGGCGAGATCGAGGTCCCGGGGCTCTCCGCGTCGGTGGAGGTCGTCCGCGACGCCCACGGCATCGCCCAGGTGTACGCCGACACCGACGCCGACCTCATGTTCGCCCAGGGCTTCGTGCACGCGCAGGAGCGGTTCTTCGAGATGGACGTCCGGCGGCACGTGACGGCCGGCCGGCTCTCGGAGATCTTCGGCGCCGAGACCCTCGAGACCGACCGCTTCATCCGCACGATGGGCTGGCGGCGGGTGGCGGAGCAGGAGTGGGCCCTCCTCCAGCCGGCGACCCGCGAGGCGCTCACGGCGTACGCCGCGGGCGTGAACGCCTACATCGCCGACCGCAGCCCCTCGCGGCTGGCGGCGGAGTACAGCATCCTCGGCCTCACCGGGCTGGACTACGCCCCGGAGGAGTGGGAGCCGGTCGACTCCCTGGCCTGGCTCAAGGCGATGGCGTGGGACCTGCGCGGCAACATGGACGCCGAGGTCGACCGGGTGCTGCTGTCGCTGGACCACAGCGAGGAGGAGATCGCCGCGCTGTGGCCCGACTACCCCTACGACGAGCACCCGCCGATCGTGTCCGGCGGCGGCGTGGTCGACGGGGTCTTCGAGCAGAACGCGACGTCCAACGCCACCCGCAACCCGCGGCGCCCGGCGTACCCGCGCGGCGTCGTGGAGGCGCTCGAGCGGGTGCAGGACCGGCTCGACGCGATGCCGGAGCTCGTGGGCCGCGGGCGCGGCATCGGCAGCAACTCGTGGGTGGTCGACGGCGACCACAGTGCGACCGGGATGCCGTTGCTGGCCAACGACCCCCACCTCGGCGTCAGCCAGCCCGGGATCTGGATGCAGATGGGTCTGCACTGCCGCGAGCGGACCGCCGACTGCACGCTCGACACCTCGGGGTTCACCTTCTCCGGCGTGCCCGGGGTGATCATCGGCCACAACGCCGACATCGCGTGGGGCTTCACCAACCTCGGTCCCGACGTCACCGACCTCTTCCTGGAGCAGACCGAGGGCGACGACCGCTACGTCCGCGACGGCGCCACGGAGCCGCTGGAGATCCGCACGGAGACGATCGAGGTGCGCGGCCAGGACGACGTCGAGCTGCGCGTGCGGGAGACCGTGCACGGACCGCTCATCAGCGACGTGTCGCCGGAGTTCGCGACGGTCGGCGCCAACGCGCCGACGGACGAGTCGGGAGAGCGGGGGAGCGGGTACGCCGTCGCGCTGGCGTGGACGGCCCTCGAGCCCGCGCCCACGGCCGACGCCATCCTCGGGCTCAACCGCGCGTCGGACTGGGACGAGTTCCGCGCGGCCGCCGCGGACTTCGCGGTGCCCGCGCAGAACCTGGTGTACGCGGACCGCGAGGGCCACATCGGCTACCAGGCGCCGGGCCGGATCCCGGTCCGCCGGGCGGGCAACGACGGCACCATGCCGGTCGAGGGCTGGGTTAGCGCGAACGACTGGACTGGTGACCACGTCCCCTTCGACGGCCTCCCCAGCGTGCTCGACCCGGAGGAGGGCTTCATCGCGACGGCCAACCAGGCGGTCATCGACGAGCGCTACCCCTACCTGCTGACCCACGACTGGGACTACGGCTACCGCGCCACCCGCATCCGCGAGGCGCTCGAGGCGGAAGGCGAGCTGTCGGTCGCGGAGATGTCGGAGCTCCAGCTCGACACCACGAACCCGATGGCGGAGACGCTCGTCCCCTACCTGCTCGACGTGGAGCGGCTGCCCTCGCCCTACTACCGCAACGCGCTCAACCTGCTGCGCGACTGGGACCACACCTCGCCCGCCGACAGCGCCGCGGCGGCGTACTTCAACGTCGTGTGGCGCACGCTGCTCGAGCTGACCTTCCACGACGACCTGCGGCAGCGCACGTGGCCCGACGGCGGCGACCGGTGGTTCCGCGTGGTCAGCGCGATGCTGACCGAGCCGGCGGGGCCGTGGTGGGACGACGCCGGCACCGAGGACCGGGTCGAGACCCGCGACGACATCCTGCGCGCGGCGCTGATCGAGGCGCGCGACGAGCTCACCCGGCGGCAGTCGCGCGACCCCCGGCTGTGGACCTGGGGACACCTGCACCGGCTGAACCTGCGCAACGCGACGCTCGGGGATTCCGGCATCAAGCCGGTCGAGCGGCTGTTCAACCGCGACGGCTGGGAGGTCGGCGGCGGCTCCTCGATCGTGGACGCCACCTCGTGGAACGCCGTCGAGGGCTACGAGGTCACCGCCGCGCCCTCGATGCGCATGGTGGTCTCGCTGGCCGACTGGGACGACTCGCGCTGGATCAACCTCACCGGCGTCTCGGGCCACCCGGCGTCCTCGCACTACTCCGACCAGACCGAGCTCTACGTCGACGGCGAGACCCTGCCCTGGGCGTACACCCGCGGCGCCGTGGAGTCGGCGGCCGAGGACCGGCTGGTGCTGACCCCCGCCGCGGAGTAGCGGTCCCCGAGGAACGCGGGTTCAGGACCCCTGCAGCGCCCGCACCCCGCCCGCGGTGAGGGCGAAGCCGACCCGGACGTCGTGGGCGTCGGTGGGCACGGCCAGGCCGACCTCGTCGTCGTAGAGCACCACCGCGGTCGGCGTCCCGGCGGGCACCCGGGCCAGCGCCCGGTCGTAGGACCCGCCGCCACGACCCAGCCGGTCGCCGGCGGGTGAGGCCGCGAGCCCCGGCACGAGCACCACGTCGGCAGTTCGCACCGCGTCGACGCCCAGCCGCGCTCCGGCCGGCTCGTAGAGGCCGCGAACTGCCTTCGTGAGGCGCGCCGGTCCGGCGTACGCCGCCCAGTCGAGGTCGTTGTCGGGCAGGAGCACCGGCAGCACCACGCGCTTGCCGGCCGCCAGCAGCGCGTCGAGCAGCAGCCCGGTCCCCGGCTCGCCGCCGACGGAGACGTAGGCCGCGACGGTGGCCGCGTCGCGCACGCGGTCCCACCGCAGCGCGACGTCCGCGAGGGAGGCCGCGGCCTCGGCCGCGACGGACAGCGGGCGCCGCTTGCGCGCCGCCAGCAGCTGGTCGCGGAGGGCGGTCTTCGCCGCTGCGCTGTCGGCCGACTGTGGCGTGCTCACGTCGGCAGCCTACGATCGAACCATGGCAAGCAAGGGCAGCGGCCGGGGCCTGGAGATCGCGCGCGAGAAGATGCGCCAGGCCGGGGTGGACGAGGTCGCGATCGACACGTTCGCGCACTACTACCGGCTCCTCGAGCACGGCGAGACCGGGATGATCCCCGAGGACACCATCGAGCCGATCGACATGGAGGCGCTGGCCGACGTCGAGGTGCCCGACGAGACCGCGGCGGAGGCGATCCGCCGGACGGCCGTGATCAAGCTCAACGGCGGCCTCGGCACGTCGATGGGCATGGACCGCGCGAAGTCGCTGCTGTGCGTGCGGCGCGGGCTCAGCTTCCTCGACATCATCGCGCGGCAGGTGCTGCACCTGCGCAAGGAGTACGACGCGCCGCTCCCGCTGATGTTCATGAACTCCTTCCGCACCTCCGCCGACACCATGGCGGCCCTCGAGCGCTACGAGGACCTGCCGGTGGAGGGGCTGCCGCTGGAGTTCCTGCAGAACAAGGAGCCCAAGCTCCTCGCCGCCGACCTGATGCCGGCGGCGTACCCCAAGGACCCCGACCTCGAGTGGTGCCCGCCCGGCCACGGCGACATCTACACCGCGCTCCGCGGCACCGGCCTCCTCACCCGGCTCATCGACGCCGGCTACCGCTACGTCTTCGTCTCGAACTCCGACAACCTCGGCGCGGTGCCCGACGCGAGGGTCGCGGGGTGGTTCGCCCAGAGCGGCGCCCCGTTCGCGATCGAGGCCGTGCGCCGCACCCCCTCGGACCGCAAGGGCGGTCACTTCGCCCGCCGCAAGGCCGACGGCCGGATCGTGCTCCGCGAGACCGCGCAGACGCCCGACGCCGACAAGGAGGCCCTGGCCGACCTCAGCCGCCACCGGTACTGCTCGACCAACAACCTGTGGTTCGACCTCCAGGCGATGGTCGAGGCGCTCGACGCCCGCGGCGGCATCCTCGGCCTGCCGCTGATCAAGAACGTCAAGCACCTCGACCCGGCCGACCCGTCGACTCCGGAGGTCATCCAGGTCGAGACCGCCATGGGTGCGGCGATCGAGGTGTTCGAGGGGGCCCGGACCATCGAGGTCGGCCGCGACCGGTTCGTCCCGGTCAAGACCACCGACGACCTCCTGGTGCTGCGCTCCGACGTCTACGACATCGGCAAGGACTTCGTGCTCGACCGGGCCGCCCACGACGTCCCGTACGTCACCCTCGACGGCGACTTCTACAAGCTGGTCGGCGACTTCGACAAGCGCTTCCCCGAGGGGGCGCCGTCGCTGCGCGAGGCCGACTCGTTCACCGTGGAGGGCGACTGGACCTTCGGGCCCGGCGTGAAGGTCGTCGGCGACGTGACCCTGAGCGCGACGGCCGCCAAGCGCGTGGAGGGCGGCACCGTCCTCGACGAGCAGGAGCGGCATGGCTGACCCGCTCCCCGACCGGCTCCCGGGCCTCCTTCCCGTGGCCGACTACGTCGAGCGCATCCTCGCTACCGTCTCCCCGCTGCCGGCGTTCCCGCAGCCGCTCATGGAGGCCCTCGGCCTCGCCCTCGCCGAGGACGTCGTCGCGCCGATCTCGCTGCCGAGCTTCGACAACTCCGCGATGGACGGGTACGCCGTCGTGGCCGACGACGTCGCCGGTGCCAGCGCGGACGCGCCGGTCACCCTGCCGGTCGTGGGCGAGATCGGTGCCGGCCAGTCGTCGATCCTGGCCCTGTCGCCCGGCACCGCGGTCAAGATCATGACCGGGGCCCCGGTGCCCGCCGGCGCGACCACGGTCGTGCCGTACGAGTGGACGGACCGCGGCGTCGCGACCGTGCGCATCGAGCGCGCCGCGATCCCGGGTCAGCACATCCGCCCCACCGGGGACGACATCGCCCAGGGCGACATGCTGCTGGAGGAGGGCACCGTCCTCGGCCCGCGGCACCTCGGCATGCTCGCCGCGGTCGGCCGCGCGACCGTCCGCACCCGGCCCCGGCCGCGCGTCGTCGTGATCTCCACCGGCTCCGAGCTGCGCGACCCCGGCACGCCGCTGGGCCGCGACTCGATCTACGACGGCAACTCCTACCTCCTCGCCGCGGCCGCCCGCGCCGCCGGCGCCATCGCCTACCGCGTCGGCATCGTCCCCGACGAGGCGCATGCCTTCACCGAGGCGCTGAGCGACCAGCTGGTCCGCGCCGACCTCGTGGTGACGAGCGGCGGGGTGAGCGAGGGCGACTTCGACGTCGTGAAGGAGTCGCTGTCGCACCACGGCTCGATGTGGTTCGGCGGCGTCGGCATGCAGCCCGGCAAGCCGCAGGGGTTCGGCACGATCGGCGAGGACGACACCCCTGTGTTCACGCTCCCGGGCAACCCGGTCTCGTCGTACGTCTCCTTCGAGATGTTCGTGCTCCCGGCCATCCGCCGGATGATGGGCAAGCTGCCCTACGTCCGACCCACCGGCCGCGCCCGGCTCACCCACGGGCTGTCCTCGCCCGAGGGCAAGGTGCAGCTCGTGCGCGCCCTCTACGACACCGACCGCGGCGGCACCTTCGTCTCGCCCGTCGGGGGCCACGGCTCCCACCTCATCGGCGACCTCGCGGCGGCGAACTGCCTCATCGAGGTGCCGGCCGGGACCACCGCGATCGCGGCGGGCGAGATGGTCGCGATCCGCAAGCTCGACGAGGAGTTCTGAATGGCGTCCGGCGACGGCAGGCTCACCCACGTCGACGAGACGGGGGCGGCCCGCATGGTCGACGTCGGCGACAAGCCGGTCACCACGCGCACGGCGACCGCGAGCGGCCGAGTGCTCGTCAGCCCGGCGGTCGTGGAGCTGCTGCGCGGCGAGGGCGTGCCGAAGGGCGACGCGCTCGCGGTGGCCCGCATCGCCGGGATCATGGGCGCCAAGCAGACGCCGGCCCTGGTGCCGCTGTGCCACCCGCTCGCGATCTCCGGGGTCACCGTCGACCTCGCCGTCAGCGACGCGTCGGTCGACATCACCGCGACCGTGCGCACCAGCGACCGCACGGGCGTGGAGATGGAGGCGCTGACCGCGGTGTCGGTGGCGGCGCTCACCGTCGTCGACATGGTCAAGGCGGTCGACAAGGCGGCGGTCATCACCGACGTCCGCGTCGAGACCAAGACCGGCGGCCGGTCGGGGGACTGGTCGCAATGAGCCTCCTCGCGGCCGTGGTCGTCGCGTCCAACCGCGCCGCCGCGGGCACGTACGCCGACGAGACCGGCCCGCTCATCGCCACGTGGCTGCGCGAGCAGGGCTTCGACTGCGCCGACCCGGTGGTCGTGCCCGACGGCGACCCCGTGCGCGAGGCGGTCGCGGCCGCGCTGGCCTCGGGTGCCCGGCTCGTGCTGACGACGGGCGGCACCGGACTGACGCCGACCGACCGCACGCCGGAGGCGACCCGCCCGCTCCTCGACCGCGAGGTGCCCGGGATCGCCGAGGCGATCCGCGCGGCCGGGGTCGCGGCCGGCGTGCCGACCGCGATGCTGTCGCGGGGCCTCGCCGGGATCGCCGGCGACTGCCTGGTGGTCAACCTCCCCGGCTCACGCGGCGGCGTGAAGGACGGGCTCGGGGTGCTCGAGCCGGTCGTGCGGCACGCCGTCGAGCAGGTCGTCGGGAGCGACCACTGAGCGCCACGCCCGGCTCGGCGCCCGGCTGGCCCGCCCGCCTCGAGTCCGAGGGTGTCGTGGTGCGTCCGCTGCGGCGCTCCGACGCGGAGGAGTGGCAGGCCGTGCGGTCCCGCAACCACGACTGGCTGCGGCCGTGGGACGCGACGGTCCCGCCGGGTGCGGCGCCGCGCCCGGCGTCGTACAAGGTCGTGACCCGCTCGCTGCTGCAGCAGGCCAAGCAGGGCCAGTGCCTGCCGTTCGTCATCGAGGTCGACGGCCGCTTCGTGGGGCAGGTGACGGTGAGCAACGTCGCCCGCGGGTCGGCCCAGTGGGGGTCGATCGGCTACTGGATCTCCGCCGACGTGGCCGGCCGCGGCATCGTGCCCCGCGCCGTGGGGATGGTCATCGACCACTGCCTCGGCCCAGTGGGGCTGCACCGGATCGAGATCTGCGTGCGCCCGGAGAACACCAACTCGCTGCGCGTGGTGGAGAAGCTCGGCCTGGAGCAGGTCGGCTACGCGCCGCGCTTCCTCCACATCGACGGGGCGTGGCGCGACCACCGGATCTTCGCCGTGACCGCCGAGGAGGCGCCCGAAGGGGTGCTCGTCAGGCTGGTGGCACACCAGTCACAGCAGTAGTTCTGCGACACACCACTTGACATCCGCCCCGGTCCCGCTCCCCGCTCCTACGCTTCGAGCGTGGACCTGAGTGCTCTCATCTTCGTCGCCCTTGCCGTGGCGTGGGCCGTCTACCTGATCCCGAAGGCCCTCAAGCACCACGACGAGGTCGTCCGGAGCCGCTCCGTCGAGAAGTTCTCCCACACCATGCGCGTCCTCGCCCGCCGCGAGCCCGTCGACCGCCGCAACGCCCGCCTCGTCGTGTCGCCGGTCCGCCCCACCTCGCGCCCGCCGGTCGAGACCAAGGCGCACGCGGCGCCCGAGGCCGTGGCCGCGTCGGTCACGACGACGGTGACCCGCGAGGTCACCACCTCGGTGGTCCCCCGACGTACGCCATCGCGGTCGCGGTCCGCCGCCACCGAGCCCCCCATCGAGCGCCCCACCGAGCGCGCCTCCGCGCGCCGCGCCGCCAGGCGCCGCCGCAACGTCCTCGCCCTCGTCGTCCTCGCCAACGCCGTCGTGGCCGCCCTGGCCGTCGCGGACGTCGTCGCCTGGCCGTGGCTCGCCGCGCCGGCCGTGCCCCTCGTCGCTTGGCTGGTCGCCTGCCGCGTCTCGGTCCGTGCCGAGCGCAGCCGCCGCGCCAGCCGGGGGGCGATCGAGACGGGCGTCCCTCCGGAGGTCGGTGAGCCGGACGACGACGTCGACCTCACGGGCGAGGTGCCGGCCGTGCCCGCGCCGGTCACGCCCATGTCCCCCGACGAACCGGCTCTCGAGCCGTCTGCGGCCGCCGACGCGCCGGCCGTCGCCACGGGCGAGGTCCCGGTCGTCGGTGGCTGGGACATGGTGCCCACGACGCTGCCCACCTACGTCAGCAAGCCCGCCGCCCAGCGGCGCACGGTGTCGACCATCGACCTGGACTCGACCGGGGTCTGGTCGAGCGGGCGCAACGACGAGGACTCCGCCCTGGCCCGCTCCGCCGAGCAGTCGGCGCGGACGACGCGCGAGGCCCACGACGCGGCGGAGGCCCGCCGCGCCAGCGGCGCCTGACGAGGAGCCGATTCGGTCGGTCACCGACCGCTCGTGTATCTTGGCGTCGCGCCGTGAGGCGCTTGGGGCTGTGGCGCAGTTGGTAGCGCGTCTCGTTCGCAATGAGAAGGTCAGGGGTTCGAATCCCCTCAGCTCCACCACGTGAGGACCGCCCGGCACCTGCGACAGGTGGCGGGCGGTCCTGTGTCTCCAGCCCGTCGGGCGGGCGACTGCTCCAGCGCGTCAGGAGCGGCGGTACTGCTCGATGCTGGTGGTGACGATCTCCTCGGCGACGTCGGGACGTACCGGGGCTGTCGCTGCTCGTGGCGCAGGTGCTCGACGGCGACGACCGGCTCGTGCTCCAGCGCCTCGACGCACGGTCCTTCGTCGAGGTCGTACTGCAGGGCGTCGAGCTCCCAGACGAGCTGGTCGGTGCCCGCTCGCGTCTCGATCGTCCCGCTCCGGTGCCGCTCGGAGACGCTGACGTGCCCGAAGCTCGGGAGGGAGGCGCGGGGTGGCGTGCACGACCGCGTCGAGGGTGTCCTCGAGGGTGCGCGGCTGGCTGATGGTCTCGGTGGCGTACGCCAGCGCGGCCGCCACGGTCAGGTGTGGAGTCTCCACGGGTCCTCGATGCGTTGCTCCAGACGCAACGCCCATCGCGGCACGCGACATCCAGATGGATGGGAGGCCTTGGTCTGCCGGGGTCCCGGGGTCGAGCCCGGCCCGGTCAGGCCTCGCGCTCGTCGCCGGGGCCGGGGCGCCGTGCCGACCGCCGGTCCGCGACCCGGGTGTCGCGCAGCCGCCGCAGGCGCCGCACGAGGAGAGGGTCGTGCCGGAGGGCCGCGTCCTTGCTGATGATGACGTCGAGGAACCGGAAGTAGCGGGCCGGGGAGACGCCGAAGGTCTCCTCGATGGCCTCCTCCTTGGCACGCAGGTGCCGCCAGAGGGCACGCTCGAAGTCGAGGACGGACCTCTCGAAGTCGCTCAGCGGCTGCATGGTCGAGAACCGTACAAGGGCGCACGGCCGCTGACACCGACCCTCGGGATGAGGCGGGCCCGGCCCGGCCGCCACGCCGGACGCGACCGACGCGCGGCGACGGCGCCCGCCCGAGCGCACGGGACGGCCCCACCGGGCACGGGGGACCGGCGGGGCCGGATCGAAGGTCCCCACGACCGCTCGATCCCGTTGGCGGTACCCCGGCAGTGCCGGGGCAACGCCGCCGCACACCCGTAGGGCGGGGCGTCGTCAGGACTCGCCCGGCGGACGGCTCGAGCACCGAGGGCTGGGTCCTGCCAGGAGGCTAGACGCGGTCGGTGCCACCGTCCGCGGGACGGAGGAACGGTGTCCCGCGCGTGGCCGAGGCGTTGACGTGCCGTTGATCGTCCGCGAGGGGCGCCGCGGCCATGCCGACCCCGATCGGACTCGGCGCTACCGTCGTCTGGTGACCGACTACCAGCGCATCGTCGTGGTCAGCACGCACGCCAGCGCGGCCGACGTCGGCCGGGTGCGCAAGGCGCTCGGGTCGTCCGCGGTCGTCCTCACGGCGCCCACCGGTGAGGCCAAGCGGGTGGTGCAGGGGCTCGGGCGGGAGGCGGCGCCCGAGGTCGTGCTGGCGCCGGTCCGCTTCCCCGACACCGACCGGGGGCACCGCCTCGACGAGGTCGTACGCCGCCACGCGGTCGCCGACCGCTACCGCGACGTGGTGGTCGTGGCCGACCCCGCGACGATCACGCTGCTGCTCCGCGTGCTCGCCCCCGACCAGCTGCCGGCCGCGGGGTCGGTCACCGAGGTCGGGCTGCCCCGCGCCCCCCGCCCCGTCCCGCTCGGCCCGGCGGCGGCGGGCGGCGTCGGCCTCGCGGTGCTCGCCGGTGTGCTCGCCGCGCTGGTGCCCGTGTGGGTGCTGCCGGCGCTGACCGCGGTCGCCGGTCGGGTGCTGCTCGTGGTGCCGGGTCGGCGCCACGTCGGCCTGGCGCTGCTGGTGGCGGTCGGTGTCGCCGTGCCGGCCGGCCTGCTCCTGGTCGCAGGGTCGAACCGGTTCCCCGGATCCTGGTGACGCAGCGGTGGCCGCGCCCGCAGTGCCGGCACGCAGGCGACCCCGCCCGGATGGGGCCGGGCGGGGTCGGGTCCAGGAGCGCTCGCGACTCGGGGCGGCTCAGCCCTTCCGCGGGCCGAAGAGCAGGCCGCGCACGCGCCCGTCGCGGGGCTGCGGGATCGCCGGGGCCGGCCACCACTGCAACGTGCGGTAGCCGGCGCGGTTGAAGCCCTCGCGGTAGACGAACGTGTCCCCGCAGCCGCACACCCAGCGCGCGCCGACCTCGTGGCCTTCGTCGGTCGGGGCGCCCGGCGTCTGCAGGCACACGTGGATCGTCGTGGGGTCCATCGCAGTCTTCCCTCGTGTCGACCGGAGCGGATCGGTGACCCATGGTCGGTCGATCACGGCGGCGAGGAACAGGGTCCAGAGGGAAGTTCCGAGCGACCTTGACGAAACCTCGACCCGCGTCGGCGTCGCGCCGAGATGGCTCACGGCCCCGAGCGGAGGCTCAGATCCAGCGCTGGAACCAGATCCGGGCGTCCCACTCCGACTTGGTGAGGAGCGCGTCGGTCCAGATCGGCCAGAACCAGGCGAAGGCGACGAGGGCCAGCACGGTGAAGCTCCCGGCGACGACGACGCCGAAGGTGCGGCGCGGCGTCGGCACGTCCGAGGTTCCGACGAGGTGGCCGGCCACGAGTGCGGTCGAGAGGACCAGGAAGGGCAGCGAGGTGATCGCGTAGAAGAAGAAGATCGGGCGGTCGTCGTAGAGGAACCACGGCAACCAGGTGCTCGCCAGCCCGACGACCGCCACCCCGTGCCGCCAGTCGCGCGCACCGATCCACAGCAGCAGCGACGCCACCATCGCGAGGCAGCCGCCCCACCAGACGACCGGGTTGCCGATCAGCAGGACCTGCCGCAGGCACGACGACCCGGACGGCGCCTCGCACCCCTGTGACCCCGGCTGGATGTCCGTCTGCGCGTCCACCCCGACCGGACGCCCCATGACCAGCCACGTCGAGGGCTTGGACGCGTAGACGTGCGAGGAGTCGTCCAGGAAGTGGCTGTGGAACGTGTAGACGTCCTGGTGGTAGGACCACAGCGAGCGCAACGACTGCGTGACCTCGCCCAGCCCGTCGGCGTCCGGCTCGCTCGCGCTCGGCCACGGGTCGTCCCCGCCGTACGAGGTGTACTGCGTGTTGCTGAACGCCTCCTCGTAGACCTCTGCGTGCACCAGCCAGCCGGTCCAGGAGGCGACGTACGTCGCCAGCGCGACGCCGACGAGCGCGACGAACGCCGGCACGCCGTCGAGGACGACCGAGCGCAGCAGCGGGCGGCGCTGGCCGAACGCGCGCCGAGCCCCGGCGCTCCACAGCCAGGCGAGCAGGCCGAAGGCGGCGAGCGGGTAGGCGCCGGACCACTTGGTGCCGCACGCCAGGCCGAACGCGAGGCCGCCGGCGAGCAGCCAGGGCCGCCACCAGGCCAGCCACCGGCCCTGCCCGCCCTCGCGGGACAGCCGGTCGCGCAGCCACTGCCGGTCCGCCACCACGCAGTGCACGCCGCAGAGCACGAAGAACGCCAGGAAGATGTCGAGCAGCGCCAGCCGCGAGAGCACGAGCTGCAAGCCGTCGACCGCCAGCAGCAGCCCCGCGACCAGCCCGATCGCCGTCGACCCCGACACCCGGCGGACGAAGCGGCACATGAGGAGCACCATCAGCGCGCCGACGACCGCCGACGCCGTGCGCCACCCCTCCGGGTCCATCCCGAAGACCTCGATGCCCGCGGCGATGAGCCACTTGCCGACCTCCGGGTGGACGATCATCGACGGACCGTCCTGGAACAGGCCCGTGAGGTCGCCGTTGAGGATGGTCTTGTCGGCGTCCTCGACGTAGCCGCGCACGTAGCCGTGCTGGAGCAGCGACCACGCGTCCTTGGCGTAGTAGGTCTCGTCGAAGGAGAACTGGTGCGGCGTGCCGAGGTGCCACCTGCGCAGGAAGAATGCGAAGGCGGTCAGGCACAGGGCACCCACCCACCCGAGGAGCGGGTCCTCCGAGCGCCAGCGCGGGCGGTTCCGCTCGGCGGCAGTCGGGGTCACGCGGGCACTCTAGCCAGAGCCGGGCGGCGCGTCGGGTGCCGCGCACGCCGGCGGTCGACGCCGCGCCGCGCCTGAGATGATCGACCCATGTCAGGCGTCCTGGTCCTCGCGGGCACCCCGATCGGGCAGGCCGGCGACGCGCCTCCCCGGCTGGCCGCCGAGCTCTCCGGAGCGGACGTCGTCGCTGCCGAGGACACCCGCCGGCTCAAGCGCCTGTGCGCCGACCTCGGCATCACCCTCGGTGGCCGGGTCGTGTCCTACTTCGAGGGCAACGAACAGGCGCGCACCCCCGCGCTGCTCGAGGCGCTGCTCGCGGGCGACCGCGTCGTGCTGGTGACCGACGCCGGGATGCCGAGCGTGTCCGACCCCGGCTACCGCCTCGTGGCCGCGGCGGTCGAGCACGACGTGCGCGTCACCGCGGTCCCGGGGCCGAGCGCGGTCCTCACCGCGCTGGCGGTGAGCGGCCTGCCGGTCGACCGGTTCTGCTTCGAGGGCTTCCTGCCCCGCAAGGCGGGGGAGCGCGGCCGGCGGCTCGCCGCCCTGGCGGGCGAGGAGCGGACGATGGTGTTCTTCGAGGCCCCGCACCGCACCGAGGCCGCCCTCGCCGCGATGGCCGAGGCGCTCGGGGAGGACCGGTCCGCGGCCGTGTGCCGCGAGCTGACCAAGACCCACGAGGAGGTCCGCCGCGGCCCGCTCGCCGAGCTGGTCGCCTGGGCCGCGGCGGGCGTGCGCGGTGAGGTCACCATCGTGGTCGAGGGGTCCAGCGGAGCGCCGGCGGTCGGGACCGATGCGGGCTCCCTGCGAGCGGCCGTGGCCGACCTGGAGGCGTCCGGCTCGACGCGCAAGGAGGCGATCGCCGAGGTTGCCAGGCGAGCCTGCCTGCCCAAGCGGGAGGTGTACGACGTTGTCCACCGCTGAGCAGGGACCGGGACCGACCCGCTCGAGGGCCGGCACCGAGGAGAAGTCGGGCGCCCGGCGCGACCGCGCGCGCCCGCCGGCGCCGGAGCCGCTGCCGCACCCGGTCGTCGACAACCACTGCCACCTCGACATCGCCGACGGCGACTGGCTGGGCACCGCCGCCGCGATCGCCGCCGCTGCCGCCGTCGGGGTGCCGCGCATCGTGCAGATCGGCTGCGACCTGCCCGGTGCCCGCTGGGCCGTCGAGGCCGCCGCCGAGCACGACGCGCTCGTCGCCGGCGTCGCGCTCCACCCCAACGAGGCGCCCCGCCTGGCGGCCGCCGGCCGCCTCGACGAGGCCCTCGCGGAGATCGAGCGGCTCGCGGGGGCGCACGACAAGGTGCGCGCGGTGGGGGAGACGGGGCTCGACACCTTCCGCACGGGCGAGGAGGGCCGCGCGGCGCAGGAGGAGGGCTTCCGGCGCCACGTCGACATCGCCAAGCGGCTCGGCAAGACCCTCGTCATCCACGACCGCGACGCCCACGACGACGTGCTGCGGATCCTCGACGAGGAGAGGGCGCCCGACCGCTGGGTGATGCACTGCTTCTCCGGCGACGCGGCGTTCGCGCGGGAGTGCCTGGACCGCGGCGCCCACCTCAGCTTCGCCGGCACGGTCACCTTCAAGAACGCGGCGCCGCTGCGCGACGCCCTGGCCGTCACGCCGCTCGACCGGGTGCTCGTCGAGACGGACGCGCCCTACCTCACGCCCACGCCGTACCGCGGCCGTCCCAACGCGTCGTACCTCGTGCCCCTCACCGTGCGCGCGATGGCCGAGGTGCTCGGGTGCGACCTGGAGGAGCTCTGCCGGGCGATCGACGCCAACACCGAGGCCGCCTTCGGTGGGGCCTGGTGACGCCGCCGGGAGGTCCCGCGCCCGGCGGGTGACCCGGATCTCGCACCGATTCCGGCGTTCGAGTTTGCATCACCGCCCGGCATCGTTATCGTCTTGTGATTGTTGGCCGGGATCGGGAGCGATCTACGGCAGCACGAGGACCGGATCGGGCCGGTCCTGCGAGACCCCCGCTCGCACGTCGTACGGCTCCTCGCGGCTCCGGTCGCGGCCGCCGGGCACGCTCGGCCGGGGGTTGCTGCCGCCCCGAGGCCCGGAGAGTACGACGTTCGGAGAATCGTGCGCTCTCGTTTCGCACAGCTCAGCAGGTCCAAGGCCGTCCTCGGCACCCTCGTGGGGGTCGTGGTCGCGGCCGTCGCGGGGACGACGGTCGGCTACGCCGCCCTCACCAAGGACGTGACCCTCACCCTCGACGGTGAGACCCGGCAGGTCAGCGCCATCGGCCGCACCGTCGGCGACGTGCTCGCCGCCGAGGGCGTCGAGGTCACCGACAAGGACCTCGTCGCCCCTGCCGTCGACGAGGCCGTCAGCGACGGCTCGGCCATCGCGGTGCAGTTCGGGCGGCCGCTCGAGCTCTCCGTCGACGGGGACTCCCACACGTACTGGGTGAACTCGACCGACGTGGCCAGCGCCCTCGGCGAGATCGGCCGTCGCTTCGAGGGCGCCGACCTGTCCGCCAGCCGCGGGTCCTCCATCGGCCGCAGCGGCCTCAGCCTCGAGGTCGTCACGCCCAAGGTCGTGCACCTCAAGCTGGGCGCGAAGGACCTGCGCAAGCGCACGATGACCGCGGTGACCGTCGCCGACGTGCTCGAGTCGGCCGGGTTCGACCTCGACCGGCACGACGAGGTCACGCCCTCGCTCGACACCGAGGTCTCCGACGGCGACAAGGTCGTCGTGACCGACATCCGCGTGGCCACGCGCCACGTGCGGCGCGAAGTGATGGACGCTCCCGTCGTGGAGCGCGAGGACGCGTCCATGTACGAGGGCGAGGAGGAGGTCGTGCAGTCCGGCCGCGACGGCGTCCGGAGCGTCACCTACCGGATGCGCTTCGTCAACGGCGAGATGGTCGCCCGCAAGGTGGTCGACGCCGAGGTGCGGGTGCGGGCCGTCGCGAGGATCGTCAAGGTCGGCACCCGGGAGGAGCCGGAGGAGCCGGCCGCGAACTTCGCCGGTGGCAGCACCGTCTGGGACACCCTGGCGCAGTGCGAGTCCGGCGGCAACTGGGCCATCAACACCGGCAACGGCTACTACGGCGGCCTCCAGTTCAGCCTCGGCACCTGGCGTGCCTACGGCGGCGCCGGCTACCCGCACCAGGCCTCCCGCGAGACCCAGATCGCCGTCGCGACGCGGCTGCGCGACGCCACCGGCGGCTACGGCTCCTGGCCCGGCTGCGCGGCGAAGCTGGGCCTGCCCCGCTGACCACTCGCTGGATCCGCGCCCGCGGCGTCGGCTCCCGGGCGCCCGCTCGCGCCGGGGCGGCCCCACTAGGCTTGCGCACCATGACCACGAACCCGGCCGGCCCGAGGCTCCTCGGGCCGGCCGAGGTGCGTCAGCTGGCCGCGGAGCTCGACCTGCGGCCCACCAAGCAGCGCGGGCAGAACTTCGTCATCGACGCCAACACCGTGCGGCGCATCGTCCGGGAGTCGGGCATCACCGGGGACGACGTGGTGGTCGAGGTCGGCCCCGGGCTCGGCTCGCTGACCCTCGCGCTCCTCGAGGTCGCCCGCCGGGTCGTCGCCATCGAGGTCGACCCGCTGCTCGCAGAGCGGCTGCCGGCCACCATCGCGGCGTACGCGCCGGAGCAGGCCGACGGCCTCGAGGTGGTGCTGGCCGACGCGATGCGCGTGGAGTCGCTGCCCGGCCCGGCCCCGACCGCACTGGTGGCCAACCTGCCCTACAACGTCTCGGTCCCCGTCCTCCTCCACCTGCTCACGCTGCTGCCGTCGCTCGAGCGCGGCCTGGTGATGGTGCAGGCCGAGGTCGCCGACCGGCTCGCCGCGCGTCCGGGGTCGAAGACCTACGGCGTGCCCAGCGTCAAGGCGGCGTGGTTCGCCGACGTGCGCCGCGCCGGCGCGATCGGGCGCAACGTCTTCTGGCCCGCCCCCAACGTCGACTCCGGCCTCGTGGCCTGGACCCGGCGGGAGCCGCCGCGGACGACCGCCACGCGTCAGCAGGTCTTCGCCGTGGTCGACGCCGCCTTCGCGCAGCGCCGCAAGCAGGTGCGCGCCGCGCTGCGCGGGCTGGCCGGCTCCGCCGAGGCGGCCACCGCCGCGCTCGAGGCGGCCGGCGTCGATCCCACCGCGCGCGGCGAGGTGCTCGACGTCGGCGACTTCGCGCGCATCGCCGAGGGACTGGCGGCCACGAGTTGAGCACCACGGTCCGGGCGGCCGCGAAGATCAACCTCCACCTGGGGGTCGGCGCGCCCCGTGAGGACGGGTTCCACCCGCTCGACACGGTCTACCAGGCGATCTCGCTCTACGACGACGTCACCGTCGCCGAGGCCGAGGAGGACTCGCTGAGCGTCGCGGGGTCGCCGTACATCGACGTCCGCGACGTCCCGGGCGACGCGTCCAACATCGCCGTACGGGCGCTGGCGGAGGCAGCCTGCCGGAGCCCGCACCACGTGCGGATCACCAAGCAGATCCCGGTCGCGGGCGGCATGGCCGGCGGCTCGGCCGACGCAGCGGCCGCACTGCTGGCGCACGACCGGCTGCACGGGCTCGCCCAGCCCGACGAGGTGCTGCTGGCGCAGGCGGCGCGGCTGGGCAGCGACGTCCCGTTCTCCCTCGTCGGGGGCACCGCGCGGGGACGGGGCCGCGGGGAGGTCGTCGAGCCGGTCACGGACCGCGGGTCGTGGTGGTGGGTCGTCGTCCCGGCCGGCACCGGGCTCTCGACGCCCGACGTCTACCGCCACTTCGACCGGCTCCACCCCGACGCGCCCGCGCAGCCGGCCGAGCCGACCGGGCTCCTCGCGGCCCTGGCCAGCCGGGAGCCCGTACGGCTGGCCCGGACGCTGCACAACGACCTCCAGGAGTCGGCGATCGACCTGCGCCCCGAGCTCGGCGCGCTGATCGAGCGCGGCGAGGCGGAGGGCGCGCTCCGCGGCATGGTGAGCGGCTCCGGCCCCACCTGCGTGTTCCTCTGCGACTCCCAGGAGGGCGCCATGGCGGTGATGGCCGCGCTCTCGGCGTCGTACGACGTCGTCCTGCCCGCCGTCGGGCCCGTCGCCGGCGCCCACGTGGTCGAGGTCCTCTGATGGCCAACCTGATCAACCTCGAGCGGGTGTCGAAGTCCTACGGGGTCCGCCCCCTGCTCGACGACGTGTCCCTGGGCATCTCGCTGGGCGAGCGGGTGGGCATCGTCGGGCGCAACGGCGACGGCAAGACGACGCTGCTCGAGGTGATGACCGGCATCGAGGAGCCCGACTCCGGGCGGGTCTCGCGGACCCGCGGCATCGAGATCGGCTACCTCCACCAGGGCGACGAGCTCGTCGACAGCCACACCGTCCGCGAGGCCGTGCTCCGCGGGCGCGCCGACCACGAGTGGGCCGCCGACCCGACGACGCGCGAAGTCGTCGAGGAGCTGCTCGCCGGCGTCGCCCTCGACCGGGCCGTCGTCGGCCTCTCCGGCGGCGAGCGCCGGCGCTGCGCACTGGCCGCGCTGCTGCTCTCGCGCCACGACCTCGTCGTGCTCGACGAGCCGACCAACCACCTCGACGTCGAGGCCGTCGCCTGGCTCGCCTCCCACCTGGTCTCGCTGCCGAGCGCGCTCATCGTGGTGACGCACGACCGCTGGTTCCTCGACGCCGTGTGCCAGACGACCTGGGAGGTCCACGACGGCGCCGTCGACGCCTACGAGGGCGGCTACGCGGCGTTCGTGCTGGCCAAGGCCGAGCGCCAGCGGCAGGCGGCGGCCACGGAGACGCGGCGGCAGAACCTCGCCCGCAAGGAGCTCGCGTGGCTGCGGCGCGGCGCCCCGGCGCGTACGTCGAAGCCGAAGTTCCGCATCGAGGCGGCCAACGCGCTCATCGACGACGTACCCCCGCCACGCGACCGGCTCGAGCTCCAGCGCTTCGCCAGCCAGCGCCTCGGCAAGGACGTCATCGACATCGAGGACGTCGACCTGACGCGCGGCGAGCGCACGCTGCTCGACCACGCCACGTGGCGGATCGGCCCGGGCGACCGCGTCGGCATCGTCGGCGTCAACGGGGCCGGCAAGACCTCGCTGCTCTCGCTGATCTCCGGCGCTCTGGCCCCCGACGTCGGCCGTGTCCGGCACGGTCGCACGGTCGAGCTGCAGCACCTCACCCAGGCGCTCGACGAGGTCGACCCCGAGGCGCGGGTGCTGCCGACGGTCGAGTCGATCCGACGGGTCACCAGGACGATCGACGGGCAGGAGCTCACCGCCACCTCGCTGCTCGAGCGGTTCGGCTTCACCGGCGACCGGCTCACTGCGCGGCTCGGGGACCTCTCCGGCGGCGAGCGGCGGCGCTTCCAGCTGCTCAAGCTGCTGCTGAGCGAGCCCAACGTGCTGCTGCTCGACGAGCCGACCAACGACCTCGACATCGACACCCTCAACGTCCTGGAGGACTTCCTCGACTCCTGGCCCGGCACGCTCGTCGTGGTATCCCACGACCGCTACTTCCTGGAGCGGGTCACCGACTCGGTGTGGGCGCTGCTGGGCGACGGGCAGGTCTCGATGCTGCCGCGCGGCGTCGAGGAGTACCTCGAGCGGCGCAGCCAGATGCAGGCCGCCGAGGCGTCGGCCCGGACGGCGCCCGCTGCGTCATCCGGACCGGCACCGACAGGTGCGCCTTCGCATGACGCGCGCGGGCCCGCCGAGCAGCCGGCCGGCCAACCGCAGGCCCAGGGGAAGGCGCGGCCCGGCTCCGCGGAGGACCGGGCCGCCCGCAAGGTGCTCGCCCGCGTCGAGAAGCAGCTCGAGCGCATCGCCGCCCGCGAGGCGGAGCTGCAGGCCGAGATGGAGGCCAACCTCACCGACTACGCGCTGCTCGCGCGGGTCGGCGACCAGCTCGGCGAGCTCGCGGCGGAGAAGGAGGAGCTCGAGCTGGAGTGGCTCGAGGTGTCCGAGGTCGTCGAGTAGGGCGGTGCCCGGCTCAGCTGAAGGGGGCGAGCAGCGAGCGCAGGAGCGCCGCGAGCCGGGTGCGCTCCTTGTCGGAGAGCTCCGCGAGCAGGTCGGCCTCCGCGGCGAGCAGTGCCTCGAACGCCCCGTCGACCGCCGCCTTGCCCTCCGAGGTCAGCCGAACCAGCACGCCGCGGCGGTCGTGCGGGTCGGGGAGCCGCTGCACGAGGCCGCGGTCCGCGAGCCGGTCGACCCGGTTGGTCATGGTCCCGCTGGTCACGAGCGTCTCGCGCAGCAGCCGGCCGGGGGAGAGCTCGTACGGCTTGCCGGCGCGCCGCAGCGCGGCCAGCACGTCGAACTCCCACGACTCGATGCCGTGCGCGGTGAAGGCGTCGCGGCGGGCCAGGTCGAGGTGGCGGGCGAGGCGGCTGATGCGCGAGAACACCTCGACGGGGGCGAGGTCGAGGTCCCCGCGCTCGCGGCCCCATGCCTCGACCAGGTCGTCCACCTCGTCCCGCATGGCGACATCCTGCCAGATCGGTCGAGAATCTTGACATCGAGATGGTTTGGGCGGCACGCTGGGTTGTCTCGACATCAAGATACTGGTAGTCCACCGGGAAGTGGTCGTCGTACGTGCCGGACGACAGCCGATTGCCGGTGGACTACTCCGCCGCTGCGTGGAGGATGGCGTCATGAGCCACACCTGGGACCCCGACCGCTACCTGGCGTACGCCGACGAGCGCGGCCGGCCATTCGTCGACCTGCTCGCCCGGGTACCCGCCGAGAACCCGCGGGTGGTCGTCGACCTCGGCTGCGGGCCGGGCAACCTCACCGCCCTCCTCGCCGACCGCTGGCGCAGCGCCTCGATCACCGGCGTCGACAGCAGTCCGGAGATGATCGAGGCGGCCCGCTCGCTCGGCGGCGTGCGGTGGGAGGTCGGCGACCTGCGCGACTGGGCCCGGCCCGACCCGCTCGCGCTGCGCGCGCCCATCGACGTGCTCGTCTCCAACGCCACGCTGCAGTGGGTGCCGGAGCACCTCGAGCTGCTCCCGGGCCTGGTCGACCGCGTCGCCGAGGGCGGGTGGCTCGCGTTCCAGGTCCCCGGCAACTTCGACGAGCCCAGCCACACCACGCGCGCCGAGCTCGCCTCGCAGGAGCCGTACGCCCGGCACGTCCGGGACGTGCGCGTACCTGCCAGCCACAGCCCGGAGACGTACGCCCGCGTGCTGATGGGCCTGGGCTGCGAGGTCGACGCGTGGGAGACGACGTACCTCCACGTGCTGACCGGGCCGGACCCCGTCTTCGACTGGGTGTCGGGCACGGGCGCCCGGCCGACCCTCCAGGCGCTGCCCGACGACCTGCGGCCGCGCTTCGAGGACGAGTTCAAGGCGCTGCTGCGCGAGGCGTACCCCGCCGACGCGGCCGGGCGCGTCCTGCTGCCGTTCCGCCGCATCTTCGTGGTCGCGCGCAAGCCGCAGGGGGTGGCGGTCCGGTGAGGCTGCACCACGTGCAGGTGGCCTGCCCGCCGGCAGGCGAGGACGCGGCGCGCCGCTTCTACCGCGACGGGCTCGGCATGACCGAGGTCGACAAGCCGGCGGGCCTGGCCGGCCGGGGCGGCTGCTGGTTCCGGGCGTACGACGACGCGGGCGAGGTCGCGGCCGAGCTCCACGTCGGGGTGGAGGACCCGTTCGCGCCGGCGCGGAAGGCGCACCCGGCCTTCGTGGTCGCGGACCTCGCCGAGGTGGCGGCCCGGCTGCGCGAGCTGGGCTTCGAGGTCGACGACAGCCAACGCGAGTCGTTCCCCGGCCACCTCCGCCTGCACACGTACGACGGCCACGGCAACCGGGTCGAGGTGCTCGCGCCGGCACGGACTTCCTGAGGGTTGTGCGAACTTCTCGGGGCGTGCAGGCCCCCGGAAGTTCGCAATCCCCCGCTTAGGCGGGGGATCGTCGAGCGGCGGGAGCGCCCCAAAAGTTACTGGCTGGTAGCATCCCGCGCATGTCTGACGTCCTCGACCTCTGGAGGAAGACCTCCGCGCTGCCCCTCGGGGCGCGGGTGTTCTCCCTCGCGTTCAGCCAGAAGGCGCCGTACTTCGCCTCGATCCGGCCGCGGTTCACCGTCGTCGAGCCCAACCGGGCCGAGCTGGTCGTCCGCAAGCGGCGCGCGGTGCAGAACCACCTCGGCACCGTGCACGCGATCGCGCTGTGCAACGGGCTCGAGGCGGCGATGGGCGCGCTCGCCGAGGCGAGCATCCCGCGTGAGCGGCGCTGGATCCCGAAGGGGATGGAGGTCGCCTACACCGCCAAGGCGACCACCGACATCACCTGCATCGCCGAGACCGACCCCGAGCAGTGGACCGCCCCGCTGCGCGACGGCTACGAGCTGCCGGTCCGCGTCCGCGGGGTCCGCGCCGACGGCACCGTGGTCGTCGAGGGCACGATCCGGCTCTGGGTGTCGCCGAGGCGCGGAGCCTAGGCACCAGCGACCCCCGCGGGGGCGCTGCTCCCGATCACACGTTGCGGCCGCCGTCGAGGTTCCCGACCGGGGTCAGCTCGAGCGGGTTCTTCTCGCCCACCAGGCGCTTCTGCACCATCGTGGCCACCCAGGTCAGGACGAGGTTGACCGCGACGTAGATGGCCGTGATGACGATCGCCGTCGGCACCTGGTTGGAGAACTCGAGGTAGATCGGCTTCGCCACGGCCGTCAGGCCGGGAGCGATGATGTAGTAGCCGAGGCTGGTGTCCTTGAGGGCGACGACCATCTGGCTGATGATCGCGGGCAGCATGATCTTGACGGCCTGCGGAAGCAGGACCGAGGTCATCACCTGCGACTTGCGCATGCCGATGGCGTACGCCGCCTCGGACTGGCCCTGCGGCACGGCGTTGATGCCGGCCCTGAACACCTCGGCGAGCACCGAGCCGTTGTAGAGCGTCAGGGCGATGACCACGCACCAGAACGACGTCAGCGGCCCGCCGCCGATGGCCAGCAGGAAGAACGTGAACACCATCAGCAGCAGGACCGGCACGGCCCGGAAGAACTCCACCACCAGCCAGGCCGGCCACCGCACCCACCCGCGGTCCGACAGCTTGGCCACGCCGAAGACCAGTCCGAAGACCACGGCGAAGATGACCGAGAAGAACGCCATCTTGAGCGTCTCGAGCAGGCCGTCGACGAGGATGAACTCGAGGTAGGCCGGCGTGACGAACGGCTCCCACAGCTCGTACTCGAGCTGTCCTGCGTCGTAGAGCTTCCACACCGCGAAGGCGACCAGGGCGAGCAGCGCCACGACGCTGACGACGGAGTAGACCCGGTGCCGGGCGACGGTCTTGGGCCCGGGGGCGTCGAAGAGGACCGATGCACTCATCGCGCCACCTTGACCTTCCGCTCGACGAGGTAGGACGACAGCGAGATCACCTCGACGACGACGACGTACCCGATCGCGAACGCGAGGAAGATGCCGATCCGCTGGTCGGCGTTGTCGTTGGTGAAGGAGCGCATCGTGGCGGTCGCCTCGGCGATGCCGAAGGCGGCCGCCACCGAGGTGTTCTTGGCCAGCGCGATCAGCACGCTGGTCAGCGGCGGGATCACGGCCCGTGCCGCCTGGGGAAGGATCACGAGGTTCATCGACTGGGCGAAGGTGAGCCCGATCGCGCGACCGGCCTCGGCCTGGCCCAGGGGGACGGCGTTGACGCCCGAACGCATCGCCTCGCACACGAACGCCGAGGTGTAGAGCGTGAGCGCCAGGCAGGCGCGGAAGAAGAAGGCGGAGACGTTGTAGCCGGCGATCTCCACGCCCTCGACGAACTTGAAGTTGTAGCCCAGCACCGGCATCGCGATGAAGATGAAGATGAAGATCATCAGCAGCGGCGTGTTGCGGAAGAGCGTGACGTAGACCGCCGCGGCCTTGTTGAGGATCGACACGGGGCCGACGCGCATGACGGCCAGGAGAGTTCCCAGCACCAGCGAGGCGATGCCGGAGACGACGAACAGGCCGATGGTCAGGCCGAACGCCATCAGGTACTCGCCGGAGTTCGAGAACACCGCGTCCATGGGCGGCGGGCTCCTCTCTGCGGGACGCCGGCGGGCACGAGGCCCGCCGGCGTCCGATCAGGTGGTGAGGTCGTCGACCGTCAGGCGGCCGGGCACTCGTCCATCGCGGGCGGCTCGGGCGTCTCGACACCCGACTGGCCGAGGGTCGCCTCGAACGCGGTGGCCCAGTCGCCGTTGTCCTGGGCCTCCGTCAGCGTGTCCACGATCCACTGGCACATCTCGGGCTTGTCGAGGCTGTAGCCCACGCCGTAGCGCTCCTCGGAGAAGGGCTCCACGACGACCTTGAGCTCGTCGGGGTTCTCCGCGGCGTAGCCGAGCAGGATCGCGCCGTCGGTCGTCATGGCGTCGACGGTGCCGCTGAGGACCTGGTCGACGCACTCGGAGTAGGTGTCGAAGCCGCGGGGCTTGGCGCCCTCGGCCTTGATGTTCTCCAGCGACGTCGAGCCGGTCACCGAGCAGACCTCGGTGCCCGCGACGTCCTCGAGGGTCTCGATCTCGCTGTCGGCGCGCACCAGCAGCTGCTGGCCGGTGACGTAGTACGGGCCGGCCTGGCCGACGATCTGGCGGCGCTCGTCGGTGATGGAGTACGACGCGATGACGAGGTCGACCTCACCCTCCTGCAGGAAGGGCTCCCGGTTGTCGGAGATGGTCTCCTTCCAGGTGATGTCCTCCGGGGCGATGCCCAGGGACCCGGCGAGGATCTTGCCGATCTCGGGGTCGAAGCCGACCGGCATGTCGTCGGTGGCGCCCTTGAAGCCGATGCCGGGCTGGTCGTACTTCACGCCGATGGTGATCTTGCCGGACTCGGCGAACTCCTTCATCGCCGTGCCGTCCTCGAACTCGTCGGCCGCGTTCTCGGCGACGTCGACGTCGGTGGCCTCGCCGCCGTCCTCGCCGGCGTCGCCGCAGGCGGCCAGCGAGAGCGCCAGCCCGACCGTCGCCACGACGGCCTTCGTACGGATGAATCGCATCTGCTTCTCCCTTGTCTGTGGTGCGGGAACTCGTGGGTCGCGGAACTCTCAGTGCTTGAGGATCTTGCCGAGGAAGTCCTTGGCGCGGTCCGAGCGCGGGTTGGTGAAGAACTCCTCGGGGGTGTTCTCCTCGACGATCGCGCCGTCGGCCATGAAGACGACGCGGTGCGCGGCCGTGCGGGCGAAGCCCATCTCGTGGGTGACGACGATCATCGTCATGCCCTGCTCGGCGAGGTCGACCATGACGTCGAGGACCTCCTTGATCATCTCCGGGTCGAGCGCGGAGGTCGGCTCGTCGAAGAGCATCACCTTCGGCTCCATGGCCAGCGCGCGGGCGATGGCCACGCGCTGCTGCTGCCCGCCGGAGAGCTGGGCGGGGTACTTCTCGGCCTGGTGGCCGACGCCGACGCGGTCGAGGAGCTCACGCGCCCTCTTCTCCGCCTCGGACCGGCCCGTCCCGCGGACCTTGATCGGGCCCAGGGTGACGTTCTCGAGGATCGTCTTGTGGGCGAAGAGGTTGAAGCTCTGGAAGACCATGCCGACCTCGGCGCGCAGCGCCGCGAGCGCCTTGCCCTCCTGGGGCAGGGCCTTGCCGTCGAGGGTGATCGTGCCCTCGTCGATGGTCTCGAGGCGGTTGATCGTGCGGCAGAGCGTGGACTTGCCGGAGCCGGAGGGGCCGATCACCACGACGACCTCGCCCCGCTTGACGGTGAGATCGATGTCCTTGAGGGCGTGGAGCTGCCCGAAGTGCTTCTGGACGCCGCTCAGCACGACGAGGGGCTCGCCCCGGCCGGCGCTGACGGTGGCCGTTCCCTGCGCGGTCATAGGCGCAACCTATCGGCAGGTGACCGGGGCGGGCCATCGGCGCCGGGCCTCGTCGGGCCACCGTCACCGTTTCGTGACCCGCCGGCCGGCACCCGCCACCTCAGAGGACGTGCACCACTCCTGCCTCGGGGTCCCACCGCCGCAGGGTGGTGAGGCGGAGGACGACGTCCTCGTGCCCGAGCACCTCGAGTGCTCGCGACACGTCGGCGCGCGGGATGCGCCGCGCGAGGGTGACGTGCGGCAGCCACCCCGAGTGCTGGACGTCGGCGACGCCGACGCGCAGGTCGAGGACCGCCCGCACGAGCGCGTCGGGGACGTCGACGATGCGCACGAGCGACACCCGGTTGCCGCCGAGCAGGGCGACACCGGCGGCGCGCACCTCGACCGGCAGCAGCGGGGAGAGCAGCCGCACGGCACGCCGGTCCTCGGCGGGCCCGAGGGCAGGCGCGGCGGCGACCGTCACGTGGGGACTGTTGGTGGCGCCGCGGTGGTCGAGCTGGGACGGCAGCCCCGCGTCGTGCAGCGCCTGCCAGTCCCGGCGTACGACCTCGCAGCCGGACGCGTCCGGCAGCAGCTCGAGCGCGTGCATGCGGGGCATGCGGCGAGCCTAGGCGTGGGGTGCTCCGGTCGCGCGCCCGAGCCGGGGTCAGGAGGTCCTGCGGCCCTGGGTGACCCGGGAGGTCTGGCGCGACGTCGCGTCGAAGACCCGCACCCAGTCGACCTGGGCGGTGTCGCCGAGCTCGTCGGGGGAGAGGTCGTCGAGCTCGTAGTCGGAGGTGAGGTTGGACAGCACGAGGTACTGCGGGACCTGCGAGACGGCCTTCGTCTCCCGGTAGTACTCGCGGCCGTCGATGCGGAAGACGTACTCGCGGGGGGTCCACTCGACCGAGAAGACGTGGAACTCCTGCCACCACGAGCGGCCGTCGAGCGAGCGGCGCGCGGCCGGGAACAGGTCGCCCAGGCTCACCTTGTCCCAGCCCGCCTCGTAGTAGTGCACGTGCGAGCCGATGGTCTCGTTGCCGCGGCCGTTCTCGCCGAAGAACTCCATGACGTCGATCTCGGTGCCGCCGGCCGGCACGCCGTCGACGTACGTCGTGCCCTGCGGCAGCAGCCAGAAGCCGGAGTGCATCCCCTTGGCTCGCTGCGGCTTGATCCGGGCGGCGACGATGCCGTGGCGGAAGGCGCGGGTGTGCTCCGTGGCCACCTGGCTGTTGAGCAGGTACGGGCTGGTGCCGCTCGTGCCCCGGCTGGTGTAGCTGCACGGGCTGCCGAGGCGCTGCGGGTCCGCGGCGACGCCGAGGTGCAGCACGCCGCCCTCGACGCGACGGGCGGCCGCGTCCACCCGGGCGCACGTGCGCGGGGCGTAGACGCTCTCGTGCTCGCGGCGCTGGTCGTTCCACACCGACGCGTCGAGGGACGAGCCGGAGAAGGTGTCCTCGAACTCGGGCGTCCAGGCCGAGGTCGTGACCGCGCGGGTCGTCCAGGTGTGGCCGGCGCGGACGGCGCGGGCGCGGTAGGTGCCGGCGCCGGGGGAGAACGCAGCGGAGCCCCAGGCGTCCTCGGTCGTGGTTGCGACGGCCCGCCAGCCGCGCCCGGTCCTCCTCTCCAGCACGACCCGCCGGCCGGGGGCCGCTGGGGCGAAGGTCGCCAGCAGGCTGCCGGTCGAGCTCGGTGCCTGGGGCGTGGTCCCCGGCGCGACGATCGGGGGCAGCGAGGCGAGGGTGGCGGTGACCGCGGTGCGAGCGCCGCGCTCGCGGCCCGCGGGACCGTCCGCGGCGTGGCCCTGGGGCACACCGCTGAACAACAGGACGGTAACAACCGCCACGAGCAGCGCGATGCGGTTCCCCGCCTGTCCCGCCCGGCCATCAACCACGCTGTCGAGCTGCACGGTCCGTCCTCCTCGTGGATGGTCCCAGGGGACCCGCCGCGGATTCCGCGGCACGCGACGTTACCCATTTGTGGATGTCTGAGGAGATCTTGAGTTGTTCGAGGCGCAGCCGTGGGACTTGTGAGGAACAACCACCTCAACGAGTTACCCGGATGGCCCGATCGGGCCAGGCGAGTGTCCGTCCGACAGCCCCACGTGCGGCGGCTGCCCGTGAGCGCCGACGACGTGCGATTCGGGCGACCCCGCGGACCGCCGTACCCTTGACCGGTCATGAACACTGCCGTCGAGACCCCTGCGCGCACCTACGAGGTCAGGACCCACGGGTGCCAGATGAACGTCCACGACTCCGAGCGGCTGAGCGGCCTGCTCGAGGACGCGGGCTATGTCCGGGCCGCCGACGACGCGCAGGCCGACGTCGTCGTCTTCAACACCTGCGCGGTGCGGGAGAACGCCGACAACAAGCTCTACGGCAACCTCGGCCACCTCGCCCCGGTCAAGGCGCAGAAGCCGGGCATGCAGGTCGCTGTCGGCGGGTGCCTGGCGCAGAAGGACCGGGAGACGATCACCCGGCGCGCGCCGTGGGTCGACGTCGTCTTCGGCACCCACAACATCGGCTCGCTGCCGGTCCTGCTCGAGCGGGCACGCGTCCAGGAGGAGGCGCAGGTCGAGATCCTCGAGTCGCTGTCGGTCTTCCCCTCCACGCTGCCGACCAAGCGGGAGTCGGCGTACGCCGCCTGGGTGTCGATCTCGGTCGGGTGCAACAACACCTGCACGTTCTGCATCGTCCCCTCGCTGCGCGGCAAGGAGAAGGACCGCCGGCCCGGTGAGGTGCTCGCCGAGGTCGAGGCGCTCGTCGCCGAGGGCGTCACGGAGGTGACCCTGCTCGGCCAGAACGTCAACGCCTACGGCGTCGAGTTCGGCGACCGCCAGGCGTTCTCGAAGCTGCTGCGCGCCTGCGGAGACATCGAGGGCCTCGAGCGGGTGCGCTTCACCTCGCCGCACCCGGCCGAGTTCACCGACGACGTCATCGAGGCGATGGCCCAGACGCCCAACGTGATGCCGTCGCTGCACATGCCGCTGCAGTCGGGATCGGACTCGGTGCTGCGCGCGATGCGCCGGTCCTACCGCCGGTCGAAGTACCTCGGCATCATCGAGCGGGTCCGTGCCGCCATCCCGGACGCCGCGATCACCACCGACATCATCGTCGGCTTCCCCGGTGAGACCGAGGAGGACTTCCAGGCCACGCTCGACGTGGTCCGGGCCGCCCGGTTCTCGGCCGCGTTCACCTTCCAGTACTCCAAGCGCCCCGGCACCCCGGCGGCCGCGCTGGAGGACCAGGTCGACCCGGCGGTCGTGAAGGACCGCTACCAGCGACTCGTCGAGGTCGTCGAGGAGATCTCCTGGGCGGAGAACAAGGCCCTCGTGGGTCGCACCGTCGAGCTGATGGTCGCCGAGGGCGAGGGCCGCAAGGACGTCGCGACCAAGCGGCTGTCCGGCCGCGCCCGCGACAACCGGCTGGTCCACTTCGCCGCCGACTTCTCCGGCGTCGACGCCGACTCGGTGCGCCCCGGCGACATGGTGACCGTCGACATCACCTACGCCGCCCCGCACCACCTCGTCGCCGACGGCGCGATCAGGTCCGTGCGCCGCACGCGCGCCGGCGACGCGTGGGAGCGGCGTACGTCGGCGCCCGCCTCGCCGTCCGCCTCGGTGGGGCTCGGGATGCCCTCGATCGGGGTGCCTGCGCCGCTCCCGCCGGCGCCGGTCTGCGGCTGAGGCCGGACTCTGGACGACGACGCGGAGGATCCGGGTCACCAGGTGACCCGGATCCTCCACGTCGTCCGCCGGCACGACGAAGGGCCCGGCCGCCTCTCGGCGACCGGGCCCCTGCCCAGTGGGTGATCAGTGCGTGATCAGTGCGTGATCAGCGCAGGTACCGGCGGTACTGCCGCGCCACCTCGGACGCGGACGCCACGTCGTCGAGGAACACCAGGTCGTCCATGCGGCAGTTGCACGGGTTGCGCTCGGTGCCGTTCTGCGGGAACGAGCCACCGATCTTGATGCCGCGGGGGTTGGTCGCCGACGTCCCGGTGCCGTCGACCTTCCACGGGTCGTTGGTGGCGGTGTAGAAGCCGTCCACCGCCTTGCCGTTGCGGTAGAGCGCCATCGAGCCGTCGTCGAAGTCGAACGTCGCCGCCAGGTGCACCCACTCGCCCTGCGGGAGCAGCTCCTGCCACGGCTGCGAGGCGGCGTACGTCCACGAGCTGCCGTTGTCGAGGCGCCGGCCCAGGGCGACGAGCTTGAGCTCGCCGTTGACCTGGATCAGCTCGAGGAGGGCTCGGACGCCGTGCCCGTCGGAGTTGCCGGCGAGCACGCCGGCGAGGCCGATCGCGTTGTAGCCGGGCGTCGGGTTCTGGCCGGTCATCTTGAACCAGCCCATCACGGTCGTGCCGTCGGCGTTGCTGAACCGCGACAGCGAGGCGACGCCGTCGGCGTCGGACTCGTAGACGCCGGCCTTCCAGGCGGTGCCGGTCGGCGACTCGGCGGCGCTGTGCACCTGCAGGGCGTTGTTGGAGCCGGGGTAGGCGCCGTCGTCGACGCGCATCCGGTCGCCGCCGTTGACCAGCCGGATGAGGGTGCGGCTGGGCCCCTGGTCGACCTCATAGGAGTCGTTCGCGGCGAAGGGGTGCTCGAAGTCGTACGCCGCCACGACGTCGTCCGCCAGGGCGGGCTCGATGTCCTTCTCGACCGGGGCCCGCACGGTGTCGCTGACCTTCCAGATCATGCCGTTGGCCTTGGCGAGCAGGTAGAGGTTGCGCTCGGAGTCGGTGCCGAAGCGGAGGTCGACCCGGCCGTCGCCGACGAAGTCCGACATCCGCATGCGGGTGCCCGAGGCGTCGTAGAGCTGCAGCTCGTGGACCTCGGCCTCGCGCTCGGAGTCGTCGCGCATGTGCGCCGCCGTGGCGTAGTAGACCTCGCCCTTCACGAGGTCGCCGAAGACGTACTTGCCCTTGAGGCCGGGCAGGTGGCCCCGGTGGACGTGGCCGCCGGAGATGGCGTGGCCGGAGTCGGCGTTGCAGCTCCAGTTCGCCGGGGTCTCGTGGGCGTAGGACGCGACCGGGAAGTCGTAGCCCTTGGCGGCCTGCTCCGCGGTCATCGGGTCGAGGCGGCACTGGGTGTCGTTCTGGTAGTCCAGGCGCGACTCGACGTCGGGCCACCCGAAGTCGTCGCCGGCGTCGACCTCGTAGACGGCCTCGATGGCCCGCTGGCCGATGTGGCCGAGGAACATGTCGTGCTTGCCCGCCACGTCCCAGCTGAACCGGTGCGGGTCGCGCATGCCGATGGCCCAGATCTCGCCGAGCGCGCCCGGCTCACCGACCCACGGGTTGCTGTCGGGGATGCCGTAGCGACCGTTGGGGGCGTCCGTCCCGGCCGGGTCGATCCGCAGGATCTTGCCGGAGGGGTCGGCCAGCTGCTGCGGGAGGTCGGTCTCCACGCCGTAGCCGCCGTCGCCGACGGCGAGGTAGAGCAGGCCGTAGTCGTCGTCGCCCGGCTTCGCCGTGGGGTTGAAGTCGATCTGCTGGATGGCGTGGATCTGGCTGGCGAAGCGGTAGCGGAACAGCTCGCGGCTGCTGCCGGTGAAGGTGTCGGCCGAGGGGTCGTCGGCGGTCCACTCGGTGACGACGCTCTGGACGCCGCCGGAGCGCAGCGGCTGGCCCGGGTAGGTCTGCGCGCCCGGAGCCGTCGGGTTCTCGGTGTGGGTGGTGTAGAACTTCCCGTTGTCCTCGAACTCGGGGTGGAAGGCCACGAAGCCGAAGCCCGAGCCGAGGCCGCGCCAGGCCAGGAACTCCGGGAACCGCGCCTTCACGTCGAGGTAGACCGACGGCTCGCGGTCCTCGAGGAAGTACAGGTTGCCGTTGAGGTCCGGGACGTAGAGCCGGCCCGAGCCGTCGGGCAGCTCGCCGATGTGGTTGATCCGGTTGTGCCGGGTGCCGATGCGGACGTCGGTCCACGGGCCGTTGGGGGTCGACGCGGGCAGCTGCGCGTACTCCTCGAGCACGAGCCCGAGCGTGGAGGGGGAGGGGTCGGGCGGGATCGGAGGTGCTACCGACCCCGATCCGGCCCCGCCGGCCGTGGCGGGGAGCGCGACGGGGGAAAGGGCTGCGGCCGCCACTGACGTGGAGACGGCGGCGACCCACCAGCGTGTCTTTCGCATGGGGTGTCCCTACTGTTGAAGTGGTTGGAGACAACTGCTGCCGCGGTCTTCCTCTGCCGGGGCCCGTGGCAGCCTCCGTCGGCTCCCCGGCGCGGCCGGGGGGCCGACGGGGATCAGGGGGAGGTCACGACGTCGTGCCCTCGACGGGGGTGCCGGTCGCGCGGAAGTGGCGGGTGCGGCCGAAGTTGTCGAAGGAGCCGAATCCCACGCGGCCCCCGCTGAACGTCGTGTCGGTGGCCGTCATGAGCGGCTCGGCCGCGTCGTCGACGTACACCGCGATCTCGCCGGAGCCGGCGTCGTAGTCGACGCGCACGTCGTGCCAGTCGGCGTCGGTGACGGCGGGCGGTGCGCCCACCGACCCGGTCCACTGGTCGTCGATGCGGCGCCGGTCGGCGTTGTCGACGACGAAGATGCCGTTGTGGGGGTAGATGGTGTTGTCCTGCGAGAAGTGCGCGTAGTAGAAGCGCCTGGGGCCCTGGTAGTTCCAGATGACGACGACGTCGCGGTTGCTGACGGCGACGGACTCGTCGAGCCGGACCTCGGCCTCGACGCTGACGTCGGAGAGCCGCGGCCCCTTCGTCACGACGGCGTACTCGAAGGGCCTCCGCACGCCGTCGTTCGGGTTGGTCCCGGGGCGGGTGAGGACCACCTGGTTGCCCTCGAAGGACCACAGGTCGTCGGTGAGGGGGTCCCAGTGCTGCGGTGTCGCCGGGGCGACCACCCGCGTGGTGCGGACGTCGTCCGGTGCGGACGGGGCGGGCGCTGCGACGGCGGCGGGCCCGGCCAGGGCCGCGCTCGCGACCAGGGCGGTGGTGATCCTTCTGCGGTGCATGGTCCACGTGCCTTTCGGGGTTGGAGGGTGGGTGTCTACAGGTGCGGCTCCACGAGCTCGACGTAGCGCCGCGCGAGCGTGTCCACGACGTCGCGGCCGTCGGCGGCCCACACGTCGGCGTTGAAGATCTCCACCTCGACGTCGCCGGTGTAGCCGGCGGCTGCGACGAGGGAGGTCAGGCGGGCGAAGTCGATGTGCCCGTCGCCCATCATCCCGCGCGAGAGCAGCGCGTCGGGCGGCAGCGGGGTGATCCACTCGCACACCTGGTACGACGCGATGCGCGCGCCGGCGCGGGCGATCTGCTCCTCGACCCCGGGCTCCCACCACACGTGGAAGGTGTCGACGACGACGCCGACCGCCTCGGCGGGCAGCGGCTCGGCGATGTCGAGGGCCTGCGCGAGGGTGGAGACGACGCCGCGGTCGGCGGCGAAGATCGGATGCATCGGCTCGATCGCGAGCCGCACCCCGACCTCGAGCGCGTGCGGCACGAGGGCCTCGATGGCCTCGGCGGCACGGGCCCGCGCCGCGGGCAGGTCTCGGTCGCCGGCCGGGAGGCCGCCGGGGACGAGCACCAGGCAGGGGGCGCCCAGGGCCGCCGCCTCGTCGAGGGCCCGCCGGTTGTCGTCGTGGCGCTCGGCCCGGGAGAGGTCGCCGGCGCCGGTGAAGAACCCGCCGCGGCACACCGACGAGACGCGGAGGCCGGCGTCGGAGACCCATCGAGCCGCGGTCGCGAGACCGACCTCGGCGACCGGCTCGCGCCAGGCGCCGATGGCCGGCAGCCCGGCGGCGACGCAGCCGTCGATCACCTCGCGCAGGCCCCACCCGTCCACCGTCTTCTGGTTGAGCGAGAGGCGCGCGAGCCGGGGGTCGCCGGGCGCCGGCGTCTCGACCCGCGCCGGTGCGCCGGAGGGGACGTCGAGGGCCACGTCGACGGTGGTCATCGGGCGAGTCCCGCTCCGTCGAGCCACACGCGCATCCGGTGCGCGGCGACCTCGGGGTCGGGGAGCAGCCGTGCCTCGTCGGCGAGCGCGAAGAGCCGGCCGAGGTGCACCGCGCTGCGCGCCGACTGCAGGCCGCCGACCATGGTGAAGCCCGGCTGGTGGCCGCACAGCCACGACAGGAACGCGATGCCGGTCTTGTAGTGGTAGGTCGGGGCCTCGAAGACGTGCCGCGAGAGCGGCAGCGTCGGCGCCATCTCGGCGTCGTAGGCGTCGAGGTCGCCCTCGTCGAGCGCGGTGAGCGCGGCGGAGGCGGCCGGGGCGACGGCCGCGAACGCGCCGAGCAGGGCGTCGGAGTGGTGCGTGCCGTCGCCGCGGATGAGCTCGGGGTAGTTGAAGTCGTCGCCGGTGTAGAGGCGCACGCCCTCGGGCAGGGCGGCGCGCAGCCCGGTCTCGTGCTCGGCGGAGAGCAGGGAGACCTTGACCCCGTCGACCTTGTCGGCGTGCTCCCGCACCAGGTCGAGGAAGGTCGCCGTGGCGGCGTCGACGTCGCTCGAGCCCCAGTAGCCGCGCAGCTGCGGGTCGAACGCCTCGCCGAGCCAGTGCAGGATGACCGGCTCGCGCACCTGCTCGAGCAGCCGGGAGTAGACCGCCAGGTAGTCGTCGGGTCCGGCGGCGACGGCGGCCAGCTGGCGCGAGGCCATGAGGATCACCTGGGAGCCGGTGGACTCCACGAAGGCGACCTGCTCCTCGTAGGCGGCCCGGACCTCCTCGAGGGTGGCCGCGGCGGGAGCGTGGTCGGTGCCGGCGCCCGACGCGATGCGGGCGTCGTACTCCTGCGCCTGCTGCGCGCTGCGCCGGACGAGCTCCTGCACGGCCGGCCAGTCGAGCCCCATGTTGCGCTGCGCGGTGTCCATCGCCTCCGCGACGCCGAAGCCGTAGCGGAACAGCTCACGGCGGAAGGCCAGCGTCGACTCCCAGTCGACCACGGCGGGGGCGCCGGGGACGTTCTCGCCGCGCGGGTCGGCCACGACGTGGGCGGCGGCGAAGGCGACCCGCTGCTCGTAGGGGCGCGGGTGGTCCTTCCACTGGCGCGGCTCGTGGAGGGTGACCGTCTCCCACCCGCCGTCGGCGAGGGGCACGTCCACCGAGGTCGGGCTCATCGCAGGGTCACCCGCCGGCCCTCGCGGGAGGACGTGAGACCGGCGTCGACCAGCTCGAGGCCCCGCACGCCGGCGGCGAAGTCGTAGCGGTGGGGGCGGCCGTGGTGGACGTCGAGCAGGTACTGCTCCCACTGGGCGCGGAAGCCGTTGCCGAACTGCTGGTTGTCGGGGATCTCGCGCCACTGGCCGCGGAAGTCCTCGGTGGTCGGCAGGTCGGGGTTCCAGACCGGCATCGGCGTGGCCTCGCGAGGCTGGATGCGGCAGTTGAACAGCCCGGCGACCGCCGATCCGTGGGTGCCGTCGACCTGGAACTCGACGAGCTCCTTGCGCTCGACGCGCACCGCCCAGGAGGAGTTGACCTGGGCGATGACGCCGCCGGCCAGCTCGAAGATGGCGTACGCCGCGTCGTCGGCGGTGGCGTCGTAGCGCTCGCCGTTCTCGTCCCAGCGCTCCGGGATGTGGGTCACCGCCTTGGCGGTGACCGCCTCCACGGCGCCGAAGAGGTTCTCCAGGACGTAGTTCCAGTGGCAGAACATGTCGAGGACCATCCCGCCGCCGTCCTCGGCGCGGTAGTTCCAGCTCGGGCGCTGCGCGGGCAGGTAGTCGCCCTCGAAGACCCAGTAGCCGAACTCGCCGCGCACCGAGAGGATCCGCCCGAAGAAGCCGGAGTCCACCAGCCGCTTGAGCTTCATCAGCCCCGGCAGGTAGAGCTTGTCGTGCACGACGCCGTTGATGATGCCGCTCTTCTCCGCCGCGTCGACCAGCTCCTGGCCCTCGGCGACGGTCTCGGCGATCGGCTTCTCGGTGTAGACGTGCTTGCCCGCGGCGGCGGCCTTGAGGATCGCCTTCTTGCGCTCGCTGGTGACCTGGGCGTCGAAGTAGACCGGCGCCGGGTCCTCGGCGAGGACGGTGTCGAGGTCGGTGGACCAGTCGGCGATGCCGTGCTGGTCGGCGAGCCGGGCGAGCTTGTCGGCGTTGCGACCGAGGAGCACCGGCTCCACCTGCAGGCGGGTGCCGTCGGGGAGCGGGATCCCGCCGTCGTCACGGATGGCCAGGATGGAGCGCAGCAGGTGCTGGCGGTAGCCCATGCGGCCGGTGACGCCGTTCATCAGGATGCGGGTGGTGGAGTCGGGCATGGTGGGTCCTCACGATCGAGGTCGTCGGGTGGGCGTACGTCAGGTGGCGGGGGAGGCGGCGGGCCGGCCGCCGAGGTAGAGCTCGGCGAGCTGCGGGTCGCGCAGCAGCTCGTCGGCCGGGCCGGAGATGTGGACGCGGCCGAGGTCGAGCACGCAGCCGAGGTCGGCCGTCTCCAGCGCCCGGCGGGCGTTCTGCTCGACCAGCAGCACGGCGGTGCCGGCGTCGCGCATCCGCACGACCTGCTCGAAGACCGTGCCGGTGGCCTTGGGGTCGAGCCCCATGGACGGCTCGTCGAGCAGCACGACCTGGGGGCTGACCATCAGCGACCGGGCGAACTCGACCTGCTTCTGCTGGCCGCCGGAGAGCGCTCCGGCGAGCGCGTTCCACCGGTCGGCGACGACGGGGAACAGCGTCTTGACGAAGTCGATGCGGTCGTTGACCTCGCCCTTGTCCTTGACGGAGTAGGCGCCCAGCCGGACGTTCTCCTCGACCGTCATCTCCTTGAACACGCTGTGGCCCTGCAGGACGTGCGAGAGCCCGGCGGCGAGCATCTGCTGCGGCGAGTTCTTCGTGACGTCCTTGCCGGCGACGCGGATGGTGCCCGAGCGCGGGGTGAGCATGCCGCTGGCGACCTTGAGGACCGTGGACTTGCCGGCGCCGTTGGGACCGACGAGGCACACGACGGTGGCCGGCGGGACCTTGACGGTGAGCCCGCGGAGCACGAGCGCCGCCCGGCCGTAGCCGGCCTCGACGTCGTCGAGCTCGAGGAGGTACTGCTCGGAGGCGCGGGGAGTGGTGTCAGATGCCAAGGTAGGCCTCCAGGACTCGGGGGTCGCTCTGCACGACCGTCGGGGTGCCCTCGCAGATGGGGCGGCCGCGGTCGAAGACCACGACGTGGTCGGAGAGGCCCATGACCAGCTCCATGTTGTGCTCCACGACGATGAACGTCTTGCCCTCGGCGTTGAGCGAGCGCACCAGGTTGGCGATGCGGTCGATGAGCGCCGGGTTCACGCCGCCGGCGGGCTCGTCGAGCATGATCGTCTCGGGGTCGGCCATCAGCACGCCCGCGAGCTCGAGGAGCTTCTGCTGGCCGTAGGAGATGTCGCGGGCCAGCGAGTGCTCGAGGTGCTCGATGCCGACGCGGGCCAGCAGGCCGCGGGCCCGGTCGAGCTCCTCGGCGTCGCGCGCCGAGGCCAGCTGGCGCCGCAGCGACGTCGAGCGGACCGCGACGAGCATGTTCTCCATGACCGTCATCCGCGGGAACACGCGGCAGAGCTGGAAGCTGCGGCCCACGCCGGCGCGGGCGATGCGGTGCGGCGCCTTGCCCGTGATGTCGGCCCCGCGATAGCTCACCGTGCCCTCGTCGGGCTTGATCATCCCGGTGACGCAGTTGAAGAACGTCGTCTTGCCCGAGCCGTTGGGGCCGATCAGCGCGTTGACCTTGCCGTGGTGGAAGGTCACCGACGCGCCGTCGACGGCGGTGACGCCGCCGAACCTCTTCGTCAGGCCGACGGTCGCCAGGCTCGCGGTCTGCTGGGCCGGGGCGGCGTCCGCGGTGGCGGTCATGAGCGGGCTCCTTCGGTGACGGTGCTGTCGCTGGTCGGGATGTCGGTGCCGTCGTCGGTCCGCGCCTGCTGGTCGGCCTGGGCGGCCTCCGGGCCGGCCGTGCGCCGCTGCTCGGCGAGCTCGGCCTGGGTGACCTCGCGGATCGACGTCTTCTGCGGCCGGAACCGGTCGACGAGGTTCGTCGCGGCGGGGATGATCCCGTCGGGCATGAACAGCACGACCAGGCCGAGGAGCAGGCCCATGGCGACGAGGTGGAACTGCGTGTCGCCGTACTGGTTCTTGAAGTACTCCACGGCGTAGCCCACGATCACCGCCCCGAGGAACGGTCCGAACAGGCTGCGGATGCCGCCGAGCAGGCTCATCAGCACCATGTAGGAGCCGACCAGGATCGAGAACTGGAAGATCGGGTCGAGGAAGCCGAACCACAGGGCGTACAACCCGCCGCCGAGGGCGGTGAAGAACGCCGACACCACGAACGCGATGAGCTTGTAGGTGAACGTCGGGACGCCGAGGGCCTGCGCCTTGTCCTCGTCCTCGCGGATGGCCTTGAGGCCCATGCCGAAGCGCGAGCGGTCGATGAGCCACCACGTGAGCAGCGCGACGGCCAGCAGGGCCGCGTGGAGGTAGAAGAACCGCTCGTGCTGCTCGGGCCGCAGCACCTCGGGGCCGAAGGGCCGCGGCACGCGCAGGCCGTTGGAGCCACCGGTGAACGAGCCCCACGACTGGAAGACCAGCAGCAGGATCAGCACGAGGGCGATCGAGACGATCACGAAGGACGCGCCACGCACCCGGAGGCTGGCGATGCCGATCGGGACCGCGAGCACGGCGACGGCCAGTCCGGCGAGCAGCATCCCGAGCCAGGGATTGACCCCGGTGTGGATGACCAGCAGGCCGGTGGCGTAGCCGCCGAGGCCGGAGTACGCCGCGTGGCCGAGGGAGATGTAGCCGGTGAACCCGCCGACGAAGTTCCACGAGGTCGCCAGGACGGCGTAGCTCATGATCACCACGCCCACCGAGAGGATGAACGGGTTGGCCGCCACGGACGGGAAGGACAGGACCGCGGCCGCGAGGACCAGCAGACCGACCGCCTTGAGGGCCACCGACCCGCGCGAGCGCCGGTCGGTCGTGGACACGGTGTCAGAAGCGCTGGGCAAGACGACCTCCGAAGAATCCCTGCGGTCGCACCATGAGGGTGGCGAACAACGCGATGTAGAAGAACGTCTGGGCCCACGTGGTGCCCAGGGGGATCTGGAGCAGGGCCTGGCCCATGCCGAGCACCATCGCCGCGATGGCCGCGCCGGGGATGCTGCCGAGGCCGCCGACGACGATGATCGCCATGAGCGGGCCGATCCAGTGCCAGTGGAGCGAGGGGTAGAACGTCGAGTCCAGCGCGAGCGCCGTGCCGCCGATCGCCGCCGTGGCCAGGCCGAGGCCGAAGCCGTAGCCCGCGACCCGCTCGGTGTTGATGCCGATGAGGCGGGCGGCCTCGGGGTGCTGGATCGTGGCCCGCAGCGCCTGGCCGAACTGCGTCTTCTTCATGAGCAGGAAGAGCGCGGCGAGCGAGACGACGGCGAGGGCGAAGGCGATGAGCTTGACCACCGCGACGTTGGCGCCGAAGACCTCGAAGTTCGCGCCGCCGTAGTCGAGCCGGATGCGGCGCTGGGTGCCGCTGAAGGCGAAGCCCAGCATGCCCTCGATCACCAGGGCGATCGAGAAGGTCAGCAGCACCGACATCATCGTCAGTGTCGCCGGGCGCAGCCGGCTGATGAGCACCCGCTGCATGAGCACGCCCATCGCGAAGAACAGCGGCACGGTGAGCACGAGGGACAGCAGCGGGTCGAGGCCGGTCTCGCTGGTGAACCACCAGGCGAGGTAGGCGGCGAGGATCAGGAACGCCGAGTGGGCGATCATCACCACGCGCATCACGCCGAAGTAGAGGGTGAGGCCGGCTGCGAGGAGGGCGTAGAGCCCGCCCAGCAGCACGCCCAGCACCAGGCTCTGGAGGAGCAGGGACATGGCAGGGGCCTAACGGTCGGGGGCGTCGGTGGGTCGGGTGGCCCGAGCTGGTCGGGCGCCGGGCGCTGGTCGGCGGGCGGAGGTCACCAGGCCGGCTTCTCGAGGATGAGCTCGGCCTCGGCGGCCTCCTCGGGCAGCACGATGCGGATCTTGCCGTCGACGTACTGCTGGATGAGGTGGGCGCCCTCGGGCCGGCCCTGCTCGTCCCAGGTCAGCGGGCCGACCACGGTCTCCACTTCGTTCTCCCGCAGCCAGTCGATGAGCTGGGACTGGCACTCGGGGTCCGGGCTGGCGCACTCGACGGCCTCGACCGCGGCGGCGACGACCTGGCCGGTGGTCCAGGCGTTGGCCTCGTCCTCGGCCGGCGGCGTGCCGTTGCGCTCGGTGTAGTACTCCACGAACTCCTGGTTGGTGGGGTAGTCCGCCTCGGGCGTGTAGCCGGTGGGGGAGAGGATGCCCTCGGTCTTGCTGCCGATCGCCTCGGGGAACTCCGGGTTGGTCGGCGCGGTGGAGAAGGCGGCCATCTTGGGCTGGTAGTCGAGCTGCTGCAGCGCCACGATCATGTTGACGGCGTCCTGGTACTGCGTGCCGCCCACGACGACGTCGGCATTGCTGTCGGCGATCTTCGCCGCGATCGAGCCGAAGTCGGTGGTGTTGGGCGGGTAGACCTCGTCGACGACGGTCTCCACGCCCATCTCCTCGAGCCGGGACTTCAGGCCGTAGGCGGTGCCCATGGCGAACGGGTCGTCCATCGCGGCGTAGGCGGCGGTCTTGGGGCGCTGGGCCTCCGGGAGCGCCTCGATGGCGTCGGCGAGGTAGTCGTAGTGGTCGTCGGCGATGGCCGGGGCGGCGTAGAAGAGGTTGTCGAAGCCCTGGGTGAAGACCTCCTCGGCGGCACCGGCCGGCTCCACGAAGAGGAAGCCGTAGTCCTGGGCCACCTGCGCGGCCGGGACCACCAGGCGGGTGGAGAAGGGCCCGAAGACGAGGTCGACCCCGTCCTGGTTGATGAGCTTCTCGTAGTCGGCCGCGACGCGGTCGGCGTTGGACTGGTCGTCGAGGATGGTGAGCTCGACGTCGCGCCCGAGGAGGCCGCCGTTCTCGTTGACGTAGTCGGCCCACGCCTCGTAGCCGCGCTGCACGCCCTTGCCGGGCTCGGAGAAGTCTCCGGTCAGCGGCAGCGAGATGCCGATCTTGATCGGGCCGTCGCCGTCCTCGGCGGAGTCGCCGCCGGCGCCCGAGCTCATGCACGCAGTCAGCGCCAGGCAGGACGCCAGCGCGAGTCCGGCCACGCGGTAGGGGGTCTTCACCAACATGTCACTCCTCGGGGTGTGCGATGCCGTGTTCAGCGGCGTAAGCGCTTTCGTAAGCGCTTTCGGGTACTGTAGGCACAGCCGGGGTGGTGTGGCAAGGGTCACATATCGTCTAATCGGGACCGGCAGCGAGGAGAGCCATGAGCACCAGGCGGGCGGCCACCCTGCGCCTGCAGGACGTGGCCGAGGCGGCCGGCGTCTCCATCGCCACCGCCTCGCGCAGCCTCTCGGGCTCCCCCGGCGTGAGCGAGACGGTGGCCGAACGGGTGCGTGAGGTGGCGTCCACCCTCGGCTACGTCGCCAACGTGCACGCACGGAGCCTGGCCGGGGGCCCCACGCGGACGGTCGGCCTGGTCGTCCACGAGATCGGCGACCCCTACTTCTCCGAGATCGCGAGCGGCCTCCTCGGCGTCGGCGCCCGCGAGGGCCTCACCGTGCAGATCTGCCACACCGGTCGTGACCCCGAGCGGGAGCTCGCGCAGCTGCGCATGCTCATCGCCAACCGCGTCGGGGCGATCGTGATCGCCGGTTCGGGACTGGTCGACCCGAGCCTGCAGGCGCCTGCCAAGGCCGAGCTTCAAACGTTCCGCCGCGCGGGCGGACGGGTCGCGGTCATCGGCCGCCACCACCTCGGGGTCGACGCGGTGCTGCCCGACAACGTGGAGGGCGCCCGCGCCGTGGCCCGGCACCTGCTCGACCTCGGTCACCGCCGCGTCGCCGTGGCGGCCGGCTCCCGGCAGCTCACGACCGTCGCGGACCGCCTCGCCGGCCTGCAGCAGGCCTTCGCCGACGCCGGGCTCGACTTCGCCGCCGTGCCGGTGGTCGAGACCGACTTCACGCGCGCCGGCGGCAAGGCCGCCGCCGAGCAGATCCTGGCCGAGCACCCGGGCGTCACCGCGGTGCTGGCCCTCAACGACGACATGGCCATCGGCGTGCTGTCCGCGCTCCGGGCGCGCGGGGTCTCGGTGCCGCGGGAGGTGTCGGTCACCGGGTTCGACGACGTCGCCGTGGCCGGCGACCTCGCCCCGTCGCTCACCACCGTGCGGCTGCCGATGGGGGAGATGGGGGAGCAGGCGCTGGTGCTCGCGCTCAAGAAGCCGGGGACCCGTCCCCGGCGGCGCCACGTGGACGCCGAGCTCGTCGTCCGCGACTCCTCCGGGCCGCCGCCGTCATGAGCGAGCCACGCGTGCTGGTCGCGCCCGACAAGTTCAAGGGCTCGCTGCCCGCCCACGAGGTGGCGCGGGCCCTCGCCGACGGCGTGAGCAAGGCCCGTCCGGACGCCCGGATCGAGTGCCTGCCCGTCGCCGACGGAGGCGACGGCACTCTGGACGCCGCCGTCGCCAGCGGGTTCGAGCGGGTCGAGGTGGTCGTCGCGGGACCCACCGGGGAGCCGGTGACGACGGCGTACGCCCGCCGGGGGACGACCGCGGTCGTCGAGATGGCCGACGCCTGTGGGCTGGCACGGCTCCCGGAGGGGGTCCTCGCGCCCATGACGGCGACCAGCCGCGGGCTAGGCGAGGCGGTGGCGGCCGCGCTCGACGCGGGGTGCCGCGAGCTGGTGGTGGGCATCGGCGGCAGCGCCAGCACCGACGGCGGAGCCGGGATGCTGGCCGCGCTCGGAGCCGGAATCTCGGCGGACGGCGTGGACCTCGGCGGCCTGCACCCGGCGCTCGCGGAGACGCGGATCGTCGTGGCGTGCGACGTCGACAACCCGCTGACCGGCCCGGACGGCGCGGCCGCGGTCTACGCGCCGCAGAAGGGCGCGACCCCCGACCAGGTGGCCGAGCTCGACGCGCGGCTCGACCGCTGGGCCGACGCGGTGGCGCTCGCGACGGGAGCCGACCGGCGCGACGAGGCCGGCGCCGGGGCGGCCGGGGGCGTGGGGTTCGGTCTCGTGGCGGTGCTGGGCGCCGAGCTGCGACCGGGCATCGACCTCATGCTCGACCTGCTGGGCTTCGCCGATCGGGTCCGCGGCGCCGACCTCGTCCTCACCGGTGAGGGCTCGCTCGACGAGCAGAGCCTGCGCGGCAAGGCGCCGGTGGGCGTGGCGACCGCGGCCGCCCGGGTCGGCGCGCCGGTCGTCGCGGTCTGCGGCCGCCGGCTCCTGACCGACGCCCAGGTGACGGGGGCCGGCTTCGCGGCCGCCCACGCGCTGACCGACCTCGAGCCCGACGTCGCGACGTGCCTCCGCGAGCCCGCCCGACTGCTGGTCGACCTGGGCGAGCGGATCGGGCGCGAGCACCTCGGCTGAGGCCCGACCACACGCGGCGTGAGCGTGGAGGATCCGAGCCACCAGGTGACCCGGATCCTCCACGACGCTCGCCGGGTCGCCTACTCGGGCGGCTCCGGCGACCCGTCCTCGGCCTCCTGGCCGGCCCGCGGCTCGCCGGGCGCCTCGCCGACCTCCTGGTGCGAGGTGTCGCCGTCGGGGGCCTGCGACTTGTCGTCGGGCTCCGAGATCTCGTCGGGGGCGGCGTCGTCGACGGCGGGGTTGTCGTCGGGGTCGAGGTCGCGGGACAGGCCGTTGTCGGCCGGGTCGTCCTCGAGCGCGTCGACGCCGCCGGGTGCCAGCTGCGGCTCCTCGGTGAACGGCGTCGGCATGGGGCTCAGGTCGTCGTTGGTCATCGATTCCCTCCCTTGGGTCGGTCGTCGGATCCTGCCCTGACCGCCTCGCCGGGGCCACCCCCGCCCGGGCGGGCGTCCCACCCGTAGGCGAGGTAGCCGACCCCGGAGGACAGGTGTGCCAGGGCGTGCGCCTCGTGCGGCACCATCGGCTCCGGCAGCGCGTCGAGCGGGAACCAGCCGAGCGCGGAGGCCTTCTCCGTCTCCACGATCCGCGGCTCGCCGACCCACGACCGAGCGGTGAAGAACCAGTCCACCCGCTCCTCGATCGCCGGGCCGAACTGGCTGCGCTGCATGGTGAGGACGAACTCGAGGTCGACCCCGGTGATGCCGAGCTCCTCGACCGCCTCGCGGCGCGCGGCGTCGTACGCCGTCTCGCCGCGCTCGACGTGCCCCGCGGCCGCGGCGGCCCAGTGCCCCGGCATGTACGGGACCGGGCCCCGCTGCTGCAGGAGCACCTCCGTGCCGCCCGCTCCGTCACGCAGCAGGTAGACGTAGGAGGCGGGCACGAGGGCGAAGCGGTCGGTCACCCGTCCCAACCTAAGGGCCGGTCAGCGCGGGGGCGGGGGCGGGACGTCGTCGTCCCTGCCGTCGAGCGAGTCCAGCGCGTCGCGCGCCTTGCCGGTGGCCTTCTCGATCGTGTCGGCGTGCTTGCCGCCGGTCCGCTCGTTGGCGAACGCGCCGGCCTTGTCGATGCCCTCGGCGATCTTGTCGCCGTGCTGGTCGACGACCTCGGTGATCCTCGCCCGGGCCTTGTCCAGGAAGCTCAACGGGTCCTCCTCGCGATGGCGCCGGCCCACCCGGCGGGTGGGCACTCCGGCTGCGATCGAGCGTAGCCACGCTGCGACAATCGGGGCATGCCTCGTCCTGTCGTCGCCGTCGTGGGTGCGACGGCGTCGGGCAAGACCGCCTTGAGCCTCGACCTGGCCGAGCGGCTCGGAGGAGAGGTCGTCAACACCGACGCCATGCAGGTCTACCGCGGCATGGACGTCGGCACGGCCAAGCTCCCCGAGGCCGAGCGACGCGGCATCGCGCACCACCTCCTCGACGTGCTCGAGGTGACCGAGCCGGCCACGGTCGCGCTCTTCCAGGGCTGGGCCCGCGAGGTCGTCGCCGACGTGCGGGGCCGCGGGGCCGTGCCGGTGCTGGTGGGCGGTTCCGCGCTCTACACCCGCGCGATCCTCGACCGCTTCGAGTTCCCCGGCACCGACGACTCCCTGCGCCGCGAGCTCGAGGCGGAGCTCGAGCGGGTCGGCAGCCACGCGCTCCACGAGCGCCTCGCGGGCGTCGACCCGGAGGCAGCCGCGCAGATCCTCCCCGACAACGGCCGGCGCGTGGTCCGCGCCCTGGAGGTGGTCGCGCTGACCGGCCGGCCGTTCAGCGCCAGCCTCCCCCGCCTGGAGTACGTCGACCCGCTGACCGTGCAGGTCGGCGTCGACATCGACCGGCCGACCCTCGACGCGCGCATCGCGCGTCGGGTGGAGGAGATGTTCGCGAGCGGCTTCGTCGAGGAGGTCGAGGGGCTGCTGGCCCGAGGCCTGGCGGAGGGTCGCACCGCCTCCCGGGCGATCGGCTACCGCGAGGTGGCCGGCTTCCTGGCCGGCGACCGGACGCTCGCCGAGGCGATCGAGCAGACCACCGTGGCGACGCGCCGATTCGCGCGGCGGCAGGACGCCTGGTTCCGCAAGGACCCGCGGATCGTGTGGGTCGCGCACGACGACCCCGACCGCGTCGCGAAGGCGGTGGCGGCGGTCGAGCGCCTCGTGACCACGGACGCCGACGGCTGACCCGAGCCCGTCGGAGGAGCGCAATTCCGGTCGGGCGGCCGGCCCGACGCCGGTGCGAGGCTGGCGCCATGGCGACGATCTACTACACCGGCTGCACCCTCGACGGCTTTCTCGCGACCGACGACCACTCGCTCGACTGGCTGACCTCGCGCGACATCGACCAGGACGGCCCGATGGGCTACCCGGCGTTCCGCGAGCGGCTCGGGGCGTGCGTCATGGGCGCGACGACCTGGCAGTGGATCCTCGACCACGACGAGGAGCCGTGGGGTCCGCTGCCGACCTGGGTGATGACGCACCGCACGTTCCCCGAGGCGCCGCCGAGCGTGCGCTTCGACCGCGACGACGTACGCCGCGTGCACGCCGAGATGACGGAGGCGGCCGGTGGCAAGGACGTCTGGGTGGTCGGCGGGGGCGACCTCGTGGGCCAGCTCCACGACGCCGGGCTGCTCGACGAGGTGTGGATCCAGTACGCCCCGGTCTTCATCGGCAGCGGGGCGCCGGTGCTGCCCCGCCACGTCGAGCTCCGGCTCGAGGAGGTCGCGCGCAACCGCGACTTCATGTGCGGGCGCTACACCGTCGTGCGGTGACGCCCGCCCCCGGGGGCGCTCGCCCGTGAGGGCGTGGACAACGGGGCGGCCGAGGAGCAAGGTGGAACAGACCGACTCCGGGGAGGCTCCCATGCACGTCCGTACGTCTCTTGCCGCTGCGACCGCGACCGGCCTGCTCGCCGGACTCGTCGTCGCGATGCCCGCCGGCGCGACCGGACGGGCCCCGGACGGGGCGGAGCCCCGCCCGACCGCCAAGGTGCCGACGGCGATCGGCAAGGGGGGTGCCGTCAGCACGGTCGACCCCGAGGCCAGCGCCGCCGCGCTCAAGGTGCTGAAGGCCGGCGGGAACGCCGTCGACGCGGCGGTCGCCGCCGCGGCCACCCTCGGCGTGACGGAGCCCTACAGCGCCGGCATCGGCGGCGGCGGCTACTTCGTCTACTACAACGCCAAGAGCGGCAAGGTGCGCACGATCGACGGCCGCGAGACCGCGCCGAAGCGGATGCCCAACGACGCCTTCATCGACCCGGCGACGGGCAGGCCGTACAACTTCACCCCCGAGCTGGTCACCAGCGGCGTCTCCGTGGGCACGCCCGGCACCCCGGCCACGTGGGAGCGCGCGCTCGACAAGTGGGGCACGCTGAGCCTGGCCGAGGCGCTCCGCCCGGCGATCAAGGTCGCCACGCGCGGCTTCGTCGTCGACGAGACCTTCCGCCAGCAGACCCTCGACAACGAGACCAGGTTCCGCGCCTTCAAGGCGACGCGCAAGCTGTTCCTGCGCGGGGGCGACGCGCCCGCGGTCGGCTCGGTCTTCCGCAACCGCCAGCTGGCGCGCACCTACACCCGCCTGGGTCGCAAGGGACTCTCCTACTTCTACCGCGGCGAGCTCGCCAAGCTCATGGTCGACGTCGTCCGCCACCCGCGGACCACCGCCAACACCGAGCTCCCCGTCCCGCCCGGCTACCTGAGCCGCCGCGACCTCAAGACCTACGAGGTGCTGGTGCAGCGGCCCACCCGCGTCGACTACCGCGGCTACGACGTCTACGGCATGGCCCCGTCGTCGTCGGGCGGCACCACCGTCGGTGAGGCGCTCAACATCCTCGAGCGCTACGACCTGTCCAGCATGACCGCGGAGCAGGCGCTCCACCACTACCTCGAGGCCAGCGCGCTCGCCTTCGCCGACCGCGGCAAGTACGTCGGCGACCCCGCCTTCGTCGACGTCCCGGTCAGGCGGCTGCTCGACGACCGCTACGCCGCCGAGCGCGCCTGCCTGCTGAACCCGACCCGCGCCGCCACCAAGCCCGTCCCCGCCGGCGACGTGACGTCGTACGACGGCGTGTGCTCGCCCACGAAGGCCGACGGGGTCACCGACGCCGACACCGAGAACATCTCCACCACCAACCTGACCGTCGCCGACAGGTGGGGCAACGTCGTGGAGTACACCCTCACCATCGAGCAGACCGGCGGCTCCGGCCAGGTCGTGCCGCGGCACGGCTTCCTGCTGAACAACGAGCTCACCGACTTCTCGACGGTCTACGACCCCGCCGACCCCAACCGCATCCAGCCGGGCAAGCGGCCCCGCAGCTCGATGTCCCCGACGATCGTGCTCAGGAACGGCAAGCCGTTCCTCGCGCTCGGCTCGCCGGGCGGCTCGACCATCATCACGACGGTCCTGCAGATGATCGTCAACCGCATCGACCTCGGCATGACCGTCCAGGAGGCGATCGCCGCGCCGCGCGCGACGCAGCGCAACACCGCCAACACGACGGCCGAGCCCGAGTTCATCACCGCCTACGGTCCCGCGCTGACCGCGCTCGGCCACCGGCTGGTGCCGGCGGGAGACGCGTTCACCAGCGCGGCCGAGATCGGGGCAGCGACGGCGATCGAGTTCGGTCGACGCGGCCGCATGACGGCGGTCGCCGAGCCCACCCGGCGTGGCGGCGGCTCGGCGAAGGTGGTCAAGCGCCGCCGCTGAGCCCGGACGAGCTCGCGCCGCCTGCCACACTGGATCGGTGAGCTACCGCTTCCTCAAGGGCCACGGCACCGAGAACGACTTCGTCGTCCTGCCCGACCCCGACGGCTCGGTCCACGGCGACGCGGACGGCGAGATGGCCGCGGAGCGGGTGCGCGCGCTCTGCGACCGTCGCGCGGGCATCGGCGGCGACGGGGTGCTGCGCGCGGTGCGGCGCGACGGCGGGTGGTTCATGGACTACCGCAACTCCGACGGGTCGACCAGCGAGATGTGCGGCAACGGCGTCCGGGTCTTCGCGCGCTACCTGCACGAGCACGAGGGCGAGCCGTTCCCGATCGAGGTCGGCACCCGCGCCGGCACCAAGGTGCTCGACCGGGCCGGGACCGGCTTCACCGCCGACATGGGCGCGCCCGCCCTCCTCGGCGAGACCGCGGTGTCCGTCGGCGATCGCACGTGGGCGGCGCACCACGTCTCGATGGGCAACCCGCACGCGGTCGCCTTCGTCGACGACCTCGACGACGCCGGGGACCTCCTCGCGCCGCCGCGCCACGACCCGGCGGTCTACCCCGACGGCGTCAACGTCGAGTTCGTGGTGCGCCGCGGGCCGCGGCACGTGGCGATGCGCGTGCACGAGCGGGGGTCCGGGGAGACGCGCTCCTGCGGCACCGGCGCCTGTGCCGTGGCCGTCGCGGCGGCGCTGCTCGACGACGCGCCCCGCGGGACGACGTACCGCGTCGACGTGCCGGGCGGCACCCTCCACGTGGAGTGGACCGTCGACGACCGGGTCCTGCTGACGGGGCCGGCGGTGCTCGTCGCCGAGGGCACGACGGACCTCTGAGGCCCGCTGGTCGGGTCGAGTGCCGCCGCGGTCGTAGCCCGCACGGAGCCCAGCACTCGACTGGCATAGCATCCGGCGACATGGACATCACCGGATCCACCGCCATCGTCACCGGCGGCGCCAGCGGCATCGGTGCCGCGGTCGCCCGCGCCCTCTCCGCCCGGGGAGCGACGGTCGTCGTCGCCGACATCGACGCCGAGAAGGGCGAGGCGCTCGCCGGGGAGATCGGCGGCGTCTTCGCCGCCGTCGACGTGACGCGGACCGAGCAGGTCACCGCGGCGGTCGAGGCGGCCGCCGAGATCGCGCCGCTGCGCGCCTGCGTGAACTCCGCGGGCATCGGCTGGGCCCAGCGCACCATCGGCCGTGACGGCCTGATCGAGCAGGCCCACGACCTCGACGCGTTCCGCAAGGTGGTGGAGATCAACCTCATCGGCACCTTCGACATGACCCGCCAGGCCGCGACGGTGATGAGCCGCAACGAGCCCGACGAGGACGACCAGCGGGGCGCCATCGTCAACCTCGCCTCGGTCGCGGCCTTCGACGGCCAGATCGGCCAGGCGTCGTACTCCGCGTCCAAGGGCGGCGTCGTCGGGATGACCCTCCCAATTGCGCGCGACCTGTCCGCCGCCGGCATCCGCCTCAACACCGTGGCGCCCGGCCTGATCGACACCCCGATCTACGACGCGTTCCCCGAGCCCGAGCAATTCAAGGCCAACCTCGGTCGCAACGTGCTGTTCCCCAAGCGCCTCGGCCGTGCCGACGAGCTGGCCAGCATGGTCGTGGAGTGCCTGACCAACTCCTACATGAACGGCGAGACCATCCGCGTCGACGGCGGCATCCGGATGCCACCGAAGTGACCGGACGGGCCACGTAGGGGCGAGCCGCGTCCCCACTGGTCCAGACCGTTGTCCGCATTCTGGGCGTTTCGCCCCGTGTCCCGGCGCCGCGGTGGATGGTCTCCCTGAAGTTCGAGATTCATCCAGCCTGTGGGGGGCGCACGATGACCAGGATGGCGGAGCCGCGGGGATGCTCCAGTGCAGGCGGCGACGGAGAGCTGGCGTCGCTCGTGACACGTTGGGTCGGCGCTCGCAGCGACGTCCAGGTGCGCGCAGCGACCGAGGCGGTCGACGAGACCGCGCTGGTCGGCCCGACCGAGTCGGCCGGGTCCGACGACCCTGCCTTCGGGCCGACGCCGCGCAGGCGTGCCCTGCCTCGTCGCGGGGCGGCAGTCGACGCGGAGCGCGCGACCAGGCGCGCGGTGCTCATCGACACCCGCCGCATCCCCGAGGACGTCGCTGCCAAGCTGCTCGCACGGCTGGGCGAGCGGGGGCCGGTCGACGTCTGCCGCGCCTACGCGGACTGGAGCCGGTCCGACCTCGGCGCGTGGGCGGGTCGCCTGCGCCCGCAGGGGCTCTCCTCCTTCCACCAGCTGGCCGCCGACGGCGAGCAGGCGCTGGTGGCGATGGCCATCGACGCCGTCGACATCGCCCGCGAGGCCGCGGTCGACGAGGTGGTGATCGTCGGCGACATGACGTGCATGCTGCCCCTGGTGCACCGGCTGCACTCTGCGGGCGTGCGGGTGGTCGTGGTGGGTCCCGCACACACGGCGCACGACGTCCGCGCCGCGTGCGACGAGTTCATCGACTTCGACTCGCTGACGGAGGAGCGAGCGGTCGCGCTCGGGCGGCACCGCGCCTGAGGATCGGCCCCCCACCGTTGTCAGCCCTGCGCGAAACTGCTCGCGCAGGTGAGGTCGGGCGACCTACCCTTGCTGGTATATGACGAACGCACCTGACTTCAATCTGCGCGACGCCCTCGACGCCACCCGCGGCTGGGACGACGACACGATCGAGCTCGACGACGAGCTGCTCGCCGACCAGGACGACTTCGAGTCCGGCTACGCCGACGACACGGCGTACGACGACGAGGCCGACCCCGAGGAGCTGACGCTCGGCGCGCAGGAGCTGGCCGAGCGCCACGCCCTGCGCCGCGTCGCCAGCCTGCGCACCGAGCTCGAGGACATCACCGAGGTCGAGTACCGCCAGCTCCGGCTGGAGAAGGTCGTGCTCGTCGGCGTGTGGACCGAGGGCAGCGTCACCGACGCCGAGAACTCGATGGCCGAGCTCGCGCTGCTCGCCGAGACCGCCGGCTCCGAGGTCCTCGAGGCCGTCTTCCAGCGCCGCCAGAAGCCGGACCCGGCCACCTACATCGGCCGCGGCAAGGTCGACGCGATCCGCGAGATCGTGCAGGCGACCGGCGCCGACACCGTCATCTGCGACGGCGAGCTCGCGCCCAGCCAGCTGCGCAACCTCGAGGACCGGCTCAAGGTCAAGGTGGTCGACCGCACCGCGCTGATCCTCGACATCTTCGCCCAGCACGCGAAGAGCAAGGAGGGCCAGGCGCAGGTGGAGCTCGCCCAGCTGCAGTACATGAAGCAGCGCCTGCGCGGCTGGGGCGGCAACCTGTCCCGCCAGGCCGGTGGCCGGGCCGCCGGCGGCGAGGGCATCGGTGGCCGCGGTCCCGGTGAGACCAAGATCGAGACCGACCGCCGCCGCATCAACACCCGGATCGCCAAGCTGCGACGCGAGCTCAAGGAGATGCGCGGCACCCGTGAGGTCAAGCGGCAGTCGCGCCGCCGCAACCACGTGCCCAGCGTTGCGATCGCCGGCTACACCAACGCCGGCAAGTCCTCGCTGCTCAACCGGCTGACCGACGCCGGGGTGCTCGTGGAGGACGCGCTGTTCGCGACCCTGGACCCCACCACCCGGCGTACGACGACCTCGGACGGGCGGGTGTACACGATGTCCGACACCGTCGGCTTCGTGCGCCACCTCCCGCACGACCTTGTCGAGGCGTTCCGCTCGACGCTCGAGGAGGTCGCCGACGCCGACCTGCTGCTCCACGTCGTCGACGGCTCGCACCCCGACCCGGAGGGCCAGATCGCTGCGGTGCGACAGGTGCTCGCCGAGATCGGTGCGACCAAGGTCCCCGAGATCATCGTCATCAACAAGGCCGACGCCGCCGACCCGCTGGTGATCAGCCGGCTCAGGGCGCGCGAGCCGCACAGCGTCGTGGTGAGCGCGAAGACGGGCGAGGGCATCGAGGAGGCGCTGCGGACGATCGAGTCCGAGCTGCCGCGGCCGCAGGTCGAGTTCGACGTGCTGCTGCCCTACGAGCGCGGCGACCTGGTGAACCGCATTCACCAGGAGGCCGAGATCGGCTCGATGGAGCACACCGGCGACGGCACGCTCGTCGTCGGCCGGGCCAACGCCGACCTCGCCGGCGAGCTGGCGGCCTACGCCCGCTGACCTCGCGCGGGCGGAACCTTCGAGCGGGGCGGCGCGTTGAGCCGTCCGTGCCCGATTACGGGCGTCGAAGTCTCGTAGTAGAGGATGTCGCGCATGTCACGAGGTGTCTGGATCCGCTTCATCCTCGTGCTCGGCCTGCTGGCCGGGTGCGCGGCGCTCGCCGTCAACGTCAAGCCCAACCTGGGCCTGGACCTCCGCGGCGGTGCGCAGTTCGTCTTCGAGGCCGAGGGGACCGAGCAGACGCCCGCCAACGCGGAGAACGTCGACAAGACCCTGCAGGTCCTCCGCGGCCGGGTCGACGCCCTCGGTGTCGCCGAGTCCACCCTGGTCCGCCAGGGCGAGAACCGCATCCTGGTCGAGCTGCCCGGCGTGACCAACGACGCCGAGGCGCAGGAGGCCGAGGAGCGCATCGGCACGACGGCGAAGCTGACCATTCACGAGGTCGTCTCGACAACCCAGCCCGACGCCGAGCCCAGCAAGAAGAACAACCTCGTGCTGCCCTCCGACCAGGGCGACACCCTCGAGGTCGGTCCGACGGTCATCCAGGGCGAGGAGATCACCGGCGCCAGCGCGGTGCAGCGCGAGCAGAGCGTCGAGTGGGTCGTGGCCATCGACTTCAACGGCAAGGGTGGCGACACCTGGGCCGACATCACCGGCAAGGCCGCCTGCAACCCCTCCGGCGACCCCAAGCGCCGCATCGCGATCGTGCTCGACAACGAGGTCATCTCCTCGCCCGAGGTCAACACGGGGGTCGGCTGCAACGTCGGCATCCGCGGCGGCTCCACCGACATCACCGGCAACTTCACCTCGGCGGAGGCTCGCGAGCTCTCCGCGCTCATCGAGGGCGGCGCCCTGCCGCTCGAGCTGACCGCCATCTCCGACCGCCTCGTCGGCCCGTCGCTCGGTGAGGCGGCGATCGACGCCTCGATCGAGGCCGGCATCATCGGCCTCATCCTGACCGGCCTGTTCATCGTGATCGTCTACCGGCTCGTCGGTCTCATGGCGACCATCGCGCTGGCGTCGTACGCCCTGCTCGCCTATGCCATGCTCGTCGGGCTCGGGTCGACGCTCACGCTGCCCGGCCTCGCCGGCTTCGTGCTCGCCATCGGCATGGCGATCGACGCGAACGTCCTCGTCTTCGAACGAGCCCGGGAGGAGTACGCCGCCTACCCGTCCGCCGGGCTGCGCCGCGCCCTCGCGGTCGGCTTCAACAAGGCGTGGACCGCCATCATCGACTCCAACGTGACCACGCTGCTCGCGGCCGGGCTGCTGTTCTTCCTCGGCTCCGGTCCGATCAAGGGCTTCGGTGTCACCCTGTCCATCGGTGTCATCGCGTCGATGATCTCCGCGCTGATCATCGCCCGCGTGCTGTGCGACCTCGCGGTCTCCAACAAGGGCGTCTCGCGCCGGCCCGGCATCAGCGGCCTCGGCGACGTCGGCAAGGTGCGGGCCTGGCTGGACCGCAAGGACCCCGACATCATGAAGAACCGCGGCCGCTGGCTGGCCGTGTCGGGTGCGGCGACCGTGTTCGCCATCGCCGGCATCGCCACCCAGGGCCTCAACCTCGGTGTCGAGTTCACCGGCGGACGCCAGCTCGACTACTCCCTGTCCGAGGAGATCTCCGTCGACCAGGCCCGCCAGGCCGTGGCCGACGCCGGCTTCCCCGAGGCCGTCGTGCAGACCGCCGACACCGCCGACTTCACCGTCCGCACCGGCGAGATCTCGAACGAGGAGGAGCAGCGGATCGAGGACGAGCTCGCGGCGGTCGGCGGCGACGTGTCGAAGGTCGACGACCAGCAGATCGGCGCCTCCCTCGGCGAGGAGCTGCGCAACAACGCGCTCATCGCCTTCGGCGTCGCCTTCCTCGCCCAGCTGCTCTACCTCGCCTTCCGGTTCAAGTGGACCTTCGGCGTCTCGGCCGTCATCGCGATGGCCCACGACGTGCTGATCGTGGTCGGCATCTTCGCCTGGATGCAGAAGCCGATCGACGGCATCTTCCTGGCGGCAGCGATGACCATCATCGGTCTCTCCGTCAACGACACCGTCGTCGTCTTCGACCGGGTGCGCGAGCGGTGGTTCGGCTCGAAGCCCGAGGACGACTTCAGCTCGCTGGCCAACAAGGCCGCGGTCGAGACGGTGCCGCGCACCGTCAACACCGGCCTCGGCACGATGTTCATCCTCGCCGCGCTCGCGATCCTCGGCGGCGACTCGCTGCGCGACTTCTCGATCGCGCTGCTGATCGGACTCATCGTCGGCACCTACTCCTCGATCTTCACCGCCACCCCGCTGGTGACCTACTTCCAGGAGAAGTGGCCGATGAGCCGGGTCAAGAAGGAGAAGGTCGAGCGCGCGCCCGAGGACTCCGGCGCCGTCGTCTGAGCGGTCGCTTTGGAATCCCCCGCTTAAGCGGGGGATTCCGAACTTCCGGGGGCGTGCAGACCCCCGGAAGTTCGCACAACCCTCGTGAGGTCCCGGGGCGTACGCTGCCTGGCATGTTGTGGATCCTGCTGATCGTCGTCCTGGGCGTGGTCGCCTACCGCTACCGCGTGAAGCTCCTCGCGAAGGTGCTCGGCCAGCCCGAGCGGCGCATCGAGCGCCAGATCGGCCGCAAGAAGAACTACTGACACCCGCTGTGGACGCGGTACGCCGAGCTGTCGGCGCCGCCCCGTAAGGTGCTCTGGTGCCCGCGACCGACACCGCCCCCGCGCCCGTGACCACGCCGGTCCCGACGGTGCTGGCCAGGGCGGTCACGGCCCTCGGCGGGCAGCAGCGCGACGGCCAGGTGCAGATGGCCACCGAGGTCGCCGAGGCGATGGAGGAGGGCCGTCACCTCCTCGTCCAGGCCGGCACCGGCACGGGCAAGTCGCTCGGCTACCTCGTCCCCGCGCTGCTCCACGACAAGCGCGTCGTCGTCGCCACCGCGACCCTCGCCCTGCAGCACCAGCTCGTCGAGCGCGACCTGCCGCGACTGGTCGAGGCGGTCAAGGACGTGCCCGGCCTCGACACGTCGTACGCCGTGCTGAAGGGCCGCTCGAACTACGCCTGCCTGCACCGGATCCGCGCCGGCGTCCCCGACGACCAGGGCGCCCTCGTCGACGTCCCCACGGGCTCGATGGCCGAGAAGGTCCTCGAGCTGCGCGCATGGGCGGAGGAGGAGTCCGAGCAGGGGGGCAGCGGCGAGCGGGACAACGCCCCACGACACACCGACCGCGAGTGGCGCCAGGTGTCGGTCAACCACCGCGAGTGCCTCGGCGCCGCGAAGTGCCCGTTCGGGCAGGAGTGCTTCGCCGAGCTCGCGCGCGAGAAGGCGCAGCGCAGCCACCTCATCGTCACCAACCACTCCCTCCTCGCGATCGACGCGATCGAGGAGGTGCCGATGATCCCCGACTACGACACGGTCGTGATCGACGAGGCCCACGAGCTGACCGCCCGTGTCACCCAGGCCGCCACCGACGAGCTCGGCGTCTCCGACATCGAGCGCGCCGCCCGGCGCGCGTCGCGCTGGGCCGACGGCGCCGACGGCGACCCCGCGGGCGACCTCGAGGACGCCGCGCAGCAGCTGGCCGAGGCCATCGAGGCGACCCCGCCGGGCCGCATCGACCAGCTGTCGACCCAGCTCTCCGACGCGCTCGTGCTGGTGCGCGACGCGGCCCGCGCCTGCCTGTCGGCCTTCCCGCGCGAGTCTGGCGGCGACGGTGACGGCGACGCCGGGCGTACGCAGGCCAAGGGCATGGTGCAGGAGGTGTACGTCAACGCCGAGCGGATGGCCGCGGGCTCGCAGGCCGACGTGCTGTGGCTGGGCGAGGCCCGCGACCGGTTCCCGGCGCGGCTCCACGTCGCCCCGCTGCAGGTGTGGGGCCCGATGCGCGACCGGCTGCTGACCGACAAGACCGTCGTCTTCACCAGCGCGACGCTGATGCTCGGCGGCGAGTTCGGTGCGGTCGCCACCTCGCTCGGCCTCAAGCCCACCGAGCGCGTGGGCTCGCAGGTCGCCAGCCCCGACCCCGACTCGGCGCTGCCGTGGAAGGGCCTCGACGTCGGGTCGCCGTTCGACTACGGCCAGCAGTCGATCCTCTACGTCGCCCGCCACCTGCCGCAGCCCGGCCGCGACGGCCTGGGGCCGGCGCAGCTCGACGAGATCTGCGACCTCGTCGACGCGCTCGACGGGCGCACGCTCGGCCTCTTCTCCTCGCGCCGCGCGGCGGAGGCCGCGGCGGAGGCGGTCCGGGCCCGGTTGCCGCACCTCACGACGCTCGCGCAGGGCGACGCCCAGCTGCCGGAGCTCGCCAGGCAGTTCGTCGATGACCCGCACACCTGCCTGTTCGGCACGCTGTCGCTGTGGCAGGGCCTCGACGTGCCGGGCGACACCTGCCAGCTGGTGATCATCGACCGGATCCCGTTCCCCCGCCCCGACGACCCGCTGATGTCGGCGCGCCAGAAGGCCGCCGACCAGGCCGGCGGCAACGGCTTCATGCAGGTCGCCGCCACCCATGCCGCGCTCCTGCTCGCGCAGGGCGCCGGTCGCCTGATCCGCACGACGTCCGACCGCGGCGTCGTCGCCGTGCTCGACCCGCGCCTGGAGACGGCGCGCTACGGCCGCTTCCTCAAGGCGTCGCTGCCGCCGATGTGGTCGACCACCGACCCGGCGCTCGTACGTCAGGCGCTCGCGCGGCTCGGCGCCGCCTAGCCCGGTCAGGGCGCGTAGCCGAAGAGCTGGTAGTCCCGGCGGTACATCGTCGCCACCAGCTCGCGCAGCTCGGCGGAGACCTGGCGGTCGCGCCCGCCGGGGGCGGTCTGGTTCCGCGGCGCGGTCGGCACGGCGGGCGCCCCGACGCGCTCGCAGACCTCGGCGAAGTCGCGGTCGAAGGTCTCGAGCCGGCCGACGAAGTCGACCCGGTTGAGGTCGATCATCCGGCTCTGGAGCGTAAGGTGCTGGTCGGTCCCCGGCACCGCGGACAGGTCCTGTGCAGCGGTCCAGCGGGCGAACTCCTCGACGGTCTGCATCCGCTCGTGGGTCGCGGCGTCGAAGTCGTAGTAGTTGTGGTCGACGACTTTGTCGTGCCACGCCGAGACGAACCGGTCCAGCGGGTCGCGCACGAACGCGAAGGTGAAGTAGTCGGCGAAGCTGGCGAGCGGGTATCGCACCCGCATCGCATGATCGACGTCCATGCTGACGCCGTGCTGCTCGCAGTGGTGGCGGATGGTGCGCGTCGCGACCTTGGCCACCCGGTACCAGACGAAGCGGTGGCTGTGGCTGATCGTCAGGTTGTACGCCAGCGGGCTGAGCCAGGCGGACTGCTCGCCCGCCGCGGCCAGCCGGTCGACCGCGGCCTGCGCCTCCGGCACGAGCCGGCGGCGGTTGCCCGGGCGCGTGCGGAAGACCAGCGGGTCGGGGACGGCGAACTCGGGCATCGGCGCGAGGCTACACCGCCGGCCGCGCGGCCCTGCGGGCCCGCCGCGCAGGTCGGCGTACGACGCCTCAGACCCGGCGCAGCACCGCGGTCACGACGCCGAGGATCGTGGCGTTGTCGCCCGGGATGGGGTCGTAGGCCTCGTTGTGGGGCAGCAGCCAGACGTGGCCGTCCTTGCGCTGGAACGTCTTGACCGTCGCCTCGCCCTCGATCATCGCGGCGACGATCTGGCCGTTGGTCGCGGTCTGCTCCTGGCGGATCACGACGTAGTCGCCGTTGCAGATCGCCGCGTCGACCATGGAGTCGCCGGAGACCTCGAGCAGGAAGAGGGTGCCGTCGCCGACGAGCTGCTTGGGGAGCGGGAACACGTCGGTGACCTGCTCCTCGGCGAGGATCGGGCCGCCGGCGGCGATCCGGCCGACGACCGGGATGTTGACCGCGGCCGGGGCGGCGTCACCGATGCCCGTCTCGTCGATGCTGGTCTCGTCGGCGCTCGAGATGGAGCGGCGCGCGGCCATCACCTCGGGCAGGAACACCTCGAGGGCGCGGGGCCGGTTGGGGTCGCGCTTGAGGAAGCCCTTGCTCTCGAGGACGCGGAGCTGGTGGGCGACGCTGGAGGAGGAGGTGAGGCCGACGGCCTGCCCGATCTCACGCATCGACGGCGGGTAGCCCTTGGACTCGATGGAGTCCTTGATCGTGGCCAGCACGCGCTGCTGGCGCGGGGTCAGTCCGGTGGCGTCCGGGGGTCCGTCGGGCATCTCGATGACGTTCTTGTCGTCGGACTTGGCCATGGCTCCTCCACTACGGGTTGCCCGCTCCGTCCGCGGCTCGGGTGGGACAGGAGCAGGTGTGTTCACCGTAGTCCTGTCGGCGGGAGGGGATCAAACACCTGTTCGAACTCCGCGTGTCGCGGTCGGCACCAGTGCGGAGCGGGCGCGTGCCGAGGCTTGTGTGCAGAGACGCGTGGCGGGTGGCGAACACTCGTTCGATCTGGTGCTTGCGTTGTTCGAACACGTGCTCTAACGTCGTACACACGTTCGATCGAACGTCTGCTCGACGCCGGTGGCGAGAAGCCGCTGTCGGTGGCTCCGACTAGACATTCGCTCGACAGACACCCACGGCTGATCTTCCCCAGGAGGCCACCATGAGCACCCTCAGCCTTTCCCCCGCTTTCCGGACCCCGGTCACCCCGGCCCGCGCCCGCTCGACGGTGCGCCTGACCCGCCGTGGCCGACTGGTCGTCTTCCTGACCTCGCTGTTCCTGGTCCTCGGCGTGGCGTTCATGCTCGCCGGTGGTGCCGTCGGCACCGACGAGGCCGGGCAGCCCGCCCCGACCGAGATCGTCCAGGTCGCGCCCGGTGACACCCTGTGGGGGATCGCGAGCGAGATCGCGACCGACGGCGACGTCCGCTCCGTGATGAATGAGATCGAGCGGCTCAACGCCCTCGAGTCCGCCGGCCTCTCGGCCGGCCAGAAGCTCCGCGTCCCGGTCGCCACCGACTGATGCGCGAGGCCTCCACCAGCCGCTTCGACCCCGGCTGGTGGACCAAGGGGAAGGCGAGGGGCGGGCCTGCGGGCCCGCCCCTCGGCGCATTTCGGGACGTCGTCCACAACTGGGGTTGCGAGGGTGGTTGACCGGCCACCGCGGTGGGTAGTTTCGTGGTGCAGGCGTTGTTCTCGGGAGGCACGACATGCACGTACGCCGCGCATTGGCGCTCATCCTCACGGTCCCGCCGCTGCTCGCCGGGTGCTCGGGCGGCGAACCGACGACGGAGCCGACTCCCAAGATCGCGGAACCGTCGAGCTCGGCGTCTACCCCGACTCCGGTCGAGACCGAGACGCCTGAGGCGGAGAATCCGGAGGACTTCATCCGGCGCTGGGTCAAGGCCGGCGACGAGATGCAGGTGACGGGGGAGACCGCGGAGTACGACGCGATGACTCCCGAATGCACGCCGTGTCAGGACTTCGTCGAGAACGTGGCCCAGGTCTACGACGGAGGAGGTAGCGCAGAGTTCGCGGGGTCGCGAGTCGTGCGGATCAAGCCTGTGGGTAGCGATCCGCCGACGTATGACGTCACAAAGGATCTGCCGCAAACGGTCATTAACCAGGGCGACGGCGGGACTCGCACGCTGCCCGGGGGCCGGACAACTATCCGCGTGACGCTCGGCAGGGCCGGTCGGCGATGGGTCGTGACCCACTTTGGGATTCTGTGATGTTTGGTCGTCTAGCCCGCGCGCTCGCGGCTGGATTGGCCACGTCGTCACTGTGGGCGGTGCCCGACCCGGCCGAAGCAGCGTCAACGTGCATCGCGGTCGGGTGGGAGCAAGCCGACGCTGACTGTCAATGGACCTACGCGGACTACTCCTCTAGCGCGAACTCCGGCGACGGACACACGTGGGTGGTCACCATCCAGTGCGGCAACGGCGGCATCTGCGTCGAGCATGTCGAGTGCACCGAGGGTGGCGAAGAGGGCTACGTGCACGACGTGTACATGGACGGCACGGACGTGGGAGATGTCTGCGTGCCGGCGCGCGAGGTCGACCAGGTCAACATCGTCCAGCTGATCCTGCGCGAGTTCAGACGGTACGGCTGGCCGGCATCGAGGCTCGTGGTCCAGCCCGCGGGCGGCAGGACCCTCGTGAACTTCGAGACGAACTTCTACACACCCGACCACCGCCCGGTCGACCACAGCGTCACCCTGGCCGGCCAGCGAGTCGAGATCCGTGCCCACCCGGTCGAGTACACCTACGTCTTCGGCGACGGCACGACCGAGCGCACCTCGAGCCCCGGGGCGCCGCACCCCGACCTCGACGTCACCCACGAGTACCTGCGGACCGGGGCGGTGGCGGTGCGCGTCGACACGACGTACGCCGGCGAGTACAGGATCGGCGGCGGCGAGTGGATCTCCATCCCGGACACCCTGACGGTGGTGGGCGCGTCCCAGAGCCTCGAGGTCGTCGAGGCCCTGCCGCAGCTCGTCCTGCCGTAGCTCGGCGCAGGGGACGCGCGAGGACGCCGCCCCGACCGGGACGGTGGAGGATCCGAGCCACCAGGTGGCTCGGATCTTCCACGGTCAGCGAGCCGCGCGCTTCCCGCCCACCGGCCGGGGCGCCTCGTCCGCGGGCTCCGGCGGCGAGGTGATCCCCAGCGCCCGCATCAGCCGCGCGACCAGCAGCAGCCCGGTGAAGAGGCAGGCGATCGCGCCGAGGCAGGCCAGGGCCATGAACATCCACGCCGACGAGCTGCCCCCGCGCGCCGCCGTACCGAAGTCGATGGCGGCGTAGACGAGGTAGCCCCAGGCCACCACGCAGAGGGTGATGGCGGCGCCGAGGACGAGCGCCGCCCTGTTCAGTGTCCGAGGCGGACGGGCGCCCTTGCGCGACCCTGCTCGCTTCCCTGTGGACACCCGCTCATTGTGTCGGATGTGGCCTGAGTGAGGGCCGCAACGACGCCGGAGAGACGCGCGACACGCCGCCTCGTCGCCCGCCGCAGAGCCACTGACCTGCGGTTTTGCCGGCACCGGCAAATTGATCCACCGAGGTACGGCATTCGCTTGCCAAGTCTCGTGGCCGGGGCGTACGGTTACCACTACATCTAGTAGTTACACCGCTGTAGTTATCCACATCTGGTGCACAGGCTGGGGATGTCACCGCACAGGTCCAGACTAGATGTCCACAGGAAGATCCACAGGCGCCGACCCGTTATGCAGGGTGAGTGAGGCGCGCCCGAAAGCCGCGAGAGGAGGGCCACCGTGCACTGCCCGTACTGCAAGAACGAGGACACCAAGGTCCTCGACTCCCGCGTCGCCGACGACGGTGGCTCGATCCGCCGCCGCCGCACCTGCGCCCAGTGCGACCGCCGGTTCACGACGGTCGAGAAGATGCAGCTGACGGTGCTCAAGCGCTCGGGTGCGACGGAGCCGTTCAACCGCGACAAGGCGATCGCCGGCGTCCGCAAGGCCTGCAAGGGCCGCCCGGTCACCGACGCCCAGCTCGCCTGCCTCGGCCAGGAGGTGGAGGACGCCCTGCGCCTGAGCGGCCAGGCCGAGTTCGACGCCAACGAGGTCGGCCTCGCGATCCTGGCTCCGCTGCGGGCCCTCGACGAGGTGGCGTACCTCCGCTTCGCCTCGGTCTACCGCGCGTTCGAGTCCGCCGACGACTTCGACGCCGAGATCAAGATGCTGCGGCTCGAGCGAGCCGCCGACGATCAGCCCGCGCCGGCCGCGCAGACGGGCTGACCCCCAGACGGCCCGGCAGGTAGTGGGGAAGCTGCCTGCCGGGCCCACCAACTCCGAACACCCCCGAGAAGAGCTCCGCGGACGCGGTCCGCAGAAGTCAGCACCACCCACCCACCAGGTTCGACGAGGAGAACCCATGACCGAGACGGTGAGCACCCGCGCCAAGGGAGCGGCGAAGGGCAAGGGCCTGAAGCTGGAGCGCGTCTTCAGCACCGCAGGCACCCACCCCTACGACGCCATCACGTGGGAGCGTCGCGACGTCGTCCAGCAGAACTGGAAGACCGGCGAGACCGTCTTCGAGCAGCGCGGCGTGGAGTTCCCCGACTTCTGGTCGGTCAACGCCTCGACGATCGTCACGACCAAGTACTTCCGCGGCGCCGTCGGCACCGACGCCCGCGAGTGGAGCCTCAAGCAGCTCATCGACCGGGTCGTGAAGACGTACACCAAGGCCGGCATCGACCACGGCTACTTCGCCACCGACGCCGACGCCGAGATCTTCGAGCACGAGCTGACCTGGCTGCTGGTCAACCAGTACTTCTCCTTCAACTCGCCGGTGTGGTTCAACGTCGGCACCCCGTCGCCGCAGCAGGTCTCGGCCTGCTTCATCCTCAGCGTCGACGACTCGATGGACTCGATCCTCAACTGGTACAAGGAGGAGGGCTTCATCTTCAAGGGCGGCTCCGGCGCCGGCCTCAACCTCTCCCGCATCCGCTCCTCCAAGGAGCTGCTCTCCTCGGGCGGGACCGCCTCGGGTCCCGTCTCCTTCATGCGCGGCGCCGACGCGTCCGCGGGCACCATCAAGTCGGGCGGCGCCACGCGTCGTGCCGCCAAGATGGTCGTCCTCGACGTCGACCACCCCGACATCGAGGAGTTCGTGATGACGAAGGCGCGTGAGGAGGACAAGATCCGCGCGCTGCGCGACGCCGGCTTCGACATGGACCTCGGCGGCGCCGACATCACCTCCGTGCAGTACCAGAACGCCAACAACTCCGTCCGCGTCAGCGACGAGTTCATGCGCGCGGTCGAGGACGGCACTGAGTTCGGCCTGCGCTCGCGCGGCACCGGCGAGGTCATCGAGACCGTCGACGCCCGCGACCTGTTCCGCAAGATCAGCCAGGCCGCGTGGGAGTGCGCCGACCCGGGCCTGCAGTACGACGACACCATCAACGACTGGCACACCAACCCCGAGACCGGCCGCATCACCGCGTCCAACCCGTGCTCGGAGTACATGTCGCTCGACAACTCCTCGTGCAACCTCGCGTCGCTCAACCTGCTGAAGTTCCTCAAGGACGACGACACCTTCGACGCGGCGCTGTTCGCCAAGGCCGTCGAGTTCATCATCACCGCGATGGACATCTCCATCTGCTTCGCCGACTTCCCGACCGAGGCGATCGGCCAGACCACCGTCGACTACCGCCAGCTCGGCATCGGCTACGCCAACCTCGGCGCCCTGCTGATGGCCATGGGCCTCGGCTACGACTCCGAGGGCGGCCGCTCGATGGCCGCCGCGATCACCTCGCTCATGACCGGTACGTCGTACAAGCGCAGCGCCGAGCTCGCCGGCATCGTCGGCCCGTACGCCGGCTACGCCCGCAACGCCGACGCCCACAAGCGCGTGATGCGCAAGCACCAGGCGGCCAACGACGTCGTCCGCGTGCTGCACACCGAGGACGGCCGCGTGCACAAGCTCGCGACGCAGGCCTGGGCCGACGTCATCAAGCTGGGCGAGAAGAATGGCTTCCGCAACGCGCAGGCCTCCGTGCTCGCGCCGACCGGCACCATCGGCTTCATGATGGACTGCGACACCACCGGCATCGAGCCCGACTTCTCCCTGGTGAAGTTCAAGAAGCTCGTCGGCGGCGGCTCCATGCAGATCGTCAACCAGACGATTCCGCGGGCCCTGAAGAAGCTGGGCTACCAGGAGGAGCAGATCGAGGCGATCGTCGCCTACATCGCCGAGCACGGCCACGTGGTCGACGCCCCGGGCCTGCGGACCGAGCACTACGAGGTCTTCGACACCGCGATGGGCGCCCGCTCGCTCAAGCCGATGGGTCACGTGCGGATGATGGCGGCCGCGCAGCCGTTCCTGTCCGGCGCGATCTCCAAGACGGTCAACCTGCCCGAGACGGCCACGGTCGAGGAGATCGAGGACGTCTACATGCAGTCCTGGAAGCTCGGCCTCAAGGCCACCGCGGTCTACCGCGACAACTGCAAGGTCGGCCAGCCCCTCGCCGATGGCGGCGGCAAGGCCAAGAAGGACGCCGCCGACAAGGCCGCCTCCGACGCCTCCGCCGCGGCCGAGGTCGTCGAGAAGGTCGTGGAGAAGGTCGTCTACGCCCCGGTCCGCAAGCGCCTGCCGAAGTCGCGCGTCTCCCGCACGACGTCGTTCACCGTCGGCGGTGCCGAGGGCTACATGACCTCCGGCGCCCACGACGACGGCCAGCTCGGCGAGGTCTTCCTCAAGCTCGGCAAGCAGGGCTCGACCCTCGCCGGCGTGATGGACGCCTTCTCGATCGCGGTGTCGATCGGCCTGCAGTACGGCGTCCCGCTGGAGACCTACGTCTCGAAGTTCACCAACCTGCGCTTCGAGCCCGCCGGCCTCACCGACGACCCCGACGTGCGGATGGCGCAGTCGATCATGGACTACATCTTCCGCCGCCTCGCCCTGGACTACCTGTCCTTCGAGGAGCGGTCGATGCTCGGCATCTACTCGGCCGAGGAGCGCCAGCGCCACCTCGAAACCGGCTCCTACGAGCCGCTCGTGGAGGAGACCGGCTCGGCCGCCGAGCTCGTCGAGCCCGCGTCGTCGTCCTCCTCGTCGTCCTCCACGGACGTCGTCGAGGCCGAGGAGGTCGAGACCAAGGACACCCACGGCAACGAGGCCCGCGAGGTCCCGGCCCAGGTCACCACCGGCCAGGCCAAGACCACGGCCGAGCTCTTCGAGCAGCTCACCGGCACCGCCGTCGACTCCCCGCTCTGCATGACCTGCGGCACGAAGATGCGGCCGGCTGGCTCCTGCTACGTCTGCGAGGGCTGCGGGAGCACCAGCGGGTGCAGCTGATCAACTAGGTAGCACGAAGGCCCCTGACCTCGCCTGAGGTCAGGGGCCTTCTGCTTCTGCAGGGGTCCTAATGGACGTCGCCTGGTGCCTAGGCGACAGAGATGTGACATTCGCGTTCTCGCCGAGGTTCAGCCCATGGACACGCTCACCCGTGCGTCCAACGGACGCGTAATCGTCGCCTCGATGCGTCAGAGGCAACGCCTTCAGACGTTCCAACCGGGGCGATGCATGGAGGGGAAGAAGGTTTTGAGGCTACCGATCACTAGACCTTGGCCGACAGCGGGTGGAAGTAGTCGAAGAGCCCCTGCTTAATCGGCTCGCCGAACTTCAGGGTCATGGCGACGACGGGCAGGCCATCGCCCGCCATCCGCGTTTCGACCGCTTCAGCGACCTTGGCCTTGCCGAGGTAGTAGTGATCGCTGCCCTCGGCGTCGTCCTTTTTCACGAAGACGTGGATGTCGACGCGATGGTCAACGAACTGCTTGACGTCCTTGCTCTCGAGAGTGCGGTTGCTCTTCGAGAACCAGCGCATCGTCGAAGGATCGAGGAGGGCGTCTTCGTAGGCTGTGCTTGCAGCCACGGTCTCGTCTTTATGCAGGGTCGTGAAAGCCGTACACAGACCGAGGGCCTCGTCTGACTTATAGCCATAGATTGTCGAGGCGGTGCTCCTACTCCAGCCCACCAGGCGTGCCGCGTCTCGGCGGGAGTACTGCATTCCAGGCGTGAACAGGCTGTCACGCAGATACCGGCTCTGCGTGAGCGCCTTGCCTGTATTGATCAGGTCAGCGACGGCGGCTCTAAGGGCAGTTGAACTCGTTATCGAGTCGATGAAGGCGGTCGTCAGTGCAATGAGATCGTCGGCCTCTTCAGCGATCCCCACCGAGTACCGCTTCTGGTCGCCCAGCGAGTACCCGCGAAGCGCGAGAGTGTCGACCGCCGCACGAATGGAGGCATGGTCTGAGGAAATCCCGGCCTCTTCGAATGCGCGAGAGATTTCCTCGTGCGATGCAATCCTCCGCTCGAGCAGGAGCTCCAACAAGATGAATTCGCTCAGGCGCTTCGCTGGTAACACTTCATGCGAGAGGAGTTCGAGTGCTCGGTCGCCGGCATCATCCAAAACCGGACCCTGGCGCAACAGGGTGCGCGCGAGGTGGGGATAGTGAGCCTTCTTGGTGGCGAGCAGGATGGGGTCGACGGATTCGAAGCGGTAGAAGTCCCAGAGAGTCGGGATACCTCCTACACGATTCTTCATTGCAAGCAAGGCCGTCTTGAGGTTGGCCATGCTGTCGAGAGTGGTCTCTGCGATCGACCGGAGCACGCGCTCGCGCGCAACCTCCTCGAAGCTGACGCTCGAGAGACCTGGAAGGGCGCCCGCCTCAATCGTTGCGTTCAGCCTCTCGCGCAGCGACTCTCGGTTGAGTGACTCGTCGCCGAAGAGAGCGATGGGTACGAGGAAGTTGGTGGCGTAATTGCCAATGAAGTCGATGACCACCAGATGGTCCTTGTTGTCAGCCAAACGGAGGCCACGTCCAAGCTGCTGAACAAAGACGATCGCGGACTGGGTCTGACGAAGCATTACCACCTGGTTGACCGTGGGGATGTCCACACCTTCGTTGAAGACATCGACCGTCAGGATGTAGTCGAGCTCGCCTGCCTCAAGCTCGTGGACACGCTGCTCTCGCGCAGCTACCGAGTCGTCGCCCGTCAGCGCCACGGTCCGCAGAGCCTTGCCGCGCAACGTGCTGCGGTTCAGCTCAGCTGAGAGCGCGTTCGCCTCGTCCTTGCGGCTGCAGAAAATCAGTCCCCGGGGTGCGACTCCGGCCTGTCCGTACTGGTCGAGAGCTGATAGTAGGTGTTCAACCCGCTCCGCGGTGATGAGGAGTTTGAGCTCCGTTTCCTCCGTGGTCGTGGTGCCATCGCTGTACGTCACGTCGGCGACCCCGTAGTAGTGGAACGGGCACAGCATCCCTGCCTCAAGTGCGTGATGCAGGCGGATTTCGTAAGGGACGTTGTAGTGGAACAACTCATAGACGTTGAACCCGTCGGTGCGCTCGGGGGTCGCGGTCATGCCGAGGAGGAACTTCGGAGTGAGGTGTGCGACGACCCGTTGGTAGGTTGCCGAGCCGGCGCGGTGTGCCTCATCGATGATGACAAGGTCGAAGGCGTCCGGAGCGACGGTCGACAACACGTCCATTCTGGAGAGAGTCTGAACTGTCGCGAACACGTAGCGGCGATCGGTCTGCTTCAACGAGCCGGTGAGCTTCCCGTAGTCGTCAGCAGATCCGCCCAGCACCTTTCGGTACTCGCTAATCGTCTTGTCGAGGATTTGCTCGCGATGGACGACGAAGAGCAGTCGCTCAGGCGCGATCTGTCGTACGTCGAGTGCGGAAAGGATTGTCTTTCCGGTGCCGGTTGCGGACACGATGATGGCGCGCTCTGCGCCCTGGCTCCGCACAAGGTCGAGAGCCAAGAGGGCGTCCCGTTGCATGGCGTTCGGCTGGATCTCGGAGGTGTCGTTGTGGAGCCCGACCGCGGTCGATGAAGCTAGCCGCGGCGTTGGGGCCAGATAGGTCGCGGCGTAGGAGTCGATCCACTCCTGGGTGAGCGGTTCGGAGGCGGAGCTCTGCTCATCGAGGACGCGACGGATCTGACTCGCGAGGTCGCCCTCGCGCGCAGCTGAAACGCGCAAATTCCACTCGTGGTTCGTTGAGAGTGCGGCACTCGTCAGGTTCGAACTACCAATGATCGCCGTGACGCTTCGATCGTGCTCAAACACGTAGCCCTTGGCGTGGAAACCTTTGGCTGGGTGGCGACGCACGTCGATACCCTTGAGCTCATTGAGCTTGAGCAGCTCGGCGAATGCCTGCGGCTGATTGAACCCAAGGAAGTCCGAGGTGACGATCGTGCCGCTGCCCTCGAAGTCGTGAAGGTGCTGCTTCAGCTGCGCTATGGCTCCAGGCGTGATGAAGGCGACTGAGAACGTGAAGGCGTTGCAGAGTGCAAGCTCCTGGACGAGCGCATGCTCCACCGTGCTTCCGGCGTCATTCATGACGAGCCGGGGGTTGTAGTGGCGCGGCCCCTCGGACGCTGAGTGGACGTAGCCAAAGTCAATGTCGAGCGCGAACTGCGTCGACCAGTCAATCTGGGCGTTCACCCCACGGTGGCCTTCACCAGTGCAACAGCCGGAACGTCAGCCGGCGCCCACTCCAGGGAGTCGAGCTCTGCAGGGAGGAGCCAGCGCACCGCTGTGTGTTCCGCGAGGGTCGGCTCGCCGTCGACGAGGGCGCAGAAGAAGGTCGTCAGCGTTATCTCGGCAAAGTCGTACGCGTGGGTCGTCGTAGTGATCTCGTCACCCACTTGAACGATGCAGTCCAACTCCTCGGCGATCTCGCGCTCAAGCGCATCGCGTGCCGACTCTCCGGCCTCGACCTTTCCGCCGGGGAACTCCCAGAACCCGGCGAGAGCGCCGCTTCCGCCACGCTGAGCGGCCATCACGCGGCCATCTCGCACGATCACTGCGCCGACTACTGCAATCTGTCGCAACCCCGCTGCTCCACTCATTTGTTCGGAAGCTTAAGCCCGAAGTGTGACTCGGGTTGGTGTTACCGAGATGCGCGAGGGATCCAATCCATCGATTCGTGTCACACCTGCAGCCGGGTGAGCGCCGCACTCAGGCCGACGGTGCCAGGTGCTGTAGGTAAGGACGGCGCCCGTGGCCGGGCGCGGAAGCCGAACGGCACGTCGGGCGAGTGGGGCACGTCGACGCTCCGCCACGGCAGCACCGAGACGTACGTCGTCGCGCCGACCTGCGCCTGCGCGCTCGCGGGGTGCGGATCCGGGGCCGAGGTCATCGGCAGCCGACTGGCGACGGCCGCCCAACGACGTCGCGGAGCCGCCAACGACTGCGAGCGGTGGACGGCGAAGCCGGCGAGGCTCGTCGATTCGTTGACCTCGGTGAGCAGCCAGACGTCGCAGTCCTGCTCCGCCAGCAGGGCCGCGTGGTCGTCGGACCAGCGGCCGTCGAGGTTCCAGGTCCCGATGCGCACGCCCGCATCCTGTCGGACGCGCCTCGACCGAGCACGCCGAGGTCCGCCGGCACGTCCACCGGCCGCGCCCCCGGCCCGGCGCGCGCGTGCCCAAAATCGGGGCAGCCCCCGGCTCGGGACGGCCGTACCCTCGAAAGATTCGAGGCGAGGGAACGGGGTGGACGGGCAGCCGCAGCTCAACCTGCACGTGCTCGGCGAGCTCACGGCCACGCGCGACGGCGCGGTCGTGGACCTCGGCGGGCGCCGTCAGCGCGCCGTGCTGGCGGGGCTCGTCATCCACCGAGACCAGGTCGTGCCGGCCGACCGGCTGGTCGAGTGCGTGTGGGGCGAGCAGCCGCCCGCCAACGCCCCCGGTGCGCTGCAGGCGTACGTCAGCCACCTGCGCCGGCGGCTCGAGCCCGACGCGACCGCCCGGCAGCGCGAGGGCGTCATCGCCCGCGCCGGGCCCGGCTACGTGCTGCGGCTCCCGCCCGACGCCGTGGATGCGTGGACCTTCGAGGCGGCCGTCGAGTCAGCCGCGGGCGAGTCGCCCGTGGAGGCAGCGTGCACGCTCGACACCGCGCTGAAGGCCTGGCGCGGGCCGGCGTACGCCGACTACGCGGGCGAGGCGTGGGTGGAGGCGGAGTGCGCCCGGCTCACGGAGCTGCGCGCGGTCGCCCGGGAACGCCTCCTCGCGGCGAGGCTCGAGCTCGGCGAGGCGCAGCTCGTCATCGGCGACCTCGAGGCGCTCGTCAAGGAGGACCCGCTGCGCGAGGAGCGCTGGCGGCTGCTCACCCTCGCGCTCTACCGGGCGCACCGCCAAGCCGCGGCGCTCGAGGCACTCAGAAGAGCAAGGACGGTCCTTGCCGACGAGCTGGGCGTCGACCCCGGTCCCGCCCTGCGCGCGCTCGAGGCGGAGGTGCTGGCCCAGTCGCCCGACCTCGACGGCCCGCCGGCCGCCAGGGCCGCGGACGCGACCGCGCTGGTCCCGCGACCCCGCACGCCCGACGGGATCGTCGACCGCGACCACGAGCTGACCCTCCTGAGGGAGAGGCTCGAGGACCTGGCCGACGGGACCTCCGGGTGCGTGCTCGTCGAGGGGCCCGCAGGCATCGGCAAGACCCGTCTGCTCGACGAGCTGCGCCGGCTCGCGGTCGCCGCCGGCGTGTGGGTGCGGTCGGCACGGAGCAGCGCGCTGGAGCAGGACTTCGAGTGGGGAGTGGTCCGGCAGCTGTTCGGCGCCGGCGTGGACGACGTCCTGGGTCGCGCGGAGCGCTTCGCCGTGCTCCGCGGGCTGTGCGAGCTGACGACCCGCCTCGCCGAGCAGGCCCCGTTCGTGCTCTGCGTCGACGACGTCCAGCGGTGCGACGAGGCGTCGCTGCAGTTCCTCGCCTACCTTGTCCCGCGCCTGGAGGAGCTGCCCGTGCTGATCGTCCTCACGATGCGCACCGGCGAGCCGCAGCACGCCGACGACCTCGTCGAGCTCGTCGCCGACGAGACGGTCACCGTCGTACGCCCCGCGCCGCTCACCGAGCAGGGCACCGCCGCGCTGGTGGCCGACCGCCTGGGGCGCGGCGCCGACGCGTTCGTCGCGACCTGCCACCGGATGACCTCGGGCAACCCGCTGCTCCTGCGCCAGCTGCTGCGCGCCCTCGCCGACCAGGGCGTCCCGCCGGACGCGGCTCACGTCGACACCGTCCGGGCCGTCGGGTCGCGGGCGATCACCTCGCTCGTCACCCTCCGCCTGCGGCGCATGCCGGAAAGGGTCTCGATCGTCGCGCACGCCGTCGCCGTGCTCGGGCCGACGGCCGACCTGCGGAGCGTCGCCGACCTCGCGCGGCGCCCGGAGGAGGAGGTCGCGGCCGCGCTCGACGTCCTGGCGCGCGGCGAGATCCTGCGCGACGGGCAGCCCGGGCAGCCGCTCGACTTCGTCAACCCGCTCGTGCGCGACGCCATCCACGCCGACATCCCGCCGGGCGAGCGCGCGCTGCTCCACGCGCGGATGGAGCGCCGGCTCAAGTCATCCTCAAGTCGCCCCGCTCACGCTGGGGTGCCGACCCCGTGAGGTGCTGACGTGCCAGAGACCATGCCCGAGTCGACGCCGCTCCCCGCCGCGGGCACCGCGGACGCTGCGGCGCTCCGCGGGCTGGCCGGCGGCGCCGTCCACCTGCCCGGCGACCCGCTCTACGACGAGGCGCGGATGCCGTGGAACCTCCAGGTCGACGAGCACCCGGCCGCGGTCGCCTACCCGGCCGACCCGCACGAGGTCGCGCGGATCGTCCGGGCGGCCGCGGAGTCCGGCCTCAAGGTCGCGCCGCAGGGCACCGGCCACGGCGCCCCGCCGCTCGCGGGCCGGCTGGGCGACGCGGTGCTGCTGCGCACCTCGGCGATGACCGGGCTGCGCGTCGACGCCGCCACGCGCACGGCGCGCGCCGAGGCGGGCGTGCTGTGGGGCGACGTCGTGGCCCGGGCGGCGCGCGTGGGCCTGGCCGGGATGCACATGTCGAGCCCGGGCGTCGGCGTCGTCGGCTCCTCGCTCGGTGGCGGGGTCAGCTGGTACTCCCGCCAGCACGGGCTGCAGTGCAGCGCCATCACGGCCGTCGAGGTGGTGCTCGCCGACGGCACCTTCGTCCGCGCCACCGACGACCAGGACCCCGAGCTGCTGTGGGCGGCGCGGGGCGGCACCGGAGGGTTCGGGGTCGTCACCGCGCTCGAGTTCGACCTGCTGCCGGTGCGGACGGCGTACGCCGGGATGCTGGCGTGGGACTGGCGGCACACGCGGCGCGTGCTCACCGCCTGGGGCGAGTGGACGGCCGACGCACCCGAGTCGGTGACGAGCGTGGCGCGGATCTTCCAGGTGCCCGACGTCGCGTCGCTGCCGGGGCAGCTGCGCGGGCGGAAGATGGTGATGATCGACGCCGTGGCCCTCGGCGACGCCGAGGCGGGTGCGCGCTCCATCGCACCACTGCGTGCCCTGCGCCCCGAGATCGACACGTTCGCGCAGATGCCGGCCGCCGACATCGCCCACCTGCAGCTCGACCCCCAGGAGCCCACGGCCGTCTACGCCAACAGCGTGCTCGTCCACGGCTTCCCCGCGGACGCGGTGGACGCGCTCGTCGCGGCGGCCGGCCCGGGCTCGGGCAGCAACCTGCTCTTCGTGGAGCTGCGGCAGCTGGCCGGTGCGCTGGCGCGGCCCGCGCCCCGCGGTGGCGCCCTCGACCACCTGCCCGCCGCGTTCCTGGTGCTCGGCGTCGGGCTCGACGTGGGCACCGGGTGGGGCGCGGTGCGCGCGGACGCGATGCGGATCCTGGACTCGCTGGCGCCGTGGTCGTCGCGGGCGTCGTACCTGTCGATGGCCTACGAGGCCGCGGCCCGCCGCGGGTTCGCGGCAGCGGCCTACGAGCGACTCGTGCGGATCCGACGGACGGTCGACCCCGACGGCGTGTTCGTGGCGCCCCAGGCCGCCGCAGGCAGCTGATCCGCGACCGGGCTCAAGTCGCGTTCAAGCGGGCCGCAAGTGCCCGGGCGCACCGTCGTGACGTCAACGACGACTTCACACGGAGGAAGCATGACCATCGCACAGACCAGCACCGCGGCCGTACCGTTCGCCGAGCTGGACGCCCTCACGATCGGCACCGTCGCGGTGCCCGGCGACAGGACGTACGACGCCCTCGTCTCGCCGTGGAACTTCGCCGTCCCGGTCCGGCCCGCCGCCGTCCTGGCGGCGCACGACGCCCAGGACGTCGTCGAGGCCGTGCAGTTCGCGGCCCGCCACGGCATCCGCGTGACGCCGCAGGCCACCGGCCACGGCCCGATGGCCGACCTGACCACCGAGCTGCTCGTCACCACCAAGGGGCTCGACGAGGTGGTCGTCCACCCCGAGGAGGGCTGGGCCCGCGCCGGCGCCGGTGTGAAGTGGCTGGCGGTCGTGGAGGCCGCCGCGCCGTACGGTCTGGCGCCGCTGTCGGGCTCGATCACCGACGTGGGCATCGTCGGCTACACCACCGGCGGTGGGCTCGGGCCGATGGCCCGCACCTACGGCCTGGCCATCGACAAGGTGCGCGCCATCGAGGTCGTCACCGGCGACGGCGTGCTGCGGAGGGCCACGCCGACCGAGCACCCCGAGCTCTTCTTCGCCCTGCGCGGCGCGAAGGGGATGCTCGGCATCGTCACGGCCATCGAGTTCGACCTGGTGCAGCAGCCCCGGTTCTACGGTGGATCGCTGTGGTTCGACGGCGCGGACGCGTCCGCGGTCATCGCCGCCTGGCGCTCCTGGTCGGCGGAGCTGCCCGAGGAGGGCACGACGTCCTTCGCGCTCTTCCAGCTGCCCGACATGGACGGCGTGCCGCCGATGCTCGCCGGCCGCCTGAGCCTGTCGGTGCGCTTCGTCTGGACGGGCTCCGCCGAGGACGGGGAGCGCTGGTTCGCCGCGATGCGGGCCGCTGCTCCGGCGATCCTCGACGACGTGTCCGAGAGGCCCTACACCGCGATCGACTCGGTCCACACCGACCCGCTCGACCCGACTCCCGCCCACGAGGCCGGCGGCGTGCTCGCCGACTTCCCCGCGGAGGCGGCCGACGCGCTGCTCGCGCTCACCGGACCGGGAGTGGGCTCCCCGCAGGTGCTGGTGGAGGTACGCCAGCTCGGCGGCGCCTTCGCCCGCCCCGGCGAGCACCCGAGCGCCTTCGCCTCGCGCGACGCGGCGTACTCGCTGCTGGTCGTCGGCATCTCGGAGGTCCCGGGCGTGGAGGACCACGCGCGGGCGATCCTCGACGCGATGGCGCCGTGGACCGGCGCGCACCGGCTGCCGAACTTCACGTTCACGCCGGAGGAGTACGTCGACGCCTACGACGAGGTCACCCTCGCCCGGCTGCGGCGGGCGCGGCGGACCTACGACCCCGAGGGCGTGCTCAGGATCGGCGGCGTGCTGGGCTGAGCCCCGCCTCGGCTCGTGGCCCCCGGTCGCGGGGGCCACGAGTCGTTCGGGTCGTCGTGCGCCGGCAGGCGGGATGTCCGGTCAGGCCAGCGCGCCCAGGCCCGGCGACACCACGACGTCGGCCGCGTCCCGCGTCGCTGACACCAGCCGGGCGTTCGGCTCGTCGACGGCCTCCACCCACGCCCGGGCGCCGGCCGGTGACTTCCCGAACTGCTCGTGCCGCCGGACCAGGCGCGAGCGGCGCACGCCGTCGTCGACCTCGACGAACCACGCCTCGGCCAGCAGCGGGCGCACGCGCTCCCAGCCGCCGTCGGGCAGCAGCAGGTAGTTGCCCTCGGTGACCACGAGCCGCACCGACGGCTCGATCGCGATCGCGGCGGCGACGGGCTGCTCGAGGTCCCGCTCGAAGCCGGGGACGTACAGCGTCCGGTCGGGGAAGTCGTGCAACCGCGCGAGCGAGGCGACGTAGCCGTCGACGTCGAAGGTGTCCGGCGCACCCTTGCGCTCGCGGCGGCCGAGCCGGTCGAGCTGGACGTCGGCGAGGTGGAAGCCATCCATCGGCAGGTGGCCCAGGGTGTCCTCGCCGAGGCGAGCGGCCAACGAGGCGAGCAGCAGCGAGGTCAGTGTCGACTGTCCCGCGCCGGGCGGACCGACGATCCCCAGCACCACCCGCCCCGGCCGGTCCAGCAGGCGCGCGGCGCGGTCGACGAGCGGGAGGAGGGGCGACGACACGGCTTGCCTCGGCGAGCTCAGGACGACGCCGGCAGCATGATCGTGCCGAGCGGCGGGCGGGAGACGGTCTTGAGCACGAGATCCTCCGAGATCGGCGTTGCAGCAGGCTAGCCAGAGGCGGTGGTCGTCCACAGCCCGCACCGCCCGGGTTTGCCGATCGACGTGGTGGGAACATTCCGCCTCATGGGACAGCCCACCCTTCCACCGGTCGTGTACGCACCGACGATCGACCTCGACGGCGCGACCCGGATCCGGATGCACGAGATGCGCGACGGCCGCACCGCACTGTTCGTCTACTCCGCCATCGACCGGCTCGAGGAGCAGTACGGCGACGACGCCCGCTGGGTCCTCCTGGGGGTCGACGACCTGCAGCACGCGTTCGAGCAGGTGCCCTACGACCTGCTCTTCCTCGACCGCGAGCTGCACCCGGAGGGGGCCCGCGGTGAGTGAGGTCCGTGTCCCACCAGCCACCCTCGGCGCGATCCGGGGTCACCTCGACGCGGCGGCGGCAGACGTCGAGGAGACCGCCGGGTCCGCGCCCACGAGCGTCGACGGCGGCGACATGACGCCGCTGCTGACCGCGATGCTCTCGAAGCTGGTCGACAGCGCGGCCTCGATGTCGGAGGGCCTGAGCGTCACCAGCTCGCAGGTGGGCGCGACCGACGCCGACTTCTGGGCGAGCGACGCCGACGTCGCGTCCACGTTCGCGGGCGGAGGTCCCCGTGTCGATTGACACCGAGATCACCGGCTCGCCGGCGTCCATCCGCGCCGGCGCCGACTGGGTCGGCGACACCCTGCGCCCCGCCATCCGGGCCGGCGTGGACGCGTTCGCCGACTCCCGCACCGGGGCCGGCGGTGACTGGCGCGGTGAGGCCGGCGCGGCGTTCGAGGGGGCGATGGGACGGGCCGTCCGGGTCGCGGAGGACCTGCGTGAGGGCGCCACCAGCGTGTGCACCGCCTTCCGCGAGTACGCCGGGTCGCTGGAGGGCTGCCAGCAGCGGATGGAGGGCATCCGGGCCGATGCCCGCGGCGCCGGGCTCACGGTGTCGGGCTTCGTCATCCAGTCGCCGGGCGCAGGACCGGCCCGTCCCGGCGAGCCGCCGGTCGACGCGTCGCCGGGGCAGGTCGACGCCCACAACGCCGACGTGGCGGCGTACGACGCCCACCAGGACAGGATCCGCGCCTACAACGAGCTCGTCACCCGCGCCGAGGAGGTGTGGTCCGACATCGAGCGCGCGTGGGAGCGCGTGTCCGCAGCCAATCGGGCGATGGACGCGCCGACGTGGGCGTTCAACCTCACCTCCGTCGCGGGCGGCCTCGCCGGCGCCCTGACGGAGGTCCAGGCCAGCGCGCTGCGCGGCAACGCGCAGTACTTCGCCGACCTCTCCGCCGACTACCTCGACCGGCTGCGCAACACCGGCCGGGTGTCCAACGCCGCGCAGTTCTACGACGACCTCGACCACTGGCGCAGCACCGCTGCCGGCGCCGCCGACGACCTGGCGCGAGCCTCCCGGCTGGCCAACGCGGCCCGCTTCGCTCCCGTCGCGCTCGGTGGCGTCCTCGCGGTCGGCGGCATCTTCTACGACATGCACGGCCCCAACCAGGAGAGTGCCGAGCAGGCCGTCACCTCCAACCTCGGAGGCTTCGCCGCGTCCGTGGGCACCGGCGCGCTCGTCGGCACGGCGATCGGCGGACCGGTCGGCACCGTCGTGGGCACCGTCGTGGGTGCCGGCGTCGGCATCTTCACCTCCGGCATGATCGACGAGCTCTGGGAGAACGGCGGAGACGTCGGCGACGCCGTCCTCGCCGGCGTCGACGCGGTGGTCGAGACCGGCGAGGCCATCGCGGACGTCGGCGGCGCGATCGTCGACGGCATCGGCGGACTGTTCGACTGACGACGACGATGAGCCTGATGCGCCGGAGGGTGCCCGAGGCGCCGGATGAGAGGGTGCTGCCGTGACGACGACGACGGAGGTGCGGCCCGCCGGCATGCGGATTCTCAGCTGGTTCGGCATCGTCGTGCTGCTCGGCCTCGGGGTGCCGCTGACCGGCATGGGACTGCTCGGCCTGCACACCACGTTGGGCCGGGGCTTCCTGTGCGCCGGGCTGGTCCTCCTCGTGGCGGCCGTCGGCGGAGTGGCCCGCGAGGTGGTCGAGCTCCAGGTGCGGCGCGACCCGCCCCGCGCCCGGCTGGCGACCCTCGACGGGGAGGGCGCCCTCCACCTGCCCCGGGCCACCGGACCGACCCTGGTGTCGTCGGGGCTGCTGGCCGGCCTGGCCGCCGTCGCCGCCCTCGGTGCCGTCTTCGCCGCACTGGACGAGGGCTGGCTCTGGACGATCGCGCTCGGTCTGGTCGCGGCGTGGCTCGGCTGGAGCAGCGCGATCCACCTCGGGGGCCGCTTCGCCGGGGGCCTCTGGCTGACGCCGACCCGGTTGCGCCACGAGGACCGCGGTGTCGCGGTCGAGGTGCCGTGGGACGACGTCACGGGGGTCGTGCCGCAGCAGCCGATGCCCGTGCTGGTGCGGCCGGACCGCACCCCGACCACGACCCGCACGGGGCCGCGGGGCCGCGCCTGGAAGCCGGTGACCGACAGCGGCACGCTGCGGGTCGACACCCGGTACCTGGCCGGCGGCAGCACCCTGGCGTCGTACGTCATCGCGAAGGCGGTCGCCGAGCCGGCCTCCCGCCCGGTGCTCGGCACGCGGGACAGCCTGCCGCCCGCCTGAGCCCCCGCGACGGCCGTCAGCGCACCTCGCGCGCCAGCCGCGCGACCGCGTCGGCCACCCGCGGACCGAACATCACCGGGTCGTTGTGGTCAGCGCCGCGGAGGACGACGCGCTCCACCAGCGAGCGGACGCCGTCGGCGACTCGGTCGCTGAGCTCGGTGGGTACGACGCCGTCACGGTCGCCGTAGACCACGGTGACGGGCACGTCGCTCGCGGCGAGCGGGTCGAGGACGGGGAACCGGTCGCGGAGCAGCGTGCGCACGGGGAGCCACGGGTAGTGGTGCGCGCCGACGTCGGCCAGCTCGGTGAACGGCGAGCGCAGCACGACTCCGGCCGGACGGTGCCGCTCCTGCAGCCCGGCGACGACGCCCGTGCCGAGGGACTCACCGAAGAAGATCGTGCGGTCGAGGGGATGGCCGAGGTCGGCGAGCGCCCGCACCGCCGCGTCGGCATCGGCAGCCAGGCCGTCCTCGGTGGGGCTCCCGGGGTTGCCGCCGTAGCCGCGGTAGTCCATCAGCAGCACGCCGAACCCGCGGTCGGCGAGCAGGCGGGCGAGGCCGGTCCGTCCGGCGCGGTTGCCGCCGTTGCCGGGAGCCATCAGCACCGCCATGCCGGTGTCGGTCGCGGCGTCGGCCGGCAGGTACCACGCGCCCAGCTCCAGGCCGTCGGCCGTCTCCAGCGTCACGTCGCGCGCCCCGGGCAGCACCTCGCCGGCCGGCGGTACGTCGCTCGTGTCGGGGAAGTAGATGAGCTGCCGCTGCAGGCCCCACACGGCCGCCAGCGCCAGCGCGAGGAGCACCACCACGACCACGAGCGCCACGACGAGCCTCCTGACGCCTGATCGGGCCACCGCCTCATGGTGGCACGCGACGACTCGAGGGTCAGTCCAGAGAGCTGAGGTCCGGCGGCACGTCGACGGCGTGCGTGCGCAGCACCTCGAGGGGTACGACGTCGAGGGCGCGCTCCGAGGTGGCCGCCAGCACGACGGGCGCCGCGACCCCGGCGTCGTACGCCTGGACCCAGCGGACGGCGACCACGCACCAGCGGTCGCCCGGCACGAGGCCCGGGAAGTGCCACTCGGGGCGCGGGGTGGACAGGTCGTTGCCCACCGACGCCTGGTGGGCGAGGAACTCCTCGGTCATCACCGCGCAGATCGCGTGCAGGCCGACGTCCTGCGGGCCGACCGTGCAGGTGCCGTCGCGGTGGAAGCCGGTCAGGGGGTCGGTGCCGCAGGGCTCCAGGTCGCCGCCGAGGACGTTGCGCTCCGTCATGAAGCGATCATCGCGCGAGCGGCCCGCGGATCGTCGTCGACCCGCGCGCCCGAGCCCGGTGCTGGATCGCGACGTCGGGCACGAGCGGTGGTGCAGACAGACAGAGGGGCGTCCCGCGGGGGACGGGACGCCCCTCACACCAGCTCGTCAGCGGACGAGGAACGCGTCGGGGGAGAGCGCTCGGTCGTCCGCCTCGACTCACTGGTTGTAGGTGGTGCCGTCGAGCTGGACGGAGTCCCACTGGTAGACGGCGTTGGCGCTCTTGCCCTGGTCGGCGTTGGGGGTGTCCTGGGCGAGCTTGACGGTGAAGGTGTAGGTGTGGGCGTCGCCGGCGGCGTAGGTGCCGAGGGCGGTCTTGGTGCCGTCGACGAGGCCGCCGAAGGTGCCGGTGTAGACGGTGGCGCCGGTGGTGGTGTCGGTGATGGCGAGGCTGAGGTTGGCGCCGGTGAAGGCGTTGGTGGAGGAGACCTCGGTGAGGGTGAAGGCGGCGGGAAGGGACCCGGTGTTGGTGAGGGTCAGGGTGCCGTTGAGGGTGTCGCCGGGCTTGAGGTTGGTGAGGTCGAAGACGGCCTTGCCGTCCTTGGAGTTGGTGTGCTTGAGGGTGCCGGAGGTGACGGCGGAGGCGGTGTTGCCGGTGGTGGAGGTGAAGGTGGCGCCGGAGCCCACGGCGATGGCGCCGGCGGCCGCGAGGGTGGCGAGGGGGATGAGGACCTTGCGGCGGGTGGCGGCGGCGGTGGTGGTCACGGGGTGCTCCTGGGGCGTGTGCGGGGATCGGTGGTTGATGAGAAGAACGCTACGGAGCGCTGCTCCACGCGCACGTCGCGCTGAGGCTGCTCGTGCGCCACGCGAACCGCACAGTTCGCTACGGTCGCGCACACCCCTGCACCGACCCCGGAAGGCCCCCGGTCGGAGGGTCCCGGTCGGGGGGGCCCGGTCGGAGGGCGCCGGTCGGCGAGCTCCGGCCGGCGAGCTCAGGCCGGCAGCTCGAACCAGACCGTCGTGCCCGGCCCGTCGCCGGCCTCCACGCCGACGTGGCCGCCGTGCGCCTCGATGATGCGCGCGGTCGTCGCCAGCCCGATCCCGTGTCCCTCGGCCTCCGAGCCGCCCCGCACGAACAAACCGAAGACGTCGTCCACGCGGTCGGCGGGGATCCCGATGCCGTTGTCGCTGACCCGCACCCGCACGCGGTCCGCCGACCGCTCCGCCGACACGCACACGCGTGGGGCGACGCCCGGGCGAGCGAACTTCACGGCGTTGCCGAGCAGGTTGAGCGCGACCGAGTAGACGAGGTCGGGGTCGCACGGCACGACCGGCAGCTCGCCGAGCTCCACCACCGCACCACGCTCCGCGACGAGCCGGCCGATGTCGGCGCGCGCGCGGTGGAACACCTCGCGCAACGACGTCGGGCGCACCGACAGGCGCCCGCCCTCCTGGCCGTACGCCAGCACCTGGCCGATGAGGTCGTTCATCCGGCGGCCGCTGAGGAGGATGTCGTCCACCACCACGCGGAGGTCGTCGTCGGCCTGCACGACCGGCTCGCCCGCGAGCAGCTCGGCGTTGGCCAGGATGCCGGTGAGCGGCGTGCGCAGGTCGTGGCTGACCTGCTGGGCGAAGTTGCTGAGGTCACGGTTGGAGCGCCGGAGCTCGTCGCGCACGGCGGTCAGCTCGCCGAGGGACGCCTCCAGCTGGCGGGTGCGCAGCCGCAGCTCCAGGACGTCCATCACGCGGTCCGCCAGGACCACCAGCGTCTCCTGCTGCCGCTGGTCGAGCTCGCGGGGCTGGTGGTCGAACACGCAGAGCCGACCCACGGGCACGCCGTCGGGAGCGACGAGGGGTGCGGAGGCGTAGAAGCGGAACCGGTCCAGCACGCCGGTAACGAACGGGTTCGACGAGAACCGGTCGTCCACGGTGGCGTCCGGCACGACCACCGGGCCGGGATCGGTGGCCACGACCGCGCACATGGAGTCCTCACGGGCGCAGACCGACGGCCCGATGCCGGACGTCGCGATCATGTGCTGCTCGGTGCTCGTGAGCAGGTTGATGGCGGCCATCGGCGCGCCGGCGACCTGCGCCGCCAGGTCCACCAGGGCCTGCAGGTCGGCACTCGGCGGCGCGTGCAGGACGTCGTACTGCTCGACCTTGTCCTGGCTCAGGCGCTCGACGTCGTCCAAGCCTCGTCCTCTCGCGGTGCGGTGCGGTGCGACGAGCCTATCCCGCGGACGCGGCGGTCCGGGGCAGCATCAGCAGGAACCGCGAGCTGCCGCTCTCGTCGCGCACGAGGTAGCCGCCCAGCGCCTCCGCCAGCTCGGCGGCCTTCTCCAGCCCCTGCTCCACGTCGTCGCCGGCGGGCAGCGCGCCCTGCAGCTGCCGGTGCGTCGCCGCGCTGCCGGCGGTCGGCTGGTCGGCGTCCCCGACCCGGACCCGGAGGTGGGTGTCGAGCTCGGCGCAGTCCACCACGATCACGCCGGGCGTGTGCCGCGCCGCGTGGTCGAGCAGCATCTCGAGCAGCTCGGTGAGCTCCTCCGGCGCCACCCGGGCCGGCACGGTGCCCGACGACTCGAACCTGACCTCCCGCCGCTGGCCTGTCTCCGTCTGCCGCCAGTCCGCGATGACGTGCCGGACGAGGGCGGCGAGGTCGACGTCGAGCGTGCCGGTGCGGCGCGTGTCGCGGTCCTGCGCGAGCAGCTCCTGGATGGTCGAGCCGAGGCGGTCGATGGTCTCGAGCGCCGTCGCCAGCTCCTCTGCGACCGCGGGCGCGGTCTCCGGCCAGTGCCGCAGGTCCTCGAGCTGCAGGTTGAGCCCGGTGATCGGGGTCAGCAGCTCGTGGGAGGCGTTGACGGCGAACTCGCGCTCGCGCTGGACGAGGGCGTCGAGCTGGGCGGCGCTGCGGCGCAGGGCGGTGCCGATGGCCTCGGCCTCGGGGACGGCGTAGTGCGGCACGTCCTGGTGGAAGCGCCCCTGGCCCAGGGCGGTGGCGACGCCGGCGAGCTCCTGGAAGGGGCGGGACAGCCGGCGTGCCAGGAACAGCGCGGCGACCGCCGACGCGGCGAGCAGCGCGACCCCGAGCAGGACCAGCGGCATGATCGCGTCCGCCACGCCCTCCTCGACGACCGTCCCCGACCGCGTCAGGGTCAGCCGGCCGCCGCCGTCGACCGAGGCGGTGACGACCAGGTCCGAGTCGTCGGGCTCGAAGGAGTCACCGGCGCGCGTGGTGGTGCCGTCGGCCGCGACGTGGACGATGCTCTCGGCCTCGCCGAGCGCCTGCTCGAGGGACGACCGGGCGACCGGGAGGTCGCGCTCCTCCTGCACCGCGAGGACGGCGGCCATCGTGTCGACGACCCGCTGCATCTCGTGCTCCTGCTGGTGCTCCACGAGGTCGGCCAGGACGTACGCCCGCGGGACGCCGTACAGCGCGATCACGGCGACGGTGCCGCCAACCAGCAGCGCGAGCAGCCGGTCACGCATCGGACCGGTCACTCATCGGATCGGTCATCCGTCGGGCCGGTCACGCATCGAGCCGGTCACGCATCGGGAGCCTCCCGCTCCATCCGGAACCCGACGCCCCGGACGGTGTCGATGCGCGCGGGCGCCCGGTGGTCCTCGAGCTTCTGGCGGAGCCGGCCGATGGTGGCGTCGAGGGTGCGGGTGGAGCCGAACCAGTTCTCGTCCCAGACGCGGTCCATCAGCAGCTCGCGGGTGACGACCGCGCCCGGCTCGGCGTCGAGCAGGGCCAGCACGTCGAACTCCTTGGCGCTCACCGGCATCTCGCGGGAGCCGACCCAGACGCGCCGGGCGCGCGTGTCGACGCGGAACCCCTCCGTGGCCGCGGCCCGGGGCGCGGGCTCCGCGGCAGGCGGAGCGGCAGGCGACGCGGCAGCCGGCGGGACCGGCGGCGCAGCCGGCGCCGCGCTGGGGACGGCGGCCGCGGGCGCGGAGGTGGCTTCGGGGGTCGCTCCCGGGGTGCCAGCCGCCCCGTCCTGGCCGACGCCGCTGCGGCGCAGCAGCGCCCGCACGCGGGCCAACATCTCCGACAGCGGGAACGGCTTGGCGAGGTAGTCGTCGGCGCCGATGTCGAGCCCCACCACGCGGTCGAGCTCGCCGCCGCGCGCGGTGAGGATCATGATGCTGCCCGGGTAGCCGCCCTCCCGGGCGCGGCGGCAGACGTCGAGCCCGTCGATGTCCGGCAGGCCCAGGTCGAGGATCACGAGCTGGGGCGGCGCCGAGGTCACCACCTCCAGGGCGGCGAGCCCGCCGGTGACCCGCTCGACGGCGTACCCCTCACGCTCGAGGGTCCGGACCAGCGGCCTGGCGATGGTGTCGTCGTCCTCGACCAGCAGCACTCGCGGTGACATCTCACAGAGCATAGGGCGGCCGATCGCCCACCGACGCCTGCCGCAGCCGCATGTCGAGGAGCGCGAACGCTCCCGTCGCGAAGGCCAGCGCGACGACGAGCACCTCGGTGCCGGACAGGCCGGTGGAGACGCTGCCGGGGAGCCCGACGGTGCCGACGAGGACGGCGCCGGCCGCGGACAGGACGGTGACGACCCACACGAGCAGGCGGGAGCCGAAGGTGTCGTGCCGCAGCAGCACCGCCGCCGCCGCGGTCGCGCAGCCGGTCCCGAGGAGGATGACGCGGGCGTACGCCGGGACGACGTCGTGGCTCAGCGCGGCCACGAGGTGCACCATCGCGAGCGTCGCGAGGGCGGCGGTCGCGGCCCGGGAGAGCGCCGTGTGCGTGGTGCCCATCAGAACTCCCGGTCCAGGGCGCCGGTCTCGCTGACCGGGGCGACCGAGCAGGCCATGCCTGCGACGTCCGTGGCCAGGTTCGACGGCGTCCACGACATGGTGCCGCCGGCGCTGGAGGTCCGGATGGAGCTGCTGCCGCTCACCACGGTGCCCAGCTGCAGGGTGACGGTGCTGCGCACCACGCCGTCGACGGTGACGGTGCCCGCGGTCATCGTCGCGTTGAACGTCACGTTCCGGCTCGACCGGACGTGCTCGCCGCGCAGGACGACCTGTCCCAGGTTGACCGCGACACCGTTGCGGAGGACCTCGAGGGTGTCGCCGGTGTTGCCGCGCGACGGCGTGTAGAGGTTGCCGTCGCGCACCCGGACGGTCACCGGGAGCGCGGCGCCGGTCCAGCCGGACGTCACCGTGCCGTGGTTGAGCTGGCCGCTGAAGGTGTAGGTCATCGTGTCCGCCGCCTCGAGCCGGCCGGCCGAGGTGCCGCCGTTGGCCGTCTGGACGTCCACCCCGCGGAACGGGGCGTTGTCGACCCGCCGGGCGCCGAGCGTCGCGGACGTCGTGACCTTGCCGGTCCCGTCGAGCAGCACGGCGCGCAGGTCGTAGAGCCCGTCGGCGACCGTCGTGGTGTTCCACGAGCAGGTGTACGGCGCGGCGGTGTCGGTGCACACGTCGGTCCAGGTGGTGGTCCCGCTCGGGGCCCGCTGGATCCGCACCGAGGTGACGCCCGCGGTGGAGCTGGCCGAGGCCGTCAGCGCGACGGTGCCGGTCAGGAAGGCGCCGGGGTCCTCCATGGAGACCGAGGAGACGGTGTTGTCCACGACGCGGCTCGTCACCAGCGCCGAGGTGGTGGCGTTGCCGGCCACGTCGGTGGCGACCGCGCGGAGGGTGTAGCTGCCGTCGGGGAGCGTGGTGGTGTCGACCCGGCAGGAGTACGGCGCCACGGTGGTGGTGCACAGGGTGCGGTACGTCGTGCTGCCGGTGGCGGCGTACTGGAGCACGACCGACGCGATGCCGGAGTGTGCGTCGGAGGCGGTCGCCTCGAAGGTGCGGGTGCCGCTCAGCGGCGAGCCCGGGTCGGTCATGGTGACCGTCGGCGCGAGGTTGTCGACCAGCACGTCGGCGAGGACGGCGGAGGTGTAGGTCGTGGTGCCGGAGGTCGCGACCGAGCGGAGGTCGTAGTAGTCGTTGGCGAGCGTGGTGGTGTTCCACGAGCAGGTGTGCGGTGCCGTCAGCGACGTGCAGAGCTGCTTCCAGCTGCCGCTGCCGGCGACGGCGTACTCCACCCGCACCGTGTAGGGGAGCAGTCCGCCGTTGTGGATCGTCGTGGTCAGCGGCACCGTCCCGCGGACGACCTCGCCCGGGTCGCCGAGGGTGACCAGGGTGGTGTTGGCGACCGTGGTGGTGACCGCGTCGGAGGTGGTGGCGTAGCCGGCGTTGTCCGTGGCGCGGGCGCGCAGCTGGTAGGAGCCGTCGGCGAGGGCCTTGGTGTTCCAGGCGCAGCTGTACGGCGCGGTGGTGGCGGTGCAGACGTCGACCCAGCTGGAGGCGCCCGGCGCGAGGTAGGAGATGACGACGGCCTTGACGCCCGTCTCGCCGTCGCTCGCGGCGGCGGTGAGGGTGACGGTGTCCTTGACCGGGCTTCCGGGGTTCTGCAGCGACACGGTCGGCGGCGTCCAGTCCGGCGAGGCGGTGACGTTCGAGGCGGCGTTGCGGCTGCCGGCGGTGAACGCGGCGGTCGAGGTGCCGGGCGCGAAGAAGCCGGCGACGGCCAGGAGGAGGCCCATCGCGAGCAGGAGGTTCGAGCGGCTGGTCACGACACCAACGCTAGGCAAGCGCACGCTACGCCTCTTCGACACGATTCCTCCTCCAGGTACACGGTTGCGCACGGTTCGCGCGGCACGGGTCCGAGACCCGGGGCGGACCCTGGGGTGGACCCGGGGGCGGGGTCCGGGACAGGCCCGGACGGGCCCGGACGGGCGGTGGGTGCCCGGTGCGGCGTCAGGCCGCGACCGGCGACGCCACCCGCGCCGGGACGTCCGTCGGGTGGCCGTCCGCCGCGGGCAGGAGCGCGGGCGCGGGCGCCTCGCGGTCGCCGGGTCGGCGGAGGGCGCCGACCAGCTCGACGAGGCTGAGCAGGGCGATCAGCCCGGCCGGCACGCCGATGACGAGCATCCGGGTCTCGCGGTCGGCCAGGGCGATGAGCGCGTAGCCGACGTAGGGGACCGTGAGCTGCACGACGGGCTGGGTGCCCTCGTCGAGGGTGAACTTCCACGGGTCGGGGTCGGGGTTGGCGTCACCCTGGGTCCGGAACACGCGGGCCCCGGTGTCGCTGCGGCCGGCCTTGACGATGCGGTGGGTGACCAGGGTTCCCACGCCGCTGTCGGCTGGAGGCAGGTAGGTGATCACGTCCCCCACGGCGAGGTCCGCCACGTCCACGGGCTTCTCGATGGCGATGGAGCCCTTCTCGAACGTGCCGGACATCGAGCCCCCGGTGATGACGTACCGCTCGTAGCCCATCAGGCTCGGCAGGAGGTACGCCGCCGACACCAGCGTGACGGCGACGAGGACGAGGTTGACCGTCCACTGCGTCAGCGTGGCGGTCACCGAGCGGGAGGCTCCGGTGCTCATCGGGCGGTTCCGTTCTCGAGGGGGGTCGGTGGGGGCGTCGGGGCGCGGCGGGGGCGGGAGGTGGGCGGGAGCGGCCGGGTGCTCGGAGCGCTCCCGCCGCGACTCACTGGTTGTAGGTGGTGCCGTCGAGCTGGACGGAGTCCCACTGGTAGACGGCGTTGGCGCTCTTGCCCTGGTCGGCGTTGGGGGTGTCCTGGGCGAGCTTGACGGTGAAGGTGTAGGTGTGGGCGTCGCCGGCGGCGTAGGTGCCGAGGGCGGTCTTGGTGCCGTCGACGAGGCCGCCGAAGGTGCCGGTGTAGACGGTGGCGCCGGTGGTGGTGTCGGTGATGGCGAGGCTGAGGTTGGCGCCGGTGAAGGCGTTGGTGGAGGAGACCTCGGTGAGGGTGAAGGCGGCGGGAAGGGACCCGGTGTTGGTGAGGGTCAGGGTGCCGTTGAGGGTGTCGCCGGGCTTGAGGTTGGTGAGGTCGAAGACGGCCTTGCCGTCCTTGGAGTTGGTGTGCTTGAGGGTGCCGGAGGTGACGGCGGAGGCGGTGTTGCCGGTGGTGGAGGTGAAGGTGGCGCCGGAGCCCACGGCGATGGCGCCGGCGGCCGCGAGGGTGGCGAGGGGGATGAGGACCTTGCGGCGGGTGGCGGCGGCGGTGGTGGTCACGGGGTGCTCCTGGGGCGTGTGCGGGGATCGGTGGTTGATGAGAAGAACGCTACGGAGCGCCGCTCCACGCGCACGTCGCGCTGAGGCTGCTCGTGCGCCACGCGAACCGCACAGTTCGCTACGGTCGCGCACTCCCGAGCCCCGGCACGCACCGGGGCCAGTGGCGCATCGCGACCACCGGGGCTGAGCCACGCGTGGTGCGGATAAACTGCGCACATTGCGCAACTTAGTTGCGCAGAACTCTTGCCTGTGACGGTCGCCACAGGTCAGGATGAGGTGAGCCCGCCGACCGGCGAGCCACGCCATCTGGAGGCAATCGATGGATCCACAACTCCTGCTCGCCCTCGTGCTCGGCATCGGGACGATCATCTTCCTGGTCCTGCGCACCCGCATCGACGCCTTCGTGGCGCTGCTCATCGCCGCCCTGGTCACCGGCTTCGTCGCCGGCTCGCCGGCGCTCGAGACGATCACCTCGATGACGACCGGGTTCGGCAACACCCTCGCCTCGATCGGGATCGTGATCGGCCTCGGTGTCGCGATCGGCAAGATCCTCGAGGTCTCCGGAGCCGCCGACGCGCTGGCCAAGACCTTCGTCCGGGCGCTGGGCCGCGGCCGGGAGCACTGGGCCATGGCCGGCACCGGTGCGGTCGTGTCGATCCCCGTCTTCTGCGACTCCGGCTACGTGATCATGAACCCGCTGGCGCGCTCGATCGCCCGCCGGCTCAAGGGCCGCTACGTCACGCTGGCGCTGGCCCTCGGCTGCGGCATGACCCTGACCCACCACCTCGTGCCGCCCACCCCCGGGCCCCTCGGCGTCGCCGGCATCCTCGGGGCCGACCTCGGCGGGCTGATCCTGGCCGGGCTGGTCTTCTCGATCGTCCTGCTGCCGATCGTCGTCCTCTACGCCGCGTGGATGGGGCCGAAGCTCGAGAGCGAGCTCAACGACAACGTCCGCGAGGCCGTCTACGGCACGGCGGCCGTGCACGGCTCGTCGCGCTCGGGGGGCACCGCGACGGCCACCGTGACCGACGAGGGTCCCGGGACGCCGGTCGCCGACGAGCCGCCGGTCCACCAGCTCGGCGAGCCCCCCGCGGGCGGGAAGCCGCACACGATCTCGTTCGGGCTCGCCGCCCTGCCGCTGCTCGTGCCGCTGCTGCTGATCGTGCTCAACACGGTCGCCACCGCCGTCGACCGCAACAGCCAGGGCGCGCTGGGCCCGGAGGACGAGTACACCCCCGCCGCGTGGGCCGAGGTGCTGGCCTTCATCGGCAACCCCGTCGTCGCCCTCATCATCGGCATCGTGCTCGCCGTCTACGTCCTCCTCCCGCGGTGGACGCCGCGCAAGCAGGTCCACGGCTGGATGGCGGACGCCGCCGCCTCGGCGGGGCTCATCATCTTGATCACCGGCGCCGGTGGCGCGCTCGGCCAGGTGCTCCGCGACTCCGGGGTCGGTGACGCGCTCGCCGAGGCGATCGCCGACCTGAGCCTGCCGGGCGTGCTCGTCCCGTTCCTCATCGCGAGCCTCGTGCGGCTGGCCCAGGGCTCCGGCACGGTCGCGATGATCACCGCGGCCTCGGTGAGCGCCCCGCTGGTGGACGGCCTGGGCCTGTCGGCGCTCGCCGCCGCGCTGGCCTGCTGCGCCGGGTCCATGGTGTTCAGCTACTTCAACGACTCCTACTTCTGGGTCGTCACCCGCTTCACCGGCCTCGAGGGCACGGCGGCCCTGCGCGGCTGGTCCGGGATCACGACGGCCGTCTGGCTCGGGTCGCTGCCCCTCGTGCTCATCGCGGGCGCGGTGCTCTGACGTGGCAGGCGTGCTGGTCGTCGCGGACGACCTGACCGGGGCGAACGCCGCCGCGGCCGGGTTCGCCCGGGCGGGCTTCCGCGCCGCCACCGCCAGCGCCGGCGAGCACGCCGACGTCGTCGCCGAGATGGTCTCGCGCTTCGACGTCGTCGTGGCAACCACCGACAGCCGCCACCTGGACCCGGCCCGGGCGCGCGAGCGCGTGGGCCGGGTCGTCCGCGCGGGCTGGCCCGCGCGGTTGGTCTGCAACCGCATCGACACCACCCTGCGCGGCAACGTCGGTGCGACCACCCGCGAGGTGCTCGAGCGCGTCCGCGAGCTGACCGGTGCGCGGGTGGCGGTGCTCTGCGCGCCGGCGCACCCCGCCGCGGCGCGGCAGACCATCGGCGCGATCCAGCTCCTCGACGGGCGCCGCCTCGAGGACACCGAGGTGGCGCGCGACGCCAGGACCCCGGTACGCACGTCGAACGTCGTCACGCTCCTGGTCGAGCAGGCCGACCTCGACGTGGTCGCGGTGCACCTCGAGGACATCACCGGCGACCTGGACGCTCTCGCCGACACGCTCAGGCAGCACCTCGAGCGGGGAGCGGAGGTCATCGTCGCCGACGCGACGACGACCGAGCACCTCGACCGGGTCGCGACCGCCGCGGTCGCGGCGACCGCCGGCACCGACACGGTGTGGACGACGAGCGACCCCGGCCCGGCCTCCGTGGCGCTGGCCCGCGCGATGGGGCTGGCCGACGACGTGCCCGGCGCTCCGCTGCTCGTCGTCTCCGGTTCGGCCACGGAGCTGACCCGGCTGCAGCTGCGCCAGCTCGTCGCCGAGCGCGGCGCCCAGGCGTTCCGCACCCCCGGAACGCACGCTGTGCCCGACGTGGACGCCACGGTCGCCGTCCTCCACGACGCCCTGGACGACGCCGGCAGCGGAGGCATCGTCGTGCTGGCCACGGTCCTCGACGAGTCGGACCTCTGGTCGCCGACACCGGAGGAGGCGATGCAGATCCCGCTCGCCCTGGCCCGTGCCACGCGCCGCGCGCTGGAGTCGCGTCGCGTGGACGGCGTCTTCACCACCGGCGGCGACGTCACCGCCGCCCTCCTCGCCGAGCTCGGCTCGCACGGCCTCGAGGTCTCCGACGAGGTCGAGCCGCTGGCCGTCTCCGGGTCGCTCGTCGGTGGTCCGTGGGACGGCCTGCAGATCGTCACGAAGGGCGGACTGATCGGTGACGCGCGCACCACCATCGCCTGCCTCGACCACCTCCGCAGCCAGGTCGACACGCACCGCAAGCAGGTCACCGCGGCCGAGTCGCGCGCCCGCACCTGACCGCCCGAGCCAGCGCACCCGCACGCACCGAACCCGGCACCCACACCGCACCCACCACACGCCCCGCACATCCCGCACCCAAGGAGAGCCCGCATGCCCCGACACGTCCTGGCCCTGACCCTCGGAGACCCCGTGGGCATCGGACCCGAGATCACCGCAAAGACCCTCGTCGACCAGGCCGGCGCCACCGACCACCACGGCGTGGCCGTGGGCGACCCCGCCGCGCTGCGCCGCGGCGCGCAGGCGATGGGCCTCGACGTCGAGGTGCGCGTCGTCGACGACTTCGACGTCGAGCCGGCCGAGGGTGTCATCGACTGCTACGACACCGGCGTGCTGGGCGACGACGTGCCCGAGTGGGGTGTCGTCGACAAGCGCGCCGGCCTCGCCGCCGTGCGCTCGATCGAGGTCGCCACCCAGGCGGCGATGGACCGCAAGGTCGCCGGCATCGTCACCGGTCCGATCAACAAGGAGGCGATCTGGGCCGCCGGCTCGGAGCACCTCGGGCACACCGAGATGCTCGGCGCCCTCACCGGCGTGACCAAGCAGGACACGATGTTCGTGGTGCGCAACGACGCCGCCGGCGGCCACCACCTGCGCATCTTCTTCACCACCCGCCACGTCTCGCTGCGCCAGGCGCTCGACCAGGTGACTCGCGAGTCCGTCGGCGAGTCGATCCGCAAGGCCCACACCGCGCTCGAGGTGTTCGGCGTCGACCGGCCTCGCCTCGCCATCGCCGCGATCAACCCCCACGGCGGCGAGAACGGCGCCTTCGGCGACGAGGAGATCGTCCACCTCGCTCCCGCGGTCGAGGACGCCCGGGCCGCCGGGCTGGACGTCGCTGGGCCGGTCCCGGCCGACTCGGTGTTCCACCAGGGCCTCGTCGGCCGCTACGACGGCGTGCTGTCGCACTACCACGACCAGGGCCACATCCCCGCCAAGACCTTCGACTTCGACGGCACCATCTCGGTCACCGTGGGGCTGCCGATCCTGCGGACCTCGGTCGACCACGGCACCGCCTTCGACATCGCCGGGTCCGGGAAGGCCGGTCACGGCACCATGCTCTCGGCCTACCTGGCGGCGGTGGACTACGCGCCGTACGTCGATAACATCCGCTCGACGTACGGCTCCTGAGGACCAGGCGCCGGGGTGGGAGACCAGTGGCCGGCGACACCCGGGTCCGACGCGCGACGCAGGCGCGCCACGACGCGATGGTCGACCTCGTGCGCGCGGGGGTGGACAGCGTCGAGGTGCTGTCCGAGCGGCTCGGCGTCTCGGCGTCCACGGTCCGCCGCGACCTCGCCACGCTGCAGCGCGGCGGGCGGCTCGCCCGGACGTACGGCGGCGCGCTGGCGCGCGACGTCTTCCACGAGCGGTCGTTCACCGAGAGCGAGCGCCTCAACCTCGCCGCGAAGTCCGCGATCGCCACGGCCGCGGCCGACCTGGTGCCCCAGGGGGGCACGGTGTTCGTCGACGCCGGGACGACCTGCCTGGCGCTCGCGCAGCTGCTGGTGGACCGGGGCCCGCTGACGGTCGTGACGCGCGGGCTCGAGGCGGCGCTCCTGCTGTCGAGAACCGGCGGGGTGGACGTGGTGATCGTCGGCGGGCGGGTGCAGCCGCTCAGCCACGGAGTGACGGGTCCGCTGTCCTCGCTGGCGCTCGACCGCTACCACTTCGACGTGGCGTTCCTCGGTGCGGACGCGGTGGACCCCGTGCGGGGTCTGGGCGAGCCGACCGTGGACGAGACGTGGGTCAAGGAGCGGGCGGCCGCGGTGGCCGACCGCGTGGTGCTCCTCGCCGACGCGTCGAAGCTGGAGCAGCCGGCCCCGGCCTGGCTGCCGGTGAGACCGAGCTGGACGGTGGTGATCGACGGTGCCGCGCCGCAGGCCGCCGTGACCCAGCTGCGCGAGCGCGGCGTGGAGGTCGTGGTCGCGTGAGCGGGGCGGTGTCCGAGCACGGAGGGGCGGGGAGCGGGAGGAGGCAGGCATGGGACGGCTGCTCACCGTGGGGCACGGCACCCTCGACCGGCACGCCCTCGCCGAGCTCCTGACGGGTGCCGGCGCCGACCTGCTGGTCGACGTCCGGCGCTTCCCGAACAGCCGGCACAACCCGGACGTCAGCGGCGAGGCGATGGCCGCGTGGCTGCCGCAGGCCGGGATCGGCCACCGCTGGGACGAGCGCCTCGGCGGCCGGCGGCGGGTGCCGAGGGGCGGTGAGGACGCCGACGGCTGGTGGCGGGTCGAGGCGTTCCGGGCGTATGCCGCCCACACCCGCACGCCGGAGTTCCGCGCGGCCCTGCAGGACCTGGCGCGGGACGTCGAGGCGCAGGACACGACGGTCGTCATGTGCAGCGAGAGCGTGTGGTGGCGCTGCCACCGCCGGCTCGTCGCCGACGCGGCCGCGCTGCTCGCGGGGCTGGACGTCGCCCACCTCGCCCACACCGGGAGGACCACGCCGCACGAGCCGTCCGCCGGCGCCCGGGTCGTCGACGGGCTGCTGCGCTACGACGCCGACGCCGACGGGTGAGCGGCATGGACGGGACGGGCGCCGGGACCGCGCCGGCTCAGGGCTGGAAGACCACCTTCACCATGCCCTCCTCCTTCTTCTGGAAGTGCTCGTAGGCGCTGGGCGCCTCGCTCAGCGGGAGGTGGTGGGTGGCGAACGCGTCGACGCCGAACGGGTCGTCCTCGACCAGCATCGCGAGCAGCTCGTCGGTCCACCGGCGCACGTTGGCCTGGCCCATGCGCAGCTGGACCTGCTTGTCGAAGAGCTGCATCATCGGCATCGGGTCGGCCGAGCCGCCGTAGACGCCCGAGATCGAGATCGTGCCCCCGCGGCGCACCGCGTCGATGGCGGTGTGCAGTGCGGCGAGGCGGTCGAGGCCGGCGTTCTTGACGACCGGCTCCGCGACCGCGTCGGGCAGCATGCCGGCGAACTTCTGCACGGCCTGGGCGCCGGGGGAGCCGTGCGCCTCCATGCCGACGGCGTCGATGACCGCGTCGGGTCCGCGGCCACCGGTGGACTCGCGGACCACGTCGCCCACGCCGCCCACGTCCATCGCGTCGTCGAGGTCGAGCGGCTCGGCCCCGAAGGCCTCGACGCGGGCCAGCCGCTCGGGCACGCGGTCCACCGAGATGACGCGGAGACCGGCACGGACGCCCATGCGGGCGCTCATGTCGCCGATCGGACCGGCGCCGAGGACGAGCAGGGTACCGCCTGGCGGGACGTCGGCGTACTGCAGCGCCTGCCAGGCCGTCGGCAGGACGTCGGAGAGGAACAGGAAGCGGTCGTCGGGGTGCTCGTGCGGCACCTTGACGGGCAGGAAGTCAGCGAAGGGGACGCGCAGGTACTCCGCCTGGCCGCCCGGCACCTGGCCGTAGAGCTTGCTGTAGCCGAAGAAGCTCGCGCCGGTGCCGTGCTCGCGGTTCTGCGTGGTCTCGCACTGGCTGTAGAGGTGCTGGTCGCACATGAAGCACGAGCCGCACGAGACGTTGAACGGCACCACCACCCGGTCGCCCACCTGGAGCGACGAGACGTCCGGGCCGACCTCCTCCACGATGCCCATCGGCTCGTGACCGACGACGTCGCCCGCCTCCATGAACGGTGCGAGCGTCTCGTAGAGGTGCAGGTCGGAGCCGCAGAGGCCGGTGGAGGTGATCTTGATGATCGCGTCGGTCGGCTCCTCGATGCGCGGGTCGGGGACCTCGGTGACCTGCATGTCGTGGACGCCTTGCCAGGTGACTGCCTTCATTCCGCTGTACCGCCTTCGGTCGGGGTCGTCGAAGCGGTCCCGTACCCGGGCGCCGATGGGGCATACCGCCCGCCCGGACGGGTGGACGACCTGCTAGGAACCGTCGACCGAGATCGAAGATCTCGTCAAGATCGCCGTGACGGAGCGCCATGTCGCCCTACAGTCCCCGCATGCCGGTGGGGCGGCTCCAGACACGTGACGTGGGACGCGAGAGCGCGACCGCGCTCACGGTCGCGGGCTGGGCCGCCGGTGTGGGGTGCACGGCGGCGATCCTCGGGACGCCGTACCTCCGCTTCGGCTACCGCAGCCCGGAGCTCCACCTCGTGCTGGACTCGGTCGACGCCTGTGTGGCGCTGCTGCTCGCCTACCTCCTCGCCGGCCGGTTGCGCCGCACCCGGCGCTGGCGCGACCTCCTGCTGGCCGTCGGCCTCGTGGTCCTGGCCGTCGTTGGCCTCGGGGTGGCGCTGTCGGTGCACCTGCTCCCCGTCGAGGCACGCTCCACCATCGGCGTCTGGCTCCCGGTGACCCTCCGCACCGCTGCGGCGCTGCTCATCGCCGCGGCGGCGTCGGTGGGCGACAGGCCGGTGCCGCCGCAGCGGCTGCAGTGGGGCCTGGTCACGCCCCTGCTCGCGCTGCTCCTCGCGGCGGCCCTCGTGGTGGTGCTGCGCGACAGCCTGCCCACTGCCGTCACCGTGCGCGACCACCCCCTCTCGGACCGACCCGCGATCCGGGGCCACGCCGTCCTGGTGGCGGCGCAGGCGCTGGTCGCGGGCTGCTTCCTCTACGCCTCCGTGCGCTTCACCGCGCAGGCGAGGAAGAGCGGGGAGGAGCTGCTGACCTGGCTGGGGCCCGGCTGCGCGCTGCTCGGCTTCGCGCGGATCAACTACCTCGTGTTCCCCTCGCTCTACTCCGGCTGGCTCTACACCGGCGACCTGCTGCGGACCGGCGGCTACGCGTGCCTGTTGGTCGGCGCCGCGCGCGAGATCCGGCGGTACTGGGCCGCGCGAGCGGACCTCGCGGTCGTCGAGGACCGCCGTCGCCTGGCGCGGGAGCTGCACGACGGCGTGCTGCAGGAGCTGGCGTGGATCAGGTCCGAGGCACGCACCCTGTCCCATCGAATCCACGAGGCCCAGGACGCCGAGAGCGAGACCGCAGTGCAGTCGATCCTCGACGCCAGTGACCGTGCGCTCGACGAGGCGAGGGCGGCGGTGGACGCCCTCGGCACCGGCCCCGACGAGCCGCTGGGCTACGCCCTCCACCGCTCCGCGCGCGACGTGGCGGAGCGCCACGGTGCGCGCGTCGTCGTCGAGCTCGACGACTCGGTGCGTGCCGACCAGACCCAGCGGCACCACCTCGCCCGCATCACGCGGGAGGCGGTGGGCAACGCCCTGCGTCACGGTGGCGCCTCGTGCGTACGCGTCACGCTGGACGCGACGGCCTCGGGCGGACGCCTGGTGGTGAAGGACGACGGGTGCGGCTTCGACGTGCAGGGCGCGACCGCGCGCTCGGGCTACGGGCTGACGAGCATGCGCGCTCGGGCGCAGGCGCTGCCGGGGACGTTCGTCCTCGAGTCGGCGCCGGGACAGGGGACGACGGTGGAGGTGGACTGGTGAGCGACGGTGCGATGAGCGTGGTGATGGCCGACGACCACGCGCGGATGCGGACCCGGGTACGGCAGGCCCTCGAGGCCGGCGGCTGCGTCGTCGTCGGCGAGGGCGCGTCCGCCGAGGAGGCGGTCGCCCTGGCCCTCGAGCACCGGCCCGACGTCGCGCTGCTCGACGTGCACATGCCCGGCAACGGGATCACGGCCGCTCGGGAGATCGCCCGCACGCTGCCCGGGACGGCGGTGGTGATGCTCACAGCCTCGGGCGAGGACGACGACCTCTTCGACTCCCTACGGGCGGGCGCCTCCGGCTACCTCCTGAAGGACACCGAGCCCACCCAGCTCGTCGACGCGCTGCGTGGCGTGCTGGACGGGGAGGGGGCGATGTCGCGGCGGCTGGTCGCCCGGATCATGGACGAGTTCCGCTCGCCGGCCACGCCGCGCTTCAGCCGCCGCTCGAGGGCGTCGGCCCGGCTCAGCGCCCGCGAGTGGGAGGTGATGGAGCTGCTCGGGGAGGGGCTGTCGACCGACGAGGTCGCCCAGCGGCTGTTCGTGTCACCCACCACCGTGCGCGTCCACGTGTCCGGCGTCCTGCGCAAGCTGCGGGTCAAGGACCGCGAGAGCGCCTTCAGGCTCCTGCGGGAGGGCTGACCTCGGCGCCCCGGTCGACCAGCTGGGTCAGTGCGTCGATCAGCGCCTCCGCCTCGTGGAGCGTGAGCTCCTCCGCGCCCACGAGCACGAAGGGCCCTTCCTGCGCGCCGGTGCCCGGGTCGACCGTCATGCAGAGCCGGAGGACCGTGTGGCGCACCACGAGCGAGCCGCTGACGTGCACGGTGTCGTCCTCGCCCCGGTGCCGGCCGTGGGTGAGGGTGCACCAGGTCGGGCACGTCCCGGGTCGATCCGACGGTGGGACCGTGTCCATCGCCGTCCACCTCCCTGTGCGGTGCTGCTCGTTCGCCCCCAGGCCACGACGTGGCCTGGGGGCGACTTCGTCCGAGCGGGTGCCTGGCTACCTGAGCGAGACGTTGACGGTGCGGGTCACGCCGTCGCCCATGTCGATCCTGAGCTGGTAGGAGCCGGAGGACAGCGTCTTCGTGCTGAGGTTGAAGACGTACTGGCCGCTGGTGGCGTCGTACCGGAACAGGTTCCCGGTGGTGGCGTTCGAGGTGGAGACCGCCTCGATGCTCGTGCCGGTCGCGGCGGACCCGAGCCGCTGCAGGTAGAGCCGGGCGGGCAGGGTGGTGATGCCCGCGCTCGCGCCGGTCAGCTGGAACTTCACCGGGACGGTGCTGCCGAGCTTGAAGACCGAGCTGCCGTCGGTGTTCACCGGCTGCAGCACCCCGGACCAGGCCGCCGTCACGGTGACGGTGAACCGCTCCGTGCCGGTGTTGCCGGCCTTGTCCTTCGCGGTGCACGTGACCGTGGTCGTGCCGAGCGGGAACACGGTGCCCGACGGCTTGTCGCAGGCGGCGGCGACGTTGCCGTCGACGAGGTCGGTCGCGGTCGCGGCGGCGTAGGAGACCACGGCCCCGTTGACCGAGGTCGCCACGGCGCTCCTCGCGGAGGAGACCGTCACGTTGGGGGCGGTCGTGTCCTCGACGGTGACGTCGAACGAGTTGTCGCCGACGTTGCCGGCCCCGTCCTTGGCCGAGCAGGTGACCTTCGTCGTGCCGACCGGGAACACCGTCCCGGACGCCTTGTCGCAGGACGCCGTGAGCGGACCGTCGACGTCGTCGGAGGCGGTGACTCCCATGTAGGCGACGGTCGCGCCGCTCGGGCCGGTCGCCTCCTTGACGATGGCGGACGGGACGGTGACGACCGGCTTGGTCCGGTCCTGCACCTCGACGGTGAAGCTCGCACGGCCGGTGTTGCCGGCCCTGTCGGTCGCCGTGCAGGTCACGGTGGTGCTCCCGAGCGGGAACGCGCTGCCCGACGCCGGGTCGCAGGTCGCCGAGACCTTGCCGTCCACGAGGTCCTTGGCGCCGGCGTCGGTGTAGGTCACCCTGGCCCCCGTCGGGGAGTCGTTGCCCACCGAGAGGTTGGCCGACGTGGTCACCTCGGGTGCGGTGGTGTCGACGACCTTGACGGTGAACGAGCCGGTGCCGGTGTTGTTGGCCGCGTCGGTGGCCGTGCAGGTGACCGTGGTGGTCCCGAGCGGGAACGTGGTGTCCGAGGCCTTGGAGCAGCTGGGGTTCATCGGACCGTCGACCACGTCGTTGGCGGCGACGTCGCCGTACGCGACCTCCGCGCCGTCGGCACCGGTGGCCTCCGCCACGACGTCCGCGGGCACCTTGACCTCCGGAGCCCTGGTGTCGCGCACCGTCACGCCGAAGCTGTCGCTGCCGGAGTTGCCGGCCTTGTCGGTCGCCGAGCAGATGACCGTCGTGGTGCCGAGGGCGAAGGTCGACCCGGAGGCCGGGGTGCACGTGGTGGTGACCGCACCGTCGACGGCGTCGTGCGCCGACGTGGTGAAGGACGCGGCGGCGCCGGCGGCGGAGGTCGCCTCCTCGACGACGCCCTCCGGCACCCGGACAGCCGGGGCGGTGGTGTCCCGGACGGTCACCGTGAAGGAGCTGTCGCCGAGGTTGCCGGCCTTGTCGGCGGCCGAGCAGGTGACCGTGGTCGTGCCGATCGGGAAGACCGAGCCCGGCGCGCTGCTGCAGCTGACGGCGACAGCACCGTCGACGTCGTCCACCGCGGTGGCGGCGTCCCACCTCACGGCGGCACCGGCGGCGCCGGTCGCCTCGGCGGTGCGGTCGGCCGGCACGGAGACGACCGGCTTGGTCGTGTCCTGGACCTCCACGGTGAACGTGCCCACGCCCTTGTTGCCGGCCTTGTCGGTGGCGGTGCAGGTGACGGTGGTGGTGCCCAGCGCGAAGGTGCTGCCGGACGCCGGGGTGCAGGTGGCGGCGACGGTGCCGTCGACCAGGTCGGTGGCGGTCGCGGCGTCGTACGTCACCTGCGGGGCGTTGTTGCCGACCACCTTGTTGGCCGCGGTGAAGACCTCGGGTGCCGAGGTGTCCCGCACGACGACGGCGATCGGGTCGCCGGCGCCGGTGTTGCCGGCCTTGTCGGTCGCCGAGCAGGTGAGCGTCGTCGTCCCGACGGGGAAGCCGTCGCCGGACGCGTACGCGGCGCCGCCGGCCGTGCAGGTCACCGGACGGGGTCCGTCGACCGCGTCGTACGCGCTCGCCGCGAAGGTGACCGGGGTGAGCGGACCGGTCGCCTCGGTCGGGGCCGGGGCGGTGGCGCTCACCAGCGGCTTGCTGGTGTCGACGATGGAGTAGGTGGCCGATGCCTTCGCGTTGAGGCCGCCGGCGTCGTCGTAGCTGCAGGACGCGGTCTGGGTGCCGAGGCCGTCGGCGGCGCGGGCGCCGGTGACGGGGCCCAGACCGGCGTCGAAGCTGCTGCTGCCGTCCTCCTTGTCGGTCACCGAGCAGGTGGCCGCCGGGACGTTGCCGAGCTCGTAGGAGGCGCCGTTGGCGACGCCCTTGACCGCCACGGAGGGGGCGGTGTTGACCACGACCGGCTTGGTGACGGTCAGGCTGAAGGCGGCACCGCTGGTGGTGTAGGTGCCGGTGCCGGAGTCGGTCACCGACACCGAGATCGAGTAGGTCCCCGGCGTGGCCGAGGTGAAGTCGAAGAACTGCGTGGTGTCACAGCTGGTGAACGTCCGGCTGGCCGGCGCGACGGTGACACCCGCGGGCACGTTGACCTTCACGGTCGCAGGCGTGCTGTCGGCGGGATTGCAGTTGCCCTGCGGGTCGCCGGCGCGTTCGTTCTGGTTCCGGATGGTGTAGCCGATCGTCGTCGTGTCGCCCGCCGCGACCGACGGGCTGCCGCCCGCGACGACGGTGTTGGACACGATGTCGGCGTACGCGCCGGTCGGCGCGGCCAGCACGGCCAGCACCGTGGCGGTCGCGAGCACGACGGCGCGACGCCACCCCCCGGGCGCCTGCGCCGACCGCCTCGGACGTACGGCTCTCCTCGACGACGCCTGCGCCGACCCGCTTGCACCACTCATGACTTGCCTTCCCCACTGTGCTGGTCGCCCCGGGCGGGCGACTCCCACAAGAAGGGTGTGGCGCGCGAGGCGTGGGCAACAGGGGTCCGGGCGTTCAGAGACCTGAACGGCGCGTTCAAGGACCTGAACGCCGCCGGCCGCTCGTCACGACGGGCGGGGGACCGGCGTCACCCCCGGCGCTCGGCGATGCACTCCCGGAAGAAGTCGACGAGGTCGTCGACCCAGGCGTCGAAGGTGAACAGCGCCCGCTGCGACCACACGCTCTTGCGCAGCTCCTCCAGCCGTCCGCCGTCGCGCAACTGCGCCACCAAGTCGTCCGGCGTGCGCCAGAAGATGCCGAGCTCGCGGTCGCGGGCGACGGTCTGCGTGGCCACGACCGACCCGGCGCTGTCGCGCTGGATCATCGGGACGCCGGCGGCGGCCAGCGTGGCCATCCGGGCCGGCACGTTGAGGTCGTCCCAGGTCGCGGCGTGGAGGTCGCCGCCGTTGGTGCTGGTGAAGTCGTGCAGCCACCCGGCGTCGTACTGCGAGAACTCGCCGACCCAGTCGGACTGGTTCACCTGGGGGTGCAGGTGCAGGTGCCCCGGGGCGAGGCGCCGGCACTCCTCGACCCACGACCGCATCTGGTGGTGCGCCTTCTCGCTGTAGACGTGCACGTGGATGCCGGCCTCGGCGAGCGCCCCGACGACCTCCGGCGGGGGCCCCATCGGCCGTCCGGCGATCACGGTGTGCACCTCGCCGTCCCGGGCGGACAGCAGGTCGGACTGCTCCCCCACCATGCCCTCCGCGCGCGGCAGGTCGCCGTCGAGCACCATGCGGCGCCGCCGTGCGGTCGCGGGCACGGTCACCGCGAACCAGTCCCGCAGCTCGGGGGAGGAGTAGACGACTCCGTCCGAGCGCACGTGGAGGTCGACGAGGCGGTCCCAGTGCCCGTGCTCGCGGCTGAAGAACGGGCCCTCCTTGAAGTGCCAGACGAACGGGATGCCGAGGTCGGCTGCGAGCACCTCGTGCGCGAACGGCACCGCCTGCCAGTTCAGGAGCGCGTAGACCACGTCGGGCTGCAGCTCGCGGACGGCCGCCTGCCAACCTTCGCGGGGCACCTCGGTGACGTGGCCGAAGGGCACGGGCCCGACGGTGTTGAACCACACGGGCGTGCCGGTCCAGAGTCCGTAGAGCTCGTGCCCGCGCTCGTGCAGCGCGAGGATGCGCTCGGGGTTGTGCGCCAGCTCGCCCACGAGCAGGATCCGCAGCCCGTCGGCCGCGCGCGGCGTGGCCGGCCGCTCCCGGAGCTGGCGGTAGTGCGCGACCTCGTCGTGCAGGTGCCCGACCGAGCTGTGGAAGCGCAGCGGCTCCTGGACGGCGTACCTGCTGCGGTAGACGTTGAGGCCGCCCCACGGCTCGCGCATGGCGCGGTGCCGCTGCCCGGGGTGCGCGACCCAGGAGCAGGTGACCTGTCCGGTCTCCACGGGATCGGTGCCGGCGAGCAGCCGGTCCCACAGCATCCGCCCCAGGTCGTCGGTGGTGAGCTCGCTGCGCTCGAGCCAGCGCTCGTCGGTGCGCCGGTGCATGACCTGCACGAGCTGGAGGGGCTCGCCCTCGATGCGGCCGGGTGCGACGCCGTGCTCGTGCCGCACGCCGGCGACCGCCAGCGCCGCCTCGGGGTGCCGGGCGAGCGTCGCCAGCAGCGACTCGAGGTGGTGGGCGTGCACGACGTCGTCGGCCGGCAGGTAGGCGACGTACGGCGCGGTCCCGAGGTCGAGGCCGCGGTTGAGGGCGGCCCCGAGGCCGCGGTTCCGCTCGTGCCGCACGAGGCGGAAGCGCGGGTCGTCGACGAGCTCGCCCATCGCGGCGGCCACGTCGCCCGGCGACCCGTCGTCGACGACGACGCACTCCCACGAGGTGCACGTCTGGCGGGTGAGGCTGTCGAGGGCGGCGGGCAGCCACGCCTCCTGGGCGTGGACCGGGACCACCACGGTGACCTGTGCTGTGTCGGCCATCCCGACGCTCCGTTCGCGCTGGGCCTCACTCTCTGTGGCGATGCCTGGATCGGACAGGTACCCCGGAAGCGCCGTTTTCACGTCCCGGGTGTGGCCGGCGACACGGAGGGATGTGAACGTTCCACCCCGGAAAGCGGGGGGCAGCGCGCATACTCGAGGGATGGCTACCTCTTACGGATCCCGGCCGAAGCACCTCCCCAGCAGCCCCTTCGCTCCCGCCCCCGAGCCGGTGGTGGAGGTCTTCGAGGTCGACGACCGCGTGAGCCACGACCTCTACGGCCTGGGCAAGGTCGTCAAGGTCGACAGCCACGCAGCCACGGTCGACTTCGGCGCGAAGGTCGTGCGGATCACCCCGCCCTACGCCAAGCTCCACCACCTCTGAGCCGGCGTCGGCACCCCCGACGCTGACCCGCGGGCGTCCACCCCGACGGGCGTGGTGCCGCTGCGGGCCGCGGTTAGCGTGGGCGCATGACCGACGAGAAGCAGCAGGCAGCGACCGAGGCAGCGCAGCGCGTGGTCGAGGAGGTCAGCTCCTGGCAGTACAGCGCCGACGACCCGATGATCGCCGACCAGCTCGACGAGGGCCTCCGCAAGGCGGGCGTCCGCCTGGACGACGACGAGCGCAGCCGCATCCTTGCCGAGATCGACGCGATGAAGGACGAGAGCTCGACGGCGCCGCAGGTCCGCTCCGCGCAGCCGGTGGAGTGACCCGGTGGACGTCCGAGGAGTGCTGACGGAGGCCTTCGGCCGGGTCACCGAGCTGTACGACGGTGTCGCGGACGGCCTCGACGAGCAGGCGCTGGCGCACCGGCCCGGCGGCACCGGCAACTCGATCGGCTGGCTGCTCTGGCACCTCGCCCGCGTGCAGGACGACCACGTCGCGGACCTCGCCCGCGAGTCGCAGGTCTGGGAGCAGTGGCAGGAGCGGTTCGGCCTGCCCAACGGCACCGACGACATCGGGTACGGCCACACCTCCGAGCAGGTCGACGCGATCCGCATCGCCGACCCGGCGCTGCTGACCGGCTACCACCGCGAGGTCACCCTCGCGACCGCGCGCTACCTGCAGACCGTCGACGAGCGCGAGCTCGAGCGGGAGGTCGACCAGAGCTGGGACCCGCCGGTCACCGCCGGCGTACGGCTGGTCAGCATCATCGGCGACTGCCTCCAGCACCTCGGCCAGGCGGCCTACGTCAAGGGCCTGCTGCCGCACTGACGCGCGAGGCGGCGTGGTGGTCCGGCGTGCCTAGGGTGGCGGCATGACCACCCGGTGGCTCTTCGGCGACCAGCTCGGTCCGCACTTCGTCGACGACCACCGCGGGCCGCTGCTGATGGTCGAGGCGAAGTCGGTCTTCCGCCGCCGGCGCTTCCACCGGGCCAAGGCGCACCTAGTGCTCAGCGCCATGCGCCACCGGGCCGCGGAGCTCGGCGAGCGGCTGGCCTACGTGCAGGCCGAGACGTACGCCGAGGTGGTGCGCGACCTGGGCGACGACGTCGAGGTCGTGCACCCGACGTCGTACGCCGCGCTCGGCCTGGTCGAGCGGCTCGGGTGCCGGGTGCTCCCGGCGCGGGGCTTCGCCACGGCCCGCGAGGACTTCGAGCGCTGGACCGAGGGTCGTCGCGGCAAGCGGCTGCTGATGGAGGACTTCTACCGTCGCGCGCGGCTGGCGCACGGCGTGCTGGTGGACGGCGGCGAGCCGGTCGGCGGACGGTGGAACTTCGACCACGACAACCGCCAGCCGCCGCCCAGGGGCGCCGAGACCCTCGGTGTGACCGAGCCCTGGTGGCCGGGCGAGGACGACGTCGACGCGCAGGTCCGCGAGGACCTCGACAAGTGGGAGCGCGACGGCGACGTGACGTTCCTCGGCCGGGACGGCCGGCGCCTCTTCCCGGCGACGCGGCGAGAGGCGCTGACGGCGCTCGACCACTTCGTGGAGCACCGCCTGCCCGCGTTCGGCGCCCACGAGGACGCGATCCTCGAGGGCGACCCGTGGATGGCCCACAGCCTCGTCAGCGCACCGCAGAACCTCGGCCTGCTGCACCCGCTCGAGGTCGTCGAGCGCGCGGAGGCGGCGTACCGCAGCGGCGCCGCGCCGATCGCGAGCGTCGAGGGCTTCGTCCGTCAGGTCATCGGCTGGCGCGACTACGTCTGGCACGTCTACTGGCACATGGGCGACGACTACCGCCGCGAGAACGCCCTCGGCGCGCAGCAGCCGATCCCGCAGTGGTTCGCCGAGCTCGACGCCGGGGCCACCGACGCCCGCTGCCTCTCGCACACCCTCGGCCGCCTCGCCGACCACGGCTGGGTGCACCACATCCCGCGGCTGATGGTGCTGGGCTCCTACGCCCTGCAGCGCGGATGGGCGCCGGCGCAGGTGACCGACTGGTTCCACCGCGCGTTCGTCGACGGCTACGACTGGGTGATGGTGCCGAACATCGTCGGCATGTCCCAGCACGCCGACGGCGGCCAGATGATGACCAAGCCGTACACCTCCGGCGGCGCGTACATCAACACGATGAGCGACCACTGCGGGTCGTGCCGCTTCGACCCGAAGGTGCGGGTCGGTGAGGACGCCTGCCCGTTCAGCGCGGGCTACTGGTGGTTCCTCGACCGGCACCGCGAGACGTTCGCCGGCAACCGCCGCATGTCGCGTGCCCTCATGGGGCTCGACCGGCTCCCGGACCTCCCGGCGCTGGTGGCGCAGGAGGAGGCCCGGGGCGACCAGGCGCCGTGACGGCGGGGCCGCGCCTCGTAGGTCAGCCTCTCCTTACTGGAATCATTCAAGAAAAGGGTGTTGAGTAGGCAAGGTACCGACAGAGAGGAAGAGCCCATGACCGAGACCGCAGCTCCCACCCGCACCGCTCGCACGGCGCACCCCGCCTTCCAGGCCTCCGAGCGCCTCGCCGGCCACCTCCAGCAGCTGCTCGTCGACCTCACCGACCTGCACCTCCAGGGCAAGCAGGCCCACTGGAACGTCGTCGGCAAGAACTTCCGCGACCTGCACCTCGTGCTCGACGAGGTGGTCGAGGCCGCGCGCGGGTTCTCCGACGACGTGGCCGAGCGGATGCGCGCGATCTACGCGACGCCCGACGCCCGCTCGAGGACCGTGGCCGAGCAGTCGTCGCTGGCGCAGTTCCCCGCCGACGAGGTCAACACCGGCGACTGCGTGGACCTGATCGTCGCGGCGCTGTACGCCGTCACCGGCACCGGTCGGCGCATCCACGACGAGGTCGACGAGGAGGACCCGACCTCGGCCGACCTGATCCACACGATCCTCGAGCGCCTCGAGCAGCTCGCGTGGATGATCGACGCCGAGAACCGCGTCGCGAACAGCAGCCTGCCGCGCTCCTGGAGCGAGTGAGCGCCAGCAGCGAGAGCCCCGCACGGGGGTCGGCCCACAGGGTCGGCCCCCGTCCGTCCGTCAGGGGAAGCGCAGGCGCGCTGCGTACACCAACGCCTGATCTCGGGCGGCCGCCCCGGCGGCACCCTGCCGCAGCTCGCAGGTGCGCGCGCCCGCCGACGCAGCGCTCTAGGGTGGGGCGCACCCCCCACCCTGGAGGTCTCTCGTGGAGAACATGGCGCCCGCCTACGGCTCAGGCACGCTCCTCACCATCGCAGCGCTCGCTGTGGCGGTCCTGCTCCTGCTCATCATCGTCCTGCGGATGCACGCCTTCGTCGCGCTGGTCCTGGTCAGCTTCGGCACGGCGATCGCCGCGGGCGTGCCGGTCGCGGACGTGCCGACGGTCGCGATAGCGGCGTTCGGCAGCACGCTCGGCACGGTGGCGCTGCTCGTCGGACTCGGAGTGATGATCGGCCGGCTGCTGGAGGTGACCGGCGGCGCGCAGGTGCTCGCCGACACGCTCGTCAGCCGGTTCGGGGAGAAGCGGGCTCCGCTGGCGCTCGGCATCGCCTCGCTGCTGTTCGGGCTGCCGATCTTCTTCGACGCCGGCCTCGTGGTCTTCCTGCCGATCATCTTCTCGGTGGCCAAGCGCTTCGGCGGCTCCGTGCTGCTCTACGCGCTCCCCGCCGCCGGCGCCTTCGCCAGCATGCACGCCATCGTGCCGCCGCACCCCGGGCCGGTCACGGCGGCCGCCGAGCTCGGCGCGAGCATCGGCCTGACCCTGCTCGTCGGCGTGGTGGTCGCGGTCGTCGCGTGGTTCGTCGGCGTGTACGCCGTGACGATCGGGTGGCTCGGCAAGGTGCACGTCCCGATCGACGACTCGGTGCTCACCGGCGGCCGCGAGGCCGACACCGAGAATCCGCCGGCGTTCACCCACGTGCTCGGGATCCTGCTCCTGCCGCTGGTGCTGATCGGCGCCAACACCGTGCTCACCACGCTGCGCACCAACGGCTCGATCGCCGAGGACGGCACGATCGCCGACATCGTCATCTTCATCGGCCAGACGCCGGTAGCGCTGTTGATCGCTCTGCTCGTCGCGACCTACACCCTCGCGATCCGCCGGCACTCGCGCGAGGAGGTCGAGACGCTGCTCAACGAGGCACTCGGCCCGATCTGCGCGATCATCCTCATCACCGGAGCGGGCGGCATGTTCGGCGGCGTGCTGCGCTACAGCGGCATCGGCGACGCCCTCTCCGACTCGCTGCAGGACCTCGGCCTGCCCCTCGTGGTCAGCGCATTCGTCATCGCCACGATCCTGCGCGTCGCGCAGGGCTCGGCGACCGTCGCGTTGACCACCACGGCAGGCCTGCTGTCGGCCGGCGTGGCGGACGCCGACCCCTCTGCGCTGCAGCTCGTGGCCCTGGTGCTGGCCATCGCCGCCGGCGCGACGGTGCTCTCGCACGTCAACGACTCCGGCTTCTGGCTGGTCAGCCGGTTCTTCGGGATGGACGTCAAGACGACGCTGCGCACCTGGACGGTCCTCGAGACCACCCTCGGCGTCACGATCTTCGCGCTCGCGCTCGGCGTGTGGGCGATCGGATGAGCACCGCGGCGACCCCGCCGTTCCACCTGGTCTTCATGGGCGTCTCCGGGTCGGGCAAGTCCACCGCGGCCGTCGCCGTGCAGGAGCGCCTCGGCTGGGAGATGGCCGAGGGCGACGACTTCCACCCGCCGGAGAACGTCGCGAAGATGAGCAAGGGCATCGCGCTGACCGACGCCGACCGCTGGGGCTGGCTCGAGTCGCTGGCCGACTGGACCGCCGAGCGCGACCGGCGTGGCGAGCCGACGATCATCACCTGCAGCGCGCTGCGCAGGGCGTACCGCGACGTCCTGCGCCGCGGCGGCGAGCACACGTTCTTCGTGCACTGCACCGGTGACAAGCACCTCTTCCTGCAGCGCATGAACGCCCGCGAGCACTTCATGCCGCCGAGCCTGCTGGAGTCGCAGCTCGACACCCTCGAGCCGCTGCAGCCCGGCGAGGAGGGCATGGACGTCGACCCCGCGCTGCCGGTCGACCGCATCGCCGCGATGGTGCTGGCCCGGCTCGACCTGGCCTGACGGTCCCGTTCGCCGGCGGGGCGCCCCGGGCGTGCGCCGGGGGGCGGTGCGTGAGGCAGGTTCTCGTACCGCGGAACATGTCTTACTCACCGCTTGGCACCTGCGGTGCGTGAGGCAGGTTTCCGGGCCGCGGAACCTGTCTCACTCACCGCTCGGCACCCCGCTCGGCACCCCCGCGGTGCGTAAGGCAGGTTCCCGCGCCGCAGAACATGTCTCACTCACCGCTTGGCACCTGCGGTGCGTGAGGCAGATTCACGGGTCGCAGAACACGTCTCACTCACCGCTCGGCTCACCGCTCGTCACCCCTGCGGTGCGTGAGGCAGGTTTCCGGGCCGCAGAACATGTCCCACACACCGCTCGGCACCTGCGGTGCGTGAGGCACATTCCCCGACCGCAGAACCTGTCCCACTCACCGCTCGGCCAGAGCGCGAGACCGAGAGGCGCTCAGTTCAGGACGACGATCCCCGCGTTGAGCGCCGTCGCGAAGCACACCCACGCCAGGTAGGGCACGAGCAGCCAGGCGGCGGTCCGCGAGCGGCGCCAGGACCACACGACGAGCAGCGCGACGGCGGCGGCCAGCGCGACGATCTCCACCAGGGCCACGGTGTAGAGGCCGGCGGCGAAGAACAGCGGCGTCCACGCGAGGTTGAGCAGGAGCTGCACGACCCACAGCGACATGACGCGGTCCCAGCCGCCGGCCCGCCACAGCAGCCAGCCGGCGACGCCGATGAGCAGGTAGAGCACCGACCAGGTGGGACCGAACAGCCACGACGGCGGCGCGTAGGGCGGCAGGTCGAGCGCCCGGTAGGTCTCCCGCGAGCCGGAGGCGGCCAGCCCGCCGATCCCGGCCACGGCGACCACCGCGGCCAGGAAGGGGAGCAGCGTCCACCACCGGCGGGCGGGCGGCACGACGGAGGCGTCCGGTGGGCTCACGTCTCCATCATGCCGACCCGCCCCCGTCCGGGATCGGGCTCAGCCCTTGCGGCGGGCCACCAGCGTCGCGTCGGCGACCGCGATCTCCTCGCCCGTGTGCGGGTGGGCCTGGGTGCGCGGCCGGGCCTCGCAGGCCTCCACGACGAAGTCGTCGGGCAGGGCCGGCAGCAGCTGGTCGGCGGTGAACATGAAGGTGGTGTGCCCGTGCCGGAGGCCGGTGGCCAGGTCGTCGGGGTGGTGCCCCACGACGAGCAGCGTGCCACCGGGTGCCACCGCCGAGGCGAGGCGGCGTACGACGTCGGGCATGCCGCCGTCGGGCAGGTGGAAGAAGTGCGAGGTCACCAGGTCCCAGGTCTCGCCCGCGGGGTCGAAGGTGCGTACGTCGACGCGGCGGGTCTCCACCCGGTCGTCGACCCCGGCCTCCCGGGCGCGCTCGGCGACGCGCACGAGGGCGGCGTCGGCGAAGTCGACCGCCGTGACGTCCCAGCCGCGCTCGGCCAGCCACACGGCGTCGCCGCCCTCGCCGCAGCCCACGTCCAGGGCCCGGCCCGGTGCCAGCGACGCCGCTTCGGCGGCGAGCTGGACGTTGACGCGGCCGCTCCAGACGCGGTCGCCGGAGTAGCGCTCCTCCCACGCGGGCCGCTCGAAGAACTCCTCGCGCCGCGCCCGGACCGTGCGCTCGGCGTCGGCGCCGGCCATCTCGGCGTTGATCCACGCCCCGACCCGCATGCCGTGCGCCGCGGAGGCCATCAGGGTCATCGCGACGTCGGTGATGTTGCCGGCGGCGAAGATGCCCGGCACCGCGGTCGCGCCGGTCGGCTCGACCTCGACGACGGAGCCGAAGGGGACACCGTTCACCTCGAACGGCTTCGGCTTGATGCCGAGCGGGCCCAGGTAGTCGATGCGCGCGCGCGGCCTCGAGGCGACCACGATCGCCTGCCGCTCGAGCACGGAGCCGTCGGCGAGCCGCAGCCCGACGAGCCTGTCGCCGTCGATGACGACCTCCCGGGGGGTGCCGTGGGCGAACCGGACGCCGATCGCCCCGAGCTTCTCCACCTCCTCGTCGGGGAGCTCGACGCCGTCGTGCACGACCACCACGACGTCGTCCGACAGCTGCCGGAACAGCAGGCCCTGGTGGCCGGCGAGGGGTGTGGTCGCCAGCACCGCGATCGCCTGGTCGCGGACCTCCCAGCCGTGGCAGTAGGGGCAGTGCAGCACGTCGACGCCCCACCGCTCGGCCAGGCCGGGGACGTCCGGGAGCTCGTCGACGACCCCGCCCGTGACCAGGATGCGACGCGCTCGGAAGCGTCGTCCGCCCTCGGTCGTCACCAGGAAGTCGTCGACCTCGCCGGACAGGCCGACGACCCGGTCCGCCAGCACCTCCACGCCGTACGCTGCCACCTCGGCGCGGCCGGTCTCGAGCAGCTCCCTCGGGGGCACGCCCTCGCGGCCCAGGTAGTTGTGCGCGTGGTCGGCGGGAGCGTTGCGGGGCTCGCCGGCGTCGATGACCAGCACCGACCGTCTCGACCGGCCGAGCGCCATCGCGCCGCTCAGCCCGGCCGCGCCGCCGCCGACGACCACCACGTCAAAGGTCTCGTTCTCACTCATGGATCGATGATGCGCAGGTGGTCGCCACATTGACAAACATTCTTGCTGCAATGGCAAACTGCCACCATGGACGACGAGGGAGTGCTCAGGGGGGTCGGCCCCCGGCTGCGCCAGCTGCGCCTCGAGCGCGAGGCCACGCTGACCGACCTGGCGGAGGAGACCGGGATCTCCGTCAGCACCCTGTCGCGGCTGGAGTCCGGCCAGCGCAAGCCGACCCTGGAGCTGCTGCTGCCGCTGGCGCGCGCTCACCGCGTCGCGCTCGACGAGCTGGTCGACGCGCCGGAGACGGGGGACCCGCGCGTGCGCCTCAAGCCGGTCGTCCGGCACGGCCGCACCCACATCCCGCTGACCCGCCGGCCGGGCGGCCTCCAGTCCTTCAAGCTGGTGCTGCCCGTCGACCGCGACCCCGCGCCGACGTTGCAGACGCACGAGGGCTACGAGTGGTTCTACGTCCTCAGCGGCCGGGTCCGGCTCCTCCTCGGCAACCGCGACCTCACCCTGGTGCCGGGCGAGGTCGTCGAGTTCGACACGCGCACCCCGCACTGGGTCGGCAACCCCGGGCCGACGCCCGCCGAGGTGCTGGCGATCTTCGGTCCGCAGGGCGAGCGGATGCACGTCCGCTCCTGAAGGGTGGTCCCGCGCGGCGGGCCGCGTGGCACGGTGGTGCCATGGCCATCCGGAAGGGCACGACCGTCAAGTGGAAGTGGGGCTCGTCGTGGGCCGAGGGCACCGTGAAGGAGGTGCACCACGGCGACGTGTCGCGCACCACCAAGGGGTCGGAGGTCACCCGGCACGGCAGCGAGGACAACCCGGCGTACGTCATCGAGCAGGAGGACGGCACGACGGTCCTCAAGCTGCAGAGCGAGGTCGAGCGCGCCTGATCGCGCGCCGCCCGGCTCGCTAGGCTCGCCGCGGACCGCGGGCCGACCGGCTCGCCACGACGAGGGGGGAACCATGCGCAGCGAGCTGTTCGACCAGGCCAACGAGGAGAACCCGACCGCCGAGCGGTTCAGCCTCCACCACCGCAAGACGCTGCGAGTGGTGCTGGGCGAGCCCGTGCTCGCGGCCAAGGGGTCGATGGTCGCCTTCCAGGGCCAGGTGTCCTTCGAGCACAAGTCGGCCGGCTCGCTCGGCAAGATGATGCGCCGCCTGGTGACGTCGGAGGACACGCCGCTGATGACGGTCTCCGGCCAGGGCGAGGTGTTCTTCGCCGACACGGCCAAGGACGTCTTCCTCGTCCGGCTCGAGGGCGACGGGCTCTCGGTCAACGGCAGCGCCCTGCTGGCGATGGACGCGACGCTGGACTACGACGTCCACCGCGTCAAGGGCGCCGGCATGATGAGCGGCGGCATGTTCAACACCCTGGTCCAGGGAACGGGCACCGTCGCGCTGACCAGCGACGGGCAACCCCTGATCCTCGACTGCTCGCAGTCGCCGACCTACGTCGACATCAACGCCGCCGTCTGCTGGTCGGCCAACCTGGTGCCGCAGGTCGTCAGCTCGATGAACATGCGCTCGATGCTGCGCGGCGGCACCGGCGAGGCGTTCCAGTACGCGTTCCAGGGGCCCGGGTTCGTCGTCGTCCAGCCGTCCGAGGGCCCGGTCGTGCCGCCGCACAGCCACGGGTCCGCCGGCTGAGCGCGCGCCCGCCCGACACGGCGCAGGCAGCTCGCCGGCAGGTCGGCCTCGTCCGCGCGTGACGGACGGGTCGTGCCGGCGTGCCTTCCCGGTGTTCCGGGTGCGCTCGTCTGCGGGGTCGCCGCAGCCCGAAGGGGTGGTGCTGAGCGAGCGGCCCGGGCCTCGCGCGACACCTTCCCTTACACCGTCGCGACACAGTTCTGCGAAAACGCCACGGAATGTCGCGGCAATCCTTAAGTTGAGTCTGCTCCGGTCCCCCGGCGCGCTTTCGACGTCGCAGCAGCTCACTCTCACGCGAGGCACACATGACTCAGGATGCAGCCCAGCCCCGGAAGGGCGCGGCCCTCTCGGTCGCCGGTTGGCCGCTGGGCCGCAAGATGGCCCTGGCCCTGGCGATCCCGCTGCTGCTCGCCGCCGTCCTCGGCGGGCTGCGCGTGGCCGGCGACTACGGCGACTCGCGCCAGGCTGCCCGGAGCGCCCAGCAGGTCGCCATCCTCCAGCCGGCCATCGACTACCTCACCGCCGCAGAGGCCGCGATGGTGGCGGCCCAGTCCGACAGCGCCGCCAGCCAGGGCGACCTCATCGACTCCATCGACGACATCTCGACCAACGCCGAGAGCCTCGCGCAGGTCCGTGACCAGGCCGACCTCGACGAGCTGCAGACGGCACACGTGAACGCGCTGCTCGACCTGAGCCAGGCCATGCGCGGCGAGGGCGCGGAGAACCTCGGCCCGGCCACGTGGATCGCCCTGGTCCGCCAGCTCGAGTCGAGCGTCTCGCAGCTCATCACCAGCGTGAACGCCGCCCAGGAGACCCCCGAGCCGCGCCTCGAGCAGCTCTCCCAGGCGATGAGCGGCCGCCTGTCGCTGGCGCTGCAGCAGGGCCTGCTGGCCTCGACGCTGTCCCAGTCCAGCTCGCAGGAGCTCTTCTCCGAGATCGGCGTGGAGGCGGCGGCCATCGACCGTCTCGCGGGCTCGGTCGAGGGCGCCGAGGCCGAGACGGCCGAGCTGCGCACGCAGAACACCCGCCACGCCGGGCAGATCCGCGACGACGCCGCCACGGACCTCGACGGCCGGGACGCCTACGCGCCCTACGACGCGATCACGACGACGCTCGTCAGCGGCGTGAGCGAGTCGCTCGACGAGGCCGCCTCCGACGCCCAGCGCAACGCCCTCGTCGGCGCGGTGCTGACGCTGCTGGCCCTCGCTGCCGCGATCGCGCTCGCCTTCTTCATCGCCCGCAGCCTCCTCGGCCCGATCGGCAAGGTCCGCGAGGGCGCGCTCGCCGTGGCTCGCCACCGCCTGCCCGACGCCGTGGCACGGATCCGGGCCGGCCAGGAGCCCGAGCCGATCAAGCCGATCGAGGTCACCACCAACGAGGAGATCGGCCAGGTCGCCCGCGCGGTCGACGACCTCCACCGCCAGGCCATCCACCTCGCCTCCGGCGAGGCGCAGCTCCGCCAGACCGTGAACGCGATGTTCGTGACGCTGTCGCGCCGCTCGACCTCGCTGGTCAACCAGCAGCTCGCGCAGATCGAGCGCCTCGAGCACGACGAGGAGGACCCCAAGCGCCTCGAGTCGCTGTTCCGCCTCGACCACCTCGCCTCACGGATGCGTCGTACGGCCGACTCGCTGCTGATCCTCGCCGATGCCCCGAACCGTGCGGCCGGGCAGTTCAGTCTCACCGTGGGCGAGGCCCTCCAGGCCGCGACCTCCGGCGTCCAGGACTACCAGCGCGTGCAGATCCTGTCGCACCTCACCACCCGCGTGGGCGACGAGGCCGCGGCCGACGTGGTCCACCTGCTCACCGAGCTCGTCGACAACGCGCTGACCTTCTCGCCGCCCGCCGAGCCCGTGCGCCTGGCCGCCAAGCTCGGCGCCGAGGGCGTGACGGTGACGATCACCGACGCCGGTCTCGGGGTGCCGCCGGCCGAGCTCGAGCAGCTCAACCGCGACCTCCAGCACGGCGCCGAGGCCACGCCCGACACCGCTCGTCGCATGGGCCTGTTCGTGGTGTCCCGCCTCGCCGAGCGCCACGGCATCCACGCGCACCTGTCGCGCAACCCCGGTGGCGGCATGACGGCGACCGTCCTCCTCCCGCCGGCGGTGCTGCCCGACCTCGCGCAGACCGGCGCGCCCGCGCCGGCGAGCAGGTCCGTCGCGGCGCCGGCCCCGAGCACCGAGGTGCTGGAGACCGGCTCGCTCGCGACCCCGGTGCTGTCGAAGCGCGAGGCCCGCAACCTGGCCCGCACGCAGAAGGCGGAGGCCAAGGCCGCCGAGCGCGCCGCCGCGGCACAGGCCAAGGCCGCGCAGAAGGACGCCGCCGAGGCGAGGGCCGACCGCGCGGAGGCCGACCTCGAGCCGCTGCCGACCGACTCCGCCGCCGCCGCGCCTGCGCAGTCCCAGCCCGTCCCGCCTCACCAGGCGCAGCCCGCCCCGGCCCAGCCGGCCCCCGCTGCCCCGGCCCAGGCCCCGGTGGCGCCGGCAGCTCCGGCTGCGGCGTCGGCCCCCGTGCCGACGCCCGACCGTCCGCCGCTCGGCGGCCTCCTGCCGCGCCGCGACCCGGGCGCCAACATGCCCCGCACGGGTGCCGAGGCGTTCCTGCCCCCGGAGACCTCCGGCGCGACCGGTCCGCTGTTCGGCAGGCGCGAGCAGCCGGCCGCAGCGGCAGCCGACGGCGACGCCGCCGCGGCGCCGCGACCGGCCGAGAAGGTCGCCCGCGTCGTCCCCATCACGGCCCTGGCCTCGCGGCAGCGGGCGCAGGCCGAGCAGGAGGCGAGGATCGGTGACGCCGGTCCCGAGCCGACGCAGGAGCCGACGCCGGAGCCGGTGGCCGAGGCCGGGCCCGTCGAGGAGCAGGTCGCTCCCGTCGAGACCGCCCGGGCGTACGCGCCGCTGTCCGACCCCCTGTCCGACCCGCTGTCCGACCCGCTGCCCGCCGACGCGTTCGACGAGCCCGCGGCGCACGTGACGCCCGAGCCCGAGGCCGCGCCGGTGCGCGAGCCCCGGCCGGAGCCCGCCGCCGAGGTGGCCGCCCCGGTCGAGCCGGCGGCAGCACACCGGTTCGAGGAGCCCGAGGTCGAGGTCGACCACGACGACCCGCTGGGCCTCGGCGCGCCGTTCCGCCGCCCCGAGCCCGTCGTCCGCGCGCCGGAGCCGGTCGTGGCCCCCGAGCCGCAGCGCTCGTACGACGCCCCCGCCGCGTACGCGGCCGACAACGGTGCGACCGCGGTCAACGGCCTCGACGGCCTCGACGGGCTCGACGGCCTCAACGGCACGTACGGGTCCGCCGCCTCGAACGGCTCCAGCAGCTCCGAGGCGCAGCCCGCCCGTGCCGAGTCGCCCATCTTCAAGTCCATGCGCTCGGGCTGGCTCAGCGGCGACGCGAGCGAGATCCGCGAGACCGAGGTGGACCGCGGGTGGGAGATCGCCGAGCAGGTCGCCGAGGAGTCGCCGGCCGTCGAGTCGACGCCCGTCGGTCTTCCCCGACGAGCCCCGGGGGAGCGCCTCGTCCCCGGTAGCGTCACCCCGCCCACGGCAGCCAAGACGCGTGACCCCGAGGCCATCCGTCGCCGGCTCCAGGCCCACACCGCGGGCGTGTCCCGCGGTCGACGAGCAGCCAGAAGTTCCACTCAGCACACGGAAGCAGGCCCCGCATGACGCACGAATTCTCCGCCGCCCCCGCCAGCACCACTGACGACCGCGACCTCGACTGGGTGATGTCGCGCTTCGTCGACGACGTGCCCGACGCCGCGCACGCCATCCTCGTGTCGGCCGACGGCCTCCTCATGGCCTCGAGCACCAGCATCCCCGGTGAGCGCGCCGAGCAGGTCGCGGCCGTCTCCTCCGGGCTCGCCAGCCTCGCGGTCGGCGCCGCCCGCCTCTTCGAGGGTGGCTCGGTGATGCAGACCATCGTCGAGATGGAGATGGGGTTCCTCATGCTGATGAGCGTCGGTGACGGGTCGAACCTCACCGTGCTCACCACCGAGGAGGCCGACATCGGGCAGGTCGGCTACGAGATGGCCCTCCTGGTGGACCGCGTGGGACGTACCGTCGAGGCCCAGGCCCGCGTCGGTACGAGCGGCTGACCGGTCCCGTGCCGTGACGCCGCCACTCGACCCGGAGGACGAGGACTACCGCCCCCGCCTCATCCGGTCCTACACCATCACGGCTGGTCGGACGGCCGCCACGGTCGACCTGGCCATGGAGGCGACGCTCCGCCTCCAGCCCGGTGCAGAGGCGCCCGTCCTCACTCCCTCCGCCGCGCAGGTCCTCGAGGTCTGCGACCGGCGCTCCGTGGCCGAGGTGTCGGCCCTCACCAAGATGCCGATCGGCGTCACCCGGGTGCTGCTGGGTGACCTGATCGACCAGGGCCTGATCCGCATCCAGGCCACCATCACCGAGAAGACGTCGACAGATGAGCGTCTCGAGCTCATCGAAAGGACCCTCCGTGGACTTCGAAACTACTAAGGCACAGCGTGCGGCTGCGTCGACGAAGATCGTCATTGCGGGCGGCTTCGGCGTCGGCAAGTCGACGCTGGTCGGCGCCGTCTCCGAGATCGACCCCCTGCGCACCGAGGCACTCGTGACCAACGAGTCCGAGGGCGTGGACGACCTCGCCGCGGTGCCGACCAAGGCCACCACCACGGTCGCCATGGACTTCGGCCGCCTCACCCTGGCCGAGGACCTGGTCCTCTACCTCTTCGGCACCCCCGGCCAGCGTCGGTTCTGGTTCATGTGGGACGACTTGTGCCGCGGCGCCATCGGCGCCATCGTGCTGGTCGACGTCGCGCGGCTCGACGAGTCGTTCTCGCCGCTGGACTACTTCGAGTCCAAGGGCATCCCGTTCATCGTCGCGGTCAACGAGTTCGACGGCGTCCCGCGATACCCCGCGGAGGAGATCGCCGCCGCGCTGGCGCTGCCCGCCGACGTCCCGATCATCAGCCTCGACGCCCGCGACCGCGAGCAGGCCAAGGGTGCCCTCGTGAAGATCACCGAATACGCCCTCATGCGACTGCGCGAGTCGCTCACCGTGAATGCGAACTGACGCCATGACCCGTTCGATCCTGCGCACGAACCCGGCCCGCGTCGCGGCTGCCGCCCTGTCCTCCGTGGCTCTGCTGGCCACGCTGAGCGGCTGCGGTGGCAGCGCGCAGGGCCAGGAGGCCGACTCCCTGAGCGAGGTGTCGCTGGTCTTCGGCGGCGCGCTCACCGTCTGCACCGACATGCCCTACGAGCCGTTCGAGTACCTGAAGGGCGGCAAGCCCACCGGGTTCGACATCGACCTGGTGCGCGAGGTCGCCGAGGACCTCGACGCCGAGCTCGACGTCGTCGACGTGTCGTTCGACGACATCACCTCGGGCGAGTCGCTCAACAGCGACGTCTGCGACCTCGCCATCTCGGCGATGACGATCACCGGTGAGCGGGCCCGCGTGCTCGACTTCTCGAGCCCCTACTTCGACGCCAAGCAGGCGCTCATCACGCCGCGCGGCTCCGGCCTGGACGAGCTCGAGGAGCTGGCCGGGCAACGCGTCGGCGTCCAGAAGGAGACCACCGGCGAGACCTACCTGAGCGACTTCGCCCCGGAGACCACGCAGGTGCGGGCGTACGACGACGCGGCCGGCCTGCAGGCCGCCCTCGACGCCGGCGAGCTCGACGCCGCGATGCTCGACAACACCGTCTCCGGCCAGTTCGTGGCGGACAACCCGCGGCTGAAGACCGCCCGGGAGTTCGACACCGGCGAGCAGTACGGCATGGCGGTGAAGAAGGACGGCAACATCCCGTTGTTGCGCACCATCAACAGCGCGCTCGCCGACCTGCGCGAGGACGGCACCTACGACAAGATCTACGCCAAGTACTTCGGCTGACCACCGCTCCGACGCCGGTCCCGGGCCCACGCCCGGGGCCGGCGTCGTCGTGTCCGGGCCCCGTGGGCGACCGGCGCGGGCTACGGGGCGATCGTCAGGAACAGGAACGACGCGAGCAGGACCAGGTGGACGCCGCCCTGCAGCGGCTTGGCGCGACCCGGGACGACGGTGAGGATCGCGACCGCGGCGGTGAGGGCCAGCAGCACCGTCTGGAGCTGGTTGAGGCCGAGCTCGAGCGGGCCGTCGAGCCAGATGCCGGCGACGGCGATGGCGGGGATCGTGAGCCCGATCGACGCCATCGCCGACCCAAGCGCCAGGTTCAGGCTCACCTGCACGCGGTTGCGGGCCGCCGCGCGGACCGCCGCGATCGTCTCGGGCGCGAGCACCAGCAGGGCGATGACCACGCCGACGACGGCCTGCGGGAAGCCCAGGGCGGCGACGCCCGACTCGATCGCCGGGGACTCGATCTTGGCGAGGCCGACGACCGCCACGAGCGAGACGACGAGCAGGACGAGGCTGCCGAGGGCGGCGCGGTTGCTCGGCGGGTCGGCGTGGCCGTCGTCGTCGAGGTCGACCGGCTCGTGCTCGAAGGAGTCGCCGCCGCCGGCCGACGTCACCACCGGCGAGTGCTGCCCGTGGCTGACCGGCAGGAAGAAGTCACGGTGCCGGATGGTCTGGGTGAAGACGAACATGCCGTAGAGCGCCAGCGACGCGATCGCGGCGAACGCCAGCTGCGCTCCCGTGAACTCCGGGCCCGGCTGCGACGTGGTCACCGACGGGACGACCAGGCACAGCACGGCCAGGGCGATGACGGTGGCCAGCGCGGCGCCGGTGCCCTCGGGGTTGAACACGGCGAGGTGGTGCTTCAGGGCGCCGACCAGCAGCGACAGGCCGACGATGCCGTTGACGGTGATCATCACCGCCGCGAAGACCGTGTCGCGGGCCAGGCCGGAGGCGTCCTTGTCGGCGGTCACCATGAGCGTGACGATGAGGCCCACCTCGATGATGGTCACCGCGACCGCGAGGACCAGTGAGCCGTACGGCTCCCCGACCCGGTGGGCGACCACCTCGGCGTGGTGGACCGCGGCGAGGACCGCACCGACCAGCAGCACGGCGAGGACGCCGAGGACGATCCCCTCGGGGTGGGTGAACCAGGCCGGCACCAGCGCCACGGCGGCCAGGACGGGGGCGACGGTGGTCCACGACGGCCGGCTCATGGCGCCCACCCTAGGGGCCGCCTCCTACCGCGGGTCGCGGCTCTCGGGCGTGGTGAGCTTCTCCATCCGGGCCCGCAGGAGCGGCACGCGGTGCCGGTTGCCCTCCAGGGTGACGTACTGCTCGCCGAAGATCGCCAGCAGCGCGTCGTCCAGCCGGCGCACGGCCCCCGCCGGGTAGCGGTAGCCCATCCGGCGGATCACCGCGTCGGCGTCGACGGAGGTCAGCAGGTCGGCGAGGTCGTCGACGCTGTCGATGCCGAGCTCGGCGAGCAGGCCCGCGATCCAGTCGTAGTGGTCGGTGTGCGACCAGCCGGCGTCGCTGTAGTGCCCGGCGAGGAACGTCGCGAGGTCCTGGCCGACGATGTGGTCGGCCTCCGGCTCGGCGGCCCGACCCGGTGCGGCCGCCTGGATCCGCTCGCGGATCGTGGCGAACTCCCGGTCGGCCAGCTCGATCAGGCCGGCGGCAAGCGTGAAGCGGCGGTCGAGGTCGGCGGCGGCGTCGTCGGGGACATTGCCCTTGTAGCGGATGTCGTGCTCGAACTCCGCCCAGGCGTGCTGCAGCACGGTCCGCACCTGCACGCTCGCCCGCTCGCTCGCGAGGTCCTCGTGCCCGTCGTCGCCGGCCCGGACGAGCAGGTGGCGGCTGGCGTAGCCGAAGCGGCCGGAGCGTGCGGTCTCCTCGCCGAGGTCGCGGTCGTCGAGAATGACGAGCTCGTCGTCGAGCAGCTCGGCGACGGCCGCGACGTCGCTGTGGACGTAGGTGATCACGCGGACGCCGACCTGGTCGGTGATCTGCTCGAGCGGATCGGGGTAGAGCAGGCGTCCCTCGACGGTGCGGTTGGCCTTCGCCGCGAACGACGCCACGCTCTTGGTGCGGCCGGTGACGCTGAGGTAGTCGATGCCCGCGTCGTCGAGCAGCGTCCGGATCCGGGTGACCCACGCCGCGGTGGCCGTGGCGATCTGCGGCTGCCGCGCGGCGTACGCCCGCACGGCCTCGCGCACCGGCTCCGCCGGGACCCCTGCCTCGCTCACGGCGCACAGCCTGCCAGTCCGGCCCCGCCCCGTCGACGCGGCGTCCGCAGCCGAGCCCGCAGGAGGGAGCCGGCGAGGCATGGCTGCCGTCCAACGGCCATGCGCACCTCCACGGACACCTCCACGGACACCTCCACGGACAGCTCCTCGGGCACCTTCCTGCGCCGCTCGGGCGCCCGTCCCCGCCCGACCCCGGCGCGCGTCGTCGGCCCCGTCCTCGGGCTGGCGCTGGCCGCCGGGCTGACCGCCTGCGGCTCCGACGGCGGCTCCGCCACCGACCCGGCGGGCTCGAAGGGGGCGTCGAGCCCGGCCGGGACGTCGTCGGAGTCACCGTCCGAGTCACCGTCCGGGACGCCCACTGCCGCGCCGGTCGCCCCGGCGACGATCCCGGCCACCGGCACCGCCGGCGTCACCGAGGCCGTGGTGGTGGACGCCACCGAGGGCGGCGGGTCGCCCTCGACGCTGGCGTTCGCCCTCGACGGCGACCGGGCCGTGCAGGACTTCGTCGTCGGGCTGCAGAACGGGCTGCCCGAGAAGGTCGCGTCGGCGGTCGCGGAGGTCGAGGGGCCGGGCGCGACGCCCTACGGCGCCGTGGCGGCCACCGGGTGCGAGCCGCCGCGCAGCGTGACCGTCGACGCCGGCGAGGCCGGCTTCGAGGTCGTCGCGCAGCTGCCGAAGAGCACGGTGCAGTGCCTGGCGCCGGTCACCTACGTCGTGGTGTTCGCGGCGCCGGACGCCTGAGCCGCCGCCCCGTCCGCCGGGTCGTCGCTGGATCTTCCTCGGGTCGTCCCGTCCGGTCAGGGCGTCGGCGTCGTGGTGGGGGGCACCGGGGTGGGGGTCGGCACGATCGGGACCACCGGCGGCAGCTCGGCGTGGTAGACCACCCCGAACGCGTTGGGCACGAGGCGCTCGCCGCCGTCGGAGGGCTCGTTGACCACGCCCATCTCGCCGGTGCCGGTGCGGCTGTACATCGCCGAGGAGCCGCCGCCGTCGAGGTTGATGGCGTTCTCCGCGCCGAGGGCCGTCATCATGTCGGCCAGCTCGACCATCGTGTACCCGCGGCTGGCCGAGGAGCGCCCGTCGACCACGAGGATGAACAGCTGGCGGCCGTCGGCGTCGATGCCCACCGCGGTGCGCGGGTGCGCGATGGTGTTGTTGATGACGGTGCGCACGCCGTTCACCAGCAGCGGCCGGTCACCGCTGATCGCCACCGTGGGCCGGCCGCCCTCGATGCGCTTGGACAGCGTGATCTTCTTGCCGCGCTTGAGGGTGGCCAGCTTGCCCGCGGCGCTGCCCGTGCCGACGAGCACCCGCTCCTCCTTGTGGATCTTCCGGCCGCTCGACAGCTTGGGGCGGTTGGAGACGACGCGGTTGTTGCGCAGGACCACCTCGCGGGCGCGCTTCTTGCCCGAGGTGACGCGGTAGCCCTCGGTGCGGTGCCAGTCGGAGGTGAAGACCCCGATCTGGCCCGCCGGGATGCGCGGGTGGTTGATGCCGCTGACGGTCCACGCCCTCCGCTGCCTGATCGTGTACTGCAGGCTCAGCGGCCCGACGTGCGGGCCCGAGTCGTCGAACCACAGCGTCGAGTTGACGCCCGGGATCCAGCCCTCGCGGGAGCCACCGAGGATCCCGCGCTCCCGGTTCACGGTGACGCCCAGCGGGGCGTCGGTGTTGCCGATGTCGAAGAAGTCGCCGTTGATCGCCGCGAGCGCGTCGTTCCAGCCGCCGAGCTGGCTGACCTTCTTGCGGCTGGTGACGTAGGTGGGGGAGAGCTCCTCGAACGTGATGTTCGCGGCGTCGAGGTCGACCGTCACGAGGTTCATCCGGACCTGCCCGACCGGCTGCCGGCCGTCCACCTGGTCCCACTCGCGCAGCACGACGCCGGGCGCGATCTGGTAGCTGACGTCGTTCCGCACCTGCGCCGTGCGGCCCCGGGCGCTCACCGGGGGCCCGACCACGACGCCCGGCTTGCCGTCGGAGGTCTGGTTGCGGCCGCGGTACCCGCTCTGGGTGTCGTACGCCAGGCTCCGGCCGCGAGCGTCGCCCGCGTCGGCGGCGGAGGGGCCGGCACCGACGTTGAGGGCGAGGCCGGCGACGAGCACGCCGGCGGTGGCGACGGTCAGCGGTGTGGCGGTCAGGAGGCGGCGCGTGGAGGAAGGCACGCGCTCCAGAGTAAAGGACGTCGTGGGACTGGTGGGACAATTGATGCTCGGGGCCGGTCGGTCCGTCGCCGGGCTCCTCCCCAGCGCCTAGGCTGCCGTCCGTGCCCGACCAGCCCGCGCCCGCAGCCGGCGGTGCGGAGGGTGCGGCCGGCGGTCCGGCGGACGAGCTGGCGCGAGGCCGGGCCTGGAACACCTTGCACGTCGGCGACAACCTCGACGTGCTGCCGCGGCTCGCGCCGGGGTCGGTCGACGTCGTCTACACCGACCCGCCCTACAACACCGGCAACGACTTCGCGTACGCCGACCGCTTCCGCGACGGCTCCCACGCGGACCCGTACGCGGGCCGGCACGCAGCCTGGACGGCGATGATGCGCCCCCGGCTCGACGCCGTGCGCGAGGCGCTCGCCCCGCACGGTGCGGTCTTCGTCAGCATCGACGACAACGAGGTGGCGCACCTGCGGCTGCTGATGGACGAGGTGTTCGGCGAGGCGAACTTCATGGCGCAGGTGGTGGTCAACCTCAACCCCAAGGGACGCCAGCTCGGCCGCGGCTTCGCCACCAGCCACGAGTACGTGCTGGCCTACGCCCGCCACCTGCCGGGCTGCGCCGTCGACGGCAGCAGCGCGGAGTCGGTCGACGAGGCGGACTTCCCCCTCACCGCCGCCGACGGCCGCCGGTTCCGCTACCTGCCCCTGCGCAACACCAACAAGAAGTTCAACCCGCTCACCACGCCGACACTGCACTTCTCGCTCCACGGCGACCCCGGGACCGGTCGGGTCTCGACCACCGCGTTCGCCGGCAGCGTCGAGCTCACGCCCGTCTTCGGCGACGGCCGGCCGGCGGTGTGGCGCTGGTCCCGGGCCCGGGTCGACGAGCGCCCCGACGACCTCGAGTGCCGGGTGATCCGTGGTCGCTCCGGCGAGCGTGCCGACGTCTTCCAGCGGGACTGGCTCCACCGGGAGGGCGGTCGACGCAAGAAGCTGCGCACCATCTGGCTCGCCGAGGAGATCGGCTCGACGGACACCGCCGTCGCCGAGCTCAAGGCGCTGGTCGGTCACGTGTTCGAGTCGCCGAAGCCGACCGGCCTGGTGCGTCGGATCCTCTCGACGCTGCCCGGCGACGTCGTGGTGCTCGACCCGTTCGCGGGAAGTGGCACCACCGGCCACGCGGTCGCCCTGGCCAACGCCGCCGACGGCGGCACCCGCCGCTGCATCAGCATCAACTCCGCGGAGCCCACCCGCGAGGGCTCGAACGCCGGCCTCGCGGGCCTCGCCACGGTCGCGGACATCACCCGCGCCCGGCTGGCGGCGGTGGCCGAGCAGGTCGGCGGAGGCCTCGAGGTGGACCCACCGCTCCCGTGACGCGGAGGCCGCGGCGCGAGGCGTGAGGTGCGTGCCTCCCCGCGGCCAGCGACGACGGCGCGCGGTGCGGCGGGTCAGGCCTTGAGGGAGTGCTCGAGCTCGTCGACGAGCGCGTCGACGACGGCGACCAGGTCGCCGCCCGACTCGTGCGCGACGGCTCGCTGCCGCTGGTAGGACGCCCCGCGCGTGGGGATGTCGGCGACCGCGCGCAGCTCGGCCTCGCAGCCGAGCCGCCGTGCCACGGGCGAGAGCCGGTCGAGGAGGTCGGCGAGGTCGTCGGTGACCAGCCGCTCGCGGTTGCGGTCGTCGAGGATGACGATCGCGTCGAGGCCGTAGCGCGCGGCGCGCCACTTGTTCTCCTGCACCTGCCACGGCGCCATCGTGGGCAGGTCCTCGCCGGCCGCGAGCCGGGTGTCGAGGTCGACGACGAGGCAGTGGACGAGCGCGGTGAGCGCGGCGAGCTCGCGCAGGTCGGACATGCCGTCGCAGACCCGGTGCTCGAGCGTGCCCAGGTGCGGCGCGGGCCGCAGGTCCCACCGCACGTCGGCCATCGAGTCGATGATCCCCGTCGTGGTCTGGTCCTCGATGCACTTCTCGAACTCGGCCCACGTGTCGAAGGCGAACGGCAGTCCCGCAGTGGGCAGCTGCTGGAACATCAGCGCCCGGTTCGAGGCGTACCCGGTGTCCTGGCCGGCCCAGATCGGTGAGCTCGCGGACAGCGCGAGGAGATGGGGGTACGTCGTCAGCATCGACGCCAGCACCGGCATCACCCGGTCCCGTTCGGGCATCCCCACGTGCACGTGGACGCCCCAGATCAGCATCTGGCGGCCCCACCACTGCGTGCGGTTGATCAGCTCGGCGTAGCGGTGGCCCTCGGTGAGCTGCTGGTGCGACCAGTCGGCGAAGGGGTGCGACCCGGCGCCGAGGAGGTCGACGCCGAGCTCGCGGGCGGCGGGGGCGACGACCGCCAGCGTGCTGCGCAGGTCCTCGGCCGCCTCGCCGGCGGTGCCGCAGATGCCGGTGACGACCTCGATCGTGTTGCGGAGCAGCTCCTTGTGCAGCCGGTCCGGGGTGTCCAGCCGCCCGGCCGCCAGCTCGTGGAGCTCGGACGCGACGCTGACGAGGTCCCGGCTGGCGCGGTCGACGAGCGCGAGCTCCCACTCCACGCCGAGGGTCGGTCGCTCCGACGCGTGGAAGTCGATGCGCATGCGCCGAGTCTAGGGAGCGCCGCCTCGGGCGGGATCACCCCTGTGACGGAACCTGTCCCGCCTTTGCCACCATGGACAGGTGGATCAGCACGACCGGACCGACCAGCACGACGACGAGCGCGAGGCAGCGGCCGAGCGGGCCCGTGAGGTCCACCTGACGATGGACCTGTGCCTGCGCATCGGCGAGATGCTGCTGTCCTCGGGCGCCGGGGCGGCCGACGTGACGGCGACGATGCGGTCGGTCGCCGACCACCTCGGGCTGCGAACGGCGGAGATCGACGTGACGTTCACGGCGCTGTCGATGAGCCACCAGGGCCCCGGCGACGACGTGCCGACGCTGATGATGCGCCACGTCCAGCAGCGCGACATCGACTACGAGGACCTGACCGCGGTCGACCACCTTGTGCGCGACGTCCTCACCGACCGGGCGGACCTCTACCTCGCGCGCTCCCGGATGGCCACGATCGTCTCGCTCGGGCACGCCTTTCCGCGGTGGGCGGTGACCGTCGCCTGGATGGTCATGGCCGCTGCGGTCGGCGTCTTCCTCGGCGGCGGTCTGGTCGTCTCGGCCGTCGCGGCGCTCGCCGCGGCCCTCATCGACCGCGTGCAGCTGGTGCTCGCCCGGCGCCGGCTGCCGTTCTTCTACCTCCAGGTGGCCGGCGGGGCGATCGCGACCCTCCTCGCCGGCGCCGTCGCCGCGTCACCGGTCGACGTCGACCCGTCGCTGGTCGTGACTGCCAACATCATCATGCTGCTCGCGGGGATCGGCCTGATGGGCGCGGTCCAGGACGCCCTCACCGGCTTCTACCTCACCGCGAGCGCACGCCTGATCGAGGCGATGATGGCGACCGCGGGGATCATCGCCGGCGTCGCGCTCGGCATCTCGGTCGCGGAGGCCGTCGGCCTCGGGCTCGGCGACCTGGTGCCGGGTGCGGCCCGCGGCGTGTCGGACCTCCCTACGATCCTCGGCGGCGCGGCCGTGTCGGCCGCCGCCTTCAGCGTCGCGTCGTACGCGCCGCGCCGCGCGGTGCTGCCCATCGCCCTCACCACCGGCGTCGCGGCGCTGATCTCCCAGGCGGTCGCGCTGGCGGGGTTCGGCCGGGTCGCCTCGGCCGGTGCGGCGGCCCTCTTCATCGGCCTGGTGGCGTACGCCGTCGCGGGGCGGGTGCGGGTGCCGCCCCTGGTCGTCGCCGTGCCTGCGATCGTCCCGTTCCTCCCGGGACTCTCGATCTACCGCGGGCTGGCGTTCCTGTCCGACGGCGGCCCCTTCGTCTCGCAGGGCATCTTCGCGCTGATGACCGCGATCTCGGTCGCCATCGCTCTCGCCTCGGGCGTCATCCTGGGGGAGTACGTCGCCCAGCCGCTCAAGCGGGAGGCGCGCCGGCTGGAGAACCGGCTCTCCGGCCCCCGCCTGGTCGGCCCCTTCCGCGCCCTGACCCGCGCGGAGCGGCGGGCCCTCAGGAGGACGGGGAGCGAGTGAGCCGGGTCAGCTCGGCGAGCCACCGGCGGTGGGCGCCGTCGAACGGCGGCAGCCCCGCGCGGACGGCCCGGACGAGCTCGTCGCAGCTGGCCTGCGCCTGCTGGACCACCTCGGCGGGGTAGCCGAACGCCACCTGGTGCTCGGCGAACTCGTCCTCGTCGTCGACGAAGACCTCACCGGGGCCGGCGACCCGCCCCGGCGGAGGCGCGGCCGGCACGCGGGACATGCGGATCACGTCGAGGTCCAGGTCGACGGCCCGCAGCACGTCGCCCTCCCAGGTCGGTGGGGTGGTGATGTCGACGTAGAGGTCGCACCAGACGCCCGGCTCGTGGAAGGTCGCGACGTACCAGCGGCCGGCCGGCACCAGGGTGACGGCGTCGACGTCGGAGCGGAACTCGTAGCCGGGCCGGTGGTTGTGCGTGCCCTCCGGGAAGCCGAGCCAGTCGCCGTGCTCGTCGGACCCGAGCAGGATGCCGGAGAACCGCCAGTGCGGACGGTCACCCCACTTGGTCATCTCGCAGCGGATCGGGGTGCCGGGCTCCATGCGTCATCTCTACCAGTCGGCGTCGGCGGCGAGGGGAGGTGGACGGTGACCGTCGTGTCGCCAAGCCGGCTCTCGAGCGCCACCCAGACGCGTCGAGTAGGCGCACGTGTCTCGTGATCTCGCGTCGAGTCGGCGCAGATGTCCCGAGCCCTCGCGTCGAGTCGGCGCAGATGTCCCGAGCCCTCGCGTCGAGTCGGCGCAGATGTCCCGAGCCCAGGACGTCGACGCCGACTCGACGGAATGTGGCGGCACACTGGCGCCCACTCGGCGGGATGTGGCGGCACACTGGCGCCCACTCGACGCGATGTGGCGGCACACTGGCGCCCACTCGACGGGATCTCGCGGGACACGGGCGCCGCGTCGACACCCGAGGCCGGCGGTCAGGAGGCGCGCGCAGGCAGCGTGACGGTGACCGTCGTGTCGCCGGGCCGGCTCTCGAGCGCCACCGAGCCGCCGTGGGCCGCCACGATCGCCTCCACCAGCGAGAGGCCGAGGCCTGCGCCGCCCCGGCTCCGGGCGGCGTCGCCGCGGGTGAACCGCTCGAACGCGTGGGGCGCGAGGTCGGGGGCGAACCCCGGCCCGTCGTCGTGGACGCTGAACCCCGCCGTCGTGCCGGACACGGTCACCGTGCTGCCCGGCGGGGTGTGCTTGCGCGCGTTGGTGAGCAGGTTGGTCGCGACCTGGTGCAGCCGCGCCTCGTCGCCGGTGACGGTGATGGGCTCGTCGGGGAGGTCCAGCCGCCAGGAGCGCTCGGCGTCGAGCACCCGGGCATCGTCGACGGCCTCGAGCAGGAGCCTCGACAGGTCGACGGGCCGGCTCTCCAGCGGCCGGCCGGCGTCGAGCCGGGCCAGCAGCAGCAGGTCCTCGACCAGCGCGGTCATCCGCGCGGACTCGGCTTCGACCTTGTCGAGCGCCGTGCCACCGGTCTCGGGACGTCGGCGCGCGAGCTCGGTGTACCCCGCGATCGTCGCGAGCGGGGTGCGCAGCTCGTGGGAGGCGTCGGCGACGAACTGGCGCACCTGCTGCTCGCTGCGGTGGCGGCGGCCGAGCGAGTCCTCGACGTGGTCGAGCATCGCGTTGAGCGCCGAGCCGACCTGGCCGATCTCGGTGCGCTCGTCGGTGAGCCGGTCGGGCACCCGCGCGGCCATGTCGATCTCCCCGGACGCGAGCGGGAGCTCGGCCACGCGGTGGGCCGTCGCGGCGACCTCCCGCAGCGGGGCCAGCTGGCGGCGCACGACCCAGGTGCCGACGCCGGCCGCGGCCAGCACGCCGAGGAGGGTCGCGAGCAGCTCGAGGCGGACCAGGTCGGCGATCGTACGCGTGACGCCGGTGGTCGGCAGTCCGACCACGATCCAGCCGCCCTCGCCCTGGTGGCACACCACGCGGTAGCTGCCGAGGCCCGGCACGCGGAGGGTGGCCGGCTCGTACTCGGCGTAGGGCATGTCGTCGTGGAGGGCGTCGAGCTGGCGCTGCGACAGCGGCTCGGCGACGCTCCAGCTCTCGTCGTCCCCCTCGGTGCGGACCGCGCCGGTGGCCTCGCCCTGCTCGGGCAGGACCGCCACGAGCGCCCCCTCGTACTGCCGGGAGATGTCGCGGAACGGGTCGAAGCCGCTGCGTCCGTCGCCGTCGGGCCGGCCGCGGGGGGAGTTGACGGTCTTCACGAGCGACTCGGTGGCCTGGGCGTCGAGCTGCGTCTCGAGGTTCTGCTTCATCGCCAGGGTGGTCGCGGTCCCGATGAGGAGGGCCGTCACCGCGACCAGCAGCACCGCCACGGCCACCAGCCGGGCGGTGAGGGTCGCCGGGAGGCGCAGCCTCATGGGGCCGGCTTGAGCACGTAGCCGGCGCCGCGCATGGTGTGGATCATCGGCTCGCGGCCGGCGTCGACCTTCTTGCGCAGGTAGGAGATGTAGAGCTCCACGACGTTGGCCTGCCCGCCGAAGTCGTACTGCCAGACCCGGTCGAGGATCTGCGCCTTGCTGAGCACCCGCCGCGGGTTGCGCATGAGGAAGCGCAGCAGCTCGAACTCGGTGGCCGTGAGGGTGATCCCGGTGCCGGCGCGGTGCACCTCGTGGCTGTCCTCGTCGAGCGTGAGGTCGCCGACGACCAGCACGTTGCCGGCGTCGGCCTGTGCGGCGGTGCCGGCGCGGCGGATGAGGCCACGCAGCCGGGCCACCACCTCCTCCAGCGAGAACGGCTTGGTCACGTAGTCGTCGCCGCCCGCCGTCAGGCCCGCGATCCGGTCCTCGACGGCGTCCTTGGCGGTGAGGAAGAGCACGGGCACGTCGCTGCCGTCGGCGCGCATGCGGCGCAGCACCTCGAGGCCGTCGAAGTCGGGCAGCATGATGTCGAGCACCACCGCGTCCGGGCGGAAGTCGCGGGCCGCCGCCACCGCCTGGGTCCCGCTGTGCGCCATCCGGAGGTCCCAGCCCTCGTAGCGCAGGGCCATCGCGAGGAGCTCGGCGATGTTGACCTCGTCGTCGACGACCAGGACGCGCACGGGGGAGCCGTCGTGGCGGGCGAGCTGCTGCTGCATGGACAGCATCCTGCCGAGTCTTGCTGTGGGTTTCCTGTGCGCGGCCTGTCCTGCGAGTCAGCGTGCCGCGCCGGCGGGGCGCGCCAGTCGGCTCGTCGCCACCAGATAGCCACCCGAGCGCAGTCGCCAGGACGCGCAGCGTCACGAGCCCCTACGCATCCGGTCGACCTAGCGCCGGTTCAGCCGCGCCGCCTGCTTGGTCAGGTGGGTCCGCTCGGCGACGTTCGTCGCCAGTCGGGCGGCCTCGGCGTACAACCTCGCGGCCGCCGCGTGCTCGCCCGCCTTCTCGTGGAGGTACGCCGACGCCGCACGGTGGCGCGGCAGGTCGGGGTCGACGTCGGCGAGCGCGGCGAGACCGGCACGGGCGCCGTCGGCCTCGCCGACCGCGACCGCCCGGTTGAGCCGGACGACCGGGCTGCCGGTGAGTGCCAGCAGCTCGTCGTACCACTGCACGATCTGCACCCAGTCGGTCCCCTCGGCCCTCCGCGCGTCGGCGTGCAGCGCCGCGACAGCGGCCTGGAGCTGGAACTCGCCGCGCTGCTCGCAGGCCAGCGCCGACTGCAGGACCGCGACCCCCTCCTCGACGAGGGCGGTGTCCCACAGGCCGCGGTCCTGGTCGGCGAGGGGTACGAGCGTCCCGTCCGCGCGGGTCCGGGCTGGCCGGCGCGCGTGGTGCAGCAGCATCAGCGCGAGCAGCCCGTCGGTCTCCGGGTCCGCGGCGAGCGTGGCCAGCTGCCGGGTCAGCCGGATCGCCTCCGCGGCGAGGTCGACGTCGCCGGTGTAGCCCTCGTTGAAGACGAGGTAGAGCACCCGCCGCACGGTCGCGAGGTCGCCCGGCTGGTCGAGCGACTGGCCCGAGACGGTCTTCTTGGCCCGGCTGATGCGCTGCGCCATCGTCGCCTCGGGCACGAGGTAGGCCTCGGCGACCTGCCGCGTCGTCAGGCCGCCGACCGCGCGCAGGGTGAGCGCCACCGCCGACGCAGGGGTGAGCGCCGGGTGGGCACAGAGGAAGAAGACGCGCAGGGTGTCGTCGGCGTCCTCGGTCGGGCCCACCTCCGGCTCGGCGTCGACGGCGAGCTCGCGCCGCTGCCTGGCGGTCTCGGACCGCACGGTGTCGATGAACCGGCGCCACGCCACCGTGACCAGCCAGCCCTTGAGGTCGCGCGGCTGGTCCGCCGCACCGTCGCCGAAGGTCCGCCACGCCTCGACGAGGGCGTCCTGGACGGCGTCCTCGGCCGCCGCGAAGTCGGCTCCGCGGCGGACGAGGACCCCGATCACCTGCGGCACCAGTGGCCGCAGCGTCGCCTCGTCGAAGGCGTACGACATCGTCGTCGCTGTCAGTCGGTGGCCGTCGGCGCGCCGTAGAAGGGCCGCACCTCGAGCCACTCGTGGATGGGCTTGCCGTCCTTGCCGGGCGCCAGCGAGAGCTCCGTGGCGAGCTCGACGGCCCGGTCCCAGCCGTCGACGTCGATGACGTACCAGCCGGCGATGAGGTCCTTGGTCTCGGCGAACGGGCCGTCGGTGACCGCGGTCCTCCCCTCGGCGTCGGCGCTGACCCACGCCCCGGTCGGCGAGAGGGCCTGGGCGTCGACGAGCTCGCCGTTGGCCTCGAGGCGCTTGCCGAACTCGTCCATGAACGCCATGTGGGCATCGACCTCCTCGGGGCTCCACTGGTCCATCGGCGCCTCGTTGAGCGGGGTCGGCGCGCCGCGGTAGTGCTTGAGGAGGAGGTACTTCGGCATGTCGGTCTCCTTGGTGAGGTGCAGCCCATTGTGGCCGCCTCCATTCCGGGGACGGAGTCCTGCGCCAGTTCTCGACATCGCCCCGCAGGAACCCTCGGAGGTCTGGGCGGACACAGAGGTCACGCACAGTCCCGGCACAGCAAGCCGGACCACGCTCGCTCCCATGAACGACGACCAGCAGGCCGCTCCCCGGCCCGACGAGACCCAGCCGGTGCGTGCCGCCGGCCCCGCCCCTCGAGAGTCCCCCCGCGTCGCCGCAGAGACGCCGGCCGAGGCGCCTCCCGGCCGCCGCCGCTTCCGCGAGCGGCTGCGCTCCCTGCGGCGCTCCGACGGCAACCGGACGTTCGGCCTCGCCGCCCTCCTCGCCTCCGCTCTCGCGGGCGTCATCGTCGGCGGGCTCGGCACGGCAGCGGTGCACGCCGTCACCCACGACGGTCCCCGGGACCACGGCGGCTGGGTGCACCGCGACGACCGCGCCCCCGGGCCCGACGGGCGAGGCGGCATGGAGCGCGGCCCGCGCGGCGTGCCCGGGCAGCTGCCGCCCACCACACCGCCGGAGGGCGAGGGCTCCGACAGCGGCTCGAGCTCCTGAGCCCGGTCCCGGCCGGTCGGCGCCGGCCGGGACCGCACGCCGCGGCGAACCCGGTTGCCGGGGTGGGTGAGAATGGCGTCCGTTGTGAAGATCACCTACCCGCCCGAGCTCCCGGTCTCCGCCCGCCGCGACGACATCGCCGCGGCGATCCGCGACCACCAGGTCGTCATCGTCGCCGGCGAGACCGGCTCGGGGAAGACCACGCAGCTGCCGAAGATCTGCCTCGAGCTCGGCCGCGGCCTCGGCCGGGCCGGAGGCGGCGGGCTCATCGGGCACACCCAGCCCCGCCGGATCGCCGCGCGCTCGGTGGCCGAGCGGATCGCCGACGAGCTCGGCACCGAGCTCGGGGACGTCGTGGGCTACCAGGTCCGCTTCACCGACCGCACCAGCCGCGCGAGCCGGGTGAAGCTGATGACCGACGGCATCCTGCTCGCCGAGCTCCAGCGCGACCGCGACCTCCGCGCGTACGACACGATCATCATCGACGAGGCCCACGAGCGCAGCCTCAACATCGACTTCCTCCTCGGCTACCTCAAGCGCCTGCTGCCGCGCAGGCCCGACCTCAAGGTGATCATCACCAGCGCCACGATCGACGTGGAGCGCTTCGCCGAGCACTTCGGGGCCCCGGTCGTCGAGGTGTCGGGACGCACCTACCCGGTGGAGGTCCGCTACCGCCCGCTCCTCGAGCTCCCGGAGAGCGACGAGGAGGGCGAGGCCGTCCAGCGCGACCAGACCGAGGCGATCGTCGACGCGGTCCGCGAGCTGTCGGCGGAGGGGCCGGGCGACGTGCTGGTCTTCCTGCCGGGCGAGCGCGAGATCCGCGACACCGCCGACGCGTTCGAGGCGCTGCGCAGCGACCGGCTCGAGATCGTCCCGCTCTACTCGCGGCTCAGCGCCGCCGACCAGCACAAGGTGTTCTCCAGCCACCCCTCCACCGTGCGCCGCGTCGTGCTGGCCACCAACGTCGCCGAGACGTCGCTGACCGTCCCCGGCATCCGGTACGTCGTCGACACCGGCGTGGCGCGCATCAGCCGCTACTCGGTGCGCACCAAGGTGCAGCGGCTGCCGATCGAGCCGATCAGCCAGGCGTCGGCGAACCAGCGCTCCGGCCGCTGCGGCCGCGTGTCCGAGGGCATCGCGATCCGGCTCTACTCCGAGGAGGACTTCCAGGCGCGCCCGGAGTTCACCGACCCGGAGATCCTGCGGACCAACCTCGCCAGCGTGATCCTCCAGATGGCCTCGCTCCGGCTCGGCGACATCGCCCGCTTCCCCTTCGTCGAGCCGCCGGACCGCCGCAACGTCAAGGCGGGCACCGACCTGCTCGAGGAGCTCGGCGCGGTGTCGACCGCCCCCGAGCCGGGACGTCAGGAGGATCTCCGGCCCCGGGCGGGGAAACCCATGACGTCCCGCTCCGGCGTCCGTCTGACGAGCGTCGGCAGGCGCCTGGCCCGGCTCCCGATCGACCCCCGGCTGGGCCGGATGATCCTCGAGGCGGAACGGCTCGGCTGCCTGCGCGACGTGGTCGTCATCGCCGCCGCGCTGTCGATCCAGGACCCGCGCGAACGGCCCGAGGAGCAGCGTGCGCAGGCCGACCAGCTGCACGCCCGCTTCAAGCACGACACCAGCGACTTCCTCACCTGGCTCAACCTCTGGCGCCACCTCAAGCAGCAGCAGCGCGAGCTGTCGTCGAGCGCCTTCCGCCGGATGTGCAAGCGCGAGCACCTCAACTACCTCCGCATCCGGGAGTGGCAGGACTACGAGTCCCAGCTGCGGCAGGTGTGCAAGGAGATGAAGCTCGACCTCGGACGGACGGGCAGCAGCGAGGGGGGAGCGGCGTACGACGAGGACGGCATCCACCAGGCGCTGCTCTCGGGCCTGCTGAGCCACGTCGGAGCGCTGGAGGGGCGCGAGAAGCCCCGGCCGGGGGAGCGCAGGCCGATGCGGGAGTACCTCGGCGCCCGCAACGCCCGCTTCGCGATCTTCCCCGGCAGTGTCCTCAAGGGCCGCAACCCCGACTTCCTGATGAGCGCCGAGCTGGTCGAGACCTCGCGGCTGTGGGCCCGGCAGAACGCCGCCATCAAGCCGGAGTGGGCCGAGCGGTTGGGCGCCCACCTGGTGAAGCGGACCTACTCCGAGCCGCACTGGTCGCGCAAGCGTGCCGCGGTGATGGCCCGCGAGCGGGTGACGCTGTACGGCGTGCCGCTGGTGGCCGACCGCCTCGTGTCCTACGGCAAGGTGGACCCGCCGCTGGCTCGTGAGCTGTTCATCCGCCACGCGCTGGTGCAGCGCGAGTGGGACTCCCGGCACCGCTTCCTCGCCCACAACGCGCGGATGCTGGAGGAGGCCGAGGAGCTCGAGCACCGGGCCCGGCGCCGCGACATCGTCGTCGACGAGGAGACGCTCTTCGAGTTCTACGACGCCCGCGTCGGGGCCGAGGTGGTCAGTGGGCAGCACTTCGACCAGTGGTGGCGGCGCGCCCGGCAGAAGACGCCGGACCTGCTGACCTTCGACCCCACGATGCTCACCCACGACACCGCCGCCGAGGTGCGCGCGCACGACTTCCCGACCGAGTGGCACGACAGCGACGAGGCCGGGCTGACCTTCCCGATCAGCTACCACTTCGAGCCGGGCGCCGCCGACGACGGGCTCACCATCGAGGTGCCGGTCGCGACCCTCAACCGCATCGACGCCGACGACTTCTCCTGGCTGGTCCCCGGGCTGCGCGAGGAGCTTGTCACCGAGCTGATCCGCTCCCTGCCCAAGAACCTGCGGGTGGCGATGGTGCCGGCGCCCAACACCGCGCGGGAGTTCCTCGCCGCGACCCCGCCCGGAGCCGAGCCGCTGCTCGACGCCCTCGAGCGCTTCGCGCGCAGCACCCGCAGCCTCGTCATCGACCGGGAGGCCTGGGACTGGTCCAAGGTTCCCGCCCACCTCCGCCCCACCTACCGCGTCGTCACCGAGGAGGGCGCGGAGGCGGCCCGCGGCAAGGACCTCGACGCCCTCAAGGAGCCGCTGCGGCCCACCTTCGAGCAGGCGATGGCCGACGTGGCCGCCGACTCCGGGGTCACGGCGACCGGGCAGGTGTCGTGGACCTTCGGCACGGTCGAGGAGTCGTTCGTGCAGCGCCGCGCCGGCCACGAGGTCCGAGGCTTCCCGGCCCTCGTGGACGAGGGCTCCACCGTCGGCCTGCAGGTGCTGGCGACGCCCGACGAGGCCGCGGCGCACCACCGCCTCGGCGTACGGCGCCTGGTGCTCCTCGCGCTCGGGCCGATGCCGCCGGTGGACGACGTGCTCGCCGGGGCGGGGCTCGACCAGCGCGCCCGGCTGGCGCTCGTCGGGTCGCCCTACCCGTCGGTCGCCGAGCTCCTCGACGACGTCCGCGCCGGGATCGTCGGCGAGGTCGTCGACGCGCGGCCCACCGTGCGCGACGAGGACGCGTTCGCCGCGGTGGTGGCCGCCTCCCGCGACGCCGTGGCCACCGGCCTGGGCGCGGCCGTCCACGACCTGATGCGGGTGCTGGAGGCGTGGCGGACGACCGACCGGGCGATCTCCGGTCGGGCCGACCTGGCGACGCTGCCGGCGCTCACCGACATGCGCGCCCAGGTCGGCCGCCTGATGGCGCCCGGCTTCGTCGGTGACGCCGGCGTGTCGCGGCTTCGCGACTACCCGCGCTACCTCGCCGCGGTGACGTACCGCCGCGAGCGGCTCGACTCGCAGGTCGCGCGCGACCGCCAGCTGATGGACCAGGTCGCCGGCCTGCAGGAGGCGTGGCTGCACGCGGTCGCCGCGCTGCCCGACGGCCAGCCGGTGCCCCAGCACCTGCGCGACTCGCGGTGGCTGCTGGAGGAGTACCGCGTCTCGCTGTTCGCCCAGCAGCTCGGCACCCGCGAGAAGGTCAGCGACCAGCGCATCCGCAAGGTGATGGGGACCGCGACCCAGTCGACCTAGGCTGGTGCGGTGAGCGATCGCCCCCACCACCGACCGATGACCCCCGGCGACGGGTTCTTCGCCGAGATCGCCGGCGGCGCCGACCCCGCCAGGGTCCGCGAGGCGGGTGACCTCGCCGCGACGGTGCTGGTGCGCGGCGCGCGCGACTCCGACGACCCCGCCCTGGCCGAGCGCATCGTCCACCTCGCCGAGACCGAGGGCCTCGAGACCCTCGCCGAGGTGTGGTCGGGTGCGCCGGCCGACACGCTCGCCGGGAGCCTGTGGCGGTTGTTCGTGCTGCGCTCGTGGGTGTACGCCGACCCCGAGCGGGTGGCGGCCGAGTACGAGGCCGGCCAGCGTCGCGTCGACGTGGCCCGGGTCGTCGCCGGCGTCGCCGACCCGCCCGGGCCGCGCGAGCTGCGCACCATGGTCGACGACGTGCTGCGTGGCATCGCGCGCGGCGACTTCGCGGTCACGCTCTTCCGCGCCTCCGCCTTCGCCCGCATCGTCGCCGCCGGCCGCGCCGGCCTCGAGTCCTCGCACGAGGAGGTGTCGCGGATGCTGGTGCTGTCGGAGCAGCTCGAGGCCGCTGGTCACGAGGAAATCCGGCACACGCTGGGCTGAGGTTTTACAATGGTCCTGAGTGCGTCGGGCTGTGGCAGCCCCGGGTCCCAAATGAAGCCGCTACGAGCGGCCACGCGCCGTGAGGCGCTCCCGGTCCGGCGCACTCCCAGCTTCCGGCGCTCCGCGCCGTCGCGTCCCCGGCCGCTCGTCGGGGCGCTGTCGCCGGGTCCGCGCACCTCGACCCGTGGACGCGACCGTTAGGGTCGCCTGCGTGCGTGCCCTGTTCCCCGCCCGTGCGGGCCGTTCCCTCCGTCGACGCGCGGTCGCGTCGTGCGCCCTGGCCCTGGCCCTGACGACCGCGGCGTGCACCGGTGACGCGGAGCCCGAGCCGCGCCCCACCAGGTCGCCCGATCAGGGCCAGTCGAGCCCGAGCGAGCCGCGCCGGATCACCTTCGGCGCCTACGGCACCGAGGAGGAGGTGGCGGCGTTCCAGAGCGTCGTCGACTCGTTCAACGCCTCCTCGACGACCCGGCAGGTCGCGCTCAAGTCGTGGCCCGACCACGAGTCGGCCCTCGCCGACGTGCTCGCGGGCGAGGCCCCGGACGTGTTCCTCACTTCCCGCATCGACCTCGGCCAGCTGGTCGAGGCCGAGGCCCTCCAGCCGGTCAGCCTGCTGCTCGACGAGCGGGGCGTCGACTTCGGCGACCGCTTCTCGCGCGACGCCGTCGACGCCTTCGCGATGGACGACGAGCTCCAGTGCATGGCGTACTCCGTCTCGCCGATGGTCGTCTACTACAACACCGAGCTCGTCGACTTCGACAAGATGGAGCGGCGCGGCCTCGACGTGCCGACGGCCGACGAGGAGGGCCTGCGCGACCGGTGGACGCTCGCGGAGTTCGGCGCGGCCGCACAGTTCGCCGCACGCCGCGGCGACCGGCGCGGAGTCTGGATCGACCCGACCCTGCAGGGCCTGGCGCCCTTCATCTACTCCGGTGACGGGCAGGTGTTCGACGACGAGGACGAACCCACCTCGCTCGCCTTCTCCGACGACGACACCCGCGAGGCGCTGAGCGAGACGCTGGCGATCCTGCGCGACCCGACCCTCACGCCGACCAACGCCCAGCTCGCCCGGGCGACACCGGTGCAGCTGTTCAAGCGCGGCGAGCTCGCGATGGTCGCCGGCTTCCGCAACCTCGTGCCGGAGCTGCGCGAGGCCGAGGGCCTGGACTTCGACGTGCTGCCGATGCCCACGCTCGACAGCCGCGCGACGGTGGGCGACATCAGCGGCCTGTGCCTGTCGGCCGACTCCGAGTTCACCGGCGACGCCGCCGACTTCATCGCCTACGCCGTGTCCGACGCCGCCATCTCGACCGTCGCGGCCACGGGCTACATCGTGCCGGCCAACACCCAGGTCGCCGCCTCGCCGGAGTTCCTCGCGCCCGAGGAGGAGCCGGCCAGCTCCATCGTCTTCAACGCGAGCATCCGCTACATGGTCGTGCCGCCGTTCATCGACCAGCGCGTCGAGCTGGTCGAGGCGGTCACGCCGCTCCTCGAGAGCCTCGTGACCGCGCCGGGCGTGCTGGACCTCGAGTCGACCACGGAGCAGATCGACGAGGTGTCGCGCACCGTGCTGTCGCCGGAGGGCGAGGAGGAGCCCGGCTCCGAGGACCCGGACCCGTCGGAGACGTCGAGCGAGACGCCGGGGGAGTAGCCGGCGGGCCTCGCTTGCTGGGCCGGGCGGGCGGCGGCGGGGCCGCTGCGTCATACGAACCGGCGGCTGTTGGTGCGGTTCGGCATGACGTATGCGGGTTGGGCCGCTGCGTCATGCGAACCGGCGGCATAGGTGCGGTTCGGGATGACGTGCGTCGGGCGGGCCCGCTTGCGTCATGCGAACCGGCCGCTATAGGTGCGGTTCGGTATGACGTACGCGCCGGCCGCCCCGCTGCGTCGTGCGAACCGGCGGTCATAGGTGCGGCTCGGTATGACGTACGCCCCAGCCAGCCCGGCGCAGCGACGTCATACGAGCCGGTCGCCGTAGGCCCCAAAACGCATGACGCACGCCGGCGCCAGCCGGGAGGAAGGGGGAGGGGGGCGCTACTCCTGCTCGGCGCCCAGGATGGCGCCCACCAGCGCGCCGGTGACGAGCTCGGCCTGCCAAGGCCGCGCGCCGTAGGACGCCAGCTGGGCGCGGACCGCCTCGGCGAGCTCGGCCGGCTCACGGGTCGCCGGCGGCGCCCACATGAGGCGACGGAGGTAGTCGGGCGTCAGCAGGTTCTCCACCGGCAGGTGGTGCACCTCGGCGAGGTTGAGCATCGACTCGCGGGCCGCCTTGAACCGGCGGTCGGCCACCGGCTCCCGGTCGGCCCACGTGCGCGGGTGCGGCGGGCCGTCGCCGCGAGGCGCGCGCGAGGGCAGCTCGTCCTCCGACATCGCACGCACGCGCTGCAGCGCCTCGACCCAGGCCGTGGCGTAGCGGCTGGCACCTCGACCGTGGAAGCCCTGCGTCGCCAGCAGCGCACGCCGGTCGGCCGGCATCGCAGTGGCGGCGGCGACGATGGCGGAGTCGGGCAGGATCCGCCCCGGGGTCACGTCCCGTTCGGCGGCGATCGCGTCGCGCGCCTCCCACAGCGCCCGCGCCGCGCCGAGGGCCCGTCGGCCGCGCAGCCGGTGCACCCCCGACGTACGCCGCCACGCGTCGACCCGCACGGCCGGCTCGAACCCGAGGAGGTGCTCGAACTCCTGTCGGGCCCACTCCGTCTTGCCTGCCTCCTCGAGCTCGGCGGCCAGGTGCGCGCGCAGCTCGATGAGCACCTCGACGTCCAGCGCGGCGTACTCCAGCCACGGCTTCGGCAGGGGTCGGGTCGACCAGTCGGCGGCGGAGTGCTCCTTGCGCATCCGCTGTCCCAGCACGGTCTCGACGAGCGTCGCGAGCCCGACCCGCGGGTAGCCGAGCAGCCGGCCGGCGAGCTCGGTGTCGAACAGGCTGGCCGGGGTGAGGCCGACCTCCCGCAGGCACGGGAGGTCCTGGGTGGCGGCGTGGAGGATCCACTCCGCGCCGGCGAGCGCCTCCTGCAGCGGCGCCAGCATGGTCATCGAGATGGGGTCGACCAGCCAGGTGCCCGCGCCCTCGCGGCGCAGCTGGATCAGGTACGCCCGGTTGGAGTAGCGGTAGCCCGAGGCGCGCTCGGCGTCGATGGCGACCGGCCCGGTCGCGGCCGCGAGCGCGGCGCACGCCTCGGCGAGTCCCGCATCGGTGTCCACGACCTCCGGGAGGCCGTCGCGGAGCTCCAGCAGCGGGGCGGCGGGCTCCTCGGGTGCGGCCGCCTCGGGCTCGGTGACGGGATCGTCGGGGCTGTCGGGCATCGGCTCAGGTGCCGCGCTGTCCGCGTCGGCTCGGGATCGCGGTCACGCCCTCGGGCACCGGCGCCAGACCGACGGCGGTGCACATCAGCTCGCCCCATGCCTCCACGTGCGGCGCCATGTCGAGGCTCCCGTCGGCGTCGAGGTCGGGGGTCCACGACGCCCGGATCTCCACCTGCGCGGTGCCCGGCTCGTCGGCCATCCCGCCGAAGCTCTCCGTCGTCACGCAGGTCACCGTGCCGGAGACCGCGTGGTGGCCGGCGCCGTGCGCGTCGAGCGCCTCGGTCAGCCACGACCAGCCGACCGCGGCGAGCATGGGGTCGGCGCCGAGCTCGGGGTCGACGTCGGCCCGGGCGTAGGCCACGCAGCGGAACGTGCCGTCCCAGGCGTCGTTGCCGGCCGGGTCGTGCAGGAGGATCAGCCGACCGGTGCCGAGGTCCTCCTCGTCGACCGTGACGTCGCCGCTGAGCGCGGAGGACCAGGGCGCGATCCGCTGCGGCGCCGGCATCTCCTCGCAGAGCACCTCCGGGCGCAGCGAGGCCCGGCGCATGGACTCCACGGCCGCGCGGAACTCCGCGGGCCCAGCCGCGGCAGCGCTGCCCGGGTGGGTCTCGTGACGGGCCACCATGGCCTCAGAGTAGGCCAGGCCCCGGCTCCGTCGATGTGCCGCCACGCCGCCTGACCTGCGAAGATTCGGGGGTGACCGACGCCGTTCGCCCGCCCCACCCCGGCCTGGCCGAGAGCCCCTTCCTCCTGGCCGCGCGCGGGCAGGAGCCGGCGCACACCCCGGTCTGGTACATGCGGCAGGCCGGCCGCTCGCTGCCGGAGTACCTCGCCGTGCGGGAAGGCATCGGGATGCTGGAGTCCTGCATGGACGCCGACCTGGTCACCGAGATCACCCTGCAGCCGGTGCGCCGCTACGGCGTCGACGCGGCGATCTTCTTCTCCGACATCGTGCTGCCGCTCAAGGCCGTCGGTGTCGACCTCGACATCAAGGCGGGGGTCGGACCCGTCGTGGCGTCCCCCGTACGCACCCTCGACGACGTGGCGGCGATCCCCGACCTCACGCCCGAGCACGTGCCCTACATCTCGCAGGCCGTCCGCCAGCTCGTCGCCGAGCTCGGCGCGACGCCGCTGATCGGCTTCGCCGGCGCGCCCTTCACCGTCGCGTCCTACCTGGTCGAGGGCGGGCCCTCGAAGGAGCACGCGAAGACCAAGGCGATGATGTTCGGCGCTCCCGACGTGTGGGACGCGCTCATGCGCAAGATCGCCGGCATCGCCGCCGCCTACCTCCGGATCCAGGTCGAGGCCGGCGCGTCGGCCGTGCAGCTCTTCGACTCCTGGGCCGGCGCGCTCACCCCCGCCGACTACCGCGCCTCGGTGATGCCGCACTCGCAGCGCGTGCTCGCGGCGGCCGGAGAGCTCGGCGTGCCGCGGATCCACTTCGGGGTCGGCACCAGCAACCTCCTCGGGCTCATGGGCGAGGCCGGAGCCGACGTCGTCGGCGTCGACTGGCGCACGCCGCTCGAGCAGGCGATCCCGCTGGTGGGGGACCGCGCCGTGCAGGGCAACCTCGACCCCACGCTGGTCTTCGCGCCCACCGAGGTGATGACCCGGCGCGCCGCGGAGGTGGTCGAGGCCGGGCGACGGGCCAAGGGGCACATCTTCAACCTCGGCCACGGCGTGATCCCGTCGACCGACCCGGGTCAGCTCATGGCGCTGACCGACTTCGTGCACGGCTGCTGATCGGCGTCACCGGCGGGAGGTCGGGCGCAGCCGCGGGCAGCTCCAGCGAGGCGACGTAGGCCCGCGCCTGCCGCACGAGCGCCGTCTGCAGGTCGCGCAGGGGCTCGGGCACGCGCTCGGCGCGACGGCGCAGCATCAGCAGCGTGACGGTCGTCTGGTCGGTCTGGATCGGGCGGGTGGTCAGCACGCCCGCCTGCACGAGGGGGTCGCCCGCGATCGAGAAGTCGGGCAGGACCGAGATGCCCAGACCGGCGGCGACCATCGCCTTGCCCATCTCGGCGCCGTCGTTGGAGTAGGTGGTGCCGGGCAGCGCGCCCGCGAAGAGCCGGTGGGCGTACCGGTGCATCACGAACCCGGGACGCATGAGCACGTGCGGCTCCGCGCGCAGGTCGTCGACGGTGACCCGCTCCTTCGCCGTGAGCGGGTGGTCCGCGCGCAGGCACGCGACGGGGGTGCCGTCGATGAGCCTGTCGGCGACCAGCGTGGGCGGCACCTCGTCGCCGGGCAGCACGTTGACCAGACCCAGGTCGAGGGAGCCTTCGGTGAGGCCCTGCTGGATGTCGGTCTGGCGGCCGTTGACGACCTCGACGCCACCGGAGCCGTGGCGTGCGTGCAGGTCGCGCAGCGCGGGAGCGAGCAGGCTGGACGACGCGGTGTTCACCGTGCCGATCCGCAGGTCGCGACGGCGTACGGACTGCTGGCCGGCGGCCTGTCGCAGGCGGTCGACGGCCTCGAGGACCTCGGTCATGCTCTGCAGCAGGTCCAGGCCCTGCCGGCTGATGCGCGAGCCCGTGCGGCGACGGTCGAGCAGCGTGGTGCCCAGCTCCTTCTCCAGCTTGGTCACGGCCTCGCTCAGTGCCGGCTGGGAGATGTGCATGGCCTCGCTCGCCCGTCGCAGTGATCCGTGCTCGGTCACGGCCGCGAGGTACTCCAGCTGTTCGATCCGCACCCGTTCGCTCCTGCTCTCTGTGCTGCCTGCGTCCGGCCGGGACCGGACCTCGGTCCGGACCGGCCCTCGCGGGGTGGTCGGCAAAACCTGCTGCCGGGGTGCCCGGTTCGGCGGCCCGACTCCCTAAAGTCTACTAAATAACTCTACAAAACGGGAGGAACCCATGACCAACCTGCGTGTCCGGCCGACCCGCCCGCGTGGCGAGCGTGCCGTCCCCGAGGCCCGAGGCAGCGTGTCCGCTGCCGCCGCGGGGTCCGAGGCCGACCTGCTCGCCGAGTGGGCCCCGGTCCTCGAGGCCGTCGCGGAGGGAGCGGTGCAGCGCGAGCTCGACGGTGAGCTGCCAGTGGAGGCCGTGCGGCTGCTCAAGGCCGAGGGGTTCGGCGCCCTGCGTGTCCCGCAGGCCTTCGGCGGGGCAGGGCTCGACGTCGTGGGCCTGTCCCGGCTCTGGATCGAGCTCGCGGCCGTGGACGCGAACCTGACCCAGGCCTTCCGCGGGCACTTCGCCCTCGTCGAGGACCGGTGCTGGCACCACGTCCGCGGCAGCGACCAACGGGTCTGGTTCGACCGCTTCGTCGCCGGCGAGATGGTGGGCAACGCCTGGTCGGAGGTCGGGTCCGACATCGACCTGCCGCGCACCGTCCTCCGCCCGCGTGCCGACGGGTCGTACCGGCTCGACGGCACGAAGTACTACACGACCGGCAGCATCTTCGCCGAGTGGGTCGACGTGCACGCCCGGCTGGTGCGCCCCGGTCACCCCGACGAGGTCGAGGATCCGACGGCGATCGTCGTCGTCGACGCCCGCGACCCCGGCGTCCACGTCACCGACGACTGGGACGGCTTCGGCCAGCGCGGCACCGGCAGCGGGACGACGACCTTCGACAACGTCGGGGTGGCCGCCACGGACGTCCTGCCCTTCGAGGACCGCTTCCCCTACCAGACGGCGTTCCACCAGATGAACCTCCTCGCGACGCTGACCGGCATCGCACGGTCAGCGCTCGCCGACGTGGTCGGGGCCGTCCGGGAGCGCACGCGCAACTTCTCCCACGCCAACGCCCCGCGCGTGCGCGACGACGCACAGGTCCTCGCGCGGGTCGGGGAGGTCGCGGCCGCGGTGTACGCCGCCGAGGCCGCGACGCTGCGGGTCGCCGCCAGCGTGCAGGCCGTCGCCGACGCAGCCCGCGCGGGTGCCGAGGAGGTTGCCGCGCTGGTGGAGGCGAGCGAGATCGAGTCCTCGACCGCCCAGGTCGTGGTCTCCGAGCTCGTGCTCCGCGCCACCTCCGACATCTTCGACGCCCTCGGCGGCTCGGCCACCGCGCGTCCGCTGGCGCTGGACCGCCACTGGCGCAACGCGCGGACCGTCGCCTCGCACGACCCGCGGGTCCTGAAGGCGCGGGTGGTCGGCGCCCACGCCGTCAACGGCACACCGCCGCCGTACGCCTGGTCGATCGGCGCCACCCGCCGGCGCCAGGAGTGGATCGGGCCGGGCCCCGCGCCCGGCCGCGCCGGCTGACCCGTCGCCCGGACCCGGCCGGTCGCGGCTCGCGGGCGGGTGCCTCGTTCCGCCTGCAAGGCGCTGCCTGCCACCCCCTCGACATCCCCGGCCCCGGTCCTGCGCGGACTGGTGGCGACTGCTTGCTATGTTTGTCTACAAGATCGATAAAGATTAACCAGAGCGTCCCGAGGAGGACAGCCGTGAGCACGACGTCCGCCCCCGTGCGCGAGCCGGCACGGCTCCGGGTCGCCGCGGCGACGGTGCCGGTGCTCACCTCCGACGAGGCCGTCGCGGTCGCGGCGGACGTCGCCGCTGACTCGCCGCGACGTCGCTCGGGCGTGATCGGAGGTACGTCGTCGACGGCACGCCGCTGCCCGACCACGGCCAGCTCTGACCTGCACCCTCGAAAGGACACACCGACCCCATGAAGTTCCACTGGTTCCTGCCCACCAACGGAGGCGACGGCCGCCACGTCGTCAGCGGCGGCCACGGCGTCGAGCACGGCGCCGCCGGCCGGCCGGCCAGCGTCCCCTACCTGGGGCAGGTCGCGCGCAGCGCCGAGCAGCTCGGCTTCGAGGCCGCGCTGACGCCCACGGGCGCCTGGTGCGAGGACGCCTGGCTGACCACGGCGATGCTCGCTCCGCTCTCGGAGCGGCTGAAGTTCCTCGTCGCGTTCCGTCCCGGCCTCACCTCGCCGACGCTGGCCGCGCAGATGGCGGCCACCTTCCAGAACCTCACGGGCGGACGGCTGCTGCTCAACGTGGTCACCGGCGGCGAGTCCCACGAGCAGCGCGCCTACGGCGACTTCCTCGACAAGGACGCACGCTACGAGCGCTGCGGCGAGTTCCTCTCCATCGTCCGTCGGCTGTGGGCGGGCGAGGAGGTCACCTTCGCCGGGCGCCACCTCCGCGTCGACCAGGCGCGACTGCAGCAGCTGCCCGACCCGGTGCCCCAGATCTACTTCGGCGGCTCCTCGCCGGCCGCCGGCGAGGTCGCCGCCGAGCACGCGGACGTCTACCTCACCTGGGGTGAGCCGCCCGCAGCGGTGGCGAAGAAGATCGCGTGGATCCGGGAGCTGGCCGAGCAGCGGGGCCGGGAGCTGACCTACGGCCTGCGCGTGCACACCATCTCGCGCGACACCTCGGAGGAGGCCTGGGCCGAGGCCGACCGCCTCCTCGCCGGCATCTCCGACGAGGACGTCCGTCGCGTCCAGGAGGGCCTCAAGCGCTCGGAGTCGGTGGGCCAGCAGAACATGCTCGCCCTCAACGGCGGCAGCCGCGACGGCCTGGAGATCCACCCCAACCTCTGGGCGGGCGTGGGCCTGGTCCGCGGCGGCGCCGGCACCGCGCTGGTCGGCAGCCACGAGGAGGTGGCCGACCTGATCGAGGAGTACCACTCGGTGGGCATCGACGAGCTCGTGCTCTCCGCCTACCCGCACCTCGAGGGCGCGTACGAGTTCGGCGAGGGCGTCCTGCCGGTGCTCGAGAAGCGCGGCCTCTGGACCAGCCCGGTGCCGGTGACCGGACGGGCGTCGGTCCCCTTCGGCGGCCAGCGGGCCGCGTCATGAGCACCGCCCACGCCGCCCGTGTCGCCGTCGTCGTCGGCAACCCCAAGCCGCGCTCGCGCACCTACGAGGCGGCCCTGACGCTCGCCGACCGGCTGGGCGGAGCCGACCTCGTCGTCGACCTGGCCGACCACGCCTCCGAGCTCTTCGACTGGGGCTCGGAGAGCGTCGGCGACCTCGTCCAGCAGGTGGCCGGCAGCTCCGTCGTGGTCGTCGCCAGCCCGACCTACAAGGCGACCTACACGGGCCTGCTCAAGGCGTTCCTCGACCGCTTCCCGCACCAGGGGCTCAGCGGCGTCACCGCGGTCCCGCTGATGCTCGGCGCCTCGCCCGCGCACTCGCTCGCCACCGAGCACGGCCTGCGGCCGCTGCTCGTCGAGCTGGGCGCCTCGGTGCCCACGCGCGGCCTCTACGTCCTCGACGCGCAGCACGACCGGCCCGAGCCCTACGACGCCTGGTTCGCCACCGCACAGCAGCTCCTTCCCGCCCTCCCGGCCCCCGTCCACATCCCCGAGGTGACGTCAGCATGACCGTCCACGCCCCGTCCGCCCCCGCCATCGACCAGCGCACGCTCCGTGACGCCTTCGGTGCCTTCCCCTCCGGCGTCGTCGCCGTCGCCGCCTCGGTAAGGGGCCAGCTCACCGGCATCGCCGCGTCGTCGTTCACGTCCGTGAGCATCGAGCCGCCACTGGTGTCGTTCTCCATCGCGGCGACCAGCTCGACCTGGCCCCTCCTGCGCGAGGCCGACCACCTCGGCATCAGCGTGCTCGCCGACCACCACGACGTGGTGTGCCGCCAGCTCGCCGGCCCGCGCGAGGAGCGGTTCACCGGGCTGCCGTTCAAGGTGACCGGCACCGGCGCGGTGCTCCTCGACGAGGCCGTCGCGACCTACGACTGCTCGCTCCACGAGGAGGTCGTCGCCGGCGACCACCTCATCGTCCTGCTCGAGGTCCACGAGGTCGGCGCCGGCGACGGCGAGCACCCGCTCGTCTTCCACCGCTCGGCCTTCGCCAAGCTGCACCGCGACGACCTCGACCCGGCCCGCCTCGACGGCCGCATCAACGGCGCCGCGGTCGACCGCGGCGTGCGCGACGGCGAGGACCCGGCGGGTGCGACGTCCCACGACGCCCCCGGCACGGACGCCGAGGACGCGGCATGAGCGCCCTCAGCACGGTCCAGGCGGCCCCCACGCCGCGCCGCGTCGCGCTCGCCTCGGCTGTCGGCGCGACCATCGAGTGGTACGACTTCTTCCTCTACGGCACCGCCGCCGCCGTCGTGTTCGACAAGCTCTACTTCAACGGTCTCGACGGGCCCGCCGCCCAGTTCGCGGCGTTCGCCACCTTCGCGGTGGGCTTCCTCGCCCGCCCGGTCGGTGGGCTCGTCTTCGGCCACTTCGGCGACCGGGTCGGGCGCAAGCAGATGCTGCTCCTCACCCTGGTCATCATGGGCATCGGCACGGCCCTCATCGGGCTGCTCCCGACCTACGACGCGATCGGGGTGTGGGCGCCCGTCGCCCTGGTGGTGCTGCGCGTGCTGCAGGGCATCGGCGTCGGTGGTGAGTACGGCGGTGCCGTGCTGCTCGCCGTCGAGTACGCCCCGGCCGAGCGCCGCGGCTTCTACGGCAGCTTCGCCCACATCGGCGTACCCGGCGGCCTCGCCCTCGCCGCCGGCGCGTTCTCGCTGGCCGGCCTGCTGCCGGAGGAGGCGTTCCTGGCCTGGGGCTGGCGCGCGTGCTTCCTGGTGAGCATCGTGCTGCTCGGCATCGGCGCCTACATCCGGCTCTCGGTGATGGAGACGCCGGAGTTCGCCAAGGTGCAGGAGCGCAAGGAGATCTCGCGGCTCCCGCTGCGCGACCTCGTGGCCGAGCAGCCGCGGCCCCTGCTGCTCGGCATGGGCACGCGATTCATCGAGGGCTTCACCTTCAACCTGTTCTCCGTCTACCTGCTCGCCTACGTCGCGACCAACCTCGCGCTGCCGCGCAGCTGGGCCCTCGACGCGATCCTCGTCGGCGCCGTGCTGGGCGTGGTGCTGGTGCCGGTCGCGGGGGCCGTGTCGGACCGGGTGGGCCGCAAGCCGGTCTACCGGGTCGGCGCCTGGGTCGGCCTGCTCTTCGCCTTCCCGGCGGCGTACCTCGTGCAGACGGAGGAGAGGTGGGCGATCTCGGTCGTGTTCGTGGTGGGGCTCGGCCTGGTCTACGGCACGGTCTACGGCCCCCTGGCGGCCTTCTGGTCCGAGCTGTTCGACACGCGCTACCGCTACACGGCGCTGAGCACGCTGTACCAGATCTCCGGCATCCTCGCCTCGGGGCTGACCCCGCTGATCGCGGCGTGGCTCGTCACCCGCGGCGACGGGACCCTCTGGTGGGTCGCGGCGTACAACGTGCTCGTCGCGGCGATCTCGCTCGTCTGCGCCCGGTTCCTGCCCGAGACCCGGGGCCGGGGCCTGGACCGCGCCGACCCCGAGACGGAGCCGGTGCGCGAGCAGGTGCCCGCCTGAGCGGACCTGACGGGGCCCCGGCGGGCTCCGTCAGGACGCGTCAGGACGCGTCAGGACGCGTCAGGACGCGTCAGGACGCGTGAGGGAGGGTCAGGACTTCGCCAGGGACTTCTGGGCCGGTGCCTTCCGGGCGGCCGCCTTCTGGGCCGCCTTCTTCGCCGCGGGCCTGCCGCCCTTGAGCCGCACCCGCAGCTGGTTGCCCGTGCCCGCCGTCTCCAGGTAGGGCTGCGCGGTGACCAGCGTGCTCAGGCGGGCCCCGGGGCCGGCGAAGTTGCGGGCGTCGAACGACGGGTGGGTGCGGATCAGCTGGTTGCCCAGGGCCGGCAGCATCGCCCAGCCCTCGTCGTCGGAGACGGCGTTGACGGCGCGGGTGAGGGCGCTCTCCAGGTTGATCTCGACCGAGGCCGGCTCCGCGGAGTCGTGCGCGTCGTCGTCGTCGGTGTCGTCGTCGTCCTGCCGGTCGGCGACCACCGCGAGGTCGATGAACTTGTCGCAGGCGTTGCGCAGCGACTCCGGCGCCTTGTTCTCGCCCAGGACGTAGACCGTCTTCCCCGACTCCCGCAGGCGGTGCGCGAGGCTGGTGAAGTCGCTGTCGCTGGTGACGAGGGCGAAGGCCTCGACGTTGCCGTCGTAGAGCAGGTCCATCGCGTCGATGACGAGCGCGAGGTCGGTGGAGTTCTTCCCGGACGTGTAGGCGTTCTGGTGCATCGCGCGCAGGCCGAGGCTGTTGAGGATCCGCGCCCACCTGCTGAGGTGCGGGTTGGTCCAGTCGCCGTAGACCCGGCGGATGGTCGGGTTGCCGTACTTGGCGACCTCGCTCAGCACCTCGTTGGCGAACGCGGCCCTGGTGTTGTCGGCGTCGATCATCACCGCGATGCGGTCGGCACCGCCATTGGCTTCCATGCCGTGCAGCCTAGGCTGACCGTGTGGTGGGGCACGCGTGGGACACGGTGGTCGTGGGTGGCGGGATCGCGGGTCTCGTGGCCGCCCGCGACCTCGCGGCGGCCGGCCGCGACGTGCTGCTGCTGGAGGCGTCACCGCAGGTCGGCGGCAAGCTGCGCACCGCGGAGGTGGCCGGCCTGAGCGTCGACGTCGGCGCCGAGGCGATGCTCGCCCGCCGCCCCGAGGGCGTCGCCCTGGCCCAGGAGCTGGGCGCGGCGGTCGTCCACCCGACCGGCGCCGCCTCCGCCGTCTGGTCCCGCGGGGCGCTGCGGGACCTGCCGCGCTCCGTGATGGGCGTGCCGCTCGACCTCGACCAGCTCGCCCGCAGCGGTGTGCTGAGCCCCGAGGGCCTGGCGCGCGCGAGCACCGAGAGCGACAGCGCCGTCGACGGCGACGTGTCCGTGGGCGACCTGGTGGCCGCCCGTCTCGGCGACGAGCTGGTCGACCGCCTCGTCGAGCCCCTCCTGGGCGGTGTGTACGCCGGTCACGCCCGCCGTCTCTCCGCCGCCGCGGCCGTGCCGCAGCTGCTCGCGATGGCCCGGCGCGGGCGCCTCCTCGACCAGGCGGCGGCCCTCCCGGCGGCCACCGGTCCGGTCTTCGCCGGGCTCCCGGGAGGGATGGGACGCCTCCCCGCGCTGGTCCGCGACGCCGGTGGCTTCGAGGTGCGGACCTCGGCCACCGTCCGTGCGCTGGGGCGAACGCCGGGCGGGTGGGCGCTCACGGTCGGACCCACGACCCGGGCGGAGACGGTCCGGGCCCGCTCGGTCGTGCTCGCCACGCCGGCCGCGGCCACGTCCCGACTGCTCGCCGACGTGGCGCCGGCAGCGGCGGCCGAGCTGGCCGGCGTGGAGGCCGCCAGCGTCGCGGTCGTGACGCTCGCCTTCCGGGCCGCCGACGTCCCGGACGCGCTCTTCGAGCGCTCGGGCTTCCTCGTGCCGCCGGTGGAGCAGCGTGCGATCAAGGCGTCGACCTTCTCGTTCGCGAAGTGGGGCTGGGTGCGCGACCTCGACCCCGACATCGTGCTCCTGCGCACCTCGCTCGGCAGGCACGGCGAGGAGGTCACCCTGCAGGCCTCCGACGAGGGGCTGGTCCGCGCGTCGCTGGCGGACCTCGCGGCCCTGGCCGGCATCACGGCGCGCCCGGTCGACACCCACGTCCAGCGGTGGGGCGGCGCGCTGCCGCAGTACGTCGTCGGCCACGCCGAGCGCGTGGCGCGGATCCGCGCGGCGCTCGCCGACCAGCCGGGGCTGGCCGTGTGCGGGGCGACGTACGACGGTGTCGGCGTCCCCGCCGTGATCGGCTCGGCCCGGCGCGCTGTGGCCTCGCTCACGCAGGCAGAATGACGTCATGAGCACGAACGACGACACGAAGACCAACGCCGCCCGCACGCGCGAGCTCAACGACACCATCCGCTACACGATGTGGTCGGTCTTCAGGCTGCGTGACGTCCTCGGCGACGCCGACCGCGACGCCGAGGCGACCGACGTCCAGGCGCTCTTCGACGTGCTTGGCGAGCAGGACGTCGCGGTCCGGGGCCTCTACGACGTGAGCGGCCTGCGCGCCGACGCCGACCTCATGGTCTGGTGGCACGCCCCCGACTCCGAGCAGCTGCAGCAGGCCTACAACGCGTTCCGGCGCACCTCCTTCGGCCGCCGCCTCGAGCCGGTGTGGTCGCAGATGGCGCTGCACCGGCCGGCCGAGTTCAACAAGTCGCACATCCCGGCGTTCCTCGCCGACGAGGAGCCCCGCGCCCACGTCTGCGTCTACCCGTTCGTCCGGTCCTACGAGTGGTACCTGCTCGAGGACGGCGAGCGTCGCCGCATGCTCGCCGAGCACGGACAGCTCGCGCGCGGCTACGCCGACGTCCGCGCCAACACCGTCGCGTCGTTCGCGCTGGGCGACTACGAGTGGCTGCTCGCCTTCGAGTCCGACGAGCTGCACCGCATCGTCGACCTCATGCGCGACCTGCGCGCCTCCGACGCGCGACGCCACGTGCGCGAGGAGGTGCCGTTCTACACCGGCGCCCGCGTCACGCCCTCGGAGCTGCTCGCTCGCCTGCCCTGACCGGTCCGGCGAGCCAGCGGGGAACGGCGTCGCGGGCAGTAGCGTCGGACCACCATGAAGACCTTCGCTGCTGCTGCCGCCGCGCTCACCGTGCTGGGCGCCCTCACCGCCTGCTCGACCGAGGACGACATGCGCGCCGTCGACGACGCCGCCGCGGGGGACGTGTCCACCTCCGACGACTCCTCGGGCGCTCCCTCCGACGGGGCGCCGAGTCCGGTCCCCGAGGGCCCGGTCCGGACCACCGGCTTGGTGACGGTGCTCGACAGCGGGGAGGGCCCCGAGCTCTGCCTCGGTGCCGTCGCGGAGTCCCTGCCGCCGCAGTGCGGCGGCCCGGCCGTCGCCGACTTCGAGTGGGGCGACGTCGGCGCCGAGCAGGCGTCGGGCGTGACGTGGGGCCAGTACGCTCTGACCGGCACCTTCGACGGCACGACGTTCACGGTCACGGACGCCATCCCGGCGGCGCTGTACGACACGGTGGCCGAGCCGCAGGAGGAGCCGCTCGCCGCGGCGTGCGACGACGCGACGACGACGGACACCGCGAAGGCGACCCCCGAGGACATGGACGCCACGCTGGCCGCCGCCTCCGCCCTGCCGACGTACGCCACCGCCTGGCTGAGCGGCAACACCATCAACGTCGCCGTCACCGGGGACCCCGAGGGCGCCGAGGCCGAGCTGCGCAGGACGTGGGGCGGGATGCTGTGCGTGACCACGGTCGATCGCACCGAGGCCGACCTCGACGCGATCAACCGGGAGCTGCAGGCCGCGCTCGGCGAGCAGCTGCTGACGAGCGGGTCCTTCGCGCCGGACTCGCTCGACGCGCACGTCGTGTTCGACGACGGGTCGATCCAGGAGTGGGCCGACGCCACCTGGGGCGAGGGCCTGGTGCGGGTCAGCTCCGCGCTGGAGCCCGTCGCCTGAGCGTCACTTCTCCTTGAGCGTGATGGCGATCGAGTTGATGCAGTAGCGGTCGCCGGTGGGAGTGCCGAAGCCGTCGGGGAAGACGTGGCCGAGGTGCGAGCCGCAGGTCGCGCAGCGCACCTCGACGCGCTTCATGCCGTGGGAGTTGTCCTCGATGTACTCCACGGTGTCGGTCATCGGCTGGTAGAAGCTCGGCCAGCCGCAGCCGGAGTGGAACTTGGTGTCGCTGGTGAAGAGCTCCGCGCCGCAGGCCTTGCAGGAGTAGGTGCCCTCGGTCTCGGTGTCGGTGTACTCGCCGGTGAAGGCGCGCTCGGTGCCGGCCTGCCGCAGGACGGCGTACTCCTCGGGGGTGAGCTCCTCGCGCCACTGCTCGTCGGTCTTCTGCACGTCGTAGGCCATGCCCCGAGTTTACGGCCGCGCTCCAGCGTCGCCTGCCGCTAGGGTCGGGGGATGGCGAAGGCGTCGGAGGCGTACGTCCGGGCGGGGGAGCGCGAGGTCCGCGTCTCGTCCCCCGAGCGCGTGATCTACGAGGCGACGGACTCCACCCCCGAGGTGACCAAGCTGATGGTCGCGGAGTACTTCGCGAGCGTCGAGGACGGCCTCATGCGCGCGCTGCGCGACCGGCCGACGGCGCTGGAGCGGTGGACGTCGGGCGTCCGGCCGGGGATGCGGCTCGCGACCGGGCCGCAGGACCGCAACGCCGACGCGTTCTACCAGAAGCGGGTGCCGAAGGGCGCTCCGGACTACCTCGAGTCGGTCGAGATCACGTTCCCGTCAGGCCGGACCGCGGAGGAGATCTGCCCCACCGAGATCGCCGTGCCGGTGTGGTGCGCCCACATGGGCACGCTCACCTTCCACCCGTGGCCGGTGCGGCGCGACGACGTCGACCACCCCGACGAGCTGCGCATCGACCTCGACCCGCAGCCGGGCACGGACTTCGCCGACGTCGTACGCGTGGCGGGGGTCGCGCGCGAGCTGCTCGACGACCTCGGCATGACCGGCTTCGCCAAGACCTCCGGCAACCGCGGCGTCCACGTCTACGTGCGCATCGAGCCGCGGTGGGACTTCGCCGCCGTCCGGCACGCCGCCATCGCGTTCGGCCGCGAGCTGGAGAAGCGCGACGACGGCGTGACGACGGCGTGGTGGAAGGAGGAGCGGGGCGAGCGGATCTTCGTGGACTACAACCAGAACACCCGCGACCGCACGATCGCGTCGGCGTACTCCCTGCGGCCGATCCCCGGCGCCCCGGTCTCGACACCGGTCACCTGGGACGAGCTGGCCGCGCTCGCCTCGCCGCGCGACTTCACGCTCTTCACGGTGCCCGAGCGGCTGGCGTCGAACGGCGACCCGTGGGCGGCCATCGACGACGTCCACCACTCGCTGCAGCCGCTGCTCGACCTGTGGGAGGAGCACCCCGTCGAGCTGAACTTCCCTCCCGACCACCCGAAGATGCCCGGCGAGCCGCCGCGCGTGCAGCCGTCGAAGAAGGTCGAGTCGCACTGGGACGCCGAGGGGAACCGGATCGCCGACTGAGGCGCCCGCTGCCCGGCGCTCGGGCTCGGGCAGGCGGCGGTGAGTGGGGCAGCTTCCGAGGCGGCGGAACCTGCCTCACGCACCGCTCCGCGGGCCTCGGGCGGGCGGCGGTGAGTGGGGCAGCTTCCGAGGCGGCGGAACCTGCCTCACGCACCGCTCCGCGCGGTCCCGGGCAGGCGGGCGGTGAGTGGTGCAGCTTCCGAGGCGGCAGAACCTGCCTCACGCACCGCTCGGCGGGGGCTCCGGCAGGCGGCGGTGAGTGGGGCCGCTTCCGAGGCGGCGGAACCTGCCTCACGCACCGCTCGGCGGGGGCTCGGGGCAGGCGGCGGTGAGTGGGGCAGCTTCCGAGGCGGCAGAACCTGCCTCACGCACCGCTCCGCGGGGGCTCGGGCAGGCGGCGGTGAGTGGGGCAGCTTCCGAGGCGGCAGAACCTGCCTCACGCACCGCTCGGCGGGAGCTCCCAGGGCGCCGGGATCGGGAAGTACTGCTCGAGGAAGTCGTGCAGCAGGGCGCCGGCGCGCTCCTCGTCGAAGGCGGCGACGAGGTTGTCGGCGATGCAGAAGAAGTCGCGGTCGCGCCGGAGCATCTGCTTGAGCTGCACCGGCAGCTGCTGGTGGCCGAGGTCGACGTAGCCGTGGTGGGCCGCGGCGCGGAACGCCTGACCGGTGACCAGGCCGTAGTTCTGCGCGAACGACGACAGCAGCGACAGGTCTGTGGGGGAGCGGAAGGGCGCGTGCGTCGTGCGGTCGACCTCGGCGGGGAAGCGGGCCGCGATCTCCTCCAGCGTCGTACGCCGCTGCGGGTGCGGGCTGTGCATCATCGTGGTGGTCAGCGCGACGCCGAACGCCTCGGCGAGCACGCGGCGGTTGTTCTGCGCGGCCGACAGGTAGGGGCGGTCGTCGGTGCCGGGCAGCCCGACCGCGCGGTGCTCGGCGACGAAGGCGGCGTACTGGCCGCCGGGGGTGAAGAAGTGCTCCGGGCGCCGGGGCCGGCCGAGGAAGACGTCGTCGTTGACGTAGACGAAGTGGTCGGCCAGCTCGGGCACGCAGTGCAGACGGGTCTCGATCGCGTGCGAGCTGAACGTCGGCAGGGCCGACTCCGGCAGGATGTCGCGGTGGTCGACGAGCCGCACCTTCTCGTGCGAGGTGTCGAGCCACGACGGCACCTGTCCGGCGGTGACGAGGTGGATGCGGCGCACCCACGGCGCGAACAGGTGGATGCTGCGCATCGAGTAGCGCAGCTCGTCGCGGCTGCGGTAGCGGGAGGCGCCGCCGGCACGGTCGCTCGGCGTGCCGCCGAGCGCGGTGATGCGCGCGTCGCGCGCCGCCAGCCAGGCCTCGTCGTCCCCGTCGACCCACGTGTAGACGACGTCCACGTCGAAGCGGCAGTCGTCGACCGTGGGCAGCGCCATCACCTCGAGGGTGGGCACCTCGACGCCCTCGACCGTGATGGTGGTGCGGGGCGTGCCGGCGGGGACCCGGTCGCCGTAGCGGTTGAGGGCCGGCGCCAGGAGGTCGCCCTCGGGCGACTCCTCCCAGAACTGCACGCCCACCTCGGCGCCCTCGCCCAGCAGGCCGTCGTGGCCGCCGCGCATAGGCCACGGCTCGAGGAAGAGCGAGGCCGTACGCGTCCGGGCGAGGTCGTCGGTCATCGCGGCGACCGTGCCCCGGCGCTCGTGCCAGCCGCGCTCGGCGGGGTCGCGGACCGAGAGCCAGTCGGGGACGGGCCCGGCGGCGAGCGCCGCCAGGAACGCCTCCCGGCGCGACGACGGCACGACGACCAGCGGGTGGGCGTCGAGGCCGCGCGCGGGCACCACGAACCACCCGTCCCCGGTGGCCGCGGCGGCGGAGGTGAGGGCCGTCAGCGCGGTCGTACGCGCCTGCGCGGGCGTGACTCCTGCGGCTCCGGTGGTCTCGGGCAGGTCGCCGAGGGGTCCGGGCCGCATCCCGTGCAGCACCCGGCGCGGGGCGAGCGGATCGGCCCGCCGGGCGACCGCGGCGCGGAAGACCTGCACCCACCGGCGGGCGAGCGCCTGCCCGTCCCACTCCCGCGAGCGCTCGAGGGCCGCGGCGCCGAGGCGGGCGCGGAGGTCGTGGTCGGTGGCGGTGCGCAGCATGGCGGCGGCGAGCGCGGCCTTGGAGCCCGGCGGCACCAGCAGGCCGTCGACGTCGTGGGTGATGATCTCGCGGGGGCCGGAGGGACAGTCGTACGACACCGGCGGCACGCCCGCGGACATCGCCTCCTGCAGCACGAGGGGGTAGCCCTCGCCGCGCGAGGCCAGCACGGCGACGCTGGTGCGGGCCCACTCCGCGGCCAGGTCCTGCGTCGACCCGGGCAGCCGCACCCGGTCCTCGAGGCCGAGCTTGCGCACCTGCGCGGCGAGGTTGTCGGCCCGCGGCCCGTCGCCCCAGATGGTGAGCGTCCAGTCCGGCAGCTGCTCGTGGATGCACCAGAAGGCGTCCACGACGTGCTCGAACTGCTTCTCCGGAGCGAGCCGCCCGGCAGTGACGAAGGTCCGCTGGTCCAGCGGGGACCGCGCCTGCGGGTGTGCGGGGAGCGGGTTGGGGACGACCTGCAGCTCGGGCGCGGCGCCGCCGAGGCGGCCGGCGAGCCAGCGCGACATCGACTCGGTCAGCGACACCACCACGTCGGCGCGCGGGGCGAACTGCAGCAGCGCGCCGAGGTCGTTGACCCGGCTGGAGGAGGCACGGTGCTCCTGGTGCACCAGCGCCACGTCGTCCGGTGCGAGCTGGGCGACGACCGCGAGCAGCTCGGGGGTGGTCGTGACGAGGACGTCGGTCGCCATGCCGCGGAGGGCGTCGCGCAGGGTCGCGTCCGTGAGGCCGTTGTAGAGCGCGTCCCAGCTGCGGGGCACGATCACCGACTCCCGCGCCGCGAGCTCGCGGGCGACCTCCGCCGCGGGCGTGCCACTGACGGCGACCGGGCGCTCCCCGCGGACGTCGACGAGGTAGGTGACCTCGACCCCGTCGGCGAGCGGGTAGTGGGTCGAGGAGCCGCTGCGGGTGACGCTGAGGATCCGGACGCGGTGCCCCTCTCCGAGCGCGTGCAGGGCGTTGGCCTGCTCGATCCCCGAACGCGCCGTGCCGCCCATGCCGTCGGCGTTGAACAGGACGAGGACCACGTCGAGCGGGCCGTCCCGGCGTACGCGGCGCACCGCCGAGCGCACCTTGCCCCCGAGTCGGTCGGTCAGTGCCACGTGTGCCTCAGTCCTGTCGGTGGAGGGTCGCCGGTCGGGTCGCCACGATACTGGTGACGGCTCCGGAGGCCGGGTGCGCGGCCGATAGGCTGAGCCGCATGCCGACCTCCCCCGCCCGACTAGGCGCGCAGCCGGCCGTCCCGCTGGTCCTCGTCTCCGGCTCCGGCCGCAGCGGCACCAGCTCGCTCGCCGGCACCCTGAAGCGGCTCGGCCTGCACGTGCCGCAGCCGGAGGTGGAGGCGTCGGAGACCAACCCGCGGGGGTTCTACGAGCCGCAGTGGGTCATTGACTTCCACAAGCGGCACCTCCGCGAGCTCGCCCTCTTCAACATCGACAGCCGTCCCTCGGCGGTCGACCTGGTGGCCGCCCACGTCGCCGAGGGCCTGCCGGCAGCGGAGCTGCGCGAGTGGCTGGCCGGGCAGCTCGCGGCGTCGGAGCGGGGGGACGCCCAGGTCGTGGTGAAGGACCCGCACGCCTTCTGGTTCGCGCAGGTGTGGCAGGAGGTGTCCGAGGAGCTCGGTGCCGACCTCCGCTGGCTCACCGCGCTGCGCCACCCGGCCGAGGTCGTGGGGTCGCGTGACATCGCGTACCTCTCGAGCCAGTCCGAGGAGCTGCGCCTCACCAAGGAGACCTCCAACGTCGCCGGGTGGGTGCACGCCGCCCTGCTCACCGAGAAGGCGGGGCGCGGGGGCAAGCGGTCGTTCGTGAGGTACGTCGACCTGCTGGCCGACTGGCGTGCCGCCCTGGCACCGGTGCAGCAGCAGCTGGAGCTCGAGTTCGACGCCGACCTGTCCTCGAGCGAGCACCACGCTGTCGACGACTTCATCGAGCCGTCCATGCGCAAGTCCCAGCTGACCTGGGACGACGTGCGCACCCCGGACTGGCTGCGCGACATGGCCGAGGAGGTCTGGCAGCTGCTGGGCGTGCTGACCACCACGCCGCACGACGCGGACACACTGGCGGCGCTCGACCGGATCCACGCCGACTACCAGGCCCGGTACGCCGACGCGGTCGCGCTGACCTTCGACCACACCAAGGCCGAGGCGACGCTGGCCGCGCGCGAGGCCCGGGACGCGCAGCGCGCCACCGTGCAGCAGCTGCGCCGGGAGCTGGCCGCGGTGCGCGCCGCTCAGCCGCCCGCCGTGGGCGGCCGGGAGGCAGCCGCCATCCTGCGCCGGGCCGTCGTACGCCGCGTCACACGCCGCTGACGCCCTCGCCCGCGCCGGAGGCCTGCTCGTCGAAGTTCTCGTGCTCGATGAGGTGCAGCACCGGCACGCCGAGCCTGCGACGGGCGCGGGAAGTCCAGTCGACGTGGAAGAACTCGGCCACGACGTGCGGCCGGGTGAGGATGATCGCCTCGCGGGCGTCGACCGCGGTCACCATCGCGGCGAGCGCGTCGACCGGGGGCTCGGACGTCACCTTGCCGTGCGCCGTGCCGCCTGCGGCGGCCAGCGCGGCAAGGGTTCTCTGCAGGTCGGAGGAGGAGTTCTCCTGGCACTCGCGACGCAGCGCCTCGATGTCGACGTCGTTCATGGCGAGGGCCGGGGCGGCCATCAGGTCGCCGGCGCCGAGGGTGCCCAACGAGGCCTCGATGCGGGCCGCGGCGTCCTCGAGCGGGAGCAGGACGTGGTAGACGACGGGGTCCTGGATCTCCGCGTGCAACGACCGCACCTGCTGCGCGTCGGCGGGCGTGAGGGCCTGCTCGACGAGGAGCACCACGTCGTAGGTGCCCTGCCCGTCGTGGATGGAGTCGTTCGCAGGAAGGTGGTCGGAGCTGTTCTCGGTCATGACTCGCCTCCGGGTTCGGTGCTAAGGATTCTAGTGAGGTCGTAGCCCGCGGGCTCGTCGAGCTGGGCGTAGCCGCAGCTCTCCGGGTCGCGGTCGGTGCGCCACCTCTTGAAGTGCGCGGTGTGGCGGAAGCGGCGACCCTCCATGTGGTCGTACTTCACCTCCAGCACGCGCTCGGGGCGGAGGGCGGTGAAGCCGAGGTCCTTGCCGGCGCTCCAGCGGCTCTGGGTGCCGGGGATCCGGTCGGGGTTGGCGGTGAGGAACTCCGTCCAGCGGCCCCAGGGGTGGTCGGCGACGTCGCACACCAGCGGCTGCAGCTCGTGCCACAGCTCGGCGCGGCGCTTGGCGGTGAAGCTCGCCGAGACGCCGATGTGCTGCAGGTCGCCGTCGTCGTCGTAGAGCCCGAGCAGGAGGGATCCGACCAGCGGGTTCTCGGGCGTGGAGGTCTTGTGCTCGCGGTAGCCGGCGAGCACGACGTCGGCGGTGCGCTCGTGCTTGATCTTGAGCATGGTGCGCTTGTTGGGCTCGTAGGCCGCGCCGAGCGGCTTGGCGACGACCCCGTCGAGCCCGGCGCCCTCGAACTCCTCGAACCACCGCTCCGCCTCGGCGGGGTCCTCGGTCGTGCGAGTCAGGAAGCACGGGCCGGTGCCGTCGAGGTGTCCGAGCGCCTCCACGAGCGCGGCACGGCGCTCGGCGAAGGGTCGCCGCAGGTAGGACTCGTCGCCGAGCGCCAGCAGGTCGAAGGCGACGAACCCGGCCGGTGTCTCCGCCGCGAGCCTGTCCACGCGGCTCGCCGCGGGGTGGATGCGCTCCTGCAGCGTCTCGAACTCCAACCGCCAGCCGGCGGCGCCTTGCAGGCCGACGAAGATCTCGCCGTCGAGGACGACGCGTGCGGGCAGCTGCCGGCGTACGGCGTCCACGACCTCGGGGAAGTAGCGCGTGAGCGGCTTGGTGTTGCGGCTGGCGAGCTCCACCTCGTCGCCGTCCTTGAAGACCAGGCAGCGGAACCCGTCCCACTTCGGCTCGAAGCTCAGCCCGCCGTGCCTGGCCGGGTCCGGCACGCCGCTCACGCTCTTCGCCAGCATCGGCTGCACGGGCGGCATCACGGGGAGGTCCACAGCGCAGAGCCTAGTGCCGCAGCGCCTCCCCGGACCGGTGGCTAGTCGTCGCCCTTGACGGAGAACGAGCGCAGGCGGTCGCCGGCGAACCACACGCCGACCACCGTCACGACGGCGCTGGCGATGACGGCGTAGGGCAGGTTGGCCGGGTCGGGCAGCTCGTCGGAGACGGCGTGGCCGACGCGCAGGCCCCACTGCCCGATGCTGAGCCAGGCGATGCCGGTGAAGAGGTTGCCCAGCAGGCTCTCCCAGATCAGCACGAACATCAGCGACGCGATGACGGCGTGCCGGGTGACCGCGGAGATCGCGAGGAACAGCGCGGAGTACGCCGTCCCGGCGACGGCGGCGCCGAGGAAGAGCGCGCCCGCCCGGGTGCTGTCGCCGGTGACGAGGGCGGCGACCAGGACCGGCAGCGCGCCGGCGGCCAGCGTCGCGGCGAGCGCCACGACCCACTTGCTGGCCGCGACGGCGTAGCGGTTCACCGGCTTGGAGAGCAGGTAGACGATCGACCCGTCGTCGACCTCCGGCCCGAGCACCGACGACGCCGCGAGGATCGCGACCAGGGGCAGGACCAGGGGGTAGCCCAGACCGGGCAGGATCTCGTAGGCCGCCTCGCCGTCGACCAGGGCGGTCACCAGCGCCACCAGCCCGATGAGCAGCACCGGGAAGGCGAGCAGCAGGAAGAAGCGGCGCCGGCCCAGCAGGGCCTGCAGGGCGAGCTTGGCGATCGTCGCGTTCATGCGGGGTCCTTGATCATCGGGCCACCAGGTAGGCGAAGACGCTCTCCAGCGACTCGTCGCTGGGGGAGAGCTCGAACAGGGTCACGTCGTGCTGCCGGGCCAGGGCGGGCAGGCTCACCGCGAAGCTGCCCAGGTCGCCGACCTGGACGTCGAGGTGGCCGTCGGCGCGCAGGCTGACCGCCCGGACGGAGTCCTGCGCCATCAGCGCGGCGGCGAGGGAGCGGTTGTCGCTCGACTGGATGGCGTACTGCACCGGCCGGTCGGTCATCAGCCGGCGGATCGCGCCGAAGTCGCCCGAGGCGGCGTGCCGGCCCGAGACCACGACCTCGATGTGGCGGGCGAGTCGCTCGACCTCCTCGAGGATGTGCGAGCTGAACAGCACGGTGCGGCCCTCGTCGCCGAGGCGGCGCAGCAGGTCCATCAGGTGCATGCGCTGGCGCGGGTCCACGCCGTTGAAGGGCTCGTCGAGCAGCAGGACGGCCGGGTCGTGCACCAGCGCGGCGGCGATCTTGACGCGTTGGCGCATGCCCTTGGAGTAGGTGTCGAGCCGGCGCCCGGCCGGCTCGACCATGTCGACCACCTCGAGGATGCGCTCGGTCGCGGCGGCCGCGTCGGGGAGCCGGTGGAGGTCGGCGTTGGCCCGCACGAACTGGCGCCCCGTCAGGTAGCCGAAGCTCAGCTCCCGCTCGGGCACCAGCCCGATCCGGCGGTAGGTCTCGGTGTTGCGCCACACCGGCTGCCCGTCGAGCGTGACGTGCCCGGCCGACGGGGCGAGGAAGCCCGCCATCATCGCCATCAGCGTCGTCTTGCCGGCGCCGTTGGGGCCGAGGAGGCCCGTCACGCCGGGGCCGATGGAGAGCGACACGTCGTTGACAGCGACGACGTTGCCGAACCAGCGCGAGGTCGAGTCGAGGACCAGGGTGCTCATCGCGAGGCCACCTTCCGGAAGCGGGCGACCAGCCCGAGCAGGCAGCCGGCGACCAGCAGCAGCGCCACGATGGCGTACGCCGGGACCCAGGCGCCGTCGACGGGCGCCGGGGTGTCGATGCCCGCGTCCCACGCGTTGCCGAGGCCGTTGTGCAGCGACCACGGCGACAGCAGGCCGACGCCCACGGAGACCGACTCGCTGTCACCGTCGTAGTAGGCGATGTTCTGCATCACGGTGACCACGCCCGTCAGCACGATCAGCGCCATCACGGAGCCGACCACCGCGAACCCGCGGCGCAGGGAGACCGAGGAGATCAGCCCGGACACGCCGGCGAGCATGGCGGCGAGCAGGACCTGCAGGGTGAGCGCCTTGAGCACGGCGCTGGTCTGGTCGCTCTTGTCGAGGCCGGCCAGCATCGCGCCCGCGAAGAGCAGGACCGTCGGGACCGCCGTGAAGACGAACATCGCCACGGTCAGTGAGAGCCAGCGCATCAGCGCGAACACCGGTGACGACAGCGGACGGGCGAGGTACAGCACGATCGAGCGGTGCCGCAGGTCGCGGGAGAACAGCACGGGCGCCTGCGAGGCGGCGAAGAGGCTGACGAGCAGCTGCGTCTGGTTGGTGTAGTCGGCATAGGACACCGGCAGCGAGCCCAGGCCGGTGAGGACGACGACTCCGACGACGATGGCGGCCGGGAGCAGCGACATCGCGAGCAGCACGAAGGGCATGACCTTCGACTTGCCGGAGCGGCCCAGGCCGTACGCGTGGCGCAGGCCGGTGACGAACAGCGTGCGCGCGATCGTCGCGGTGCCCTCGCGCACGCCCTCGAAGTGGCGGTAGCCGAGGTCGTGGATGACACCGGGACGACCCGGGGTGGCGGCTTGGTCAGGCACGGGTGCCTCCTTCGAGGAAGACGTCCTCGAGGTGGCGCCGGTCGGGCTGGAGGCGCATCAGGCCCAGCCCGAGCTCGGCGGCCACGTCGCGGATGAGGTCGTGCGCGGCGCCGCCCTCGGCCAGCCCGGGAGGCGGCGGGTCGACCGCGACCATGGTGCCGCGCGGGCGGCAGGTGAGCCCGTGGCGCGCGAGCGCCTCGCCGAGCCGGTCGCGCTCGGTCTCGGTGCCGACGACCTCGACGAGCAGGCTGCCGGTGCGCTCGAGGAACTCGCCGGTCGCGCTGCTGCGCAGCAGGTGGCCGCCGTCGAGGACGATGACGTGGTCGCTGACCTGCTCGAGCTCCCCGAGCAGGTGCGAGGTGACGAGGACGGCGATCCCGAAGTCGTTGCCGATGCGCTGCACCAGCCGCAGCATGTCGGTGCGGGCGGCCGGGTCGAGGCCGTTGGTCGGCTCGTCGAGGAACACCAGCCGCGGGTCGTGGGCGAGCGCTTGGGCGAGCTTGGCGCGCTGCTTCATGCCGGTGGAGTAGCCGCCCATCGGCCGGTAGCGCTCCTCGTCGAGCCCTACGTGGCGCAGCACGTCGGCCGCGCGCTCCCGGGCCGCCGAGGCGCCCAGCCCCGACATCCGCGCCATGTGCACGACGAAGTCGCTGGCGCTGACGTCGGGCGGCAGGCAGTCGTGCTCGGGCATGTAGCCGACGAGCCGCCGGATTTCCTGGCTGTGCTCCTCGATGTCGTGGCCGAGCACGTGCGCGTGCCCGGCGGTCGGCTCGAGGAGCCCGAGCAGGATCTTGATGAGCGTCGACTTGCCCGCCCCGTTGGCGCCCACGAGCCCGGTCACGCCGTCCCCGACGTCGACCGTGAGGTCGGTCAGGGCGTGGACCGTCCCGTAGTGCTTGGTGAGGCCAGCGGTCGAGATGACCGGCAGCGGCCCGGTGAGTTCCCCCGTCACGACGGTCACGCTAGCGGCCGGCGCCGTCGTCCGGCATCAGGGATCGCCCGGATCCGTGTGGAGGTGTGGTGAAGATGGCGTGGCCGGTCGGCGTACGCCGTCGCTGCTGCGTCGCTCGGGCCTGCCGGCGCGGGGCGCCACGTGCGTGGCGCCGCGTCCGGGGCGCCGCGTGCGTCATGCGGAGCGGGACGTATGGGTGCGGGTTCGTATGACGTCCGGGGCGGCGGGGGGCTGCGTCATACGGAGCGGGACGTATGGGTGCGGGTTCGTATGACGCCCGGTGGCTGGCCCTAGGCTGTGGCACCTATCCCCGGTTGGTCTGCCGGCAGGGCCCGCCTGACTTTGAATCAGGACTAGCGACGTAGGTTCGACTCCTACCCGGGGAGCCAGCCGCTCGTCGGAGCACGGCGGCGCGGGGAGCAGGCGACCGCGCCCCCGTCCCCGTCCTCAGGCCCGACGCGTTCACCCGCTCGAGGAACGCCCGGTAGTCCGCGGCGCTGCGGCGCGGGACCTCGAGCATCGGCATGTGCCCGATGCCCGGGTAGACGACGATCTCGGCGCCGGGGACGCCGTCGGCCCAGGTGCGGGCCGTGCTGACGTGCACCAGCCGGTCCTGGTCGCCCCACATCACGAGGGTCGGCACGGTGATCTCCGGCAGCCGGTCGTCGAGGGTGCCGACGCCGTGGAAGCCGGCGAAGATCTCCTCGAGCTGGTCGCGCCGCGACACGTGGTGCGTCGCCACGGCGGAGCGCAGGAAGGCGGGCAGGAACGGGGGGCGCGCCATCGTCATCGCGTAGAAGTCCGCGAAGTCGTCCACGTCGTCGAGCAGGAACGGGTTGCGGCCCGCGCGGAGCTCGAGCTCGGCGTCGCTGGGCTCGGGCGACGCGACGCCGACGGCGTCGCTCAGCAGCAGCGACCGGACCCGCTGGGGATGGGCCACCGCCAGGGTCGCGGCGACGAAGCCGCCCATCGAGTTGCCCGCGACGTGCGCACGCTCGACGCCGAGCCGGTCGAGCAGCGTCGCGACCCGGTCGGCCTGGGCGGCGGCGGAGTAGTCGGCACCGGCGGCGAAGCCGGACGCGCCGTGCCCGGCGAGCTCCGGCACGACGACGCGGTGGTCGCGCAGCAGGTGCCGCGCGAAGCGCACCCACACCACGCGGTCGGCCGAGTAGCCGTGCAGCAGCACCACGACCGGTGCATCCCGCGGGCCGCCGTCGAGGACCGCGAGCGTGGCGTCGCCGACGGCGACGCGGCGCTCACGCAGGCCGTACGCCCTCGCCTCCGCGCCGGTCGCGGCGGCGTACAGCCGAGCGGCCAGCCGGTCCGACCACGACGCGCTCACCTGCGGCCCCGCGACCGGACGACGGCCGTGACCAGGCGCTGGTAGCCGGCGGGGGCGATGCGGCCCATCGCGTCGAGCACCCGGGCGTCGGGGCCGATGAGGACGCGCCTGCGGTTCGTGCGGACCCCGTCGACGATCACCTCGGCCGCCCTCGCCGGCGAGGTGATGAAGCTCTTCTCGAACTCGCGCGTGGCGGCCTCGGACGGCTTGCCGGTGGCGCCCGCGACGCTGTCGTCGACCCGGGCGGAGCGAGCGATGTTGGTCTTGATGCCGCCGGGGTGGACGCACGTGGCGCTCACGCAGGACCCGGTCAGCTCGAGGTCCTGGCGCAGCGACTCGGTGAAGCCGCGCACGGCGTACTTGCTGGCGTTGTAGCCGCTCATCAGCGGCTGGGCGGTGAGGCCGAAGACGCTGGAGATGTTGACGACGTGTCCCGATCCGGAGCGCTCCAGGTGGGGGAGGAACGCCTTGGTGCCGTGCACGACGCCCCAGAAGTTCACGCCCATGATCCAGCGGTAGTCCTCGGTCGTCAGCGAGGCGACGGTGCCGGACAGCGCCACGCCGGCGTTGTTGAAGACCAGGTTCGCGCGGCCGTGGTCGGACACGACGGCGTCCGCCCAGGCGAGGACGGCCGACTCGTCGGCGACGTCGACGACCGCTGTGCTGACCGCGCGCGCACGCCCCTCGAGCAGGCGCTCGGTCTCGGCGAGGCCCTCGCCGTCGACGTCCGACAGCGCCAGCCGGCAGCCCTCCCCGGCCAGGTGCAGGGCGAGGGCGCGGCCGATGCCGGAGCCCGCTCCGGTGATGGCGGCGACCTTGTCGTCCAGGTCCTTCATGCGTACGTCCTCTCGGTGGGTGTGCCGGGTGCGCCGGCGGGGGTCGCGTGCGGCGTGGGCCGGTCGACGACGTGGTGCTCGGGGCGGAAGCGCCGCGCCAGGCGGCGGAAGGAGAAGGAGAACCCCGGGTACATCGCGGTCACCCTGCCCGAGCGCGACTGGTACCACGAGGTGCAGCCTCCGTCGTGCCAGACCGTGCGCTCCATCTCGCGGTGGATGCCGCGGGTGTAGGCGTCCTCCGCCTCCGCCGTGACCTCGACGCTGCGCGCCCCGGTGTCGAGGACGGTGCCGATGGCGCGTAGGAGGTACTCCATCTGGGACTCGATGACGAAGATCGCGCTGGTGTGGCCGATGCCGGTGTTCGGCCCGGTGACGACGAAGAAGTTGGGGAAGCCCGGCACGGTGGTGCCCAGGTACGCCCGCGGGTAGTCCTGCCAGAAGTCGGCGAGCCGGACGCCGTCGCGGCCGCGCACCTCGTAGGGGATCAGCCCGTCCGTGGCGTCGTAACCGGTGGAGAAGACGACGACGTCGAGGTCGAGGTGCTCGCCGGAGGCGGTGACGACGCCGGTCGCGTCGAAGTGGTCGATGCCGTCGTGCCGGTCGTGCAGCGTGGTGTTGCCCGCCGAGAGGGCCGGGTAGAGCGTGCTCGAGAGGATGATCCGCTTGCAGCCGATCGTGTAGTCGGGGGTGAGGGCGGCCCGGAGCGAGGGGTCGGGGACTTGCGCCCGGAGGTGCTCGAGCGCGTCGCGCTGGGCGACGAGGCGCAGCAGCCGCCGGCTGTGCTTGAAGCCGACGACGCGCGTCTCGAGCTTCCAGTAGATGGCGGAGCGGAGCAGCCGCTGCAGCGGGCGCAGGCGCAGCAGGCGGCGCTGCAGCGGGGTGAAGGTGCGGTCGTGCCGGGGGAGCACCCAGTGCGGGCTGCGCTGGAAGACGTGCAGCTCGGCGACCTCGGGCTGGATGGCCGGGATGACCTGGGCGGCGCTCGCGCCCGAGCCGACCACCGCCACGCGCTTGCCGGCGAGGTCGACGTCGTGGTCCCAGCCGTTGGTGTGGAACGTCGCGCCCGAGAACTCGCCGAGACCCTCGAACGGCGGGACGACGGGCGTGCTGAGGGGGCCCGACGCGTTGACGAGGAAGCGGGCCCGGCGCACGACGCCGTCGCTGGTGCGGACGCACCACGTCTCCCCGTCCCAGTCGGCGCCCACGACCTCGGCACCGAGCACCGTGCGCTCGCGCAGCGACCACTTCTCGATGAGGTGCTCGGTGTAGGCACGCAGCTCCGCCTGGCCGGCGTACATCCGGCTCCACGGGTAGGGCTCGCCGGCGACGGAGTAGAGCGGGGACGGCACGTCCACCGCGGCGCCGGGGTAGGAGTTCTGGCACCAGGTGCCACCCATGAAGTCGCGCCGCTCGAGGATCTGGAAGTCCGTGATGCCTCGCCGGAGCAGGTTCATGGCGGCGACCTGGCCGCCGAAGCCGCTGCCGACGACAAGCACGGTGAGGGGTGGCTCCACGGCGCCTCCGATCCGGAATCAGACGTCGTCACACTAAAGTGGCGACAGGCGATTCCGCATCAGCGGGTGACGCAGGTCACGCCGGCTGGGAGATGGCGGACGCCGCTCCGGCGAGGAACCGCGCGAGGGCGTCGCTCACCACGGCGCGTGCCGGGGTGAAGCCCGCACTGGTCCAGGTGACCACGGTGTGGCTGACCGCGCCGACGGTGGCGCTGGCGAGCAGCTCGCGCGCGGCGTCGGGGATGCCCGCGGCCCGCGGTTGCGGCAGCACGCCCAGCATCAGGTGGCCGAAGGACTGCATCCGCGCGAGGTACGTCGACTCGACCCGGCTGCTGATCCCGAGCACCTCGAACCACACGACCCGCGCCAGCCGGGGGTCGGACTCCACCACGGCGAGGAACGCGTCGAGCCCCCGGTGCGCGAGCTCGCGGACCTCGCCGTCCCCCTCGCCGAGCGCGGCGAGGGCCGCCTCCTCGAGCCGGCCGGTGCACTCGTCGTACACGGCGAGCAGCAGGTCCTCGGTGGAGTCGAACTGCTCGTAGAAGTAGCGGTCGCTGACCTTGGCCTCCCGGCACAGCTGGCGCACGGTCGTCGCCCGGTAGCCCGCGGTGCCGAAGAGCTCCAGGCCCGCGTCGAGGAGCTGCCGGCGGCGCCGGGTCAGCCGGTCGGTCGCCGACTCGCCGCCGTAGGTCCGCCCGCTCACGGGGGCATTGGACCACAGCGCCGTGATGACAGACTGCGCCCATGGACCTCACCGTCATCGTCCTCGCCGCCGGCGGCGGCACCCGCATGAAGTCGAAGACCATGAAGGTGCTGCACCCCGTCGCCGGGCGCTCCATGATCGGCCACGTGCTGCGTGCCGTGCAGGCCGTCGAGCCGACGAGCGTCGTCGCCGTCGTGGGCCACCAGCGCGAACAGGTCGCACCGCACATCACCGAGCTGCTGCCCGACGCCGTGCTGGCGGTCCAGGAGACGCAGGAGGGCACGGGGCACGCCGTGCGCATCGCCATGGACGCGTGCGGCACGACCACCGGCACCGTGATCGTCGCGGCGGGCGACACCCCGCTGCTCGAGGGCGAGTCCCTGCGAGCGTTCGCGGCCGAGCACGAGGCGGCGCAGCGCGCGGTGAGCATCCTGAGCGGGCGGGTGCCGAACCCGTTCGGCTACGGCCGCGTCGTGCGCAACCACGAGGGCGACGTCGAGGCGATCGTGGAGGAGAAGGACGCCACCCCCGAGCAGCGCGAGATCGACGAGATCAACTCGGGGATCCTCGCCTTCGACGCCGAGTTCCTGGTCTCGGCGCTGCCGCGGATCAGCAACGACAACGCCAACGGCGAGTACTACCTCACCGACGTCGTGGGCATCGCCCGCGAGGACGGCCTCACCGTCGGCGCCCACCTCATCGACGACGTCGCGCAGACCGAGGGCGCGAACGACCGTGCGCAGCTCGCCGAGCTCGGCAAGGAGCTCAACCGCCGCATCGTGACCCGCTGGATGAAGGACGGCGTCACGGTGATGGACCCGGCCACCACGTGGATCGAGGCCGACGTGGTCATCGAGCCCGACGCCACGATCCTGCCCGGCACGCAGCTCCTCGGGGCGACCGTCGTGCGCGAGGACGCGGTCGTCGGGCCCGACACGACGCTCAAGGACTGCGAGGTCGGGGTCGGCGCGAGGGTGGTGCGCACCCACGCCGAGCTCGCCGTGGTCGGCGACGGGGCGAGCGTCGGGCCGTTCGCCTACCTGCGGCCCGGCACCCGGCTGTGCGCCGGGGGCAAGATCGGCACGTTCGTGGAGACCAAGAACTCGACGATCGGAGAGCGCGCCAAGGTGCCGCACCTGTCCTACGTCGGCGACGCGGAGATCGGCGAGGGCGCCAACATCGGCGCCGGCACCATCTTCGCCAACTACGACGGCGTCGCCAAGCACCGCACGGTCATCGGCCGGCACGCCAAGACCGGGTCCAACAACACTTTCGTCGCCCCGGTCGAGGTGGGCGACGGCGCCGGGACCGCGGGCGGCACCGTCGTACGTCGCAACGTGCCGGCCGGCGCGCTGGCCGTGAGCAGCGCGCCGCAGCGCAACCTCGAGGGCTGGACGGAGTCCAAGCGGGCCGGGACGGCGCAGGCGGAGGCGGCGCGAACGGCACGTGAGCGTGTCGAGCGCGACTTGGAGGGCTGACCGCTTCTGTCGGTCGCACCGATCTCATCACTATTGGTGGCCTCGCGGGCGCCACCCGCCGTCACACTGCAGTGAGTGCGCCGGCGCCCTGCGCCGCGCAGCGGAGGGGGAGGCCGGTATGGGTGCAGTCCAGCAGCGCGTGGCCCGCTACACGCGGGAGGTGATTCGCTACGGCCGAGAGTCGGCCTCGGTCAGGGACTTCGCCCGGGTGATGCAGGTGCGGTTGTCCCAGTCCAAGGCGGGCCCGGTCGTCTGTCCGCGCCCCGTGGTGCGCCGCGTGCGTACGCGCGCGCTGGGCGAGGCGGTGCTGAGGTCCCACACCACGGACATCTCGGTGCTGGGCGAGCTGCTCGTCTGGGACGGCTACGAGCGGGCGGTCGCGCCGATGCCCGCCCCGCGCACCGTGCTGGATCTCGGGGCGAACACCGGCCTCGCGGCGCTGTGGTTCCTGCGCCGCTGGCCCGACGCCCACGTCGTCTGCGTCGAGCCAGAGGTCGGCAACGTGGCGACTCTGCGGACCAACCTGCAGGATCTCGACGCCCGGATCGTCCCCCACGCCGTGGGGGGAACGCGGCGTACCGCACAGCTCACCACGACCAACGGCGAGTTCGCTTTCACCATCACTGGCACTGCCGGTCAAGGCATCCCGGTCGAGGTCGTCACCATGGACGACGTGCTCGCCGTGGGCGACCTGCCCTCGATCGACCTGCTCAAGGTGGACATCGAGGGCGCCGAGGCCGAGCTCTTCGCAGACTGCGCCGGGTGGATCGACCGAGTGCGCTGGATGGTGGTCGAGTGCCATGGCGGCTATGACGTGGAGCAGCTCCTCGCCGACTGCAAGCGAGGCGGTGCGGGGTTCGAGGTCACCGACCTCGACGAGAAGCCGGGATGGGGGTTCAGCGTGGTGACCGCGCGCCGGGTCGGGACATCCTCCGACCCGCTCTCCTGACGGAGTCTGTCCGCCAGGTTGTGGCCATCTGAACGGCCTGTGAACGGGACGGATTCGTTCCACGGGTGACCCCCGGGGTTGGGACGAGGCGCGACCGTGGGTCAGACTTCTTCCCAGCACCTCCGAACGATCCCCCGAGCCAGGAGTCGCGTCGCGTGACCGGAATGAAGCGGACCACCGAGAAGAACCTGATGGTCTTCAGTGGCCGGGCGTTCCCGGAGCTCTCCCAGGAGGTCGCCGACCTCCTCGAGACCGGGCTCGTCCCCCAGGACGCGCGGGCCTTCGCCAACGGCGAGCTCTACGTCCGCTACGAGGAGTCCGTGCGCGGGTGCGACGCCTTCGTGATCCAGAGCCACACGGCTCCGATCAACGAGTGGATCATGGAGCACCTGATCATGGTCGACGCGCTCAAGCGCGCCTCGGCCAAGCGGATCACGGTCGTCATGCCGTTCTACGGCTACGCCCGCCAGGACAAGAAGCACCGCGGCCGCGAGCCCATCTCGGCCCGCCTCGTCGCCGACCTGTTCAAGACCGCCGGCGCCGACCGGCTGATCACCGTCGACCTGCACGCCGACCAGATCCAGGGGTTCTTCGACGGCCCCGTCGACCACCTGATGGCGCTGCCGATCCTCACCGACTACGTCAAGGAGAAGTACGGCGACCAGCCCATCGCCGTCGTCTCGCCCGACGCCGGCCGGATCAAGGTCGCCGAGCGCTGGTCGGCCCGCCTCGGCGGCGTACCGCTGGCGTTCATCCACAAGACCCGCCGCATCGACGTGGCGAACGAGGTCGTCGCCAACCGCGTCGTGGGTGAGGTGGCAGGCAAGATCTGCATCCTCGCCGACGACATGATCGACACCGGTGGCACGATCGTGAAGGCCGCCGAGGCGTGCGTCGCCGCGGGCGCCGCGGGCGTCATCATCGCCGCGACCCACCCGATCCTGTCCGACCCGGCCGTCGACCGCCTCAAGAACTCCTCCGCCACGGAGATTGTCGTCACCAACACCCTGCCGATCCCCGCGGACAAGCAGTTCGACAAGCTGACGACCCTCTCGATCGCCCCGCTCATCGCCCGGGCCATCCGCGAGGTCTTCGAGGACGGGTCCGTGACGTCGATGTTCGACGGCCACGCCTGACCCCCGGCCGTCGCCCCACCCGCCCCAGGAATCCCCGCTTGAGCGGGGGATCGTGAACTTCCCGGGGTCTGCACGCCCCCATAAGTTCGCAATCCCCCGCCTAAGCGGGGGATTCGCGAGAGCCCCGAGCCCCCGACCTCAGAGCGTGCGGTCGAGGTCGTCGAGGGAGTCGTTCCACGACCGCGCCAGCACCGTCGGCACGTCGCCGGTCGCGAGGGCGGCGGCGACCGCGGCGCGCAGCTCCCGGCGTACGCCCTCGGTGAGCGGCAGCCGCGGGAAGGCGTCGCCGATGACGTCGCCCATCGCCTGGCCCGACCGGCGCGCGAGGTCGAGGCCGTCGCTGACGTAGCGGTCGAGGTAGGGCCGCAGCAGGTCGCCCTGCTCCCAGCCCCAGAAGCCCGCGCCCACGGCGTCGAACTCGTGGCTGCCGAGCTCGCCGCTCATCAGGCGGGACCAGGCCTCCGCCTTGGCCGCCTCGGTGGGCACCGCGGCGCGAGCCGTCAGGGCGGCGTGGTGGCCCGCGACCGACTTGTCGCGCTCGGACTCGGGGTCGATGTGCGAGGGGTCGCCGAGCTCGGCGAGCCGGTGCACCGCCGCCCACCGCACGCTCGGGTCCACGCCGTCGCGTGCCAGCCAGCCGACGAGGAAGTCGCGGTCCGCGCTGAGCCGCGCCAGCACGCGGGAGGCGCCGGGCGCGAGGGCCGGGTCACCGCCGTCGACGGCGCCCCGCGCGATGTCGGCCACCACCGCGAGGTGGGCGGCGACCTCGGCCGGCTCGTCGTAGCGCCGCACGACCGCCTGGAGGGCCTTCATGACGCCCTCGAAGACGAGCGGGTGGCGCTCCGGGCGCAGGTGCCGGTCGGCCAGGGCGACCAGCTCGCCGACCCCGATGACCGTGGACTCGGTGAGGTCGACGGCGGTCCACCACAGCATCGCCCGGGTCAGCTGCGACTCCACCGACGACAACCCTGCCGTGATCGCGGCCCAGGACTGCTCGTCCGGGCGGATCACCGCGAACGTCTCGTCGCCGGAGTTGGGCACCACGACGCGCCCGGCGAAGTCCTCGAGCCGCACCGGCTCGGCGCCCAGGTGCACGTCGCGGGAGTCCACGAGGCGCATCGCGTCGTCGTACGCCGACACGGTGAGGCGGTGCGGTCGCGAGCCCTCGCGCGTGAGCACCGGGACGTCCCCGTCCCTGGTCACGACCAGGGTGTCGAAGCCCGTCGTGCGCAGCCAGGCGGCCGCCCACGCGCGGACGTCGAGGTCGCTGGCCGCGTCGAGGGAGTCGAGGAAGTCGGCCAGGTCGGCGTTGCCGAACGCGTGGGACGACAGGTGCCTGTTGACGCCGGCCAGGAAGTCCTCCTCGCCCAGCCAGTGGCCGAGCTGGGCGAGCGCCGCGTTGCCTTTGGCGTAGGTGATCATGTCGAAGTTCGCGAACGCGGTGTCGACGTCGACGATCTTCTCGGTGTCCTCGGCGATGGGGTGCGTCGAGCGGCGTCGGTCGGCCCGGTAGCCGGTGGGCTTGCGCGTGATGGCGGCGGACGTCCACGTGTCGGTGTATCCGGCCGCGACGCCGGCGACGTCGTAGCCCATGAAGTCGGCGAAGGACTCGTTGAGCCAGGAGTCCTCCCACCACTTCATCGTCACGAGGTCGCCGAACCACATGTGGGCCATCTCGTGGGCGATGACGGAGGCCATCCACTCGCGCTCGAGCTCGGTCGGCGTGCCCTGGACGAGCGCCTGGTCGCGGAACACCACGCAGCCGGGGAACTCCATGGCGCCCCAGTTGAGGCCGGGCGCGAAGACCTGCTGGTAGTCGGCGTAGGGGTACTCCGGCTCGAAGACCGTCGTGTAGTGCTGGAAGCACGCGCTGGTGATGCGGCGCAGCTCCTCGGCGTCACGCCGCAGCTCGCGCTCCTGCGAGGCGCGCGCGTGCCAGCCGAACGGCAGCGTGCCGCCCGGCGCCGGGGCGTACGGCTCGTCCCAGGTCACCGACACCCACGGTCCACCGACGAGGGTGAACAGGTAGGACGAGAACGGCGGCGTCTGCTCGAAGACCCACGTGTCGGCCGTCCCGCCCGTCGAGCGCGACGCCAGCGCGCCGTTCGCCAGCACCGTCCAGTGCGAGGGGGCCGTCACCGACAGCGAGAACGTCGACTTGATGTCGGGCTGGTCGAAGCACGGGATCACCTTCTGGGTGATGTCCATCGAGGTGTGCGCGCAGACGTAGCGCTCGCCGTCCGCGGGGTCGATCGTCTCGGTCATGCCGTCGCCGTCGTGGACGTACGGCATCCGCGCGGTGACGCGGACCGTGTTGGTCTCCGCGAGGTCCGTCAGCGCGATGCGCCCGTCGGCGTACGGCGCCGGGCGGCCGTCGAGGGTGACGTCCGTGCCGCCGGTGAGCTCGAGGAACGACGACGCGCCCGGCTTCGTGCACCGGAACGAGATGGTGGCCTCGACGGCGAAGTCCTCGGTCGAGGTCAGGTCGAGGTGGAGCTCGGTGTGGACGTCGGTCAGCAGGTCGGCGCGCTCACGCGCCTCGGGCAGCATCAGGGGCACCGGGACACCCTAGGCGTCGCTCCTCGGGTCGAGCACCCGGGATTCGACCCGGCGCCTCGTGCGGGTCTAGAGTTCCGGGGTTGCCTCGGCGAGGGAGCCCGCACGACCGGGACTCCGTGATCGACTGGGCCGGAACGCCTCACCGCGCCGCGCCCACGATCCGGAGCGCGGCGTTCGTCGTCTCCGGCCCCCGAGGCCCGCGAACCGGGCCCCACGACGCAGGGGCCGACGACCTGACCAGCCCCACGTACGGAGAACATGATGTCTGCCCCCGAGAAGATCGCCGCCGAGTCGCGCACCGAGTTCGGCAAGGGCGCGGCTCGCCGCATCCGCCGCGCGAACAAGATCCCCGCCGTCATCTACGGCCACGGCAACGAGCCGGTCCACCTCATCCTGCCGGGACACCAGACCATGATGGCCCTCAAGCACGGCGGCGCCAACGCCCTGCTGTCGCTCGACGTCGACGGCTCCGAGCAGCTCGCGCTGACCAAGGACGTCCAGGTCGATCCGATCCGCCGTGTCATCGAGCACATCGACTTCGTCGCCGTCGTGCGCGGCGAGAAGGTCACCGTCGAGGTCCCGATCCACGTCGTGGGCGAGGCCGCCGCGGACACCCTCGTGGTCAACGAGAACGCCGTCGTGTCCGTCGAGGCCGAGGCCACCCACATCCCCGAGTTCTTCGAGGTGTCGGTCGAGGGCGCCGAGGTCGGCACCCAGGTCCTCGCCAAGGACCTCGCCCTCCCCTCGGGCACCACGCTGCTCGCCGACGACGAGCTGCTCATCGTCAACGTGACCCAGCAGATCTCCGCCGAGGCCCTCGAGGCGGAGCTGGAGAGCGCCGAGGCCGACGCCGGCATCGAGCACGACGCCCCGGCGTCCGCGGACGCCGAGGCCGACGCCGAGGGCACCGACTCCGAGTGACCCGGCGCATCTGCGCCTGCTGACCCCGTCGAGTCGGCGCTTGTGTCCAGCGGGATCCGGACACAAGCGCCGACTCGACGCCATTTCGGTGCGCACCAGCGCCGAGTCGACTGATTGGATGAGTGCCGTGAGTGACGCCTCGGACGTGTGGCTCGTCGTCGGCCTCGGCAACCCCGGCCCGGCGTACGCCGGTCACCGGCACAACATCGGCTACATGGTCACCGACGAGCTCGCCCGGCGGATGGGCTCACCGCCGGGGAAGGCTAGCTGGCGCGCGCACAAGACGGGCCGCGCCGACGTCGTCGAGGGCCGCCTGTCGCTGGGCGGGCCCCGCGTCGTGCTCGCCCGCGGCCGCGGTTGGATGAACGAGTCCGGCGGCCCGGTCAAGGCGCTCGCCACCTTCTACAAGGTGGAGCCCGACCACGTCATCGCGATCCACGACGAGCTGGACATCGCCTTCGGCACGCTGCGGATCAAGCTCGGCGGTGGCGACAACGGCCACAACGGGCTCAAGTCGATGCGGTCCTCGCTGGGCACCGGCGACTTCTACCGCGTGCGAGCCGGCATCGGCCGCCCGCCGGGCCGCCAGGACGTCGCCGACTTCGTGCTGTCCAACTACTCCGCAGCCGAGCGCAAGGAGCTGCCGTTCCAGGTGTCCGACGCCGCCGACGCGGTCGAGTCGCTGATCACCGACGGCCTCGAGAAGACCCAGCAGCGCTTCAACTCCTGATCCACGCGCCCAGCAGCCTCCCCCGTATGGGGCATGTAGTGGCAGGCCCGGCGCCCTAGCGTCGAGGCATCGGCGGAGGGGGACGACGTGGCTGCTGGCGCCCATGGCCGGACGACACGGAGGCTGCTCGTGGGCACCGTCGTCGTGCTGGTCGCGGTGGTCGCCGCGCTGGAGGTCAGCGTGGTGGGGCGGCTCGACCGCATCGAGGGCGCCTTCGCCGACCTCGGCGCTCGGCCGCCCGCAGCAGCGGGGGAGACGGTGCTCATGGTCGGCACCCGTCCGCTGCAGGCCAACCCCGCGTCGGCCGACGCGGCCGGCGGCGACGTGTCGTGGCTGCCGGGGGAGCAAGCCGTGGAGTCGGTGATGCTCGTCGAGATCGCCGACGACCGTCGCCGCGTCGAGGTGGTGTCCCTCCCGTTGGAGGAGGAGCTCGTCGACGCCGTCGGTGCGGCCGCCCGTACGTCGGTCGCCGCGGTCGAGACCGGCACGGACCGTCGCGTCGATCATGTCATGGCGGTCGACTGGCAGATGCTGCGCGAGCTGGGCTACCGCAGCAGGACGCCGCTGCACTACCGGTACGGGTCGTCGCCCGGGGAGCAGCAGGACTTCCTGCAGCCCGTGCTGAGGAACACGTTGCACGCCGAGATGCGCCGTGAGCCCTGGAACGTCTACCAGGTGCTTCGGGCCGCCTCGGGCGGCACGGCCCTCGACGACACGTGGTCGCTCCTCGAGCTGCACGCGCTGCTGCTCTCGCTGCGCGACCTGCGCTCGGCCGACATCACGTTCAGCACGGCCGACCCGACCTGACGGCCCGGCGCGACGCCGAGGCCGCCAGCGCAGACGGGCGGCCGCCGGCAGCCTCACCAATATGTGGCAAAGCCCCCGCCGGCGCGTCAACGGGCGGACGCGGCGCACCACGATGACCGACGGACGGGCGGTCCGTCCGCACGGGGGAGCGGAGTGATGGATGGCTGAGGTCGGCGTCGTCATCCCGGCGCACAACGAGGCCGCGACGATCGGCCGGACCCTGGCTGCGCTCAGGCGCGGCGTCGACGCCGGTCGGCTCGACGTGGTCGTGGTCGCCAACGGGTGCACCGATGACACCGCCGGGCGCGCACGCGCCTGCGAGCCGCCCGTGCGGGTCCTGGAGATTGCGCAGCCGTCGAAGGTCGAGGCCGTCCGCGTGGGCAACGCGGCGGTGCACGTCTTCCCCCGGGTCCACCTCGACGCGGACATCGAGTTGAGCGGTGAGGACGTGCTGCACCTGGTCCGAGTGCTCAGCTCCGGTGAGGCGCTCGCCGCAGCGCCCCGCCGGGTCGTGCCGCGCGAAGGGTGCTCGTGGCCGGTGCGCTGGTTCTACGACGTGTGGGAGGAGCTCCCGCAGGTCGCGAGCGGGCTCTTCGGCCGGGGCGTCGTGGTCGTGACCGCGGAGGGCCAGCGCCGTCTCGATGCCCTGCCGCCCGCGCTGGGCGACGACCTCGCGATGTCCGAGGCCTTCGACGACAGCGAGCGGCTCGTGGTCGAGGAGGCGGTCGCCGTCGTCCGCCCGCCGCGCACCCTCGCCGACCTCGTCCGCCGGCGCATCCGCATCGTGACCGGCAACCGGGAGGCCGACGCCAACGGCACGCGTCGCGCGACGTCCCGCACCACCCCGGGCACGCTGGCGCGACTCGTGCTGCGACAGCCGCGGCTGGCAGGCCCGGCAATCGTGTTCCTCGCCGTGCACGTGGCGGCGACCATCGGCGCCCAGCGCGCTTCTCGGACCGGCGACACCACCTGGCAGCGCGACGAGAGCTCGCGCGTGCCGCTCGATCCGACCAGTGCTACCGGGAGGTCAGCGTGACCGTGCTCCTTGTCGCCAATGACGGCGGCCACATCATGCAGCTGCACACCCTGCGCCCGCGCCTGGACGTCGAGGACGTCGTGTGGGTGACGCCGCGCACCCCGCAGACCGAGTCGCTGCTCGCCGGCGAGGTCGTGCACTGGACCGAGCCCTGCCCGCCACGCGACCCGGCCGCGGTGATGCACAACGCCGCCCGGTGCCGCGTGCTGTTCGAGCAGTACGCCGTCACGCTGGTGGTCAGCACAGGCGCCGCCCTGGCCCTGGCGGTGCTGCCGCAGGCCCGGATGCGCAACATCGAGACGGTCTACATCGAGTCGGCGACGAGGTACGACGCGCCGTCGCTATCGGGTCGGATGCTGGCGATGATGCCGGGCGTGCGGACCTTCAGCCAGTCGACGGCGCTGCACACGCGCCGCTGGACCTACCTCGCGTCGCCGTGGGAGCTCTACGAGTCCGTCCAGCAGGCACCGCGGCCGGTCTCGCGGATGGTCGTGAGCCTGGGGACGCAGGAGGGCTACGGGTTCCGCCGCCTCGTCGAGCGCCTGGTGCCGCTGGTGCCGGCCGGCACCGAGGTGCTCTGGCAGACCGGAGCCACCGACGTCAGCGGCCTCGGCATCGACGCACGCCCATCCGTGCCGTCCGCCGAGATGGCCGCCGCGATAGCGGAGGCTGACGTCGTGGTCGCGCACGCCGGCACCGGCATCGCGCTGATGGCGCTCGAGAACGGCACGTTCCCGGTGCTCGTGCCGCGCCGCGCCCGGCACGGTGAGCACGTCGACGACCACCAGCTGACCATCGCGCTCGAGCTCAGCCTGCGCGACCTGTGCGTCTCACGCGACGCTGACAGCCTCAAGCTCTCCGACCTCGAGCACGCCGCTGCTCGGCGCGTCGTGAAGTCCGCGACGGCGTCCGTCCTGGACCTCGTGCCGCGCCCGAGACGCACCGTCGCGGGCCCAGTGCCGGCCCCCGTCGGCTAGGCGCTCACTTCGTCACGAAGCGCCACCCATTTCTGCCGGATTCTCAATTTACCCGATTTGGGGTACGCGGTGACATGGCCGCTCGTCACGACGCCTCGGACGCCGGCGCTCACTCATACCGCAGATGAGGCAGTTCCACGCGTGATCCGCCGTTGGCCGAACGCCCCAAGTAGCAGCACCAGCGTCCGGCGGCGCGCGTCCCCGCGACCCCTCGCCGACGGCATGAACGGACCGTCCGGTAGCGCGCAGGTTTTATGCCCCTCCGCCGTTCTGCTAGTTTCCCTGCGGTCGCTCGCCGGTGCCCCTAACGTGTGAGATCAGCACCACTACGCGGCGAGCGACGAGCGGACGGGTCCGCCTCCTGAAAGTCACCTGACACGTGCCGGGCCCTCCGTTCCTGCAGGTCCAGCCCCCAGGTTGGGTCTCGATGCCCGTGGCGCGCGCCCTCATTCGGCGTGCGCCGACCCCCCGAGCGGAGAACCCTCAATTGTCGAACATCATGAGCACGTCCCTGACCAGAGTCCTCGTTGCCGCAGTCGGCACCGCCATGAGCCTCGGTGCGCTCCAGTCGAGCGCCGGAGCCCTCGACAGCGCAGACCGCAGTGGCGCTGATCGCGGGGCAGACGCCACGGCTGCTGCGAAGCCCGCCGCGGGATCGAAGTCCGAGTCGAAGGAGCGCAAGCGCCTCACGATCACGAAGGACGGCACCGTCGTCGATGGAGCCCGCGTCCACGGATCGATCTCGGTCAAGGCGGACAACGTCACGATCAAGGACACCACCGTGAAGTTCGGTGGCTACCACAGCATCCGCATCTTCCCCGGCGCGGAGGGGACGAAGATCCTCCGCACGACGATCAAGTGCCGGGCCAACCGCACCAACGGCATCGTCTTCGGCAACTACCTCGCCCGCAAGGTCCGGGTGAACGACTGCCGCAACGACTTCATGAGCAGCAAGCGCAACCCGGCCGTCGTGCTCAAGAGCTGGGTCGACGGCAAGCCGTTCGAGATCAAGGCGCCGACCACCACGACCACGGTGCTCACCCCGCCCCCGCCGCCCTCGACCGGCCGGCCCAACGCGTCCAACACGGGCGTCCCGGCGGGGACGAAGCTGCGTCCGTCCGGCGGCATGACGATCACCGAGGACGGGACGGTCATCGACGCGCTCCACGTCCAGGGCTCGATCACCATCGAGGCTGACAACGTCACGATCCGCAACTCCCTGATCCAGACCGACACCGACGGGTACCCGATCCACGTCGACGGCGGCGCGACCGGTGCCCTGATCGAGAACGTCGAGATCGACAACATGGGCGGCACCGGCATCGGGATCCTCTTCTCCACCGACAGCAGCGGCACCGTCCGGCGTGCCAACATCCACTCTGCTGAGGATGGAGTGCGCATCCAGGGCGATGACGTGTCGCTGGAGTACTCCTACGTCCACGACCTGCAGCGGCAGCCCGGTGGGCACCACGACACGGTGCAGATCCGCAGCGGGGACAACATCACCCTGCTGGGCAACACGCTGCTGCCGTACGTCGAGTCGACGGGTGACCCGATGAACGCGGCGCTCCAGATCGGTTCCCTCCTGGGTGACGACCAGATCTCCAACCTGCGCGTCGTCGGCAACTACATGAACGGCGGCAACTACACGATCAACGGCGGCAGCGACGGCATCGTCGACAGCGCTGTCTACAGCGGCAACCGGTTCGGTCGCGACTATCGCTACGGCGTCGTCGGCAACATGGACGGTGCGAGCACGTGGGACAACACCAACGTGTGGGACGACAGCAGCAGCCCGGCGCGCTGACGACACCGTTGCACCGTTACGCCTTCGGACCTCGTCGGCTGCTCCGGCAGTCGACGGGGTCCGTCGCGTTATCATCCTGTACGGGCGCGGGTCCGGGAGGTGAAGGTGCGATGGAAGCCCCGTCGAGCACGCCGCGTTGCCGGCGGGCACGCCCCACCGGGCGCCGGCCGGGTCGCGCGTCCTGGGTCGCCCTCGTCGGCGTCCTCGCCCTCCCGGCCTGCAGCGACCCGAGGCCCGACGCGGGACCCCCACCCTCACCCACGCCGTTTACGCCGTCCACCGAGAAGTCTGCCCCCGATTCGACCGCGCGCCCGCCCTCCGGCCCGTGGTCGGGCCCGGCTTCTGAGGGTCCGGCCGATCGCTCGTCCGAGCGTCCTGGCGAGTCGAGCACCGGGGTGCCGGCAGGCAGGACGCTGCGTCCCTCGGAGGGGCTGACCGTCACCAAGGACGCCACCGTCCTGGAGGGGCTCCATATCCAGGGTCGAGTCACCATCGCGGCGGACGACGTCATCCTGCGGGAGTCCCTGGTGCAGACGGACACCTCGACCTATCCCATTCACGTGACCGACGACGCGACCGGCGTCCTCATCGAGGACGTCGAGGTCGACAACCTGGGTGGCACTGGGATCGGCATCCTCATCTCGAGCGGCAGCACCGCCACGATCCGGCGTGCCGACATCCACTCCGCCGAGGACGGGATCCGCATCCAGGGCGATGACGTGACGATCGAGGACTCCTATGTCCACGACCTGCAGCGCCAGTCGGGCGGGCACCACGACACCATCCAAATCCGTAGCGGGGACAACGTCACTCTGGAGGGCAACACGCTGCTGCCCTACGACGAGTCGACGGGCGATCCGATGAACGCAGCCCTCCAGATCGGTTCCCTCCTGGGTGACGACCGGATCTCCAACCTGCGCGTCATCGACAACTACATGAACGGCGGCAACTACACGATCAACGGCGGCAGCGAGGGGATCGTCGACAGCGCTTTCTACAGCGGCAACCGGTTCGGCCGCGACTACCGCTACGGCGTCGTCGGCAACATGGACGCCGCAAGCACGTGGGACGACTCCAACGTCTTCGACGACACCGGCGATCCGGCTCGCTGATCCGGACCGCCCGCCCCGCGCGTCGCGTACTGTCCCTGCAGGCGCATCGGTCACCAGGGGAGGTCGGCTCATGGGGCTCCGGACGCGACCAGCGCAGTCCACCAGGGACGACGTCGACGAGCTCCTCGTCGAGGTCGTGCGCCAGTCGGAGGTGCTGCCGCCCGTGGCGGCGCACGCCCACCCCGACCTCGTGGAGGCGGCTCGCTTCCACCGGATCGCTCCACTCGTGCACGTGGCGCACCGGGACGCGGCACCGGACGTCGCGCGCCTGTTCCGGGAGGACCGCATGCGGGCGATCACCATGCACCTGCGCTCGTGTGCCGCCCTGCAGCAGCTGAGCTCCGCGCTCGGCGACGTCGAGTGGGTGACGTTCAAGGGCCCCGTCTACTCCGAGCACGCGCACCCGGTCCCCGGCCTGCGCACCTACAACGACGTCGACGTGCTGGTGGACCCCTCACGCCTCCGTGCGGTGAGCCGCAGGCTGGGCGAGGCCGGCTGGCGCATCGCGGACTACGAGGACATGCTGCTCAACCGGGCGGTGCCCGGCGAGATGCACTGGGTCAGCACCTCCGGAGTCCTCGTCGACCTTCACTGGTCGATGATCAACATGGCCTCGCGTCGCCGACTCTTCGACGTGCCCACCGCAGACCTGCTGCACCGGCGCGTGCCGGTGCTGCTCGGGACGCAAGAGGCCTGGACGCTGGACCCGGCCGACACGCTCGTGCACGCGTGCCTGCACGCAGCGCTGTCTGGCGCGAACAAGTTGATCTACCTCGTCGACGTCGACCGGCTGAGCCGCTCCATCACCGACTGGGACGACCTGGCGGACCGAGCGCGGCAGTGGCGCGCGCAGGTGCAGGTGGCCCTCGTGCTGGGGCGGTCGCAGCGGGTGCTGGGCACGACGTTCCCGACAGATCTGCCGTCGCGCCTGCGCGTGCCGCGGTCGCTTCAGGCGGCCATGGTGCTGACCGACCGGGTCGCGCCCGTGCCGCACGGACGGACGAATGCGGGCCTGAACAGGTTCGTCGCCCGAGCCGTCCGCGCGAGCGGACCTGCGACGCTCGCCGCCGCCGGCCGCAACGCGACGCGGTGGCTGGGCGATCGGCGCTCTACCCCCGCGCACGGGGAGGGCCCGCGCCGCGGAGCCGACGAGACCGCGCTGGAGGTCTACCTCGCCGCCGTGGAGTCTGCCGCCCGCGCCTCGGTAGGCCTGGGGCCGCCCCCATCCGCGGCCCGCCGCTCGGGCGCCTGACCGCCGGCTGCGCCGACCGGTGGAAGGGGTCTGGTCCAGTGAGTGGCTCGAGGCCTGAAACCTTCCGGCGTGGTAGGTCCTCGTCTAGCGTGGCCACGGTGGGGGGAGGTGGGCCGTGGACCAAGGTGGAGCCGCGCACCTGGACGGACGGGTGACCCGCGTCGGTGCGCGATCGAGCCACCGGGTCGGCACCAGGAGGTTCGGCGCCCTGGGAAGCGTCCGCAGGGCCTGGCGGCGCCTCTCGCCGTTCTTCCGCGGCTCTCGCGCCTGGCTCGCGCTGCTCGTGGTCCTGGCCGTGTCGGCGGGACTGCTCGAGGCGTCGGTCCTGGCGCTCATCGCGGCCATGGCGGTCTCCCTCTCCGAGGGCAGCGCGAGGACCTCGTTGAGCATCGGCCCGGTGGGCGTCGGGATGTCGCAGACCGTGACGTTCGTCGTCGCCATCTCGCTCACCGTTGCGCGCACGCTGCTCCAGCTCGCGCTCGCCTACCTGCCGGCACGGATGAGCGCACAGGTCATGGCGGACCTGCGCATTGACCTCTTCGACGCCTTCGCCGGCACCGCGTGGTCGACGAAGGCGCGCGAGCGGGACGGCGCTTTCCAGACGTTGATGACGCAGAACGTCACGAACGTGGCGTCCGCCGTCATCGGCCTCGGCAACGGGCTCACGGCCACGATCATGTTCGTGATGATGGTGGTCGTCGCCCTGCTCCAGAACGCGCTGGCGGCCGGGGTGCTCGCGGTGGCGGCGGTGGTCCTGTTCGCGGCACTGCGTCCGCTCGCGCGCGTCCTGCGGCGCAACGCCAAGCGGCTGAGCGGCGAGGCCATGAGCTTCACCGAGAGGGTGCAGGACGTCGTCCTCGTCGCGGAGGAGACCGAGGTGTTCGGGGCGACGCCGACCTACGTGTCCGGCTTCCACCGCCAGGTCGACGCCGTTCGGCGGCCGCACGCGCGCACCCGTTTCCTGTCCGGCGCGCTGCCCGCGCTCTACCAGAGCGTCGCGCTGATCATGCTGGTCGTGGCCCTGATCGGGGTCGCCCTCTCCGGCGCGACCGACCTCGCCGCTCTGGCGGCAGTCATCCTCTTGCTCATCCGCGCGCTGACCTACGCGCAGCAGATCCAGACCGCCGTGACCAACATCGACGAGCGCATCCCCTTCATGGACCAGATCGCCGATGCGCTCGAGCGCTATCGCGGCAACCCGCAGCAGGACGGTCCGGAGGAGCTCGGCGAGGTCCGGTCGCTGCGGATGGAAGAGGTCTGCTTCTCCTACCGACCCGGCACCGAGGTCCTGCGAGACGTGAGCTTCGAGGTCCGCAGGGGCGAGGCGATCGGCATCGTCGGGCCTTCGGGCGCCGGCAAGTCCTCCATCGTCCAGCTCCTGCTGCGGCTGCGGGAGCCGAGTGCCGGGGCCGTCCTGGTCGACGACCGTGACGTCGCGCAGGTCCGGCGCGACCAGTGGCGCCGGGGCGTCGCCTACGTCCCGCAGACGTCCCAGCTCGTGTGGGGCACCGTGCGCGACAACATCCGCTTCTACCGTGACTGGATCGACGACGACCAGGTGGAGCGCGCCGCGCGGCGCGCGCACATACACGACGACATCATGTCCTGGCCCGACGGCTACGCCACCCGGGTCGGCCAGCGGGTCGGTGCCGTGTCCGGCGGCCAGCGCCAGCGAATCTGCCTGGCCCGGGCGTTGGCTGACGAACCGCAGGTGCTGGTGCTGGACGAGCCGACGAGCGCCCTCGACGTCCGCTCCGAGGACGCGGTCGCGGCGTCACTGCACGAGCTCAAGGCCGACACCATCCTGGTGCTCGTCGCCCACCGGCTGTCGACGCTGTCGATGTGCGACCGCATCGTGGTGATGGTCGACGGCCGGGTCTCGGCGGTCGGCTCGCACGACGACCTCGTCGACCACGACGAATTCTTCCGCGAGGTCTACGAGATCACGCAGCGGCAGCGGCAGCACTGATGGCCCTCGAGGACGCTGCCAGGCAGGCGCTCGCGCAGTTCGGCTTCCACGGCCGTGACGTCGAGCGCCTGGAGCAGCTGCCGCAGGGGGTCAAGAACGTCAACTTCCGGGTGCGGGCCGCAGACCGCGACTGGGTCCTCAAGCTGCACGCCTCGCCCGGCGCGGCGGAGCGCCTGATGCTGACGCACCGGCTCGAGACGTGTCTCGTCGAGGCGGGCCTCCCCGTCGCCCGCTTGCACCGGCCGGCAGCGGGCGGCACGTTCGTCGCGACCGATGCCGGGACCTTCACCCTCCACGGCTGGGTGGACGGCCACCAGATCTCGATCGGCGAGCGCGACGCTGTCCACGCCAGCCATCCCGACCTGGTCCGCGACCTCGGTCAGCTGCTCGGCGACCTGCACCGCGAGGGACGCCAGGCGCTCGCCGATCCCGACGCGGGCGTCCCGGTCGAGTCCTTGCTGTCCGCGCCGGCGAGGACGGTCGCGAGCATCCGTCACGGACGACCGCACCGGTTCCGCAAGACGGCGCGGCTGCGCCGCAACGGCGGCGCGTTCGACCGCTGGGTCCTGAGCGTCCTCCCGGGTCTGTTCCGGGACGCCGCGCTCCTCGCCTCGCCCCGGGTCGCGGCGATCCTCGACCCCGGCGACGTGATCCTCGCCCACAACGACGTGAACTGGGAGAACCTCGTCCTCGACCGCGACTTCGCCGTCCTCGCGCTCCTCGACTTCGACAACGCCGCGCCGCTGCCGAGGGCCCTGGACGTCGGCGCAGCAGCCGCTGTGCTCGTCGGGGCGGACGAGGAGCGGCTGCACCGATTCTTGGAGGCGTACGCCTTGGCCTTCGGGACCGCGGTCGGTCGGAGCGCGGTACACCTGGGCATGCGGTGGAAGTGCGTGCGCTCCATCCTGTGGTCCGTGGACGCCTACGTCAGCGGCCGGGTGGCCGACGTCGACCTCGTGGCGGCGTGGTGCCGGCACCTGGCGGTCTGCTGGAGCGAGCTGCCGCCGCTCAGCCCGGCTGCCGGGACGACAGTCGCCCGCTGAACGGACTCAGCTGCCGACGAGCTCGGCTCGGTAGATGTCGACCATTCGCCGTGCAGCGTGACGCCAGGTCAGCTCGGCGGACCAGGTGACGCACTCCTCACGCAGCTCGCGGCGCTCGGTCTCACCGTGCATCACCCGCGCGAGGTGGTCGGTGAGCGTGCCGACGGAGCGAGGCTCGTGCACCAGGTCCCTCAGGCCGGGCGGCAGGAGGGCGCCGGTCGCGGTCGACACCAAGGGTATGCAGCCTGATGCCTGCGCCTCGTAGGTCACCAGTGCGCTGCCCTCCTCGACAGAGGGCAGCAGCAGCACGTCGCTGCGCCGCAGCAGTCCAGGTACGTCGTCCACGAATCCCAGAGCCTCGACGCTGTCGCGACCGAGGTGGCGCTCGAGGCGTTCGCGGTAGCCGTCGGCGAACCCGCCGGCGACCAGGAACCTCGCCCCGGCGGGCGGGCGGGCGGCGGACCAGGCCTGCAGGGCGTAATGCAGACCTTTCCGCGGCTCGGCGCGACCCACGAAGACCGCGGTGAACGGCCGTGCCGGAGTCTCGGTCCTGCCCACGGTGTGGAAGCGGGACGGGTCGTAGCCGTACTGGTGCCGTCGGAGCTTTTCCACGCTCGTGCCGCGGTCGCGGAACGTTCGGGCGACGTGCGCCGACGGGACCATCAGCAGGTCAGCCGCGTCGTACTCGTCGGTCTCCAGGCGAAGCCGGTGAGCGTCGGGCCGGTGGGAGTGCCCCCTTGGCAGGCCGACGCCCACCGTCGCCGCCTCCCGCGCGGCTTCCTCGAAGGCGTTGGCGGTGTGCGTGTTCGGCACCTCGCGCGAGGCGAGGACGCCGTGCATGCGAGCCGCGCGCATTGTGCGGAGGCCACCTTGTGGCCACGTGTGCACCACGTCGAACGCCTCCCCGCCCGTGCGGAGGAAGCGGGCGGCGGCCGCGTCGTGGAAGTTCCGCGCACGCAGGGGCGACCCGAACGCCCGGTGCGGCACCCGCCGGCCCCGCAGTCGAAGCGTCTCATGCACGCGCACCGCTGGGGGCAGGGCGGCGTGGAGGGAGGTGCAGACGAGGGTGACGTCAGCACCGGTTTCCGACAAAGCGAGCACCTGGTTCAGCGCGGTCGTGCCGATGCCGGGAACGCCGACCTGGTGAGGGAAGCTGTAGAGAATCCTCACGTGCCCACGCCCGGGGGACCCGATGCAGGAGACGGTCGTGCACCGCCCTCGAGCGTGCTGCCCGACAAGATGGCGGGGGTCGCCCGGGCGCTCCTCTGGTCGGGTCCGGCCCCCAGCAGTGCGCGCACGGCCGTCCGGTGCCGCGATTCTCCGGCGCGCGCTCGCATGGCCTCGTTGAGGAGCACGGCCGCCCAGTACGCCGCGCTGGCGGGACGCGAGTGGCGCTTGCGGTAGAGCCGGGTGCGATTCACCGCGGCGAGGGCCCAGAGGTCGGCCGACGTCGCCTGGTCCCCTCCCTGGTGGACGACCTGCGCAGCCTCGACGAGCTGCAGACGGTAGCCGGCGTCACGTACGCGCAGGCAGTAGTCGGTCTCCTCCGAGTACAGGAAGAAGCGCTCGTCCCACTCGCCGACGGCGTTGATGGCGGCCCGGGTGACCATCATCGCCGCCCCCGTGGCCCAGTCGGCCACGGCTCCGTCGCGGTAGCGGGTCGCGTCGCGCACGGTCTCGCCCAGCAGGGCGACACGTCCGGCCCGGCGCCCCCCGAGCAGCGCCTCTCCCAACGCCCGGGGGACGCTCGGTTCGCGACGCAGGGACCAGCACAGTGTCCCGTCGGACGCTAGCATCAGCGGCACGGCGATGCCGATCGACGGGTCGCGCGAGACCACATCGAGCAAGGTCGACACGCTTCCCGGGGACGGGACTGCGTCCGGGTTCAGGACGTACGCCGCCCGCGCCGCCGGGTACCGACGGAGCGCAAGGTTGATGCCGCCAGCGTAGCCGGCGTTGTGACCGGCATTGATCACCCGGACCCACGGTGCGGACGCCCGGACTAGGTCGGGCGTGCCGTCCGCCGAGTCGTTGTCGGCGACGACGACGAGGCAGCGGCGCACGGACGCCAGTGCCGCAGGCAGCGCCGCGAGCAGCGCTCCGATGACACGGGAGCTGTTGTAGGTGACGACCGCGACGACGACGTCGGCCCCATCAGTGTCGCGGACCAGTCCCGCGGGTGCCCCTACGACGGTCACCATCGTGCGGGCCGTCCGGCGATCGAGCGCGCCCGGCGGCGCACGCCCGACCAACGTCGCCGCCAGCCGGCGTACGCGCAAGGATCGAGCGAGGCAGTCTGCAGCACGAGTGCGCTCTGCCGCAGCTGCGCCACCCACTGGTCGACCGTGGTCACACCGTTGGCCCTCGCTGAGAGAGGCATGCGGTCCGCCAGGTCGGCATCTTCCCGAATCAACGTGTGGGGCGAGCGCGGGTCGTCCATGTGGTCCTCGGGCACGAACGGGTGATAGAACCCGTTGACCGCCCCGGCCCGGGCCAGCCGGATGCAGTAGGCGGTGAACGACTCGTTGGGCCGCAGGGGTCCGTGGGCCTGCACGAGACTGCGGGGCAACAGGTACCCGCTGCCCTGGACCCAGAGGTTTCGCAGGAGCGAGTGACCGCCGGCGAACGACTGGATCTTGTGACGCGCGAGCTCGGGGCGGAGGTCCTCCTCCGGATGGCGCCAGCTGCCGATCGCCCCGAATTGCGGGTTGGCGTCGTGGGCTGCGGTGAACGTGTCGAGCCAGCCCGATGCCACCAAACAGTCGTCGTCGACCTTGGAGACAAAGCGTGCGTCGGAGCCGTCCCACAGCCAGTTCGTGGGCTCTCTCAGCCTGACGTTGTCCCGGCTGTGGTGGTAGCGGGCGACCCTGTCGTCCTTCCGGAAGGGCCGGACGGCCTCGATGGTCGCCTCGTCGTCACCGTTGTGCCAGAGCCACACCCGATCGTCCGGCCCAAGTGTCTCGAGCAGTCGCGGCAGGGACAGGTGCACGTAGCCGGCGCTGCGGTAGGTGATCATCACGATGTCGGCACGCGGCGCCACCTCAGCCCACCTCGCTCGACTCGAGCTCGGGCCGACGCAGGTCGCGCACGACGATCCGGCGGGCGGTCCCGAGGGTCGACCCCGCCTTGGCGCGCGCCGGCAGCCGCCACCAGAGACGGAACGCCGGCATCCCGCGGTAGCGGGGCGCGGGCATGCGCATGGCAAGCATTGCCAGCCGCCGGCCCCACACCGCCCCCCGGGTCGCCCCCAGGCTCGGCTGCGATTCCGTCAGCCGCTCGAGTGGCAGCTCGACCCCGTCGAGGGCCCCGTGCGCGAACGCCGACTCGAGGAGGTCCCGGCCGCGCTCGGTCCTCAGGACGACGAGCGAGCGGCCTGCCTCGCCGTCGCGCACCGGGCGGTACCACGGGTCCCCGACGGAGAGGTCGGCGAACTCGCCGGTGTGGTCCGGGCACACCAGACATCGCCACTGGCGCTTCTTGGTCAGGCCGCCCCACGCCTCGGCGTAGCTCATCGAGGCGCGGTCGCCCGCCGTGGTCTCCACCCGGAACTCCCCGGGCCATCCCTCGCCTCGGTAGTCGACGCGAGTCACCTCCGCCGGGTCGACACCGAGCCGCTCGATGGCCTCCACCGTCGCCTCCGTGGACGGGGTACCCGCGCAGAAGATCCCCAGGGTCACCGCCACCCTCTCCTCGAGGCGGGGCCGCGCCGCCGCGGCCCGTCGTGCGGCCGCGACGTCGCACGGTTTCCCGACGACGACGCATGGGCCCTCGGCCTCCTCCACCAGGTCGAGGCGCTCGCACGGGCTGGCCGGAGCGTAGCGGGAGCCGGCCGCCGCCACGATGTCCTCGCAGGTGCGGTTGAGCACCGTCTCATTGCGGAGGGGGTCGGTGCGCGACGCTCGCACTTGGAGCGCACCCACGGCGAAGCCGGCGTCGACCGCGTGAGCGGCCAGGGCGCTGACCACCCCACCCGACGATCCGCGGTGCCGCAGGTCGCTGTCGGTGGACCAGCACTCGTAGAGCCCGAGGATCGGGCCCCACTCACCCCGGAAGGGGGCGTCGTCGAGCAGCCCGGGCGGGTGGCTCAGCGCCCTTCCAGGACAGGCGTCGACGCCTTCGCCCGTGGTGCGCGTCGTGATCCCGACAATGGGCAGCGGCCGGCGACCGACGCCCGGCACATCGGCCATCCGGAGTCGGTCGCGATGCAGGTACGCGCACGCGCCGCAGCCGGTGCACAGTCGGGCATCGACGATGCCCTCGATGGAGTCGAGATCGTGCTTACTCATGCACCCGGACCCTCCGAGCCGGCGGGAGCGCTCGGGCACCCAGCTGCAGGACCTCCTGCAGCTGGGTGCGGGAGCGCTCGACCGTGGCCGCGCCCCGGTCGGCGAGGACGGCACGGCTGTGTGCCCGGTCGTGCCAGCCGGCCACCAGCCTCTCGACCGCCTCGTGCCCGTAGCACGCGCGCGCGTCGACCACCTGGTCACCGAGGCCGCAGGTCTCGAAAACGCCCCGCGTCTTGTCGCTGTAGGCATAGGCGGCCGCCGGCGTGGTCGTCGACAGCGCCGCTATCGTCGCGTGCATGCGGCTGCCCACGAACCAGTCGAGTGTCGCGATGCACCACTTGAGCTCGGAGGCGTCCAGCTCGGGAGGCAGCACGCAGGTCCGATCACGCTCGGCGTCGGTCAGGGCGTCGAGGACCCGGTGGATGGCGTGGATGTCGCTTTCGCCCTCACCGCCGTGGCCGTGGACGTGCGGGACGAGCACGACGCGAGCCCCGGCTCCGACGAGCTGACGCACCAAGAGGATCGCGGTCTCGAAGTAGTCACCGGCCAGCCCGAACCGCGCGTGCGCCTCGGGGCCCTGCAGTAGGCCGCTCACGTTGACGCCGGCAGTGTCCTCGCCGGCGAGCTCCTCCAGCTCGCTGGCGAGGCGGTCAGCGGGACGGCGCGGCTCGAGCGCGAAGGCGACGTCGACCCCGTCGCGCAGACGAGTCGGGTCGGCGTCGGGTCCGGCGAGCTCCAGCAGCTGTGCATGGCTCCACGGGTCCCGGGCGTAGGCGACGGTGGCCGCCCTGATCAACCGCCCGGCGAGGGCGCGTGCCTCTGAGGACCGGAACGGTCCGTAGGTCTGGGGGAGCAGCACGAGGGGTCGCCCGCCCCGCACGGCTGCGGCCTTGGGCGCGCAGACGGCGTGCAGACGCGCCGTCCCGTAGAGGTCGGTGAAGCTGTCGCCAGCGCTGACGTCGAGGACGACGTCGGCCTCCGCGAACCGCTGCGCCACGGGGTTGAGCCGGGTCGAGACGGCCTGCGCGAAGCGGATGTGAGCCCAGGACTCGGGCCGGTGCCAACGCCGGGAGCGCCGGACACCGGCGAGCTCGACGGAGATGCGGTCGTAGCGTCCGCTCGTCTCAGCTCGGATGCCCCACTCGTCGTCCAGGATCGTCAGGTGTGCAAGCGGGGCGTCGCGCTGCACCGCGTCGACGACCGACCGGCCCAGCGCCTCGACGCCGCGGTTGCCGTTGCCGATCGGAGCGCCGGCCAGGACGAACCGCGCCGGCTCCTCCGGCGCCTCCTGGCGCGCCGCCCCCGCTGCGATACCCATCGCACTCCACCCCCAGCTCCGGCGTCTGGTCACGCCTCACCAACTCCCGCCGTGGGGAGTCCGTCAGAACGGTGCGCGACGACCACGTGGCCGTCCGCGCCTCGACGGGGGATATGCCCCAATTTGGGGAGGCGTCGCTGCCGCCCCCCGGGAGAAGGTTCTCGTGACATGTGGGGGGTCGACTGATGGATGTCTGGCGGATCACGGTGGCCGCGCTGCGCCGGTGGTACGTGCTGCTGCCGCTGCTCGGTGTGACGGTGCTGCTGGTGCTGACGGCGGGGCGCGGAGTGCAGCCGGAGTACGACGTGACCGGTGCGACCATGCTGGTGCCGGGGCGGGACGTGCCGGATGTGCCGAACCCCTACGGGGGGCCGGCCGAGGCGAACGCCGCGGTGGGCATCGTGCTGAACAGCCCGGAGGTCCGGCAGGCGATCGCCGACCAGGGCCTCGTCGCGTCCTACGAGGTGGCGCCGCAGTCGCGGAGCACCGTCATGAACTTCCAGGTCCGCAGCGACACGCCGGAGGCAGGCATCGAGACGGGCGTCGCCGTCTTCGAGCAGGCGGCCAAGGAGCTCCGCGACCGGCAGAACGCGGCCGGCATCCGGTTGAGCCAGCAGTACAGCATCGACGTGCTGCAGGCCCCGTCGGTCTCGGCTGCAGTGACCGACGGCAAGCTCCGCAACATGGCGGTCGTCGGTGTCCTCGGAGGTGCACTGTCGTTGGCGATTGCCGTGTTCTTCGACGACGTGGTCGGGCTGCTGCGGCGCCGCCGTCGGCGGCGGCATGAGTCGGATCGTGGCCACGACCCTTCGAGACACTCGTCGAAGGACTCGGCCAGAGGCCCGGCGAAGGACCCGGTAAAGGGCGCGTCCGAGAGGCAGGCGGCCGACCACGCCGTCGACGTTCCCAGCGACCAGCGTCCGACCCATGCGGCCGTCGCAGCTGCGACGCCGCCATCCGCTGATGCTGACGCCGACGCCCCCCGGTTGCGCAGGTCGAAGCCCGAGCGTTCGCCGCACGGCAGCGACCCCGAGGGGCAGGGCCGCTCGGCTGGTCAGCCGCGCAGCATGGCGGCCAGCGACGCGCGATGAGCGGTCGCTGGACGGTCCCAGCCGCGGGATCGGACGAGTGGCGACCGTCGTTACTCAGGGTCCCGCGCGTCGTCATGGTGGCTGCCCGGGAGCGGCTGCCGGTCCTCCTGCGGCCGCGCAGGATCACGACGTTCGCCCTCCTGGCGGCGTTCCTGGTCCTGCAGTTCCTCATTCCTGCTCGCCTCGTCATCAGTGGCATGGGGGCCGCGGGGCGCCCGTCGGTCGCCGTGGGCATCCTGCTGCTGTTCCTGTGGTTGCTCTCCGCAGTCCGCGCACACCAACTCCCGGCTGGCCGCCAACCCGTGCGCTGGGTCGTGGGCCTGTTCGTGGCCACGCAGTTGGTGGGGTACGTCATCGGGTTTGACCGGTTCCCTTCAGCCATCGAGGCAAGTGCGGCGGACCGGTGGTTGATCCTCATCTTCGCGATGGCAGGGATCACCCTGACCGTCGCGGACGGGATGCGGACGCGGGCCGACCTGGACCGGGTGCTACGGCTGGTTGTCAGCATGTCGGCGCTGATGGCCCTGGTGGGGACGCTGCAGTTCTTCCGGCTCGTCGACATCGCGCAGCTCATCCGCATCCCCGGGCTGCGCCTCAACAACAGCCTCATCGTGGTAGGCACGCGAGGTGACACGGCCCTGGCCCGGGTGGCCGGGACGGCGAGCCACTACATCGAGTTCGGCGTCGTCCTGGCGCTCGTCCTGCCGATCGCCCTGCACTACGCCTACTTCGCCGCGCCGGGGCGGGCGCGACGATGGCAGTGGTTGCAGGCCTCGGCGATCGCCTTCGCGATCCCGCTCTCGATCTCCCGGTCCGCCATCCTCACCGTGGCCGTCACGTTCCTCCTGCTGTCCGTGATCTGGCCGTGGCGGCACCGCTACAACGCGTTCGTCGTCGGCATCGTGGCCCTCGCGGCGTTCCGCGTGATCAATCCCGGGGTGCTCGGAACCATCCGCTCGCTGTTCACCAACGCGGGCAACGATCCGAGCGTGCAGGACCGGATCGCACGCACCGACTACGTGCTGGAGCTGTGGAGCAGTCGTCCTTGGTTCGGCCGGGGAGCGGGGATGATCATCCCGGAGCAGTACATCCTGCTGGACAACCAATGGTTCGGGATCTTGCTCGCGGGCGGGCTGTTCGGCGTCGTCATGACGCTGCTCTACTTCGGGGCCCCCTACGGCATCGCGCGAAGCGTGCGCGTGCGGGGCCAGGACCAGGAGACGCGCCACCTCGCCCAGGCCCTGGCGGTCACCATGCCAGCCGCGGTCTTGAGCGCGGGGACCTTCGACGCGTTCGGCTTCCCGACCTGGGTCGGCGTGATGAGCATCTTCGTGGGCGCGGCGGGGGCGCTGTGGCGCTTGGACGGAGCCACCCCGTCCCGGCCCCTGCAGCTCGGGGACCCCTCCGACCGCTACGTGGCCCCACCGGTCATGGCGAGTGCCCGAGGCCGAATCCACGAGGCATGGGCCAGCACGGCAGGCCCCCCGGCGCTCCGCTAGTTCGTGGACACCCCCCAGCCCCTGGCGCTCAGTGCGGCCGCGGCGGCTGAACCTGCGGCGGAGGGCGTGGCCGCCGGCACGCCGTCCGGAGTACGACCACCCACGTCGACGCGGCCGTCGTCGTCGGCCACAAGCGTGTCGAGCGCGACTAGCACGGCGTCGACGGACTGCTGGTCGAGCGGGTTCTCCCGCGCGAGGTAGGAGGTGAGGGCAGCCGAGGTGGGCGCGTCGCACGTCCGCTGCCCGGTCGCCCACACCCAGTACTCCTCCACGACCGGGAGCTGGCTGTGCGGGATCGAGCCGTGGACCGGCTGCTCGCGGACGCAGTAGTGGTAGAGCGCCTCCATCGGTCCGTCGAGCGGCGCGAAGGTCAGGCCGTCGGAGCGCATGATCGCGGCGCGCAAGTCCTGGAGCGTACGGCGGACGGGGCGGAGGTCGAGCTCGGTCAGCCGGGAGTCCTCGACCACCAACCGCAGCAGTGCCGAGCACCCGCTGAGGTCGACGGCGTCGATCTCGGTGCGGTAGCACTCGACGTGCTCGAGCCGTGACAGCCCGCTGAGGTCTAGGCGGCCGGACAGGGGCGTGCGACCGGCGCAGAACCGGACGAGCTCGGAGAGCAGCGACAGGCCGGTGATCGCCGTCACCGGTTGGGGGTCGTGCTCGTAGGTCGCAGGCAGCGACAGCCGGCCGTAGTCGTCGCCGCGGTTGAAGCCGAGGTTGAGCGTCAGCACCTGGTCGAAGGCCGGTGCTCCGTCGGAGCCGGTCACCTGCAGGCCGACCCTCTTGACGTCGCCCACGGACAGCGTGGGTGCCGGTCCGGTGCCGAGCGTTGCCCCGGTGTCGAGGTCGACCCAGGCGATCTCCGCCCCGGAGATCGCGTCGTTGCCCGGCGCCAGCTCGACCGTGGGTCGCAGCGTCGGCCCGTCGACGTGCAGCTCGACCATCCGGCCGTCGACCGGCGCGGACGCGCTGGGACGCCGCTCGCGCGCGCCGGCGGCGCGGTCGCCGCTGCACGCCGACGCACCGCACGCCGCGGCGGCGGCGAGTGCGACGAGGACACCTCGTCGGCTGGGCGCGGTCATCGGTCTGGGTGACATCTGTTCCCTCGAGACTCCGGCCGCCGGACGTACGCGCGCCCGGCTCAGCCGGTCCTGGTGGTCACGACGCTCCCGGCGCCGAGCGGACTGATGTTGCCCACGCGGTCCTGGGCGAAGATCGAGTAGCTGTAGGTCGTGTTCGCGGTCAGTCCGCTGTCGGTGACGCCCTGCGCTAGCGCTGCGGGGAGCCTCACGGTCGTACCGCTGGTGTGCGTCGCCGGTGGCGTGGCGCCGACGGCGCGGCGCACGATGATCGTCTTGAGCTGGTCGTTGACCGGGTTGGTCCACGTGAGCGTCACGCTGGTGGGTCCGTCGACGGTGGCCACCGCCTGCGTGACGGGCGCCGGCATGGTGACCGGCACTGTGATGCTCACCGGCACGCTCGTGCGGCCGGCTGCGTCCTGGGTGAAGACGGAGTAGGAGTAGCGCTGCCCGACCTCGAGGCCAGTGACGTCCGTGGCGCTCGTGGTGACCGGACGCCCGGTCGGCACCTCGACGCCCGCTGTGACGGTGGCCGGGGGCGTCGTGCCCGGGGCGCCGCGCACGACGACGCGCACGGTGCCCGACGGGTACTGCCAGGTGAGGTTGACCTTCGCGTTCGTGACGATGGGCGCCTGCAGGTTGGTCACCGGGCTCGCCGTGGCGCCTCCTGCGGGGGGCTGCACGGCGCCGCTGAGGTTCGCGGTCACCGTGCTGCCGCTGCCGAGAGGACTGATGTTGCCGATCCGGTCCTGGGCGAAGATCGACCAGCTGTACGTCGTGCCCGGGCTCAGGCCGGTGTTGGTGACGGTCTGCGTCACCGGCGCGGCGAGGGTCACGTTGCTGCCGCTCGCCGCCGTGGCGGGCGGTGTCGTGCCAGCGGCGCGGCGCACGATGATCCTCTTGAGCTGGTCGTTGTCGGGGTTGGTCCACGTCAGCGTGACGCTGCTCGGGCTGTCGACCGTGTGAGCGGCCTGCGTCACCGGCGCGGGGAAGCTCGTCGGCACCGTGATGCTGGCCGCGGCGCCGACGTTGCCCGCCGCGTCCTGGGTGAAGACCGAGTACGAGTAGCGCTCACCGACCGCGAGGTCGTTGACGTGGGTGGCGTACTGCTGCATCGGTCGACCGGTGGGGACCTCAACGCCGTCGGCCACGGTGGCGGGTGGGACCGCTCCGGGCGCGCCTCGGACGATGATGCGCGCGACGTCGTGGTCGGTGTCGGTGGCCGGGTAGGCCCAGTTCAGGGTCACCTTGGCGTTCGTCACGACCGAGGCCAGGAGTCCCGTGACCTGGGTCGGCGGCGGGTCGTCGGCGAGCACCATGCTGTGCATCGCCTTGGCCGAGACCTGAGTGACTCCCGTGATGCCCGGCGGCACGGTGGTCACGCCGTAGGCGCTGTCGCCCCACGTGGCGACCGTGCCGTCCCGCAGCGCGACGAGGGTGTGCATTGCGCCGGCCGTGATGCTCGCGACCGGCGGAAGCCCGGCGGGAACGGTCGCCTGGCCGTGCTCGTTGCTTCCCCACGCGGCGAGGGTGCCGTCGCTCCTGAGGGCGAGGCTGTGGTTCCACCCCGCCGCGACGGCGACGACGTCGTGCAGGCCCGCGGGGACGGCCGACTGGCCGTACGTGTCGTCGCCCCACGCCACGACCGTGCCGTCGCTGCGCAGGGCGAGGCTGTGGTAGCCGCCGGCGTCGACGGCGACGACGTCGTGCAGGCCTGCGGGGACGGTGGACTGGCCGTCGGCGTCGCCGCCCCACCCTGTCACTGTCCCGTCGCCGTGGAGCACGAGGCTGTGGTAGCGCCCCCCGGAGATGGAGGCGATGTCGTGGAGGCCGGGCGGGACGTCGGTCTGCCCGACGTCGTTCTGCCCCCACGCGACCAGCGCTCCGTCGCGCGTGAGGGCGAGGCTGTGGAAGCCGCCGGCGGCGATCTGCGTGACGTCGGCGAGCCCCGGCGGCACGGTGGCCTCGCCGTAGCGGTCGTGACCCCAGGAGCGGACTGTGCCGTCCTCCAGCAGCACCATGCTGTGCGCGGTGGCCGACACCTGCTTCACGTGCGCCATTCCGAGCGGCACGTCGGCCTCGCCCCAGGTGTTGCGACCCCAGCCGATGATGGTCCTAGGGTCCCCGGGCGCGCCGGACGCCGGCACGACGGCCGCGCAGACGGACGCCACCACGAGGCAGGCGGCGAGCAGCGGCAGACGGCGCACGCGCCCGGACGAGTACGTGGACGAGACAGTGCGCACGGCATCCCCTAGGTGTGAGTGACGCCGGTCGCGACGACACGCGCAGGCACCACCCGCGACGCTAGGGTGGGAAAGGAGGCGCCGAATCCCCTGACTGGGGTATCTCAGCCGCTGGAGCCGCCGGTGTGCACGGGGTCCTGCGTCGCGGCTGCCACGAAGCCGGCCACGTCGTCGCTCAGCAACGTGCCGAGGTGCCTGCCGATGCGATCGACCGGCCAGTCCCACCACTTCAGCTCCAGCAGTGCGGCGATCTGCTCGGGCGGGAACCGGAACCCCGCGACACGCGCCGGGTTGCCGGCCACGATGGCATAGGGCGGGATGTCGTGCCGCACCACGCTGCCGGCGCCGATGATCGCCCCGTCGCCGATCGTCACGCCGGAAAGGACGAGCGTCTGGTGCCCGAGCCACACGTCGTTGCCGATGACGACCGCGCCCCGGGTGACCGACGTGTCCTCCGCCAGGTGGCGGTGGGTCTCGTTGAAGGGTGGGTACGCCGGGAACCGGTAGGTCGAGACGAAGTCGGCGCGGTGCTCGCCGCCGAGGACGATGTGCGTCCCGTAGGCGAAGGAGCAGAACTGCCCCACGGTCAGCATGGTGCCTGGGCCGCGGCTGGACACCGTGAGGTGCCCCCACGAGTAGCGCCCGATGTCGTACTGCCGGAGGTCGGCCCGTTCGTCGAGTCGCGTGGCCGAGGGGAGCTGACCGGGTGCCGGTCCCGCCACGCGCCGCGCCAGCCCCCGCAGCCGCGATCGCACGCGGGTGACTGCGGTCATGCTCAGCCGACCGCGGCGGCGGACCGCTTGCGGGCGACGAACCGGGTCAGGTTCTCGATGCTGTCGAGGTTGCTGGGCAGTGTCTCGTCGTCAGCGACGGTCACGCCCATGTCGGTCTCGAGGAAGTCCACGATCTCCAGGACGCCGGTCGAGTCCACCAAGCCGGACTCCAGCAGGGAGTCGCTCGTGCCCGGCAACCTCGAGTCGTCGCCGAACAGGAAATTCGTGACGATGAAGGTCCGCACCTGGTCTAGAACACCCTGGTCCAGAACGTCCTGCTCGTGCTGCTGATCCATCTCCGCAACCCCCATTTCAGCGATGACTGCCGACCGTCGGCCCGCCTAGGCTGGCGTAAGGATGACGCCAGAAGGCGACGCTGTACAGGGGGGGCTGATGGATCGGCAGGTTGCCAACGCGAGCGAGGTCCTGCTGTCCCGAGGACGCCCCGGCGACGTCGCCCTGGTGGACGCCGCCGGCCGTCACACCTACGCCGACCTGCGCCGCGCGGTGGGGCACCAGACCCAGCTCCTGCTGGACTGGGACCTGCCTCTGGGCTCACGGATCGCGCTGGTCGGAGGCAACTCCGCGTCCTGGGTTGCCAGCTACCTCGCGATCATGCGCGCCGGCCACACGGCCGTGCCGCTGGCGCCCGTGCTGACGGCCGACGACATCCGCAGCAAGATGGCCCACGTCGGGTGCGCGGGCCTGCTCATCGACGAGATCTCGTCGCGGCGGCTCCCCGCGGTGACGACGGCGTCCGAGCGCGCGGCCGCCAGCACCGGGGTGCGGGAGCTGCTCGCCAGCGGCGCCGCCTGCGCGCTCCCGGACGCGCGTCCACCGGCTGCGTCCGCCGTGCTGGTCTTCACCTCGGGCACGACGAGCCGCCCACGCGCGGTCATGGTCGGTCACGACAACGTGCTAGCCAACACCGCCTCGATCGTGGACTACCTCGGTCTCCGACGCGACGACCGCATGCTCGTGGTGCTGCCGTTCTCCTACTGCTTCGGCGCCTCGCTGCTGCACACGCACCTCGCGGTCGGCGCGAGCCTGCGCATCTGCGAGACCCAAGCCTTCCCCGAGACCATCGTCGAGGCGATCGACGACGACGGGTGCACCGGGTTCGCCGGCGTGCCGTCGTCCTACCAGCAGCTCCTGCGGGCGAGCTCGTTCGAGTCGCGCCAGCTGCCCTCGCTGCGCCACCTGCAGCAGGCCGGTGGGCGACTACCGAGCGCGCAGGTAGAGAGGATCGCCGCCGCCCAGCCGCACGCCCGGCTGTTCGTGATGTACGGCCAGACGGAGGCCACCGCGCGGCTGGCGTACCTCCCGCCCGAGATGCTCGCCGCCAAGGCAGGCTCGGTCGGCCGGGCGATCCCGGGAGTGTCGTTGCGGATCGCCGACGAGTGCGGGGCCGACGTCGTGCCCGGCGCCGTGGGCGAGATCCGGGCCCGCGGCGCCAACGTCACCCAGGGTTACTGGGAGGACGCGGAGGGCACGGCCGGCAGGTACGTCGACGGCGAGCTGCTGACAGGCGACTTCGGCCGCATCGACGAGGACGGCTTCCTCTACGTGGTCGACCGGCGCGACGACTTCATCAAGTCCTGGGGATACCGGGTCTCCAGCCACGAGGTGGAGGACGCGGCCCTGGAGGTCGGCGCGGTGGCGCAGGCGGCGGCTGTCGGCCGCCCCGACCCCGACGCGGGCGAAGCGGTCGTGCTCTTCGCCACCCTGCGCCCCGGCGCCGTCCTCGGCGTCGGGGAGATCGAGGCGCACCTGCGCGCGCGACTCGCCAAGCACCTCGTGCCGCACGAGGTCCGGATCCTCGACCACCTGCCGCTGAACCAGAACGGCAAGGTCGTCAAGACCGAGCTGCGCGCCTGGGCGCGCGTGGCCGCGGAGGCGCCGCCCGCCGGCGCAGAGCTCGTCGAACTGGGAGGACACCATGCTTAAGGCACTCGTCGCCGCCGTCGGCGCCCTGGGGCTGCTGGCCGCGCTCGGACTCGGGGCGGTCCTCTGGGCCGACCCCGCGGAGGGCGACCCGTTCGAGACACCCGACGCCACGTCAGCCGACCTCGAGGATGTCGCCGGGCACCGGGTCTTCTTCGGCCACAAGTCCGTCGGCTACAACATCCTCGACGCCCTGCCTCGCCTCTACGAGGAGCGGGGGGTGGCGGCGCCCAAAGTCGTCGAGTCGCGCGAGGCGCCTCTGGAGCCTGCCATCGTGCACACCCCCATCGGCGAGAACGGACATCCGCTCGAGAAGATCGCGGAGTTCGACCGGATCATGCGCGACGGGATGGCCGACGCCGTCGACGTCGCCATCGTCAAGCTCTGCTACGTCGACTTCCGGGAGGGCCGGGTCGACGTCGAGGAGGTGTTCACTGCCTACCGCGACACCCTGGCCGGGCTGTCGCGGGACTACCCCGGCACCTCCTTCGTCGCTGCGACGTCGCCGCTGACCACCGAACGCGGTCCGCTGGGCAAGGTGAAGGCCGCGCTCGGCCGGGGCGACACCCTCGGTCCTGAGCACAACGTCGTCCGCGAGCGGTTCAACGCGCTGATGCGCGCCGAGTACACCGAGCCCGGGACGCTGTTCGACATCGCGGCGATCCAGTCCACGGATGCCTCCGGCGCGCGCGTCAGCTACGAGCGCGATGGCGAGCACTACTACGCCATGGAGCAGGCGTACGCCTCCGACCCGGGTCACCTGAACCCGGACGGCGCCGAGGTCGCGGCGTCAGCGTTCGTCGCCGTGCTCGCCGACGCCCTTGCCTAACCTCGGGTCGTCCGCGGCTGGCGTGGTCGGGGTGGCAGGCGTAGTAGGTGTGGGCGTCGACGTGGCCGACGCCCGGCGCTTCGAGCGGCTGGTCGGGCGTGGGAGCAACCGGGTGTGGGCCCACTGGTACACCGAGGCCGAGGCGCGGGAGTGCCTGGCGCACAGCCGCCCCGGGACGGCGGCGGCGCTGCGCTTCGCGGTGAAGGAAGCCGCCTACAAGGCGGTGGGCGCCCACTTTGCGGACATGATGCGGTGGCGCGACATCGAGGTGCTCGGGCGGGAGCCCGCCTGGCGCCTCACGCTACGGGGCGACGTCGCCGCGGCAGCCGTGGCCGCAGGGGTCCAGCGGCTCCACGTCTCCACCTGCCGCACGGGCGGCCGGGTCCTGGCGACGGTCATCGCCGAGGGCGGTTCGCGCGATCCCGGCCGCGCCGGACACGCGCCCGTCTACGCTTCATCATCCACGCCGGACGCACAGGGGGACACATGAGGCTGCGCGACCACGACCTGGTGCTGCGGGAGATCGACGGCGAGACGGTGCTGCTCGACCTCGCCGGCTCGACGTACTTCGCGGTCAACCGGACCGGGACCTTCCTGCTCGAGCTGCTCCGGGACGACCAGGACCGCGAGTCGCTCGTGGACGCCCTGGCCCGCCAGTTCGAGCTCGGCGACGACCAGGCCGCGGCGGACACCGACGCCTTCCTGACGGCGCTGCGGGAGCAGGACCTGCTGGTCTGAGCCCGCGCGGCGACACGTTCCTCACGCGCCGAGCAGCCCATACCCCCAATTGGTCATTCCACCTGGGACGCGTCGTCCGAGCCGAGCGCCGCACCTATCTTCGGAGCCACATCACCGAGGGAATGGGGGCATGACAAGTGGAGGCATACGAGTCACCGAGCATCACGAAGGTGGGGACGGTCGCCGAGCTGACCCAGGGCAACATCTTCCAGCGCGGCCATGACAACAACCAGTGGATCCCGATCGGCGGTCCGTTCACCGGCAACGGTGGCGGACACGGGGGCGGCAACGGAGGCGGCTTCGGCTCCTGACGGCCACGAGGACTGGGGGCCGGCCCGGCCGGTCCCCAGTCCGTCGCGCTCGGACCTGCGAGCACGACATGGTCGGGACGAAGTCGACGTCGAGCTGACGCGATGACCTCACTCCTCGCCGCCGACTACTGGCGGCCCACGTCGTTCGAGGTGGCCACGAGCTGGGTGCACGGGCTCTCCGCCGTCCGCGATCGCGACGCCTCGCTCGCGGACTCGCCGCGCGGAGCGTTCGAGGCGGTCGTGCTGACCGCGCTCCGCCAGGCCCCGTGCTTCGTGGCCTTTTCTGGGGGCCGCGACTCGTCCGCCGTCCTCGCCGTCGCCACCCACCTTGCGCGTCGCCACGGCCTGCCCGAGCCCGTCCCGGTCACCGAGATCTACCCCGGCGTCCCGGAGTCCGACGAGTCGGAGTGGCAGGAGCTCGTGATGTCGCACCTCCGGCTGCGCGAGTGGGTGCGACTGGAGTTCCCCGACGGCAACGACCTGGTGGGCGCGGAGGCGCAGGAGTCCCTTCGCTCGCGCGGGCTCCTCTGGCCGGTCGCACTGCACTCCAAGCCCGCGGTCCTGCGCCGGCTGGGCGGCACGGGCTCCTACCTCACCGGCGAGGGTGGCGACGAGGTCCTCGGCCGGCGGCGCGGGGCCCAGGTCAGCCGGCTGTGGCGACGCGGAGTACGTCGGCTGCGGCCGGCGGACCTGCGCTCGGCCGGCTCCGCCCTCGCCCCTCGTGCCTTCCGCTGCTCGCGTGAGCGCGCGCGGCTCGACGCTGCCGACTGGCAGCCCTGGCTGCGCCCGGAGGCGCGGGAGCAGCACCACCGCCTGCTGGCCGCGGACCTCACCACCGAGCCGCTGTCGACGGCCCGGTCGCTGCAGTGGCTGGTGACGCGCCGCGCAGCGGCCATGGCGTCGCACAACTACGCGGTGCTCGCCGCCGACCACGGCCTGGTGCTCCACGAGCCGCTGCTCGAGCCGCGCTTCGTGCGCACCCTCGCCCGTGCCGCGGGTACGTGGGGCTACGCCTCGCGCACGGACGCGATGCGCTCGCTGTTCGCCGACGTCCTCCCGGAGGCAATCCTGTCCCGGAGGAGCAAGGCCTACTTCAACCGCGCTTTCATGGGCCAGGCGACGAGGGCCTTCGCCGAGCAGTGGGACGGCTCGGGGCTGGATCCCGAGCTCGTCGACGTGGAGGTCCTCCGCGCGGAGTGGCTCTCGGACTTCCCCTCCGCGATCGCGACCCCGCTCCTGCACGCCGCGTGGCTGGCCGCGACCCCCGCGCACCAGGACGGTGCCCGGTGACCGCGCGGCTGTCCGTCCACGGCGTCGGCCCGGCAGACCTAGTCCGGACCGCAGTCGCCTTCGTCCTGGCCGCCGTGGTCGAGGTGGGCCTGCGGTCGCTCCGCCTGCCGCGCCTGTCCCGCCTGCTCGGCGTCCCGCTGGACACCGCAGCCCGGCGCGATCCCCGAACCCCCGGCGTCGTCGTGGTTCCGCACCGGGCGCGGCGCAGGCTCGCCGCCACCCGGCGTGCCCTCGAGCACTGGCCGTTCGGTGACAGCTGCCTGCGGGTCGCCCTCGTCGGCGGGTTCCTGGTTCGCGACCTCGACCCGGTGCTGCGCATCGGCGTGGCCAGCCACGACGGCGAGGTCAAGGCCCACGCCTGGCTCGAGATCGGCGGCCTCAGCCTGGACCCGGGCTCGGTCGACTTCGCACCCTTCGAGAGCGTGCGGTGATGAGTCGCACCGCGGAGGAAGCCGCGCGCTTCGAGTGCCGGCTCTACGGCCTCGACATCGTCTCCGAGATCGACCTCTGTGCCCGACGGCCGCGGACCGCGACCGCGCTTCCCGTCACCGTCCGCGTGGGGGAGAGCGTGCCCGCCACGCGCGTGGTCCCCGAGGGGGAGCTCTCGGCGCAGTGGACGACCGGTTCTGGGTTGACCGCGAGCTTCGTACGTCGGCGGGACGGCAGCCACCTGCTCCGGTTCGAGTCGACGTGCGACGTCGTGATCGCCGAGGGGACCGACCGGATCACCGTGCACATGGTCGAGGGGGTGCCCGAGTCGATGGGCGGGGTGCTGGTCGGCGGAACGGTCCTGTCCTACTTGCTGATGCTTCGCGGCGACCTGGTCCTGCACGCCAGCGCGGTCGACGTCGGGGGCCGAGCGATCGGGTTCGTCGGGTCCTCTGGCATGGGCAAGACCACCCTGGCCACCCTCATGTGCCGCGACGGCGCCCTGCTCGTCACCGACGACGTCCTGCAGGTGGCCGGTGACACGACGGGGGACCCCCGGTGCGCTCTCGGGGCCACCGAGCTGCGGCTGCGCGCCTCGGCGTCCGGACTGGCCGACGCCTTCGCGGAGGGGGGCTCGCACCGCCCGACGGCCGACGAGCGGCGGGCGCTCAGCGTGCCCGCGGCCACCGACGATGACCTCCCCCTGGCCGCGCTGCTGATCCCGCGGCCCGACCGCCACGGCTCGGGGCTCGCGCTCACGCGCGTGCCGCCGGCCGCGGCGGCGCTGAGTCTGCTGTCCTTCCCACGGATCCTCGGGATCCGCGACCAGCGCATGCTGGCCGGCCAGTTCGCGCAGGTGACCGACCTCGCGGCGCGCGTCCCGGTCTTCGTCGCCGACGTCCCGTGGGGCCCGCCGTTCGAGCCCCATCTCGCGACCCGCCTCCTGACCGCGCTCGACGACGCGCTCGACGACGTCCGGGGACATCGCCGAACCGAGGACGCCGACCGAGAGCTGGGTGCACGATGCTGAACGTGGACGCAACGACGATCGACCAGGTGCTCGGCGAGCTCGCCGAGGTGCCGGTCGCGCCGGGCGACGCCGAGCTGGCGGCCGTCGCGATCGCGGTGCACCTCGAGGAGGCCCTGGGCGTCACGGTCCCCGCCGACCTGCTCGACGCCGCGCACCTGGTTCCCCCGGCCGCGCTCGAGCGGACGGTACGTCGGCTGGTGGCTGGTCCCTGATGTGCGGCATCGCAGGGATCCAGGCGCCCACGGCCGTCCCGGACACCGACACGCTGCTGCGGATGATGACGGCGCTCAGCCACCGCGGCCCGGACGGCAGCGGCTACTACCGCGACGAGACGGTGGCCCTCGGCCACACCCGCCTGGCGATCATCGACCCGGCGCTCGGGGTGCAGCCGATGTGCGGCGAGCGCGAGGACGTGTGGGTCACCTTCAACGGGGAGATCTTCAACTACGTCGAGCTACGCGCCCAGCTGCTGGACCGCGGCCACGACTTCCGGACCCACAGCGACACCGAGGTCATCGTGCACGCGTGGGAGGAGTGGGGACCGGGCTGCTTCGAGCGGTTCAACGGCCAGTGGGCGCTCGCGATCTGGGACCGGCGTACCTCCGAGCTGGTGCTGTGCCGCGACCGGCTCGGCGTCCGACCGCTCTATCACGCGTCGGTGGGCGACCGGCTGCTCTTCGCCTCCGAGGTCAAGGCGCTCTTCGCCGACCCCCAGGTCGAGCGCGCCTTCGACCCGGTCGGCCTGGACCAGGTGCTCACCTTCTGGTCGACCGTCGCCCCCCGCACCGTGTTCGCCGGCGTCTCCCAGGTCCTGCCAGGCACCTACGTGGTGTGCCGTGACGGGGTGGTTGGGGAGCCGCGGACCTACTGGGCGCCGTCGTTCCCGGTTCGCGGCGGCGGAACGTCGTCCGGCCTCGACGACAACGCCGCAGCTCTGCGCGAGCGTCTCATCCACGCGACGAAGCTCCGCTTCGAGCGCAGCGACTTTCCCGTCGGGGCCTACCTCTCCGGCGGAATCGACTCAGCGGTCACGGCCGGCATCATCAGGGAGTTCACCGACGCCGACCTGCACACCTTCTCGCTCCGCTTCGCCGAGACCGAGTACGACGAGGGTCAGCACCAGGCGACCATGGCGCGGAGGCTGGGCACGACCCACAGCGACGTCGTCGTCTCGCACCGCGACATCGGCGAGGTGTTCCCCGAGGTCGTGCGGCATGCCGAGACCCCGTTGCTGCGCACCGCGCCCGCTCCGATGTTCCTGCTGTCGCGCCTGGTGCGCGAGTCCGGTTACAAGGTGGTCGTGACCGGAGAGGGGTCAGACGAGGTGCTGGCGGGCTACGACATCTTCCGCGAGGCGAAGGTGCGCGAGTTCTGGGCGCGGGACCCGGGTTCGCCGCAGCGCGCCCGCGCGATCGAGCTGCTCTATCCGTGGCTGGGCCGCAACCCCAACCAGGCGCCCGCGTTCGCGCGCGGCTTCTTCGGGCGCAACCTCGACGCGGCGGACCCGGCGCTCTCGCACCGGCCGAGGTGGGACAGCACGTCCGCTCTGAAGGCGATGCTGGCCCCGGACTGGTCCGGCGCCGCGCCGGACGCGGCCGTTGGCCTGGTCGAGCAGATGCCCGCCGCGGCCGCCGGGTGGGACGGGCTCTCGCGCGCGCAGTGGTTGGAGATGACCACCCTCCTGCCGGGCTACATCCTCGCCTCGCAGGGCGACCGGATGCTCATGGGCAACTCGGTCGAGGGACGCTTCCCGTTCCTGGACGCCGGCGTGCTCGAGCTCGCCGGGCAGCTGCCCGCACGGCAGAAGATGCTCGGACTCGACGAGAAGCACCTGCTCAAGCGCGCTTTCCGAGACCTCCTTCCCCCGGAGATCGTGGCCCGGCCCAAGCAGCCCTACCGGGCACCGGACGCCTCTGGCTTCGTCGGTGCCGACGCACCCGACTGGGTAGCGGAGGTGACCTCGCCCGAGGCCGTCGAGGCGGCCGGCCTCTTCAAGCCGGGGGTGGTCCACTCCCTCCTGGAGAAGGCACGGCGCTCGCGCGGCCGTGCCCTGTCACACACCGACAGCATGCGGCTCGCCGCCGTGCTTTCGGCCCAGCTGCTGCACGACCAGTTCCTGGGGCACGGACGCGCTCGCGTCCTGGCCCGCCCGCCCCATCCCACGACCGCCTTCGACCGGGCGGATCCCCAGAGGAGAACAGCATGGCGCTAGCGTTCGGACCCGACGTCCTGGACTTCGACGAGGAGGCCGAGGTCGCCCGCGTCACGGTGATGCTCCGCGACTACCTGGTGCGCAACAAGCGCAAGGGTGCGGTCGTCGCGGTGTCCGGTGGCATCGACTCGAGCGTCGTCGCCGCCCTCTGCGTGCGCGCGCTCGGTTCCGAGCGGGTCTTCGGCCTGCACATGCCCGAGGCCGAGTCCGCCGAGGAGACCCTCGAGCTGAGCACCAGCCTCACCGACGCCCTCGGCATCGACTCGGTGCACGAGGACATCTCGCCGATCCTCGAGGCGGCCGGGTGCTACCGGCGGCGCGACGACGCCATCCGCCGCGTCGTCCCCGACTACGGCCCCGACCACAAGTCCAAGATCGTGCTGCCGAGCGTCGTGGACTCCGACTCACTGCGCCTCTACTCCGTGGTCGTGCAGGCCCCGGACGGCACCCGGAGCACGCACCGGCTGACGGTGGACGCCTACCTCGAGATCGTCGCCGCCACGAACTTCAAGCAGCGCACGCGCAAGATGCTGGAGTACTTCCACGCCGACCGGCTGAACTACGTCGTCGCGGGCACGCCGAACCGGCTGGAGTACGACCAGGGCTTCTTCGTGAAGCTGGGTGACGGCTCGGCCGATGTCAAGCCGATCGCGCACCTCTACAAGACGCAGGTCTACGCGCTGGCGGCGTACCTCGGGGTGCCGAAGGAGATCCAGGAGCGGCCATCCACGACGGACACCTACTCTCTGCCCCAGTCGCAGGAGGAATTCTACTTCTCCCTGCCCTACCCACGTATGGACCTGTGCCTGTACGCCCTGAACCACGGGGTGCCGACGAAGTCGGTCGCCGAGGCAACCGGACTCACCACCGAGCAGGTCGAGCGGGTCTTCCGCGACATCGAGCAGAAGCGACGCACGACCGCCTACATGCACGAGCCGCCGGCGCTGGCCGCTCCGATCGAGGAGGTCGGCCACCACTGAGCGGTCGACCGGCCCGCGCGGCGCTCAGTCCCCGAGGGTGCCGGGACTACGCGGCATCCTGTCGACGGCGATGTCGGTGTCGGACTGCAGGCGGTAGAGGTCGGCGTACAACCCGCCCGCGGCCATGAGGTCGGTGTGGGTGCCCTCCTCGACGACGGCGCCTTCGTCGAGGACGACGATGCGGTCGGCTCCTCGCACGGTCGAGAAGCGGTGCGAGATGAACAGGGCCGTGCGTCCGCCGAGCACGTCGCGCAGCGTGGCGAACAGCGCGTGCTCGGCCCGCGGGTCGAGGGCCGAGCTCGGCTCGTCGAGGATGACCAGCGGAGCGTCGCGGAAGAACGACCGCGCCAGGGCCACGCGCTGCCACTGGCCGCCTGACAGGTCGACGCCTCCTGTGAAGAGCCGCGACAGCACCGTGTCGAAGCCGGCCGGCAGCGCGTCGAGCACTGTGTCGGCGCCCGCGGCCCGAGCCGCGGCCCGCACCGCCTCGGGCGAGGCGGGCGCGTCCACCCGGCCCACCGCGATGTTCTCGGTGCCGGTGAAGGCGTAGCGCACGAAGTCCTGGAACGTGACGCTCACCCGCTCACGGAGGCTCGCCGGCTGAAAGTCGCCGATGTCGGCACCGTCCCAGCAGATCCGGCCGCCGTCGGGCTGGTAGAGGCCGGCGAGCAACTTGGCGAGCGTGGTCTTGCCCGACCCGTTCTCGCCCACCAGGGCCACGATCTCGCCCGCGCGCAGCTCGAGGTCCACTCCCTGCAGGGCGTCGAGGTCGGCACCGGGGTAGCGGAACCGGACGTCGTCGACGCGGATCGTCTCGAACGACGTCGGCGCCTTCGCTCCTCCGCCTTGTTCCAGCGCGGGCGCGCCGAGCGCGAGGAAGGAGTCCAGGTCGTCGAGGAAGAGGCCGGACTCGAAGATGACCTGCACCCCGCGGAACACGGCCTGGACCTGGGTGGCGAGCATCCGCACGCCGATGATCGCGGCGCCGGCGCCAGCCACGCCGATGGTGCCGCGCGAGATGAGCCACACGATGAACAGCAGCGTGCCGCCCAGCACGAGCGCGGAGCCGAGCTGCCCGACGAGGCTGAGGAGGGCCCGGCGCAGGGTGTGGCGCCGCAGGTCGCGGAGGTAGCCGTCGTAGAGGGCGTCGAACCGGTCGTGCAGCCATCCGCCAAGGCCGAAGGCGCGCACCTCCTTGGCCTCCTCGCGACCGGTCTGGAGGATCGAGAGGTACGTCCGCTCGCGCAGCACGGGAGTCTGGGCAACGGCGAAGCCGAACTCGAGGCGGGACTCGCGCCGGCTGGTGAGCAGCAAGGGCACGCCGCCGACGATGACGAGCAGCAGCAGCACGGGGGAGACGTTGGCCAGCGCGAGGCCGAGCCCGAGGCTCGCCGCGGCGGCGCCCCCCATCGACAGCAGGCCCTGCGTGACCTGGTAGGGGCGGGTCACGGCATTGGTCTGCACCCGGTTGAGGTGGTCGTAGAACTCCGGCGACTCGAAGTGGCGCAGGTCCACGCCGGTGGCCACGTGCAGCACGCGGGCCCACATCGACCGGGCGACCATCTCGCCGAGGAGGCGTTGCAGCTGGCCCTGCACCGCGCCGGTCACGGCGGTGAGTGCGGTCAGGCCGGCGAGCAGGAGCACCGGTCCCACGGCCCTCTCGAAGCCCGAGCCGCCCTCGGCGTCGAGCACGGCGGCGAGGACCAGCTGAACCGCGAGCACCTGCAGGCCGAGCGCCGCTGCGGCGACCATCTGCAGAACCAGGAGGGCCGAGAAGGGGCGCGGGCCCGCCTTCCACACGAGTGCGAAGCTCGAGCGCAGCAACCGGGTGAGCCGCCCGAGCGACTTGCGCTGCGATCGGGCCTCGAGGCGCAGGGCCAGGGGGTCCGTCGGGTCCGCTGCCACGCTCAGCCTCTCCTGCCGGGGAGCGCGCCGGGGCCCGCCGCCCCCGGAGGGGACACATCCGCGCCGGCGGCGGTGGGTGGCATGCGCGACAACCTATCCGAACGAGGTCCCCTCTTGGTCTGCACGATCCACGACGGGAGGGGTCGGTGCGAGCGGGCGTTCAGTACGCCCCGCGAGAGGTCAGGACCGCGCGCACCGTGCGCGCCAGGATCAAGGCGTCGAGGCGCAGCGACCAGTTGTCGACGTAGCGGAGGTCGAGCCGCACCGACTGGTCCCAGGTGAGGTCGGAGCGACCCGAGACCTGCCACAGCCCGGTCATGCCCGGCTTGACCACGAGGCGGCGCTGCGGGTCGACGCCGTACTGCGCGACCTCTTGCGGCAGGGCGGGCCGCGGGCCGACGAGCGACATCTCGCCGCGGACGACGTTCCACAGCTGAGGCATCTCGTCGATGCTCGTGCGGCGCAGCCACTTGCCGACCCGGGTGATGCGCGGGTCGTGCTGAATTTTGAACAGCACGGCGTCGGACTCGTTGCGGTCGAGCAGCCCGGTGCGCTCGGCGTCCGCTGAGGTCGTCATCGACCGGAACTTGTACATCGTGAACAGGCGGCCGTCGCGCCCCACACGCTGCTGGCGGTAGAGCGCCGGCCCCGCCGAGTCGAGCCGCACGAGCAGCCCGACCGCGAGCAGCAGCGGCAGCAGCAGCAGCAACCCGAGCGCGGCGAAGGTCTGCTCGACGGCGGCCTTGACCCACCGTCGTGGTCCGCGCAGGGACGGTGGGAGCGCCCGGACGAGGGTAAGCCCGCCGGTGGAGAAGACGTTGGTCCGAGTCGGCGCCAGGTCGAGCAGGCCGGTGCCGACGCACAGCTCCACGCCGTGCCCCGCCAGGCTCCAGTGCAGGCGGCGCAGCTCAACGGAGGACAGCCGAGCGCCGGGCAGCACGACCAGGGCGTCTGCCTGGTGCCGGGCGGCGACCTCGACCGAGGTGTGCAGCCCGACGTGGACGGGGACGTCCGCGAACGGCGTGCGCGACGCGCTGGTCAGGCACACCGCGACGACGTCGTGGCCGTCGGCGTCCTGAAGCTCGCGTACGGCCTCGCGGACGTCGCGGGGGCGGCCGGCCAGGACGACGCGCAACCGGCGACGGCGTGCGCCGAGCAGGGAGTGCACGGCCGCCGCGGCCCCGAGGGCGAGGAGCACCTGCGCCAACCCCACCGGCTCGTGCGCCGAGGCCCACGGGGAGAAGGCGAGCGCGACCACAGAGGCCTTCGCGGCCAGCCCGAGGCTCCGGAGGGCGCGCCTCGAGCCGCTCTCGCCCAGCGACGCGCGGCGGTAGTGACCCGCCGCGAGCAGGGCCAGCGGCCACACCGCGGCTGCGGCGAGCGACACCTCCAGTGGCAGGACGTCGAACCAGACCGCCGCTGCGGCGACGGCGAGCGCGACGGCCGAGTCGACGGCCACGGCGGGTCCGACGGCCCGGCGGCGGCTTACCGACGACCCACAGACGACGAGCCGGTCGGTTCCCGTGCCTGCGGGGACGGGCACGACCGGTGCGGCGAGCGCGACCGGTGCGAGCGGCGTCGGTGCCGCCACGGTCTGGGCGGCCGGCAGGGGTGCGTCGATCTCGCGAGGACGAGGGATGGTGGTGGTCAACGACGGCGCCGACGTGACGGCACTCGCCGACACCTCTGTCATCCTCATTCCCCTTCCGGACCGATCGACGACCACCTCTGCCGGCCGTCCTGCGAGGCTAGGACGAGCGTCGTTTAGAGGCATGCCGCAAATGAGCGAAAGGCCTGCACAGTGGGGGTTTTCCACGGCGCTGGAGGCGAGCTTCGACAGGCCGCGGACGAGATACCTAGTCCGTGGGATGGGCACCGTCCAGGGCGACGCCTACCCTCGAAGGGGTGCACCACACCGCCGGGTCGCCTGGCTGGCGGAAGCCCGCTCCTGCTGGTTTGCTCACCGCCGTACGGAAGACGTAACCCCCACGATTCGTCCATCCGGACGAGGCGACCCGGTGCGGCGGCCGAGGCCCCCCTCCTCGGCCGCCGCAACCCCTATCGGTGGGGGCCCTCGGCGAGCGGCCGGTCCGCGGCCACACCGCGCGGGCGGGGCACGAGTGGCACGGCGCCGATGAAGCACTCGTGCCACATCTCCAGACACGCGAGTCTCCACAGGCGCTCGGCACCGTCCGCGCCGCGGTCGTGACGCTCCACGACGTCGCGGACCAGCGACCGGTCGAACGTGCTGCAGACCCACGAGCCGTCCCCCGTGAGCCGGTCTTGAACCGGCTCGCGCAGGCCCGCCCGGAGCCAGGCGTCCAGGGGGACGCGCACGGACTGCTGGGGGCGGTTGGCGACGTCGTCGGGCAGGAGGCGGCGCGCCGCCTCCCGGAGGACCCATTTGGTGGTGCCGGACCGCAACTTGACCGATGTCGGGAGACGAAGGGCGAGCTCGACCAGGTGGTGGTCGAGCAACGCCGGCCGCAGCTCCAGAGATGCCGCCATGGTCAGCCGGTCCGCAGGCTCGAGCACCGCGTCGGGCAGCGCTCGGCGCAGCTCGTGGCGCAGCATCCGGTCGACCGCGTCGGCTCCGGGCGCCGCCGCCGTACGCCGCTCGGGAGGCGCCGGGCTGCCGAGCAGTCGCTCTCGCTCGGACGCGCTGAACAACGCGGGGACGAGGCGTCGCTCGAGCGGACCGGCGAGGCCGGCGCCCAGGCGGGCGTGCATGCGGGCCGAGCGCTCGGAGAGACGGGCGTGCCGGTGGCGGGCGCAGCCTGCGAAGAGCTGGTCGGCACCGTCGCCGGACAGCACCACACGGACGTGGTCGCCTGCGGTGCGGGCCAGGCTGTGAAGCGCGATGGCGACCGGGTCCGACGCCGGAGCGTCGAGGTGCCGCGTCAGCAACGCCCAGTTGTCGCGGACGTCGGTGTCGCGCACTCGCACCTCGTGGTGCCGTGTCCCCAGCAGGCTGCTGGTCGCGAGCGCCCACGACGGCTCGTCGTCGGAGGTGTCGCCGAAGGCGGCGGAGAAGGTGTGCAGGGCCTCGTCGCCGCGCAGCTGCTGTGCCTGCGCCACGACCAGGCTGCTGTCGAGGCCGCCGGACAGGTGGGCGCCGACCGGGACGTCCGTGACGAGCGCCGCCCGGACGGCCTCGCGCACGCCGTCGCCGACCGCCTCGACCGCGTCAGTGGCGGTCCAGGTGCCGTCGGCGTCGCACTCCGGCGGGACCCAGTAGTGCGCTTCCTCGAGGTGCCCCCCCGGCATGATCGAAACGCGGTGGGCCGGCAGCACCTTCTTCACGCCCTCGAACAGTGTGTGCGGCGCGGCGACGCTGCCATAGGCCAGGTAGGCGTCCAGGCTCCGCGCGTCCACCTGCGCGGGCGGACCGACCGTGAGCAGCGCCTGGATCTCCGACCCGAAGGCGATGCCCCCCGGGACGTGGCGGTAGTGGAGCGGCCGCACGCCCAACCGGTCACGCACCAGGTGGGTGGTGTCGGTGCGCAGGTCGTGGGCCACGAGGGCGAAGTGCCCCTCCAGCCGCTCCACGAAGCTGATGCCCTGCAGGGCCAGGCCGGCGAGCACCACCTCGGTGTCGCCTCGGGTCCGGAACGGGTAGTCCAGGTGGGTGCGCAGGGTGACGTGGTTGGTGATCGTGCCGTCGAGGGCGAGCACCCACCGCCCGTCCACCGAGTGCATTGGCTGCCGCGAGTGCACGGCGTCGACGACCGCCAGCCGGGTGTGGGCGAGACCGACGTCCGCTCCGAGCCAGACCGCAGCGTCGTCCGGGCCTCGGTGCTCCAGGAGTCGAGCCATGTCGTGCAGCACCTCGGCGAAGAGGATCCCCGGTGAGAAGGCGCGCAGTCCGCCGATTCCGCTCACGGGTCCACTCCGATCACACGCCCTGCTGCCAGCCGACCTGGTGGGCCAGCCCCACGGCCGCCAGCTGCGAGGAGACCTCGAGCTTGTTGAGGATGGACTTCACCTGCGTGCGCACGGTCGCCTCGGACACGACGCTGTCCTCGGAGATCATCCTGACCGTGCGTCCCTCGATGAGCGAGCCAAGGACCTGGCGTTCGCGCGGGGTGAGACGGTCCAGGCGCTGGCGGACCTCGTCGTGGTTACGGCGCTCCCGCGCCCAGGCGTCCAGCAGGGTCTCGAGCTCGTCGGGGCTCATGACCGGGAGACCCTGGTGGAGCCGCCGGACGGTGGCCAGGGCCTGCTGCAGCGCGCCGCTCTTCGGCAGCACCCGACGGGCTCCGAGGCGCATGCAACCGCCCCACCGCCCGATCTCCTCGGAGGCGGTGAGGACCACGACGTTGATGCCGGCCTTCGCCAGGGGCGCGATGAGGTTCATGCCGTCCCCGAACCGGCCGAGGTCGAGGTCGAGGAGGACGGTGCGCGGGTTGCGCCGCAGCGCCAGGGACCGGATGGTCGCCATCGACCCGCCTTCCTCGGGCAGCTCGAGCCGGCGTACGTCGTAGCCCTCCAGGGACAACGCGAGCTCCAGCGACTCCGCAAACAGGACGTGGTCGTCGATGATCAGCACCCGGTGCTCGGCACGCGCGGCGCCGCTCACTGCGCGCCGCCCAGCACGAGCTCGTCCTCCTGCGACCGCCGCACGGCGGGCAGGCTGATGACGAACGAGGAGCCGACACCCTGGTCCTCCGCGAGTCGCAGCGAGCCGCCGTCCTCGCTCATCAGCCGCTGGGCGACGCTGAGGCCGATTCCCTCCCCGGGAGCGTCGCTCGCGCGTCCGCCCCAGGCGAAGATGGTGGCTCGCCGGTCCTTCGGGATGCCCCGGCCGTAGTCGGTGACGCGGATGTCGACGTGCGCCTCGTCGCGCCGTACGACCTCGACCAGGCTGGAGTCGGCGCCGCCGTGCTTCACCGCGTTGTCGATCAGCACGTTCACCACCTCCGCGAGGGCGTCGAAGCGGCCACGGACCACCCCGCCCGTGCTCCGCAACTCGACTCGGCGACCCTTGAGCCGCTGCAGATCGAGGATCAGGCCGAGCGCCTCGTCGAGGTCGATGTTGGTGACGGGGTCGTCCTGCTGAGACAGCAGGCGCTCCATGCGGTCGAGCTCGCGTCGCAGCGAGCACCACAGGCGCTCGCGCGCCTCGGCCGGCACGTCGGGACGGTCGAGCAGGTCCGACCCGGAGACCAGGCCGGCAATCGTGCTGCGCAGCTCGTGGAGGCGCTCTCGCTGGTCACGGGTCGTGCTCACGAGGAGGTGCTCGAACGTGTCGATGCGACGCCGGTCCTCCTCGAGAACGCGCCGCAGGCCGACCCAGGTGATGCTGAGCCATGCAGCCCCGGTGGCGGCGCGGGCCAGGTCGGCCAGCTCACCGGCCACACCTCCGAGTCCCCACAGGTGCACCAGCTGGCCGGCGCCGACGGCGAGGACCGTGGCCACCGTCAGGCACTTGACCGACCGGGGCAGCGCATCCTGGCGCAGGACGACCGCGGCTGCTGCCGCGTGGGTGAGGACGAGGACGCCGACGAGCACCTGCATCGCCACCGCCGGGGGTGAGGCGACCTGTACCTGGAGGAGCATGTGGCCGGCCGCGGTCAGCCCCATGCCGAGCCCAATAGCGAAGCCCTGGTCGACCACCCGGTCGGCGTCGCGGAGCCCGCGCCAAGGCGCCACCACCGCGGCGAGCCCGGCCAGCGCGACCAGCACGAGCACCGCGAACTCCACCGGGCCCCTCGGCGGCGTGCCCCGCAGGGCCATCGTCGTCACCAGCAGCGCCTGCCCGGCGACCAGCGCACCCGCCGCCAGTGCCCAGCCGGTCACCCGGCTGGCGTGTCGGCGCCAGGTCACCGCGGCGGCGCACACGGTGCCCGCCACGAACACACCCCCGAGCACGCCGTGGCCCAGGTGCGGGGCGGCGACGTGGACCGTCGGCGACTGCCACGTCCAGGCGTCCGAGCCGACCCAGACCAGTGCCAGGAACGGGACCGCCCATGCGATCGCGATCACCGACCAGTGACGCACTTCCCCCTCGAACGGTTCGCGCACGGCCACCCCCTTGTCGTACAGCTGCGCTGACCACGCCCGGCAGGCACGACCGGCCCGCCCAGTGCCGGCCGCGACCCCTCGTCGGACGAGAGACCCGAACGCTGACGAGACCCCTACGGTCCCGGACCCGGCGAGTGTGCGACGCATCCCCCAGACCGGGCAAAGCCGGTCTGATCCGCCTCTTTCAGGCATGGCCGAATTTCGGTCAAGCCCAAGCACAGGGTCTGCCAAGCGCTCCGCCAGCACGCCGCAAGATCCGGACAAGGGCGGCTGCCCCGGCTAGGCGCCAACACGCCTCCCGTCTGGCCGGACCCTTCCCCAATTCGGTGCACATTGGGCGCTTCCGGAGCACCCTGCGCCGCGCGCCGGGCAAGGTTCGTCGCAGTGACCATAGCCGCGGGAGGGCAGATGGAAGCTTTGGCGCTCGACGATCGCGGCAGCCCGCCGCGAGCCGTCCTCGGGCGAGCGACGGCATGGGTGGTCTCACCACACAGACTGGTCGCGCAGGCGGTGGTTGCCGCACTGCGCTCTACGGACGCACGCGTGGAGTTCCACGCGTGGGAGCACGTGATGGCGGACCTCGTGGAGCCGTCGAGGGTCCCGGGCAGGGTCCGCTACCTCGTCGCGGTCTTCGACGGCGAGGGCACGTCGGAGGCGGTCGAGGACATCCGCGAGTTCGTGGCGGTGGGCGACGTGCGGGTCGCGGTGGTGACCTCCGCGCCCGACGCCCTGTGGTGGGGCGGGCTCCTCGAGGGCACGGCGGTGGACCTCGTCACGATGACCACCTCGCTGGCGAAGCTGCGCGAGGTCATCGACCGGTTCACCGGGGGCGACCTCCTCATGGAGCAGGAACGTCGAAGAGCCTTGAGCACCGCGTGGTCCGAGGCCCTTGACAAGAGGCAGCACCTCGCCGCGCAGCTCGGGGCGCTGTCGCGCCAGCAGATGCGCGTCCTCGAGCTGCTGGCGTCGGGACGTCGGGTGCACGAGGTCGCCGACCAGCTCGGCATCGCCGACGGGACCGTGCGCAGCCACATCAAGAGCCTGCGTGCCAAGCTCGGGGCGAGGACGCAGCTCGAGGCGGTGGCCATGCTGCGGCAGGTGCGTCAGGACCGGCCCGCCGACCTGGTGCCGATGCCTCGTGCGGCGAGCGACGACTCACGGTGACGACCCGGCGGTGAGGGTGCCTCGATAGGCTGCCGCCCATGATCGACCCGACGACGCTCGACGACCACGCCTTCGCCGTCTGGGCGGCCGAACGAGCCGGAGCGGTGCTCCTCGACGTGCGCGCCGGGGCGGCCGCCGACGGGCTGGAGGGCAGGGCCCTCAAGGACGCCGGCGACGCCGCCGCGCAGGCGGAGCTCGACCGCGTCCTCACCGCGCACCGGCCGGGCGACGCGGTCCTCTCCGAGGAGGCCGCCGACGACAAGTCGCGGCTGTCCGCGCGCCGGGTGTGGATCATCGACCCGCTCGACGGCACCCGCGAGTTCTCCGAGCCGCCGCGCGACGACTGGGCCGTCCACGTGGCGCTCTGGGAGGACGGCGACCTCGTCGCGGGAGCCGTCGCGCAGCCGGCGCTCGGGGAGACCTTCAGCACCGGACGCCCGAGCGTGGTGCCGCCGCGCACCTCCGAGCGCCCGCGCATCGCCGTCTCGCGCAGCCGGCCGCCGGCCTTCGTCGAGGCGCTCGCCTCCGAGCTCGGAGCCGAGCTGGTCCCGATGGGCAGTGCCGGCGTGAAGGTGATGAGCGTGGTCCGCGACGTCGCGGACGCCTACGTCCACGCCGGCGGTCAGTACCAGTGGGACAACGCCGCACCGGTCGCCGTCGCGCGCGCCGCCGGCCTGCACTGCAGCCGCGTCGACGGCTCGCCGCTGGTCTACAACGAGGACGACACCTCGCTGCCGGACCTCATCGTGTGCCGTCCCGAGCTGGCCGAGCAGATCGTCGACTTCGTGCGGCGCAACGGCACGGAGTGACGCCGCCGCGCCTCAGTGCACGAGCTTGAGGCCGACGATGCAGCCGACCAGGCCGACCATCAGCAGTCCCTTCACCACCGAGAACGACTCGGTGCCCGTCACCATCGCGATCGCGATGGTCAGCACGGCGCCGATGCCCACCCACACGGCGTACGACGTGCCGACCGGCAGGGTGCGCATGGCGTAGCCGAGGCCCGCCATGCTCATCGCCAGCGCCACGAGGAAGGTCGCGGTGGGAACGGGACGCGTGAGGCCCTCCGAGCGGCCCAAGGCCGTCGCCCACACCGCCTCGAGGACACCGGACAGCACCAGCACGAACCAGGCCATGACGGCACTCCTTCGTGGCCGTCTTGTCGCACGCCGGGTACGGCTCCCTCGTCCGGTCGCCCGGTGGCCGGGCACGCCGACCGTGCCACGTCGCCGCGACGCCGGCAAGTCGGCCCCGTCGACAAACGGCTTGCGCGGCGGGGCTCGCGTTGCCAGCGTGGCCGCATGACCTCCTTCGTCTCGCACACCACCGTCGACTGCCACCACGCCTACGAGCTGTCGGAGTGGTGGAAGGCCCTGCTCGGCTACGTCGACGTCGAGGACGACCCCAACGAGCCGGGGCACGAGGAGTGCACGATCGTCGACCCCGGCACCGGCCACAGCATCCTGTTCCTCGAGGTGCCGGACGCCGAGCTCCCGGCCAAGCGCATCCACTTCGACCTGCGCCCGCGCGAGGGCAGCCGCGACGAGGAGGTCGAGCGGGTGCGGGCGCTCGGCGCCCGCGAGGTCGCCGACCACCGCGGGGAGTGGGGTCCGGGCACCGGGTGGGTGGTCTTCGAGGACCCCGAGGGCAACCAGTTCTGCATCCTGCGCTCACCCGCGGAGATCGACGCCGGCTCGGCCGGCTGACCCGTCAGGGCAGTCGCTCGGGGTGCGCCTCGACGTACGCCCGGACGGGCACGGGCCGCCGGCGGTCGTAGCCCTCGGGGAGCCACACGCCGCCGAGCCGGGTCAGGTAGTAGACCTCCCACGCGAGGTAGCCGCGCAGCTGGCGCGGGTCGCGGCGCATCACCTCGGCGTGGTGGGTGACGCCGCGGACGTAGGCCCAGGAGTTGTTGTAGCGCCAGAGCGCCGCCCCCTTGTCCCGGGCGAAGCCGTTGGCGCGCAGCAGCCGGCCGGCCGCGAGGATCGCGTCGTGGGCGTCCTGGATGTCGCCGCCCGCCCCGTAGATGTCCCACGTCGTCGGGATGAACTGCATCGGTCCCTGGGCTCCGGCGACGGAGGTGCCCCGGATGCGCCCGAACTGGGTCTCGACCATGTTGATCGCGGCGAGGTACTCCCAGTCCACGCCGAAGCGGCGCTCGGCCTCGCGGTAGCTGCGCAGGAGCGTACGAGCGGGCGCGGGCGGCACGATCCGCCAGGCCGGCAGCTCGTCGGCGAGGTCGGCGGTGGCGCCGGGGTGCATCGAGCGGAACTCCCGCCGGGCGGCGACGTTGGCGCGCAGCCACCGCCGGTCGGCGCGGCCCAGGTCGCCCAGCACCCGCGGCAGCCACGTCCGGCGCGCCGCGACCTCGCGCACCGCCAGCTGCGCGGTGTGGCCCGCAGCCGCGAGCAGGTCCGGCTCCGGGGCCGGCGAGCGGACCACGCGTTGGGCGGCCCTCACCATCGCCGCCGCCTCCGCGGGCGCCGCAGGGCGGCGCGGGGTTCCGGCGAGGGCGGGGACGAGCTCGGTGGGCGGGGGCGGCGCCGAGTCGTCCGGGGCATCGGCCACCGGGGCCTCGACCGGTCGCACGTCGGCGTCGGCGGGCGGGCGCGGCGCCTCCGAGCAGGCCGTCGTGACTGCGACGAGGCCGACCAGCAGCGCGGAGACCAGCGGCGCGAGCGTCATGCCCCACTGTCACACGACGTGGGGGGCTCGTGTCGAGGGCTGCCGGGGCGGGGTCGGCCGCGACGGGTCAGGAGACCCAGGTCTCCCACTTGTAGCCGGTGCCCAGGTAGTTCGCGTCGGCCCGGACGACGAGGGACCAGTACCACGTGCCGGTGCGCCTCGGGAGGGCGATGCGGTAGCGGCCGCGTCGGTCGGTCCTGATTGTGGTGAACCGCCTGTAGCCGGTGTCCTGCTCCGACGACACCTTGACGATGATCGTCCGGCGGGCGAAGCGAGGCCTCACGCGGCCCTTCAGCGTGAAGCCGCCCTTCGGGCGCGTGATGGTCCGCGACACCTCCACCGTGAACGGGTCCGACTCGCTGCGCTCGTAGGTGTCCTGCTGCGGCGACTCCGGAGCGTGGCCGCCGTAGACGACCTTGTAGGCGGTCCTGATGCGAGGTCTCACGTCGAGGAAGTCCGCGGACGCCGTCGAGGTGGCGACCCGCCGCCACGTGGTGGACGCTCCCTCACGGGCGTACAGCGTCGTCGTGCCGGCTCCCGGGGCGTCGCCACCCTGGCTGTCGACGTCGACGGCGATGTCGATGACCTCGCCGAACTCGACGACCGTCGAGTCGGGCACCGCGTCGGTCGTCGTCGTCCACGTGTCGCGGGCCGAGCCGGCCGGCGCTGGGCCGATCACGGTGGCGATGCCGAGCAGTCCCGCCGCCAGGGCGGGAACGGTGCGGGTGGTGCTCATCGTCGTCCTTGTCGTCCGGGACGGAAAAGCGGAGGACGGGCCCCGCCGCACCTGCGGCGAAGCCCGTCCGTTGCTCAGAGCGGCTCAGCGGGCAGCCGCACGCGCCAGCGGCGCGCGGTAGCTGTAGGTGTACCAGACCTCGCTGTAGGAGACGAAGTCAGCGTTGCCGGGGACGGTGATCTTGAAGTAGAGCCGGTTGCCGCGGCGGGGAGCCGGAAGGCGGACCTGGAACTTGCTCTTCCTGTCGGTCTTGATCGTCTTGAACTTGACGTACCGCTTGCCCTTCTTGATCTGGACCTTGACCTTCTTCTTCGCGTACTTCGGGGCGACCTTGCCCTTGATGGTCAGGCGCGCCTTGGCGTTGTCGATCGACACCTTGCGCTGCACCGGGAGCGCGACGTCGGCCGACGTGCTGGGCGTGTAGTTGTCCTCGTACGTGTTGGTCGCGGTGTACCCGGAGTACACGGCCCGGAACACGGAGTTGGCCGTGGCCTTGATGTCGGGGAAGGAGAGGTAGCCGCTGGCCGGCACGGTGGCGACGGGCACGCCGGCCGGGTTGGCGGAGGTGATCTGGTAGAGCGTCACGGTGCCGTCGTAGGCCGTCGACCCGTCGTTGCCCGTGACGGCGCCACGGATCGTGACGGTGTCGCCGTAGGTGGCGGCTTCGCCGGGCTCGATGAAGGGCAGCTCGAGCGTCGTGGTGCTGATCAGGTTGTCGGTGGCGCTGCTCGGTGCGGCCAGGGCGATCGGCGTGATGCCGAGCAGTCCGGCCGAGACGGTGCCGGCGATGAGACGCGTGATGCGCATGTCCCCGTTGTTCCTCTCAGGAGTCTGGTCGCCCGGCAGGTGTCCGCCGGGCGTTGCGGTGGTCTGCTACCCCGCGACGCACGGGACAAACCCGGTCGTGACCGGGGCCGGTCCCGCAATCCCACGTGCGTCGGTGTCGGACAGCCCCCGTAGACTCTCAAAACCCCCCGGTCGCTCGGCGCTCGGGGTCGCTCTGCGTGCTCTCGAAGGGATCCCGGTGTCCTCCACACCCCTCCGCACACCCCTCCTCTCCGTCGCCCGACGCCTCGTCTCGGCACCCACCCTGGGTGGCGCGCTCGCCGACGCCGCGGTGCTGTCCGCCCTCGACCTGACCGGGCCCGGAGCCATCCGGCCCTTCGTGGTGCACGGCCTCGTCGAGCGGGGGCGCACCGTCCTCGCGGTCACCGCCACCTCGCGCGAGGCCGAGGACCTCGTCGAGGAGCTCGCCGACCTCGTGGACCCCGACTCGGTCGCCTACTACCCCAGCTGGGAGACGCTCCCGCACGAGCGGCTCAGCCCGCGCAGCGACACCGTCGGTCGGCGCCTCGCGGTGCTGCGGCGCCTGCGGCACCCCGGCACCGACGCGGCCAACGGGCCGCTCAAGGTCGTGGTCGCGCCGATCCGCAGCCTGCTGCAGCCGCAGGTCCCGGGCCTCGCCGACATCGAGCCGGTCGAGCTGGCACCGGGTGACTCGCGCTCGCTCGACGACGTCGTCCGCGGGCTCGCCGAGGCGGCGTACTCCCGCGTCGACATGGTCGAGCGGCGCGGCGAGTTCGCGGTGCGCGGCGGCATCGTCGACGTCTTCCCGCCGACCGAGGAGCACCCGCTGCGCGTCGAGTTCTGGGGCGACGACGTGGAGGAGATCCGTGCCTTCTCCGTCGCCGACCAGCGCACCCTCGAGACGGTCCGGCGGCTCTGGGCGCCACCGTGCCGCGAGCTCCTCCTCACCGAGGAGGTACGCCGGCGCGCCGCCGAGCTGGGCCGGGCCCACCCGCAGCTGCTCGAGCTCACCGACAAGATGGCCGCCGGCATCGCGGTCGAGGGCATGGAGTCCCTCGCGCCGGTGCTCGTCGACTCGATGGAGCTGCTCGTCGACCTCATGCCCGCCGACACCACCGTGCTCGTGCTCGACCCCGAGCGCGCGCGCACCCGTGCGCACGACCTGGTCGCCACGAGCGAGGAGTTCCTCAGCGCGTCGTGGGCCGCCGCGGCCGGTGGCGGCACCGCGCCGATCGACCTCGGCGCGGCGTCCTACCGGGAGATCGGCGACGTGCGCACCCACGCGCTCGGCCTCGGCCTCGCCTGGTGGTCGGTGAGCCCGTTCGGCATCGACACCGACGGCGAGTCGCTCACCCTGCCCACCCACGCGGCCGAGGCCTACCGCGGCGACCTCCAGCAGGCGGTCGACGACATCCGCGGCTGGGTGACCGACGGCCTGGACGTCGTCGTGGTCCACGCCGGCCACGGCCCCGCGGAGCGCTTCGTCGAGCTGCTCGGCGAGAACGACATCGCGGCGCGCCTGGTCGAGCAGGGGCAGACGGCCGGACCCGGCGTCGTCACCGTGACGTGCGGCCACCTCGTGCACGGCATCGTCGACGACGAGGCGGGCGCGGCGGTGCTCACCGGCGACGACCTGTCGGGGCAGAAGTCCTCCACCCGCGACATGCGCAAGATGCCGGCGCGCCGCAAGCGGCAGATCGACCCGCTCGAGCTCACGGCCGGCGACTACGTCGTCCACGAGCAGCACGGCGTCGGCCGCTTCGTGGAGATGAAGCAGCGCGAGATCAGCGGCGCGGTCCGCGAGTACCTCGTGCTGGAGTACGGCCCGAGCAAGCGCGGTGGGCCCAACGACATGCTCTACGTGCCGGCCGACACCCTCGACCAGGTCACCCGCTACGTCGGCGGCGAGAACCCCAGCCTCGACCGCCTCGGCGGCGGCGACTGGACCAAGCGCAAGAACAAGGCGCGACGCGCGGTGCGCGAGATCGCCGCCGAGCTGATCAAGCTCTACGCCGCGCGGCAGGCCACCCAGGGCTACGCCTACGGCCCCGACACCCCGTGGCAGCGCGAGCTCGAGGACGCCTTCCCGTTCACCGAGACCGTCGACCAGCTGACCACCGTCGACGAGGTCAAGGCCGACATGCGCAGCATCGTGCCGATGGACCGGCTGGTCTGCGGCGACGTGGGCTACGGCAAGACCGAGATCGCGGTGCGCGCGGCGTTCAAGGCCGTGCAGGACGGCAAGCAGGTGGCGGTGCTGGTGCCGACGACCCTGCTCGTCACCCAGCACCTGTCGACCTTCACCGAGCGGATGTCGGGCTTCCCGGTGGTCATCAAGGGCCTCTCGCGCTTCCAGACCGACAAGGAGGCCAAGGAGGTCGTCGCGGGCCTGGCCGACGGCTCCATCGACATCGTCGTGGGCACGCACCGCCTGCTCAACCCCGACATCAAGGTCAAGGACCTCGGCCTCATCATCGTCGACGAGGAGCAGCGCTTCGGCGTCGAGCACAAGGAGCAGATGAAGCGGATGCGCACCTCGGTCGACGTGCTGTCGATGAGCGCGACGCCGATCCCGCGCACGCTGGAGATGGCGGTCACCGGCATCCGCGAGATGTCGACCATCACGACGCCGCCGGAGGAGCGGCACCCGGTCCTCACCTACGTCGGCGCCTACGAGGACCGGCAGGTCGTCGCCGCCGTGCGTCGCGAGCTGCTGCGCGAGGGCCAGGTCTTCTACATCCACAACCGGGTGAACTCGATCGAGAAGGCCGCCGCCCGGATCCGCGAGCTCGTGCCGGAGGCGCGGGTGGCCACCGCCCACGGGCAGATGAACGAGCGCCAGCTCGAGCAGGTCATGCTCGACTTCTGGGAGAAGCGCTTCGACGTGCTGGTGTGCACCACCCTCGTCGAGTCCGGGCTCGACGTGTCCAATGCCAACACGATGATCATCGAGCGCGCCGACACCCTCGGCCTGTCCCAGCTGCACCAGCTGCGGGGTCGCGTCGGCCGGTCGCGGGAGCGCGCCTACGCCTACTTCCTCTACCCGGCGGAGAAGCCGCTGACCGAGACCGCCCACGAGCGGCTCGCGACGCTGGCCCAGCACTCCGACCTCGGCGGCGGCATGGCGATCGCGATGAAGGACCTCGAGATCCGGGGGGCCGGCAACCTGCTCGGGGGCGAGCAGTCCGGGCACATCGCCGACGTCGGCTTCGACCTCTACGTCCGCCTCGTCGGCGAGGCCGTCGCCGACTTCAAGGGCGGCGCCGAGGAGGAGCTGGCGGAGGTCCGCATCGAGCTGCCGGTGGACGCCCACCTGCCCCACGACTACATCCCCAGCGAGCGGCTGCGGCTCGAGATCTACAAGCGCCTCGCCGAGGTGCGCACCGACGCCGACGTCGACGAGGTGCGTGCCGAGCTGCTCGACCGCTACGGGGCCCCGCCCGAGGTGGTGGAGTCGCTGCTCGTCGTCGCCCGCTTCCGCGCGCGGTGCCGCCAGGCCGGGGTGGGGGAGGTGACGGTGGCCGGCAAGTACGTCCGGTTCGCGCCGGTCGACCTGCCCGACTCGCGCGTCGTACGCCTGGACCGCCTGTTTCCGCGCAGCATCGTCAAGGCGCCGGTCAGTACGATCCTCGTGCCGCGCCCGCAGACCGCGGGGTTCCCGGTCCGTCCGGTGGCCGGCGTCGCCCTGCTTGAATGGGCGCGCGGTGTCATCGACGAGGTGATCGACGTCCCGGCACCGAGCCCAGCCGCAGCGACCCAGGAGTGACGAGAGTGAGCAAGACCCGACTGACGACGGCCGCCACGACAGCGGTCGCCGGACTCCTGCTGACCGGCTGCGGCAGCGCGTCGCCGGGCGTCGCGGTCAAGGTCGGCGACGAGGAGCTCTCGGTGCGCCACGTCGACGCGGTGGCCGCCAACTACTGCACCGCGGTCGGCGACCTGGAGTCCGAGGTGCCGATGAGCTTCGTGCGGCAGTACGTCGTGCAGCTGCTCACCCTGCGCTCGCAGGCCTCGCAGATCGCCGAGGAGTACGGCGTCGAGCCGGGGTCGGCCTACCGCAACGACCTCGCGCAGCGCGAGAGCACCGTGGCAGGCGAGCCGGCGGACGTGCGGGAGGACTACGTGGAGCTCGCCTCCGCGACCGCCTACGCCCAGGACATCGTCGACCAGGTCGGCCGGATCGAGCTCGAGGAGGCCGGGGTCGCCGACGCCACCGCCGAGCAGGCGACGCAGGCCGGCATCGACGTCTTCAACCAGTGGCCCGACGCGCACGGCGTCGAGGTCGACCCGCGCTACGGGCTCGACACCGTCGACGGCGTGCTGACCCCGGTCGACACCAACACCTCCGTGGCGGTGAGCGAGCAGGCCAGGTCGGGGATGTCCGCCGAGCCCGACCCGGCCTTCGCCGCGACCCTCCCGCTTCACCACCGCTGCGGCTGAGGCAGTCCGATGACAGCGTCGGAGGGCTCCCCGCTCGAGGCGTTCGCCGACCAGATGCGGCTGCTGCGACGCGAGTGCGCGTGGAAGCGGGAGCAGACGCACACGTCCCTGGTCCCCTTCGTGCGCGAGGAGGCCGAGGAGGTCGTGGAGGCCATCGAGTCCGGCGACCCGGCAGCGCTGTGCGACGAGCTGGGCGACCTGCTGCTCCAGGTGGTGATCCACGCGGTTATCGCCGAGGAGGCCGGTGACTTCACGCTCGACGACGTCGCGCGCGGGGTGATCGCGAAGATGGAGCGACGCAACCCGCACGTCTTCGGCGACGCGGTCGCCACGGACGCCGCGCAGGTGCTGCGGCTGTGGAACGCCGCCAAGGCGGCGGAGAAGGCCGCGTCCGAGGGGTCGTGACGAACGTCGGCTCGCTCGAGCCGGCGTGGACGCGCGGTCAGCGCGAAATGTCCTGAGGGGTGTCCAGGTGGCGTGCCGCCGCCGCCCGGAGCCCGTCGGCGTCCGTCACGGCGTGGACGACCATCGCGCCGAAGGTCAGCACGGAGGGCTCGGGCGAGAACGCGTCGACGAGGGCCTCGTCGAGGCGACCGGTCGCGGCGAGCAGGGCGACCGCGTCGACGTACGCCGGACCGGTTCGGTCGAGGCGCTCGCGCAGCGACGCGACCGAGGCGGGCTCCGTCTCGACGACGTCCGCCTCGGCGCCGTGGACGAGGAGGACGAACGACTCCATCCGCTGCACCAGCTCGGCCAGCGTGCTCGTCGCCTCGTGCTGCGAGGAGGTGCCGCGCTCCGCCCCCGTCGTGACCAGCGCCCGGTCGAGCAGGTTGCCGACGAGGTCGACGTGGTGTCCGACGATGTCGACCACCAGCTCTGCCGGGCCGGACCGCTCGCGTGCCGGCAGGCGCAGCGCGCCCGGCGGGTGGAAGTGGACGTCGTTGGGCGCGTCGAGGAGGAAGGACGTCGGATCCCTGCGCCAGGCCGACGGCAGGGCCCCGAACTCGCGGCGGAAGGCTCGCGCGAAGACCTCGGCGCTGGCGCCGCAGTCCTCGGCGATCGCGTGGAGGGTCCGGTCGGTCCGGGACACGAACCACGCCGCACGCTCCATGACGACGCGGCCGTGGAACCGCGCCGGCGACTCCCCGCCGACGGCGCCGGCCAGGCGGGCGGCGGTCGCGTCGGCCGGCTCGCCGCCGCTCATCCGCTCGACCAGCGCGCGGAGGTGGTCGGCGGGGCGGGGCACACGGTCACGCTAGCCACCGGCACGGACACCCGGCGCGGACAGCCGGCACGGACACCCGGCGACGGACGGGCCCCACGTCGATAGGGTGGCGGCTGCCCACGACTTTCTGCACCAGGAGCCCTGCCATGTCGATCATCGCTGCTGTCGGCGCCCGTGAGATCCTCGACTCGCGCGGCAACCCCACCGTCGAGGTGGAGGTACTCCTCGAGGACGGCGCGTTCGGTCGCGCGGCGGTGCCCAGCGGCGCCTCCACCGGTGCCTTCGAGGCGGTCGAGCTGCGCGACGGCGGTGAGCGCTACCTCGGCAAGGGCGTGCAGAAGGCCGTCGCCGGCGTCGTCGACACCATCTCCGGCGCGATCGTCGGTCTCGACGCCGACGACCAGCGCCTCGTCGACCAGGTGATGTTCGACCTCGACGGCACCCCCAACAAGGCCAAGCTCGGTGCCAACGCGATCCTCGGTGTCTCGCTCGCCACCGCCAAGGCGGCTGCCGAGTCTGCGGGCCTGCCGCTGTTCCGCTACGTCGGCGGCCCCAACGCCCACCTGCTGCCCGTGCCGATGATGAACATCCTCAACGGTGGGGCGCACGCCGACTCGAACGTCGACGTGCAGGAGTTCATGATCGCCCCGATCGGTGCGGCCACGTTCGCCGAGGCCCTGCAGCAGGGCGCCGAGGTTTACCACGCGCTCAAGTCGGTGCTGAAGAAGAAGGGACTTTCGACCGGCCTCGGCGACGAGGGCGGGTTCGCCCCGAACCTCGAGAGCAACCGTGCCGCGCTCGACCTGATCGCCGAGGCCGTCACGGCCGCGGGCCTCGGGCTCGGCACGGACATCGCGCTCGCGATGGACGTCGCCGCCAGCGAGTTCCACGACAACGGCAGCTACACCTTCGAGGGCGCGGCGACCAGCACCGACAAGATGGTCGACTACTACGCCGACCTCGTCGCGTCGTACCCGATCGTCTCCATCGAGGACCCGCTCGACGAGGAGGACTGGGCCGGCTGGAAGGCCATCACCGACGCCCTCGGCGCCAGGACCCAGCTCGTCGGCGACGACCTCTTCGTCACCAACGTCGAGCGTCTTCAGCGCGGCATCGACGGCGGTCAGGCCAACGCGATGCTCGTCAAGGTCAACCAGATCGGCTCGCTGTCGGAGACCCTCGACGCGGTCGACCTCGCGCACCGCGCCGGGTTCCGCAACATGATGAGCCACCGCTCCGGCGAGACCGAGGACACCACCATCGCCGACCTCGCGGTCGCGACCAACTGCGGCCAGATCAAGACCGGTGCGCCGGCCCGCTCGGACCGGGTGGCGAAGTACAACCAGCTCCTGCGGATCGAGGACGAGCTCGGCGACGCGGCTCGCTACGCCGGGCGGGGCGCCTTCCCGCGTTTCACCGGCTGAAGCAGGCACACTGGACCGCATGCCTTCCCAGCGCCGTACTCCTCGGGCTGGGCCCGGCGGACCGCGCGGACCACGGCCAGGCGGCGGCTCGCACCCGGGCACGCGCGGCCCGCGGCCGCGGGTGACGAGCGCGCGGCCGCCGTCGCCCCGGCCGGACCCGGCGGCCGGCTCCGGGTCCGACACCGCGACGCGTCCGGCCGTGCCCCGGGCTGCCGCGCGTCGTCCGCGCTTCACCGGGCGGGCCGCGGTGCTCGTGCTGGTGCTGGCGGTGCTCACCGTGTCGTACGCCTCCTCGCTGCGTGCCTACCTCCAGCAGCGCTCGCACATCGGCGACCTCAAGTCGCAGATCGCGGAGCGCGAGGCGAGCATCGACGCGCTCGAGCGCGAGAAGAAGCGGTGGGAGGACCCGGCGTACGTCAAGGCGCAGGCGCGCGCCCGGTTCGGGTACCTGATGCCCGGTGAGTCCGGCTTCGAGGTCATCGGCGCGGACGGCAAGCCACTGGAGGCGCAGGCGTCCCTCAACGACCCCGACGAGGTGATCAAGGAGGTGCCGAAGGCGTGGTGGACAGCGGCCTGGGAGTCGATGGAGCTGGCGGGCAACCCGCCCCCGCCGGCGGAGGAGCCGGTCGACCTGGTCGACGGGACGAGGAGCGGCGCGGTGGAGGGGACCCAGCAGTGAGCGACACTCCCGCCGCGCAGGGGATCGACCCGGTCGACGAGGCCGCCATCCGGGCCCAGCTCAAGCGCCGGCCGCGCGGCATCGACTCGGTGGGCCACCGCTGCCCCTGTGGCAACCCCGACGTGGTGACGACCGAGCCCCGGCTGCCCGACGGCACGCCGTTCCCGACGACGTTCTACCTCACCTGCCCCCGGGCGGCCTCACGCATCGGCACCCTCGAGGGCTCCGGCCTGATGAAGGAGATGCAGGCGCGGCTGGGCACCGACGAGGAGCTCGCCGACGCCTACCGCCGCGCGCACGAGCGCTACCTCGCCTTCCGTGCCGAGGTCGGCGAGCGGGCCGGGCTCGACGTCCCCGAGATCGACGGCATCTCGGCCGGCGGCATGCCCGACCGCGTCAAGTGCCTGCACGTCCTCGCCGGCCAGTCCCTCGCGATGGGCCGCGGGGTGAACCCGCTCGGCGACGAGGTCCTCGACCTGCTCGGTGCGTGGTGGGAGTCGGGACCGTGCGTGACGGTCGCCGCCGAGTGAGCGCCACAATGGCCGCATGAGCGACCAGCCCGCGTCCCGCCTCGTCGCGGCCATCGACTGCGGCACCAACTCGATCAAGATCCTGGTGGGCAGCCCGTCGGCGTCCGCAGGCGGAGGACCGCTCGACGTCGTGCTGCGCGACTCGCGGGTGGTGAGGCTCGGGCAGGGGGTCGACGAGACCGGCGTCCTGGCGGAGGAGGCGCTGGCGCGCACCTTCGCCGCGGTCGACGAGTTCGCGGAGGTCATCCGCCGGCACGCCGTGCCGCCCGAGCGCGTCCGGTTCTGCGCCACCTCCGCGACCCGCGACGCCAGCAACGCCGCGGTCTTCGCCGACGGCGTGCGTCGGCGGCTCGGCGTCGAGCCCGAGGTGCTGTCGGGCGACGAGGAGGCCGCGCTGGTCTTCGCGGGCGCCATCGCCGCGCAGGACCCGATGCCGCCCGAGCCCGTGCTGGTGGTCGACATCGGCGGCGGCTCGACCGAGCTGGTGCTCGGCGCGGACGGGGACCGACAGGCCGTCTCGATGGACATCGGCTCGGTGCGCCTGCACGAGCGTCACCTCCACGGCGACCCTCCGACCGCCGCGGAGGTCCGGGCCTGCGTCGCCGACATCGACGAGCACCTCGACCGCTGCGGCGTCGCGCTCGAGCGCACCCGCACCGTCATCGGCACCTCCGGCACCATCAAGACGATCGCGTGCGGCGTCCTCGCCCTGGACTCCTACGACCGCCAGGCCTTCGACCGGGCCGTGCTCGGCAACGACGCCACCGCGGCCTTCGTCGAGCGGCTCGTGGCGATGCCGGTCGACGAGCGCCGGGCGCTGCCCTACATGCACCCCGGCCGGGCGGACGTCATCGGCGCGGGCGCGCTGATCTGGAGCCGGATCCTCGACCGGGTGCCGGTGGGCGAGCACGTGGTCTCGGAGGCCGACATCCTGCACGGCATGGCCGCTGCCATCGCGCGGTGAGCCGGCGATGACGCTCCTGCCCCATCCCCTGACCGGCGACCTCTTCACCAGCCCGGTCACGCCGGGGACGGGCTGGCCCGACGACCCCGGCGCGGGCGACACGCCGGTCGCCCGCGACGCCGACGACGTACGCCGCCTCGCGCAGGCCGGGACGCTGCCGGAGCTCGAGGCCCGGGTCAGCGTGTGCGCCGCCTGCCCGCGGCTGGTGGCCTGGCGCGAGGACGTCGCGGTTCAGAAGCGGGCGTCGTTCGCCGACCAGCCCTACTGGGGCCGGCCGATCCCCGGCTGGGGTGACCCCGAGCCGTCGCTGCTCGTCGTCGGCCTGGCGCCGGCGGCCAACGGCGGCAACCGCACCGGGCGCATCTTCACCGGCGACCCGAGCGCCGACTGGCTGTTCGCGAGCCTGCACCGCACCGGCTGGGCCGCGCAGACCACGAGCGAGCACGCCGGCGACGGCCAGCGGCTCGTCGGCGCGCGCATGGTCGCGACCGTGCGCTGCGCACCGCCGGACAACAAGCCGACGCCGGCCGAGCGCGACACCTGCGCGCCGTGGATCGCCGCCGAGCTCGGGCTGCTGCCGACGGTCCGCGTGGTCGTCGCGCTCGGGTCGTTCGGCTGGGACGGCGCGGTCCGCTCGCTGGTGGCGGCGGGCGCGGAGGCCCCGGCCCGCCGGCCGAAGTTCGCCCACGGCGCGGAGGTGGTGCTCGGCGGCGTCACGGTGGTCGGCTGTTACCACCCCTCGCCGCACAACACCTACACCCGGCGGCTCACGCGCGAGATGACGGACGAGGTCTTCGAGCGGGCGCGCGCGCTGACAGAATGGGGCAGGTGACCCTCCACGCGATCACCGTCCTCGGCCACGACCGTCCCGGCATCATCGCCGAGACCACCGGCAAGCTGGCCGGGCTGGGCCTCAACCTCGAGGACTCCACCATGACGCTGCTGCGCGGTCACTTCGCCATGATGCTCGTCTGCGAGGGCGACGCCGCCGACTCCGAGATCGAGTCGGCGCTCGCGCCGCTCACCGCCGACGGCAGCCTCACCGTCACGGTCCGTGAGGTGCCCACCGAGGAGACGCAGGCCGCTGAGGGCACGTCGTGGATCCTCTCGGTCCACGGCGGCGACCGGCCGGGCATCGTCTCCGCCGTCGTCGGGGTCGTCGCCGGCGTGGGAGGCAACATCACCGACCTCACGACCCGGCTCGCCGGCGACCTCTACCTGCTGGTCGCCGAGGTGGACCTGCCCCCGGCCGCCGACGTCGCCGCCGTGGAGCGCGAGCTGGCCTCGGTGGCTGCCGAGCTCGGCGTGGGCGTCAGCCTGCGCGCCGCCGAGACCGACGAGCTCTGAGCACCCGGCCGATGACCGTGAACACCCGGGTCCTGGAGTGGACCGAGTCCGACCTCGGCGTGGCCGGGACGCTGCGCGAGGTCGTACGCGCGCCCGCGCCCGTGCTGTCGACGGTCGGCGACACCGTTGACCCGACGTCGCCGGACGTCGTGCGCCTCGCTGCGGACCTCGTCGCCACCATGCGCGTCTCGCCCGGCTGCGTCGGGCTCGCCGCACCTCAGGTCGGCGTGGGGGCGAAGGTCTTCTGCGTCGACGTCTCCGCGCACCCCAAGACCCGCGACCACCACGGGACGTTCGTGCTGTGCAACGCCGAGGTCGTCTCGGGCAGCCGCAACGAGAAGGCCCGCGAGGGCTGCATGTCGGTCCCCGACTTCACCGGTGACGTCAAGCGGCCGAGTCGGATCGTCGTACGCGGCCAGCTGCCCGGCACCGGGGAGGACGTCGAGCTCGAGGCCGAGGCGTTCGAGGCGCGGGCCCTGCAGCACGAGATCGACCACTGCGACGGCCTGCTCTTCCTCGACCGGGCGGCCGGCGCGCACGCCGTCTACGCTCGCAAGACCTACCTCTGACGCCGCTCGCGGCCGTCAGGGACCCGCCCCGGTATCCCAACCGGTAGAGGAAGCGGTCTTAAAAACCGCACAGTCTGGGTTCGAACCCCAGCCGGGGCACCGCGTCGTCCAGCGGAGGCGCCCGCCGCCGCCCGCTGGGTGATGGCCGCAGGGCTCAGGTGCCCTGGGCCTCGGGGTCCTCCTCGGGCTCGAAGGTGCTGCCCTCGCCGTCGGTGATGCCGATCTCCACGCCGACCGGGTCCTGCTCCTGCCCGGTCGCGTCCTCGCCCTCCGGTCCCTTGTCGGGGTCGTTCGGGTGGGTGCTCATCGCCTCGCCTCCTCAGGTCTAACCGGCGCGGTACCCGCGGGGGACCTGCGGATGCGCGCAACCTGCGAAGTTGCTGTGACGGGAACAGCATCCCCTCCACGCGCGTTTGAACAGATGTCACCCCGGCTACAGTGGAGTGACACGACAGGCGCCGTCACCGCGACGGCGTCGCACCCTCCGGAAGCTCCGGAGGTGGCCTCCAAGGAGAGACCATGAGAAGCAACAATCCTGTTTTCAACCGTTCCGAGGAGTTCAACCGGGCCTCGTCGAACGCCTACGGGAACCAGACGTACGCCGCTGGCGGCGCGGCCTACCCCGGCTACGGTGACGGCTCGAGCGACCCGTCGACCTGGGGCACCGGCACCCCCGGCCAGGTGGACCAGGGGCGGATGACGGTCGACTCGGTCATCCAGAAGACGGCGATCTCCGTCGCCGTCATCTTCGCGACTGCCATCGTCACCTGGTGGTGGATCGGCGACTTCACCGGCACCGACGCCGAGGCGAACGCCGCTGCGTCCCGTGCACTCACGCTGGCCGGCCTGGGCGCGGGAGCGGCCTTCCTCCTCTCGCTGGTGAACTCCTTCAAGCGGGTCATCAGCCCGGCGCTGGTGCTGGCGTTCGCCGCCGCCGAGGGCGTCGCGCTGGGGGCTGTCAGCAAGGTGTTCGAGGCCCAGTTCGAGGGCGTCGTGACGAGCGCGGTGATCGGTACCTTCGGTGCCCTCGTGGGCACGCTCGCCGCGTACAAGTTCCTCAACATCCGGGTCGGCGACAAGTTCCGACGCGGTGTCGTGGCCGCCATGTTCGGCATGGTGGGCCTGGGACTGCTGTCGCTGGTGCTGAGCTTCTTCGGCATCAACACCGGCCTCTACGGCATGGGCGGCCTCGGCTTCGTGTTCGCCCTCGCCGGTCTCGTGCTGGGTGTCCTCATGCTGATCCTCGACTTCGACTTCGTCGAGAACGGCGTCGCCGCCGGTCTCCCGGAGCGCGAGTCGTGGCGGGCCGCCTTCGGCCTGACCGTCAGCCTGGTGTGGATCTACACCAACCTGCTGCGGATCCTGGCGATCCTGCGCAGCGAGTGACCCGCTGAACCACTGATCGTCGGCCCGCTCGAGCTCAGCTCGGGCGGGCCGACGTCGTTTCGCGCGCCGGGGCCGGACGGCGTACGGCGTACGACGCGCGGCCGACGAGGCGCCCGCGTCGGCGTCCGGCCGGGGCCCGGGCCGCGGCGGCGCCCGAGGCGGACTTCCCGGGGCTTGTCCGAACTTCCGGGGGTCTGCATGCCCCCCGAAGTTCGCAATCCCCCGCTTAAGCGGGGGATTCGAAACAAGCACCGACCCCCTACTCCGGCACCGCGACCGGCGCCTCCTCGTGCTCGTCCGGCGACTCCGCGGCCGTGGAGGGGCGGCGCCGGCGGTGGCGCAGCTCGACCCAGCGGCCGCGCAGGCCGCGCTGGTTGCCGGCGACCTCGGTGCCGTCGACCTCGGTGCCGGGCGTGCGAGCCGCGCGCACGGCGGCGGCCGCGACCGGCAGGATGCCCTCGCGGCGTCGCGGCTCCGGCAGCGCCTCGTCCTCGGGGAGCAGGTCGAGGGCGGCCAGGCAGGACGGGACGAGCACCGCCGCCAGCTGCTTGTAGCCGTCGGCCGACGGGTGGAACCGGTCGGGGCCGAACAGCACGGCCGGCGCGGCGTCGAACTCGGGGCCGAGGACGTCGCCGAGGGAGACCGATCGGCCGCCGTTCTCCACCACGGTGATGGTCTGCGCGGCGGCCAGCCGGCGCGACCACTCACGCGCCACCTGCTTGAGCGGCGGGGGGATCGGCCGGATCGTGCCGAGGTCGGGACAGGTGCCGACCACGACCTCGACGCCCGCCTCGCGCAGCCGGCGTACGCCCTCGGCGAGGTGGCGCACCGACGCCGAGGGCAGCACGGTGTGCGTCACGTCGTTGGCGCCGATGAGGACGACGGCGAGGTCGGGGTGGGTGCCGAGGGCGGCGTCGACCTGCTGGGCCAGCGCGCTGGACTGGGCGCCGACGACCGCGAACGACCGCAGGTGCACGCGCCGGTCCGCCTGTGCCGCCATGCCGGTGGCGAGATGCGCGCCGGGGGTCTCCTCGACGCGGTCGACCCCGTAGCCGGCGGCGCTCGAGTCGCCGAGCAGCGCGATCCTGATCGCCGGCGCGGGGCGTCCGCGCCCGTACCAGCCCGTCGCGTCGGGCGGTACGGCGCTCGTCGTGCCGATCACCTTGCGGGCGATCTTCGCCTCGGCGACCAGCACCCCGTAGAGCCCGGCGCCGAGCACCGAGAGGCCGCCCCCGCCGAGGGCGGCGGCCGATGCCAGCTTGCGTGCTGCTCCTGTTGCCCCCACGGCCTCATGCTACGGATCGGTGGGTCGGTAGATTGATGGGGTGCAGTACGTGAACTCGCTCCTCGACCTCATCGGCAACACCCCGCTCGTCAGGCTGGGTCGCACCCTCGACCTCCCTGACGGGTCCGGCGAGGGCCCACTGGTCCTCGCCAAGGTGGAGTACCTCAATCCCGGCGGCTCGGTGAAGGACCGGATCGCGAGCCGGATGATCGAGGCGGCCGAGGCCTCCGGCGAGCTCCAGCCGGGTGGCACGATCGTCGAGCCGACCTCGGGCAACACCGGCGTCGGCCTGGCGATGGTGGCCCAGCAGAAGGGCTACAGGTGCGTGTTCGTCTGCCCCGACAAGGTCAGCGAGGACAAGCGCAACGTGCTCAAGGCCTACGGCGCCGAGGTCGTGGTGTGCCCGACCGCCGTGGCGCCGGAGCACCCCGACTCCTACTACAACGTGAGCGACCGCCTCGCCGCCCAGCCGGGCGCATGGAAGCCCGACCAGTACTCCAACCCGCACAACCCGCGCTCGCACTACGAGACCACGGGCCCGGAGATCTGGGAGCAGACCGAGGGCCGGATCACCCACTTCGTGACCGGCATGGGCACCGGCGGCACCATCAGCGGCGTGGGGCGCTACCTCAAGGAGCAGAACCCCGACGTGCAGGTCATCGGCGCCGACCCGGCGGGCTCGGTCTACTCCGGCGGCACGGGACGCCCCTACCTGGTCGAGGGCGTCGGCGAGGACTTCTGGCCCGAGACCTACGACCGCACCGTCGCCGACCGCGTCATCGAGGTCACCGACGCCGACTCGTTCGCCTTCACCCGCCGCCTCGCGCGCGAGGAGGCGATGCTGGTCGGCGGCTCGGCCGGCATGGCGGCCTTCGCCGCGCGCCAGGTCGCGCACGAGCTCGCTGCCGAGGGGCGCACGGACGCCGTGGTCGTGGTGCTGCTGCCCGACTCCGGCCGCGGCTACCTCACCAAGGTCTTCAACGACGACTGGCTCGGCCAGTACGGCTTCGCCACCGGCGCGCAGGCCGACGCCCGCACCGTGGGCGAGGTGCTGCGCGGCAAGTCCGGCCAGCTGCCCGACCTCGTCCACACCCACCCCGGCGAGACCATCGCCGAGGCGGTCCACATCTTCCAGGAGTACGGCGTGAGCCAGATGCCGGTCGTGCGGGCCGAGCCCCCGATCGTGGCCGCCGAGGTCGCCGGGTCGGTGTCGGTGTCCGCCCTGCTCGACGCCCTCTACACGGGCACCGCGCGGCTCAACGACGCGGTCGAGGACCACATGTCGCCGCCCCTGCCGACCGTCGGCTCGACGGAGCCCGCGGCCGACGCCGTGACGCTGCTGGAGAAGGCCGACGCGGTGCTGGTGCACGAGGACGGCAAGCCCATCGGCGTGCTGACCCGCCAGGACCTGCTGACCTTCGTGGCGGCATCGTGAGGCGCGTCAGGCGCCTCGCCGGCGCGGTCGGCGTCCTCGCCTGCCTCGGCACGCTCGGCGCGTGCGGTGGCGGTGGCGGTGAGGAGGTCGACACCAGCGCCGAGCCCGTCGAGGTCGAGGTCGGCGAGTCCTTCGAGTGGAACGCCTTCGTCGTCGACAAGGGCTGGGAGCTCAACGGCATCGAGCGCTCGGCGAACATGGAGCAGGTGGTCACGCCGGAGGTCAGGGGCACGATCACCAACGAGTCCGACGAGACGCGCTCCGCGATCTTCCAGATGGTGTTCTCCTCCGGCGGCGACGCCGTCGCGACGCTCAACTGCTCGGCCGCCGAGATGGTCGAGGGCCAGTCGCAGCAGCTCGTCTGCCCGGGCCTCAGCGCCACCATGCCCGCCGACTACGACGCCGTGGTGGTGCGGGAGTTCGTCCGCGACGGGGCCTCCGGCGCCGACACCGGCTCCGGCTGAGCGATGGGTGACCTCTCCGCCGAGGTCGTCGTCTTCCTGGTCCTCGCGGCGCTGGTGGCCGGGTTCGTGGACGCCGTGGTCGGCGGCGGGGGCCTGGTGCAGCTGCCCGCCCTGCTCGTCGGCCTCCCCGGTGCGTCCGTGGTGCAGATCGCGGCCACCAACAAGCTGGCGTCCTTCTGCGGCACGTCGATCAGCGCGGCGACGTACGTCCGGCGCATCCGCCCCGATCCCCGCACCTTCCTGCCGCTGATGCTCGCGGCGTTCCTCGGGTCGGCGGGCGGCGCGCTCGTGGCCTCGCTGCTCCCGCGCAGCGCGTTCGACCCGATCATCCTGGCGGTGCTGGTGCTCGTCGGCGGCTACGTCTGGTTCCGGCCGAGCGTCGGCGAGCTGACCAGCCTGCGCTTCCAGGGCGGGCAGCACCTCACCGCCGTCGTGCTCACCGGCGTGACGATCGGCTTCTACGACGGAGCGATCGGACCCGGCACCGGCTCGTTCCTCGTCTTCGCCCTCGTCGGCGTGCTGGGCTACAACTTCCTCGAGGCCTCGGCCAAGGCCAAGCTCGCCAACTGGGCGACCAACCTGGCCGCGCTGGTGGTCTTCGTGCCGCAGGGCGCGGTGATCTGGGACCTCGCACTGGTGATGGCCGCGGCCAACGTCACGGGCGGCTACCTCGGCGCGCGGCTGGCGATGGCGCGCGGAGCCCGCTTCGTCCGGGCCTTCTTCCTGGTCGTGGTGTCCGGGTTCGTCGTGCGCCTCGGCGGGCAGCTCCTCGGCTGGTGGTGACGAGGCTCCCGTGCCGGGGCGGGAGCGCCCGGTAGCCTCCCCGTCGTGGGAGCCGTGGGATCAGTGGACGCGTTCCAGCGCCGCCATCCCGTCCTGGGATTCCCGCTGGCGGTCGTCTACAAGTACTTCGACGACCAGGGCCCCTACCTCGCCTCGGCGCTGACCTACTACGCCTTCATCGCGATCTTCCCGCTGATGCTGCTCGGCACCTCCATCCTGGGCCTGATCCTGCGGGGGGAGCCCAACTGGCAGGAGGCGATCCTCGACTCCGCGCTGGCCCAGTTCCCGATCATCGGCGACGAGCTCGGCCGGCCCGAGGGGTTGCAGGGATCGGTCGCCGGTGTCGCGGTCGGCGGCATCGCCGCCCTCTACGGGGCCATGGGCCTCGGTCAGGCCCTGCAGAACACCCAGCACGTCGCCTGGTCGGTGCCCCGCAACAGCCGGCCGAACCCCTTCTACGCGCGCCTCAAGACGCTGATCCTGCTGGTGACTGCGGGGTTCTCGCTGCTCGCCGTGTCGATCGTGTCGACCGTGGCCAGCACGACCGACGTGTTCACCGAGGTGCTCGGCGAGTCGCTCCAGCTGTTCCTCCCTGTGCTCACGATCCTCGTGGTCGGCTCCTGCCTCACCCTGCTGTTCCGCTTCGCCGCCACGGGCCAGCACTCCTTCCGGCGCGCGGCACCGGGTGGCTACTCCCTGGCGGTCATGTGGCAGGTGCTGCAGCTCGGCGGAGCGGCCTACGTCGACAACGTGCTGGTCGACACCTCCTCGATGACCAAGACCTTCGGCCTGGTCCTGGGCCTCATCGGCTTCCTGTGGATCGGCGCGGTGATGGCCGTGCTGGCGATGGAGATCAACGTCGTCGCGGCCCGCCGGCTGTGGCCGCGCGCGCTGCTCACGCCGTTCACCGACAACGTCGAGCTCACCGACGCCGACCGCGAGGCGTACGCGCTGTACGCCCGGATGCAGCGGCACAAGGGCTTCGAGCAGGTGTCGGTGGTGTGGGAGCCGGGACCCGCTGAGCGCGAGCCTGCCGCGTCGGAGCCCGACCGGCCCGCGCCCGGGACCCCCGGGTGACGACGACGTACCTCACCGTCGCGCGACCGGCCACCGCCGAGGTGGAGGACCGGGGCTCCCGCTTCCGGTGCACGCTGCGACGCGTCGAGGGCGAGGACGAGGCCCGCGCCGTGGTCGCCGCGCTTCGCCGCGCGCACCCGGAGGCCCGTCACCACTGCTTCGCCGCCGTCCTGGGCCCGCGCGGCGAGCTGCAGCGCTCCTCCGACGACGGCGAGCCCGCCGGCACCGCCGGCGCGCCGATGCTCGACGTGCTCAGGGGAGCGGGCGTCAGCGACGTGGCGGCGGTCGTGACGCGCTGGTTCGGCGGCACGCTGCTGGGCGCCGGAGGGCTGGTGCGCGCCTACGGCGACGCCGTCCGCGCCGGGCTCGCCGAGGCCGGGACGCTCCGCCGCTCGCTGCTCACGGAGCTGGCCGTCGACCTCGACCACGCCGACGCCGGCCGAGTCGAGGGCGAGCTGCGCACGCGCGGCGTCACCGTGCTGGACGTGGCCTACGACGCCCGGGTGCGGATGGTGCTCGCAGCCGCCCCCGACGAGGTCCAGCGGGTGGGCGACGTGGTCGCTGCCGCCACGTCGGGCCGGTCGCGGCCGCGGGCGGTGGGGGAGCGCTGGGTGGACGGCCCGGCGGGCTAGCCGCGAGGGGTGACGTCCCCGTCGACGTACACCCACCGCCCGGCCCGCTGCTCGAAGCGGCTCACCTCGTGCATGCTGCCGCCCTCCCACGTGGCGACGAACTCGACGGTGTCCCCGGCGGCGGCCAGGATCCGCAGGCCCGTCCACGAAGTGGTGGCATCGGGGCTGACGTCGTCAGGGCGGGTCCGAGGGTGCCAGGTGCGGAACAGGTGGTCGGCGTTCTGGGTGACGAAGGCGGTGTAGCGCGAGCGCATGAGCTGCTCGGGCGAGCCGGCCTGCGCGGTGTTGGCCAGCAACGGTCCGCAGCACGCGTCGTACGCCGCCCCGGTGCCGCACGGGCACGGCGCGCGCAGTGAGTCCACGGGCACAGCTTAGCCGGCCGCGATCGTTTTGCATGCGGTGTAATCATGTAAGCACTGATAGGAGGTCAGCGATGACACAACAGGATGCTCCAGACGAGGACGAAGGTCGCCGTCGCGAGTCCACGCGGCGCGGTGGCCGCCGGGCGGCGCCGGGGGAGGGCCGTGGGCGCCGCGGCGGCTGGCAGGTGGCCGACCTGCCGCCCGCCGACGACGCCGGCGACTGGTTCCGCGGGAGGCTGCCCGAGGGGTGGTTCAGCGACATCGAGGTGCGCACCGACCGCGAGGAGATCACGGTGCTGGGCACCCTGGCCGACCAGACGGCCGCGGGCGCCGAGACGGAGGGGCGCATCAACAGGTTCCGCTCCGAGACCAAGGCCGAGCGGATCGAGATCGCGCTCGAGGCGCAGGCGCGCTACCAGCGGAAGGTGTCGTGGGGTGTGCGGCTCGGCGTGACCGAGGCGCTGTTCACCCACGTCGCCGCGCCGGTCATGACCCGGCTGCGCCAGCCCGAGCGGCAGGTGCTCGACACCCTCGTCGACGCCGGTGTCGCCCGGTCGCGCTCCGACGCGCTCGCGTGGTCGGTCCGGCTCGTCGGCGAGCACGCCGAGGAGTGGCTCGGGCAGCTGCGCGACGCGATGGCCGAGGTCGACAAGCTGCGCGCGGAGGGCCCGGCCCTCTGACGCCCGCGGCTAGGTTGACCCGCATGACGATCGACCGCACCCCGCCGCCGTACACCGCCGACGAGGTCACGACGCTGCGCTCGTTCCTCGACTACTTCCGCGCGACCCTGCGTCGCCAGGCCCAGGGCCTCGACGCCGCGCAGCTGGCACAGGCCCTGCCCCCGTCGACCGTGACCCTCGGCGGGCTGCTCAAGCACCTGGCCTACGTCGAGGAGTGGTGGTTCACCGAGGTGCTGCACGGCCGCCCGGCGGCCGGGGTGTGGGCCGACGTCGACTGGGAGGCCGACGCCGACTGGGACTGGCACAGCGCCGCCGACGACAGCCCCGAGGAGCTGCACGCCCTGCTGGCCGAGGAGATCGCGCGCGCCGACGCCGCGATCGACGAGGCCCTCGCCGACGGCGGCCTCGACCGGCTCGCCGCGCGTCCGCGGGGCGACGGGAGCGTCGCCAGCCTGCGGTGGATCCTGGTCCACATGATCGAGGAGTACGCCCGCCACTGCGGTCACGCCGACCTCGTCCGGGAGTCCGTCGACGGTGCGACGGACCTGTAGCGCGCCCGTCGTCACGCCGCCGCCGACGGCCTTCGAGCGCGCTCCACGTTGACCCGCCGGTCTAGCGTGGAGGACGTGACGGACCCGACCCAGCACCCCGCGCCCAGCACCCTCGGCCAGCTCCGGGACAGCGGGCACCAGCTCAAGACGCTCCGCCAGGAGCTGCGCGACAACCTGCTCGCCCGCCTCGCCGCCGGCGAGGACCCGTGGCCCGGCCTCCACGGCTTCGCCGAGACCGTCATCCCGCAGATCGAGCGTGCGCTGCTGGCCGGTCACGACATCGTGCTGCTCGGCGAGCGCGGGCAGGGCAAGACGCGGCTGCTGCGGTCGCTGGTCGGCCTCCTGGACGAGTGGACCCCGGTGATCTCCGGCTCCGAGCTGGGCGAGCACCCCTACGAGCCGATCACGGTCTCGTCCCAGCGGGCCGCGGCGACGTACGGCGACGACCTGCGCATCTCGTGGCGCCACCGCGACGAGCGGTACGCCGAGAAGCTGGCGACGCCGGACACGTCGGTCGCCGACCTCATCGGCGACGTCGACCCGATGAAGGTCGCGGACGGACGCCACCTCGGCGACCCGGAGACCATCCACTTCGGGCTCATCCCGCGCAGCCACCGCGGCATCGTGGCCATCAACGAGCTGCCCGACCTCGCGGAGCGGATCCAGGTCGCGATGCTCAACGTGATGGAGGAGCGCGACATCCAGATCCGCGGCTACGTCCTGCGGCTGCCCCTCGACGTGCTCGTCGTGGCCAGCGCGAACCCCGAGGACTACACCAACCGCGGCCGCATCATCACCCCGCTCAAGGACCGCTTCGGCGCCGAGATCCGCACCCACTACCCGCGCGAGGTGGAGGAGGAGATCGCCGTCATCGAGCAGGAGGCCGACCTGGTCGCCGAGGTGCCGGCGTACCTGCTGGAGGTGCTCGCGCGGTTCACCCGCAACCTGCGCGACTCCCAGTCCGTCGACCAGCGCTCCGGGGTGAGCGCCCGCTTCGCGATCGCCGGCGCCGAGACCATCGCGGCGGCCGCGCTGCACCGCGCGACGACGCAGGGGGAGGACGAGGCCGTGGCCCGCGTGGTCGACCTCGAGACCGCGGTCGACGTGCTCGGCGGCAAGATCGAGTTCGAGACGGGCGAGGAGGGGCGCGAGACCGAGATCCTCACCCACCTGCTCCGCACGGCGGTGGCCGAGACGGTCCGCGCGCACCTCGCCGGCATCGACCTGCGCCTGCTCGTGGAGGCCATCGAGGCAGGCGCCATGGTCAGCACCGGCGCCCGTGTCGGTGCCCGCGACTTCCTCGCGGGGCTGCCGGTGCTCGGCGAGTCCGACCTGTACGACACGGTGTGCGACCGGCTCGGGGCCACCAACGACGGCGAGCGGGCGGCCGCGCTGGAGCTCGCGCTGGAGGGCCTCTACCTGGCGCGGAAGATCGGCAAGGACACCGACGCCGGGGAGACGGTCTATGGCTGAGGCGACGTCCGCGCCGGCGGTCACCGTCCGGCGCGGCACGGTCGACGACATCCCCGCGTTCCGCGCGCTGGGTGAGGCAGTCGTGCCGCCGACCTACGGGCCCATCGACGCGGCGTACGCCCAGCGGATGCTCGACGAGTGGTGGGTCGCGGAGGTCTTCGAGAAGTCCCTGGCCCGCAACACCCACCTCGTCGCCGAGCGCGACGGGCAGCTCGTCGCCCTCAGCAGCTTCGGCCGGCTGTCGCGGTCCTACCGCGACTTCCCCTACGTCACCGGCGACCGCGAGGTGATGTGGAAGCTCTACGTCCACCCCGAGCACCAGGGGCTCGGCATCGGCAGCCGCCTGCTGTCGGAGGTGGAGACCCTCGTCGAGGGCGACGAGCTGTGGCTCGAGGTCGTCGACGGCAACGACCACGCCTACGACTTCTACCTGGCGCACGGGTTCGAGGAGGTCCACCGGGTCGGCGACCGTGCGTGGCCCGACGACATCTGGCTCCGCAAGCGGCTGCGGGACGGCTCGCGATGAGCCGCTTCCGCAGGTACGACGGCGGCGACCCGCTGGCCCCACCGGTCGACCTGTCCGAGGCGCTCGACGCCATCGGCCAGGACGTGATGGCGGGGTACTCGCCCGAGCGCGCGATGCGCGAGTTCCTGCGGCGCGGAGGCACCGACCAGGCGGGGCTCGACGAGCTGGGCCGCCGGGTCGCGGAGAAGCGCCGTGAGATCCTGCAGCGCCACGACCTCGACGGCACGATGCGCGAGGTCCGCGAGCTGCTCGACAAGGCCGTGCTCGCGGAACGCGGCCAGCTGGCCCGCGACATCACGATGGACGACGGCGACCGCGCGTTCCGCGAGCTGATGCTCGACGACCTCCCCGCCTCGACCCCCGCCGCCGTGGGTGAGCTGTCGTCGTACGACTGGCAGTCCCGGGAGGCGCGGGAGGCCTACGAGGAGATCAAGGACCTGCTCGGCCGCGAGCTGCTCGACCAGCGCTTCGCCGGCATGAAGCAGGCCCTCGAGGGCGCGACCGACGAGGACCGGGCGGCCGTCCAGGAGATGCTGTCGGACCTCAACGACCTGCTCGAGAAGCACGCGCGTGGCGAGGACACCGACGAGGACTTCGCCGACTTCATGGACAAGCACGGGGACTTCTTCCCCGAGCAGCCCAAGGACATCGACGAGCTGCTCGACTCGCTCGCGCAGCGGGCGGCGGCCGCGCAGCGCATGCTGAACTCGATGACGCCCGAGCAGCGCCAGGAGCTGATGGAGCTCTCGCAGCAGGCGTTCGGCTCGCCCCAGCTGATGGAGCAGCTCGCGCGGATGGACGCCAACCTGCAGGCCCTGCGGCCCGGAGAGGACTGGTCGGGCTCCGAGGGCTTCGAGGGGGAGCAGGGCCTCGGGCTCGGTGACGGGACCGGGGCGCTGCAGGACCTCGCGCAGCTCGACGCGCTCGCCGACCAGCTCGCGCAGTCCCACCACGGCGCGCGGATGGACGACGTCGACCTCGACGCGCTGGCCCGCCAGCTGGGCCAGGACGCCGCGGTCGCGGCCAGGACGCTGCAGGAGCTGGAGCAGGCGCTGCGCGACAGCGGCTACCTCAAGCGCGGCTCCGACGGCGAGCTGCGGCTCTCGCCGAAGGCGATGCGCCAGCTCGGCAAGGCGCTGCTCCGCGACGTGGCCGACCGGATGAGCGGACGCACGGGCGCCCGCGAGACCCGGACGACCGGTCTGGCCGGCGAGCCCACCGGCTCGAGTCGGCGTTGGGAGTTCGGCGACACCGAGCCGTGGGACGTGCCCCGCACGATCACCAACGCGGTGCTGCGCTCGGGAGGCGCCACGCCGGTGCGGCTGCAGGTCGACGACATCGAGGTCACCGAGACCGAGGCCCGCACGCAGGCAGCCGTCGCGCTGCTGGTGGACACGTCGTTCTCGATGGCGATGGACGGCCGGTGGGTGCCGATGAAGCGCACGGCGCTGGCCCTGCACCAGCTCGTGCGCTCACGCTTCCGCGGCGACGACCTCCAGCTGATCGCCTTCGGCCGGCACGCCCAGGTCATGGAGATCGAGGAGCTCACCGCCCTGGACGCCCGCTGGGACAAGGGCACCAACCTCCACCACGGGCTGCTGTTGGCCAACCGGTTCTTCCGCAAGCACCCGAACGCCCAGCCGGTGCTGCTCGTCGTCACCGACGGCGAGCCGACCGCGCACCTCGAGCCCGACGGTGAGGTCTGGTTCTCCTACCCGCCGCACCCGTTGACGATCGCCCAGTCGGTGCGCGAGCTCGACGCGACGTCGCGGCTGGGCGCCCAGGTGACGTTCTTCCGCCTCGGCGACGACCCCGGGCTGGCGCGCTTCATCGACTCCATGGCCCGCCGTGTCGACGGCCGGATGGTCAGCCCGGAGCTCGACGACCTCGGTGCCGCGGTGGTGGGGTCCTATCTGGGCTCGCGGGGGCCGGCGTCGTCGTACCGCGAGCAGTTCGGCGACTGGTACGGCGGCGGGCGGGGGTTCTGGGCCTGAAGGCGGCCGGCCGGCCGGGCGGACCCCGGACCCCGGCGCGGCCTCACGACCCGTCGGCGAAGCCCGGCAGCGACTCCTCGAGGATCTGGCGGAACGGCGCGGTCGCGCCGAGCTGGCTGAGCAGGCCGATGGCCCCGAGCCAGGTGCGGTGGATGAGGAGGTAGGACGTCGGCAGGTTGAGCTTGGTCGCGAGCGTGAACGTCTCGGACCGCGGGTCGTTGACGCGCTCGAACTGCTCGCGCATCCACTCGCGGGTGAACGTGAAGCGCTCCTCGGCGGCGGGCTCGACGAACGGCGCGAGGTACTGCAGGACCAGTGCCGGGTCGACCTCGATCCGGTCCTTGATGAACCCTTCCGCGCGCAGCCCCGCCACGAGGGACTGCTCGTCCGCGTCGAGGGCGATGCGCATCAGCCGCCCCGTCGCCGGCGGCATCCCGCCGCCCTCCAGCCGCGCCACGGCCCCGAAGTCGAGCACGCCGAGGCGGCCGAGGCCGCCGTCCGGCCCGGGCAGCACGCGGAAGTTGCCCGGGTGCGGGTCGGCGTGCAGCATCCCGGTGCGGTGCGGACCCTCGAAGAGGAACCGCACGAGCAGCTCGCCGTAGTGGTCGCGCTCCTCCTGCGTGCCCGAGCGGACGACCTCGGCCATCGAGTGCGGGGAGTCCATCCACTCGGTCACCAGCACCTGCTCGCCGACCGAGACCACGGCGGGCACCAGGATGTCGGGGTCGCCGTCGAACGCCTCGGCGAACGCCGCCTGCGCCTCCGCCTCCAGGTGGTAGTCGAGCTCGTCGGCGGCCCGGGCCTGGAGCTCGGCCACGAGGGGCTTGATGTCGAGCCCGGGGAAGGCCGGGGCGACCCCGCGGGCCAGGCGGGCGATCTGGCGCAGGTCGCCGAGCAGCGCCTCGCCGGCGCCGGGGTACTGCACCTTGACGGCGACGTCGCGCTCCTCCCCGGTGACGTGGTCGAGCCAGCGCCCGCGGTGCACCTGCCCGATCGAGGCAGCGGCGGTCGGGGCGCCGTCGAGCCAGACGAGCCGGTCCTTCCAGTCGGCGCCGAGGTTGGCCGCGAGCTGCTGCCGCACGGTCGAGGTGGGCATCGGGGGTGCGGAGTCCTGCAGGGCCGTGAGGTGCTCGCGGTAGGGGGCGGCGACCTCCTCGGGCAGCGCCGACTCCAGCACGCTGAGCACCTGGCCGAACTTCATCGCGCCGCCCTTGAGCTCGCCGAGCGTGCGGAACAGCTGCTCGGCGGTGCGCTGCTGCACCTCGGTCAGCACGGCCTCCGCCGGCTTGCCGCCCAGCCGCTTGCCCAGGCCGACCGCCTGCCGTCCGGCGTACCCCAGCGGCAGCGCCGCGAGACGGACCGTGCGGGCGGCGGCCTTGCGCGGGAGCTCGGTCATGGCCCCATTGTCCCTGCCCGCGCAACGCGGTCCGCGTCGCCACGCGTGACCTCGCACCCGCTGGCTCGTTGAGGGAGGACCACCACTCCACCTCGGGAGGAACCAGTGAAGACCAACCCCCTTCTCGCCTGCGCGGCCGGCGTGCTCGTCGCGTCGGCGACGTTCGCCGCCGGCGGCACCGCGTCCGCCACGTCCGCCGCCACGTCCGCCGCCACGTCGTCGGCGACCCAGCGGGCCGACCTGTCCGACTTCCTCGCCGAGCAGCTCCCCGGGCTCACCGGCAGCACGACCGTGATGGTGCACGGCACGTCGCTGGGTGCCGCCCGCGAGGCCGTCGCGGCCACCGGGATGCGCAAGACGGGCGAGTTCGCAGGCATCGGGGTGGTCGTCGCGCGAGCGACGAAGAGCCAGGTCGAGGCGGTGCGCAGCGCACCCGGCGTGACCTACGTCGAGGGCGGCGCCCAGCCGATCGAGTTCTTCCAGGAGACCTCGAACACCGCCACCCGCGGCGCCGAGGCGGCCGCGACCCTGCGCGGCGCCGACGGCACGCCGCTCACTGGCAGGGGCGTCAGCGTGGCCGTGATCGACTCCGGCGTCGACCCGACGCACCCCTACTTCCGCGAGGCCGACGGCTCCAGCGCCGTCGTCGCCAACCTCAAGGCCGTGTGCGCCCCGGTCGGCGAGCTGTGCTCCGTGCAGCGCGTGCCCGGCTTCGTCGACACCGACACCCTCTCCGTCGGCGGCCACGGCACCCACGTCAGCGGCATCGTGGCCGGCCGCCCCACCACGCTCGCCGACGGCGGCACCCTGCAGGGCGCGGCCCCCGGGGCCAAGATCGTCTCGATCTCGACCGGCGCCGGCATCGTGATCCTCGGGGCCGACTCCGCGCTCAACTGGGTGCTGGAGAACCACGAGGCGCCGTGCGGTCCGGGCGTCCCCGCCTCCACCTGCCCGCCCATCAAGGTCACCAACAACTCCTACGGCCCCTCCGGCGGCGGCGCCTTCGACCCCGAGTCGGCCACGGTCAAGCTGCAGCGCGCGTTGGCCGCCGAGGGCGTCGTGACCGTGTGGGCGGCCGGCAACGACGGCGGTGACGGCACCCAGAGCCTGACCAACCCGCCCGGCCAGGACCCGACCGGCGGCATCCTGTCGGTGGCGTCGTACTTCGACCAGGACACCGGCACGCGCAACGGCACCGTCTCCGAGTTCAGCTCGCGCGGCCTCAGCACCGACGCCTCGACCTGGCCCGACATCTCCGCCCCCGGGGAGAACATCACCTCCTCGTGCCGCCTCTACCTGGCCGTCTGCGCCACCGGCCTGGACCCCCGCAACGGTCCCGGCGCGCTCGACCTGGGCACGTTCAACACGATCAGCGGCACCTCGATGGCGGCGCCGCACGTGGCCGGCATCGTCGCCCAGCTCTTCCAGGCCCGGCCCGACGCCAGCCCCGCCGACATCGAGCGGGCGTTGAAGGCCTCGGCCCACCAGTTCACCGACGGCGCCGCCTACGTGGGCGGGACGTCGTACGACAAGGGCCACGGCCTCGTCGACGTCGTCGCGGCCGTCGCAGCCCTGGGTTGAGCACCCGCTCGGCCCAGCGCTGACCCAGACCCTCCAGGGGAGGGCCATCGTGCAACAGGGGCGCGGTGGTGCGGGCGGGAGTCGCGGACTCCCGCCCGCCTCTGGTTTGCTGCCGGCATGGAGCTCGACTTCGTCGGCGAGCTGGTCGAGTGGCGCGGCCCGGCGCCCTTCTACTTCGTGCCGCTCCCGCCCGTCGCCGCCGACCTCGTCGAGGAGGTCAAGGCAGACGTCGCCTACTGGGGTGTCGTGCCGGTGCGCGCCTGGATCGGCGACGCCGAGCTCACGACGGCGATGTTCCCCCGCGAGGGCACCTGGTTCCTCCCCGTGAAGGCGGCTGTCCGGCGCGCCCAGGGCCTCGGCCTCGGCGACCCGGTCGAGGTGCGGATGCAGGTGGGGCGCGACTGACCTGGTCCAGACCGGCCGGCGGGATGCAACCTGCGGCCGGGATCCGGCGTCTCCTGACTGCCCCCCGCCCGGGAGGCAGCACACGAGAACGGACAGCACCATGCGCACCACCATCCTGAGCGCCGCGGCCCTGTCGGTCGCCGCCCTCACCCTGACCCAGCTCGCCCCGGCCAGCGCCGACGCCATCGGTGTCCGCGACCCCCGGGACCTCGACCACGGCGCCGACCTCCGGTCCGTCGAGGTGCGGCACACGGCCGACAACGTCGTGGTGACCACGACGCACACCGACCTGCGCCGCTCCTTCCGCTCCGGCTCGTCCGGCGCGGTGTTCCTCGACACCGACCCCACCGACACCGGCCCGGAGTACGTCTTCGCCGGAGGCTTCTTCGTCGGCACCGACTACCAGCTGCTCGAGGTCGAGGGCTTCGGCAGCGGGAAGTGGGGCGAGCCGGTCCAGGGCTCCTACCGCATGCGCGTCGACTACGACCTCGACCGGGTCCGGATGCGGATCTCGCGCGAGGCGATCGGCTCGCCGGAGGAGGTCCGCGTCGCCGTCCGGGTCGCCGGCACGCGCCCGGACGGCAGCAACACGCGGGTGGACTGGCTCCGTGAGCCTCGCGCGTTCACCGAGTGGGTCGCGCAGTAGGACCGCGCGTCAGGGTGCGGCGTCGGGTCGCGACTTCACGACCCGGACCTCCTGGGGCCAGCCGCACCCCTCCGCCACCCGGGCGGCCCACATCTTCGCCGTCTCCAGGTCGGGCACGTCGATCACGGTGATGCCGCCGAGGAACTCGGTGGTCTCGGTGTAGGGCCCGTCGGTCACGGACGTCGTGCCGCTGGTGCCGTCGACGCTGAAGGCCTGGGAGAGGTCCTCCTCGAGGCCGCCGGCGAAGACGAGCACCCCGGCGGCCTCCATGTCGTGGATGACCGCCATCGACGGCTCGACCCGGCTGAGGAACCATTCCGGGTCGTGGTCCCCGACCCACTGCTGGTTGAAGTAGATGGCGTACTGCGTCATGTCGCTCCTCGGCTGCGGCCGCCCGGTGCGGCCTGTCACCACTGTGACGGACCGACAGCCCGGGGATCGACAACCGAGATGAACGATTCGAGGCGTGGGACGTCGGGTCGGCGCGCACCGCTGGCGGCCCGGCGTTCCTATGCTGGCCGGACGCGCGCCGCAGGACGAGCGCACCAGGACGCGAGGAGCTGGACGTGACGAGGTCGTCGAGGTGGGGCGTTGCCGTGTGGACGGTGCTGTGCGTGGTGCTGGGGGTCACCGCTCCGGCCCCGGCCGCCGCGGCGGCGCCCGTTGCGGCGCGGGGCGCGGCGCTCGGGGCGCCGGCCGCTGCAACCGCCGACGAGCCGCGCCCGGGGTCGCGCAGCTGGCGGGCGCCGAGCGGTCCCTTCTTCAACGACCCCCATCTCGCGGCGGGCCACTTCCGCATCGAGCGGAAGGTGATCGACACGATCCGGCACACCCGGAAGGGGTCGACCATCAGGATCGCCATCTACTCGCTCGACCGCATGCCCGTGGCCCAGGCGCTCGCCGCCGCCCACCGCCGCGGCGTCCGGGTGCAGATCCTGCTCAACGACCACTGGGAGACCCCGGCGATGAAGGTGATCCGCGCCGAGATCGGCAAGGACCGCCGGCGCGACAGCTTCATCTACAAGTGCCGGCAGAGCTGCCGGGGTGCGGCCAACGAGTTCAACAACCTGCACTCGAAGCTCTACCTCTTCAGCGAGGCCGGCCGGTCCGAGGACGTCATCGCCGTGGGCTCGGCCAACATGACCCGCAACGCCGCCATCCACCAGTGGAACGACCTCTACTTCACCGAGGGCGACCACGAGCTGTTCCGCCAGTTCGTGGGCCTGTTCAACGACATGCGGCGCGACTACGACACCCGGCAGGAGCCGATGCAGTTCTGCGGCACACCGCTGGGCGCGGCCTGCGACGACTCCGTCGACAAGCACACGGCGTGGGCGTTCCCCCGCGTCTCGGGCCCGAAGAACGACCTGGTGCTCGACATGCTGGACCGCGTCCAGTGCCGCACGACCGATCCCGCCACCGGCAAGGTCACCCGCACCCGCCTCGCCCTCTCGATGCACACGATGCGCGGCGACCGGGGCAACTACCTCGCCGCAGCGATCCGCAGGAAGTTCATCCAGGGCTGCGACGTGCGGGTCAGCTACGGCCTCATCGGCTACCACACCAAGGGCATCCTCGGGGCGCCCACCGCTCGCGGGCGGATCCCCCTGCGGTCCACGGGACTCGACTACAACACCGAGGACAACTTCGACCTCAACAACGACGGCGTGGACGACCTGATCCTCGACTACTACAGCCACCAGAAGTACTTCGTCGTCCGGGGCACCTACAACGGCGTGCCCGACACCGAGATGGTGCTGACCGGCTCGGTGAACTGGTCGAGCCTCAGCACCGCCAACGACGAGATCTGGTTCACCGTGCGCGGCACGGTCGTGGCGCGGAAGTACATGGCGAACTTCAACTACCAGTGGGACCACCGACGCAACTCACGCAACGCCTACACCACGACGTACGCGAACTTCCGGGTCCCGCGGACGGTGCGAGCGCCCGACGGGACGCTGCGCACGACGTACGTGACGGTGCGGCGCCCGGTCACGACGGTGGAGCCGGACCGGTACCTGCCCGGGCCCTACTGGGAGGCCGACTGACGCACGCGTCGCCGCGACGGCCGCGCGAGGACCATCGAGGCGCAGCCCAGGAGCAGGCCGAGCAGGAGCGGGATGGTCAGCAGCGGGACGGCCTGCGAGGTGACGGCCTGCACCACAGCGCCGGGCAGGCCCGCGTGGACGGCGTGCGGGGTGGCCCACAGGTGCATGAGCGCGTTCGCGACGTCCCACGCGTCCTGCGGCTCCCGGCTCGCGGCGTCGCTGGAGAAGGCCTGCCGCGGGACCAGCGGTCCTGCCGCGGCACGGGGAGCGAGGTCGGAGTGGGCGACCCGGCGGGCGGACGGGGCGGCGAGCCGCGACCCCGCACGTCCGGGCACCGCGCTCGCGTGCGCGTCGGCGTGACCGTCTCCGTGGCTCGCGCCGTGGCCGGCGCTCTGGCCGCCGACGGCGCCGGCGCCCTGGCCGGTCGCGGAGCCGGCTGAGTGGTCTGCCTGCTGGCCCGCGTCGTGCCCGGACCCAGCGTCACCGCCGCTGCTGGTGGCCGCGCCGACCGGGGCCTGAGGAGCGGAGGGGGCCTGTGCGGACTCCTCGACCGGGTCAGGGGCCTTCACCGGGGGCGGCTGGACGGGCGGTGGGGGAGTCGGCTTGACGCCCGCGACCACCGGCTCGACCGTCTGCTCGACGGTGCGCACGGTCTCGCCGGCGGTCTGCTCGACCTCGCGCACCGTGGGCTGCACGACCTGCTGGACGACAGGCTCCAGGACCTGCCCCACGGGCTCCGGCACGACCGGCTCCACGGTCTGCACGACCGGTTGCACGACGGGTTGCACGACCTGCTCGTCGACCTCGCCGAGGACGCCGCCGACGCCGTCGAGGAGCCCGTCGGCGTGGGCGGCCGGACCGCTGGCGAAGGTCAGGCAGAGGGTGGCTCCGGCGACGACGCCCGCGCGTCGCAGCGCGTGTCGTACGGCGGGTAAGTTCGGGTGGTTGTTCATGGTGACTGCCTCCAAGATGGCCGTCGCGACCGGACCGTCGCGACCGGATGGACTCGGCACAACCGGCTCGTACCCGACCAACGACCTCCGAAACAGCCTGCTATGCGCCAGGACCGGTTTTGGCCCCCTCTGACGGATAGTTACCCAACCTGTGGGAGGTCGGAGGCGGCTCGTCGGTGGTCGTGGTCGCCGCCCGCGGGTCAGCGTCCGGTCGTCGAGTCCTGCTCGCCCGGCAGCTGCCCCCCGATGGGGAGCGTCACCCGCATCACCGTCCGGCCGGGGCGGGACTCGATCGCGATGTCCCCCGAGTGGCGCTCCACCACGATTCGACGGGAGATGTCGAGCCCGAGACCGGTGCCCTTGCCGACGTCCTTGGTCGTGTAGAACGGCTCGAACGCGCGGGCCTGCACGTCGGCCGGCATCCCGGGGCCGCTGTCCTCGATCTCCACGACGACGCCTCCCAGGTCGTCGAGGCGGGTCGACAGCCGCAGGGTCCCCACTCCGTCCATGGCGTCGACGGCGTTGTCGATCACGTTCGTCCAGACCTGGTTCAGCTCGCCCGGGATCGCGCCGATCCGCGGCACGTCGCTCGAGAAGTCGCGCTCCACCGTGACGGACTTCAGCTTGTAGGCCAGCATCGCGAGGGTGCTCTCGAGCCCCTCGGTCACGTCGATGAGCTGCACCGCGGCCCGGTCGAGCTGCGAGTAGGACCGGACGGCCCCGACGAGGGCGGAGATGCGTCCGGTAGCGTCCTTCACCTCCCCCAGCAGCGCGTCCATCGTCAGCGAGTGCCCGACCCACTCGATCGCCGCACCGGCAGCCGCGGGGCCCACGATGTCGGCGACCTCGTCGCACCACGCCGTGGTGATGCCGGACGCAGCCAGGGAGGGTGCCAGCAGCCACCCCTCCGCCACGTCGTGGTCGACCAGCCAGTCCGCCAGCTCGTCCTCGCGGTCCGCGGCCGCCAGGGGGTCGGCTCCGGGGCCGAGAGGGACGAGCGCGCGGCGCGACGCCTCGAGGCTGGCGAACTGGTCGGTCGAGATGCCGTGGGCGGCCAGGCGCGCCGTGGCCGCCACCGACGAGGCTGACGTGGTCGCCAGGGAGTCCACGGCCCGGGTCGCGGCGGCCGCGGGGTTGTTGATCTCGTGCGCCAGCCCCGCAGCCAGCGTGCCGAGGGCGACGAGCGCCTCGCGCTGGCGGGCCGTGGACTCGACGCGGCGTACCGTGTCGACGAGGCCGCGGATGAAGTGCACGCCGAAGGCGAACCACTCGCTGCCCAGCCTCGCGAGCTCCGCGGCCGGCACCTCGAGCAACCGCGTCCGCTCGGCGGCGCGACCGGTCGCGAAGCAGATGCCGTTGGGGTCCCAGGCACCGAAGCCTCCGGCCCACTGGCCGGGGGTGGTCATCTTGCCGACGGGCGACTCCTCCTTGCCCACCCGCTTGAGCAGCGTGACCGACCCCTCCAGGAGCACCCACCACCTGTCGGCCGGCTGTCCCTCGTGCCAGACGTCCTCCTGCGGCTCCGCCCGTCTCTCGGTGCTGACCTCCACGAGCTCGGCGAGCTGGGCGTCGCTGAGGCTGTCGAACAGCGTCAGCCGCCGGAGCTCCTGCGGGCCCATCAGATCGTCGCCAGGTAGCGGTGGACGAGGTGGACGGCCATGGCACCCTCGCCCACGGCGGACGCGACCCGCTTCATCGAGTCCAGCCTCACGTCCCCGGCGGCGAAGACGCCGGGGACGCTGGTCTCCAGGCTGTACGGCGACCGGGGGAGCGGCCACGACCCGGCACCCGGCGCGCCGAGCATCTCGTTGCCGGTGAGCAGGAAGCCCTTGTCGTCTCGGGCGACCTTGTCGCCCACCCAGTCCGTGCGGGGGGAGGCGCCGATGAAGACGAACAGCCAGCTGGCGCTGACCTCCTCCCGAGCCCCGGAGCCACGGTCGACGAGGGTGAGCCTCTCGAGGTGGCCGTCGCCGCCGACGGCGCCGACCTCGGTGTGCAGGCGGACGTCGACGTTGGGGGTGTCGCGGATGCGGTCGATGAGGTAGCGCGACATGCTCGCCTCGAGGCTCGTGCCGCGGACGAGCAGCACCACGCGCTTGGCGTAGCGGGCGAAGTTGAGGACCGCCTGTCCCGCCGAGTTGGCCGCGCCCACGACGTAGACGTCCTCGCCCTCGCACTGCAGCGCCTCGTTCGCCGACGCGCCGTAGTAGACGCCCTTCAGCCCGAGCTCCTCGATGCCGGGCGCCTCGAGGCGCCGGTAGGAGACCCCGGTGGCGATCAGCACGGCGCGGGCCTCGATCGAGCCCCCGCCCTCGAGGAGGACGGCGCGCACCGGGCCGCGCTCCTCGAAGCCCGTCACGTCGCTGGCCAGGACCGTCTCCGCCCCGAAGCGCGCCGCCTGGGCGACCGCCCGGTGCGTGAGGTCCGCCCCCGACAGACCCTTGGGGAAGCCGAGGTAGTTCTCGATCGAGGCGCTCTGTGCCGCCTGCCCGCCCGGCGCGTCACGCTCGACGACGACGGTGCTGAGGCCCTCCGACGCCGCGTAGACCGCCGCGGCGAGTCCCGCCGGCCCGGCTCCGACGATGCAGAGGTCGTAGAGCGGCTGCTCCGCGCGGGTGCGCAGCCCCAGGGCGTCGGCGAGCTCGCGGTTCGTCGGCGCCACGAGGGAGTCGCCCTCGGTGACGAGGACGACGGGCAGGTCGTCGACGGTACGGCCGGCCAGCTCCAGCAGGCGCCGGCCCTCCTCGTCGCGCTCCACGTCCAGCCACCGGTAGGGCACGTGGTTGCGAGCCAGGAACGTCTTCACCTCGTAGCTGGCCTGGGACCAGCGGTGGCCCAGCACGCGGATCACCGAGCTCTCGGCCGGGTGCTCGGTCGCCCAGTCGTCGAGGAGGCCGTCGACCACGGGGTAGAGCTGCTCCTGGGGCGGGTCCCAGGGCTTGAACATGTAGTAGTCGAGCGCGATGTCGTTGATGGCCCGGATCGCGACGTCGGTGTCGGCGTACGCCGTGAGGAGCAGCAGCTTGCTCTCCGGGGAGAGCTGGCGCACCTGCGCGAGCATCTCGATGCCGGTCATCTCGGGCATCCGCTGGTCCGACACCACCAGGGCGACGGAGCGGTCGCGCAGGGCCAGCTCGTGCAGCATCTCCAGCGCGGCGGCACCGGAGCTCGCGGACATCACGCGGTAGTCGGCGCCGTAGCGTCCGCGCAGGTCCCTGACGATCGCCTGTGCGACAACGGGGTCGTCGTCCACGGCGAGGATGGTCGGTTTCGTGGCCAACCTCGGCCCCCTTCGTGCGGAGCGATCGCCTGGTGGAGCAGCTCGATCCTGCCAGTGCTCCCGCGCCTTGGCTAGGGCCTACGTCGCCGGCGGGGGTGCCTCGGCCGCGCGGGTTCGCTCTGCTGCGGCCGGACTAGCGACCGTGCGCGCCCGCACCGGTGCGGGCGGCGTCGAGGTGGCCCGCCATCACCTCCGCGAGCGAGACCGTGTCGACGGCGACGGTCACGATGGTCGCGCCCTGAGCGGCGTAGTCGGCGGCGTCCGCGCCGTTGTAGGCGTGGACACCCACCGGTACGCCGGCAGCGACGGCCCGGCCGAGGATCGAGGACAGCACGTCGCGCAGCTCCGCGGAGCGGTCCGCACCGTCGAGCTCGAGCGACAGCGCGAGGTCCCCCGGGCCGACGTACACGCCGTCGAGCCCCTCGACGGCCAGCACCGCGTCCAGGTCCTCCAGCGCCGTGGCCGTCTCGACCATGGCGATCACCAGTGGCCGATCGGCGCCGCCGGACAGTCGCCCGATCGAACGCCCCCCGGCAGGGGCGTACGTCGTCGCAGCGACGACCTCGCGGGCGTGCTCCGCGTCGCGGATGTTGGGCACGATGACGCCGCAGGCGCCCAGGTCGAGCGGTCGGCCGACGTCGGCGAACAACGGGCTACGGGTGCGGACCAGCGGGACCGATCCCGCGGCGCGGATGGCTGCCGTCATCCCGGGGAGGTCGACGTCTGCCGCGGCGCCGTGCTGCAGGTCCACGACGACGAAGTCGGCCCCGGTCCGCGCCAGGACGTCCGCGGTGACGACACCGCCGAGCAGGCTCCACAGCCCGTGGCACGCGTCCCCCTCGGACCACCGCCTCCGTACGTCGACCTCGCTCATCGCCACGGTGACATCAGCCCTCTCGTGTTGTCGTCGCCAATCGCTGCATCGGCGGACGCTGTGGGGACCATCTTGCATGCTCCAGGTGGGGCCTCATCGCGAGGCCGCGACCCAGGACGTGCCGCCTGCGGCTCACGACGTCCTGTTCTGCGCCGAGCCCGCGTCCTTGCACGTGGCCCGACCCGATCCTCGAGTCGGCTCAGATCGGCCTGCGTTGGCCCGGTCGAGCAGCCGACGCCGAGCCGCCGTGCGTTCGTCGTGGCCGAGTCCCGGTCGACGGTGCCAACTCGCCTCGAACTGCCCGCGCGGGTTCGGGTGGGACAGGTAGCGAGAAAGTTTTTGCGACCTTGCTGCTGACTCGACCGAGCGGCGTCAGTCCGCCCAGAATGACGCTGTTTGGCTCAGCAGACCAGACGCGTTCAACGGGAACGCCACTGCCAAACTCACGCTCTCAATCTACGAGCCATCCGGTGGTGTCTCTGGAGTTCGTGACGGTCCTGCACGGCAATCTGGCCAGCCCCGCTCCGCAGCCGGATCTGGCTTGGCTCCAGGCCCAGACACGTGAGACTGCCCCGAGCACTAGTTTTCGACTTGACGCGTGTTCGCTTCGAGGGTGTCCAATGCCAGGCGACACGATGTGATCGCTGCGAGGAGCGCTACCCGCAACGGATCCTCGACCTCCTCCGCGATTGAGTCGGACTCGCCGTCCGCAATGCCTTCGTATTCAGTGGCATCGAATGGCTCGTCAGGCGACGACGGGTCCACGACCAACAGTTCACGGGGGTCGCGTTGCGCGAGTTGGCGCATGCGACGGACCGCTCGTTGAAGAAGCCGTGTCGCGTGATCTCGTTTCGTGTCGGCGATCGCCGTCGCAGTGACCACCCAGTCTTCCTCGAGATCAATAGCGTCGCTACCGACAACAGCGACGGTGAATCCGACGACCTCAGCAGTGATTCGTTCGAGCTCGATCGCGGCTGGCAAGAGCGGGTAGGTGGTCAAGGCCGCCGGAGAGGGGTTCGAAGTCTCCGAGAAAGTGCGGTAGTAGGCCCAAGGTGGAGGATCCGGCTCTAGACGTTCTAGCGCGGCGAACACTGCGTCGAGGTTCTCGAACGGGCGCCGCCGGAACGGTGCTCCTGCCTTGTGCGCCCAAAACTGCAGGATGGCCTCTCGGGTCGCCGAGGCGAGGAGTTCGTCCTCAGGTGCGCTCTCGCTTTGATGGATCAGGTCGGCGAGGTGATGCGCCATCCAGCGGCCTGCAAGGTCGCTTGCATCGAGGGCATCTGCCATCTTGCGACCGAGCTTCAAGATCGCCGAATGCTCAGTGCTGCTCATGCACGCCTCCGTCGCTGTCGATCAGGTAGTACTTTGTATACGGCATCAGATAGCCGATGTTTTCGTCGTCCTCTCGCATGGCGAATCCTGACGGCGAGTCGTCGCAGCGCCGACGGATCTCTACCTCGACGATTAGCCATCGGTCCAATCGCTTGAGTTGATCGCCTAACCACGCGCTGTCTGCGAGAAGCTCCTCGCCACTCGTGCCCCGTGACGAGTTGCTGTCGTTCAACTCAGACCAGACGAGAGATGTCATTGCAATCGCGCCATGTTCGTCGTACCAAGCCCTCATATCTTCCGACGGAAAAAGGCCGTCTACGAGTTGGCCCGGGTGATCGGGTGGGTAGGCGATGTCACCTGCAAGCGGGTCGTGCCGGTCCTGTCCCGAGCGCTCCGGTCGTGACTCAATCCAGCCGATGAGTTTGAAGGCTCCGTTGGTCAACTCGAACTCGCGGTCGTTGACTTCTGGAAGGCGGTAAGCGTGTTTGTCCGGGGCCGTCTGGAGGGCGCGGAGTAGCGCGTGCGCGGTGGGCGGAGACACGAGGGCGCTGCTTACCCGAACGGATTCACGACGCGAGGAGCCAGCGACATCTCGAGTGACAGACACGGCGACACGACCATCCTGTCGGAATACCTCACGTTCAAACATCGCGGATGCAATCTCGAAGGTCCAGTCGAGATCGGACTTCTCTCGCGCTCCGTAGATCGCGATATCCGACCTGAGCTGTGCGTGGAACGGTGGAGCGTCTCTACGGTCTGCGACCCAGCGTCCGTCAACACGCGTGGGCATGTGTACGTCCAGGAATCGGGTGTAGTCGTTGGCATCGGTTGTCTCGTCGTCCGAGTAGCGGTCCTGGACTGGCAGGCGCTCAAGGAGTCGGCCGGCCACTTCGTACAACGCTTGCACAGAGAGGTAGAAGTCGAGGTCCTCCTCTTCAGGCCAATCTGTCTTCCGCGGATGACTGTTGCGCCGGTATAGCTCATGCGTGTAGCGAGGGTCGTCCTCGATTCGTCCTCTGGACGTGACCCTCCAATCCTGAAGCAGAACCTCCTCGACTAGTCGCTCGACTGAACGCTCAGTGAGGTTGAAGGCATCGCCAACCCAGTTGCACCAGTACGGACCGAAGTCCATAAAGAACCTGAAGCTGTCATCGTGGGGTTCTTCGTCGTTCTCGTCCTCGTCACTCTCAGTGGGGGTGGGTGCGGATGCGGGCCAGTCGAGTTCGCCAAAGGACGAAACGCTCCGCGCTGGAGAGCGATGATCGTTTCGCACCACTTGTGTCGGCTTACCAATCGCGACGAGCGCGTTGGTCTCGGTCGGCTCACCATCGAGGTATCCCGAACTGTGGAGCTGCAACAGGATGTCGCGAGCTAACGGAGCATTGATTGCGTGCGACGGCTCGGTCAGGGTTTCTCGCAACCACGGAGCAAACCGACGGAGCGAACTTAACGCGTTCTCATCGACCGACGCCCGCCTCAAGCCGAAGAGCAGCCACTGACGCGCGTGGCGGTCGTAGAAGCCCAACCGCGAGTCGAGATACGAGCTCGCGTCCTTGCGTTTTCCCGCGAGCTCGATCAGTGCGTCGGTTACCTCAACGAGATGCAATTCAAGAACGAGGTGCACCGAGTGAGCTGCGCGCCACCTAGTTGCGATTGCTGGATCACCAAGCGCCGTCCAGATGGTTGCTGCCAGCGCGCTCGCGGTCGATTCTGTCGATGCCATCCCGTTTGGGTGGTGACCGTCGCCAAAATCAAGCGGAACGCAGTCCAGAAAGAGGTCGGCTGCAGCGTCGAACAGATCTTGTGCCTTATCGACACTTAGTCGCTGCGCGAGGTGTCCCGCCAGTGCGTAGGCCTGCTCCGCGTCGAACGTGTTGAGTGCAACCAACGCGCGGCTGGCGATGTGCTCATAGTCCGTCGACCGGCCGGTCTGAACCCTCATCCGCGCGTAGTCCATCTTCCGCCACGCGACGAGAAGGTTGTCGACGGCCACGCGACTCAAGCCCTCGACGTACGCCTGGTCGAGTGCCCCTCTTGATCCTAAGGACAGTCGGCGGTCGCCGACTGCCGAGACAAGCGCGTCCAAGTCGAATCGATTCATGTCCGGATTCGCCGCGAACGCTGCAAAGACTTCTGCGCGGAGCTGACCTGTCTCAACGAGGTGCTCGAACACAAGCTCGCGGTGCAGGCCGGACGCGCGGTCGAGGGCGGCGGCCCACCCCTCAGGCGTGCGGAAGTCGATGTCGTCAAAGGTCGGCGACGGCCCGGGTTCAAATCGACTCGTGTACGACCGGTCGGAGACCGGCTCGGGGCGGTCTTCGTAGTCGAAACGCAACGAAGGGTCAGCTTGCTGGATCTGGCTGCGAGTAACTCCAGAACGCCTTAGCAGGGTCTCGAAGGCGTCCTGCCGAAGCGGACTGGATCGTCGATGCCGCAGGAGCGCCGCTACGGTACTCAGCTCCGTCCCGCTCTCGAACGCCAAGCCAGACGCCAACTCGTCGTCGTCCAAGTAGCTGTCGCAGAGCGGAAGCAATGCGACGACCTCGTCGGCGCGAAGACCTTGCTCAGACTTCGCGAGAGCTGCGATGAGCCGTCCGATCGGCGCGAACCGACGGTCACGCCAACGCGAGCCCAGTGCCAGCGCCTCCGGAACTGACAGAGCTGCCGTCGCGACTAGCGCATCAACATGGTTGAGACCGTCGCCGAGGTAGGGCTCTAGCCCTTCGGCAACTTGCCCGAGCCGGTACGCACGCTGGTGCGACTCTGTGCCATCGGCTGCCAGTGGTGCGAGTCTGACGAACGTCCCCCACCGCGCCCAAGCGTCATCACCGATCGCATCGGTGATGGTCAAGGCGCTCTGAAAGTAGGCAGCCGAGTCGGCTGCCGAAAGCGTGTAGACAGCCCGCGCCAAGGCTACGAGGTCGTCCGATCGTCCTTGCGCATCCTCCTGGGCTGCGACCGTCCCTTCGTAGCAGCGTTCGGCGACCTCGTGAGCGAACGCATGAAACTTCGAACAGCGCGCGGCCTCGCGGACCAAGCGAATCCGTGTGCCACGCCACAGCCTGGGGCGGTTGTCGATCCAGAACTCATTTAAGTCGCCGACCTCGAGCGCGTCCGGGTACTCCGTCGCGATGCGAAGGATCAATGGGAGCGCGACGTTGAGGTAGGTCTGAGCGGAGTCGTCGTCGCGTCTTCCAGGGTGCCGCTGGGCTAAGAATGTGCGCGCGCCCTCGCGGAACTCATCTACGTCGGCCTCGGTGGGCTGAATCTGAAGCCGCACCCATAAGTCTGCCCACCATGCAAGGGGCTTGACGTTCGCGTCAAAGTCGCGGAGATCGCTGCTGTAGACGTGCTTCTGCTTGGCGCGGGCTTCGGCGATACGCGTTCCTTGGATCTCGTCGATGCCCACAAGACGTCCGTCGAGTCGTGCCGACAATGCAAGTACGGCGATTGGCGCCCAGATGTCTCGATCGCTCCAACCGCCTGTGTGATGACCTAGATTCGGCGGGACGTAGGGACGGATGATGCGTTTAGCCGTAGGAACATCAATCAACCCTGCTCGAAGTGCCTGAATCACAATCCAGCTTGCTGCCGTTAGACCGCCGTGGACGAACTGGTCGTTCGTGGCCCAGCTTTCGTCGTTTCGTCTTGAGGGCTGGAAGACCGTCGTCGCGCCGAGGAGCGGCTTCAAGAGATTGCGTAGTGAGACGACATCCACGCTGAGCCCCCTCTCCGAACAGACCTGCGCGACCGCGAACCGCAGGTGCCGCCCGCGTGCGCAGCGCGCGAACTCGCGAATCTCTTCGAGACGCCCAGCGTCAGCGAGGCGACGCAAGACGTGCACACCCGCCTCGAAAGCCACCTCCTTTGGCCTCCAGCCACGGAGGAACCTGATTGAGGCAGCGGCTCCATCGGTACAAGCGAGACCCCACGCAACCTGTGAGATGTCGTAGTCAGATACCCCGGATTGCTCGCCGTCTCGGACCGCTTGGCGTGTCCAAGCGCTCATCCACGACGAAGCACTCCGCAGCTGATTCCGTGCCTGATCGGACTGGCCAGGCATGGACGCAAGGAGCGCGCCCTCGTAAACGATATGGGAGTTGAGCCAGTCGCTGCCAATGCTTCGCATTGACAACAGGTGCTCGAGCACTTGGGCGTCGATGTATCGAGGGGCGATGTCTGTGTTTTCGCGAATGAGTCGCAGCCGCCGGGTGCGACCCGCGTTCAAGGTCCCGACTCGGAGCGCTAGCAGGGCAGCTGAGTAGTCGTCGTCGCGCTTCAGCGCAGCTCGTAGTGCAAACTGCGCGCGCTGCTGCGCAATCTCTCGACGTTGAACCGAGTTGCGCTCGTCTGCGGGGAGCGAGTTGTCGGGAAGTGCATCATCTGACATGGCGAGTTCGACCAAGTCCTCGAAGCGGCCGGCTTCGAAGAGCAGTGCCGGAACGGCGCTGGAGACATACGCGTCGTCGCGGGCAAGAGGCATGAGTCGTTCGAGAAACGCGTCCAATGCCGTCCCGGTGGGCCGGTACCGAGTGCGAAACCACGTCTCTGTGGGTTCGTCTCGGAACTGCACGGCACCATCGAGCAGAAGCAGTGGGCGTCCAAGATCAGCGACGAAGCTGTGGACAACGGCTTCGTGTACCTCGGCTAGTTCTGCGAGAACGCGAACAGGAATCATCGGTCGAAGTGCTGAGAGACCGACACAGATCTTGTCGATCTCGTGCGATTCGAGGTGCACGCCATCTCGGATCTCGGCGACCTGTCGGGCAATCACAGCCTCGAGTGCGTCCTGGGGGCTAGCAGGGTCGGGCCCGAGCCAGGCAAGAGCCTCATCTAGGGTCTCGGTCGCGGCCATGACTGTCGACTGGACGCGGGGGTTTCGGCTAGTTCGCCGGTGGAATTCCCGGACGTCGGGTTCCTCGACGCCCTCGTAGGCGGCGTTCAATATCGCTCGCGTCTCGTCGAGCGTGTAGCCATCCATCGCTATGCCGCGGTACGAACTAGGCAATGCCAGTTCGTCGAGTCGCTCAGTTCGACAGGTCAATACCAGGCGCACGTTTGACGCGAACACCTCTCGCACAAGGCCGCGTACAAATGATTGCTCGTCGACCTCCTTGGCCATCATGGCGGCGTTGTCCGCGGCATCGATCACTACGGTCAGAAGCGCATCTGCTGTAGTCGCAGCCAACGCCTCCGCGGCCTTGTCGATACGCCGCACGAACGCATCAAAGTAGTCGCGGTCAGTCGCTGTTGCCGACGGGATGATTGGAAGGCACAGTGCTTTGCTGGCGATCTCGTTGATCACCTGGACGAGACCTTGTTTCGGTTGGTGGCGCTGGCGACTGGGGCGCCGATATGACCCGTTCCCGTAACAATCAAAGGTGATGGTCAGGGACCCCTGAGGCGCAGACTCTGCCAAGACGCTGGCGAGCACACTCTTGCCGACGCCACCCGGACCGTGGATCACAATCGGATGTCCAGACTCGCCGCTAATCGTCTCCAGGATCTGCCTGAACTGGGTACGAACGATTGGTCTCGAGGGTTGAGCGATCAGGTTTGGAGCGGGGAAGAGCAGGTCGTCGGAGGTCTTGAGAGCGGCCAGCACCTCTTGGCGCCGAATCTTGGGACGTGAGCCGTCGATGTTGGTGGCGCGCGTCGCGATCATCTCCCGGAGACGTAGTGCCTCGTCCCCTGGTGCCCCAGGTAGGCGATCAGCGAGATCCTCGTCGAGCAGGTGTCGCAGCTGGAACAACGAGGGCGCACGCTGGTCGATCGACAACTGGCTGCAGAACTGTTGGACCTCAGCCGGGCTCAGGAGTTCTTCGAGCTGGGTGCGGAGGCGTTCTACTGCCGCGGATGTCGTGCCGTGGCGTAGATGCGTCAACGCGGCGACTGCCGAATCCGCGATAGGACGATTGGTCACAAACTCGAACTCGGCTCGATCCAACGCGCTGGGATGTGCGGCCGCGAGCGCCCCAAATTTTCGCGCGAAACCCAGCAGCGTCTTGCTCAGGAATGACAGTGTCCAGGGGTCATCGGGATGAGCTGTCGAGTGCTTGAACTGGCGATAGACCACGCGGGTCGTCTCTTCGATATGGGCAGAACCCCAATACTCAGCAAGGTCGATCACCTCCTCGCCAGCGTCCGTGCCGCCCGACTCGCTCGGATCGACCGCTTCGACGTAGAGGCAACGGAGATCGGTGTACGGGTTTAGGAGACGAAGCGCTTGGCGCGCGGCCCAGGTGTAGTGGAATTGGTCGCCGTCGCGGCTGTTCCTGAGTACGTCAACCGTGGTCACGACGGTCCATGACCTCTCCGTGGGTCTGCCGGCATCCCTCGCACGCTCGACCTCCTCCTTGCGTCGTTCCGGATCCGCCGGAGTCGGGATCCTTTCTAACGCTAGTCGGAGGCAGCGACACAGCATCCCTGTCTTTCGACGACGGCCTATCTGGAGCGATGAGATGGCTTTGGTGCGCCGGGGAACTCGCGTGAGGCGAGGTTGGCGGCGAACCGCCCGGTTCCAACGGGTGCGGCATTGCGCAGCGTGTTGGCGAGCTGGAGCATGGCTGCCTGTCGGAAGCCTTCGAGCGACCGCCTCAATTCAGATGTGCAGGCTCAGCTGATCGTCAGCATCGATGCTGGGGTCACGCTCAAGACGGCCGATGTTGTCCCCGTAGCGACGAACGCGCGCTTCCAGAAGTTTCAGGAATCGTCGAACCATCGTTCCAGGGCGCTCGTCGCCGCTGTCAAACGATTCCCAGAGGACAAGCTTCCAGTCGTCGGCCATGGCCGCGGTGACCGGTCTGTGCTTCAAGAACTCCATCATTCCGTTCACGAACGCCCCGCCGATGAGCGAGCCAAGCGTCTCCAGTTCGTGCGCTTCGATGAGCGAGTACAACCAGACGTTCGACTCTTGCTCCTCGCCTGCGGCGCACACGTAGAAGTAGTCGTGACCGTGCTGACGGACGACTCCTGCGAGCGGGATGTTGTACTCGTCCAGCACGCGCACTGACTCTGCCTCTGGCGACGGCCGCCAAGGCTCACAACCCGGAACGAGCTGGATCAGATCACTCATCGGTATCCTCTGCAGCCGCGTTCCACGACTCGTCCGCGAAACACATCTCAAACAGTAGCGCCACGTCCTCACTCCAGTCACTGGGATAGGCCACGGAGCAGTGGTCGGGGTTCCGGTTGTTCGGCGTGTGCGTGACGATGAAGCCAGCGTCACGGAGAGCGCCCACCTCGGCGTAGCGAGCACCGTCGTCAGGACCACAGCTCCCGCCCTTTCGGACGAGGTGATACGCCTGCGACGGCGACTTCCGTCCTCGGATAACAGAGACTCGGCCTTGGTCCTTGGGGCGCGGGGCGTTGATGACAGGCGGCGAGCCGGCGCCTTTCGCGATGCGTTGCGTGACGACTTCGTCGTCCCCGAGGCGGTCGGGCTGCAGCTTCGACGGTCCTTCTCCCATGATCCGAGATCTCTACACCGGAGTAATCGCGCACCGCAATCGAACGTGCGTTCCCATCTTCGTACGAGTCTCTCGTTCAGTGACAGTGTTGGACGAGCGATCTACCGCTTTGCTCTCCCGGCGTGCGTCACTCCGTCGCTCGCGCCGCGACGGCGTCCCGCGGTCTCGCGCAACTCGACAGGATGAGAAGGTGCGGCTCATGGACGAACCTCGTCGTGTCGCTCGATACGACCGCTGGGAGCACCAGTGGCTGCGAATCCTTCGCTGGTATCACCGGACTCTGCACGCAACTGGGCGGGACACCGGCGTGGGTTCCAGAGACACCGAAGACTTCTCAGAAGCGCTCTGTCATGCCGTTTGGCACCTGAAGGACTGGCTGAAGCACGATCACAGGCAGTCCGTTTTGAGTGTCTCGGCTATCGAAGAATTCGCAAACAACGATCCAGCTCTGATGATTGTTGCTGATCTTGCGAACGGAACGAAACACGTCCAGCTGTCCGCCAGGGGCTCGCGCACGGAGTCAGTCCGGATGGGCTTGGTGCACTGGGCCGGCCAAGGAGACCCGGACGACCCTGAAGGCATCGAGCGTGTGTGGGTGTATGTCGACGACCCTGATTCGGAGGAGGACCGCGAGGTCGTAGATGTCGCGTGGGACGGCATCGAGTCTTGGCGAACCTGGCTGACGGAAGCGGGCCTAGAAGTCCCCGAGGATCCGAGCGAGCAGTAGGCGCTGCATTCCGCCGCTTGCCGTCCCGGGGCGCGACCTTTGATGCGCCAAGCGGCTGCGCGGAGGTCACCGATCGCCAGTCAAGAGCGTCATCAACATTAGAGTCGCTCCATGAAGCGACTCATCGTCATGCTGCTCGGGCTGGTCATTAGCGCCCCCCTCGCGCCTGCTTCAGCCTCAAATAGCGCGGCACCGACATCGCCGTACTTGAAGAAGCTCGCGAAGCAGATGAGGTGCAAGTACGGAGAACCCGATGCCCTTTCAGGAGCCGGGCGAGGCACTGACGGATGGCACTGCGTCGTCGGGGCTGGAAGCCGGAACCGGGTCGAGTACTACATCATGCGGCCGGGGAACTTCGAACGTGCTCTCGACTTCTATCGCGACTGGGTGTCATGCACGACGTATGACTACGAAGATGCGCCCTGCGAACCCGGCTACGTCGCTCGCAAGGGCAAGGTGCTGATCGTCGACCAGGCCAACGACCCGTACGAGTACAAAGCGGCAGAATACGCCGCGCGTAAGACTGGGGGCCGGGTCATTGCGGGATATCGGTACGAGGGATAGTCCTCACGCATTTCTGGCAATGCGTAGTTCGCTGCGCCGCATTGACATTGACTTCGAGTCGCGTGCGTGACTCCGCCGCCTATCTCCGGCAGCAGATCGATCCCTCAGAGGCTGCTTGGCGTGGTCGTCAGCGGACATCCTCAAGGCCTGCAAGGATGACCGTGTGACTGTCTTTGTGACGAAGAAGGGCGGCGCTGAGGAGGCGTACGACGCTTGGTGGGTGTGCGCTGCGTGCGGGAGCATCGACCTGCAGCAGCGGGCAGGAGGGAGAGTCATCTGCCTTAACTGTCACCGATTCGACCATCTGGCGCGCGTGAACCCAAGTGTCGAAGAGTTGGAGGATGGCGGGCTTGCTGTGGAGGGTCCATGCAATCGGCTGGCTCGGTACACGAAGGGCAGTTGGATCAGCTACCGGCACTCAGATCCGATGGAGTCGACGGACGTCGGTCCGGACGGGCAGAGTTAGGCGCGGCGGAACCAGGAGGCTACGAGACGCGCCCATTCCGCCGCGATGCCTGTCGTGACCTGACTTTGGGCAACGGCACGGGCGTAGCGTCAGGCAAGTGCCTCGTCCTCATTCGGCGGACCGGGTCGGGGCTTGCCCGACTCCGCCAGGTGACACCGATGAACACCCTTCTGCCGTTCCAGCCAGATGCGATGACGCCAGCCCAGCTCGCGGCCGTCTCGTACCTCGCCCGCTACTCCGGGCACACCCACACGTTGTACGCCTCCCAACTGCGGCGCTGGTTCGCCTGGTGCGAGACCAACGCCCTCGATCCGCTCGTCGGGATCCGGCGAGCCCACATCGAGCTCTACATCCGACACCTCGGACAAGCCGGCCTGATCGCGTCCTCTATCGTCACCTCGATGCACGCCGTCCGCGGCTACTTCCGTTACGCCCACATCGACGGACTCATCGTGTCCGACCCGGCCGTCTACGCACGCCTGCCAAGAGTGCACCGCGACGAATCCCGCACCCAAGGCCTGGACCGCCTCGAGCTCATCCGCTTTCTCCAAGTCGCGCAGACTCTCACCGTCCATCACGGAGCGCTGGCTTTCCTGTTGGGCATCAACGCCCTACGAGCATCCGAGGCAGCCGCGGTACGGATCGAGGACTATGCAGAAACGCTCCGCGGACATCGAGTGCTGCACCTCATCGGCAAGGGCGACAAGCCAGCCACCATGCCCATCACCGTGCCCGTGCTGCGCGTCCTCGAGGCCTGCCGCGGCAGCCGTACCGAGGGACGGCTCATCCTGCGCCCCGTGTCGGGCAACCCCATCGACCGGCGAGATGCCTACCGAATGGTGGCCCGCATCGCGAAAGCAGCAGCCATCCCCCGACACATCAGTCCACACTCGCTGCGCCACGCAGCCATCACCAACGCCCTCGACGCCGGCGTCCCACTACGCGACGCTCAGATTCTCGCGAGGCACTCCGACCCACGCACCACAGAGCACTACGACCGCGCCCGCGGAAACCTCGACCGCCACGGAGTCCACTTCCTCACCGCCTACGTCGCGGGCGTATGAGCGGAGCGGGACTTGGTGCCGTGGCGCTTCAATCTCCCCCCGGCGTTGGGGCCGTGATGACCACGCCCGCGTACTGCCATGTCGGTGCGTGGACTGACGTCGGCAACGCTCTCCTAGCTCCACACGTGAATCGATCGATGCTCCCCGCCATATCCGACCGTCGACCACAATGAGTTTCATGACCCCGCAGCAGGCCAGTTTCGCCGACTACTTCGACAGATGGGGACTCACTCTGCCGGAAGAGGCCGTAGCACGTCGCGTCGCCGGGCAACTTCACGCAGCCGGTTGGTCGGTGCGATTCGTATGGCAAGACGACGGCACGCTCCTGTTCCGGGCCAATCACCGCATGACCAATGAGCGCGTGCATGCGATCACACCGAATGGTGAACTCAGTTGGGCCGAACCCGCGACTCCATTGGAGTTCATGGTTGTCCCGGAAGAAGCCACCCCCGAGGACAAGGCACGCATCCAGAGCGAGTACCAGCAGACGTCGCGCACGTACTCAGAAACCCTGACTGTCGCCGGCCTCGACTTCGAACCCAGCTCCCCACCCACCACGCTCCCTGACGGTCCTGCTTATCAGACGTGGCGGCTCGACGATGGTGAATGGCACTCGGCTCCGCTGCGCTCTGCGGTAGCAGCCAGTGGCCGTCAGAGAGTCGAATCTGACCAGTCCCGCCACCAAGAAGATGCCAGACGCGGCCCTCATAGCGAGACCTCGAATCGCCCTCCGCCGGCAGAACCACCGCCCATGGACCCACCGCCGCAGCCGCGAAACAAGGAGTCCACACGTCCAGCTTTGATCCCTGACGATGTCGAAGGCGGGGTGCACATGCCGACCGCCTACTTCGCCTCCCTGGTCGAACCATTCGCGGCCGGACTACTCCACAAGTGCCACGCCCTATACGAACTCGACCTCAACGCTCACCAACGATCGAGGCTGCGCGAAGCGATCAGCATCGACCTGCGGAAGTTGTGCGACATCCTCGTGCCGGCTGCGCGGCCACCTCGCATCAGCGAGACCGCCAACGCCATCGCATCATCGATGGGCGTGGATCTTCGCAACGCGACGTGGCACTCGCAGAAGAAGATCGACGGCTATAAGACCTTCACCTACGAACACATGACCCCGATCAACTGGTTCGTGTCGAGGATCAGCAAGGCAACCTCGCCGGAGGAAGTTCTCGACATCATCGACCAACACATGTGGATCACCTGGGTAACCAAGGAAGAAGACGCCGAACTGAGGCGGCTCGGCTACGCATCCGTGCGTCCGAACCCCGCCCGCGCATACAAGGACGCAGGGATCACCCTCTTGACGGCCGAGCCCGACCCCGTCTTGCCCTCCGCAAAGAGCGACACGCCCGCCGCCGGCGGCCCGTTGACACACCTGCGCCTGGTCGACATGCGCCCACCGCTCCACGCGGGAGACCGATGGTTGCCCCAAGCCTGGGCAGCGGGCGCCAAGGGAATCCCGCCCGCCCCGGCCAACCGCGTCCCCGCAACGGGGCAGCGAGAACAAGCCGCCGAAGAGATGCTCGCCTTCTGGGCGCCACTCTTCCACCTGCTCACGTGGGGACTGGGCTGGATCCGACCCGACATCGGACTGGCCGAATGGCGTCGACGCGGCAGCGCCAGCGATCCCTTGCTGGACCTAGTGGCCCGGTGGTGGACACCGGAGGAATTGAACGACTTTCTCGCCTGGGCCCAAGCGAGCGGCGCGCTGAGAAACTTCGCGCAGGACTTCCTCAATACGAGCCCGGACCTGCCAATCACACAACGCGATGTCCAACAGGTTCTAATCCTGGACTCGGAAGTCCTCGATCGACAAATGCTCGACGCCTGGACGACACGCTGGGACGCGTACGACCCCTACCGTTTAGTCGAACACCTGACCCAGGCGTGGCGGGACTCAACCAAGAGCACCACTCTCAACCCCGTGCCAGTCCAGATCGCGAATGACACGCTACTGGTCGCAGCGCACGAATACGCCCAGTGGGCGTCACTCCCACGTCACTACCAGTATGGGGGCGCCGCGCATATCGACGTTTACATTGCGAACGTCGGTCCCCTCGGGACATTTACCCAGTCCCAAGCAACCGGCCTGTGGCACCGCACCCGTGAAGAGATCCACCTCATGGGGTATCCCCGACTCTGACTCGATCATTGGCCTTCGCCGCATCATCCTGCAGGAGCGGGCGGAAGCAGTCCTTTTCTCGGGCTGCTCCGTGCCGAAGCCAAGCGGAGCCCTAACACGGTACGCGGCACCACGACTTTGCGTCTTGACGCCGCCTGTCGACCGCGCGTCGCTCTCAACTGGAGAACGATCTCGGGCGTCAACTTCGGTGGGTACGATCTTAGGACTCGGCCTGCCAACGCTGGATTGCCTCCCAGACAAGGGTGCCCGCTGGCGAGACGAGATAGCCGGGGCCATTCAGTACGGGGGGCGATAGCGCAAATCCAGCGTTCATCAAGCCCGCCAAAGCCAGCTGGGTGCGAGTCAAAGACAGACCAGTTGTGAACGCCAACGCCTCCGCATTCCATGTTTCCGCGCTTTGGAGCACATACCCTTGGGCATCTGGCGTCCTGCTCGGCATCGCCCCCTCGTCCGTTAGAGCGGCCTCATACTCTTCGACCAGACTGTACGAATGCTCCGTCTTCACACGAGCCATTGGTTGCTCGCCAAGTTTGCGGAGCACTTGAAGATGGATCCGCTTCAAGTTGGTAATGCCGGCCAAAATGAGCTCGGCCTCTTCAGTGTCGTCGGGTGTCAGCAGGATGCTTCCGAGCACTCCGCCAAGGATTTCCAGGATCTCGTCATGTCCGGTCATGCCGGCCGTCCACAGCACTCGCGACACCAGTGGCACAAGGTTGGGGGACGCCATGAGAGCGTCGCTGATCTCCTCTCGAGTCATTCCCGCCGATCGCTCGGCAGCCCGCAGCGCGGTGGATCGGAGACGTGTCTGTTCGTCCAGGACCACTTCGATCGCATCCGTAGTCAGTTCCTGGACAAGGGGCCCAATTATGGGGAGCCCTCCAACTGACGCCCCGGCGTACCTCGCGATGTGCTTGCGCCTCGCCTCTTCGCTCATGCGCCCACTATCCATGGTCACGCTCAGCACTGCGGGACTTCCAGCTACTGGCGTCCGCGTTGCCCTTGGCTGGCCGGTCCGCGCGTCATTGCGCCGCTTGAAGGGACGTGGTGAAGGGCAATCAGGCCTAGTCCCACGCCTCACAGAGTTCTTGGCCGTATGTATCACCGTCGGCGAACGGATCACTGTCCGATTCCGCCCAGGCTTCGCAGTCGTCGGGTACGGGGTTGCCGTTGACGTCGTCGTGCCGGGTGCCGTCGTAGGTGTCGCCGTAGCCAGAGTCGAAATCATTCGAGTCAACGTCCCCGTCGCCCCCGAAGCAGCTGCCAAGCAACACGAGGACCACGAGTCCCCGAGCGATCTTCCCCATGCGCGAAGGCTAAGCCGGGCACGTCACGGAGATGCTGGGCTTTGAAGATCAGTGCCTACGTTCGGTTACGTTTTGGCATCGGCGTTCAGCGGTCTGCTGCTGAGACAGTTGGCCAATTCGGCCCGACGTGCGACGACTGACGGCAGGATGCTCGCAAATCAACCGACCGAAGGGTTCAAATGAATACGCGACGAGACCGACCGAGGAAGTGGGCCACCTGGGCAGCACGATGGCAGCCCTTGAAGACAGCCTGGCAGGACTTGCAGGTGCGTTTTGCAGTCTTCTTCGTGCTCCTGTACCTGGCGACGCAACTGCCCCTTGTGAAGGAGTGGTTGGCGAGCGTCGGGGTCAATCAGTCGTGGCTCAACGTCGGAGTCATCTTGCCCATCATCTTGACTCTCGTGTTGTGGCAGACCGTCGAGATCACCAGACGTTTAGACGACGTTGAACACGGATCCAAGGTCATCCCTAGCGACGACGACGCTCTCACCGCGCTAAAGGCGGTCATGGAAGAAGCGCGCACAACCAAGGAGATGAGACTGGACGTTGTAGGCATCTCGCTGACAAGCACTTGGCCGCTTGTGCGCCGCTGGTTGGACAACGGCAAGTTCGACGGTTGGGACTTTCGCTTCGCTGCGACTACATCGTCGGTCAATCCATCTTGTCCGCAGCGTTGGGCAAGCGAAGGCCGCGAGACGTTGACCAGGATCGTCAAGTACAGCGAGGCGCAGCGGATCACCGAGCGGCGCATTCAAATTGCTGCATACGAGTATCAACACGTCCCGGCCATCCATGGTTTCCGGACTGGAAGTGGGGACATCTTCATGACGACGTTGACCTGGTCCATCTCGGCCACCAAGCCCCCTCAACTCCGGTCCTACCCAGCTGCATATGAGCACATTCACCCATCAGACGACTCGGCCTATGCACGCGAGCGCCGGCGGGTGTTTGAGGCATGGTGCGATGCCGCCTTCGCGAGCGAACCTTTGGGCGCGAGGTAAGTCTCGGTCCAACAGTCGTGCGTCATAGCGCCGCGTGCCGGTCGGAGCGCACGCTGTCTACCCGACGGTCAAGACGGCTTGGACGCACAATATGAGGATGCCCGAAACACACGACGACGACTTGGCAGCCGCGATCGGCCGACTGGTTCACTTTCTCGGCGCCGGTGATCTGACCCAGCGCGTCTCTGAAGCTGAGCACCTCCTTCTAGGAGCCGATCTCTCGAAGCTCGACGAGCGGGTGGGGTCGATCGGTCTGACAATCGAAGTGGCCGCAGCCGCAGTGCAGGTTCGCAACACGATCGGACGCCTTAACGACGTCATTCACGCATGCGTGATCGCCCAGTCTCTGCGCCACCTCCTCAGCCCGGCGAGGTGATTTCCAATCGGCCCTCGCTCGCAGCTGGCAACGATCCCACCCGACCGTTCGACCTCGAGACTGATCGGCGCGTGGCCGAGTTCAAGGTGTCCATTCGGAAGGGCGCCGATGCGATGCGGAGGCGCGGAGTGTTCGCCGATCTGGTGCATCTGGCGCTGGACGACTCGGGCAGGCAGCGACAGCTGTTCGTGGTAGGCCAGCAGCCGATTCACTTCCTACGTACCACCAGATCAAGTGCCGACTGGGGTTTGAACCGTTCGTCCGCCTTCCTTCGAAAGCGGTTCACTCAGCAGTTCGGCTCGCTGACTATTCCGATCAGCGAGTTCACGTCGAGCTTCGGCTCAGAAGTGGAGCTGATTGATCTGCGCGAGCGCGTGCCCGAGTTGACCGCCATCCTTGCGCTGGCTTCCCAGGCTTAGCTCGCAGCGGGTCAGCAACACCGCGTGCAGTCACTCCGCCGCCTAGTCGTGTGGCAACGAGGGCAGCCTGTTACTCCGGTGAACATTGCGTATGCGCGGGCAGGCTCATCACACCCCAGCGACCAAGTCGGCTATGCCCCGGCGCACTGTCAATATGTACGGGTGAAGCAGGAAGACCGTGGCGCCACTGAGGCGGAGCGCCGCGCCATCCAGCAGGCCGTTGACGGCGGAGACCTCAAACGAGCAAGAGAACTGCTCGCTGGAGTGCGCCGTCGGCTCGCGACATCGACTAGGAAGAGCGAGCGTGTCAACGTCAACAAGGGGACGCAAGGAGCCCGGAAGGCGAAGGCGAGAGGCGAGACCCGGATCCCGGATGTAGCTCGCGTTCGAACGGTTGGCACGACCAGATTTGCGAAGTGCCCAGTTTGCGGGCGGGAGTTCTCAATCACAACGAACGGACTCGTAAGAACTCACCGCAATGACTCTCGTACCGGCAAGTGTCCCGGAAGCAGTGTGAAGGTGGCCAAGGCTTGGAGGGCGCGGGGAAAAAAGAGCGTTCGCACGGTGTCCGGTGGGCTGCCCAGCCTAGGCAAACGGCGGTGAGGCAGCTTCGATGGGCTCGTAAGCATGCATCATTCCGCCGCCGGACGGCGTACCTCAAGCATCCGGACATGCCGATGAGCGGACGTCGAATGGGAAGCAAGGGAGGCCCCCGACGTGACTGCCGCGCGAACAACCGCGACGCCTCCTAGGCTGCGGCCATGCCCCTGACCACCCGACCGCTCGCCCGGGACGACTTCGACCAGTCGATGGCGCTCATCCGCGAAGCGTTCGGCGACCTACCGCCGGGCACCACGCCGCCGAGCGCCGACGATCCCCCGCGGCCCGGGTACCACGCGTACGGCACGTTCGACGACGACCACCTCGTGGCGCGGCTGGCAACCCGTGAGTACCACTCGTGGTTCGGCGGCAGCGCCGTACCCACCGGAGGCATCGCAGGCGTCGTGGTGACCGCCGAGCGGCGGGGCGAGAAGATGCTCGACGAACTGTTCCGGGCAGCCCTCGACGACGGCCTCCGGGAGCGCGGGGAAGCAGTGTCGACGCTGTTCTGCACCGCTCCCGGGATCTACCGCAAGTTCGGCTACGAGGTGATCTCGTCCTACGACACGGTCGAGGTCCCCGCAGCAACGCTGGCCCGTATCACTGCCCCGTCCGGCGTGCGCACCCGCCGGGCGACGCCCGCCGACTTCGACGCGCTCTGCGAGGTGTACGACGCTTGGGCGGCCGCGCAGAACGGCCCGCTCACGCGCCGCGGCCCGTCGTTCCCGGCCGACGCCAAGGCCTTCATCGACGCGTTCACCGGAGTCACGCTCGCGGTCGACGACGCGGGCGAGGTGATCGGCTTCGCGAGCTGGGACCGCGGCCAGGAGACCGGCGACTCCGCGACCCTTGAGGTCGTCGATCTGCTCGCACTGAGCGGCGACGCCTACGGCGCCCTGTGGCACGTCCTCGGTTCGTTCGGCAGCGTGGTCGGCCAGGTGCGGCTGCGTACGTCGGGCCACGACGTGGCCCGGCTGTCGCTCCCGTCTTCGCACTGGAAGGCCGTGGAGCGCGAGCCGTACATGCTGCGCGTGCACGACTTGCCCGGCGCGTTCGCCGGCCGCGACTGGCCGGTGGACGGCGACGTCACGTTCTCCGTCTCCGGGGATCACCTCGGGACGACCAACGGGGCCTGGCGCCTGGTGATCGAGCGGGGAAAGGCCACCTGCACGCCGGCCGCGATCGCCGACGGTCCCGTCCTGACACCCGGCGGGCTCGCACTGGCCTGGGCCGGCGCCCAGACCTGCGCCAACCTCCGGATGGCCGGGCACCTCTCTGGCGGCATGGAGAACGACGAGGCCCTCGACCGGGTGCTTGCGCCGCGGCCGATCCACATCCGCGATCACTTCTGAGTCGCGGCGGGGTCCGCCACAGGTTCACGCATACGCTCGTCCACGCACGGGCGGCGCCTTGGTGCTGGGTGTTCTTGGGCTCGTGATGGTTGCCGTGCTGGTACTCCCTAACTGACCGTAGCCGCCGGCCAGTCCGAGCACCTCCGAGGCGACCGCTCATGCCGCGATGAGCGCACGAACCTGCCGAGATCCGTGCGTCAGAACTGGTCGCCGGAGAGGTCTGTGTAGATGCGCCCTCGGTCGTCGGGTGCCACCAGTGTCGGCCACGAAGACTCCGAAGCCGTTCTTGCCGTACCTGACACCTAGTACCTCGTCTGGCGAGAAGCCCTTGAACGTCCATGTGTGTACCTGGTGCGGGGTGTCTGCGAACACCGAGCCCTGGGCATCGGCTCCGACGTCATGACACTCTGCCTCGTCCGCTTCTACGTGGCGAGCGGCCTCCCGGCTCGTCATTCCGTATGACGTGTACACGACGCCTACCACGCGGATCTGCGCAGCACAGTCCGCCGACGACTAGGTACCGCTCGCCGAGCAACCCCGTCGCAGCGGCGATGACGACACAGAACACGAGGAACCTCACCCGGTCAGTCTGCCGCCCCATCACGACAGTTCGGCGACGTGGACACGCGACTGGCTCCACCGGCGAATGTCCGGATCTGCCGCTTTCCGCGCAGTCGCAAAGGTGACCCATTCCGCCGCAATTGACGCTGCGAGACGGCTGCCGCTGCCAGCCCTGAAGACGAGCGAGCGCTCTCCGCCCATCGGAGCACGACGATCCCGCGCTGACCGGCCAGGGTGCAGCCGCAGTCAGCGAACCGTGAGGCGGAACGTCCGGCGGGCTGACACGTCGGGGCCCACCAGCACCACCCGCACGTCGAAACGCCCCCGTCGCTGGGGCTTCCCGCGGATCTCGATCCGTCCCGGCCGCGCCGTCCAGGTCAGCCCGCGAGGCAGCCCGCGCAGCCGCACGGACTCCATGGCTCCCGAGTACCGCACGACCTCGCGGTAGCGCTCCCGCCACGCGGCGCGGGACAGCCTTCGCGTGCCGAAGACGGGTGGTGACTGGACCTCTACAGAGGGCTCGGTCGAGCTCGTCGTGGTGCTGGTGGGGCCAGCAACGGTTGGGTCGGGTGTCGGGACGGGTGTCGGGTCGGGTGTCGGGTCGGGTGTCGGGTCGGGTGTCGGGTCGGCTGTCGGTTCGGCTGTGATGCTGTTGCCGCTCTTCGTCACGACCCGGTTGCTGACGTTGTCGCCTTCATCGGACTCGACGATCCTGTTGTGCGGATCGACCTCGATCCTGAGGTTGTACGAGCCGTCCGGTAGTCCTGTGATGTCGATGCTCTGACCGGGGAGATAGTTGCCGTACATGTCGCCCCAACCCACAGACATCCCCTGGACGTCACTTTCACACGTGGTGTACCGGGGAGAGGACGGGGAGTCGGCCAGTCGGGCATCGATGTGATGGGTGTCCATGATGCAGAACGTGGTCTTCGCGCTCGTCCGCTGCGAAGCGCCCGGCGCGTTCACTGGCTGAAGCGTGTACACCGCGAAGTCATCGAAGTGGATGTGCTGATGCGCCTCGTGGTAGACGAAGGAGCCCGCCAGCACGTCCCGGGTGCCAGTGTCGGAGTAGATGCGTTGGTACACCTTCTGTCGACCGGACTGTCTGTCCCCGGCGCCACTCCAGACTTCGAGTCGGCCACTCCCGTTGTTCCAGCTGAGGGCCGAGAAGCGCATCTCCAGGGTGCCACCGCTCTGGACCGCGATGATGTCCCTGGCCGGCAGCGGCGTGAGGTTCGGGAGCTTCTCTGTCGCGGCTTGCGAAGGACCGGCCAGGTTCACCGCCATGGCGCACAGGGCAAGACCGACACCGACTGCTGCTGCCGCGGCGATGCCGGTCCGTGGTGCTTCCCTGTCGCGACTCAAACGAGCTCCATCAGCGCGTTACCCGAAGACGGACCTCCACGTTAGGCACGGGAACGGGCCGCGCCCCCCGGGACCGTCCACGTCACTCAAAGTGGGGATGTGGGGCCGCCGCGCCTGCGCGTCAGGCCGTCTCGGGGAACCTCACGCCCGTGTTCGCGTGGCACCGGTAGCCGAACGGGTTCTTGTAGAGGTACTGCTGGTGCGCGTCCTCGGCGTAGTAGTACGGCGTCTCGCTGGCGGGGCGGATCTCGGTCGTGATCTCGCCCAGGCCGCGGCGCGCGAGCTCGTCGCCGTACACCTTGGTCAGCTCGCGGGCGGTCTGCTCCTGCTCGGGCGTGGTCCAGTAGATCGCCGAGCGGTACTGGGTGCCGACGTCGTTGCCCTGCCGCATGCCCTGGGTCGGGTCGTGGATCTCGAAGAACTTCTTGAGCAGGTCGGCGTAGGACACCACGGAGGGGTCGAAGACGACACGGACGGCCTCGGTGTGGCCGGTGCGCCCGCTGCACACCTCCTCGTAGGTGGGGTGGGGCGTGCTGCCGCCGGCGTAGCCGACCGACGTCGACCACACGCCGGGCACCTGCCAGTAGATCTCCTCGGCGCCCCAGAAGCAGCCGAGGCCGAGCAGGGCGACCTCGTGGCCGGCGGGGACGTCGTCGCTGACCACGGGCGTGCCGAGGACGAGGTGCTGCCCGAGGGCCCACGGCTGCTCCGCGCGGCCGGGCAGGGCCTCCTCGGGGCTGGGCAGGGTCGTGGGCTTGCCGAAACCGAACATGTCCCCATTGTCGCGCGCCGGGCAAGCGACGTACGTAGGACTACGCGGTCTGGACCGTCGTAGTCACACCGATGTGCGTAGGGCCGCGCCCGGAGGACGGTGGCGTGACACACCACCCACCTTCGGAAAGGAACGTCATGTCTCCACGTCGATCGGTACGACGGCTCGTCGTCGCTGTCCTCCTCGGGGTCCTGGTCGGGGGAGGCCTTCTGGCCGTCACGCCCGCCGGTGCCGAGGTCAGCCAGGCTGCGGCCACGAGCTGGAAGAAGATCTGGAAGAAGGACCTCAAGCCGCTCGCGGCCAAGACCTTCCACACCAAGAAGCAGAGCGACGCGCGCTACCAGCCCAAGGGCAGCTACGAGACCGCCGGCTCCGGCTACACGAAGTCCGAGACCTACACCAAGGCCGAGGTCGACGCGAGGCTCGCGCCGTTCGCCAACTCGGTCGCGGCCTTCGCCGGGGGCGACCAGGCCGTCACGCTGGACCCCGCGGACAAGGTGGTGCGCTCCGTGAGCCTCGTGCCGACCGCCAACGGCACCGTCGTCGCCTCGTCCAGCGCGTACGCCTGGGCGTCCGGGGCCGGGGACGGGGGAGCCCGCTGCTCGCTCACCACGGGCAACGCCGTCGACTTCGAGTTCCTCCAGTACGCCAACATCCCGGCCGCCCAGGTGAGCGAGAGCGAGGTCATCTCCGGCACCCGCGGCTTCCCGGTCACGAAGGGCAACCTCGTCACCGTGAACCTCGTGTGCGACGAGTTCGCCGGCAACATGACGGTCTCGGACAGCGCGCTCACCGCCGTCTTCGCCCCGTCCTGACGCAGACCGAGCACGCGGCAGCGGCCGCCACCTCGCCGAGGTGGCGGCCGTTCCGCTGTGCCCCGCCGGCTGCGCGGGGTCTACGCTCGGCGTGTGACCCAGGAACGCGCCAACAAGTCCGGTTTCGAGACGCGTGCGATCCACGCCGGCTACGAGCCCGACCCGACGACGGGGGCGGTCATCCCGCCCATCTACGCCAGCAGCACCTACAAGCAGGACGGCGTCGGCGGCCTGCGCGGCGGCTACGAGTACAGCCGCTCCGCGAACCCCACCCGTACGGCGCTCGAGGGCGCGCTCGCGTCCGTCGAGGACGGCGAGCGCGGGTTCGCATTCGCCTCCGGTCTGGCGGCCGAGGACACCGTGATCCGGGCGCTGACCCGTCCCGGCGAGCACGTCGTCATCCCCGACGACGCCTACGGCGGCACGCACCGGCTCTTCGACAAGGTCGCGAAGGTCTGGGGCACCGACCACAGCGCGGCCTCCGTCGCCGACACCCAGGCGGTGGCCGCGGCGATCCAGCCCGGGCGCACCAAGCTGGTGTGGGTCGAGACGCCGACCAACCCCATGCTCACCATCGGCGACATCGAGGCGCTCGCCACGGTCGCGCACGACGCCGGAGCGCTGCTCGTCGTCGACAACACCTTCGCCTCGCCCTACCTCCAGCAGCCGCTCACCCTCGGCGCGGACGTCGTCGTGCACTCGACCACCAAGTACGTCGGCGGGCACAGCGACGTCGTCGGGGGAGCGGTCGTGGTGCGCGACCTCGACCTGGCCGAGAAGATCGCCTTCCACCAGAACGCGATGGGAGCGGTGGCCGGCCCGTTCGACGCGTTCCTGGTCAACCGGGGCCTCAAGACCCTCCACGTGCGCATGGACCGCCACTGCGACAACGCGGAGCAGGTGGTCGCCTTCCTCGACGCCGACCCGCGGGTCACGGAGGTCATCTACCCCGGCCTCGCCTCCCACCCCGGCCACGAGGTCGCCGCGCGGCAGATGAAGCGCTTCGGCGGGATGGTCTCCTTCCGGGTCGCGGGCGGCGTCGAGCAGGCGCTTGCGGTCTGTGAGCGGGCCGAGGTGTTCACCCTCGCCGAGTCGCTGGGCGGCATCGAGTCCCTGATCGAGCACCCCGGCCGGATGACGCACGCCAGCGTCGCGGGCACCGACCTCGAGGTCCCCGACGACCTGGTCCGGCTCAGCGTCGGCATCGAGAGCGTCGGCGACCTCGTCGCCGACCTCGACCGGGCCCTGGGATGACCTCGCCCGACCCCCTCGACCCGCGCCCGTCCCTCGCCGACGAGCGGACCCTCGCCTCCGAGCGGACCGCCGTCGGGCTCTCGGCGCTGCTGTGAGCACCGTGCTCTGCGTCGACTTCGGCTCGACGTACACCAAGGCGGCGCTGGTCGACCTCGACAGCGGCGACCTGGTCGCGACGGCCAGCTCGCCGACCACCCTCCCCGACGCGACCGGGCAGGGCGACGTGCTCGACGGGTACGACGCCTGCGTGAGCGCGCTGGCCCAGCAGGACCCCCGCGCGCTCGAGGCCGAGGTGGTCGCCTGCTCCAGCGCGGGCGGCGGGCTGCGCGTCGCGGTCGTCGGCAACGAGGAGCTGGTCACCGCCGAGGCCGGCCGCCGGGTCGCGCTGTCCAGCGGCGGCAAGGTGGTGCTCGTGCTCTCGGGCGGCCTCGACGACGACAAGCTCGCCCGGCTCCGTGCGGCCGCGCCCGACGTGGTGCTGCTCGTCGGAGGCACCGACGGCGGCAACGCCGAGGTCCTCGAGGGCGACGCCGCCTTCCTCTCCCGCGTCCCCTGGCCGGGCCCGGTCGTGGTCGCCGGCAACGTCGACTCCCAGCCCCTGGTGGCCGAGCTGCTCGCGGCCTCGGGCACGCCCCACGTGCTCGCCGACAACGTCGTCCCGAGGATCGGCGTCCTCGCGCCCGACGGCGCCCGGCGGGCGATCCGGGAGATCTTCCTCAGCCACGTCATCGGCGGCAAGCACCTGAGCAGCCGCACCGACGCCCGCGGCCGCTCCTTCACCGACATGGTGCAGGGCGCGACCCCGGACGTGGTGCTCACCGGCGTGGAGCTGCTCGCCCGCGGTCTCGACGACGAGCACCCGGGCGCCGGCGACGTGGTCGTCGTCGACGTCGGCGGCGCGACCACCGACGTGCACAGCGTCGTCGAGCTCGACCCCGAGGACAGCGGACTGGCCCGCGAGGTCGTCGCCACGACCCCTGTGACCCGCACCGTCGAGGGCGACCTCGGCATGCGGTGGTCGGCGGTGTCGACCGTCGAGGCCGCGGGGCGCGACGACCTGGCGGACGCAGCGGCACGCCGCCGCCGGCACCCCGACTACCTGCCCGACAGCGACGCCGAGCGCGACGTCGACCTCCACATCGCCGCAGCCGCCGTGCGGATCGCCCTCGAGCGCCACGCCGGGCGGAGCAAGGTCGTGGTCAGCCCCGAGGGCCGCGTCGTCGAGCGGAGCGGCAAGGACCTCCGGGAGGTCGACCTGCTCGTCGGCTCCGGCGGCGTGCTGCGCCACGGCGGGTGCGACGCCGTACGCCGCGTGCTCGAGCCGGCGACCGGGGATGCCTTCGAGGGCGGGTGGCAGCTGCCGCGGGCCCCGCAGGTCGTCGTCGACCGCGACTACGTGCTCGCCGCCGCCGGGCTGCTGGCCGAGCAGCACCCCGTCGCGGCGCACCGGCTGGTGAGCCGCCTCGTCGGCGCGGTCGGTGGGTAACGTGAGCGACGTGAGCGAGGAGCGGGCGCACGGACCGGCTGAGCCCGCGACACCCGGGCGGGTCGACCGGGACTCCGAGCAGGCCAGGGATGCCCGGGACGCCGGGGAGATGGGGGAGACCGAGGAGTCGCGGCGCCGGCGTCTCTTCCTGGCCCTCGGCCGCAGCGACGACGAGGACCGGCTGACCGAGCGGATCCTCCAGCAGTGGGCCCAGCTGCGCGCCGAGCAGCGGCGCCCGGAGCCGGCCTTCACCACGGGGCCCTCGAACTTCAGCCGCGCCCAGGTGCCCTGGGGCCTCGACCTCGCCGCGGCCTGGTCGTGGCGGCTCATCGTCATCGTCGTCGCGTCGCTGGGCCTGCTTTGGACGCTGCGCTACTTCGCGGTGATCACGCTCCCGCTGGCGGTCTCGCTCCTCATCGCGGCGCTCGCGACGCCGGTGGTCACCGCGCTGCGGCGCGCCGGTCTGCCCCGTGGCCCCGCGACCGGGATCGTGATGGTGCTGGGCATCGGCACGGTCGCGCTGCTGCTCACCTACGTCGGCCAGCAGGTGGCGCAGGGCGCGAGCGACCTCGCCGGCTCGGTGGTGACCGGTCTCGAGCAGGTCCGTTCCTGGCTGCGCACCGGCCCGCTCAGCGTCTCCGACTCACAGCTCGACCGGTACCTCGAGGAGGTGCAGGGCGCGATCACCGACAGCACCGGCTCCGACGGCATGGTCACCCGCGTCACGGAGGTCGGCACCGCGCTGGGCCACGTGGTGGCGGGACTGTTCATCGTGCTGTTCTCGACCTACTTCTTCCTCTCCGACGGCGACCGGATCTGGTCCTGGATGGTCCGGATCGCGCCGCGCGCCGCGCGTGAGCGCCTGGACGCGTCCGGCAAGGTCGCGTGGGTGTCGCTGACGCAGTTCGTCCGGGCGACGGTCCTGGTCGCGCTGGCCGACGCGATCGGCATCATGCTCGTCGCCTGGTTCCTCGGAGTGCCGTTCGTGATGGCCATCGGCGTGCTGGTCTTCCTCGGCGCCTTCGTGCCGATGATCGGCGCGACGGTGGCCGGCTCGGTCGCGACCCTCGTGGCGCTGGTCGACCAGGGCCCGTGGACGGCGCTGCTGATGTTCGGCGGCGTGATCCTGGTGCAGCAGATCGAGGGTCACGTCCTGCAGCCGTTCCTCATGGGGCGCTTCGTCTCGCTCCACCCGCTCGGCGTGATCGTGGCGATCGGCTGCGGCGTGCTCGTCGCGGGCGTCGCGGGGGCGCTCATCGCCGTGCCCCTCGCCGCGGCCGGCAACGCGGTCGCCCAGCACCTGGCGTCGTACACCACCATCGGTGAGGACGAGCCCGACGAGGCGCTCGACGCCGACCTCGCGACCGACGGCGTGCCCCCCGACGTCGTCCCCAGGGACGACAGCCCGCTCGCCGGTCCCGACGCGCCCGAGGACGAGCGCGACACCCCCCGTCGGCACTCCGGCCCCGACCACGAGAAGGACCCGTCATGACCGAGGAAGTGAGCCTGGCCGACGTCCTGGCGGCGCGCGAAGCGTTGGAGGGCGTCACCGTCACCACGCCGATGGAGGAGTCGCGCTGGCTCTCCGCGCTCGTCGGCGGTCCGGTGTCGCTCAAGTGCGAGAACCTCCAGCGCACCGGCTCGTTCAAGTCGCGCGGCGCCTACGTCCGCATCGCCCGGCTCTCCGCCGACCAGCGCGCGAACGGCGTCGTCGCCGCCTCCGCCGGCAACCACGCGCAGGGGGTGGCGCTCGCGGCCAGCACCCTCGGCATCCGCTCGACGGTGTTCATGCCCGAGGGCGCCCCCATCCCGAAGGAGAAGGCCACCCGGGGCTACGGCGCGGACGTGGTGTTCCACGGCCGCTACCTCGAGGACTCGCTGGCCGCGGCGCAGGAGTACGCCGAGCGGACCGGTGCGGTGCTGATCCACCCCTTCGACCACGTCGACATCGTCGCCGGGCAGGGCACGCTCGGGCTCGAGGTCCTCGAGCAGGCACCCGACGTACGCACGGTGCTGGTGCCGACCGGCGGCGGCGGGCTCCTGGCCGGGGTGGCGATCGCGGTCAAGGCGCTGCGCCCCGACGTCCGCGTGGTCGGCGTGCAGGCCGAGGGCGCCGCGGCCTACCCCGGGTCGCTCGCCGCGGGCCAGCCGGTGCCGCTGGAGTCGATGAGCACGATGGCCGACGGCATCGCCGTGGGCCGGCCCGGCGACATCACCTTCGCCGCGGTGCGCGACCACGTCGACGAGATCATCACGGTGTCCGAGGAGTCGCTCTCACGCGCGCTGCTGGCGCTGATCGAGCGGGCCAAGCAGGTCGTGGAGCCCGCGGGCGCGGCGGCCGTAGCGGCGCTGCTCGACAACCCGACCGGCTTCGACACCCCGGCCGTCGCGGTGCTCTCGGGCGGCAACATCGACCCGCTCCTGCTCAGCAAGGTCATCCGGCACGGCCTCGCCGCCGCGGGCCGCTACCTCTACCTGCGCGTCTGCATCCCCGACCTCCCCGGCGGGCTCGCCTCGCTGCTGTCGGAGGTGGGCGCGGAGGGCGCGAACGTGCTCGAGGTCGCCCACGAGCGGATCTCGCCGTCCCTGACCCTCAACGAGGTCGAGGTGCGCATCCAGCTCGAGACCCGCGGCGAGCCGCACGCCGAGCACCTGATGGCGCGGCTGCGCGAGCGGGGCTACCGGGTCCAGTGACTCGCACCCCGCTGCGCACGACCGGGGATCAGGCGCGGTAGGGCTCCGCGTCGACGATCGTCACGCTGAGCTGCTTGCCGTTGGGGGCGGTGTAGGTGACGGCGTCGCCCCTGCTCTTGCCGTTGATCGCGGCGCCCATCGCCGACTGCGGCGAGTACACGTCGAGGGTGTCGCCGTCGGAGAGGTTCTCGCGGGCGCCGAGCAGGAACTTCTCGGTGTCGCCACCGCCGAAGTCGACCGTTACGACCATGCCGGGCTCGACGACGCCGTCGTTCGGCGGGGTCTCGCCGACCTCGGCCTTGCGCAGCATGTCCTCGAGCTGGCGGATCCGGGCCTCCTGCTTGCCCTGCTCGTCCTTGGCGGCGTGGTAGCCGCCGTTCTCCTTGAGGTCGCCCTCGTCGCGAGCGGCGGAGATGCGCTCGATGATCTCCTGGCGCTTGGGGCCCTTGAGGTCCTCGAGCTCGGCCTTCAGCTTGTCGTAGGCCTCCTGGGTCAGCCAGACGGTGCCCTGGTCGGTCATGTCACTGCTCCTGCTTCGCGTCGTACTGGATCAGGGTGTGCCTCAACGCACCCGGATCGGGTCGGTGGTTCGTCGTCCGTCCGATCGGGGTGGTCGCGGCTCGGGACGTGAGCCAGCGCACCCGGACGGGCAGAACGTCCACAGTAGCAAGCCTGACGCAAAAGCGCAGGACGGCGGATCAGCGAGGGCGGGGCTGGCCCTCGGCCGTGCAGCCGAGCTTCTCGACCGTGGTGGCGCGCCGCTCGGTGCGGATGACCACCTCGTTGGTGCCGTCGACGGGGGTGAACGCCAGCTCGCCGACGGTGGTGTGGTCCTCGGCGTAGGCGCGGACCCGGCAGCTGGCCTCGACGTCGTCGGCGCCGAGCTCCACGTCGACCCGGGCGCGCATCTCGTGGTCGCTGGCGACCTCGTAGGTGACCACCTCGGAGGTGACCACGGGGGTGCTGTGGAACCACGCGGTCCACGCCAGCCAGGTGAGTCCGGCCACCGCCAGGACGACGGCGACGCCGACCGTGACCGGGCGGCGCCACCGAGGGGGTGCCCCGTAGCGGTCGGCGAGGTCGGTGGTCACGCACTGAAGCGTAAGCGGCGCCTCCTAGACTCGGGCCCATGCCCCAGCCCTCCGCAGACCGGCCCCGCGCCGGGCTCCGCCTGATGCACGTCCACGCCCACCCCGACGACGAGTCGAGCAAGGGTGCCGCGTCGACGGCGAAGTACGTCGCGGAAGGCGTCGACGTCCACGTCGTGACCTGCACCGGCGGCGAGCGCGGCTCGGTGCTCAACGCGAAGATGGACCGCCCCGAGGTCTGGGAGAACATCAGCGAGATCCGTCGCGAGGAGATGCACCGCGCCCGCGACATCCTCGGCATCCGCCAGGACTGGCTCGGGTTCGTCGACTCCGGCTGGCCCGAGGGCGACCCGCCGCCGCCGCTGCCGGAGGGCTGCTTCGCGCTCGTCCCGCTCGAGGAGGCCGCCGAGCGCCTGGTGCGGCTGATCCGCGAGTTCCGCCCGCACGTCGTGACGACGTACGACGAGCGCGGGGGCTACCCGCACCCCGACCACATCCGCTGCCACGAGGTCACCGTCGCGGCGTACGCCGCTGCCGGCGATCCCGAGCGCTTCCCCGACGCGGGCGAGCCGTGGCAGCCGATGAAGCTCTACTACCACCACGGCTGGAGCTGGGCGAAGACCAACGCCCTGCACGAGGCGATGCTCGCGCACGACCTGGAGTCGCCCTACACCGAGCGGCTGGCCACCTGGCAGCGCGAGCCCGAGTGGGACGAGCGCATCACCACGAAGGTGCCGTGCAGCGAGTACTTCGGGGTGCGCGACCAGGCGCTGCTGGCGCACGCGACGCAGATCGACCCCGACGGCATGTGGTTCGCCATCCCGCGGGAGATCCAGCAGAACGTCTGGCCGACCGAGGACTACGAGCTCGTCGAGTCCACGGTGGAGACCACGCTGCCCGAGGACGACCTCTTCGCGGGCATCCCGACCCCCGCTCCGTAGGGAGCGAGTGGGAGGATGGAGCCATGCTCGACCTGCTGATCGTCCTGCTCGAAGACCCCACGCCCCGGGACACCGAGGTGAAGGCGGGACCGCTGGGCTTCGCGCTGTGGATCTTCATGATCATCGCGGTGGTCGTGCTCGGGTTCAGCCTCGTCAAGCAGCTGCGCAAGGCCCAGGCGGCCAAGGACGCGGGCCTCTACGGCGACGAGCCGGCTGCGCCCGGCGACGGCACGGACGAAGGGTCCGGTCCCGAGGCCCGGTCCTGACCCGGGACCCACCAGTTCCACCGGCCCAGCAGGGTCATCGTCGCGGGCAGCAGCAGGCCGCGGACCACCGTGACGTCGATGAGCACGGCCACGGTCATGCCCACGCCGATCTCCTTGACCGCGACCAGCTCGCCGAGGGCGAAGCCGAGGAACACGATCCCGATGGCCACCGCCGCCAGGGTCACCACGGGACCCGAGGCGGTGATGCCGGTCAGCACGGCTCGGTCGTTGAGCGCCCGCAGGTCGACGGGGCGCGGACGGCGCCGCCTGGCGCGCGCGGTGTCGGCGTCCCGCCTCGCCTCGTCCCACGCCTCGCGGATCCGGGCGACGAGGAACACGTGGTAGTCCATCGAGAGCCCGAACGCGAACATGAACAGCAGCAGCGGGGTGGTGACGTCGAGGGCCCCCCACGGGTCGAAGCCGAGCAGCGAGGAGCCCCAGCCCCACTGGAACACCGCGACCACGACGCCGAGGGTCGCGCAGAGGGAGAGCAGGTTCATCGCCACCGCCTTGACCGGTACGACGACCGAGCGGGTGAGGCGGCCCAGGAGCAGCGCGGTCGCGAGGACGACGACGAGGACGGCCACCAGCGCCCGGTCGGCGAGGGCGTCGCGGGTGTCGACGAGCTCCGCGGTCGGACCGCCCACCAGCACCCCCGGCCCGAGGTCGGCGGCCCGCAGCCGGCGTACGAGGTCCTGCGCTTGCGGGCCGTCGTAGTCGCCGGCCGCGTCCGGCTCGGGCTCCACGAAGATCTGGCTCAGCTCACCGGGGAGGGGGTCGAGGAGCATCACGTCGGCCACTCCCCGCACGGCCATGGCGCGCGCCATCGCGTCCGCCGTCTCCTGGGAGCTGAAGTCCGCCTCGACCAGCACCGTGACCGGGGTCGCGACCTGCTCGGGGAAGCCGCGCTCGATCGCTTCCTGCACGAGCCGCGGCTCGCTGTCACCGGGCAGCGAGCGGGCGTCGGAGTTGCGCAGGTCGAGGGACAGCAGCGGCGTCGCGAGCAGCAGCAGCAGGGCGGTGCAGCCCAGCAGGACGGGCCACGGTCGCCGCTGCGCCACCCGGGCGAGGCGGGGGAGGAGGGCGTGTGCGCTCGGTGTGCCGCCGAGCACCCGGCCGGCTGAGGGCTCGGGGATGCGGGCGTGCGCCACGCCGGCGAGCGCCGGGGCGAGGGTGAGCCCGGACAGCGTCGCCGCTCCCACGGCGACCAGGCCGCCGAGGGCCATCGGGGACAGCACCGGGTCGCCCAGCAGCAACAGGCCCGCGAGGGCGGTCCCGACGGTCAGGCCGGACACCAGCACGGTCCTGCCCGAGGTGGCCAGGGTGCGGGCGAGCACCTCGCCGATGTCCGTGCGCCCCGTGCGCCCGGTGCGCCCGGTCGCCGCGGCCCGCTCCTCGCGGAATCGGCCGAGGACCAGCAGGGCGTAGTCGACGGCCAGGCCGAGCCCGAGCAGCGTGACGACGTTGACGGCGTACTCGCTCACCTCGGTGAGCCGGGCGAGGCCCGCCAGGGCGAGGAGCGCCACGCATACCGAGCCGAGCGCCGTGAGCACCGGCACGACACCCGCCAGGAGGCCGCCCAGCGCGAGCGCGAGCACGCCGACCAGCACGACGATCGCGACGCCCTCGCCGCGGGCCGCGTCCTGGATCGCCTGCTCGGCGAACGCCTCCTCGGCGAACAGCGGTCCGCCGACGAGCACCTCGGGCATGGCGACCTCGCGGAGCGTCGCGTCGACCCGCTCCGCGGCGGCGAGGGCGCGGTCGCGGTCGACGGTCGGGTCGATCTCCACCGTCACCACCGTGCCGAAGCGGTCGGGGGCGACGAGGTCCTGGGCGCCGGTGGTCCACGGGTCGCGGACGTCCACGACGTCGGGCAGCTCGCGCACCTCGTGCATGACCCGGGTGGCCTGGTCGATCATGTCGACGCCGTAGATGTCGGCGCCGGAGAGGACGGCGACCACGAGCTCGCCCTCGGGGTCGACCGACTCCAGCCGCTGCTCCAGCCGCGCCGACTCCGCCCCGGCTCGCAGCGGGTCCGGGGACTCCGCGACGTCGAAGACCGATCCGCCGAGGACGCCGCCCAGGACGGCCAGCACCGCCCACGCTCCGAGCACCCATCGGCGCGCGCCGTACAGCCGACGTCCCAGGTCCTCGAGCACGGCGGCACTGTAGCCCGGCGGCACCCTTATGACGATCGGCGGACAAAAGTTGTTCACAAACCGGCAGATTCGACCTAGGGTGAGGGACGTCACATCCTTCCCGGTGCTCCGTCACCGGGGTCGCGAGAGGTCATACCCCAGGTGTCGAAGTCCCCCTCCCTCTCCCGCCCACGACCGGCCCGAGGCCGTCGTCGCGCGGGTGCCGCCATCCTGGCCACCGCGGTGGCCGCCAGCCTCGCCGCGGTGATGCCGAGCGCCGCCGCCGCCGTGCCGCCGGGCGATGAGCCCGGCCTCACGATGCGGGCCTTCCAGCTCGGCCAGCCGATCTCCGAGCTGTGCACGCTCAAGTCCGGGCAGACCCCCAACGTCGACCTGCTCAAGCCGACGATCGACTGGGACGCGCCTGCCGACTTCGGCGGGCTGCAGGACAACTTCGTCGTGGAGGCGCTGGCCAACCTCAGCGTCGAGACGACGGGCGCCTACCAGTTCCGGCTCACCAGCGACGACGGCTCGCGCCTCACCATCGACAGCACCGAGGTCATCGACCACGACGGCCTGCACGGCGACACCGCCAAGACCGGCACCACGACGCTGACCGCCGGCACCGTGCACAAGCTGCGCATCGACTACTTCGAGGCCGGCGGCGGCGAGCGACTGCTGCTCGAGTGGATGCCGCCCGGGGCGAGCTCCTTCTCGCTGGTCCCCACCTCCGTGCTCAGCACCGAGGCCAACGTCACCCGCGTGACCGCGCCCGGCTTCAAGCAGTGCGAGGGCCAGAACGACTCGGAGGGTGACGGCCTCCAGCTCGGCTCGGTCAACCCGGCCTACGACCTGGTCAACCTGCGTCCCAACGGCTTCGAGCCCCAGGTCACCGGCCTGGAGTGGGACGGCAACGACCTCCTCGTCCTCACCTGGGGCGGCAACGGCAACGACCAGGGCAACGTCGAGCTCGGCGAGCTCTACCGCCTCAGCGGCGTCCAGGGAGCGGACTCCCCGGCTGACGTGACGCACACCAGGATCGCCTCCGGCCTCAAGGAGCCGCAGGGCATCTCGGTCGTGGACGGCGAGATCTACGTCTCCGAGAAGACCGGCCTGATCAAGCTGACCCAGAAGAACGCCCAGGGCGTCTACGAGGGCAGCGTGGAGATCGCGAAGTACCCCTTCGACGGCAACTTCCACGAGTTCGGCTTCGGGATGCTCTACAAGGACGGCAAGTTCCACGTGAACCTGTCGGTCTCGATCAACCTCGGCGGCGCGACCACCGTGCCGCAGGGCTCGCACGACCGCGGCACGCACATCACCATCGACAAGGCCACCGGCGCGATCGACTACGTCGCGGGCGGTCTCCGCACCCCGCACGGCATGGGCTGGGGTCCCGCGGGCGAGATCTTCGTGACCGACAACCAGGGCGGCTGGCTCCCGGCCTCCAAGCTGATCGAGATCAAGCGCGGCGAGTTCTACAACCACTTCACCACCGAGCCCGACGGCACGCCCGGTCGCTTCGACGACCAGCCCGTGACCAAGCCGGTGCTGTGGATGCCGCAGAACGAGATCGCCAACTCCCCGAGCACCCCCGTCGTCGTCGACGCGGGCCCGTACGCCGGCCAGATGTTCATCGGCGACGTGACCTACGGCGGCCTCCAGCGCGCCGACCTCGAGAAGGTCGACGGCCGCTACCAGGGCGCCCTCTTCCGGATGACCCAGGGCCTCGAGGCCGGCGTCAGCCGCGTGCTCAAGGCTCCGAACGGCTCGCTGGTCATCGGCGGCCTCGGCGCCGGTGGAAACTGGGGCCAGACCGGCAAGCTGCGCTACGGCCTGCAGAAGCTCGACCTGAGCGGCGACACCCCCTTCGACATGAAGTCGATGGACGTCGTCGAGGGCGGCTTCGAGATCGAGTACACCCAGCCGCTCGCCCCCGCGACGCTGCAGGACCTCGCGTCGAAGTACCAGCTCAAGCAGTGGCGCTACCGGGCCACCGCGCAGTACGGCGGCCCCAAGCTCGACGAGGAGTCGCTCGCCGTCACCAGCGCGACCGCCAGCGAGGACGGCCGCACGGTCACCCTCAAGGTCGACGGGATGAAGCCCGACCGGGTGGTCCACCTGCGCTCGCCGCGCCCGTTCCAGTCCGCCACCGGCGAGACGCTCTGGAGCACCGAGGCCTGGTACACCCTGAACAGCTACCCCGGCTACGTCGAGGCCGAGCCGGAGCCCGCTCCGGACGGCATCTACGAGCTCGAGGACGGCGAGCTGTCCGGCACCGCCGGCATCGACACCGAGCACGCCGGCTACACGGGCTCGGGCTTCGTCGACGGCATCCAGACCGTCGGGTCCGGCAGCGCGGTCACCGTCGTGGCGCCGCGGGCCGGCTCGTACGACCTGCAGATCCGCTACGCCAACGGGCCGAACCCGCAGCCCAACCAGACCAAGAAGATGAGCCTCTACATCGGCGACGAGCGCCGGCAGATCTCGCTGCCGCCGTTCGCGGACTGGAAGACGTGGGGCACGTTCACCACCCGGGTCACGCTGCCGGCAGGCGCGACGCGCGTCGAGATCGCCTACGAGACCGGCGACGACGGCCACGTCAACCTCGACCACGTCAAGCTCGTCGACCCGACCGGCGGTCGCGTCGAGGCCGAGGCCGGCACCATCACGGGTGACCGCAACCGGGTCCAGACCGAGCACGCCGGCTACAGCGGCACCGGGTACGTCGGTGGCTTCGAGGTCGACGGCGCGTCCGTGACCTTCGACGTCACCGCGACGACGGCCGGGTACCACAACGTGAAGCTCGGCTACGCCAACGGGCCGAACCCGCAGCCCAACCAGACCAAGGTGATGTCGGTCTACGTCAACGACGTCTTCGTCAAGAAGCTGTCGCTGCCGCCGTTCGCCACGTGGAAGGAGTGGGGCTCGGTCACCGACCAGCTCGAGCTGCGCGCCGGCGCCAACGTCGTCAAGATCCAGCGCGACGCCGGCGACAACGGCAACGTCAACATCGACTACCTCGACCTCGGTGCCCGTGAGGCGTGCGCTCCCGGTCAGGTTCCCGGCGCCGACGACGAGTTCGATGGCACCACGCTCGACACCTGCCGCTGGAGCACGATCCTGAACAAGACGTCGACCGGCGTCGCGGTGGCCGGTGGCCAGCTGCGGATCAACGCCCAGGCCGGCGACCTGTCCGGCGGTGCGGTGGACGCGAAAAACATGGTCCTGCAGAACGCGCCCGCCGAGGGCCCGTGGGCGGCGACCACGCAGCTCACGATGACGGGCACGGACGACTACCTGCAGGGTGGCTTGGTCGCGTGGACCAGCGCCACGAACTACGCCAAGTTCGTCGCGATGGAGAAGCCGGACGGCGACTGGGTGCTCGAGCTGGGTCGCCGGATCAACGGCGACATGGTCTACACCAACGCCGACCTGCCCGACGGCGCCGCTCCGGACGACCTGCAGCTGCAGATGGTCTCGACCGGCACCGCCATCCAGGGCCGCTGGTCGGTCGACCAGGGCACGACGTGGCAGTCGATGGGCGCGGGCTACCCCTCCACGGGGCTGGTCGCACCCAAGATCGGTGTCGCTGCCTACAACGGCACCGGCAGCCAGGTCGGCGCGTTCGACTGGTTCCGGGTCAGCGACGAGGTCGTCGTCGAGCCCGACGCCTGCGAGGCCACCACGGCCGACCCGGGCTACCGGACGCTGTTCGACGGCACCGCGAACAGCCTCGAGGACTGGAACATGGCCGGCCCCGGCGTGTTCACCCGAGAGGCGGACTGCACGCTGAAGACCAACGGCGGCCTCGGCCTGCTGTGGCACTCCGAGCCGCTCGAGGGCGACTACTCGCTGCAGCTGGACTGGAAGCTCGTCAAGGACGACAACGGTGGCGTGTTCGTCGGGTTCCCGAACCCGGGCACCGACCCGTGGGTGGCCGTCAACCAGGGCTACGAGATCCAAATCGACGCCACGGACGACCCGGACAGCACGACCGGCGCGATCTACAACTTCCAGTCGGCCGACCTGACCGCGCGCGACGCCGCGCTCAAGCCGGTGGGCCAGTGGAACCACTACGAGATCAAGGTGGAGGGCAAGCGGATCCGGATCTACCTCAACGACGTCCTGGTGAACGACTTCACCAGCACCGACGAGAACCGGTTGAAGTGGCCGTCCTACATCGGTCTGCAGAACCACGGTGGCGGCGAGACCGTCTTCTACCGCGACGTCCAGGTCAAGGAGCTCGCCGACCCGGAGAACGTGCCGGCGACGGTGACCGTCACGGCGCCCGAGCAGCTCCAGACGGGCAAGAAGGCGCAGGTCGAGGTCGCCGTGACGTCTGCGGCACAGGAGACGCCGACCGGTGAGGTGGTGCTGTCCGTCGACGGCACCGACCTGCCCGCCGCGACGCTGAAGGACGGCAAGGCGACCTTCGAGGTCGGCCCGTTCGCTGCCGGACGGACCGTCGAGCTGGTCGCGAAGTACGCCGGAGACGTGGCGCACGACCCGGGCCAGGGCACCGCCCAGGTCAAGGTCGTGACCCCCGCGCCGGTCCCGACCCCGCCGACCAACCCGCCGGCCGACGCGCCGTCGGTGAAGGTCAAGGGCGAGAAGGCCGACGCGACGCCCAGCCGTCGCAAGGCCAAGCTCACGGTCCGCTGCGGAGCGGTCGGGTGCGAGGGCAAGGCGGTCCTCCGCACGCGTGGGAAGGACGGCAAGCGCCTCGGCGCCGGGACGTTCGACCTCGACTCGCTCGAGAAGGACAAGGTCACCCTCAAGCTCACCAAGCGGGCTCGTGCCCTGCTGGGCAAGAAGGCGACCGTCAAGGCCGTGCTCGTCGTCCGGTTCGAGGACGGCGGCACCCAGCGGGTGAGTGTGCGGCTGACCCGCTGAACCTCCGGGTGGTCGGGCGCTGACCTGCTGCGGTCAGCGCCTGACCACCCGGACCACGCAGTCCCAGGCCGTACGACGCACCTCTCCGCCGTGGCCGTCGTCCGCGGTGACCTGACGGGCGACGCGCTCGGCGCGCACCACCTCGACGTCGAGGCCGGCCAGGTCGGCCACGACGTCCTCGGCCGTCATCAGCACGGCCGGGTCCCGGGGGCCACCGGTGCCCTCCGTGAGGTTCGTCGCGTCGTGCGCCACGAGCAGCAGCGTCCCGCCGATGCGCAGGCTCTCGACCGCGCCCCGGACAGCCCGGCGCCGCTCGTCCGCCGGCAGCTGCAGGTACGCGACCACCACCAGGTCCACGGGCGCGGACGGGCGCCAGGTCGTCGCGTCGGCACAGACCCACGTGACGTCCGGCGCCGCCGGCCCGAGGTCGGCCGCGAGCCGGGCGCCCTTGTCGAGGGCGACCTGGCTGAAGTCGACGGCTGTGGCGGACCAGCCGCGGCTCGCCAGCCAGATCGCGTTGCGACCCTCTCCGGCCCCCAGGTCGACCGCCGTGCCGGGTGCGAGGTCCGCGAGCTCGGCGGCCACGAGCTGGTTGGGCTCGCGCGACCACACCAGGTCGCTCGCGGCGTACCGCTCGTCCCATGCGCGTGCGTCCATGCGCCCAGCCTAGGGCGGTGTCCGAGGTCCGGCGTTCGCTTGCTCCGGCGACTCGGCGGCGTGTTCGAAAAGAGTTCTCCGCAGATGTGTTCGGGCAGGTCAGGACGTCGGTGGGGTCTGGGAGACTGGACGCATGTCCACCACTGCCGCGGCTGCTGTTGATCGGCCCTCGAGCCGTGCGGTGCTGGATCGTGCGGTGGCGGCGGTGGAGGCGCGGCGGCGGGCCGACGTGGAGGTGGTGGAGGCGGCGTTGGCGTGGGCGCACGCCCACGTGGTGCCGGCCGGCACCGATGACGACCTGGTGGCGGGGTGGCGCTCGGACACCGTGGCCGGTGTGGCGGCGGTGGGGAGCGCTGCGGCGTTGTTCGGGGAGCGGGCGCTGCCGGTCGCAGGTGCGGGGACGCCGCGGGTGGCGGAGTTCGCGGTGATCGAGCTGGCGGCGGTGCTGGGGGTGTCGCACGAGGCGGCGTTGGCGCTGGTGGGTGACGTGCTCGACCTGGCCCACCGGCTGCCGCGGCTGTGGGCGCTGACGCGTGGGCTGGGGGTGCCGGTGCGGCTGGCGCGGGAGGCGGCGCGGGTCTCCCGCGACCTGGACGTGGTGGCGGCGGGGTATGCGGACCGGCTGCTGGTGTGGCAGCCGCGGCGGTTGAACCCGCACCGCATCGCGGTGCTGGTCCACGAGGCGCGGTTGTACGCCGACCCGGACCGGGCGGTCGCCGACCACGACCACGCGTTGGCGGCGCGGCGCGTCGAGGTGCACCACGACGACGGCGCCCCTGGCACGAGCGCGGTGTTCATGACGCTCGACACCGCCGACGCGGTCGCGTTCGACCACACCGTGACCACGATGGCCGCCACGATGCGCTGCCTGGGCCACCCCGGCGAGCTCGGGGTGCGCCGCGCGCACGCGGTCGGGGTCCTCGCCGACCCGCAGAAGGCGCTGGACCTCCTGAGCGTGGCCGCGGTCGCGGTACGCGACATCGGACCGGCAACCGGGGCCGCGGAGACAGGTGCCCCGGTCACGCAGACAGATGGTCCGCCGCTCTCCATGGACGATCCCAGGGTCTGCGTCGCCGAGGACGTCGCCTACGAACCCGCCACCCCGTTCCGACGCCCCACCACCAGCACCGGCAGCGGCGACGGAGACAGTGAAGACAGTGAAGGTGGTGAGGGTGGTGAGGTGCGGCTGGTCGTGCACGTCACCGACCGCGACCTCCTCGACCACCCGGGCAGGGGCATGGGCATGGCGATGGGGAGCCGTGGTGTGGCGCGCTGTGACCGGCTCGGCCCGATGCTCCTGGGCCGGCTGCGGTCGTGGCTGCTCACCGCCGCGAACGTGACCGTGACCCCGGTGCTGGACCTCGACCCGCACACCACCACCGTCCCCGCGGTGGACCGCCACGACCCGCCCCCACGCATGGCCGAAGCGGTCCGGCTGCGCGACGACACCTGCGTCTACCCCCACTGCGGCCGCCCGTCGCAGAGCTGCGACCTCGACCACATCACCGTCTACGTCCCCCTCGACGACGGCGGACCACCGGGCCAGACCCGCCCCGACAACCTCGCGCCGCTGTGCCGGCGCCACCACCGCGCCAAGACCTTCGCCGACTTCACCTACCACCGCCAACCCGACGGCTCCTACCACTGGACCCTGCCGTCCGGACGCACCGTCACCACCGACCCACCCCACCGACGACCCCAACCGCCCCCCTGAGCCCGACACCCACCCGGTGATCGGGCCACCGGCACGCCCGGTCGAGCGCAGCCCGGTCGCGGTTCGGGCGCCGTCGGCGTCCGAGGCCCTCAGCTTCGAGGTACAAGCCCGCGGGGGAGTCGCTTCGGCGCCGTGGCCATGGCTGTGGGACGACAGCCGGACGACACATCGGACGCCACACCGTCTCGACGGGCGCGCGCTGTCGCCGCCCGCGGGCGGGGAGCGGCCCGGTGAGCGATCAGCCGCTCAGGGACACCACGACGGCGGTAGCCAGAGTGCACGCCGGCACCCGCGCGGCGCGACGACCGGCGCCCGGGCGCATGCAGGCCGCTCCCGCGGGTAACCGGTCGGGCATCCGACGACCCGAGAGGACCGACATGACCCAGGACGGCTCCGAGCAGCTCGGCAGGCTCGACGACGACCAGGAGGCGGCCGAGCCGTCGTCCACCTCCGAGGGGGCGGCCGCGCGCGGCGAGTACGACCCGGCCGAGGGATCGCCGGCCGGAGGCCACCCGACCGGCGAGGACTTCCCCGACGAGGCGGTGCGCTACGACGACCCCGAGGAACGGCGCCGGTCCGAGACGGCCGACGGCGAGGACCTGGAGGACTGAGGCGGGGTCGCCCGGCGGGCTAGTGCCGCACCCACGCTCCGGCCCGCATCACGCGGACGACCTCGAGCGCGTCGTCGAGCACCACGAGGTCAGCCCGCCGACCGGCCTCCAGGGCGCCGACGTCGGCCAGGCCCCAGGCGGCGGCCGGGGCCGTGCTCGCCGCGTGCACGACGTCCAGCAGCGGCAGGCCGGCGGTGCGGACGGCGAAGCGCACGGCCGCGTCCATGGTGAGCGTCGAGCCCGCGATCGCGCCCGTGCCGCCCTCGGACGCGAGCCGGGCCACGCCCTCGCGCACCTCGATCGCCATGGGCCCGAGGCGGTAGTCGCCGTCCGGGGCGCCGGCGGCGGCCATGGCGTCGGTGACGAGGATGCAGCGCCCCGGCTTGGCCGCGAAGACCGTGCGCAGCACGGCGGGGTGCAGGTGGACGCCGTCGGCGATCAGCTCGACGTCGACCGGGGCGTCGAGCAGCGCCCCCACCGGGCCGGGGTCGCGGTGGTGCAGCGGGCGCATGGCGTTGAAGAGGTGGGTGCCGAGGCGGGCGCCGGCGTCGAGGGCCGCGCGGGTCTCGGCGTACGTCGCGTCGGTGTGCCCGACGGCGACGACCACGCCGGCCGCCTCGAGGCGGCGTACGGCGTCGACCCCGCCGGGCAGCTCGGGCGCGAGGGTCACCATCCGCACGGTGCCGTCGCCGGCCGCGAGCAGCGACTCGATCGCCCCGGGCTCGGGATCGGCCAGGGAGCCGGGCTGGTGGGCGCCCGAGCGCTGCGGGCTCAGCCACGGCCCCTCGAGGTGGATGCCCGCGAGCCGGCCGTCGTCGACGAGGGGGGCGAGCTCGCGCAGGGCGGCCGCCATCCGGGCGGGCGTGTCGGTCACCAGGCTGGCCGCCATCGACGTGGTGCCGTGGCGCAGGTGGGTGTCGGCCACCACCTCGGCCGCGTCGGCCTTCCCCGAGTCGAACGACGCGCCCCCGCCGCCGTGGACGTGGAGGTCGATGAAGCCGGGGGAGACGGTGACGTCACCGAGGTCGACGTCGGGGGTGCGCGGCGGAGCCCCCTCGCCCACCTCGACGATCCGCTCGCCGCGGAGGTCCAGCCACCCCGGCGCGAGGATCCGCGCCGGGGTGACCACCTGTGCTGCCGAGACGATCACGTCAGGCGTTGTCCTGCTGGAGGACCGACCCGTCGGTGGCGGCGTCCTCGTCCTCGCGACCCGGCGTCTTGAGGTTCCACTTGCGGATCACGAACCGGAAGAGGAAGTAGTAGACGACCGCGTAGCCGAGACCGATCGGGATGATCCACAGCGGCTTGGTCGCGATGCCGAAGTTGAGGACGTAGTCGAACAGGCCCGCGGAGAAGCCGAATCCGTCCTTGATGCCGAGGGCGTTGACCAGCGCCAGCGAGGTGCCGGTCAGCAGGGCGTGGATGACGTACAGCGGGAACGCCACGAACATGAACGCGAACTCCAGCGGCTCCGTGACGCCGGTGAGGAACGCGGTGAGCGCCGCCGACAGCATGATGCCGCCGACGAGCTTCTTGTTCTGCGGCTTGGCCTCGTGCCAGATCGCGATGGCGGCGGCCGGGAGCGCGAACATCATGATCGGGAAGAAGCCGGTCATGAAGGCACCGGCGGTCGGGTCGCCGGCGAGGAAGCGCGCGATGTCGCCGTGGTAGGTCTCGCCGCCCGAGGTGTACTCCCCGAAGATGAACCACGGCGGGTTGTTGAGGATGTGGTGCAGGCCGAGGGGGATCAGCAGGCGGTTGATGGTGCCGTAGACGAAGCCGCCGAGGACGGCGTTGTCGGTCACCCACTCGCCGAGCGAGGTGATGCCGGCGTCGAACGCCGGGTAGACGAAGCTCATCAGCACCGAGATCACGAGCATCGCGAAGGCGGTGAGGATCGGCACGAACCGGCGGCCGCCGAAGAACGCGAGGTAGGGCGGCAGCGAGATGCGGTGGTAGCGCTGCCACAGCCAGGCGCTGACGAGGCCGGACACGATGCCGCCGAGCACGCCGTAGTTGATCAGCTCGTCGCCCTCGAGGATGACCGGGGACATCGCGTCGCCGACGCCCCGGAACACCAGGTAGCCGACCACGGCGGCGAGGGCGGTCGAGCCGTCGGACTTCCGGGCCATGCCGATGGCGATGCCGACCGCGAAGAGCAGCGGCAGGTTGGCGAACAGCGCGTTGCCCGCCGCCCCGATGACGGCAGCCACGTCGACCCAGCCGAGGCCGTCCTCGCCGAGGAGGTCCGCCTGCCCCAGGCGCAGCAGCAGCGCTGCCACGGGAAGGGCGGCGATCGGGAGCATGAGGCTGCGCCCGAACTTCTGCACCGGCGCGAGGTTGAGCCTGCGCTTCTGTGTTTCGGTGCCGCCCGCGGCGGCGTCCTGGGTGGTCATGAGGATCGTTTCCTTCCGATCGTGCTGGTTCTTCCTGTGGCGCCCTGCTGGGCGCCGAGGTTCATGTGGACCTGGTAGCGGTCGCCGCGGTAGCGCGAGACGACGTACTCGACCGGCCGCCCGGCCGCGCTCGAGACGCGGCGGAAGACGAGGAGCGGGGTGTGCACCGGCGCCTCGAGCCGTCGCGCCGTCGCGCCCTCGGCGGCCTCGCCCCAGAGGGTCTGCTCGGCGGCGTCGATGGCGAGGCCGTAGCGGTTCGCGAACAGCGTGTAGAGCGACCCCGTCAGGTCCTCGGTGTCGAGGTCGGGGAGCAGTGCGCGCGGATACCACCCCTGCTCGATCGCCATCGGCTGCCCGTCGGCGAGCCGGACCCGGTCGATGCGCCACGCGGTGCCGCGCGCGCCGAGGTGGAGGGCGCGCACGACCTCGGCCGGCGGCCGCTCCTCGTCGACCAGCATCAGCCGGGTCGACGGGGTCAGCCCGCGCCGGCGCATGTCCTCGGAGAACGACGCCAGGTGCAGGCGGCTCTCCACCCGCGGCCGGGCGACGAAGGTGCCCTTCCCCTGGATGCGGTGCAGGAGGCCTCCGGCGACGAGGCTGTCGATGGCCTTGCGGACGGTCGCCCGGGAGACGTCGTACGTCGTCATCAGCTCGCGCTCGGACGGGATGGCCGTGTCGGGTCCGAGCTCGTGGGTCGCGAGCTCGGCCAGCGCGTCGCTCAGCTGCGCGTGCTTGGGCCGAGGGCCGTCGTCGATCCGGCGGGCCATGTCGTCCTCTCGACGTCTGCGGGATCCATTGGTACGGTCTGGTACGTACCAGTGGGGAGCATGGCTCCCGCCCCTCGACCTTGTCAAGGACGACCTCATGACCGACCCGGACCGCACCGCCGCCGGCAGCCCCACCCGGATGGCGTCGGAGATCGCCGAGCAGCCGGCCGCGGCGCGGCGCACGATCGAGCACCTCGTGCCCGAGCAGCCGCGCCTGCGCGAGCTCGCCGGGGGGCGGCGCCGCGTGCTGCTGGTCGCGCGGGGGTCGAGCGACAACGCCGCGATCTACGGCCGCTACCTGCTCGAGGTCGCGGCCGGTGTCCCCGCCGCGCTCGCCGCGCCGAGCGTCGCCACCCACTACCGCGCGCGGCTCGACCTGTCCGACACGGTGGTCGTGTCGGTGTCCCAGTCGGGGGCCACCGCGGAGATCGTGGAGACCCAGGAGTGGGCGCGGGAGTGCGGCGCCGCCACGGTCGCGGTGACCAACGTGGCGGGCTCGCCGCTCGCCGAGGCCGCGGACGTCGCCCTGGTCACGCAGGCCGGTCCGGAGGTCGCCGTGCCGGCGACCAAGACCTACCTGGCCCAGCTCGTGGCGCTCGCCGTCCTCGCGGACGCGCTGGGAGCGCGACCGTCGCTGGCGCGGGACCTCGAGCGGGTGCCGGACGCCGTCGCCGGCCTCCTCGACGCCGACGTCTCCGCCGCCGCCGAGGCGCTCGCCGGGGCCGACCGGGTCGTCGTGTCCGGGCGCGGCCTCCTGCTCGGCACCGCGCTGGAGACCGCGCTGAAGATGGAGGAGACGTGCCTGCGCCCGGTGCGCGGATACTCCTACGCCGACCTGCGCCACGGTCCGATCTCGGTCGTGAGCGAGGGCCTGCTCGCGGTGCTCGTCGGCTCCGCGCACGGCCCTCTCGCCGAGCCGATGGCCGACCTCGTCCGCGACCTGCAGGGCCGCGGGGCGCGGGTGCTGGGCATCGGCGGCACGACGACGTTCGCCGGCCTGTGCGACCTCCACATCGCCGGTCCCGACCTGCCCGAGACGGTCGAGCCGCTTGCGTCCATCGTCCCGTCGCAGATGATGATCGAGCAGATGGCCCGACGCCTGGCCCTCGACCCCGACAACCCCCGCGGGCTCAACAAGGTCACCCAGACCGACACCGCCCGCTGACGCCCACTGAAAGGTCACCGACATGAGCAGCAAGGCAGCGCAGATCCTCGCCGGCCTCGGCGGCGCCGACAACGTCGTCGAGATCGAGGCGTGCATCACCCGGCTCCGCACCGAGGTCAAGGACGGGTCCCTCGTGGACCAGGCCGCCCTCAAGGCCGCCGGCGCCCACGGCGTGATGGCGAGCGGCACGGTCGTGCAGGTCGTCGTCGGCCCCGAGGCCGACAACCTGGCCGACGACATCGAGGACCTGATGTGACCTCGCTCGAGGTGCTCGCCCCCTGCCCGGGTCGCGTCATGGCGATGACCGACGTGCCCGACCCGGTCTTCGCCGAGGGGATGGTCGGCCCCGGGGTCGCCATCGACCCCGACCCGGGACCCACGACCGTCGTCGCGCCGATCGCCGGCACGGTCCTCAAGGTCCTCCCGCACGCGTTCGTCGTCCTGGGCGAAGGCGTCGGGGTGCTGGTGCACCTCGGCATCAACACCGTCCGCCTCGACGGCGAGGGCTTCGAGGTGCTCGCCACCCAGGGGAGCGAGGTCGCCGCGGGCGACCCGATGATCACGTGGGACCCGTCCACCCTCCCCTCGACGGCCGCCGGCCTCGACGTGTCGCCCGTGGTGCCCGTCGTGCTGATGGACGCCGAGAAGGGGTCGGTCGCCAGCGACGCCCTGGGCGAGCAGGTGGCCGCGGGCGACCTGCTGTTCGCGACTCCATGACGGGTCGCCAGCCGGACGTCTCGGCCTTCCTGCTCGACCTCGACGGCACGCTCGTCGACTCCGAGCCGCTGCACCGGGCGGCCTACGAGGCGTGGTTCGCCCACCGCGGCTGGGAGCTCCCCGACCTCGCGATCTTCACCGGTCGGCGCGCCGAGGACGTCTTCGCCGTCGAGCCGGGCCCCTGGTCGGGCCTCGACCCCCTCGAGCTCGCGCGCGAGGTGATCCCCTTCATCCCCGACGACCCGCCGACGCCCGTGGCCGGCGCCCACGACCTGCTGGTGGGCGCCCGCGCCGCCGGCGTACCGCTGGCGATCGTCACGTCCGCCGGTCCTCCGTGGGTCGAGCGCTCGCTGGAGGCCATGTCGCTCACCCTCGAGAGCGTCGACCTCGTGGTCACCGCCCGCGACGTGGCCGACGGCAAGCCGCACCCGGCCGGCTACGCCCTCGCCTGCGAGCGGCTCGGCGTCGACCCGGCGGCCGCGGTGGCGGCCGAGGACTCACCCGCGGGCGTGCGGGCGGCGCTCGGCGCCGGCGTACGCCGGGTGGTGGGCGTCGCGACGACGCACCCCGCCGACCAGCTCGAGGCGGCCGGCGCGGTCGAGGTCGTCGAGGACCTGCGGCCGCTGCTCGACCTGGTGAGCGGCGACGGCGAGCCGTCACCCAGCGTGCCGTAGGGACGTCTGTCGGTCCGCGTCGCCAGACTGGGCGCATGCGGACTCGGGAGCGCGGCCGGGCGGTCACGACGGTGGCCCGGAGACGGGTGGTGCAGGAGCCCCGCCGTTTCTACGACGGCGGCACGCTCGCGACGTCCGACGGTCCCGGTGAGCCGCCCGACCCGGGCGCCGACCCGCGCATCGTGCTCGAGCGGCACTCGGAGGAGGGCGTCGAGACGTTCGCGCTGGCGCGGCGTCTGGCCTACCTCGACCGCCACCTGGGCGAGCTGCTCGTCCCGTCGCGCGCCGACTTCCGCACCGACCTGACCTCGGTGCCGGCGCTCTTCACCTGGCTGGTGCCCAAGACCGGTGCCCACCTGCCCGCGGCACTCCTGCACGACGCGCTCGTGGCCGGTCGCCACGACCCGCCGGCGTACGTCTCCACCGACGGCCACGACGTCGACCGGGTCGAGGCGGACCGCGTCTTCCGCGACGCCATGGCCGACACCGGCACCGGGGTGGTCCGGCGCTGGATCGTGTGGACCGCGGTCACGGTCGCGACGATCTTCGTCGGGCGTGCGGTGCCGTGGTCGCGGGCCAGGCACTGGTCCTACCGCGTGGCGGCCGCCGCGACCATCGCGTCGATCGTCTACCTCGGCTACAGCGCGACGAGCGACCTCGTCGACCGGTCGTGGGCCGCTGCGGCGCAGCTGCCGTGGATGGGGGACCGGCCCTGGTGGGCCGAGCTGCTCGGCGGGCTCTGCGGGGCCGTCGTGGTGCCCCTGGCGCTCAGCCTGCTGTGGGGGCGGCTGCGGATGGCGGGCGCGATCGCGGGCGTGGCGCTCGCCGTGCTGCTGCACGTCACCCTCGGGCTGGCGGTCGTCGCCGCGGCCTACCTGGCGCTCGAGGCGCTGGCGCGCCGCTCGCCCGGGCTCGCCTGGTCCCTGGCCGCCGTGGTCGTCGCGGGAGCGCTCGCCGGCTTCGCGCGGCTGAGCCTCGGCTGAGCGGGCTCAGCGCAGCGAGTAGGTCGCCAGCGAGACGCCGACGTAGTGGGCGGCGAACGCCAGCACGGTGAGGGAGTGGAACACCTCGTGGAAGCCGAACCACAGGGGTGAGGGGTTGGGACGCTTGAGGCCGTAGATCACGCCGCCGACGGTGTAGAGCACGCCCCCCACCGCGACGAGCACCAGCGTGGCGATGGCGATGCCCGTGCTGAAGCGGTCGGCGCCCTCCATGAAGTGCGGGATGAAGAACACCGCGGCCCAGCCGAGCGCGAGGTACATCGGCGTGTAGAGCCAGCGCGGTGCGTCGGTCCAGAAGACGCGGAACACCACCCCGGCGACGGCCGCCCCCCACACCACCACGAGCAGCGTCGTGCGTGCCGTGCCCTCCAGGAAGAGCAGGGCGTACGGCGTGTAGGTGCCGGCGATGAGCACGAAGATGTTGGCGTGGTCGAAGCGCCGGAGGAACGCCCACGTGCGCGGCGACCAGGTGCCGCGGTGGTAGATGGCGGACACGGTGAAGACGAGCAGGGCGGAGAGGGCGAAGGCGGTCGAGCCGATGCGCGTGGAGGCGGTCGGGGAGAGGGCGACGAGCACGACGCCCGCGACGGCGGCGACCGGTGCGGTGCCGGCGTGCAGCCAGCCGCGCAGCCTGGGCTTCACCTCGGCCATCTTGTCGGCCATCTTGTCGGCCATCAGGCCCCCGGCACGCTCGACGGCGTCCTCGACGCGGTCGCGAGAGGTCATGCCCTGGTCTCCATGGTCCGAAAATAGCCAACGGCAGGTGACGCCCGCACGCCCCGCCCCCCGTTCGGGCGAGCGCTCGGCTCGCACGGCGTTACGATCGCCGGGTGGTGAGGCTCAAGGACGCGGTGCGACGGGTGCTCTACCCGGCCTACGAGTCACGGGTCGTGAAGTTCCTGCCGCACGACCGCATCCCGCAGCACGTCGGCGTGATGCTCGATGGCAACCGGCGCTGGGCCAAGGCCGTCGGCCTCGACACCGCCGGCGGCTACCAGGCCGGCGCCGACAACATCCGCCCCCTGCTCGGCTGGTGCGAGGAGGTCGGGGTCGAGGTCGTCACGCTGTGGCTGCTGTCCAGCGACAACCTCACGAACCGCCCGCCCGAGCAGCTCACCGGGCTGCTGAAGATCATCGAGGGCGCCGTCGAGTCCCTGGCCGAGGCCGGTCGCTGGCGCATCCACCCCGTCGGCGCGCTCGACCTGCTGCCCACCGAGACCGCCGAGCGGCTCAAGGCGGCGGCCGAGGCGACCCGCGACATCGACGGCCTGCTGGTCAACGTGGCCGTCGGCTACGGCGGGCGGCGCGAGATCGCCGACGCGGTGCGCGCGCTGCTCGCCGACCACGCCGGGAAGGGCACCTCGCTGGAGGAGCTCGCCGACCTCATCGACGTCGAGCACATCGCCGAGCATCTCTACACCAAGGGCCAGCCCGACCCCGACCTGGTGATCCGCACGTCGGGGGAGCAGCGTCTCGGCGGCTTCCTGCTGTGGCAGTCGGCCAACTCGGAGTTCTACTTCTGCGAGGCGCTCTGGCCCGACTTCCGGCGCGTGGACTTCCTGCGCGCGATCCGGGCGTACGCCGCGCGCGAGCGCCGCTTCGGCGGCTGACCCCGCGCCCCGGGATCGGTCGCGCAGGACGTCACCTCCTCGTCACCTCGCGTTCGGGCGTGTCGCGGGTGCACGTGCCTCGGACGGGCGTACGTTCGCGACATCGGCCGGTGGGGAAGCCAGCCGAACCGGGAGGCACACCTTGGGCACTCAGATGGGAGCTCTCCGGTCCGTTGAATGACATCGGGCCGGGCGAGGAGTGCGCGCGCCGACCCGCAGCTAGGGGTTAGTCGTGGCCAGCAAGACCTCATCGCCCAGCTCCGCCTCCGTCACTCCCGCCGGCACCGCCGAGCCCGACGCGGGTCGCAGGACGTACGTCCTCGACACCAGCGTCCTCCTCGCCGACCCCGGCGCGATCAAGCGCTTCGCCGAGCACGAGGTCGTGCTCCCCGTCGTGGTGATCACCGAGCTCGAGGGCAAGCGCAACCATCCGGAGCTCGGCTTCTTCGCGCGCTCGGCGCTGCGCGCGCTCGACGAGCTGCGGGTCGTCCACGGCCGTCTCGACGAGCCGGTCGCCGTGGGCACGGATGGCGGCACCCTCCGCGTCGAGCTCAACCACACCGACGCCGAGTCGCTGCCGTCGGGCTTCCGCCTCGGCGACAACGACACCCGCATCCTCGCCGTGGCCCGCAACCTCGCCGACGAGGGGTTCGCCGTCACCCTCGTCAGCAAGGACCTGCCGCTGCGGATCAAGGCCTCGGCCGTCGGCCTCGACGCGGAGGAGTACCGCGCCGAGGCGGTCAGCAGCTCCGACACCGGCTACACCGGGATGACGGAGCTGGAGGTGCCGGCCACCGACCTCGACGAGCTCTACGAGGACGGCGTCATCGACCTCGCCGACGCCCGCGACCTGCCCTGCCACAACGGACTCGTGCTGCTCTCCGACCGCGGCACCGCCCTGGGTCGCGTGGGCGCGGACAAGCGGGTCCACCTGGTCCGCGGCGACCGTGACGCCTTCGGCATCCACGGCCGATCGGCCGAGCAGCGGGTGGCGCTGGAGATGCTGCTCGACCCCGAGGTCGGCATCGTCTCGCTCGGGGGCCGCGCCGGCACCGGCAAGTCCGCCATGGCGCTGTGCGCCGGCCTCGAGGCCGTCATGGAGCGCCGACAGCACAAGAAGGTCGTGGTGTTCCGCCCGCTCTTCGCCGTCGGCGGCCAGGAGCTCGGCTACCTGCCCGGCTCGGAGAACGAGAAGATGTCGCCCTGGGCGCAGGCCGTCTTCGACACCCTCGGTGCCCTGGTCTCCCGCGACGTCGTCGACGAGGTGATGGACCGCGGCATGCTCGAGGTGCTGCCGCTGACCCACATCCGCGGACGCTCGCTGCACGATGCCTTCGTGATCGTCGACGAGGCCCAGTCGCTGGAGCGCAACGTGCTGCTCACGGTGCTGTCCCGCATCGGCGCGAACTCCAAGGTGGTGCTCACCCACGACGTCGCCCAGCGCGACAACCTCCGGGTCGGCCGGCACGACGGCATCGTCGCCGTCGTCGAGAAGCTCAAGGGCCACCCGCTCTTCGCCCACGTCACGCTGACCCGTTCGGAGCGCTCGCCGATCGCGGCCCTGGTGACCGAGATGCTGGAGGACGTCACGCTCTGAGGCGCCGGGTCCTGCTGCACTGCAGCGGCGGTGCGACGTGCCGTCGCACCGGGAAGGGACTCCCGAGTCACTGCGGTGATCCTCGGCACCATGTCTCGGCGTGCTGGGGTGTGCGGAGCCAACGGGACTGATGAGGCCGATGTGACGAAAGGGATGGCGGCAATCGTCGCGTTCGGTTTGCAGGCCCCGGTCGGCTCGGGCATGGTGGCTCGTGACCGTTTCGTGACCTCGGTCGCCGGCAGGACCCGGGCCCTTCCTCGCCCGTCCAGCCCGGCCGTGGACCTCCGCGGTCGCGCGCCCGTGCACGCACGGCGCGCCCACCCCCGCCCCCGACCCCCTCGCGAGCACTGTGTCGAAGCCCCAGTACGTCCCGAAGCACCGCGCCCCCGGCAAGCACAAGGCGGTCCGTGCCCGTCGCCGAGCCCTGCGCACGGGTGTCGCCCTCACCGGCCTGGCGGCCGCCGTGACAGGTGTGAGCGTCACCGGAGGCGTCCTCGGGAGCGACCCCGACGTGATGTCCACCGCCTCGGCCGACGTGGCGACAGCCGCGTCCGGGACGAGCGGCGAGGTCGGCCCCGGTGCGGCGACGGAGGGCACCGACCGGTCCTCGCAGCAGGGCGCCACGAGCGCGACCGGGCTCGAGCGGCGCGCCGGCCGCCAGGTCGCGTCCCGCTCGGCGCGGCGCACCGACGCCGTCAAGGCGACTGCGCTCGAGATGTCGGGCGGGTCGGCGGTGACCCGGTCGGAGCGGCTGTCCGAGGGCGACCCCCGCGACATCGCCCGCGCGCTGCTGCCGCTCTACGGCTTCTCGTCCGACCAGTTCTCCTGCCTCGACTCGCTGTACGTCAGCGAGTCCGACTGGCGCGTCGACGCGGACAACCCGACCTCGTCGGCGTACGGCATCCCGCAGGCGCTGACCCAGCTGCACGACCTCCCGGCGGACTACATGACCTCGGCCGAGTCGCAGATCCGCTGGGGCCTGGAGTACATCCGCGACACCTACGGCAGCCCCTGCAGCGCGTGGAGCTTCAAGCAGGCCAACAACTGGTACTGACAACCTTTCTGGCCGACGCCTCGTCATATGGGTTCGTCGACGTCAAGGGGAACCATGAGGAACGTCAGTCTGACCGCCACCGCGTTGCTGTCCGCAGCGTTGCTCGCGCCGGTGGGCACGGCCACCGCAGCGGCCGAGACATGTCAGGGGCAGGCGGCGACCATCGTCGGGACGCCCGGGGGTCAGATCACCGGAACGGAGGGCGCGGACGTCATCGTCACGAACGGCGCGATGCGTGTTGACGCGCTCGGCGGCGATGACAGGGTGTGCGCGACCGGCGAGGACCCCACGTTCGGCAGGAGCGTCTTCGCCATCCTCGGGGCGGGGGCCGACACGTTCATCGACCCCCGCGGCGGACAGCACGTGATCTACGCGGGCACCAATGACGGCCCCGACAACGTGGTCGCGCCTGACAGCACCGACACCGGGGCCGACGTCATCCGCTCCAGCGGTTACAGCCTCGTCAGATCCGGCATGGCCGGCCAGCCGAACGCCGACATCATCGACCTCGCCTCCGGCGAAGTCAGTTGGAGCGGCATCCAGACGGCGCCAGGCGCGGTGTCCGTGGGCACGGGCGGCATCTTGGGCGTTCGATCCGCCAACGGCGATGTCACCATGGACGCCAGCGGCACCGTGATCGGCGCGGACACGGCGCTCACCTGGACGGGCCGGTTCGACAGGTTGGTGTTCACCACGTCGGCCGAGCGTGGGCGGTTCACGTTCCGCGGCACCGGTGGCACCGAGCGCGTCAAGGTCGACGCGCCGATGACGTTCGACCGCGACATCGCGCTCGGCGGCGGGAAGGACTCCTATGAGTCGAACAGCCTGGGAGGGAAGTCGACGCGGATCAAGGGCGACGGCGGGCGCAACCAACTGCTGCTCGAGCTCGGCAGCCAAAGCCGGGTGCGCGCCGACCTGAGCCGTTCCCGGGTGACGGCCACCAAGGCGGGCGTCACGGATGCGATCCGCGTGCGCGGCTTTGATGACCTCATCGTGACCGCGAAGCGCGCCGACGTCATCGGCACCGACCGCGCGAACGAGATCGGCGTCATCGCGTGCCGGACGTCGGTCAACGGCAAGAAGGGCCGGGACTACCTCTACGTCGACTCTAAGTACAGCGGCCTCGGCTCGTGGGTCACGCCGCGGTGCGCCAACTACACGTCCACGATCTACGGCGGCCCTGGCAACGACGGCCTCGCTGGGAGCGGCATCGGCGACGACCGTCTCATCGGCGGCCCGGGCAAGGACAGCGTGAGCGGGGGGTGGGCCGGGCGCGACGTGTGCCAGGGCGAGAGGGTCCGGAACTGCGAGAAGCGCATCTGACTGCGCGTCGAGCGCGTCTCGCGTGCCCTGCAGTGGGTCAGGTGGGAGCCGGGCCGTCCCCTTCCCCAGGGCGGCCCGGCGTCCCGTCCGGGCTCCCAAGCCCACGCCTCGCCGCGTGGATCGCGCGGATCTGCCGATGACTGTAAGGGCGGCGGATGCGAGGTCGCCGCCTCGTGCGTCATGCTGGGCGGACTCGATCACGGCGGTTGAAGGGCACCGGCGGAGAAGGAGTCGACATGACCGACCCGATCGCAGACATCATCGGCGACTATCGGGCGTTCGCCGCGCAGCAGCGCGACCGCCTCCTGGCTCGGGACATCGACGTCGCCCCGTACCCGCTCAGCCACCTCGCCTTCCGTGTGCCCGAGTGGGATCAGTACGTCCATGTCCGGACGCTGCTGGAGCGCCACGCGAGCGCGAACGCCGAGAACGTCTGGAACGGCCGGCCGATCTCCTTCCTCGCGCTCACGGGGCCGCTCGAGGTCCTCGACGGGAAGGTGGTGCGGGACATCGAGCTCATCCCCCCAGTACACCAACGCGTGTACAAGATGGGTCTCGAACACCTCGGAGTCGTCGTCGGCGATGGCTTCGACGCGTTCGCCCGCGAGCATCGCTCGGCCCTCACCGGCCAGCAGTTCCAGAGCGAGACGGTCGACCCGGTCTATGTCCTCTTCGAGGACTTCACCCATGTGAAGTTCTATCGGTACTCGCTGCGTACCGGGATCGAGCACCAAGGCGGCCGGCTCGACGGATTCCAGCACGTCGACGACTGGGTGCCCCAGCGAGTGGTCACAGCGACCGGCCCGAACCCACTGCCACGATGACACCGCCCGAGGAGCTCGTGCTCGAGCCCCTGACATTCCGTCAACACTTCCCGGCTCTCCCGCAGGGTCGCGCCCCCATGCCTCGCCTCGCGCCTTGGCAGCAGCCGCATCTACCGCTTGTCGAGCGGCAACGCTCGCTCAGATCGGTCGCGATCCGCCCGAGCTCATCGCGGCATGAGCGGACGCTTTGGAGAAGCCGTCCTCCGCTTCCCATCGAGGTCGCTGCTTGCTCTGCGCGGTCAGACCGCGGACGGGACGCCGGGCCGTCCCGGGGAGGGGTACGGCCCGGCAGCTACCTAACCCGCTGCGGGGCACACGAGACGCGCTATCGCTGGGTCAGATGCGCTTCTCACATCCCCGAATCGCCTCGCCCTGGCACACGTCGCGCCCCTTCTTGCCCCACACGGTGTCGTCGCCAGGGCCGCCGATGAGGCGGTCATCGCCGTAGTTCCCGGTGATGTAGTCGTTGCCAGGGCCGCCGTCGATCGTGGCCTCGTAGGCGGAGCACCGAGGCGGGGTCAAAGAATCTGCGGGATAACTTTTGAGCTTGTAGTCAACGTAGAGTTCGTCCCCGCCCTTCTTTCCCTTGAGCGTCGTCCGGCACGCGGCGACCCTGATGAGGTCCGTGCGGTCGGTGCCGATGACGACGGCGCGCTTCGCGGCCACGATGAGGCCATTGAAGTCGCTGACGCGGATCGAGTCCGTGACGCCCGCCTTGGTGGCCGTCACTCGGGAACGGCTCAGGTCGGCGCGCACCCGGTCGTGGCTCTTGAGGTCGAGCAGCAGTGTGTTGCGCCCGATGTCGCCCTTGATCCGCGTCGCCTTTCCGCCCAGGCTGTTCGACTCGTAGAGGTCGTTGCCGCTGCCGAGCCCGATGTCGCGGTCATACGTCGTCGGCGCGTTGACCTTGATGTGCTCAATGCGGTCGGTTCCGCGGAACGTGAACCGTCCGTACTTGGCCGACGTAGTGAAACCGAGCCGGGCGAACCGGCCCGTCCAGGTGAGTTTCGTGTCGACCCCCGTCACCGTGCCGCTGGCGTCCATGGTGACGTCGCCGTGAGCGGATCGAACGCTCAAGATGCCGATGCCGCCCGTGTCCGCGGACACCGCGCCCGGGGCGGTCTGGATGCCGCTCCACCTGACGTCGCCGCTGCCGCCGGGGTCGATGATGTCCGCGTTCGGCTGGCCTGGCATGCCGGAGATGACGAGGCCGGCGGTCCAGCTGAGGCGGATGACGTCGGCCTCGGTGTCGGTGCCGTCGACGGTGCCCGCGTAGATCGTGTATCCGCTGCGCTCGGAGGGGATGAACGTGTCGGCCCCCGCGCCGAGGATGGCGGGGACGAAAGTGGAGGTGCCGGTGGCGGAGTCGTAGCTGCTGCGCTCGCCGGTCGCGCACACGAGGTCATCGCCGCCGAGCGCATCGACACGTATCGCGTCGTTCGTGACGATGACGTCCGCGCCCTCCGTTCCGGTGATCTCGCCCCCGGGCGTCCCGACGATGGTCGCCGCCTGCCCCTGACATGTCTCGCCCGCTGCGGCGGCCGTGCCCACTGGCGCGAGCAGCGCCGCGCCTAGAAGCGCGACGGCGGTCAGACTGACGGTCCTCATGATTTCCCTTTGATCGTTGACGAACCAGTATGACTAGGCCGCGGACCAGAAGGTTGTCACGACCTGATGACTGACGCCGACGTCCGCTCATCGGCAGATCCGGCAGTTCGAGCCGAGGTCGCGGTTGCGCGTCACCTTGACCAGTGCGCGTCGCCGATGACGCGCACTGGCCAAGACGTGGACCTCTGAACGGCCGGTCACACGTCCCCGCTCAACCGGCCGCCGGCACCTCGGTGACCATCACGCAGTTCTTCAGCCCCTTGGGCCGGTCGTAGGTGAAGCCGAGCCGCTCGTAGAGCTGGCGGGTGCCGTTGTAGAGGAACGACGACGACATCTTCTTCGTCTGGTGGGTCAGGTCGTGGGGGTAGGCCTCGACCACGCCGCCACCGGCCTGCGCGATGAGCTCGAGCGCGCCGCGGATGGCCACCTCGGTGAGCCCACGTCGACGGTGGCGCCTGTCGACGAACACGCAGGTGATCCGCCAGTCGGGGTCGCGCACCTTCTCCGCGTCGTACTGCTTGCGGTGGTGGATGGTGGGCAGCTCCACCGGGGTGCCGTACTGCGCCCAGGCGACGGCCTCGTCGCCGTCGAGGACCAACGCGGCGTGGGCCTCTCCCCGCTCCACGTAGGAGCGCTTCAGGGCGCGGTTGGCCTCGGCTCCCTGCCCACGCTCGGGACCATCGGGGTGGAACCAGATGCACCAGCAGCCGCCGAAGATCCCGTTGTGCCGCTGCACGAGCGCGTCGAAGGCCGGCCAGGTGTCGACCGTCAGCGGCCGCACGTCGTACGTCGTCCCAGTGCCCATGCCGCGACCGTACGCCGGTCACCGGACGATCGGCGTCCGGATCCGTCGCCGGACCCGGGTCCGCAGGCGGGTGCCGGTCAGCGCCCCGTCATCGAGTCCACGTCGAGCGCCGCGTCGAGCTGCTCCTCGGTGAGCTCGCCGCGCTCGACGAACCCCATCGCGATGACGGTCTCGCGGATCGTCGCCCCCTCGGCGAGCGCCTGCTTCGCGACCTTGGCGGCCGCCTCGTACCCGATGTGGGCGTTGAGCGGGGTGACCACCGACGGGGAGGACTCGGCGTAGCGGCGCATCCGGTCGGCGTCGGCGGTGATGCCGTCCACGCAGCGCTCGGCGAGCACCACGCTCGAGGTGGACAGCACGTGGATCGACTCGAGCAGCGCCTGCGCCATCACGGGCATCATCACGTTGAGCTCGAAGTTGCCCGCCGCGCCGGCCCACGCGATGGTCGCGTCGTTGCCGACGACGCGCGCGCAGACCATCAGCGTGGCCTCGGGCAGCACCGGGTTGACCTTGCCCGGCATGATGCTCGACCCCGGCTGCAGGTCGGGCAGGTGGATCTCCGCCAGCCCGGTGGTCGGGCCGGACGACATCCAGCGCAGGTCGTTGCAGATCTTGGTGAGACCGACGGCGATGGTGCGCAGCACCCCGGAGAGCTCGACGAGCGAGTCGCGGGTGCCCTGGGCCTCGAAGTGGTTGCGCGCCTCGGTGAACGGCTGGCCGGTCCGCTCCGAGAGGGCGGCGATCGCCCGCTCGGCGAAGGCGGCCGGGGTGTTGATCCCGGTGCCGACGGCGGTGCCGCCGAGCGGGAGCTCGCGGACCCGGGGGAGGACCGACTCGAGTCGCTCGACGCCGAGGCGCAGCGTGGCGGCGTACGCCCCCATCTCCTGCCCGAGCGTGACGGGCGTGGCGTCCATGAGGTGGGTGCGACCGGACTTCACGGTGCTCGCGAACTCCTCGGCCTTGCCCTCGAACGCCGTCGCCAGCCGGTCGAGGGCCGGCAGGAGGTCGTCGACGACGGCGAGCGTCGCGGCGACGTGGATGCTCGTGGGGAAGGTGTCGTTGCTGCTCTGCGAGGCGTTGACGTGGTCGTTGGGGTGGACCTCCACCCCGGCGCGGGCGGCGAGGGTCGCGATGACCTCGTTGGCGTTCATGTTCGAGCTGGTGCCCGAGCCGGTCTGGAAGACGTCGATGGGGAACTCGCCGTCGTGCATGCCCGCGGCGATGGCGTCCGCGGCGTCCACGATCGCCGCGGCCCGCTCGTGGCTGACCACCCCGAGCGCCGCGTTGGCGGTGGCGGCGGCCGCCTTCACGTGGGCCAGCGCCTGGATGTGGCGCGGCTGCAGCGTCAGGCCGCTGATCGGGAAGTTCTCGATCGCGCGCTGCGTCTGCGCCCGCCACAGGGCGTCGCGAGGCACCTCGACGTCTCCCATGGAGTCGTGCTCGGTGCGGGTCTCGGTCACGGGGCTCGGTGTCGCGTCGCTCATGAGGACGACGGTAGCCGTGACGACGTCGACCGGCACCTGCGGCGTGGCCCCTTGGAGGGCCGCACCCTCGTTGGGGAGCATGGGGAGCATGCGACGACTCCGTCTCGGGACCAGCGTCGGCATGGCTGGAGTCGTGCTGGCGGCCTCCGCCTGCTCCGTCCTCGGCGAGGACGGGGAGCCGCCGTCGGTGGTCGCCGACGACCTCGCCGCCGCGCTGTCGGAGCACTCTCTGGGCGAGGTGCCGCTCACCGAGGAGGCCGACCGCAGCGCGTTCGCCGAGCTGGTCGCGCCGCTCGACGAGGTGCCGGTCGAGGTGGAGGTCGCGTCGGTGGAGGAGGTCGAGGCCGGCGACGACCGGCCCGGCTCCGCGACCGCGACGCTGGCGTGGCGCTGGGCCGTGACGACGGACGTCTCGTGGGAGTACCAGACCACCGTGGCGCTGGCACCCGACGGCTCCGGCTGGCGGGTCGACTGGGCCCCGGACGCGCTGGCCCCCGACCTCGCCGACGGCGACACCCTCGGGCTGCGCACCCTCGCCCCGCAGCGCGGCGACATCACCGGCGCCGACGGCGCCGTCCTGGTGACCGAGCGTCCGGTCCTGCGCTACGGGCTCGACAAGACAAAGGTGGAAGGAGCGCAGGTCGCGCGCAGTGCCCGCCGGATCGCCCGCGCCCTCGACGTCGACCCGGCCTCGTACGTCGAGCGCGCGGAGGCGATGGGGCCGGAGGCCTTCGTCGAGGCGATCGTGCTGCGCGAGGACGACGCGCTCGACGTGCTGCCGGCCTTCAGGGACGTCCCCGGGGCGCTCGCGGTGCGCGACACGCTGCCGCTCGCCCCGACGCGGGAGTTCGCCGCCGCCCTGCTCGGGCGGGTGGGGCCCGCCACCGCCGAGGTCGTCGAGGAGTCCGAGGGCCGGGTCGTCGCGGGCGACGAGGTGGGCCTGTCCGGGCTCCAGGCCCGCTACGACGAGCAGCTGCGCGGCACGGCCGGCACCGCTGTGGTGGCGCGTGACGCCGACGACCGGCTGCGCACCCTCTTCGAGGTCGCGCCGACCGACGGCGCCGACCTGGCGACCACGCTCGACCCCGTCCTGCAGCAGAAGGCCGAGGACGCCCTCGCCACGCTGGGCGACGGCGCCCCGGCCGCGGCCCTCGTCGCGATCCGGCCCTCCGACGGCGCCGTCCTGGCCAGCGCCAACGGCGCAGGGGCGGCCGGCGCAGACTTAGCCTCGACCGGGCAGTACGCGCCCGGCTCCACCTTCAAGGTCGTGACCGCGCTCGCGCTGCTGCGCAGCGGGCTGCGCGTCGACGACGTGGTCTCGTGCCCGGCCACCACCGTCGTGGACGGGCGGTCGTTCAAGAACTACGACGACTACCCGGCGTCCGCGGTCGGCGACATCACGTTCACCCAGACGATCGCCCAGTCGTGCAACACGGCGCTCATCGACAACGTCGACCGGCTCGCCGAGGGCGACCTCGCGGCCGCGGCGCAGGCGCTCGGCCTCGGCACCGACCACGACCTCGGGTTCCCGGTGTACTTCGGCCAGGTGCCGCCACCGGAGACCGAGACCGGCGCCGCCGCCGACATGATCGGTCAAGGCACCGTCTTGGCCAGCCCGTTCGCGATGGCTACCGTCGCCGCGTCGGTCGCGGCCGGCCGGGCGGTGCTCCCGGTGCTCCTGCCGGAGCACGAAGTGGAGCAGGTGCCGCCCTGGGTGCCGCTGACCGGGGCCGAGGCGGGCACCCTGCGCGGGCTGATGCGGGCGGTCGTGACCACCGGGTCGGGGCGCTTCCTCCAGGACGTGCCCGGCGAGGTCGGCGCCAAGACCGGGACGGCGGAGCACGGCGAGCCGGACGCCTCGGGGAACCTGCCGACGCACGCCTGGATGATCGCCACCCGCGGCGACCTCGCCGTCGCCGTGTTCGTCGCGACGGGCGTCTCGGGCTCGCAGACCGCCGGCCCCGTGCTCGAGGAGTTCCTCCGCTGACCCCTCAGCGGCGCGCGAGGTAGAGGTGGTACTTCTCGGGGCGGTCCTGCAGCAGCACGTCGTGGGCCTGCTCCTCGGCCGCGCCGAAGACCGCGCGCAGGGCCTCGAGCAGGTCGGGCGCCGGGTTCGCCGACCACACCACCAGCACGCCGCCGGGGCTCAGCAGGTCGTGGCAGCGACGCAGGAACTCCTCCTCGTAGACCGCCTCGTTGGCCTCGTGCACCAGGTAGCCGGGGCCGTTGTCGACGTCGAGCAGCACCAGGTCGTACGTCGAGCGCGCCTCGGCGATCGCCATCGCGATGTCGGCGTTGACGACCGTCGCGCGGGTGTCCGCCAGGACGGCCGGGCCGTGGGGCACCGTGCCGTCGCGCATCCACTGGACCAGCGGCTCCTCGATCTCCACCACGACCGCCCGCTCGACGCGCGGGTCGGCGAGCACGCGCTGCAGCGTGAAACCGAGGCCGAGCCCACCGATGAGCACCGAGCGCGGCTGCTCCACCAGGTCCAGCGCCTGCGCCGCGAGCTCGATCTCGCTGGTGGTCTCCAGGGTGTCCATCACGAAGACGCCGTTCACCCGCAGCTCGAGGACGTCGGGGGCCGTGTCGGACGTGCGCCGCCGCAGCACCACGTCCCCCCGCTCGGTCTCCGCCCGCGCCACCTCCACGTAGTCCACGGCACCATCCTGCCAAGGACGGCGCCCGCGACGCCGGCACGCCACCGCCGGAGCGGCGCGGCGCGGCGCCCGCCACGCGCCACGCTTCGCGAAATGGCTGCCGCTGGGCGGGACGGGCGTCTACGTTGGAAGGCGTGTACACCGTTGGTCGGGCGGCGGAGCTCACCGGCGTGCCCACCGGGACGCTCCGCAAGTGGGAGCAGCGCTACGGCGTCGTGGTCCCGCAGCGCTCGTCGGGCAACTACCGCCTGTACGACGACGAGGCCGTGCGCCGGCTGAGCGTCATGCGCAGCCTGGTCGACGCGGGGTGGACCGCCCAGGAGGCCGCCCGGCACGTCACCGAGGACGTCGCCGCGGCAGAGGCCCGACTGAGCCGACCGGAGGTGCCGGCCTTCGAGGAGCGCTTCGCGGCCCTGGTCGAGTGTGCGCAGGACTTCGACGTGCCCCGGCTCGAGCGGCTGCTCGCCGAGGGCTTCGCCGACAACGACGTCGTCTCGGTCGTCGACGACTGGGTGATGCCCTCCATGGTGCACCTGGGGACGGCGTGGCAGCGCGGGCTGGTCTCGGTTGCCGGGGAGCACTTCGTCACCGCCACCGTGCACCGCCGGCTGGCGCACGCCTTCCAGTCCCTGCAGCCGGCGCCGAGCGGCGGCCCGCGCGTCGTCGTGGGGCTCGCCCGGGGCGCGCGCCACGAGCTGGGCGTGCTCGCCTTCGCCCTCGTGCTGCGGTCCCGCGGGGTCGCCGTCACCTACCTCGGGGGCGACCTGCCGCTCGAGGCCTGGGTGGGCGCCGTACGCCTGATCGACCCGCAGGCGGCCGTCCTCGCCGTGCCGACGGTCGAGGACCTGCCAGCGGTCCGCGAGGCCGTGGACGCCCTCATGCCGATGACCAGCGTGCTCCTCGGCGGCGCGCACCAGGACATGGTGGAGGGGCCCGAGCACCTGGGTCACCTCGCCGGCGCGGCCGCGGCCAGGGTGGCCACCCGGCTCGGCGCCGTCAGCTAGCGACCGGAGGTCCCGCCCGGCCCGGCCGGCACGGAGGGACATCGACCCGGGCGGAGCGCCCGAGCCGGCCGCTCGCCTGTCCACAGTTTGTCCACTGTGGTGGACAAGCAACTTCGTCCCCGCGTTTGTACACACTTTGTCCAACGCTGGGTACCCTAGAGAGATGTACACCGCCGGACGCACCGCCCAGCTCACCGGAGTGCCGCGCGAGACCCTGCGAAAGTGGGAGCAGCGCTACGGCGTCGTCGCGCCCGCGCGCTCGGAGGGCAACTACCGCCTCTACGACGACGAGGCGGTGCGCCGCCTGGCGGCGATGCGCGACCTGGTGGACGCGGGCTGGTCGCCGCGGGAGGCCGCACGACGGGTGCTGGCCGAGCCGGTCGCCGGGGTGTTCCCGCGGTCCGGCACCGGCGGCTCGCCGCTGTCGCGGCTCGACGACCTCACCACCTCCGCCGCCGACTTCGACGTCGCCCGGGTCGAGGGCCTGCTCGACAAGGCCTTCGCCGAGGGCGACCTCGCCGTGACGGTCGACGAGTGGCTGCTGCCGTCCCTCGTCCGGCTCGGCGACGCCTGGCAGCGCGGTGCCGTCAGCGTGGCGGGGGAGCACTTCGTCAGCGCGGCCGTCCTGCGCCGTCTGGCCCAGGCGTTCCACCAGCTGCCGCACGCCCCGCCGGACGCCCCGCGGGTCGTGGTGGGCCTCGCGCGGGGGTCGCGCCACGAGCTGGGCGTGCTGGCCTTCGCGCTCGTGCTGCGCAGCCGTGGCGTGAACGTCACCTACCTCGGGGCGGACCTGCCCGTGGAGTCCTGGGTGGAGACCGTGCGCACGCTGCAGCCCGCGGCCGTGGTGCTCAGCGTGCCGACCGTCGAGGACCTCCCGGCGGTCCGCGAGGCGGTCGAGGCGATCTCGGCCCACGCGCCCGTCCTCCTCGGCGGCGCCCAGCAGGGCCGCGTGCAGGGAGGCGAGCCGCTCGGTCACCGGATCGGGGAGGCGGCGGCCACCCTCGCCGCGCGGGTCACCGACCGCCGCTGAGCCCCGCCTCCGCTACTGGGCCGCTACTGGGCCGAGCGGACCCGGATGCCGGAGCCGGTCAGCGAGCTCAGCGGGACGGTCACGGCGCCCGAGGGGTCGGTGAAGAAGTCGTTGCCCTTGTCGTCGACGACGATGAAGGCCGGGAAGTCCTCGACCTCGATCCGCCACACCGCCTCCATGCCGAGCTCCTCGTACTCCACCACCTCGACTGAGGTGATGCAGTCCTGCGCCAGCCGGGCAGCCGGACCGCCGATGGACCCGAGGTAGAACCCGCCGTGGCGTCCGCACGCCTCGGTCACCTGCTTGGAGCGGTTGCCCTTGGCGAGCATGACCATCGACCCGCCGGCGGCCTGGAACTGCTCGACGTAGGAGTCCATCCGTCCGGCGGTCGTCGGGCCGAAGGAGCCCGACGGCATGCCCTCGGGGGTCTTGGCCGGGCCGGCGTAGTAGACCGGGTGGTCCTTGAGGTACGCCGGCATCTCCTCGCCGGCGTCGAGCCGCTCCTTGATCTTGGCGTGCGCGATGTCGCGGGCGACCACGAGCGGCCCGGTGAGCGAGAGCCGCGTCTTGACGGGGTGCTTCGACAGCTCGGCCAGGATATCGGCCATCGGCTGGTTGAGGTCGATGCGCACGACCTCGCCGCCGGCGATGTCCTCGGCCAGCCCGGCGTCGGGCATGTACTGCGCCGGGTCGGTCTCGAGCTGCTCGAGGAAGACGCCGTCGGGCGTGATCTTGCCGAGCGCCTGGCGGTCGGCCGAGCAGGAGACGGCGATCGCGACCGGGCAGGAGGCCCCGTGCCGGGGGAGCCGGACGACGCGGACGTCGTGGCAGAAGTACTTGCCGCCGAACTGCGCGCCGATGCCGAACGACTGGGTGAGCTCGAAGACCTTCTCCTCGAGCTCGACGTCGCGGATCCCGTGCGCGCTCATCGAGCCCTCGGTCGGCAGGTCGTCGAGGTAGCGCGCGGAGGCGTACTTGGCCGTCTTCAGCGCGAACTCGGCGCTGGTGCCGCCGATGACGATCGCCAGGTGGTACGGCGGGCACGCGGCGGTGCCGAGCGAGCGGATCTTCTCGTCGAGGAACTCCATGAGCCGCGTCGGGTTGAGGACCGCCTTGGTCTCCTGGAACAGGAACGACTTGTTGGCCGAGCCGCCGCCCTTGGCCATGAAGAGGAACTTGTACTCCGGCCGGTCCTGCGCCGGCGTGGAGTAGATCTCGATCTGCGCCGGCAGGTTGGTGCCGGTGTTCCGCTCCTCGAACGTGGTGAGCGGCGCGAGCTGGGAGTAGCGGAGGTTGAGCCGGGTGTAGGCGTCGTACACCCCGCGGCTGATCGCCTCGCCGTCGTCGGCGCCGGTGAGCACGCCCTCGGACTTCTTGCCCATCACGATCGCGGTGCCGGTGTCCTGGCACATCGGGAGGACGCCGCCGGCGGAGATGTTGACGTTCTTGAGCAGGTCGAGGGCGACGAAGCGGTCGTTGCCCGAGGCCTCCGGGTCGTCGATGATCCGGCGCAGCTGGGCCAGGTGGCCGGGTCGCAGGTAGTGGCTGATGTCGTGCATCGCCTCCTCCGTGAGCCGGCGGATCGCCTCCGGCTCGACGTGGAGGAAGGTGCGTCCCCCGGCCTCGACGGTCGAGACGCCCTCGGTGGTGACCAGCCGGTAGGGGGTCTCCGGGGCGCCGTTGGAGCCGGCGGTGGGGAGGAGGTCGGAGTAGTGGAACTCGGGTCCAGCGGCAGCGCTCACGGCCGCCGATGCTACGCCGGGTCGGCCTCGGGTCCTGATCCGCCCTCGGCCTCGCGCCGCTTCTCCTCGCGGGCCTTGCGGCGCTGCTCCTCCGCGCGCTCGCGCACCTGCCGGAGGAACTCCTCGTCGGCCGCCGGGTCGGCGGCGGCGAAGCGCCCGGGTCGGTCGTACTCGGGGAACGCGCTGGCGCTGCGCTCGTGCGGGCCGTGGCGGCGGGCCCGCTGGGGCCGTCCGGCGACGAGCCACGCGATCGACCCCACGACGGGGAAGAACAGGATGAGCAGGATCCACCAGAGCTTGGGCAGGTTCCGCACGTCGCCGTCACGGCTGGAGATCGCCTCGACGACGCAGTAGACGGCCAGGACGAACGGGACCAGGAACAGCACGATCCGCACGACGACACCCCCGGTAGCCGGCCCGTCCGGGGCCGCACGGACGCCGGCGGCCCGGCGTGGCGGCAGGCTAGCGCGGCCCCGGCCCGCGTGGGGCTACTTCCAGGGGGCCACCAGAGCGACGAGGTCGGGCGCCAGCTCCTGCATCAGCTTCGGGCCGAAGGTCACCCGGTGCACGCCCATGACCCGAAGGTCCTCGAGCGAGCCGGCCGCGGATCCGGTGCGAGGGTTGGCGATGACGTTCACGGGGCCGTCGAGCGCCTCGAGCAGGGCCTGCAGGGAGGCAGCGTCGGGCACGCCGACGGGGTAGACGCACCGCGCCCCGGCCTCCTCGCACGCGCGCAGCCGGGTGATGGCCTCCGCGACCGGGTCCTCGAACTGGTCCCGCTTCAAGAACACGTCGGTCCGGGCGTTGACGACGAGGTCGACCCCGGCGGCGTCGGCGGCCTGCCGGATCGCGCCGACGTAGTCCGCGTGCTCCGACGCCGACCGCATCCGCCCGCTCTCGGAGTGGACGGTGTCCTCGACGTTCAGGCCGACGGCGCCGGCCTCGAGCAGCCGCTCGACCAGCTCCGCCGGGGCGACGCCGTAGCCGGACTCCATGTCGGCGGTGACCGGCACGTCCGGGACGGCCGCGCAGATCCGGCGTACGCCGTCGAGGGCGTCGTCGATCGTCATGTCCTCCTTGTCGCCCTGGCCGCGCGAGTCGGCCAGCGGGTGGCTGCCGATGCTCAGGGCGCCGAAGCCGGCGCCCGCGACGACCGTTGCCGACCAGGCGTCCCAGACGTTGGGCAGGACGAGCGTCGTGCCGGCGTGGTGCAGGTCGAGGAGCCGGGTGGCGAGGGCGGCGAGGGAGGGGGTGGCGGTGTCCATGCCCCGAGGCTGCCACGCCACGCCCCGCGACGACAGGCCCGCCGGGGCACGGGCGGGCACGGGCGCAGGGCGGGCATAGGGGGGCACGGGGCGGCGTTGCACCGACGTGCAGCCCCTCGACTCCCTGGTGGTCGGCGCCGGCCAGGCCGGCCTCGCGGCGTCGTACTTCCTGCGCCAGCGCGGCATCGACCACCTCGTCCTCGACGCCAACCCGCAGCCGGGCGGCGCCTGGCAGCACCGGTGGGCCTCGCTCAGCATGCGGGACGTGCACGGCGTCGCCGACCTGCCCGGATCCACCGCCCCGGACGGCTCGGACGAGGCGGCGAACCTCGTCGTGCCCGACTACTTCGACGGCTACGAGCGCTGGCACCACCTGCCCGTCGTGCGCCCCGTGCACGTCGACCGGGTCGAGAGCGAGGACGACCTGCTGGTCGTCCGCGCGGGCGACCGCGTGTGGCGGACGCGGACCCTCGTCAACGCGACCGGCACCTGGACGCGCCCCTTCGTGCCCTTCTACCCCGGCATCGCGTCGTTCGCCGGGGAGCAGCTGCACACCGCGCACTACCCGGGCGCCGAGCACTTCCGTGGGCGCCGCGTGGTGGTCGTCGGTGGCGGGGCGTCGGCGGTCCAGCTCCTCGGCGAGCTCGCGCCCGTCACCGGCACGCTGTGGGTGACCCGCCGTCCGCCGGTCTGGCGCGAGGAGCTCGACGGCGCGGCCGGCCTCGCGGCGGTGACGGCGGTCGAGGAGCGCGTACGCCGCGGGCTGCCGCCGGCGAGCGTGGTGAGCGTGACCGGTCTGGCCCTGCGCCCGCAGGAGCAGGAGGCCGCCCGGCTCGGGGCGTACGAGCGGCTCCCGATGTTCGAGCGCATCGAGGCGGACGGCGTGCGGTGGGCGGACGGTCGCTTCGAGCCGGCCGGGGCGATCCTCTGGGCCACGGGCTTCCGCCCGGCCGTCGACCACCTGGCGCCGCTCGGCCTGCGGTCCCCGGAGGGCGGCATCGCACTCGTGCCGGTGCGCGGCAACGTCCAGGGCGCGACCACGGCGGTGCGCGACCCGCGGGTGCAGCTGGTGGGCTACGGCCCGTCGGCGAGCACCATCGGCGCCTCCCGGGCGGGCCGGCAGGCCGCCCTGGCAGTCGCGCGACAGCTGGCCACGGCCGCCGCCTGACCCACCGCCCACCTGCCCGCCCACCTCCCGCTCAATCCCGCTCTACTCGTTGGCTACCTGTGCCACGGCACAATCGAGGCGTGGACGGACGCGGTCGCCGGCTGGTGGTGGTCCTCGCCTGCGTGCTCGTCGCCTCGGGCTGCACGTCCTCGGCGCCGGCGGAGGCGCCCCCGCCCCCGTCGCCGGTGACCGCGACGACCGAGCCGGCGAGCACCGGCCGGGTCACCCTCGCATTCGGGGGCGACGTGCACTTCGAGGGGGACGCCGGCCGGCTGCTCGAGCGCCGTGACGCCTCGCTCGGCCCGGTCGCCCGCACCCTGCGCGCCGCGGACGTGGCGATGGTGAACCTCGAGACGGCCCTCACCACCCGCGGCCGCCCGGACCCCAAGGAGCTCGAGCGCCCCCAGGACCGCTACCACTTCCGCGCCGGCCCCCGTGCGGTCGACGTGCTGCTCGCGTCGGGGATCGACGTGGTGAGCGTCGCCAACAACCACGTGGGCGACTACGGCGCCGTCGGGCTCGCCGACACGCTGGCGGCGGGGCGGACCCGCGGGCTCGCGATGGTCGGTGCGGGTCGTGACGAGACCGAGGCGCTCACCCCGCACGTCGTGCGCGCGGGCGGCCTGGAGGTGGCCTTCCTCGCCGCGGACGGCGTGCAGCGCGAGGGGTCGAGCGGCGTCTGGAGGGCCGGGCCGTCGAACCCCGGCACGGCGTCGGCGCGCGGCCGGCGACCGGGTGCCCTGCTCGACGCGGTCGAGGCGGCCGCTGCGAGGGACCAGCTCGTGGTGGTCTACCTCCACTGGGGCAAGGAGTACGAGTCGTGCCCCACGCAGTCGCAGCGCCTGCTGGTCCGCGACCTGGCCGCCGCCGGCGCCGACGTCGTCGTGGGCAGCCACTCGCACGTCCTCGGCGGCGCCGGTTGGGCGGGGGACACCTTCGTCGGCTACGGGCTGGGCAACTTCGTCTGGTACCACGACCGCCAGTCCGCGACGGGCGTCCTCTCGGTCACCCTGGACGCCGACGGGGTCGTCGGGAAGTCGTGGACCCCGGCCCGGATCTCCGCCACGGACGGCCGTCCGGTGCCTCTGGCCGGCGCCGCCCGCACCCGCGCGGTCGCCGACTGGCGCGCGCGCCGCCGGTGCACCGGGCTGGGCGCCGAGCCCGGGGCCGGGCAGGCTGCGGACCCGGCGTACGCCGCCTCCGTGAGTCGCATCGACGCCGACCTCGCGCAGCGGATGCGCCGCAGCCACCGCCCCGGCTGCCCGGTTCCGCTGCGCGACCTCCGCCACCTCCGGATGACGCACCGCGACCTCGACGGCCGTGCCCGCACCGGCGAGATGGTGGTGCACCGCCGGTGGGCGCGCGCGGTGACCGGGGTCTTCGGGCGGCTGTACGACGCCGGGTGGCCGATCGCGCGGATGCGGCTGGTCGACGACTACGGCGCCGACGACGACGCCTCGATGGCGGCCAACAACACCTCCGGCTTCAACTGCCGCCGGGTCGCGGGGCAGTCGAGCTGGTCGCAGCACGCCTTCGGTGCCGCGATCGACCTCAACCCGGTGCAGAATCCCTACGTGCGCCCCGGCTCGGTCGACCCGCCGGCGGGGCGGCGCTTCGTCGCGATCGACCGCGGCCGCTCCGCACCGGTTTCGCCCGGCGTCGTCCGGGCCGGCGACCTCGTCGTCAGGGCCTTCGCGCGCATCGGCTGGGAGTGGGGAGGCGACTGGCTGTCCTCGAAGGACTACCAGCACTTCGCCGCGCCCCGACCGCCCGCCTGAGGCTGCCCGCCTGCCGGTGCCTGCCTGACGCACGTCACGGGTCGCGGGCCGCGGACCTCGCTAGTCTTGGACCATGGGGGAGATCGAGCACCCGTACGACCCGTCGCAGATGCGCGTCTCCGACGCCGACCGCCAGCGCGTCGCCGACGTGCTGCGCGACGCCGCGGCCGAGGGCCGGCTCGACCTCGACGAGCTCGAGGAGCGCCTGGAGCTGACCTGGCAGGCCAAGACCTACGGCGAGCTCGTGCCGATCACCGTCGACCTCCAGCCGGCGGGCCCCGTGACGCCCCCGGCCGCGGCGCCGGTGCGCCGCCCGCAGCCCTCGGTCCCGGCTGTCGGGCACAACTCCTCGACCGCCATCATGGGCGACTGCCGGCGTCGGGGCGTGTGGCAGGTGCCCGAGCACCACTCGGCGTTCTCGCTCATGGGCAGCGTCACGCTGGACCTCCGCGAGGCGATCCTGACCAGTCACGAGACCCAGATCAACGCCAGCGCCATCATGGGCGACGTCAAGATCCTCGTCCCGGCCCACGTGCACGTCGTGGTCGACGGCACCCCGATCATGGGCGACTACGGGCAGGCCCGCGACAAGGTGCCCGCCGAGATCGGCCCGGACTCGCCCGTCGTACGGGTGCGGGGATTGGCGCTGATGGGCTCGGTGCAGGTGCAGCGCCTGCCCGCACCGGGCACCCCGCGCAAGTACCTCGGCACCTTCTGAGCCCAGGCACCCGGACACCCACCCGGGCGCCCGCTCGGACGCCCACTTGCGGCGGGCCGGGTGCCGCTACTGTGGCCTGCGTCACTTCACGACGGATCGTCCGGCACGTACCTGCCGGTGAAGGAGCAGACAATGGCATCAGTGACGTTCGAAGGCGCCCAGCGGTGGTATCCGGGGGCGGATGAACCGGCGGTCCCGGGCATCGACCTGGAGATCGAGGACGGCGAGTTCATGGTCCTCGTCGGTCCCTCCGGGTGCGGAAAGTCCACCACCCTGCGCATGCTCGCGGGGCTCGAGGAGATCAACGAGGGCCGGGTCCTCATCGGCGACCGGGACGTCACCAACGTCCCGCCCAAGGACCGCGACATCGCGATGGTCTTCCAGAACTACGCCCTCTACCCGCACATGTCGGTGGAGGAGAACATGGGCTTCTCGCTCAAGATGGCCAAGGTGTCGTCCGACGAGCGCAAGAAGCGCGTCGCCCAGGCGGCGGAGATGCTCGGCCTCACCGAGTTCCTCGGCCGCAAGCCCAAGGCGCTCTCGGGCGGGCAGCGGCAGCGGGTGGCGATGGGCCGCGCGATCGTGCGCCAGCCCCAGGTCTTCTGCATGGACGAGCCTCTGTCGAACCTCGACGCCAAGATGCGCGTGCAGACCCGCACCGACATCGCCCGCCTCCAGCAGGACCTCGGCATCACCACCGTCTACGTCACCCACGACCAGGTCGAGGCGATGACGATGGGCGACCGGGTCGCGGTGATGAAGCTGGGCGTCCTGCAGCAGGTCGACACGCCGCTGCGCCTCTACGACAAGCCCGCCAACCTCTTCGTCGCCGGCTTCATCGGCTCCCCGCAGATGAACCTGCTCGAAGGGCTCGCTGCCGACGGCGAGGTGAGGATCGGCGGCTACACGGTGCCGGTGGACCCCACCGCCGAGCGCACGATGCAGGGCCGCGTCACCGTCGGCGTACGACCGGAGAACTGGCGCATCGTGTCGGCCGAGGAGGGCGGGCTCCCCGTCCAGGTGACCGTGGTCGAGCAGCTCGGCGCGGACAGCTACGTCTACGGCACGAGCGACGTCGAGGGGGTCCCGTCCACGGTCATCATCCGGATGAGCGGCCGCCACGAGCCGCAGAAGAGCGAGACGCTCTACGTCACGACGGACCCGCAGCACGTCCACGTGTTCGACACCGAGAGCGGCGAGCGGCTCTCCGCCTGAGCCGCCCGACGTGAGCGAGGCCCCGGGAGCGGGTGCTCCCGGGGCCTCGTTCCGTCGCCGACCTGCGGGGCCGGAGAACCGTGGTGGCGGTGCTCGGCTCAGGCGGTGGCCTGGCTCCCGCCCGGCTGGACGCCGTCCTGCTGCTGCCCGACCTGCTCGGCCCTCGCCATGGTGTTCCCGCCCGGGACGATGCCGGCGTTGGCCGCGTCCATGGTGAGGTTGTCGCCCGTGGCGGGGTCGAAGAGGTGCATCTTGCGGACGTCGACCCAGATGGTGGCCTCGTCGCCCTCCCTGATCCGGCTGGCGCCGTCGAGCGACACCACCAGCTGCGTACGCAACGACTCGCCGTCGAGGTCGCGCTCGAGCTGCTGGAGCTGCTGCTGCACCTCCGGCGGCGCCTCGAAGGGAACGTAGGCGTAGGCCTCGTTGCCGAGCCACTCCACCACGTCGACCTTCGCGGTGAAGGTCGACTCGTCGGTGACCCTGTCCGGGTCGACGACGCTCGCGTCCTCGAAGTGCTCGGGTCGAATGCCCGCGATGAGCAGGTCCTTGCCCTGGGCCTTCTGCGCCTTGTCGGCCGGGATCTTGACCGTGCCGAACGGCAGCTCCACCGAGTCCCCGTTGACCTTGGCGGGCAGGAAGTTCATCGGCGGCGAGCCGATGAAGCCGGCCACGAACAGGTTCGCCGGGTTCTCGTAGAGCTCGCGCGGAGTGGCGTGCTGCTGGAGCACGCCGCGCTTGAGCACCGCGACGCGGTCGCCCAGCGTCATCGCCTCGGTCTGGTCGTGGGTGACGTAGACCGTGGTGATCCCCAGGCGCTTCTGCAGCCGGGCGATCTCGGTGCGCATCTGCCCGCGCAGCTTGGCGTCGAGGTTCGACAGCGGCTCGTCGAAGAGGAACGCCTCGGCGTCGCGGACGATCGCTCGCCCCATCGCGACGCGCTGGCGCTGACCACCCGAGAGGTTGCCGGGCTTGCGCTCGAGGTGCTCGTCGAGCTCGAGCGTCTTCGACGCCTCGCGCACCTTCTGGTCCACCTCGGAGTCGGACTTCCCGGCGAGGCGGAGCGGGAACGCGATGTTCTCGTAGACGGTGAGGTGGGGGTAGAGGGCGTAGTTCTGGAACACCATCGACAGGTTGCGCTCGCGGGGCGCGAGGTCGTTCACCCGCTTGCCGCCGATGATCATGTCGCCGTCGGTGATGTCCTCCAGGCCCACGATCATGCGCAGCAGGGTCGACTTCCCGCAGCCCGAGGGGCCGACGAGGATGAGGAACTCGCCCTCCTCCACGTCGATGCTCACGTCGTTGACGGCCGGGAAGCCGTCGCCGTACTTCTTGACGATGTTCTTCATCTCGATGCCAGCCATGAGCTGATCACCCCTTCACTGCGCCGGAGGTGAGGCCGGCGACGATCTTGCGCTGGAACAGCAGGACAATGACGATGATCGGAATCGTCGAGACGACGGCTCCAGCGGCCAGCAGCGACGCCGGCCGGTTGAACGGGTCCGACCCCACGAAGAAGGACAGCGCCGCCGGGATGGGTCGTGCGTTCTCGGTCGAGGTGAGCGAGATCCCGAAGACGAAGTCGTTCCAGGCGAAGAAGAACGTCAGGATCGCCGCGGTGAACACACCGGGGGCCGCGAGCGGGACGATCACCTTGCGGAACGCCTGCCACGACGTGGCGCCGTCCACCTGGGCCGCCTGCTCCATCTCCCACGGGATCTCGCGGAAGAACGCGGACAGCGTCCAGATCGCCAGCGGCAGCGTGAAGGACATGTAGGGGATGATCAGGCCGGGCCAGGTGTCGTAGATCCCGAACGTGCGCCACATGTCGAACAGCGGGCCGACCAGCGAGACCACCGGGAACATCGCGATCACCAGCGCCAGCGTCAGCACGAACTTCTTGCCGGTGAACTCCAGGCGCGCGATGGCGTACGCCGCGAGCGTGGCGATGACGACCGAGAGGAAGGTCGCGATCAGCGAGATGCCGATCGAGTTGAGGATGGAGCGCAGGAACTGGTCGTCGGCGAGGACGTCGCGGTAGTTCTGCCAGCCGGCGCCGCCGCCCTCGGAGGGCAGGAAGCCCGGGCTGCCGTTGGTGATCGCCTCCTGGCTCTTGAAGGACAGCGAGATGATCCACGCCACCGGCAGCAGGCACCACAGGAGGATCAGGGCCGCTCCGATGACGATGCCGATCTTGTTCTTCGTGGACATGTCTCAGCCCTCCTGCCGCGCGGCGGCCAGGTCGACGCGGAAGATCTTGACGATCAGGAACGCGATGAGCAGCACCGAGAGGAACAGCAGCACCGACAGCGCTGAGCCGATGCCGAGCTGGAACTGCTCGATGACCTGCCGATAGGTCAGGAACGAGATGGACTCGGTGCCCTGCGCGCCGGCGGTCATCACGAAGATGTTGTCGAAGATGCGGTAGGCGTCGAGCGCGCGGAACAGCACCGCCACCATGATCGCCGAGCGCATGTTGGGCAGGATGACCTTCCACAGCCGCTGCCACCACGTCGCGCCGTCGACCTTCGCCGCCTCGAGCATGTCCTCGGAGACCTGCGCGAGCCCGGCGAGCAGCAGGAGGGACATGAACGGCGTGGTCTTCCAGATCTCCGAGACCATGATCGCCGCCATCGCCGAGCCGTACTCGCCGAACCAGTTGAAGTTGTCCTCGACGAAGGGCAGCCAGGCGTTCACGAAGCCGTTGTTGTTGCTGAACGCGAACTGCCAGGCGAAGCCCGACACCACCGTGATGATGCCGTAGGGGATGAGGATCGAGGTGCGGATGACGCCCCGGGCGAAGATCACGCGGTGCATCACCATGGCGAAGGCGAAGCCGATGACGAGCTCGATCGCCACCGTCACGACCATGATGAAGACGGTGTTGAGGGTCGTCTCCCAGAACAGCGAGTCGGTCAGGGCGGTCAGGTAGTTGGACAGGCCCACGAACTCGCGGTCGTCGGGTGCGGTCAGGCTGTAGTTGAAGACGCTGAGGTAGATCGCCCTCAGCATCGGGAACGCCGTCACCAGCAGCATCAGGAAGATCGCGGGGGCGACCAGCCGCATGCCGAGGCGGTTCTCGGCCTTCGACCGGTCGCTGGCGGCTGCCTTGTCGGCCCGGCGCACGTCGCGCTTGTCGTCGGGAGCCACGGTCGTGTGCGTCACAGCAAGCTCCTTCCGGCGAGGACCTCGGTGAGGAAGTCGGCCGACTGCTGGGGTGTCGAGTCCGGCGTCACCGACGTCGGCGAGTGCCACGACGACTGCACGGCGCTCGAGATCTGGCTGTAGAAGGGGCTCTTCGGTCGCGGGCCGCCCTCGTCGACGCTGGTGCGGTAGAGGTCGAGGAGGTCCTCGGGGAACTCACCCGTGGCCGCGACCTCGTCGTAGGCCGAGTTGGTCGAGGGCATGAGGCCGTCGTTGACGGCCAGGTCGACCTGCGCCTCCGTGGAGGTGATGCACTGCGCCGCCTCCAGCGCCCAGTCCGGGTGCTCGGAGTAGGCGCCGAGCCCGATGTCGATGCCGCCGATCGGGGGCTTGGAGGGCTCGCCCTCGACGGTGGCGGGGTAGCGCGCCCAGCCGAGGTCCTCGAACTCCTGCTCGTCGGCGGGACCGCCGGGAGAGCCGATGAGGCCCTTGTAGTTGGCGTAGACGAAGGTCCAATTCACCATGAACTCGCCGGGACCCTCCTCGGGGAACATCTGCCCGAGGCTGGTGCCCTCGTTGGACACGGTGAGGTCGGCCTGCGCCGCGTCGCTGTCAGCCAGCTTCTGGATGATCTCCGCGGCCTTGCGCCCGGCGTCGCTGTCGAGCTCGACGGTCGCGTCGCGGCCGGCTTCGGTGTCGCTGACGATCGCGCCACCGGCGCCCTGCATCATCGCGTTGATCCACACCACGTAGGCCTCGTAGCGGTTGGCCTGCACGCCGACGGTGCCGCCCTGGGAGGACGCGGCCTCGATGACCTGGTCCCACGTGACCGGCTGCGTCATGTCGAGACCGGCGGCCTCGGCGAGCGACTTGCGGTACCACAGGACCTGCGTGTTGGCCCACAGCGGGATGGCGTACACGCCGTCGTCCCAGGTGACCGTGTCGATGGCGCCCTGGAGGTAGTCGCCGCCGTCGGTGATCTCGGTGGCGAGCTCCTCCGGGATCTCCTGCAGCCACCCGGCGTTGGCGAACTCCGCCACGAACACCGGGTCGAGGTTCATCAGGTCGGTCGAGGAGTCCTCGGCCGCCAGGCGCCGGGCCAGCTGGGTGCGCTGGTCGGTGGCGCTGGCGGGCAGCTCCTGCACCGCGATGTCGTACTGGTCGGTGCTGCACTCCTCGGCGTAGGTCTTGAAGGTGTCGACGCCGTCCGGGTTGACGTACCAGTTCAGCGTCGGGGTGCCGCCGTCTCCTCCGCAGGCGGCCAGGAGGCTGCTGGCGAGGGCGAGCGACGCCACCGAGCCGGCAATCCGTCTTGCTCCCGGGCGACCGCGTGATCGGGTCGATGATCGTGATGCCATGCGCCCTCCTGTTCAGTGACTGCGGTCACTGGTCTATCTGCTGGGGCTAGGTTTGGCAACCAATCACCGACCTTCGAGGGTGGGCCGGTCCTACGGCTGGAAGCAGGCAAGACGTGACGCGTTGGTTCGCGCCCGGACGCATCAACCTCGTCGGCGAGCACACCGACTACAACGACGGCTTCGTGCTGCCGATGGCGCTGCCCATGGGCTGCTCGGCCGAGGTGCGTGCGGCCGGCTCCGGATGGACGGTGGTGTCCCGGCAGGAGGCCGACCCGGTGACCGTGGAGGCGACCGGCCTGGCCGACCGCGCCGACGTCCCCGGCTGGGCGTCGTACGTCCTCGGTGCGCTCTGGCTGCTGCACGACGACGGCGTCGACGTGCCGCCCCTGCGGATCGAGATCGACTCCGACGTGCCGACGGGCGCGGGCCTGTCGTCCTCAGCCGCGCTGGTCTGCTCGGTGGCGGGCGCGCTCGACGACCACCTCGGGCTCGGTCTCGGCCCGGACGGGCTGCTCGACCTCAGCCGGCGGGTCGAGAACGACGCGGTCGGCGCGCCGACCGGCGGGATGGACCAGCTCGCCAGCCTGCGCGGCGAGGCCGGCCACGCGCTGTTCTGCGACATGCGCGACCTGACCTCGCGCCCGGTCCCGTTCGACCCAGCCTCGTCCGGGCTGGTCCTGCTGGTCGCCGACACCCGGGCGCCGCACCGGCACTCCGACGGGGAGTACGGCGCGCGGCGCAGCGGGTGCGAGCGGGCCGCCGGCCTGCTGGGCGTCCGGGCGCTGCGCGACGTCACCACGGACGACCTGGACGACGCGCTGGCCCGCCTCGACGACGAGGAGCTGCGCCGCTACGTCCGGCACGTCGTCACCGAGGACGACCGGGTGCTGTCGGTGGTGCGGCTGCTCGACGAGGGGCGGCTGCCCGACGTCGGCCCCGCCCTCACCGCCTCGCACGCGTCGATGCGCGACGACTTCCGCATCACCGTGCCCGAGGTCGACACGGCGGTCGAGGCCCTGCTCGACGCGGGCGCGCTCGGTGCCCGGATGACCGGCGGCGGCTTCGGCGGCTGCGTCATCGGCCTGGTGCCCGAGCGGGACGCCGGCGCGGCGGGCGACGCCGTACGAGCCGCCTTCGCCGACGCCGGCTTCGGCGAGCCCGACGTCTTCACCGCGGCTGCCGAGGCCGGCGCGCGCCCGGCGTAGGGCTGGGGGATCGGGGCGGGCGCCGAGGCGGGCGCGCGGGGTGCGCTGGAACCGGGACTCGGGCTGGAGGCGGGCGCGCGTCGGCGGGCGCTCATCCCGCGGCGAGGGCGAGCGGGGGAGTCGGGCTGGGGAAGCGCGAGGCGCCGGGACTTCCTGAGCGTGTCGCGAACTTCTCGGGGTTTGCATGCCCCGGGATGTTCGCAATCCCCCGCTTAAGCGGGGGATTCGAAATAGGAGACCTTACGCGCCCGCGCGGGCGGCGGTCCGGGCGATAGCGCGGAAGCCGCCGGGACTTCCTGAGCGTGTCGCGAACTTCTGGGGGTCTGCATGCCCCGTGATGTTCGCAATCCCCCGCTTAAGCGGGGGATTGGAAACAGGGCGACCCCTACCCGCCCGCGCGGTCGGCGGTCCGGGCGATCGCGTCCACGAAGGTGTCGAAGAGCTTGGCGGGCAGGTCGTGGCCCATCCCGTCGATGAGGAGGAGCTCGGCGCCGGGGATCGCGGCCGCGGTCGAGCGGCCGCCGCTGACGTGCACCATCTTGTCGGCGGTGCCGTGGATGACCAGGGCCGGCATCCGGAGGCTGCGCAGGCGCGCGGTGCGGTCGGGCTGGGTGAGGATGGCGAGCATCTGCCGCACCACGCCGCTCGCGCTGATCCCGCGGTCGAAGGTGTCGCGGGCGCGCGTGCGCAGCGAGTCGGGGTCGCTCGGGAAGCCCGCCGACCCGATCAGGGACCACATCGCGAGGCTGCTCTGGACGTACGCGTCCCGGCCGGCCTTGCGGGGCGCGATGAGCCGCGGCAGCAGGGAGGGGTGCTGCCAGCCGACCGTGCGGCGGCCCGTCGTCGAGCTGATGCTGGTCAGCGACCGCACCCGGGACGGGTGCTCGAGCGCCACGGTCTGGGCGATCATCCCGCCCATCGACACCCCGACGACGTGCGCCGAGTCGATGCCGAGGTGGTCCAGCAGCGCGACGGCGTCGCCGGCGAGGTCCGACATGGAGTACGGCGCGTCGGCGCGGCCGGTGAGGAAGGCGCGCACCAGCTGGTCCCCGCGGACGCTCGAGCGGTAGCGGGAGGAGCGTCCGGTGTCGCGGTTGTCATAGCGCACGGCGTAGAAGCCGGCGGACGCCAGCTGCTCGCAGAACGCCTCGTCCCACCAGGTCATCGGTCCGCTCAGCCCCATCACCAGCAGCAGCGGCTCCGCGTCGGGGTCGCCGAAGGTCTGGTAGCAGAGCTCGACCTGCTCGGCGACGGGCGCGAAGAGCTCCTCGGACACGGCGGGCGCCTCGGTGGTGGGGCGGCGGGAGGACATGGCTCCAGTGAACACGACGCGGGCCCTCCCGCGCGTCCCGTGAGCCAGAGCAGTGTGCCGCCCGCCGGGAGTCGCCTCAGTTGTCGAAGTCGATCGAGGAGAGGGCGCGCAGCTTCGAGAGGCGGTGGTCGGCGGTGATCGAGCGGACCGTGCCGCTGCGCGAGCGCATCACGAGCGAGTGCGTCGTGACGCCGTCGCCGCGGTAGCGCACCCCGCGCATCAGCTCGCCGTCGGTGATGCCGGTCGCCACGAAGAAGGCGTCGTCGCCGGTCACCAGGTCGTCGGTGTGGAGCACGTTGTCGGGGTCGAGGTCGTGGCCCGCGTCGAGGGCCTTCTGGCGCTCGTCGTCGTCCTGGGGCCACAGCCGGCCCTGGATCGTGCCGCCGAGGCACTTCATCGCGCAGGCCGCGATGATCCCCTCCGGCGTGCCGCCCACGCCGAGCAGGAGGTCCACGCCGGTGTCGGGCCGCGCCGCCATGATCGCGCCGGCCACGTCGCCGTCGGTGATGTACTTGATCCGGGCGCCGGTCTCGCGGATGTCCTCCACCAGCTTGGCGTGCCGCGGTCGGTCGAGCAGCACCACCGTGACGTCGTGGGCGGAGAGGCCCTTGGCCTTCGCGACACGGGCGATGTTCTCCCGCACCGGCAGCCGGATGTCGACGACGTCGGCGGCCTCGGGGCCGGTTACCAGCTTCTCCATGTAGAACACGGCGCTCGGGTCGTACATCGAGCCGCGCGGCGACACCGCGAGCACCGAGATCGCGTTGCTCATGCCCTTCGCGGTGAGCGTGGTGCCGTCGATGGGGTCGACCGCGACGTCGCACTCGGCGCCGGTGCCGTCGCCGACCTCCTCGCCGTTGTAGAGCATCGGGGCGTTGTCCTTCTCGCCCTCGCCGATGACGACCGTGCCCCGCATCTCGACGGTGGAGATCATCACGCGCATCGCCTCGACGGCGACGCGGTCGGCGTCGTTCTTGTCGCCGCGGCCCACCCAGCGCCCGGCGGCCATGGCGGCCGCCTCGGTGACGCGCACGAGCTCGAGGGCGAGGTTGCGTTCGGGCTTCGGGACGCTGGCGCTCATGGCGCGCATGCTATCGGCGCGCCGGGTACCTGCTCACCGCGGTCGCCTTGGTCGACAGCCACACCTCGCGGCCCGGGACGAGCCCGAGCTCGGTGGCGGCCGCGGGGGTCAGGTCGGCGAGCAGGTCGGGCGACGCGTGCACCATCAGGCGTACGGCGTCGCCGTGCGGGGCGAGGGTCGCGATGGGGCCCCGCCACCGCAGCCGGGTGGAGCCCTCGGGCTCCTGCAGGGAGACCACCACCGCGTCGGGCGGGAAGGCGAGGAGCGTGTCGCCGTCCGCGACGAGGTTGAGGCCGACGAGCCTGGCGACGTGGGACGTGCGGGGCTCCGCGGCGACCTCCGCCGGCGGACCCACCTGGGCGACCCGGCCGCCGTCGAGGACGAGCACCCGGTCGGCCAGGGTCAGCGCGTCGATCGCGTCGTGAGTCACCAGCAGAGCCACCCCCGGGAAGTCGCGCAGGTGCCGGCCGAGCTCCATCCGCAGCGCCATCTGCACCGAGACGTCGAGCCCGGTGAAGGGCTCGTCGAGCAGCAGGACGTCGGGTCCGGTCGCCAGCGCCCGCGCGATCGCGACCCGCTGGGCCTGGCCGCCCGAGAGCTCGCGGGGACGCCGGCCGGCGAGGTCGGCGATCCCGAAGCGCTCGAGCCAGTCGCGGGCGACCGCCTCGGACTCGGCCCGGCTCGCGCCGCGGGCGCGGAGGCCGAACGCGACGTTGTCGAGGGCGGTGAGGTGCGGGAAGAGCAGCTGACCCTGGAAGACCAGCCCCACCCGGCGCTCGCGGACGGGCAGGGCGAGCAGGTCGGTGTCGCCGAGGCGCGCCCGGCCGGTGGCGTCCACGAGACCGGCGATCGCGTGGAGCAGGGAGCTCTTGCCCGCGCCGTTGGGGCCGATGACGGCGAGCACCTCGCCCGGCTCGGCGGTGAAGCCGGCCTCCACCCGGCCCGCGACCTGGAGGTCGGCCACCAGCCGCCCGGCCCTCACGGGGTCCCCAGCCAGTGGTCGCGCAGCGCGATCAGGACGCCGATCGAGACGAGCAGCATCAGCAGGCTCAGCGACAGCGCGGCGTCCTGGTCGGACTGACGGGTGACGTAGATGAGGGTCGGCATCGTCTGCGTGGTGCCGGGGTAGTTGCCGTTGAAGGTGATGGTGGCGCCGAACTCGCCCAGCGAGCGGGCCCACCCCAGGACCGTTCCGGCGACCACGCCGGGCAGCGCGAGCGGGACCGTGACCCGCCGGAACGTCGTCCAGCGGGTCGCGCCCAGCGTCGCGGCAGCCGCGTCGTACCTCGGGTCCGCCGAGCGCAGGGCCCCCTCGATCGCGATGACGACGAACGGCATCGACACGAACACGTGGGCCAGCACGACGCCCCAGGTGGTGAAGGGGAAGGCGAAGCCGGTCCACGCCAGGAGTGGCTCGCCGACGAGCCCCGTCCGCCCGAAGGCGCTGCGGAGCGCGACGCCCGCGACGACGGGGGGCAGGACCAGCGGCACCGTGACGAGCGCGCGTAAGGCTCCGCGGCCGCGGAAGTCGACCCGGGCCAGCAGCCAGGCGAGCGGCAGCCCGAGCAGCAGGCAGGCGGCGATCGCGACCGTCGAGGTGACCAGGGAGATGCGCAGCGCGTCGAGGGCCGTGCGCGAGGTGAGGTGGCCGGGGAGGTCCTGCCAGCTGGTGCTGGCGACCATCGCCACCAGCGGGACGAGCAGCAGCAGCGTGGCGAGGACCGCCGGCAGCACGAGCAGCGCGGGCGGGCGGCCCAGGCGGTCCCTCACGGGGTGCCGAAGCCGGCGTCGTGGAGGATCGTCCGGCCCTCCTCCGAGGTCACCCACGCGAGCCAGTCCGCGGCCAGCTCGGGGTGCTCGGACTGCTCCAGCGTCGCGGCGAGGTACGAGGTCGGCACCTCGTCGGCGCCCGGGATCTCGACGGCGTCGACGTCGTCGGCCGCGGCGACGGCGTCGGTGGCGTACACGAGCCCGGCGTCGGCCTCCCCGGAGAGCACCTTGTCGAGGGTGGCGCGCACGTCCTCCTCGAGGCTGACCGGTTCCGCGGTGACGCCCTCCGCCTCCAGCACCGCCTGCGCGACCTTGCCGCACGGCGCCTCGTCGGCACAGCGCACCCAGGTGGCGTCGGCCAGGTCGGCGAGCGACGCGATCCCGGCCGGGTTGCCCTCCGGCACGACGATGGTGAGCACGTTGGTCGCGAACGTCACAGCCTCTCGGGCGGCGCCGGCATCCTCGGCGAGGCTCATCGACGCCTCGTCGGCGGTGGCCAGCACGTCGCCCGGGGCGCCGTCGGCGACCTGCTCGGCGAGGTCGGTGCTCGAGCCGAAGGAGAACCGGACGTCGACGCCGTGCTCGCTCTCGAAGGGCGTCGCGAGCTCCTCGAAGACGTCGGTCAGGGACGCCGCGGCGAGGACGGTGAGCTCCCCGTGAGCGCCGGCGCCACCCTCGCCGCCGCAGGCCGCGAGGGGGACGAGGAGGACGATCGCCAGGAGCCGCCTCACCGGGGGACCTCGACGACCACGTTGGTGGACTTCACGCTGGCGATGGCGCGTACGCCGGGCTCGAGACCGAGCTCGTCGGCGGCGTCGCTGCTCATCAGCGACACCACGCGGTAGGGACCGCAGATCATCTCGACCTGCGCCATCACGTGGTCGCGCTTGACCCGCGTGACGATCCCGCTCATGCGGTTGCGGGCGCTGACGGTGCCGGCGCGCGTGCGGTCGCGCTCGGCGACCTCGCCCGACTCGGCGAGGTGCTCCGCGAGGTGCGCGAGGTCCGCGCCCAGGACGGTGGTGCGGCCATCGGTGCGCTGCGAGGGGATGCGTCCTGCCTCCACCCAGCGGCGTACGGTGTCGTCGCTGACGGCGAGGATCTCCGCCGCCTCCGCGATCCGGTAGGTAGTCACGCGAGGAGTATGCCGCAGGTGCGTCTCGTTGTCGCCGTGGACGCCGCAGGTGCGGCACCGGCGACCCGCCGGCCGGGCGCCTCCGGGCAGGCTGGGAGAATGGGGGCGTGAGTGCGCAGCCCAGTCGTTACAACCGCTCGTTCGGCGGCATGACGGGCGCCCTCGTGGTGACCGTGGTCTTCGTCCTGGCGTTCGCGCTGTGGCGCTCGCTGTTCCGCGGCGAGGCCGAGGAGCCGACCCAGCCGGTGGACTGGCAGGAGAGCGTGCGGCTCGCCCAGGACGCCGACCTCTCCGTCGCACATCCCCGCCAGCTCCCCGACGGGTGGGAGGCCTCGAGCGTCGAGCTGCGCGCCGGCGCCGACCCGCGGTGGGGCCTGGGCGTGCTGACCGACGACGGCGACTTCATCGGGATCCGCCAGCAGGACAGCTCCGTCGCCGACCTGGTCGAGCTGTACGTCGACGAGGAGGCGGAAGGCGGCGATGAGGTCAGCGTCGACTCCGAGGTCGCGCGGACCTGGCAGACGTGGACCGACGACGGCGGCGACACCGGCTACTCCACCGAGCTCGGCGACGAGGCGCTGCTGGTCTACGGCTCGGCCACCGCCGAGGAGATCGAGGCGTACCTCGGGCTGCTCACCCGCTGACGCGGCGCTCGTCGCTCGGGGGGCCGGGCGGTCGGGTGGCGGTGCGTGGGGCAGGTTCTGGGCGCGGGAAAGCTGCGTCACTCACCGCTCGGGGGTGCGCGCTGTCGGTGGCGGTGCGTGGGGCAGGTTTTGGGCGCGGGAAAGCTGCCTCACCCACCGCTCGGGTCCGCGCGGTCGGGTGGCGGTGGCGGTGCGTGGGGCATGTCCTGGGCCCGGGAAAGCTGCGTCACTCACCGCTCGGGGGGGCCGGGCGGTCGGGTGGCGGTGCGTGGGGCAGGTTCTGGGGGCGGGACAACTGCCTCACTCACCGCTCGGGGGCCGGGCGGTCGGGTGGCGGTGCGTGGGGCAGGTTCTGGGCGCCCAAAAGCTGCCTCACCCACCGCTCGGGGGTCCGCGCGTCGGTGGCGGTGCGTGGGGCAGGTTCTGGGCGCGGGAAAGCTGCGCCACTCACCGCTCGGGGGTCCGTACGGTCGGTGGCGGTGCGTGGGGCAGGTTCTGGGCGCGGGAAAGTTGCCTCACTCACCGCTCGGGGGTTCGTACGGGGGGCCGGGCGGTCGGCGTCGAGGTCAGTCCTCGGACTCGGCACCCATCGCCTCGTCGAGCCGCTTGCGCGCGCCGTCGAGCCACTCCTGGCACAGCTTCGCCAGCGCCTCGCCGCGCTCCCAGAGGGTGAGCGACTCCTCGAGGGTCGTGCCGCCGGCCTCGAGGGTGCGGACGACCTCGATGAGCTCCTCGCGAGCCTCTTCGTAGCTGGGGGCGTCACTCATCGGGGTCCTCCTCGTCGGTGCCGACCCCGAGGGGGGTGGCTGCTTCGGTGCGGTCGGTGGTCGCGTGGATCCGGCCGTCGGCGACGCGCACCGAGACCGGCGCGCCGGGCGAGGCCTGGGCGACCGACGTCACGACGTGGCCGTCGGCGTCCTGGAGCACGGCGTAGCCGCGGCGCAGGGTGGCGAGCGGCGAGAGCGCCTGCGCGCGGGCGCGCTGGTGGCCGATGTCGTCGGCGGCGCGGTCGAGGCGGTGGGCGAGCGTACGCCGCGCGCGGGCGAGCAGGTCGCCCACCTCGTCGGACCGGACGGCGAGCAGGTTGCGCGGGTCGGCCATCGCCGGTCGCGAGCGGACCTGGGCCAGCCACTCCTGCTCCCGGGCGATCCGCTGGGTGATCACCTGGCGGAGCCGGTCGCGAGCCCACGTCACGCCGTTGAGCTCCTCGGCCATGTCGGGCACCACGAGCTTGGCGGCGTCGGTGGGGGTGGAGGCACGGACGTCGGCGACGAGGTCGAGCAGCGGCTGGTCGGGCTCGTGGCCGATCGCGGACACCACGGGCGTGCGCATCCGGTGCACCGCCCGGACCAGCGCCTCGTCGGAGAAGGGCAGCAGGTCCTCGATGGAGCCACCGCCGCGCGCGACCACGACGACGTCGACGTCGGCGTTGCGCTCGAGCCGGTCGAGCGCCTCGATCACCTCGGCGGCCGAGCGCGTGCCCTGCATGGCGGCGTAGGCCACCTCGAACTGCACCGCCGGCCAGCGGCGACGCGCGTTGTCGAGCACGTCGCGCTCCGCGGCGCTGTTGGGCGCGGTCACCAGTCCGACGCGGCCGGGCAGGAACGGCAGGTCGCGCTTGAGCTCGGGGGCGAACAGCCCCTCGGCGGCGAGCAGCTGGCGCCGGCGCTCGAGGCGGGCGAGCAGCTCGCCGAGGCCGATCATGCGGATCTCGCGGGCGGCGAGCGAGAAGGAGCCGCGGTTGGCGTAGAAGCTGGGGCGGGCGTGCACCACGACGCTCGCGCCCTCGACGAGGGGCGGGTTCATCGAGTCGACGAGCGAGCGCGCACAGGTCAGGGTGACGGAGATGTCGGCGACGGTGTCGCGCAGGGTCATGAAGACCGTGTTGACCCCCGGACGGCGGTTGACCTGGGCGATCTGGCCCTCGACCCAGACGCCGCCGAGCTTGTCGATCCACTGCGCCACGGCGTTGGCGACGGCCCGCACCGGAGCCGGCGACTCGGCCGTGGCGTCGCGGAGTGAGGGCACGCCGCGAGGATAGGGGAGAGGAGCGACACAGCCGCCCCGGGAGGCCGGGCCCGGCCCGTAGACTGGAGCCCATGACAGACCTCGGCCTGCCCCCGGTGCTCGACCCCGAGACCGCCAAGAACGTCCTGCTGGCGGCCCCCCGCGGCTACTGCGCCGGCGTGGACCGGGCCGTCATCACCGTCGAGAAGGCGCTCGAGCTCTATGGCTCGCCGGTCTACGTCCGCAAGCAGATCGTGCACAACAAGCACGTGGTGGCCAACCTCGAGGCCCGCGGTGCGGTGTTCGTCGAGGAGCTCGACGAGGTCCCCGAGGGCCAGACGGTGGTGTTCTCCGCGCACGGCGTCTCCCCGGCGGTGCACGCGCAGGCGGCCCAGCGCGGCCTCAAGACCATCGACGCGACCTGCCCGCTGGTCACCAAGGTCCACCACGAGGCCAAGCGCTTCGCGGCCGACGACTACGACATCCTCCTGATCGGCCACGCCGGGCACGAGGAGGTCGAGGGCACCTCGGGCGAGGCGCCCGACCACATCCAGCTGGTCGAGGGCCCCGCCGACGTCGAGCGCATCGTCGTGCGCGACCCGGCGCGGGTCGCCTGGCTGTCGCAGACCACGCTGAGCGTCGACGAGACCCTGGAGACCGTCGCCGCGATCCGCGAGCGGTTCCCGTTGCTGATCGACCCGCCGAGCGACGACATCTGCTACGCCACCCAGAACCGCCAGCTCGCGATCAAGGAGATCTCCGCCGCCGCCGACCTCGTCATCGTGGTGGGCTCGCGCAACTCCTCGAACTCCGTGCGGCTGGTCGAGGTGGCGCTGGAGTCCGGGGCGAAGGCGTCGTACCTCGTCGACGACCACACCGAGATCGAGGAGGCGTGGCTGGAGGGCGTCGAGACCATCTCGGTCACCTCCGGTGCCTCGGTGCCCGAGGACCTCGTCGAGGGCGTGCTGGCATGGCTCTCCGAGCGCGGCTTCCCCGACGCCCGTGCCGTCCACTCCGCCGAGGAGTCCCTAATCTTCGCGCTGCCGCCCGAGCTGCGGCGCGACCTCCGCGCGGCACAGAGGGCCTGACGGTCGTGGCGCGCTACGTCGACATCCACCCCGACAACCCGCAGCCGCGGCTCGTCACCCAGGTCGTCGAGGCGCTGCGCGACGACGCGCTCCTCGCCTACCCCACCGACTCGGGGTACGCCCTGGGCTCGCAGCTGGGCAACCGGGACGGCCGCGACCGGATCCTGCGGATCCGCGAGCTCGACGACCGCCACCACTTCACGCTGATGTGCAAGGACTTCGCCCAGCTCGGGCAGTTCGTCCACGTCGACAACTCGGCGTTCCGGGCGATCAAGGCGGCGACACCGGGCCCCTACACCTTCATCCTTCCGGCCACCGGTGAGGTGCCGAAGCGGCTGATGCACCCGAAGAAGCGCACCGTCGGCGTGCGCATCCCCGACCACGCGCTCGTGTGCGCCCTGCTCGAGCAGCTCGGCGAGCCGATCCTCACCAGCACGCTGATCCTGCCCGGCGAGACCGAGGCGCGGACCAACGGCTGGGAGATCAAGGAGGACCTCGACCACGTCGTCGACGTGGTCGTCGAGTCGGGCGAGGTGACCGCCGAGCCCACGTCGGTGATCGACTGGTCCGACGCCGAGCCCGTGGTCGTACGCCGCGGGGCCGGCGACGTCTCCCGCTTCGAGGACTGAGCGGCCGGGTCAGCGGGCGGGCTGACCGAGCTCGCGCTCGAGCTCGGCGGCGACACCCGCCTCGCCCTCGCGGTGCAGTCGCCACGCGAGCCAGCCCAGGCAGAGCGCGTAGCCGATGAAGAGGGCCACGCCGTGGGTGGCGACGCCGGAGACCAGGGCCTGCAGCAGGCTGTCGGCCGGATCGGCGACGGCGTCGCGGGCGACGATCGCGACGAAGCCGAAGACCGCCGTCATCAGCACGGGCGGCAGCAACGCCACCAGGTAGAAGTCGCGCCGCCGCACCCGTGCCGCCAGGCCCAGGCACAGCACCATGAAGCAGAGGTCGAAGAACAGCGTGAGCCTGCCGACGAGGAGGACGTCGATGCTCACGGCGGTGAGCGTGACCGCGACGCCGAGCGCGGCGACCTGTCGGCCCGGCTCGTGCCCCGCCCGCCAGAACCCGTCGGCCCGTGTCACGGCACCCAACCTAGGACCGCCCTCACGCGCCCTCGGCGCGGCGCGCCGGGGGTGACGGGGACTGCTCCTCGAGCAGGGCGTCGAGCGCCGGGTCGCCCGAGGCGCCCGGGACGTCGCCGAGCAGGGCCAGCTCGGGTGCGGCTGCCGAGCGGGGAACCGTCTCGACCTGGCGCGGCGCCTCGAGGTGCTCGGTGGTCACCCCGAGCTCGGTGAAGCGCCGCGCCGACACCAGCACGCGACCCTCGAGCGAGCCCATCGCCTGGTTGTAGGCCACGACGCTGGCGTTGAGCGAGCGGCCCACGCGGTCGAGGTGGCCGGCCATCGAGGCGAGCCGCGCGTGCAGCTCCTGGCCGAGCCGCTGCACCGCCTGGGCCTGCTCGTTGAGCACCTCGTGCTGCCACCCCTGGGCCACCGTGCGCAGCAGGGCGATGAGGGTGGACGGCGTCGCGAGGACGACGTTGCGCGCGGCGGCCTGCTCGACGAGGTCGGGCACCGCCTGCAGGGCCGCCTGCAGGATCGCCTCGCCGGGGAGGAAGAGCACCACGAACTCCGGCGTCCCGGCCAGCGCCTCCCAGTAGCGGCGGGAGCCGAGGTCGGCGACGTGCTTGCGCACGTGCTCGCCGAGCCGGGCCAGCGCCTGCTCGTGCTCGGCGGGGTCGTCGGTGCCGGTCAGGTCGAGGAAGGCGGCCAGCGGGGCCTTGGCGTCGACCGCGATCGTGCGCCCGCCGACCAGCGACACCACGAGGTCGGGGCGCAGGCGGCCGTCGTCGACCCGCACCTGTTCGGCGAAGTCGCAGTGGTCCACGAGCCCGGCGAGCTCGACGGTCCGCCGCAGGTGCAGCTCGCCCCACTGGCCGCGCACCTGCGGCTTGCGCAGGGCGGTCGCCAGCGTGGTCGTCTCGCGTCGCAGCGTCTCCGTGGAGCGCCGCATGTCGGCGACCTGCTGGGCGAGCTGGGCCTGCCAGGCGACCCGGTCGTGCGCCAGGTCGCTGAGCTGGTCGTGCAGGCGGTCCAGGCCGTCCTGCACGACCGCGTGGTCGGCGACCCGCTGCTGGAGCGCGGCGATCGCCGGGTCGTCGGCGGCTCGCCCGCGCGACCACAGCACGCCGATGAGCGCGCCGAGCGCCAGCCCGACGGCCAGCACGGTCGCCAGGGTGAGCAGGAGGGGCAAGGTGTCCATGGCCCCAGCATGCGCCGGAGCACCGACAACCGGTGGGACGTCAGGCGTCGACGAGCTCGGCGGACGTGCCCCGGAACGTGCGCCGGTACGCCGACGGCGAGACGCCGACGGACGCCCGGAGGTGCTGGCGCAGCGACGCGGCGGTCCCCATCCCCGCGCGCGCGGCGACCTCCTCCACGGGCAGGTCGGTCGCCTCCAGCAGGTGCTGGGCGTGGCGGACCCGCATCTGGGTGACCCAGGCACCCGGCGACTGGCCGGTCTCCTCGCGGAACCGGCGGGTGAAGGTGCGCACGCTCATCGACGCCCGGTGCGCCAGCGCGGCGACGTCGAGCCGCTCGTCGAGGTGGGCCTGCGCCCAGGCGCGCACGTCGCCGGTCGCCTCGTCGGCACGGTCGGGCACGTGACGCTCGATGAACTGTGCCTGCCCGCCGTCGCGCCACGGCGGCACCACCATGTGCCGGGCGACGGCGTTGGCCACCGCGGTGCCGTGGTCGGTGCGCACGAGGTGCAGGCACAGGTCGATGCCGGCGCTGAGCCCGGCGGACGTCAGCACCCGGCCGTCGTCGGTGAACAGGACGTCCTCGTGCAGCGCGACGTCGGGGTGGAGGCGGCGGAAGTCGGCGGCGTACTTCCAGTGGGTCGTGGCGCGGTGGCCGTCGAGGATGCCCGCCGCGGCCAGCACGAAGGCGCCGGTGCAGATCGACACCCAGCGCGCGTCGGCGGGCACCGTCGCGAGCGCGGCGCGCAGGTCGTCGGGCAGCGAGCCGTCGCGGCGCGGTCCGGCGACCTGCGTGCCCGGGACCACCACGGTTTGCGCGCTCGCCAGGGCGCCGACGCCGGCGGAGGGGGCGATGGCGTACCCCTTGCTCGTGGCCACCGGCGCGTCGTCGACGGACACCACCTGGACGTCGTAGAGGGGGTGCCCGTCCGGGTCGCACGCCTCCCCGAGCACCTGCGGCGGGATGGTGAGGTCGTAGCCGATCACCGGCGGGATCGCCAGCACGACGACGCGGTGGGGGGTGGGGGACGGTGCCATGGCCGGATCCTTGCACATGTTGGCGTTCGTGCCACTCGTCGGCGTCCGGCGACCGGGGCCACAATCCAGTTCGTGACGACGTCGACCCCGCCCTCACCGACCCCACCCGCGGCGACCCCCGACCCCTCTGCCGGGGCCGCCCGGCTGCACTGGGCGTGGGTCGTCGCGGCGGTCGCCTTCGTCACCCTGGTGGGGGCGGCCGCCTTCCGGTCCGTGCCGGGCGTGCTCATCGAGCCGTTGCACGAGGAGTTCGGCTGGTCGCACGGCCTGATCGGCTCGGCGGTCTCGCTCAACCTCATGCTCTTCGGCCTGATCTCGCCGTTCGCCGCCGCCCTGATGGACCGCTTCGGGGTCCGCCCGGTGGTGACGTTCGCGCTGGTGATGGTCGCCGTGGGCAGCGGCCTGACCGTCTTCATGTCCGAGCCCTGGCAGCTGGTCGTGTGCTGGGGGCTGCTCGTCGGCATCGGCACCGGCTCCATGTCGATGGCGTTCGTCGCCACCATCACCAGCCGCTGGTTCGTCGCCCGCCGGGGGCTGGTCAGCGGCATCCTCACCGCCGGCAACGCCACCGGGCAGCTGGTCTTCCTGCCGATCGTGGCCTGGCTCGCCACGCACCACGGCTGGCGCACCGCCGCGGTGCTCGCGGCCGCGGCGGCGCTGGCGGTCGTGCCCCTCGTCCTGCTGCTCCTGCGCAACCACCCGGCCGACATGGGGCTCCGGGCCTTCGGCGCCACCGACGCCGACCCGGGCCCGCCGCCGCACCAGCAGGTCGGCTCGAGCGCCGGCCGGGCGCTCGCTGTGCTGCGCGACGCGGCCCGCAGCCGGACGTTCTGGCTGCTCGCCGGCGGCTTCGCGATCTGCGGCATGACCACCAACGGCCTCATCGCCACCCACTTCGTCCCCGCCGCGCACGACCACGGCATGCCCGCCACCACGGCCGCCGGCCTGCTCGCCGTCGTCGGCGTCTTCGACGTGGTCGGGACCGTCGCGTCCGGCTGGCTGACCGACAAGTACGACCCGAGGCTGCTGCTGGTCGGCTACTACGCCCTGCGCGGCGTGGGACTGCTGACGCTGCCGGCGCTGATGTCGCCGCACGTCGAGCCGAGCATGTGGGTCTTCATCGTCGTCTACGGCCTCGACTGGGTGGCGACGGTGCCGCCGACCGTCGCCCTGTGCCGGGACCGGTTCGGGGCGGCCACCGGCCCCATCGTCTTCGGCTGGGTGTTCGCCAGCCACCAGGTCGGCGCCGCGCTGGCCGCCACCGGGGCCGGGGTCGTCCGCGACGTCACCGGCGGCTACGACCCCGCCTTCTACGCCGCGGCCGGGCTGTGCGCGGTCGCCGCGCTGCTGTCGTACGCCATCCGCCGCACGCCGCAGGCCTCGGCGGCGCCGCCGGCCGGGGTGATGTGAGCGGTCGTCACGCCAGGTCGACGACCACCGGCGCGTGGTCCGACGGCGCGCCGGTGCCCTGGGCCGGGTCGCGCTCGTCGCGGTCGACGAACGCGCCGGTGACCCGCGAGGCCAGGGCCGGCGACGCCAGCACGAAGTCGATCTTCAGGCCACGGTCGCGCTCGAACCGCTGGCGGTAGTAGTCCCAGTAGGTGTAGCCCGGTGCGTGCGGGCGGGTCACCTCGGCGTACCCGTCGTCGAGGAAGCCCTGGAAGGCCGCCCGCTCGCGCGGCGTGACGTGGGTGGACCTCACGAACTGCTTCGGGTCGAACACGTCGTCGTCGGTGGGGCAGATGTTCCAGTCGCCGACCAGGGCGGTCTGCTCGTCGAGCCAGCCGCTCGCGGTGGCGCGCAGCCGGGCCAGCCAGTCGAGCTTGTAGAGGTAGTGCGGGTCGTCGGGCTTGCGCCCGTTGGGCACGTAGAGCGACCAGATCCGCACCCCGCCGCAGGTGGCGCCGATCGCCCGGGACTCCGCCGCGGCCGGCTCGCCGTACGACGGCATGCCGGCGAAGCCGACCTCGACGTCGTCGAGCCCGACCCGTGACACCAGCGCCACGCCGTTCCACTGGTTGAGGCCCGCGACGGCGACGTCGTAGCCGAGCGCCTGCAGTCCCATCAGCGGCAGCTGGTCCTCGCGCGCCTTGGTCTCCTGGAGGGCGAGGACGTCGATGTCGTGGCGCTGCACGAAGGCCTCGACGCGGTCGATGCGGGAGCGGAGGGAGTTGACGTTCCAGGTCGCGATGCGCACGACTCCACCCTAAGGAGGGCTTTACAGGACGCGGGTCCGCGGGGGAGGTTCGTCGGCACGCACCTGTCTCGGGAACTCGTGCTGCTGATGCTGGGCTCTCCGGGACGACGTGTGTCCAGTCCCCCTTCACGAGAGAAGAACCAGCATGCAGCGCAGTCGACTCGGGGCGATCGCCCTCGGCGCAACGGCACTCCTCGGCGCGGCCCTCGCCCCACCGGCACTGGCCGCCACGGACTCGGAGATCCCGACGTTCACGGAGTTCCACGCCTCCACCTACAAGGACCAGGACAAGCAGTACATCGTCAACGGCGACGAGCCGATCTCGAACGCCGGCGACCTCCGCGCCTACTACGACCGGATGGTCCACGGGGCCGAGGAGGCCATGGAGAACGGCCTCGTCGTCAACACCGTCGGCGGCGTCGACGACAAGTGGTCGGCCTCGCAGGTGGGCAACCTGACCTACTGCGTGAGCACCAAGTTCGGCTCCCGCCACGCCGACATCGTCGCGGCGATGAACGGCGGCGCCGGCCTATGGGAGGCGGCGTCCTCGCGGATCAACTTCGTGCACGTCCCCTCGCAGGACGCCAGCTGCACCACGCGCAACAACAACGTGCTGTTCTCCGTCGAGCCGGTGCAGACCTCGCAGTACATCGCCCGCGCGTTCTTCCCGAGCTCGCCGAAGCGCTCGCGCAACGTGCTGATCGACGACTCGATCTGGACCTCCGGCTCCTGGACCCCCACGAACATCATCGGGCACGAGCTCGGCCACACCCTGGGGTTCCGCCACGAGCACACCCGGCCGGAGGCCGGCACCTGCTTCGAGGACAACAACTGGCGCCCGCTGACGCCCTACGACTCGTCCTCGATCATGCACTACCCGCAGTGCAACGGCACCTCGAACAACCTCAGCATGACCGCGACCGACCGCCAGGGCGCTGTCGCCCTCTACGGCGCCTGAGCCCTCTGACGAGGTAGCGTCGATCCGAGCGCGAGCGCCCCTCCGTCCCGAGCGGAGGGGCGCTCGTCATGTCCGGGCCCGCTCGAGGAACGGTGCCAGCAACCCCGGCGTCGCGCGGTCGGCCAACGCCACGGCCACGTCGAGTCGTACGTCGCGCACGACCACGCGCTCGGTGCCCGCCGCAGTCGTCGCGGTGAGGTCGGCGAGCCCGATCCGGCGCTGCCACCACGACTGTGCCAGGACCCACCCGATGATGCCGTCGGTCTCGAGGACCGTGCGGATGCGCGCGAGGGTGCCGCTGCCGGCGACCAGGTGCTGCTCGCCGAGGGCGTGGCCGAGGTGGCGGTACGACGCCTCGCCCACCGCTGCCCCCAGCACCAGCAGGGCGGCCGCGACCGCGCCGAGCCACCACCAGGAGAGGTCGAGGAACCACCACGCCACGGCGAGCAGCGCGACGACGTCGAGGGCGTTGCGGAGCTGGCGGAACCACGACCGTCGACGGGCCCTGGGGCCGTGCTCGACGAGGGGTCCCGTGAGCGGGCCGGCCACCTCCAGCACCGACTCGCCGACGCCGACCGCGACGTCCCGCGGGCACGGCGGCAGCACCTGCGTCACGCCGGCCTCGACGCCGGTGGCGAGGGTGGCGAGCTCGGCGCCGCCGACGAGGCGCATCAGCACGGGCTCGGTCATCGCGACGCCCCGGACCTTGGCCTCCTCCACCGTGATCGACCGTGTCGTGACCAGGCCGGACGTCAGGTGCAGGGCCCCGTGCTCGCGGACGAGGCGGAACCCCCACCACTGGAGGACGTAGCCGGCCACCGAGACCGCGACCCACAGCGCCAGGCCGCCGACGGCCAGCACCACCACGACGGCCGCGATCGCGAACTGGGTGACCCACTCCCAGGCGCTGGTCGCCGTCTCCTCGTTCCAGATCGGCAGCTCGTCGGCGACCTGCGAGAAGACGCCGACGGCGCCGGCGAGCAGCACCAGGCGGCCGAGGCTGAACGGGGCGAACCGCAGCCAGGACCAGTCGATCCGCGCCAGGGGAGGCGCGGGAGGCGGTGGCGGGGCGGGCACCGACACCTCTTCCGCGACGCCGGCGCCCTCCGGCAGCGCGGCCGGCGGCGCCTCGCGACGGCGCAGCAGGGTCGTGCGCAGCGCGTGGGCGTCCGCGACCGCCAGCGCGTCGAGGGTGATGCGGTCGTCGTCGACGCCGGTGCCGACCTGCACCTTCTGCAGCCCGAGGAGCCGGTGGAGGAGCGAGGCCTCGAGGTCGACGCTGCGGACCCGGTCGAGGGGCGCGGTCGAGGTCCTCTTGGTGAGCAGGCCGCTGCGCACCTGGATCTGGGTGGCGGTCAGGCGGTAGTGGGTGGTGAGCCAGGGGAGCGCACCGAGGAGCAGGGGACCGAGCACGACGAGCGGCAGCACCAGCGGCCAGAACCTCGTGTCGCTGCGACTGATGCCGACCAGCGCGACCACCACCGGGATGATCGCCTGACCGACGGCCTTCACCGGGTCGAGCAGCAGCTTGCGCGGGCTGAGCCGGGTCCAGCCGTCGCCGGGGGCCGGGATCACGTCGCGTCGTCCTCGGTGGCCGCGGTGATGGCGGTCAGCCGTGCCACGACCCGCCGCGCGGTCTCGTCGTCGAGGCAGTCGACGGTGATGGGGCCCGCCGCGGACGCGGTGGTGACCGTGATCGACGCCAGCCCGAACAGGCGCATCACGGCGCCCTGCCGGGAGTCGACGGTCTGCACGCGGCTGATCGGCGCGATCCGGGACTGGCGCCCGATCCAGCCCTCCCGCGTGTGCACCGCCGTGTCGGTGACCTCCCAGCGGTGCACCCGGAACCGGATCCGCGGCATCAGCGCGACGTGCGCCACGGCGGCCAGCCCGACCAGCAGGACGAGGAGCCCCGCCCAGTCCGGGACCCCCGGCACCACCAGCCACGCGACGACGGCCGCGCCCACCAGGACGGCGTCGCCGACGAGTGCCGTCACCGTCCAGTACGGGACCGCGCGCGGCGAGACCCGGTGGGCCGGCGCGCGCAGCACCGGCGTACCCCCCTCGTCACTCATGCGAGCGAGTCTTGCAGGTGGGTCTCCGGCCGGGCGCCACGCGGCACCGGCACGCGTCCGGTCTGCGGACGGACTTCTGCAACTTCGTGCACTGCACGGACCTGAGGCTCCGCGGTCCTTTCCAGCACCGGTCCGGACCGGGTGTGGTGTGCATGCACGACTTCCGTCCACCACCCCAGCAAGGACATTGCGCATGTCGAACAGGATCGCCAAGGCCGCCACCGCGACCTTCGCTGCAGCCGCACTCGCCCTCTCCCTGAGCCCCGCCGCCACCGCGGTGCCGGCCACGGAGCGGGTCCCCACCTTCGGGGAGTTCCAGGCCTCCACCTTCCGTGACGTCGCCCGCCAGTACGTCGTCAACGGCGACGAGACGGTCGCCGGCACCAAGCAGCTCCAGGACTACTACGACGAGATGCTCGCCGACCACCACGCCGGCGACGGCCCGTCCAGCGAGCTCATCATCAACCGCGTCTACAGCCGTGACGACAAGTGGTCGGCCACCGCGGCCCGCAACCTGACCTACTGCGTCAGCAACAACTTCGGCACGCAGAAGGCGAACATCGTCAACGCCATGGCCAGCGGTGCCGCCCAGTGGGAGGCCGCGTCCAGCGGGGTGAACTTCATCTACGTGCCCTCGGCCGACAGCAACTGCCGCACCTCCAACAACGCGGTGGTGTTCTCGGTGGAGCCGACCACCACCACCCAGTACATCGCGAGGGCGTTCTTCCCCAGCAGCCCCGACTACCAGCGCAACGTGCTGGTCAACGCGACGTCGCTGATGAACAGCGGCTCGTGGACCCCGAGCAACATCATGGCCCACGAGCTGGGCCACGCGCTCGGCTTCCGTCACGAGCACACCCGGCCGGAGGCGGGCACCTGCTTCGAGGACAACAACTGGCGCGCGCTGACGCCGTACGACTCGGCGTCGATCATGCACTACCCCCAGTGCAACGGCTCGTCGAGCAACCTCGCCATGACCGCGACCGACCGCGCGGGGGTGCGATCGGTCTACGGCTCCTGACGGCACTCAGACGTCCCGCAGGAGGGAGGGCCCGGCCGCTCGGCCGGGCCCTCTGCCGTGCCCGGCTCGCGTTTCGTGCCGGTGGTGCGCACCGCCGTAGACTTCCCGCCCGTGGCTCTCACCATCGGCATCGTCGGACTCCCCAACGCGGGCAAGTCGACCCTCTTCAACGCCCTGACCAAGAACGACGTCCTCGCGGCGAACTACCCGTTCGCCACGATCGAGCCCAACGTCGGTGTCGTCGGCGTCCCGGACGAGCGGCTGCCCCGGCTCGCCGAGCTGTTCTCCTCGGCGAAGGTGCTGCCGGCCACGGTCGAGTTCGTCGACATCGCGGGCATCGTCGCCGGGGCGTCGCAGGGCGAGGGACTGGGCAACAAGTTCCTCTCCCACATCCGTGAGTCGGCCGCGATCTGCCAGGTGACCCGCGTCTTCCGCGACGAGGACGTCACCCACGTCGACGGGAAGGTCGACCCGGCGTCCGACATCTCGACGATCTCCACCGAGCTGATCCTCGCCGACCTGCAGACGGTCGAGAAGGCGATTCCGCGGCTGGAGAAGGAGGCGCGCGGGAACAAGTCGCTCGCCGCCACCGTCGACGCCGCCAAGGAGGCCCTGTCGGTGCTGGAGTCCGGCACCCGGGTCATCGACTCGGGCGTCGACGTCTCGCTGCTGCGAGAGCTGTCCCTGCTGACGGCCAAGCCGTTCATCTTCGTCTTCAACTGCGACGCCGACGAGCTCGCCGACGAGGACCTCAAGGCCCGGATGCGTGAGATCGTCGCGCCGGCCGAGGCGATCTTCCTCGACGCCAAGTTCGAGGCCGAGCTCGTCGAGCTCGGCGACGAGGACGAGGCCCGCGAGATGCTCGCCGAGATGGGCATCGACGAGCCCGGCCTCGACCAGCTCGCCCGCGTCGGGTTCGACACCCTCGGCCTCCAGACCTACCTGACGGCGGGCCCCAAGGAGACCCGGGCCTGGACGATCAGGAAGGGCGCCACCGCCCCCGAGGCCGCCGGAGTCATCCACACCGACTTCCAGAAGGGCTTCATCAAGGCCGAGATCGTCTCCTTCGACGACCTGATGGCCGCCGGGTCCATGCTCAAGGCGCGCGAGCTCGGCAAGGTCCGCATGGAGGGCAAGGACTACGTCATGGCCGACGGCGACGTGGTGGAGTTCCGCTTCAACGTCTGACGGCTCACTGTTGGGCAGGTCAGAAGAGATCCACCAGCGCGTAGGCCCTGTCTGCCCTGACGATGCCCCACCGGAACGAGGCGCACTCGTCGAACAACTGCGCCGCGGCGTACTCGACGCTTCGGTGGTCAGCCACATACCGGCACAACCGATGGACGTCTGTCGTTGGTGCCGCGTGCTGAGAGCGGCACAGGACGGGCCGACGTCCCAGTCACAGCGGGAGGCCATCAGCCCGGAGGCGTAGAAGGGAGGTCGTGCATCCGCACCTGAGCTGGCAGGTGCTGCGCAGCAGCGGAGCCCTTCAACCGATAGATGAGGCCGTGTAGATCGTCCGCACCCAGACCTCGGTCACGGCAGCCGCGAGGGCCGTTGCGTCACTGGCCTGATCGAGGGTCATCCGTTCGAGCATTCGCTCGCTCATGTCGTTCAGCGCTACAGCCAGCGCTTCCGCATCCGGACCAGCGCTGCCTGTCGCCCGGTGCTGCTCCTGACGGATCCAGTCTGCGACGACGGCTGTGTAACTCGCTCTCGCCGCTTCGGTTCGGTCCCGGACGACCTTCGAGGTGTGGCGTGCCTGAAGCACGGCCCTGAACAGGTGCTGGTGTGGGCGCCAGTCCGCCAGGAGATTGGCGATCATCGTTTCAATCCGTGCTCGCGGGTCCGTCACCTCGGTCACGGCTGTCACGGGTCGGATCGTGACGTACCAGTCGAAGGCGTCTGCGGCGGCCTCCGCCTTGTCGTCGAAGTAGAAGTAGAACGCCGAGCGCGAGACGCCTGCGCGGCTCGCCACGTCCGAGACCTGGACACGATCCAGATCCCCACCGTTCTCGCGCAGCACGTTCTCGAGTGCGGCAAGCAACCGAGCTCGTCGATCGTCGCCCTTGGCACTCCCTTGGTGAGGCAACCGGTATCCACCAGGCACGCCGACATTGTGGCAGGCCCACTGCTCCGCCTCCCGTGCCTGCGTCTCGAACCGGAGGGCCACTGTTGCGCTCGTCACATGCAGAGTCCATACTTCTGACAGGCGTCAGATGAAACCTTTCAACATCGAACCGGATCGGTCGTGCCCCAATGAACCCTCGCTCCTGCTCGCGCAACGTCGTCATGGCGCTGACCGTGGCTGTCGCCGCAAGCGCGACCATTGCGCCGTCCCCGGCAACTTCGACGGCACCCACGCCGGGCGCGACACCCGGCCTCGACAGCAGCGAGACGCCCGCACTCACCCCGGCTCTCTTCAGCGACCCGCCCGCGGAGGCGCGTCCGAAGTACCGCTGGTGGCTTCCCGCGGCGGCGACCTCTGAGCAGGAGCTGTCAGCGGAGATGCGACAGATGAAGGCCGCCGGCGCAGGTGGCGCAGAGATCGCCTCGTTCCCCAATCCGGGTGCAGGAAATCAGACTGGTCAAGGCTTGGCCGCCACGGGATGGGGCACGGACCTCTGGCTGGACAGGCAGCGCCACATCTATGAGGACGCGGCGGACCTCGACTTCCTCATCGACGCCACCATGTCCGGCCGGGGCTCCGACGCCATCAGCGTGCCGACGCGTGGGGGTCTGAACGCGCCCGCGAGCAGCAAGCGCTACGTCACCGGGTTCACCATGCTTGCGCCGGCTGCAACCTACGACGGACGCGTGCCGGCAACCCCGGAGGTGTCCACGTCCACCTCCCTGTGCGCAGCGGCCGAAGCCGGCGACACGCAGGTCCTGCCCGCGGCGACCGGAGCGTTCAGTCCCGGCGACCGTGTCACCGTCGGAGCCGGGGCGCTTGCAGAGATCGCGACGGTCGCCGAGGTCGGCGACGGGTCGTGGGGATGCGGCGTGTCGCTCACTGCCTTGCAGCCGGGTGACGACAGGCTCTTCGTCAGCGCGCAGTCCTCGGGCAAAGCCGCGGACTACAACCAGTACTTGACGCAGTTCAACATCGGCCAGCGCATCGTCATCGGCTCCGGGTCCGGTGCGGAGACCGTCGAGGTCAAGAGCGTCGAGCGCGCGCCGTTGGCCTTCACCCAGAACACCACGGGTGCCATCTCCCCTGGAGACGACCAGGTCGACCTCACCTTCACCTACGGGCTCGCGGCGGGCGACCGAGCCGTGATCGGCTCGGGCGCCACGGCAGAGACCGTCACCATCGCCGAGGTGGGCGTGGGCGGGAACCCCAACCGCATCCGCTTCGCCGCACCCGCCGCCCGAGCGCAGGCGCCCTTCGCCACCGTGCAGGGCATCGGCACCGGCTTCAGCATCACGCCAGTGGCAAACGCGCACGCCGCGAAGAGCGACGTGATCACCGACGCCCCCTCCGGCACCGGCCTCATCCTCGAGGAGCCGCTGGCTCGCCCTCACGCGCTCACCGAGCGCGTCGCAGCCAACGCACGCAAGACGACAGTCGCTGTGCTGGCCTACCGGTGCGCGGTCGAGTGCGCCGAGCGCCCCCGGCTGCTGGACCCCGACTCGGTGGTGGACCTCACCGCGGACGCGGCTGATGGGACGGTCGACGACCGATCCTGGCGCGACGACGGCACGTGGGTCGTCTATGCCCACCAGATGGTGAACGACGCGCCGTTCGGTGGCCCGTTCTCGTTCGTCGGCATCGACTACGCGGTCGACCACCTCTCGACTCGCGGGGCGCGCGCGTTCATCGACTACTGGGACGCGGCCGTGATGACGCCCGCGGTTCGGGCAGCGATCGCCGAGAACAGCGCGGGACTGCAGACGCTGTTCGAGGACTCCCTCGAGATGGAGTTCACCCCGAAGTGGACCGGTGACTTCCTCGACGAGTGGGAGGACCGACGCGGATACGACCTCACCCTGCTGCTGCCCGCTCTCGCCGGCACCGACCAGCAGGCCAAGCCCGGGTCCGATGCCGGGCAGCTGTTCGCCTTCGAAGGCGTCGACGTCGACCGCGTGCGCGCCGACTACCGGCAGACGTGGAGCGACCTGTTCACCCAGCGTTTCGTGGCGCCCATCGAGGCTTGGGCGCGACAGCAGGGGCTTGGCGGACGCTTCCAGCTCTACGGCAGCTTCCCCATCGACACCTCGGCCGCCTCCTCGCTGGTCTCGGTGCCCGAGGGTGAGGCGCTGGGCTTCGACGACGACATCAACACCTATTCGATCGTCGCCTCCGGAGCCCACATGTCCGGTGCCGACATCGTCTCCAACGAGTGCTGTGCGCGCAGCGGGAAGCCCTACCGAGCGGAGCTCGCCGGCGTTGGGTCGCCGCTCACGCAGGTCTTCCAGGGCTTCGCGGGAGGCGTGAACCAACAGATTTGGCACGGCTTCGACTACGCGGACGCCCAAGCGGCGAAGTGGCCCGGCTACCACGCATGGAGCCCGGAGTCCGGGGGCGCCGCCTTCTCGGAGGCCTGGGGTCCCCGCATGCCAGCGTGGGGGTCGGGCTCGGTTCGCGACATGAACGACGCAATCGGCCGGCTCAGCCTCGTGCTGCGGCAAGGTGCGCCGCGATACGACCTCGCCGTCTACAACCAGGTCTTCGGTCGCGGCACCTACCTGGGGCCCGAGGCGCCGAGCATCACCTCCAACGGGCCGCTGGCGCGAAGCGGCTACACCACCGAGTTCCTGAGCCCGACGTACCTGGAGTCCGACGCTCGGCGCCTCTGGGACGGCGACGCGTGGTTCCCCGACCACTCCGCCTACCGGGCCCTGGTGCTCAACGACCAGGTCGCGGCGTCCCCTCAGGCCATGCGCAAGATCGTCGAGCTCGCTCGCCGCGGGGCTCCGGTGCTCCTGGTGGGCCGGCTGCCCGCCCGTTCGCCCGGTCACGACCCCTCCGGTTCGAAGGACCGCACCGTCCAGCGTGCGACACAGGCGCTGGTCGACCTTGCAGACGACGCCAGCGCCCGCGTGGCTCGAGTCGCCGACGAGGCAGCGGCGCCAGCCGCCCTGGCCCGCCTCGGCGTCGTGCCGGCTGCCAGCAAGGCAAGCTCAAGCCCGACACTGACGGTTCGACGCCACAGCGGCGACGCGACGTACTACTTCATCTACAACGACGGCGACGAAGCCGTCACCGACGAATGGACGCTCACCGGCAGCGGGGTTCCCGTCACGCTCGACCCGTGGAACGGGAGCATCACGCCTATCGGGAAGTATGTCGACACGGCGAAGGGCATCACCCTCAGCACGACCGTACCCGCCCAGTCCGTCGCAGTCGTGGCCCTGACCGCGGACGGACTCGGCCAGCAGGTGCCAGATGACCACGTCGTCGACAGCAACGGCGCCGACGTCGTTGTCAGCGAGGACGGAGCCGTCGCGGTCCGCTCGAAGGACACCGGTCCGGTCACCGTCGTGCTGGCGAGTGGCGCCACGCGGACCGTCGAGCTGGCGCCCGCATCCGCCAAACGCTCCATCGACTCCTGGAACCTTGCACTCGAGTCATGGAAGCCTGACCCGTCAGCACCCGGAGACGCCGCAGCGATCGCAAAGGTCAACGTGGGCAGATTCGATGTGACGGCGGCCGAGGACGGCCTCCTCCCGTGGTGGAACACGCTCCGCGGTGACGGCTCCCTGGACATGACCTCGGGCATCGGCCGATACGTCACCACCGTCGATGTGCCGGCCAGCGGCTGGGACGGCGCCTACCTCGGCCTGGGGGAGGTCCATGGTGCAGCTCGGATCCTGGTGAACGGGCGACACGTGCCCCTCGACCTCCAGGACACGACCGCCGACCTCGGTCGGGCGCTGCGTCCCGGGCCCAACACAGTCGAGATCGTCGTGGCATCCAACCTGAACAACGCCGCGCACGGCACTGACTTGCAGAACTACGGCCTACGCGGGCCGGTCACCCTCACGCCCTACGACGACGAGGTTGTCGTCGACGCCAACCAGGCCTCGGCCACCCCCGCTCCCGCGACCCCGACACCGACGTCCACACCGACGCCGACCCAGGCGGCGGTCGACAAGGTCGTGGCGCGGATCGGCACCAAGGTGGTCAAGCCGGTCGAGGTCGGAACCAAGGTCCGGCTGCGGGTGACGGTCCGT
>NZ_JAFMSY010000001.1:0-851881 GCF_017916455.1 Nocardioides xinjiangensis | reverse complement strand
ACATGGGCGACTCAGCGGTGGAGGCCCAGTGGAAGAAGATCGCCTTCGCCGTCGTCGACAGGCGGACCGTTCGATGACCTGACTCCGTTTCGACGCGGGGGACCGCCGGCGCGAAACGCCGCCGGCCCCCGGCGAGAAGCCCCGTGCTCCCGCCAGTGGCGGACGGGCACAGCCAATGCCCAGCAGGACGATCGTTCGGTCACCGGACGAACACAAGGACAAGGACCAGCAATGGGAGCTCCACCAGCAGCAACCAACGACGGACTCACCGGCAACGCCGGGAGACGATGGCGACCGGTCACGGCCATGGTCGTTGCTGCCTCCGCCACCGCCATGGTGCTCGGAAGCACGCCCGTCGTGGCCGCCACATCGACGCCGGCACCCGGGGCGGCACACGAGCCGCTCTGGCCGGCTGACCGAGCCTGGGGCCGGTACGTCCTTGGCCAGGACCGCGTGGTGCACGACCCGGTGGACATTCGAAGTGTCCGTGGCCGGGTGTCCGGTGCACGGGAGCTACTGAAGGGCGGCTCCGCAACGCTCGAGATGGTCGACGGAGGTGAGCCCGCCATTCTTGTTCTTGACTACGGCGTCGAGACCGCCGGCTATCCGCAGCTCACCGTTGACTCGGTCACGCCTGACGACGGTGCGACGGGCGTACAACTCCGGCAGGCCTACTCAGAGTCCATGCCGTTCATGTACACGCCGGGTACCGCGACAGTCTCCGTCAAGGCGCCGGCAGGAACACGCAAGGTGCGCTACTCCTCAGGCACCAACCTGTTCGTCGGTGACACCGTCCAGTTCGGCGCCGAACAGTACGAGATCACCGGTGTCGGAACCGCCGACGCGGCCGTCCCACTCGCCAAGGCCGCTCCCGCCGGCGCCACCCGGCTGCAGCTCGGCTCGCTTGAGGAAGCGGTGGCAGGCCAGGTCATTCGCGTCGGCGGTGCGCCCCACACCATCGTTGCGGTGGACGGCGCTCCGACGAGCATCAATTTCGCCCCGATCTCGGCGGACATGGTCGCGTTCTTCGGTCCCAACAGCAACGTGGCAGCGGGAGACGTCCTGACGATCAGCGGCGAGCTCATGACCGTCGCCTTTGCCCAGACCCAGCCATGGGGCACTTTGGCCAGCTTCACCACCCCGCTGCCGACCGGCGCCACCTCCCCGGCTCACAAGCCAGGACCGGTGACCATCACGCCGGCGCTCGCCAACGACGTTCCGGTCGGCACCCAGGTCATCCTGGCCCCCGGAACGGGCCTCACGTTGTCGCGCGGCCTGGCCGAGTCTGTGGAGGCCGGAACGGCCATCCGAACCAAGCCGGGCATGCCCACCGGCTACACCAACAACGTGACCACCCTCGCGAACCCCGGTCCTACCGAGGGCGCGAACGAGGGTGGGTTCCGCTTCCGAGCCATCGCACTCACCAAGCCGGGCAAGGTGACGATCTCGGCACCAAGCGTCCGGTGGTCAGCCCACCGCGCCGGTGCTGACGACTACGCCGGTCACTTCCTCTCCAGCGATGAGACGCTGAACAAGGCCTGGTTCGCCGGCGCGTTCACCAACCAGACGAACATGGTCCCGGCTGGCGTGGACGACCTCGACGTCCCGGTGATCTACGACGGCGCCAAGCGCGACCGCGCCCTGTGGTCGGGCGACCTCATCGTCCAAGGACGCGTCGCCTACCAGGCATTCGGCGCGGCCGCCCTTCCCTACTGGAAGGGAACGCTGGACACGTTCATGGACATGCAGAACCCCGTCACCGGTGAACTGCCGTCGTCCACGTGCTGCGGCATCTTCTACGCCACGACGTACTCGGCCTACGCCGCCATGTCGGCGATTGACTACTACCGCTACGCCGGGGATCTGGACTATGCGCGGTCGCTGCTGCCCGCGGTCGAACGCGCCGAGAAGTTCCACGCCAGCCACCTCAACGAGAACGGTCTCATCGTCACCAACGACCCGGACTACTGGCAGACCCGACAGGACGGCGAGGTCACCCACTACAGCATGGTGTACCTCGAGTTCCTCCAGAACCTCGTGTGGTTCGAGAACGAGCTGGGCCACCCGGAGAAGGCCGCCAGATACGCAGAGGCGGCCGAGCGGCTCAAGGCCAACATCAACGACCACTTGTGGAGCGACTCGCTCGGCGCGTACATCCACAGCGACGTGATGCCCACCGTCATCCCCGCCGACGCCAACTCCGATGCAATCCGACTCGGGGTCGCCCCCCGCGGCAAGGTCCAGGGCATCCTCGACGTCCTTCGACGCACCTGGACCGGCCACGGAAACGTGCTGAGCCAGAGCGTGCCGGCCGGCCCCAGCCTCGCTGACGGCTACGGCCACGAGATCGAGCCGCTGACCAACACATGGGAGTCCGAAGCCCGCTACGTCGCTGGGGACACCGAGAGCGCGCTCGAGCTGACCCGCGACCTCATCGGTCCCATGGTCGACGAGAGCAGCGACTTCTACACCGGTGCCTTGTGGGAGTTCCTCGACCAGAGCGGCATCGTGGACGAATCCCGCGACAGCCTCGCCCACGGGTGGGGTGCAGGACAGTCGGCACAGCTCCTGGAACGCCTGGTGGGCGTGCGCCCCACCAGCGCGGGTTACCACAAGTGGCTCGTGGAGCCGATGCCAGCAACCAGCGTCGACTGGGCCGACGGATCAGTGCCCACCCCTTCCGGCCCGATCGACGTGCTCTGGGGCCAGTCGGAGGGCGATCGTCGGTTCGACGTGGACGTGACCGCTCCGGCCGGGACGTCCGGGCAGGTGAGCCTGCCCCTCCTGAGCAACGACGCGGCCGTTCAGGTCAACGGCCACGACGTGTGGGTCGACGGCAAGTTCGTCGCCGCCCCCCAGGTCGACGGAGCCGAGCTCAGCGGCGATCGCGTGATCTTCAGCGTGCGCGGCGGCGAGACGCTCCGCTTCCGGTCCGCACCCAAGACCGGACCCACGCCGCCTCCGGTCGTCGCGACCCCGACACCGACCCAGGCGCCGGCGGTCGACAAGGTCGTGGCGCGGATCGGCACCAAGGTGGTCAAGCCGGTCGAGGTCGGAACCAAGGTCCGGCTGCGGGTGACGGTCCGTGCCCGAGGTGTGGTGCCGTCCGGGTCGGTCGAGGTCAAGGTCCGGGGTGCGGGCAAGAAGAAGTCCTACGAGAAGTCCCTCAACTCCCGGGGCCGGACGAAGTTGTGGCTGCCGGTGTTCAAGTGGCCCGGGCGAGTCGCGGTGAAGGTTCGCTACATGGGCGACTCAGCGGTGGAGGCCCAGTGGAAGAAGATCGCCTTCGCCGTCGTCGACAGGCGGACCGTTCGATGACCTGACTCCGTTTTCGACGCGGGGGACCGCCGGCGCGAAACGCCGGCGGCCCCCGCCTCCCGAGAGCTCGACCGGCATGGGGAGTCATCGAGCGGTACGCGGACTGAGGCTGTTACCCGGACCGGACGGAATGCTCGGTGGGCCCAGCCACCCGCTCCAACAGCGCTCTTCCGTCCCGGTGCGCGTTTGGAGCCGTTGCCATCACGACGACCGGTGTCGTCGCACGTCGTATCCGTAGGTGACCTGGTGCTGCTTCGCCAGAGCGGGCCGGTCGCACCTGTAGTCAAGACTTTCAAGACCGAGGAGATGCAATGCCGCGAACTAGGTGCTCAACGCACCACATAGGAGCCCTTGGCTCGATCGGCGCCCGATCGGTGCGTGGGATCGCCGGGCTGGCAGCCGCCGCACTCGCGGTGACGGTGACGACACCGTTGCTGGCGCACGCGGAGGAGAGCAACGTCCAAGCGACTCGCGAGGTTCGCGGCCACGCCGCGGACGGAGCGGCGCGCGCCGGGAGCTCGCCCTTCGCGCGCCGGCTGGCGGGTGACTACGTCGACCCGGACCGTATCTACAGCGCGGACGTGCGCTGGTGGCTGGGCGATGCGTCGCACACCGATGAGACGTTGTTGGAAGAGATCCAGAAGCTCTATGACGCGGGCTTCCGCGGCGTCGAGCTGTGCATGCAGGACGATCTCGCCGCTGCCAACCCCACGTATGCCTACGGGTCTGAGATGTGGACGCACAAGTGGAACTTGGTGATGAACAAGCTCCTCGACCTCGGCATGAGTGTCTACCTGACGTCCGGCACCAACTGGGCAACTTCCAATGTCCCGGGCCTCGACCCGACCAGCCAGGCGGCGATGCAGAACCTCACCCTCGGGACCGGTGTCGTCGAGGCCGGCCAGACGTTGGCCGCGCTTCCAGCTCCGGCGGCCAGCGCCCGCGAGCGGGGCGCGCGATTCGTCACGGCGTACGCGTACAAGGTCGTCGACGGCGACACCCTTGACCTTGACAGCTACGTGGCGCTCTCACCGTCGGTGAGCCAGGGCGCGGACGTGTGGACGCAGAACGTCAACTGGACCGCGCCGGACGACGGGAACTACCGCGTCTTCGCCATATGGACCCAGGGCACCTACCAGACCTCGGACCCCGCGGCGGAGCCGAGCTACACCACCAACTACTTCGACGAGCGGGGCGTCGAGGCGCTGAAGGCGTTCTGGGCAGAGCACTACCTGAGCGACCCGGCTCTGGTCGAGAAGTTCAAGCGCGGCGATGTGCAGCTGTTCCAGGACTCACTCGAGATCCACCCCGGCGGCGGGTCCGAGTTCGAGGGGCCGATCTCCAAGCAGCCGCAGTTCACGTTCTGGGCAGAGGACATGGCAGAGGAGTTCCAGGCCCGCAAGGGATACGACGTCACGCCCTACCTGTTCCTGATCCGCGGGACCAAGGCCAACGTGTATGACCCGTATCACTCGGTGGCGAAGACGGGCATCTACCGCATCGCTGGCCAAGAAGAACTGCGACAGCGGGTCATCAACGACTTCCAGGACGTTCAGACCCAGCTGTACCGCGAGCGCATGCTGCAGCCGCTCAAGGAATGGCTGAACTCCTACGGGATCAAGTCCCGCGCTCAGATCTCCTACGGCAAGCCACTGGAGAACTCCGAGCCGATCATGGACGTCGATTACCCGGAGGCGGAGAACTACAACCAGTACAACCAGGTCGACATCTTCCGCCTGTGGACCGGAGGCTCCAAGCTGGAGAACAAGGTTCTCTCCACCGAGACCGGCGCCCAGATGCCGTCCTTCAACGGAACCGCGCAGATGAACCTCAAGGACGCCTACTCGGCGTACGCCGCCGGATTCCAGCGGGTCATCTGGCACGTGTGGGCAGCGGACTACGGTTTCGGCAACTACGCGTGGCCGGGCTACGACCCGTTCAGCTATGCCCAGTACATCCCGAACTACTTCCGCTACCTCGGCACGCGCCACCCCGACAGCCGTGACTACGACGAGCTGAACGCGCACATGGGACGGGTGCAGCAGTTGATGCAGACCGGGCGGTCCCGCACGGACGTCGGATTCGTTCACCAGAACTGGTTCCAAGGCGTCCGATTCGGCGGCGGAGTCGGCAGTGACAACGCCCAGATGAACTGGCAGCAGGGGCACCAGGGGATCTACTACCGCTCGACGGAGCTGCAGGACAACGGCTACACCTACGACTACTTCAGCCCGCGGTTCCTCTTCGACGACGACGTCCGATTCGACCGCCGCACCAAGACGATCGAGCAGGCCGGTTACAAGGCCATCGTCCTCTACCAGGACTGGCTCGACGTGGAGGCCGCGAAGCGGATCCTGGTCTGGGCCAAGCAAGGCCTCAAGGTGGTCCTCCTCGAGGATGCCGCGTCCCAGACGCCGTTCAACGACGGCAAGGACGCAGTACTCCAGAAGGTCACCGACGAGCTGAAGACCCTGCCGACCGTGCGCCAGGCGACGGTGTACGACAACATCGACTACTTCAGCGCAGCCCCCGGCGGTTACGACGACAACGTCATGGAGAAGCTGCAGGAGCTCGGCGTCGAGCCGTACGCCGGCTACGCGGAGCCGAACCTCCAGCTGCTCAACCAGACGCGGGAGGACACCGACGGGAACCGGTACGTCTACCTCTACAACTACGCCGACGACGAGTACAACAAGTACAGCCACAAGCCGAGCGTCCGTAACCTGAAGTTCGGCAAGAACATCGCGACCGACGTCGAGATGGACGGCTACTTCGTGCCCTACTCGATCGACGCGTGGACGGGGGAGACCACCGAGCTCGCGGAGTATCGCTGGGAGGAGGGCAAGACGGTGGTCCCCGTCGACCTTGACCTCAACAACATCGCGCTGATGGCGTTCGAGAAGGTCGACGGACCGAGGCTCCATGTCCTGTCCACGAACGCCGAGTCGAGCTTCGTCGTGAACGACGGCGTGGTCGTACGAGTCACCGACACCGGTCCCGTCACCACCGCCCTCAGCGACGGTCGTCGGCTCACCGACCAGGTCACGGTCCCCCGGCCCTACGACATCACTGACTGGAACCTGACCGTGGAGTCCTGGCGACCGGGCGATGTCTCGGGTGACCTGCGGAGGACGGAGACCATCAATGGGGTGACGACGCTCAACCGGAAGACGTCTACGGCCGTCACCGACATCCAGGTGTCGCTCGACACGCTGAAGACGTGGGACAGCATCCCCGAGGTTGGCAGAGGCGTGTCGGGAACCGGGCACTACGAAGCCGCTTTCGACTGGGACGCCGACGCCGCGGACGGCGCCTACCTCGACCTCGGTGACACGCTCGAGTCGACGATGGAGGTCTGGATCAACGGGCACAAGGTCGGTGGTGCCGTCAGCACCAACCCGACCAAGGTCCGCAGGGACGTCGGCGGCACGGTCGACGACGGGACTGGCCGGAGGGTTCCCCTCGTCGGAAAGGACCTCTACACCGGTGGGATCAGCTGGACCAAGCCGGTCGCGGACGTCAGTGCGTACCTCGTCGACGGGCGCAATGAGATCGTCATCGACTACAGCTCGGTGCTGTCGAACGTGCAGCTCGCCCGCGGCGCGATCCGCGAGGAGCTGAACAAGGGCGGCTGGTGGAAGAATGACCAGAAGTACCTGAGCTTCGGTCCTCAGCAGGCGAAGCTCGTGCCATTCGTCGGTCTCGAGTACCCGAAGTCCGGCGGTCCTGGCGCCGGAAACCCGACGGCCGCTCCCACGCCGGCCCTTACCCCCACGCCGCCGACGGCGACGCCGCCCGCCGCGGACAAGGTGACCGCGCGGATCGCGACCAAGATGGTCAAGCCGCTGGCGATCGACAGCCGGCGCCGCCTGCGGGTCACCGTCCGGGCAAGCCAGGTGTTGCCCACCGGCGCGGCGACGATCTCGCTCAAGGGTGCGGGACAGAGGAAGAAGTACACCCGCACGCTGAACAAGTGGGGTAGGACGAAGGTGTGGCTACCCAGGTTCGATCGAACTGGCCGCGTCAAGGTCCGCGTCGTTTACCAAGGTGACGCTCGCGTGGCTGCCGAGAGGAAGACATTCGTGTTCAAGGTCGTGCAACGTCGCGCGGATCGATGAAGTTGCCGTAGCTCAGAGGAGGCCGCCGGTGGAGACGCCGGCGGCCTCCTCGTCTCCATCCACGACGTGTCACGCACTTAGGGGAAGGAACGGACAGAATGGACCGGGCACAGCTCGACGATCACGAAATCACGATCCTCCGGTTCTTGGCGCAGGGGATGACCGCAAGCGATATCGCCGCGGCCGCCGGGGTGTCACCGCGACAGATGCAGCGGCGCGTGCAGGCCCTTCGCGACCGCTTGGGGGCGGCAACGAACATCCAGGCTGTCACGATCGCCGTTCGCCGGTCCGTGATCTGAAGGACTTCCTGCACCGATCGCGACGGTGCCTCGGCGGAGGGACATCAGCCCGTCCCCCGTACGCACGCGGGTCCGTGTATTCGAGGAGTATCAGACAGCCCCACCGCAATGGAGTGGCTCTACGCCCTCGATCGGTCCTCACGGAACGGAAGCGACCCTGAACGAGGACGAACGCCCGAAGGACTGGCCGAATCGTTGGTGCGGGTCAGACGGCATGTCGCACAGTTTCCGCGAGTGCCTCGAACCCGCGTCTGCCTTGCGCTGCAACGGCGGCGGACCGCGTCGCCGCCATCACCAAGCGGCACTACCGCCGCGACAACGGAACAGGGGGCAGCGCCTGCACGGCGCGGCCCGCTGTTACACGACTTTCCCCGCTGCGCGGGGCTCGGATCAGGTCGTCCTCCTCACGACCCGGACGACAGCCCTGGCCAGGACCTCGCCCCTGCGGTCCAGGATCCGGAGCACCCTCCTCCCGGAGAGGTTCCCCGGAACCTTCCGCGTCACGGTGAAGCGACCGTCCTCGACCTCGGCGGTGCCGAGCTTCTTGCCGCCCAGGGTGATCCTCACCTTGCTGACCGGCAGGTCCCGTCCGCGGATCCTGATCGACCTGCCGGCCTTCACCTTCGACTTAACCCTCACTGTTGGCTCCACGGCCGGGGCCGGTGTCGGGCTGGTGGGCGTGGGGGTGCTGGTCGGCGTCGGCGAGGTGGTCGGTGCAGGAGCGTCGGCGGCGCTGTACTCCACGTCGACGAACGGCACGAGCCTGGCCTGTGCCGGCCCGAACGGGAGGTAGTCGACGTGGTAGCCCCACCAGCCGCTGGCGTTGGGGGTGACGCTCATGACCCCGCGACTGAGCTGGACGTTGGACAGCGCCGAGGCGTAGTCGATGACGATGGTGTTCTCGCCATCGACGAGGTACTCGCTGACGTCGGTGACCGGGTCCATCCAGTTCACACCGCCGGTCCACTGGTCCTTGCCGACGAGCGGGACCTGCTTGCCGGTGCCGTCGTCGATGGTGGGCTTGCCGACACCGCCCACGTCCCGCTTGACCTTGGTGGGATTCGTGGAGACCTCGCCGCCGACCTTGCGGCCGTTGATCCACACCTCCATCGACTCCTGCAGGGTGTCGCCGAAGTCGAGGTGGGCACCGGACGCGGAGTCGGCGTCCCAGTCGAACGTGGCCTCGTAGTGGCCGGTGCCGGACACGTTGCGCCCGACCGCCGGGATCTGGTCCCACGTCGTCAGCGTGTCGAGCTGGACCTCGACCGGCGTCTTGACCGTGGAGGTCTTGCGGTTGGTCGTCGTCAGGCCGTCGATGGTCTCGGTCCGGACGAGGTCGCCGGCTGTGGCGTTGGGCGTCCACGACTCGACCGTGAGGTCCCAGTCGCGGATGTCGTAGGCCTCGGGGACCGTGACCACGTCGGAGTGGGACTTGCCGTTGCTGAGCGTCGTCTCGAGCGTTCCGGTCTCGGTGGTGCGGACGGCGACACCCTTGTCCGTGGCGTACGCCGTCTCGCCCGTGGTCGAGGTGACGTGCAGCCGCTCGTCGTCGACCTTCTCGAACGCCATCAGGGCGATGTCGTTGTAGTCGAGGTCGATCGGGACGACGGTCCTTCCGTCCCGCCAGGAGTAGTCGGCCACCTCGGTGACCTCACCGGTCCAGGCGTCGATGGTGTACGGCACGAAGTGGCCGTCCATCTCGACGTCGGTCGTGATGTTGGTGCCGGGGTTGGGCGCGTTGCGGACCTCCGGACGGAGGCTCTTGGAGCGGTAGGAGCCGTCGTCGTAGTTGTAGGTGAACAGGTAGCGGTTGCCGGCCTCGTCCTGACGCGTCTGGCTCAGCAGCTGCTGGTTGGGCTCGGCGTAGCCGGCGTACGGGTCGACCCCGAGCTCCTGCAGCTTCTCCAGGACGTTGTCGTCGTACCCGCCGGGGGCGGCGGAGTGGTAGTCGATGTTGTCGTAGACGGTGGCCCGGCGGACCGTCGGCAGGGTCTTGAGCTCGTCGACGACCTTCTTGAGAGCGGTGTCCTTGCCGTCGTTGAACGGCGTGCGCGATGCAGCGTCCTCGAGGATGACGACCTTGAGGCCTTGCTTGGCCCACCTCAGGATGCGCTTGGAGGACTCGAAGTCCAGCCAGTCCTGGTAGAGCACGATCGCCTTGTAGCCGGCCTTCTCGATGGTCTTGGTCTGCTTGTCGAAGCTGACGTCGTCGTCGAAGAGGAACCGGGGGCTGAAGTAGTCGTAGGTGTAGCCGTTGTCCTGCAGCTCGGTGGAGCGGTACTGGATGCCTTGGTGAGCCTTCTGCCAGTTCATCGCGGTGTTGTCGCTCCCGGTGCCGCCACCGAAGGCCATGCCGTGCACCCACTTCTGGTTGATGAACCCGATGTCGGTGCGGGACTGGCCGGTCTGCATGAGCTGCTGGACGCGGCCCAGGTGGGCGTTGAACTCGTCGTAGTTCTGCGCGCCCGGGTCGCGCTCGCCCAGGAGCGGGAAGCGGAGGAAGGCGAACGGCGAGGGGTTGAAGCCCGGCCAGGCGAAGTTGCCGTAGCCGTAGTCGGCGGCCCAGACGTGCCAGATCGTGCGCTGGAAGCCGGCGGCGAACTGCGAGTAGGCGTCCTGCAGGCGGGTCTGCGAGGTGGAGTTCCAGCCGATCGGGATGGCTGACGTCTCGCTCGAGAGCACCTTGTTCTCCAGCTTCGCGCCACCGGTCCAGTAGCGGAAGATGTCGATCTGGTTGTACTGGTTGAGGTTCTCCGCCTCGGGGTAGTCGACGTCCATGCCGGGCTCGGAGATCTCCATCGGCTTGCCGTAGGAGATCTGCGCACGGGTCTCGATGCCGACGGAGTTCAGCCACGTCTTGAGCGGCTGCAGCATCCGCTCCCGGTACAGCTGAGTCTGGACGTCCAGCCAGTCGTTGACGATCTTCTGCCGGCGGCCCTCGTCGTCGGCCAGCCGGTAGGTGCCGACGTCGCCGACGGTCGTGTTCGGCCGGTTGAAGCGAGCCTCGACGCCAGCGAGCAGGAAGAGGTGCGGGGTGATGTCGTAGCCCTTGCGCCGCTGGAACTCCGCTGCCATGTCCTCGGCCCAGTAGGCGATACCTCCACCCAGGGAGATCTCGAGGGAGTCCATGAACAGCTGGACGTCGCCCTTCGCGATCTTCTCGCGCAGGGCAGGGTCGGCGAGGTAGTTCTTCTCCCAGAAGGTGCGCAGCGCGTCGACACCACGGGTGTCGAAGTAGTTCGTCGTGTAGGCGGGCTCGGCCGACGGGTTGGACGTCTGGAACGTGCCCTGGGTCCACAGCCCGAAGACCCGGTAGGTGCCGTCCGACGGGGCGGTCCAATCCACGTTCTGGGTCCACACGTCCGCCCCTTGGGTGGGCGCGAGCTTGACGTAGCTGGTCGGGTCGATGGTGTTGTTCGCGGTCACCTTGTAGGCGTAGGCGCCGATGAACCTCGCGCCGGCGCGGCGGGCGTTGGCGGCCGGGGCCGGGAGAGAGGCGAGGCTCTGACCGGCGGCCACGGTCGTGGTGCCCATGGTGACGTTCTGCATCGCGGCCTGGCTGGTCGGGTCGAGGCCCGGCACGTTGGAGGTCTGCCAGTTGGTGCCCGAGGTCAGGTAGACACCCATCCCGAGGTCGAGCAGCTTGTTCATCATCAGGTTCCACTTGTGGGTCCACATCTTCGACCCGTACGCGTAGTCGGCGTTCGGGGCGGCGTTGTCGTTCTGCATGCACAGCTCGACTCCCCGGAAGCCCGCGTCGTAGAGGTCCTGGATCTGCTCGAGCAGCACCTCGTCGGTGTGGGCGGCCTTGCCCAGCCACCAGCGCACGTCGGAGCTGAAGACGCGATCGGGGTCGATGTACTTGGCCTCGAGCTTCTTCGCGAACGCCGAGCTCTTGGGTACGGCAGCAGCCCGGAGCGCCTGCGGCAGTGAGCCCGTTGCGATGCTGGCGAGGGCAGCGGTCTGCGCGGCGCCGGAGACCGGCGTCGCGGCGCCGGCTCCAGCGTGGGCGAGCGTGCTCGACCCCAGCGTCACCGCAAGGGCGGCGATGCCGAACCTGGCGAGTGCGCGCGAGGAACGCGTCATGGTGCGGTTTCCTTTCGATCGACGTCCGGTGCTGACTGGCCCGGTCGTCAGTGGTGTCAGGCCTGCTCGCGCACTCGCGCGAGCCTCCCGGGCGGACAGCCTGTGGGCGCGGGTTGCGCGATGCCCGGGGGATGGTCCGGGGGACTGCGTGTCGTCAGCCCCCGGGTGCCGCCGAGCCGGGGGCCACGCTCGGACACGTGGCCCCCAGCCGGTCGGTGAGCCGGCCTCTGGAAGCCGACCCGTGGGCATGTCGCACGGGCCGGGACGAGGACCGACGCTAGTTCTTCTGCTTCGCCACCACCTTCACCGTGGTGGAGACCAGGCCCTCACCTCGACGGTCGAGCACCCGCAGGACCTTCCTCCCGGACAGGTGGTTCGGCACCTTCGCCCTGACCTCGAAGCGTCCATCTTCGACCTCCGCCGTGGCCAGCTTCTTGCCGCCCAGGGTGATCCCCACCTTGCTGACCGGCAGGTTCCGTCCGCGGATCCGGACCGAAGTGCCGGCCTTCACCGTCGACTTGACCCTCACCTTCGGCCCCACGATCGGGACCGGTGCCGGGCTGATGGGCGTGGGGGTGGTGGTCGGTGTCGGGGACGTGGTCGGACCCGGCTCGTCGGCACCGGTGTACTCGACGTCGACGAACGGGACGAGCTTGGCCTGGCGGGGACCGAAAGAGAGGTACTCGATGTGGTAGCCCCACCAGCCCTGAGCATTCTGCTGCGGGGTGGGTGCGATGCCCCGGTCGAGCTGGACGTTGGCGAGCGCGGAGTTGTAGTCGATGACAATCTCGTTCTTGCCGTCGACGAGGTAGTCGCTGACGTCGGTCACCGGGTCCATCCAGTTCACGCCACCGGTGTACTGGTCCTTGCCGACCAAAGGCACCTGGTTGCCGGTGCCGTCGTCGATGGTCGGCTTGCCGACCCCGCCGACATCACGCCTAACCTTGGTCGGGTTGGTGGACACGCCCCCGCCCACCTTCGTGCCGTTGATCCACACGGTCATCGACTCCTCGAGCTGGTCGCCGAAGTCGAGGTAGGCACCCGAGGCGGTGTCGGCGTCCCAGTCGAACGTGGCCTCGTAGTGACCGGTGCCGGAGACGGCCTTGCCGACCTGGGGGATGTTGTCCCACGTCGTCAGCTTGTCCAGCTTGACGTCGATGGCGGTCTTCACCGTGGACGTCTTGCGATTGGTGGTGGTGACGCCGTCGAGCACCTCGGTGCGGGACAGGTCGCCCGCGGTCGGGCTCGGGCGCCACGACTCGACCGTGAGGTCCCAGTCGGTGATGTCGTAGGCGCCGGGGACGGTGACGGCGTCGGTGTACTGCTTGCCGTTGCTCAGCGTCGTGGCGATGTTGCCGGACTTCGTCGCACGGACGGCCACGCCCTTGTCAGTGGCATAAGCGGTGTCGGCGGTGGTGTCGGTCACGTGGAGCTGCTGGCCACCAGCCTTCTCGAACGCGAGGAGCGAGATGTCGTTGTAGTCGAGGTCGACCGGGACGACGGTCTTGCCGTTCTCCCAGCGGTAGTCGGCGAGCTCGGTGGCCTCACCGGTCCACGCGTCGATGGTGTACGGGACGTACTGGCCGTCCATCTCGAGGTCAGTCTTGATGTTGGTGCCCGGGTTGGGGGCGTTGCGCACCTCAGGGTTGAGGCTCTTGTCGCGGTAGGAGCCGTCGTCGTAGTTGTAGAGGTAGACGTAGCGGTTGCCGGACTCGTCCTCACGGGTCTGACCGAGGAGCTGCTGGTTGGGCTCGGAGTAGCCGGCGTACGGCTCGACGCCGAGCTCTTGCAGCTTCTCCAGGACGTTGTCCTGGTAGCCGCCGGGGGTCTCGCTGAAGTAGTCGATGTTGTCGTAGACGGTCGCCTGCCGCACGGTGGGCAGGGTCTTCATCTCGTCCATCACCTTCTTCAGCGCGCCGTCCTTGCCGTCGTTGAACGGCGTGCGGGTGGCGGCGTCCTCGAGGATGACGACCTTCAGGCCACGCTTGGCCCAGTTGAGCAGGCGGCGGGCGCCGTCGATGTCGAGCCAGTCCTGGTAGAGCACGACGGCCTTGTAGCCGGCCTTCTCGATGGTCTTCGTCTGCTGGTCGAACTTGACGTCGTCGTCGAAGAGGAACCGGGGGCTGAAGTAGTCGTAGGTGTAGCCGTTGTCCTGCAGCTCGGTGGAGCGGTAGTGGATGCCCTGGTGGGCCTTCTGCCACTGCATCGCACGGTTGTTGCTGCCGGTGCCGCCGCCGAACGCCATGCCGTGGACGAACTTCTGGGTGATGAACCCGACGTCCGAGCGCGCCTTGCCGGTCTGCAGCAGCCGCTGCACGCGACCGAGGTGGGCGTTGAACTCGTCATAGTTCTTCGACGACGGCGCCCGGGTCGAGACGAGCGTGAACGTCCCCCGGGTGACGTAACCGGGCCACTGGTAGTTGCCGTAGCCGTACCCGGCGGTCCAGATGTGCCAGATGGTGCGCTGGAACCCGGCCGCGAACTGCGAGTAGGCGTCCTCGAGGCGCAGCTGGTGGGTGCCGTTCCAGGCGAAGTTCAGCGCGGTGGTCTCCGTGGACAGGACCTTGTTCTCGAGCTTCGCGCCACCGGTCCAGTAGCGGAACATGTCCACCTGGTTGTACTGGTTGCGGTTCTCGGCCTCCGGGTAGTCGACGTCCATCGCCGGCTCGGACATCTCGATCGGCTTGCCGTAGGAGATCTGCGCGCGGGTCTCGACGCCCACGGAGTTCAGCCACTCCTTCATCGGCTGCAGCATCCGCTCGCGGTAGAGCTGCGTCAGCACGTCCTGCCAGTCGTTGATGATGCGCTGGCGGCGGTCCTCCGCGCCGTCGAGGCGGTAGGTGCCGGCGGTCTGGACCCGGTGGTAGGGGTTGTTCCAGACGTTGTCGACGCCCTGGATGAGGAACAGGTACGGCGTGATGTCGTAGCCCTTGCGCTTCTGGAACTCCGCGGCGGCGTCCTCGGCCCACCACGTCATGCCACCGGTGCCGTAGCTCATCTCGAGAGAGTCCATGAACAGCTGGACGTCGCCCTTGGCGATCTTCTCCCGCAGCGCGGGGTCGGCCAGGTAGTGCTCCTCCCAGAACTCCCGCAGCGCCTGCACGCCTCGGGTGTCGAAGTAGTTCGTGGCGTAGCTGGGCTGCGCCGACGGCTGGGATGCCTGGTAGGTGCCCTGGGTCCACAGCCCGAAGACCCGGTAGGTGCCGTCGCTCGGCGCGGTCCAGTCGACGTTCTGGGTCCACACGTCGGCGCCCTGGGTGACGCGCGACTTGAGGTCGACGAACGAGCTCGGGTCGACGGTGTTGCCGGCGGTGACCTTGTACGCGTAGGCGGTGACGAACCTCGCGCCGGCGCGGCGGGCGTTCGCTGCCGGCGGGGTCAGCGTCGAGAGCGTCTGGCCGGCCTCGACGGTGCCCGTGCCGAGCGTCAGGTTCTGCATCGCGGCCTGACTGGTCGGGTCCAGGCCCGGGACGTTCGAGGTGGACCAGTTGGTGCCTGAGGTGAGGTAGACGCCCATCCCGAGGTCGAGGAGCTTGTTCATCATCAGCTCCCACTTGTGCGCCCACATCTCGGTGCCGTAGGCGTACACGTCGTTCGCCGCGACCGTGTCGTCCTGCATGCACAGCTCGACGCCGCGGAAGCCCGCGTCGTAGAGCGCCTGGATCTCCTCGAGCAGCGTCTCGTCGGTGGCGGACGCGTCACCGAGCCACCAGCGCACGTCGGTGCTGTAGACCCGGTCGGGGTCGATGAACTTCGACTCGAGCTGCTTGGCGAAGGCGGAGCTCTTCTTCACCGCGGGCGACTTCAGCGTCGACACCGCACTCGAGGGCGTTGCGGACGGTTCGGCGGCCGAGGGGCTGGCGCCCAGCCCCAGCGCCATGGACGAGAGGCCCACGGACAAGCTCAGGGCGACGGCGGTCGCCGCCGTCCTGCCGCGCAGCCGCAGGGCTGGCGATGTCGGGTTCATGCGGTCTCCGATCAGGTGCGTCAGCGCCGGCTGAGCGACTCTCGGCCGGGTCTGATTCGTTTCAACACGGACACCTTCAGGACTTCCCGATGTGACGGTCAACACATCGCGGCGAAGTTGACTGCTATCGGCCACGACCGCCCGTGCGGGCGGGAGCGGACGTCTGGAGCGTGCCATCGGGTTGCCGCCGGACGTCTGGAGAGCCCGCGTGCGCGGCACCTCGGCAGCACCCCGGCTCAGATGAGCCCCCGGCGGACGGCGATGACGACGACCTGGACGGTGGAGTCGACTCCCCACTGCCGCCGGAGGAGGGCGATCTTGCGGCGCAGGGTGCTCTCGGAGACGTTGCAGCTCGTTGCTGCCTCAGCAACGGTCTTGCCCCGGGCCAAGGCGCTCAGGATGTTCAACGTGGTCCGATCGGGCACGATTCGGACCTTGGTCGCTGTGTCGTCCACCGCGAGCTCCTTGGCGTTGACGTGGGGCGGCCATGACGTGCGTGCGCGGGCGAGCACGGGGTCGTCGCACGCCCGGGGAAGCGCTCCGCACAGCCCGGGGGAGAGCGCCCGGACGTGGTGAGTCGTTTCAACGGGGTCGACGGTGACGGCAGTCACAGGCGCAAGTACAACCGCTGCTCCGTTCCTCGCGCGTCAGCCTGACGCCGCAATTGCACGTACTGCGGTCGCAGTAGCCGATCGAGCGGGGGTCCCGTCCGTGGAGCGTGCGAGCCGGTGCCCGGGCCGCAGTCCGCCATGGCACGCGGGCGGATCCCGGTCCGGCGCGATGCACGGCACCGCGTCCGGGCTCAGCGATAGCGCGGAGTGACGAGACCGGTCTCGAACGCGAGCACCACCAGCTGTGCTCGGTCGTGACGGCCCACCTTGGTCATCGTGCGGTTGATGTGCGTCTTGACCGTCACCACCGAGATGCCGAGGTCATCGGCGATGGCCTGGTTGGTCTGCCCCTCGGCCACGAGGCGCAGGATGTCGATCTCGCGGGGGGTGAGCGATCGGAGATCGGGGTGCAGCTGGCCCGAGCCGGCCGCCCCGGCGTACCGGTCGAGGAGGTTCTTGGTGGCTCGCGGGGTGAGGAGGCCTTCACCGCGGTGAACCGTCCGGATCGCCTCCACGATCACCTCAGGTTCAGCCCCCTTCCCCACGAAACCCGCAGCACCGCTCCGCACGCCCCGCACGACGTACTCCGGCTCGTCCTCGAAGGTGGTCAGGATGAGCACGCGCACGCCCGGCTCGTCCTGGGTGATGATGCGGGTGGCCTCGATGCCGTCCATGACGGGCATCCGAACGTCCATCACGACGACGTCCGGCGCCAGCTCCTTCGCCTTGCGAACGGCGTCCACACCGTTCTCCGCGGTCTCCACCAGGTGCATGTCCGGCTCGTGTGCGACGAGCTCGGCGACGGCGTTGCGGATGAGCTGTTGGTCGTCGACGACGAGGACCCCGATCATGTGGCTCCGGCCTCCTCCGGCACCTCGGCGGACACGACGAACGTCCTGTCCGCGCACGAGACCTCGAGCCGGCCCCCGGCGGCCGCCACCCGTTCTCGCATGCCGCGCAGGCCGAAGCCCTCGACGAAGTCGGAGGTCGGCTCCCGCGTCGTGTTGGAGACGCGCAAGGAGAACGTGCCTGCGCCTCGGTGCAGCGCCAGCTCGATCGGCGCCTGGTGGTCACCGTGCTTGTAGGCGTTGGTGAGGCACTCGCGGACGACGAGGTACGTCACCGCGCTGACGGGGCGGGCATCCGTGCCGAGGTCGGGCTCGACGTCGAGGGACGGAATGAGGGTGCGGAACTCCTCGACCAGGGTCGTCAGCTCGTCGGAGGTGTAGCTCGGCTCGAGGTCGTCCCAGCTCTCCTCGCGCAGCCCGCGAAGCAGGTCGCTGATGGAGTCGATCACCGACCGCCCGGCCTCACGGACGGTGAGCAGTGCTCGACTGGCGTCCTCCGGTCGGTCCGGCAGGGCACTCGACGCGACCGCCGTGTTCAGGTTCATGACCGCGATCTGGTGCGCCACGGAGTCGTGCAGGTCGCGTGCGACGCGCAGCCGGTCCTCGGCCAGGAGCTTGCGAGCCTCCGAGTGGCGCGACCGCTCTGCTTCCTCGGCTCGAGCCCGCATCGCCAGCAACGCTGCGTGCCGCGCCCGGGTGGCGGCGCCGAGGGCGGTGGGGAGGACGACCGACAGCGCTGTCACCGCGATGAACAGGTGGCCCCACCTCCAGTCGAGCACCCAGGCCATCAGACCGACCTGGACGACGAACACGACCGCGACGGCGACCTGCACCGTGCGACGCCCGCTGTAGGCCGAGACCATGTACAGGCAGATCATGAAGCTGAGGTGGTAGCCGGCGCCGCCGATGGGCAGCCAGTGTGGCACCGCGTCGAGGACCGAGGCCACCACGAGGGCCGGCACGGGGAAGGTCCGCGCCGCGAAGGCGGCGGCCGCGGTGACGAAGATGAGGAACTCGACGCTGGACTTCGGCGCGACGACGGTCCAGCTCTGCTGCTCGTCGATCTTCACCAGCGTGCCCGCCAGGACCAGCAGGCCCAGCACCACGTCCGGCACGCGCGGGGTTCGTCGGTCGAGCCCGTCGATGCCGGGCAACGCAGCGGGTGAACTGGACATCGCAAACCTGCTCTTGTGGTCCCGCATCTCGCTCAGGGGCAGCAGGACCGTGGGGGTGTGGGGGCCGGACCGGCCCGATGTGATCGTAGACCGATCGGCCGTCGTACCCGAACGTCGCCGCGCGACCGGCGCGGGGACGGCCGATGTCGCTCGAACTCCGATCGGTGCGGTGGACCTCTGGAGACAGCGATGAAACGCTTCACGCCTCATCGCGCGCCGGGGCACAGGCGCGCTGCGCCCTTCCGAGCGCGGGACCGTCGAGCCGGCTAGCTCCCGTGGATGGCCGAAATCAGTCAACCTGAAGCGTTTCACTGGACCCGGTCGGCGCGGGGTACCTACCTTGTGACCGCCGTCACCTCGCCCTCCCCGGACCCACGAGAAGCGCTTCCGGCGGACGGCGGGCGCCGCCTCGGGCTTGTTCCCCGGGTCGGTTCACCGCGCCTGCGACTCCCGTCGAGGTGCATCCAGGCGATGGCCCGCAACCGCACTCGAAAGGGTCAACATGAAGACAACGAAGACCACCGGCCTGGTGGCAGCGCTGGGGCTCTCCCTGGCGCTGGGGGCGACGACCGTCGTCCCGACGTCCGCGACGGCTCAGGCCGCCACCGTCGCGCCGTCCGGCACCCCGTCCGTCGAGCGACCTCGCGTCGACGGGCGCACCGGCCCGCTGTACGCGTTCGGCAACCAGAAGCCGTCCTTCAGCTGGCTCCTCGACGACGTCGACGTCCAGATGGCGTACGAGATCCGCGCCTCCTCGACCGAGGCCACGTTGCCTCGGGCCAACCTCTGGCGTACCGGCAAGGTGACGTCCTCGGCGTCGGCACAGGTGGTGTGGAAGGGCTTGCCCCTGAACTCGCGACAGCAGGTGTACTGGCAGGTCCGCGTGTGGGACAACAACGGACAGGTCTCCGAGTGGAGCGAGCCGCAGTTCTTCGAGATGGGCCTGCTCAACAAGTCCGACTGGGGCAATGCCCAGTGGATCGAGCACCCCACCCGCAACCCGCAGGGCCCGATGCCGATCTTCGCGAAGCAGATCACGGTGGACCCCGCCAAGACGCTCACCAAGGCACGCCTGGTCCTGGCCGGCCTCGGCGTCCAGGTCTCCACCGTCAACGGCAAGGCCGTCACTGAAGAGGTCCTTGCTCCCGGTGGCGCCAATGAACAGGTTGCCATCACCTACCGCAGCTACCCGATCGAGAAGCTGCTGGAGTCCGGTGCCGGCAACACCATCGCCGTCGAGCTCGGCAACGGCGAGGCCTTCATGCAGAAGACGGAGAACCCCGCCTACGGACGCACCGACTCCTACAGCAAGATCCTCGGAGCAGCCGTCGTCCCGACCTCGCTGACCGCCGCCACCACGGTCGGTGCGACGACTGTCACGCTGGCAAGCGTGGCGGGCATCAACGTGGGATACACCCTGAACGTCGACACCGCTGATGCCGGCGTGCGGCTGGAGCAGCGTCGCGTCACCGCGGTCGACGCCGCCACCAACACCGTCACTCTCGAGTCGCCGCTCACCGGCGCGCACGCGGCCGGAGCGGTAGTGACACGCTCCGGCGAGCGCGACTCGCCCAACACCCGGGTCACTCCGCGCCTCATCGCGCGCGTCGAGCTGACCTACTCCGACGGCACCACCAGCAACGTCGTCTCCGACCGCACCTGGCGCACCGCCACCGGCCCGGCCATCACCGACCACTGGTGGGGCGGCACCGACTACGACGCCCGCTTCGAGCAGGTCGGCTGGAAGAACCGCAACAGCGACCTCACCGCCACCGCCAAGCGCCGCAACGGCCAGGACGTGAACTGGATGGACGCCGGCATCGTCGGCACCCCCAACCTCGACATGGACCTCACCGAGCGCGGCGCAGAGCCCGTCGAGATCGTCGACCGCTTCCAGGCCCAGAAGGTCTGGCAGGTCGACGGCCACCCCGGCACGTGGATCTTCGACATGGGCCAGGCCTTCTCCGGCTTCGTCGAGCTCACCACCCCCGGTGGCGCGAGTGTCTTCCCCGCCGGCACGACGGTGAAGATGCAGTTCGGCGAGTCGTTCAACACCACCGACCCCGCCCAGAAGGGCCTGATCAACGTCCTCGACATGGTCGAGGGCAGCGTCGGCACCACCGGCACCCAGACCCTGGACACCTACACCACCTGGGGCGACCCCGATGGCGAGACCTGGCACCCCCAGTTCGGCTACGACGGGTTCCAGTACGTCCAGGTGACTGGCCTCCCAGCCGGGTTCACGCCGACCACGAGCATGATCGCCGGCCTGCAGACCCACGCGACCGCGCCCGAGGCGGGGCGCGTCGAAACCGACAACGAGCGCATCAACCGCATCCACAAGATGTCGAAGTACTCGATCATGAGCAACATGCAGTCGTACTTCACCGACTGCCCCAACCGCGAGAAGGCCGGTTGGCTGGCCGACATGATCCAGTCGATGCCGGCCATCGACAAGCACTACGACATGGCCGCGTACCTGCACACCATGATGGAGGCCATCGAGGGCGCCCAGACCAAGACCGGTATCAACGCCGGCTTCGTGCCCTCCACCACTCCCAACGACCAGGTCCGCCTGTCCGGATCCGGTTTGGGCAACGACCTGAACTGGGGCGGGGCTGTCGTCCTGACGCCGTACTGGCTCTACAAGAACTACGGCGACCTCGAGACCGCTCGCAAGCACTGGGACTCGATGGTCCTCTACATGGACTACATCAAGAACCGGCGCACGGCAGGCACCACCGGCTCAGACCAGTACTACGTCGACAACGGCCTCGGGGACTGGGCCTCGGCCGACCGCGCTTCGACCAACCGCGCAATGACCGCGACCGGCGCCTACTTCAAGATGGCCAACCACATGTCGGAGCTCGCTGCCGAGCTGGGTCTCGACGCCAAGGCCGCCGAGTACAAGACGCTCGCCGGAAACATCCGGGCCACCTACAACGAGCGCTTCTGGAACCCCGCGTTGCGCAAGTACACAATCAACCAGACCAGCTCCGTCGGCGGCCAGACCGCCCAGGGCATCGCCCTCGACTACGGCCTGGTCACCGAGGAGAACCGACAGGTGGTCCTCGACGAGCTGGTCGAACAGATCTACTCCTACCAGCCCAACGGTGGCGGTCCGCACCTCAACTCCGGCATGATCGGGCTCGGCCCCGTCACCCGCGCACTGATGGACAACGGCCGCCAGGACGTGCTGTGGGACCTGCTCCAGGAGGACACCCAGCCCAGCTACGGCTACTTCCTGCAGTCCACCGAGAAGCACCCCGGCGGCCTCACCACCATCCCGGAGTACTGGGACCTGCGACAGTCGCAGAACCACATGATCCTGCTCCAGATCGACGAGTGGTTCACCGCCGGACTCGCAGGTATCAAGCAGGCTGACGACTCCATCGGCTACCGCGACCTGGTCATCAAGCCGCAGCTCGTCGGCAACCTCGGAGAGGTCAGCGGCGAGTACGTGACGCCCTACGGCGAGGTGCTCAGCGAATGGACCCGTGATGGCGACGACGCTGCCACCCTGTCGGTCACCGTGCCCTCGAACTCCACCGCGGAGATCTGGGCGCCGACCGGCGGCGACGAGGCCGACGTGACCGGCGGCGAGGCGGAGTTCGTCAAGAGCGAGGACGGCTACGCCGTGTACGAGGTCGGGCCGGGCTCGTACACCTTCGCTCCGGCCGACGACACCCCGCCGACCGAGGAGCCGACGGTCACCCCGACGCCGACCACCAGCCCGACCCCCACGCCGACCACCAGCCCCGATCCCACCACCCCGACGGTGGAGCCCAAGGTCAAGGTGAAGTCGAAGGTGCGGGCCGGCAAGAGGGTCAAGATCCGGGTTCGCGACCTGGCGGTCAAGAAGGTCACCTTCACCCTGGGCGGCAGGAAGCTCGGTGCCGTCGAGGTGAAGGACGGCAAGGCAGTCCTCATCGCGAGGGTGCCCAGGAGCCTGTCCGGCAAGACGGTCCTGAGGGTCCTGGACCGCGGAGGTGACGTGCTGGCGAAGGCGACCATCCGCGTCGTGAGGAGGAAGGCGGCCTAGCCCCGACAGGACTGACCGCGAGAGGGGGCCACACCGTGACGGTGTGGCCCCCTTGCGTTGCGGTTCGCGATGACCGGCTGCACGTGTGCACCCACGAGGAAGCCCAGGTGACTCGGCGGCGCCGTGAGGGGTCGTCCGCCCTCGAGTGCGATCATGTCCTCCCGATCAGCAGCCGAGGAGCAGGAACACGTGGCCGAACCGTCAGATGTCGAGCGGTCCGGGTCGATGGCCCGGGCGGGCCTGGCCGTGGCCCTGGCGACGCTCGTCGGGCTGATCGTCTTCGTGCAGAGGCCTGCTGGCGACACCGGCGCTCCTGCCGGACCGAGCGCCGCAGGGTCCACCGCAACGGAAGACCCAGCCAGTGACAGCCGCCCGTCCGGGCCGACGACCCCGCCGTTCACGGGTGAGGTCCCGGTCGCCAGCGACGCGGAGTTCTGCGCGGAGTTCCGCACGGTGGACGAGGTGCAGCGGCAGTACGCGCGCGGCAAGGTCGACAGGGCGACCGTGCGCAGGGCGGCGCGCGCCCTCGTCGCGACCGGGGTCCCGGCGGAGCTGTCCCTGCCGGCCCGCAGCGGCTACTACATCCTCATCGGCGGGCTCTACGACTTCGTCGGGCTCGGGTTGGACCCGGCAGCGGTAGGCGCCCCGGACGCGTTCATCGCCTCCGGCGGGGAGGCCTTCGAGACCTATCTGACGCAGGCGTGCCGGCTGTGATCCTTCGCCGGACCCCGGGCCCGCCGATCAGCGGTACTGGTTCTTCGGGGCCTCGATGAGCTCGAGCTGTTCGACCACCACTTCGGGTTCTTCCCGACCGCCGTCGCCGGTGCCGGAGACGTGGCGTGCGACGACCCGCACCCACTGGTCGTCGGGGGGAGCGTCCACGCCACTCGCCGCCACGCGCATGACGGTCGCGTCCGCGGCACAGCAGTTCATCCCGAACTGCGTGACGAACCAGGTGCCGGCCTTGTCGCGGCTGACGAAGCCGGTGAGCTCGAGCCGGCGGTCGGCCAACGTGGCGCCGTCGTCGTAGGCCGCCCGCAACAGGACCTCGTCGAGCACGACGGGCACGGGGTCGCCCTCGGGCAGCGGGGGGAGGTCGACCTCGGTGCTCGTGTCCACCGGCACGACCGCGCTCTGGGCGCGCTCGGCGAAGTGGGCGCCGAGCGCCGGGGGAGCGATGAGGAAGAACACGAGCGACGGAGCGAAGAGCAGCCACGCGGCCCTCGGGACGTGCGCGTCGTGCTCGTCGTCCTGCGACCCCTGCTCGCGGAAGACGTCGAGCAGTGCCAGGGCCACGAGGAACGCACCGCAGGCGATGAGCGGCCACCGCATCCACGAGTTGACGTAGCGCAGGTAGCTGTCACCTGCCGCCATGCGGAGCAGCACGGCGCCGGTGACGGCCAGCAGCAGGGTCTGGGTCGCGCGCTTCACAGCAGCCACCATCCCATGCCGACGGCCGACAGGACGGCCACGCCGATCACTAGGGGGACGAACCGGAGCGCGAAGGCCCCACCGAACTGGCCCGACTCCATCGAGGCCAGCTTCACGTCCATCGCGGGCCCCACGACCATGAAGACCAGCTTCGCGGTGTCGGAGAACGCGCTGAGGCTTGCCGCGACGAAGGCATCCGCCTCCGAGCACAGCGCCACGACGAAGGCGAACAGGGCCATCGCCGCGACGGCCAGCACGACGTTGCCCGCGACCCCGTCGATGATCGAGCGCGGCACGAACGTGTTGATGGCGGCCGCGATCATGGCGCCGAGCACCACGAACCCTGCCGCGTGGATGAAGTCATGGCGGACGCTGCCGAGGAAGGCCTGCGCCGTGCTCTCGTCGTGGTCGTGGGTGCTCCGGCGGTGGAGGATCGGCACCCGCCCGGCGAACCGGAGCCACAGCCAGCCCACCGCCACGGCCGTGAGCAGCGAGGCGAGGAACCGGGCCAGCACGATCTCGGGTCGATCGGGGAACGCGACCGCCGTCGACACCAGGACGACCGGGTTCACCGCCGGAGCGGCCAGGAGGAACGTCAGCGCGACGGACGGTGCGACCCCGCGTCGCATGAGGCTGCTGGCGACGGGCACCGAGGCGCACTCACATCCCGGCAGCGCAACGCCCGCGAGCCCGGCGACAGGCACGCCCAGTGTCGGGCTCGCAGGCACCAGGCGGCGCAGCGCCCGCTCGGAGAGGAGGGTGGCGATCACCCCGGCGAGGAGGACGCCTCCGACGAGGAAGGGGATCGACTGCACGACGATCGCGACGAAGATCGTGCTCCACGTGGCGAGCGCCGGGCTGTCGAGGCGCGGCACCAGCCACTGCTGCGACATCACGAGGGCCGCCATCGCGACGAACACGACGTAGGCCTGGACCGGCAGGCCGACTGCTCGGCGGGCCGTGCTGCCAGAGGTGGACGGAGGCGAGTCCTGACGGGTCGATTCGCTCATGAGGGCACCGTCGCGGTTGAGGTCACCGGCGAATGATAATCGATCCCGTTCCTGTGATCGGGTCGCGCGCGCGGTCCTGCCAGGACGACGTGGAGCTCCGCCGCAGTGCCTGAGCGTTCGCGGTCGGATCAGCCGCGCGTCACAGGCGCGGGCCGATCTCCCCTTCGGCGGTCGGGGCCGTCCCGTCCTTGAGCTCCACGAAGATCGCGTGCGACGGCGTCTCGCCGATGTTCTCGCCGTGGTGCTGCTGCGCCGGGATCCAGCCCACGGTGCCTGCCTGCAGGTCCACCTCGCGCTGCGCGTCGCCCTGGACGATCCGCCGCCGGAACGAGGACAGGGTGTACATCACGCTGTCCGGGTGGGCGTGCGGGGTGGTGAGCGTGCCGGGCTCGTCGACGTACTCCAGCACGCGGACACGCTCGTTCTCGAAGATGACCCTGTAGTGGTCGGGGTTCGTCTCCGCCGGGTCGAGGCTCATCGGCCGAGCACCGCACCGTGAGCCCGTGCAGGCGAGGGGCCGGGGCACGACCGCGACGAGGCAACCCCGGCGCTCGCGGCGCCCCTGACCGTCATTCCCCGGCCCGGTCGAGGCTGCCCTGGACGGCGCCGCCGGGGAACTCGACGTTGTGCACGTTGAGGTAGAACAGCTCCGGGTCGGCGAGCACCGCGTCGATCGCGTCGCTGTCGGCGCTGACGCAGTCCCGCGCGACGTACGTGCTCGGCCCGGCCGCGCGGAAGACGGTGTCGAGGTCGATCGCGATGCCACCAGCGGGCAGGGGGCCGTGGATGTGCGCCGACCCGATTCCGGGAGCCGGCTCCGTGGGCACACCGATGTCGCGGACGACGATCGAGTAGCAGACCAGCTCCTGGTCGGACCGCAACCGCAACGTCGCGACCCCCGAGCCGTCCGCATCGCCCGAAGGCGCCAGGTGGACCGTGATCACGCGAACCTCCGCGGAGGCGGCGGACGCGCCACCCACCAACGCCGCGACGACCAGGACCAGCAGTGCAAGAACGCGTCGTGCCATGACGACCACCCTCCGTGGCTCGTACGTATGGGGGGACGTGGGTGGACGGGGTGTGCCACCACGTCGTGGTGCGACGGTACGAGGACCCGGGCCGCCGGCCGGCCGTGCACGGGGAATCTCACTCAAATGGCGCATGGGCGCCCCGGGCCACTCGGTCCACCGCGCCCCGGATGTCCACGCCTCCGCGGCCAGGGCGCAGCTCGGCACCCCACGCGGCTGCAGGCGGCTCAGGCCGCTTCGCCCTCGTCGTCCTCGTCCGGGCCCTCGTCGGGGGAGCCGTCGTTGTGGGAGCCGTCGTCCGGGAGGTTCTCCAGCACGGACCTCGCCGCGGTGACGATGCGCTGCGCCTGCTCGTCCGACAGCTCGCCGTCGACCTGGGCCTGTGCCACGCGCGCGACCAGGTCCTTCACGGCAGCGCGCGCCCTCGAGTAGTCGCCTGCCTCCACGGCCTCGTCAACCCTCTCCAGCTGCTTGCCGAGGGCCGGGACCTGTTCGCTGGGTGCGCTCTCGGCCCCTCCGCACGCGACCAGGACCGGGGTGATGAGCAGCGCCAGCACGGTCGCGGCCGCACGCCGGCCGAGCGCACGGGCGATGCGAGTCGCCTCCATCACCCGCTCCCCTCGACGGCGTCGTGGAGGTCCTGCAACGGTTCGACCAGCTCGTCGGGCGTGTTGTCCGGCAGGTCGTCGCCGCTGCTGGCGAGCCCGCCGGCGACCGCGACCACGACGAGGAACAGCACCAGGAGGGCCAGCACGGCGGCGAAGCGCCGCGCCACAAGGTAGACGACCGCCCGCACTCCGTGCCTCACCCGACCGAGCGCCCATCGGCCGGTCGAGCAGCGTCGCACGCCGCCTACTCGGCGGCGGCCGCCTGTGCTCCCCGGGCGTCGCGCACGTCGTGCACGAGCGTCCTGAGCCAGCGGTGCGCCGGGTCGTCCCGCCTGCTCTGGTGCCACCAGAACGCCGTCCGAAGCGTGTCGAGCTCCCAGGGTCCGGGGATCTCCCTGATCCCGTAGAGCTGTCCCATCTCCTCGATCAGCCGACGACCCATCACCGCGACGCGTCGGCTGTTGCGGAGGAAGAACGGCATGCTCATCGAGCCGCTCACGATCACCTCCGTGCGAGGGCGCACGCCGGCGGAGAGGACCTGCTGCATCCCGCGTGCCACCTCGCGGTCCCCGACCTGGGCTACCACCCACGGGCGGGTGTTCAGGTCGTCGAGGTCCAGCCGCTCGGCAGGGTCGTCGATCGAGACGGCGAAGACCCACTGGTCGACGAGCACGTCGATGCTCTCCAGCCCGGACAGCCAGCCGTGTGGCAGGAACACCCCGTCCACGCTCGCGGCCAGGTGGTCGGCGATGTCGACGCCACGGAGCTGGCCCGGCTCGACGACCCGGAGCGTGGTCGCCGGAGCCGCCTCCTGCATCGCCAGGCACAGCCGAGGGAGCAGCATCGCCGCGACCACCTCGCTGCACACCACGGTGAACTCGTGCTCGGTGCTGCGGTCGAAGCTCGTCTTCGCGCCGATCACCCGGTCGACCGCCCTGAGGGCGTCGGTCACCGCGGGCCCGAGCTGCTTGGCCAGGGACGTCAGCTCGTACTGGTTGCCCCTCCGGACGAGCAGCTCGTCGTCGAAGTGCCGTCGGAGCCGTGCGAGGGCGGCACTCATCACCGGCTGGCTCACTCCGACGGAGGCGGCCGCCCGCGACACGTTCCTCTCACGCAGCAGGCTGTCGAGCGAGTGCAAGAGGTTCAGGTCGAGGCGGCGAAGTCGCGCGTGGTCGATCAAGGGGGCCTCCTGGGTCGACTGTGCCACCGCCACGCCACGTCAGCCAACGAGCGCCCCTTCGGCGAACGGTCCGCGGCTCGCCGGGAACCTATCAACGCTCCAGCGGGCAGAGCCTCGCGAGAGGTATGGCGTCCCTCGATAGCTGCTATCCCGACCGGCCGTGCCCGGGGGCATCGGCACCGGCGATAGCCGGTATCGGCAGCCATGGTCCTCGAAGTCACGCGAACCCGTTGCGCTCGAGGTGTGACGACGACCACAGTGGGTGGCGGCTTCGATGAATCGTTTCATCCGCACACGTCTGGTTCGCCGAGCCCGCGCCGCCCACGCCGTGAACTGCCGCGCACGCGTGGTCGCGTGACCACCTCACACCACAAGGAGCAGCATGAACTCGACATCACCGGCTCTCCAGCCGCGAGGGGGGCGGACGGCGACAGCCGTCGCCCTGAGCCTCGCGGTGGGGCTGTCGTCCATGGCGCTGGGCCTGGGCGCCAGCCCGTCCGCCGCCGAGCCCTCGAGCGCCACCGCGCAGGCCGCCGCGCCGGACCTGAAGTCGCCTCCGGTCAAGAAGAGCTCGGCGTTCGCCAGGCAGCTCGAGAAGAAGTACGTCGACCCCGACCGCGTCTACAGCACCGACGTCCGCTGGTGGCTGGGCGAGGCGGCCAACACCGACGAGTCGCTGCTCGAGGAGATCCAGGCGCTCTACGACGCCGGCTACCGCGGCGTCGAGCTGTGCATGCAGAGCGACAACGCCGCGCCGGACGCGACGTACGCCTACGGGTCCGGGATGTGGGAGCACAAGTGGAACCTGATGATGAACAAGATGCTCGACCTGGGCATGGCGGTCTACCTCACCTCGGGCACCAACTGGGCGACGTCCAACGTCCCGGGCCTCGACCCGGCGAGCCAGCAGGCGATGCAGAACATCACGCTCGGCACCGGCACGGTCGAGCCCGGTCAGTCGCTGACGACCGTGCCCTTCCCGGCGGCGGCCAACGCGCGTCGCGCCGGCGCGAAGTTCGTGACGGCCTACGCCTACAAGGTCACCGCGGGAGACGCGGTCGACCCGAACAGCTTCATCGACCTCAAGGCCAACGTCACGCAGGGCGCGGACGTCTGGAGCCAGAACCTGAGCTGGACCGCACCGGACGACGGCACCTACCGCGTGTTCGGCGTGTGGACCCAGGGCACCTACCACTCGTCGAGCCCGTCGGCGCAGCCCGCCTACGCGACCAACTACTTCGACACCCGCGGCGTCCAGGCGCTGCGCACCTACTGGGAGCAGCACTACCTCGCCGACCCGGCGCTGCGCGCCAAGATCGCCGAGGGTGACGTCCAGCTCTTCATGGACTCCCTCGAGATCAACTTCGGCACCGGCGGCGCGACCTGGTGGGCCGAGGACATGGCGGCCGAGTTCAAGAGGCGCAAGGGCTACGACATCACGCCCTACCTCTTCCTCTTCCAGGGCGTCAACGCCAGCCCGTTCACGCCGTACCACGAGGTGCGCAACACCGGCACCTACAAGCTGGCCGGCGACGAGATGCGGCGTCAGGGCATCATCAACGACTACCAGGACGTCCTCACCGAGCTCTACCGCGAGCGCATGCTCCGGCCGCTGAAGACGTGGCTGAACTCCGTGGGCATCGAGACCCGTGCCCAGATCTCCTACGGCAGGCCGCTCGAGATGTCGGAGCCGGCGATGGACGTCGACTACCCCGAGGCGGAGAACTTCAACCAGTACAACAACGTCGACATCCTCCGTCTGTGGACCGGCGGCGCCAAGCTGGAGAACAAGGTGCTCTCCACCGAGACCGGCGCCCAGCTCGGCCCCTACAGCGGCACCCGGCAGATGGACCTGCACGACGCCTACTCGCAGTACGCCGCAGGGTTCCAGCGCATGATCTGGCACGTGTGGGGCGCCGGGTACAGCTACGGCAGCTTCGCCTGGCCGGGCCACAACGCCACCGGCTTCCGTCAGCTCGGCACCCGCAACCCCGGCTACTCCGAGTACGACGAGTTCAACGCGCACCTCGGCCGCGTCCAGCAGCTCCTGCAGACCGGCAGGAGCCGCACCGACGTCGGGTTCATCAACCAGAAGTGGATCCACGGCGTCGCCTACAACGCCGGCATCGGCAGCGACAACGGCAACATGAACTGGCAGTACGCCCACCAAGGGGTCTACTACCGCTCGACCGAGCTGCAGGACAACGGCTACACCTACGACTACTTCAGCCCGCGGTTCCTCTTCGACGACGACGTCAGGTTCGACACCAAGACGAAGACCATCGAGAAGGCCGGCTACAAGGCCGTCGTGCTCTACCAGGACTGGCTCGAGCTCGAGGCCGCCACCCGGCTGCTCAGGTGGGCCAAGCAGGGGCTGAAGGTCGTCGTCCTCGAGAACGCCGGGAACCGCACGCCGTTCAACGACGGCAAGGACAAGGCGCTGAAGAAGGTCATGGACGAGCTCAAGACGCTGCCGACGGTGCGTCAGGCGACGGTCTACGACGACATCGACTACTCCAGCGCCCAGCCCGGCGGCTACGACGACAACGTCCTGGAGAAGCTCGAGGAGCTCGGCGTCGAGCCCTACAGCGGCTTCCCCGAGCCCAACCTGCAGCTGCTCACGCAGACCCGCGAGGACGAGAAGGGCAACCAGTACCTCTACGTCTACAACTACGACCCGGCCAACTACCTCGACAAGAGCCACAAGGCCAGCGTCCGGGCCGCGAAGCACGGCCGGAACATCCAGACCGACATCGTCCAGGACGGGCTGTTCGTGCCGTACGCCATCGACGCGTGGACCGGTGAGACGACCCAGCTCGCCGACTACCGCTGGGAGGACGGCAAGACCATCGTCCCGATCGACCTGGACTACGACAACATCGCCCTGCTCGCCTTCGAGAAGGTCGACGAGGCCCAGCTCCACGTCCTCGACACGAACGCCGACTCCGCGTACGCCACCGAGGACGGTGTCGCGGTCCGGACGTCCCGTTCCGGCACGGTGACCGCGGAGCTCAGCGACGGCGCGACGATCGACGAGGCTGTCGCGGTTCCCGAGGCGTACGACATCACCGACTGGGACCTGACCGTCGAGTCGTGGCGGCCCAACCCCACCGCGGGCGACCTGGTCCGCACCGAGACCATCGACGGCCTGACCACCACCAACCGCAAGACCTCGACGGTGGTCACTGACATCGACGTCGAGCTCGACACCCTGACGACGTGGGACAAGATCCCCGAGGTGGGCAAGGCCGTCTCCGGCAAGGGCAACTACGAGGCGACGTTCGACTGGGACGCCGACTCCGCCACTGGCGCCTACCTCGACTTCGGCAAGGACCTCGAGGACTCCATGGTGGTGTGGATCAACGGCGAGAAGGTGGGCGGGCACGTCTCGACCAACCCGACCAAGGTCCGCAAGGACGTCGGCGGAGTCGGCAAGCCGACGATCGACGACGGCCGTGGCAACCAGGTGCCGCTGGTAGGCACCGACCTCTACACCGGCGGGATCGACTGGGCCACTCCGATCGCCGACGTCAGCGACTACCTCGTCGACGGCGAGAACGAGATCAAGATCGAGTACTCCTCGGCGCTGGCGAACGTCCAGCTCGACCGCGGCATCGTCACCGAGGCGTTCCCGCGCATCCCCCGCGGCAACCCGTGGTGGATGAACGACGTGAAGTACCTGTCGTTCGGGCCGCAGCAGGCGAAGGTGGTGCCGTTCGTCGACGTGGAGTACACGGCCGACGGGGCGGACCCGACGCCGACGCCGGTCCCCACCACCACGCCGGCCCCCACCACGACGCCGGCGCCCACGCCCGGCGTGACGCCGAAGGTCCGCGTCAAGGACACCGTGCGCGCCGGCGGGTCCGTCAGGGTCCGAGGACGCGACTTCACGGTCGGCCGGGTCCGGATCACCCTCGGCGGCAGGAAGCTCGCCTCGGTGAAGGTCGAGGACGGCCGCTTCACCGTCCGCGAGGTCGTGCCGGGGAACCTCAGGGGCCGCAAGGTCCTGCGGGTCCTCGACCGCAGCGGTGAGGTCCTCGTCCAGGCCCGTGTCCGGGTGCTGAGGCGGGCGGTCTGACCCGGACCGCGGAACCGGCATCCCGGCGGAGCGGGGGCCACGCGTGCCGCGTGGCCCCCGTGGCCGGCCCCGACGCCGCCCCGGATGGTGCCGTCGGCCAGCCCAACCAGCGCAGCGGCCCGACGTACGGCGTGTCGGACAGGACGAAGTCCAGCCCCGCCGCCCGGCGTACGCCTGACCGGGAGCGGGTCGGCGCCCTTGTCCTGTCCGACGAGCCGGGTCCGCTGCGTACGCGGCGTCAGCGGACCGCGACGACGCTCCAGCGCCCGACGTCGGCGCGCTCGAACCAGGGCGCCGCGAAGAGGTCAGCGGGGAAGACGACCTGCTCGCGCCGGGTCCGGTCGGGGAAGTCGTCGACCATGAAGCGGAGGGTGAGCTCCTCGCCCGAGCGCTCCAGCACGAGACCGTCCACCCGGTCGTAAGGGTTGTCGTGCAGCAGCGCGGACGCGCACGCGGGGTCCGGGCACGCGGCGACCTCCCGCAGGAGCTCCACCCGGGACCCGAACCGGCCGTTGGGGTGGGAGTAGATGCTCTTGAACGCCGTGAAGCCGTGGACGGGCACGGTGGCGAGCAGGTCGACACGGCTGGTCACCAGCACCGTCTCGGAGCGGGCCAGCCCGGGTCGCAGCCGGTCCCACGCCGCCAGCACGTCGACGACCGGCGGGTCGTGGGCGCGGACGAACAGCACCGGGACCACCGGCTCCCGGCCGCCGGCGCCCTCGGGCACCCGGCCGTCGGGGTAGCGCGTCGTCTGCGCGACGAGGGCCGGCGTGCCGGTGGCCCACTCGACGGCCACGTGGTGGGTCGCCGCTCCAGCGGCCGCCGCCACGCCGACCGCCGCGGCGATCCGGGCCACGCGCCCCGGCGCGCTCGACCGCAGGTGCGCGAGCAGCCGCGAGCCGCCCAGGACGCCGCAGGCGACGAGCAGCAGCTCGAGCAGGTCGTTGGTCTTGAAGGCCAGCACCCCCACGTCGAGGCGCTCGAGGACAGCGCCCGCGCCGAGCGTGGCCAACGCGCCGGCCAGCGCCAGCGCCAGCCCGCCGGCGAGCGGGCCGTCGGGCAGCGGGTCGTCGGCCCGGACCCGCCGGCGGCGCCAGGCGGCCCAGCCCAGCCAGACGAGCCCGCCGATCATGACCAGGCCGGCGGCCTCCCAGGGGGAGGGGGGCACCGGCACGTTGCCCCCGGGCCTGGCGTACCGCAGCTGCAGGGTGTCGCTGGGCAGCCGCAGGCGCGCCAGGACCGCGCCGACCCAGTACGGCGACGACACGAGGAGCGCGACCGCGCCGATGCCCAGCGCCCGGGGCAGCGGCAGCCTCGGCGCGCGGCCGCGACGCCGGGCCACCACGTCGGCGCCGAGCGCGAGCAGGGTGGCGAGCCCGAGCGGGAGCAGGAAGTAGGTGTGCACGAGGACCAGGACCCCCAGCACGACCCCCAGCGCCCACGCCCGGGGACGTGGGCTCCCGGGCGTGCGGACGTCGCGGACCGCGAGCAGCCACCACGGGACCAGGCACGTCAGCACCACCCACTCGTCCGGCTTGTGCGGGTGTGCGCACCACAGGGCGGTGAGGACCGCGAGCGCCGCGGCGCGAGGCGCGCCGACCACGCGGTGCCACAGGCCGTACGCCAGCACGGGGACCGCTGCCGCGACCGCCACCTGCACCGGCTTGACCGCCGCCCAGCCGGGCGTCCCGGTGAGGTCCGCGACGCGACCCTCGAGCCAGCCCACGGCGGGCGGGTAGTAGGCGGGCAGGCCGCGGTAGCCGTAGTCGACGAGGAAGGCGGTGTCGGCGTAGCGCGTCGCCATCTGGGTGCGGAAGGCGGCATCGGCGAACAGTCCGTGCCACCCCCACCTGGTGCCGTCGAGGCCCGCGACGGCCAGCGCCGTGAGCAGCGCGGCGCCGGCCACGACGGCGGCGTCCGCCGCGAGGCGGGGACGCCGCGGACCGGCGACAGCGAGGACTGCGGCGACGAGGGTCGCGGACACCGTGGCGCTGAGCACGACCGCGAGCCGCCACCCCGACTGCGTGACCCGGACGTCGAGGGCAGCGACGCACCCGGCGACCGCCGCGGCGGCGAGCACGCAGGCGAGGAGCGTGAGCACTGCCCGTCGCATCTGCCGCCTCCTGGCACTCCCCGGTGGTGGTCGCTCGCGCGCCGCACCCGTGCTCGGCCGTCAGGATAGGTCACCCCCACCTTGGGTACGGCGTGGCTCGGCCACCTTGGGAGGGAAGCATGACCACCACCGAGCCACGCCCGGAGACCTGGGTGGTGCCCGCGCCTGCGTCGGGTCCTCCGCGGGTGCCGGCGCCGCGTCGCGAGGACGACGCGCCGGCGCCGAGCGGGCAGGCGGTCCCGGCGCCCGGTCCGACCACGCGCGGCGCCCGCGCCGCCGCCCTCGCCCGCGGCTGCCGACCACGGCAGATGACCAAGAACGTCCTCGTGCTCACCGCGCCGGCCATGGCGGGCGCCGGCCTGCTCGAACCGGTCGTCCTGCTCGGCGCGGCGGTCGCGTTCGTGACCTTCTGCGCCGCGTCGGCGGCAGTCTACCTGGCCAACGACCTGCGCGACGTCGAGGCCGACCGCCGCCACCCCGTCAAGCGGTTCCGGCCCATCGCCAGTGGGGCCGTGACGCCGGGGACCGCCTGGCGCGCCGCGGTGTCGCTCGTGGTGGGCGCCCTGGCCCTGGCCCTGCTGTGGTCGCCGGCGCTGGCGGTCGTGCTCGCGGGCTACCTGGCGGTCCAGGTGGCCTACACCGGCGGCCTCAAGAACCGGCCGGGGGTCGACCTCCTCGTCGTGGCGAGCGGCTTCGTGCTGCGGGTCGTCGCGGGAGGCGTCGCCGCCGGCGTGGAGCTGTCGGTGCCGTTCCTCACCGTGGTCGGCTTCGCCTCGCTCTTCATGGTCGCGGGCAAGCGGTACTCCGAGCTCGCCACCCTCGGGTCGACGGGCTCGACCCGGCCGGTCCTGCGTGGCTACTCGCTGCGGCGGCTGCGCGCGACCTGGCAGGCCTCCGCGGCGGTCGCGCTCGGCGGGTACGCCGTCGCGGCCGCCGGCCTGGGTCCGCTGGGCACCGTCGCCGGGACCTTCGCCCTCCTCTCGGTGCCGCCGTTCGTGGCCGGGATCGCGCGCTACGCCACGCACGTGCGCTCGGCCGCGGCCGGCTGCCCCGAGGCCGTCGTCTTCGGGGACCGCACCCTGCAGGTGCTCGGCCTGCTGTGGCTCGTGACCGTCGTTCCCGCGCTGGCGGCGGCGTGAGGGGTACCGCCCCGGCCGTGCAGCGGCGCACGCTCACCGGGTGGGGGCGCACGGCGCCCTCCGCGGCGGACGTGGCCTCGCCGCGCAGCCCGGACGAGGTCGCGTCGCTGGTCGCAGCACCCCGGGTCGGCGGCGACCGACCCCATCGCGGTGTCCTGGCCCGCGGACTCGGCCGGAGCTACGGCGACGCCGCGCAGAACGCCGGCGGCCTCGTCCTGGACATGACCGGCTGCGACCGGATCCTCGCCGTCGACGTCGAGGAGCGGGTGGTCCGGGTGGAGGCGGGCGTCAGCATCGACGCCCTCACCCGGACCCTGCTGCCCCTCGGGCTGTGGCTCCCCGTCGTGCCGGGCACGCGGCAGGTCACCGTGGGCGGGGCCATCGCCGCCGACGTCCACGGCAAGAACCACCACGTCTCGGGGTCCTTCGGCGCCCACGTGCTCGCGCTCGACCTCGTCGCCGCTGACGGCGAGGTGCGCACGCTGACCCCCGACGGCCCGGGCGCCGAGGCGTTCTGGGCGACCGTCGGCGGCATGGGGCTCACCGGGGTCGTCGTGCGCGCCACGCTGTCCTGCATCCCCGCCGAGACGGCGTACGCCGTGGTGCGCACCGAGCGCGCGCGCGACCTCGACCACCTCCTGGACCTGCTCGCCGAGGACGACCCGGACCCCTACTCCGTCGCCTGGTTCGACGCCCTCGCCCGGGGCCCACGGATGGGGCGGGCCGTGCTGACCCGCGGCCGGCTGGCGCAGGTCGGCGACCTGCCGGCGAGGCTGGCGAAGCACCCGTCCTCCTTCGGCGCCGCCTCACGCGGCCCGGCCGTGCCCGTGCTGCCGCACGGCCTGCTCAACCGCGCCATGGGCCGGGCGTTCAACGAGCTGTGGTTCCGCAAGGCGCCGGCGCGCCCGACGACCGACGTGCAGCCGCTCGGGGCGTTCTTCCAGCCGCTCGACGGCGTCCGCGACTGGAACCGCGTCTACGGGCCGCGGGGCTTCTGCCAGTACCAGTTCGTGGTGCCCGAGTCGGAGACCGACGCCTTCCGGCGCGCGGTCGCGCTGATCGCCGGCTCGGGGCACCCCTCCTGCCTCAACGTCCTCAAGCGGATGGGCGAGAGCGGGCCCGGGCTGCTCTCCTTCCCGGCGCCGGGGTGGACGCTGGCCGTCGACCTGCCGGTGGGCCCCGGGCTCGACCGGCTCCTCGACGGGCTCGACGACCTGGTGCTGGGCGCCGGGGGACGGGTCTACCTCGCCAAGGACTCCCGGCTGCGGCCCGACGCCGTCGAGGCGATGTATCCCCGCCTCGGGCAGTTCCGCTCCGCGCGTCGGGTGTTGGATCCTGACGGCCTGTTCGTGTCCGACCTCGCCCGGCGGGTGCTGCTGTGAGCCCGCCCCACCCCCAGGAGCCGACCGTGCTCGATGCCACCGGCCGCCCCCGTTCGCTGTTCCTGCTCGGCGGGACCTCCGACATCGCCCTCGCCGTCGCCGAGCGGTACGCCGCCCGCACGCCGGGGCTGCGCGTCGTCCTCGCCGCCCGTCCGGGCGAGCGGCGCGACGCGGCGGTGTCCCGGCTGCAGGGCCTCGGCTGCGAGGTGCACGCGGTGGACCTCGAGGCGCGGTCGGTCGAGTCGCACGAGCAGGCGGTGCGTGCGGCCGCCGGCCACGGCGACCTCGACGTGTCGGTCGTGGCCTATGGGGTCCTCGGCGACAACGAGCGCGCCTGGACCGACGTCGCCGCCGGCACCGAGCTCGCCGAGGTCAACTTCGTGGGCCCGCTCGCCGCGGGGATCCTGCTCGGCGAGCAGGTCCGGCGCCAGGGCCACGGCGTGGTCGTCGCACTGTCCAGCGTGGCCGCCGAGCGCCCCCGCCGGTCGAACTTCGTCTACGGGGCCACGAAGGCCGGTACCGATGCCTTCTTCACCGGTCTGGGCGAGGCCCTCCGCGAGCACGGCGGCCACGTGCTGGTCGTACGCCCCGGCTTCGTGCGCTCGAAGATGACCGCCGGTCTCGACCCGGCCCCGCTCGCGACGGATCCCGGTCACGTCGCCGACGCGGTGCTGGCGGCCGTCGACGCGCGCCGCGAGCAGGTGTGGGTCCCGGGTGCGATGCGAGGCGTCATGGTCGTCCTGCGGCACCTGCCGCGTCCGGTGTTCCGACGACTGCCCATCTGACGGGCGCCTGATGGCCCCTCGCGTGCGCGGGCAGATCGGCGGGACCGCCCAGGTCGCGGTCGCGACGATGGTCATGAACCTGGCGATGTACGGGTTCACCGTCTCCGCCGCCCGCCTCCTCGGGCCGACCGCCTACGGCGGGTTCTTCGCCGTCGTCAACCTCATGCTGATCGTGGGCGTCCTCCAGCTCGGGCTGCAGGCCACGGCGGCACGACGCATCAGCTCCGACCCCGCGCACGTGGAGCAGATCGAGCGGGAGATCCTGCGGGTGTCCTTCCGCGCCGCCCTCCTCCTCGCCGCCCTGCTCCTCGCGGCGGCACCGGTGGTGACTGTGCTGCTCGACCTCGAGAGTCCCGGCACCGCCCTGCTCGCCGCCCTGGCGGCCGTGCCGCTCACCATGTCGGGGGCGCAGGCCGGGATCCTGCAGGGCGAGCGCCGGTGGCGCGAGCTGGCGGTGCTGTACGTCCTCATGGGGGTGCCCCGGCTGCTGGCCGGCCTGGCGCTCGTCCTGTGGCGACCGACGGAGCTGACGGCGTTCGCCGGCGTCGCGGTCGGGTTCGCGGCCGCGTACCTCTACGGCCGGCACGCCCTGCGGCACGGCCGACGACCGGGCGCCGGGCACGCGCGCCACGCGTTCCTCCCGCTCGTGCGGGAGACGGCTCGCAGCTCCCAGGCGCTGCTCGCGTTCCTCGCGCTCAGCAACGCCGACATGCTCCTGGCCCGGGCCGTCCTCGACCCGGCCGAGTCCGGTCTCTACGCCGCGGGCCTGCTGGTGTCGCGCGCCGTGCTGTTCCTGCCCCAGTTCGTCGTGGTGGTCGCGTTCCCGTCGATGTCGTCGGAGGACGGCGCGGAGCGAGCCCTCGTCATCAGCCTCGGGGCGGTGGTCGGCGTGGGCCTGCTGTGCACAGCGGCGACGGCCATGCTGGCCGACCTGGCGCTCCTCTTCGCCGGCGGGGCCGCGTACGCCGAGGTCCGCGACGTGCTGTGGATCTTCGCCCTCCTGGGCACCGCGACGTCGGTGGTGCAGCTGCTCGTCTACTCGGCCCTCGCCCGCCCGGGCGGACGGTCGGTCCACCTGGTGTGGGCGGCCCTGACGGTCATGGTCCTGGCGACCACCGCCGTCGGCACGGTCACCGAGATGCTGCTGGTCGTGCTCGCCGTGGACGTCAGCCTCGCGGTCGTGCTCGTCGCCACTCGTCCTCGAGCATCGCGAACACCAGCTGGGTCGCCCAGTCGCCCTTGAACAGCACGCCGTCGACGTGCCGCGCCTCCTGCCGGAAGCCGAGCCTGCCGAGCAGCCGGCCCGAGGCCTCGTTGCCGTCGATGACCACGGCGCACACCCGGTGGAAGCCGAGGTGGTCGAAGCCGAGCCGCAGCATGGCGGTGGCGGCCTCGGCGGCGTAGCCGCGCCCCTGGTGCTCCCGCGCGAACGCGAAGCCGACCTCGCCCTGCCGGTCCGAGGCCCACTTCAGCAGGACCTCGCCGATCACGTGGCCGGTCTCGCGCAGCTCCACCCCGAGCACGAGCCACTGGCCGTGCGCACGGAGCTCGGTCTGGGCGAGCTTCGCCCGCAGCGCCTCCTCCGTCGCGGCGCGGTCGCGCACCGGCCAGGGGACGTAGCGCACGACCGCGGGGTCACCGTGGAAGGCCGCGAGGTCGTCGAGGTCGCCCATCCGGTGCGCCCGCAGCACCAGCCGCTCGGTCTCGATCGGGAGCTGCACGTCCAGGGCCGCGTCGGTCACGCGGGCGATCGTCGCACGCCGGCGGCGCCCACCCGCTCAGCGGCTCACAGGGAGAAGTGGCCGGGAGCCAGGCTGCGCAGCACGCAGAACTCGTTGCCCTCGGGGTCGGCCATGACGACCCAGGACTCCTCGCCGGTCTGGCCGACGTCGGCGCGGGTCGCCCCGAGCCCCAGCAGCCGCTCGACCTCCTCGTCCCGCGAGCGGTCGACGGGGGAGAGGTCGAGGTGCATCCGGTTCTTCGCGACCTTCCCCTCCTCGACCGCCGCCAGGAACATCGTCGGCGGCACCGGACCGGAGCGGACGGCGTCGAGCAGCGCCTGGTCGCTCGCGCGCGGCGGTCCGATCTCGACCAGTCCGGGCTCGCGGTCGAGCACCACCCACTCGAGGGCAGCGGTCCAGAACTCCGCGAGCCGGTCGGGGTCGTGGCAGTCCAGGGAGATCTCGGTCAGTCGGGAGGCCATGCGGCGATCCAAGCACGTCCCGAGCCGGCCGGACCCCACCCGGCCCTCGTACCGACGCTGAACCACTCAGCCTGTCTGCGAATGGGGGCCACGTCACGGCATTCGGCTGACGCACGTTGCTGTGAGTGGGAAGATTCCGATCGTGGAATCGTCGGTCTTCATCTCTCTCGGCAGCCTCGTCCTCGGCTCCGGTCTGACGTTCGGGCTCGAGGTGCTGCGCCACAAGCGCACCCGGAACGACACGGTGCAGGACGCCCGACGGCTGGAGCGTTCCCAGGCTTACGTCGACTTCCTCAACTCCGCTCATGATGCAGCGCACTTGCTGGGGCGTTCCACTCCCGGGTGTCCGAATCCGTTGGACGCAGACGGCGCTGTCTACTGGACTCTCGACAGCGACGTGACCCGGCGCCTCCGCGTGATCGAAATCGTCGGCGCCGAGGCCGTGACAGGCGCTGCGCGGATGTTGCGGGCGGCGCTGGACGACTTCCGGGCAGCGACGACGCGTCCGGGCATGGTCTACGCCACCGACGAGTACTGGCACGAGTACTCGAACGTCGCGCGACATCGCGATTCATTCATCGAGAGCGCTCGGCACGATCTGCGGACGACCAGCTGAAGCCGTAACCGTGGGGCACCAGGCCGCGGCTTAATACTCGTCGTCGACGTACGTCGGCCGGGCGACGCGCATCCCGGCGAGGGCCAGCGGGATGCCGGTGAGGGCGAGCAGGGCGAGCACGAGGGTCCAGCCGCCCGTCGCGTCGTGCACCACGCCCACCAGGAAGGGGCCGATCGCGGCCAGCGCGTAGCCCACGGACTGCACGAAACCGGACAGCTGGGCGGTCACCGACGGGTGCCGGGTCCGGGCGGTGATCATCGCGATGGCGAACGGGAAGGCGAGGCCGGCATAGCCGAGGACCAACGCCCACAGCCACGGAACCGTCGCGGGCGCGACGAGCAGCCCGGTGTAGCCGAGGACGAGCAGGACGCCGAACGACAGCGCGAGGACCTGCAACCCGCGTCCGCGCTCGATCACCGTGGGCAGCGCCAGCGCGCCCGCGATGCCGACGCTGGACAGCAGCGCCTGCAGGGCGCCGGCGTGCGACGCCGAGATGCCGGCGTCCCGGTAGACCTGGGGCAGCCAGCCGAACTGCACGTAGGCATGCATCGACTGCACGCCGAACAGCACGGTCAGCGCGACCGCGGTCGGGGAATGAGCCACCCGGCCGCTCGGCGCGGCCCCGACGACCCGGTGCTCGGTGGGGGACCGGCGCTCGCGGAGGGCCAGCCAGCCCCACAGGGGCAGCGCGACGGCGGCGAGGACTCCCCACATGCCGAGACCGGCACGCCACGAGCCGCCGGCCTCCGTGGCCGGCGCGGTCGCGAGGGAGCCGATGGTGCCGCCGACGACCAACCCGGTGCCGTAGACCGTCATCAGGGCGACGGCGTGCCCGTGCGCCTTGATCCAGGCGGGCACCAGCACGTTCCCCACCGCCATGCCGGCGAGGCCGACGACGGTGGGGACCAGGAACGCCGGGACGCTGTCGGTGCTGACCCGCAGGAGCAGGCCGAGGGCCGCGACGGCGAGGCCCACCGCGACGCCGGCGGTCATGCCGACCTTCCGGGCGAAGGCGACGGACACCGCGCCCACCAGGCCAAAGACCAAACCGGGCAGGCCGGTGACGGCGCCGGCGACACCGGCGCTCATGCCGAGCCCGAGGCGTACCTCCTCGAGCACCGGCCCGATCGAGGACGCGCCGGGACGGAGGTTGATCGAGACGAGCACCACGGCAGCGAACAGGACGGCGAAGGGCACGGCGCCGCCGCGCGGGCGGGCGTCAGCGTCGGGCACGTGCACCGACTCTAGGGAGCACGAGGAGTGCGCCCAGGACGAGGGTCGCGACGACGACGAACGCCAGCGCCGTCCCCTGCCCGCTGGCCTGACGCAGCACCATGCCGCCGACGAGCGCACCGATCCAGACGACGATCCCGGAGCCGACCGCGGCCGGCGGCCGGCGGCTGGCGGCGAGGGCCGCCCAGGCGAGGAGCGTCCCGGCCAGGAACGGCCACGCCGTCTGCCACCAGCCGTCGACGGTCACGGCGCCGTGGTGACTGTAGCGCCCGAGCACCGCGAAGACGCCGACGAGGAGGAGGTCGACGGCGAGCCACATGGCGCCACCCTAGGCAGCACTACGCTCGGGCCATGACGTCGACCACCCTCCCCGCCCCGCGGGTGGCGCGGCGGCGGGTCGCCCGGGAGGTCCGGGCCGGCGTGCACTGGGGCGTTGCCCACGGCCTCCCGACGCTGGTGCTGCGGCGAGCCGCCGACCGCGGCGACCTGCAGGCGCAGCTCGTGCTGGTCGGGTCGCGGGGCACCGACGAGGTCTTCGACCTCGTCGAGGAGATCCGCGCGCGCGGCCCGCTCTACCGTTCCCGGCTCGGCTACGTCACCGCGAGCCACGCCGCCGTCCGGCAGGTGCTCACCAGCGACGACTTCCGCACCGGGCTCCCGACCAGTGACGGAGCGCTCGGCAGGGTCGTGCGCTGGGCGGCGCCGACCACGCTGCACCCGGTCGAGCCGCCCTCCCTCCTCGTGAGCGAGCCGCCGGACCACACCCGCTACCGCCGCCTCGTGACCCGCGTCTTCACCATGCGCGCGGTGGAGCGCCTGCGCGAGCGGACCGAGGAGATCGCCGCGGGCCTGCTCGACGCCCTCGAGCAGCGCGCCGCCGACCCCGTCGACCTCGTGGAGCGCTACTGCGCCCAGCTCCCGGTCACCGTGATCGCTGAGGTGCTGGGAGTGCCCGAGGAGGAGCGTCCCCGCGTGCTGGACTTCGGCTCGCACGCCGCGCCCAGCCTCGACCTGGGCCTCGACTACCGGCGCTACCGGTCGGTGTCGCGGGCGCTGCGGCAGTTCGACGCCTGGCTCGGCGACCACCTCGACCGGCTGCGCCGTGCCCCCGGCGACGACCTCCTCAGCGAGCTCGTCGCCGTCCGCCACGAGGGCGAGGGCCTCACCGAGACCGAGCTCAAGGCGACCGCCGGGCTGGTGCTGGCCGCGGGCTTCGAGACCACGGTCAACCTCCTCGGCAACGGCATCGCCTTGCTCCATGACCACGCCGCCGAGCGAGCCCGCGTCACCGCCGACCCGTCGCTGTGGGCCAACGTCGTCGAGGAGGCGCTGCGCCTCGATCCGCCGGTGCTGCTCACCGGGCGGATGGCCGTGCGCGACACCGAGGTCGGCGGCCAGGAGGTGCGGGCCGGCTCCATGGTGACCGCGATCCTCGGCGGCGCGAACCGCGATCCCGCGGTGTTCGCGGAGCCGCTGCGCTTCGACGTCGGGCGCCCCAACGCCCGCGACCACATCGCCTTCTCCGCCGGACGGCACCACTGCCTGGGCGCCCAGCTCGCCCGGATGGAGGGCGAGGTGGGGCTGCGCGCCATCTGGCAGCGCTACCCCGACCTGCGGCTCGAGCCCGGCGGGCGCCGCCGGGAGACCCGGATCCTGCGCGGCTTCGAGCGGCTCCCGGCGACGCTGCGGCCCTGAACGCGCCGCGGGGCCGCCGGGCGGGATACCGTCCCCCGGTGCCGAACCGGAGAGCAGTCCGCCTGCTCGTGCTGCTGCTGACCGCCGGGCTGCTCCACGCCGCCGCTCCGGCGACCGCGGACGACGCGCGGGACTGGGTCCCGCGGCCCGTCCTGGACCTGGACTTCCCCGACCCGGCGGTCGTCGCCGCACCCGGGGGCCTCGTCGCGTACGCCACCGGCGACCGGGTCCCGCATGCCTGGTCACGCGTCGCCGGAGGCCCCTGGCGGCGCGGGCCGAGCCTGCTGACGCACCGTCCGTCGTGGTCGCGCGAGGGCGGCGTCTGGGCGGTCGACGTGGCGCGCGTGCGCGGCCGGTGGCTGCTCTACTACGCGACCCCCGTGCGCGGGATGGGCGAGCACGGCCGGTGCATCGGCGTGGCGCGGTCCAGGTCGGCGCGCGGCCCGTTCCGGCCCGTGGGCAGCGCCCCGCTGGTCTGCCCGTCGTACGCCGGCACCCCGGCGGCGCAGGACCCGCTGCTGCCGCGCGATCCCACGCTGCCCCGGGCCGGGGTGATCGACCCGTCGTGGTTCCGCGACGCGGACGGGTCGGCGTACCTGCTCTACAAGACCGACCGCATCCCGTCCACGGTGCGGATCGTGCCGCTCACCCGCGACGGGCAGTCGGTGCGGACCGGGACGACCAGCCTGGAGCTGGTCCGGTCCGCCGGCGTGATCGAGAACCCGGTGCTCACCCGCCGTCCGGAGGGCTACGTGATGCTGGCCTCGGAGGGCGACTGGACCCGCTGCGAGTACCGCACCCGCTGGCTGCGCTCGGCGAGCCTGCTCGACTGGACGGCGGCCGAGAGCGGGATGCTGCTCGACGCCGCGACGACCGGCCTCTGCGGTCCCGGCGGCGCCGACCTCCTCGAGGAGCCCGGGGGGCGGACGCTGGCGTTCCTGCACGGCTGGACCTGCCGCGGCACCGCGCTGCCCTGTGTGGGCACCGGCAAGTGGGACCACAAGCCCCGGCAGCGCGGCCGCCGGTCGATGTACGCCGCCCGGCTCGGCTGGGTGGACGGTGTGCCGCAGGTCACCGGCTGGCTCCGGCCGCGCTGAGCCGGCCAGCCCTAGGCTCGGGCCATGGCTTCGGAGTGGGACGCGCACACCGCGCTGGCGGCTGAGGGCCCCGGCCTGCACGGCGCCGAGCTGGACCGCGGCTGGATGGTCGGCGGCGGCGTGAACGGCGGGTACCTGCTGGGGATCCTCGGCAAGGCGGTCGCGCGAGCCGTGCCGGCCAAGCCGCACCCGCTGGCCGTGAGCGCCCACTACCTGTCCGCCTCGAGACCGGGCCCGGCCCAGGTCTGCACGCGCGTGCTGCGCGAGGGCGGCTCCGCGGCGACCGTATCCGCCGAGCTCCAGCAGGAGGGCGGCACGCGTCTCACCGCCCTGGCGACCTACGGCGACCTGGGCGCGATGCCCGACGACGTGGCCACGACCGCCGAGGAGCCCGACCTGCCCCCGCTGGAGGACTGCGTCCCCGGGTCGACGGCACCCGACGAGGTGCTGCGGACGGCGCCGCTGATGCAGCGCTTCGACATGCGCTTCGACCCGGCGTGCCTCGGGTGGACGACGGGCCGGCCCAGCGGCCGCGGCCACATCCGGGCGTGGTTCCGGCTCGCCGACGGCCACGAGGTCGACCCGGTGGGCCTGCTGATGGTCTGCGACGCGCTGCCGCCGGTCACCTTCGACCTCGGCCGGCCGGGCTGGGCGCCGACGCTCGAGCTCACGGTCCACGTGCGCGCGGTGCCGGCGCCGGGCTGGCTCAAGGTCTCCCACCGCACGCGCAACGTCGCCGGCGGCATGTTCGAGGAGGACTGCGAGGTCTGGGACGCCGCCGGCCGGCTGGTGGCGCAGAGCCGCCAGCTGGCGATGCAGCCCCGCGCCTGACTCAGTCGAACCAGCCGCGGTCCATCGCGACGATCCACCGCCGGCGCGGGTGCTCGGTCACCGACCAGATCCGGTCGGTGGAGGGCCAGTAGGACAGGTCCTCCGGCCCCATCGGCAGCACCCAGCGGCGTTCGCGCATCGAGCCCGGCTGCCCCGAGCACACCGACCCCGGCATCCAGCGGCCGTGGGAGACGCTGACGTGGTAGCGCCCCGACGCGACCACGACGCCCTGCATCTGGCGGACCCCGCCCTCGTCGACGGCCAGCGGGCGGGAGTAGCCGTCCTCCCCGGTCGAGAGCTGCCACGTCGCGGGGTCCAGGCGGTAGCGGGCCAGCCGGGTGGTGCCGGCGGCGGACCGCCCCGCGGCGTACTCGCCCGCGACCAGCGCCGGCGGGTCCGAGCGCCGGTCGAGGGAGGCGAAGGAGTAGCGCAGCTGCTGGTGGCCCTCGTCGGTGTACGCCCGGTAGGTGGAGCGCACGGGGAGGACGTAGCGGTGGCCGAACGAGTGCACGCTCGTGCCCTCGATCCCGAACCGGCCCGGGTGGCCGTCGCCGCCGGGGACCCGCATGATGTCGTCGACCCGGGCGGTGACGAAGCCGCGGCTGGTGGCCGCGACGTGCAGGTAGGCGCCCGCCCAGACCACGCCGCCGGCATGGATGCCCGTCGGCCGGAGCGTGAGGGTGCCGGCGTCGTCGAGGACGGGAGAGACCAGCAGGACGTGGCGGTACCTGCCGGAGTCGAGGTCGACGAACGTCACCCGCGACCCGCGCTTCACGCGGTCCCGGCCCGTGGAGTACCAGGTCGTCACCAGCAGCCTGCGGCCGCCGACGTCCTCGGTGTCGGAGGCGTCGGCGCTGGTGGAGATGCCCTGTGGGTACCACTGCACGTCGCGCTCGTCGTGGGCGTCCCAGCGGTACGCCTCGCGCACGGCTCGGCCGAGCAGGCGCGGCACCACGCGGGCCGGCCGGATGCGGTGCCCGAGGTCGTCGAGCAGCCCGTCGAGCCCGGCGGGCTCGCCCAGGACCGCCTCGAGCGCCGCGATCTCCCGCACGTTCTCGTCCGTGCGCCGCAGGTGCACGCCCTGCACGTGGGGCGGCTCCGACGCGGTCATGGAGCCACCGTAGGCCTTGCCGCGACCAATGGGTGAGAGCATGTCCCCGTGCAACGCCACCCGCTCTTCCTGTCCGTCGTCTGCGTGATGCGCAACGCGTCCGAGGACCTCGAGAACGTCCTGACCCGCCTCGGCGATGAGCTCGGCGCGCTGGTGAACGACTACGAGATCGTGGTGGTCGACAACGCCTCCGACGACGACAGCGTGTCGCGGCTGCAGGATCTCGTGGGAGAAGGGGGGCTGCCCAACATCCAGGTGTACGCGTTGACCAACCAGGTCTCGCGCGACGCCGCCACCTGGATGGGGATCGAGAGCGCCCTCGGTGACTACGTCGCCGCCATCGACCCCCTGCGCGACGACGTCGCGGTCTTGCGGCACATGCTCCAGCGGGCGGTCAGCGGGGACGATGTCGTCTTCGCCACCGACGAGAACCCGGACAAGGACCCTCGCGGCTACCGCGTGGCGCGTGGGGTCTTCGAGCGGCTCTACCGCTCGTTCACGGGCGTACGGCTGTCCCAGGAGGCGCCCACCCTCCGGCTCGTCAGCCGAGCCGTCATCAACTACGTCATGCACCACCCCCAGCCGGCGATCTCCTACCGCTTGCTGCCCGCCACAGGTGGGTTCATCCGGTCGTACGTCACCTACTCCTCCCGCCCGGTCGCGGCCGACCACCGGTCCGTGCTCGACGGGTTCGACCGAGGCATGCAGATCCTCGTATCGACCTCGCGGGCACCACTGCGTGCGGTGACGATGCTGTCGCTCTTCGGTGCCGCGGCGAACATGGTCTACGCCGCGTACGTGCTGGTGGTCGCCATCGTGAAAGACAACGTGGAGCCAGGCTGGGTGAGCGTCTCGCTCCAGCAGTCCGGGATGTTCTTCCTCATGTCGCTGGTGCTGCTGGTGCTGGGCGAGTACATCCTCCACATGGCGGCATTGTCGAACGAGACGCCCGACTACCACGTGGCGCGGGAGTTCACCAGCGCACAGGTCAGCAGCCGCGAACGGCTGAACGTCGAGAAGGTCGTCCACCTCGCGCGCCCACCGCACGATGAGTGACGCGGCCGCACCCCCACGGGGCGGCACGTGGGACGCGGTCGTGGTGGGGGGCGGGTTCTACGGGGCATGCATCGCCGCCTACCTCGTCCGACAACGGGGGCTGGAACGGGTGTGCGTGGTCGAGAGGGAGCCACGCCTGCTCAGCCGCGCGTCGTTCAACAATCAGGCGCGCGTGCACAACGGCTACCACTACCCGCGCAGCTTCACCACGGCGTTCCGCAGCCGGGTCAACCTGCCGAGGTTCGTCGCGGACTGGCCGGACGCGGTGAAGCGCGACTTCACCAAGACCTACGCCATCGCGCGCCGCAACTCCAAGGTCACCTCGAGGCAGTTCGTCCGGTTCTGCCGCGAGATCGGAGCGTCCCTCCGTCCGGCAGACGAGGCGGTCGCGTCCCTGTTCGCGCCGCGGCTGGTGGAGTCGGTCTTCGACGTGCAGGAGTGGGCGTTCGACGCATCCGTCCTCGCGGCGTGGGCTCGCGAGGAGCTGGCGAGGTGCGGGGTCGAGGTGCGGCTGTCGACGCGAGCGACGGCGGTGAGGCGCGCGTCGGAGCACGAGCTCGTCGTCCACGTCGAGTCGGGCGAGGAGGGTGTCCGGACCCCCGGCGGCGCCACGGCGGCCGAGGACATCCTGGTGACCCGGTTGGCCTTCAACTGCACCTACGCAGGGCTGAATCAGATCGCCGGCGACTTCGGCGGTGTGCGCACCGGTCTCAAGCAGGAGATCACCGAGATCGCGCTGCTCGACCTGCCCCACCCGCTCCGCGACATCGGGGTCACCGTCATGGACGGGCCGTTCTACTCGATGATGCCCTTCCCCGCCAGGCAGCTGCACACGCTCACGCATGTGCGCTACACGCCGCACCTGCAGTGGGTCGACCGACCGGGCATCGACCCCTACGGCCGGCTCAGCGACTACGAGGGTGGGACCCGGGCGGCGTGGATGCTGCGGGACGTCGCTCGGTACATGCCCGGCATCGCGGACGCGTCGTACGTGGAGTCCCTGTTCGAGGTGAAGACCGTGCTGATGAAGAATGAGGCCAACGACGCCCGGCCGATCCTCTTCGAGAGCAACGCCGACCTCCCGGGCTTCTTCTCGGTGCTCGGCGGCAAGATCGACAACATCTACGACGTCCTGGAGGAACTCGATGCCTACGCCCTGTGACCCCCCGCGCCTGCCACACGCAGGCACGAGCGGCGCCCCCCGGCTCAGGGGCTCCCGCTCGTGACGTCGGCGCTCATCGGGCACTCGGGCTTCGTCGGGTCGACCCTGAAGCGGCAGCGGGGCTTCGAGCACCAGTTCCGGTCGTCCGACATCGCGGGTATCGACGGTGGGGCCTTCGAGACGGTCGTCTGCGCCGGGGCGCCCGCGCAGAAGTGGAAGGCCAACGCCGATCCCGACGCCGACCGTCGGACCATCGACGGCCTCATCGAGCACCTCGACCGCGTCACGTCCGAGCGGTTCGTGCTCATCAGCACCGTCGACGTCTTCGGTGACCCCACCGGGGTCGACGAGTCGAGCGTGGTGCGGACCGACGGACTCCACGCCTACGGCGCCAACAGGCGCCGGCTCGAGGAGTTCGTGCAGGAGAGATTCGATCGCCACCTGGTCGTGCGACTGCCGGGCCTCGTGGGCCCGGGCCTGCGGAAGAACGTGATCTTCGACCTGCTCCACGACAACAATCTGGACGCCGTCGACTCGCGCGGCGTGTTCCAGTTCTACCCGATGGTCAACCTGTGGTGGGACATCGACTCGGCGCTCGGGGCCGGCCTGTCCCTGGTGCACCTGACGGCGGAGCCGGTCGACGTCGCCACCGTCGCGCGGCTCGGCTTCGGGCGCCCCTTCGAGAACCACCTCGCGCGCCCCGTGGCCCGCTACGACTTCCGCACGCGGCACGCGGACGTCGTCCGCGGAACCGGCGACTACCACTACTCGGCCGCCGACACGATCATGGCCGTGAGGTCCTACGCGCAGAGCGCCGCAGCGGCCGCGGAGCCGGCCTCATGAGGATCAGCATCTCCAACATCGCGTGGGCGCCCGAGGACGACCAGCGGGTCGCCGCCCTGCTCCGCGAGCGCGGGATCGACGCCGTCGACGTCGCGCCGGGCAAGTACTTCGAGGACGTGACGACCGTGTCCGACTCCGAGGTCGCGTCGGTCAGGAGCGCCTGGGACGCGCGCGGCCTGGAGATCGTCGGGATGCAGTCGCTGCTCTTCGGGACCGCTGGTCTCAACCTGTTCGGTCCCCCGTCGGTCAGGGCACGGATGATCGACTACCTCGACGCGGTCTGCCGCGTGGGTGGCGGGCTCGGAGCACGGCACCTCGTCTTCGGGTCGCCGCGCAACCGCGACCGTTCCGGCCTCGCCGACGACGCGACGGATGCCATCGCCGTCGAGTTCTTCCGGCAGCTCGGTGACCGAGCGCAGCGCCACAGGGTGCGCATCACGCTCGAGCCCAACCCGGAGGCCTACGGAGCCAACTTCATGACGACGTCGTCGGAGACCGCTCGCATCGTCCGGCTCGTGGCCCACGAGGCGATCCGCATGCAGCTCGACCTGGGGGCCTGCGCCATGAACGAGGAGGACGTGCCGCTCGTCGTGGACGAGGTGGCCGACCTCGTGGGTCACGTCCACCTCAGCGAGCCGGGCCTGGCCCCCTTGGGCGACGGTGCGAGCGATCACCGCCGAGCGCCGGCAGCGCTGCGGGCCGCCCTCGCCGATCGGGTCGCCTGCATCGAGATGGTTATGACGACCGACGAGCCGGCGACCGCGTCCGTGGAGCGGGCCGCGGACTTCGCCGTCTCGACCTACGGGGGTGCCGCGTGAGGTGGGTCCTGCTGCTCAGCGGCATCCTGTCCAACGCCGCCGCGAGCCTGCTCGTCAAGCGGGCGGTGACGGCGCCACGGACGATGCCGTCCCTGTCCGACCCCGTGGCCGCCCTGCTCAACTGGCCCTTCTGGACCGGCTTGTTCCTCTACGGTGCCGCGTTCCTGGTCTACGCCGCGTCACTCACGAGCCTGCCGATCAACGTCGCCCACCCCATCCTCACGTCCGGGGCCATCGCGGCAGTGGCGATCGGGTCGGTGGTCTTCTTCAGAGAGCCGCTGCCGGTCTCGACCGTCGTCGGCATCCTGCTGGTGGTCGCGGGCGTGACCCTGATCTCACTCAAGTCCGTCTAGGGGGACCGATGGCACACGACCGCACGAACTGGCAGGTCCCCGCACACCGGGTCGAACGGTGGGAGGGCCGTCGTCACGACTACTGCGTCGTGGTCCCGGTGATCAACGAGGGGGAGCGCATCGCCTCGCTGCTGCACCGCATGGCGGCGCTGGGTGTCCCGGACACCGCCGACGTCATCATCGCCGACGGCGGGTCGACGGACGGGTCGCTGTCGCCTGCGCTCCTCGACGAGACGATGGTCTCGGGCATGTTGCGGAAGACGGGTCCGGGCAGGCTGAGCGCCCAGCTGCGCTGCGCCTACGCCTTTGCGCTCGACGAGGGCTATGACGGCATCGTCACCATCGACGGCAACGACAAGGACGACCCCTCTCCGATCGCGGCGTTCGTCGCAGCTATGCGGGAGGGGGTGCACTTCGTGCAGGCGTCGCGCTTCGTCCCCGGGGGGACGTCGGTAAACACCCCCCGCCTTCGACACCTCGCGATCCGCTCGATCCACGCCCCCGTCCTGTCCCTGGCGTCCCGGCACCGCTGGACGGACACGACCCAGGGCTTCCGGGGCTACCGGAGCGAGGTCCTGCGCGACCCCCGCGTGGCGCCGTTCCGCGACGTGTTCCAGTCCTACGAGCTGCTCGCCTACCTGAGCTATCGCGTGCCTCGCCTGGGCTACCGCTGCGTCGAGCTGCCCACCAGCCGGGTCTACCCCCAGGGGGAGGTTCCCACCAAGATCAGCGGCCTGTCCGGCAACGTCGACCTGCTCCGGACGCTCGCCCGCGCCTGCACCGGCAGGTACAACCCGTGAGGCACGCTGTGGCTGACCGGTCGGCGCGCACACCGGTCGCTCCGGCTGCGGGCCTTCTCGGGCGCTTCGCCGCCGCCGTGCACGGCACGTTGGCCGGCGTCCTCGTCGTGGCGGCCGCGCTCAGCGTGCAGCCGGCCCAGCACTTCACCGGGCTGGTGGCGGGTGGGCTCTCCTTCGGTGGCGGCCGCAAGGGCGGCGACGTCGTCGCGCTGCCCCTCGGCGTGGTCGCCGGGGTGCTCGTCGGCCTCGCCGTCACGGCGGCCCTCAGCGCCCAGACCGACGCTCGACGACGTGCTGGCCTCGCCACGCATCTGCTCTGGTGGGCGTGCCCGGGCGCGGTCGCCCTGGGCGCTCTCGCCCTCGGGCTCAGCCTCTCCGCGAGCATGGTCGGGCTGGCGGTCGTCGCGGGTCTCGCGATCTCCCTCGAGACGCTCCTGACCCGGCGCGCCGGGACTGTCCTGACGCCGCTGGCGGCATCCACCTCGGTGCTCGGGTGCCTGCTCTGGGCCTTGGTCCCGGTCGCTATGACCGCCGCGCTCTCCCGTACGACGCTCGGGGTGGCGGAGCTCGTGGCCGATCTGCCCCTGCCGGCTCTCGTCGGGGCCTTCGGCGCCGGAGCTGCGATCCATGAGCTGTGGAGGGCCCGGCGGGGCGATGGCGCCGAGCCGGTGCGGCGGTGGTTCGTCGGCCTGCCGCAGTGCGCCATGCCGCTGCTGGTGCTCGCCCTGCAGCCGGCACGGCTGCGGCTTCCCGATGGATCGGTCGACACCTACGACTCCAGCCCCGGGCTGATGATCTTGTGCTGGATCGTCGCAGCAGCCGGCGTGGTCCTCTGTGCGCTGCGCCTGCGCCCTCGCGCCGGGGCGGACGAGCGCGACCAGGGCGGACGGCCGCTCTCGCCGGCAGCAGCGCTGCCGATCCTCCTGGCCGCCATGTACGGCGCCACGCGCCCACCCGTCGTCAGCCCGGACGACTACCACTACGGCGAGGCGCTCATCGGCTGGTTCCGCTACCGCGCGGGCGAGCTCCCGTACATCGACCACCAGCCCGCCCACGGGTTGGCGCAGGACGACGCCGCGGCGCTCCTTGCCTCCCTGTTCTTCGACGGGTCCGCCGCCGCACACACGGAATCGGTCCGCCTGTTCTCGGCGCTGCTCGCCGCGGTGATCTTCCTGGTCGTCCTGTGGGCGAGCGGCAGCCTGGTGCTCGCCGGCCTGGTGACGGTCGTCGGGGCCGGACCCACCGTCAGCGGGCTGCCGCCCCTCAGCGGTCTCACGTGGGCGTTCCTGGTTGCCGTCGGCTGGCTCCTGGTGTCGCCGCGACTGCGCGCCCGTCCGCAGTGGTGGCTCGTCGTCTGGGTGGTCGGGACCCCGGTGCTCGTGCTGGCAGCGCCGGCCCAGGGGTTGGTGCTTGCGATCGCCGCCGGCGCTCTGGCCGTGAAGTCGGCTGTTGATCTGCTCACCAGCGGCGGGATCGCACGGCTGGCGCTGCCGGCCGCCGCCGTGGCGTTGGTGGGACTCCTCGCCGTGATGACGCCGCTCGGTGCCATGCTGGCGGCCGCTCTGACGTACGTCCTCAGCAACGCGGAGGTCAATACGGCGGCGTACGGCATCCCGTGGGACCCCGTTCTCGTCGGCGGCGGCGGCACACCGTTGCTCGTGGACGTGCTCCGCATGCTCTGGGTGGTGGGCCTCGTGCTGTGCAGCCTCGTGGCGCTGGCGGAGCTCCGCGCCCGCCGGTGGCGCGGCGAGGTGCTTGCTCGGACCGTCTTCCTGGCCCTGTTCGTCGGCGGCGTGCTGCCCTACGTCATGGGACGCGTGGACCCCGGCGGCGTGTCCCGCGCCGGCCTGATGACGTCGTTCGTCCTCGCCCTGGTGATCCCGGCTCTGGTGTGGGGTCGTCTCCGCCCGAGCGGCCGCGCAGCGCTGGCCCTCGGACTCCTCGCCGCCGCCTCCGGCCTCTTCGGGTGGGTCGTGCAGCCGGCCAGCGTGCTCGCGGCGGCGCAGCCGTTCGTCGCGTCGGGCGATCTCGTCGACGGCTCCGAGGTGGGCCTGCCCGGCTGGGGCCGCGCCGCACCCGGGGATCCGCTGAACCTCGACCAGACCGTCCGCCTGGGCCGCATCCTCGACGAGGAGCTCGCCCCAGGAGCGCCCTACTACGACGCCACCTCGCGCAACGCGCAGTACTACTACCTCGGCCGGCGCCCGGCGGTGAAGGTGACGGCTGCCTACAACGCCCCCCTCCCGGCCGACCAGCGCAGGACCATCCGTGAGCTCCGCCGGTCCCGTCCCCCGGTCGCCGTGCTGCTCCAGCCGCTCGGGAACATCGTCCATGACGGTGGCGGGCTCGCCCTGCGCACACCTCTCCTCGCCCGCTACCTCGAGAGCGCCTACACTCCCTACGAGCAGGACGGCTTCATCCTGGGTCTGCGCGGGCGGAAGCCCCCTCAGAGTGCCGACCAGCCGGTGAGCCTGTCGCTCGACGACACCTCCGACGCCGAGTGGGACCGCGGAGTCTCCCGGACCTCGTCGGCCGTCCGGCTCGCCGACCCCGCAGCCGCCCTGGTCCTCGAGGACGGGGCGACCCTCGTCCTCCCCGACGGCTCGAGCAGGCGCGTCACCTCGCGGGCGGCGGGCGGCGTGATCGGCCTGGACCGGCGCCTTCCCGACGCCCTGTCTGCGGCTGCCGACCGCACGGTCACCGTCGCCGCCGGCGACGTCGACCGGCAGCGCTACCACGCGTGGCTCTTCGAGCGGGCGTTCGGACGCGAGGACCTCGACCGCCTGCCGGCGTCGTGGGGAGGGTCTCTCGACTCGATCGACGGCATCTCGGAGCTGTCGGAGGTCGACGGCTCGGGGCGGCTCGACCTTGCCTCGCCCTCCTTCACGGTGCCGCTGCCGGCGGTCGCGGATGGTCGCCGGGCCGGCCTGGTCGCATTCGACGTGGGGTGCGAGGCCGAGGTCCCGGGCGCGACGCCGCCGGTCGTCCGCTTGTCCTGGGAGGCGCCGAGCACCTTCGGCGACGCTCCCGGTCGGACGTTCGACGCCGTCCCCGGGCGCCAGCTCGTGCCGCTCGACTCGTCGGCGTTCTGGCGCGCCTCGCGCCGGGTCGACGCCCTCACGTTCACGGTGCTCGACGCGGCCGGGTGCCGGGCGGTCGAGGTGTCGGATGTGTCGCTGTGGGAGCGGCGCGACTGAGTCGCAGGCCCCTCTCCCGCGGGCGTGAGGTGGCAGCATGGGGCTGTGAGGGCAATCTTCTTCGACGAGGACGACGCGCGGGCGGTCGTGGCGCGGCTGCGGGCCGACGGGTTCGAGGCGCGCCTGGAGCGGGAGCGCCTGGCAGGGGAGGACGACGACGAGGACCACCCGTGGGCGGTCCTGAGCGATGCCCCGGGCTTCATGCTGGAGGTGCTGGTCGACACCCACGACGGGTGGCTCGACGAGGAGGACGCCCGCCCGGACCTCGGGACCGAGGCGGCGCCGGTCCCGCCGGCGCCCGTCGACCTCCCGGACGCGCCCCGACGCCTCAAGCGGGCCTGACCCCACGTCCCGCGGCCGGTCGGTCCCGTGCTGTCGGTGACGGCTCCTAGGCTGGCGGCATGACCGACCGCCGCATGCTGCTCGTCCACGCCCACCCCGACGACGAGTGCATCAACAACGGCGCCACCATGGCGCGCTACGTCGACGAGGGCGTCGGCGTCACCCTCGTCACCTGCACCGCCGGCGAGATGGGCGAGGTCCTGGTGCCCGAGCTGGCCCACCTCGCCTACGAGGAGCAGGGCGGTCTCGGCGAGCACCGTCGCGGCGAGCTCGAGGAGGCGATGAAGGTCCTCGGCGTCACCGACCACCGCTTCCTCGGCGGGTTCGGCCGCTTCCACGACTCCGGCATGGCCTGGCACCCGGAGGGCCACGCCGTTCCCGCCGAGACCATCCCCGACAACGCGTTCTGGACCGCCGACCTCAACGAGGCCGCCGACGAGCTCGTCACGGTCGTCCGCGAGGTCCGGCCGCAGGTGCTCGTCACCTACGACCAGTTCGGCGGCTACGGCCACCCCGACCACATCCAGGCCCACCGGGTGGCGATGTACGCCGCGCTGCTCGCGGCGGCCCCGTCCTACAAGCTCGAGCTCGGCGAGCCCCACGACGTCGCGAAGATCTACTGGACCGCGATGAGCGAGTCGCGCATGCGCGACAGCCTCCGCCAGCTGCGCGAGGCGGGCGACACCGAGACGTTCAAGGGCCTCGAGCCTGACGGCAAGCTGCCGCCCTTCGTGACCCCCGACGAGCTCATCAGCGCCCGGGTCGACGGCTCCGCCACGGTCCAGCGCAAGATGGACGCCCTGGCCAAGCACCGGACCCAGGTCGAGCCCGACGGCGAGTTCTTCTCCGGCGCCGAGAGCGGCCACTCGTGGTGGGCGGAGGAGTTCTACCGCCTGGTCAAGGGCACCCCGGGACCGGTGGACGCCGACGGGTTCGAGCAGGACCTCTTCGCCGGGCTGTGAGCGTCCCCGGGGTCACGACGCGCCTCGCGAGCCTCGCCGGCGTCCTGCTGGTCGGCGTGGTGTCCGGCGGCGCCGGCACGGTGCTGCACCAGCGGTGGTGGGGGCTGCTGCTCGCCGTCGCCACCGCGCTCGTCGTGCTGGCGTGGCTGCCGGCGGGTGGTCTCCGGCTGGCCTTCGCCCTGGCCTGGTGCGTGCCCGTCCTGCGCGGCGCGCTGGCGCGACCGGCGGGCGGGCACCTGATCTCCGCCGACGCGGCCGGGTTGTCGTTCCTGGCGGCGTCGGCGGTGCTGCTGGGGGCGGCGCTGGCCACCGTCGGCGGAGCACGGAGCACCGGTCGTGGGCGCGCCGAGGATCCGCGGGTTCCGGGACCCGCCTCCTAGACTCGCCGCGTGCCGACGAAGCAGAGCAGCGCCGCCCAGCCCCGCGAGAGGGCGGGCGGCAGGGTCGTCCTGTGGCTCCTCCTCGGGCTCGTCGTCCTGTTCGGCGGGCTCTACGTGGCGGCGCACTACGCAGCCGGCGACAAGGTGCCGCGCAACACCACCGTCTCCGGGGTCGGCATCGGCGGGCACCCCCAGGGCGAGGCCGCCGAGCGGCTGCGCGCCGGCCTGGCCGAGCGGGTCGCCCGCGACATCGAGGCGACCATCGGGGGCGAGCGGGTCGCCGTCGACCCCGCCGAGCTCGGGCTCAGCGTCGACTACGAGGCGTCGGTCGAGGAGGCCGGCGGCGAGACGAGCTGGGACCCGGTCCGGCTCTGGAACTACTTCACCGGCGGTGAGGAGCTCGAGGCCGAGGTCGTCGTCGACGACACGGCCTACAACGCCTACCGCGCCCGCCTCGACGCGCAGCACGGCGTGGTCGCGCGCGACGGCGCGATCACCTTCGCCGGCGGCCGGATCGAGACCACCGCCGCCCGACCCGGCCGCGCGCTCGACCCCAGTGACACCCTCGCCGTCCTGGAGGAGGCCTTCCTCGACGAGCGGCCCGGCGTGGTGGAGCTCGAGATGTCCGAGGTCGAGCCCGACATCGACGCCTCCGACGTGCAGGAGGCTCTCGACGGCTTCGCCTCACCCGCCGTCGCGGCGCCCGTCACGCTGAGCTTCGAGGGATCCGACGTCACGGTCGCCCCGGCCGACTACACCGCCGCGCTCGCCCTGGTGCCCACCGACGGCGAGCTCGTGCCCACGCTCGACGCGGCGAGGCTGACCGAGGTGGTCGGCGGCCTGGTCACCGCCGGCGCCCCGGTGGACGCCAGCGTCGCGCTGGTCGGCGGGCGGCCGCAGGTCGTGCCGGCCAAGCCCGGCGTCACCTTCGACGCCGAGCAGCTCGAGTCGGGCTTCCTCGACGTGGTGGCAGCCCCGCAGGGCGAGCGCACGCTCGAGCTGGCCGCGAAGGTCGCCCGGCCGGAGTTCACCACCAAGGAGGCCCGGGCGCTGCGGGTGCGCGAACGGGTCTCGACGTTCACGACGTACTACCCGCACGCGGAGTACCGCAACGTCAACATCGGTCGCGCCGCGGAGATCATCGACGGCACCCTCCTCAAGCCGGGCGAGACGTTCTCGCTCAACGACACCGTCGGTGAGCGGACCGTGGAGAACGGGTTCACCAAGGGCTACGTCATCAGCGACGGCATCCTCGTGCAGGACCTCGGCGGTGGTGTCTCGCAGATGGCCACGACGCTCTTCAACGCGATGTTCTTCGCCGGGCTCGAGGACGTCGAGCACAAGCCGCACTCCTTCTACATCGACCGCTACCCGGTCGGCCGGGAGGCGACCGTGGCGTGGGGCTCGGTGGACCTCCGCTTCCGCAACGACACCCCCTACGGCGTGCTGATCGACACCCAGGTGACGCCGTCCACGCCGTCGTCGTCCGGGGTGGTCACCGCGAGCATGTACTCCACGAAGTACTGGGACATCACGACGACGACGGGCGAGCGCTACAACATCACCCGTCCGCAGACGCGGCGGATCGACGACCTCACCTGCCACCCCAACCAGGGCTACGGCGGCTTCGACATCGACGTGGTGCGCTACTTCGAGCCGGTGGGGGAGAACACCGAGACCCGCGACGACGAGGTCTTCCACACCACCTACACCCCCAGCGACACGGTCATCTGCACCAACCCCGACGCCGTCGACGAGTGACCTACGGCGCGAGCCGGTGTCAGGCCCCTTGGTCGTCGCGACGAGGATCCGGCCCGCCCGCGGGCGGCGGCAACCGGGTCTACCGCGCGACGAGGTAGCGGTTGGTGTGGTGGGTGACGAAGCCGTGCCGCTCGTAGAGCGCACGCGCTGCGTCGTTGGCCGTCTCGACGTGCAGCATCGCGGTCCGCGCGCCGCGTGAGGCGCCCCAGTCGAGCAGCTCGGCCAGCACGGCGGTGGCGAGGCCGCGTCGCCGGTGCGCGGGGTCGACGACGAGTCCCTCGACGAGGAGCCAGTCGCCGGACAGCACGCCGGTGCCCGTCGCCGTACCGCCCGCGGCCGCCGCGGTCGCCCGGTCGGCCGCCTCGTCGAGCCCGACGGGCACGCCGGGTGCGGCGCCGCGCAGCGACCGCAGGGCGCGCGGCACCGACGCCAGCTGGGCGTGGGAGTCGCCGTCGCCCATCGGTGTGAAGCCGAGGCCCGCCAGCGTCGCCTCGACCGCCGAGCCGAGCTGCACCTGCACCCGCGGCGTCTGCTCGAGGGCGGTGTAGAACTCGCGGACGCGCCACACCGCGTCGGCCCAGCCGATCCCCGGCTCCTCCATGGCGAGCGCGGAGTTGCCGCGACGTCGCAGCCGCCCGCGGTGCGGCGGAGCGGCGCGCAGCAGCCAGGCGCCGAGCGGCTCGGTGGTCGAGGAGGCCCACAGCGCCGAGACGTGCTCCTCGCACTCCCGGGCGCTGACCCGCGCGCGCACGGACGCCCGCGGCGGCACCGGCTTGCCGGTGACCACGTCGGCCAGTGCGATGACGACCGGGCCGTGGCCCTCGCGCTCGACGGTCAGGGACGCTTCGCCCCACGCCGTGCAGGTGCCGAGGACGTCGGTCGCCCGGCCGTCGGGGAGCAGGTGCCGCACCACGACCCGCCGGCCCACGACGTGGGGTCCCAGTGAGTGCATGCCGGTGCGCACGCCCGTGGTCGTCTCGCCTGCATGGGGTTCTGACGCCGCTGGCATGCCCGGATACTAGAGTGGGACCGCTCGACCGTCGTTTCCCCATCCGTGCCCAGGAGGACCTGGTGACCTACGTCATCGCCCAGCCGTGCGTCGACCTCAAGGACCGCGCGTGCGTCGACGAGTGCCCCGTCGACTGCATCTACGAGGGCAAGCGGATGCTCTACATCCACCCCGACGAGTGCGTGGACTGCGGTGCCTGCGAGCCGGTCTGCCCGGTCGAGGCGATCTTCTACGAGGACGACACCCCGGAGGAGTGGAAGGGCTACTACGACGCCAACGTGCACTTCTTCGACGACCTCGGCTCGCCGGGTGGTGCCGCGAAGATGGGTGTCATCGACGCCGACCACCCGATGGTCGCCGCCCTGCCCCCGCAGGAGCACGACGAGTGACCCCGGTCCGGGCCGACGGCCCGGTCTCGCGGCGTCTCCCGGACTTCCCCTGGGACAAGCTCGCGACGTACGCCGCGACGGCGCGGGCCCATCCCGACGGCGTGTGCGACCTGTCGGTCGGCACTCCCGTCGACCCCACGCCCGCCGTCGTGCAGGACGCGCTGCGGGCGGCCGCGGACTCACCCGGCTACCCCACGACCATCGGGCTCGAGGCCACTCGGCAGGCCGCGATCGACTGGCTGGGCCGCCGTCACGGCGTGCGCGGCCTCGGGCTGGACGGCGTCCTGCCGGTCACCGGCTCCAAGGAGCTGATCGGCTCGATGGCGCTGCACCTCGGCATCGGGCCCGGTGACCTCGTCGGCTACCCGGCGCTGGCCTACCCGACCTACGAGGTCGGCGCCGCGCTGGCCGGGGCCGACAGCCTGGCCACCGACTCGCTGACGGCGTTCGGCCCACGCACGCCGCGCCTGCTGTGGCTCAACAGCCCGGCCAACCCGACCGGTCGCGTGCTGCCGCTCGAGCACCTGCGCAAGGTGGTCGAGTGGTGCCGCGAGCGCGGCACCATCCTGGTCTCCGACGAGTGCTACATCGAGTGCGCGTGGTCCGACGACCCCGCCGAGCGGCCGCTGTCGGTCCTCGACCCGCAGGTCACCGGCGGCTCGCTCGAGGGCGTCCTGGCCGTCCACTCCCTCTCCAAGCGCTCCAACCTCGCCGGCTACCGCTGCGCCTTCCTGGCCGGCGACCCGGCGCTCGTCGGCGAGCTGCTCGCCGTCCGCAAGAACCTCGGCCTGCAGATGCCCGGGCCGCAGCAGCGCGCGATGATCGCCGCCCTCGGCGACGACACCCACGCCGACGAGCAGCACGCGAGGTACGCCGTGCGCCGGGCGGCGCTGCGGGGCGCGCTCGAGTCGGCCGGCTTCCGGGTCGACCACTCCGAGGCGTCGCTCTACCTCTGGGCCACGCGGGGCGAGGACTGCTGGGCCACCGTGGCGGACCTCGCCGAGCAGGGCGTCCTGGTGGCTCCCGGCGAGTTCTACGGCTCCGCCGGACGCGAGCACGTCCGCGTGGCGTTCACCGCGACGGACGAGCGCGTCGCTGCCGCGGCTGGGCGGCTGTCCGCCTGAGGCCCGAGCCCCGGTCGACGTCAGTCGAAGACGTCCACGTGCACGTGGTCGCGGTGCTCCAGGATCGCCTGGTCCCCGCCGGACGACGCCGGCACGCGGTAGTCGGACCAGCCGTCACGCCACTGCGCGCCGGCCCGCCAGATGCGGTCGTCGAAGATGACCGTCCTGACGTCGAGCCGGTCGGCGTTCGCGACCAGGTAGGACGCGACGGCCCAGCCGCGCTTGCGGTTGTCGGCGGTGACGGGCCGGAAGAACACGTCGATCGCCCGGCCCTCGTAGTGGGCCGAGCCCTCCATGTGGCCGCTGGACACTCCGCCGGGCTCGAAGCCGCCGAGGGACAGCGTCCCGAAGCGGGCCTCGAGGTCGCGACGTACGGCGGCGGCCCGGGGCACCAGGCCCGACTCGTCGAGGTCGTCGCTCGCCTCGTCGGCGTCTCCCGGCACGTCGCACCAGAAGGCGCGCGGCGAGTTGCCGGTCAGGGCGGAGGCGATCGCCCGCCCGTCCTGCTCGTGGTCGGCGTACGCGTCGGGGAAGGCCGAGCGCTGCACCTCCTGGGCGGCGACCGTGATCTCCATCGACTCGTAGCCCTCGACCTTCTCCAGCGCGTCGTAGAACGCGTTCGTGGCGTAGACCGGGTCCATCAGCTGGCCGACCGTGCCCCAGCCCTGTGACGGTCGCTGCTGGAAGAGGCCGACCGAGTCCCGGTCGCCGTAGTCGATGTTGTAGAGCTTCGACTCCTGGTAGGCGGTCGCCAGCGCGATGCTCGCGGCGCGGGCGGGCATGCCGCGCTGGATCGAGACCGCGGTGATGAGGGAGGCGTTCTCGGCCTGCTCGAGGTCGATCTCGACGGTGTGCCCGTCGACCTCGGCCGTGCAGCCGCTGGGGTCGAGCAGCGTGGGCACGCCGCCGCGGTCGACCAGCACCAGGGCGGTCGCCGCGGCCCCGAGCGCGACGACGGCACCCACCACGACGGTGCGGACGGACGGCACGGTCGGTCCTACTGGTTGGCGTGCAGCGCTGCGTTGAGGGCGATGCCCTCGCCCTTCCACGGCACCGCCTCGACGGCGCCGCTCACCGAGTTGCGCCGGAACAGCACGTTGTCGACGCCGGAGAGGCTCGCCGCCTTCACGACCGCCGGCTTGCCGTCCATGTCGGAGATCGTCACCTTGGTGCCGGCGGTGACGTAGCAGCCGGCCTCGACCACGCAGTCGTCGCCGAGCGAGATCCCGATGCCGGCGTTCGCCCCGATGAGGCAGCGCCGGCCGACGGAGATCGTCTCCTTGCCGCCACCGGACAGGGTGCCCATGATCGACGCGCCGCCGCCCACGTCGGAGCCGTCGCCCACGACGACCCCGGCCGAGATGCGACCCTCGACCATCGAGGCGCCGAGCGTGCCGGCGTTAAAGTTCACGAAGCCCTCGTGCATCACCGTCGTGCCCTCGGCGAGGTGCGCCCCGAGCCGCACGCGGTCCGCGTCGGCGATGCGCACGCCCGAGGGCATGACGTAGTCGACGAGCCGCGGGAACTTGTCGACGCCGTGGACGGTCACGTGCTGCCCCGTGGCGCGCAGCCGGGCGCGGGTGGCCTCGAAGCCCTCCACCGCGCAGGGTCCGGCCGAGGTCCACACGACGTTGGCGAGCAGGCCGAAGATCCCGTCGAGGGACTGGCCGTGCGGCTGGACGAGCCGCGTCGAGAGCAGGTGCAGCCGCAGCCAGACGTCCTCGGTCGACGACGGCGCCTCCGCGAGGTCGTCGATCTCCACCAGCCGCACCTCACGGCGTACGCCGCGGGCGTCGTCGGGGCCCTCCAGCGCGGTCAGCTCCGCGGGGGCGTCGCCCTCGGTCGCGCCGAGGACGGGGGAGGGGTACCAGGCGTCGAGGACGGTGTCGCCCGAGAGGGTCAGCAAGCCGTAGCCGGAAGCAGCAGTCACGCGGGCAAGGGTACGGAGGGCGCCCCCACGACCCGTCGACCGGCTGGCTCCTGGCTGCCCCGTGGCTGCCTACTGGCCGGCGCGGCCGTCGATGCACTCCCGCACGAGGTCGGCGTGCCCGCAGTGGCGGGCGTACTCCTCGATCACGTGGACGACGATGTCGCGGACCTCGGTCGGCTCGCCGTGCACGTCGACGATCGTGTCGAGGTCGGTGCGGTCGAGGACCTCCCTGGCGTACGCGATCTCCGACTGCCACAGCGCGTGGCTGGCGCGCACGAGGTCGTCGTCGACGTCCGGGAAGTCGAAGCCGGCGTCCTCGTCGTCGCCGGCGAACAGCCGCGGCAGCTCCGTCCGTGCCTCGATGATCCGACGGAACCAGCTCTGCTCGACTCGCGCCATGTGCCGCACCAGGCCGAGCAGGGAGATGTTCGAGGGGGGCACGGCCTTTGTGGCGAGCTGCTCGGCGCTGAGCCCGTCGCACTTGAGGGCCAGCGTCTGGCGGTAGTGCTCGAGGTAGCCGAGGAGGCAGTCGCGCTCACCGCGCGTCGGCCCCATCTGCATCCGCGGGTCCTGGTCGGCGGGGAGCCACATGCCGTCGTGTCCGGGGTGCGCCATGGCACCACCCAACCGCACCCCCCTCGGGGTAGTCCACCGGGAAACGGCGGGCCGACCGGCCCTCCCGCGACCGTTTCCCGGGTGGACTACCAAGGCCGCCCGCCTCGGGGTAGTCCACCGGGAAACGGCTCGCCGACCGGCTGTCCAGCGACCGTTCCCCGGTGGACTACCACCCGCGGGGAAGCGGTCCTGTGGACGACCGACCGGGCGGGGTCGTGACGGGGAAGGCTCGCCGTGTGTTCGAGCCCGCCCCCTTCCACCAGCGACGGCCGCGACTGGTCGCCCCCGTCCGGGTCGATCCCGCCGGGCGGGCCGGGCCGACGCGCGGGCAGGCGCGGGGCCCGCGGTGGCGGCAGTCGAGCCACGGGCTGTACGTGCCGGCGCACGTGGAGCCGACCACCGAGCAGCGGATCGTCGAGGCGGCCGCGGTGCTGCGGGACGGCGAGGCCGTCACCGGGTGGGCGGCACTCAGGTGGCGGGGCGCGGCGTGGTTCGACGCGACCGCGGGCGGTCGGGTGCCGCGGCGCGTGCCGCTGGTCGCGACGCGCGACCGTACGGCGCAGCTCGGCCTCGCGATCAGCCAGGAGTTCCTGCACCCGGACGAGGTCGAGGTGCTCGACGGTCTGCCGATCACCACGGCGCTGCGCTCGGTGGTCTTCGAGGTGCGGCACGCCAGTTCCCTCCCCGACGCGGTGGTGGCGCTGGACATGGCCTGCTACGCCGACCTGGTGAGCCTCGCCGAGGTGTCGGCGTACCTCGAGGCCCTCGGTCCGGTGACGGGCATCCCGCGGGCCCGCGACGCCGTGGCGCTGGCAGACGAGAACTCGTGGTCGCCCCAGGAGACGCGGATGCGCGGCGTCTGGACGCACCAGGCCGGGTTGCCGCGGCCGCTGTGCAACGCGCCGGTCTTCACCCTCGACGGCCGCCACGTCGGCACGCCCGACCTGCTCGAGCCCCGGCTCGGGCTGGTGGCTGAGTACAACGGGGCCGACCACATCAGCCTCGCCGGGACGGCGGCCGACGTGAAGAAGGAGGCGGCGTACCGCGACCTCGGGCTGGAGTGCGTCACCATGCTCGTCACCGACTGGGCGGACCTCGACGGCTTCACCGCGCGGCTGCTCGCGGCCGCCCGCCGGGCGCGAGCCTCGAGCGGTCCTCGCGCGTGGACGGTCGAGCCGCCGGCGTGGTGGACCGCGACCGACACCGTGGCGCGCCGCAGGGCGCTCGACGGCCACCAGCGCGACCGCGTCCTGCGGTACCGGCGTACCGCCTGAGCGACAGTCCACCGGGAAGTGGCAGTCCGCGGGCGTCCCAAGCAGCCGCTTCCCGGTGGACTACCGGAGGGGAGGGCTGTCCGGCGGGCGTCCCAAGCAGCCACTCGCCGGTGGACCACCGGAGGGGAGGCCGAGCCCCGGAGAACCGATTGGCGCCCGCCCGCGCGACCGCCGTACGATCCGGGCAGGCGTCTGAGCCGTCATCAGCGGCGAGCCTCGGGAAGAACGGGTGCGGCGAGCCGGCCGCCACCTCACTAGAACCCGACGGGTCCGGCCCGACACAGCCGAAACGAAGCGGTTCCCGCCCCGGGCGGGAGCAAGCGAGGTGGTACCGCGGTCAGCCGATCGTCCTCGTGGTGACAGCCCGAGTCGTACGACGCACCGCGAGGAGCACCCAGATGGCCTACCCGAAGGTCTCGCACACCGACGCCCGAGGCGTCGCCGGCAGCCCGCGCTTCCCCGAGATCGAGGAGGCGGTGCTGGCCTACTGGGAGGCCGACGACACCTTCCGCGCGAGCGTCGAGCAGCGGGAGGCGGGGCCCGACGGCGCCAACGAGTTCGTCTTCTACGACGGCCCGCCGTTCGCCAACGGCCTGCCGCACTACGGCCACCTGCTCACCGGCTACGTCAAGGACCTCATCCCGCGCTACCAGACCATGCGCGGGCGCAAGGTCGAGCGCCGCTTCGGCTGGGACACCCACGGCCTGCCCGCCGAGCTCGAGGCGATGCGCCTCAACGGGATCAAGACCACCGACGAGATCGTCGAGCTGGGCATCGAGAAGTTCAACGAGGCCTGCCGCCAGTCGGTGCTGAAGTACACCGGCGAGTGGCGCGACTACGTCACCCGCCAGGCGCGCTGGGTCGACTTCGACAACGACTACCGCACGATGAACCCCGAGTTCATGGAGTCGGTCATCTGGGCCTTCAAGCAGCTGCACGGGAAGGGGCTGGTCTACGAGGGCTTCCGCGTGCTGCCCTACTGCTGGCAGGACGAGACCCCGCTGTCCAACCACGAGCTGCGGATGGACGACGACGTCTACCAGATGCGGCAGGACCCCGCCGTTACCGTCGGCTACCACGTCACCACGCCCGGCGACTTCGAGGGCGTCAAGGTGCTGGTGTGGACGACGACGCCGTGGACCCTGCCCTCCAACCTCGCGGTCATGGTGGGCGAGGACATCGACTACGTCGTCGTCGGGTCCGACAAGCCCACCGGCAGCCTCGAGCGCTACCTGCTCGCCGAGGCGCGCCTCGCGTCCTACGCCCGCGAGCTGGGCGAGGACCCGGAGGTCACCTGGCGCGGCACCGGCGCGGACCTCGTCGGGCTCGAGTACGCCCCGCCGTTCTCCTACTACGAGGGCCACGAGCGCGCGTTCCGGCTCGTGCCGGCCGAGTTCGTCACGACCACCGACGGCACCGGGCTGGTGCACACCGCCGGCGCCTTCGGTGAGGACGACAAGGTCGTCACCGACCGCGAGGGCATCGAGGCGGTCATGCCGGTCGGCAAGGACGGCCGGTTCACCTTCCCGGTCACCGACTACGAGGGCCTGCAGGTCTTCGACGCCAACCTCCAGATCATCGACCACCTCAAGGCCGCGACCCGTGGCGACGGCGCGACGGGCTCCGTCACGCCCGGCACGGTGCTGGTGCGCCGCGAGACCTACGACCACTCCTACCCGCACTGCTGGCGCTGCCGGCAGCCGCTGATCTACAAGGGCGTCTCGTCGTGGTTCGTCGAGGTGACCAAGGTCAAGGAGCGCCTGATGGCGCTCAACCAGGAGATCCGCTGGGTGCCCGACCACATCCGGGACGGCCAGTTCGGCAAGTGGCTGGAGAACGCCCGCGACTGGTCGATCACCCGCAACCGGTTCTGGGGCAGCCCGGTGCCGGTGTGGAAGTCCGACGACGAGAAGTACCCGCGCGTCGACGTCTACGGCTCGTTCGAGGAGATCGAGCGCGACTTCGGCCGGCTGCCGCACGACGTGGACGGCAACCCCGACCTGCACCGGCCGTACGTCGACGAGCTGACCCGGCCGAACCCCGACGACCCCCGCTCGCCGGAGGAGGGGCAGTCGACCATGCGCCGCGTCACCGACGTCCTCGACGTCTGGTTCGACTCGGGCTCGATGTCCTTCGCGCAGGTGCACTACCCGTTCGAGAACAAGGACTGGTTCGAGCACCACTTCCCGGGCGACTTCATCGTCGAGTACATCGGCCAGACCCGCGGCTGGTTCTACACGATGCACGTGCTCGCGGGCGCGATCTTCGACCGTCCCGCGTTCTCCACGTGCCTGAGCCACGGCATCGTGCTCGGCAACGACGGCCAGAAGATGTCCAAGAGCCTGCGCAACTACCCCGACGTGCGCGAGGTCTTCGACCGCGACGGCGCCGACGCGATGCGCTGGTTCCTGATGTCGAGCCCGATCCTGCGCGGCGGCAACCTCGTCGTCACCGAGCAGGGCATCCGCGACTCGGTGCGGCAAGTGCTGATCCCGCTGTGGAACAGCTGGTCGTTCTTCACCCTGTACGCCAACGCCGCCGACGGCGGTGCCGGGCGCGAGGCCACGTGGCGCACCGACAGCGCGCACCCGATGGACCGCTACATCCTGGCCAAGCTGCGCGACCACGTCGCGACCATGACCGACCAGCTCGACAACTACGAGGTGGCCGCCGCGTGCGACAGCACGCGCGCCTTCCTCGACGTGCTGACGAACTGGTACATCCGCCGCTCCCGCGACCGGTTCTGGAGCGAGGACGCCGACGCGTTCGACACCCTCTACACGGTGCTCGAGGTGGTCTGCCGGCTCACCGCGCCGCTGCTGCCGCTGACCACCGAGGAGGTCTGGCGCGGGCTGACGGGCGAGCGGTCGGTGCACCTCACCGACTGGCCGGCCGTCGACGGCCTGCCGGCCGACGACGCGCTGGTGGCCTCGATGGACACCGTCCGCGACGTCTGCTCGGCCGGCTCGGCGCTGCGCAAGGCCGCGAACCTCCGCAACCGGCTGCCGCTGTCGGGGCTCACCGTCGTCACCGACACCGACCTCACCGGGTTCGACCGGCTGGTCGCCGACGAGCTCAACGTCAAGTCGGTCACGCTCCTCGCGGCCGACGCCCCCGAGGCGGCGTCGTACGGCGTCTCCCAGCGGCTCACCGTCAACGCGCGCGCCGCCGGACCGCGGCTCGGCAAGGACGTCCAGCTGGCGATCAGGGGCTCGAAGTCCGGCGACTGGTCGGTCGCCGAGGACGGCACGGTGACGGCCGGCGGCCTCGAGCTGCTGGCAGGGGAGTACGCCCTCGAGACCGTCGCCGGCACCGCGGCCGACGACACCGCCATCGGGATGCTGCCGGGCGGAGGCTTCGTCGTCCTCGACACCGCCGTGACGTCCGAGCTCGAGGCCGAGGGCACCGCCCGCGACCTGGTGCGCGCCGTCCAGCAGGCGCGCAAGGACGCCGGCCTGCAGGTCAGCGACCGGATCCGGCTGACCCTCGCCGGGCCAGCGGAGACCATGGCCGCCGCCCGCACGCACGAGGCGCTGATCGCCGAGGAGACGCTCGCGACCGCGGTGTCCTACGCCGATGCGCCCGAGCTCGGCATCGACGTGACCGCGGACGGCGTCGGGGGCTGAGCGCGAGCGGCGCGCCACACGGGCACGCGCGCACGTACACAGGACACGCACGCACGGGGAGGGGGCGACCGGACCGTGCACCACCACCGCCTCGACCCTGGGGCCTGGAGCGACCGGCTACGGGCCCGTCGACCGCGGCCTGCTCGGCGCGCTGCGGTCGGCCCGGAGCGCCCGGCGACGGGGAGCGCGGAGCGGCTGGTTGAATCGGGGCCATGCCTGAGCTCGACCTCTCCGCCGACGTGGTGACCCTGACCCAGCAGCTCGTCGACATCGAGTCCGTCAGCCACCGGGAGCAGCAGATCGCGGACGCGGTCGAGGCGGCGCTGTCCGGCCTGCCGCACCTGGTCGTCACCCGCCGGGGCCACACCGTCGTGGCGCGCACGGAGCTCGGGCGGGACGAGCGCGTCGTGGTGGCCGGCCACCTCGACACGGTGCCGCTCAACGACAACCTGCCCTCGCGCCTCGAGGACGGCGTCCTCCACGGGCTCGGCAGCTGCGACATGAAGGGCGGCGACGCGGTGATGCTCAAGCTGGCCGCCGACGTCACCAGCCCCAACCGCGACCTCACCTACATCTTCTACGAGGCCGAGGAGGTGGACTCGGTCCACAACGGCCTCCGCAAGCTCACCGAGAGCGACCCCGACCTGGTGCAGGCCGACTTCGCGATCCTCATGGAGCCGAGCAACGCCGCGATCGAGGCCGGCTGCCAGGGCACCATGCGCGTCGACGTCCGCACCACCGGCGAGCGCTCGCACAGCGCCCGCAGCTGGAAGGGCGTCAACGCCATCCACCTCGCCGGCCCCGTGCTCGCCCGGCTCAACGAGTACGTCCCCCGGCGCCCGGAGATCGACGGCCTGACCTACCACGAGGGGCTCAACGCCACCGGGATCCGCGGTGGCGTCGCGGGCAACGTGATCCCCGACGAGTGCGTCGTGGAGGTCAACTTCCGCTTCGCGCCCGACCGCAGCGAGAGCGACGCGGAGGCGTTCGTGCGCGACTTCTTCGAGGGCTACGACGTCAGGGTGACCGACATGGCGGGCGGGGCGATGCCCGGTCTCGACCGGCCCGCGGCGAGGGCGTTCGTCGAGTCGGTGGGCGGCGAGGTGGCACCCAAGTTCGGCTGGACCGACGTCGCGCAGTTCACGCGACTGGGGATCCCGGCGGTCAACTTCGGCCCCGGCGACCCGATGTACGCCCACAAGCAGGACGAGCACGTGCCCACCGAGCACGTCGAGCGGTGCGAGCGGGTCCTCAAGGAGTGGCTGGCATGACCGACCGACGAGAGCACCTGTCGGGCCGGCGTCCCGAGCACCGCGTCAAGGGCCCGGTCATCGAGCGCCGCGGCCAGGTGGACGAGGGAAGCACCACCGACCAGCGCCTCCTGGACTCGCGCGGCCCGAGCGACTGGGTGCACACCGACCCGTGGCGGGTGCTGCGCATCCAGGCGGAGTTCGTGGAGGGGTTCGGTGCCCTCGCCGAGCTCGGGCCGGCCATCGCGGTCTTCGGGTCGGCGAGGACGCCGGCCGACCACCCGCACTACGCCGTCGCCGAGGAGGCCGGCCGCAAGCTGGTCGAGGCCGGGTTCGCCGTCATCACCGGGGGCGGACCCGGCGCGATGGAGGGCGCCAACAAGGGCGCGTCCGAGGCCGGCGGCGTGAGCGTGGGGCTCGGCATCGAGCTGCCGTTCGAGTCCGGGCTCAACCAGTGGGTCGACAAGGGGATCAACTTCCGCTACTTCTTCGCCCGCAAGACCATGTTCGTCAAGTACTCCCAAGGCTTCGTCGTCCTGCCCGGCGGGCTGGGGACGCTCGACGAGCTCTTCGAGGCGCTGACCCTGGTGCAGACCCGGAAGGTGACCTCGTTCCCGATCGTGCTGATCGGCACGGAGTACTGGCAGGGGCTCCTGGGCTGGCTGCGCGAGACGGTGCTCGCGGAGGGCAAGATCAACGCCGCCGACCTCGACATGATGGTCCTCACCGACGACGTCGACGAGGCCGTCGAGCTGATGGTGGCCGCCCGGGAGGACCGGTGGCCCACGCCGGCTCCCGAGCGGCCCGAGTGAGGGGAGTGGTCCGCCGATGACGTGGCTCTTCGCCGCGCTGGTCGTCCTCGCCATGGGCGGCGTCGCGATGGTGGCGTCCGGCCGCGGCGGGTCGATGCCGCCGGCGTACGACGACCGTCCCGACGTCGTGCTGCCGACCGACCGCCCGATCGGGCCCGACGACCTGCGCGCCGTCCGCTTCCCGCTGGCGGTGCGTGGCTACCGGATGTCCGACGTCGACGCGCTCCTGGCGCGCCTCGCCGCCGAGATGGAGGACCGCGCGTCGGGGGCGCCGGACGCCGACGGCCCGTCTGGCGAGGCACCGCGCGACTAGGGCAGACTCCGCGACCATGTCGTTCCCGACCGCCGTGTGGATCCTCACCGGACTCGCCGCCGTGGTGATCGTGCTGACCCGCCTGCGCCTGGGCCGCGACGGAGCGGCCGGCCGGTTCTCGATCAGCCGGCGGCTCCCGACCGCGCACTTCGTGGCCGGGATGCTGGCCCTGGTGCTGTGGCTGGGCGTGCTGGTGGCCCCGGAGGACTCCTTCGTCGGTGGACCGCTGGTGGGGATCGCCGCGATCGCGCTGTGGTGGATCACCGCCCTGTGCGGCCTGCTGATCCTCGCGCGGTGGCTGCCGGCGAGGGGACGCCACGTCCCCGAGGCCGCCGGCGACTCCTGGAGCAAGGGCCCGGGGCTGTCGCTGCTCGCCCACCTCGGGATGGTGGCCGGTGTCCTCGTGTTCACCTACGCCTACCTCGACGCGGCGGTCTGATGCCCCGCCCCGGTGCGTACCCCGCCTCGCTCGCGCTGCTCCTCACCGGGCTCGTCGCCGGTCCGGCTGCGGTCGCACCGACGGGCGCCCGCGCCGTCGAGGCCGCGCCGGCGCCCCGCCCGGCGGTCGTCGAGGTCCGCACCATCGGCCACTCGGTCGCCGGCCGCCCGGTCCGCGCCTGGCGCCTCGGCGAGCCCGGGAAGCGACGCGTCGTCCTCGTCTCGACCATGCACGGCGACGAGCCGGCCACCCGCCGGATCCTGGAGGCGCTGCGCGACGGCCGTCCCGTCCGCGGGATCGACCTGTGGGTGGTGCCGACGTACAACCCCGACGGCCTCGCGCGCGGCACCCGCCGCAACGCCCGCGGCGTGGACCTCAACCGCAACTTCCCGCACCGCTGGGCCGACCTCGACGGCAGCCACGAGTCCGGGCCGCGGCCGGGCAGCGAGCCGGAGACCCGGGCGATGATGGCGTTCCTGCGCCAGGTCGACCCGCGCCGGGTGATCAGCTTCCACCAGCCGCTGCACGGCGTGGACACCGACACCAAGGACCCCCGCTTCGCCCGGCGGCTGGCGCGGGCGCTGCGGCTGCCGCGCACGTCGCTCGACTGCGGTGGGCTGTGCCACGGCACCATGACGATGTGGTTCAACCACCGCTTCGCCGGCTCCGCGCTGACCGTCGAGTACGGCGGCCGGCCCTCGCGGCACCGGATGGGCGTCGCGGCGCCCCGCCAGCTGCTCCGGGTGCTCGGCGCCCACCGGACCCGCCGCTGATCTTCGCGGGTGGGCGCCGGTCCGCATGACGCTTGGCCGTGGGCGGGGGCTGCGTCATACGAAGCGGCACGTACAGGCGCCGGTCCGCATGAAGCTTGGCCGTGAGCGGGGGCTGCGTCATACGAAGCGGCACGTATAGGTACCGGTCCGCATGACGCTGGCGCCGGCCCGGCGGCCACCCGCCGCTGATCCGTGGAGCTCAGCGGCCGCGGAAGGCCGGCTCCGCCTTGGCCACGAACGCGTCGACCGCGGCGAGGTGGTCCTCCGTGGCGCCGGTGAGGGCCATCCGGTCGGCCTCGAAGGCGAGCGACTGCTCGAGCGGGTGGGCCGCGGAGTACGCCACCGCCTGCCGGATGGCGCCGTACGCCACCGTCGGGCCCGCCGCCAGCCGGGCAGCCAGCTCGGCGACGGCGCGCGGGAGCTCCTCGGCCGGCACCACCTGCGTGGCCAGGCCCAGCTCGAGCGCCTCGTCGGCGCCGACCGTGCGAGGGAAGTAGAGCAGCTCCATCGCCTTCGCGCGCCCCACCAGCCGCGGCAGGGTCCAGCTCGAGCCGGTGTCGCACGACAGCGCCACCCCGGCGAAGGAGGTGTTGTATCCGGCGGAGTCGGCCAGGACCCGGAAGTCGGCGGCGAACGCCAGGCTCGCCCCCGCGCCGGCCGCGACGCCGTTGACGGCGGCGACCACCGGCTTCGGCATCGTGGCCAGCGCCTGCACGATGGGGTTGTAGTGCTGCTCGACGGTGCTGGAGAGCGGCACGGCGGCGTCACCCTTGAGTCCGGCCAGGTGCTCCTTGAGGTCCTGGCCGACGCAGAACGCGCGGCCGCTCCCGGTCAGCACCACGCACCGCACCTCCGGGTCGGCGGCGACGTGGTGCACGGTGTCGCGCAGGAGCTCCTTGGTGGCCACGTCGAGACCGTTCATGGCGTGGGGCCGGTTGAGCGTGATCGTGGCGACGGCGTCCTCGACGTCGAGCAGGACGGGGGGCGCGTCGGTGGCGGGCGGCGGCGTCATGGGGGCAGTCTGCCCGACGGGCGACACGGGTCCGCGCGCCCTGTGGTGCCGATCACGCGGGGGATGGGGGATAATGGGCGCCGTACGACGCCGATCGGGGTGGCCAGGCACGACTCAGCCGCCTCGATTCGCATGTGAAGAGCCACATCCACTGCTGGCTGGACAGGAAGAGGTGCGCCGATGGCCGCCATGAAGCCCCGCACGGGCGACGGACCGCTCGAGGTGACCAAGGAGGGGCGCGGCATCGTCATGCGCGTCCCGCTCGAGGGCGGTGGGCGGCTGGTGGTCGAGCTGAACGCCGAGGAGGCCACCGCACTCGGCGACGCCCTCAAGGACGTCGTCGGCTGATCGTGCCCACCACCGCGCTCCCGACGCAGGTCTCGCCACCCGAGTTCGCCCTCAGCCCCAACCTGCCGCACCAGATCGGCGGCGCGGAGGTGTGGGCGTTCCCGGTGCTGCCCGACGAGGCCGGACCGCTGCTGGGTCCGGGCGCCGACGAGGCCGCCGAGGCCCTCGGGATCGACCTCCTCGGGGCGCTCGAGGCCGCGCGTGCCACCGGCCGCACCGGCGAGGTGACGACCGTCCCCGCGGGCGACGACGTCGGCCTCGTGCTGCTGGTCGGCGTCGGCGACGCCACCGTGACGGACTTCCGGCGGGCGGGAGCGACGCTCGCCCGGGCGACGAAGGACCGCGCCAGCGTGGTCTCGTCGGTCGCCGCCATCGCCCCCGACGAGGGGCTCGCCGCGTTCGTGGTGGGCGCCATGCTCGGCTCGTTCTCCTTCCACTGGCGCTCGGCCGGCCCGAAGGAGCGACCCGTCGCCCGGATCGTGCTGGCCGGCGTCAGCGACGACGGCGCCGACGACGAGCTGGCCCGGGCGCTGGCGCTGGGCGGCGCCGGGTGGCGCTCGCGCGTGCTCGCCACCGTCCCGGCCAACCTCAAGACGCCGGCCTGGCTCGCCGAGCAGGCCGTCGAGGTCGGCGAGGCGTCCGGGCTCGACGTCACGGTCTGGGACACCGCGCGGCTGGAGGCCGAGGGCTTCGGCGGCATCCTCGCCGTCGGCGGCGGCTCGGCCCACGAGCCCCGCCTCATCCGCATGGACTACACCCCGCGCGGCGCCTCGAGGAGGACGCCCACGGTCGTCCTCGTCGGCAAGGGCATCACGTTCGACAGCGGCGGCCTCGACATCAAGCCCAGCGAGGGCATGCTGACGATGAAGCGCGACATGAGCGGCGGCGGGGCGGTCATCGCGACCATGGGCGCGCTCCGTGACGTCGACTGCCCGGTCCGCGTCGTCGGCCTCGTCCCCGCCGCGGAGAACGCCGTCAGCGGGTCCGCGATGCGCCCCGGCGACGTCATCACCCACTTCGGCGGACGCACCTCGGAGGTCAACAACACCGACGCCGAGGGCCGCCTCGTCCTCGCCGACGCGATGGCGTACGCCGTCCGCGAGCTTGCGCCGGCCGCGCTGGTGGACATCGCCACCCTCACCGGCGCCATGAAGGTCTCGCTGGGCCAGTGGACCGGCGGCTACTTCGCCAACGACGAGGCGCTCGCCGGGCACGTGGAGGCCGCGGCGGCGGCCTCCGGCGAGAACGCGTGGAGGATGCCGCTCGTCGCCGACTACGAGGAGAAGGTCGCCTCGCGGATCGCCGACGGCGACAACGCCGCCGGCGGGGCGGGGGCCATCACCGCCGCCCTGTTCCTCCAGCACTTCGCCGGCGACGTGCCGTGGGCGCACCTCGACTTCGCCTCCGCCGCGGAGTCGCCGGCCGAGCGCTACGAGTGGACCGCCGGCCCCAGCGGCTGGGGCCCGCGCCTGCTGCTGTCGTGGCTGGGCTCCGACGACCCGCTCGCCGGGGTCTCCTGATGCTCGGCCTCACGGTCCGCTGGTCGCTCGTCGGTGCGCCCGAGGGCACGGAGGACCGGCTCGCGTCCTACGTCGCCGAGACCTCGCACGCGCGCTTCACCGACATGCCCGGGCTGCGCTCCAAGACCTGGCGCCAGGTCCCCGGCCAGTGGTTCGAGGGCTGCTACGTGTTCGCGAGCAGCCGGGAGCGCGAGGAGTTCCAGCGCACGTTCACCGAGGGGGCCGACGAGTCGCCGGGCTCGCAGATCATCGGCACGTCCCCGGTCCTCATCGAGGCGTGCGACGTCGTCGCCGTCGCCGAGGGCGGAGCGGGCTTCGTGGCCGCGCCGCCGGCCTAGGCCTCGGGCGCCCACTCCTTCTTCGCGGCCAGCAAGCCGTCGCCGACCGGCAGCAGCACCGGCACGAGCGCCTCGTGGTCGAGGACCGCTCGGCCGAGCTCGCGGATCGCGACCGTCTCCTCGTCGCGCTGGGCCGGATCGGCGACCCGGTCGTGCCAGAGCGCGTTGTCGAACGCCACCACGCCGCCCGGTCGCAGCAGGCGCACGGCCTCCGCGAGGTAGGCGGCGTACTCGCGCTTGTCGCCGTCGCAGAACACCAGGTCGTAGTGGCCGTCGGTGAGCCGGGGGAGCACGTCGAGCCCTGCGCCGGCGATCGTGCGGGCCCGGTTGCCGGGGATGCCGGCCTCGGTGAACGTCTCCTTCGCCAGGCGCTGGTGCTCGGCCTCGATGTCGACCGTCGTCAGCACGCCGTCGGAGCGCATGCCGCGCAGCAGCCAGAGTCCCGAGACGCCGGTGCCGGTGCCGATCTCGACGACCGCGCGGGCGTCGAGGACCGAGGCGAGGAAGCGCAGCGCCGCACCCACCCCCGAGCCGACCGGGGCGACGCCGACCTCCTCGGCCCGGCTGCGCGCCGCGGCGAGGACCTCGTCCTCGGCCACGAACGACTCGGCGTAGGACCAGCTCGCGGGCGTGATCGGCGCGGTGTTGTTCGGCACCCGGCGACTCTATCGCGCGGCGACCTCCCGACGTGGCCGGGAACACACGCCGCTCCCCGCTCGTTGGAGTCCTCGTCGGCCACCGGGTGCCCGGACCCGGTCCGGCAGTTCTTGGTCGGAGCGCATGGGGCTCACAGGCAACTCTCAGGCGGCCCTCCTAGCGTCAGGAAGGACAGTGAACCGTTGCAGCTGCGGTCGAGGAAGACGAATCAGGGGGCACCCGTGGGTGACCAGCTCGACACCACCCCGGCCGGGCCGGCCGGAGCCGCGGTACCGACGTGGGACGAGGTGGTCGAGCAGCACTCCGACCGCGTCTTCCGCCTCGCCTACCGGCTGACCGGCAACCGGCCCGACGCCGAGGACCTCACCCAGGAGGTCTTCGTCCGGGTCTTCCGCTCGCTCGACTCCTACACCCCCGGAACCTTCGAGGGCTGGCTGCACCGCATCACCACCAACCTGTTCCTCGACGGGGCCCGCCGCAAGCAGCGGATCCGCTTCGACGCGCTCTCCGACGAGCGCGCCGCGCGGCTCACCAGCCCGGCTCCGGCCCCCGAGCTCGCGGTGGCGGAGCGGACCTTCGACGACGACATCGAGACCGCGCTCGCCACGCTGCCACCCGACTTCCGCGCCGCCGTCGTGCTGTGCGACGTCGAGGGCCTCACCTACGAGGAGATCGCCGAGATCCTGGACGCCAAGCTCGGCACCGTGCGGTCCCGGATCCACCGCGGCCGGACCATGCTCCGCAAGGCACTCGCCCACCGGGAGCCGGCCGCCGGGCGCTCGCGCTACTCGGGACCGGTCGCCCGGCACCCGCGGGGCGAGGTGTCCTGAGATGACGCACCTCGGATCGCGCGTCAGCGCCCTGCTCGACGGCCGGCTCGCCCCCGACGAGGAGGAGCGGTGCTGGGCCCACGTCCACGCCTGCCACGCCTGCCGTGACCTCGTCGAGCAGGAAGGCTGGGTGAAGACCCGGCTCGCCCAGCTGTCCCTCGGTCCCTCGGGGTCGTGCTCGCCGTCGCACGACTTCAAGTCCTCGCTCATGGGACGGTGCTCGTCGCTGCAGCCCGCCTCCGGCCCCGGCGTCGCGGCGACCGGGGCGGCCCACCGGTCCCGGCGAGGCCTCGTCGCCATCGGTGGTGGTGCCGCGAGCGCCTGCGTCGTCGGCGTGCTGGCCCTCGGCGTGGCCAACACCCCGCGGATCGACCCCCGGCCGCCCGTCACCGACCTGAGCCGCCCGACGGGCCCCGTGGCCCCGGTGGTCACGGTCGACGACCGCTCCGCCCGCGGGCCGGTCCCACCCTCTCGGACGCCCCTGGCCGACCGGCTCGTGGCGATCCGGGAGAAGATTGCTCCGTGAGCGACGACCAGCGGCCCGACGAGCAGCCCCTCGGCCGGCCGGCAGCCGACCCGACGGGGTCCGACGAGCCGACGCAGCCGCTCGCCGGCTGGCGCGGCCCCACCTCCGAGTCGGCGTCCGGGACCGACGCGGGCGCCGATGCGCAGACCGATGCGCAGCCCGATGCGCAGCTCGGGCACGACGGGATGCTCGCCGGACCGCCGCCCGGACCGGCTGCCGGACCCTCGGTCGCGCCGCCGGCTGCCGTCCCGGCTGCCGGCCCGGCCGGCGAGCCGGGCCCGCCGCCCCACCGCGGCAGCTACGGCGAGCCGCCGCCCGCGACGGTCGCGTACCCAGCCGCCGCGGGCGCGCCCCAGCACGGTCTCGCGCAGCGCCCGGACCCCGGTCCGCAGCAGCAGCCGCCCGGCTGGTTCCGCCCCGGACCCCGCCCGCCGTACGCGCCCGGACCGGCTCGCCCCCGGAGGCTGCCGCTGTGGGTGTGGCCGGCGGTCGCGTGCCTCGCGCTCGTGGTGGGCGTCCTCGGCGGCCTCGCCGGTGGCGCGCTGCAGGACGAGCTTTCCTCCCCGCGCGGCACCAACGACAACGGCCTCAGCGGGGTGAGCACGCGCACCGCCGCGCCGCTCCAGGCGGACAACGGGTCCGTCCCGGCCGTCGCCCAGGCGCTCCTGCCCAGCACGGTCCAGATCCTCGCCGAGTTCGACGGCCAGTCCGCCGGCGCCACCGGGTCGGGCTTCGTGCTCGACCGGCAGGGCCACGTCGTCACCAACAACCACGTGGTCGCCTCGGCTGCCGAGGAGGACGGCCCGATCGTCGTCATCGACCACTCCGGCGCCCGCCACGACGCCACGGTCGTCGGCCGCAGCCCGGTGTACGACCTCGCGGTGCTGGCGGTGGACGGCGCCGAAGGCCTCGAGCCCGCGGCGCTGGGGGCGTCGCAGGTGCTGCACGTCGGTGACCCGGTGGTCGCGTTCGGTGCGCCGCTCGGGCTGAGCCAGACGGTGACCGCGGGCATCGTCAGCGCGCTCGACCGTCCGGTGACCACGTCGGGTGAGTCCGACGACGACTCATCCTACATCAACGCCGTCCAGACCGACGCGGCCATCAACCCGGGCAACTCCGGTGGCCCGCTGGTCAACCTCGCGGGCGAGGTCGTCGGCGTGAACTCCGCCATCGCCACCACCGGCGGCGCGTCCGCGGAGTCGGGCAACATCGGCGTCGGCTTCGCGATCCCCATCGAGCAGGTCCGCACGACCGTCGACCAGATCCTGCGGACCGGCCGCGCGGAGTACCCGGTGATCGGCGCCCAGGTGCGCACCGGCGGGGAGCCCGACGCGGAGGGCGCGACCATCACCGAGGTCCTGCCCGACACCCCCGCCGAGCGGGCCGGGCTCGAGAAGGACGACGTGATCGTCGCCGTCGACGACCAGCCGGTCAACGACGGGATCGCGCTCATCGTGGCCATCCGCACCCACCTGCCCGGGGAGACCGTCGAGATGTCGGTGATCCGCGGCGGCGAGGAGCGCGTCGTCGAGATCGAGCTCGACGGCAAGGTGGGGTGACGCGGCGCGGCCCCGCGCGCCTCAGTCGGGGCCCGCGTCGGCCTCGACGAACGGGTGCCGGTCGACGAACTCGCGGGTCTCGGCGTACATCCGCTGGATGAACTCCTCGAGCTGCACCCTCTCGACCCGCCACTGGCCGCGACCGCCGATCTTGATGGCCGGCAGCTCCCCGCGACGCACCAGCGCGTAGACCTGCGCGCTGGAGGTGTTGAGCACCTCGGCCACGTCGGCGAGCGTCAGGAAGCGGGTGTCGTCGGCCATGGCCCCATCGTGCCACCGGCCGGTCGGCTCCGACCGTCGCCCGGCCGGGACCTGTGGAGCGGCAGGTGTGAAGACCGGCCGGTGCGGCAATGATGGCCGGGTGTCTCGGAGCTCTCGGAACCGTCCTCCTCGCATCCTGTCCCACGGCGCTGCCGCAGACGCTGCGCGGGCTCCGACCGGGCCCGGGGCGCGGGCGACCGACGTTCCCGCGGCGACCCGGGCGAGCGCGCCGGGGTGGCGCGACCCCCGACTGTGGGTGGGCGTCGTGCTCGTCACCGGCTCCGTGGTCGCCGGCGCCCGGATCATGGCGGGCGCCGACGACATGACGACGGTCTGGTCGGCGTCCTCCGACCTGGTCGCGGGGCAGCCGCTCACGGCCGACGACCTGCGCCCCACCCGCCTGCGCTTTGACGACCCGGCCGACCGCGACCGCTCCTCGGCGTCGAGGAGGAGCTGCCGGCCGCGGCGACCCTCACCCGGCCGCTGTCGGCGGGGGAGCTGGTGCCGGAGGCGGCGCTCGGGGAGGACGCCGCCGACGACACGGTCGCGGTCTCCATCGCCGTCGCCGCCGAGCACGTGCCCACCGACCTGGGGCGGGGCTCGCTGGTCGACGTGTGGGTGGTGGCCGACCGTGCGCTGGGGAGCAGGGGCTCTCGGAGTGCCGCTGAGCGGGTGCTCGGCGACGTGGTCGTCCTCGACGCGCCCGTCGTGTCCGACGCGTTCGCCGCGGCGACCAGCCGCCAGCTCGTGATCGCCGTGCCGGAGACCGACGAGGAGTCGCTCGGCCTGGTCCTGGCGGCCAGCGGCGAGGACCGGGTCCGCGTCGTCGGGCGGGGCTGAGCCGTGATCTCCGTGCTGCTGCTGGCGGCGGGGGAGCCGTGGGAGTCGCCGGCGATGGCCGACCTCGAGGCCCACCCGGGGGTCGTGGTGCTGAAGCGGTGCGTCGACGTCGACGACCTGCTGGCCGCGGTCGCCACCGGGCAGTCCGACGTGGCCGTCGTGTCGCTCGACGCGCCGGGGCTCGACCCGGCGAGCGTGGCCCTCCTGCGCCGCCACGCGTGCGCCCCGTCGCCGTGACGTCGGCGCGGTCGGACGACCTCGACGTGCGCGAGCACGCCCAGCGCCTCGGCATCTCCGCGGTGGTCGGGTCCGGCGAGCTGGCGTCCCTGCCGGGCGTGGTCACCACCGTGGACGACGTCGCCGACACCCGGGACCGCGACCACCGGCCGTCCGTCGACGTCCCCCTGGCGGACATCGCGGCCGGCGAGCGCGACCGGGGCCGGGTCGTCGTGGTCTGGGGCCCGGCCGGCGCGCCCGGCCGGACGACCGTGGCCGCCAACCTGGCCTGGGAGGTCGCGCGCCGCGAGGCCGCCGTCGTCCTGGCCGACCTCGACCCCTACGGCGGCACCGTCGCCCAGCAGCTCGGCATCCTCGACGAGGTGTCCGGACTGCTCTCGGCGTCGCGGCTGGCGGCGGCCGGCCAGCTCGACGAGAGGTTCGCGTCCGTGTGCCGCGGCGTCGGCCCGCACCTCGCGGTGGTGACCGGCCTCCCGCGCGCCGACCGGTGGCGCGAGGTGCGTCCCGCGCAGGTGGACCAGCTGCTGCAGAGCGCCCGCGGCCAGGGCCACGTGGTCGTGGACACGGGCTTCGCCCTCGAGGACGAGGCGGGCTCGGACTTCGCCCGGCCGGCGCGCGACGCGCTCACCCTCGCGGCCCTCGAGCAGGCCGACGAGGTCGTGGCCGTCGGGTCGGCCGATCCGGTGGGCCTGACGCGCCTCGCCCGTGGCCTCGTCGACCTGCGGGAGCGCACGCCCGGCGTGCCCGTCCGGGTGGTGGTCAACCGCATGCGGGCGACGATCGGCTGGTCGGAGAAGGAGATCGCCGGGATGGTCGAGGGGTTCAGCCGCGTCGCGGGCCTGCACTTCCTGCCCGAGGACCGGGCCCTGCTGGACCGCGCCGCGGTGTCGGGCCGGCCGGTGGCCGACCTGGGTGACTCCGCGCTGACCCAGGGCCTGTCGGCCCTCGCCGACGCCGTGTTCCCGGCCCTGGCCGGGGCGGGCGACGGACGTCCCCGCCGCCCCCGGCTGCTCCCGCGGCGCGGCGGCACCCGCGCCCGACCGCGGCGCCGTGGCGGCCCGTCGCAAGGAGCCGGGCGAACAAAATTCTAGAAACCCTCAAGATTTGGCGTAGATTGGGTGGCAATCGTGAGGAGATCTTGATGTCACGCCACCTTCGCATCGCCACCGTCTCGAGCCTCGTCGTCGTCCTGGCCGCCGCCCCCGCCTGGTCGGCCAAGCTCCGCACCGGCACCACCGGTGACGACGTCATCAACGGCAAGAACCGCCCCGACCGCATCATGTCGATCGGCGGGCAGGACCGCGTCGCCGCCCGGGGCGGTGACGACAAGGTGTGGGCGGGCAACGGCCACGACGTCGTCACCGGGGACGCCGGCGACGACTGGATCACCCTGCAGCGCGGGAACGACTCGGGCTCCGGCGGGGACGGCGACGACTCCATCGACGGCGGTCAGGGCGACGACCACCTCCTCGGCGGCGACGGCAACGACAAGCTCACCGCCGGCGCCGGCAACGACGTCGTCCAGGGAGAGGGCGGCGACGACACCGTCGGCGGCGGTGAGGGCGACGACCGGCTCCTCGGCGGCGACGGCGTCGACAAGCACATCGGCAACGACGGCAACGACTGGATCGACGGTGGTCCGGGCAACGACGGCGCGATCCAGGGCGGCCCGGGCAACGACCTGCTCATCGACGGTGAGGGCGACGACCTCAAGGTGAAGGGCGACGAGGGAGACGACGTCGTCTTCCTCGGCCCCGGCGCCGACCGGGTCTTCGGCGAGCAGGGCAACGACACGATCTACGTGCTGCCGGACGGCCAGCAGGACAAGATCCACTGCGACGACCCGACCCAGCACGACAGCGGCACCGCTGACCGCGTCGTCTTCGTGGGTCGCCGCGACCCCGCGGACGTCATCGACTACCGGGGCTCGTGCGAGTTCGTCACGGTCACGGACGTGCCCCCGGCCGGTTGGCCCTACGGCCCGGTCGCCTAGGAGCGTCGCCCAGGAGCGGTCACGCCGCGAACAGCAGGTACAGGCCGCCGACGGTGAACCCCACCATGGCCACCAGCATCGGCAGCTGACCGGTGAGCTGGTGCCGCCTCGGCAGCAGCTTGATCGCCCGGTCGTGCGCGGCGACGACGCCGACGACGTGGCCGAGCGCCACGGCCAGCACCTTGGTCACCGCCAGGAAGGTCGGGTGCGAGGACAGCCAGTAGCTGACCTGCAGGTCGGCGGTTCCGAGGTAGTCGTCGCCGCGGCTGAACGGGTCGCTGAGCTGGATCACCGTCGTCTGGCCGTACTCGACGAAGTAGCTGAGGTAGTGGGCGACCACGTAGCCGACGATGATGGGCACGACCGAGTGGGCGAAGAGGTCGGGCAGTGCCCGTCTCGGGGTGTCGCTGGTGACCCCGGTGGCCATCGTCGCGACGGCGAGCACGAGGGCGACCCCGGCGGAGAAGACGACGAGGGCGACCGTGTCGGGCAGCACCCGGCTGGTGGACAGCGACTGCACCAGCTTGAGCCACGGCGTCGACTCCCGGAAGGAGTCGAAGGCGGTGCTGCCGAAGAGCACGCCCACGACCGCGACCAGTCCCGGACGAGGTACGACGGTGTCGAGGTTGGCCAGCGGGCTGCGCAGCACCAGCACGCCGTCGCGGCGTCCCCAGACCGAGAGCCTGGCGACGAGCGAGGAGTAGACCTCGAACGGGTCCGCGCGCTCGAGGAAGGTCGTGCCCCACACGGCGGAGCCGATGAGCATGATGCCCAGGTACGCCGCGCACCACAGTCGCACCGGACCCAGGTCGGTCGAGGCCGGGTAGACCAGCTCGAGCCAGACGAAGGCGAACAGCCCGGCGGCCGCGGGCCAGTAGCCCAGGCGGGCGGGGTAGGCGTACAGGCCCTCGCCCTCCGGCACCCCGGAGATCCGCGCGAACAGCATGCTGATCGTGCGCACGGGACTGATCGCCCGGAACACCGGCCCGAGGAGCAGCGACGCCGGCACGAGCCCGACCCACAGCAGCACGTAGAACGTGCCGAGGAACGGGTTGATCAGGCTGTCCTTGCCGAAGACGGCGGCCGCGGCGACGTAGAGGAAGAACGCCATGCCGAGCACCCGCGCCGTGACGGCGAGCGCCCGCGACGACGCGAACCGGTCGAGCCAGGCGGGAGCCGGACGGCCGCTGGTGGCGGGGTCGTAGCGCGGCTCGCGCCACGCCACGGCGAGGACCGTGAAGGAGATGACCAGTGCCGCGACCGCACCGGCGATTGCGAGCTCCGCCGGGATCGGCAGGTCCTTGGCACCACCCAGGCCGTGGGCGGAGATCGAGCCGCCCACGTTCAGCCGGCCCACGCTCACCGCACTTCGAGCTGGAGCAGGATCACGTCGGGGTCGTGGCTCTCCACCTCGACCACGCCGGGTCGGTCGATCGTGATCTCGTGCTCGGAGGTGCCCTCGTCGTAGGCGATCTCCTGCTCGGGGGTGCTGTGCACGTGCAGCTCGCCGGCCTCGTCCGCCTCGACGGTGAGCACCAGGGCCTGGCCCGTCGCGAGCTCGACACGCTCGCCGTTGGGGGTGAAGGTGTCGCCCTCGCGGGTGACGGTGACGGCCACGGTGTCGCCGTCGGACCGGGCCGAGCCGCTCCCGGCCGGCGCGGTGTCCCCGCCGCTGTCGCCGCCGCAGGCGGTGAGGCCCGCCTCGAGGAGGGTGAGGAGGACGAGGGGGGCGACGAGGGGCGCGAGGCGCGGACGACCGCGACCGGACACAGGGTTTCTCCTTCGACTGGTGCTTCGGGCCCTGCCCGGGCCTCTGCCAGAATCCCATGCGGGACAAAGGATCGACGACCAGGCTCCAGGAAGGGGCGACCCATGAACGAGCGGCTCCGGCCGCGGGACCTGGCCATCCTGGCCGCCGAGTCCCCCGCGACGCCGATGCACAACGCCACCGTCGAGATCTTCGACCCGGGTGAGTCCGGCTTCGACCACGACCGGCTGGTCCAGCTCATCGCCGACCGCATCGCGTTCGTCCCGCGCTACCGCCAGCGCCTCCAGCAGGTGCCGGGCCGACTCGCCAACCCGGCGTGGGTCGACGACGAGAACTTCGACCTCGGCTACCACGTACGCCGCTCCGCCCTCCCGCGCCCCGGGTCGATGGACCAGCTGCGCGAGCTCGTCGCCCGCATCGCCTCCCGGCCGCTGGACCGCAGCCGGTCGCTGTGGGAGTGCTACTTCGTCGAGGGTCTCGAGCACGGACGCGTCGCGCTGCTCACCAAGAGCCACCAGATCCTCGTCGACGGCCGCGAGACCGTCGACATCGGCCAGGTGCTGCTGGACACCTCGCCGGACCGCTCGACGCTGGGTGGCGACGACGACTGGCGCCCGCGGCGCACGGCCGGGCCGGTGGCGGCCGCGCTCAACGCGGTCACCGACACCCTCGAGAGCCCGCGCACCCTGTGGATGACCACCCGCGCGAACGCCGAGTCGCTCGGCCGGGCGGCGACGGCGTCCGGCGCCCGCGTCGCCGAGGTGGCCAACGCGCTGGCCGGGCGCGGTCCGGTGCACTCCACCCCGGTGCAGCGCCGGCTCTCCCAGCAGCGCCGCTTCGTGACCGTGCGCACCGGGCTCTCCGACTACCGCGCCATCCGCGAGGTGCACGGCGGCACCGTCAACGACGTCATCCTCGCCACCCTCGCCGGCGGCCTGCGCGGCTGGCTGATGACGCGCGCGGAGTCGCTGGGCGGCTTGCGGACCATCAAGGCCATCGTCCCCATGTCGGTCATCGACGACGAGCTCGAGGCGACCTCGCTCGGCAGCCAGGTCACCGGCCACCTCGTCCAGCTGCCCATCAGCGAGCCGAGCCCGGTCGTCCGGCTGCACCAGGTGAGCTACGACCTCAAGGCCCACCGCGACAACGGTCGCAACGTCTCGGCCCGGCGCCTCGCCGGGATCGCCGGCTTCGCGCCGACGACGTTCCACGCCCTCGGGGCACGCCTCGCCACCGCGGAGCTCAGGCGCGGCTTCCACGTCTCGATCACCAACGTCCCCGGCCCGCAGTTCCCGCTCTACGCCGACGGCGCCCGGATGCTGGAGTCCTACCCCGTGCACCCGCTGCTCCCGGACCACCCGCTCGCGATCGGGGTCACCTCCTACGACGGGTCGGTGTTCTACGGCATCACCGCCGACCGCGACGCGGTGCCGGACGCCGACGTCCTGGGCCAGTGCGTGCTCGAGGCGCTGGAGGAGCTGAAGGACTCCGCGTCGGACTCCCGGCCGCGGGCGCCCCGCGGGCGCAACGGCGCGGGCCCCGGCAAGGCGGGCGGCACGTGACCCGGCGCTACGTCCCGACGACGCTGGAGCGGCTGGCCGAGGACTGGGCGGACGACGGCCCGCGGCTCGAGGGCGCGGTCCTCGCCGCCGACGACGGCGAGGAGACGGAGTACGCCGCACTCATGACCGCCGCCGACGCCTCGGCCGAGCTGGTGTCCGCCCTCCCCGACGGCCGGCGGCGACGGGTCGTCGTGGTCGTCGAGACCGCGGCCGCCGACGCGGCGGCAGGGTGGCGCGACGTGGTCGCGGTGCACGTCGACACCCACGACGACGCCGATCCCGACGACGACCTCGCGTGGTGGGCGACGCAGGAGGTCGGCGACCTCATCGCCTCCCTTTGAGGCGCGTGAGGCGGTCTGACACGATCAGCCGCATGGACGCGATCACCTTCCCTCCGGCTCCCACCAACGAGCCGAACCTCACCTACGCACCCGGCACCCCGGAGCGCGAGGCGCTGGTCACCGAGCTCGCCCGCATCGAGGGCGAGCAGCGCACCTTCCCCGCCGTCATCGGAGGCGAGCGCCGCGACGGCGGCGGCGCCGAGGTGCGGGTCGTCCAGCCCCACGACCACCAGCACGTCCTCGGGACGCTGCGCAGCGCGACCACCCAGGACGCGGAGGACGCCGTCCGGGCCGCGGCCGAGGCCGCCCCCGTGTGGCAGGCCATGCCCTTCGACGAGCGGTGCGCGGTCATCCTCAAGGCCGCCGACCTGCTGGCCGGACCCTGGCGCCAGCGGCTCAACGCCGCGACGATGCTCGGGCAGTCCAAGACCGCCGTCCAGGCCGAGATCGACGCCGCCTGCGAGCTGATCGACTTCTGGCGGTTCAACGTCCACTACGCCAAGCAGATCCTCACCGACCAGCCGATCGCCAACAGCCCCGGGCTGTGGAACCGCACCGACCACCGGCCGCTCGAGGGCTTCGTCTACGCGATCACGCCGTTCAACTTCACCGCGATCGCGGGCAACCTGCCCACCGCCCCGGCGCTCATGGGCAACACGGTCATCTGGAAGCCGTCCCCGACCCAGCAGCTGGCCGCGTCGCTGACGATGGAGCTGCTCGAGGAGGCCGGCATGCCGCCCGGCGTCATCAACATGCTGCCCGGCGACGGACTGGACGTGTCGAAGGTGGCCCTCGCCCACCCCGACCTCGCGGGCATCCACTTCACCGGCTCCACCCCGACGTTCCAGCACCTGTGGCGCACGGTGGGGGAGAACATCAGCGGCTACCGCGCCTACCCGCGCATCGTGGGCGAGACCGGCGGCAAGGACTTCATCGTCGCCCACCCCTCGGCCGACCCCGACGTGCTGCGCACGGCGATGATCCGCGGTGCGTTCGAGTACCAGGGCCAGAAGTGCTCGGCCGCCTCGCGGGCCTACGTCCCGCGCTCGGTGTGGGCCAGGATCAAGGACCAGCTCATCGCCGACACCGAGGCGCTGACGATGGGCGACGTCACCGACCTGTCCAACTTCATGGGCGCGGTCATCGACGACCGGGCCTTCGCCAAGCATCAGTTGGCGATCGCCCGCGTCGAGGGCACCGACCACCTCACGCTCCTCGCCGGCGGCCAGACCGATGACTCCGTGGGGTACTTCGTGCGCCCCACGATCATCGAGTCGAGCGACCCGACCGACCAGATGTTCTCCGAGGAGTACTTCGGACCGATCCTCGCGGTGTCCGTCTTCGAGGACGACCGGTTCGAGTCCGTCGTCGCGCAGATGGAGTCGTTCGCGCCGTACGCCCTCACCGGCGCGATCATCGCCCAGGACCGTGCGGCCATCGCGTGGGCGCGCGAGACCCTGCGGTTCGCCGCCGGCAACTTCTACATCAACGACAAGCCCACCGGTGCCGTCGTCGGCCAGCAGCCCTTCGGCGGCGGCCGCGCGTCGGGCACCAACGACAAGGCCGGCGCCGCGGTCAACCTGCTGCGCTGGACCTCGCCGCGCTCGATCAAGGAGAACTTCGTCCCGCCGACCGAGCACCTCTACCCCCACCAGGGCTGACGCCCGGGACGGCAGAGGGGTGGGGGAGAATGGTCCCGATGATGCTCCTCCACCTCGGTGCGCTGCACCCCTACGAGCAGCTCCTGACGCTGCTGCTGGCGTTCGGCCCCTTCGCGGTGCTCGGCCTGGTCATCTGGCGGCGCCGTGGGGAGGACGTCCGCGCAGACGGCGCTGACGACGGCGCGGCAGGCGGCCCGGAGTCCGACGGGGCAGCGGACGCCGCGGGGCCGACGGCCGAGGAGCGCGAGCCGCTCAGCTGAAGACGGGCAGCCGCGCGTCGCGGAGGTCGTCGCGCTCGGCCGCCGTCGGCTCGGCGCGGCCCGTGCCGACCAGGGCGACCCGCGCGTCGGTCCAGCCGTCGAGCGAGCGGCCGAGCAGCCCCTCCACCACGCGCCGCGACTCCGCCAGGCCGGCGGCGGTGGGGCCGGCCGCCGCGAGGTGCGCGACCAGGTCGGCGTGGTGGAGCGTGGCCTCCACGGCCAGGGTGCTCGCGAGGTCCGCGGCGCTGATCGCGTGGCCCTGGGTCGCGAGCACGGCGCCGTCCGGCAGCGCGGTCAGCGCCGCGACCGCCGCCGCGGCGGCGTCGAGGTAGCCCTCCCGCAGGGAGGCGAAGTCGTGCAGGCCCGCCTCGACGCGGGTCATCCGCCGGCTCCGCTCGTCGGCGGCGGGGTCGCTTCCCCAGGCGCCCCAGTAGGTCACCGCGTCGCAGTCGGCCGCGCGCCCGGCCGGCGTGTGCGCGGCCACCAGGCCGCGGACGGCGTCCGCGCGGAGGTGCCAGACCAGGTCGCGGACCGCCCAGCCGGTGCAGCCGGTGGGCTCCCACGCCCGGTCGTCGGTCAGGCCGCCGACCACGGAGGCGAGCGCGTCGTACGCCTCGCGCATCGGGCTCATCGGCGCGCGAGCCACTCCACGCCCGTCTCGTGCTCCTTTTCGAGCGCCTTGCCGAGCATGTCGGCGACCAGGCCCTCGATCTTCCCGCCGATCAGCGGGATGCGGACGGTGATCTCCAGATCGATCCGCTCGGTGGTCCGGCCGCCGGACTCGGTCAGCGCCGCGGTGCCGGTCATCTCGCCCGGCTTGCCGGGGATGGTGACCTCGACGTCGGCGTGCCCGGGGGTGCGCCACGCCTCGACCTGCACGATGCGGATCTCGTCGCCGACGAGCTTGGTGGCGAAGGACGGCAGACCGGCGGCGGACTGCACCTGGTCGATGGTGACGACGCCGGCCTCCACGGTGACCTCGCCCCGCACGACCTTCATCCGGTCGAGGACCTGCTCGCGGAAGGCCGGGTCGGTGAGCATCGCCGCGACCTCCTCGAGCGGGGCGTCGTAGGTGAGGTCCTTGACCACGCGCTTGCCCATCCTGGGGTCCTTCCGGTGCTGGCGGCAGTCGGCGGGGCGGATCCCGCGACCGGTGTCGTCATCATGTCGGAGCGCCCCCGCCAGGGCGAGGACCGGGCCTCCCGGACGGCGTCGGTGCCGGGGACGGCCGGGGCCGCCCACCCGTGTTGTGGGCGTCACAGAGCGGGTTCTAGGGTCGGAGCGTGGCGACGCCTGAGGAGACGAAGAACCAGCAGCTCGACGCGGCGACGGCGGTACGCCCGGAGTGGGCCGACCTGCTGCACGCCTACTACCGGCACGTCGCCCCGGAGGAGGTCGCGGAACGGACCCCGGAGGACCTGCTCGGCGCCGTCGCCTCCCACCACGAGCTCGCCGCCACCCGCCCGCAGGGCACCGCGGCGGTGCGGGTGGTGACGCCCACGGTGGCCGACGCGGGCTGGTCGGCGTCGGGCCGCTCGGTGGTCGAGGTCGTCACCGACGACATGCCGTTCCTCGTGGACTCGGTGACCATGGAGCTGAACCGGCAGGGGCACAACGTGCACGCCGTCTTCCACCCCCAGTTCGAGGTCGAGCGCACCATCACCGGCGAGCTGCAGCACGTGCACGCCCACGAGCCGCAGGCCGGGGAGCAGGCGGGCACCGAGTCCTGGATGCACCTCGAGATCGACCGCACCGACGAGGACGAGGCGGCCGAGATCACCGAGGGACTGCAGCGGGTGCTGCGCGACGTCCGCGAGTCGGTCGAGGACTGGCAGAAGATGCATGCCCAGGCCCTGGCCGTGGTCGCCGACCTCGACGCCGACCCGCCGCCGCTGTCGGCCGACGAGCTGCGCCAGGGCCGCGAGTTCCTGACGTGGCTGGCCGACGACCACTTCACCTTCCTCGGCTACCGCGAGTACCTGCTGGAGACCGAGGAGGGCGCCCCCGACGAGTGCGGCCTGCGCGCCGTGCCGGGCTCGGGCCTGGGCATCCTGCGCCACGACCAGGACCTCTCGACCTCCTTCGCGAAGCTGCCGCCGCTGGTGAAGGCCAAGGCCCGCGAGAAGAAGCTGCTCGTGCTGGCGAAGGCCAACTCGCGCGCCACGGTGCACCGCCCGGCGTACCTCGACTACGTCGGCGTGAAGACGTTCGGGCCCGACGGCGAGGTCACCGGCGAGCGCCGCTTCCTCGGCCTGTTCTCCAGCGCCGCCTACACCGAGTCGGTCACGCGGATCCCCGTGCTGCGCGAGAAGGTCGCCGAGGTCATGCGGCACGCCGGCTTCGACCCGCGCAGCCACGCCGGCAAGGCGCTCATGGACACGCTGGAGAACTATCCGCGCGACGAGCTCTTCCACACCTCGCCCGACGAGCTCGCCCCCGTCGCGCAGGACGTGATGAGCGCCCGCGAGCGGCGCAAGCTGCGCGCGTTCGTGCGCCGCGACACCTACGGCCGCTACGTCTCGGTCCTGGTCTACCTGCCGCGCGACCGCTACAGCACGGCCGTGCGCGAGCGGTTCTCCGACATCCTGCGCGAGGAGCTCGGCGGCGAGCACGTGGAGTTCACCGCACGGGTCAACGAGTCGACGACGGCACGGGTGCACTTCGTCGTGCACCCGCCCAAGGCCCAGCAGATCCCCGAGATCGACGTCGCCGACCTGGAGCGGCGGCTGATGGAGGCGTCGCGCTCCTGGCGCGACGACTTCATGGCGGCCGTGGTGGCCGACTACGGCGTCGACCGCGGGTCGCAGCTGGCGCGCGCCTGGGCCGACGCGTTCCCGGAGGCCTACAAGGAGGACTACGACCCGCGGCGCGGGTCGGCCGACCTCGGCCGCATCGAGGCGATCCAGGGCGAGGAGGGGATCGACCTGGCGCTGTTCGACCAGGACCAGCAGAGCGGCTCCTACCGTCGCGGGGAGTCGCGGCTCAAGGTGTTCCGCGTCGGGGAGCCGCTGTCGCTGAGCACCGTGCTGCCGATGCTGACCTCGATGGGCGTCGAGGTCGTCGACGAGCGCCCCTACGAGCTGTCCGGCCTGTCGCGCCCGTCGTACATCTACGAGTTCGGCCTGCGTCACGGCCGCGTCCTGCGGCCGCACGAGCGCACGCTCTTCGCCGAGGCGCTGCGGGCGGTGTGGGACGGCTTCAACGAGATCGACGGCTTCAACCAGCTGGTCCTCAACGCCGGGCTCACGTGGCGCCAGGCGACCGTGCTGCGGGCGTACGCCAAGTACCTCAAGCAGGGCAACTCGCCCTTCGCCCTCGACTACATCGAGGAGGCGCTGCGCAGCAACGTCGACATCACCCGCCTGCTCGTCGAGCTCTTCGAGTCGCGCTTCGACCCCGGTCGCGGCGACCGCGCGCTCGCGCACGACGCGGAGGCCCGGGTGGCCAAGGTGGAGGCGATCGAGGAACGGCTGGCCAAGGCCCTCGACGACGTGGTCAGCCTCGACCACGACCGCATCCTGCGGTCGTACCGGACCCTCGTCAGGGCGACGCTGCGCACGAACTTCTTCCAGCGCACCGAGTCGGGCGAGGTGCACCCGTACATCTCGTTCAAGCTCGAGCCGTCGGCGATCCCCGACCTGCCGCAGCCGCGACCCCGCTTCGAGATCTTCGTCCACAGCCCGCGGGTCGAGGGCTCGCACCTGCGCTTCGGCGCGGTCGCCCGCGGTGGCCTGCGCTGGTCGGACCGCCGCGACGACTTCCGCACCGAGGTGCTGGGCCTGGTCAAGGCGCAGATGGTGAAGAACACGGTGATCGTGCCGGTGGGCGCGAAGGGTGCGTTCTTCTGCAAGCAGCTGCCCGACCCCGCGGACCGCGACGCGTGGCTGGCCGAGGGCGTGGCCTGCTACAAGACGTTCATCTGCGGACTGCTCGACATCACCGACAACCTGGTCGACGGCGTCACCGTCCCGCCGCGGGGCGTGGTGCGCCACGACGGCGACGACTCCTACCTCGTGGTCGCCGCCGACAAGGGCACCGCGACCTTCTCCGACATCGCCAACGGCGTGGCCCGCGACTACGGCTTCTGGCTGGGCGACGCGTTCGCCTCCGGCGGCTCGGTCGGCTACGACCACAAGGCCATGGGCATCACCGCCAAGGGCGCGTGGGTCTCGGTCCAGCGGCACTTCCGCGAGATGGGCGTCGACTGCCAGGCCGAGGACTTCACGGCCGTGGGCATCGGCGACATGTCCGGCGACGTGTTCGGCAACGGCATGCTGTGCTCGGAGCACACCCGCCTCGTGGCCGCCTTCGACCACCGCGACATCTTCATCGACCCCACGCCGGACGCCGCGTCGTCGTACGCCGAGCGCCGGCGCCTGTTCGAGCTGCCGAGGTCGAGCTGGAAGGACTACGACCCCGCGCTGATCTCCGAGGGCGGCGGCGTCTGGTCGCGCTCGGCGAAGTCGATCCCGGTGTCGGCCCAGGCCCGCGAGGCGCTGGGGCTGTCGTCGGACGTCACCGCGCTGACCCCCGCCGAGCTGATGAAGGCGATCCTGCTCGCACCCGTCGACCTGCTGTGGAACGGCGGCATCGGCACCTACGTCAAGGCCTCGGAGGAGACCGACGCCGATGCCGGCGACAAGGCCAACGACGCGATCCGGGTGAACGGCGAGGACCTGCGGGCGCGCTGCGTCGGCGAGGGCGGCAACCTCGGCTTCACCCAGCTCGGCCGGGTCGAGTACGCCCGCTTCGGCGTCAACGGCGACGGCGGCCGGATCAACACCGACTTCATCGACAACTCCGCCGGGGTGGACACCTCCGACCACGAGGTGAACATCAAGATCCTGCTCGACCGGGTCGTCCGGGCGGGCGGCATGGACGAGGCCGCACGCAACGAGCTGCTCGCCGAGATGACCGACGAGGTCGCCCACCTCGTGCTGCGCGACAACTACGAGCAGAACCTCGCGCTCGCCAACGCCGAGGCGCACGCCCCGTCGCTGCTGCACGTGCACGAGGACTGGATGCGCGCGCTGGAGCGTCGCGGCGTGCTCAACCGCGAGCTCGAGGGGCTGCCGAGCACGCGCCAGGTCAAGCGCCGCCTCGACCGCAGGCAGGCGCTGTCGGCACCCGAGCTGTCGGTGCTGCTGGCCTGGACCAAGATCGTGCTGGCCGACGAGCTCATCGGCTCCGACCTGCCCGACGACCCCTACCTGCGCGAGGACCTGCTGGCCTACTTCCCGAGCCGGATGAAGCCGGACCTCCAGGCGGCCATGGAGGACCACCCGCTCCGGCGCGAGATCATCGTGACCCAGGTCGTCAACGACCTCGTCAACGGCGCCGGCATGACCTTCTGGCCGCGGCTGCAGGGGGAGACGGGCGCCAGCGCCGCCGACCTCACCCGCGCGAACTTCGTCGCACGCGAGATCTTCGGCTCGCTGCCGCTGCGGGAGGAGATCGCCGCGCTGGACAACCGGGTGCCCGCCGAGCGCCAGACCCGGATGCGCATCGAGATGCGCACCCTGGTGGAGCGTGCGTCGCGGTGGCTGGTCACCAACCGGCGTCCACCCCTGGACTCGGTCGCCACCGTGGACTTCTTCCGCGGTCGCGTCCAGGCGGTGATGGCCGAGCTGCCCGGCATCATGAGCGGGCGTGAGCTCGACGACTACCGGGCGCGTGAGAAGCGGCTCACCGACCACGGCGTGCCGGCGGACCTCGCCTCGCGGGTGGCCGTGCTGGCCCCGGCCTACGCGCTGCTCGGCATCGTCGAGACCGCCGACCGGCTCGACCTCGACCCCGTGGAGGTGGCGCGCGTGCACTTCGCGCTGGGCGAGCGGCTCGGCCTGCCGGCGCTGGTGGAGCGGATCTTCGCCCTGCCGCGCGACGACCGGTGGCAGACGATGGCGCGGGCGGCGGTGCGTGACGACCTCTACGGCGTGCACCAGCAGCTGACCGCCCAGGTGCTGCTGTCCACGAGTGCCGACGACAGTGCGCCCGCCCGGGTCGCGGAGTGGGAGAACTCCGACGAGGAGCTGGTCGGCCGCTCGGCCGCCACCCTGGAGGAGATCTGCCGCGAGGGGACCGCCGAGCTGGCCCGGCTGTCCGTCGGCCTGCGGGTGGTCCGCGGCCTGCTGTCCTGACGGTGCCGGGCGCGGGTCAGAACAGCAGGACAGCGGCGACGACCCCCGCCGCCACCACGGCCCAGCGGAAGACCGCGTCGGGGAGCCTGCGCCCCACACGCGCGCCGACGTAGCCGCCGACGAGGGAGCCGGCGGCGAGCAGCGCCGCGACGTCCCACCGCGGGTCGGCCACGAGCACGAAGACCACGCCCGCGACGATGTTGCCGACCATCAGCGACAGCGTCTTCAGGCCGTTGACGACGCGGAGCTCGAGGTCGGTGCCGAGGCCGAGGACCGCGACCATCATGACGCCGGCGCCGGCACCGAAGTACCCGCCGTAGACGCCCGTCACCGTGGCGAACGCCGTCGTCGCGGGGGACATGTGCCGCCGCTCCGCGAGCTCCTCGCCGTGCCGGCGCTCGTGCCGCGCGCGCAGCCACCCGGCCACCCGCGGCTGGATGCCGACGAGCAGGCAGGTGAAGAGGATGAGGTAGGGGACGACCGCCTCGAAGACACCCGGGGGCAGCCCGAGCAGCAGAGCGGCGCCGGCGACGGCCCCGACGGCGCACACGGCGGCGATGACGTACGCCACGCGCCCCGCCTCGCGCACCTCCCGGCGGTAGCCGACCACGCCGCCGAGCCCGCCCGGGATCAGTCCCAGGGTGTTCGACACGTTGGCGACGACGGGCGGCAGCCCGAGCCCCACGAGCACCGGGAAGCTGAGCAGGGACGCGACGCCCACGGTGGAGGACAGCACGCCGGCGCCGAGCCCGGTCGCCACGACCAGGAGCGCCTCGGCTGCGGTCACGGCTGCTCGCGGAGGAGGGCCACGTCGCTCACCATCTCGACGTGGGCGTGCATGGCCTGCGCCGCGGCCGCCGGGTCGCCGGCACGGATCGCCTCGGCGATCGCGCGGTGCCCGGCGAGGGAGTCTTGCGGACGACCCGGCTGGCCCAGCGACTCGAGCCGCGTCTCCTTGACGAGGTCGCCGATCTCGTCCATCAGCCGGGCGAGCAGCAGCGAGTGCGAGGCGGCCGTGACGGCGCCGTGGAAGCGCTCGTCGCCCTCGACGCCGCGGCCCCCGGCCTCGATGTCGGCGGCCATGGCGGCGAGCGCCTCGTCGATGCGGGCGAGGTCCTCCTCGGTGCGGCGCACCGCGGCCAGCGAGGCGATCTTGGTCTCGAGCGCGTCGCGGGTCTCGATGATCTCGGGCAGCCGGTCGGCGTGGCTGCGGATCGCCTCGACGATGCGGGTGGACTTCTGGTGCCCGGACGTGACGATCGTGCCGTCGCCGTGGCGCACCTCCACCACCCCGACGACCTCCAGCGCCACCAGGGCCTGGCTCAGCGTGGCGCGGCTGACGCCGAGTCGCTGGGCGAGCTCGCGCTCGGGAGGCAGCTTGTCGCCGGCACCGAGGCCGTTGTCGCCGATCCACGCCGAGATCTGCTCGGCGACCTGCTCGTAGAGGCGGGTGCGCAGCAACCGGGCGGGGAAGGGCGAGGCCGACATGTCCTCCAGCGTATTGACTCGTGGCTCATTGTGCTATTGGCTAGGCCACTGAGCCAGCACTGTGACGAGGGCCACCCCCGGCCTCCCGTGCGGCACACGACTCGGAGGTGGACATGGGTCCGGAATGGGTGGCGATCATCGCGCTGGTCGCGTTGTTCGTGGTCGGCACGGTGCTGCCGATCAACATGGGGGCGCTGGCGTACGTCGCCGCGTGGTTCGTGGGCATGTACGCCCTCGACCTCGACGAGAAGGAGATCCTGGCCGGCGTCAGCGGTGACCTCATCCTGACGCTCATCGGTGTCACCTACCTCTTCGCGATCGCGCGCAACAACGGCACGGTCGACCTGATCGTGCGCACCGCGGTCAAGGGCGTCGGCGGCCGGGTGGCCCTGATCCCGTGGGTGATGTTCGCGGTGACCGCGGTGCTGACCGGCATCGGCGCCGTCAGCCCGGCGGCCTGCGCGATCATCGGCCCGATCGCCCTCGGCTTCGCGGGCCGCTACGGCATCAGCCCGCTGATGATGGGCATGTTCGTCGTCCACGGCGCCCAGGCCGGCGGCTTCTCGCCGATCAGCATCTACGGCGTGATCACCAACTCGGTGATGGAGGACGCCGGGCTGCCCTCGAGCGAGATCACCGTCTTCCTGGCCAGCCTCGTCGTCAACACCGTGATGGCCGCGGTGCTGTTCGTCGCGCTCGGCGGTCGCAAGCTCATGTCGCTGCGCATCGACCCCGACGACGACGACACGCTCGACGACGACCTGCACCGCGGCGGCCGGACCGTGTCCGCCCGGGGGATGGGCGCGACTGCGCCCGTCGGCACCCAGGCCCAGGGCGTGCGCCGCGACCAGGTGCTCACCCTGCTGGCCTTCGTCGGCGTGGCCGTCGTCGCCCTCGCCTTCGACAAGAACATCGGGTTCGTCGCCATCACCGCCGCGGTCATCCTGGCGATGCTCGCCCCCAACGAGCACAAGGACGCGGTCAAGCAGGTCGCGTGGCCCACGGTCCTGCTCGTCGCCGGTGTCAGCACCTACGCCACGATCCTCACCACCGCCGGCTCGCCGGAGTTCGTCGGCAGCTGGGCGGCCGGTCTCGGCGCCGCGGCGGTCGGCGCCCTGGTCCTCTGCTACGTCGGCGGCGTCGTGTCGGCCTTCGCCTCCTCGACGGCGCTGCTGCCGGTGATCATCCCCATCGCCGTCCCGCTGATCGCCGACGGCGGGATCAACGCCGCCATGTTCGTGGCCGCCCTCGCGGTCGCCTCCACGATCGTCGACGTCAGCCCGTTCTCCACCAACGGCGCCCTCATGCTGGCCAACAAGCCCGACACCATCGAGGAGCCCGTCTACTACAAGCAGATCCTGACCTACGCCGTGATCGTGACCCTCGTCGGCCCGCTGCTCGTGTGGGCAGCCCTCGTCCTGCCCGGATGGTGACCCCGTGACCGAGAAGACCGGACCCCTCGCCGACCTCCTCGTCGTCGACCTCACCCGCGCCCTCGCCGGCCCGCACGCCACCCAGATGCTCGGCGACCTCGGCGCCCGGGTGGTCAAGGTGGAGGCGCCCGGCAGCGGCGACGACACCCGCGGCTGGGGACCCCCCTTCGTCGGCGACGACGACGCCCGCCAGTCGACGTACTTCCTCTGCACCAACCGCAACAAGGAGTCCATCGCCCTCGACCTCAAGGACGACGCCGACAAGGACGTCCTCGTCGGGCTCGTCGAGCGCGCCGACGTGCTGGTGGAGAACTTCCGCACCGGCGTCCTGGAACGCCTCGGCCTGGGCGTCGAGGAGCTGATGCGCCGCAACCCGCGGCTGGTGGTCCTCTCGATCACCGGCTTCGGCCACGACGGACCGGAGGGCGGCCGGGCCGGCTACGACCAGATCGCGCAGGGCGAGGCGGGCCTGATGTCGCTCACCGGCTCCGGGCCCGACGACCCCCAGCGCGTCGGCGTACCCATCGCGGACCTGCTGTCGGGCATGTACGGCGCGTACGGCGTTCTCGCCGCGCTGCACGAGCGCGAGCGCAGCGGCACGGGCACCGTCGTGCGCACGTCGCTGCTGGCGTCGGTCGTCGGGGTGCACGCCTTCCAGGGCACCCGGTGGACCGTGGCCGGCGAGGTGGGGCGCGCCCAGGGCAACCACCACCCGTCCATCGCGCCCTACGGCCTGTTCCGCTGCCGCGACGGCGCCGTGCAGATCGCCCTCGGCAGCGAGGGCCTCTGGAAGCGGTTCTGCGAGGGCTTCGGGCTCGACCCGGCAGCCGACGGGTTCGCCACCAACGGCGAGCGCGTCGCCCGGCGCGAGCAGGTGATCGAGCTCGTGGAGCGGGCGTTCGCCGACTGGGACGCCGAGCCGCTGCTGGCCAGGCTCGCCGAGGTCGGCGTGCCCGCCGGCAAGGTGCGCACCCTCGACGAGGTCTACCAGTGGGACCAGGTCGCCAGCCAGGGCCTGCTGGTCGACGTCGAGCACCCGACCCTGGGGGAGATCACCCTCCCCGGCCCGCCGCTGCGCTTCTTCGACGCCGACGGCACAGAGGTCACCCGGCGCGACCACGTCGCACCGCCCCTGCTCGACCAGCACGCCGACGAGATCCGCACGTGGATCGGCGGAGGCGGCTCGTGAGCACACCGCACGGCGTTGCCCGTCTCCGCAGCGCTGCCCCGGACGCCGCCGCGAGGACCCCGTGACGCGCAGGTGGTCCGCGCGCGAGCTGCTCGACCTGGTGCTCGACGAGGGCACCTTCACGTCCTGGGACGAGCCGATCGACCGCTCCCGCCACGACGAGGCCTACCGCGCGGAGCTCGCCGCCGCCGAGGCGCGGGCCGGGACCGACGAGTCGGTGCTCACCGGCCGCGGCCTGGTCCGCGGTCGCCCGGTGGCCGTGGTCGTCAACGAGTTCGGCTTCCTGGGCGGCTCCATCGGCCGCGACGCCGCCGACCGCATCGTCAGCGCCGTGCGGCGCGCGACGGCCGAGGGGCTCCCGGTCCTGGCGAGCACCTCGTCGGGCGGCACCCGCATGCAGGAGGGCACGCCGGCCTTCGTCCGGATGGTCGAGATCTCCCGGGCCCTGATGGCGCACCGGGCGGCCGGCCTGGCCTACCTCGTCCACCTGCGGCACCCGACCACGGGCGGCGTGTACGCCTCGTGGGGCTCGCTCGGCCACGTCACCGTCGCCGAACCGGGCGCGCTGGTGGGCTTCCTCGGGCCGAAGGTCTTCGAGGCGCTCAACGGCCGGCCGTTCCGGCCCGGCGTGCAGGTCGCCGAGCACCTCGCCGCCTCGGGGGTCATCGACGGGGTCGTCCCCGCCGAGCTGCTGCCCGAGCTGGTGGACCTCGCGCTCGGCGTGGTCGTCGACCCGCCCACGGCGCCGCGGCTGCCGCGGCGTACGACGTCGCCGGTGCCCGCGCCCGTCGCGTGGGACGCCATCACCCGCACGCGCGAGCCCGGCCGGGCCGGCGTGCGCGACCTGCTCGAGCACGCGTGCACCGGCACCGTCCGCCTCCGGGGCACCGACGAGGGCGAGCGCGACTCGTCGGTCCTGGTGGCGCTCACCCGGCTCGACGGCCTGCCGTGCGTCCTGGTCGGCCAGGACCGCAGCCGGCAGGGACCGGGCCACCCGCTCGGGCCCGGCGCCCTGCGCGAGGCACGTCGGGGCATGCGGCTGGCCGAGGAGCTGGGCCTGCCTCTCGTCACCGTGATCGACACGCCCGGAGCCGAGCTGTCCCCGCAAGCCGAGGAGCGTGCGATCGCCGGCGAGATCGCCCGGTGCATCGGGACGCTGACCACGATGACGGTGCCGACCGTGTCGGTGATCCTCGGCCAGGGTTGCGGGGGAGGGGCGCTCGCCCTGCTGCCCGCCCGCTCCGTCGTGGCCGCCTCGCACGCGTGGCTCTCGCCGCTGCCGCCGGAGGGCGCCAGCGTCATCGTCCACGGCGACACCGCGCACGCGGCCGAGATGGCGGCGGCCCAGGGCGTGACGGCCGCCGACCTGCTCGCCGACGGGACCGTGGAGGTGGTCGTGCCCGAGCACGACGCGGACACCCCCGCCGACCTCGCCGTCGCCGTGGCCGCCGAGGTGGGCGCCCGGCTGCGCGAGCTCAGCGGTCGCGCGACGGTCGCCCGCGCGTCGTAGCGCGTGTGCGAGGATCCGGCATGACCTCCGGAGCGCAGCTGCTGACCCTGCCCGACGGCCGCGCCCTGGAGCACCTCGTCGGCGGTGCCGACGACGGCTTCCCGCTGGTGTATCACTCCGGCACGCCCAGCGCCGCGGTGGTCGACCCCCTCGTGTGGGACGCCGCCGAGCGCGCCGGGCTCCGCGTGGTGACGTACTCCCGTCCCGGCTACGGCGCCTCCACGGCCCGGCCGGCGCCCGACGGCGGGCCGGTGCCGCTCGCGGCCGACGTCGACGACACCGCGGCGCTGCTCGACCACCTCGGGATGGACCAGTTCGCCACGCTCGGCTGGTCCGGTGGCGGCCCGCGCGCGCTCGCGTGCGCGGCCCTGCTGCCGGGCCGGTGCCGCGCCGCGACCAGCCTCGCCGGCGTCGCCCCGCGCGACGCCGCGGGACTCGACTGGATGGCGGGCATGGGCCCGGAGAACGTCCGCGACTTCGAGGCCGCCGACGCCGGCCGCGAGGCGTACCGGCCGATCGCCGCCGAGCAGGCCGCCGAGCTCGGCGTGGTGACCGGAGCCGACATCGTGGAGGCGTTCGGCGGGCTCGTCGACGAGGTCGACGCCGGCGCCCTCACCGGGGAGCTCGCCGAGGTCGTGGCCGCCTCCTTCCGACGCGCGATGGCGCAGGGACCGGACGGCATGGTGGAGGACGCGCTCCAGGTGGTGCGCCCCTGGGGCTTCGACCTCGCCTCGATCAGCGTGCCCGTCGCGGTGTGGCAGGGCGCGCACGACAAGATGGTGCCCTTCGACCACGGCCGGTGGCTCGCCGCTGCGGTCCCCGGCGCCCGGGCCCACCTCTTCGACGACGAGGGCCATCTCTCCCTCGCCGCGCGGATGGACGACATCCTCGCCGACCTGCGGGAGCTGGCCGGCCTCTGACCGGCGCGGACGCGCTTCCTGCTCCGCCTCCTCGCCTCCCCCTCCCCGAGCCTGCGCCTCCCCGAGCGGTGCGTGAGGCAGCTTTTCGTGGCGCAGAACCTGCGCCACGCACCGCCGGCCGGCCGGCGGGCGCGCGAGCGGTGCGTGAGGCAGCGTTTCGTGGCGCAGAACCTGCGCCACGCACCGCTGGCCGGCCGGCGCTCGGGGGAGCGGTGCGTGAGGCTGCTTTTCGTGGCGCAGAACCTGCGCCACGCACCGCCGGCCGGGCGGCCCGGCCGGCTCGCGCCGGGAAGCGGCGCAGCGGAGCGGTCAGCTGGCCTTCTTGGCGGCCGTCTTCTTGGCAGCGGTCTTCTTCGCGGTCGACTTCTTGGCAGCCGTCTTCTTCGCGGCGGTCTTCTTGGCGGTGGACTTCTTCGCCGTCGACTTCTTCGCGGCCGTCTTCCTCGCCGGCTTCTCGTCGTCGTCGTCCGACTCGTCGGAGCCCGAGTCGGAGCCCGAGTCGGAGCCCGAGTCGGAGTCGTCCTCGCCGCGGGCCGACTTCGCGGCGGCCACCGACTTCTGCAGCGCCGCGAGCAGGTCGACGACCTCGCCGGAGGTCTTGGTGGAGGTCTCGGTGCGCTTGACCTCGCCGCCCTCGATCTTCGACCTCACCAGCGCCTCGACGGCCTCGGCGTAGTCGTCCTCGAACTCGGTCGCGTCGAAGTCGCCGGCCAGCGTCTCGACGAGCATGTGGGCCATCTTGACCTCTTGCGGCTTGGCGTCGTCGACCTCGACCTTGAAGTCGGGCACGCGCACCTCGTCGGGCCACATCATCGTCTGCAGCACGATGACCTCGCCGGCCTCCGTCTCACGCACCCGGAGCACGGCGATCGTGGTGCGCTGGCGCAGCGCGACGGTGACCACGGCCATCCGGTCGGCGTCCTTGAGCGCCTGGCGCAGCAGGGCGTACGGCTTGGCGCCCTGGCCCTCGGGCTCGAGGTAGTAGGACTTCTCGAAGAGCATCGGGTCGATCTGCTCGCGCGGCACGAACTTCTCCACCGCGATCTCGCGCGACGACGTCGACGGCAGCTCGGCCAGGTCGTCGTCGGTGAGGATCACCATCTCGCCGTCCTCGGTCTCGTACCCCTTCGCGATGTCGGCGTACGCCACCTCCTCGCCGTCGAGGGAGCACACCCGCTGGTACTTGATCCGGCCGCCGTCCTTGGCGTGCACCTGGCGGAAGGAGACGTCGTGGCTCTCCGTGGCGGCGTACAGCTTGACCGGCACGCTCACCAGGCCGAAGGAGACCGCGCCCTTCCAGATCGCTCGCATGGCCCGACGATAGCCGTCACCGCGGACCCCCGTCTCCCCTCGGAGGGTGCCGTCCGGCGAGCACGCCAGGTGCCACACTGGTCCCGTGCGTCCCATGCTCGCCACCAAGACCGACCGCGTGCCGACCGGCGCGCAGTGGCTGCACGAGGTCAAGTGGGACGGCGTCCGGGTGCTCGTCGACGTCCGTGACGGCGCGGTCCGGATGACGAGCCGCAACGACAACGACGTCACCCCCGCGTGGCCCGACCTCAGCGATGCGCCCCTGGGCGGGCGGGACCTGCTCGTCGACGGCGAGGTCATCGCGCTCAACGAGCGCGGCGTCCCGGACTTCCGCGTGCTCCAGCACCGCATGCACGTGCGCAACGCGCGAGAGGTCGCTCGCCTGGTCACGTCGGTGCCGGCCACCCTCATGGTCTTCGACCTGCTCCGCCTCGACGGCGAGGACCTCACCGCCCGCCCCCTCGAGGAGCGCCGCGCCCTCCTCGAAGAGCTGCCGCTCGCGACCTCGAAGTGGCAGGTCCCGGCGGCGTACGACGACGGGGACATGCTGTTCGACGCGACACTGCAGCAGGGCCTCGAGGGCGTGGTGAGCAAGCGTCGCGGCTCGCGCTACCGCTTCGACGTCCGCAGCGACGACTGGCGCAAGCTCGCGCACCGGCACCGGGGGTCGTTCGTGGTCGGCGGCTGGCGCCCCCAGGTCGGTACGACGGACCGGCTGGCGTCGCTGCTCGTCGGCGAGCCGACCGCCGACGGGCTGCTCTACCGCGGCCGGGTGGGCAGCGGCATCGCCGGCGCCACGAGCGCCCGCCTGGCGGCGCTGCTCGCCCCGCTGGGGAGCTCGACGAACCCGTTCGCCGACGAGGTGCCGCGGGTCGACGCTAGGGGCACGTTCTGGGTCGAGCCGCGCGTCGTGGTCGACATCGACACCCACGGGTCGGGCTACGACCGCCTGCGGCAGCCGTCGTTCCAGGGCGTGCGCGACGACCTGTCGCCGGAGGACCTGTCGTGAGCCCCGCCGCCGGCACGGACGTGCAGGTCGACGTGGGTGGGCGCACGCTGACGATCAGCAACCTCGACAAGGTGCTCTACCCGCGCACCGGCACGACCAAGGGCGAGGTGCTCCACTACTACGCCCAGGTCTCGCCGGTGCTGCTGCCGCACCTCGCCGACCGTGCCGTCACCAGGATCCGGTGGCCGCACGGCGTGGAGGGGTCGAGCTTCTTCGAGAAGAACGCACCGCCGGGGACGCCGTCCTGGGTGCGTACGGCGGAGGTGCCCACGACCGGCTCCCGCAGCGGCAAGGGCGACGGCACGCTGCGGTTCCCGATCTGCGACGACCTCGCCACCCTCACGTGGCTGGCGAACCTCGCCGCCCTCGAGCTGCACGTCCACCAGTGGACGGTCGACGGCGACGGCGTACCGCGCAACCCGGACCGGCTCGTCATCGACCTCGACCCCGGTGAGCCCGCCGGCCTCCACGAGTGCGCCCAGGTGGCGCTGCTCGTGCGCGACGCGCTGGCCGAGCGCGACCTGACCTGCTCGCCGGTGACGAGCGGCAGCAAGGGCCTGCACCTGTACGCCCCGCTGCCCGCCACCGGCCGCGAGAGCCTCGACAGCGACGGGACGACCGCGCTGGCGAAGGAGGTCGCCGAGACGCTCATGGAGCGGCACCCGGATCGCGTGACGAGCGTGATGACGAAGGCCAAGCGCCCGGGCAAGGTGTTCCTCGACTGGTCGCAGAACTCCGGCTCGAAGACCACGATCTCGCCCTACTCGCTGCGCGGTCGCGAGCGCCCGACGGCGGCGACGCCCCTGACCTGGGACGAGGTGGAGGCGGGCGCGGAGGACGACCTCGCCCTCGAGCAGCTCACGATGGACCAGGTGCTCGAGCGGGTCGCCGAGCTCGGCGACGTCTTCGACGCCTGACCCCTCGCCGTACGCCCGCCGTACGCCCGCAGGCTCACGCCCGCTCGCGCCCGGGTGCACCCGGTCCTGTCCGAACTATTTCCTCGGTGTGACCACTCTGAGGATCTGGCGTGGATGGCCGGACCGCATGCTTTCTTGCATGTCCCGCATCCTGCTGATCCCCGTCGCGGTGATCCTGGCTGCCGGTGGCGTCGTGCTCGGACCCGGCGAGCAGGCGCCCGCCTCGCCCGCCCAGACGGTCATCACCCCTGCGAGCGACTCGGGGATTCGATCCACGAACCGCTGAGCCTGCCTCTATGCTCGACCGCATGGTGCACGACGTGCTGGTGGTTGAGGACGAGGAGGACATCGCCGTCCCACTGATGCGCACCCTGGAGCGTGAGGGCTACGAGGTCAACCGCGTCTCGGGTGGCGCCGAGGCCGTGTCGTTCGTCGTCGACGAGGGTCCGGCGGTCGTCATCCTCGACCTCGGCCTGCCCGACATGGACGGCATCGACGTGTGTCGGCAGATGCGCTCCGGCGGCTACCTGGGCGGGATCATCATGGTGACCGCTCGTGCCGGCGAGCTCGACCGCGTGGTCGGCCTCGACGTCGGCGCCGACGACTACCTCGCGAAGCCCTTCGGGCTCGCCGAGCTGCTCGCGCGCGTCCGTGCCCTCCTGCGTCGCAGCGGCAACGCCGCCGCGCAGGACGACACCGCCGTCACGACCGCCTCCGGCCTGCGGATCGACGCGGGGTCGCGCCGGGTGCACCTCGGCGAGAAGGAGATCGCGCTGACGGCCAAGGAGTTCGACGTGCTGGCCGTCCTCGCGACCCACCACGACAAGGTCGTCCCGCGCGAGACGCTGATGACCGAGGTCTGGGACCAGAACTGGTACGGCTCGACGAAGACCCTCGACGTCACCATCGGGCGCCTGCGCCACAAGCTCGAGGCCGCCGAGGCCGGTGAGCGCGTGGTCGCCATCCGCGGCGTCGGGTTCCGCCTGGAGACCGGCACCTGACGTGCGCGAGCGGCTCACCGTCACCCTCGTGGGCCTCTCGCTCCTGATCGTCGCCACTGCACTGCTGGCGGGCCGCGCCCTGCTGGCCGACGCGGTGCGCGACGGCGAGCGCGAGGCGTTCTCCGACCTCGCGCGCCAGGCCGCGGCGGTGGTCGAGGAGCAGCGCGCGCGGGGTCGCCGCGTCACCGAGGCCGACCTGGCGCTGTGGGTCTCGGCCGACATGCGGTTGGCGGTGACGACGGCCGGCGAGCCCGCCCTCGCCGTCGACGGGGCGACGTTCTCGGCCGAGGACCTCGACACGCCGGTCGTCGTGGAGCGGACCGTGGGCGACACGACGGTGACCGTCATGCACGGCGACTCCCACGTGCGCGCGCTCACCGCGGGCGTCTCGCGGGCCCTCCTGGCACTGATGGGGGCCGCCGCCGTGGCGGCGGCCCTGCTCGCCACGCTCGTCGCGCGGGGCTTCCGCGCCCCATCAGGGAGCTGGCCTCGAGCGCGGAGGCGCTCGGCCGCGGCCGCTTCGACATCGACCCGCCGCCCTCGCGGGTGCCCGAGGTCGCGGCGCTCGGCGCGGCGCTGCGGGCGAGTGCGCGCAGCCTGCAGGAGCAGTTCAGCAGGATCGACGAGTCGGTGCAGCGCACCTCGCACGCCCTGCGCACCCCGCTCACCGGGCTGCGGCTGGAGCTCGAGGAGATCCTGCTGCGCGACGACGTCGACGAGGAGGTGCGCCGCACCGTCGTGCGGTGCCTGGCCGACGTGGCCCGGCTGCAGCACACCGTCGCCGAGGTCGTCGACGCCGAGCGCAGCCGGCCCTACGTGCCGGGCAGGGCGATCACCCTCCGCGACCTCGCGACCCTGACCGTCGAGCGCTGGGGCCGGCGGCTGCCGTCGGGACGCGACGTGCACCTCTCGCTGGGCGACGGCGTCGACCTGCCGGTGACCCACGGCCCCGTGGAGCAGGTGCTCGACAGCGTGCTCGGCGACGTCGAGACGCACGGGGCCGGGGCGGTCTCGCTGCACCTCGAGGCGGAGCAGGGACACGTCCGGCTGCGCGTCGCCTCCCGCGGCGTGCGCACCGGCGCCCCCGCCGACAGGCCGGCAGCCCGCGCCGGCGAGGCGGTCACCGAGGTGCTGGGCGGCCGCTGGCACGGCGACGTGGTCGGCGACGGCCTGGAGATCCTCCTGCCGCGGCGCTGAGGCGGACCGCCGCGCTACGGTCGCCGGGACGGCGTACGAGACTGGAGGGCGCGGTGACCGGAGACCGGGGTCGGGCAGCGCACCACGACGTGGTCGTCGTCGGCGGGGGCAACGCCGGCATCTCGCTGGCCGCGAGGCTGCTGCGCGACGGCGTGCGCGACGTGGCCGTCATCGAGTCGCGGTCCGTCCACCGCTACCGGCCGCTGCTCAACTACGTCGGCGGCGGGGAGACCACCATGTCAGCGCTCGAGCGGCCGGCGGAGCGCGTCCTTCCCGACGGCTGCACCGCGGTCCGCGACGAGGTCGTCTCCGTCGATCCCGGCGGCCCGTCCGTGCTCACCGCGTCCGGTCGTCGCATCGGCGCGACGACGCTCGTGGTGTGCCCCGGCCTCGACGAGGACTGGGACGCCACGCCCGGGCTGCGCGAGGCGTACGCCGCCGGGTGGGCCGCGTCGACCTTCGACGACGGCACCGCCGCCGCCGTGTGGCCGGCCCTGCGTGGGCTGCGCTCGGGTCGCGTGGTCTTCACCGTCCCGCCCGAGCCGGCGCCGTGCGGGGCGACCGCGCTCAAGCCGCTGCTCATGGCGTGCGACCACTGGGGCCGCGCCGGCGTCCTCGCGGGCCTCGAGGTGCACCTCGTGCTCCCGGGCCCGGCGCCGCTCGGGCTGCCGGGACCCGACGCGCGGCTCGAGGGCACGCTGGCGGCGTACGGCGTCGAGGTGCACCGCGAGGCGCGGGTCGCCGCGATGGGCGATCACGGCGTCACCCTCCGCACGCCGGCGGGGGAGCGGGTGCTCGGGGACGTCGCGTTCGCCCACGTCGTGCCGCACTACCGTGCGCCGCGCTGGGTGGTCGACGGCGGGCTGGCGGGCGCGCACCCGGCCGGCCTGGTCGACATCGACCCGCTGACCCTGCGGCACCGACGGTTAGGGGCCGTCTGGTCGCTGGGTGACGTCGCCGACGTGCGGACCCGGCCGTCCGGGGGTGCGCTGCGCAAGCAGGTCGCGGTCCTCGCCGCGAATATCGGCGCAGCCCGCTCCGGCGGGCCGATGCAGGAGTACGACGGCTACACAGTCATGCCGATCACCACGTCCCGCCGCCGGCTGATGCTCGTCGAGGTCGACCGCGAGGGTCGGCCGCAGCCCAGCGTGCCGTTCGTCGACCTCGTCCGGCCGCGGGCGCTCACGTGGTGGGTGGACCGCTACGCGCTGCCCCAGGTCTACTGGCGGCGGATCCTGCGCGGCCGGGTCTGAGAGCGGGTCCCAGGGCGGGTCAGCGCGCCGGCGCCGGCTGGCGTACGTCGACCCCGGCCTTGCGGAGCGCCGCGACCTCGGTCGCGGGTGCACCGGAGTCAGTGAGGACGGCGGTGACCGCGGCCAGGGGGACCACCTCGAACGGGGAGGCGGTGCCGATCTTCTCGCCGCTGCCGAGCACGTAGGTCTCCGCCGACCGCCCCACCCAGGCCCGCTTGATCGCCGCCTCGTCCACGTCGCCCGTCGTCAGGCCGGTGACCGGGTGGACGCCGGTGACGCCGAGGAAGAAGACGTCGGCGCTCAGGCGGCCGATGGCCTCGTGGGCCGCTGCGCCGGCGGCGACCACCGAGTGCTTGAACAGCCGCCCGCCCACGATCACCACCTCGACGCCCGGGTGGCTCGCCAGCTCGACCGCGACCGTCGGGCTGTGGGTCAGCACGGTGGCGCGCAGGTCGGCGGGCAGCCGGGCGGCGACGGCCTGCGCGGTGGTGCCGCCGTCGATGGCGATCGTCTGCCCGGCCCGGACGAGGCCGGCGGCGAGGTCGGCCACCTCCGCCTTCGCCGCACCGCCGATCGCCGACCGCGCGGCGAAGTCCGCGACCGCGGGCGACGCCGGCAGCGCGCCGCCGTGCACCCGCTGGAGGAGCCCGTCGGCCGCGAGGTCGCGCAGGTCGCGACGCACCGTGTCCTCCGAGACGCCCCACTGTGCCGCGAGGTCCTTGGCGACCACGCGGCCGTCGCTGCGGAGGACGTCGAGGATGACCTGCTTGCGGTGGGCGGTGAGCACGGCCCGATCCTACGAGCACTGCACGAAAAAGCGTAGGCGTGCACGAAAGTGCACGATACTGTCGGACCCATGACTGAACCGATGATGATCCTCGTCGCCGGGCCGTACCGCTCCGGCACCGGCGACGACCCCGCGCTGGTCGACGCCAACCTGCGCCGCCTCGAGGAGGCGACGCGTCCGCTCTTCGACGCCGGCCACCTGCCGATGGTGGCGGAGTGGGTGTCGCTGCCCGTCGCCCGCGAGGCGGGGTCGACCCGGGTCGGCGACGAGGTGTCCGAGCGCTACCTCTACCCGACGGCGGCGCGCCTGCTGCAGCGCTGCGACGGCGTGCTGCGCCTGCCCGGCGCCTCGTCCGGTGCCGATCAGGACGTCGCGCTGGCCCGCGAGCGCGGGCTGCCCGTGTGGCACCGCCTCGAGGACGTCCCGGGCGTGCAGCCGCGCGACCGGGCCGTGGGCGCGCGGTGACCGCGACCACCGCCAGGGGCGTCGACACACCCGACGGTCGCGGGCGCACCGGGCTGCACCTCACCGGGCTCGACCTCGACCGCAACCCCGACGTCCGGGTGCGCGAGGTGGAGCTGCTGTCGTGCGACTGGTACGTCCTGCGGGCGACGACGTACGACCGCCGCCGCCCGGACGGCTCGTGGGTCACCGAGCGCCGCGAGACCTACGACCGCGGCAACGGGGCGACGATCCTCCTCCACGACGCCGAGCGCCGGCGGGTGCTGCTCACGCGCCAGTTCCGCTATCCCGCCTACGTCAACGACCACCCCGACGGGATGCTCGTGGAGGCGCCCGCCGGCCTGCTCGACGAGCAGGACCCCGAGACCGCGATCCGCCGGGAGACCGCGGAGGAGACCGGGCTCGACATCGGCCCGGTGACGCACCTCTTCGACCTCTTCATGAGCCCGGGGTCGGTGACCGAGCGGCTGCACTTCTTCGCCGCGCCCTACCGCGGCCTCGACGTGGAGCACCGTCGCCACGGCGTGGCCGAGGAGGGCGAGGACATCGAGCTGGTCGAGCTCGACGTGGACGACGCCCTGCGTAGCATCGGCGCCGGGATCACGGACGCCAAGACCGTGCTCCTGCTGCAGTGGGCCGTCACCAGCGGCCCGTTCGCCCCCCGCGACCCAGCGACGAGGTGATCGTGATGACCGACGACCAGGCCCTGCACGTCGACGTCGACGTCGACCTCGACGTGGTGGGCACGGGCCCCGTGCCGCTCCTGCTGCTCCACGGCGGGTCCGGACGGCGGCAATGGTTCGACGCCATGTCGGCCCTGCTCACCGAGGACGCTCGGATGGTCCGGCCCGACCTGCCCGGGCACGGCGGGTCCCCGCCCACGCCGGGCCGGTACCGGCTCCAGGACTCGGCCGCGGCCGCTGCCGCGGTGCTCGACGCCGACGGCGCCGGGCCCGCGTGGGTGTTCGGCCACTCCCACGGCGCGCACGTCGCCGCCGTGCTGGCCGCCGACCGCCCCGACCTCGTGCGCGGCCTGCTGCTGGGCGACGCCCCCATGTCGCGGGACCGGATGCGGGCGCACCAGGAGGACACCGCGGCCATGAACCGGGCCTGGCGCGAGCTGACGGACGCGTCCCTGTCCCCCGACGAGCGGACCCGCCACTTCCTCGACCTGCCGGTCGCCCCCGGTCCCGGCGCGCCGACCATCCGCGACCTGTTCGGGCCCGACCACCCCTACGTCGCGGAGATGGTGACGTCCCTGGGTCACCACGACGGCGACTTCCTCGACGCCGTCCTCCTGCGCTTCGACGAGACCTACGAGCGGCTGACCGACGACCTGCTCGAGGCGATCGACGTGCCCGTGGTGCTCCTGCGGGCCGACCCCGCAGCGGGCGGGCTGGTCACCGACGACGACGTCGCCCACCTGCGTGAGCACGTGCCGCACCTGCGCGTACGCCGCCTCGTCGGCGTGGGGCACGGCCTGCAGCTGCAGGACCCCGAGCAGGTGGCCCGAGCCGTGCGCGAGTCGATCGCCTGAGATCCACAACCTTCGCGCTGGCCCTGTTTCCCGGCCGCCGACGCTGGGTAGCGTGACGGAGCACACTCGGGAAGCAGGGCACCATGGCAGTTCATCGCGTCGAGCGGCCGCACGCCGACGACCTCGTCGAGCGCCTCGACGCCCAGGTGCGCGACCGGGTGCGCCGCGAAGGGGTGGACCCGCAGCGTGAAGCCGTCGTCGTCCGCCGCATCGCCGAGGACGTCGTCGCCGACCACGACCGGCTCAGCCTCACCGGCGCGGTCGCGCCGGTCGCCGACGACGCCGCGATGGTCGGCCAGCTGGTCGCCCGGGTCTCGGGCTTCGGCCCGCTCCAGCCCTTCCTCGACGACCCCGAGGTCGAGGAGATCTGGATCAACGACCCCAGCCGCGTCTTCATCGCCCGCCGCGGCCGGCACGAGCTGACCAACCTCCGCCTCGACGCCGGCCAGGTGGACGAGCTCGTCGAGCGGATGCTCAAGTCCAGCGGCCGCCGGCTCGACATCAGCACGCCGTTCGTCGACGCGATGCTCCCCGAGGGCCATCGCCTCCACGTGGTGCTGGAGGGCATCGCCCGCGGCTTCACCGCGGTCAACATCCGCAAGTTCCTGCTGCGCGCCCACCGGCTCTCCGACATCGTCTCGCTGGGCACCCTGACGCCGCAGGCGGCCCGCTTCCTCGAGGCGTCGGTGCGCGCGGGCCTCAACATCCTCGTCGCGGGAGGCACGCAGGCCGGCAAGACCACGCTGCTCAACTGCCTGGCCGCGGCAGTGCCCGGTGGCGAGCGCGTGGTGAGCGCCGAGGAGGTCTTCGAGCTCCGCTTCAACCACCCGGACTGGGTCGCCATGCAGACCCGCCAGGCAGGTCTGGAGCAGACCGGCGCGATCGTGCTGCGCGACCTGGTCAAGGAGGCGCTGCGCATGCGCCCGAGCCGCATCCTGGTGGGGGAGGTCCGCGCGGCGGAGTGCCTCGACCTGCTGCTCGCGCTCAACTCGGGTCTGCCGGGCATGTGCACCCTCCACGCCAACAGCGCCCGTGAGGCGCTGGTCAAGATGTGCACGCTGCCGCTCCTGGCCGGCGACAACATCTCGGCCCGCTTCGTCGTGCCGACGGTCGCGAGCAGCGTCGACCTCGTGGTGCACCTCGGCCTGGGCGCCGACGGCGTGCGCCGCGTCAACGAGATCGTGGCGGTGCCGGGCCGGGTCGAGGCGGACGCCATCGAGGTCGAGCCGATCTTCGTCCGCGACGGCCACGAGCTGCGCCGGGCCGGTGGGGTGCCGGCCAGGACGGAGCGCTACGAGCGGGTCGGCATCGACGTCCACGAGGTGCTCGCGTCCGAGGGCGGCCGCTGATGGGCGCGCTCGTGGGCCTCGGGGTCGGTGTGGGGCTGCTGCTCGTCTGGTCGGCCTTCGCCCTGCCGCGGTCGCGGCGGACGGGGCCCTCCTCGACGGCGCTGAGCCGGCTGCTGGGCCGCGCGGGGCTCTCCGACGTCACGACCACGAGCGTGGTGTCGCTCTGCGCCGTGCTGTTCGCCATCGCCTTCGCGGTCGTCCAGGCGGTGTCGCGGACGGTGCCCATCGCCTGCGTCTTCGCCGCGATGGCCGCCTACCTGCCGATCGCGGTGCTGCGCCAGCGCGCCGCACGGCGGCTGCGCGACTTCGCGGAGGTGTGGCCCGAGGCGGTCGACAACCTCGCCAGCGCCGTACGCGCCGGGCTGTCGCTGCCCGACGCCGTCGCGGCGCTCGGCACGACGGGCCCGGAGGCACTGCGTGCCGACTTCGCTCAGTTCGCCCTGGACTACCAGGTCACCGGCCGCTTCGGGGAGTGCCTCGACCGCCTCAAGGAGCGCCTCGCCGACCCCGTCGGCGACCGGGTCGTCGAGGGCCTCCGCCTCGCGCGGGAGGTCGGAGGTGGCGACCTCGGCCGGCTGCTGCGCAACCTCTCCGGCTTCCTGCGCGACGACGCCCGGACGCGGTCCGAGCTGGAGTCCCGGCAGGCGTGGACGGTCAACGGCGCCCGGCTGGCCGTGTCGGCGCCGTGGATCGTGCTGCTGCTGATGTCGTTCCAGACCACCGCGATCCGGCAGTACGCCACGCCGGGCGGAGTCCTCGTGCTGGGCATCGGGTTCGCCGTCTGCGTCCTCGCCTACGCCGCCATGATGCGCATCGGCCGGCTCCCCGTCGAGAAGCGGATCCTGTCGTGAGCACGGCGGTCTGGGGCGGCGTCCTCGGGGGAGGGGCAGCGCTCGGGGTGCTGGTCGTGGCGCTCCGGATCGCCGCCCTGCGCCGCCCGCAGCTGTCCGTCCGGGTCCTGCCCTACCTGCGCGACCTGCCCCAGCGCGACCAGCAGCCGGCGCTCCGACCGACCGCGTCGTCGCCGGCCTCGGCCGCGGCCGGGATCTTCGGACCCGTCCTGCGCTCGGCCGCCGACGTCGTCGAGCGGGTGCTCGGCGGCAGCTCGTCGGTCCGCCGGCGGCTCCAGCGGGCGGGACTCGACCGGAGCGTCCAGGACTTGCGCACCGAGCAGGTGGTGTGGGGCCTCATCGGGTTCGGCGTCACGGCGGCGGTCGTGCTCCTGCGCGCCCTCGGCGGTGCGGGCGACGTCGGGTCCGGCGCGGTGCTCTGCGTCCTCGGGTTCGTCGGCGGGATCCTGCTGCGCGACAACCGGCTCAGCACGCAGGTCAAGAACCGCGAACGGCAGGTCCTCACCGAGTTCCCGACCGTCGCCGAGCTCCTGGCGCTCTCCGTCGCGGCCGGCGAGAGCCCGGTCTCCGCGCTCGACCGTGTCGTGCGCCGCAGCCACGGCGCGCTCTCCGAGGACCTCGCCCAGGTGCTCGCCCGGATCCGCACCGGCGAGCCGGTGGCGGCCGCCTTCGAGACGCTCGCCCGCTCGACAGGGCTCCCGATCGTGGCGCGCTTCGCCACCGGGATCACCGTCGCGATGGAGCGCGGCACCCCGTTGGCCGACGTCCTCCACGCCCAGGCCGCTGACGTGCGGGAGGCCGGGCGACGGCTCCTCATCGAGACGGCGGCACGCAAGGAGATCGCGATGATGGCGCCCGTCGTCTTCTTCGTGCTGCCGGTGACCATCCTGTTCGCCTTCTACCCGGGCGTGCTCGGCCTGCGCCTCACCACTCCGTGATCGCCGCCTCGACGCCCGGCCCATGACCGGTCCGACACCGAAAGGACACCTCACATGCAGCAAGCCGTCTCGGGACTCCTGCTCCTCCTCGACCGTCCGCGCGACGAGCGCGGCGACGTGCCGGGCTGGGTGCTCGTCACGCTGATGACCGCGATCGTCGTCGCGGCGCTCACGCCGTTCGTCCGCGACGAGCTCCGCGCCCTTCTCGCGCGGGCGTTCTCGATGGTCAGCGGCTAGGTGGCTCCCGGCGCTCGCGCCGGGGAGCGCGGGGCGGCGGTCGTCGACTTCGTCCTCGTCCTGCTGGTCCTGCTGCCGCTGGTGCTCGGCATCCTCCAGCTCGCCCTCGTGCTCCACGTGCGCAACACCCTCGCCTCGGCGGCCGCCGAGGGGGCGCGGCACGCCGCGGTCGCCGGGTCCTCCGCGCCGGCCGGTGAGGCCAAGGTGCACGAGCTCGTCGACGGCGCGCTGTCGCAGGACTTCGTGCGGTCGGTCACGGTCCGGCCGGCCCTCCTCGGCGGCGCGCCCGGCTACGAGGCGGTGGTCGAGGCCGACGTCGGCGTCCTCGGTCTCGGCACCGGCGTCCGCGTCCGGGTCACCGGCCACGCCGTCGCCGAGCACGACACGGTGCAGCCATGAGGCGGCGCCTCCGCGACGACCGCGGCTCGGCCCTCGTGGAGTTCAGCTGGCTGGCGATCATCCTGCTGGTGCCGCTGGTGTGGATCGTGATCTCGGTCTTCGAGGTGCAGCAGGGCGCGTTCGCCACGAGCGCCGCTGCCCGCGCAGCCGGCCGCGCGTACGCGCTCGCGCCCGACGACGCCACCGGCGAGGCGCGGGCGGAGGCCGTCGTACGGCAGGTCCTCGCCGACCAGGGCACGCCCGGCCAGCGCGCGACGGTCACGGTCAGCTGCCAGACACCCGGGGACAGCTGCCACGTCGGGACGTCGGTGATCACCGTGCGCGTCGACTCCGCGGTCGACCTGCCGCTCTTCCCCGACATCCTCGGCAAGGGCGCTGCGAGCTTCTCGCTCGACGCGACGCACACGGTGCCGATCGGGCAGTACGTCGTGAGCGCGCCGCCCGACGGCGAGGGGCGTGGGCGTTGATCCGGCCTGCGGTTCGGGGCGGCAGACGCGACGAGTGCGGGCAGGTCACGCTGCTGATCATCGGATTCGCCGGCATCCTGCTGATGGCGATCGTCGTCGTCATCGACGCGTCGGCGGCGTACCTCCAGCGGCAGGGGCTCGACAACCTCGCCGACGGCGCGGCGCTGTACGGCGCCGACCTCGGCTCGGCGGGTGTCTACGAGCAGGGCCTCGACGGGGTGCGGCTGACCCAGCAGGAGGCGGCGGTCGAGGTCGCAGTGCGCGAGTACCTCGCCCGCGCGGACGCCGCCACGAAGTACCCCGGCATCCACGTCGCGGTCCGGGTCGACCCGGTCGGCCGCTCGGTCACGGTGCTGCTGCGTGCGCCGCTCGACCTCCCGCTGACGATTCTCGGCTCGCCGGGCAACCCCGTCGTCGGCGCGAGCAGCACCGCCGCCGTGACCGTCGTCGCCGACTGAGCGCGGCCGCCCCCGCCGCCCCGCCGGGCGCGCGAGCGTCATACGAACCCGCACCCATAGGCCCCGCTTCGTGTGACGCTGGCGCGCCGGCGGCCCGAGCGTCATGCGGACCCGCACCCATAGGCCCCGCTTCGTATGACGCAGGCCCGGGCCCCGGGGAGCGCCCGGTGACGGTCGCCACCGACCCCACCCCGCCGGATGGTCCGTCTGCTGCCTACCGGCCGGTCGCGGGTACGTTCGGGGCATGACGGAGACCTGGCCCGGATCGGCCTATCCCCTGGGAGCCACCTACGACGGCACCGGCACGAACTTCGCGCTCTTCAGCGAGGTCGCCGAACGCGTGGAGCTGTGCCTCATCGACGAGGACCCCGACCAGGACGGCAAGCGCGTCGAGACCCGCGTCGAGCTGACCGAGGTCGACGCGTTCGTGTGGCACGCCTACCTGCCGGGCGTGCAGCCCGGCCAGCGCTACGGCTACCGCGTGCACGGTCCGTGGGACCCCGCGCAGGGCCTGCGCTGCAACCCCAACAAGCTGCTGCTCGACCCCTACGCCAAGGCGACGGTCGGGGAGTACGAGTGGGACCCGTCGGTGTTCTCCTATGACTTCGACGAGCCGGAGAAGACCAACGACGACGACTCGCTCGACCACGTGATGCTGGGCGTGGTCGTCAACCCGTTCTTCGACTGGGAGGGCGAAAGCCGCCCGCGCACGCCGTACCACGACACGCTCATCTACGAGGCGCACGTCAAGGGCCTCACCCAGCTGCACCCCGAGGTCCCGGAGGAGCTGCGCGGGACGTACGCCGGCATCGCCCACCCGGCCGTCATCGAGCACCTGACCCGCCTCGGCGTGAGCGCGATCGAGCTGATGCCGGTGCACCAGTTCGTCCAGGACGACGCGCTCGTGCAGAAGGGCCTGCGCAACTACTGGGGCTACAACACGATCGGCTTCTTCGCGCCGCAGGAGTCGTACGCCTCCACGCGCGGGCTGGGCCAGCAGGTCCAGGAGTTCAAGGCGATGGTCAAGTCGCTGCACGCCGCCGGCATCGAGGTCATCCTCGACGTGGTCTACAACCACACCGCCGAGGGCAACCACCTCGGGCCGACGCTGAGCATGAAGGGCATCGACAACGCGGCCTACTACCGCCTCGTCGAGGACGACCAGCAGTACTACATGGACTACACCGGCACCGGGAACTCCCTCAACGTCCGGCACCCGCACTCGCTGCAGCTGATCATGGACTCGCTGCGCTACTGGGTCACCGAGATGCACGTCGACGGCTTCCGCTTCGACCTCGCCTCCACGCTGGCCCGCGAGTTCTACGAGGTCGACCGCCTCGCCACGTTCTTCGAGCTCGTGCAGCAGGACCCGGTGGTGAGCCAGGTCAAGCTGATCGCCGAGCCCTGGGACGTCGGCCCCGGCGGCTACCAGGTCGGCGGCTTCCCGCCGCAGTGGACCGAGTGGAACGGCGCCTACCGCGACACCGTCCGCGACTTCTGGCGCGGCGAGCCGGCGCTGGGCGAGTTCGCGTCCCGCGTGGCCGGGTCGTCCGACCTCTACGAGAACTCCGGACGCCGCCCCTTCGCGAGCATCAACTTCGTCACCGCCCACGACGGCTTCACGCTGCGCGACCTCGTCTCCTACAACGAGAAGCACAACGAGGCCAACGGCGAGGACAACAACGACGGCGAGAGCCACAACCGCTCGTGGAACCACGGCGTCGAGGGCCCCACGGACGACCCGCACATCAACGCGCTGCGCTCGCGCGAGCAGCGCAACTTCATCGCCACGCTGCTGCTCAGCCAGGGCGTGCCGATGCTGCTGCACGGCGACGAGCTCGGCCGCACGCAGAACGGCAACAACAACGGCTACGCCCAGGACAACGAGCTGACCTGGGTCCACTGGGACGAGGCGGACCAGGGGCTCATCGAGTTCGTCGCCGCCGTGTCCCGGCTGCGCCGCGAGCACCGCACCTTCCGCCGCCGCCAGTTCTTCACCGGCCAGGCCGACGAGAACGGCCTCGACGACATCGTCTGGCTGCACCCCGACGGCCGGGCGATGGAGGACGGCGACTGGGAGTCGGGGCTGAAGTCGCTCGGCATGTACCTCAACGGCGACGCGATCGGCACCCGCGACTCCCGCGGCAACCCGATCCGCGACGACCACTTCCTGCTGTGGTTCAACGCCGACGGCGAGTGCGAGGTGACCCTGCCGCCCGCCGAGTTCGCCGAGGCGTGGGACGTGCTCATCGACACCGGCGGCGTCGCCGACGACCGCGGCCGCTGCGCCGCGGGCACGACGCTGCCGATGGGGGAGCGGTCCACCCTCGTGCTGCGCCAGCACGTCGAGCCCGAGCCCGAGGAGACCGACCGCTCCGTGGCCGCATCCCTGACCAGCCCCGCGGGAACAGAAGCGCCGTGACCCGACCCGACGCCCGGTCCGACAAGCCCAAGCCGCACAACACCTACCGCCTCCAGGTCAGCCAGGACTTCACGCTGTACGACGCCGCGCGCGTCCTGCCGTACCTGCGCGACCTCGGGGTCGACTGGGTGTACCTCTCGCCGCTGCTGGCCTCCGAGCCGGGCAGCACGCACGGGTACGACGTCGTGGCCTTCGACCACGTCGACCCCGAGCGCGGCGGCGCCGAGGGCCTGGACGCGCTGTCGAAGGAGGCGCGGCGCCTCGGGCTCGGCGTGCTCGTCGACATCGTGCCCAACCACGTGGGTGTCGCGACCCCGTCGGAGGACCCGTGGTGGTGGGACGTGCTGCGGCTGGGCCGCGAGTCCGAGCACGCGAGCGCCTTCGACGTCGACTGGGCGGCCGGCGACGGACGCATCCGGATCCCGGTCGTCGGTGACGACGACGAGGGCTCGATCCGCATCGAGGGCGACGTCGTGCGCTACCACGACCAGCGCTTCCCGATGGCGCCCGGCACCTCGACGCTGGAGGAGCAGCACTACGAGCTGGTCAACTGGCGCACCGCCGACGAGGAGCTCAACTACCGCCGCTTCTTCGCCGTCAACACGCTCGCCGCCGTCCGGGTCGAGGACCCGGAGGTCTTCGCCGAGACGCACGTCGAGATCAAGCGCTGGTTCGACGAGGGGCTCGTCGACGGGCTGCGGGTGGACCATCCCGACGGCCTTCGCGACCCCAAGCGCTACCTCGACGACCTCGCCGCGCTCACCGGTGGCGCCTACGTCCTGGTGGAGAAGATCCTCGAGCCGGGCGAGCACCTGCCGACCGACTGGGCGACCGAGGGCACGACGGGCTACGACGCCCTCGCCTTCATCGACCGCGTCCTCACCGACCCGGCAGGCGAGGCGCCGCTGACGGCCCTCGAGGACCGGCTGCGCGGGACGTCGGTGGACTGGCACCGGATGGTCCACGACAACAAGCGCGCCGTCGCCGACGGCATCCTGCACGCCGAGGTCCTGCGCATCACCCGCGAGGTGGCGCGGGTCGTCGAGGGAGCCGACGACGACGCGGTGGCCGACGCCCTCGCCGAGCTCCTGGCCTGCTTCCCGGTCTACCGGTCGTACCTCCCGGAGGGCCGCGAGCACCTCGAGCAGGCGTTCGCCCGGGCTCGGGAGGAGCGCCCCGACCTCGCCGCCACCTTCGACCTGCTCGAGCCGGTCCTCCACGACGAGTGGAGCCAGCCCGCGCGGCGCTTCCAGCAGACGTCGGGCATGGTGATGGCCAAGGGCGTGGAGGACTGCTCCTTCTACCGCTGGTCGCGGCTCACCTCGCTGAACGAGGTCGGTGGCGACCCGTCGGTCTTCTCGATCGGCGTGGAGGAGTTCCACGAGGCGATGGCGGAGCGGCAGCGCGACTGGCCGGACGCCATGGTCACGCTGTCCACCCACGACACCAAGCGCGGCGAGGACGTCCGCGCGCGCATCACCGTGCTGTCCGAGGAGCCGGGCCACTGGGAGCGGGCCCTCGACGAGCTGCTGCGGCTCGCGCCCGTGCCGGACCCCGCCTTCGGCTCGCTGCTCTGGCAGGCGGTGCTCGGCGCCTGGACGCCCGACCACCTGCCCGACCTGCCCGACCGCCTGCACGGCTACGCCGAGAAGGCGATGCGCGAGGCGGGCGACCGGACGACGTGGACCGAGCCCGACGAGGCGTACGAGGCCCAGGTGCACGCCGCCATCGACGCGATCTTCGACTCCGAGGAGGTGCGCGCCGTGCTGGCCGACCTCGCCGCCCGCGTGGACGCCCCGGGCCGCTCGAACTCGCTGTCGGCCAAGCTCGTCGCGATCACCATGCCCGGCGTGCCCGACGTCTACCAAGGCAGCGAGCTGTGGGAGACCTCGCTCGTCGACCCGGACAACCGCCGGCCCGTCGACTTCGACCACCGCGCCGCGGTCCTCGCCGGCGACGACGAGGACGACGCGGTCGACAAGCTGCACGTCACGTGCACCGCGCTGACCCTGCGCCGCGAGCGGCCCGAGCTGTTCACGGGGTACACGCCGGTGTCCGCGTCGGGCACCGCGGCAGGGCACGTGCTCGCGTTCGACCGCGGGGGCGCCATCACCGTCGCCACGCGGCTCCCGGTCGGGCTGGCCACGACCGGTGGCTGGGACGACACCACGCTCGACCTGCCCGAGGGGCGCTGGCACGACGTGCTCACCGGGCTCGACACCGACGGCAGGCTGGCCGACCTGCTCGCCGTCCACCCCGTCGCCCTGCTCGTGAAGAAGGACTGACATGACTGCCACGACCCGCGGACCCTTCGACGTGTGGGCGCCCCGGCCAGAGCGGCTGCGGCTGGCCCTGGCGGGCGAGGTGGTCGAGATGACCCGCGGCGACGACGGCTGGTGGACGCCCACCGAGCCGGTGCCCGACCGCGACGCCGCCGTCGACTACGGCTACCTCGTCGACGACGACCCCGACCCGCGCCCCGACCCCCGCTCGCGCCGGCAGCCCGACGGCGTGCACGGCCTGTCGCGGCGCGACGTGACGACGTACGAGTGGGGCGACGCGGCCTGGACTGGACGCCAGCTCGCCGGCTCGGTGGTCTACGAGCTGCACGTCGGCACGTTCACGCCCGACGGCACGCTCGACTCGGCGATCGACCGGCTCGACCACCTCCTCGACATCGGCGTGGACCTCGTCGAGCTGATGCCGGTGAACGCCTTCAACGGCACCCACAACTGGGGCTACGACGGCGTCGGCTGGTTCGCGGTCCACGAGGGCTACGGCGGCCCCGACGCCTACAAGCGCTTCGTCGACGCCTGCCACGCCAAGGGGCTCGGCGTCGTCCAGGACGTGGTCTACAACCACCTCGGACCCGCGGGCAACTACCTCCCGCTGTTCGGGCCCTACCTCAAGGACGGGCGCAACACCTGGGGCGACATGGTCAACCTCGACGCCGAGGGGTCGGCCGAGGTGCGCCGCTACATCCTCGACAACATCCGCATGTGGTTCGAGGACTACCACGTCGACGCACTGCGGCTGGACGCCGTGCACGCGCTGGCCGACACCTCCGAGGTGCACCTGCTCGAGCAGATGGCGATCGAGACCGCGGCGCTGTCCGCGCACCTCGGGCGCCCGCTGACGCTGATTGCGGAGTCCGACCTCAACGACACGCTGCTCGTCCGCCCGCGCGAGGCGGGCGGCTACGGCCTCGACGCCCAGTGGAGCGACGACTTCCACCACGCCGTCCACGTCGCGCTGAGCCGGGAGACCACGGGCTACTACGCCGACTTCGAGCCGCTCGAGGCGCTGGCGAAGGTGTGCGAGAAGGGCTTCTTCCACGACGGGACGTACTCGTCGTTCCGCGAGCGCGACCACGGCAAGCCAGTGGACACCGAGCACATGCCGACGTGGCGCCTGGTCGTGGCCAACCAGAACCACGACCAGGTCGGCAACCGCGCCCGCGGCGACCGGCTCGCCGAGCACCTCGACGACGACCAGCTCGCCTGCGCCGCCCTGCTGACGCTGGCAGGGCCGTTCACCCCGATGCTGTTCATGGGGGAGGAGTGGGCGGCCTCGACGCCGTTCGCTTTCTTCACCTCCCACCCCGAGCCCGAGCTCGGCACGGCCACCGCCGAGGGGCGCATCGAGGAGTTCGCCAAGATGGGCTGGGACCCCGCCGACGTGCTCGACCCCCAGGACCCGGAGACCTTCCACCGCTCCCGGCTCGACTGGGACGAGCTCACCGAGGGCCGGCACGCCGTGGTCCTCGACTGCTACCGCCGGCTGGCGCGGCTGCGGCGCGAGCTGCCCCAGCTCACCGACCCGGCGTTCGGGTCGGTGTCGTGCACCGTCGACGGCCGCCTGTTCACCATGCGGCGCGGTGACCTTCTGGTGGTCGTCAACACCGGGGAGACCGAGGCCAGCGTCGCGGTCGACGCGAGCGAGGTGCTGTTCGAGACGCCGTCGGGCGTCGACGTGCGCGGCGACACGCTGACCGTGCCGCCGCACGCCGGCGCGCTGCTGCGCTGACCGGGCTCAGACGCCTTCCTGCACCTGGAAGATGCGGTCCGCGACGAGGCCGTGGGCCTCGCGGTGCACCGTGTTGGCGGCCTCCGCGGAGGGAGCCTCGACGAGGCAGAAGATCTGCCCCTTCTCCTCGTCGACCCAGTAGCGCTGGTAGCTCACGTCGTGGGCTCCCTGGGTGGCCAGGTCGGCCTGGTGCGCCTTGGCGACGTCGTCCATCGTGACTCCGTCGCCGAGCGAGTGGACGTCCATGTAGAGCGGCATCTCGGTGTTCCTTCCTCGTTGGTGTCGTGCTGACACCTCGAGTGGACGACACCCAGCCCCCCCGGCTCATCGGTAGTCACTACCCAGATGAGCCGTCGCCGCCACCCATCTCCAGCTCCCTGCGGCTACGGACGCCGACCTTGGCGAGGATCGAGGCCACGTGGTGCTCCGCCGTGCGCCTCGAGATCACCAGCGTCTCCGCGATCGCGGCGTCGCCCAGCCCGCGGACGACGAGCCGGAGCACCTCCTGCTCACGCGGCGTCAGCCCGTGGGGGTGTGCGCTCGCCCGCGTCGCCCGCGGCACCGCGGCCCCGAGCGCCTGCAGCATCGCGCGGGCACGAGCACCCGCCGCCGTCGCGCCGAGCCGGTCGAAGATGCGCACGGCGTCGGCGAGCAGCCCGGCCTCGCCGCTGCGCGCCAGCGCGAGCCCCTGCTCGAAGGGCGACTCCAGACGCTCCCAGCACGCCGCGGCCTCGGCCCAGCGACCCGCGCGCTCGAGGACGTACGGCGGCGACAGCGGGAGCCCGGCGTCCACGTCGGCGGGCAGCCAGGTCGCCACCTGGCCGCGGTGCCACGGGCAGTCCACGTCGCGCACGTGGGGCCACGCCTCCTCGGCGATGCGCTCCGCGGCCTCGCGGTCGCCGGCGATCCAGGCCGCCTCGCTGCGGGCAGCCGCCGTCGGTCCCACCCGCTGCGCCTCCTGCATGCCCTCCGACATCTCGACCGCGCGCGCGAACGACTCGCTCCCGTCGCCCGCGCCGGTGCGCACGTCGAGCAGCGCCGTCACCAGCAGCGGCTCCAGGTAGCCGACCGCGCTCGCGCCGCCACGCATCACCGCCGCGGCGTCGGCCCGCGCCTCGGCCTCCTCCCACCGGTCGAGGTGCAGCCGCGAGCGCAGGGCGAGCAGGTAGCTGGTCCAGGAGTCGAGGTCGCGGTCGGTGCAGTAGACGATGCCCTCCTCGAGCCAGCGGCGGGCATCGGCATGGCGCCGCTGGACCACAGCGGTGGAGCCGAGGTTGCAGTAGGCGCGGGCGGCGTGCTCCTGCAGGTTCGCCGAGCGGGCGCCGTCGAGCGACTCCTGCAGCATCTGCTGCCCGGCGTGGAGCTCACCGGCCGTGACCTCGATTGTGCCGAGGTTGTTGAGCGCGTGGACCCGCACCTCCTCGGAGCCGGTGCCCGGGGGCAGCGCGTCGAGGGCGGCGAGGGTGCGCCCGCCCCACTCGCGCGTGCTGGCGAGGTGCGTGGACAGCATGGAGAGCTGCGTGCGGTTGCTGAGTGCCATCGCCTCCTCGACCGTGCCGGTGCGGTCCAGCAGATCGACGGCCCGGGCGGCGTACGCCCGGGCCTCGTCGTTGCGGCCCGCGAACCAGTGCAGCCGCGACCCGCACCGCCAGGCGTCGCCCACCCGCACGGAGTCGCCGAGCTCGTCCCAGAGCGACCGCGCCAGGGCGACGGTCTCGATGGACTCCTCGATGCGGCTGGTCAGGTAGTACTCGTAGCCGAGGTCCCAGAGCAGCTGGGCCCGGTCGGCCGGGGGCAGGTCGCTCGCGTGCGCCAGCGCACGCTCGTACTGCCGCGACGCCTCGCGGTGCGCGCCGAGGGTGGCGGCGGCTGCTGCGGCGGCCCGCGCGTGCTCCAGCACGGCGGCCCGGTCCCCGGCCGCCTCGGCGTGGTGCGCGAGCCGCGCCGGATCGGCCCCGCGCCCGACCAGCGCCGCGAGCAGGCGCCGGTGCAGGTGCACCGCGCGGCCGGCGGGGACCTCGTCGACGACGGCGAGCCGCGCGAGCTCGTGCCGGAACAGCACGTCACCGCCGGATCGGCGCAGCAGGCCGCGGGCCAACGGCTCGTCGAGCGCGGCGAGCCCGTCGGGCAGGAGGTCGGCCACGAGGTCCGCCTCGGCCCGCGAGCCGGCGAGCGCCACCAGCTCGAGCGCGCGCTGTCCCGCCTCGTCGAGCCGCGCCACCCGCGCCAGCACGGCGTCGCGCACGGTGGGCGGGAGGCCGCCGGAGGCGGCCAGCGCCTCGGTGACGAAGAACGGGTTGCCGCCGGTGACCGCGTGCAGCTCGGCGGCGCCGACGACGGCGCCGTGCTCGGCCGCGAGCTTGGCCACGCCGTCGGAGGTGAGCGGCGACAGGTCGATGCGTCGGGTGCCGGTCGCCGACGCGGTGTCGCCGAGCAGCACCCGCAACCCGTCGCCGACGACGGTGTCCTCGGGCCGGTAGCTCACCACGACCAGCGCGCGGCAGCCGTGGATGCGGCGAGCGAGGTGGCGGACCAGGTCGAGCGTCGCCTCGTCGGCCCAGTGGGCGTCCTCGACGACGAGGAGGTACGGCGTGCCGTCCGGCGGGTCGCGCAGCGCCGCGAGCACGTTGGTGAAGACCTGCGACCGAGTGGCGTCCTCGGGCCACGTGCCGTCCGGCAGGTCGGGCAGCAGGTCGACCAGGGGCCCCAGCGGTGGTGGGGTCGCGGAGCCGTCGCACCAGCCGTAGCCCACGTGCGCGTCGGCGCGCGCCGCGAGCGCCTCGACGAAGGTGGTCTTGCCCACGCCGGCCTCGCCTCCGACGAAGACCAGGCGACCGTGGCCGGTCGCTGCCTCGTCGAGGTATCCGGTCGCGGCGCGCAGCTGCTCGTCGCGCTCGAGGAGCGCCATGCCCCGCATGCTAGACCCGCGACAACTTCTCCGGGTCCGCCCGCGTCTCCCTCGCGCAACGGCCCGCCCGGGCCGACCGAACGAGGGGAACTCACATGAACCGCACCACCGTGTGGACCGCAGTCGCCGGCATCGCCGCCGGCGCGTGCGCGCTCGGCGCGCCCGTCCACGCCGCGCCCGCCCAGGCCGACGCCTACACCGTCACCGCGTCGATCAACAAGACCGTGGCGATCGGCAAGGAGGACGTCCTCAAGGTGCGCGGCAGGGTCACGCCGAAGGCTGCCGGCCAGAAGGTGGTCCTGCAGCAGCGCGTGGACGGCAAGAGGAAGTGGAGGCCCAGCGGCACCGCGACCATCAAGCGCAACGGCACCTACAAGCTCCAGGACGACCCCTCGACTCCCGGCACCCGGGAGTACCGCGTCCTCAAGCCGGCCTCGAAGGGCATCGCCAAAGGCTTCAGCAAGACGCTCACCGTCGAGGTGTACAGCTGGCAGAGGCTGGTCGACCGCCAGCCCGTCGCGACCAACGTCAACGTCCCGACCGGTGTGAACATCGGTGCCGAGTTCTACGGCCACAGCATCGCGACCGCCACGCTCGGTGCCGCGTCCTCGATCGAGTACACGCTGGGCCGCAAGTGCACCGAGATGCGGGCGACTTACGCCCTCACCGACGAGTCCGTCACCGGCGCGACCGGAACCGTCAAGGTCACCGGCGACGGCGCGGTCCTCGTCGACCACGCCCTCGCGGTCGGCACCGTCTTCGCCGGCGAGACCGTCGACCTGACCGGCGTCTTCCGCCTCAGGATCGACGCCACCAGGAGCGAGACCCCGGCCGGCACGGTCGCGGTCGCCACCCCGGAGGTGCTCTGCACGCGCTGATCGCGCGGGCCGGGGTCGCACCGGCGCGGGCGTGATCCGGGATACAGGCTCCCGGATCCGCCCGCGTCGTCAACAGCCTGTTGATATCTTCACGTTGTCAACAGGTCGTCGTCGGGAAGCACACAGACATGGAACACCAGCGCCACGAGGAGCGCGGGCAGCGCGGTGTGACCCGGCGGTCGTTCAGCCGCGGCGTGGCCTGGAGCGTCCCGGCGATCTCGGTGGCCACCGCGGCGCCCGCGTTCGCGGCGAGCTTCACCCACACGTACACGACTCGCGGCTCGTACGCCGTGACGATCCCGGCCGGATACCGCTCGGTCCAGTTCGAAGTCGTCGGGGGCGGGGGCGGCGGTAGTGCTGCCTACTCGGGAGGCGACGGCGGACGCGTCACGGGCACCTTCACGCTGCCGACTAACGCGTCGGGAGTCACCCTCACTGTCATCGTCGGTGGAGGAGGCGGCGAGGGCACCGGCACGGCGGCCTCGGCCGGGGCGGGCGGCACCGGTTACGGCCGCGGCGGTGCCGGCGGTCGAGGTTCCGTCCTCGCGGCCGGTGGAGGCGGAGGAGGTACTGCGCTCCTACTCGGCGCCGCCCCGATCGTGGTGGCAGGCGGTGGTGGCGGAAAGGGCGGGCTTGGCGCCGACGGAACCCCGAGCTCGCAGGACGCCGGGACCGGCGGGTCATCGGTCGCCCCAGCAGGCAACGGCGGTGCCGCGGGGGCTAGCTACCCGTTCGGCGCGGTCGGCGCAGGTGGGGGCGGCGGAGCGGTGGGCTCTCCCGGGGGCCCCACCACGCCGGGGACAGGCGGAGCAGGGGGTGGTCTGCTGGTGGAGGGCGCCCCAGGTGCGTCGGGCGGCGTCAACGGTCAGGGTCTGAACGGCGGCGGCAATGGAGGGTCTGGGGTGCCACGAGGGCGGGTGGGCGCTGGGGGCGGCGGCGGTGGGTACGCCGGCGGCGGCGCCGGAGGCACCCGTACCAACTCGGTCCTCCTCGGCGGTCAGCTCGTCGCCAACGTCGATGCGGGAGGCGCCGGAGGTGCCGGGTCGAGCTACACGCGCGGCGCGACGGCCGCACCGGTGTCCAACGTCGCCGGCCCCGTCGCCGAGGGCAACGGCGGCAGGGGCGCCGGCACGGCCGGCCGAGGCGGCGACGGCCGGGTCGTCCTGCAGTTCTGACCTCCGCGCCCGACGCCGTACTGTTGCTCCTTGTGGCAGGCATCGACTTCGACGTAGAGATCAAGCAGCTCCAGGCGACCATGAAGACCATCGGCCAGGTCCTCGACCTCGACCGGATGCGCGCCGAGATCGCCGAGCTGGGGGAGCAGGTCGCCGCCCCGGACCTCTGGGACGACCAGGAGAACGCCACCCGCGTCACCGGCCGGCTCTCCGCCCTGCAGGGCGAGCTCGACCGCTACACCGGCCTGCAGACCCGCGTCGAGGACCTCGCGCTGATGGTCGAGATGGCGCAGGAGGAGGGCGACGCCGACACGCTCGCCGACTCCGAGGCCGAGCTGGGCCGCATCAAGAAGGCCGTCGAATCGCTCGAGATCCGCACCCTGCTGTCGGGGGAGTACGACGAGCGCGAGGCGATCGTGACGATCCGCTCGGGCGCCGGTGGCGTCGACGCCGCCGACTTCGCCGAGATGCTCATGCGGATGTACACGCGCTGGGCCGAGCAGCACAAGTACGGCGTCGAGGTCTACGACGTCTCTTACGCCGAGGAGGCGGGCATCAAGTCCGCCGAGTTCGCCATCCACGCGCCCTACGCCTACGGCACCCTCTCGGTCGAGGCCGGCACCCACCGCCTCGTGCGGATCAGCCCCTTCGACAACCAGGGCCGCCGCCAGACGTCGTTCGCGGCCGTCGAGGTGGTCCCCGTGCTCGAGCAGACCGACGAGATCGAGGTCGACGAGAACGACATCCGGGTCGACGTCTTCCGCTCCGGCGGCCCCGGCGGCCAGTCGGTCAACACCACCGACTCCGCGGTGCGGCTGACGCACATCCCCACCGGCATCGTCGTGTCGTGCCAGAACGAGAAGTCCCAGCTGCAGAACAAGGCGTCGGCCATGGTGGTGCTCAAGGCCAAGCTGCTCGCGCAGAAGAAGGCCGAGGAGGCCGCGCTCAAGAAGGACCTCAAGGGCGACGTCGCCGCCAGCTGGGGCGACCAGATGCGCAACTACGTCCTCAACCCGTACCAGATCGTCAAGGACCTGCGCACCGGTCACGAGTCCGGCAACCCCAGCGCGGTCTTCGACGGCGACCTCGACGACTTCATGGAGGCCGGCATCCGCTGGCGACGGGGCGCGGAGAAGGTCGACGCCTGACCCACGGTCGTCGAGGTGCCCGGCTGAGCGCAGCACGATGCAGGTAGTCGGGTCGCTCCTGCTCGCCGGTGGAGCGTGGACGCGGCGGCACCCGGCTCGAACTGCCTGCACGGTGCCTGCGCCGGAGGGTCAGGCACCTCACATCCCGCGGCCGGACCGGGATTCGCCGATCACCTCCACCCCTCACGTAGCCTCGACGCCGTGATTCGCTTCGAGAAGGTCACCAAGACCTATCCCGGCCACCCCCACCCGGCGCTCGACAACGTCTCCGTCGACGTCGAGAAGGGGGAGTTCGTCTTCCTCGTGGGGTCCTCGGGGTCGGGCAAGTCGACCTTCCTGCGCCTGGTGCTGCGCGAGTACCGCCCGACGCAGGGCCGCGTCTACGTCGCCGGCAAGGAGATCAACCGGCTCGCCGGCTGGAAGGTGCCCCGGCTGCGCCGCGACATCGGCACCGTCTTCCAGGACTTCCGCCTGCTGCCCAACAAGACCGTCACGGAGAACGTCGCCTTCGCGCTCCAGGTCATCGGCAAGTCGCGCAAGGAGATCAAGGACGTCGTCCCCGAGACGCTCGAGCTCGTGGGCCTGAGCGGCAAGGGCGACCGGATGCCCGACGAGCTCTCCGGTGGCGAGCAGCAGCGCGTCGCGGTGGCGCGCGCGTTCGTCAACCGGCCGATGATCCTCATCGCCGACGAGCCCACCGGCAACCTCGACCCGACCACCTCGGTCGGCATCATGAAGCTCCTCGACCGCATCAACCGCACCGGTACGACGGTCGTGATGGCCACGCACGACGCCGGCATCGTCGACCAGATGCGCAAGCGCGTCATCGAGCTCGAGAACGGCCACGTCGTGCGCGACCAGGCGCAGGGCGTCTACGGCCACCAGAACTGATCCCGGCCGGCGGCCCCGACCGCCCCGACCCGGACCCGCACCCGAACGAATCGAGACCTCACCTCCATGCAGCTGCGCTACGTCTACTCCGAGCTCGGCCAGGGCCTGCGACGCAACCTCACGATGCACCTGGCGGTGATCCTCACCCTCGTCGTCTCGCTGACGCTGGTGGGCATCGGCCTGCTCTTCCAGCAGCAGGCCACGCGGGCTGCCGAGCACTTCGGCAACCAGCTGCAGATCACCGTCTACCTGTGCCGCCTCAACGACTCCAACCCGGTGTGCCCCAACCCGGTGACCGAGGCGCAGAAGGCCGAGATCGAGGCCGTCGTCGCGGAGAACCCCGAGGTCGCGGACTACCGCTTCGAGTCGGGCGAGGTCGCGCTCGAGAAGGCCAAGGAGCTCTACGGCGCGGAGCTGTTCTCCGGCGACAACCCGGCACTGACGGCCGAGGACATGCCGCAGACGATCTGGATCACGCTCGAGGACCCCGAGCAGTACGAGGGCATCAGCAGCGCGGTGCAGGGGCTCGACGGGGTCTCGCGGGTCCGCGACCTGCGCGAGCAGGTGGGACCGATCCTGACCACGATCACCAAGATGCGCACGTACGCGCTCGGCACCGCGGGGCTGCTGGTCCTGGCCGCGTTGCTGCTGGTGGCCAACACGATCCGCCTCGCCGCCTTTGCGCGCCGCAAGGAGATCGGCATCATGCGCCTCGTCGGCGCCTCCACGCTCTACATCGCGCTGCCGTTCCTCCTCGAGGCGCTGGTCACCGCGCTCGTCAGCGTGGCGCTCGCGGGAGGGGCGCTGGCGGCGTTCCTGCACTTCGCGATCGGCGACCTCGCGTCCAACCTGCGCTTCGTGCCGTGGATCGGCTGGGACGAGTTCTGGGTGGCCGCAGCGGCCGTCGGGATCCTCGGCCCGGTGCTGACCTTGCTCCCGACACTCGTGCTGACGCGCAAATACCTCAAAGTCTGAGTCGCGGAGGTTAGCGTCTAGCCGTCTCCCCGGTCGTGCCGACGGGGGAGACGACCCTTCCCCGCTTCCCCAACGCAAAGGCTCCCCGGTGCGTACCTTCCCCCGTGCCGCTCACCGCCGCATGGCCGCAGCCCTGGTCGTGGTCATGGCGCTGGGCGTGTCCGCAGCACATGCCGACGACCTCAAGGACAAGAAGGACGAGGTCCAGCGCCAGCTCAAGGGCGCGCACCAGGACCTCGACGAGTCCAGCGCCCAGCTGCGCAAGGCCGCCGCGCGTCTCGCGGCGGCGCAGGAGCAGCTCGCCGTCGCGAAGACCCGGCTGGCGACCGCACGCGGCAAGGTCGAGGTGGCGCAGGAGCGCGACGCCGAGATGCAGGCCCAGCTCGTCGCCGCCGAGCAGGCGCTCGTCGAGGCGGAGGCCGCCCTCGCCCAGGGTCGGGTCGACCGCGACGCCCAGCGCGAGAAGGTGGCCCGCACCGTCGCCGACATGTACTCCGAGGGCGACCCCGAGCTGCTGGCCTTCTCCTCGCTCCTCGACGCCGACTCGACCGAGGAGCTCACCCGGCGCGAGGGCGTGCGCGACGTCGTCGTCGGGCAGGAGGCCCGCGAGTACGACGAGCTGAAGGCCTCGGAGGTGCTCCTGCAGGTGCGGGAGGACCAGGTCACCGAGGCCCGGGACGCCGTGGCTGCCAAGCGCGCTGCCGCCGCCGAGCACCTCACGCTGATGCAGCAGCTCGAGGCCGAGCAGCAGGCGGCCAAGGACTCCGTGGTCTCCCTCGTCGTCGAGCGCCGCGACGCCCGCGCCGGCGCTCGCGACGCCCGGGCGAAGGACCTCGCCAAGCTCCGCAAGCTCGAGAGGGAGCAGCAGCGGATCGAGGAGATGCTCCGCAAGCGCGCGCTGGCGGCGCTCCGCCGGCAGCGTGCCCAAGCGCGCGGCGGCGCGGCGAGCGGCCCGTCCACCGGCGTGCTCGCCTCCCCGGTCGACGGCTACGTCACGTCCCCGTTCGGCTACCGCACCCACCCCATCTACCACTACTGGGGCCTGCACGACGGTGTCGACTTCGGTGGCGGGTGCGGCACCCCGCTCCGCGCCGCGGCGTCCGGCAGGGTCGTGTCGTCGTACTACAGCGGCGTCTACGGCAACCGGCTCGTCATCGACCACGGCGTGCTCGCCGGCCGCGGCCTCGCGACGATCTACAACCACGCCAGCAGCTACAACGTGGGCGTCGGCGACCGCGTCGCCGAGGGGCAGGTCATCGGCTTCGAGGGCAGCACGGGCTGGAGCACCGGCTGCCACCTGCACTTCACGGTCATGGCCAACGGCACCGCGGTCGACCCGATGAACTTCCTCTGACCACCCGGCACCGCCCGAAACCGCCGTGCGGGTCGCTGGGCCTGCCTGAGAGGATGGCCCGATGGCGAAGGAACAGGGCCAGAAGATGGTCGCGCAGAACAAGAAGGCGCGCCACGACTACCACATCGAGGACACCTGGGAGGCCGGGCTGGTCCTCATGGGCACCGAGGTGAAGTCGCTGCGCCAGGGTCGCGCCTCGCTGGTCGACGGCTTCGCGGAGATCGACAACGGCGAGGCGTGGCTCCTCGGCGTGCACATCCCGGAGTACAGCCAGGGCACCTGGACCAACCACTCGGCCCGCCGGCGCCGCAAGCTGCTGCTGAACCGCTCGGAGATCGACAAGATCGAGCGCAAGATCACCGACAAGGGCTACACGATCGTGCCGCTCTCGCTCTACTTCAAGGACGGCCGAGCCAAGGTCGAGATCGCCCTGGCCAAGGGCAAGAAGGCCTACGACAAGCGGCACACGCTCGCCGAGCGGCAGGCCGACCGCGAGAAGGTCGAGGCCGTCCAGCGTCGCCTCAAGGGCCACCGGGACTGAGCCCGGCGGACGCCGCCCTGCTCCTCCTCCCGCTCGCCGTCCCGGCGTCGCGCTGACCGCGGCCGGCTCGTGGAGCTTCTCCGCGGCGGGAGCGCGCCGCCCGGCGAGGGCCCGCCTCCGGACGCGCCCGGCGGACCCTGCGGTCTCGTCCGGCACTGACGACCTACGGGCCGCGTGGTGGTGCGTGCTTGCACCCCCCGCGCTCGGCGCCCCGCGCTTCGCGAGGCGTTAGCCGCGAGGCGCGGGGTGCGCTGGACCAGTGCCAGCACTGCTTGACAGCGATAAGTAAGTGCGCTGAACTAACTAATGTGACGAAGCACACACCGGTGGGCCGCCCGCTGCGACCTCGCGGCAAGCTCCTGCAGGAGGACGCCCGCCGGCACCACCGTGCGCTGCTGCTGCAGCAGCTCTTCCGCGACGGCCCTGCCAGCCGCGCCGACCTCGCCCGGGCCAGCGGGCTGACCCGCGTCACGGTCTCCGACCTCGTGGGCGAGATGCTCGCCGACGGGCTCGTCACCGAGCTCGGCGCCCCGGCGGAGAGCCGGGTCGGGAAGCCGCCCACGCTCGTCGGGCTCGCGGTCGACTCCCACCACATCATCGGGCTCGACCTGTCGGAGACCGACCGGATGTCCGGTGCCGTGGTCAACCTCGCCGGCAGCGTGCAGGCGCGCCACGAGGTGCACGTCGACGGCGCGCAGGGGGACGAGGCGGTCGCGCTGGTGCAGCACCTCGTCTCCGAGCTGAGGGCGATGGCCGAGAGGCCGGTACTCGGCATCGGGGTCGGGAGCCCCGGCGTCGTCGACACCGCCGGCACCGTCATCGACGCCCCCAACCTGGCGTGGACCGACACGCCGCTCGCGGCCCGGCTCGCGGAGGCCTTCGACCTGCCCGTCCTCGTCGCCAACGACGCCAACACCGCCGTCCTCGGGGAGCACACCTTCGGCGAGTCCGGCGACGGCGGCCTGATGGTCCTGCGGGTCGGCACCGGTGTCGGCGCCGGCTTCGTGCTCGGCGGCTCCCTGCTGCACGGCCACCTCGGCGCCGCGGGCGAGATCGGGCACGTCGCCGTCGACCCCGACGGGGAGCGCTGCGCCTGCTCGCGCACCGGGTGCCTCGAGACGATCCTGTCCGCGCCGCGCCTGCGGCGCCGGGTCGCCGCACCCGGCGCCGACGGGCCGGCCGAGCTCGCCGCCGTGGGCACGCGGCTCGGTGAGGTGCTGGCGCCGATCGTCGCCGCGCTCAACCTGCACGAGATCGTGCTGAGCGGCCCCGCGGAGCTGCTCGACGGCCCGCTGCTCGACGCAGCCGACCGCACCATCCGCGAGCGGACGATGCCCATCAGCTCCACGGGCCTGGCGGTCCGCACCTCCAAGCTCGGCGAGGACGTCGTGGTCGTGGGAGCGGCCGTGCTCGTGCTCGCCGGAGAACTGGGCGTCTCGTGAGCGACCCGGCCAGCAACCCCCACCCCTATCGCCACCAGCGGTACATCATCGAGAGGAACACTGTGGTGCGCATCAGGAAGTCCTTGACAGGTGCGGCGGTCGCCGCGCTCGCGCTGACCACGCTCGCCGCGTGCGGCGGCGACGACGGCGGCTCGTCGGGCGAGGACGGCGGCCCCGAGTCGGCCGACATCCGCGTCTGGTTCAACGGCACCGACACCCCGCAGGAGGCCCGCGACTGGTTGAAGGAGACCTTCGAGGAGGAGAACCCCGGCTCCACGCTGACCATCGAGCAGCAGGAGTGGGACGGCCTGGTGGAGAAGCTCACCACCGCGCTGTCCAGCGAGTCCGAGACGCCCGACGTCGTCGAGATCGGCAACACCCAGGCCCCGACCTTCACCTCGGCCGGCGCGTTCACCGACCTCACCGACCAGCTCGACGACCTCGGCGGCGACGACCTGCTCCCCGGCTTCGTCGAGGGGGCCACCGTCGACGGCAAAACGTACGCCGTGCCCTACTACGCGGGCTCGAAGTACATCTTCTACCGCAAGGACCTGCTCCAGAAGGCCGGCCTCGAGGTGCCGACGACGATGGAGGAGTTCGTCGACACCGCGATCGCCCTGAAGGAGGCCAACCCCAAGCCGGCCAACTTCTCCGGCTTCTGGTTCCCCGGCCAGGACTGGCGCAACGGTGCGACGTTCATCTGGGACGCCGGCGGCGACCTGGCCACCGAGGACGGCGGCCAGTGGGAACCGGCCCTCAGCTCGGCGGAGTCCGTCGCCGGCCTGGAGACCGCCCAGCGGCTCTTCATGGAGGCCTCGGGTGCACCCAAGGACGGCAACGAGGCCGACCCGTGGACGCCGTTCTGCGCCGGCGAGGTCGGCATGATGTCGACGCCCGGCTGGGTCAAGGGCCTCATCGAGGACCCCGAGACCGGCTGCCCGGACACGTTCGCCAAGCAGATGGGCGTCTTCGCCCTCCCGGGGAGCGACGGCGAGCCCGCCCCGGTGCTGCTCGGCGGCTCGGACATCGCCATCGCGGCGAAGTCGCCCAACCAGGACCTCGCCCAAAAGGCGGTCGCCCTGATGCTCAGCGACGAGTACCAGACGATCCTGGCCGAGGCCGGCCTGACGCCGGCCAAGGACTCGCTGGCCTCGCTGCTCGGGGACGACGAGTACGCCGCCGCCACGATCGAGGCCGCGTCCAACGCCAAGCTCACGCCGGCCGCGCCGGGCTGGGCCAACGTGGAGGGCTCCCGCGTCCTCGAGGACCTCTTCAGCGCGATCGCCCAGGGCGGCGACGTGGCCGAGCTCGCCGCGGAGGCCGACGAGCAGATGAGCGGCCAGCTGAACGGCTGAGCCACCGATCGGCTCGGCGGGGGCGGCACCGGTCGCCGCCCCCGCCGAGGCCTGCCCGGCCCCGGCCGACGAGAGCTCAGCAGCACCCGACGCCAGGACCGACTCGAGGACCGATGGGAGGACCGATGGCAGGACGAATCGCAGGAGCCGTGACAGGTCCCGCGGCAGCCACGGCGGCACACTCGGTGGCAGGCTCCGTGGGACGGACACCGGGACGAGCACCGGGACCCACGACGGGAGGCGCGATGGGACGAGGGACGGGCGGCCGGACCCCGCGCCCGCGTGGCAGCGCGCTGCCCTACCTGCTCGTCACCCCGGCCGTCCTGGCCCTCTGCCTCGCCCTGGGCTACCCGCTCGTGCGCCAGCTGGTGCTCTCCTTCCAGGAGTTCGGCCTGGCGCAGCAGTTCGGCCGGCCGCCGGAGTGGGTCGGCCTCGCCAACTACCGCGAGCTGCTCACCGACGGCTACCTGTGGCGGGTGACCGCCCGCACCGTGGTGTTCTGCCTGGTCAACGCCGTCGTCACCATGCTGCTCGGCGTCGGCCTCGCGCTCGTCATGCGCGCCATGTCCACCCCCGTCCGCCTCCTCACCCAGACCGGCCTGCTGTTCGCCTGGGCGATGCCGGTGGTCGCGTCGCTGACCGTGTGGCAGTGGCTCTTCGACACCCAGTACGGCGTCGTGAACCACGTGCTGACAGCCCTGGGAGGCGACTTCGAGGGCCACGGCTGGCTGCTGCACCCGTTGTCGTTCTTCTTCGTGGCCACCGTCGTCGTGGTGTGGATGAGCGTGCCGTTCGTGGCGTTCACCGTGTACGCCGCGCTCACCCAGCTGTCCGAGGAGCTCGTCGAGGCGGCCGAGATCGACGGCGCCTCGCCCGCCCAGCGGCTGCGGCACGTGGTCCTGCCGAGCATCCGGCCCGTGCTGCTCGTCGTCGGGCTGCTGCAGATCATCTGGGACCTGCGCGTGTTCACGCAGATCTTCATCCTGCAGGAGGCCGGCGGCAGCGCCAGCGACACCAACCTGCTCGGCACCTACATCTACCGGCTCGGCATCGGCGGCGGCGACTTCGGCACCTCCGCGGCGGTCGCGGTGTTCATGCTCGCGCTCACCGTGGTGCTCACCGCCCCGTACGTCCGCGCCATGCTGCGCCAGGAGAGGAGCGCCGCCTGATGGCCCGTCCGACCCCCCGCCCGACGAGGTGGCTCGCCAACGGCGTCGGCCTGGTCGCCTTCGTCCTCGCTGTCTTCCCGGTCTACTGGATGGTCAACAGCTCCTTCCTCGACCGCAACGAGATCCGCAACCGGGTGCCCACCTGGGTGCCGTTCGGCGGCGACCTCGACAACTTCCGCACGGTCTTCGACGGAGGCCAGTTCGTCGCCGCCCTGAGGACGAGCCTGATGGTGACCGGCCTGACGCTCGTCGTGGCGCTCGGCTTCGCGTTCGTGGCGGCGGTCGCGGTCTCGAGGTTCCGCTTCCGCGGCCGGATGTCCTTCATCGTCACCCTGCTCGTCATCCAGATGATCCCGGCCGAGGGCCTGTTCATCTCCCAGTACAAGATGCTGGAGACGATGGAGCTGCTCAACACCGTCGCCGGCCTCACCATCGTCTACGTCGCCGGCGTGCTGCCCTTCACGATCTGGACGCTGCGCGGCTTCGTCGAGGGCGTCCCCTACGAGCTGGAGGAGGCCGCGATGATGGACGGCTGCACCCGCGTCCAGGCGTTCTTCCGCGTCACCTTCCCGCTGCTCGCGCCGGGGCTGGTCGCGACGGGCGTCTTCGGGTTCATCCAGGCCTGGAACGAGTTCACCCTGGCGCTGGTGGTGATGACCCGCGAGGACCAGCGCACACTGCCGCTCTGGCTCTCCACCTTCACCGACGTCAACCGCGGCACCGACTGGGGCGGCATCATGGCCGGCTCCACCCTGATTGCGGTGCCCGTCATCATCTTCTTCCTCGTCGTCCAGGGCCGCATGGCCAGCGGCCTCACCGCCGGGGCGGTGAAGGGATGACCTCGGCCCAGCCGCCCGCCGGTGCCGTGCGCGCATACGGACGACGCGAGGAGCCCGACTCGGCCGGGGACCCGGCGGACGAGGTGCGCTCGCTCGCGCTCCGGGTGCTGCTGCCGGGCTTCGAGGGCACGACGCTCCCCGCCGACTACCGCGAGCTGCTGGAGCAGGGTCTCGGTGGCATCTGCTACTTCGGCAGCAACACCGCCGACGGCCCCGCCGCGTTGGCGGCGCTGAGCGCCGCGATCCGCGCGGCCAACCCGGTGGCGGTGATCGCCGTCGACGAGGAGGGCGGCGACGTCAGCCGTCTCCACACGCGCGAGCCGAGCCCGGTCCTGGGCGCGGCGGCGCTCGGCGGCGCCGGCGACCTCGGCCTCACCGAGGCCGTTGGGCGCTGGGTGGGCCACGAGCTCGCCGCAGTCGGCGTGAACCTCGACCTCGCGCCGGACGCCGACGTCAACAGCGACCCCGACAACCCCGTCATCGGCACGCGGAGCTTCGGCGCAGACCCCGAGCAGGTCGCCGCCCACGCGGCGGCCTGGACCCGCGGCCTGCAGTCGACGGGGGTCGCGGCCTGCGCCAAGCACTTCCCCGGCCACGGCGACACCGCGACCGACAGCCACCTCGCGCTGCCGCGCATCGACGTCGACGCCGACACCCTCGCGCGGCGCGAGCTGGTGCCCTTCGACGCCGTGGTCGAGGCCGGCGTCGCTGCGGTGATGACCTCGCACATCGTCGTCGCGGCGCTCGACCGCGAGCGGCCCGCCACCCTCAGCCCGGTGGTGCTGAGCATGCTGCGCGAGGTCCTCGACTTCGACGGCGTCATCGTCAGCGACGCGCTCGACATGGCGGGGGCCTCGGCCGAGCTGGGCATCGCGGAGGCGTCCGTGCAGGCCCTCGCCGCCGGCTGCGACCTGCTCTGCATCGGTCCGGACAAGCCGGCCTCGCTCGTCATCGAGGTCCGCGACGCGGTCGTCGCAGCCGTGGGGCAGGGACGACTCGGGCGCGATCGCCTCGAGGACGCAGCCGCCCGCGTCGCCGCCGTCGGCGTGCGGGCGCCCGGGTCGACCCCGGAGCCGCCGGACGCCCCGCGCCAGGCCGTCGCCGCGCGGTCGGCCCTGCAGGTCGACGGCGACCTGCCCGACCTCGCCGGCGCCTCGGTGCTGAGCGTCGAGACCGTCGCGAACATCGCTGTGGGCGACGTGGCGTGGGGGATCGCGCCGGACCACCGGCTGGACCCGCAGGCGCTCGACGACGGCCTGCCCGACGGCGTACCTGCGCACGCGCCGCTCGTCGTGCAGGTCCGCGACGCGCACCGGCGGCCCGAGGTGCTGGCCTTCCTGCGCTCGCTGGCCCGCTCGGGCAGGCCCGCGGTGGTCGTGGAGTGGGGCTGGCCGGCGACGTACGACGTCGGGCTTGCGAGGATCTGCACCCGTGGCTCGTCCGCTCCGGGCGTCGCCGCGGTGGTCGAGCGGTTGCGAGAGGCGGGATGGACGCGGTGAGTGCCGCACGGGCGGACGCGCGGACGATCGGGCTCGACATCGGCGGCACCAAGACCGACGGCGTCGTGGTCGGCGCGGACGGCGCGGTGCTGGCCCAGGTGCGCTCGTCGACCGGCTCCGGCGCCGAAGGCGTGCTCGCCACCGCCGAGCAGGTCTTCGCCGAGCTCGGCCGCGAGCTGGGCGAGCCGCTGCGCTGCCCGGTCGGCGTCGGCGTGCCGGGGCTGGTCGACGTGGGCCGCGGGATGCTGCGGCACGCGGTCAACCTGGGCGTCGACGGCGACGACCTGCCGCTGCGCGACCTGCTGCAGCAGCGGCTCGGCGTCCCGGTCGTGCTGGAGAACGACGTCAACGCCGCGGCGCTGGCCGCCTGCGCGCTGGTCGCCGCGGACGACGTGGTCTACCTGAGCGTCGGCACCGGTCTGGCGGCCGGCCTGGTCGTCGACGGCCGGCTCCGGCGCGGTGAGCACGGTGCCGCCGGCGAGATCGGCCACCTGCCGGTCGACCCGGCCGGTGCGGCCTGTGGCTGCGGCCAGACCGGATGCCTGGAGACCGTCGCGTCCGGACGCGCCCTGGCGCGGGCCTGGCCGACGCCGGACGGGCCACCCGCCGCCGCCCTGTTCGCCGCCGCGGCAGGCGGCGACGTCCACGCCGTCGAGGTGCGCGACCACTTCTGCTGGGGCGTGGCGAGCGCGGTCCGCGCCCTCGGCCTCGCCATCGATCCCCAGTGCATCGTCCTGGGCGGCGGTGTCAGCGAGGTCGGCGAGCCGCTGCGGGTGGAGGTGGTGCGGCAGCTGCGCGCTTTGGGGGAGGGGTCGCCGTTCCTCGCCTCGCTGGGGCTGGCCGACCGAGTGAGCATGGTCCCCCAGCACTACCCGGTCGCCGCGGTCGGCGCCGCCTTGGTGGCCGCCCGATAGGTTGACGTCGTGGCCGGCACGTGGATCGACGTCCTCCTCGTCCTCGCGTTCATCCTGGTGGGCGGTGTGTTCGCGGCGACCGAGATCGCGCTGGTGTCGCTGCGCGCCGGCCAGGTGGAGCGGCTGGACACCGAGGGCGGGCGCGGGCACGCCGTCGCGTCCCTGGCCCGCGACCCCAACCGGTTCCTCTCCGCGGTGCAGATCGGCGTCACGGTGGCCGGCTTCTTCTCCGCCGCGTTCGGCGCCTCCACGCTCGCGCCCTCCTTCGCGCCGGCGTTCGAGGGGCTCGGCGTGCCGGCCCCCGACACCGTGTCGCTGGTCGTGACGACCCTGGTCGTGTCCTACCTCTCGCTCGTGCTCGGCGAGCTCGTGCCCAAGCGGCTCGCGCTCCAGCGCTCGGTCGGCGTCTCCAAGCTGTTCGCGCCGCCGCTGGGCAGGTTCGCCACGGTGATGACGCCGGTGATCTGGCTCCTGTCGCTGTCCACCAACCTGCTGGTGCGCGTGCTCGGCGGCAACCCCGACGCGGCCGGCGACGAGGTCGACGAGGAGGAGCTGCGGATGATGATCTCGGGCCACGAGGACATCCCCGAGGGCGAGCGCAGGCTCGTCGACGAGGTCTTCGAGGCCGGCGACCGGTCGCTGAGCGAGGTGATGAAGCCGCGGGGCGACGTGGTGTTCCTCGCCGGCGACCTCACCCTCGCCGAGGCGGTCTCGGTGATCGTCGAGCAGCCCTACACCCGCTACCCGGTCACCGGCGAGTCGTTCGACGAGGTGCTCGGCTACCTGCACCTGCGCGACGTGCTCGGCCGCGCCGACGACCGCTCCACCACCGTCGCCGAGCTCGCCCGCGACCTGCCGGTGCTGCCGCGCACCAACCGCGTGCTGCCCTCGATCGACCACCTCCGCAGCCTGGGTGCGCACATCGCGCTCGTCGTCGACGAGTACGGCGGCACCGACGGCATCGTCACGCTCGAGGACCTCATGGAGGAGCTGGTCGGGGAGATCCACGACGAGTACGACACCGACGCCGAGGTCGCCGCTGCCGCCGACCCGACGACGCTGGACGCCGGTCTCACCATCGAGGAGTTCGCCGAGCGCACCGGTGTGGAGCTCGCGGACGGACCCTTCGAGACCGTCGCCGGCTACGTCCTGCACCGCCTCGCGCGGATGGGCGAGGTGGGCGACGTGGTGCTCCTCGGCGACCGGCCGCTCGAGGTGGTCGAGGTCGACGGCCACCGGATCACGCGCGTGCGGCTGCACCCGCCGCTCGTCACCGGTCCGGCTGACGGGCCGGCTGGCCAGGGCGGGTCGGGCGACGGCCCGGGGGACGGATCCGCGGACGGGGCGTCCGACGGTGGGAGCGCGGACCCCGGCGAGGGCCGCACGAGCGCCCAGCAGGACGCCTTCGCCCGCTACTTCGCCCGCTGGGGCCTCTTCCTGCCCGACGACGCCGTCGCCGGCCGTCGCGACGGTCACGTCAAGGGGGATGGCTGGTCGGTGCGGTTCCGCTGGCGCGACGACGGCTCGCTCCTGGTCCGCGCGGGGCACCGGATGACCAACGAGCGCCTGTTCGTCATCGCCCCCGACGGCTCCGTCGAGCCGACCGCACCGGAGCCGCCGGGCGAGGGCATGGTCCTGCCGTCCGACGCGACGGCCGAGCAGCGGGCGGCGATCGAGCGGGAGCACGCCCGGGCGTGGCGCAGGCACGGCGAGGCCGTCACCGCCGCCGGGATGGACTTCGACCAGTCGGCCCCGTCCGAGGGCCTGGCGGCCGGTGCTGGCGACCAGCTGTGGCGCCTTGACGACGGCGCCTGGCAGGCGGATCCGCTGCGCACGGCGGAATAGCGCTCGCCCGCCGTCGGTTGAGGCCGGTAGACTGGAGTCGCAGGCTCCGGCCTGCTTGACAACACAAGAGGGGCTGATCGGTTTCGACTTGGGACGTTAGTTCCAGGGGAAGCGGGTCGAGAAGCCAGCGCCATCTCGTAAACGATCGCTGGAAACCATAGTTGCCAATTCTGAGCGCAACGACTTCGCTCTCGCTGCCTGAGCAGTGATCGAAGGGTCTGACCGGGCATCCGTCTCCGTCCCGGACCCAGGCCTCATCTAGGAGACTTGCTGGTCACCTCCTGTCAGGAGGGGTGGCCGGGACTCTTTCCTGACTGAGCCTGTCGGCGACGTGTCTGTGCGAGCGCCGGGGCCGAGAAAAGCGACATCGCAGACTGCACCCGGAGAAGACCTGGTTCGGCGCTCGAGGACCGGGGTTCGATTCCCCGCAGCTCCACTCGTCACGAGGCGAGGTGGCCGGCAGATGCTGCGGGCCGCCTCGCCTCGTCGTCGTTGCGGCTGCCGCATGCCGAGGTGCCCGGTCGAGCCAGCGCGTGCGCTCCCGAGCGGCCACCGCACGGGTCGTGGCACCCTGCGGTGGTGCCCCCTCAGATCGACCCGGCCTCGATCACCGTCGCGCCGCTGACCCGCGAGCACGCCGAGGACATGGTCACCTGGCGCTACGAGCCGCCCTACGACGTCTACGACATCGCCGGGGCCGACCCCGAGCAGCTGCTGCACCCCGGCGCCGGGTTCTTCGCGGTCATGGCCGCCGGGCGGCTGATCGGCTTCCGCTCGTTCGGCCGGGACGGGCAGGTGCCGGGCGGCGACTACGACGACTCCGCCCTGGACACCGGCGGCGGCCTGCGCCCCGAGCTCACCGGCCAGGGGCTCGGCCGGCCGGTGATCGCGGCAGGGCTGGCCTTCGGTCGCGCCCGGTTCGCCCCGCCCGCGTTCCGCGTCACCGTGGCGAGCTTCAACGTCCGCGCCCTGCGCACCGTCGAGCGGCTCGGGTTCGCCCGCACCGGCTCGTTCGCGGCCGCCCGGGACGGCCGGGAGTTCGTGGTCCTGGTGCGCCCCGAGACGGCGTAGCTGCCGCTCAGACGCGCCGGCAGTGCTCGGACGTCGGCGCTGCCTCGGGGTGCAGGATCCCGGCCAGCGCCTCGACCCCGTCGACCAGCCGCGGCCCGGGCCGCGCGAACAGCCCGTCGGCGTCGACGGCCCACACCGGCACACCGGGGAAGTGGCCGCGCACACCCGCGGCCAGCTCGGCACTGCCCTCGATGTCGTAGCCGCACGGAGCGCAGACGACGACGTCCGGCCCCGACGCGACGGCGTCCTCCCACGTGGTGCGGATCGACCTCGCCCCGGCGACGCCCAGGGTGGGCTCGCCGCCGGCCCGGGCGACCATCTCCGGGATCCAGTGGCCGGGAGCGAACGGCGGGTCCGTCCACTCCAGCACCAGCACGCGCGGGCGGGCGCGCCCCGCGACCCGCTCGGCGACGGTGGCCAGGCGCTGCTCGAGCGAGGCGACGAGGCCCTCGGCCGCGTCGTCGTGGCCGGTGAGCCGGCCGATCTCGCGGACGGAGGCGAGCACGTCGTCCAGCGTGTGCGGGTCGACGGTCGCCACCTCGGCGCGGCAGCCGAGGAAGTCCAGGGCCTCGCCGACCGTGCCGACGTCGACCGCGCAGACGGCGCACAGGTCCTGGGTGACGACGAGGTCGGCGTCGAGCTCGGCCAGCGCGTCGGCGTCGAGGCGGTAGAGGTCCTCGCCCGCGGCGAGCGCAGCGGCCACGAAGTCGTCGATCTCGCGCGGTGCCAGCCCCTCCGGCATCGCCGACGTCGACACCACGCGTCGCTCCCGTGCCGCCGGCGGGTGGTCGCATTCGAAGGTCACCCCGACCACGTCGTCGCCCGCGCCCACGGCGAAGAGGATCTCGGTGGCCGACGGGATCAGCGAGACGATGCGCACGCCCCGACCCTAGACGTCGAACACGTTCCAGCGAGTCGGGTTGCGCGCGCGCTGGTCCTCGAGCACGAGGTCGCGCGCCGCGGCTCGGCGACGTGCGCGGACAGCGCGGACACAGTTCAAACTTTCGGACGGGCGAATCGGCCTCGCGAAGGCGTTCGTCCTGAGACGCTGCCGCCATGGAAACAGCAGCCATCACGTCGTGGACGCTCGTCCAGGAGATCCCGGTGCCGGCCGACGTCAACGACCTGCTCGTCGACGGCGAGCAGGCCGTCGCGGCGTACAAGACCTTCCGCGACTCGGCGATCTTCACCACGAAGCGGCTCATCGTGAGGGACGCGCAGGGCCTGACCGGCAAGAAGGTCGAGGTCTACTCGCTGCCGTACAGCCGGATCGACATGTGGTCGTCGGAGAACGCAGGGAAGCTGCTCGACTTCAACGCAGAGCTCGAGATGTGGACCCGGGCGGGCCACATCAAGATCAAGCTGGACAAGAAGGTCGACATCCGTCGCCTCGACAAGCTGATCGCCTGGGCCGTGCTGAACGCCGGCTGACCGAGTCCTAGCCGCCTTCGCGCGCGTTGCGACGCCGCGTCTCCCAGGCCTTCTTCGCCGCCCGGCTGCGCCGCTTGCGTGCCCGCTCGGCCTCCTGGAGCATCCGCTCGGCCGCGCGCTCGGCGCGGCGCACGGCGTTCTCCGCACGCTTGCGCTCCGCCTCGACGACGGCGGGGGAGCGGACCGGCCACAGGTAGGGCAGGTCGTCGGGCACGTCGGGGAAGCGGGGCCGGTAGAACTCCGGGTCCTTGCGCACGAGCGCGGACTGGTGGCTGCGGTGCAGGCCCGGGTCTCCGAGCCACGGTGGCAGCGCGCCCGCGTCGGCGAGCTCGGCCTGCGTCCGGACCTCGGTGACACCGGCGGCCCGCAGGTCCGCGCCGATGGTCGCCGCGCACGTGTCGCCGAACCCGAGCTCGAGCCACACCTCGCAGCACGCGAAGCCGTAACGCCCGAGCGCCTCCTCGTAGCCGCGCCACATCAGCGCCGCCGGGTGGTTGCGCCAGCCGTAGTCGGCCACGGTCAGCGCGCGCACGACCTGGATGGTCTCGACGCGCTGCTTGCCGAGCCGCTTCTGGTCCAGCGCGCGCGCCGACGCCTCGAAGTCGGGGTAGGGGAGGAACGTCTGCACTCCCTCGAGGGTAGGCACCCCCGACGCGCGGCGCCCCACCCCGACGACGGGTCACGGCGCGGCGGAGCACGCGGCACACTGACCGCATGGACGGATGCGTGTTCTGCCGGATCGTCGCCGGTGACCTGCCCGGCCACGTCGTCCTGGAGACCGACGACCTGGTCGCCTTCCTCGACACCCGGCCGGTCTTCAAGGGCCACGCCTTGCTCGTGCCGCGCACCCACGTCGAGACGTTGCCCGACCTGCCGGCCGGGCTGCGAGACGGCTTCCTGGCGGCCGCCCAGCGGCTGGCCACCGCGGTCAAGGACGGGCTCGGCGCGCAGGGGTCGTTCGTGGCCATGAACAACACCGTCAGCCAGTCCGTGCCGCACCTGCACCTCCACGTGGTGCCGCGGACCAAGGGCGACGGCCTGCGCGGCTTCTTCTGGCCGCGCACGAGGTACGCCGAGGGCGAGGCGGAGACCTACGCCGAGCGGCTGCGTGACGCGCTCGACGGCTAGGGGTGCCCGGCGCCGGCGCGGTCGTGCGCGACGGCGGGGCCCGGACCTGCCTCCGCGCGTCGACGCAGCGGGTGGCCGGTCGCCCGCGCGGCGAGCACCACCGCGGCCGCGCCGATGACCGCCCCGCCCAGGACGTCGACGAAGAAGTGCCAGCCCAGGTAGACGGTGGACACCGAGGTGAGCACGGCGAAGACCCAGCTGCCCGCCCGCACCCACGACGGCAGCCGCAGCACCTCGGCCACCAGGCACGCGGTGACGGTGATCGCCACGTGGAGGGAGGCGAAGGCGGCGATGGTCTGGACGGAGCGGGTGTCCCAGGGGCCCGCCAGCACGTCGACCCGGTCCTGGAGCAACCACTCCTGGACCCGGGTGTTGAAGGTGGGGGAGAGGTCGGCGAACTCGCCGGGTCGGGAGTACACCGGCCCGAGCGACGGGACGAGGTAGTAGACGACCACGCCGAGCAGCCAGTTGAACGAGACGGCCGTGACGTAGAACGCCCCCGCGAGCGAGCGCCGGGTCCACACGAGCGCGACCGCCAGCGTCGCCGGCACCAGGCCGATCCACAGCACGTAGACGCCCGACATGAGCCATGCCGCCCAGCCGGTGCCGAGCACCTGGTGCAGCACGTCCGCCGGGTCGTGCCCGAGCCACAGCAGGCGGTCCGCCCTCGCCAGCTCGGTGTCCCAGAGCCGGTCGTCGACGAACGGCAGGTAGCCCTTGAGGTTGCGGAAGGCGACGTAGGCGACGTACCAGGCGGCGAGCCCGCTCAGGGTGAACCGCACCTGGGCTCCGTGCCACCGGTCACGCAGCACGAACCGCAGCGCAGCCCACGCGTCCGCGTGCGCGGCACCGCGGGCGGCGAGCACCCAGCGCGGCACGACGTCGAGCAGGACGGCCGCCGCGACGATGACCGGCAGCCGCACCCACGTCGGCACGGAGACCCCGTCCGGGTCGCGCACCGGCAGGTCGTACGCCGTCGCGACCAGCACCGTCGCCACGGCCATCACCGCGGCCACCACGGCCGCGGCACGGAAGTCCCCCCGTCCCATGTCGGCACGCTAGCGACGCGCCGCGCCGCGGCCCACCCCCTGCACCGGATCTCCACAAGTCGGGGGAGTCCTCGCACCCGCACGACCGCGGCGCGCGGGCGGAGCAGCGACCACTAGTCTCCCGGGAGGACCAGCACCGAGCCTGAGGAGTCACCGACATGGGTCGTTTCGACCGGCGCGTCGCCGCCATCACCGGAGCAGCGCGAGGCATCGGCTTCGGCATCGCCCAGCGCCTGGCCAGCGAGGGCGCGTCGATCGCCGTCCTCGACCTCGACGAGGCGGCGGCACAGGAGGCTGCGGGCCGGCTCGAGCTGGTCGAGGGTGCGCGGGCGATCGGCGTCGCGTGCGACGTCGTCGACGCCGCCGCGGCCGAGGCCGCCGTCCAGCGCGTGGTCGAGGAGCTGGGCGGCATCCACGTGCTGGTCAACAACGCCGGCATCACCCGCGACAACCTGCTCTTCAAGATGACCGAGGAGGACTGGGACCTGGTCATGGGCGTGCACCTCAAGGGCGTGTTCAACATGACCAAGGCGGCGCAGTCGCGGTTCGTGGAGCAGAGGTACGGCAAGATCCTCAACCTCTCCAGCGTCTCCGCGCTCGGCAACCGCGGCCAGGCCAACTACTCCGCCGCCAAGATGGGCATCCAGGGGCTGACCCGCACCCTCGGCATCGAGCTCGGCCCCTTCGGCATCACCGCCAACGCGATCGCCCCCGGCTTCATCGCCACCGAGATGACCGACGCGACCGCGCGCCGGCTCAAGATGGAGCCCGAGGAGCTGCAGCGCCTCAACGCCGAGGCGACCCCCGTCCGCCGGGTGGGCCAGCCGGAGGACATCGCCGCCGCGGCGGCGTTCCTGTGCAGCGACGAAGCGTCGTTCATCACAGGCCAGACGCTCTACGTGGACGGAGGACGCAAGCTCGGCTGACCGCGGTTTGATCCCGGCGCGGTGATGTGCCTACGGTGCTCGACGATCAGCACCACCCGCCCCGGGACAACGCCGAGTCCTGCCCGCCCGGGGCGACCCCCGACATCTTCGAGGGCAGGAGTGGGGGACCCACAGGTTCCACTGCCGGTTCGTGCAGCACTGCACGCGCCGGCTCGGGGTGAAGTCGCCGTGCAGGCGGCGGGGCACCTTCCAGCCCCAACCCGACAGCTCACCTCACAGGCGTGGGAAAGGAACACACACTCATGCCTGCGACCTCTCGCACGGCGCGAGCCTGCGCGCTCGCCCTCGCCGGACTGGGCCTCACCGCCTCGACCCTGACGGCGCTGCCCGCCACCGCCGCCGGCTCCCAGTCCTCCCCGACGACGTCGGAGCGGACCTCGGAGCGGACGTCCTCGACGACCACCGACCGCCGCGCCGCCAGTCGCCGCGTCGCCGCCCGCGTCCTCGGCGCCCGCGACACCGCGCTGCGCCAGCGCGGCGACTGGTACGGCTACGGCGCCACCGGGCCGAACCGGTTCGACTGCTCCGGGCTCGTCTACTACAGCTACCGTCGCGCCGGCTTCCCCGTGCCCCGCACGTCGGCGGCCCAGGCCGGCTTCACGCGGCGCGTGGCGAAGAAGGACATGCGCGCGGGCGACCTGATGTTCTTCCACGGCAGCGGCGGCGTCTACCACGCCGCGGTGTTCCTGCGCTGGGAGCGCGGCCACGCGGTCATGGTGCACTCCCCGGGCTCCGGGCAGCGGGTGCGGGTGGCCGTCCCGTGGACCTCCCAGTGGTTCGGCGGAACGCTCCGGCGTGGGTGATCGGCCGAAGCTGGTAGGCAGAGCCTGCTGATCTACCCTGTGGCGCGCCTTCTCCCATCGGGGAGGGCGCGCCGCCACACTCGAGGCACATCCCCCTGCTGTTCCCGCTCGATCGGAGTTCCCGTGCGTCACCCCCTTCGCCCCTCCTCGTCCCGGGCAGTCGCCGCCGCGCTGGTCGCGGCCTCGCTGCTCCTCGCCGGCTGCAGCGGAGGCGACGCCGAGGAGCCGAGCGCCTCCGGGTCCCCCGAGCCGACCACGTCGGAGACCACGGAGGCGCCGGAGCCGACGTACTGGCCGTTGACCGGGCTCGAGCGCAAGGGCGACGCCCCCGAGCACCCCGTGATCGTCACCAAGGTCGACAACACCTCCTCCAGCGCCCCGCAGGTGGGCCTCGGGTCGGCCGACCTGGTCGTGGAGGAGCTCGTCGAGGGCGGCTACACCCGCCTGGCGGCGTTCTACTACTCCAAGGTGCCCGCCGACATCGGTCCGGTCCGCTCCATGCGCGCCAGCGACATCGGCATCGTGCCCGAGGGGGCGACGGTCGTGACCAGCGGCGCCGCCCCGATCACCATCAAGCGCATCAAGGGCGCCGGGATCCCCTGGATCACCGAGGGCGACGCGGGCGTCTACCGCGAGACCTCGCGCTCGGCGCCCTACAACCTGTTCGCCCGGCTCGGTGACATCGCCAAGCGCCTCGAGGCCGACGAGGAGCCGCCGCCGTACCTGCCGTGGGGCACCGCCGCCGACCTGCCCCGGGGCGCCAAGGCGCGCAGCCTCACCGCCGACTTCGGCGCCCACTCCACCAGCTGGCAGTTCCAGGGCGGGGGGTACGTCAACACCGACTCCTACGCCGCGCAGGGCGACCAGTTCCCCGCCGACTCCGTGCTCGTGCTGCGGGTCAAGGTCGGCGACGCCGGGTACCGCGACCCCGCCGGCTACCCCGTGCCCGAGACGAAGTTCGAGGGCAGGGGCGCCGCGCTGCTGTTCCACGGTGGGCGCGTCGTGCGCGGCACCTGGAGCAAGGACGGGCTGAAGGGTGCGCTCGAGCTCTCGACCAAGGACGGCGACCTGGCCGTGCCCGCCGGGCACGTCTGGGTCGAGCTGGTGCCGGCCGTCAACGGCAACGTCACGTTCGCGAAGTAGCACCCGGGTCGGGCGAGCCGACTCCCTCCTCCAGCAACCGCTGGAGGCCGGCGAGGACGAAGCCGATGGCGGCCTCGACCCGCAGCGCGGCCGCTGCCGGGTCCTCGCTGACGGCGACGGCGCCGCCGGCGGCGGACATCGCGCCGAAGAAGATGCGCGTGAACGTGTCGAGCATGGCGTCGTCGAGGTCCCAGTCGCCGCCGCCCAGCGCGGACCGCACGATCTCGTCGACGATCGCGTAGGTGGAGCGCTCCTCGCGCTCGCGGTAGCGCTCGTGGCCCAGCACCGACGGCCCGTCGGAGATCACGATCTGCCGGTAGCCCGGCTCCTGCACGGCCCCGAGGAAGGCACGCAGCCCCGCCTGCGCCTTCAACCACGGGTCGCGGTGCCCCTCGGTGGCCCGGGCGATCCCGGCCGTGGCTCGCGACTCCACGCGCTCGAAGGCGGCCTCGAAGATCGCCTGCTTGCCGCTGAAGTGGTGGTAGAGCGCGCCCTTGGTGACGTCGGCACCCGCGACGATGGCGTCGAGGGACGTCGCGGAGTAGCCGTGCTCGGTGAAGAGCCGCTCGGCCACGTCGACCAGCGCGCGCTTGGTCGAGTCCGGCCAGCGCTGGCGGCGGGCCATCACGTGCGTGCTCCGTCGACGGTCATGGGGCGCAGCCTAGGTGACCGGCCTCACGCGTGGAGGACTGTGCGGAGCGGCGCGGCTGCGGCATACTGAAGGTACGTACCGTCGGTATGTACAGAAGGAGACCGCCATGACCTGGACGTCCCACCACCGCCGCGCGGACGTGCTGCGCGAGGTAATCCGCACCGCCGACAGCCGCCTCGACGGCCGTCTGCCGATGGACGTGGCCGGCGTCGCCGAGACCTTCGGTGACGACGTCACGCTGCTCGGAGCCCTGCAGCTGCGCTGGCACACCCGCCTCGCCGGCCGGATCGAGCGCGAGCTGGCCGACCAGCCCCTCGACCTCCCTCGAGCCGTCGCCGTCGCGTGGCGGCGGGCCGCCGAGGACATGCCCGGCGTCCGCGCCGTCATCGACCACCACGTCGCGCACCCGAGCAGTCCCGAGATGGCCCGCACGACCGCGATCGCCGCGGGCAAGGAGCACGAGCTGCTCGCCCTCATGGCCGGACGTGCCAGCGCGCCCGGCGACGCCGCCCGCCGCGCGGGTCGGGCGATCGAGTCCGCCGCCCGCGCGTCGTACGTCCCGGGTGCCGTGCCGCGGCAGGCTCCGGCGCCGTCGCTGGTGCAGCGGCTGAAGGCGGTGCTCGCGGCCTGAGCGGCGTACCCGCGGGCCTGCCATAGTGGAGGCATGCAGCTGGCTTCGGGGATGCTGCTGGTGGCGACACCGGCACTGCAGGACCCCAACTTCGTCGAGACGGTCGTGCTGCTGCTCGACGTGAACGACGAGGGAGCCCTCGGCGTGGTGCTCAACCGTCCCACGCAGGTCCTCGTGGCCGACGTCCTCGAGCCGTGGCGCGACGTCGTGGTGGAGCCGGAGGTGCTCTTCCGCGGCGGACCGGTCGGCACCGACGGCGCCCTGGCCGTGGCCCGGCTGCGCGACCCGGACGAGCCGCCCGTCGGGTGGCGTCCGGTGACCAGCGTGCTGGGCATGGTCGACCTCGACACCCCGACGGAGCTCGTGGACGGGTCCCTCGCGGCGATGCGGGTCTTCGCCGGCTACGCCGGGTGGGGCGCCGGCCAGCTCGCCGGGGAGGTCGAGGAGGGCAGCTGGTACGTCGTCAGCAGCGAGGCCGCCGACGCCTTCCGCGGCGATCCCGACGGCCTGTGGCGCGACGTCATGCGACGCCAGCCCGGCATGCTCGCCTGGCACGTCAACAGGCCCGTCGATCCCGACCTCAACTGACTCCGGCGTTAGGCTTGTCCATCATGAGCACCATCGGATTCTCGCCCGGCACGCAGACCGTCGAAGAGCGTCAGACGGTGCCCACCGACGAGGGTGACCACGAGCGGTTCTCGCACTACGTGCCGAAGGACAAGCTCACCGAGGCGATGGTGATGGGCACGCCCGTCATCGCCCTGTGCGGCAAGGTGTGGGTCCCCTCGCGCGCCCCCGAGAAGTACCCGGTGTGCCCGGAGTGCAAGGAGATCTGGGAGTCGATGAAGCCGGGGGAGGGCTCCGGCTCCGACGGCTCGGGCTCCGACGCGTGACGGGGCGCCCCGAGGCGCCGCTGCCCCCCGCGTGGCCCGACCGGGCCGCCTGGGGCACCGCGCCCTCCCTGCGCGCCTGGCAGCAGGCGGCGGTGGACCTCTACCGGTCGCGCCAGCCCCGCGACTTCCTCGCGGTGGCCACGCCCGGCGCCGGCAAGACGACCTTCGCCCTCACGGTCGCGGCCGACCTGCTCGGCCGCCGCGTCGTCGACCGGATCACCGTCGTCGCCCCGACCGAGCACCTCAAGACGCAGTGGGCCGAGGCCGCCGCCCGCGCGGGCATCCCGATCGACCCCACCTACTCGGCCGGCAAGGGCAAGACGTCGGACGACTACGTCGGCATCGCGGTGACCTACGCCGGCGTCGCGGTCAACTCGCTGGCGATGCGGATCCGCACCGAGCGGTTCAAGACGCTGGTGATCCTCGACGAGATCCACCACGCCGGCGACGCGCTGTCGTGGGGCGAGGGCGTGCGCGAGGCGTTCGACCCGGCGACCCGGCGGCTCGCGCTCACCGGCACGCCGTTCCGCTCCGACATCAACCCGATCCCGTTCGTCAGCTACGCCCCGGGCGACGACGGCATCCCCGTGTCCGCGGCCGACTACACCTACGGCTACGCCCACGCCCTCGCCGACCACGTCGTGCGGCCGGTGCTCTTCATGGCCTACTCCGGCGAGATGCAGTGGCGCACCCGCGCGGGTGACGAGGTGGTGGCCCGGCTGGGCGAGCCGCTCACCAAGGACATGCACGCCCAGGCGCTGCGCACGGCGCTCGACCCGCGGGGGTCCTGGATCCCGGCGGTGCTGGAGGCCGCGGACAAGCGCCTGTCGGAGGTACGCCGTCACGTGCCCGACGCCGGCGGGCTGGTGATCGCCGGCGACCAGGACTCCGCGCGTGCCTACGCGGCGCTGCTCAGGAAGATCACCGGCGAGGCGCCGACGGTCGTGCTCTCCGACGAGAAGGGCTCCTCGAAGAAGATCGAGAAGTTCACCGCCTCCGACGACCGCTGGATGGTCGCCGTGCGGATGGTCTCCGAGGGCGTCGACGTGCCACGCCTCGCGGTCGGCGTGTGGGCCACGACCGTGTCGACGCCGCTCTTCTTCGCGCAGGCCGTCGGCCGCTTCGTCCGCGCCCGGTCGCGCGGCGAGACCGCGTCGGTGTTCCTGCCGTCCGTGCCGCACCTGCTCGAGTTCGCCTCCGACATGGAGGCGCAGCGCGACCACGTGCTGGGCCGCCGGGTCCGGGACGAGGACGACATCTTCGCCGCCGAGGACGAGCTGCTCGCGCAGGCGCAGCAGGGGGAGTCGGCCTCCGACGAGCTCGAGATGTCGTGGGAGGCGCTCGGCTCGACGGCGTCGTTCGACCACGTGCTCTACGAGGGAGCGCAGTTCGGCCACTCCGGCGAGGTGCACGTGGGGTCGGAGGAGGAGATGGACTTCCTCGGCATCCCGGGCCTGCTCGAGCCCGACCAGGTGCGCGAGCTGCTGCACTCCCGCCAGAGCGAGCGGGCGCGCAAGCAGCGCTCCGACGGGGGCGGCGACCGCGTCGTCGACTCCGTGGAGCAGCTGAGCACCCACCAGCAGCTCGGCGTCCTGCGTCGCGAGCTCAACGGACTGGTCGCGGCCTGGCACCACCGCACCGGTCAGGCCCACGGGGTCACCCACAACGCGCTGCGCAAGGAGTGCGGCGGCCCGCCCGCCGCCGTGGCCAGCGCCGAGCAGCTGCACGAGCGGATCAACCGGATCCGCGAGTGGGCGGTGCGCCAGTCGGGCTGAGCGCCCTAGATTGGTCCGGTGCCCGCCGAGACCTCGCAGACGCTCGACCGGGGCCTGCGGGTGCTGCGGGTGCTCGCGGAGAGCCCGGAGGGCCTGACCGTCACCGAGCTGTCGCACCGCCTCGAGGTCAACCGCACGGTCGTGTACCGGTTGATCAGCACGCTGGAGCAGCACGGGCTGGTCCGCCGCGACGCCCGGTCGCGGCTCTTCGTCGGGCTCGGCGTGCTGCACCTGGCCAGCGGCGTCCAGCCGCTGCTGCGCGACCTCGCGATGCCGGTGCTGCGCCAGCTGGCCGAGGCCCTCGGCTCCACGGCGCACCTCACGGTCGCCGACGGCGACGAGGCGCTGGCACTGGCGGTCGTCGAGCCGACGTGGACCGACTTCCACGTGTCCCACCGGGTCGGGGCGCGTCACCCGCTCACGCAGGGCGCTGCCGGCAAGGCGATCGGCCTGCGCGAGGTGGAGGACACGGCGTACGCCGTCACGAGCGGCGAGCTGCAGTCCGGTGCCCGCGGGCTGGCCGCCCCGGTGCGCGGCGTCGACGGCCTGCGGGCGAGCGTGGGGATCGTGACGCTCGACGGGGCGATCGACGAGGAGGTGGTCGCGCCGCAGGTGATCGCCGCGGCGGCGGCCGTCGCCGACCGGCTTCGGTGAGTCGGCGGTCCACCCCCACGGGGGATTGACGTGCCGGTGCCCGGGCGCGCTGACTGAGGAGGACCAACCCCCCGTCAGCAAGGAGCACCCGCATGACTGTCCGTATCGGTCGGCTCGCGGTCGCCGGCCTCGCGACCGCCGCACTCCTGGCCCCCGCGCTGCCCGCCTCCGCCATCGTCGGCGGCGCCCCCGACGCAGGGGAGCACCCCTACGTCGGCCAGCTGCTGTTCTACGTCCCGGACGCCGTCGACCCGCGGTTCGACGACCCGGGCGGCTGGTTCAACTGCACCGGCACCCTCATCGACGCCGACACGGTCGTGACCGCAGGACACTGCACGTACGCCGTCGGTGTGGACGGCGAGGCCCCGGCGGACCCGCTGCACGGCGGCACCGACGTCTGGTTCTCGGTGGAGGAGGCGCCCGACTACTCGATCCTCGACCCGAGCGCGGGCTACGTGCCCGACCGCAACGCCGAGCGGTACGCCGACTGGTCGGCCGCGCTCGACGCCAGCCCCACGTGGCACGAGGCGAGCGCGACGTACACCCACCCGGAGTACGTCGACGCGGCGTTCCTCCTGCACGACCTCGGCGTCGTGGAGCTCAGCGAGCCGATCGTGCTGCCCGAGTACGGGTCCCTCCCGGAGGAGGACTACCTCGACCGCTACGCCGGCAGCGACCGGCAGCGCGGGCTGTTCGAGAGCGTCGGCTACGGGCTCGAGGACAGCGGGCCGAAGTTCTCGTTCGGCGGGGACACCCGGCGCAAGGCCGACCGCAGGCTGGTCAGCCTCCGCGGGGCCTACGGCTACCGCGACATCGCGGTGATGTTCTCCCACCGCGGCGGCGGGACGACCGGCGGCACCTGCTTCGGTGACTCCGGCGGACCGACGTTCGACATCACCACCCCGGAGATCGCCGACGAGAACATCATCGTCGCCGTGACGTCGTTCGGGATGAACTACAACTGCAACGCCAGCGGCAGCTATCGCATCGACCAGCCCGACGACCTCGCGTTCCTCGCCGACCCGGCGGGCGCCTACGGGTCCTGACGCTCCGGCGCGGGCCGCACGGCGGCCCGCGCCAGGGGCACCACCCGGTAGGGGATCTGCGTCGCCAGCGCGATGACGGTGGTGGAGCGGTCGATGCCCGGGTCGGTCAGCACCAGGTCGATCACCCGCTGGAGGTCGGCGTTGGAACGGGCGACGACCCTCGCCCACATGTCGCCCGCGCCGGTGATCGTGTAGGCCTCGAGCACCTCGGGGATCGCCTCGAGGTGCGCGGCGACGGCGTCGTGCCCGCCGCGCTGGGCCGAGCCCTGCCGGATCTCGAGGGTGAGGAAGGCGGTCACCGGGAAGCCGATCGCCTCCGGTGAGAGGTCGGGACCCCAGCCGGTGATCACCCCGGCCGCGGCGAGCTTGTCGAGGCGGGCCTGCACCGTCCCGCGGGCGATGCCGAGCCGGCGGCTCGCCTCCAGCACGCCGAGCCTGGGCTCGCTGGCGAACAGGTCGATCACCTTGCCGTCGATCTCGTCCATGACCAGCCCTCCTGTTGTGCAATCTGCCCAACGTTTCGTCGTACTGTTGCACACCTTGCCCGGGCGTTGGGAGGCTGAGCCGCATGACGACTGACATCGCCTCGACCGGTGGCGCCCTGACCGTGGACGAGATGAAGGCCGACCTGTCCCTCGAGCAGCTGCGGCAGCTCGTCGGGCTCGTGGAGTACGACGCCGACGCCGACCCGTTCCCGGTGACGGGGTGGGACGCCATCTGCTTCGTGGTCGGCAACGCGACGCAGGCCGCCCACTACTACGCCTCGGCGTGGGGCATGGACCTCATCGCCTACTCGGGTCCGGAGAACGGCAACCGCGACCACAAGTCGTTCGTGCTGAAGTCCGGCTCGATCAAGTTCGTCGTCAGCGGCGCCGTGTCGCCCGACAGCGACCTGATCGCCCACCACGCCCGGCACGGCGACGGCGTCGTCGACATCGCGCTCGAGGTCCCCGACGTCGACCAGTGCATCGCCCAGGCCCGGAGGGCCGGCGCGACGGTGCTCCGCGAGCCGGAGACCGTCAGCGACGAGCACGGCTCGGTCCGCATCGCCGCGATCGCGACGTACGGCGAGACCCGGCACACGCTCGTGCAGCGCACGGTCGACGGCGTGACGTACGCCGGCCCGTACCTGCCCGGCTACGTGGCCGTCGAGCCGCGCTGGCACAAGCGCGAGGGCCAGCCCAAGCGGCTGTTCCAGGCCCTCGACCACATCGTCGGCAACGTCGAGCTGGGCCGGATGGACGAGTGGGTCGGCTTCTACAACCGGGTCATGGGCTTCGTGAACATGGCCGAGTTCATCGGCGACGACATCGCCACCGACTACTCCGCCCTCATGTCGAAGGTCGTCGCCAACGGCAACCACCGGGTGAAGTTCCCGCTCAACGAGCCGGCGGTGGCGAAGAAGAAGTCGCAGATCGACGAGTACCTGGAGTTCTACCGCGGTCCCGGCGCCCAGCACCTCGCGCTCGCCACCGGCGACATCATCGCGACCGTCGACGCGCTGCGCGCGAACGGCGTGGAGTTCCTCAACACCCCGGACTCCTACTACTCCGACCCCGAGCTGCGCGCCCGCATCGGCGAGGTGCGCGTGCCCATCGAGGAGCTGCAGAAGCGGGGCATCCTCGTCGACCGTGACGAGGACGGCTACCTGCTCCAGATCTTCACCAAGCCCCTGGGCGACCGGCCGACGGTGTTCTTCGAGCTGATCGAGCGCCACGGCTCGCTCGGCTTCGGCAAGGGCAACTTCAAGGCGCTCTTCGAGGCGATCGAGCGCGAGCAGGAGAAGCGCGGGAACCTCTGACGTACGCCGGGTGTCCAGGGCGGCTCCTCGGGCTCCCCGGGCTCCGTCGGGCCGACTTGCCGAGGGTTCTGCGAACTTCCGGTGGCGTGCAGACCCCCGGATGTTCGCAATCCCCCGCTTGAGCGGGGGATTGCCGGACCTCACCCCGCGTCCATGGCACCAGCGGTGCGTGAGGCACGTTCTGCGGCCGCAGAACCTGCCTCACTCACCGCTCGGTCGCGCTCTGGCAGGCTGGGGCCATGATGATCCGCCCGGCCGAGCTGGCAGCGATCAAGGCCGGCACGATCGACCTCGCGTTCCGCCGGTGGGCCAGGCCGCGCGTCGTGGTCGGCACCCGGATGCGCACCGCCGTCGGCGTCGTCGAGGTGACCTCGCTCGAGCAGGTCAGCGTGTCCGGCCTGCGCGCGGAGGACGCCCGCCGGGCCGGCGCCCCCTCGCTCGCGGCGCTCAAGGAGGCCCTCGCGGCCCGCTCGTCCGAGCCCGCGTGGCGGATCGGGCTGACGTACGCCGGTCCCGACCCGCGCGAGGCGCTGCGCGAGTCCGTGCCGGACGCCGACGAGATCGCGGCCATCAACGCACGCCTCGACCGGCTCGACGCGGCGTCCCCGCACGGACCGTGGACGCGCGAGACGCTCGACCTGATCGACCTGAACCCGACGGTCCGCGCACCCGACCTGGCGGCGCGTGCGGGTCGGGAGACGGCCGACTTCAAGAAGGACGTCCGCAAGCTCAAGGACCTCGGCCTCACCGAGTCCCTCGCCATCGGCTACCTGCTCTCGCCGCGTGGCGAGGCCGTCGTCGACGCCGGGCTGCCGGCGCCCCGCGACCGGGCGCCGCGGCAGGACGGGACCCCGTTGCCGCGCACCATCGGCGCGCCGGCCACTCGCGCGCTCCGCGAGGCGGGGGTGAGCACCCTCGAGGACCTGACGTCGTACTCCGCCGACCAGCTCGCCGCCATGCACGGCGTCGGCCCGATCGCCCTCACCCGACTGCGCGAGGCGATGGCCGAGCGCGGCCTCGCCTACGCGGGGGAGTAGCGCCCGCCGGGGCGCTCAGTGGGCGATGAGCCCCACGCCGAGCGTGCCCATCACGACGGCGATGGCCGAGTCCAGCACGCGCCACGCGTGCGGGCGGGCGAACAGGCCGCGCAGCAGCCGGGCGCCGTAGCCGAGGCCGAAGAACCACGCGAGGCTCGCGGCCAGCGTGCCGGCGAGGAACCACCAGCGGTCGGGGCCGAAGCTGTTGGCGACCGTGCCGAGCATCAGCACGGCGTCGAGGTAGAAGTGCGGGTTCAGCCAGGTCAGCGCCAGCGTCACGAGCACGGCCCGGCCCGGGGTGAGGGCCGTGCCCTCGCCGGCCTCGAGCGCGCCCGGCCGCCACGCCCGCATCGCGGCGTGCACGCCGAAGGCGATCAGGTACAGCCCGCCGAGCAGCTGGGCGACGGGCAGCACCGCGGGCCACCGCTCGAGCACGACGCCGAGTCCTGCGACGCCGGCGGTGATGGCGACCACGTCGGAGACCAGGCACGTCAGCACGATGGGCAGCACCTGCTCGCCGCGGATCCCCTGGCGCAGGAGGAACGCGTTCTGCGCGCCGATGGCGACGATGAGGGCGAGCCCGGTGACGAGACCGGTGAGTGCGACCTGGATCATGCAGATCACGCTAGATCCCGTTGGATCTGTAATCCAGCGAAGGATTTTGAGGAATCATTAGGATCTCTGAGTATGAGAGACCTCACCCAGCTCGATCCCGTGGCGCTGCGCACACTGGCGGTCGCGGTGCGGCTCGGCACCTTCGAGGCGGCCGCCCGCGAGCTGCACGTCACGCCCTCCGCCGTGAGCCAGCGCATCAAGGCCCTCGAGACGCGGGTCGGACGCGTCCTGCTCCACCGGGTCAAGCCGCTCGAGCCCACGGAGGCGGGCCTCGTCCTGGTCCGGCTCGCCACGCAGACCGAGCTGCTGGAGCGGGAGGCGGTCGCCGAGCTCGTCGAGGAGGACGACAGCGGCGGCACGTCGTACGCCTCGCTGCCCATCGCGGTCAACGCCGACGCGCTCTACGGCTGGTTCGTCGACGCGCTGGCCGAGGTGCAGTCGCGCCACCGCGTGGTCTTCGAGGTCGTGCGCGAGGACCACACCCGCACGGCGGAGCGGTTGCGGCGCGGCGAGGTGGTGGCCGCGATCACCGGCGAGCCGAAGCCGGTGCCCGGCTGCCGGGTCGTGCGGCTCGGCCGGCTGAGGTACGCCGCGGTCGCCACGCGCGACTTCCACGCCGAGCACTTCGCCGACGGGGTCGGGTCGGCCACCCTGGCCGAGGCGCCGCTCGTCGCCTTCGACCGCAACGACTCCCTCCAGCACGACTTCGTCCGTCGCGTCACGCGGCGCCACCTCACGCCGCCGGTGACGTACGTGCCGTCGGTGCGCGAGTTCGACCGCGCGATCCGCGTGGGGATGGGGTGGGGGCTGCTCCCGGAGTCGGACGTCGTCGACGAGCTGGCGCGCGGCGACCTCGTCGAGCTGGTCGCCGGGCGCCGTCCGGAGGTGCCGCTGTACTGGCAGCACTGGCGGCTCGGGTCGTCGCTGGTGGGGGACCTCACCGACGCCGTGGTCGGCGCCGCGCGGCGCTGGATGGCGGGCTGAGGGGTGCAGACGAGATCCCCGATTCCTCGGACAGGCGCCCGAGGCCGACCCTAGGCTGCCCGCGAGATCGAGCACGGAGCTCGTCACGACCCTATCGAGGCACCTGTGGCACGACGTCGCAACGCATCCTGGTTCTCCGCCCTCAGCGCTGGTCTCCTGCTCGCCCTCACCGGCTGCGGCGGCTCCGGCACGGCCGCCTCCACCCAGGACGAGCACGTCGTCATGGAGGACGAGCGGCTCGACGCCCTCATGGCCCAGGTCGAGAAGGTGGGCCTCGTGGAGTGGCACGGCCAGCTGCTCACCAAGAACCCCGACAACGGTGGCAAGCGCATCTTCGACCTCGACGGCCGCTTCAGCCCCTCGACGGGGTACAGCGAGCTCTCGATGGACTCCGCGATCGACGGCAACCTCCAGCAGGTGGACTACCTCGTCGTCGCGGGGCGCACCTACTTCAACAGCGAGGCGTGGGGTCCCAACGCCGCGGAGTGCTGGGCCGACATCACCGACGACCCGGCTCGCAGCTGGGGGCTGCCGACCGACCTCGACCCGACCTGGCCGGTGACGGCGGCGCGGGCGGTCCGCGTCGCGGGCGAGGGCGTGGCGGTCGGCGTGCCCGCCAAGGCCGTGCTCACCGGGATGCCGCGCGGCCTGTTCCCGACCGTGCCTCCGGCGCTGAACGGCGTCGAGGCCAGGGCGGTGGTCACCCCGCACGGCCACCTGATCGAGGTCGGCGTCGACGTGCTCACCATGTGGTCCCAGGTCCCCCGGGCCGAGCTCGCCGCCATCCAGACCCGCAAGGCGGGCTGGTGGGCGATGACGATGAAGGAGTCGCAGAACGAGGCGGCCATCGTCCCGCCCAAGTTCGTCTTCGATCCCGCGGTGACGCCGCCCAGCCAGTGCAAGCGGGGCTGAGCCCGCCTACGTTCCTCCCCATGCCCACCTACGTCGCCTTCCTCCGCGCCATCAACCTCGGCGCCAAGCGGAAGTTTCCCAAGGACGCCATCAAGGCGGCGACCGAGGCGGCCGGCGGGACCGACGTGGAGACCTACATCAACACCGGCAACGTGCGCCTGACCCACCCGGCCGGCTCGGTCGCCGAGGTCCGGGCGGCGCTGGAGGAGGCGTACGCCGACGCCGCCGGGTTCGAGGTGGACACGGTCGTCCTCACCACCGACGAGCTGGCCGCCGTCACCGCCCGCGCCGAGGAGCTGCACGCCGAGCACGACCCGGCGGGCCAGCACTACGTCACCCTCTACTCCGCCGCCCCGAGCGCGGCGGCCGTCGAGGCCGTCCACGCGCTCGAGCACGAGGGCGAGACGGTCGTCGTCGACGGGCGGGCCGCCTACGTCCTGCTCGACGGCGACATCCACACCTCCAAGGTGCTGTCGTCCAAGCAGTTCGCGGCCCTGGGCAAGGGCACCGCGCGCACGGTCAAGGTGCTGCGCACCGTCACCGGGAAGTGGTGCTGAGCCGGGGTCCTCAAGCGAGCTCCACGCCCGCGCCGGCGAGGTCGGTGAGCGCCGCGGCCGTGGTCTCCTCCGCGACTCCCGCGCAGAGCGCGGTGAGCACGCGGGTCACGAAGCCCTCCCCGGCGCTGTCGAGGGCCGTCGCGCGGACGCAGTGGTCGGTGGCGATCCCGCAGACGTCGACGTCCTCCACCCCGCGCGCACGCAGCCAGTCGGCCAGCGCCTCGCCGCCGGACGTACGCCCCTCGAAGCCGGAGTACGCCGCTTGGTGCTCACCCTTGTAGAACACCTCGTCGAAGGGCTGCGGGTCGAGGTTCGGGTGGAACGCGGCGCCCTTCGTGCCGACCTTGCAGTGCACCGGCCAGGACTCGGCGAAGTCCGGCTTGGCCGACCAGTGGGCGCCCGGGTCGACGTGGTGGTCCTTGGTGGCGACCACGACGTCGTAGGCGGGCGCGTCGGTCGCCCCGGAGTGCCAGCGGTGCAGGAGGTCGTTGACGTCGGCGGCGACGCGGGCGCCGCCGGAGACCGGGAGCGACCCGCCCTCGCAGAAGTCGTTCTGGACGTCGACCACGATCAGCGCTCGTGCCATGTCCCGAGACTAGCCGGGAGCGACGGCGGGGCGCACCGGCGCCGAGCGAGGACCCCGGTGGGAGCAGCCCTCCCGCCTCGCGGCGAGAGGGCTGCTCGTGACCGCGGCCCCGAGGGCCGGGTCGGTGCGACGCCGGGGGCATCCCTGTCCACGCCGTCAGCGGCGGGTCGCCGTGACGATGCGGTACTCCCAGTCGCACACCAGGCCGCGGCTCCCCTCGCCGCGGTCGTGGGACTCGGCCAGCGCGACCAGGTCGGCACGGAGCGCGGCGCGCCCCTCCTCGTCCAGCCGGCCGGCCGCGGAGAACGTCGGACCGTAGTAGGTGAGGAACAGGTCGGCGAACGCCGCCGCGTCGGCGAAGCGCTGACGCACCGTGGCCGTCACCGACCGCACGTCGGTCACGCCGTCGCCCAGCAGGCCGGCGACGACCTCCTCGGTCCCCCACCTGGTGGCGGGCTGCGCCCCGGGCGGCGGTGAGACGTGTGCGCCGACCGTGCGGAGCATGCCGCCGACGAAGCCCTCCGGCGTCCAGCTCGCGAGGCCGATGCGTCCACCGGGGCGGGTGACGCGGACCAGCTCGCGGCCTGCGGCCTCGTGGTCGGCGGCGAACATGACGCCGATGGCGGACAGGACGACGTCGAAGGAGGCGTCGTCGTAGGGCAGGTGCTCGGCGTCGGCCTCGGTGAGCTCGACCGCCAGGTCCTCGGCGGCGGCGCGGCGCCGGGCGATGTCGAGCAGCGCGGGGACGTAGTCGATCCCCACCGCCTCCGCCGAGCGCCGGGCGGCGGCGAGGGCGACGTGCCCGGTCCCGGTGGCGACGTCGAGGACGCGGTCCCCGGGTGACACCCCGACGTGGTCGACGAGGTGCTCCGAGACCGGCACCGTGAGGGCGGCGATCTTGTTGTAGTCGCCGCTGCTCCAGACCTTCTGCTGCTTGTCGCGCAGCTCGGCGAGGTCGGGGGCGCCGGTCGTGCCGGTCGGGGTGGTGCTGGTCGTGCTGCTGCTGGTGCTGGTGGTGGTGCTGGTGGTGCTCGTCATGCGGGTTCCTTTCGTGATGCCGTCCGGCGACTCCTGTGCGCCGGCGACGGACGTGGTGGCCGCCGAGACGTGCTCGAGCCGCAAGCCGGCCCGGGCCACCGCCTCGGTGACCAGGTCGGCCGAGTCCGCCTCGTAGAGCAGGAAGCACGTCTCGTCCTCGGGGACGAAGATCGACCGCAGGTAGCGCACCGCCCGACCCTCCCGGGCGAGGTCGGTGCCGGCCCGCTCCGCGGACGCGGCCTGGCGCCGGGCGGCGGTGTGGTCTCCCTGAGCGACGTACAGCTCGACGAGGTACTCGGCCATGACCACCACGGTGCTCGCTCACCCCGGCCGCCGAAACCGCGGAGGACCCGAGGAATTGGCCCGAGGACAACCCCAGTTGACGGTGGCGGCCGGAGGCCCGGGGGCTGTCAGGCGGCTGTCACGGTGCCGGTTCGTCGAGCGCTGCCAGGCCCTGCGCGAGCTCCATCCGCGACCGGATGCCGAGCTTGCTGTAGGTGTTGCGCAGGTGGAACTCCACGGTGCTCACCGTCACCACCAGGACGCGAGCGATCTCCTTGTTCGACAGGCCGTCGGCGGCGAGGTCGGCCACGCGTCGCTCGGTCGCGGTGAGCCGGCCGCCGCCGGGGCGACGGGCCCCGACCCGCTCGAGCTCGGCGCGCGCAGCCGCGGCCCAGCCCGGGGCGGCCATCTGCTCGTAGAGCCCGACGGCGCACCCCAGGGACTCCCGGGCCGCGCCCCACTTGCGCGACCGGCGCTGGGCGCGCCCGAGCAGGAGCCAGGTGCGGGCGGCGTCGGCCGCCAGCCCGAGCCGGGCGTACGACGCCGCGACGCCGGCGAGGTCGGCGGCCACGTCGTCGGACCAGCCCGAGGCGAGCGCGACCGCGGCTCGACCGCGCCCGCTCGCCAGCCGCGCCCACGGGTGGTCCTGCACGTCGGCCGCCTCGGCCAGCACGTCGACGACCTCGCGCGCGCCCGCAGGGTCGCCGACCTCGACGAGCGCCTCGACGAGGTCGGGGGCCGCGGGGAACGCGCCGGGGTCGAGCACGCCCTCGCGGCGGGTGTGCGCCCAGACCGTGCGCAGGTGCCGGACGGCCTCCTCGGGCCGGTGGTCGAGCAGGGCGGCGACGCCGAGGGCGCGCGTCGCCTCGAGCCAGTCCCAGCGGACCCCCATCTCCTCCGCCTGCGCGACCGCGCGGCCGCCCCACTCGCGGGCCCGGGCCGCGTCGCCCCGCCCGGCGGCCAGCAGGCTGCGGCACCGCTCGTACATGGGCCAGTGGAGCAGGCTGCTGTCGAGCGAGGCGGCCCACTCGTCGAGCAGCTCCTCGGCGGCGTCGAGCCGGCCCACGCGCAGCTCCAGCTCGCACAGGTGCAGCCGGGCGAGTGCGTACGGGGACGGCTCGCCGCGCTCGGCGGCGAGCGACCGGAAGGCCTCGAACCGTGCGCGCGCCGGGCCGGGCTCGCCGCGCCACACGTGCTGCTGGCCGGCCACCCGGCCCGGGGTGCGGGCGAGGTAGGTGGAGCCGCTGGCGAGCGCCTCGTAGCGCTCGAGGAGCCCGTCGAGCGGCCGGCCGCGGAGGGCGGAGGTCCACACGCGGGTGTAGAGGGCGAGCCGCTGGTCGCCGGCCGACCCGGCGGCGGACGCCGCGACGGCCTCGGCTGCCTTCCGGTCGGCGACCTCGACGTTGCGCACCTCGATGACGGCCTCGTTCTCGGCGAGGTGGCACAGCACGCGCAGGCGCAAGCCGCTGTCGTCGCCGGCCTCGTCCAGCGCCTGCTGGAGGTGGCGGAGGATGTCGTCGTTGCCGTGCACCACGCCGCCGGTGAGCAGCACGTGCGCGCGCACCCGGTCGGCGCGGTCGGGCAGCGACGCGGCGCGGGGGGCGAGGAGCTCGGTGAGCCGGTGCTTGTCCCCGGCCATCTGCAGGAGCTTGGCCAGCACCATGACGCGGGCGGCGTCGGGCTCGCAGACGGGCGTGAGCCGCAGCGCGTGCCCGGCGAGGTCGGCGGCGAGGCGGATCGACCCGCGGGCGGTCGCCCCGCGGACCGCCGCGTCGAGCCGTGCGGCCAGCCGGCGGTCCGGCCCGGTCGCGGCGAGGGCCAGGTGCAGCACCTGTCGCTGGTCGTCGGACACGATGGCCGCCAGGTCGGCGTGCAGGCGTCGTACGTCGTCCGCGGAGGCCGCGCGCCGCGCCGCCTCGGCGAGGAGGGGGTGCGTCGGACGGATTCGGTCGCCCTGCGCCTGGACGACGTGCGCCCGCACGACCTCCTCGACGGCGTCGGCGCCCGCCAGTGCGGCCACCTGGGCGGTCCGGAGGTCCGCGGCGAGGGCCAGCGCCAGCAGCACCCGGCGTGCGGCCGGGTGCAGGTCGGCGACCCGCAGGCCGAGGAGGTCCTCGACGGCGTCCGGGACGGGCAGGTCGTCGCCGACGAGCTCGGGGTCCCGCCCCGACAGCAGGCGTCCGACCTCGAGGGCGAAGAGCGGGTTGCCGAGCGTGGTGTCGTAGACGCGGCGGAGCAGGTGGTGCGGCAGCCGGAGGCCCAGCCTCGCGGCGAGGAGCTGCCTCGTGCCGCCCAGGCTCAGCGCGCCGACGGTGAGGCTGCCGAGGTGCTCGTCGGGCAGCGCCTGCTCGACGGCCGTCGCGGCGCCCGGTCGCCGGGCGAGCAGCAGGGTCGCGTGGTCCGGCAGGCGGCGCGACGCGTACGCCAGGGCGAGCTGCGAGGGCGGGTCCAGCCACTGCAGGTCGTCCACCGCGACCAGCACGTGCTCGCGACGCGCCAGTGAGCGGAGCGTCGACAACAGGGCCAGCGACACCACCTGGTCGGTCGGAGGGTGCTCCCCGGGGTCGGCGCGGTAGAGAGCCACCTCGAGCGCGTGCCGCTGGGGCGGCGGCACGTCGTCGAGGTCCGCGCCGGACACCTCGTCCAGGAGGTCGATCAGCCCGGCGAACGGCAGGCCGGTCTCGGACGCCGAGGCCCGCGCCACGAGCACCCGCATGCCGCGCGCGCTGCCGTGGGCAAGGCCGACCTCCCACAGGCTGGTCTTGCCGACGCCCGGCTCGCCGACGAGCACGAGGGCGCGGACGTCGGCCGGCGCGCGGTCGAGCACGTCGGCGATCACCGCGAGCTCCGGCTCGCGCGCGACGAGACCCATCTCGGCATGATGGCACCTGGCGGCCCGGTGAGCACCCGCCGACCCTGACGGGCGATCCGGACCGCCGATGCGGACCGACGCTCGGGTCAGCCTCCCTCGAAGACGGTCGGAATCACCGGCTCGCCGGCCGACATCTGGGTGACCGCGCGCGGCAGCTCCGCGAGGGAGGTGCGGTGCCGGGTGCGCGCCTGCTCCAGCGTCGTCCTGCCGACGACCTCGCCGTCGCGCACGAGCGGCACCAGCAGCGGGCGGTCGTCACCGTCGTCGCCCGGGTCCGTGCCGATGCCGACGACCTCCGCCTCGGCCACGCCCGACGCGCTGCGGCGGCGCAGGGCGTACTTGCGGCCGCCGATCGAGCGCTTGTCCGTCGACTTCTTCGCCACCGACACCATCCGGCCGTCGTCGCCCTCGCGCGCGACCAGCTTGTAGACGAAGCCGCAGGTGGGGTGCCCGGACCCGGTGACGAGCTGGGTGCCGACCCCGTAGGCGTCCACCGGGGCGGCGGCCAGGGCGGCGATCGCGTGCTCGTCGAGGTCGCTGGTCACCACGATCCGGGTGCCGGTCGCGCCGAGGGAGTCGAGCTGGGCGCGGACCTCGCGCGCCACCTCGCCGAGGTCGCCGGAGTCCAGCCGCACGGCGCCGAGGCCGGTGCCGGCCACCTCGACCGCGAGCCGCACGGCCTCCGTCACGTCGTAGGTGTCCACGAGCAGGGTGGTGCCGACGCCCAGCGTCTGCACCTGGGCGCGGAACGCGTCGGCCTCGGCGTCGTGGAGCAGCGTGAAGGAGTGCGCGGAGGTGCCCGTCGAGGGGACGCCGTGGCGGGCGCGTGCGGCGAGGTTGCTGGTGGCCTCGAAGCCGGCGACGTACGCCGCCCGCGCCGCGGCGACCGCGGCCTCCTCGTGCGTGCGTCGCGAGCCCATCTCGATGCAGGGCCGGGCGCCCGCCGCGAGCGTCATGCGCGACGCGGCGGAGGCGATCGCGGAGTCGTGGTTGTAGATCGACAGCAGCACCGTCTCGAGGAGCACCGCCTCGGCGAAGGCGCCCTCGACCACGAGCAGGGGGGAGTGGGGGAAGAAGGTCTCGCCCTCGGCGTACCCGTGGATGTCACCCGAGAAGCGGTAGGACGCCAGCCACTCGAGCATGCCCGGGTCCACCAGGCCCTCGAGCACGGCCAGCGAGGCGGCGTCGAAGCGGAAGTCCTCGACGGCGTCGAGGGCCCTCCCGACGCCGGCCACCACGCCGTAGCGGCGACCGCCCGGCAGCCGCCTGGGGAACAGCTCGAAGACCGCCCGCCGGTCAGCCGTGCCGGACTGCCGGGCGGCCTGGACCATGGTGAGCTCGTAGTGGTCGGTCAACAGCGCCGCCGAAGTCGTCACGACCCGTACTGTGCCACGATGGGCCTCGTGTCAGCCGCCAGTCCCGTAGAGGTCGAGCCGACCGTGACTCCCGACGAGATCACCTACCTGGCCAAGCCGTGGGTGACCCTGGTCTGGGACGACCCGGTGAACCTCATGTCGTACGTGTGCTACGTCTTCCAGAAGTACTTCGGCTACGACAAGGCCAAGGCCGAGAAGCTGATGCTCGAGGTGCACACCGAGGGCCGGTCCGTCGTCTCGACGGGCACCCGCGAGGAGATGGAGCGCGACGTGCAGGCGATGCACGAGTACGGCCTCTGGGCGACGATGGAGAAGGCCTGAGGTGAGCGGTTTCGAGCACCACCGGAGGTCGGACCGCGTCATCGCGACGTTCACCGGCTTCGAGGCCGACCTCCTGCGCTCCCTGGCCTCGCAGCTCGTCGAGCTGCTCCGCAACGAGCGGGCCGAGCCGGCGACCCCGTCCGGCGACCCGTTCGAGGCGATGACCGCCGAGTTCTCCGGCGCGACCACGGCCCCCGAGGACCCGGTGCTGGCGCGGTTGTTCCCGACGGCGTACCTCGACGACGAGGAGGCGGCCGCCGACTTCCGCCGCTTCACCGAGGGAGCCCTGCGCGACGGCAAGGCGGCGGTCTCCGCGCTGATCATCGACACGCTCGAGGACGCCGGCCTCCCGCCCGAGCTCACCGAGGACGGCCTGGTGATCGACGTCGAGCTGACCCGTGACGACGCCGAGTCCTGGATGAGGGCGTTCACCGACATCCGGCTCGCCCTCGCGACACGGCTGGGCGTGGAGGCCGGCGACGAGCACTACTGGCACTCGCTCCCCGACGACGACCCGCGCGCCCAGGCGCACGACATCTACGAGTGGGTCGGCTACCTGCAGGAGACGCTCGTCGAGGCGCTGTCCTCGTGAGCCCCTCGTGAGCCCCTCGTGACCCCGGTCCCCGACTTCGTCCTCGCGATCCGCGAGAAGATCGGCCACGACCCGCTGTGGCTGCCCGGGGTCACCGCGGTCGTGCGCCGCGGGGACGACGTCCTGCTGGTCCGGCGGGCCGACAACGGCCACTGGACGCCGGTCACCGGGATCCCCGAGCCCGGCGAGGAGCCGGCCGTCGCGGCGGCCCGCGAGGCGATGGAGGAGACCGGCGTCCGGATCCGGGTCGACCGCCTGGCCTCGACCGGCGCGCACGGCGGGATCGTCCACGTGAACGGCGACCGGGCGAGCTACCTCGACCTCACCTTCGCCTGCACCTGGCTCGAGGGGGAGGCGCACGTGGCGGACGACGAGTCGAGCCACGTCCGCTGGTGGCCGCTCGCCGCGCTGCCGCCCATGACCGAGGTGATGCTGGCCCGGATCGCGGCTGCCACCAGCGACGAGCGCGAGGCCCGGTTCGTCGCGCCGGCGGGACAGGAGACCGCGGGGGCCGCAGACGGGGTCGGGTCGCCGGCGCTCGTCGCGCCACCCGCACCGGTGCTCGGCGTCGACGCGTGCGGCACCGGATGGGTGGGCGTGGTCCTCGACACCGGGCTCCGCGCCTCGGTGTTCGTCGCCGCCACCGTCGTCGAGCTCGTCGAGCTCGTGCGCGAGAGGTACGACGTGCCCGTCGTGGCGATCGACATCCCGATCGGGCTGCCCGACGCCGGGGGCCGGCGGGCCGACGCCGAGGCGCGCCGGGTCCTGGCCGGGCGGGCGTCGTCGGTGTTCTCCACACCGGTGCGGGCTGCGCTCGAGGCGCCGACCTACGAGGAGGCGCGGACGGCCAACCTCGCCGCGACCGACGGCCGCACCAGCGTCAGCGCCCAGGCGTACGCGCTGCGCCGGAAGGTGCTGGAGGTCGACGCGTGGGTCCGCTCGGAGCCCGGCACCCAGGTGATCGAGGTGCACCCGGAGGTGAGCTTCGCCCGGATGGCCGGCGGTCCCGTGCAGGCGCGCAAGAAGGACGCCGACGGCGTACGGGCGCGTCGCGAGGTGCTGGCCGCCCACGGCATCGCGGCACCCCCGTGGTTCCGCGGGTCCGGGTTCGGCGAGGACGACCTGCTCGACGCGTGCGCGGCGGCGTGGACGGCGGTGCGGCACGCCCGTGGCCTCTCGGAGGCCTTCCCGGCCGAGCCGGAGGTCTTCTCCGACGGCATCCCGGCCGCGATCCGCGCCTGAGGTCAGCCCGAGTGGGTGGTCACCCCGTAGCGGGCCCGCGAGGCCAGCGCCCAGCGTGACGCCGGGATCGCGGCGAGGCCGGTCACCACCATCAGCCCGGCCAGCAGCAGCCAGCCCACCTCGCCGAGGTCGACGCAGAAGTAGGCGACCATCGGCGGACCGATGACCGAGGTGAGGCTGAAGCCGAGTCCGGCGAAGCCCTGGTACTGCCCCTGCCGCTCGTGCGGCGCCAGCCCCATCTGGAGCCCCCACTGGCCGCCCGAGCCGATCATCTCCCCGACGACGTGCACCAGCGAGCCGACGACGAGCAGCAGCACGGCGGTGGTGGCGTCGCCCCGGTCGGCGAAGGCCACCACGGCGAAGCCTGCGGCGATGAACAGCGAGCCGGTCAGCAGCGCGCGGGCCCCGGTCGCCACGGAGTCGGCACGACGCGAGAGGCGGACCTGGAAGAAGGTGACGGCGATGGTGTTGACCACCAGCAGGATCGCGACCATCACCTTGGGCGCCTCGGTGCGCTCGACGATGTAGAGCGCCATGCCGAGCTCCATGATCGTGAAGTGCAGGGAGAACACGCCGGTGATGAGGGTGATCACCACGAAGGGCACGTCGCGGAGCACGGCTAGGCGCGGCTCGCCCTCGGTGCGGACGTACGCCGGCAGGTCGGGCAGGCGGGTGCTGTTCCACGCCGCCAGGCCGGTGAACGCGGCGTTGAGGAAGAACACCGAGACGTAGGCCCACTCCTCGTCGACGACGAGCGCGGCGCCGCCGAACACCGAGCCGAGGCCGATGGCTGAGTTGGTGACCGCACGCAGGTAGGCCTTGAACAGCACGCCGCGGCCGCCGGTGGCCAGTTGGGCGATCACACCCTGCTGCACCGCGCCGGCGGATCGCTCGAAGAGGGTCAGCAGCGCCAGGAGCAGCGCGAGCGACCAGGGCGCCCGGGCGAAGGCGGGCAGGGGCGCGACGAGCGCGGCCCCGACCATGGCGGCGGTCAGCACCCGCCGCGGCCCGAGCGTGTCGCCGAGCTGGCCGGCCGGCACCTGCACCACGAGCGCGACGATGCCGGCGAGGGCGAAGGCCAGGCCGACCTCCGCGGCGGTGAAGCCCACGTGGCGGGTGAAGTAGATGGCGCTCGTCGTGATGACCGCTCCGGAGCCGAAGCGGTTCGCGAAGGAGCCCAGGGCCAGCACCCGGAGGTCCGGGTCGAGCGGGAGCCCCCGGCGCGTGAGGGGTGCCTGGACATCTCCGACCGTCATCCGAACCCCTCGCACACCCGACTATCTTGACGTCAAGATATACGTCGTGAGACGCGGCCAGGTCAACTCCGGGCGCCGCCTACGCTCGGAGACGTGCTGACCATCGCCCAGGAGACCTACGACGCCATCGTGGCGCACGCCAAGCGCGACCACCCCGACGAGGCGTGCGGCGTCGTCGCCGGCCCCGAGGGCAGCGACCGGCCCGAGCGCTTCATCCCCATGGTCAACGCGGCGGGCAGCCCGACCTTCTACGAGTTCGACTCCAGCGAGCTGCTCGCCCTCTACAAGGACATGGACGCCCGCGACGAGGAGCCGGTGGTGATCTACCACTCCCACACCGCGACCGAGGCCTACCCCAGCCGCACCGACATCGGCCTCGCCAGCGAGCCCAATGCGCACTACGTGCTGGTGAGCACCCGGGACAGCTTCGACGAGGAGGGGAATAGTGACGGCCCCGTGGAGTTCAGGTCCTACAGAATCATCGACGGCGTCGTGACCGAGGAGGACATCACGGTCACGCCCACTGCAGGAACACCCCCAGAGACATCCCAGGAAGCGAGCACCACCTGATGGCCATCGAGGTCCGGATCCCCACCATCCTCCGCACGTACACCGACGGCGCCAAGGCCGTCGAGGGCACGGGCGGCAAGCTGGCCGAGCTCATCGACGACCTCGAGGGCAACCACCCCGGCATCAAGGACCGCCTGGTCGAGGAGAAGGCCGGCTCGGTCGACCTGCGGCGGTTCGTCAACGTCTACATCAACGACGAGGACGTCCGCTTCATCGGCGGGCTCGACGCCGAGCTCTCCGACGGCGACCAGGTCGTGGTGCTCCCCGCCGTCGCCGGCGGCTGCTGAGCCGGCCGGTCCGGGTCCCCCGGCGTCAGCCGGGGGCAAGAGCACGCCTCCGGCCCCCGGCTGGCGTCGTCTCGCGCATCGGGCAACCGGCGGCCGGCGGCCTCCACCGAGGGGCGGATGTCATGCTTGCGGCATGCGCTTCGACAGCCTGCTGGAGTCGGTCGGCGGCACGCCCCTCGTCGGCCTGCCACGGCTCTCGCCGAGCCCCGACGTCCGGATCTGGGCCAAGCTCGAGGACCGCAACCCCACCGGCTCGATCAAGGACCGTCCGGCCCTGCGGATGATCGAGCAGGCGGAGAAGGACGGCACGCTCCGCCCCGGCTGCACGATCCTCGAGCCCACCAGCGGCAACACCGGCATCTCACTGGCGATGGCCGCCAAGCTCAAGGGCTACCGCATCGTCTGCGTGATGCCGGAGAACACCTCCGAGGAGCGGCGGCAGCTGCTGCGGATGTGGGGCGCGGAGATCGTCTCCTCCCCGGCCGCCGGCGGCTCGAATGAGGCCGTGCGCGTCGCGAAGCAGATCGCGGGGGAGCACCCCGACTGGGTGATGCTCTACCAGTACGGCAACGACGCCAACGCCCTCGCCCACGAGGAGGGCACCGGTCCCGAGCTGCTCGCCGACCTCCCCGAGATCACCCACTTCGTCGCCGGGCTCGGCACGACCGGGACCCTCATGGGCGTCTCCCGCTTCTTCCGCGCCGCCAAGCCCGACGTCCGCATCGTGGCCGCCGAGCCGCGCTACGGCGAGCTCGTCTACGGCCTGCGCAACCTCGACGAGGGGTTCGTCCCCGAGCTCTACGACGCCTCGCTGATCGACTCACGCTTCAGCGTGGGCCCGCGCGACGCCGTGCGCCGCGTGCGCGAGCTGCTCGAGCTCGAGGGCATCTTCGCCGGCATCTCGACCGGCGCGATCCTGCACGCCGCGCTCGGCCAGGCCGCCAAGGCGCAGAAGGCCGGCGAGCGCGCCGACATCGCCTTCGTGGTGTGCGACGGCGGCTGGAAGTACCTCTCGACCGGCGCCTACGAGGGCACGGTCGACGACGCCGAGGACCGTCTCGACGGGCAGCTCTGGGCCTGAGCAGGCCGTCGGCGGTCGGGCAGCCGGGCTCCCACGTGCGCCCGCTCCGGTCTACGCTCGACGGGTGAGCACAGTCGTGCGCGTCGTCCTGGCCCCACTCGTCCTCGCGCCGCTCCTCCTCGCCTCGCTCCTCCTCACGCTGCTCGCCGGCCCCGCCCACGCCGGCGGGGAACGCCCCGGACACAGGCACCACGCGGCACCGGGTCACCTCGACGCGAGCGAGCACCGGCGTACGGCGAGGGCCGACCGGTACGCCGCCGGGGAGGACGTCGTCCAAGTCCGGCGCCGCGTCACCTACTCCGTCACCACGCGGGGACGCATCGGCGCGTCGACGAAGGTGTTTCGGCGGCAGGCGCAGGAGACGTTCGACGACCCGCGCGGCTGGAGGTCGGGCGGCGTGGAGCTCCGTCGGGTGCGCCGCGGCGGGCACTTCACGCTCGTGCTCGCGGCGCCGGGGACGCTGCCGTCGTTCTCGGCGGGCTGCTCGACGCGGTGGTCGTGCCGGGTGGGCCGGCACGTGGTCATCAACCAGCTGCGGTGGCTGCGCGCGTCGCCGGCGTGGAACGCTGCGGGTCGGTCGCGGCGCGACTACCGCCACATGGTGGTCAACCACGAGACCGGGCACTGGCTCGGCCTCGGGCACGCGTCGTGTCGCGGCGGCCGCCGGGCGCCGGTGATGATGCAGCAGTCGAAGGGCACCGGCGGGTGCCGGTTCAACCCGTGGCCGCTGGAACGCGAGGCGGCTGCCGTCAGGGGGCGGTGAGCCGCAGGTCCATCTCGGCGTCGAACTCGCTGCCCTCCACGGCGGGGAGGTCGAGCAGGTCGAGCGCGAGGTTGGCGATCATGCCGTTGCGGACCGGGGGACGGCGCATGCCGTAGCGGGTGCGCCGGGTGCCGGGGTCCTTGTAGCTGGGATTGATGGCGTAGAGGTCGACCCCGCGGTCCACGGCGGAGCCGCGTGCCATGAAGACGACGCGGTAGTTGTCGAGCAGCGTGGCTTTGTCGTGCGAGGGCCCGTGCCCGCCGTGGTCGCTCGTCAGCAGGATCGTGGTGCCGGCCCGGCGGGCCGGGTCGGCGTTGACGGCCCGCACCACACGACCGACGAGCGCGTCGGACCTCCGCACCGCGGCGAGGTAGGGCCGCGACATCCAGCCGCTCCTGTGGCCGGCGTTGTCGGGCAGGGAGAGGTGGAGGAAGCGGAAGTCTCGGTCCGTCTCGAGGTCGTCGACCAGCGCGGTCACCAGCGCGGCGTTGTCCAGGTCGATCGTGGTGCGGTCGATGGCGTCGGGCCACGACCGCTGCCACAGGCCGAACTTCGTCTTCGAGGCGAACAGCGCAGCCGATCCGCCTGCGGCGTCGACGACCGAGAAGACCGAGGCCACGTCGTGCCCGGCCGCGGCCTGCACCGTGCTCGGCACGGGCCGGTCGTCGTTCCAGGTGACCCCGTGGCCGCCCGTGGCGGCCTCGATGCGACGACCGGTGACCATGCCGGTGTGGTTGGGCAGGGTCACCGTCATCTCGTGCTCGGTGCGCGCGTTGAGCGTGGAGGCGCCGGCCCGCATGAAGCGGTGGAGGTGCGGCAGCTGCTTCCTGCCGAGCCGGCGGACGGCGGGCACGCTCATGCCGTCGATGGAGATGGCGAGCACGGACTCGGCATCGGCTGCCGCCCTGGCGGCCGTGCCCGGGGCGGTGCGGCCGTCGACCGCTCCCTCCACCGAGCTGTCGGGGACGAGTGCGGGCGCCTGGGTGCCGGCGAGGACGAGGCCCGAGCCGACCAGGAGCGAGACGAGCACGTTGCGCAGGGTCACTGCCCGACGATAACCCGAGCACCCCGGGTGTGACCGGGCCGACGCCCCCGACGGCGTGACCGGCGACCGGGGAGCGCCTAGCCTGCTTCCTGTGCCGACCGCCCAGCCCGCACCGACCGCCGACGCCCCCATCGGCATCTTCGACTCGGGGTTCGGCGGGCTGACCGTCGCCCGCTCGGTGATCGACCAGCTGCCGCACGAGTCGGTCGTCTACCTCGGCGACACCGCGCGCCAGCCCTACGGCCAGAAGCCGATCGGCGAGGTGCGCGAGTACGCCCTCGAGTGCCTCGACCACCTCTACGCGCAAGGGGTCAAGGCGCTCGTGATCGCCTGCAACTCCGCCAGCGCCGCGATGCTGCGCGACGCGCGCGAGCGCTACGACGTCCCGGTCGTCGAGGTGATCCTGCCGGCCGCGCGCCGCGCCGCCGCGGCCACCCGCAACCGCAGGGTCGGCGTGATCTGCACGCGCGCCACGGCCGGCTCGATGGCCTACGACGACGCCTTCGCCGCCGCACCGGACCTCGACCTGCACATCCGGGCGTGCCCCCGGTTCGTCGACTTCGTCGAGCAGGGCGTCACCGGCGGCGACGAGCTGCTGGCCGCCGCCCACGAGTACCTCGACCCGCTGGCCGCCGCCGGCGTGGACACCCTGATCCTCGGCTGCACCCACTACCCGCTGCTGACCGGCGTCATCTCGTACGTCATGGGTGACGAGGTCACGCTCGTCAGCTCCGCGGAGGAGTGCGCCAAGGATGTCTACAAGATGCTCGCCCGGACCGGCCTGATGCGCGCCGGCGGCGAGGCCGACTACACCTTCGCCACCACCGGCAGCCCGGAGGACTTCGCCACCATCGGCCGCCGCTTCCTGGGCTCGGAGCTCCTGGGCGCCAGCCAGTTCGCGGGAGGCCTGCGATGAGGCTCACCATCGTCGGGTGCTCGGGGTCCTACCCCGGGCCCGAGTCGCCGGCGAGCTGCTACCTGCTCGAGGAGGAGCACGAGGGCCGGACCTGGCGGATCCTGCTCGACCTCGGCAACGGCGCGCTCGGGCAGCTGCACCGCCACGCGGACCCGCTCGCCATCGACGCGGTGTTCCTGAGCCACCTCCACGCCGACCACTGCCTCGACCTCTGCGGCTACTACGTGATGCGCAAGTACCACCCGACCGGCGCCCAGCCGCCGATCCCGGTCTGGGGACCGGCCGGGACCGCCGAGCGGATGGCGCGGGCCTACGACCTCCCCTCCGAGCCCGGGATGACCGAGGAGTTCGACTTCCGCGAGCACGCCGGCCCGGTCGACCTCGGCCCGTTCCGGGTCGAGGCGCACGCGGTGGTGCACCCCGTCGCCGCCTACGCGCTGAAGGTCACGTCCGGCGGCCGCACCCTCGTCTACTCCGGCGACACCGGCCCCTGCCCCACCCTGGACGAGGTCGCGTCCGGCGCGGACCTCCTGCTCGCGGAGGCGTCCTTCCGGAGCACGGACGACAACCCGCCCGACCTCCACATGACCGGCGCCGACTGCGGACGCACGGCCGCGAAGGCGGGGGTGGACCGGCTCGTGCTGACCCACGTGCCGCCGTGGCACGACGCGGCCGACGCCGAGGCCGAGGCGCGCGCCGAGTGGGCGGGCCGGGTCGAGCTCGCCCGCGCCGGGGCGACGTACGAGATCTAGACCAGGCCCGCGTCGTGGACGATCATCGCGACCTGCACGCGGTTGGTGCTCTCGAGCTTGGTGAGCAGCCTCGAGACGTGTGACTTCACGGTGGGGATCGAGAGGTAGAGCTCCGAGGCGATCTCGGAGTTGCTGAGTCCTCGCCCGACGCACACCGCGACCTCGAGCTCGCGCTCGGTCAGGACGGCCAGCCGGTCCGCGGCCGTGGTGGAGCGGTCGGTCGGCGCGGTGTCGCGCAGGCGGGAGACCAGGCTCCGGGTCGCGGAGGGGGAGAGCATCGCGTCGCCGGCGGCCACCGTGCGGATGGCGCTCACGATGTCGCCGGGCGGGGTGTCCTTCAGCAGGAAGCCGTCGGCACCCGACGCCACGGCGCGCAGGACGTGGTCGTCGGCGTCGAAGGTGGTGAGCACGACCACGGCCGGCGGCGCGGGCCGCGAGTGCAGCAGCCGGGTCGCCTCGAGGCCGTCCATCACCGGCATCCGGATGTCCATGAGCACGACGTCGGGCTCCGTGTCGTCCACCAGCGCCAGGCCGGCCTCGCCGTTGGGGGCCTCACCCACCACCTCGATGTCGGACTGTCCGCCGAGCATGAGGGACAGCGCCGAGCGGACCAGCGGGTCGTCGTCTACGAGCAGCACGCGGATCACGCCGACCACGGTAACCAAGCCTCGAGCGCGAACGACGACCCCTCCGCGCGCTGGTGCAGCCGGCCGCCCCGCAGCTCGGCCCGCTCGCGCAGGCCCACCAGCCCGAGCCCGGCGCCCGGTGCGGCGCTGCGCCGCTCGCCCAGCGGGTTGCTCACCACGACGGTGATGCCGGACCCCGGGTCACCCGTGGACCGGATGGTGACCCGCGCGCCCGGCGCGTGCTTGCGGGCGTTGGTGATGCCCTCCTGCACGATGCGGTAGACCGTCCGGCCGGTGGCCGCCGGCACCGGCGTGGCGGTGTCCACGGTGTCGGTGTAGTCGACGTCGAGGCCGAGCGTCCTCGCCTCGTCGACGAGCGCCGCGATGTCGTCGTACGTCGGCTGGGGCCGCGCGGTCGGCGGGCTCGGGTCGTCCTCCCGGAGCACGCCGAGGACGTCGCGCAGCTCGTGGAGCGCGTCGTTGGCCTGCCGCTGGATCTGCCCGAGCCCCTCGCGCAACCGGTCGCCGTCGAGGTCGTCGCGGAAGGCGAGCGCACCGGCCTGCATCGACACCTGCGTGATCCGGTGCGCCAGCACGTCGTGCATCTCGCCTGCGATCCGGGTGCGCTCGACGGTGCGGGCCTGGGACAGCCGCAGCTCCTGCTCGAGCTCGGCGCGCTCGGCGCGGCTGCGCAGGCTCCAGAGCAGCTCCCGGCGGGAGCCGATGTAGAGCCCCCATCCCATGATCCCGGCGTTCACCGCGAGGTTGACCAGGGTGGTGATCAGGTAGTCGTCGCCCTGGATCGGCGCGATCGTGGTCCAGGTCTGCGCGGCGAGGAAGTTCACCACCCCGACGAGCACGACCTCGCGGAACTGCCGGCGGGTCGCCACGGACACCGCCGCCAGCGTCGCCGGCCCGGAGGCCAGCCCCGAGAAGGCGCTCACTCCCGCGACGAGGAGCGCGATGCGCACCGGGGCCCGCCTGCGGAAGTGCACCAGCACGAACGAGGCGGCCCCGAGGGCGAGCTCGACGACGAAGAAGCCGCGGACGTCGCGCCACTCGACGGCCGCGACGTTCGACCACACCAGCGCCGAGAACAGGAGGCACACGGCGTAGCGCCACGCGTGCGACACCCAGGTCAGCTCGGGCTGGCCCGGGTGGCCCTCCGGGTGCGCCCGACGCGTGTCCACGGCGCTCAGGGTAGCGAGCGCCACTCCTACTTTGGTCTGCACCGGCAGCGCCCACGGGTTGATGCCCCGACCGGGCGGCGGACCGCACTCTGGTGTCACCACCGCGCGGAGGGAGCTGCGCGGCGTGGGGCCGCGCGCAGCAGGTCGGTCCCGCAGGGGACGGGGCCTCGAGCCGGGTCCGGTGACACACGGGGGTGACCGGACCCGGCTCAGCCGCGTCTAGGGTCGTGCCATGACCTCCGGACCCTCCGAGCCCACGCCGGCTCCGCGCGCAGACGGCCGTGCCGACGACGAGCTGCGACCCATCACGATCACCCGCCACTGGCTCGACCACGCCGCAGGGTCGGTGCTCGTGGAGTTCGGCGGCACCAAGGTGCTGTGCGCCGCCTCGGCCTCGGAGGGCGTGCCCCGCTGGCGCAAGGGATCCGGCCTCGGCTGGGTCACCGCCGAGTACGCGATGCTGCCCGCGGCGACCAACACCCGCTCCGACCGCGAGTCGGTCAAGGGCCGTATCGGAGGCCGCACGCACGAGATCTCCCGCCTCATCGGCCGCTCGCTGCGCGCGGTCATCGACTACCGGGCGCTGGGCGAGAACACGATCGTCCTCGACTGCGACGTCCTGCAGGCCGACGGCGGCACCCGCACCGCCGCCATCACCGGGGCGTACGTCGCCCTCGCCGACGCGGTCGCCCACCTGCGGGCCACCGGTGCGCTCGCGGGCGAGCCGCTCACCGGGTCGGTCGCCGCCGTGAGCGTCGGCATCGTCGACGGCGTGCCGCGGCTGGACCTGCCCTACGTCGAGGACGTGCGCGCCGAGACCGACATGAACGTGGTGATGACCGGCGAGGGGAAGTTCGTCGAGGTGCAGGGCACCGCCGAGGGCGCCGCCTTCGACCGGGCCGAGCTCGACGCGCTGCTCGTGCTGGCCGAGAAGGGGTGCGCGGACCTCACGCGCCTGCAGCAGGAGGCGCTGGCGCGATGAGGATCTTCCTCGCCTCTGCCAACGCCAAGAAGATCGCCGAGATGCAGCGCATCCTCGCCGCTCACGTCCCCGACGTGGAGGTGCTCGGCATCGCCGACGTCGACGGCTACGTCGAGCCGGTCGAGGACCAGCCGACCTTCGCGGGCAACGCGCTGCTCAAGGCCAGGGCCGGGGTCGCGGCCACCGGGCTGCCCTCCGTGGCCGACGACAGCGGGCTGTGCGTCGACGCCCTCAACGGGATGCCGGGCGTGCTCTCCGCACGGTGGTCGGGCTCGCCGCACGGTGACAAGCGGGCGGCCGACGAGCGGAACAACGAGCTCCTCCTCGCGCAGCTGCACGACGTGCCCGACGAGCGCCGCGGCGCCCACTTCGCGTGCGCGGTCGCATGGGTGATGCCGGACGGTGGTGAGCGCGTCGTCGAGGGCCGCATGGACGGACGCATCGTGCGGGAGCAGCGGGGGAGCGGCGGCTTCGGCTACGACGTCGTCTTCGTCCCGGTCGAGCACGACGCCGCGGGTCTCACCGCCGCCGAGCTCGAGCCCGGCGAGAAGGACCGGATCTCCCACCGCGGCCGGGCCCTGCGCGAGCTGGCGCCCTACGTCGCCGCCGACCTGTCCTGAGGCCGCCGGCTCCTCAGGCCGTCACCGACTCCCGGGTGTCGACCCGCTTGCTCACCCACGCGCCCCAGAGCGCCGCGAAGAGGAACATCACGAGCGAGTAGACCGCGGCCGGCACCGAGATCTCGACCTCGTCGAGCACCTCGACCGCCACGAAGATCGCCAGGGTCGCGTTGTGCACGCCGACCTCCATCGACGAGGCGATGGCCTGCGGGCCGGTCACCCCGAGGGCCTTCGGCACGACGTAGCCCACCACGAGGCTGATCGCGCAGAACAGCGCCGTGATCAGGCCGACGTCCGCGAGGTAGTCGCCCACGTTCTCGACCTGGTCGATGAGGATCCCGAGCACCAGGATCGCGAGGGACACCGCCGACCCGATGCGCACCGGCTTGTCCATCCGTCGCGCGAAGCCGGGCGCCCGCCTGTTGACGACCATGCCGAGGCCCACGGGCATCAGGATCAGCGCGAAGACCTTGACGATCTCCACCAGCGGCATGGAGACGTCGTCCTGCCGGTCGAAGTACCCGATGGCGAGGCCGGTGATCACCGGCAGCGTCACGACCGCGATGACCGTGTTGATCGCGGTCAGGGTGATGTTGAGCGCGACGTCGCCCCGGAACAGGTGGCTGAACAGGTTGGCCGTGGTGCCGCCCGGCGAGGCGGCGAGCAGGAGCATGCCGATGCCGAGCAGGGCCGGCAGGTCGAACAGCACGACCAGCCCGAAGCAGACGACCGGCAGGAGCACGACCTGGCAGGCCAGGGCGACGGCCACGGCCCGGGGTGCGCGAGCGACTCGCTTGAAGTCGCCGACGGTGAGGTCGAGCCCGAGGCCGAACATGATGATCGCCAGGGCGAGGGGCAGTCCGACGGTGGTCAGCGCGGAATCCATGCGCGGACCCTAGTGGTGAGCGGCGTCACACGTCAGGGGGATCGGACCGGACTCGGCTCGCCGGTCGTGCCTGTGCGCTCGGAGAGACTCGAACTCTCACTGGCCAGGACCTAAACCTGGTGCCTCTGCCAATTGGGCTACGAGCGCGCGGGCCACATCTTCACACGCGTCAGTCGAGGCCGAGGTCCCGGCGCAGCTTGGCGACGTGACCGGTCGCCTTGACGTTGTACTGCGCGAGCTGGACCGCGCCGTCCTCGTCGATCACGAAGGTCGAGCGGATCACGCCCTCGACCTCCTTGCCGTAGAGCTTCTTCGTGCCGTGGGCGCCGTAGGCCTTGTGGACCGCGAGGTCCCCGTCGGAGAGCAGCGTGAGGGTGAGGGCGTCGCGCTCGCGGAACTTCGCCAGCCTGGCCGGCTCGTCCTTCGACACCCCGAGCACCTCGTAGCCCGAGGCGCGCAGCGAGTCGAGCGAGTCGGAGAAGTCGCACGCCTGCTTCGTGCAGCCGGGGGTCATCGCCGCGGGGTAGAAGTAGACGATCACCTTCCGCCCGCGCAGGGCCGCCAGCGAGACCTGCTCACCGCTGTCACTGGTGAGGGTGAAGTCGGGGGCGGCGTCGCCGGGGACGAGGCGGTGCGGGCTCTCGGTCATGTCGGTGGGGCTCCTGGGCGGGGTCTCGGGCTGGAATTCGGGCTCGATGTGGTTGTTGCAAGATCTTTGCAATAAGGTCGGAGGTGTGCCGGCGCGGCATCGGGGGATCCGCGTCGGCCACCTGACATCCAACCAGCCCCCTGGAGGGCTGGCCCACAGCAGGGAAGTGACCGCGTGCACGTGCCTGACGGCTTCCTCGACGCCCCCACCTCGGTGGCGACCGGCGTCGTGGCCACAGCCGCGGTGGCGGTCGCGCTCCGGGGCGCACGACGCGAGCTCGACGACCGTACGGCCCCGATGGCGGGTCTCGTCGCGACGTTCGTGTTCGCGGCACAGATGGTCAACTTTCCCGTGGGCGCCGGCACGAGCGGTCACCTGATGGGCGGGGCGCTCGCCGCGGTCCTGGCGGGACCGTGGACGGCGGTGCTCTGCCTCTCGGTCGTGCTCGTGGTGCAGGCGCTGCTGATGGCCGACGGCGGCATCACCGCCCTCGGGACCAACATCACGCTGATCGGCATCGTCACCGTGGCCGTCGGCTGGGCCGTGTTCGCGCTGCTGCGCCGCGTGCTGCCGTCGCGGCTCGCCGTGGTCGCGCCCGCAGCGGCCGTCGGTGCGCTGCTCAGCGTCCCCGTCGCCGCCCTCGTGTTCACCGGGCTCTTCGCGCTGGGCGGCAACGTGCCGGTGGACCTCGGCGCGGTGCTGGCCGCCATGCTCGGGTGGCACACCGTCATCGGGATCGGCGAGGCCGTGGTCACCGGCCTGGTCGTCGCCAGCGTCGTGAGCTCCCGCCCCGACCTCGTGCACGGCGCCCGGTCGCTGCTCTCCGAGCGCGAGCTCGAGACCCGCACGATCGAGATCGCGTGAGCACCCCACGCGTGAGCACTCGCGGGTTCTTCGTCGTCGCCCTGGTGGTGAGCCTGCTCGTGGCAGGCGTGGCGAGCTACTACGCCAGCTCGCACCCCGACGGCCTGGAGTACGTCGCCGAGCAGACCGGGTTCCTCGGCTCGGCCGAGGACTCCGCCACGGCCGACAGCCCGCTCGCCGACTACCAGACCTCCGGCGTCGACGACGCGCGCCTGAGCGGCGGCCTCGCCGGCGTGATCGGCGTCGTGGTGATGCTCGTCCTCAGCACCGGGTTGTTCTGGCTGGTCCGCCGCCGCGAGACCGCCGACAGCGAGGGCTGAGTGGGCACCGGTCACGCCCACCGGTCCCACGTCCCCGGCGAGCGCCCGCGCGGTGACAGCCCGGTCCATCGCGCACCCGCGCACCTCAAGGTCCTGGCGCTGCTGGGGTTCATGCTCGTCGTGGTGGCGACGCCGCGCGAGGCCTACCCGGTCTTCGCGCTGGAGGCAGCCGTCCTGCTGGGCGTGATTGCCGTGTCCCGGGTGCCGCTGCGGCACCTGCTGCCGCGGATGGTGGTCGAGGTCCCCTTCGTCGTGTTTGCGGTGCTGATGCCCTTCATCGCCCACGGCCCGCGCACCGACGTGCTCGGGGTCAGCGTCTCCGAGCCGGGGCTGGTCGCCGGCCTCGCGCTGCTGGTCAAGGGCAGCATCGGCGTGCTGGCCTCGCTCACGCTGGCCGCCACCACCCACCCGCAGGACCTGCTGCGCGGCCTTCAGCGACTGCGCACGCCTGACCTGCTCGTGCAGATCATGGGGTTCATGATCCGCTACCTGCAGGTCGTGACGGCCGAGCTTGGCCGCATGATGACCGCGCTCCGCTCACGCGGCTGCGACCCGCGCTCGCCCCGCCACTGGCCGGTGCTCGCGCGGTCGCTCGGTGCGCTGTTCATCCGCTCCTACGAGCGCGGCGAGCGGGTCCACCTGGCCATGCTGTCGCGGGGGTACGACGGTAAGTTGCCGACGTGAGCACCCCAGTCCTGGACGTCCGGGGCCTCGCCTTCGCCTATCCCGACGGCCACCAGGCCCTGTTCGGGGTCGACCTGCACGTCCACCGCGGCGAGCGCGTCGCGCTCCTCGGGCCCAACGGCGCGGGCAAGACCACGCTGGTGCTCCACCTCAACGGCATCCTCACCGCTGGCAAGGGCTCGGTCGCCGTCAGCGGGCTGCCCGTCGCGAAGCGGCACCTGCAGGAGATCCGGCGGCGGGTCGGGATCGTCTTCCAGGACCCCGACGACCAGCTCTTCCTCGGCACGGTGCGACAGGACGTCGCGTTCGGGCCGGCGAACCTCGGCCTGCGCGGCACCGCGCTCGAGCGCCGGGTGATGGACGCGCTGGACCGCGTGGGGATGGCGGACTTCGCCGACCGGCCCCCGCACCACCTGTCCTACGGCCAGCGCCGCCGCGTCGCGGTCGCCACGGTGCTGGCGATGGAGCCCGAGGTCCTCGTGCTCGACGAGCCCTCGTCGAACCTCGACCCGGCCTCCCGGCGCGAGCTCGCCGAGATCCTGCGCAGCCTCGACGTGACGGTGCTGATGGTGACCCACGACCTGCCCTACGCGCTCGAGCTGTGCCCGCGCAGCGTCGTGCTGAGCCATGGGGTCGTGGTGGCCGACCGGTCGACCTTCGACGTGCTGACCGATGAGGCGCTGATGGCCGCCCACCGCCTCGAGCTGCCGTGGGGGTTCGACCCGCGCCGCATTGATAGCCTTCCCGGGTGACCCAGGACATGCGCGCGCTCGAGCGCGAGATCGAGGAGACCCGTCAGCGTCTGGCCTCGACGATCGACCAGCTCGCCCACCGCGCCCACCCGAAGACGATCGTCGGGCGCCAGGTGACCACGGTGAAGTCGAGCTTCGTCGACCTCGACACCGGCGCGCCGCGCACCGACAACATCCTCAAGGCCGCCGGCGCGGTCGTGGGCGTCGTGGTGCTCCTCGCGCTCGTGCGCAGGGTCGCCCGCTGAGCGACATGGCGCGCACCATGGCCGGGGGCAGCGCCCCCATCAAGATGCTGCACGACCGCCTGCTCGTCGAGGTCGACAAGGACGCCGGCGAGCGCCGCTCGACCGGTGGCATCGTGATCCCGGCGACCGCGGCGATGGGCGCCCGCCGCCTGGCCTGGTCGCGGGTCATCGCGGTCGGCCCGCACGCGCGCGCCGTCGAGGTCGGCGACCGCGTGCTCTTCGACCCCGAGGACAAGGCCGAGGTCGAGGTGCAGGGCGAGGTCTACGTCGTCATGCGCGAGCGCGACGTCCACGCCGTCGCGGCCGAGCGCCTCGAGGGCGGCTCGACCGGGCTCTACCTGTGAGCGCCGGGTCCGCGCTCCGGCGCGGGGTCGCGGGGCTCGTCCTGCGCGCGGTCCGGTGGCGGACCGTGGGCGAGGTGCCCGAGCGCGGCGTCCTCGTCGGCGCGCCGCACACCTCGAACTGGGACTGGGTCCTGACGATGCTGCTGGCCTGGCGGTACGGCATCACGATCCGGCTGCTGGTCAAGCGGGAGCTGTTCGTCGGTCCGCTGGGCTGGCTGCTGCGGCGCACGGGTGCGGTCGAGCTCGACCGCACGAACCCGGCGGCGACGATCAAGGAGCTGCTCGCCGAGGCGGAGGGCGAGGACCCCTGGCTGATCGGGATCGCCGCGGAGGGCACCCGCTCGCGGGGCGAGTACTGGAAGTCCGGCTTCTACCGGATCGCCCGCCAGACCGGCCTGCCGATCACGCTGGCGTTCCTCGACGTCCCCTCGCGCACCGTCGGCTGGGGTCCCACCTTCCACCCGACCGGCGACGTGGGCGCCGACATGGACGTCCTGCGCGACTTCTACGCCGACAAGACCGGGTTCCGGCCCGAGTCGTTCACCCCGCCGCGACTGCGGGAGGAGGGTCCTGAGCCGCCCTCCGTAGGGGTGTGACCGGCTTTCCGCGCGCCAAGCCTGAAGGCTAGGTTGAGGGTTTCAACCGAAGGGAGCATGAAATGGCATTTCTGCTGTGGATTCTTGCCGTCATCCTCGTGGTGTCCGGCATCGTCTCGTTGATCAGGGGTCAGATGCTCTGGGGCATCCTGCTCATCGTCGTGGGGCTGCTCGTCGGCCCGGGCGGAGTCAGCCTGTTCACGTAGGACACCCTGCGGGAGGGAAACGTGAGGAGCCGGTCCGCCACGGACCGGCTCTTCGCATGTCCGGGGACGGCACACTCCCCGAACGCCGACGCCGGACACGCCAGCCCGCGCACGCCAGTCCGCACTCCAGTCCGGAAACGCCGAGAGCCGGTCCGTGAGGACCGGCTCTCGGCTTCGGTACGCCATCAGGGACTCGAACCCCGAACCCGCTGATTAAGAGTCAGCTGCTCTGCCAATTGAGCTAATGGCGCAGGCGGTGAAGCGAGTAGAACTCTACCGCGTCGTGATCGGCAGACGAAATCGAGGGGGATCCCCTCAGAGCTCCGCCAGCACGGCCTGGGCCGCGTTGTGGCCGCCCAGCCCGGACACCGCTCCGCCACGGCGTGCGCCCGCCCCGCAGAGCAGGACCGCGTCGTGCGCGGTCTGCACGCCCCACTGCTGCGCGGGGGTCTCGAGGCGGGAGCGGTTGGGCGCCCACGGCCACTCGAGGTCGCCGTGGAAGATGTGCCCACCGGGCATGGCGAGGTCCCGCTCGACGTCCTGCGGGACCTTCACCTCGATGCACGGCCGGCCTTCCGCGTCAGTGGCGACGCAGTCGGCGAGCGGCTCGGTGAGCACGGCGTCGAGCGAGGCGAGCGCGCGCCGGGTGGCGACCTCGCGCGCCGACGGGTCGGCGTCGAAGAGGCCGGCGGGGGTGTGCAGCCCGAAGTAGGTCAGCGTGTGGGCCGACCCCGCGCGGTCGCCCAGGATCGAGGGGTCGGTGAGGCTGTGGCAGTAGACCTCGCCGGGCAGCGGGTCCGGCACGGCCCCGCCGGCCGCGGCGGCGTACGCCTGCTCGAGCAGGCTGTAGTCCTCGGCCAGGTGGAGCGTCCCGGCGAACGCGACGGCCGGGTCGGCGCCCGACCTCAGCCCCGGGAGCCGGTCGAGGAGGAGGTTGATCTTGAGCTGCGAGCCGACGGGCTTGCTCGCGGTGTCCTCGCCCTCGCCGAGCAGGATCCGCAGCACCCAGGGGGCCACGCCCGACAGGACCCGTCGGCCGGTCACGGCGTGCTCGCGCTCGCCGTCGTGCCAGGTGACCTCGGCGCCGTCCGGGCCGGGTGTGATGGCGCTGACGCCCGCGCCGGTCACGATCTCGGCGCCCGCGCCCGCCGCGGCCGTCGCGAGAGCGGTCGTCACTGCGCCCATGCCCCCAACGGGCACCCGCCACTCACCGGTGCCGTTGCCGACGAGGTGGTAGAGGAAGCAGCGGTTCTGCACCAGCGACGGGTCGTCCAGCGAGGCGAACGTCCCGATTAGCGCGTCGGTCGCCACCACGCCGCGGACCGTGTCGTCGCTGAACCGCGACCTGATCGCCCGGCCCAGCGGCCGCTCGACCACGTCGTCCCAGATGCGCTCGTCGACCAGGTCGCGCACCTCCCGGGCGAGGGGCAGCGGCCGCATCAGCGTCGGTGCCACCACCTCGGCGAGCCGGCCGACCTCCCCGTAGAACCGCTGCCACGCGGCGTACTCGTCGTCCCCGCCGGTGAGCTCGCGGAACGAGGCGCGGGTCGCCTCGCCCTCGGGACGCTCCACGAGCAGGCCGCCCGTGCGCTCGCCGCGGGTCCACGGGGTGTACGACGCCGTGGTGCGCGAGGCGAGCCGGACGTCGAGGTCGAGGTCGGCCATCAGCTGCTCCGGCATGAGGCTGACGAGGTAGGAGTAGCGCGAGAGCCGGACCGGTCGTCCCGCGAAGGGCTCGGTCGAGACCGCGGCGCCGCCGGTGTGGCCCAGGCGCTCGAGCAGGAGGACCGAGAGCCCGGCGCGTGCGAGGTACGCCGCGCTCACGAGCCCGTTGTGGCCGCCGCCGACCACGACGACGTCATAGCTGCTGCTGCGGGGGTGCATCCGGTCAACGTAGACCCTCGGGCGTGGGTGGGACGGCGCCCGGCCCACCCGTAGGGTCGGCCCGGGGGAGGGAGGAGACGACATGAGGGAGGCACTGAAGGACCGGATCGAGGAGCGGCTCCGCGACCCGATCTGGTGGAACGACGCCCTGCAGCTGGGCAAGACCGTGCTGGCGGCGGTCGCGGCGTGGGTCGTGGCGTCGAGCGTGCTCGACCTGCCGCAGCCGTTCCTCGCGCCGTGGGCCGCGCTGCTGGTGGTGCACGCCACCGTGTACCGGACGTTCTCCAAGGGCGCCCAGCAGGTGGCGGCGACCGTGGTCGCGGTGCTGCTCGCCGCGCTCGTGGGCGAGGCGTTCGGGCTGACCACGTGGGCGGTGGCGCTGCTGATCGCGGTCGCCCTGGTGCTGGGCGCGGTCCCGTGGCTGGGAGCCGAGGCGACCACCATCGCCACGACGGGTCTCGTGGTGCTCACCACGGGCTTCGACGACGACGTCATGCTGCTGTCGCGGCTCTACGACACCGCGATCGGCGTGGGCGTCGGGCTGCTGGTCAACGTGATGGTCTGGCCGCCGCTGCGGCGGCAGACCGCGGCGCGGGCCCTGGACGCGGTCGACGACGGCATCGGCGCGCTGCTGGTCGACATGGCCGGCGGCCTGGGCGACGGCTGCCAGGACGACGACGTGGCGGCGTGGGTCGACCGGACCCGCGAGCTGGACGCCGACCTCGACCACGCGTGGGCCCTGGTGCGGCAGGCGCAGGAGAGCGCGCGGATGAACCCGCGCCGGTCCGCGCGGTCGCTGCGGGACCCCGACCACTGGCACGAGCTGCTGCGGCGGATGGAGCAGGCGGTGGCCGAGACCCGCAGCCTCGCCCGCACCCTGGGCGGGCAGAGCGCGCACCGCCGCACCTGGGGCGAGGCGTTCGCGGTGCCGTGGATCTCGATGCTCGGCGACGCGGGCAGGGCGGCGGGTGACGCGAACCCCGGGGCGCTGGTCGACGTACGCCGCCGGCTCGAGGCGTTCTCGGAGGACCTGCGAAGGACGGAGCGCTCACCCGAGTGGCCGATCTACGGCGCGCTCATCATCAACCTGCGCAACATCGTCGACGCCATGGACGAGGTCGCCGAGGCGAACCCGATCATGGGACGGCCGCTCGCCCTGCGGGTCCCCGGCCGGCGCGGCTGAGAGCACGAGCCGCCGATGGAGGGGCCGAGCGGGAACGGCCGAGGCCCCGGCTCGCGGAGCCGGGGCCTCGATCGGTTGGGGTGAGTAACGGGACTTGAACCCGCGACATCCGCGACCACAACGCGGCGCTCTACCAGCTGAGCTATACCCACCATGTTCCTCGCGCGAGCGCGAAGGACGTCGTGAAGTGTAGGGCACTCAGGCCGGTGGGCTGGAATCGAGGTCGGGGTCCGCGCCGAGGCCGGTCAGCTGCCCGCCGTGGCGAGCCGCGATCTCCCGGGCCCGGGCGCTGTCGGGGCCGGGCTGCGGCACGAAGACGGCCTCGCGGTAGTAGCGGAGCTCCTCGATGCTCTCCTGGATGTCGGCCAGTGCGCGGTGGTTGCCGCGCTTGGTCGGCGCGGCGAAGTAGGCGCGGGGGTACCAGCGGCGCGACAGCTCCTTGATCGAGGAGACGTCGACGATCCGGTAGTGCAGGAACGACTCGAGGGCCTGCATGTCGCGTGCCAGGAAGGAGCGGTCGGTGGCGACCGTGTTGCCGGCGAGCGGCGGCCGGCTCCCGTCGGGGCAGTGCTCCTTGATGTAGGCCAGCACCTGCTCCTCGGCCTCGGCCAGCGTCGTCCCGGAGGCGAGCTCGTCGAGCAGGCCGGACTTCTCGTGCATCGAGCGCACGAACTCCACCATCTGCTCCAGCGACTCCTGCGGCGGCTTGATGATGACGTCGACGCCCTCGCCGAGCACGTTGAGCTCGAAGTCCGTCACGAGTGCGGCGACCTCGATGAGCGCGTCGGCCCCGAGGTCGAGCCCGGTCATCTCGCAGTCGATCCACACCAGTCTGTCGCTCACGACGAGCCACCCTACTGCGGCCCTCTCAGCGTCGACTCAGCCTCACCTCCTAGGGTCGGTGCCTGTGCAGGTACCGGTCCGGCGCCCCTGCCCGGGCCGGACGCACTGATCCCGGACGACCGCGAACGAAGGAAGCCCTCGATGGCGCAGAAGAAGAGCTCGCGCAGGACCCCCGACGACAAGGCCGCGGCCGCGGCCCGGCGGGAGGCCAGGCGGGCGAGGACCGAGCGTGCCCGTGCCCAGGCGGAGGAGCGCCGCAAGGCGGCCAAGCGCAAGCAGCAGCTGGTGCGCTTCGGGACGATCGTGGGTGTCCTGGTCCTCCTGGTCGGTGGCTACTTCCTGGTGACGAGCCTCGGCTCGGACAAGCCCGACACCCCGCCCGAGGGCGCGACGAGCGACTACGGCCTGGTCGTCGGCGAGGCCGACGCGCCGAAGGAGATCGTGATCTACGAGGACTTCCTCTGCCCGTTCTGCGGCCAGCTCGAGCAGACCGTCGGCGACCAGCTCGACGCCGCCGTCGAGGCCGGTGAGGTCACCGTGGAGTACCGGCCGATCGCGTTCCTCGAGCGGATCAGCGACTACTCGCCCGAGGCCGCGAACGCGTTCGCAGTCGTCCTCGACGCGTCCGGACCGGAGGTCGCCAAGGAGTTCCACGACCTGCTGTTCGACAACCAGCCCGCGGAGTCCGGCCCCTTCCCCGATGAGGACCGGCTCGTCGAGTGGGCCGTCGAGGCCGGCGCCACCGAGGACGACGTGCGCCCGGGCATCGAGGACATGGCGTTCGAGGGCTGGGTGGAGGCGGCTTCGGACGCCGCGTCCGACGCCGGCGTCGACTCGACCCCGACCGTCCTCGTCGACGGCGAGGAGGTCGAGGGGCGGAGCGTCGCCGACATCGCGGCGGCCATGGTCGGCACCGGCGGCTGACCTCTGGGACACTGCCGGGCGTGAGCCTCTCGTCCTTCATCGCCGGGCTGCCCAAGGCCGAGCTCCACGTCCACCACGTCGGGTCGGCGTCGCCGCGGATCGTCTCCGAGCTCGCGGCGCGCCACCCGGCGGCGGGCGTGCCGTCCGACCTCGACGAGCTGCGGAGGTTCTTCACCTTCCGCGACTTCGCCCACTTCATCGAGGTCTACCTCGCCGTCGTCGACCTCGTGCGCACGCCCGAGGACGTCCGGCTGCTGACCTACGAGGTCGCCCGCGAGATGGCCGAGGGACAGAACCTGCGCTACGCCGAGCTGACCTGCACGCCGTACACCTCCGTGCGGCGGGGGATCCCCATCACCGCCTACACCGAGGCGATCGAGGATGCGAGGGTCGCGGCGGAGCGCGACTTCGGACTGGTGCTGCGCTGGATCTACGACATCCCGGGCGAGCTCGGCATCCCGGCGGCCGACGCCACGCTCGAGTACGCCCTCGAGCACCGCACGGACGCGCTGGTGGGCTTCGGCCTCGGCGGCCCCGAGATCGGGGTGCCGCGCGCGCAGTTCCGCGAGCACTTCGCCGCCGCCCGGGCGGCCGGGCTGCACTCGGTGCCGCACGCGGGCGAGACCACCGGCCCGGCCACCGTCTGGGACGCGGTGCGGCTGCTCGGGGCCGAGCGCATCGGCCACGGCACGTCCGCGGCGCAGGACCCGGAGCTGCTCGCGCACCTCGCCGGGACCGGGGTGGTGCTCGAGGTCTGCCCCACCTCGAACGTCGCCACCCGTGCCGTCGAGCGCATCGAGGACCACCCGCTGCGGGAGTTCGTCGCAGCGGGGGTGACGGTGACCATCAGCTCCGACGACCCGCCGATGTTCGCGACGTCGCTGAACCACGACTACGAAGTCGCGGCAGGCCTCCTGGGCCTCGACGAGGCGGGTGTGGCCGACCTGGCCCGGGCGGCCGTCGGGGCGTCGTTCGCGCCCGACGAGGTCAAGGCGCGGATCGGGGCCGAGATCGACGCCTACGCCGCCGGCTGAGCGGCGCGCGGGCCGTCAGGACTCGGCGCGGCCCCGGGCAGCCGCCCGGTGCGCGGGCTTCGGCTTGCGCACGTTGGTCGGGTCGAGCGCGGCCATGACGTAGAGCAGGACGGCGATGCCGGCCAGCACGGCGAGCACGGTCAGGACGGACACGTCCAGGTCGTTGGACATGCGGGACCTCGATTGCGGTGGGGGGTGCGACGCGCGGTCCGTACCCGTCGCTAGGGGCCTCATGTGGGCGCCTTCACCCCTGAGAGGGAGGGCGAGGGCTGAACCCTCGCCGATCACCGAGGCGTGCGTGGCGCCCCCGACAGGATTCGAACCTGTGACCCGCGGATTAGAAGGCCGCCGCTCTGTCCAGCTGAGCTACGGGGGCTGGCCGGAGCAGTATTCCAGCCCGGTGCGACGGCGCGGCACGGTGCCCGGACGCCACGAAGGCGGTCGGCCCCCGCCGACCGCCTTCGTCCCCCTGCCCTGGAGACGACGATGGTGCGCCGCCCGTGCGGGGCGGCGCACCATCGGGAGGGTCTGGTCTCGACCGAGATCGTCCCCGAATCAGGTGGTGCGGGTGGTTCAGGCCGCGGTGACCGGCTGCAGGGGGGCGTCCGCGTCGGCGTCCTCGCGCCAGGCGTTGCGCCCGCGCGGGGCGTCGTACGCCTGCTGGTCGAGGATGCCCTCGCGCTTGGCGACGATCGTCGGCACCAGCGCCTGACCGGTGACATTGACCGCGGTGCGGCCCATGTCGAGGATCGGGTCGATCGCGAGGAGCAGGCCCACGCCCTCGAGCGGGAGGCCGAGGGTGGAGAGGGTCAGCGTGAGCATGACCGTCGCGCCGGTGACGCCCGCGGTGGCCGCCGAGCCGATGACCGAGACGAACGCGATGAGCAGGTAGTCGGTGACCGACAGGTCGAGGCCGAAGAACTGCGCCACGAAGATCGCCGAGATCGCCGGGTAGATCGACGCGCAGCCGTCCATCTTCGTCGTCGCGCCGAGCGGCACGGCGAACGAGGCGTAGGCGCGCGGGACGCCCAGGTTGCGCTCGGTCACCGACTCGGTCAGCGGCATCGTGCCCACCGAGGAGCGGGAGACGAACGCCAGCGAGATCGCCGGCCAGGCGCCGGAGAAGAACTGGCGGACCGACAGCCCGTGCAGCCGGAGCAGGGCGGGGTAGACGCCGAGGACGACCAGTGCGAGGCCGGCGTAGATCGCGACGGTGAACATGCCCAGCGAGCCGAGCGCGTCCCAGCCGTAGCTGGCCACCGCGTTGCCGAGCAGGCCGACGGTGGCGATCGGGGCGAGCAGGATGATCCACCACAGGACCTTCTGCACCACGGCCAGGGCCGAGCGCACGATCGCGAGGAACGGCTCGGCGGCCTCGCCGACCTTCAGGGTGGCGATGCCGACGGCGATGGAGATGACGAGGATCTGCAGCACGTTGAAGGACAGGCCGACGGAGCCGTCGCCGGGGGCCGAGCCCTGGAGGCCGAGGACGTTCGCAGGCACCAGCCCGGTCAGGAAGTCCAGCCACGAGCCGGTGGTCGACGGGGCGGACGCGGCGTCGGAGGTGACGCTCGTGTGGGCGCCCGGCTGGAGCACCAGCCCGAGCACGATGCCGATGACCACGGCGACGAGCGCGGTGATGGCGAACCACGCGAGCGTGCGCCAGGCCAGCCGCGCGGCGCCCGTGACGTCACGCAGGTTGGCGATGGAGGCGACGATCGCGAGGAAGACCAGCGGCGGCACCACGGTCCGCAGCAGCGTCACGAACGTGCCGCCGATCGTGCTGAGGGTCTCGGTCAGCCAGTTGGGGTCGACCTCGCCGGTCGCGGCGTCCACGCCGTCCGCGCCCATGCTCCGGGCGACGAGGCCGAGGACGACGCCGAGGACCAGGCCGATGAGGACCTGGACGCCGAACGAGGGGAGCCGGAAGCGGGTCCGCTTCTCGGGCTCGATGACAGAAGTACTCATGCTCGAGGGCAACCTTTCGGGGACCGTCCGGACGGGTGCCGGACGACAGACGCAACGGATCGGGGATGTCGGGGGATCAGGCGGTGCGTCGGAGCCGACAGAGTGCGCTCTCGGTGCGAACGAGGTCGATGGCACGACGCTGCGTCAGGAGGTCTCCGACGCTCGTGGGGGTGGTCGTGGCGGCTCGCACGTCAGTCACAACCGGAGGTGCCCCGTCCGGATTCCGTGGTTCGAGTCACACGTCGTGGGACGCCTGACCAGGGTTCGCTCATGTCGTCCCGGCACGGTGCCCGTCTGGCCGCCCTCCTGGCTCTCGCCGCCCTCCTGCTCCCCGCCGCCTCGCACGCCGGGACGATGGTGACGGAGGACGCCACGGGCGACTCCCGAGCGTGGACGGACTACGAGAAGTTCCAGTTCGTCCCGGCGCCGGAGGAGGCGTCGGTCGACGTCCTCCGCACGGCCGCGGCGTTCGTTCCGCGCCGGTTGACCGTCACCGTGCACTTCCGCGACCTCGAGGTGCGGATGCAGCACCGGACGCTCGTGCGGGTCTGGACGCCCCGTGGCACCTTCGACGTCCCTGCCGAGCGGCGGTTTGCGCGCCGGGTGACGGTCGCACTGGCGCGGCAGCGCGGCGAGGCGTTCGGGTGTCGGGGAGCGAGCGCGATGTACGGCGGGGCGGCGGACACCGTGGCCCTCTCCGTGCCCGCGCGGTGCATCGGCGCTCCTCGCTGGGTGCGGCTCGGCGTCAGGGCGACCGCCACGCCGAGGCTGTACGCGGACGACCCGGGCACCGTCTTCTTCCTCGCCGACGACGGCCACCGCGACGGGTACCGGGTGAACAGCCTCGCCAAGGGGCCGCGGATCCGCCGCGGCTGAGCCGTGCCGGCCACCCTCACCACCCACGGAGCTGGACGCCATGATCCACCGCCCCGGCACGCGCCTGCTCGCCGCGCTGCTGCCCCCCACCGCGCTCCTCCTCCTGCCGACGGCAGCCCACGCCGAGAAGGCGGTCACTGAGGACCCGGCAGGTGACGCAGTGGTCGTCGGCTTCCTCGCCGACGACGACGCCGAGCTCCCACCGCCGCCTGACCCGTCACCGGCCGACATCGTCCGGACGGTGGGCGCGCACGGGAGGAAGCGGTTGGCCGTCACCGTCCACTTCCGCGATCTCGCTGGTGCGGAGGAGCACTCCGTGCGCATCCTGGTCCGGACGAGGACAGGTTCGTTCTCCGTCGTGGTGAGGGCGGAGGGCCGGCGCACGCGCGTGGGGATCGCGGGCCGGCACGGGGAGATCGACTGTCGCGCCCTCCGGGCACGGCTCGATCGCGGGGGGAGACCTGCTCGCGGTGTCCGTCCCCACGGCGTGCCTCTCCTCGCCTCGCTGGGTCCGGCTGGGCGTCACCGCCTCCTCGCCGCTGCCCACGACCGACCTCGCGGTCCTCGGTCCACCGTCGACGACGGCCACCGCGAGACCGTGAGGCCGAGGAGCACCGGCACCGGTCCCAGGATCCGCCGCGGCTGACAGGCGAGCACGCACGGCCGCATGAGCCGTGCGTCGTCGGGTACGCCAACGGCATGGCCAACAACTACCCACGCCTCGCGATCGTGACAGGCAGCGACTCCGGCATCGGTCAGGCGACCGCCACCCTCCTCGCCAGCGAGGGCTTCGACGTCGGGCTCACCTTCCACACCGACGAGGACGGCATCCGGCACACGGCCGAGGAGGTCGCGCGGCGCGGCCAGCGCGCCTTCGTCGAGCCGTTCGACGCCTCCTCGCCCGACGCCGGCGGCGTCGTCGACCGGCTCACCGACCAGCTCGGGGGGCTCGGCGTGCTCGTCAACGTCGCGGGCACCGGGCACTCCGACCGGGCCGTCGACCTCGACCTCGAGACGTGGCGCCGCGTGCTCGCCACCGACCTCGACGGGCCGTTCCTCTGCGCGAAGCACGCCGCGCGCCGGCTCGTCGAGCAGGACCGTGGTGGCCGCATCGTCAACGTCACCAGCGTGCACGAGCACCTGCCGCGGTACGGCGCGGCGGCGTACTGCGCCGCGAAGGCCGGGCTCGGGATGCTGACGAAGGTGATGGCGCTCGAGCTCGCCGAGCACGGCATCACGGTCAACGCGGTCGCGCCCGGGGAGATCTCGACCCCGATGACGGGGCAGGACGAGTCGGAGGCCTACCACCAGGACCGGCCCGGCAACCCGGTCGGACGCCCGGGCCACGTCGCCGAGGTCGCCTCGGTCATCGGCTTCCTGGCCTCGCCGCGGTCCGCCTACGTCACCGGCTCCTCCTACACCGTGGACGGCGGGCTGAGCCTGATGGCCGCGCACGGTCACGACACGGCCACCGGCTGGCGCGAGGCCTGAGCCCCTCAACGGGACAGCAGCACCATCACCTCGTAGTGGCTGGTGTGCGGGAACATGTCCAGCACCCGCGCCTCGACCGGCCGCAGCGACGGCATGGCCTCGAGGTCACGCGCCAGCGACTCGGCGTTGCACGACGAGTACACGACGTGGCGGGTGGGTGACGCCTCGAGCCAGCCCGCCAGGTCGGCGCCGATCCCGCGACGGGGCGGGTTGACCACGACCAGGTCCGGTGCGGCGTCCTGCGCGAGCGCGTACGCCGTCGCGTCCGCGGCCACGAACGTCGCCGCGGCGCCGAGGTCGGCCGCCGTCGCCCGTGCCGCCTCGACGGCGTCCGCGGAGACCTCGACGCCGAGCACCTCGCGCCCGGGTGCGGCGAGGTGCAGGGCGAAGCCGCCGACACCGCAGTAGAGGTCCCACACGGTGCGCACGTCCGGCACCGCGTCCACCCAGGCACGCGCCTGGTCGTACAGCGCCTCGGCGACCGGGGTGTTGGTCTGGAAGAACGAGCGCGGGCCGAGGCGGAGCGTGACGCCGGTCGCCAGCCGCATCGGCAGGGTCGACGAGGCGGTGAGCACGATCTCCCGCTCGCCCTCGAGGACCGCCTTGTGCTCCGGCTGCACGTTGATCGTCACCACCCGGAGTGCCGGCACCGCCTCCAGCAGGGCCGGCAGCCGCGAGCGCACCCGCGCCTCGAGCGCGGTCGAGCGCATCACCAGCCGGAGCATGAGCGCGCCGTCTCCCGACTCGGTGAGGAGCACGTGCTTGAGCTCGCCCGCTCGAGCCGCGACGTCGTACGGCACCAGGCCGGCGCTGCTGATCCAGGCGGCGACGCCGTCGAGCGCCGCGGTCAGGCCGGGGGAGTGCAGGCCGCAGTCACGCAGGTCGACCCCGGCGAGGTCGCGGTCCAGGATCCCGAGCGTCGGCGCCGCGACCGTGCCGCCCACGGCCATCTTCGCCTTGTTGCGGAAGCCCGCGTCCGCCCCGGCCACGGTGGGCAGCCACACAGGGGCCGGCACCAGTGACCGGGCGTGCGCCTCCTTGTCGGAGAGCTGGCGGGCGCGCGGGACCGCCAGCAGGGTGCACGAGCGGCAGCGGAACGCGTCGTAGTGGTGGCAGTCCACGAGTGGCTGGACGGTCAGCGCAGCCGACCCATCCACTCCTCGATGTCGGCCGACGTCCGGGGCAGCGAGGCTGAGAGGTTCCGGTTGCCGTCGGCGGTGACGAGGATGTCGTCCTCGATGCGGATGCCGATGCCCCGCAGCTCCTCGGGGACCAGGAGGTCGTCCTCCTGGAAGTAGAGGCCGGGCTCGACGGTGAGCACCATGCCCTCGGCGAGCTCGCCCTTGGGGTAGATGTCGGCGGACGCGCGGCCGCAGTCGTGCACGTCCATGCCGAGCATGTGCGAGGTGCCGTGCAGCGTCCACCGTGCGTAGACCTTCGACTCCGGGTCGAGCGCCTCCTGGGCGGGGACGGGCAGCAGACCCATGTCCTCGAGGCCGTGGGCCAGCACGTGCATGGCGGCCTCGTGAGCGGCCAGGAACGGCACGCCCGGGCGCACCGCGTCGATGCCGGCCTGCTGCGCGCGGTGCACGAGGTCGTAGAGGTCCCGCTGGAGCGGGCTGAACCTGCCGTCGACGGGCAGCGTGCGGGTCACGTCGGCGGTGTAGAGGTTGTGGCCCTCGACGCCCATGTCGAGCAGGACCAGCTTGCCGGGCTCGACCGCCCCGGTGTTGTCGATCCAGTGCAGCGTCGTGGCGTGCGAGCCGCCGGCGCAGATGGAGTCGTAGCCGATGTCGTTGCCCATCGCGCGGGCCCGGCGGAAGAACGTGCCCTCGATCCACCGCTCGCCGAACTCGAGCACGCGGTCCCACTCGCGCACGGAGTCCTCGAAGCCGAGCGCGGTGATGTCGCACGCCTCCTGCAGCTCGCCGACCTCCCACTCGTCCTTGACGAGCCGCAGCTCGTCCGCCACGCGGGCGAGGTCCTCGTCGGTGGTCAGGTCGCGGGTCTTGCGGTCGTCGTCGAACGAGGGCAGGTCCTTGACGTGGCGCACCTCGATGCCCAGGGAGTCCGAGATCTCCTGCGCGGACGGGCGGCGGCCCGCCCACAGCTCGCCGTACTGCCGGTCGCGGAAGAACTCGTCGGTGTCGCGCTCGGACCGCGGGCGCGCGTAGAGCACGGACTCGCCGTCCTCGATCACCAGCACGGCGTCGGAGGTCTGGTTGCCGGAGAAGTAGGTGTGGGCGGTGTCGGGCCGGAACCGGTAGTCGGTGTCGTTGGCGCGGACCTTGTAGGTGCCGGCGGGCAGCACGAGCCGGTCCCCGGGGAACGCCTCGGCCAGCCGGGCGCGGCGGTCGGCGGCACGGTCGGCGACCGGGTGGCGGGGCACGTCGAGCGCGCGGTCGCCCCAGCCCTCGCGCATGAAGGCGGCGTAGGCGGCGGGAACGGCCGGGTCGTGCGACTCGGTCCTCGGCTGGTCGCCGGCGCCGTCAGCGGCGGTGTCGGCGGTCTGGGCGGTCTCGGCGGGGATCTCTGCGGTCGGCTCGCTCACGCGGTCACTGTACGCCGCCACGCGGGCGCCGCGAGCGGAGAACCGTCCCCCGTAGGGGTGCGGCGAGCGCCGGCCCGCCGCAGCCGCTCCGTTAGGGTCGGGACCATGCACCGCAGCCGCCGCGACAGTGTCGCGTTCACCGTCGTGGTGGGCGTCCTGGTGCTGCTCGGCGGCCTCGCGATGGCGCTCGTGGTCGGCCTGTCCGGCGCCCCGGGGTCGCTCGCCCTCGCGGCGGTCCTCGCAGCGGTGCCCGTCGGCCCGCTCGTCGGCTGCTTCATGTGGCTCGACCGCTACGAGCCCGAGCCGCGCAGCCTGCTCCTCGCCGGGCTGCTGTGGGGGGCGTTCGTGGCGACCGCGGCCGCGCTCGTCTTCCAGGGCATCGGCATCGCCGGCGGCGCCAGCGAGCGCGACAGCCTCGCCGTGGTGGCGCCGATCACCGAGGAGGCGACCAAGGGCGCGTTCCTGCTGCTGCTCCTGTGGTGGCGCCGGCACGAGCTCGACGGGGTGCTCGACGGCATCGTCTACGCCGGCATGGTCGGGATCGGCTTCGCCTTCACCGAGAACATCCTCTACCTGGCCGCTGCCTACGACGGCACCGACGGCCTCGGCCCCGGCGGCACGACCGCGCTCACCGGCACGTTCATCCTGCGCTGCCTGATCAGCCCCTTCGCGCACCCCCTGTTCACCGTCTTCATCGGCATCGGGGTCGGCCTCGCCATCGCCGCCCGGCTGGCGTGGGTGCGGCTGCTCGCCCCGATCGCTGGCTTCGCGCTGGCGGCGCTGCTGCACGGGCTCTGGAACTCCTCCACCCTGTCGGGCACCGGTCACTTCTTCGTCGTCTACGGCACCCTCATGCTCCCCGCCCTCCTCGGCGTGGCGGCCTTCGCGGTCTACCGCCGGCGCTCGGAGCGGCCGCTGCTGACCCTGGCGCTGCAGGACGCCGCCGACCGCGGGCTGCTGCCCGCGACGGACATCCCGTGGCTCGTCGACCTGCGAGCCCGCCGGCACGCCCGGCGCTGGGCCCGCCACCACGGCGGCCCGCAGGGCGAGCGCGGCATGCGGGCCTACCAGGCCGCGGCGATCGAGCTGGGATACCTCCACCACCGATACCTCCGCGGCACCGCGCCGTCGGACTTCTCCGTCCGCGGCCAGGAGCACGTCGAGGAGCTGCGCCGCATCCGTCCCTACATCTCCTTCCCCGGACAGGTGGTGCCGACCCGATGAGCGAGCACGACGCCGGCGAGCCGGCCGCAGCAGCCGGACGCACGCCCGACGTGACCACCGCGATGGTGACCGCGCTGGTGCGGCTTCGAGGGGCGCTGCAGGAGGCCCACCTGCCGCTGGAGCTGCCCGGGGCCGAGGAGCAGCGCGCCGCGAAGGCGGAGATGGTCGACCAGCTCGAGGACTACGTGATCCCGCGGCTGATGACGCTCGACGCGCCGCTCCTCGCGGTCGTCGGCGGCTCCACCGGCGCCGGCAAGTCGACGCTGGTCAACTCCATCGTCGGCACCCGGGTGACCACGCCCGGCGTGCTGCGCCCCACGACCCGCTCGCCCGTCCTCGTGCACCACCCCTCCGACGCCAAGTGGTTCGGCCAGGACCGCCTGCTGCCCGAGCTCGAGCGCGTCGACCGGCAGACCAACGACCCGGGTGCGCTGCAGCTGGTGCCGTCCCCGGTGATGGCACCCGGGCTCGCCGTGCTCGACGCCCCCGACATCGACTCGGTGGAGGAGCAGAACCGCCTGCTCGCCGCGCAGCTGCTCGCCGCGGCGGACCTCTGGCTGTTCGTCACCTCCGCGGCGCGGTACGCCGACCAGGTGCCGTGGGACTTCCTCCGTCGGGCCGCCGAGCGCTCGGCGGCCGTCGCGATCGTCCTCGACCGGACGGCGCCCGACGCGGTCGACACCATCTCCACGCACCTGGCCCGGATGCTGGCCAGCCGCGGGCTGAAGGACTCGCCGCTCTTCATCGTCGAGGAGGGCGAGGTCTCCGACATGGGGCTGCTGCCGTCGACGGCGGTCCTGGAGATCCGGGAGTGGCTGCAGGCGCTGGCCCAGGACCAGGAGGCCCGCAGCGCGGTGGTCCAGCAGACGCTCGAGGGCGCCATCCGCACCCTGGGCCGGCGTACCCACGCGGTCGCCGACGCCGCCACCGAGCAGGTCGACGCGGTGCGCCGGCTGCGCGACGACGTCAACGACGCCTACGACCGAGCCGTGAGCGCCGTCGGGGAGGCGTCGGCCGACGGCACGCTGCTGCGGGGCGAGGTGCTGGCCCGCTGGCAGGAGTTCGTGGGCACCGGCGAGCTGCTGCGCACGCTCGAGACCCGGGTGGGGTGGATCCGCGACCGGGTGGTCAGCGCCGTCAAGGGCAAGCCCCAGCAGGCCGAGCGGGTCACCGTCGCCGTGGAGTCCGGCCTCGAGACGCTGATCCTCGAGCACGCCGAGGCGGCCGCCGAGCGCGCCGAGGCGTCGTGGCGCAGCACCGCGGCCGGCCAGGTCCTGCTGCGCGACGCCGGTGAGGACCTCGGCCGCGCGTCGCGCGACTTCCGCCGGCGCGCCGAGCGCGCGGTGCGCGACTGGCAGGCCGACGTGCTCGACATGGTCCGCTCGGAGGGCGCCGACAAGCGCTCGACCGCGCGCTTCCTCGCCTTCGGCGTCAACGGCCTGGCGGTCGCGCTGATGGTCGTCGTCTTCGCGCACACCGGAGGGATGCTCGTCGGGGCGGAGGCCGGCATCGCCGGCGGGTCGGCGCTCCTCGGGCAGAAGCTGCTCGAGGCGGTCTTCGGCGACCAGGCGGTGCGGTCCCTCGCCGAGCGCGCCCGGCGCCGGCTGGAGGCGTCCATGAGTGACCTCCTCGACGCCGAGCGACGCCGCTACACCGACCTCCTCGACAGCCTCGAGGTGTCCCCGGAGGCGCCGGAGCGGCTGCGCGCGGCCGCCCGCAAGGTGGACGACCTGCGCTACGCCGCGACGCACCCCGCAGGGGCTCCCGGCGACCCGTCGCAGGAGCCGGGGCAGGACCCGGCGCAGGACGAGCCGCCCCGGATGTCGGGCACGGGGGACGGCGCCCCCTAGGCTGGTGGCGCACGCACAGCCACCGGACCGTGAGGGAGCCATGACGTCGTTGCTCGAAGGGGCCAAGAAGCTGGTCACCAGGAGCTCTGACATCGGCGCCCGCGTCGAAGGACTCGAGCGCGCCGCCGCCGGTGCCCGGGGTCGCGTCGACGACGCCGTCGTCGACGACGCCATGGCCGTCGCCTCCCGCGCCGCGAGCCGCCTCAAGCTCTCCGCCGACCACACCGTGGTCGCCCTCGCCGGGGCGACCGGATCCGGCAAGTCCTCGACCTTCAACGCGCTCAGCGGGCTCGAGCTCGCCGCCGTCGGCGTCCGCCGGCCCACCACCTCGTGGGCGACGGCCGTCGTGTGGGGCAAGCAGGGCGCCGAGGAGCTGCTCGAGTGGCTCGGCATCCCGGGCCGCCACCAGGTCACCCGCGACTCGATGCTCTCCCAGGCCGACGAGGACGTCGACCTACGCGGCGTCGTGCTCCTCGACCTGCCCGACCACGACTCAACCGAGGTCTCCCACCACCTCGAGGTCGACCGGCTGGTCCAGCTCGCCGACATGCTCGTGTGGGTCCTCGACCCGCAGAAGTACGCCGACGCCGCCATCCACGACCGCTTCCTCAGGCCGCTCGCCGGGCACCGCGACGTGATGCTCGTGGTGCTCAACCACATCGACACCGTGCCGGAGGACCGCCGCGCCAGCATGGTGGAGGACGTCCGCCGGCTGCTCGAGGCCGACGGGCTGGCCGGCGTCCCGGTGCTGCCGGTCAGCGCCCGACAGGGATGGGGCATCGACGAGCTGCGCGGCATGATCGCCGAGCGCGTCGCGCAGAAGAAGGTGACCCGGTCACGCCTCGAGGCCGACGTGCGCTCCGCGGCCGAGCGCCTCGAGGCGGCGGTCGGCACCAGCAAGGCGCCGACCCTGTCGAAGGAGCGCGTCGCGGCCCTCGACGACGCCTTCGCGGACGCGGCGGGCGTGCCCACGGTGGTCAAGGCCGTCGCCGACTCCACGCGGCTGCGTGCCAACCGCGCCACCGGCTGGCCGGTCACCGCGTGGTTCTCCCGGCTCAAGCCCGACCCGCTGAAGCGGCTGCACCTCGACCTCGGCGCCGCCGGCAAGGAGCTCACGGGCGCCGCGCGCACCTCGGTCCCAAAGGCGACCGGCGTGCAGCGCGCTCGCGTCGACACCGAGGTCCGTGCCCTGGCCGACCAGGTCGGGGAGGGCATGGCCCCGTCGTGGGCGGCCGCCGTCCGCGCCGCCTCGGTCTCGCGGCTGCCCGACCTCGGCGACCGCCTCGACCGAGCGGTCGCCACGACCGACCTCGGCGCCACCAGGATCCCGGTGTGGGCGAACCTCGTGCGCGTGCTGCAGTACGTCCTGATCCTCTCCGCGGTCGTCGGCGCGGGCTGGCTGGCCCTGCTCGCGCTCGGGTCCTACGCCCGGCTGCCCGAGCCCCCGACGCCCGAGGTCGCCGGCTTCCCCCTGCCGACCCTCCTGCTGCTCGGCGGGATCCTCCTCGGCCTGCTGCTGGCCCTCGTGAGCCGCTGGCTCGTCGCCGCTACGGCGAGGAAGCGGGCCCGGACCGCCGACAAGCGGTTGCGCGACGCGATCTCAGAGGTCTCCGCCGAGCTGGTCGTCGCGCCCATCCAGGCCGAGATCGCCTCCTACGCCGAGGTGCGCCAGGGGCTGTCAGCCGCGCTGCGCTGACCGCTCCGCCCAGAGCCCCGGGGCCGTTCGGCCCGGAAGCGTCCACAGCCCGCGCCGTCAGCAGGTCCTCCACAGGCGCCCCGCGCTCGGGCGCCCCGCTGTCGGCCGGCATGTCGAGCCTTGGGTCATCGCGGCGGACCCACCGCCGCCGACCCCAGGAGACACCGATGTACGACACCCAGATCACGCTGACCGGCCGTGTCGGCGGCGACGTGACGCTGCGCGAGCTCGCCGAGGGTCGCGCCGTGGCCTCGTTCCGCGTGGCGTGCACGCCCAGCCGCTACCGCGACGGCGAGTGGGTCACGGGCGCGACCTCGTGGCACACCGTCAAGGTCTGGAACCGGCTCGCCCGCCACGTCGCCGCCTCGCTCAGCACCGGTGACCCCGTCGTCGTCCACGGCAGGCTGGTGGCCGACGTGTGGGAGCGTGACGGCAAGCAGCAGACCTCCTTCGAGGTCGTCGCGTCCGCCGTCGGCCACGACCTGACCCACGGCACGAGCACGTTCGCGAGGTCGGTGGCCGAGCACGTGGAGGGCCCCGCGCCGGCGGGTGCCGCGGCACCGGCCGCCGGGCAGCGCGCGGCATGACGGGCGGCGGGCCGCAGCCGCCGCGGTGCGATTGTCGGCCGGGGTGCGGTTCCCCGTAGGCTCGCCCGCATGGCTGAGTACGTCTTCACGCTGCGCAACGTGCGCAAGGCCCACGGTGACAAGGTCGTCCTCGACAACGTCACCCTCTCGTTCCTCCATGGCGCCAAGATCGGCGTCGTGGGACCCAACGGAGCCGGCAAGTCCACGTTGTTCAAGATCATGGCCGGCCTCGAGCACGCCAACAACGGCGACGCGATCAAGGACCCCGAGGCGACGGTCGGCATGCTGCAGCAGGAGCCGCCGCTCACCGAGGGCAAGACCGTGCTGGAGAACGTCGAGGAGGCGGTCGCGGACCTCAAGGCGAAGATGAAGCGCCTCGAGGACGCCTACATGGAGATGGGCGACCCCGACGCCGACCAGGACGCGCTGATGCTCGAGACGGGCGACCTGCAGACCGAGCTTGACAACGCCGGCGCGTGGGACCTCGACAGCCGCCTCGACCAGGCCATGGACGCCCTGCGCTGCCCTCCGCCGGACGCCCTGGTCGACAACCTCTCCGGTGGTGAGCGCCGCCGCGTCGCGCTGTGCAAGCTGCTGCTCGAGCAGCCCGACCTGCTGCTGCTCGACGAGCCGACCAACCACCTCGACGCCGAGTCGGTGCAGTGGCTCGAGGGCCACCTCAAGACCTACCCGGGCGCCGTCATGGCGATCACCCACGACCGCTACTTCCTCGACAACGTCGCCGAGTGGATCGCCGAGGTCGACCGCGGCAAGATCCACGGCTACGAGGGCAACTACTCCACCTACCTGGAGACCAAGCGCGAGCGCCTGAAGGTCGAGGGCCTCAAGGACGCCAAGCGCGCCAAGATGCTCGAGAAGGAGCTGGAGTGGGTCCGCTCCAACCCCAAGGCCCGGCAGGCGAAGAGCAAGTCGCGCCTGGCGCGCTACGAGGAGATGGCGGCCGAGGCCGACCGGATGCGCAAGATCGACACCTCGGAGATCAACATCCCGGCGGGGCCGCGCCTCGGTGACGTCGTGCTGGAGGCCGAGGACCTGGAGAAGGGCTTCGAGGGCCGCACCCTCATGCACGACCTGTCGTTCAAGCTCCCCCGCGCCGGCATCGTCGGCGTGATCGGTCCCAACGGCGTCGGCAAGACCACCCTCTTCCGCATGATCACCGGCTCCGAGGAGCCCGACGAGGGCAAGCTCACCGTGGGGCAGACGGTCAAGCTGTCCTACGTGGACCAGAGCCGCGGCGGCATCGACCCGCAGAAGAACGTGTGGGAGGTCGTCTCCGACGGGCTGGACTTCATCAAGGTCGCCAACTTCGAGATGAACAGCCGCGCCTACGTCGCGTCGTTCGGCTTCAAGGGTCCCGACCAGCAGAAGAAGGCGGGCGTGCTCTCCGGCGGTGAGCGCAACCGGCTCAACCTGGCCCTGACCCTCAAGATGGGCGGCAACCTGCTGCTCCTCGACGAGCCCACCAACGACCTCGACGTCGAGACGCTGTCCTCGCTCGAGGACGCGCTGCTCGAGTTCCCCGGCTGTGCCGTGGTCACCTCGCACGACCGGTGGTTCCTCGACCGCGTGGCCACCCACATCCTGGCGTGGGAGGGCGACGACGAGGACCCGGCGAAGTGGTTCTGGTTCGAGGGCAACTTCGCGTCCTACGAGGAGAACAAGGTCGAGCGCCTCGGGATCGACGCCGCGCGTCCGCACCGGGTCACGCACCGCCGCCTGACGCGCGACTGAGCGACGCCCGGGACGGTCCGCGGGACCGCCCGGGTGGCCGCGCGCGGCGCGCGGTCAGCTGGTGCGGATCTCGCTCTCGGGGTGGCGGGTGACCAGGTGGTCGGCGACCCGGTCGAACACCCGGCCGACGGCGGCGAAGTCCTCAGGCGCGACGAGGTCCAGCAGGTTGCGGCGAACGCTCTCCACGTGGCACGGAGCCGCGCGCACGAGCAGGTCGTAGCCCTTGTCCGTCATCGTCGCCACCACACCGCGCCCGTCCTCGGGCGTGGTGCCGCGCGAGACGTAGCCGATGGCCTCCATGCGGGCGACCGTGTGGGTGACGCGGCTGCGCGAGTGCGCCATGGCGTCGGCGAGCTGGGCCATCCGCATGGCGCGGCCCGGACGCTCGGAGAGCCGCACGAGCACCTCGTACTCCGTCAGCGACATGCCGAACTCGCGCCGCAGGTCGTCGTCGAGGCGCTCCTCGAGCAGGGTCATGCCCATCATGAGGGCACGCCACGAGTGCTGCTGGTGGTCGTCGAGCCAGCGCGGCTCGCCCGTCGTGGTCATGTCGGCCAGCCTAGTGCGGGCCGCGCCAGTACCGCTCAGGAGAGCTCAGGAGAGCCGCTCGAGGATCATCGCCATGCCCTGCCCGCCACCGACGCACATGGTGATGAGGCCGGTCGACTTGTCGTGCCAGTCGAGGCTGTTGAGCATCGTGTTCTGCAGCCGGGCGCCGGTCATGCCGAAGGGGTGGCCGACCGCGATCGCGCCGCCGTTGACGTTGAGGCGGTCGATGTCGATGCCGAGGTCCTGGTACGACGGCACCACCTGAGCCGCGAACGCCTCGTTGATCTCGACCAGGTCGATGTCGTCGATGCTCATCCCGGCGTACTTCAGCGCGTTGCGCGTCGCCTCGACGGGCCCGAGGCCCATGATCTCGGGCGACAGCCCCGAGACGCCGGTCGAGACGATGCGTGCGAGCGGGGTCAGGCCGAGCTCCGCGGCCTTCGTGTCCGACATGACGACGACCGCAGCCGCTCCGTCGTTCAGGGGGCAGCAGTTGCCGGCGGTCACCACGCCGTCGGGTCGGAACACGGGGTCCAGCCCGGCGATGCCCTCGTAGGTCACCCCGGCGCGCGGACCGTCGTCCTTGCCCACGACGGTGCCGTCCGGCAGCGTCACCGGGGTGATCTCGCGCTCCCAGAAGCCGTCGGCGATCGCCCTCTCGGCGAGGTTCTGCGAGCGCACCGCGAACTCGTCGAGCTCGCGGCGGTCGAGGCCGCGCAGCCGGGCGACGTTCTCCGCCGTCTGGCCCATCGCGATGTAGATGTCGGGCAGCTGCCCGTCCTCGCGCGGGTCGTGCCAGTCCCGGCCGCCCTCGGCGTACGCCTGGGTGCGTGCGCCCGCGTCGTCGAAGAGCGGGTTGCGCGTGCCGGGGAGGTGGTCGGAGGTGCCCTTGGCGAAGCGCGACACCGTCTCGACGCCGGCCGAGACGAAGATGTCGCCCTCGCCGGCCTTGATGGCGTGGAAGGCCATCCGGGTGGTCTGCACCGACGAGGAGCAGTAGCGGGTGACGGTGGCGCCGGGCACCTCGAGGCCGAGGAGGGTCGTCACCACGCGGGCCATGTTGTTGCCCGACTCGCCGCCCGGCAGGCCACAGCCGAGCAGGAGGTCCTCGATGGCCGCGGGGTCGAGCGCTGGGATCTTCTCCAGGGCGGCCCGCACCACCAGGGCGGTGAGGTCGTCGGGGCGGAAGTCCTTGAGCGAGCCCTTGTTGGCGCGGCCGATCGGGGAGCGCGCTGCGGAAACGATCACTGCCTCGGGCATGGGGAACTCCGGTTACTCGTCGGTTCGGTGTCTCCTCGCACCCTAGCGCCGCGCCGGACACGGCCTCGCTCGGCCTCCACCGCACCGGTCGTCCGCGCCCGTACCGATCGCCGCCCGCGGCGGGATCTGCGACGATCGGGCCGTGCGCCATCTCTACCGCTGTCCGCTGAGGTGGGCCGACCTCGACCTGCTGGGCCACGTCAACAACGTCACCTACGTCGACTACCTCCAGGAGGCGCGGGTCGACCTGTTCCGCACCCACGCGCCGGACAGCCGCGCCGAGGACCTGGCCGAGGGCGTCGTGGTCGTGCGGCACGAGGTCACCTACGTCTCCTCGCTGACGTTCGGCTTCGAGCCGGTGGCCATCGAGTGCTGGGTCACCGAGATCCGCGGCGCGAGCTTCACGATGGCCTACGAGGTCTTCGAGGAGGACGAGGCCGGCGAGCGGACCGTCTTCCTCCGCGCGCGGACCGTCCTGACGCCGTACGTCTTCGGCGCCGAGCGGCCCCGCCGGCTGGGCGAGGCCGAGCGTGAGGCGCTGTCGCGGCTCCTCGAGCCCGACGAGCCGGTCCGACCACCCGCGCTCCCCGACGTCGTCGAGGTGCCCGGCGGGCACTACCCGGTCCACGTCCGGTTCAGCGACGTCGACGTCTACGGCCACGTCAACAACGTGAAGTACTTCGAGTACTTCCAGGAGGCCCGCATCCAGCTGCTGGTCGCCACCGGCCGCGAGCTCGGCGAGGGCCAGCACCTCGTGGTCGCGCAGACTGACGTGGACTACCGCCGGCCGATCCTCTTCCGGCCCGAGCCCTACGACTGCCGGACGTGGATCTCGCGCGTCGGCAGCACCTCGGTGGTGTTCGAGTCGGTCGTGCGGGACGGCGACCAGGTCCTCGCCCGCGCGCGGGTCGTCGGCGTCTGCGTCGACAGCGCCACCGGTCGGCCGGCGCCGGTGCCGGAGGAGCTCCGGCGGATCGGGCCGGGCGGCTCCGCGGACGTCACTCCATCGAGTTGACCATGAACTGGGCCGCGTGGGTCACGTAGTCCCAGAACCGGGCGTCCTGCTCCTCGGTGAGCTCCACGGAGTCGAGGCCGGCGCGGAAGTGCCGGAGCCAGTGCTCGGAGGCCGCCGGCGTCACCTTGAACGGCGCGTGCCGCATCCGCAGCCGCGGGTGCCCACGGCTGTCCGAGTAGGTCGTGGGCCCGCCCCAGTACTGGATCAGGAACAGCGCGAACCGCTCCTCCGCGGGACCGAGGTCCTCCTCGGGGTACATCGGCCGCAGCACCTCGTCCTCGGCGACCCCGGCGTAGAAGCGGTGCACGATCGCGCGGATCGTCTCCTCGCCGCCGATCTCGTCGTAGAACGTGGTGGTCACGCTGCCATTGTCCCGCAGGACGCCAGCGACCCTCGGCCGGGGCTACGCCTTCTCGGTGGACTCGGCGGATGCCGCCGAGGGGGCGCTCTCCTGCCACATCACCCGCTGCGCGACGGCGAGGTTGATGCCCTCGGCCTCGAAGCGTGCCTTCACCCTCTCGCGCATCGCCCGGGCCACGCCCCACTGCTCCATCGGTGCGGTCTTGAGGGTCACCCGGATGACGATGCCGTCGACCCCCAGGGACTCCACGCCCCACACCTCGGGCTCCTCGATGATGAGGCCCTGGAAGTCCTCGTCCACCCAGAGGTCGTGGGCGACCTCCTCCAGCACGCGGCGCACGTGGACCAGGTCCTCGGTGTAGCCGACGGTCACGTCGAGCACCGTGCGCGCCCAGTTCTGGCTCATGTTGCCCACTCGCAGGATCTCGCCGTTGCGGACGTACCAGACCGTGCCGTTGACGTCGCGCAGCCGGGTGACGCGCAGGCTCACCGCCTCGACGGTGCCGGAGGCCTCACCGAGGTCGACGACGTCGCCCACGCCGTACTGGTCCTCGAAGATCATGAAGATGCCGGACAGGAAGTCCTTCACCAGCGTCTGGGAGCCGAAGCCCAGGGCGACGCCGATGATGCCCGCGCTCGCGATGAGGGGGGCGATGTCGTAGCCCAGCTCGGAGATGAACATCAGCGCCACGACGGCGAAGACCACGCCGGTGACGATGCTCTTGAGCAGCGAGCCCATGGTGGCCGCGCGCTGCACCCGGCGGGTGTAGCCCGGGTCGTCGCGCAGGTTCAGCGCGGCGCCCATCCGGCCGCCGGTGATCGCGCGGGTGAGGCGGTCGGGCAGCACGCCGTACTCGGCGCGCCTGATGATGCGGTCGATCAGCCGGTGCAGCAGCCACCGGACCACGAGACCGATGAGGAGGAGGCCCGCCAGGGCCGAGGGCTTGCCCACGATCCAGTCGACCGTGGTGGCCAGCCTCTCGTTGCCCGTCCACTCCAGGACCCGGCTGCAGAGCCACTCGTCGCTCGAGCACGTGGCAAGGGAGTCGGTGTCGCTCCCGGAGGGCTCGGCGAGGTGGAGGATCGGGGTGGTGAGGGGGTGAGGCATGCCCGCCAGTATGGCGATAGCCTTGTAGCCGTGAGCACGCACGCCCGACGCCCCCGAACGACGCGACGGGGCCTCCGCGCCCTCGTCCTGACCAGCGCGCCGGCCCTGGCCCTGCTGACCGCGCCGGCGTACGCCGACGTGCCCGAGGGGTGGGGCGGCGCGACCGAGGTCAACAACCTCGACGCGCTCCACGCGTTCGGCATCTACGTCGGTGCGCCGCTCGTGCTGTTCCTGCTGATCGTCCTGGCGGTCTACCTGCCGGCGATGGTCCGTGGCGAGAAGCTGCTCCCCGACCACTCCACCGGCGAGGGCCAGTGGATCGGTGGCCCCCGCCAGGGTGTCGCCGAGCTCCCCGCGCCCGATGGCGAGGACTCCCGAGCGGGTGGCGCCAGTGGCCGCTGGTGAGCTGTTGAGCGAGGCCGACCGGCTGGCGCTCGACAAGACCATCCGCCTGGCCGAGCAGTCCTGCCGCTTCGAGTTCTCGGTCTACGTCGGTCCCGCCGAGGGCGACGACACCCGCGCGTGGGCCACGCGCCTGCACAACCGTCTCGTGGCGCCCGCGCGCAGCGTGCTCGTGATGGTCGACCCCACCCGCCGCGTGATCGAGGTCGTCACCGGCGGCGAGGTCCGCCGCCACCTCACCGACGGCGAGGTCGAGCTCGCCGTGCTCGCCATGTCGTCGGAGTTCGCCGACGGCAACGTGCTGGGCGGCCTCCAGCGCGGCATCGCGATGCTCGCCGAGCACGCGCGCCCGCAGAACACGCTGCACGCCTGACGCTCTGGAGGGGCGCTGAGTGGGCGTGAGTGCGCTGCGGAGGCGCGCTGAGTGGGCGCGAGTGCGCCGCGGAGGCGCGCCGAGTGGGCGTGAGTGCGCCGCGGTGGAGCGCTGAGTGGGCGCGAGTGCGCTGCAGAGGTGCGCTGAGTGGGCGCGAGCGCGCCGCAGAGGGGCGCCGAGTGGGCGCGAGTGCGCCGCAGAGGGGCGCCGAGTGGGCGCGAGTGCGCCGCGGAGGGGCGCCGAGTCGGCGCGAGTGCCCCGGTCTCGCCGGGACACTCGCGCCAACTCGACGCGTGATCGCGGGACACTCGCGCCAACTCGACGCGTGATCGCGGGACACTCGCGCCAACTCGACGCGTGATCGCGGGACGTCCGCGCCCACTCGACGCGTGATCGTGGGACACAAGCGCCGACTCGACGCGTCATCGCGGGACGTCCGCGCCCACTCGACGCGTGATCGCGGGACGTCCGCGCCCACTCGACGCGTGATCGCGGGACACCGGCGCCCACTCGTCAGCTGGCGTCGAACCTCTGGGCGGTCAGCGCCCGCGCGATCTCCGCCCGCGCCTCGCCAACGTAGCGCTGCGCCTGCTTGGGTGCGGTGCTGCCGGCGAGCCACTCGTCGAGGCGCGCGAGCGTCGCCTCCGAGCCGAGCGGCTTCGGGAAGCCGTACTCCAGGATCACCGACGCCTTGTGGAAGCCCAGCACGTCGACGAGCGTCGCGGAGGCGTCCAGGAACTTCTCGAGGTAGGGCGCGATGACGTCCTCCTGGCCGAAGCGGAAGATCGAGAACGCGATCTCGCGCGACGTCTCGTTGGCCGTCGCCGGGTCGAGGAGCGCGTTCCACGCCGCCTCCTTGGCCTCGGCGGTGGGCTGGGAGGCGCGGGCAGCGGCGGCCTTCTCCTTGCCGGAGATCGTCTTGTCGACCTCGAGCTCGGCGTCGATCTCGGCGTCGCCGAAGCGGCCGGACCTCGCGAGCGCGGTGATCAGCGTCCACCGCATGTCCTGGTCGATCGCCAGGCCCTCGACGGTGAAGGAGCCGTCGAGCAGGCCGATGAGGTCGTCGAGCGCGGCGTCGCTGTGCGCGGCCCCGGCGTAGGACCGGGCGAAGGTCAGCTGGTGGTCGCTGCCGGGCTCCGCGGCGAGCAGCAGCTCGCGCAGGCCGGACTCCCAGGTGGCCTTGAGCTCGCGACGGTGGTCGGGATCGCTGTAGAAGGCGACCGCGAGCGCGGTGGAGGCCGGGATGCGGGTCACGGCCCAGGCGTCGGTCTCCTGGCCGATGTTCGCCAGCACCAGGTCCACCCAGTCGCGGGTGCGCATCTCGCCGTCGCGGGTCATGTCCCACGCGGCACCCCACACGAGCGCGCGGGGGAGCGAGTCTTCGAAGGTGGAGAGCGAGGCGATCGCCGTCTCCAGGGAGCGGTCGTCGAGGCGGATCTTGGCGTAGGCGTGGTCCTCGTCGTTGAGCAGCAGCAGCGCCGGCTGCGCCACGCCGACGAGGTCGGGGACGTCGGTGCTCGCCCCGTCGACGTCGATCTCGAGGTAGTCGCGGCGCACGAGGCGGCCCTCGACCTGGTCGTAGAGGCCGATGCCGAGGCGGTGGCGGCGCAGGGTGGGCCACTCCTCGGGGGCGGACTGGGTCACCGAGAACGACGTGTAGGCGCCGTCGTCGCCGACCTCGAAGGACGGGGCGAGGGTGTTGACGCCCGCGGTCTGCAGCCACTCCTGGGCCCAGCCCTGGAGCTCGCGGCCCGAGGCCTTCTCGAGCGTGGCGAGCAGGTCCTTGAACTCCGGGTTGCCGTACTCCCACTCCTTGAAGTAGGCGCGCAGGCCCTGGAGGAACGGCTCGATGCCCACCCACGCCACCAGCTGCTTGAGCACAGAGGCGCCCTTGGCGTAGGTGATCATGTCGAAGTTGACCTCGACCGCGTGCAGGTCGACGTTGTCGGCCGCGATCGGGTGCGTCGAGGGCAGCTGGTCGGCGCGGTAGCCGGTCTGCTTGCGGGCGTTCGCGAAGCCGGTCCACGCGTCGGTGAACTCGGTCGCGTTGGCCTCGCACCAGTAGCAGGCCCACTCGGCGAACGACTCGTTCAGCCAGAGGTCGTCCCACCACTTCATCGTCACCAGGTCGCCGAACCACATGTGCGCCATCTCGTGGGTGATCACCGAGGCGCGGAACTCGAAGAACGACCGGGGCTGGCGGCTGCGGGGCAGGTACTCGTCGCGCAGCGTGACGCAGCCGGCGTTCTCCATCGCGCCGGCGTTGTACTCGGGGACGTAGAGCTGGTCGTACTTGCCGAACGGGTAGGGGTAGTCGAACTGCTCCTCGAACCACGCGAAGCTCTGCTTGGTCAGCTTCACGAGCTCGCCGGTGTCCATGTGCTCCTTGAGCGACTGGCGGCAGTAGTGACCGAGCGGGATGGTGCCGAACTTGCCCTCGTAGGTGTCGTGCTCGCCGTGGTACTCGCCGGCCACGATCGCGGTGATGTAGGTCGACATCCGCTTCGTGGTCGGGAAGCGCCACAGCGAGGCGCCGTCGCCGGCCTCGGTCGGCTCGGGGGTGGCGGCGTTCGAGACCACCACCCAGTGCGAGGGCGCGGTGACGTTGAAGGTGAAGACGGCCTTGAGGTCGGGCTGCTCGAAGGTGGTGAACACGCGGCGCGCGTCCGGCACCTCGAACTGGCTGTAGAGGTAGACCCGGTCGTCCGCCGGGTCGACGAACCGGTGCAGACCCTCGCCGGTGTTGGAGTAGGCGCAGTCGGCGGTGACGACCAGCGTGTTGGTCGCCTCGAGGTCGTCGAGCGCGATGCGGCTGTCGGCGTACGCCGTGGCCGGGTCGAGGCTGCGCCCGTTGAGCGTGATCTCGCGCACGCTCGGGGCGACCAGGTCGGCGAAGGTGCTGGCACCGGGCTCGCGGCAGGTGAACTCCACGGTGGTGGTGGAGACGAAGGTGGTCTCCTCGGAGCGGGTGGCTGACGTCAGGTCCAGGTCGACGGTGTACGCCGCGACGTCCAGGAGGGCGGCGCGGGTGGCGGCCTCGTCCCGGGTGAGGTTGGTTCCAGGCATGCGGGCATCCTGCCACCGGCGGCGTGGCCGGGCCCACACCGGGGGAATAGGCGGCCGCGGCGGGGGATTGTGGTCGTCATGGCTACCGCTGACCTCTGGTTCGACCCCCTCTGCCCGTTCGCCTGGATCACCTCGCGCTGGATCCGGGAGGTCGAGCAGGTCCGCGACATCGAGGTGCAGTGGCACGTGATGTCGCTGGCCTACCTCAACAAGGACAAGGACATCCCGGCCGACTACCGCGAGATGCTGCAGGGCACCGAGAAGCCGGTGCGCGTCGCGATCCGGATCGCCCAGCTGTACGACAACGCGACCCTCGGCGACTGGTACACCGCCATCGGCACCCGCCGTCACAACAACGGCGAGGAGCTCTCGCGCGAGACCGTCGCCGCCTCGCTCGCCGACGTGGGGCTGCCGGCCGAGCTGATCGAGGCGTGGGACGACGCGTCGCTGGACGACGCGGTGGCCAAGAGCCACCACGAGGGCATGGACCCGGTCGGCGACGACGTCGGCACCCCGACCATCCACATCAACGGCTCGGCGTTCTTCGGTCCCGTGCTGTCCAGGATCCCCCGCGGCGAGGAGGCCGGCGAGCTGTGGGACGGCGCCGTCGCCGTCGCGAAGTTCCCCTACTTCTACGAGCTCAAGCGCAGCCGCACGGGCGACCTCGACTTCAGCTGAGAGCACTCGTCCGGGTGCCGACCCGCGCAAGCGGGGCGGCGCCCGGTCACTAGGCTTGCGCCCATGACTCGTGTCCTGTCCGCCGTCGCCTGGCCGTACACCAACGGCCCGCGCCACATCGGCCACGTGGCCGGTTTCGGCGTGCCCTCCGACGTCTTCAGCCGGTTCATGCGGATGGCGGGTCACGACGTGCTGATGGTCAGCGGCACCGACGAGCACGGGACGCCCATCCTCGTGCTGGCTGACAACGAGGGCCTTCCGGCGCGCGAGCTCGTCGACAAGTACAACCAGGTCATCGTCGACGACCTGTGCGGCCTCGGGCTCTCCTACGACCTCTTCACCCGCACCACCACGGGCAACCACTACGCCGTGGTGCAGGAGATGTTCGAGACCTGCCGCCGCAACGGCTACATGGTGGAGGAGACGACGAAGACGGCGATCAGCCCGTCCACCGGCCGCACCCTCCCCGACCGCTACATCGAGGGCACCTGCCCGATCTGCAAGTACGCCGAGGCGCGCGGCGACCAGTGCGACAACTGCGGCAACCAGCTCGACCCGACCGACCTCATCGACCCGCGGTCGAAGATCAACGGGGAGACCCCGGAGTTCCGCGACACCCAGCACTGGTTCCTCGACCTGCCGGCGCTCGCCGGCGCGCTGGGGGAGTGGCTCGACCAGCGCGAGGCGACCGGCCTGTGGCGTCCCAACGTCATCAAGTTCAGCCAGAACATCCTCCAGGAGATCCGGCCGCGCGCGATGACCCGCGACATCGACTGGGGTATCCCGGTGCCCGGCTGGGAGGACCAGCCGACCAAGCGGCTCTACGTGTGGTTCGACGCGGTCATCGGCTACCTCTCCGCCTCGATCGAGTGGGCGCGGCGGCTGGGCGAGCCCGAGAAGTGGCGCGAGTGGTGGAGCCCCGCCGAGGACGGCGAGGACGCCCAGTCCTACTACTTCATGGGCAAGGACAACATCGTCTTCCACTCCCAGATCTGGCCCGCGGAGCTGCTCGCCTACAACGGGCGCGGCGACAAGGGCGGTGAGCCCGGACGGTTCGGCACGCTCAACCTGCCCACCGAGGTGGTCTCCAGCGAGTTCCTCACCTTCGGCGACTCGCAGTTCTCGACCAGCCGCGGCAACGTGATCTACGTCGGTGACTTCCTCGCCCGCTACGGGCCCGACCCGCTGCGCTACTACATCTGCGCCGCCGGCCCGGAGACCTCCGACGCCGCCTTCACGTGGGCCGACTTCGTGACCCGCAACAACTCCGAGCTCGTCGCCGGCTGGGGCAACCTGGTCAACCGCACCGCCACGATGATCGCGAAGAGCTTCGGGGAGATCCCGGCGGCCGGTCCGTTCGAGGAGGTCGACGAGAGGGTCCTCGCCACGGTCCGCGACGGCTTCGCCACCGTCGGCGGCCTGGTGGAGAAGCACCGGCTGCGCGCCGCGATCGCCGAGGCGATGCGCGTGGTGGGCGAGGTGAACAAGTACCTCACGGTCACCGAGCCCTACAAGATGAAGGACGAGTCGCAGCGCGAGCGCCTCGGGACCGTCCTGCACGTCGCCGCGCAGTGCGTGAGCGACTGCAACACCCTGCTCTCGCCGTTCCTGCCCCACTCGGCCAACAAGGTGCACACGGTCCTCGGTGGCGAGGGGGAGTTCATGCCGATGCCGCGCATCGAGCAGGTCGAGGAGCTCGAGCCGGGCAACGGCGCCGGCCACACGGCGTACTCCGTCATCACCGGCGAGTACTCCGCGACGCCGGCGTGGGAGTCCCGCCCGGTCGTCGTGGGGGCGAAGGTCGCCAAGCCGACGCCGGTGTTCCGCAAGCTCGACCCGTCGGTGGTGGAGGAGGAGCTCGCGCGCGCCAGCGCTGGCTAGGCTCCTGCCCATGCCCGAGCCGACCGCCGAGATGTACCTGCCGCACTTCGTGGTGAAGCAGAAGCTCACCATGATGGTGAACCGCTACGAGGTGTCGGAGTCCGACGACGCCGGCAACCCCACCCGGCTGATGGCCGTGGCCGAGCAGAAGCGGATGGCCCTCAAGGAGCAGGTCACCTTCTTCTCCGACGCGAGCAGGACGCGCCCCGTCTTCGGCTTCAAGGCGCGGCAGGCGTTCGACCTCAACGCGGGGTACGACGTCACCGACGAGTCCGGCGCGCAGATCGGCTTCTTCCGCAAGGACTTCGGCGCCTCGTTGCTGCGCTCGACCTTCCACATCGAGGGTCCCGGCTACACCGGCACCGGCCGCGAGCGGAGCCAGCTGGTCGGGCTGCTGCGCCGCTTCACCGAGCTCGACTTCATCCCCGTGCACTTCGACTTCGTCGACGGCGAGGGCCAGCCGCTCTTCTCCGTGGAGCGGAAGATGTCGATCGGCGACCGCTACCGCGTCACCGTCCCGGACCGACGCATCGACTTCCGCGTCGCCGCCGCGGTCGCCGTCGCCGTCGACGCGCTCATGTCGCGGTGAGCGCGCTGATGTACCCGGAGGTCCGCGCGGCGGTCGCGGCCGACGACAGCCCGGACCTCTCCGCGCCCGGCTTCGACCTCGCTGCGCACCGCGAGCGGACCCGGCTCGCCAGCCTCGCCGAGCTGCGCGAGGACGTCGCATCGGTCGAGGACGTCGACGCCGACGGCGTCCGCTGCCGCCTCTACGTCCCGGCCGGTGCGGTGCCCGGCCTCGTCGTGCACGCCCACGGAGGGGGATTCGTGCTCAACGACGTCGACGTCCACGACGGCATCTGCCGGCGCTTCGCCAACCGGCTCCGGCGGCCGGTCCTGAGCGTGGACTACCGCCGCCCCCCGGAGCACCCGTTCCCCGCCGCGCCCGACGACCTCGACACGGTCGTCGGCTGGCTGCGGCGCGAGGGGCCGCCCGGGCCGTACGCCGCCCACGGGGACTCCGCGGGGGCGAACCTCGCCGTCGTGGCGGCCCTGCGCAACCCCGGCTTCTTCTCCGCGGTGGCGCTGGTCTACCCCTTCCTCGACCCCCGCGGCGCCTCCGCGTCGTGGGAGCTCGGCCCCGCGTCGGGGTTCGACCCGGCCGAGGCCGGCTGGTACTGGCGGCAGTACGCCCGCAGCGAGGCCGACCTCGACGACCCGGACCTCGCGCCCCTGCTCTCCGACCGGCTGCACACGCTGCCGCCGACCTTCGTCGCGACCGCGGAGGCCGATCCGCTGCGCGACGAGGGCGAGGAGCTCGCCCGGCGCGTCGCGGAGGCCGGTGTCGAGACCGTCGGGATCCGCTGCCTGGGCCAGACCCACGGGTTCTGGCGGCACGCGGCGTCCACGGCGTCCGAGCCGCTCGTCCGGCAGGTCGCGGGCTGGCTGGACCAGCACCTGTCCTGAGGTCCGGCCCCGGCCTCTGGGAGACTCCTCACCATGCGCGTTCACCTGGGCTCCGACCACGCAGGCCTCGAGCTGAAGGACCACCTGATGGCCTGGCTCGTCGACCACGGCTACGAGGCCGTCGACCACGGCCCGTTCGTCTACGACGCCCTCGACGACTACCCGTGCTTCTGCCTGCGGGCGGCCGAGGGGGTGGCCGCGGACCGCGAGGCCGGCCTCGACAGCCTCGGCGTCGTGATCGGCGGCTCCGGCAACGGCGAGCAGATCTCGGCCAACAAGGTCGAGGGCATCCGCTGCGCCCTGGCGTGGTCGGAGGAGACCGCCGCGCTGGCCCGGGAGCACAACGACGCCAACGTCGTCTCCGTCGGCGGGCGCATGCACTCGCTCGAGGACATGACCCGCTTCGTCGAGGTGTTCCTGACCACGCCGTTCTCCGGCGACGAGCGCCACGTCCGACGCATCGCGCAGGTGTCCACCTACGACGAGACCGGTGAGCTCCCGCCCCTGCCCGAGTCCGCCCTGCGCGGCTCCGCCGAGTCCTGACGCCGGTCCTGGCGCCGGTCCGCACGCCGGTGCGACACACCGGTCCACAGACGCCCCGAAGGCGGCCCCCGGCACGTCCGCGAGCCGTACGATCGTCCACCAAGGAACCCGGCACGTCGCGAGGAGCTCGGCCATGAGTTCTCCGCAGTGGTTGACGCAGCTCGTCGACCGGGTCGTGCCGCGCGGCTCGGGAGTCCTGGTGCCGCTCGTGGCCGTGACGCTCGCCGCCGGTCTGGGCATCTGGTTCCAGCCCCACGTCGTGCCGCTGGTCGTGCTGGTCGTCCCCCTGGTGGTCGCGAGCCTCGTGCTGGGACCGCGCCAGCTGCCGTGGTTCGTCGTCTTCGTGCTGTTCGTGCTCGCCGTCGTCACCCCGAAACAGGACATCGACGTGCGGGTCGCGGTCGCCGTGACGGTCATCTTCTCCCTGGGCCTGATGATCCTGCTCGCGTCGCTGCGCCGGTCCCGTCTCGGCGTGGCGGGCCTTCAGGGCGAGACGATGTTCGTCGACCTGCGCGACCGGATCCTGCGTCAGGGCGGCATCCCCGACCTGCCCGACGACTGGTACGCCGCGAGCGAGCTGCGCTCCGCCGGCGGCACGCCCTTCGCCGGCGACTTCGTGGTCGCGTCGCGTGTCGACGGCCGGCTCGAGGTGGCCGTCGTCGACGTGTCCGGCAAGGGACAGGGAGCCGGTACCCGCGCCCTGCTGCTCTGCGGCGCGATCGGGGGCCTGCTCAGCGCCCTGCCGCCGTCGGAGTTCCTGGCCGGCGCCAACCGCTTCCTGCTGCGGCAGGACTGGGACGAGGGCTTCGCCACCGCGATCCACCTCTCGCTCGACCTCGCGACCGGCCGCTTCGACATCCGCAGCGCCGGGCACCCCCCGGCCGCGCTGCGACACGCGGGGTCGGGGCGGTGGGAGGTGCTGGGCGCCGAGGGGCCCATCCTCGGCCTGCTCGAGGACGCCGACTTCCCGCCCACCTCGGGGGAGATGCGGCGCGGTGACGCGCTGCTGCTCTACACCGACGGGATGGTGGAGACACGCACCCGCGACATCAGCCTGGGCATCGACCGCATGCTGGGCCAGGCCGAGCACCTGCTGCGCGGCAGGTTCGAGGGCGGGGCGACCCGGCTCGTCGAGGCGCTCGGCTCGCGCAACGACGACCGCGCCCTGCTGCTGGTGCACCGCCGCTGAGGAGCCGCCGGTCCTCGTGAGCCGGTTGGGGCGCACCCGCGCCGGTGTGGCACCATGACACCCGCACCGGCGGCCACCAGGTCGCGGGACGCGCGCGGATGTAGCTCAATGGTAGAGCCCCAGTCTTCCAAACTGGCTACGCGGGTTCGATTCCCGTCATCCGCTCCAGACGGGTCCTCACGCCTCCTCCGGGGCGCGTGGAGGCCGTCTGGCGGGGCGTAGCGTAGTGGCTAGCGCGCCTGCTTTGGGAGCAGGAGATCGCAGGTTCGAGTCCTGTCGCCCCGACCGCTCGGCCACCGTCCGGCCGCCTCCCGCCTCCCGGCCCCCGCGGCCCGGTGCGTCCCGGGCGTGATTCGGCCCGTGCCCACGCCGTCGTTAGACTCAACGGGTTTGCGGCTGCCGCGTTCCGGCGTGCCCGCGCGACGTACCCCGTCCGGGACCACCACCCGGACCACCACCCGTTCCACCCAACTGACCTTCAGCATCAGGAGACATTTGTGAAGAGCGCCGTCGAGACCTTGAGCCCGACCCGGGCCAAGCTGACCGTCGAGGTGCCCTTCGAGGAGCTCAAGCCGAGCCTCGACGCGGCGTACCAGAAGATCGCGAAGCAGATCAACGTCCCGGGCTTCCGCCGGGGCAAGGTGCCGCCGGCGGTCATCGACCGCCAGGTCGGCCGCGGTCCGGTCCTCGACGAGGCGATCAACGCCGTCGTCCCGCAGCAGTACATGGCCGCCCTCCAGGAGCACGACCTCGAGCCGCTGGCCCAGCCGGAGATCGAGGTGACGAAGTTCGAGGACAACGAGGGCCTCGAGTTCACCGCCGAGGTCGACGTCAAGCCCGACTTCGAGCTGCCCGACTACGAGGGCCTCGAGGCCACCGTGGAGGACGTCGAGATCACCGACGCCGACGTCGAGGAGCAGGTCGAGGCGCTGCGCGAGCGCTTCGGCACCCTCGTGCCCGTCGAGCGCGCGGCCGCCGACGGCGACTTCGTCACGATCGACCTGGTCGCTGCCCGCGACGGCGAGACCGTCGAGGGCGGCGAGGTCACCGGCATGTCCTACAAGGTCGGCCGCGGCGGCATGATCGACGGCCTCGACGAGGCCCTGGTCGGCATGTCGGCCGACGAGGAGAAGACCTTCGACTCCGAGCTCGTCGGCGGGGACCTGGTGGGCGAGCCCGTCCAGGTCACCGTCAAGGTGACGGCGGTGCAGGAGCAGCAGCTGCCCGAGTACGACGACGAGTTCGCCCAGCTGGCCTCGGAGTTCGACACCGCCGAGGAGCTCACCGCCGACGTGCGCGAGCGCCTCGGCCGGGGCAAGCGGCTCGAGCAGGCCGCCGCCGCCCGCGACGCCGTGCTCGAGGCCCTGCTGGAGAAGGTCTCGATCCCGCTGCCCGAGGTGATGGTGACCGACGAGCTCAACGCCCGCCGCCAGAACGTCGAGCAGCAGCTCGGCTTCGCCGGCATCACCATGGAGAAGTACCTCGAGGACGAGGGGCAGACCCAGGAGGAGTTCGAGGCTGACCTCGAGCGCCGGGTCCGCGACGCGGTCGCCGCCCAGTTCATCCTCGACAAGATCGCGAAGAAGGAGGAGTTCGGCATCGACCAGGCCGAGCTCTCCGAGCACCTCGTGCGCCGCGCCCAGCAGTCCGGGCAGGACCCGCAGGAGTTCGCGAACCACATGTTCGAGCACAACCACATCCCCGAGCTCGTGCAGGAGATCCTCCGCGGCAAGGCGCTGGCGACGATCGTGGAGGCGGCGACCGTCAAGGACGCCTCCGGCAACGTGGTCGAGCTGAAGAACCTGCGTCCCGACGGCAGCATCGGCGAGCCGGTCGAGGAGACCGCCGCCGACGGCGCCGACGCGGCTGCCGAGGCCGGCGACGAGGACTCGCAGCAGGCCTGACACGCTCCACTCCGGACGGCGTCCACCCGGCGGGTGGGCGCCGTCCGTGCTGTCCGGACGATGCCGGTCGGGGCGTCGGCCGGCCCGTCACCGGTGAGTCTGCTGTGGGCGAACAGGGCGGCCAACCGCGTGGAAGTGTCCGACCTTCCGGCTAGTGTCGCCAGCGTGAACCACAACTCCAGCCCAGCCCTCTCGCCCGAGATGAACGGCGCCGGTGGGATGTACGGCCTCGACGACCACATCTACCAGCGCCTGCTCCGCGAGCGCATCGTCTTCCTCGGCTCCGAGGTCCGCGACCAGAACGCCAACGCGATCTGCGCGCAGCTCCTCCTGCTCTCCGCGGAGGACCCGGAGGCCGACATCTTCCTCCACATCAACAGCCCCGGCGGCTCCGTCGACGCTGGCATGGCGATCTACGACACGATGAACTACATCCCCAACGACGTGGCGACCGTGGGCATGGGCCTCGCGGCCTCCATGGGGCAGTTCCTGCTCTGCGCCGGCACCAAGGGCAAGCGCTACGCGCTGCCCCACGCGCGCATCATGATGCACCAGCCCTCCTCGGGGATGGGCGGCTCGGCCTCCGACATCAAGATCCAGGCCCAGCAGTCGATCCACATCAAGAAGGTGCTCCTCGACCTGATCGCCGAGCACACCGGCCAGAGCGTCGAGCAGGTCGTCGCCGACGCCGACCGTGACCGGTGGTTCACCGCCGACCAGGCCGTCGAGTACGGCCTCGTCGACCAGGTCATCACCAGCGCCCGCGAAGCCGCCGACGAGGGCCGCCCGGCCCGGACCAAGGACTGAGAGACATGAACTACTACATCCCGCAGTGGGAGGAGCGGACCTCCTACGGGTTCCGCCGCATCGACCCTTACGCCAAGCTGTTCGAGGAGCGCATCATCTACCTCGGCACCCCGATCAGCGACGACGTCGCCAACGCGGTCATCGCCCAGCTGATGTGCCTGGAGACGATGAACCCCGACACCGACATCAGCATCTACATCAACAGCCCCGGCGGCTCGTTCACCGCGCTGACCGCGATCTACGACACGATGCGGTTCATCAAGCCCGACGTGCAGACCGTGTGCCTGGGCCAGGCTGCCTCGGCCGCCGCGATCCTGCTCGGCGCCGGCGCCAAGGGCAAGCGGATGGCGCTGCCCAACAGCCGCATCCTGATCCACCAGCCCTACACCGAGGGCACGTTCGGGCAGACGTCCGACATCGAGATCCAGGCCAACGAGATCCTGCGCATGCGCGAGCTCCTCGAGCGCATGATCGCCGACTCCAGCGGCAAGTCGATCGACCAGGTCAGCGCCGACATCGAGCGCGACAAGATCCTGACCGCCGAGCAGGCCGTCGAGTACGGCCTGATCGACGCGGTCATCGAGTCCCGCAAGGGCGCCCCGGTCCTCGCCTGAGTGCGACGCACCCGCGACGCACGAGGCTCGAAATGATGGTCGGCGACATCCCGTGTCCGGTCCCTTCCGGGGGCCGGCACGGGGTACCGTCGTACGGCTCACTGCAAGACAGCACAGCGCAAGGTGTTGAGTGTCGGGACCCTTTCCCGGCGAGACTGGAGGACACGACTCGTGGCACGAATCGGTGACGGCGGCGACCTGCTCAAGTGCAACTTCTGCGGCAAGAGCCAGAAGCAGGTGAAGAAGCTCATCGCGGGCCCCAACGTCTACATCTGCGACGAGTGCATCGAGCTCTGCAACGAGATCATCGAGGAGGAGCTCGCCGAGGGCAGCGAGGTCAGCCTCGAGGAGCTGCCCAAGCCGCGGGAGATCTTCGAGTTCCTCAACTCCTACGTCATCGGCCAGGAGCACGCGAAGAAGTCGCTGGCCGTCGCGGTCTACAACCACTACAAGCGCGTGCAGGCGGGCCTCCAGCCGGTGACCGGCAAGGCCAAGGACGACGTCGTCGAGGTCGCGAAGTCCAACATCCTGGTGATCGGCCCGACCGGCTGCGGCAAGACCTACCTCGCCCAGACGCTGGCGCGCATGCTCAACGTCCCCTTCGCCATCGCCGACGCGACGGCGCTCACCGAGGCCGGCTACGTCGGCGAGGACGTCGAGAACATCCTGCTGAAGCTCATCCAAGCCGCTGACTACGACGTCAAGAAGGCCGAGACGGGCATCATCTACATCGACGAGATCGACAAGGTGGCCCGCAAGGCGGAGAACCCCTCGATCACCCGGGACGTCTCCGGCGAGGGGGTCCAGCAGGCCCTGCTCAAGATGCTGGAGGGCACCACCGCGTCGGTGCCGCCGCAGGGTGGCCGCAAGCACCCGCACCAGGAATTCATCCAGATCGACACCACGAACATCCTGTTCATCGTGGGCGGCGCCTTCGCCGGGCTCGAGCAGATCATCGAGCAGCGCGTCGGCAAGAAGTCCCTCGGCTTCACCGCAGAGGTCCGCGGCGCGGCCGAGCGCGAGGCCGACGACCTGCTCGCCCAGGTCCGCCCCGAGGACCTCACGAAGTTCGGCCTGATCCCCGAGTTCATCGGCCGCCTGCCGCTGATCGCGAGCGTGAGCAAGCTCGACCGCGAGGCGCTGGTCCAGATCCTCACCGAGCCCCGCAACGCGCTCGTCAAGCAGTACCAGAAGCTCTTCGAGCTCGACGGCGTCGAGCTCGAGTTCACCGACGACGCCATCGACTCCATCGCCGAGGCGGCCCTCGAGCGCGGCACGGGTGCCCGCGGCCTGCGCGCCATCATCGAGGAGGTCCTGCTCTACGTGATGTACGACGTGCCCTCGCGCGGCGACGTCGCGAAGGTGGTCGTGACCCGCGAGGTCGTCGAGGACGACGTCGCCCCGACGCTGATCCCGCGCGAGTCCGAGGGCCGGAAAAAGAAGTCCGCCTGACCCGGACGCCACCCGGAATGACCATGCGTCCCTAGTCATTTCGGGCCATTCCGGACTATCTGCTGTGGTCAGGCGTCATGGCCCAGCCACACTGACGTCTCGTCAGCATGTGGGAAGGGGATCCGGTGGGTGTCGACGCGAAGCGACCGCTCGTGGCGTTTGCATTGGTGGCGGTGCTGTGTGCCGTCCTGATGACCATCTCGGTCAGTCGTGGGTTCGGCCTCGACATCATCCGCCCGGGCAAGCCGATCGCCGCGCCGGCGCAGGAGCTGCCGGCGGAACGACCCGCCATCGCGCCCGTCGAGGCGCCCCCCGCGACGATCCCGGCGGAGCTCAGCACGCAGCCGCTCGGCACCGCGGTCGCGCGCTCCACGGAGCCCGTGCAGGGGGCCGCCGCCCCGGCTCGTGCGGGTCGGACGGTCCGGACTGTCGAGGCTGAGCAGCAGGAGGGCTCCAAGGCGGTGCTCGAGACGGCGCTGGACCCCGAGCGTGAGGCTGCGCAGGCTGACCGCGAGGCTGCGAAGGCGGCCGAGAAGGCCGACCGCGAGGCTGCGAAGGCGGCCCAGAAGGCCGACCGTGAGGCCGCGAAGGCGGCCCGGAAGGCCGACCGCGAGGCCGCGAAGGCGGCCCGGAAGGCCGACCGCGAGGCCGCGAAGGCGGCCCGGAAGGCCGACCGTGAGGCCGCGAAGGCGGCCCGGAAGGCCGAGCGTGAGGCCGCGAAGGCGGCCCGGAAGGCCGACCGTGAGGCTGCGAAGGCGGCCCGCAAGGCCGACCGTGAGGCTGCGAAGGCGGCCCGGAAGGCCGACCGTGAGGCTGCCAAGGCGGCCCGGAAGGCCGAGCGCGAGGCCGCGAAGGCGGGCCGGGGCGGCGCGAAGGCCGGCCGCAAGGCCTGAATGCCGCCGGCCGCGCGTGACGGCGGTGGGTGATGCAGGTACGTGAGCCCTCGCGGCTGCCAGGCTCACCGCACGCGTGGGCCCGCGTGTCGGACAGGACGAGCTCCGCGGCCGCCGGCGCGGGGAGCGTACGGCCAAGGGCGGGCGCCCGACGTCGTCCTGTCCGACACGCCGAGGTGCCGCCCCGCGAGACCGGGGCTGGGACGTCAGTCCTCGGTCGGTGCCAGCTCCGCCTCGACCCGCAGCTCGGTCGCGGCCTCGTCGGTGACGAACTGCAGGTCGCCGACGATGGTGCCCACGGCCCGGAGGTCGTCGCCGGCCTGCTGCGCCGCCTCGACCAGGTGCGCCGGCCCGGTGATCACCACGCGCGACAGCGGGGCCCGCATCTTGGCCTTCGCCTGCGACTTGGCGCCGCGGATGCCGGTGAGGGCGCTCGCGACGGCGTCGAGCACCAGCGGCTGGGCGGCCGCAGCGGCGCCGAGGTCGGCCGCGGTGGGCCACGCGGCGTGGTGGATCGACCCCGCCTGCCACCACGACCAGACCTCCTCGGTGGCGTACGGCAGGAAGGGCGCGAGCAGCCGCAGCTGGACGTGCAGCGCGATGGCCAGGGTGGCGCGAGCCGAGGCCGTGCCGGCGCCGCCCTCGGCGTCGTAGGCCCGCTCCTTCACCAGCTCGAGGTAGTCGTCGCAGAACTCCCAGAAGAACTTCTCGGTGACCTCGAGGGCGGTGGTGTAGTCGTAGGCGTCGAAGGCCTCGGTCGCCCTGCGGACCACGACCTCGAGGCGACCGAGCAGGGCGCAGTCGACCGGGGCGCTGACGGCCGCGGGGCTGAGCTCGGTGGCGCCGACGTTGCCGAGGACGAACTTCGAGGCGTTGAGCACCTTCATCGCCAGCCGTCGACCGACCTTCATCTGCGACTCGTCGAACGGCGAGTCGAGACCGGGACGGCCGATGGCGGCGCGCCAGCGGACCGCGTCGGCGCCGTACTTGTCGAGGATGTCGGTCGGGACGACGACGTTGCCCTTCGACTTCGACATCTTCTTGCGGTCCGGGTCGACGATGAAGCCGGAGATCATCGCGTGCGACCACGGCACGACCTGGTGCTCAAAGTCAGCGCGGACCACCCGTGAGAAGAGCCAGGTGCGGATGATGTCGTGCGCCTGGGTGGCGAGGTCGTAGGGGAAGACGCGCGAGAAGAGGTCGTCGTCGACCTCCCACATGCCCGCGATCTGCGGCGTCAGCGACGAGGTGGCCCAGGTGTCCATCACGTCGGGGTCGCCGATGAAGCCGCCCGGCTTGCCGCGCTGGTCCTCGGAGTAGCCCTGCGGCGCCTGCGTGGACGGGTCGATCGGCAGCTGGTCCTCGGTGGGCAGCAGCGGGTGGTCGTGGTCGGGCTCCCCGTCGGCGTCGAGCGGGTACCAGACGGGGAAGGGGACGCCGAAGAACCGCTGGCGCGAGATCAGCCAGTCGCCGTTGAGCCCGCCGACCCAGTTGTCGTAGCGGTGCTTCATGTGCGCCGGGATCCAGGTGATCTCCTCGCCGCGGACCAGCATCTCCTTGCGCAGCGCCGCGTCCCTGCCACCGTTCTTGACGTACCACTGGCGCGTGGCCACGATCTCGAGCGGCTTGTCGCCCTTCTCGTAGAAGTTCGCCATGCGCTGCGTCGGCTTCGGCTCGCCGTCGAGGTCGCCGGACTCGCGGAGCAGCGCGACCATCGCCTCGCGGGCGCTGAAGGTGGTCTTGCCGGCCAGCTCGGCGTACGCCGTCGCGGCGGGCTCGGCGGACAGCCAGTCGGGCGTCTCGCGGCTGAGCCGGCCGTCGCGGCCCACGACCGTGCGGATCGGCAGGTCGAGCTCGCGCCACCACATCACGTCGGTGAGGTCGCCGAAGGTGCAGCACATCGCGATGCCGGCGCCCTTGTCGGGCTCGGCGGCCGGGTGCGCGAGCACGGGGACCTCCACCCCGAAGACGGGCGAGGTCACCGTCGTGCCGAAGACGCCCTGGTAGCGCTCGTCGTCGGGGTGCGCGATCAACGCGACGACGCTCGGGATCAGCTCCGGCCGCGTGGTCTCGATGTGGATGGGCGTGCCGTCGGGCTGGTGGAACGCGACGCGGTGGTAGGCGCCGGGGTAGTCGCGCGGCTCGAGCTCGGCCTGGGCGACCGCGGTCTGGAACGTGACGTCCCACAGCGTCGGCGCCTCGGAGAGGTACGCCTCGCCGCGGGCGTAGTTGCGCAGGAAGGCGCGCTGGCTGACCGTGCGGGAGTGGTCACCGATGGTGGTGTAGGTCGGGTCCCACTGGACCGACAGGCCGAGCTTGCGCCACAGCGCCTCGAAGGCCTTCTCGTCCTCCACGACCAGCTGCTCGCACAGCTCGATGAAGTTCGGCCGGCTGACGGGCACCTGCTTCTTCGGGTCGGGCTTCTCCGGCGGGGTGAAGTCGGGGTCGTAGGGCAGGGCGGGGTCGCAGCGGACGCCGAAGTAGTTCTGCACCCGGCGCTCGGTGGGCAGGCCGTTGTCGTCCCAGCCGATGGGGTAGAAGACGGCCTTGCCCTGCATGCGCTGGTAGCGCGCAATAAGGTCGGTGTGGCTGTAGGAGTAGACGTGGCCGACGTGCAGCGAGCCGCTGACGGTGGGCGGGGGAGTGTCGATGGAGTAGACGTTCTCCCGCGGCTGCGTGCGGTCGAAGGCGTAGGTGTCGTTGTCGGCCCACACCCGCGACCACTTGTCCTCCAGGCCCTCCAGCGCCGGACGCTCCGGTACGACGACGGCACGCTGGTCGGTGCTCGTCGTCTCCGGGGCCTGGGTGCTGGGGTTCTCAGTCATGTCTGGAGTCTATTGACGGGCCTCCGGCCTGCGAAAACGAGTAACCGGCGGTGCGGCGGCAGCCCTAGCGTGGGGGGCATGGAACGTGCGCCCACACTGGAGTTCTTCGACGCCCCGCAGCCCTTCCTCGACGCGGCAGGCGACCTGCTGGCCGCCGACCCGGTGCTCGGGAGCGTCATCGCCAGCGTCAGCCAGCGGACGGCGCGCGAGCTGGCCGACGGGTACGACTCCTGGGCCGAGGTCGACGCCCCCTTCCAGCGCTGGTGGGCAGCGGTCCGCGACCCCGAGGGGCGGGTCGTGAGCGCCGCGATGCGCACCGCGCCCTTCAGGCCGCACCCGACGTTCTCCCTGCCGATGAGCGACGAGGCCGCCCGCGCGCTCGCCGCCGCGCTGCACGAGCGCGGCGAGCTCCTCGGCGGGGCCAACGGCGCGCTGCCGGGGGCCGCGGCGCTGGCCCGCGCGAGCGCCGAGCTCGTCGGCGGGGAGGTGGTCGCCGACAAGGAGACCCGGCTCTGGGAGGCGAGGTCCGTCGCGGTCCCGGCCGCTCCGGAGGGGCGGCTGCGGCGGGCCACCGAGGACGACGCCGAGCTGGTGCTGGCGTCGTTCCGGGACTTCCACGCCGAGGCCGACGAGCAGGCCGGCCGCCGGCCCGACCCGGCGTCGGGCGAGCACAACACGCTCGAGTCGGTGCTGGTCCGCATCCGCGAGGGCGTGGAGTGGCTCTGGGAGCTGCCCGACGGCACGCTCGCGCACCTCACCGGCTGCGGGCTCCCGTCCTACGGCGTCGCCCGCATCGGCCCGGTCTTCACCCCGCGCGAGCACCGCGGCCGCGGCATCGCGTCGTACGTCGTCGGCGAGCTGACCCGGCGCGGCCTCGAGGCGGGGCACCGCATGTGCCTGTTCACCGACCGCGCGAACCCGACCTCGAACAAGATCTACGCGGGCCTGGGCTACGAGCCCACCGTGGACATGGCCGAGCACGTCGTCCTCGTCCGCGACCGCCCCCAGCCCTCGGTGGGCGGCGGACGTGGCGGCGGATCGTCACCTGGTGGCCGGTGTCCCTAGACTCGTGACGCCATGACTGACGCCTCCCACTCCGACCCGGACGGCGGGTCGGCGCGCCTCGCCGAGACCTTCGCCGAGGTCGAGGACGCCCTGCTGTCCCGCTGGCCCGAGACCCGGCTCGAGCCCAGCCTCGACCGGATCGAGGCCTTCACCGAGCTGCTCGGCGCGCCGCAGCGCTCCTTCCGGTCGGTGCACCTGACGGGCACCAACGGCAAGACCAGCACCAGCCGCATGATCGAGACGCTGCTGCGCGCGCTCGACCTGCGCACCGGCCGCTTCACCTCGCCGCACCTCGAGCGGATGAGCGAGCGGATCAGCATCGACGGCGAGCCGCTGGACGACGAGGCGTTCGTCCGCGCGTTCAACGACGTCGCTCCCTACACGCACCTCGTCGACGCCGAGCAGGACCACCCGCTCAGCTTCTTCGAGACGATCGTAGGGATGGCCTACGCCGCGTTCGCCGACGCGCCGGTCGACGTGGCCGTGGTCGAGGTCGGCATGGGCGGCAGCTGGGACGCCACCAACGTCATCGACGCCGACGTGGCCGTCGTGCTGCCGATCGCGGTGGACCACGCGAAGTACCTCGGCGAGGACGCCGCCACGATCGCCGTCGAGAAGGCGGGGATCATCAAGCCGGGGTCCGTCGCCGTCCTGGCCGAGCAGGGTCCGGAGGTCGCAGCGGTGCTCGTCGAGCGCGCCGCCGAGGTCGGCGCGACGATCGCCCGCGAGGGGATGGAGTTCGGCGTGGTGTCCCGCACGCCGGCGGTGGGCGGCCAGGTCGTCTCGCTGCAGGGGCTGCGCGGACGCTACGACGACGTCTTCCTGCCGCTCTACGGCGCCCACCAGGCGCAGAACGCCGCCGTCGCCCTCGCCGCCGTGGAGGCGTTCGGCAGCGGGGAGCTCGACGAGGACCTCGTCCGGGCCGCCTTCGCCGAGGTCACCTCGCCGGGGCGGCTCGAGATCGTCCGGCGCAGCCCCACGATCGTCCTCGACGCGGCCCACAACCCGCACGGCGCGGAGGCTGCGGCCGCCGCGCTGGAGGACTCGTTCTCGTTCAGCCCGCTGGTCGGGGTGATGGGCGTGATGTCGGACAAGGACCACGAGGGCGTCCTGGCCGCCTTCGAGCCGCACCTGACCCACCTCGTGTGCACGCAGAACTCCACGCCGCGCGCCCTGTCCGCCGCGGCACTCGGGCGCGCGGCCGCCGAGGTGTTCGGCGAGGACCGCGTGAGCGTGGTGCCCGACCTGGCCGACGCGATCGAGCGTGCGGCCACGCTCGCCGAGGCCGGCGAGGCCATCGACGTGTCGATCGGCGCCGGCGCCGTGCTCGTCACCGGGTCGGTGGTCACCGTCGGCGAGGCGCGCACGCTGCTGGTGGGTCGCCGATGAGCGGCCCGGACCCGCAGCCGGTGCCGACCAACACCGAGCGCTCGCCCCGGCGAGGCATGGCTGCCGCCGTGCTGAGCCTGGAGGCGATCACGCTCGGTCTCACGACGCCGGTGATGATCACCATCGCCGACGTCGACTCCGGCACCGCCATGGCCGTCGGGCTCGGGCTGGCACTCGTGTGCCTGCTGCTCGCCGGAGCGCTGCGCGCCGAGTGGGCCTACCTCGCGGGCTACGTCGTGCAGGCCGCCGCGATCGGCCTCGGGTTCGTCGTCCCGGTGATGTTCGCCCTCGGCGCGGTGTTCGCGGCGCTGTGGACGGCGGCGGACCTGCTCGGCCGCAAGATCGATCGGGAGCGCGCCGCCGCGTGGGCGGCGTACCGCGCCGAGCAGGCGCCGGGGGAGTGACCCGGCTCACCGGCGCTGCCGGCGCTGACTAGGCTGCTCGCATGACCGACGTCCAGCGCTCCCTCGTCCTCGTCAAGCCCGACGGCGTGCGCCGCGGCCTCTCGGGCGAGATCCTGCGCCGCGTCGAGGCGAAGGGCTACACGCTCGCGGCCGTCGAGCTGCGCGCCGCGACGCCCGAGATCCTCGCCGCCCACTACGCCGAGCACGAGGGCAAGCCGTTCTACGGCCCGCTCGTGGAGTTCATGCTGTCGGGCCCGGTGCTCGCCGTCGTGATCGAGGGGCAGCGCTGCATCGAGGGGTTCCGTTCGCTCGCCGGTGCCACCGACCCGACCGTCGCCGCTCCCGGGACGATCCGCGGCGACCTCGGCCGCGACTGGGGCCTGGCCGTCCAGCAGAACCTCGTGCACGGCTCGGACTCCGAGGAGTCGGCCGCCCGGGAGATCGGCATCTGGTTCCCCGCGCTCGCCCGCTGAGCCTCCGGTCGCTCCTGCCCCGGGAATCCCCCGCTTAAGCGGGGGATTGCGAACTTCCCGTGGTCTGCATGCCCCTGGAAGTTCGCACTCCCCCGCATAAGCGGGGGATCAGGGGACAGAGGGTACGACGTGCGGCGGGCTGCGCGTGTCCTGCCGGGATCACCCCGCCGCGCTCCCTAACCTGAACGTGGGTCGGTGGGAGCGCTGCTGACCCCTCTTCCCGGTACCACTGACCTCGAGGGCACCAGCGGCATGGCAAACAGCTTCATCGGCCGAGACATGGCCGTCGACCTCGGCACCGCGAACACGCTGGTCTACGTCCGCGGCAAGGGCGTCGTGCTCGACGAGCCGTCCGTCGTGGCGATGAACACCACGACCGGCGAGGTGCTCGCGGTCGGGCACGAGGCGAAGCGGATGATCGGGCGCACCCCCGACAACATCGCCGCCATCCGGCCGCTGCAGGACGGCGTGATCGCCGACTTCGAGGCGACCGAGCAGATGCTGCGCTACTTCATCCACCAGGTGCACCGGCGCCGCTACTTCGCCAAGCCCCGGATGGTGATCTGCGTGCCGAGCGGCATCACGGCCGTCGAGCAGCGCGCGGTCAAGGAGGCCGGCTACCAGGCCGGCGCCCGCCGGGTGTACATCGTCGAGGAGCCGATGGCCGCCGCGATCGGCGCCGGGCTGCCGGTCCACGAGGCCACCGGCAACATGGTCGTCGACGTCGGCGGGGGGACCACGGAGGTCGCCGTCATCAGCCTCGGCGGCATCGTCACCAGCCTCTCGGTGCGCACCGCCGGCGACGACCTCGACCAGGCGATCATCGCCTGGATGAAGAAGGAGTACTCCCTGATGCTGGGGGAGCGCACCGCCGAGGAGATGAAGATGACCCTCGGCTCGGCCTTCCCGCTGCCCAGCGAGCCCGACGCCGAGATCCGCGGCCGCGACATGGTCTCCGGGCTGCCGCGCACCGTCGTGGTGTCCAGCTCGGAGCTGCGCCAGGCCCTCGAGGAGCCGCTGCACAACATCGTCGACGCGGTGCGCACGACCCTCGACCAGACGCCACCCGAGCTGGCCGGCGACATCATGGACCGCGGGATCGTGCTCACCGGCGGCGGCGCCATGCTCCGCGGCCTCGACGAGCGGCTGCGCCACGAGACCGGCATGCCGGTCCACGTCGCCGACGACCCGCTCTCCTCGGTGGCCTACGGCGCCGGCAAGTGCGTCGAGGAGTTCGAGGCGCTGCAGCAGGTCCTCGTCTCGGACCCGAGGCGCTTCTGATGGGCGCGCTCGGGGGACACGACGGCCGCGAGCGCCGGTGGACCGGCCTCGACCGGCTCGAGTCGCGGCGGCCGCCGCGCTCGCTGCTCGTCGCGCTCGTGCTGGCCAGCATCACGCTCATCACGCTGGACGTCTCGGGCGGCGGCAGCTCCCCGCTCGAGCCGGCCCGCCGCGTCGTCGGCGAGGCGTTCGGCCCTGCGGAGGCGACCGTCGCCGCCGCGGTGCGCCCGTTCACCGCCGTGCCGACGTGGTTCCGCAGCAAGGGTGACCTGGCCGACCAGGTGCGCGACCTGGAGGCCAGCAACGCCGAGCTGCGCGGCCGGGTCGAGCTCGCCGGCTTCGAGCGCAACCGGCTCGAGCAGTACGACGGGCTGACGACCGCGGCGGAGGACCTCGGGTCCGCGCTGGTCCCGGCCCGCGTGGTGGCCCTCGGCTCGCGCCAGTCGCAGAGCTTCACCGTCACCATCGACGCCGGCTCCGAGGCCGGGATCGGCCCTGACATGACCGTCGTCAACAACGACGGCCTGGTCGGGCGGGTCCTGCGCGTCACGCGCAGCACCGCGACCGTGCTGCTGGTCATCGACCCCGACTCGACCGTCGGCGGCCGGGTCGGCTCGAGCATGGAGATCGGCTTCGTCACCGGCAGCGGCTCGCTGCGGCAGGAGGCGGGCCTGGACCTGCGGCTGCTCGACGACGCCTCGGTGCCCGCGCGCGGCGACACCGTCGTGACGTGGGGGAGCACCACCGGGCCGTACGCCCCCGGCGTCCCCATCGGCACGATCACCGAGGTCTACAGCTCCCTGCGCGAGGCGACGCAGCGTGCGGTCGTCGAGCCGTTCGTCGACTTCTCCGCCCTCGACGTGGTCGGCGTGATGGTCCCCAGCGGCTCGGCCAGTGACCGCGCGGTCATCGAGGCCGACGGGACGCTGCGATGACCCACCTCCGCTGGCCGGTCGCCCTGGCCGCCGTCGTCGTCGCCCTGGTCATGCAGGTCTCCCTGTTCCCCCACGTCGCCTGGCACGGCGTCGTGCCCAATCTCTGCCTGCTCGTCGTCGTGGCCGCCGCGCTCACCGTCGAGGCGCCGTTCGCGCTGCTGCTCGGCTTCACCGCGGGGCTCGCCCTCGACCTCGCGCCGCCGGCCGACCACGTCGCCGGCCGCTGGGCGCTCGCGCTCACCGTCGCGGCGTTCCTCGCCGCCCGGGTGCGGCAGGACCAGAAGCCGAGCGCGCTGGCCGTCGTCGGCACCGTCGCCGCGGCGTCGTTCGTCGCCACGTCGCTCTTCGCGCTCAGCGGCGTCCTGCTCCGGGACCCCGCGACGTCGGTCGCCGGCCTGCTCGAGGTCGTCCTCGTCGCGCTGGTGTGGGACGTGCTGCTGACGCCGTTCGTGCTGCCGCCGCTGATGCGGCTGTTCGCCCGCCTTCACCCGCAGTGGGCGACCTCGTGAGTCCCGCGACGCACCGCACCCGGCTCCGCCTGGTGGTCGTGCAGGCGCTCGTGTTCTCGCTCTTCGCGACCCTGTTCGTGCGGCTCTACTACCTCCAGGTCATCGGCGGGGAGTCCTACCAGGCCCAGGCGGCCGACCAGTCCGTCCGCGACATCGTCGTCCAGCCGCAGCGCGGGCTCATCGTGGACAGCCAGGGCCGTCCGCTGGTCGCCAACCGGACCTCGTGGGTCATCTCGGTCGACCGGACGCTGCTCGGCAAGCTCGAGGAGGACCAGCGCACCGAGCTCCTGCGCCGGGTGGCCGTCGTCGTCGGCGCGACGCCCGAGGACGTCGAGGCCCGGCTGGTCACGTGCGGCGACCCGGGCAGCGTCCGCGACGTCTGCTGGAACGGCTCGCCCTACCAGCCGGTGCCGGTCGCGACCGACGTCACGAAGGACGTCGCGCTGCGGGTGCTGGAGCAGCCGGAGGACTACCCGGGGGTCCTCGCGGAGCAGCAGAGCGTGCGCTCCTACCCCCGACCCTTCGGCATCAACCTCGCGCACGTGCTGGGCTACCTCAGCCCGGTCACGGAGGAGGAGTACGACCTCGCTGCCGAGCGCGACGACCGCTCGCTCAACGGCGCCTCGGTCGTGGGCCGCGCCGGTGTCGAGAAGGAGTACGACGAGTGGCTGCGCGGGCTGCCCGGCTACCGCCGGGTCGCCGTGGACTCCATGGGCCGCGTGCTGGGCGACGACTCCCTCGTCGAGAGCACGCCGGGCGACACGCTGGTGACCTCGATCGACGCGAAGGTGCAGGCGGTCGTGGAGAAGCAGCTCGCCGAGCGGATCGCCCACCAGCGCACCCAGGTGGACCCGGTGACGGGTCGGCGATTCGCGGCGGACTCCGGCGCCGCGGTGGTCCTGGACGCCAGGACCGGGCGTGTCGTGGCGATGGCCAGCCAGCCGACGTACGACCCCGACGTGTGGACCGGGGGCATCAGCGAGGAGCAGCTGAGGCGGCTCTACTCCGAGCAGGCCGGCACCCCGCTGCTCTCGCGCGCCACCCAGGGCCAGTTCGCGCCCGGGTCGACGTGGAAGCCGTTCATGACCGCCGGAGCGCTCACCAACGGCTACTCGACCGACACCACGCTGCCGTGCTCGTCGGGCTTCCAGGTCGGCAACCGCGTGTTCAAGAACTACGAGTCCGGCGCCTACGGCGACATCGGCTTCGCCAAGGCCCTCGAGGTCTCCTGCAACACCTTCTTCTACCGCATCGGCTACGACTTCTGGCAGCGGTTCGGCAGCGACCCCGCCGACATCGACGCCAAGGACCCGCTGGTCGCGGAGGCCAAGGAGTTCGGCTTCGGGTCGCGCACCGGCATCGACCTCCCCGGCGAGGCGCCCGGCCGGATCGCCGACCGCCAGTGGAAGCAGGACTACTACGAGTCGCAGAAGGACTACTACTGCGAGCTCAGCGACAAGCCGCAGACGCCGGACACCAGCGACTTCGTCTACCGGTTCGCGCGCGAGTTCTGCCTCGAGGGCAACCTCTACCGTGCCGGGGACGCCGTGAACTTCTCGATCGGGCAGGGCGACACGATCGTGACGCCGCTCCAGCTGGCCCGCGCCTACGCCGCGCTCAGCAACGGCGGCACGCTGTGGGTCCCCACCGTCGCCAAGGCGGTCGTCAGCCCGGAAGGCGAGGTGCTGCGCCGGATCGCGCCGCGCAGGGCCGGTCGCGTCGACGTGCCGCAGAGGTACCTCGACTACATCGACCGGGCCCTGCAGGACGTCACCCGCGTGGGCACGATGGCCTGGAAGATGGGCGGCTTCCCGCTCGACCGGGTCACCATCCGGGCCAAGACCGGGTCCGCCGAGGTCTACGGCAAGCAGTCGACCGGCTGGGTCGCCTCGTACTCCGAGGACTACGTCGTGGTGATGATGATCAGCCAGGGCGGCACCGGGTCGGGGTCCACCGGCGACGGCATCCGCGCGATCTGGGAGGCGCTGTACGGCGTCGACGGCGAGACCGTGCGCCCCGCCCGCGCCGCCACGCCCGGCACGGTCCCGCCCGCGCGGCTGCCCGACTTCCTCGACGACGGCTCCATCATGCCGCCGGTCCCGGCCGGGACGGAGCGAACGCCGTGACGATCACCTCCAGCCGCCCCACGGGGCGTCCCGCCCGCCCGGGCCAGCCCACCCTGACCTCGCGCGCCCCGGGCCTCGACTGGCTGCTGATGGTGGCGACCCTCGCGCTCGTCACCCTCGGCACCCTGCTCGTGTGGTCGGCCACCTCGACCCGTGCCGAGCTCACCGGCGGCGACCCCAACGCCTACCTGCGCAAGCACCTCGTCAACGTCGCGATCGGACTCGTGCTCATGGTGGCCGTGCTGGCCACCGACCACCGCTGGGTACGCATCCTGGCGCCGCTGGCGTACCTCGCGAGCGTCGGCGGCCTCGTCATGGTGCTCGTCGCGGGCAGCACGATCAACGGCTCCCGCTCCTGGATCCAGCTGGGCGGCATGTCGATCCAGCCCTCGGAGCTGGCCAAGCTCGCGGTGGTCATCGGCATGGCGCTGGTCGTCGCCGAGCGCACCGAGCGCCGCTGGGGGCGCGGGGTCCGCAGCCTCGAGGTCGTCGCGATGCTCGCCATCGCCGGCGTGCCCGCGGTCCTCATCCTGCTCCAGCCCGACCTCGGCACGATGCTGGTGCTGGCCGCGACCGTCTTCGGGGTGCTCGCCGTCGCCGGCGCCGGGAGGCTGTGGCTCGCCGGGCTCACCCTCGGCGGCGTCGCCGGCGCCGTCGTCGCGGTGTCGGCGGGCGTGCTGAAGCCCTACCAGCTCGACCGGTTCATGGCCTTCACCAACCCCGACCTCGACCCGCGCGGCGCCGGCTACAACACCGAGCAGGCGCGCATCGCCGTCGGCAACGGGGGCCTGTTCGGCCAGGGCCTCTTCGACGGCTCCCAGACCCGCTCGGGGTTCGTGCCCGAGCAGCACACCGACTTCATCTTCACCGTCGCCGGGGAGGAGCTCGGCCTCGTGGGCGCCGGGCTGCTGATCCTGCTGCTCGCCCTGGTGATCTGGCGCGCGCTGGCGATCTCCGCCCGTGCCGGCGACCTCTTCGGCCGGGTGGCCGCCGCCGGCATCGCCTGCTGGTGGGGCTTCCAGGCGTTCCAGAACATCGGCATGTGCCTGGGCATCATGCCCGTGACCGGCGTGCCGCTGCCGTTCGTGTCCTACGGCGGCAGCTCGCTCTTCGCCGGCATGCTCGCCCTCGGCCTGCTCCAGAACATCCACCTGAGGTCGGCCGACGCGGGGCGTCGCTGAGCCCGGTCGTAACGGACGCGGCGCCTCGGTGAGTAGGCCGCAGCGCCGGCTCCGACGTACCCTTGTGGGTCGGCGCCGTCGCGCCGCCCCATCCTTCCCCCGGTTCCGTGTCCCCGATCTTGTCGAGGTGTTCTGCGCATGTCCGTCGCGTCGGTGTTCCCGCGCCTGGAGGCGAAGCTGCCGACGGTGCAGAAGCCCATCCAGTACGTCGGCGGCGAGCTGAACTCGGTCGTCAAGGACTGGGACTGCGCCGAGGTGTCGGGGACCGGCGGCCCCACGGTCCGCTGGGCGCTGATGTACCCCGACGCCTACGAGGTCGGCCTGCCCAACCAGGGAGTCCAGATCCTCTACGAGGTCCTCAACGAGCGCGACTGGATCCTCGCCGAGCGCACCTACTCGGTGTGGCCCGACATGGAGCGGGTGATGCGCGAGGGTGACGAGCACGGCCCGATCCCGCAGTTCACCGTCGACAGCCACCGCCCGGTCCGCGCGTTCGACGTCCTGGGCCTGAGCTTCTCGACCGAGCTCGGCTACACCAACATGCTCAACGCCCTGGACCTCGCCGGGATCCCGCTGCACGCGGCGGAGCGCGGGGAGGACGATCCCGTCGTCATCGCCGGCGGCCACGCGGCCTTCAACCCCGAGCCGATCGCCGACTTCGTCGACGCCGCGGTGCTCGGCGACGGCGAGGAGGTCGTGCTGGCGATCTCCGAGGTCGTGCGCGAGTGGAAGGCCGAGGACCGCCCCGGCGGCCGCGAGGAGCTGCTGCGCCGGCTCGCGGTGACGGGCAACATCTACGTCCCGCGCTTCTACGACGTGGCGTACGCCGCCGACGGGTCGATCGAGGCCGTCGTGCCGAACCGCCCCGGGATCCCCTTCCGCGTGCGCAAGCACACGCTGATGGACCTCGACCAGTGGCCGTACCCGGCGAACCCCCTGGTGCCGCTCGCGGAGACGGTGCACGAGCGCTTCTCCGTGGAGATCTTCCGCGGCTGCACCCGCGGCTGCCGCTTCTGCCAGGCCGGGATGATCACCCGCCCGGTGCGCGAGCGGTCGATCAAGACCATCGGCGACATGGTGGAGAACGGCATCCGCAAGTCCGGTTTCGAAGAGGTCGGGCTGCTGTCGCTGTCCAGCGCCGACCACACCGAGATCGGCGACGTCGCCAAGGGCCTCGCCGACCGCTACGAGGGCTCCAACGTCTCGCTGTCGCTGCCCAGCACCCGCGTCGACGCCTTCAACATCACCCTCGCCAACGAGTTCTCGCGCAACGGCCGCCGCTCCGGCCTGACCTTTGCCCCCGAGGGCGGCTCGGAGCGCATGCGCAAGGTGATCAACAAGATGGTCACCGAGGAGGACCTCATCCGCACCGTCGCGGCGGCGTACTCCCACGGCTGGCGTCAGGTGAAGCTGTACTTCATGTGCGGCCTCCCGCGGGAGACCGACGACGACGTGCTCGCCATCGCCGACCTCGCCAAGCGCGTCATCGCCAAGGGTCGCGAGGTCTCCGGGCGCAACGACATCCGCTGCACCGTCTCGATCGGCGGGTTCGTGCCCAAGCCGCACACCCCGTTCCAGTGGGCACCGCAGCTCGACCACGAGGCCACCGATGAGCGGCTGCGGCTGCTGCGCGAGGTGGTGCGCCAAGACAAGAAGTACGCCCGGGCGATCGGCTTCCGCTACCACGACGGCAAGCCCGGCATCGTCGAGGGCCTGCTCTCGCGCGGCGACCGCCGGGTCGGGCGGGTCATCGAGCAGGTGTGGCGCGACGGCGGCCGGTTCGACGGCTGGAGCGAGCACTTCTCCTACGACCGCTGGATGGCGTCGGCCGAGCGGGCGCTCGCCGGCACCGGGGTCGACGTCGACTGGTACACCACCCGCGAGCGCGACTACGACGAGGTGCTGCCGTGGGAGCACCTCGACTCGGGTCTCGACAAGGACTGGTTGTGGGGCGACTGGGAGGACGCCCTCGCGGCCGCCGACGGCGCCGACATCGAGGTCGAGGACTGCCGCTGGACGCCCTGCTACGACTGTGGTGTGTGCCCGGAGATGGGCACCGAGATTCAGGTGGGCCCGACCGGGCAGAAGCTGCTGCCGCTCAGCGTCGTCTGAGGGCAGCGGACACCGCGCGCCGGTGTCGGCCGCATGGCACAATCCCGGCTCGTGTCCCACGTGCTGGACCTTGCGTCCCGGAAGCTCTGGCACCTCACCGGGCGCGAGGTCGACCTCGACGGTCCCGAGCGCTGGCTCGACGCACCCGTGAGCCGGTCACCACGGGTCGACGACGAGTGGCTCGCGGCCGAGGCCGCCCGGCACGGCGGCTTGCCGGGGGGAGCGGACCCCGACGCCGGCCTGCTGCCCTCGATGGCGGTCCTGGACGGTCCGGGGTTCGACGCTCGGCGCCTTCGCGCGGAGGTGCGTGACTTCTACGAGCACACGGCGGCCTGGCGGATGGAGGTGTGGACCGGCTGGTCGCCGCTCTTCTGGCCTGCCGGCGAGCTGGTCTCGCGACTGTGGTTCCGGCGCGTCGAGCAGCTCGCCCTGCCGATGCGCCCCCTCGACGTCGCCCGCGGCATGGACAGCCGGGTCACGCCGATCCGCGACGGGCAGGGTCGCCAGGTCGCGGCGGCGTGGACGCGCACGCTGCGCGCGAGCGGGAGGCCGGTGTTCAGCGGTGCCTACTCCGCGCGCGCCCTGCCGGGCGCGGACCGGCCCAGCGTGCACGTCGCGTTCCCGCTCGAGTCGGGCAACGTCCAGGTGTTCCTTCGCCCGTCCGTCACCAGCGACGGCGGGCTCGTCCTGCAGTCGCCGGCCGGCCGGTTCGGCCGGGACGGCGCCTACGTCGTCGTCCAGGACCGGCGCTCCCACGCCGCCCGCCTGCCGCTGCACGAGACCTTCCACCTCTACGTGGAACCCGACGGGGTGCTGCGGACCGACCACGAGCTGCGGGTCTGGGGCGCGTCCGCCGTCAGGCTGCACTACAGGCTCGAGCGCGTGCGGTGACCCTTCACAGCTTCCACCTCGCCGTGGTCCCGCGAGGCGTCGGCGCCCGGGCGCTCGCCCGGCCCCCCGCCGCGTCCACCCCCGGGCTCGACCACGCCGAGTGCCTCTCGCTCATGCGCCTCGGCGCTCCGATCGTGTCGCCGGACCGGCTGCAGCTCGGACGGCTGGCGGTCTTCGCGCAGTGGCGCGACGAGGCGTCGCTGGAGCGGTTCCTCGCCTGGGACCGCCTCGGTCGCGAGCTCGCCCGCGGCTGGCACGTCCGCCTCGACTTCCTGCGCCGCTGGTCGACCATCGCCGCCCTGCCCGGCCTGCCGGTGCGCGCCGGCGCGTGGCACCAGGACGAGCCCGTCGTGGCGGTGACCCTGGCCCGGATGCGCGTGCCCGAGCTGCCGCGGTTCCTCCGTAGCGGCAGGCCGGTCGAGCGACTGGTCCGCGACCACCCGGGCACCACCTTGGCGGTCGCCGCGCTGCGACCGCCTCGCACGATCTCGACGTTCTCGGTGTGGCGCACCGTGCGCGAGATGGAGGAGATGGTGCACGGGCGCTCCGACGTGCCCGACCCGTCGCGCCACGCGGCGGCGATGGCCGAGCGCGAACGTGCGACTTCCACCACGAGTTCGCGACGTTGCGCTTCCGGCCGCTGTCCGAGCACGGCGCGTGGGAAGGTCGCAGCGGCATCGTCCCGTCGGCCTGAGGCGGAGCGGCCCGCGGCCCGACACCGGGAAGGGCGCTGCGCAACGTATAGCCTGAGCCCCGCACATCGCCGGCCGTCAGACAGGGGAGCGCTCACATGAGCGAGGGAACGCGCTCGGAGGATTACTCCGGCACCTACTACAACGACGCACACCTGGGCGGCTACGACAACTACACGTGGGACAACGAGGAGTGGCGCGCGTTCTTCCACTCGCTCGCCGACCGTGTCGTGGCGATCGCCAATCCGCGCTCCGTCCTCGACGTGGGGTGCGCCCGAGGGCTGTTCGTGCAGGCATTGGCGGCCAGGGGCGTGGAGGCGTCCGGAATCGACATCTCCGAGCACGCCATCGCCAGCGCGCACGCCGACGTGCGCGACCGGCTGCGTGTCGCATCGGCCACCGCTCCACTCGGCGGTCGCTACGACCTGGTGACCTTCATCGAGGTGATCGAGCACATGAGCCCGGCGGACGCCCAGCTCGCCCTCGACAACATCACCGCCGCCACCGACCTCGTGCTGTTCTCCTCCAGTCCGGGCGACCACGACGAGCCCACCCACATCAACACGCGTCCCACGGCTCAGTGGGCGGCCTGGTTCGCCGAGCGCGGGTTCTTCCGCCGCACCGACGTGGACCTGTCGTTCCTCTCGCCGTGGGCGGTCCTGTTCGAGCGCGGAGAGCTCACCCTGCGGACGCTGACCCAGCGCTACGAGCAGCAGTTCGCGGTGGTCAACACCGAGCTGATGGAGAAGAGGCAGGCCCTGCTCGAGTCGCACCGCCGCATCAGCTCGCTCAACGACCAGCTCGAGTCCGGCGTGTCCGGCAAGGTGGCCGAGCAGGCGGCTCTGGTCCGGCAGTGGGAGGCGGAGGTGCTCGAGGCCCGCCACCAGCTGCTGACCACGCGCGACCACGTGGTCGGCACCGAGGCAGAGGTGGCCCGACTCACCCGGGACAACGAGCGCCTCCGCGGCGACCTCGCGCGGGCGAAGAAGCAGCTCGGCAACGTCCGCGGGCGGTTGAAGCAGATGCGGACCAGGATGGGGCGCCTGGAGCGAAGGAATCGCAAGCTCGCCGACGAGGCCGCGGCGCTCCGCAGGCGCCCGTCGTTCGCGCGGCGCGCAGCACGCAAGGCCCTGGGCCGGTGAGCGCACCCCTCTTCTCCATCGTGACCCCGGTCTACGAGCCGCCGGTCGACGTGCTCGCGGACACGATCGCCTCGGTGCTCGCGCAGGACTTCGAGGACTGGGAGTGGATCCTGGTCGACGACTGCTCGCCCAGCGAGGCGGTCCGCGACCTCATCCGCGAGCACGCCGGCCGCGACCCGCGAATCCGGCTGGTCGAGCGCGAGACCAACGGCCACATCGTCGCCGCGTCCAACGACGGGATCGAGGCGGCGCGGGGCGAGTTCATCGTGCTCCTCGATCACGACGACCTGCTCACGCCGGACGCGTTGTCGGCCAACGCGAAGCGGATCGCCCGCAACGACGACGTCGACTACCTCTACTCCGACGAGGACAAGGTCGACGACGAGGGGAACCTGTACGACGAGTTCCGCAAGCCCGACTGGTCGCCGGAGCGCCTGCGGGGCCAGATGTACACCTCGCACCTCTCCGTCATGCGCACGGAGGTCGTGCGCCGGGTCGGCGGGTTCCGCGAGGGCTACGACGGATCCCAGGACCACGACCTCGCCCTGCGGGTCGGCGAGGTCGCCCGCCGCGTCGTGCACATCCCCGAGGTGCTCTACCACTGGCGAGCGGTGGTGGGGTCCGCCTCGGCCGACATCAACGCCAAGCCCTACGCCACGATCGCGGGCGCCAAGGCTGTCCAGGATCACATGGACCGTCTCGGCCTCCCTGCCGAGGTCGGGCAGGGGCCCGTCCCCGGGCACTACCGCATCACCCGCCGGCTCGACCCCGCCACCCGCGTCTCGGTCGTCATCCCGACCATCGGCCAGTCCGCGCTCATCTGGGGCTCGCGCCGGCTCATGGTGGTGGAGGCGGTGCGCTCCCTGCTCGCGCACACCGAACACGAGAACCTCGAGATCGTCGTGGTCTACGACAAGCCCACGCCTAGGAAGGTGCTGCGGCAGCTCGAGGAGGCGGCCGGCGACAAGCTCGTCCTCGTGCGCTTCACGCGGCCGTTCAACTACAGCGAGAAGATGAACGTGGGGTGCCTGCGGGCCTCGGGCGACCGCCTGGTGTTCCTCAACGACGACGTCGAGGTGATCTCCGAGGGGTGGCTCGAGCAACTGGTCGCGCCGCTCGACGAGCCCGACGTGGGACTGACCGGCGCCCGCCTCTACTTCGGCGACGACACCGTCCAGCACGCCGGGCACGCCTACGCCCGCGGTCACTACCTCCACCCGTTCCGGGATCTGCCGCGCGAGTCCTACGGGCCCTTCGGCGCTCTCATCATCAACCGCGAGGCCAGCGGCGTGACCGCCGCGTGCGCCGCCATGCGGCGCGACACCTTCGTCCAGATCGGCGGCTTCTGCGAGGCGCTCCCGGCCAACTTCAACGACGTCGACCTGTGCTACAAGGTGCGTCGCCACGGCCAGCGCATTGTCTACGTCGCCGCCGTCGAGCTCTACCACTTCGAGTCGCGCACGCGCGAACGTGCGGTGCACGACTGGGAGCGCGACCTGGTCCGCGGCCGCTGGGGGATGCCGTTCGTCGATCCCTACGTGCCCGGTCGCGGCCGGCGTTCGCCGGCGGGGCGCAAGGGCGGTGCTCGGGCGACGGCGAGGGCGCGCGCCTAGACCGACGCTCGCTGGGGCGGTCGTGTCGGCGCCGCGAGCTCAGTAACGGTCGCCGTCCTAACGGTCGCCGTCCGCACCCTGATGCGTCCCGGCGGCCCGCTCGGGAACCTCTGCGGGCTCGCGGGTCACCTCGTAGCGCTCCTGCGCCTCGAGAACGGCGATTCGGCGCGCGAGCTTGTGGACCTGGTTCCTCGCCTCCTGGCCCCGCAGGTAGTCGTTGACGACGTAGAAGCAGAACATCACGGCGAGCAGGTAGAGCACGAGGTCGGTACCGCGGCCGACGCCGACGGTGTTCGCGACCTCCGTCACCAGTCGCGGCGAGAAGACGGCGACCAGGACGACCAGCATGAAGGTCATGAACGCGATCTTCTTGGTGGCGGACACGCCGTGGGCGGTCCGGCTGCGCAGGGCGTACAAGAAGACCGCAGCGAACGCCGCGACGAGGAGGAGCTGAACGATGATCACTGTCGACCGACCTTCCGAAGGAGCGTGTCCACCGCGATGTTGAGCGCGTTGACGCTTGCCTGGCCCTTGGAGCGGGAGTACTCGGTGTAGTGGATGGTGACCGGGACCTCGCGATAGCGGTAGCCGTTGCGCGCGATGAGCTCGACGATCTCGCTGGCGTGGGTCATGTCCGGTGCGGTGATCTCGATGGTGTCGGCGACGTGGCGGTTGAATGCCCGCAGCCCGTTGTGGGCGTCGGTGAGCCGCACGCCGGAGGTCAGGTTGCTGAAGGCGACGGCCGCGCGGAGCAGTGCCTTCTTCGCCCGGCTCGCGCCGACGGATGCGCCGAGGAAGCGGGAGCCGAGGACGATGTCGACGTCGTCGTCGTCGAGCAGGGCGACCATGCGCATGGCGTCCTCGACGAGGTGCTGTCCGTCCGCATCGAAGGTGACGAACCGGTTCACGCCGGGAAGGGAGCGCGCGAACTCGATACCGGTCTGCAGCGCGGCTCCCTGACCCATGTTGATGGGGTGGTCCACGAGGAACGCGCCCGCCTTCACGATCTCGGCCGCGGAGCCGTCGCGGCTGCCGTCGTTCACGCACACCGCGTAGGGCGTCACCTTGAGGATGTCGGCGATGACGTCGCCGATGACCGAGGCCTCGTTGTAGACCGGGACCACGAACGCCACGTCTCTCACGGGGCGTCATGCTACGGCTCGACCTTCGGAACACGAAGTCGCAGGTGGAGCGGCTGCCGGCGCCCCACCTGTAGGGTCCCGCGCATGAATGGCTCCTCGGGGGAACCGCCCGACCCGGATGCGCAGGACACACGCTCGCGAGAGTACGCGGACCGGCTCCGCACGCTGAGCGCGGCGCGATGGAAGCAGGTCCTCGACGTCCAGCGTCCCTACCGCTGGAACCTGCAACGGCAGGGCCTCGGCCGGACCCTCGACGTCGGCTGCGGCATCGGCCGCAACCTGCTCAACCTCGGCGGTGGCTCCGTCGGGGTGGACCACAACGCGGAGTCGATCGCGGAGTGCCGTGCCCGCGGTCTCGAGGCGTACACGACCGAGGAGTGGCAGGCCGGGCCACCGGTCGCGGTGCCCGGGTCGTTCGACGGCCTGCTCGTCGCGCACGTGCTCGAGCACATCGACCCCGCCCACTGGGAGGGCATCGTCTCGTCCTACCTCCCGTACGTGAAGCCAGGCGGGACGGTCATGATGATCTGCCCGCAGGAGAAGGGCTACACGACCGACGCCACCCACGTGCACTTCACCGACGGCCCCCAGATGGCCGACCTTGCCAAGCGCCTCGGCCTCGCGGTCGAGAAGAGCTACAGCTTTCCCTTCCCGAGACTCGCCGGACGCTTCTTCCCCTACAACGAGTTCTGCGTCGTCGCGCGCAAGCCGGGATGACAACAGCCGGCGGAGACGCTCAACCGTTCCGATGCCGCAGCCGCCGTCGCAGGATACCTGGAAACAGCGACAGCTCGTGGAGGCGTGAGACGACTCGCCGCCTCGCCACGCCGGCGGCGCGGTGCCATCCGCACGCACTGAGCCGCTCCACCATCTCGCGATAGAAGAGCTTTTCGTCGTCGAAGCGCCTGCCCTGGAGGGAGCTGACCGAGGAGGCGCTGTCGTCGTGCCGGCGGTAGCAGAAGGTGACGGCGTCAAGCACGACCAGCTCGGCCCCGTCCAGCACCATGTCCATGATGAAGGCGAGGTCCAAGATGATGGGCAGGTCCGTGCGGAAGGAATGACGATCCACCGCTGCGCCGGCGATGGCGAGCGACGGCCAGTAGAGCCAGTTGCCGCGCATGAGGCTCGTGGCGAGGTCCTCGCCTGAGAGGACCACCGGGCGCGGCCCTGAGGGCGCCAGCCACGCCTTCACCCGTTCGCCCAGCCCGAAGCTGGGTTCGCCGGTGCTGTCGATGACCCGGACCCCAGGCTGGAAGATGGTGGCGTGCGGGTGCCTGGCGCGTGTCGAGCGCAGCTCGGCGACGTAGGTGGGCAGTAGGAGGTCGTCGCCGCCGAGGAACGTCACGAGCTCGCCGTCGGCCACCGTTCGGCAGCGCTCGAAGTTCCGCGTGAGCCCGATGTTCTCGCTGTTGCGCAGGTAGTCGATCCGGGAGTCGGGGTGGTCGGCGTACGTCTCCTGCGCCCGTAGGTCGGGGTAGTGGTCGTCGACGATGGTCAGGCGCCAGTCCGGGTCGGACTGGCCGAGGACGCTGTCGACGGCCCGGTCCAGCAGGTCGGGATCGCCCCAGTAGGGAAGGACGACGTGCAGGAAGGGCACGGTTCGCCCGGGTTCCATCAGGCCTCGCCCATCATCAGCGCCGCGCCCCAGGTCACGGTCCCGAGCGCCAGGAGGGCGTAGCGGCCCCACCGCTGCCGCGTGTCGACGAGCACCGCGGCCGAGAGCAGCGCCCACGGGAGCAGCGACGCGCCGTAGCGGTTGGGGATCGGGATGTAGACGTCCTCCATGACGCCGATGGCGATCGCCAGCGCGGGCGCGGCGAGGACGGCGACGACGACGGTCGCCAGGCCGATGATGCGATGTCCCACGCGCACGCCCTTCGACATCGCCAGTCCGGCCGCTCCGCCGATCGCCAGCAGCGTGCCGACGGCGTACACCGGGAGGCTGGCGGGTCCCGTGGCGTACGGCGCCAGCGCACCCTGGGCCATGAGGGGCAGGAAGTTGCCGAGCTCGAGGACCAGGTGCTTGCTCTCGAGGGGGACGACGAGGCCGAGCGCGGGCTGCGGACCGACGGCCAGTGAGGCTCGGATCCAGAGCCAGATGCCCTGCGCGACGATCGACGCGACTCCGATCGCGATCGCCGTGAGCAGTCGCCGGTCACGCAGGAACGCGCGCACGCGCGTCCGCGCACCGGTGTTCTCGCGGCCCACGTCGACCAGCGTCGCGAGCACCAGCACGGTCGCCGCGACGACAAACCCGATGAGGTTCTGGAGCTTGAAGAGCGTGAAGACAGCGGCGGCGATCGGCAGGAGCACGAGGGACCCGCGCACCCGCTGCAGGGCTCGCACCGTCAGCCAGGCGGCGACCGCACCAGACGCGAGCGCGGTTGCGTCGGTCGAGATGTAGGTGTTGCCCCAGTAGGCGGGCAGCGAGCCGACGAGGACGAGGCCCAAGCCGAGTGCCACGGGGACGGGCGTACGCATCCGACGCATGGCGAGGTAGAGGAAGATGGCTCCGATGCCCAGCCACACGCCGCCGGCGGCGCGGCCGGCGTCGACGAAGTCCACCCCCGCCCAGATCATCGGCTGCGCCAGGATCCGGATGCTCCAGAAGTAGAGCGGGGTGTAGAGGTCGGCTGTGGTGCCGCCGGCGATGGGGTAGCCGATGCTGTTGGGCTTCTTGCACGCGTCGGGGTTGACGCCCATCTCGGGGATGGCGCGGACTCCATGGCAGACCATGTACTGCCGGGCGTACAGAGGCATCTCCGTGCCCTGCCGCACGACGCCCTCGTCGAGCACGGACGCGTAGTAGCCGACGTACTGGTACTCGTCGATCGGCGACATCATCTCGTGCTCGGTGACCTGGTCGGTCGTGAAGACGAGGGATGCCAGCATCAGGACCAGCACCGCCCACCAGTCGTCCCGTCCCCGCCATCGGCGTTCGCGGGTGGGCGCTTCCTCCGTCTCTGCCATGGGCAGGACCCTAACGGCGCGACGGCCCGCCCCTGGAGGTCAGGCCTGGGTGAGGCGACCTGGCGGTCAGGAGGTTGCGCCGGAAGGCTCCGTCCTCCCGCGAGCCCAACTTCTGCGCGTCATGACGGCGAGCACGAGGAGGAGCAGGGCGTTAACCACGATCAGCAGGACGACCATCTGACGCACCGTCTCCATCTGCAACCCCATCAGCAGCATGACCAGCAGCGCCGCCCAGGTGACGAGGGTGGGACCCGTGGCTGCCCTGGCCAGGACCGAGTAGATGAAGAGCTGGACGACCCCCTGGGCGGTGCCCAGCAGCGCGAAGAGCCAGAGCAGGTCCCCGACCTCCGCGAAGTCCGCGCCGCCGACGAACACCAGCGCGAGGCTCGGGAGCAGGGCCGTGACCGCCGCGGCCGACAGGCCCAGCGCGAGGATGATGCCCACGCTCGCGGACAGGGCACGCCGTCTGTTCGCCGTCGTCGACAACGCCGGATACACGCGCACGAGCACCATCTGCGGTAGGAAGAGCACCGCCTTGCTGAGCACGAGCCCGGCGGCGTACAACCCGGACGCCTCACCGGAGAGAGCGTGCCGGGCCACCACCACGTCCAGGTTGCTCAAAGCCATGAAGGCGAGCAGCGCCTGAGCGCCCCTCAGGCTCTCTCCCAGGAGACGCCCTCGCGGGACCGTGGACCGCGTGCGCCATTCCTCGGTGCGAGCCCGCAGGAGCCACCAGCCCAGGGCGACCGGGGCGCACATGCCTGCGACGATCCCCGTTACGCCCCACGCTACGGTCGGGTGCCAGACCAGGAGAGCGGTGCCTACTGCGAGACGAGTGGCTCCGGACGCCGCATACACCCAGGCCAGATCGGCCCACCGGCGCTCGCCCTGCAGTACTCCCGCCTGGCCACCCATGATCGTCAGCGGGACCGCGCCCGCCGCGATCAGGAGTGCAGCGGCCGGACTGTCGAGGCGCAGGATGCTGTCGATCAGCGGGCTGACCACTGCCAGCGCCAGTCCTAGGACAGCCGAAGCAGCGTAGGTGAGGCGCAACGCCGTGTGCGCGATCGAAGCCGCGGCCCCGGGGTCGGCGGCCACCCGGCGCGCCACAGTCGTCTGCAGGCCCAGGGACACCACACTGAGGACGATGAGCACGTTCATCGCCGCGGTGAACGCCCCGAACGAGTCGACACCCAGGTAGCGAGCGGCCAGCACGGTGTGGGCGTACGTCGCCAGGTTGAGAGCCATGGACGCCATCGCCAGGCTGATCTCGGTGCGCATTCGCGCGGCGGTGGATCCGGGACGGGTCCTCATCCGGTGGCGGGAGAACGGCGTGGACCCATGCGAGCACCCTACCGAGCCTCGGCGCGTCGGTGCCCACTGCGTAGCCGGATCGCGGTGCGCTGCACGACGAGGTGGCGCCGGGACGAGGGGTGCACGCGCTAGGCTCGTCAGCCGTGCCCCAGCAGCAGCCAGAGCAGCAGGCTCCACCCGTCCAGCGGCTGCGGGTGCGCTACGCCAAGCGCGGACGGCTCCGGTTCACCAGCCACCGGGACTTCAGCCGGGCCTTCGAGCGGGCGGTGTTCCGCGCCCGGATCCCGATGGCCTACTCCTCGGGGTTCAACCCCCATCCCCGCATCTCCTACGCGGGCGCGGCCCCGACCGGATCGGCGAGCGAGGCGGAGTACCTCGAGCTCGCCCTCGCCGAGGTCGTCGACCCCGCCGAGGTGCACGCCGTGCTCGACGAGGCGCTGCCGCCGGGCCTCGACGTCCTCGAGGTGGTCGCGTCGCCCGGCGGGTCACTGTCCGACCTGCTCGAGGGCAGCCGCTGGCGCATCGAGCTCGGGGTGGACCACGACACGCTCGCCGACAGCGTGACCCGCTTCCTGGCCGCCGACGAGGTGCTCGTCGAGCGCATGACGAAGAAGGGCATGCGCGAGTTCGACGCGCGTCGCGCCGTGGTCTCGCTGGTCGTCGCACCGGCCGACGGAGCGGAGCAGGGCCGCGCGTCGCTCGACGTCGTGCTGCGCCACGGCACGCCTGCCGTACGTCCCGACGACGTCCTGCGGGGCCTCGAGGCCGTCGTGGGCCTGGCACCGGGGCCGGCCCCGCTGATGACCCGGCTGGCCCAGGGACCGCTGCTCGACTCGGGCGAGGTCGGCGACCCACTGGCGCATCGCGCATAGCACTCGTTGTCCGGGGGTGTGCGATACTCGCCACGTTCGACGCCCCGACACCGTCGGGATCCGTCGAGCCGACGACGTTCTCGCCGGCCACACCCGTGGTCGGCACCCCGGGTGGGTGGACGTCACCGGACCGCGACGCGGCCACAGGAGTCGGTGACAGCGACTCCGGCGTGGCCCGGCGACCGCGGCGGGTGGCGCACCGGTCGCCCGGAGACGCACACGCGGAGGGGGTCGCCGCCACTGAAGCTTTGCGTCCCCGGGCTCGTCACACGAGAGCGGCGGACGCCGTATCGGCACCGCCACGGTGCCTGAGGAGCACCACATGCTCGATGACGACCAGCCCGACCGCACCGAAGCAGGCACCGCGGCCCCGGGCGATGCCCCCGCTGCCGCCGACGCCCCGGCTGCACCCGTGGTGACGCGACGCACGCGCAAGTCGCCCGCCAAGAAGGCCGCTGCGGCCGCCCCCGCCTCCCCGGCGGCGCCGGACCCCGACGCTGCGGCCGCCGCCTCGTCCGAGGCGCCGGCCGACCCGCCGGCGAAGAAGACCGCGGCCCGCAAGGCTCCGGCCCGCAAGACGACGACGCGCAAGACCACCGCCAAGCGTGCCGGCGCCCCGGCCGTCGACGCCCCGGCCGTCGACGCCCCGACCGCCGACGCCCCGACCGTGGTGGCCCCCGAGCTGGAGGCGGCCGTGGAGGCGGCCGAGGCCGCCGAGGTCTCCGCGCCGCCCAAGCGGGCCGCCCGGAAGTCGGCCGCCGCCAAGACGCCCGCCAAGAAGGCCGCCCCGAGGAGGTCGACGGCCAAGAAGACCGCCGCGTCCCCCGCGGCGGCGGACGCGCCCGCTGACGTCCCCACCGAGACCACCCCCGAGACCGCCCCCGAGACCGCCGCCGACACGCCCACCGAGGCGGCGGCCGCGTCTGCCGACGCCACCGCTGGCGACGCCGCCACCGGGCATGCCGTCGTCTTCCAGGCGCCCGTCGTGACCACCACGCGGCGCGCCCGCAAGAAGCCCGCCCCGGTGCCGGTCGAGACGCCGCCCGAGACCACGGCCGAGGCGCCGGTCGAGACCACGGGCGCGACCCCTGACGTCGACGCGCCGGCAGGGCCGGACGCAGCCGCCAGGCCCGCCCGGAAGACCGCACAGAAGAGGTCGCGCGGCTCGAGGTCAGGCACGACCGGCGGGAGGTCAGCCGGGTCGACCCACGGTCGCTCCGAGGAGCCGGCCGAGCCGGTCGCCCTCGCGAGCGCGCCTGTGGACGGCGACGAGGAGGCCCTCGACGCCGAGGCAGCCGCGGTCGAGGCGACCGACGCCGCCGCCGAGACCCAGGCCGAGACCCAGGCCGAGACCGACGTCGAGACCGACGCCGACGCCGACGCCGACGTCGAAACCACGGACGAGACCACGGACGCGGACGAGGACGCCGAGGGCGGGACCGGGCGACGACGTCGTCGTCGCGGGGGCCGCCGCCGGCGCAAGTCCTCGGACAACGGTGAGGCGGGCGACGCCGCAGCCGGCACGGTCGCGGCCGCGTCCGACGAGGGCGGCGCCGAGGCCGCGGACGCGGGCGACGCCGAGGCCGAGACGACGCAGGGCGACGCCACCGAGGGCAACGCCGAGGGCAACGGCGAGGGCAACGGCGAGGGATCCTCCCGGCGCCGCCGGCGTCGCCGCCGCGCCGGCGACGAGGGCGCGCCGGACGACGACGACGCCAACACCGTGACGCGGGTCCGCAAGACCCGCTCCGCCGAGGACCAGATCACCGCCGTCTCGGGCTCCACGCGCCTGGAGGCCAAGAAGCAGCGCCGTCGCGAGGGCCGCGAGGCGGGCCGTCGCCGTGCGCCGATCGTGAGCGAGGCCGAGTTCCTCGCCCGCCGGGAGTCGGTCGACCGGGTGATGGTGATCCGGCAGCGCCACGACCTCACCCAGATCGGCGTCCTCGAGGACAGGGTCCTCGTCGAGCACTACGTCGCCCGCGAGTCGCAGACGTCGCTCATCGGCAACGTCTACCTCGGCCGTGTGCAGAACGTCCTGCCGTCCATGGAGGCGGCGTTCATCGACATCGGCAAGGGCCGCAACGCCGTCCTCTACGCCGGTGAGGTCAACTGGCAGGCGCTCGGCCACAAGGAGGGCCAGCCCCGCAAGATCGAGTCGGTGCTCTCCAGCGGCCAGATGGTGCTCGTGCAGGTCACCAAGGACCCCGTCGGCCACAAGGGCGCGCGCCTGACCAGCCAGGTCAGCCTCGCGGGCCGCTTCCTCGTCTACGTCCCCGACGGCACCACCTCGGGCATCTCGCGCAAGCTTCCCGACACCGAGCGCAACCGTCTCAAGACCCTCCTCAAGGAGATCGTCCCCGACACGGCAGGCGTCATCGTGCGCACCGCGGCGGAGGGCGCCAGCGAGGAGGAGCTGACGCGCGACGTCGAGCGGCTCAAGGCCCGCTGGGAGGAGATCGAGAAGAAGGCCACCCACAAGGGATCCGGCCCGCAGCTGCTCTACGGCGAGCCCGACCTGACCCTCAAGGTCGTGCGTGACCTGTTCACCGAGGACTTCTCCAAGCTCGTCATCGAGGGCGACGACGCCTGGGACACCGTCCACGGCTACGTCGAGTCCGTGGCCCCGGACCTCGCCGACCGCGTGCAGAGGTTCGAGCGCGGCACCACCGGCGGGGACGTCTTCGCGACCTACCGGATCGACGAGCAGATCGCCAAGGGCCTCGACCGCAAGGTCTGGCTGCCCTCGGGCGGCTCGCTGATCATCGACCGCACCGAGGCCATGACGGTCGTCGACGTCAACACCGGCAAGTTCACCGGCTCCGGCGGCAACCTCGAGGAGACGGTCACCAAGAACAACCTCGAGGCGGCCGAGGAGATCGTGCGGCAGCTCCGTCTGCGCGACATCGGCGGCATCATCGTGGTCGACTTCATCGACATGGTGCTGGAGTCCAACCGCGACCTGGTGGTCCGCCGCCTGGTGGAGTGCCTGGGCCGCGACCGCACGCGCCACCAGGTCGCCGAGGTGACCTCGCTCGGCCTGGTCCAGATGACGCGCAAGCGCATCGGGACCGGCCTGGTCGAGGCGTTCAGCGAGAACTGCGAGCACTGCAACGGTCGCGGGGTCGTCATCAAGGACCAGCCCGTCGACCCCAACGCCAAGTCCGACGACGGCGGCGAGGGCCGCCGCGGCAACCGCCGCCGCGGGCGCCGCGGGTCGGCCGCCGGCGACGACGACAACGCCACCTCGAACGGCAACGGCAGCTCGAACGGCAACGCGAACGGCAACGGCAACGGGGGCGCGAGGCCCGCGGAGCCGCTGCAGGCGCCGTCGCCGAAGGACGTCGCGGCCATGGCGCGCCACGACAAGGGCGCCGAGGCGGCCCCGGCCGAGGTGCCGGAAGGCTCCGAGGCACCCGAGCAGCCGGCGCCCGAGCAGCAGGCACCCGAGCAGCCGGCGCCCGAGCAGCAGGCGCCGGAGCAGCAGGCGCCGGAGCAGCAGGCGCCGGAGCAGGCACCCGAGCCCGAGAAGCCGCGGGTCGTCACGCGCACCCGTCGCCGGGCGGCGAGCCGTCCAGCGGGCCCGCCGGCCGTCCCGGCGACGTCCGGTGTCGGCACGGTGCCTGTCTCGGGCGTCGTGGAGCCCGGCACCGTGGCCGTCGAGCCGGCCCACGCCCCGGTCGAGGAGTCGGCCGTGGACGCGCCTGCCGTCGAGCACGTCCCGATCAAGAAGAAGGGCACGCGCAAGCGCTGATCCCGGGGGAGGGGGCCCGGTGCCCACCTGACGCCGTTTTGCCCGGTCGCCACCCGATCCCGTAGTCTTGACCCTCGGTGTTCGCACCATCCTGCGCGCCCGCCCCGCGGCGTACTCGCCCGAAGTCCAGGCGGTGTCGTGCGCAGACCCCAGCACAAGATCGAAGTCCTGAGTTTTCGCAGTCTGACGAGGAGAGTGAGTCGCCGTGTACGCAGTCGTGCGCGCTGGCAGCAAGCAGCAGAAGGTTGCCGTGGGCGACGTCATCAACATCGACAAGACCGGGGCGGCCCAGGGTGACACCCTGACGCTCCCGGTCGTGATGGTCGTGGACGGCGAGAAGGTCACCGCGACCGGTCTCGACCAGGCCTCGGTCACCGTCGAGGTCACGGGCGCCGCCAAGGGCCCGAAGATCGTCATCCAGAAGTACAAGAACAAGACCGGCTACAAGAAGCGCCAGGGTCACCGCCAGAAGTACACCCAGGTCAAGGTCACCGACATCTCCCTCTGAGCCCCGCTCGAGGTCGACGACTCCCGACTCATCACGAAGGACTGAACAATGGCTCACAAGAAGGGTGCCGCGAGCACCAAGAACGGTCGTGACTCCAACGCGCAGCGCCTCGGCGTCAAGCGCTTCGGCGGCCAGGTCGTGGGCGCCGGCGAGATCATCGTCCGCCAGCGCGGCACGCACTTCCACCCGGGCACCGGCGTGGGCCGCGGCGGCGACGACACGCTGTTCGCCCTGCAGGCCGGCGCCGTCGAGTTCGGCACCCGCCGCGGTCGTCGCGTCGTCAACATCGTCCCCGGCGAGTGACGTCACCGCGACACTGAGCACTCTCTGCGAAGGGCGTCCCTGTCTGGGGGCGCCCTTCGTGCTTCACCACCACTGACTAGGAACCGTTCCATGGCCCTCCCCACGTTCGTCGACCACGTCACCCTGCACGTCGCCGCCGGACGAGGCGGCAACGGCGTGGCCTCGGTGCACCGCGAGAAGTTCAAGCCGCTCGGCGGTCCCGACGGCGGCAACGGCGGGCCGGGCGGGTCGGTCATCCTGCAGGTCGACACCAGCGTCACCACGCTCGTCGACTACCACCACAGCCCGCGGCGCCGCGCCGAGCACGGCGGCCACGGCGCCGGCGGCCACCGCAACGGCGCCCACGGCAAGGACCTCGTGCTGCCCGTCCCGGACGGCACGCTGGTCAAGGACGCGGAGGGCAACGTGCTCGCCGACCTCGTCGGCGCCGGCACGACGCTCGTGGTCGCCCAGGGCGGCCGCGGCGGCCTCGGCAACGCGGCGCTCGCCTCGTCGAAGCGCAAGGCCCCCGGCTTCGCCCTGCTCGGCGAGCCCGGCGACGAGCTCGACGTACGGCTCGAGCTCAAGGTCGTCGCCGACATCGGGCTCGTCGGCTTCCCGAGCGCCGGCAAGTCCTCGCTCATCGCAGCGATCTCGCGGGCGCGGCCCAAGATCGCCGACTACCCGTTCACCACCCTGGTGCCCAACCTGGGGGTGGTCACGGCAGGCGAGACGACGTTCACCGTCGCAGACGTGCCCGGCCTCATCGAGGGGGCCGCGGAGGGCCGCGGGCTCGGCCACGACTTCCTGCGCCACATCGAGCGCTGCGCGGCGCTGGTCCACGTGGTCGACAGCGCGTCCATCGAGCCCGGCCGCAACCCCATCGACGACCTCGACGTGATCGAGGGCGAGCTGGCGCGCTACGGCGGGCTGGAGGACCGGCCCCGGCTCGTCGCGCTCAACAAGGTCGACGTTCCCGACGGCCGGGACATCGCCGACATGGTCGTCGACGACCTGCGCGAGCGCGGCCTGCGGGTCTTCGAGGTCAGCGCCGCGTCGGGTGCCGGCCTGCGCGAGCTGACCTTCGCCATGGCCGAGATCGTCACCGCAGCGCGTGCGGAGCGGCCGGCCGTGGAGGCCCAGCGCATCGTGCTGCGGCCCGCGGCGGTCGACGGCGGCGCGGACTTCGAGGTCGTCGAGACCGACGAGGGCTGGCGCGTGCGCGGCACCAAGCCCGAGCGGTGGGTGCGCCAGACCGACTTCAGCAACGACGAGGCGGTCGGCTTCCTCGCCGACCGGCTCAACCGCCTCGGCGTCGAGGAGAGGCTCGTCGCGCTCGGCGCGCAGGAGGGCGACACGGTCATCATCGGGCCGGAGCGCAACGCCGTGGTCTTCGACTTCAAGCCCAGCATCGAGGCCGGTGCCGAGATGCTCGGCCGCCGGGGCGAGGACCAGCGCTTCGACGAGTCCAGGCCCGCCTCGCAGCGCCGTCGCGAGATCGACGAGGCGATGGAGTCCAAGGCCGAGGAGGAGGCCCGCGCCGACGTGGCCCGCCGCCTCGACACGGCCAAGGGCAGGAAGGGCCGCTCGCGCAGCACCGGCAGCTCCGGCGTCGGCCCGATGGCGTACGAGATCGGCGGCAAGGACGACCCCGACTGGGGCGGGGAGCAGGACGACGCGTGAGCGACCGCGATGAGCTGGTGCGTGCTGCTCGGCGCATCGTCGTCAAGGTCGGCTCGTCGTCGCTGACCACCGCCGCCGGTGGCATCGACCCCGCCCGCGTACGCCACCTCGTCGAGGTCCTGGCCGCGTCGAGGGGTGGGGGAGCCGAGGTCGTCCTGGTGTCGTCGGGCGCCATCGCCGCGGGCCTCGCGCCGCTCGGGCTGGGCAGGCGTCCGCGCGCGCTCGCCGCGCAGCAGGCCGCCGCGTCGGTGGGTCAGGGCCTGCTCGCCCACCGCTACCAGGAGGAGTTCGCCCGGCACGGCATCGTGACCGGCCAGGTGCTGCTCACCGTCGACGACGTCACCCGCCGCGCCCACTACCGCAACGCGCACCAGACCTTCGCCAAGCTGCTCGAGCTCGGCGTCGTGCCGATCGTCAACGAGAACGACACCGTGGCCACCTCCGAGATCCGGTTCGGTGACAACGACCGGCTCGCCGCGCTCGTCGCGCACCTCGTCCACGCCGACCTCCTCGTGCTGCTCTCCGACGTCGACGGCCTCTACGACGGGCCGCCGTCGCGCGCCGGCTCGCGGCTGGTGCCGCTCGTGCGATCCGACGACGACCTGGCGGCGGTGACCATCGGGTCCGCCGGCGCGGCCGGCGTCGGCACGGGCGGCATGACCACCAAGGTCGACGCCGCCCGCATCGCCACCGGCGCCGGCATCGACGTGGTGCTCACCTCGGCCGAGCAGGCCGCGGCCGCCCTGTCGGGCGCGGAGGTGGGCACCCTCTTCCGGGCCACCGGCAGGCGTCGCCCCACCCGCCTGCTCTGGCTGGCGCACGCCACGTCGGGGCAGGGCACGCTGACCCTCGACGCCGGGGCCGTCCGCGCCGTGGTCGAGCGCCGCGCGTCCCTCCTCGCAGCCGGTGTCACCGCGGTCGACGGCGGCTTCGTCGCCGGCGACGCGGTGGACCTGCTCGGCCCCGACGGGTCCCTCGTGGCCCGCGGCCTGGTGAACTTCGACGCCGACGAGCTGCCGGCCCTACTCGGCCGCTCGACCCGCGAGCTCAAGGCGGCGCTGGGAGCGGCGTACGAGCGCGAGGTCATCCACCGCGACGACCTGGTGGTCCTGTAGCGGCTGGTGGTCCTGCAGGGGCTGCCGGCCCCCGCGCCGTCGTCGCCACCCCTGTCCGTCCTCCCACGCCCCGGGTAACGCCACCGTCCGTGCACTCCCGCCCCGACCGGTGGGGGCGGGAGTGCGCAGGTGGTGGCGTTACCCGGACGGCAGGCGAGGGCGGGGGCGGGAGCGGGACGATGGCGGGCCGACTGGCCCCGGCGCGTAGGCTTGGCAGGCCATGAGCCAGTCCCTCGTCTACCTCGACCACGCCGCGACGACGCCGATGCTGCCGGTCGCCGTCGAGGCCATGACCCGGCAGCTCACCGGGGTGGGCAACGCGAGCTCGCTGCACGCCTCCGGGCGCGGGGCGCGCCGGGTCGTGGAGGAGTCGCGCGAGACCATCGCGGGGATGATCGGCGCCCGACCGGGTGACGTCGTGTTCACCTCCGGCGGCACCGAGTCCGACAACCTCGGGGTCAAGGGCGTCTTCTGGGCCCGACGTGCGGAGGACCCGCGCCGTACGCGCATCCTGTCCACGGCGATCGAGCACCACGCGGTGCTCGACACCCTCCACTGGCTCGCGGCCAGCGACGCCGCCGACGTCGAGCTGCTGCCCGTGACCGCCGAGGGCGTCCTCGAGGTGGAGGCGCTGCGCGAGTCCATCGCCCGCGACCCGGCCTCGGTGGCGCTGATCTCGGTGATGTGGGCCAACAACGAGGTGGGCTCGCTGCAGCCCATCGAGCAGGTCGTGGAGCTCGCGGCGGCGCACCGCATCCCGGTGCACACCGACGCGGTGCAGGCGGTCGGCCACGTGCCCGTCGACTTCGGCGAGTGCGGCGTGGACGCCCTCACCTTCACCGGGCACAAGCTGGGCGGCCCGATCGGCGTGGGTGCGCTGGTGGTGCGCCGCGACCTGGAGGTCAGCGCCCTCGTGCACGGCGGCGGGCAGGAGCGCGACATCCGCAGCGGCACGCTCGCCGTGCCGGCCATCGCCGGCCTCGCCGCAGCGGTGGAGGAGTCGGTGAAGAACCAGCACGACCACGCGGTGCGCGTCGCCGAGCTGCGCGACGACCTGGTCCGCCGGGTCGTCGAGGTCGTCCCCGACGCCCACCTGCACGGCACCCCGCCCGGACCGCTGCGCCTGCCCGGGAACGCCCACATCGGCTTCCCCGGCTGCGAGGGCGACTCCCTGCTCATGCTGCTCGACGCCCGCGGCATCGAGTGCTCGACCGGCTCGGCGTGCTCGGCGGGCGTGCCGCAGCCCTCGCACGTGCTGCTGGCGATGGGCTGCGACGAGGACCAGGCCCGCCACTCGCTGCGGTTCTCCCTGGGGCACAGCAGCACGCCGGCCGACGTCGACGCCCTGGTGGCGGCGATCGGTCCGGTCGTCGAGCGCGCCCGGGCCGCCAAGGCGCGCTGATGCGGGTCGTCGCCGCCATGTCCGGCGGGGTGGACTCCGCCGTCGCCGCCGCCCGCGCCGTCGAGGCCGGCCACGACGTCACGGGCGTCCACCTCGCGCTGAGCCGCAACCCGGCGTCGTACCGCTCCGGCGCCCGCGGCTGCTGCACGATCGAGGACAGCAACGACGCGCGTCGCGCCGCCGACGTCATCGGCATCCCGTTCTACGTCTGGGATCTCTCCGACCGCTTCCACGAGGACGTCGTGGAGGACTTCATGGACGAGTACGCCGCCGGGCGCACGCCGAACCCGTGCCTGCGGTGCAACGAGAAGATCAAGTTCGCGGCCGTCCTCGACCGCGCGCTCGCGCTCGGCTTCGACGCGGTCGCGACCGGTCACTACGCCCAGCTGCGCACCGGCGCCGACGGCCTCGTCGAGCTGCACCGCGCCACCGACCACGGCAAGGACCAGTCCTACGTCCTGGGCGTCCTCGACCAGCAGCAGCTGCGGCACTCGCTCTTCCCGCTCGGCGACACCGACAAGCCGGCCGTGCGCCGGGAGGCCGAGGCGCGCGGCCTGCTGGTGGCCGACAAGCCGGACTCCCACGACATCTGCTTCGTGGCCGACGGCGACAACGCCGGCTGGCTGCGCGAGAAGCTCGGGGACCGGGCGCCCAACCAGGGAGGCGACATCGTCGACGCCATCACCGGCGAGAGGGTGGGCAGCCACACGGGCACCTACGGCTTCACCATCGGCCAGCGTCGGGGCCTGCGGCTCGGCGTGCCGGCCCCCGACGGGAAGCCGCGCTTCGTGCTGGGCATCGAGCCGGTCACCGGCACCGTCACCGTCGGCCCGCGGGAGCGGCTGGCGGTCGACCACGTCGCCGGGATCCGCCCGCGCTGGTGCGGCACCGTCCCGGACCGGCTGGAGGGCACCGTGCAGCTGCGTGCGCACGGCCGCGAGCACCGGGCGGTGGTCACCGTCGACGGCGACGAGGTCGCGATCGACCTGCTCGAGCCCGCCGAGGGCATCGCGCCCGGCCAGGCAGCGGTGATCTACGACGGCACGCGCGTCGTCGGATCGGCCACCATCGCCGCGACCCGGCCCGCCGGAGCACCTGCATGAGCGACCTCGGCGCGCGGGCCGGTGCGCTGCTCGGCCCGCGCCACCGGGCGTACGTCGTCGCGCTGGTCACTCCGGGCGCGGCGGAGGTCGACGCGGTGGGGACCGGCGACCTGGGCGTCCACGCCGACGTCGAGCTCGGCTCGGTGAGCAAGGGGGTCACCGGGCTGCTGTGGCGCGACGCCGTGGCCCGCGGCGAGCTCGCCGAGGGGGCGGTGCTCGGCGAACATCTCGACGTCCCGGAGCAGCTGGCGGGCACCCGTCTCTCCGCTCTCGCCACGCACAGCGCCGGACTGCCCCGGCTCGCCGGCGTCGACGTGCTGCGGCGCTCGTGGGAGCTGTGGCGCGAGGGCCGCAACCCCTACCGTGAGGACCTCGCCGGGCTCCTCGCGCAGCTCGACGGGGTGAAGGTGGCGCGGCGACCGCGGCCCGCCTACTCCAACCTCGGCTTCGAGCTGCTCGGCCACGCGGTGGCGGCGGCGGCCGGGATGCCGTACGCCGACCTGGTCGCCGCACGCATCGCCGTGCCGCTCGGCCTCACCGACACCTACGTGCCCACCTCTGTCGGGGACCTGCGACCCGGCGCGGTCGCCGCGCGCGACCGCAGGGGCCGCGAGGTCGAGGCCTGGACGGGGGAGGCCGTCGGGCCCGCCGGGGGAGTGCGGTCCTCGGCCACCGACCTCGCGGTGCTGCTGCGCGCCATGCTCGACCGCACCGTTGCCGGCGCCGACGCGCTCGACCCGGTCGCGCCGTTCGCCGGCAGGACGCGCATCGGGGCGGGCTGGCTCACCGGCGACCTGCTGCGCCGCACCGTCACCTGGCACAACGGCGGCACCGGCGGCTTCCGGTCGTTCGTCGGGATCGACCGCGACCACGGCGTCGGGGTCGCCCTGGTCAGCGCGTCCACCCGCTCGGTCGACGGAGCGGCGGCACGCCTGCTCGCGGAGGCGGGTGACCGTCCATGACGGCCGCCACCGGTATCGGCTCGATGCCCGGCACCCGCGACGCCGACCACGCCGAGGCGGTCCGGCTCGTCCTCGGCGAGCTGCCCGGCCTGCCGCACGTCCCCGAGGTCCCCGGACGGGGCGTCGCGGCCGCCATGACCGGCCGCGGCCTGGCCGTGGTGGAGGGGCTCGCCGCCGACCTGCAGCCCGCCGGCTGGCGGCTCACCGACACCAGCGGGGTCGACCACCGCCGTGCCCGGTCCCTCCTCGCGCAGGACCTGGACACGGTGGAGGAGCTGGCGCAGGGCTACGAGGGCACCTTCAAGACACAGGTCGCCGGCCCGTGGACGCTGGCCGCGACGGTCGAGAAGCCGCGCGGCGACAAGGTGCTGAGCGACCACGGCGCCCGGCGTGAGCTGGCGCAGGCGCTCGCCGAGGGCGTGGGCGGCCACCTGGCCGACCTGCGGCGGCGGATCCCCGGCGTCGACCGGTGGGTGGGGCAGGTCGACGAGCCGGCCCTGGCCGCAGTGGTGGCGGGGCAGGTGCCCACCGCGAGCGGCTTCGGCCGGCACCGCAGCGTCGACCTGCCCGAGGCGTCGGCGCACCTGGAGTGGGTGGTCGCGGCGATCGCCGACGCGGGAGCCGAGGCGTGGGTGCACTCGTGCGCCCCCGAGACCCCGTGGTCCCTCGTCGCCGGCACCGGGGTCGCCGGGCTGTCCGCCGACCTCGACGTGCTGGGGCCCGCCGACCTCGACACCTTCGCCGAGGCGCTCGAGGCCGGTCTCACGGCCGCGCTCGGCGTGGTCCCCTCCACCGACCCGGCCACCGGGCCGTCGGACGCGCGGGTCACCGAGCGCGTCCAGCGCTGGCTCGACATGCTGGGCCTGGACCCCGAGGCGGTGGGGCAGCGCCTCGTCGTCACACCGTCGTGCGGCCTCGCGGGGGCCACGCCGGCGTGGGCCGCTCGGGCCCTGCGGCTCGCCGCGACGGTCGCGCGGAACCTCTGACCGCCGCGTCGGCGCGGGCACCGGAGCGGCTCGCGCCCGGTGCCCGCGCCCCGCTCAGTGGACGACGACGCCCTCGGGCGCCTCGTCGGTGGCCAGCTCGTCGTGGTGGACGTCGAGGAAGAGCCACACGATCACCGAGGCGGCCAGCATCATCAGTGAGCCCACCAGGAAGGCGTGCGTCGCGCCGTCGGCGAAGCCCACCACTGCGGCGAGTCCGCCGAGCTGCTCGGGCGAGAGCTGGCCCTGGGCGGCCGCGGCGACCTGCGGGGCGGCCTCCTCGGCGCGTGCGGTGCTGAAGTGCAGCGCCACCGTGCTGAGCGTCGCCAGCCCGAGCGCGCCCCCGACCTGCTGCATGGTGTTGAGCACGCCCGAGCCGATGCCGGAGTCCTGGGCGCGGAGGCGGTGGACCGCCACCAGGGTGAGGGGCACGAAGTTGAGGCCCATGCCGAAGGCCATCAGCACGATGAACGGCAGGACGTGGGTCCAGTAGTCGACGTCGGCGCCGAGGAAGCCGCCGTCCGCGGTGGCCGACAGGATGCCCGAGGCGCTCTGCGGCACGTCGAGGCGGCTGAAGCCGAACAGCGCGATCGCCGAGAGGATCGTCCCCGCGCCGGAGAGGTAGCGCGGGTCGACGTGGCTGATCAGCTTCGAGGCGGCCGTCGCCGAGATGATCATCGCGATCGAGAACGGCAGGAACGCGAACCCGGTGTGCAGCGGCGAGTAGCCCACGACCAGCTGGATGAACAGCGAGAGGAAGAAGAACATCGCGAACATCGCCGCCGGGACGATCATCATGACCGCGAACGCCACCGCGCGGTTGCGGCTGGCGAAGATGCGGAACGGCAGGAGCGGGTGCTGCACGCGCGTCTCGACCACCGCGAACAGCGCCAGCAGCGCGACGCCGAGCACGAGGCTGACGATGGTGCTGGGGGCGTCCCAGCCGTACGCCTCCTCGCCCGCGCGGCTCAGGCCGAAGACGATGGCGAGCAGGCCGGCCGTGCCGGTGATGGCGCCGGGGACGTCCAGCTCTCCCTCGTGGCGCTCGGACTCGTCGAAGAACCGCGGGGCGAACAGGGCGGCGCCCAGCCCGATCGGCACGACGATGAGGAAGGTGTAGCGCCACCCCTCGATGCCGAGCGGGTCCTCGAGGCCGGTGAGCCAGCCGCCGAGGATGAGGCCGACGGCGGCCCCCACGCCTGCCATCGCGGCGTACACGGCGAAGGCCCGGTTGCGCTCGCGGCCCGCCGGGAACGTGGTGGCGATCAGCGCCAGCGCGGCGGGGGAGGCGAGCGCGGCGCCGAGTCCCTGGAACGCGCGGGCGCCGAGCAGCATCGCCTCGTTCTGGGCGAACCCGCCCACGAGGGAGGCTACGGCGAAGAGCAGGACGCCCGCGATGAAGATGCGGCGGCGGCCCATCAGGTCGGCGAGCCGGCCGCCGAGCAGCAGGAAGCCCCCGAAGGTGAGGGCGTAGCCGGTGACGATCCAGGTCAGGTTGGCCTGGCCGATGTCGAGGTCGCGGCCGATGTAGGGAAGGGCGATGTTGGCGATGGTGCTGTCGAGCACCACCATCAGCTGCGCCAGGGAGATGAGCACGAGCGCCCATCGGAGGCGCTTGTGCTGCTCGGGGGTCACCTCGTCGGCGAGAGCCAGGTCGGTCATGGGACTTCCTTCGGGAGAGCGTGCGGGTCGAGTCGAGTCGAGTGGGGTCGAGTGGGGTGGGTCGGGGCCGGCGGTCAGGACGGCCGGGAGTGGCGGGACCCGGACGCGACCGGGCCGTGGAGGGCGGCCGGCAGCACGACCTCGTCGAGCACGCGCCCGACGAGCTCGGGCGTCACGGCGTCGCCGAGGAGGAACGCGCGGTGCAGGACGATCCCGGCGAGGGCGGGCGCGAGGACCGCCAGGTCGGCGTCCGGGTGCACTTCCCCGCGCTCGCGTGCGCGCTCGTAGATCGCGCGGGACGTCTCGATCTTGGGGCCGATGAAGTCGCGCCGGTAGACCTCGGCGAACTCGGGGTCGCGGGCCATCGCGGTCACCACCGCGGAGAGGACCGACCGGGCGAGCGGGTCGCCGAGGCCGCCGTCGCCGCCGCAGTAGGCCGCGAGGAGGTCGCCGCGGAGGCTGCCGGTGTCGGGGACGACGGACTCGCCCTTGTAGGCCAGGATCGCGGCGACGACGAGCTCCGGCTTCCCCTTCCAGCGGCGGTAGAGCGTCGCCTTGGACGCCTTGGCGCGGGTGGCGACGGCGTCCATGGTCAACAGGTCGTAGCCCACCTCGTCGAGGACCTGGAGGGTCGCCTGGTAGATCTCCATCTCGCGCTCGCCCGCCACGCGCGGGCGGGTGCCGGTCTCCGTCGGGGTCATGCGTCCTCTCCGCCCGGTTCGGTGAAACGAAACCGTTTCGTTTCGCCCAACGCCGCGGGCGGCGCGGTCTATTCCGACGGAACGCCTGCGTTCCGTCCGGTCCAGACCAGGGCGCGGCCGGCCGTCGCGGCGAGCGACGTGCCGGGTGTCGGCGCGGACCGGCAGACTGTGGCCATGAGCACGCCCGAGGAGCCCGTCGCCGTGACCGAGGCCGACACCCACGTCGCCAGTGCCCCGCCCGAGGCGCGCGAGCGCCACCGGGAGCTCAGCGAGCAGGTCGAGGACGCTCGCTGGCGCTACTACGTGCTCGACGCCCCGACGCTGTCCGACGCCGACTTCGACGCGCGGCTGCGCGAGCTCGAGTCGCTCGAGGAGCAGTTCCCCGAGCTCCGCACGCCGGACTCGCCGACCCAGAAGGTCGGCGGCGCGGTGTCGACGGACTTCACCGCCGTGGACCACCTCCAGCGCATGGAGAGCCTCGACAACGCCTTCACCTCCGACGAGCTCGAGGCCTGGCACGCGCGGATCCTGCGCGACGGGATCGACCCGCCCGCCCTGCTGTGCGAGCTCAAGGTCGACGGCCTGGCGATCAACCTGCTCTACGAGCAGGGCCGTCTCGTGCGTGCCCTGACCCGCGGTGACGGTCGCACGGGGGAGGACGTGACCCCCAACGTGAAGACCATCGACGCCGTGCCGCACCGCCTGAGAGGCACCGAGGAGTTCCCGGTCCCCGAGCTGCTCGAGGTGCGCGGCGAGGTGTTCTTGCCGGTCGAGGCCTTCGAGCGCCTCAACGTGGCGATGACCGAGGCGGGGCGCCCCGCCTTCGCGAACCCTCGCAACGCCGCCGCGGGGTCGCTGCGCCAGAAGGACCCCCGCGTGACCGCGAGCCGCGCCCTCGGCATGGTCTGCCACGGCCTCGGGGAGCGCCGCGGCTTCGAGCCGAAGGCCCAGTCCCACGCCTACGAGGCCCTCGCCGCGTGGGGGCTGCCGACCTCCGACCAGGTCCGGGTGGTCGGGTCGCTGGGGGAGGTCGAGGACTACATCGCGCACGCCGGCGAGCACCGGCACTCGATCGTCCCCTACGAGATCGACGGCGTGGTGGTGAAGGTCGACGACGTGGCCCTCCAGCGTCGCCTGGGATCGACCTCGCGCGCCCCCCGTTGGGCGATCGCCTTCAAGTACCCGCCCGAGGAGGTCAACGCCCGGCTCCTCGCGATCGAGGTGCAGGTCGGGCGGACCGGCCGGGTGTCGCCGTTCGGTCGCATGGAGCCCACCCGCGTCGCCGGCTCGACCGTCGAGAAGGCCACCCTCCACAACGCGCACGAGGTGCGTCGCAAGGACGTGCGCCCCGGCGACACCGTGATCCTGCGCAAGGCCGGCGACGTCATCCCCGAGATCGTCGGCCCCGTGCTGCCGCTGCGGCCCGAGGGGCTCGCCGAGTGGGTGATGCCGACCGAGTGCCCGGCCTGTGGCTCGACCCTGGCCCAGCAGAAGGAGGGCGACCGCGACCTGCGCTGCCCCAACCACGAGAAGTGCCCGGCGCAGGTGCGCGAGCGCGTCTTCCACGTGGCCGGTCGTGGGGCGTTCGACATCGAGGGGCTCGGCTACGAGGCCGCGAGCGCGCTGCTCGACTCCGGGGCCATCACCAACGAGGGCGACGTCTTCGACCTCGACGCCGACAAGCTGCTCACGACGCCGCTGTTCACCCGCGCCCCCAAGAAGGGCGAGGAGGGCCCCCAGCTGTCTGCCAACGGGCGGCGGCTGCTCGACAACCTCGACAAGGCGCACGGAGCGGCGCTGTGGCGCGTGCTGGTCGCCCTGTCGATCCGCCACGTCGGGCCGACGGCGGCGCGCGCGCTGGCGCAGGAGTTCGGCTCCTGGGAGGCGATCGCGGCGGCCACCGAGCAGCAGCTGGCCGCCACGGAGGGCGTGGGACCCACGATCGCGGCGGCCGTCGTGGAGTGGCGCGAGGTCCCGTGGCACCAGGAGATCGTCACCAAGTGGTCGCGGCACCTCCCGATGGCCGACGAGCGCGACGAGTCGGTTCCCCGCACGCTCGAGGGACTGACGATCGTGGCCACCGGGTCCCTCGAGGGCTACACCCGCGACTCGGTCAAGGAGGCGATCATCAGTCGCGGCGGCAAGGCCGCCGGCTCGGTGTCGAAGAACACCGACTACGTCGTCGTGGGGGAGAACGCCGGCTCCAAGGCCGACAAGGCCGAGCAGCTCGGCGTGCCGATCCTCGACGAGGAGCAGTTCACGACGCTGCTCGAGAAGGGGCCGGACGCCCTGCAGGTCTAGCGCTCGGCGTCCGCGGCGCGCAGGATGCAGGAGGAGACCGAGAACGACCATCCCCGGGAGTCAGCATGCGTCTCGTCCGATCACTCGTCCCCGCGCTGGTCGCCGCCACCACGCTCGCGGCACCGCCCGCCGTGACCACGGCGGCGCAGGCCGCCCCGGCGGCCGCTCCGACGTGCGGCGGCCTCCGGGCCACGATCGTCGGCAACGACCGGTCCAACACGATCACCGGCACTGCCCGCCGCGACGTCGTCGTGGCGCGGGGCGGCAACGACGTCGTCCGCGGCCTCGGCGGCAACGACGTGGTGTGCGGCGGCGACGGCGCCGACACCATCCTCGGCGGCGAGGGCAACGACCGGCTCCTCGGCGAGAGCGACCTCGTGCGCCTCGACCGGTTCGGCCGGGTCGTCAAGCGTGGCGACACGCTGGCCGGTGGGCCCGGCAACGACACCATCGACCTCGGCCACGACCCGCGTCCGGCCACCGATGGCGCCCCCGTGGTGCTCGACGGCGTCACGTACGTCCACGCGAGCGCCCCCGTGGTCGTCGACTTCCGCGCCAGCCACACCGTCCCCATCACCGCCGAGGGCAGTGACACGGTGACCGGCTACAGCGGCGGCGTCCGGCTCGTCGGGTCGCCGCACGCCGACACGGTCAAGGGCACCAACTCCGCCGACGCCATCTACGCCCGCGGCGGCGACGACACGATCTTCGGTCGCGGCGGCGACGACACGGTCGTGGCCGACGCCGCCGACGACACCGGCGGCAACGACCGCCTCTACGGCGACGCCGGCGACGACACCCTCAGCGGCACCGTCGGCGCCGACCTGTTCGTCGGCAGCAGCGGCATCGACGTCCTCGGCACCACGTCGTCGCTCCACCAGGCCTTCCGTGGCGGGAGCGGCGTCGACACGATCACGTTCCCCCTCCCGGTGGAGTCCGGTTTCGTGGCCAAGGGCAACGGCGGCCAGGACCGCCTGCGCCTCCTCCCGGTCCCGAACCCGGCCCTGAAGCCGACGCTGCGCATCGACCAGCTCACGAGGGCCACGATCCGCGACCTCCAGCCGTACACCCTCGTGGGCCGCATCTCCGGCTTCAGCGACGTGCAGCTGCCGGCCAACACCTCGTCGGTCTTCAAGGGCAGCAACGACTCCGAGGTCATCACCGCCCACCCCGACCACCGCGCGAGGATCTACGGCCGCGGCGGCGCGGACGTCATGACGGGCTCGCGCCGGCCCGACCGCCTCGACGGCGGCAAGGGCTTCGACATCGCCCGTGGTCGCGGGGGCAACGACGCCTGCAAGGCAGCGGAGAAGCGCTCGAGCTGCTGACGCCGCCCGCGCGCTTCCCGGGGGCGGTGCAGCGGGGCACGATGCCACCATGTCCCGCACCAGCAGGCTGCTCGTGGTCGCAGCAGCCTGGGCCGTGCCCGCCTCGTGGGTGCTGCTCGCCCTGCTGGCCGGACCCTCGGACGGCACCGCCCTGTCCTCGCGGCTGGTGCCGGGCACCGGTCCGCAGTGGGGAGACTCGGTGCGGGTGGCGACGACGTACGGTGCGACGCCGCTGCAGCCCGGCGACGCGGTGCAGCGCATCGACGGACGACCGCTCGCCGACTGGCTCGCGAGCCCGGGCGACGTGCGCCGCGAGGTCGGCGACGTGGTCCGCTACGAGGTGCGCCGCCCCGGCGAGGGTCTCGACCTGGTCCAGGAGGTCGAGGTCACCCTCGGTACCTACCCCGTCGGCCCCGCGCTCCGGTCGTCGCCGCACGTCCCGCTGCTGGCCGCGCTGCTGCTCGCGACGGGCTCGGTGGTGTTCTGGCTGAGGTCGGCGTCGGCCTCGGCGCGCGCCTTCCTGGCGAGCACGGCGCTGCTCCCGGCGGCGGTCGCCTCCACGCCGTTCGGCACCGGCGTGGTCGACCTCGCCGGCGGGCGCGGGGTGTGGCCCCGCGCCGGGTCGGAGGCGCTCGCGGCGTTCGGGATGGTCGCGCTGGTGCTCTCGGTCGCGCTGACCACCCGTCCCGAGGGCCGCGCCCGCTGGAGGGCCGGCGCCCTCGCCGTCGTCCCGCTCCTCGGGTACGCCGCGTGGCTCGCCGTCCGGGTCGGCGCGGCCTCCACCGCCGAGCGGCCCGGCGTCCTCACGACGGTCGCCGCCCCCGCCCTGGCGGCCGCGGTCCCCGCCCTCGCCGCCGCTGCGGCCCTCGCCCACGCCCGGGCCCGCAGCCGCGGGGACGTGCTGGCCACGCGACTGGTGCTGCTCGGCCTGGCCGCCGGCGTCGGCGGCTGGCTCGTCCTCGGCCCCCTGCCCGCCCTGGTCGGTGGTGCGCCTCTCGTGCGGAGCGACCTGCTGGTGCTGCTCGCCGGCGGGTTCGTCGTGGCCTGCGTCGCCGCGGCCGTCGCCCGGTCCCGCCTCGAGGACGTCGAGCCGCGGGTGCGCCGGGGGCTGGTGCAGGCCCTGGTGCTCACGGTGGTGGCCGCCGCCTTCGTCGGCGCCGCGCGCGCGGTCGACGTCGCGACCGACGTCGACGTCGGCTCGGTGCTCGCCGGGGGGCTGCTCGCGCTCCTGCTCCTGCCGGTGGCGGTCGCAGTGCGGCGGACGGTGCGACGGCTCGTCTACGGCGACCGCGAGTTCCCGGACCGGGTGGTGTCCGACCTGCGCCGCCTCGACGCCGTCACCGCGCCCCAGGACGCGCTCCGGGAGATGCTGGAGCTGCTGGTCCGCCGGCTGCACCTGTCCTACGCCGCGGTCGACGTCGTCGGCACCGGCGCCTCCGAGCCGGTCTCCGTGTCCATCGGGACGGCGTACGGCACCCCCGCGACCATCGACCTCACGGTCGGCGGGAGCACGATCGGACGGCTGCAGGTCGAGGTCGACGTGGGACACGACCCGTTCGGCCCGGGGGACCAGCGGTTGCTGGAGGACGTCGGAACGCAGGTGGGGACGCTCGTCCAGGCCGTGAGCACGAACCGCGAGCTGCAGCTCGCCCGGCAACGGCTGGTGGCTGCGCGCGAGGAGGAGCGGCGACGGCTGCGCCGCGACCTCCACGACGGCCTGGGCCCCTCGCTCGCGACGCTGGCGATGCGGCTCGAGGGAGCGGCCGACCTCGTCCACGAGGACCCCGACCGGGCAGCCGACCTGGTGGCGCGGCTGTCCGACCAGACGCGGGAGGGCATCGCCGAGGTGCGTCGCCTCGTCGAGGGCCTGCGTCCGCCCGCGCTCGACCAGCTCGGGCTCGTCTCGGCCCTGCGACACCGCGCGGCCGAGCACGGCTCGCCGACGGCGCCGGTGGCGGTGCCGTGGACGGTCGAGGCCGAGGACGACCTCGAGCCGCTGCCGGCAGCCGTCGAGGTCGCCGCCTACCGGATCGTCGTGGAGGCCGTGAACAACGTGCAGCGGCACAGCGAGGCCGACCGGTGCACCGTCAGGCTCGCGCGCGTCGGTCCCGACCTGCGGATCGAGGTGGTCGACACGGGCAGGGGGCTGGCTCCGGACCGCCGCGCGGGTGTAGGCCTGTCCTCGATGCGGGAGCGTGCCGAGGAGCTCGGCGGCTCGATCGAGGTCGGGCCCGCTGCCGGGGGCGGCACCCGGGTCGGGGTACGCCTGCCGCTCGAGGACCGGTGAGGCACCCACGAGGGAGGAGGTGGTCGCGATGGAGCCCCACCGGGTGCTGGTCGCCGACGACCACGAGGAGTTCCGGCGCGGGATCGAGGCGCTGCTCGCCGCCACGCCCGCGATCGAGGTGGTCGGCACCGCCGCGGACGGCGCGCTCGCGGTCGCGATGGCGCTCGACCTGCAGCCCGACGTCGTCCTCATGGACCTGCACATGCCCCGCGTCAACGGCATCGACGCGACGACCCGGATCGTCCGCTCCTCCCCGCACATCGGGGTGCTGGTGCTGACGATGATGGAGGACGAGGAGTCGGTCTTCGCCGCCGTGCGCGCCGGGGCGCGCGGCTACCTGCTCAAGGGCGCCCGGCGCGCCGAGATCATCCGCGCCGTGCAGGCCGTCGGGGCCGGCGAGGTGATCTTCGGGCCGGGGATCGCCGACCGGATGATGGCCTACTTCGCCGGCGCCCGCACGCGCCCGACCGGCGACGCGTTCCCCGACCTCACCGACCGGGAGCGGGTCGTGCTCGGGCTGATCGCGGAGGGCAAGGAGAACGCCGAGATCGCCCGGCAGCTGGACCTGTCGATCAAGACCGTCCGCAACCACGCGAGCAACATCTTCACCAAGCTGCAGGTCGCCCACCGGGCACAGGCGATCGTGAAGGCCCGCGAGGCCGGCCTGGGCTGAGCGCCACCGGGCACGTCACCCGGCGTCGCGGCACCCGCCCTGCAGTCGTGCGTCGTCGCGGGCGTCCCGGCCGACCGCCTCCGCCTGGTCCTCGTCGGGGTAGACCACCGCGGCCCCGGACTCGTCCCCGAACGTGCCGCGGATGATGCAGGCGTCGGTACGCGAGGGATCCACCGTGGTCAGCGAGGCGATGACCCGGAACGCCTCGGCGGGGGACAGGTCGGTCTCCAGGCCGCCGAGGGCCGACAGGGTGACCGCCTCGAGGTACCCCTCGTCGTCCTCGGCGGCACGCAGCCGGGCCAGCACGCCGAGCAGCAGCCGCTGGTGGTTGGCGGCGCGCGCGAAGTCGCTGCGCAGGGGGAGGGTGTCGCGCGTGGTCGCGTAGGAGAGCGCCTGGTCGGCGTCGAGGGTGTTGCTGCCGGGTCGGATCTCCACCTCCCCGTCCTCGGTGTCGAAGCGGATCGGCGAGTCGACCTCGACGGGACCGACGGTGCCCATCATCGACAGGAAGCCCTCGGTCCCGGTCACCAGGACGAGGTCGGGAGCGATGCCCAGCAGCCGCTCGACCTCGACGGCCACGCCCTCGACGCCGGCCCGGGCCAGCACCGTGTTGAGCCGCGCCCCACGGTCCGCGACGTAGAGGTCGCGGGGGAGGCCGATCGCGGTCGCCCGGCCCGTCTCGGGCCGGACGCCGACGAGCTGCACGGCGTCGGTCAGTCCCTCCATCACGTCCTCGCCGGGCCCGGCCTCGGACCCCAGCGCGAGGACCCAGAGCACGTCGTCCCCGTTGTCGACCGCCTTCGCGGTGCCGACGGTGGTGAGGCTGATCGTGGCCGGGTGCACCGACCCGTCGGGGACCACCAGCACGACGGCGCCGAGCAGGGCCAGTCGCAGCGCTCCCCGGCGCACCGCTCGCAGCGCGGTCCTCACGACGCCGTCCCCGACGAGGACTCCCCGGACGGACCCCCGGACGGACCCGCGGACGAGCCCTCGACGGTCCCGCCGTCGCCGCCGTCGAACCGCACGTCGTAGCCGAACACCGACCAGGCCTCGCTCCCGGACTCCATGAGGAACCGGCCGTCGAGGGTGAGCGGGCGCGTGCTGCCGTCCTCCATCGTGGCCTCGAACGCGAAGTGGACGTTCGCGGTGCCCGCGTGCACGGTGCCCCCCTGGGTGAGGAAGGACAGCCGGGCGTCGAGCTCGGTGGCCCGGACCGCGGTCGCGTCGGGGACGCCGGCGGCGGTGAGCACGCGGATGTCACCGGCGGCCTCGCGGGCGGCGTCGCTGGTGAACGACTCGAAGGACCGGACGAACTCCTCGCGCGGGAAGTCGCCGAGGAAGGCCTCGACGACGTACGCCGACAGCACGTCGCCGACGGCACCCTCGAGGTCGGCGCGGGTCTGCTCGTCGAGGCGGCCGGCGCCCGCGACGGTCGTGACGTGCAGCGCCGCGGACCGCGGGGTCTCCTGCTCGTCCGGCGGGGCCTGCGTCGTGCACCCGGCCGCGAGCAGGGCCACCAGCACGACCACCGCCGCAGCGGAGGCCGTGCCGCCGGTGCGGCGTCGCGGGAGGCCCATGTCGTTCATCATGGCCGACGGACCCGCCGCCTGCCTCAACTCGCCGGGACCGTGTTGACCGCTGGCAGGTCGAACGCGTCGACGTTGTCCCGGGCGGGGTGGCGTCGGCCGACGGGGCCGCGAGCGAACTCGCGCACCAGGGTGTGGGTGACCGTCCGGGTGAACCGCTGGGTGTCCTTCCCCAGGGGCCGCTCGCACCGGTCCACCATCGCGCATCCCCACCGCAGCGTCCCGGCGGTGAACACGCCGGCCCCGGACGGCATGGAGTAGTAGACCGACTGCGACGACGTGGTGACGCCGCGGCAGGAGTACGGCGAGTGGGCGAGGACCTGCAGGGGGCGAGGCAGCCGGGCGTCGGGGTAGACGCGGTCGGCCTCCGGTCCCACCAGTCCGTGGACGTGGTCCCCGCGGCGCACCCCCGTCCCGCGGAACCCCCACCAGCCGGGGGTCACCACGACGTAGTCCGTGTCGACCGGGTAGCACTCGTACTGCATGCCGAGCAGGTCGTGCTCGGGCCGCGGCGCCGGCGGGTCGCGGAACAGGGCGGTCGCCTCGGGCGAGCCCTGCGCGTACAGCGGGTCGAGGTGCGCGTCGTGCCGGTAGCCGACCACCACGCGGGCCGGGCCGCCGGCTCCCGGCGCGAGGCGGACCCGCCAGTACATCGTGTTGGCGCCGAGGAAGGCCAGGTTGGTGCCCGCGTCGCGCGCGTCCAGCACGACCCGCCGCATGGTGGGCGTCCAGTACTCGTCGTGGCCCATCGACACGTAGCCGCGGGCGCCGTCCAGCGCGCCGGGGGTCGTGTGGAGGTCGACGTTGGTGAAGTACGACAGCGGGGCGCCGGTCGCCTCCGCGCCCACGACGATCGGCAGGGCGGCCGTGCGGTAGTCGTTGGCCCCGGTCGCGCCGTTGTAGGGCCGGTCGAAGCTGACCGCGTGGCTGCGGGTGTCGCCGTCCGCGCCGGCGTACAGGCTGTAGCCGCCCCACTGGTTGTAGGCCTGCCAGGTGGTGACCGGCGCGACGAGGGCGACCGTGCCCGCCGCCGAGGGGGAGGTGACGACGTACGGGACCTGGGTCTCCCAGCCGGTGTCCGTCCGCAGCCGGAAGACGTAGAAGCCGGGCTCCCAGCCGCTGGTGTCCACCGTCAGGTCCCGCTTCCAGGGCGCGACGACGGTGCGCGTCGCGTAGGGGCGGAACACCGGCCCCGGCTGCTCGCGCCCCACGCGGGAGCCGGACTCCCAGACGAGCGCGCCCGTGCCGCCCTCGTACGAGCCGATGCGGAACGCCGACGCCTCCCAGCCGCCCTCGGTCGTCGACACCTTGAGCCCGACGCGGGTCCCGGGGACGCCGCTCGCCCGGGTGGTGTACGCCGCCACCTCGCCGCGCAGCGCCTGCCTGGTGACCCGCCAGTCCTCGCTGCCGCGTCGCTCGGGCGCCCGGGGCCTGCGTGGCGCCGTGCCCCTCGTGGCGGCGGCCGGCGCCGGGGGCGACGCGACCGACTCCGGCTGGGGGATCCGCGACGCCGTTCCGCACGCCCCCACGAGCGGCCCGAGCGCCAGGACCGCCACCGTCGCCGCCACCGTCCGTGCCCTCATCGTGACCACCTCGCCCCGGGCGACGGACCGTCCGCGCACCGTGCAGCCGACGTTCCGGCCGGCGCTGGTCCCGGCACACGTGGTGGCGGTCCCGCCGGTCCGGGACGAACACGACACCGGTCCCGGCCCCCGTCCCGACCGGGCGCGGAGGCGGGCGGGGCGGGGACCTAGGATCACTCCCATGCCTGAGATCTCCCGGGACGAGGTGGCCCACCTGGCCATGCTCGCCCGCATCGACCTCTCCGACGCCGAGCTCGATCACCTCGCGCCCCAGCTGAGCGTGATCCTGGACTCCGTCGCCTCCATCAACGGCGTCGCCGGCGACGACGTGCCGCCCACCTCGCACGCCATCCCCCTGACCAACGTCTTCCGCGAGGACGTCGTGGTGCCCGGGCTCACCGCCGAGGAGGCGCTCTCCGGCGCGCCCGCCGTGGAGGACCAGCGCTTCTCCGTCCCCCGGATCCTCGGCGAGGAGGCCTGATGAGCGAGACCGTGCGCCGCACCGCCGCCGAGCTGGCCGAGGCGCTCGCGGCCGGCGACGTCACCTCGACCGACCTCACCGAGGCGCACCTCGACCGGATCGAGGCCGTCGACGGCGCCGTGCACGCCTTCCTCCACGTCGACCGCGACGGAGCGCTCGCGCAGGCCGCCGAGTCCGACGCGCGCCGCTCCCGCGGCGAGGCGCGCGGTGTGCTGGACGGCGTGCCGATCGCGGTCAAGGACGTGCTGACCACCAGGGGACTGCCGACCACCTGCGGCTCGAGGATCCTCGAGGGCTGGGTGCCGCCCTACGACGCGACCGTCGTGACGCGCCTGCGCGACGCCGGCCTCCCGATCCTCGGCAAGACCAACATGGACGAGTTCGCCATGGGCTCCTCCACCGAGCACTCCGCCTACGGGCCCACGCGCAACCCGTGGGACCTCGACCGCATCCCGGGCGGCTCCGGCGGCGGGTCCGCCGCGGCGGTCGCCGCGTTCGAGGCGCCGCTCGCCATCGGCACCGACACCGGTGGGTCGATCCGGCAGCCCGGTGCGGTCACCGGCACCGTCGGCGTGAAGCCGACCTACGGCGGCGTGTCGCGCTACGGCCTCGTGGCGCTGGCCAACAGCCTGGACCAGGCAGGCCCCGTCACCCGCACCGTCCTCGACGCCGCGATGCTGCACGACGTGATCGGCGGGCACGACCCCCGCGACTCCACGTCGATCCAGCAGGAGTGGCCGTCCTTCACCGAGGCCGCCCGTGCCGGCGCCGCCGGCGACATGACCGGCGTCAGGGTCGGGGTCATCACCGAGCTCGCCGGCGACGGCTGGCAGCGCGGCGTGATGGCGCGCTTCGACGAGTCCGTCGAGCTGCTCGTCCGGGCCGGCGCCGAGGTCGTGGAGGTGTCGTGCCCCTCCTTCGTGCACGCGCTGGCCACCTACTACCTGATCCTGCCGGCCGAGGCGTCGAGCAACCTCGCCAAGTTCGACGCGATGCGCTACGGCCTGCGCGTGGTCCCCGAGGGCGACCCGAGCGCCGAGGAGGTCATGCGCGCGACGCGCGACGCGGGCTTCGGCGACGAGGTCAAGCGCCGCATCATCCTGGGCACCTACGCGCTGTCCTCCGGCTACTACGACGCCTACTACGGGCAGGCGCAGAAGATCCGCACCCTCATCAGCCGCGACTTCGACGCCGCCTTCGCGCAGGTCGACGTCCTCGTCTCGCCGACGGCGCCGACCACGGCGTTCCGGCTGGGGGAGAAGCTCGACGACCCGATGGCGATGTACCTCAACGACCTCGCCACCATCCCGGCCAACCTCGCCGGCGTCCCGGGGATCTCGATCCCCAACGGGCTCGCCGAGGAGGACGGCCTGCCCAGCGGCTTCCAGGTGCTCGCACCGGCCCTGGCCGACGACCGCGTCTACCGGGTCGGTGCCGCCCTCGAGGCGCTCCACACCGCCGCCTGGGGCGGCCCGCTGCTCGACAAGGCGCCCGAGCTCGCGGGTGCCGCGACCCCCGAGGGATCCCGATGACCGAGACACTCATGGCCTACGACGACGTGCTGGCGGCGTACGACCCCGCCCTCGGCCTCGAGGTGCACGTCGAGCTCAACACCGCCTCGAAGATGTTCTGCGGCTGCCCCGCGGAGTTCGGCGGGGAGCCCAACGCCGGCGTCTGCCCGACCTGCCTGGGCCTGCCCGGCGCGATGCCGGTGGTCAACGGCAAGGCCGTGGAGTCCGCGATCCGCATCGGCCTCGCGCTCAACTGCCAGATCGCCGAGTGGTGCCGCTTCGCCCGGAAGAACTACTTCTACCCGGACATGCCGAAGAACTTCCAGACCTCGCAGTACGACGAGCCCATCGCCTTCGACGGGTGGATGGACGTCGACGTGGACGGGGAGACCTTCCGGGTCGAGATCGAGCGCGCCCACATGGAGGAGGACACCGGCAAGTCGCTGCACGTCGGCGGGGCCACCGGCCGCATCCACGGCGCCGACCACTCCCTCGTCGACTACAACCGGGCCGGCATCCCGCTGATCGAGATCGTCACCCGACCCATCCTCGGCGCCGGCGAGCGGGCCCCCGAGGTCGCCCGCGCCTACGTGGCGCAGCTGCGGGAGCTGATCGTCGCCCTCGGCGTCTCCGAGGCCCGCATGGACCAGGGCAACCTGCGCGCCGACGTCAACCTGTCGCTCTCGCCCAAGGGCAGCGGCGTGCTCGGCACCCGCACCGAGACCAAGAACGTCAACTCCTTCCGCTCCGTCGAGCGCGCCGTGCGCTACGAGATGCAGCGGCACGCGGCGATCCTCAGCGGCGGCGGCTCGATCCTGCAGGAGACGCGCCACTGGCACGAGGACACCGGCATCACCACGAGTGGTCGGGCCAAGTCCGACGCCGAGGACTACCGCTACTTCCCCGAGCCGGACCTCGTGCCGGTCGCGCCGAGCCGCGAGTGGGTCGAGGAGCTGCGCGGCACGCTGCCGGAGAACCCGACGGCCCGCCGCGCCCGGCTCCAGGCGGAGTGGGGGTTCAGCGACCTCGAAATGCGCGACACCGTCGGGGCCGGCGCGCTCGGGCTCGTCGAGGAGACCATCGCGGCCGGAGCGGCCCCGCAGGCCGCGCGGAAGTGGTGGCTCGGAGAGCTCGCCCGCCGCAGCAACGAGGACGGCGTCGACCTGGTCGACCTGCCCATCACCCCGACCGACGTCGCCCGGGTCCAGGCGCTGGTCGACGAGAAGGTCGTCAACGACAAGCTGGCCCGCCAGGTCCTCGAGGGCGTGCTCGCCGGCGAGGGGACCCCCGACGAGGTCGTCGAGAAGCGCGGGCTGGCCGTGGTGTCCGACGACGGCGCCCTGGGGGCCGCCGTCGACAAGGCCATCGCCGCCAACCCCGACGTCGCCGACAAGATCCGCGACGGCAAGGTCGCCGCCGCCGGGGCGCTCATCGGCGCAGTCATGAAGGAGATGCGCGGCCAGGCCGACGCCGGCCGCGTCCGGGAGCTGATTCTGGAGAAGTTGACGGTCTAGACAACTTGTTAGGGTGCTGGCGAGTCACATTGGTCACATCACCAACCAACGCTCGCACCACTCGGGGGACTGCACGGGCGCTCGCCGCCCGCGGTCCTCGGCGAGCGGGAAGGAAGTCATGCACCATCTGAATCGACCCCTCCGGACGGCCACCGTCGCCCTGACGAGCGCCGTGCTGGGGGCCGGCGTGCTCACCGCGGCCCCGGCCTCCGCCGAGCCGTCCCCCGCCCTGCGGTCCGCCCGTGCGCTGGCCAACACCGACAGCACCCCCTCGACGATCGCCGCCCAGTGGCTGGCCGGGGAGCTCACCAACGGCCTGATGACGGGTCCCTACGGCCCCGACTTCGGCCTCACCATCGACACCGGCATGGCGCTCTCGACCGTCGCCGGCCAGGGTTCGACCGTCACGGCGATCAACAACGCCCTCGAGCCCCGCATCGGCGAGTACGTCGGCGACGGGACGAAGGAGTCCTACGCCGGCGCCCTGGCCAAGGCCGCTGCCTTCGCGCGCACCGCGAAGAGGAACCCGACCAGCTACGGGGGCATCAACCTCATCACCCGCCTCGAGGAGCGCACCGCCGACGTGCCGGCCGATCCGGCCGCGCAGCCGCAGGCGGCTGCGTTCGCGGGCCGCATCTTCGACAAGTCGGAGTTCGGCAACTACGCCAACGTGGTCGGTCAGTCGTACGCCGTGCGGGCCCTGACGCTCGCCAACTCGACCGAGGCCGGCGCGGCCCGCGACTCCCTGCTCAAGCAGCAGTGCCCCTCCGGCTGGTTCCGGCTGAACTTCGCCAAGGCCGACGTGCCCAACCAGTCGTGCACCGAGGGCGTCGCCGGCAGCGAGGCCGACCCCGACGCCACCTCCCTCGCGGTGATCAACCTCGTCGAGTCGGGCGACAAGAGCCCCGCCGTCCAGGCCGCCCTGGCCAAGGCCGGCACCTGGCTGGCCGCGCGGCAGCGCGGCAGCGGCGCCATCCGCGGCGGCGCCGGCACGGCGGAGATCAACACCAACTCCACCGCCATCGGCGGCTACGCCCTGGGGCTGCTGAAGAAGCGCGACGCCGCGCTCAAGGCGGCGCTGTGGGTGCGCAAGAACCAGCCGGTCGACAAGTACAAGTGCCGCACGGCACTCACCAAGGACACCGGCGCGGTGGCCTACCGCAAGGACCGGGTGAACGGGGCCAAGACGTCCGGCATCCCCGCAGACGCCCGTGACGAGTGGCGACGGGCCACCTCGCAGGCGATCCTCGGCCTCCAGTTCGCCCCGGCGAGCAAGGACCGCCTCCGGATCGTCTCGGTGCGTCGCGAGGCCCGCGCGGGCGACCGCGTGCAGTTCCGGGTCTACGGCCTCGCCCCCAGCGAGAGCGCCTGCATGCAGGTCAAGGGCGACTTCCTGCGCGTGACGGGCAAGAAGTCCGGCGAGAAGATCGTGCGCCGGCTGCAGCTGCCGACCGGCAACCAGCGCCGAGTCGCGCTCGTGAAGACCTCGGACGACGTCGCGCGTACGTCGCTGCGGGTGCGCAACTGACCCCACGCGTCACACCCGCGACCGAGCCGTCGGCCCGGCGTCCCCGGACGCCGGGCCGACGTGCGTGGGGGGCCGTGCGCGGGTTAGGCTGCGCGCGCCGCGCCCGTCCGGGTCGGCACCACACACGCCCGAGCTGGGGAAAGCCGGTCCGAATCCGGCGCTGACCCGCAACCGTGGGCACGGGAGTCATCCCGTGCGAGCCGGAACACCCGCCTCGACGCGTCTTGACCACCATCGCTGTCGAGGAATGCAGCGGGGCGAAGCGGCGCACGCCGCCTTCCCTCGTTGTCGCAGCGGGGGAAGGAACCATGAAGCTCCTCTCCGGCCTGGCCGCCATCGCGGTCGCCGCCACCACTCTCGTCGCGGCGCCCGCCGGCGCGGCGCCCATGACGCCCACCCGCCTCGCGGGGGACTGGATCGCGAGCCAGCTCACCGACGGCATCGCCGTGGGCGACTTCGCCGACATCGGCCTGAGCATCGACGCGGGCCTGGCCTTCGAGGCCATCGGCGACACCGCCGGGGCCGAGCTGGTCGCCGACCGGATCGAGCCGGCCCTCGTCACCTCCGAGGCGTACCCGTACGGGTACGTCACGTCGGACGAGTACTCCTGGCCCGGGAACGAGTACCTCGGCCAGGGCCGCTACGCGAACGCGACCGCCAAGGCTGCGGCGTTCGCGGGGCGAGTCGGCCGCGACGCGGCGACCGCGTACGACAACGTGGACCTGGTCGCGCAGCTCGAGGACCTCACCGACGACGCCACCGGCGTGATCGGCGACGACACGAGCTTCTCCGACTACGCCAACACCATCGGCCAGGCCTTCGCGGTCGAGGCCCTCGCACGGGCAGGGTCGGACGAGGCGGGCGCTGCGACGCAGGCCCTCCTGGCCCAGCAGTGCCCGGCCGGGTACTTCCTCTTCACCCTCGGCTCCACCGAGTGCGGCGACGTCCCGAGCGCCGACGTGACCGCTCTGGCCGTCATCTCGCTGCGCGCGTCCGGGATCGGCTCGACCCGGGTGGCCGCCGCCGTCGCGCTCGCGACCCAGTGGCTCGAGTCCGTCCAGAAGTCGGACGGCTCCTTCGAGGGCGACGCCTCGACCCCTGGCAGCAACGCGAACAGCACGGGACTCGCCGGCTGGGCCCTCGGCGAGGTGGGCCGCTCGACGTCCGCGGCGCGCGCCGCCGTCTGGACCCGGAGCATGCAGGTCGCCGACGCCGGCGCCTGTGCGAGCCAGGCGCCGACGGGTGCCGTCGCCTACAACGTGGCGGACCTCTCCGCCGCCCGGACCGACGGCATCGCCGGCAGCTCCACGGTGCGGGACAAGTGGCGCCGCGCCACCTTCCAGTCCGCGCCGGTCCTCCGGTGGGCGCCCGCGGCGACCGAGCCGCTGTCCATCTCGACCCCGGTCAGCGCTGCGGAGCGGACCACCGTCGCCGCCACCGTGCGCGGGCTCGCGGCCGGTGAGCAGGCGTGCGTGAGCCTCGGCGGCGACGCCCGCCGCGTCGTCGGCACCGGATCCGACCTCGTCGTCTCCTTCGTCCTGCCGGCAGGGGCTGCAGCGCGCACGTTCACGCTGGCCACCCTGGGTGGCACGACGACGTCGACCACGGCGGCGATCGTCACGCCGGCTCCCGCCACGCCGGCAGCCCCGGCGACGGGGGAGCTGTCCGTCCCGAAGGTCGTCAGGGTCAAGAACAACGACGTCGTCAAGGTCGAGATCGCCTGCGACGCCGCCCGGCCCTGCGCCGGCAGGCTCAAGCTGCGCTCGGCCCGCAAGGTGGAGCTCGCCGGCGGCGAGCGCCGGACGCTGGTGCTGGCGAAGTCGTCCTACACCGTCGCGCCGGGCGCGACGGCCACCGTCAAGACGAGGCTCACCAAGCCGGCCCGGGCCGTGCTGGGGAAGAAGCGACTGCGGGTCGTCGCTACCCAGACCGCTCGCGGAGCGGAGCCCGCCCGCACGACGTTCTGGATCCGCAGGAGGTGATCCGCATGGGTGCTCGGGCCCGGCGGGCGGCGACGGCCCTCGCCGTGCTGGTGGTCGGCCTGGTGGGCGGGGGAGCCACGCTCGGACTGGCGCCGACGACGTTCCTCCCCGGCGCGGCGGCCGCGACGTGCACGTCGGCCGGCGGCGTGAGCGTCGTCGTGGACTTCCGCGAGCTCGGGGGCAGCACGATCACCGCGTGCGCCCCGGACGGCGGGGGAAGGAGCGCAGCAGCGGTCTTCGCCTCGGTCGGCGTCCAGCTCTCCTACGCCCAGCGGCAGCCGGGCTTCGTGTGCCGCGTCAACGGCGCGCCCTCGAGCGACCCGTGCGTGAACGCCTCCCCGACCGACGCCTACTGGGGGCTGTGGTGGGCCGACGGCTCGTCGGCATCGTGGTCCTACTCGACCTCCGGGGTGGGCGGCCTCGTCGTTCCTGCGGGCGGCTCCGTGGGGTGGTCCTGGCAGCAGGACCGTGCCGGCAGCGGCCCCGTACCTCCCGGCGTCGCGCCGCCGGTGAGGCCGTCGTCCACCCCGACGCCGACGCCCACGGGGTCGGCCTCGACGCCGTCGTCCGGCCCGACCTCGTCCCCGTCCGCCGGGGGCAACGGGTCGGGGAGCGGGTCCGGCGGCGGGTCGCATCCCACCTCGTCCCCGTCCCCGGGTGGCAGGAACGGCTCCACCGGGTCGTCCTCGCCCTCGTCGAGTCCGTCGGCCTCGCCGTCCGGCGCCCCCTCCGCGTCGCCCTCGGCCAGTGAGTCGCCCAGCGACTCACCAGCCCCGCGCAGCGGCAAGGACGGCGGGAGGCAGGGCGCGGAGAGCGGCGAAGACACGGGTGCGGGCAAGCGCGCGAAGGGCGCCGAGGCCTCCGACGATCGTGAGTCGCCAGGAGACTCAGCGGCCAGTGACGACCCCGCCGCGGGTTCCGACCCAGGCGCGGCGGGAGACCCGTCTGCCGGCGCCTCCTCCGAGGCGGCCCGGCCCGAGACCGACGGACCGGCTCGCGTCCCGGCCGCCCTCAGCCTCGCCGTCGTCGGCCTGCTCGCGATCGCCATCGCAGTCGGTGCCGTCGTGACGCGTCGTAGACGGGGGGTCTGACGCGTCGTGACCGGATCGGCGCTCCCCCGCACGGGGCTGCCGCGTGACCTGCACCCGCTCGCCTGGTGGTCCTGGGCGATCGGGCTGGCCACCGCGGCCTCGCTGACCACGAACCCGCTGCTGCTGCTCCTGCTGATGGGCTCGGCGACGGTGGTGGTGGTGGCACGCCGATCCGGTCATCCCTTCGGTCGCTCGTTCCGGCTGTACGCCGCGCTCGCGGCGGCGACCGTGGTCCTGCGGGTCGTCTTCCGGATCCTCTTCGGCGGCCAGGAGGTCGGCAACGTGCTGCTCGACCTCCCGGAGGTGCCGCTGCCCGACTGGGCCGCAGGCATCCGGCTGCTCGGCCCGATCACCAGCGAGGCGCTCCTGGCGGGGCTCTACGACGGGCTCCGCCTCGCCGCGATCATCCTCTGCGTCGGAGCGGCGAACGCCCTCGCCAACCCCAAGCGCCTGCTCGCCTCGGTGCCGCCGGCGCTCTACGAGATCGGCACCGCGCTGGTCGTCGCGGTGACGATCTTCCCGCAGCTCGCCGACAGCGCCCGCCGGGTGCGGGCGGCGCAGGCGCTGCGCGGCGGGACGACCACGGGGGTCGGCCGGCTCCGCCGCTTCCTCGTCCCCGTCCTCGAGGACGCGCTCGAACGGTCCCTGGCGCTCGCCGCCGGGATGGACACCCGGGGCTACGGACGCTCGGGTGGGGCGGCCACGCGGGAGCGGTGGCTGACCGGTGGCCTGCTGCTCCTGGCGCTGACCGGCATCTGCGTGGGGACGTACGCTTGGCTGGACCCGACGGCGCCCCGGGTGCTGGCGCTCCCGATGCTCGGTGCTGGGGTGGGAGTCGCGGTGCTGGGCCTGGTCAGCGCCGGCCGGCGGGTGCAGCGCACCCGCTACCGGCCCGACCCGTGGCGTGCCGCCGAGCTGTCGACGCTCGCGGTCGGGCTCGTCGTGGCCGTGCTCGGCTGGTACGTCGGCCACGCCCAGGTGGTCGTCGCCTACCCGCAGGTCGACGTCGTCCCGTACCTCTCGCCGCTCGCCCTCGCGGTCGGCGTCCTCGGCACGCTCCCCGCCGTGGCCACCCCGGTCCCGGCCAGCGCGCTCGCCCACCGCGAGGTGACCGCGTGACCCTGCACGGCGCGGTGGAGCTCCGCGGCATCACCTTCCGCTACGACGAGCACGAGGTGCTCCGCGACGTCGACCTCACCCTCGACGAGGGCGAGCTGGTGCTCGTCTCCGGCCGCACCGGGGTCGGGAAGTCGACGCTCCTCGGCGTCGTGACGGGGCTGGTTCCCCGCTTCACCGGCGGCGTGCTCACCGGCGACGTGCTCGTCGGCGGCAGGAGCGTGGTCGCACAGCCGCCGCGCGAGCGTGCCCACGTCGTCGGCTACGTCGGCCAGGACCCGCTCGCCGGGTTCGTCACGGACTCGGTCGAGGAGGAGCTCGCCTACGGCATGGAGCAGCTCGGCACGGCGCCGGGCACGATGCGCCGCCGCGTCGAGGAGACCCTCGACCTCCTCGGCATCGCCGACCTCCGGGCCCGCGACCTGCGCACGCTCTCCGGCGGCCAGCAGCAGCGCGTCGCGATCGGGGCGGTGCTCACCACGCACCCGCGGGTGCTCGTCCTCGACGAGCCGACCTCCGCGCTCGACCCCACCGCGGCGGAGGACGTCCTCGCGACGATCACCCGGCTGGTCCACGACCTCGGGCTCACCGTCCTGCTCGCCGAGCACCGGCTCGAGCGCGTCGTGCCGTTCGCGGACCGGATCTGCCTCGTCACCGGCGACGGAGGGATCCGGGTCGACGCGCCGCAGCCGGTGCTGGTCGACTCACCCGTCGCTCCGCCGCTGGTCCACCTCGGCCGCGCCGTCGGGTGGGACCCGCTCCCGCTGACGGTGCGCGACGCCCGCCGGCGGGCGCGGTCGCTGCCGGACCTGGCCGCGCCACCCGGCGTACCTGCTCCGGGCGGGGCACCGCTGCTGGCCGCCCGCGGCGTCACCGTCGTCCACGGCCGCCACGTCGCGGTCCGCGAGCTCGACCTCACGCTGTCGGCAGGCAGGGTCACCGTGCTGATGGGGCGCAACGGCTCCGGCAAGTCCAGCCTCATCTGGGCGCTGCAGGGCACCGGCAAGCGCCGGTCGGGGACGGTCGACGTCGACGGAGCCGACCCCGCCGCCCTCGCGCCGGCCGAGCGGCGTACGCGCGTCGGACTCGTGCCGCAGACGGCGGCCGACCTGCTCTACCTCGAGACCGTCGACGAGGAGTGCGCAGCCGCGGACACCGGCGCCGAGGTGGCGCCCGGCACCTGCTGGGCGCTCCTCGACCGGCTCGTCCCCGGCGTCGACCGCGCCAGCCACCCGCGCGACCTCTCGGAGGGCCAGCGCCTGGCCCTGGCCCTCGCGATCGTGCTCACCGCCCGCCCGCCGGTCGTCCTGCTCGACGAGCCCACGCGAGGCCTGGACTACGCCGGCAAGGCCGAGCTCGCCCGCATCGTGGCCGGCCTCGCGGCCGACCGCCACGCGGTGCTGCTCGCCACCCACGACGTCGAGTTCGCCGCCCACGTCGCCGACGAGGTCGTGGTGATGGCGGAGGGCGAGGTCGTCTCGAGCGGCCCGCCGCGCCGGGTGCTCGCGGAGTCGCCGTCGTTCGCGCCGCAGGTCACCAAGGTGCTCGGCGATCCCTGGCTCACCGTCGAGGAAGTCGCGGCGGCGCTCGGAGACACCCGGTGAGCATCCTCCGTCCGCACCCCGTCGCCCTGCCGATCGGACCGCGCACCGCTGCCGTCCTGCTCGTCGCCTCCGTGGCCGGCCTGATGATGCTGTGCTGGCCGCTCCTGCTCGAGGCCTCGCCCGGGGACCGGGTCGAGCCTCCCTTCGTCTTCCTGGCGCTCCTGCCGCTCGTGATGGTGGTCGTGCTGGCGGAGATGGGGGAGGGCGGCATGGACTCCCGCGTGCTGGCGGTGCTCGGCGTGCTCTCCGCCATCAACGCCGTGCTGCGGGGCCTCGGCGCCGGCACCGCGGGGATCGAGCTCGTCTTCTTCCTGCTGGTGCTGGCCGGGCGCGTCTTCGGAGCCGGATTCGGGTTCGTGCTCGGCTGCACCTCGCTGTTCGCGTCCGCGCTGCTCACCGCCGGCGTCGGGCCCTGGCTGCCGTTCCAGATGATCTGCGCCGCCTGGGTCGGCATGGGCGCCGGCCTCCTGCCGCGCCGGGTCGGCGGCCGCGCCGAGATCGCCATGCTCGTGGCGTACGCCGTGGTGGCGTCCTACCTCTACGGTCTGCTGATGAACCTCAGCAGCTGGCCCTTCGCGCTCGGCATCGTGGTCCCCGGCCACGAGGGCTCGCTGGCCTACGTCGCGGGTGCGCCCGTGCTGGAGAACGCCCACCGGTTCCTGGTCTACACGCTGCTCACCTCCACCGGCGGCTGGGACACCGGGCGGGCGGTGACCACCGCCATCGCGATCGTGGTCCTCGGGCCGGCGATCCTCACCACGCTGCGCCGCGCCGCCCGCCGCGCCGTCGTGCAGCGCGAGCCGGCCGGCCACGCTGTGCGGTGAGTCGCTCAGCAACTCGAGCAGCGCGGCTCAGGGCTGGACCTGCACGATCCGGTCGTCGGCCGGCGTCGGGTTGCCACGGCCGTCCTGGTTCGAGGTGGTGAGCCAGAGCAGACCGTCCGGTGCGACGGCGACCGTGCGCAGCCGGCCGTAGTCCTCGGTGAAGAACGCCGTCGGCCGCCACGCCCTGCCGGCCGGCGAGACCTCGATCCGCCACAGCCGCTGGCCGCGGAGGCCGGCCATCCACAGGTGCCCGTCCGCGTAGGCCAGCCCGCTCGGAGAGGCCTGCTCCACCGGCCACACCAGCTCGGGATCGACGAAGTCGGGGCCTCCACCGGTGCCCTCGACCTCGGGCCAGCCGTAGTTGCCGCCCTTCTCGACGAGGTTGAGCTCGTCCCACGTCGAGTCGCCGAACTCCGAGGCCCACAGGCGCCCAGCGTCGTCCCACGCCAGGCCCTGGACGTTGCGGTGGCCGAGCGACCACACGGGCGAACCGGGGTCCGGGTTGCCCGGGGCGGGCTCGCCGTCGGCGGTGATCCGCAGGATCTTGCCCGCCAAGCTGTCGGGATCCTGCGCGAGCTCCGGGTCCCCGGTCTCGCCGGTCGTGACGTAGAGGTGCCCGTCGGGACCGAAGGCGATGCGGCCGCCGTCGTGGATGAACCCCGCCGGGATGCCGTCGAGCACGACGGTCGGCTCGCCGAGCCGTTCGCCGTCGACCTGCGCCTTGACCACGCGGTTGTCCGCCCCCGCGGTCAGGTAGAAGAACACCGTCGAGTCCGTGCCGAAGTCCGGCGAGACCGCGACGCCCAGCAGGCCGGCCTCGCCCTGCGGCACGACCGATCCGATCGAGCCGAGCCGGGTGCGCCTGCCGTCGGGGGAGACCCGCAGGACCAGGCCGGTCATCCGCTCGGTGACCACGGCGTCGCCGTCGGGAAGGAAGTCGACGCCCCACGGGACCTCGAGCTGGTCGACGAGCGTGCCGACCGCCCGCGGGTCGCGTCGACCCTGGCCGCCGCCCGGCTCCGCCTCGCTGGTCGTGTCGCTGGGCGTGGGCTGGCTCGGCACGTCGGTCGGCTGCGTGGTGCGCGGCAGCGGCTCCGGCGTGCTGCTGGAGCACCCGGTCGTCACCCCGAGCGCGAGGGCGAGCGCGCCGAGCGCCAGACGCGGTCCCCTGTTGCCTCTGGCCATGTCGCCCGTCATGTCGCCCCCGTCATGTCGCCCCCGTCATGTCGCCAGTGTGCCGGGTGCCGCCGAACGCTCGACCGGCGCCGGAGCGGAGCGGGTCGCGCCGATCGAGGCGGCGACCACGCAGGCGATGGCGAGCCACTGCACGGCCGACAGGTGCTCGTCCAGCACGACGATGGCAGCCAGGGCCGCCGCCGCCGGCTCGACGCTCATCAGGATGCCGAACACCGCCGGACGCAGGCTGCGCAGCGCGACGAGCTCGCAGCTGTAGGGGATGACTGAGCTCAGGAGGCCGACGAGCGCGCCAATGAGAAGCACCCGGCCGTCCCACAGCGACGTACCCGCCGTCAGCAGGGCGGGCAGCGTCATGCCCAGCGCGGCGAGCACGCTCGCGACAGCGAGGCCGTCGAAGCCCGCCCACCGGCGCCCGGTGCTCGCGCTGAGCAGGATGTACGCCGCCCACGCGGCCCCGGCGAGCAGGGCGTAGGCGACGCCCAGGAGGTCCAGGTCGGTGCGCTGGAAGCCGAGGAGGGCGACGCCGCTGCCCGCGAGCAGCACCCAGACGAGGTCGCGCGCGCGGTGCGACCCGAGCACGGCGAGCGTCAGCGGGCCGACGAACTCGATCGCGACCGCGAGGCCGAGGGGGATGCGCGAGAAGGACTGGTAGATCGCCCAGTTCATCGTCGCCAGGCTGGCACCGAAGCCGAGCACGACGAACCAGTCGTGCCGGCTGCGCCCGCCGAGGCGGGGACGGGCGATCGCGGCCAGCACGACGGCGCTGGTCACCAGTCGCAGCCACACCATCGCCGTCGGGGAAATCTCACCGAAGAGGCCCTTCGCGATGGCGGCGCCGACCTGCACCGACAGGATGCCCACGAGGACGAGGCCGACGGGCCCGAGCAGTGCCCGGCTCGGTCGCGACGTCACCGGGCCACCCTAGTCAGCGGCGTCGTCGTCCCTCGGCCCGGTCTCGTCGAGACTGGCGAGCGCGCGCCTGGCGTGGCGGGTCTCGGCGGCGAAGTAGTCCAGTCCCCAGTCCGCCACCATCGACGGGAACCGGAACGGCTCGCCCGGGCGGTCGGCCCCGCGCAGGGCCTCGCGCACGGCGGCGAGGTCGGCCCTGGCGCGGTCGAGCTCGTCGAGGTAGTCGTCCAGCATCCGCCGCGTGGTCCCCGGCTCGGTCGCGTGGCCGATCAGCAGGCGCAGCAGCACCGTGTGCTTGAGCACCGGGAAGCCGGCCGGAGTGCCCTCCATCCAGTCGCGCAGCGCGGCCTGGCCGGCGCCGGTGATCGCGTACGACGTCACCTCCCGGCCACCCTCGGCACGGGCGTCCGCGCGCACCAGTCCGTGCTCGGTGAGCCGGCGCAGCTCGGTGTAGACCTGGCTCATCGCGGGCGCGACCCAGTAGAAGCGCAACGTGATGTCGGCGCGCTGCTTGATCTCGTACCCCGTCAGCTCGTCGCCGAACGTGAGGAGGCCGAGGATCGCGTACCCGGTCACCGGGATGTCTTGACTCATGGCGTTCCGAGAGTAGTGTTCCTAATCGGAATAGTCACGGAGGGACACGAGGGACGGGGACGACGGGGTGACGCACGAGCACGCGATCGAGGCGGACGGACTGGTCAAGCAGTTCGGGGACACGCTGGCGGTGGACGACGTCAGCTTCGCGGTACCGAGGGGGTCGGTCCTGGGCCTCCTGGGACCGAACGGGGCCGGCAAGACGACCACCGTCCGGATGATGACGACACTGACCAAGCCCACCCGCGGCACCGCGCGCGTGGCCGGGCACGACATCCTGACCGAGCCGGCCGCCGTACGCCGCGCGATGGGCCTGACCGGCCAGTCGGCGACGGTCGACGAGCTGCTCACCGGCCGGGAGAACATCTGGCTCATCGGCAGCCTGTACGGCCTCGACCGGCGCACGATCGACCGGGTCGGCGGCGAGCTGCTGGAGCGGTTCTCGCTCAGCGACGCCGCCGACCGCGTGGTGAAGACCTACTCCGGCGGCATGCGCCGGCGGCTGGACCTGGCGGTGAGCCTCGTGGCGACACCGCCGGTGCTCTTCCTCGACGAGCCCACCACGGGCCTCGACCCGCGCAGCCGGGTCGAGCTGTGGGACGTCCTGCGAGACCTGGTCGACGACGGGACGACGCTGCTGCTCACCACCCAGTACCTCGAGGAGGCCGACCAGCTCGCCGACGACATCGTCGTGATCGACCGCGGCACGGTCATCGCGCACGGGACGCCGCTGCAGCTCAAGGACGCGTCCGGCAAGGCCGCCCTCGTCGTCACGGTCTCCCGACCCGACGACCTGCCCGCGGCGGTGGAGCGTGTGCGGGAGGCGGGTCTCGAGGTGCACGTCGAGGAGTCGGCCCGCCGGATCACCGCGCCGGCCGAGGGGCTCTCCGACATCACCCGCATCGCCGCCCTCTTCGACGGCAGCGGCATCGAGATCGACGACCTGGGCCTCCAGCGGCCCAGCCTCGACGACGTCTTCCTCAACCTCACCGGCCACCGGGCCGAGGAGGCCGAGCCGGCGGCTGGTCCCGACGGCTCCGGCGCCGACCCGTCGGCCGGGCCCGCCGCCGGCCACACGACCGAGGACGAGGAGGTGCGCGCATGAGCCACACGCCGTACGGCGCCCTGGAGCGCCCCGAGATCCGCCACACCTCGCTGTGGCACCAGTCCGTGACGATCTTCCGGCGCAACCTCATCCACATCAAGCGGATGCCGGAGATGCTGCTCGACGTCACCATCCAGCCGGTGATGTTCGTGCTGCTGTTCGCCTACGTCTTCGGCGGGGCGATCGCGGTCGCGGCGCCGGCCGGCTACCGCGAGTGGCTGCTGGGCGGGATCATGGGCCAGACCATCGCGTTCGCGTCGTTCATCGTGGCGGTCGGCCTGACCGCCGACATCGACAAGGGCGTCGTCGACCGGTTCCGGTCGCTGCCGATCAACCCGGCGGCGATCCTGGTCGGTCGCTCGATGTCCAGCCTGACCCACTCGTTCATCGGCATCATCGTGATGTCGCTGACCGGCCTGGTCGTGGGCTGGCGGATCCGCGGCTCGGCCCTCGACGCGCTGGCGGCGTACGGGCTGCTGCTGCTCTGGGGCTTCGCCATGATCTGGATCGGCATCCTCGTCGGCTCGGCGATGCGCTCGGTCGAGGCCGTCAACGGCGTCATGTTCACCACGATGTTCCCGCTGACGTTCCTCTCCAACGCGTTCGCGCCGTCGGAGCGGATGGGCACGGTCCTGCGGGCGATCGCGGAGTGGAACCCGATCTCCGCGCTCGTCCAGGCCGTGCGCGAGCTCTGGGGCAACACCGGTCCGGCCCCGGCCGACGCGCACCTGCCGATGCAGCACCCCGTGCTCTTCACGGTCCTGTGGACGGTGGCGATCACGGCGGTCGTCGCGCCGCTGTCCCTGAAGGTCTTCCGCAACCGCACGATGCAGTGAACCGTCCCGTGAGCGCCGTCGCCGCCCGTCCCCACACTAAGGAGCCCCCATGTCGCGCACGCTGCTGATGGTCGGTACCCGCAAGGGCATGTGGCTGGGGACCTCCGACGAGGCCCGGACGTCGTGGGAGTGGACCGGGCCGCACTTCCCGATGGAGGAGGTCTACTCGGTCATGGTCGACACCCGCGGCCCATCCACGCGGTTGCTGGCGGGGGCGTCGTCGAGCTGGCTGGGTCCACAGGTGTGGCGCTCCGACGACCTCGGCGCCACCTGGGACGAGACGCCGAACGGTGCGGTCCGCTTCCCCGAGGACACCGGCGCCACGCTGGCCCGCGTGTGGCAGTTGCAGCCCGGGCCGTCGGAGGACGGCGGCGACGGCGTCGTGTGGGCCGGGACGGAGCCGGGCGCGGTGTTCCGCTCCACCGACCGCGGCGAGACCTTCTCGCTCGTGCGCGGCCTGTGGGACCACCCCCACCGCGCGGAGTGGGACCAGGGGTTCGGCGGCCAGGCGTTCCACACCATCCTGCCGCACCCCGCCGACCCCTCCCGCGTGCTCGCTGCGCTGTCGACGGGCGGCGTCTACGTCACCGCGGACGGCGGGTCCACGTGGGCGGCGTCCAACACCGGGGTGAAGGCCGAGTTCTTCCCGGGCGACCGTCACTACCCGGAGTTCGGCCAGTGCGTGCACAAGGTCGCACGGGACGCCGTCGATCCCGAGCGGCTCTACCTGCAGAACCACGGCGGCGTGTACCGCTCGGACGACGGTGGCGCCTCCTGGCAGGACATCGCCCCCGGTCTGCCGACCGAGTTCGGGTTCGCGATCGTGGCGCACCCGCACCGCGCCGACACGGCGTACAACTTCCCGATCGCCGGGGCCGAGGCGCGCTGGCCCGTCGACGGCAAGGCCCGGGTCTACCGGACCACGGACGCCGGCGCGTCCTGGGAGCCGCTCGGCGAGGGGATGCTCCCCGACGGCTACTTCACCGCCGTGATGCGCGACGCCATGTGCGCCGACGACCACGAGCAGCCCGGGCTTTACTTCGGTGGCCGCAACGGCGGCGTGTGGGCCTCGCCCGACGAGGGCGCGACGTGGCAGGAGATCCACAAGGACCTGCCGGACGTGCTCGTCGTCCGTGCCGCCCGGCTCGCCTGAGTCCTTCCGGGCGGGGGTGGCCGGCCTGCTTGTGCTCGCGCTGCGCCCGGTCGTGGCGGACCCCGGAACTGCAATCCGCCCGTGGGCGCCGGGAGGCCGAGCGGGCCTCAGTCGCGTCCTTGCCCGTGAGTCGCTGACCGACTCGAGGTGCGGCACGCCGCCGCCCCGGCCGCTCGCCCGGCTGTTGCCAGTGAGTCGCTGAGCGACTCAGCGACAAGGGGTGGCGGCGGGGCTTCGCGAGATGGAGGAGGCGTGGCCGGTACGCCACCACAGCTCGTCGCCGGCCATCAGACGTCCACAGGCGCGCGGACCGGCGGGTGACCGGGCCCGCTGTGGACGACGTCCGGCGTCCGTCCGCGGGCTCGGCTGTGATGGCCGCACCGGCGCCGAAGAGACGCGCCGGTGGTCACAGCGGAGAGGAGACAGGTGGTGGACGGTACGACGGTCGGCGCGGCGGTGACCGAGGCCGAGGAGGAGTGGTTGTGCATGGGGCCGTTCCCGGGCGGGGTCCCCGGGCTGGTCCGACGGATCCGACGGATCCTCGACGTCTCGCAACGGGGGCTGGCGCAGGCGCTGGAGGTGTCGCAGTCCGCGGTGGCCCGGTGGGAGACCGGACGCACGAGCCCCCGCGCCAGCGTCCTCCAGGCGCTGCTCGAGCTGGCACGGCTCGAGGTCGGCTTCAGCGACCGCGAATCCGGTGAGCCGGTGGAGCCGATGCGCGCCGACGGGGCACGCACGCGCGGAGGAAGCCGGTTCCCGGCGCACGCCGACCTGCGTGTGGCGGGGTGGTGGGTGCCCCGGCGGCTACGGGCGATGACCTCGATCGAGGCGCTCGGGTGGCCACGACGGTCCCGCGCGGCGAAGGACCCGGCGATCGGCTACCACGGGCCCTGGCGCAAGCACCTCGAACGGAACCTGTTCGGCACCCCGGTCGACCACCCCGCCCGCCACCAGCTGGTCGCGGAGATGGTGCACCTCGACGAGGTCCGCGAGGAACGGCGGCGCCGCCGCCTGCAGCAACAGGGCGAGCAGGCGAGCGTCCGGTCCGGCACATGGCCGGGCTGACTCGGCGCCGGCGGTGAGACGAGCGCCGGAGGGTGCGGGCGCGCCGATTAGCCTGCAGGCATGACCCACGCAGCCGAGGGACCGGACATCAAGCCCCGCAGTCGCGACGTCACCGACGGCCTCGAGAAGGCCGCCGCCCGCGGCATGCTCCGCGCGGTGGGGATGGGTGACGACGACTGGGAGAAGCCGCAGATCGGCGTCGCGTCGAGCTGGAACGAGATCACGCCCTGCAACCTCTCGCTGGACCGCCTGGCCAAGGCGGTCAAGAACGGCGTGCACGCCGGCGGCGGCTACCCGCTCGAGTTCGGCACGATCTCGGTCTCCGACGGCATCTCCATGGGGCACGAGGGGATGCACTTCTCCCTCGTCAGCCGTGAGGTCATCGCCGACTCGGTGGAGACCGTGATGATGGCCGAGCGCCTCGACGGGTCGGTCCTCCTCGCGGGGTGCGACAAGTCGCTCCCCGGCATGCTCATGGCGGCCGCGCGCCTCGACCTCGCGAGCGTCTTCCTGTACGCCGGCACGATCATGCCGGGCCAGGTCGACGGGCGCGACGTGACCATCATCGACGCCTTCGAGGCCGTCGGTGCCTGCCTCGCGGGCAAGATCTCGCGTGAGAAGGTCGACGAGATCGAGCGTGCGATCTGTCCTGGCGAGGGTGCCTGCGGCGGTGCGTACACCGCGAACACGATGGCGAGCGTCGCCGAGGCGATCGGCATGTCGCTGCCCGGCAGCTCCTCCCCGCCGGCGGTGGACCGCCGCCGTGACGGGTTCGCCCACAAGTCCGGCGAGGCGGTCGTCAACATGCTGCGCCAGGGCATCACCGCCCGGCAGATCATGACCCGCCCCGCGTTCGAGAACGCCATCGCGATGGCCATGGCGCTCGGCGGCTCGACCAACGCCGTCCTGCACCTCCTCGCCATCGCGCGCGAGGCCGAGGTGGACCTCACGCTCGACGACTTCACCCGCATCGGGCGCAAGGTCCCGCACCTGGCCGATATGAAGCCGTTCGGCCGCTTCGTGTGGACCGACTTCGACCGGGTCGGCGGCATCCCGGTGCTGCTGCGGGCGCTGCTCGACGCCGGTCACCTCCACGGTGACGTGCTCACCTGCACCGGCAAGACTATGGCGGAGAACCTCGCCGACCTCGACCCGAAGCCGCTCGACGGCGAGATCCTGCGCCAGCTGGACCGGCCGATCCACGCCACCGGGGGCCTCACGATCCTCAAGGGCTCGCTCGCCCCCGAGGGCGCGGTGGTCAAGAGCGCGGGGTTCGACGACTCCACCTTCACCGGCACCGCCCGGGTCTTCGACGGCGAGCGCAAGGCCCTCGACGCCCTCGCCGACGGCGCGATCCAGGCCGGCGACGTCGTCGTCATCCGCTACGAGGGTCCCAAGGGCGGTCCCGGCATGCGCGAGATGCTCGCCATCACCGGGGCGATCAAGGGTGCCGGCCTCGGCAAGGACGTCCTGCTGATCACCGACGGCCGGTTCTCCGGCGGCACGACCGGCCTCTGCGTCGGCCACATCGCGCCGGAGGCGAGCGACGGCGGTCCGATCGCCTTCCTCCGCGACGGCGACCGGATCACCCTCGACGTCGCCAACATGACGCTCGACGTCCACGTGGACGAGTCCGAGCTGGCCGCGCGGGCCGAGGGCTGGGAGCCGCTCCCGCCGAAGTACACCCGCGGCGTCCTCGGCAAGTACCGCAAGGTCGTCCAGAGCGCCGCTCACGGAGCCGTCTGCTACTGACGCGCCGTCGCTGGAGGGGCGGACGACGGATAGGTTGCGGTGGTGACCAGTCTCCTCCAGCGCGGCGCGGCAGAGCTCGACGCGGCCGACCCCCTCGCCGGATTCCGCGAGCGCTTCGTCGGCGCCGCCAGCGACCTCGTCTACTTCGACGGCAACTCCCTCGGCCGGCCGGTGGCGACCACGGCCGACCGCCTCACCGCGTTCGTCCAGCAGGACTGGGGCGGGCGCCTGATCCGGGGGTGGGACGAGCAGTGGATGGACCTGCCGACGACGCTCGGCGACGACCTCGGGCGCGTCGTGCTCGGCGCCACCGCGGGGCAGACCGCGGTCGGTGACTCGACGACCGTCTGGCTCTACAAGCTGATGCGCGCAGCGGTCGACCACGCCTCGCGGACGGACCCCGCCCGCACGGAGATCGTCATCGACACCGACAACTTCCCGACCGACCGCTACGTCGCCGAGGGCATCGCGGCCGAGCGCGGCCTGAGCCTGCGGTGGATCGAGGTCGACACGAGTGCCGGCGTCACCGCGGACCAGCTGCGCGAGGCGGTCACCGAGCGCACCGCCCTCGTCGTGCTGAACCACGTCTCCTACCGCTCCGCCTGGCTCGCCGACGCGCCGGAGCTGACGCGGATCGCCCACGACGCGGGGGCACTCGTGCTGTGGGACCTCTGCCACTCGGCCGGCGTCGTCCCGGTCGCCCTCGACGCGTGGGACGTCGACCTGGCGGTCGGCTGCACGTACAAGTACCTCAACGGCGGTCCCGGCTCGCCGGCCTTCGGCTACGTCAACGCCCGGCTCCAGGGCGAGCTCACCCAGCCCATCCAGGGCTGGATGGGCCATGCCGACCCGTTCCGCATGGGCCCCGGCTACACCCCCGCCGCCGGCATCCGTCGCTTCATCTCCGGCACGCCGCCGATCCTCGGCATGGTCGCGATGCAGCAGATGCTCGAGCTGGTCGAGGAGGCGGGCATCGAGGCGATCCGCGCCAAGTCCGTCGCGCTGACGTCGTACGCCGTCGACCTCGCCGACGCGACCCTGCCCGAGGTCACCCTCGCGTCGCCGCGCGACGCCCAGCGGCGCGGCGGCCACGTGACGCTCCACCACGACCGGATGCGGGAGGTGACCGCCCGGCTCTGGGAGCGCGACGTGATCCCGGACTACCGCGACCCCGGCGGGCTGCGGATCGGGCTGTCGCCGCTGTCGACGTCGTACGACGAGGTCGAGCGTGGCATGGCCGCGGTCGCGGAGGCCCTGCGGTGAGCGCGCACACGCAGGGCCCGCGCACCAACGCCCACGGTCAGCGGATCGGCCGGCCGGTGGACTGGGCGCCCGTGCAGCCGCCCGGTGGCAACGTGCTGGAGGGCAAGGGCGTCCGGCTCGAGCCGATCGGTCCCCAGCACGTCGACGACCTGCTCGCCGCGGTGTGCGGCGCGGACGACGACCCGCTGTGGACGTACCTCGCCTGGGACCGGCCCCGCGACCGCGAGGAGCTGGCCGACATCGTGCATCGCGGCGCGGCCGACCCCGGCCAGGTGATGTACGCGATCGTGCCGCGCGAGACCGGTCGCGCGGCCGGGTTCTGCTCGCTCATGCGGATCGACCCCGCGATGGGCTCGGTCGAAGTAGGCGGGATCGCCTTCGGCCGGCAGCTCCAGCGCAGCCGAGCCGCCACCGAGGCGATGGCGCTGCTCATGCGCCACGTCTTCGACGACCTCGGCTACCGGCGCTACGAGTGGAAGTGCGACAGCCTCAACGCGCCGTCGCGCCGGGCGGCGATCCGCCTGGGGTTCATCTGGGAGGGGCGCTTCCGCAACGCGGTGGTCTACAAGGGCCGCAACCGCGACACCGACTGGTTCTCCATCACGGACCTGGAGTGGCCGCGCGTGCGCCAGGCCCTCGACGACTGGCTCGACGACCGCAACTTCGACTCGATGGGCCGCCAGCGCGTCCGCCTCGCCGCTCGCCCGCCCCAGCCCGACCAGCCCGACCAGCCCGACCAGGCCAACCGGGCCGACGCGGAGCGATGACGTGGACCAGCGCGTCAGCTTCATCACCCTCGTGGTCACCGACCTCGAGGCCACCCGCCGGTTCTACGTCGGCGGGCTGGGCTGGGAGGCCGAGGTCGACGTGCCCGGCGAGGTCCTGATGTTCCGGGTGGCCGACAAGGTCGTGCTCAGCTTCTGGGTCGAGGCCGGCTTCGTCGCCGAGGTCGGGCAGCGGCCCACCCGCGGCGTGCCGCCGGTCACCCTCGCCCACAACGTCGCCACCGCCCAGGGGGTCGACACCGTCCTCGAGCAGGCGCGCGCGGCCGGGGCGAGCCACGTCAGCGAGGCGGTCGAGCGGGAGTGGGGCGGCTACACCGGCTACTTCGCCGACCCCGACGGCTTCCGGTGGGAAGTGGCCCACAACCCGGGCGAGATCGGCCGGTCCGTCCTTCCCTAGCCGGCCGCGACGCACCCCGCCACGGTCAGCGGCGCACCCACACCAGCTCGCCGGACTCCCACTTCGCCAGCGCGACCGGCACCAGCCTGGCCATCGCCGCCCGCGGCGAGAGGTCCGCGAGGTCGGCGGCGTGGGCGGCGCCGTGGGCCCGGCCGGCGGCGTTGTTGTGCTCGTCGACGCGCGAGTCGCGGCGGTTCGGCGTGCCCGCCTCCTGCGCGGCGGCGATCGACCCGGCGACGTCCGCCCCGAAGCGCGCGGTGAGCGCCGCCTGCCACAAGAAGTGGCGCATCGCGTTGGTGCGCCCCGGCACGCCGCGACCGTGCGCCGCGGCGGCCTGCAGCGCGGCCTGGGACAGACGAAGCACCTCCGCGGCGGCCGAGGGGCCGAGACCGGCCCTCGTGGCCGCGACCCACAGTCGCGGCACGCCGGTGCCGGCGTGGATGGCCTGCTGGAGCACGTCGCCGAATCCCATGGACACACAGTGACAGACTCCTCGCATGAGCTCGCCGCTGCGCTTCCCGCGACCACTCCGGCCCGGCGACCGGATCGGTGTGACCTCGCCGTCGGCCGGCGTGGTTGGGGCCGCGGCCGCCCGCATCGACTTCTGCGTCGAGTGGCTGCGAGGCCGCGGGTACGACGTCGTGGTGGGGGAGTGCATGGGCCGTGCGGGCCTGACGTCGGCGCCGGCGCACCAGCGCGCCGCCGAGCTGACCCGGATGCTGGCCGACCCCGACATCCGGTGCGTCGTGCCGCCGTGGGGCGGGGAGACCGCCATCGACCTCGTCGACCTCATCGACTGGGACCTCCTGGCCGGCGCCGAGCCGACCTGGCTGGTGGGCTTCTCGGACATCTCGACCCTCCTGGTGCCGGTGACCACCCGCCTCGGCTGGGCCACCCTGCACGGGGACAACCTCGCCGACACGCCGTACGCCGTCCCCGGCGGCCTGCTGCACTGGCTCGACCTCGCCGGGGGACCGGGTCCCTTCGTCCAGCGCGACTCCGGCCTGGTGGCCGACTGGGTGCGGTTCGAGCAGGACCCCCGGGCGACCGAGTGGACCTCCGTCGGCCACGGTGCCTGGGAGGTGCACGGCGGCGGCCGCCTGGACGTCAGCGGGCGCCTGATCGGCGGCTGCATCGAGACCGTCGGCCACCTCGCCGGCACGCCCTACGGCGACGTGCGCGCGTGGGCGGAGCGGCTCGAGGAGCCCACGATCGTCTACGTCGAGGCCTGCGAGGACCACGCGGTGGACATCTGCCGTTATCTGCACGGGATGCGCCTCGCGGGCTGGTTCGACCGCGCGGCGGCGGTCCTCGTCGGGCGCACGAGCGCCCCGGACCATCCCGAGCTCACCCAGCGCGAGGCCGTCCTCGACGCGCTCGGCCGGCTGGACCTGCCGATCGTGTGGGACCTCGAGATCGGGCACGTCCCGCCGCACCTGCCGCTGGTCAACGGCGCGCTGGCCCGCGTCGTCGTCGACGGCGACACCCGGCAGGTCGTCCAGAACCTGGCCTGAGCCAGCGCACAGGGCTGGCCGACGCCGGTGGTCAGTGGCAGGGTCACGGCATGAGCCAGAGCGACGCCGCGTCCGACCCGAGAGCCCGACTCAGCCACGACGACCTGCTCGCCGCCGGCCTTGCCGACTGGCGCAAGCTCGTCGACCGGCTCAAGGCCCGCTTCCGCACCGGGGACTTCGCGACCGGCCTCGAGCTGGTCGACCGGGTCGGCGCGGCGGCGGAGGAGGCCGACCACCACCCCGACGTCTCGCTCACCTACTCCGAGGTCATCGTGACCCTGCGCAGCCACGACGTCGGCGGCATCACGAGTCGCGACGTCGACCTGGCGCGGCGGATCAGCGGGATCGCCGCCGGGCTCGGGGCCGTGGCCGACACGGCGGGGCTCACCCAGCTCGAGGCCGGCCTCGACACGCCCGACGGTTCGCGGCTCGCCCCGTTCTACGCCGCCCTGCTCGGCGCGGAGGTGAAGGACGGCGAGCCCGTCGACCCGAGCGGGCAGGTGCCGACGATCTGGTTCCAGGAGCCGGCAGACCCCGAGGACGCCGGCTCCCCGCTGCCGCCCGACGACCACGAGCAGCGCTGGCACCTCGACGTGTGGGTGCCCCACGACGAGGGCGAACGCCGGCTCGCCGCCGTCCTCGCCGCGGGCGGCCGGCTGGTCAGCGACGCCGAGGCGCCGTCGTTCTGGGTCGTGGCGGACGCCGACGGCAACCGGTCGTGCATCTGCACGCCGCTCGACCGCTCCTGAGCGTGAACGGGCGCAGCGAAGAGGCCACATTCCGAGACCGCCGTCCGAATGCTGGGACGACTGGCACACTTGCTTGACGCCGGACCGCCCCGGCGACGACGGTTGTCCCATGCGCACCGAGATCCTCGTACGCACGCGACGCGTGAGCTGAGGCCCCCCAGGCCGGATGCACGCGCGTCACCCCTCGTCGCCCACCGGGCCGGGGGGTTTTTTGTTGGGCACAGCACGACAGGACCGGAGACAGACATGACGGAGCAGGGCGGACAGGGCCGATCGGTGACGGGCGCGCAGAGCCTGGTCACCTCGCTCGAGGCGGCCGGCGTCACCGACATCTTCGGCATCCCCGGCGGCGCGATCCTGCCGGCGTACGACCCCCTGATGGACTCCACGCGGATCCGGCACATCCTGGTCCGCCACGAGCAGGGCGCCGGTCACGCCGCGCAGGGCTACGCCGCCGCCACGGGCCGGGTGGGAGTGTGCATGGCGACCTCGGGCCCGGGGGCGACGAACCTCGTGACGCCGCTGGCGGACGCGCACATGGACTCGGTCCCGATGGTGGCCGTCACGGGGCAGGTCGGGGCGTCGATGATCGGCACGGACGCGTTCCAGGAGGCCGACATCCGGGGCATCACCATGCCGATCACCAAGCACAACTTCCTCGTCACCGACCCCGCCGAGATCCCCCGGACCATCGCCGAGGCGTTCCACATCGCCGCGACCGGTCGGCCCGGCCCGGTCCTGGTCGACGTGGCCAAGTCCGCCCTCCAGGCGCAGACGTCCTTCGAGTGGCCGACCGAGCTGCACCTGCCGGGCTACCGGCCGGTGACGACCCCGCACGCCAAGCAGATCAAGGAGGCCGTGCGCCTCATCCGCGAGGCGAAGCGGCCCGTGCTCTACGTCGGCGGCGGCGTCATCCGCGCCCACGCGCACCGTGAGCTGGCCCAGCTGGCCACGCTGACCGGCATCCCGGTCGTCACCACGCTGATGGCGCGCGGTGCGTTCCCCGACAGCCACCCGCAGCACCTCGGCATGCCGGGCATGCACGGCACGGTCGCCGCGGTGGCCGGGCTGCAGAAGAGCGACCTCATCATCAGCCTCGGTGCCCGGTTCGACGACCGGGTGACGGGCAACCTCGACTCCTTCGCCCCCCACGCCCTCGTCGTCCACGCCGACATCGACCCGGCGGAGATCGGCAAGAACCGCCACGCCGACGTGCCCATCGTCGGCGACTGCAAGGAGGTCATCGCGCAGCTCGTCTCGCTGCTGCAGGCCGAGGGCGCCGACGGGGACTACGAGGCCTGGGTGGCCTTCCTGGCCGGCGTGAAGCAGAAGTACCCCCTCGGCTACGACGCGCCCACCGACGGCTCCCTCGCACCGCAGCACGTCCTCGAGCGGCTCGGCGCGATCGCCGGGCCGGAGACCATCTACTGCGCCGGCGTCGGCCAGCACCAGATGTGGGCGGCCCACTTCGTCGGCTACGAGAAGCCGCGCACGTGGATCAACTCCGGCGGCCTCGGCACGATGGGCTTCTCGGTGCCCGCGGCGATGGGGGCCAAGGTCGGCATGCCGGACAGCACCGTGTGGGCCATCGACGGCGACGGCTGCTTCCAGATGACCAACCAGGAGCTGGCCACCTGCGCGATCAACGACATCCCGATCAAGGTGGCCATCATCAACAACGAGTCGCTCGGCATGGTGCGCCAGTGGCAGACGCTGTTCTACAACGAGCGCTACTCCAACACCGACCTGCACTCCAAGCGCATTCCCGACTTCGTGAAGCTCGCCGACGCCTACGGATGCGTCGGCCTGGCCTGCGAGTCGCCCGACGAGGTCGACGCCACGATCGAGAAGGCGATGGCGATCGACGACCAGCCGGTCGTGGTCGACTTCCGCGTCCACCGCGACGCCATGGTGTGGCCCATGGTGGCCGCCGGCACCAGCAACGACGAGATCAAGTACGCCCGCGACCTGGCGCCCCAGTTCGACGAGGTGCAGGACGACTGGGAGGTCCGCGCATGAACAAGCACACCCTGTCGGTGCTCGTGGAGAACAAGCCCGGCGTCCTGGCCCGGATCGCGAGCCTGTTCTCGCGCCGCGGGTTCAACATCGACAGCCTCGCCGTCGGCCCGACCGAGCACGCCGAGGTGTCGCGGATGACCATCGTCGTCAACGTCGACCAGTCCCCGCTCGAGCAGGTCACCAAGCAGCTGAACAAGCTCGTCGAGGTCATCAAGATCGTCGAGCTCGACGGCGCCGGCTCGGTGAACCGCGAGCTGCTCCTGGTCAAGGTCCGCGCCGACGCCGCCACCCGCGGTGCGGTGCTCGACGCCGTCCAGCTGTTCCGCGCCAAGGTGGTCGACGTCGCGCCCGACGCGGTCACGGTGCAGGCCGTCGGCAACGCCGACAAGCTGGCCGACCTGCTGCGGGTGCTCGAGCCGTTCGGCATCCGCGAGCTCGTGCAGTCGGGCATGGTCGCGATCGGCCGCGGCTCCCGCTCCATCAGCGAGCGCACCCAGCGCCCCGTCGCCGTGCCCGTCCCGCCGCGAGCCGGCTGACCCCGTCCCACCTGCCGTCCCACCTGCCGTCCCACCTGCTACGCGTACCACCAACCATTCGAAGGAGAGCCCCAGTGGCTGAGATGTTCTACGACGACGACGCCGACCTGAGCCTGATCCAGGGCAAGAACGTCGCGGTGATCGGCTACGGCAGCCAGGGGCACGCCCACGCGCTGTCGCTGCGCGACTCCGGCGTCGACGTCCGGATCGGCCTGCAGCCCGGCTCGAGGAGCCGGGACAAGGCCGAGGCCGAGGGCCTGCGCGTCCTGACCCCGCGCGAGGCCGCCGAGGAGTCCGACCTCATCGTGATCCTCGCCCCCGACCAGCACCAGCGCACGCTCTACGCCGAGGAGATCGCCCCGGCGCTCACGCCCGGCGACACGCTGGTGTTCGGCCACGGCTTCAACATCCGCTTCGGCTACATCACCCCGCCCGAGGGCGTCGACGTGTTCATGGTCGCCCCCAAGGGCCCCGGGCACCTCGTGCGTCGCGAGTACGTCGACGGCCGCGGCGTCCCGGTGCTCGTCGCCGTCGAGAAGGACGAGTCCGGCAAGGCCTGGGACGTCGCCCTGTCCTACGCCAAGGCCATCGGCGGCCTCCGTGCGGGCGGCATCAGGACCACGTTCGCCGAGGAGACCGAGACCGACCTGTTCGGCGAGCAGGCCGTGCTCTGCGGCGGCGCCTCGCAGCTGGTCATGTACGGCTTCGAGACCCTCATCGAGGCCGGCTACCAGCCCGAGGTCGCCTACTTCGAGTGCCTGCACGAGCTCAAGCTCATCGTCGACCTCATGTACGAGGGCGGCATCGCCAAGCAGCGCTGGTCGGTCTCCGACACGGCCGAGTACGGCGACTACGTCTCCGGCCCCCGCGTCATCACGCCGCAGGTGAAGGAGAACATGCAGGCCGTCCTCGAGGACATCCGCAACGGCGCCTTCGCCAAGCGCTTCATCGACGACCAGGACGCCGGCGCGCCCGAGTTCGCCGAGCTGCGCAAGAAGGGGGAGACCCACCCCATCGAGCAGACCGGCCGGGAGCTGCGCAAGCTCATGGCCTGGGTGAAGTCGCACGACTCCGACTACGTCGAGGGCACCGCCGCGCGCTGACCGCTGCCCCGCCTCCGCGTCGTACGGCGCGCCGGCCAGGACGACCTCCTGGGCGGCGAGCCGTACGTGCGTCCGGGGCCCTGCCTCGACCCACGAGGCCCCGGTGCGCGACGATGCGGTCATGAGTCACACAGCGACCACCGGCCCGGACGGGTCGGGCCTCGAGCAGACCCGTCGCCTCGGGGTGGAGACCACGGGCATCGAGATCATCGAGGAGTCCGCGCGCACCGCCCGCCCGCGCGACCTGTTCTGGCCGTGGTTCGCGGCCAACGTGTCGGTCTTCGGCATCAGCTACGGCTCGTTCGTGCTGGGCTTCGGCATCTCCTTCGTCCAGGCGCTCCTCGTCACCGTGGTCGGGGTCGTGGTGTCCTTCGCGCTGTGCGGGATCATCGCGATCGCGGGCAAGCGCGGGTCGGCGCCGACGATGATCCTGAGCCGGGCGGCGTTCGGCGTGCAGGGCCAGAAGCTGCCCGGCGTGATCTCGTGGCTGGTGTCGATCGGCTGGGAGACCTTCCTCGCCATCCTCGCCGTGCTGGCGACCGCCACGATCTTCGACCAGCTCGGCTGGGCGTCCGGCACGAGCACCCGGGTGGTGGCCACCGTCGTCGTGGCGGCGCTCATCGTCTCGGCCAGCGTCGCGGGCTACCACGTCATCATGCGCATGCAGTCGGTGCTGACCTGGATCACCGGCATCGCCACCGTGGTCTACGTCGCGCTCACCGTCGACGAGATCGACTGGTCGGCGGTGCAGGACGTCCCGGGCGGCAGCGCCCAGCAGCTGGTCGGGGCCCTCGTGATGGTGATGACCGGCTTCGGCCTGGGCTGGATCAACATCGCCGCCGACTGGTCGCGCTACCAGCACCGGGACGCCAGGGGCTCGGCGATCGTCGGCTGGAACACCTTCGGCGGGGCGGTGGCGCCCACCGTGCTGGTCGTCTTCGGCCTGCTGCTCGCGGGCTCGTCGAGCGACCTCAGCGCCGGCATCGTCGCCGACCCGATCGGCACCCTCGGCACGCTGCTGCCGACGTGGTTCCTCGTGCCGTTCCTCCTCGCCGCCATCCTGGCGCTGGTGAGCGGGGCGGTGCTCGGCATCTACTCCTCCGGGCTGACGCTGCTCTCGCTGGGGGTGCGGATGCCGCGGCCGGCGGCTGCCTTCGTCGACGGCCTCATCCTCACCCTCGGCACGGTCTGGGTGGTGTTCTTCGCCGAGGACTTCCTCGGTCCCTTCCAGAGCTTCCTGATCACCCTCGGGGTGCCGCTGGCCGCGTGGGCGGGCATCATGATCGCCGACATCGCGCTGCGCCGGCGCGACTACGACGACGAGGCGCTCTTCGACAGCAGCGGCCGCTACGGAGCCGTCGACTGGACGTCGGTCGCCACGATGGTGGGCGCCTCGGTCATCGGCTGGGGCCTGGTGGTCAACAGCTTCGCCGCCGACGCCGCGTGGAACAACTGGCAGGGCTTCCTCATCGGCCCCCTCGGCCTCGGGACCTACGTCGACGACCCGGCCGGCCCCTACTGGGAGGGCAACTGGCCCTACGCCAACCTCGGCGTGCTCCTGGCGCTCGTGCTCGGCTTCGCGGTGACGTACGTCGCTCGCCGCGGCGCGGTCCGTCGCCAGGAGGCCGGCGCCTGATCCTGCTCCCGCGGCCGCAGGGAACACGCGGGCCACGAGCGGCGTTGGCGCGGAGGTGAAGATCGAGATCTGGTCCGACGTCGTCTGCCCCTGGTGCTACATCGGCAAGCGCCGCATCGAGAACGCGCTGGCGCGGTTCCCGCACGCCGACGAGGTGGAGGTGCACTGGCGCTCCTACCAGCTCGACCCCGGCGCGCCCGTCGTACCGACCGAGCGGACCAGCGCGATGCTGGCCCGCAAGTACGGCCAGTCGCCCGCCGGGGCGCGGCAGATGCAGGACCGTGTGGAGGCCGTCGCCGCCGAGGAGGGCCTGGTCTACCGGCTCTCCGAGACGCTGCACCTCAACACCGTCGACGCCCACCGGGTCATCCACCTCGCCCACCAGCAGGGCGGCAACGAGCTGCAGGGCCGGGTGAAGGAGGCGCTGCTGCACGCCTACTTCACCGAGGCGCGCAACGTCGCCGACCACGCCGTGCTGCGGGAGGTCGGCCTGTCAGCCGGGCTCGACGCCGCGCGCCTCGACGAGGTGCTCGGCTCCCGCGAGTTCGAGCAGGACGTGCACGCCGACGCCGCGCAGGCGCAGGCCTACGGCGCCGGCGGCGTCCCGTTCTTCGTCGTCGACGACAGGTACGGCGTCTCCGGCGCGCAGCCGACCGAGGTCTTCACGCAGGTGCTGGAGCGCGCCTGGTCGGAGTCGCACCCGAGGATCGAGGTGCTCGCGACCAGCGACGGCGGCGAGGCCTGCGGCCCCGACGGCTGCGCCGTCTGACCTAGCGCGACCTCTCGCCGCGGGCGGCCTGCTCGGCGGTCGTCTCGACGCGGCTCGCGCGCGTCTCGGCCCTCTTGGCCAGCACGATCCAGGTGAGGATCAGCTTCTGCGCCGACGCCGGCCACGACTCCCAGTGCTCCCGCGACCCGGGATGGCGGTCGAAGGCCGCGGCGAGGTCGTCGGGCACGACGCAGGCCTCGACGTCGTCCATCAGGGTCCACATCCCGGTCTCCTTGGCCAGGGCGACCGCCGCCGCCCCGGCCGGCTCCATCAGCCCCGACTCCTCGAGCCGGGCGACCCGGCCCTTGTTGATCCGCGTCCACATGCTGCCCCTGCGGCGCGGTGCGAACCACTGCATCGAGCGCTGCTCGTCGACCGGCTTCACCGTCGAGTCGACCCAGCCGAAGCGAAGCGCCTCGAGCACCGCCTCCTCGTAGGAGAACGCCCGGTCACCGGCCTTGCGCGGGCTCACCAGCCACACTCCCTGGGGCTGCGTGTGGTGCTCGCGCAGCCACGCGCTCCACTCCTCGACCGAGGCGGGCTCCAGCCGCTGCGCGTCGTCCATGGCTCCCATGCCGGGATCGTAGGCGCCGGGTACGACGTCCGGATGGTGAGGCGCTGGGACTCGCGCCCGGCTCGCGGGTAGTGTGGTGCGCGCACAGCGTCGTGCAGTCCCCGCACACACCCTTGATCACCCGAGGACCCCGCTGTGAACGCATCCGCTCCTGCACCGCTCGCCCGGCCGGTCGTGCTCATCGCCGAAGAGCTGAGCCCCGCCACGATCGAGGCGCTCGGCCCCGACTTCGAGGTCCGGCACTGCAACGGCGCCGACCGCGCCGAGCTGATCCCGGCGATCGCCGACGTCGACGCGGTCCTCGTGCGCTCCGCGACGAAGGTCGACGCCGAGGCGCTGGCCGCCGCGAACCGCCTGAAGGTCGTCGCCCGCGCGGGCGTCGGGCTCGACAACGTCGACGTCAAGGCCGCCACGCAGGCCGGCGTGATGGTCGTCAACGCGCCGACCTCGAACATCGTCAGCGCCGCCGAGCTCGCCGTCGCGCTGATGCTCGCCGCCGCCCGTCACCTCAGCCCGGCCCACGCGGCGCTGCGCAACGGCGAGTGGAAGCGCTCGAAGTACACCGGCATCGAGCTCTACGAGAAGACCGTGGGGATCGTGGGCCTGGGCCGCATCGGCGTCCTCGTGGCGCAGCGGCTGAGCGCCTTCGGCATGAAGGTGATCGCCTACGACCCCTACGTCCAGGCCGGCCGCGCCGCGCAGATGGGCGTCCGGCTCGTCGACCTCGAGACCCTCGTCGCCGAGTCCGACTTCATGAGCGTGCACCTGCCGAAGACCCCCGAGACCGTGGGTCTCATCGGCGCCGACCAGCTCGCCCGCGCGAAGAGGAGCCTGGTGCTCGTCAACGCCGCCCGCGGCGGCATCGTCGACGAGGCGGCGCTCTACGACGCGCTCAAGACGGGGCAGATCGCCGCCGCCGGGCTCGACGTGTTCGCGAAGGAGCCGTGCACCGACAGCCCGCTCTTCGAGCTGGAGAACGTCGTCGCCACCCCGCACCTGGGCGCCTCGACCGACGAGGCCCAGGAGAAGGCGGGCATCGCGGTCGCCAGGTCGGTGCGCCTCGCGCTGAGCGGCGAGCTCGTCCCCGACGCGGTCAACGTGCAGGGCGGCGTCATCGCCGAGGACGTGCGTCCGGGCATCCCGCTCACCGAGAAGCTCGGCCGCGTCTTCACCGCGCTGGCCGGCGAGGTCGCCCACCAGCTCGACGTGGAGGTCCGCGGCGAGATCACCGAGTACGACGTCAAGGTGCTCGAGCTCGCGGCCCTCAAGGGCGTGTTCGCCGACATCGTCGAGGAGCAGGTCTCCTACGTGAACGCCCCGCTGCTCGCGGCCGAGCGCGGCACCGAGGTGCGGCTCGTGACCGAGACCGAGAGCCCCGACCACCGCAACCTCATCACCCTCCGCGGCACCCTCGCCGACGGCACGCAGGTCTCGGTCAGCGGCACGCTGGTCGGCCTCGCGCAGAAGGAGCGGCTGGTCGAGGTCAACGGGTTCGACGTGGACATCGAGCCGACCACCCACCTCGCCTTCCTCACCTACGAGGACCGCCCCGGCATGGTGGGCACGGTCGGCGGCATCCTCGGCGACGCCGCTGTCAACATCGCCGGCATGCAGGTCTCGCGCCAGGACAAGGGCGGCGCCGCGCTGGTCGCGCTGAGCGTCGACTCCGCGATCCCGGCCGAGACCCTGGCCGAGATCGAGACCGCCATGCAGGCCGCCTCGGTCCGCGCGGTCGACCTGTCCTGACGGGAGGCCGGTCCGTCGTGGCTCAGGCCACCATCACGCGGCCGGCGGCCCGGGCCGCCGGCCGGGCGGCGTCGGTGGACACGTGCTCCCACGCCGCCGCCAGGCGGCGGACGGCCTCGGTGAGGTCCTCCGGCGCGGCGGTCCACGGGATGCGGACGTAGCGGTCGAGCCCGCCCTCGACCGCGAAGACCGGTCCGGGTGCCACGACGACGCCGCGGCGCTCGGCCTCGACGGTGGTCGCCGTGCCGAGCGCCTCCGGCAGCTCGCACCACAGCGCGAGCCCGCCGTCGGGCACCCGGAACCGCCACGACGGCAGGTGCTCGCGCAGCGCCGCCACGAGCGCGTCCCGACCGGCGACGAGCCGCTCCCGGTGCAGCGGCAGCACCTCGTCGGCGTGGTCCATCAGGTCCGCGAGCACCAGCTGCTCGAGGACCGGCGCTCCGAGGTCGAGGCCGATCCGGGCCTGGACCAGCCGCTCCACGGCCGCCATCGGGGCCCGCACCCACCCCAGCCGCAGCCCGCCCCAGTACGACTTGCTCGCGCTGCCGATCGTGATCGCGTCGTCGGCGTACGCCGCCAGCGGTGGCGGCATCGCCTCGGCCAGTCCCGGCCGCAGGGCCAGGGCCTGGTGCGCCTCGTCGGCGACGACGGTCGTCCGGGTGCGCGCGAGGGCAGCGGCCAGTGCCTCGCGCTGCGCCTCGGACATGAGGTGGCCGGTGGGGTTCTGGAAGTCGGGGATGAGGTAGGCGAGCCGCGGCGAGGTCTGCCGCAGCGTCGCGGCGAGCGCGTCGAGGTCCCAGCCGTCGGGATCGACGGCGGCCGGCACGAGGCGGGCGCCGGCGTGGCGCACGGCCTGGGTGGCGTTGGGGTAGGTCGGCGACTCGACGACCACGCGCTCGCCGGGGGCGGTGAAGGCCTGGGCGACGACGGACGCCGCGGCCAGCGCGCCCGCGGTCACCATCACCTGCTCCGGAGCCGTCGGCAGCCCGCGGGCGTCGTAGGCCGCGGCGATCCGCGCCTGCAGCTCCGGGACGCCCAGCGGGAAGTACCCCGGTCCGCCGAGGTAGGCCGGCAGCTGCTCGGTCGCGCGCTGGTAGGCCTCCACCAGGCCGGGTGGCGCCGAGTGGGCGGCGCAGTTGAGGTCGATGACGTCGCGACCGCCGGTGCCCGGCATCAGGGCGCGGTCGTGGGCACGCCGCTGCCCGCCCGGCACGGTCGTGAACGTGCCCGACCCGCGGCGCGCCTCGGCGTACCCCGACTCGCGCAGCACCTCGTAGGCCCGCGTCACGGTGGTGCGCGACACGTCGAGCGCGCTGGTCAGCTCCCGCTCGCTCGGCAGGCGTACGTCGATGCCGACGCGGCCGTCGCCGATCAGGACGCGCAGGCTGTCGGCGAGGCCGACGTAGGCGGGGGAGCGGGGGAAGTCACCCACCAGACTGGCTATGCGCTGGGCAGTGACGACGCGACTCATGCAGGCCACTGTTCCACGATTGGCTATTTCCGACAAGGCCAATCTGCGGGATGCTCGAGGCATGAGCAGCACCACCACGTCTTCCGTCCCCGCCGCCTCCGGGCGCGTCCTCGTCGACCTCGGCCCGCTCGCGCAGCTGCGCGCCGGCCGGCTCGGCCGCCGCCTGCCCCAGCTCTACGTGGGGCTCTTCCTCTACGGCGTCTCGCTCGCCCTCATGGTCCGCGGGGCGCTCGGCCTCGCGCCCTGGGACGTGCTGCACTCCGGCTTCATCCGCCACGTGCCGATGACGCTCGGCCAGGCCGTCGTGCTCTTCAGCTTCGTCGTGCTGCTCCTGTGGATCCCGCTGCGGGAGATGCCCGGCCTCGGCACCATCAGCAACGCGGTCGTGGTGGGACTGTCCGCCGACGCCACCCTCGCCGTGCTCGACCGGCCCGACGCCCTGGCGGCCCGCCTCGGGCTGGTGGTCGGCGGAGTGGTGCTGTGCGGCGCGGCCGGCGCGCTCTACATCGGCGCCCAGCTCGGCCGCGGCCCGCGCGACGGGCTGATGACCGGCCTCTCGCGGCGCACGGGGCTGTCCCTGCGGCTCGTGCGCACCGGGATCGAGGTGAGCGTCGTGGCGATCGGCCTGCTGCTCGGGGGCGTGCTCGGCGTCGGCACCGTCGTCTACGCGCTGGCGATCGGGCCGCTCACCCAGCTGATGCTGCCGTGGTTCACCGTCGACGTGACGGCGCCGGGCCCGCGCTGACGCCGCGCCGTCAGCGACGGGTGGCGATGATCGCGGACGCGTCGGCCGCCACCATCACCTCGACCGCGGTGAAGCGCTCGTCGGTGAGCCACTGCTCGCGCAGCGTGTCGACGCGGCCGTAGGCGATCGGCGGCCACGACTCGCACGGCGCGAAGTCGTCGAGAACCACGATCCCGCCCGGCTCCACCAGGTCGATCGTCGACTCGACGCCGACCTCGGAGGGGCTCCCGGAGTCCAGGAAGAGCAGCGAGAACGGACCCTGCTCGCGCAGCACGCTCCAGTCCGCGGCCAGCACCTCGACCCGGTCGTCGTCGGTGAAGATCGTCTGCGCGGCCCCGGCGAGCGACTCGTCGAGCTCCGCGGTGAGGATCCGCGCACCGTTGCGCACGCCGCTGCGCAGCCACGCGGTCCCCACGCCGCAGCCGGTGCCGAACTCCGCCATCGTGCCGCCGCGCGTCGCCGCCAGCGTCGCCAGCAGCCGACCGGTCTCGTTGCGGCAGAACGCGACGTAGCCGGCCTGGCGGCACACGTCGAAGGCGCGCTGGACGATGTCGGGGAGTTCCGGAGGAGCAGACATGAGGCCGCCGAGTCTGTCACTCCTCGCGGCGGATCCCACGTGGCGATCCGAGATCTCACGATCTGACACGTTCCCCGAAGTCGCGTGCGCCGACCGCAGCCACGGTCGTACAGTCGCGGCACCATGCGGAGCGTGCTCGTACTCATCGACCGCCGCGGCGAGGCCTGACAGAGAGGCCACCTCGTCGCGGCGTTCGGCGTTGACGAGGTTCCGCCACCCGGCTTCTCGATCCAGCCACGACAGCCATCGACGCCTTCGACGCTGTCGCCCTCGAAGCCGCAGGAGTGACCGATGTACCAGATGTACCCCGACGCATGGGGCCCCGCCGCCCACGACCCCGAGAACCCGCGCAGCGCCGAGAACGTCGCGTTCGCCGTGCAGACCGCGCTTGACCTGCGAGACGACGGCGGTCAGTGGCCGGAGGACAACTAGCGTTCCCGGCATGCCTGACAGCCAGCCACCGTCCCCGTCGCGTCCCTCCGGCAGCCAGACCCTCGCCGTCATCCCGGGCGACGGCATCGGCCCGGAGGTGACGGCCGAGGCGCTAAAGGTGCTCGAGGTCGCGTCGCCGGTGTCGTTCGCGACCACGCAGTACGACCTCGGCGCGGAGCGCTACCTCGCGACCGGCGAGGTGCTGCCGGACTCCGTGCTCGCGGAGGTCCGCGAGCACGACGCGATCCTGCTGGGTGCGGTCGGCGGCAGGCCCAACGACCCCGGCCTGCCGCCCGGCCTCCTCGAGCGCGGCCTGCTGCTGCGGCTGCGGTTCGAGCTCGACCACTACGTCAACCTGCGACCGTCGCGGCTCTTCCCCGGCTCGACCTCACCCCTGGCGGACCCGGTTCTCGAGAGGGGCGACATCGACTTCGTCGTGGTCCGCGAGGGCACCGAGGGCCCCTACACGGGCAACGGCGGCGCCCTGCGGGTCGGCACTCCCGCGGAGGTCGCGACCGAGGTCTCGGTCAACACCGCGTACGGCGTCGAGCGCGTGGTCCGCGATGCGTTCGCGCGGGCGCAGAAGCGCCCGCGCAAGAAGCTGACGCTGATCCACAAGACCAACGTGCTGGTCAACGCCGGGTCGCTGTGGTGGCGGCTCTTCGAGTCCGTCGCGGCCGAGCACCCCGACGTCACGATCGACTACATGCACATCGACGCGGCGATGATCTTCCTCGCCACCGACCCGGCCCGCTTCGACGTGATCGTCACCGACAACCTGTTCGGCGACATCGTCACCGACCTCGCCGCGGCCATCACCGGCGGCATCGGGCTGGCCGCCTCGGGCAACGTCAACCCCGACCGCACCGCCCCGTCGATGTTCGAGCCCGTGCACGGCTCCGCCCCCGACATCGCCGGCCAGCAGAAGGCCGACCCGACCGCCGCGATCCTCTCGGGTGCCCTCCTCCTCGACCACCTCGGCCACCCCGAGGCGGCCGCCGCCATCGAGGCTGCCGTCCTCGCAGACCTCAGCGAGCGCACGCCGGGCACCAGCCGTCGTACGAGCGAGGTCGGGGACGCCATCGCAGCCCGCCTCTGAGTAGGTTGACCCCATGCAGATCAGCACCGCCGCGAACCCCACGCCCGTCGACGACGCCAGGCTCGTCGAGATCCTCGCCAACCCGGGCTTCGGGGTGCACTTCACCGACCACATGCTCACGGTCGAGTGGACACCGGACGCCGGCTGGCACGACGCGCGGATCACGCCGTACGGCCCGCTGACGCTCGACCCGGCGACCGCGGTCCTGCACTACGCGCAGGAGACCTTCGAGGGCATGAAGGCCTACCGCCACGACGACGGCTCGATCTGGACCTTCCGTCCCGAGCAGAACGCCGCCCGGATGGTGCGCTCGAGCGCGCGACTGGCCTTCCCGGAGCTGCCCGTCGAGGACTTCGTCGCGTGCGTCGACGCGCTCGTCGAGGTCGACCAGCGGTGGGTGCCCGACAGCGAGGGGGAGAAGTCGCTCTACCTGCGGCCGTTCATGTTCGCCTCGGAGAAGTTCCTGGGGGTCCGCCCGGCGCAGCACGTGACGTTCATGGTCATCGCCTCGCCGGCCGGGGCGTACTTCAAGGGCGGCGTCAAGCCGGTCAACCTGTGGCTCTCCGAGACGTTCACCCGGGCCGGTCGCGGCGGCATGGGCGCGGCGAAGACCGGTGGCAACTACGCGGCGTCGCTGGCGGCGCAGCGCGAGGCCATCGAGCAGGGCTGCGACCAGGTCGTGTTCCTCGACGACCAGGAGTTCCGCTACATCGAGGAGCTCGGCGGGATGAACCTGTTCTTCGTCCACGCCGACGGCCGCGTCGTCACGCCCGAGACCGGCACGATCCTCGAGGGCATCACCCGCGCCTCGATCATCGAGCTCGCCGGCAAGCTGGGCCACGCCGTCGAGGAGCGGAAGTTCTCGATCGACGAGTGGCGCGACGGCGTCGCGTCGGGCGAGATCACCGAGGTCTTCGCCTGCGGCACCGCCGCCGTCGTCACCCCGGTCGGCGAGCTGCGCTCGCCCCACGGCGTGACCCCGGCGCCCGCCAGCACCGAGCTGACCATGCGGATCCGCGACGCGCTCGTGGGCATGCAGTTCGGCCGCGCCGAGGACACCTTCGGATGGATGCACCGGGTCTGCTGACCGCCCGCGCGTTGCCCGGCGCCGATAGCCTGCCCTGGTGACCGCGGCCGAGGCGAGGACCGCCGACCAGTCGGCCTGCAAGGGCGCCCACGCCTTCGAGGCCCAGACCTCGAGGTCGCTGCGCGACTACATGCGCACCGAGTCCGGCTCGGCCGGGCTGCTCGTGGTGGCCGCGCTGGTCGCCCTGGTCTGGGCGAACTCGCCGTGGTCGCAGGCCTACGTCGACCTCTGGCACACCGAGCTGTCGATCCGCTTCGGCGACGGCGGCCTCACGATGGACCTGCACCACTGGATCAACGACGGCCTGATGGTGGTGTTCTTCTTCGTCATCGGCCTCGAGGTCCGCAAGGAGTTCGCGATCGGCGAGCTCACCGACCGCCGCCGGGTCGTCGTGCCGCTGGCCGCCGGCGTCACCGGCATGCTGGTGCCCGCCGCGGTCTTCCTCGCGTTGAACCCCACCGGCGAGCAGGCCGCCGGCTGGGGCGCTGTCATCGGCACCGACACGGCGTTCCTGCTGGGCGTGATGGCGCTCGTCGGGCCGGCCGTCTCCACGCAGCTGCGGATCTTCCTGCTGACCCTGACCGTCATCGACGACATCGTCGCCGTCAGCGTCATCGGCATCGTGTACTCCGACGACCTGTCCCTGGGGGCGCTGGCCGTGGCCGGCGCGTGCCTGGTGGTGCTGGTCGTGCTCGACAGGTACGCCGTGTGGCAGGCGGCGCCGTACGTGCTCGTCGTGCTGGTGCTGTGGATCGCGACCCTCGAGTCGGGCGTCCACGCCTCGATCGCGGGGATGGTCAGCGGGCTGCTCGTGCCGGCGCTCGATCCGCGCCGCTCCGATGTGGAGGACGCGGCGCGGTCGTTCCGCGCGTTCCGGCAGTCGCCGATGCCGGGCGTGCAACGGGTCGCGCGCCGCTCGCTGACCCGGGCGATCTCGGTCAACGAGCGCCTGCAGGAGGCGCTGCACACGCCGACGAGCCACGTGGTGGTGCCCGTCTTCGCGCTGGCCAACGCCGGCGTCGACCTGCGCGACGGGGTGCTGGGCGACGCCCTCACCTCGACGCTGATGTGGGGCGTCGTGCTCGGCCTCGTCCTCGGCAAGGCGGTGGGCATCTTCGGCGGCGCCTTCGCCAGCGTCCGGCTCGGCTGGGGCCGGCTGCCCCAGGGTGTCGGGCTCGGGCACACGCTCGCCGGCGGTGCGCTGTCGGGGATCGGCTTCACCGTCTCGCTGCTCATCATCAGCCTGGCCTTCGAGTCCTCGCGGCTGCAGGACCAGGCCCGCGTGGGCGTGCTGCTCGCCGCCGTCCTGGCCAGCCTCGCCGGGTGGGCGGCGTTCCGCTTCTCCGCGCGCGTGCTCGGCCAGACCGACGCCGCGCTGCCCACCACCCTCAGCCAGCCGGTCGACCCGGACCGGGACCACGTCCTCGGTCCTGCCGACGCCGAGCTGACCCTGGTCGAGTACCTCGACTACGAGTGCCCGTTCTGCGCCCGCGTCAGCGGCGTCGGCGCGGAGCTCCGGGCGCACTTCGGCGACCGGTTGCGCTACGTCACCCGGCACCTGCCCCTCCCGGTCCACCCGCACGCCGAGCTCGCCGCCCTCGCCGCGGAGGCGGCCGCCCGCCAGGACCGGTTCTGGGAGATGCACGCCGTCCTCTTCGCCCACCAGGACGAGCTCGAGCTCGAGGACCTCGTCGGGTACGCCGCCGAGGTCGGCCTCGACGTGGAGCAGTTCATGCGCGACCTCGACGACGACGCGGTGGTCCGGCACGTCGAGCACGACGTCGCCTCGGCGGATGCGAGCGGCGTGCGTGGCACGCCGACGTTCTTCGTCGGCGAGACCCGGCACGTCGGTCCCTACGACGCCCGCAGCCTGATCGCCGCGCTCGAGTCGGCACGCCGGCCGACCGGCTGAGGCCTCCCGGCCGCTGGGTCCGCCGGGTGTGGACCGGTCCGAGGTCCCGCGCCGGGTGTGCGCGCCGGGTGTCCGTGCCGGGTGTGTCCGTGCCGGGTGGTCAGCCGGGGGCGGAGGCGCACCCGATGCACCGGCGGGCGGCCGGCAGCGCGTCGAGGCGCGCCGCCCCGATCGGCGACCCGCACCGCTCGCAGATGCCGTACGTGCCGGCCTCGACGCGCGCCGAGGCGGCGTCCAGCTCGGCGAGGTGGCGGCGTACCTGCCGCACGAGCGCCCCGATCTGCGAGCGCTCGAACGCGATGGTCGCTCCCTCGGGGTCGTGCTCGTCGTCGGCGTTGGTGTCGCGCGAGGCGGCGACCACCGCGTCGTAGTCGCCGGTGAGGCCCGCCAGCCGCGCGAGCGCCTGCTCGCGCTCCTCCGCGAGGCGCCTCCTGGTCCCGTCCACCGTCCCATCGTCGCCGACCCGTCCGACAGCGCCGTCGCAATCCCCCGGTTGAGCGGGGGATTGTGAACTCAAGGGGGCCTGCACACCCCTATAAGTTGGTGATCCCCCGCCTAAGCGGGGGAACCAGGGGCGGATGGGGCGCGCGGGATGAGGGGCGGGGGCGCCGGCCGCCCGTATCCTCAGAGGCGTGACGACGTCCCCGGAGGCGCCGCCACCCGGCCTGACCGTGGGTGGCTACGCGCTGCGCGCCCGCCTCGGCGAGGGCGGCATGGGCGTCGTGCACCTCGGCCAGAGGCCGGGGGAGCGACCGGTGGCCATCAAGGTGCTGCGCCCGCACGTGGTGGGCGACGACGAGGCGCGCCGCCGCCTCGCCCGCGAGGTCAGCTCGCTGAGCCGGATCCGCAGTCGCCGCGTCGCCGAGATCGTCGACGCCGACCCCTGGGGCGAGATCCCGTTCGTGGCCACCCGCTACGTCCCCGGGCTCTCGCTGCACGACCACGTGCAGGAGGAGGGCCCGCTCGACGGCGACGACCTCCTGTGGTTCGCCGACTGCCTCGCCGAGGCGCTCGAGGCCGTGCACTCGGTGGGGGTGCTGCACCGCGACGTCAAGCCGTCCAACGTCATCATGGAGGGGCGTACGCCGATCCTGATCGACTTCGGGCTGGCCCGGGTGGCCGAGGACTCCCGCATCACGATGAACGGCTGGCTGCTCGGCACGCCCGGCTACCTGGCACCCGAGATCCTGCACGGCGACGACGCCACCGCCGCCTCCGACGTGCACGCCTGGGCAGCGACGGTGGCGTACGCCGGGACGGGCCGCGCCCCCTTCGGCCGCGGACCGTCGGTGGCGATCATGGACCGCGTCCGCCGCGGCGAGCACGACCTCACCGGCCTCGACCCGCTCCTGCTCGACCTCGCGGAGGAGGCGCTGGCCCCGCAGGCCGCGGACCGCCCCTCCCTCGACGAGGTCCGCGACTGGCTGGAGGACCTGTCGGCGGGCGGCGCCCCCGTGCGGGACCGCGCCGAGGGCACACGTGCGGCGCCCGTGACGCTGCCCTACGTCGCCGCCACCCACCTGGACGCCGCCGCGCCGACGCGCCTCGGCACCGGAGCGGTCGGCCCGGCCTCGCCGGCGGGTCGCGCGCAACCGGCCGACGAGCCCGTCCACTGGTCGTCGGCCTGGAGCCCCCAGGAGGACCAGCACGGCGCCGGGCCCGTCCCGGGGTGGGACGCCGCCACCACCGTCCCGAGCCGCCAGACGCGCGTCCTGCCGGACGGCACGACCGAGTGGGTCTCGGCGGAGTACGGCGCGCCCGCCCGCCCGCATGCACCCGCGGGGGAGCGCCTGCGCCGCGCCCTCACCATCCTCGCCGCCGGCGGTGTCGTCGCCGGCGGCGTCGTCCTCGCGCCCTACGTCACCCTCGCCCTGGTCCTGGTCACCGTCTGGCTGCTGCGCAGCGGCTCGATGGCCGCGGCCGCAGCAGGCAGCAGGCGCGAGCGGCGCGGGGCCAGGTGGTACGACGGCGTCCAGCTGCTGCTGGCCGCGCCGTGGCACGCGATCGCCGGGCTGGGCGGCACCGTGGTGCTCCTCCTCTGGAGCCTGGGCATCGCTGCGGCGATCGCGCTGCTCTGCTTCGCCGCGTCCGTCCCGCTGACCACCACCCTGGGCCCGGTGGGCGTCTCGTTCGCCCTCGGGCTGTGGTGGGGACCCGGCTCGGAGCGGCTCCGCTCACCCGTGCACCGCGCCGTCGACCCGCTGTCCCGGCGCGTCGTGCCGTGGCTGCTCACCACGCTGCTGGTGGCGGCGCTGGGCTCGGGGCTGGCCGCCGCCGCGTCGGCGCAGGGCACGTCCTGGACGCCGGACGACTCCGCGCCGTTCGCCGACGTACGCCTGCCCGGCTGGCTGTGAACAGACCGGGGCCGCTCCACCCGTAGGTGGTCTTCCCCGGCCGCGCGTCGCCGGGCTACCGTCGCTGCACCACCGTCGTAAGGGGATCTCCACATGCACTCGACCAGCACCCTCGTCGCCCGCCGGCTCGGCGTCGCGCTCACGGCTCTCGCACTCGGGATCGGCATGTCGACCCCTGTCCACGCCGCACCGGCGAAGGACAGGGCGGCTGACTGCATCGACTACGGCGACCTCGCCGACGCGCCCGCGGGCACCATCCCGCGCGACGACCTGCACCACGTCCACAAGGACCCGCTCGCCAAGGTCGCACGGGCCACCGCGTCGACGACGAGCAGGTCGGGCGCCGGTGCCGCGGCGGACGCGTTCGAGCCCGTGACGGTCCCGGTCCGCTTCCACGTGATCGCCAAGGACCGCGGGCAGGAGGGCGGCAACCTCTCCCGCGCCCGCATCGAGGCGCAGGTCGCTGTCCTCAACGCCGCCTACGAGGGCACGGGGTTCACCTTCGAGCTCGAGCGCGTCACCCGGACCTTCGAGCCTCAGTGGTTCAACCTCATCTCCTCCAACGGCGCCGAGCCCCGGTTCTACCGCGGCGGCGGCAAGGAGGTCGCGATGAAGAAGGCGCTCTACGGCGACAGCACGTCCGAGACGCTCAACATCTACTCCGCCTCGCTCGGCCAGTCCCTGCTCGGGTGGGCCTACTTCCCGTCGGACTTCGACGCCGACGCCACGGCGGGCAACCCGCTGCCCCAGTACCGCGACGGGGTGGTCATCGACTACCGCAGCCTGCCGTCCGTCGCCGGCGACACGGGTGACAGCGCCGTGTTCAGCGTCTACGGCGAGGGCGACACCGCCACCCACGAGGTGGGCCACTGGCTCGAGCTGTACCACACGTTCCAGGGCGGGTGCTCCGAGCCGGGCGACCACGTCGCCGACACGGCGCCCGAGGCGTCGCCGGCCTTCCAGTGCCCGGTGGGTCGCGACACCTGCGCCGGCGGGGGAGCGGACCCGATCACCAACTTCATGGACTACACCTACGACTCCTGCATGACGGAGTTCACGCCGGGGCAGACCGCGCGGATGCAGCTGGCCTGGACGGCCTACCGCGCCGGCGCGTAGGGCGGGGCACTGCCGGCTGTGAGGTTCCTCGCGGTTCCACGGGGGTGAACGGGGTACCTAGGCTGTTCACGACCAGACAGGAGGGCTCATGACTGAGCAACCGGACATCGGCACCGAGATCGGGACCGATCCCGCCGTGGACGTCACCGGGGACAGCACGGACAACGAGAGCTACCACGGCTACAGCGTCGACGACGAGACGCAGCCGCAGAGCACGGGCGACAGCCTGGTCGACGACCGCGGACTGCCCGAGCCGCTCGACGAGGGCTACTCGCCCCCGGAGAAGTGGTCGGCCGGCCAGGGCTACGGCAACACCCCGCTCGAGGAGATCCAGGGCGAGACGCTGGACCAGCGCGTCGACCAGGAGGTCGCCGAGCCCGACCCGTACGAGGTCGCGGACCAGGAGGCCGAGCGTGGTGACCTGGCTGCCCTCGTCGCGGAGGGCAGCGGGTCGGACGAGGCGCTCGAGGCCGACGTCGACGGCGAGCGCGCCGGGCGGCTGGTCGCCGAGGACGAGGGCGTCCGCACGGACGCCGAGAAGGACCTCGTCGCCACCGACGTGGGCATCGACGGCGCGGCGGCCGGTGCCGAGGAGGCAGCGATGCACGTGGTCGACGACCCGGAGGTCGAGGACCCGCTGCTGCTGGACGGAGAGGTCGTCGACTCCGAGCCCGACGCGCGCTGACCGCTCGACCCACGCCGACACACGCCGAGAGCCCCGACCGCGACCGCGGATCGGGGCTCTCGCCTGTCGGGGGTCAGCCGCGCGGCTGGGCGGGGTTGGTCGGGTCGCCCTGCGACGGCGGGTTGATCGGCGGTCCCTCGGTGACCGCACTGCCCGCGGGCGCTCCCGGCGCGGCCTCGGGCGCGGGTGCCGTGGGGTCGCCGCCGGACGGCGTGGCGTCGCCGCTCTCGAGGGAGGCCAGGCGGTGCTCCAGCATCAGCACGATCTGCGGCCGGTCGGCGTGGCTGCGCTCGTACTCCAGCAGCTGGCGCACCCCGTCGGGGTCGAGGGCGTGCGCCCGCGACTCGATCGAGCCGGTGGCGAGGTTGTCGTAGTCGGGCAGGGGCGGCTCGTGGTGGTTCATGCCGCTCGGTACCCCACCGCCCGTGACCTCAAGCGTGCCGGGTGCGCGCTGCCCGCCGGGTCGCCGACGGAGCTGGCGGAACGTCACCGACCAGCGTTCCTCGCCGACGGCCGGCACGCTGTGCTGCCACGCGCTGCGCGCGGCGCCGGACAGGACGTACGCCGAACGGCGGGCGAGCGGCTGCTCGAAGACCCGCCGCTCCCCGCCGGCGGCGCGGCGCTGGAAGCGCATCACCGAGTCGGAGCCCAGGGAGACGCCCACCACCACGGGCCCGAACGCCGTCGCGTCGCGGTGCCAGCCGATGCCGGCCCCGGGCGGGTAGCGGGTCACGAGCGCCTCGACCAGGCTGCTCTCCTCGACACCGGCGACCTCGGCCGCCCGCGCGCGCAGCGGGAGCAGCTCGCGGGGGACCGGCTCGGCCTGCGTGGGCGCCCACGACTCGTAGTCGTACCCGACACCGAAGTGCCGCACCTGGCGTCGGGAGGCGACGCCGCGCATGACGACAGGCTCCACCGACAGGCCGCCGCACCACGCGAGGAGCGCGCGCTCCTCGGTCACCGAGACGACGTCGAGGGCGAGGAGCAGCCCGGACGGCTGCTCCTGCACCCCGCGCATCGCCATGCGTGCCGGACTCTGCGTGTCAGGTGGCGGTCGTCACTCCTCGACGCCGGCGCCCTCCTCGGCGGCGCCGTCGACCCGCGACGGCTCGCCGCCGGGCGTGGAGGAGGGCGACGCCGGTCCGGCGTGCTCCTCCTCGGTCTCGGGGACGCCGGTGTTCTCCTCGGCCGCGCCGCGGCCGTCCTGCTCGCTCATGGCTACCTCGAATTCAGTGGGACTCGGACGGGGACGCCCCGTACCCCGCACGGGCGACGAGCACGCGCGCCCCGCCAGCGCGCCGACCGGATCGCGAGACGCCCGTCTCACGCCCCGCGCCTGAGTGGCACGATCGTCCCGTGAGCACCCGCACCATCATCATCGCCTAGCGCGTCGGGACCCCCGCCGCGCCGACCTCCTGCACCCCAGGAGGTTTTTTCATGTCCCACCCCGACCCGAGAGACTCCGATGGACCTGCACGGCTCGTTCCACGTCTACGACACCACCCTGCGCGACGGCGCCCAGCAGGAGGGCCTCAACCTCTCCGTCGCCGACAAGCTGGCCATCGCGCGCCAGCTCGACGGGCTCGGGGTGGGCTACATCGAGGGCGGCTGGCCGGGGTCCAACCCGAAGGACACCGAGTTCTTCCGCCGCGCCCGCGAGGAGCTGCACCTCGAGCACGCGCGGCTCGCTGCGTTCGGAGCCACCCGCCGCGCCGGCGTACCGGCCGCGGACGACCCGCTGGTGGCCGCCCTCCGCGACTCCGGGGCGGGCGTCGTGACGCTGGTGGCGAAGTCGCACGACCGGCACGTCGAGCTGGCGCTGCGCACGACGCTGGAGGAGAACCTCGCGATGGTCCGCGACACCGTGACGCACCTGCGCGATGAGGGGCAGACGGTCTTCGTCGACGCGGAGCACTTCTTCGACGGCTACCGCGCCAACCGCGCCTACGCCCTGGAGGTGCTGCGCACCGCGGCCGAGGCCGGGGCCGAGGTCGTCGCCCTCTGCGACACCAACGGGGGCATGCTGCCCGACTGGGTCTCCGACGTGGTGCTCGACGTGATCGCCTCGACCGGCGCGCGCGTCGGCATCCACGCGCACAACGACAGCGGCTGCGCGGTCGCCAACTCGCTCGCGGCGGTCGCCGCCGGGGCGAGCCACGTGCAGGGGTGCATCAACGGCTACGGCGAGCGCACCGGCAACGCCGACCTCGTCACCGTCGTCGCCAACCTCGAGCTCAAGCTGGACCGCACCGTGCTGCCCCCCGGCCTGTTGCGCGAGGCCACCCGGATCGCCCACGCCGTCGCCGAGGTCACCAACGTGCCGCCGGCGTCGCGCCAGCCGTACGTCGGCACGTCCGCCTTCGCGCACAAGGCCGGGCTGCACGCCAGCGCCATCAAGGTCGACCCCGACCTCTACCAGCACATGGACCCGCTGGGCGTCGGCAACGACATGCGGCTGCTCGTCTCCGACATGGCCGGCCGCGCCTCGATCGAGCTCAAGGGCAAGGAGCTGGGCTACGACCTCTCCGACGGCTCCCGCGAGATGAAGGAGCTGGTCACGCGGGTCACCGACCGGGTCAAGGCGATGGAGCAGCAGGGTTACACCTTCGAGGCCGCCGACGCGTCCTTCGAGCTGCTGCTGGCCGAGGAGGTCGAGGGCGTGCGGCCGTCGTACTTCGACGTGGAGTCCTGGCGCGTCATCACCGAGACCCGGCCCGACGGCGAGGCGGTCTCGGAGGCGACGGTCAAGCTGCGCTCCGCGGGCGTTCGCTACGTCGTGACCGGTGAGGGCAACGGCCCCGTCAACGCCCTCGACGCCGCGCTGCGCGAGGCGATCGGGCAGGCCTTCCCGGAGGTCGCGAAGTTCGAGCTGATCGACTACAAGGTCCGCATCCTCGACCAGGGCCACGGCACCGACGCCATCACCCGGGTGCTCATCGAGACCAGCGACGGCGAGTCCTCGTGGGTCACCGTCGGCGTCGGCGCCAACGTCATCGAGGCGTCGTGGGGCGCCCTCGTCGACGGGCTCACCTTCGGGCTGCGCCGTCACCACCGGTAGGGGAGCCGCCGACGACCCGCCGCACCAGGTCGTCCCAGCCGGCCTCGATCCGCTCGATCGAGATGTGCTCGCGATTGACCTGCTGCTCGAGCACGACCATCTCCAGCGGCGCCAGGAGGGCGGTCGCGAGCATCAGCAGGTCGCCGGTGACCCCGAGCTCGCCGAGCAGGTAGCGCACGTGCATGTTCGCGAACGACACGGCCGCCGCGGAGCGGGCGCCGGGCCGGCCGGCGGCGGCGATCAGGTCGGCGTGGGTCAGGTTGGTCCGCAGCCGCGAGTGCCCGAATGCCAGCAGCCGCTCCAGGGGCGGCGCGCCCGGACCGAGCGGCGGGGGACCGGAGATCACGCTCGCCTGCCAGGCCGTCTCCGACTCGTTGAGGACCGCCGCCATCAGGCCCTCGCGGCTCTCGAACCGACGGAAGAGCGTGCCCTTGCCCACCCCCGCCTCCGAGGCGACGGTGTCCATCGTCACGCAGGCGACCCCCCGGGTCTCCACGAGGCGCAACGCCGCTGCGAGGATCGCCTGCCGGTTGCGCGCGGCGTCGGCCCGCTCGGGCGTCGGCTCGTCGGCGAGCGGCAGCAGCGTGGTCACGGCACCCAGAGTAGGGCGGCAGGAAGTTCGGCTGCACCGGAATAGAACCGGACTGCGGTCCGTTTGGACCGGCATGACCACTGACAAGCAGATCCGTGTCGCCGTCCTCCTCGGATCCTCCCGCACCGGCTCCCTCAACCGCCGCATCGCCGAGCACCTGCGCGACCACGCGCCGGCGGGCGTCACCGTCGACGTCGTCGAGGGCATCGACCGCGTCCCGTTCTACAACGAGGAGCTCGACGGGGACGACGCCCCGGCCAGCGCCACCGCGCTGCGCGAGGCCGTCGCCTCCGCCGACCGCGTCCTCGCCGTGACGCCGGAGTACAACGGCACCATGCCGGCCGTGCTCAACAACGCCATCGACTGGCTCTCCCGGCCCTACGGCCAGGGCGCCATCGTCGGCAAGCCCTTCGCGGCCATCGGCGCCACGCCCACGCCGTACGGCGGCAAGTGGTCGCACGAGCACGCCCGCCACTCCGCGCGCATCGCCGGCGCCCTGGTCGTCGACACCATCGTGGTGGACGAGCCCGCCGTCGCGGGCGACCCGCTGCAGGACGAGGCGGCCGTGCGGCGCTTCCTCACCGCCCTCGACGACCTGGTGGCGCACGAGGCCGAGGTCGCTGCCTGATCCCGGTACGGTCGGCGGCGTGCTCCACGACCTGACCGCGCTCGAGCAGGGCGACGCCGTGCGCCGCGGCGAGGTGTCGCCGCTCGAGCTGGTGGAGCACTACGCCGGCCGCCTCGACCGCGTCGGGGCCTTCGTCACCACCACGCACGACCTGGCGCGCGAGCACGCGCGCCGGCTGACCACCCGCCTCACCGCCGAGGGACGCCCCACGGACGCGGGTCCGCTCTGGGGCGTCCCGACCGGCATCAAGGACCTGCACCCGACGGCCGGCGTGCGCACCACCTTCGGCTCGGCGGCGTACGACGACTTCGTCCCGGACGTCTCCGACGACCTCGTCCTCACGGTCGAGGCCGCCGGCATGCCCAGCCTGGGCAAGACGAGCACGCCGGAGTTCGGGTCGCCCTGCTACACCGAGCCCGACGTCGCGCCGCCCGCCGTCACGCCGTGGGACACCGGGCGGACGGCCGGCGGCTCCTCCGGCGGGGCCGCCGCCGCCGTCGCGGCGGGACTGCTCCCGCTCGCGCCCGGCTCCGACGGCGGCGGCTCGATCCGCATCCCCGCGTCCTGCTGCGGGCTCGTCGGGCTAAAGCCGTCCCGCGGCCGGATCAGCGGCGCCCCGCGCTACGGCGACCCCGTGGGCCTCGCCACCGCCGGCACCCTGGCCCGCACCGTGCGCGACGCGGCGGCCCTGCTCGACGTGCTCGCGGGTCGGCGGGTGGGCGACCCGTTCTGGGCACCTGCGCCGTCCGGGCCGTTCCTCGATGCCTGCGACCGCCTGCCCGGTCGGCTCCGGGTCGCGAGGTTCATCGCGCCCGTCATCGCCGACGTGGAGGTGCACGGCTCCAGCGTGACGGCCTGGCAGCGTGCCTCCCGGCTGCTGGAGTCGCTGGGCCACGACGTCGAGGACGTGCCCGTGCCGATCCCGCCCGAGGCGGTCGCGGACTTCGAGACGTGCTGGGCGGTGCTCACCGCGCTGTCGGCCGCCCCGCCGGGCCGCGAGGACCGGCTCCGGCCGCTCACCCGCTGGCTCGGCGAGCGCGGTCACGCGGTCAGCGGGCCCGAGTTCGGCCTGGCCATCGGGCGGCTGCGGCAGCACGCGGCGGCGGCGCTCGCCGCGCTGGCGCCGTACGACGTCGTGCTGACGCCGACCCTCGCCATGCCCCCGGTGGCGGTGGGCGCCCTCCGCGACGACGCGGACCCCGCGCGGGACTTCGACCGCCAGAAGGCCTTCACGCCGTGGACGAGCGCGTGGAACGTCACCGGCATGCCCGCGGTGTCGCTGCCGCTGCACTGGACCGACGACGGACTGCCGGTCGGCGTCATGCTGGCCGCGCGGCCCGCGGAGGAGGAGCTGCTGCTCTCCGTGGCCGCACAGGTCGAGACCGCCGCGCCGTGGGCGCACCGGCGCCCGGCCGGCTGGTGAGGCGCTAGTCCTCGCCGATCCCGCGGGCGTGCAGGGCGTCCCCGGTGTCGCGGGCGCGGGCCACGACGCGCACCACGAACGGGATCAGCCGCGCGCGCGGCGAGCGCTCCAACCCGCGGGCGAGCGCTGCGTCGCGGGCCTCCTCGGCCAGCACGATCGTCGACGGGATGGCGCGGAGCATGAGCGAGAAGGCGAGCGCCACGACCTCCGGGTCGACACCGAGACGCCGCAGGGGCCGCAGGCCGCGGGCGACGGCGTCCATCACCTCGTCGACCGGTGTGGTCACGGTCAGGGTGGTCGCGAGCAGGATCAGCGCGACGAGGTCGCCGACGACCTCGACCGCGCGCGGCCAGCCGTGCTGCCAGACCGTCCAACCGCCGAGGAGGGCCGCCGTGAGCAGCAGCCAGCGCATCGCCGCCAGCGTGCGACCGACCCGGGCGCCGGACCACCCGAGCAGCGCCGCGGCGAGGGTCACGGCGACGAGCGCCGAGGCCGGACCGCGGACGACGACCACGGCGAGGCCGGCGGCCATCAGGCCGAGCAGCTTGGCGCCGGCTCCGAGGCGGTGCAGCCACGTCGTACCGGGCTGGTGCAGGCCCAGGAGCTGAGCGCTCACGCGGTCGCCCGGTAGTGCTCGACGACCTCTGCGGGGTCCCCGTCGCGCTCGACGCGCCCGGCGCGCACGAGCAGCACGCGGTCGCAGCGCGCGGCCAGCTCGAGGTCGTGCGTCACCACCACGAGCTGCTGCGGCAGGCCGAGGAGCAGCTCGCCGATGCGGCGGCTGTTGCCCAGGTCGAGCAGCGTCGTCGGCTCGTCGGCGACGAGGAGCGACGGCCGGGTGGCGAGCACGCCGGCCAGGGCGAGCAGCTGGCCCTCGCCCCCGGACAGCCCGTGCACGCTGCGGTCGCCGAAGCCCGCCAGCCCGACGTCGGCCAGCACCCGGTCCGCGGCGACGAGGCGCTCGGGGCGGTCCCGGTGCGTGCGCCGCAGGGAGAGGGCGACGTCCTCGCGGGCCGTCGGCATCACGAGCTGCGCGGCCGGGTCGGTGAAGACGAACCCCACGCGCCGGCGCACCTCCCGCCCCTCGCGTGCCACGTCGAGGCCGTCGACAAGCACGCGCCCGGTCGTCGCGGCGACCAGGCCGTTGACGAGGCGGGCGAGCGTCGACTTGCCCGACCCGTTGGGCCCCACCAGCGCGATGCGGCGCTCGGTCAGGTGCAGCGACGTCTCCTGGAGCACCTGCCGGTGGCCGTCGTGGGTGGGGAACGAGACGGTCACCTGCTCGAGGCGGACCTCGCTCACGCGGCGGGCGTTCCCTGGGGCTGCTCGGTGCCGGCGGGGGCGTCCGGTCGGGCGAGCATGTCGGGGAAGGCCCGGTGCACGGCGGTGGCCACGAGCGACATGGCGACGTTCTTCAGGACGTCGCCGAGCCAGAAGACCTTGTCGACGTCCCACGCCTGGGACCACGTCAGGTCGGCGCGCACGACGAGGCCCGCCATGCCGCAGGTGTGGATGAAGACCGCCGAGCTCACCAGGCCCGCGCAGAAGATCGCCACCGCGCTGCCGAGCGAGCGCCGGGGGAGGCGCTCCACGATGGCGCCGCACAAGGCGGCGGCGAGCGGGAAGCCGAGCAGGTAGCCGGCGGTCGGACCGGCCAGCACGGCGAGGCCGGCGGCGCCGCCGGAGAAGATCGGCAGGCCCGCGGCGCCGGCGGCGACGTACAGCGAGACGGCGAGGAAGCCGCGTCGCATGCCCAGCACCGCGCCCGAGAGCAGCACCGCGAAGGTCTGCAGCGTGATCGGGACCGGACCGGCGACCTTGATGGCGGGCAGCAGGGCGCAGACCGCGACGAGGGCGGCGAAGGCGGCGACCAGGGCGACGTCGGTGCCGGGGTTGCGACGGGTGCTCATCGGGTGTTTCCTCTACCTGAACGGTGATCAGTTGAACGGTGTTCAGGTTAGGGTCGCGGAGCCGGCGCGTCAACGCCGGGGTCGCGACCTCGCGAGCGAGAGGGGTACGTCGTGCCGCACCGCCGAGCCGACGTGCTCGCCCGGGCCGTCGCCCTGCTCGACGCGCACGGCCTCGCCGCGCTCACGATGCGCCGGCTCGGCGCGGAGCTCGAGGTGCAGCCGAGCGCGATCTACCACCACTTCGCGAGCAAGCAGGCGCTGCTCGCCGCGGTCGCCGACGAGATCCTGGCCCGTGGTGCGCGACCGCGGACCGCCGTGGAGTGGCCCGACCGGCTGCGCGAGGTGTGCACCGAGCTCCGGCACGCGATGCTCGCGTGCACCGACGGCGCCGACGTCGTGGCGACCGTGTGGGCCTTCGGTCTCGGGGCGGCCGCCCCGGTCGCCGAGCTCGAGAAGGTCCTAGCCGACGCCGGCGCGCCCGCCGAGCTGGTCGCGGTCGCCTCCCGGACCCTGCTCCACTACGTCTTCGGGCACGCCTTCGAGGAGCAGACCGCCCGGCAGGCCGTCAGCCTCGGCGCGGTCGACCGGTCCCTGGAGTCGCTGCCCGACTTCGAGCTCGGCCTCGACCTCGTGATCGACGGCCTGCGCGCCCGGCTGGCCTGAGCTCAGGCCGTGGTGTCGACCTCGGCGCCGTGGAGCTGCGCGAGCAGGACGGCGCCGGCGAGGTCCAGCCGGGTCCGGGTGAGCACGGCGGCCGTGAGGTCGACGCCGTCGAGGCTCGCAGCGCGCAGGTCGGTGCGGTCGAGCGTGGTCCCACGGAGCACCGCCCGGTCGAGGCGGGCACGGGCCAGCGTGGCGAGGGTGAGGTCGGACAGCGACAGGTCGGCCTCGCGGAGGTCGACGCCGCTGAGGTCGACCCGCGCGAGGCTGGTGCCGCGGATCGTCACGCCGAGCCACGAGCCGCCGGTGACCGTCAGCGGGCGCAGCACGCACTCGGAGAACGTGCTGCCGACGAGCTTGCAGCCGTCGAGGCTCGCGCCGAAGAACGACGTGCGCCGGAAGTCGCAGCCCACGAACGCCGTCGCGGTGTGGGCGGAGGCGTTGAACCGGCCGCCGTGGAAGGTGCACCGCTCGAACGTCGCCCCCGTCGTGGTCGCCTCGGACAGGTCCACGTCGGTGAACGTACACTCCACGAAGCGGGCCCCGCCCAGGTCGTCGCCGTACCAGTCGTCGCCGCGGAAGTGCTGTCCGGCGGCGTGCTGGGGCTCGGTCACGGCAGCCACCGTATCCGTCACGCGGCCGATAGGGTCGTGCCCGTGATCGCGTCCCACCAGCACCGCTTCATCTTCCTCAAGACCCGCAAGACCGCGGGCACGAGCGTGGAGATCGCGTTGTCCAAGGTGTGCGGTCCCGACGACATCATCACCGAGATCAGCCCCGAGGACGAGGAGCTCCGCCGGGCCGCCGGCGGCCGTCCGCCCCAGAACTTCACGTCGCCGCCGCTGCCGCGCAAGGCGTACAACCACATGGGCGCGAAGGCCACGCGCGACCTCGTGGGCGCCGACGTCTTCGCCGACTACTTCACCTTCGCGATCGAGCGGAACCCGTGGGACGCGGTCGTCTCGCTCTACTTCTGGAAGTACAAGGACCGCGCCGAGCTCCCGGACTTCGAGTCCTACGTCCGCGAGATCTGGATCGAGCAGCTGGCCAACAACCGCCGGCTCTACCGGATCCGCGGGAAGATGGCGCTCGACCGGGTGCTGCGCTACGAGAACCTCGACGCCGAGCTCGAGGAGGTCTGGGACCACCTCGGCCTGCCCGGCCGCCCCGACCTGCCGCGCGCCAAGGGCCACGCGCGTCCGGCCGGGCACTACCGCGAGCTCTACACCCCGGCGTCGCGCGAGCGGGTCGCCACCGTCTTCGCCGACACCATCGAGGCCTTCGGCTACGAGTTCTAGCTCCCGGCGGCGACCGGCACGACGGCGAGCAGCCGCTCGCACTGCTCGACCAGCCGTCGCCGCAGCGGCGCGCCGCGCGCGGCGAAGCCTCTCTGGGCCTCGACGTACTCCGCCTTGCCCTCGGCCGTCTCGATCGGGACCGGGTCGAAGCCGAGGTCGGTGAGGTCGTACGGCGCCGCGCGCATGTCGAGGACACGGATGTCGCGGGCCAGCTCGAAGCAGTCGGCGACGAGGTCGCTGCTGATCATCGGCGTGAGCCGGAAGGCGTGCTTGTAGAGGTCCATCCCGGCGTGGAGGCAGCCGGGCTGCTCGAAGTCCGGCCGGTCGTCGCGCCCCGGCTGCAGGACGTTGAGCCGGCGCGCGCTCGGGGTGAAGAACCGGTAGGCGTCGAAGTGCGAGCAGGCGATGCGGTGCGACTCCACGACGGCATCGGTGCCCGCCTGCCCCAGCCGCAGCGGCCAGTCGTGGCGGGTGCCGCCGTCCACCTCGTGGGCGCGGTGCACCATCGCCCACTCGTGCAGGCCGAAGCAGCCGAACTGGGGCGCGCGGCCGGCCGTCGCGCTCAGCAGGGCGTGCAGCCGGTCCAGCAGCGGCCGCTGCGAGGCGACGTACGCCGTCGACACCCGCGTCGCGGGCGCCGCGCCGTCGCCGCTGCCGGTCGCGCACGCGACCTGCTCGTAGCCCTTGAGGCCGGCGTAGGCCTCGGCGCCCGCCAGCGCGACGCCGTGACCGGGGTGCCAGCGACGCAGCTGCGCGGGCCGCTGGGAGTAGTAGGTGAAGAGGAAGTCGTGCACCGGGTGGGCGACCTTGTCGGCGCGCCGGGCCAGGTGGGGCGCGACGAACGCGTCGACGCGGGCGGCGTGCGCCTCGGCGAGCGGGCGCCACTCGGACTCGGACAGCACGCGCACCGCTCCAACGTAGTTCAACCCAGCCGCGGGGCCCGGTGGGGGTTGCAGCACGGGGCGGTCTGGGCCGCTCGCCCGGTCCCTCGACCCGGGCCGGCGCGCGGAGGACACTGCCCGCATGGACCGCACCTCCGGCCTGGACCGCGCCCACCAGCACGCGGTCGCGTGGCTCGACTCGCTCGCCGACCGGCCGGTGCCGCCGCGGCTCGGCGCCGACGACATGCTGGCCCGCCTCGACCGGCACCTGCAGGACGGACCGCGCGACCCGGTGGAGGTCGTCGACGAGCTCGTCGCGGCATGCGAGCCGGGACTGACCGCGATGCCGGGCGGCCGGTTCTTCGGGTTCGTCATCGGCGGCTCGCACCCCGCCGCCCTCGCCGTCGACTGGCTGGTCAGCGCGTGGGACCAGAACGCCGGCCTCCGCACGCCCACCCCGGCGCACTCCGCGGTGGAGCACGTCACCGAGGAGTGGATCCTCGACCTGCTCGGCCTGCCGGCAGGCAGTGCGGTCGGCTTCGTCACCGGCGGCACGATGGCCAACTTCACCTGCCTGGCCGCCGGGCGCGACGAGGTGCTGCGCCGCGCCGGCTGGGACGTCGCCGAGCAGGGGCTCGCCGGGTCGCCGCCCGTGCGGGTCCTCGTCGGTGCCGAGCGGCACGACACCGTCGACCTCAGCCTGCGCTACCTCGGGCTCGGAGCGCCGGAGCCGGTCGCGGCCGACGACCAGGGTCGCATCGAGCCGGCCGCTCTCGCCGCCGCCCTCGACGCCGGTGACGGGCGCCCGACGATCGTCGTCCTGCAGGCCGGCAACGTGCACTCCGGGACCTTCGACCCGTTCGAGGCGACCGTGACCGCCGCCCACGACGCCGGGGCCTGGGTGCACGTCGACGGAGCCTTCGGGCTCTTTGCCGGCGCCTCCACGCGACGCCGGTACCTCCTCGCCGGCGTCGAGCACGCCGACTCGTGGGCCACCGACGCCCACAAGACCCTCAACGTGCCCTACGACTGCGGCCTCGCCATCGTCCGCGACCGCGCGGCGCTGCGTGCGGCGATGGGCATGCACGGCGACTACCTGATCCACGACGCGGTGGGGGAGCCGTTCGACAAGGTGCCCGAGATCAGTCGGCGGGGCCGTGCGTTCCCCGTGTGGGCCGTGCTCCGCGCGCTCGGGCGTGACGGCGTCGCGCGGCTCGTCGACGGCTTCTGCGAGCATGCCGCCGCGTTCGCGGAGGGGATCGCGGCCATCGACGGCGCCGAGGTGCTCAACGACGTGGAGTTCACCCAGGTGTGCGCGTCCTTCGGCGACGACGACCGCACGCGGGCCGTGGTCGCGGCCATGCTCGCCGAGGGGACGGCGTGGACCACGGGCTCGCGGTGGCACGGCCGAGCCGTGCTGCGGGTCAGCGTCAGCAACTGGTCGACGACGGTCGACGACGTCGCGACGACCCTGGCCGCCCTCAGGCGCGCAGCGGGCGGCTGACTGCCGGCTGCCGAGCGTTGGATAGCCTCGGCGCATGCGCATCTGTCGGTTCAGCACGGGCGAGGAGCCCCGCTTCGGCGTCGTCACCGGTGAGGTCGACGAGTTCGGCCAGCCGGCCGACGACTCCGTGGTCGTGACCCTCGCGGGCGACCCGCTCTACGTCGGCGTCAAGCTCGTCGAGGAGGAGCACCGGCTGAGCGACGTACGCCTCATCGCGCCGATCATCCCGCGCAGCAAGGTCGTCGGCATCGGCCGCAACTACGCCGCCCACGCGGCCGAGCTCGGCAACGACCTGCCCGCCGAGCCGCTGATGTTCCTCAAGCCCAACACGACCGTGATCGGTCCGGGCGACCCGATCTTCTACCCGCCGCAGACCGGTGACCTGCACTACGAGGGCGAGCTCGCGGTCGTCATCGGGCGGATCTGCCGCGACGTCCCCGCCGAGCAGGCCACCGACGTGATCTTCGGCTACACGATCGCCAACGACGTGACGGCGCGCGACCTGCAGCGCTCCGACGTGCAGTTCACCCGGGCCAAGGGGTTCGACTCGTTCTGCCCGCTCGGGCCGTGGATCGAGACCGACCTCGACCCCCAGCACTTCGCCGACGGGCGCGCGGTCCAGACCTACCTCAACGGCGACGTCGTGCAGGACGGCACGACCGCGGACATGATCTTCGACGTGCCGACGCTGGTCGCCCACGTGTCCTCGGTGATGACGCTGCTGCCCGGCGACGTGATCCTCACCGGCACCCCCGAGGGCGTCGGTCCGATGCAGGTCGGCGACGAGGTCGAGATCTCGATCGCCGGCATCGGCGCCCTGACCAACCCCGTAGCCCAGAGAAGCTGAGTACCCCATGACGAGCCCCGTCCGCGTCCGTTTCTGCCCCTCGCCCACCGGCTCGCCCCACGTCGGCCTGGTGCGCACCGCCCTGTTCAACTGGGCCTTCGCGCGCCACCACGGCGGGCAGATCGTCTTCCGGATGGAGGACACCGACCGCGAGCGCAGCACCCAGGAGTCCTACGACGCGATCCTGGAGCTCTGGCGCTGGCTCGGCCTCGACTGGGACGAGGGCATCGAGGTCGGCGGCCCGCACGGCCCCTACCGGCAGAGCGAGCGCGGCGCGGTCTACCGCGACGTGCTCGCCCGGCTGCGCGCGTCGTCGTACACCTACGACTGCTTCTGCACGACCGAGGAGGTCGACGCCCGCCGCAAGGCGTCGGGCTCGAAGATGCAGGGCTACGACGGCTTCTGCCGCGACCTCACCGACGAGCAGCGCGCGGCCTTCGAGGCCGAGGGCCGCTCGCCGGTCGTCCGGTTCCGGATGCCCGACGGCTCGATCACCTGGCACGACCTCGTGCGCGGCGACATCACCTTCGAGACCGAGAACGTCCCCGACTACGCGCTCTCGCGCGCCAACGGCGACCCGCTCTACACGCTGGTCAACCCGGTCGACGACGCACTGATGCAGATCACTCACGTGCTGCGCGGCGAGGACCTGCTGTCCAGCACGCCGCGCCAGCTCGCGCTCTTCGAGGCGCTCGTGGAGCTGGGGATCGCCGAGCAGGTGCCGGCCTACGGCCACCTCCCGTACGTGATGGGCCAGGGCAACAAGAAGCTGTCCAAGCGCGACCCCGAGGCGCACGCGCTGGCCTACCGGGAGCAGGGCTTCCTGCCCGAGGGCCTGCTCAACTACCTCGCGCTGCTCGGCTGGTCGATCGCCGGCGACCGCGACGTCTTCTCGATGGCCGAGATGGTCGAGGCGTTCGACATCGCCGACGTCAACCCCAACCCGGCCCGCTTCGACCTCAAGAAGGCCGAGGCGATCAACGCCTCCCAGATGCGGCTGCTGCCCCTCGACGAGGTGACCCACCGCGTGCTGCCGTTCCTGAAGGAGGCAGGTGTTGTCGGCGACCCGGTCAGCGACGCCGACGCGCAGCTGCTCGAGCTGGCGATGCCGCTCGTGGCCGAGCGCATCAACAAGCTCACCGAGGCCGCGACGATGCTCGACTTCCTCTTCGTCGACGAGGCCGACTTCGCGCGGCACGAGGAGATCGACGAGGCCGGCCGGGACGTGGTCAAGGCCGCGCACGACGCGCTGTCGGCGGTCGAGACCTGGAGCACCGCGGCGATCGACGAGGCGCTGCGTGCGGCGCTCATCGACGGCCTCGGTCTCAAGCCGCGCGTCGCCTTCGGTCCCGTCCGCATCGCCGTGACCGGCCGCAAGGTCAGCCCGCCGCTGTTCGAGTCCATGGAGCTGCTCGGCCGCGACCGGTCGCTCGCCCGGCTGCACGACGCGATGTCCGGCTGAGTCGTGCCCGCCCCCCTCGACCCGTCCTTCCGGCCGCAGTACCACCAGCTGCACCGCGTCGGTCGCCCCGGCGCCTGGCGCTCGGTCGTCGGCTCGCTGCTGCTGCTGCTCCTCGTGTTCGCCGTCGTCCCCCTGGCGGCCGGCGGGGCCTTCTTCGCCGCCCTGCTGGCGCTCGGCAGGACGGTCGACGAGGCCACCGCGGTCCTCGACGTGACCTCGGAGGCCACGCCCACGGGGCTTGCGCTGCTCAACGTGGTGATCGCCGCCGCGATCCCCCTCACCTTCGTGGTGACCTGGTGGCTGCACCGGCTCAAGCCGCGCTGGGTGTCGTCGGTCGCACCGCGGCTGCGGTGGGGCTACCTCGTCGTCTGCCTCGGCCTGTCGGTCGTGGCCCTGCTCGCCTCGCTCGGCGTCGGCCTGCTGCTGCCGCTCGACCCGGGGGAGGCGCCGGTCGGCGAGGTCAACGACTTCACGACGCGCACCCGCGACTTCCTCATCGTGATCCTGCTGCTCACGCCGCTGCAGGCCGCGGGGGAGGAGTACCTGTTCCGCGGCTACCTCACCCAGGCGTTCGGCTCGCTGGTGTGGGCGCGCCGCACCTCGCAGGCCCTGGCGGTGCTCGGACCAGCGCTCATCTTCGCGCTCTTCCACGGCCTCTCGCAGGACTGGCCCGTCTTCTTCGACCGCTTCGCCTTCGGCGTGGTGGCGGGCATCCTCGTCATCCGCACCGGCGGTCTCGAGGCGCCCATCGCGATGCACGTGCTCAACAACTTCCTCGCCTTCGGTCTCGCGCTGGCGTTCGGCGACCTCACCACGGCACTCAACGCCGAGGGCGGCAGCAGCTGGTGGACGATCCTGTCCACGCTGACCCAGTCGCTGGTCTACCTCGGGCTCGCGGTGGCGGTGGCCAGGGCGATGGGCCTGGTCACCCAGGGGCCGCCCGTCGGGGGAGCGCTGCCTCCTCCTGAGGCCGACCCCGTTTTGGCCGTGCCACCACCGCGCGTGTAACGTTCGGGGTCGGTTCTGCAGAGTTCTGTGGCAGAACCACGTGGGTGGTCGGAGCGATCCGATACCCCCATGGGGTATGGTGTAATTGGCAACACGGCTGATTCTGGTTCAGTTGTTCTAGGTTCGAGTCCTAGTACCCCAGCGGATCCGGAGAACGAGAGCCGGATTTGGAGCGGCACTCCATCTTCGATAGAGTCTCGCTCCGTCGCTCGCAGAGCGGCAGTGCAAGCCCCCGTCGTCTAGCGGCCTAGGACGTCGCCCTCTCACGGCGGTAACGCCGGTTCAAATCCGGTCGGGGGTACAACGCACGAGGAAGGGCCCGGTCAGCAGACCGGGCCCTTCGTCGTCTCGCGCCCGGCTGCTCGCGGCGGAGCCGGACCGGCGCGGTGGGCTAGCATCCGCGCCCATGACTGACGGGCCCCGGCTGGTCGCCGGCATCGACTCCTCCACCCAGTCCTGCAAGGTCGTCGTCCGCGACGCCGAGACGGGCCGCCTCCTCCGGCAGGGACGCGCGAGCCATCCCGACGGCACCGAGGTGCACCCGGACCGCTGGTGGGAGGCCCTGCAGGCGGCCGTCGCCGAGGCCGGCGGGCTGGACGACGTGGCCGCGGTCAGCGTCGGCGGTCAGCAGCACGGCATGGTGTGCCTCGATGAGGACGGGCAGGTCGTCCGCCCGGCGCTGCTGTGGAACGACACCCGCTCGGCCGCCGCCGCTCGCGACCTCGTCGACGAGCTCGGCGGCCCCGACGAGGGGGGACGCGCGTGGGCCGAGGCCGTCGGGGTCGTGCCGGTGGCGTCGTTCACGATCACCAAGCTCCGCTGGCTCGCCGAGCACGAGCCGGAGAGCGCGCGCCGCACGGCCGCGGTGTGCCTCCCGCACGACTGGCTGACCTGGAGGCTCTCCGGCAGCAGCGACCTCGCCGACCTCACCACCGACCGCAGCGACGCGAGCGGCACGGGCTACTGGTCGGCCGCCACCGGGGCCTACCGCCCCGACCTCCTCGAGCGCGCCTTCGGTGCCGTCCCCCACCTGCCGCGGGTCGTCGAGCCCGGCGCCGTCGCCGGCTCGACGGGCGGCGGCGCCGTCCTCGGCGCCGGGGCGGGGGACAACGCCGGAGCCGCCCTCGGCCTCGGGGCGGGGGAGGGCGACGTGGTCGTCTCCATCGGGACCTCCGGGGTCGTCACCGCCGTCACCGACGTGGCGCCGCTCGACCCCACCGGGTCGGTGGCGGGCTTCGCCGACGCCAGCGGGTTGTTCCTGCCGCTCGTCGCGACCCTCAACGGCGCTCGCGTCCTCGACGCGGCCGCGCGGATCCTCGGAACGGACCACGAGACGCTCTCGGCGCTTGCCCTCGAGGCCCCGTCCGGAGCCGGCGGCCTCGCGCTGGTGCCGTACCTGGAGGGGGAGCGCACGCCGAACCGGCCCGAGGCGACCGGGTCGCTGCACGGCCTCACGCTCGCGACCGCGACGCGTCCGATGCTCGCTCGTGCGGCGATCGAGGGCCTGCTGTGCAGCCTCGCCGACGGCCTGGACGCGATCGTGACGACTGGCGTACGCCCCGCCCGCGCGCTGCTGGTCGGCGGGGCGGCTGCCTCCGAGGCCGTCCGCACGGTCGCGGCCGAGGTGCTCGGCATCCCGGTCGACGTCCCCCCGCCCGGCGAGTACGTCGCGGACGGCGCGGCGCGCCAAGCGGCCTGGGCGCTGGCGGGGACCGACCAGGCGCCGGTCTGGCAGCGCGAGGGCACCCGCCGCTACGAGGCGGATCCCGTCCACGCGATCCGGCTGCGCTACGCGGAGGGGCGCGAGCGGCACCTGGACCGGACCACCTGAAACTTCCGCGCCCAGGTCCTTGACGTGACGTGCGTCACCGACTTAGTTTGGCGGTCCATCAAACTAAGTGGTGACACCGGTCACACGGGACGGAGCCTGGGATGTCGCAGCTGCGTGACGGCTGGTCCTCGACCAGCAACGGCGGTGCCGACCAGGGCACCGTCCGTCGCGCCAACCTGTCCCTCCTCCTCCGCAGCCTCCGCGAGGACGGCCCGCGGTCCAGGGCCCGGCTCGCGTCGGACCTGGGCCTGAACAAAGCCACCGTCTCCAGCCTGGTCGGCGAGCTCCTCGAGCGCGGCCTGGTCCGCGAGGGCAGCGCCGAGCGCGGAGCCGTCGGCCGGCCGGGCACGATCGTCGAGATCGACGGCGCCGGCGCCTACGGTCTCGGCGCGGAGATCAACGTGCACCACGTCTCCACCCGCGCCGTCGACCTGGCCGGGGTCGTGGTGAGCGAGCGGCGCACCTCCGTCGACACCAGGGGCCTGGAGCCCGACGAGGTCATCGACCGGCTCGTCGAGCTCCTCCAGGGCACCCTCGCCGACCTCGCCGACCTCGGTGGCACGCCGGTCTCGGCCGTCGTCGGCGTCGCCGGGCTGGTCGACCACGACCGCGGCACGGTCCCCGTCGCGGCCAACCTCGGCTGGCAGGACGTCGCGCTCGCCGGGCTCCTGCGCAGCAAGCTTTCCGACCCGGGCTACCGCCTCGAGGTGGCCAACGAGGCCAACCTCGCCGCCGTCGCCGAGGCCACGCCGGGCGACCCGGAGCGCCGCGACATCCTGGTCCTGCACGGCGAGGTGGGCATCGGCGGCGGCATCGTCGCCGACGGACGGCCCTTCCCTGGCCGGCGCGGCTACGCCGGCGAGTTCGGCCACATGATCGTCGACCGCGACGGCGACCGCTGCGGCTGTGGCCGGACCGGGTGCTGGGAGACGGTCATCGGCCTCAGCCGCCTCATCGAGCTGGTAGCCGAGGGCGAGGACGACCTGCTCCGCTCGCCGCTGCTCGACCTGGAGGGAAAGGTCGGCGAGATCACCCGTCGCGCCGCCGCGGGCGACGAGCGCACCCTCGCGGCCCTGCGCGAGATCGGCCGGTGGGTCGGCATCGGGGCCGCGCTCCTGACCAACGTCCTCAATCCCGGGATGATCGTGCTCTCGGGCTACCTCGGCGAGGTGGGCGAGTGGATCCGCGACGAGGTCGAGGCCGAGCTCGCGACCGGCGTGCTCGCCCCCGGCGCCGGCGGGACCCGCATCGGCCTCTCGACCCTCGGCTTCTCCGCGGCCGTCCACGGCGCCGCCGCGGTGGCCATCGACCACGTCTACGACGACCCCACCCTGGTCCCGCGTGTGGGCCACGCCCTGGAGGTGCTCCCATGACCGACTCCCCACTGCTGACGATGCGCGGCATCGTCAAGCGGTTCCCCGGCGTGCTCGCCCTCGGCGGCGTCGAGCTCGAGGTCCGTGCGGGCGAGGTGCACTGCCTCCTCGGCCAGAACGGCGCCGGCAAGTCCACCCTGATCAAGATCCTGTCCGCGAGCTACCAGCCCGACGAGGGCGAGATCCTCTGGGAGGGACAGCCGGTCGCGCTCGGCACCCCGCAGGCCGCGATGGACCTCGGCATCTCGACGATCTACCAGGAGCTCGACCTGGTCCCGGACCTGAGTGTCGCCGAGAACATCTTCCTCGGCCACGAGCTGAGCCGGGGCGGCTTCAGCCAGCGCTCCGAGACGCTCCGCCGCACCCGCGAGCTGCTCGCCCGGCTGGGGCACGGCGAGATCCCGGCGACGCGTTCCGTGGGCCGGCTGTCCCCGGCCGCGCAGCAGATCGTCAGCATGGCGCGGGCACTGTCGCAGGACACGCGTCTGCTCGTCCTCGACGAGCCCTCCGCCGTGCTCGACCAGGGCGAGGTCGACAACCTCTTCCGGGTGATCCGCGACCTCACCGCCGAGGGGGTGGCGGTGGTCTACATCTCCCACCGCCTCGACGAGATCCGCCGGATCGGGGACCGGATCACGGTCCTCAAGGACGGCAGCACCGTCGCGACCGGCCTCGCGGTCGACCAGACACCCACGAGCGAGCTCATCAAGCTGATGACCGGTCGCTCCATCGAGTACGTCTTCCCGCCTCGCGGCGAGGCCGTGCCGGCGGACGCGGCGACGGTCCTGGAGGTCGAGGGGCTCGCGCTGCCGGGCGTCTTCTCCGGCGTGGACCTGAAGGTGCGCGCGGGCGAGATCGTCGGACTGGCCGGACTCGTCGGCGCCGGGCGCTCGGAGATCATCGAGACGCTCTACGGCGCTCGCCGCGCCTCCGCCGGACGGGTGCGCGTCAACGGCAAGGAGCTGCGCCGCGGCTCGGTCCCCGCCGCCGTCAAGGCCGGCATGGGCCTCTGCCCGGAGGAGCGCAAGTCGCAGGGCCTGCTGCTCGACCAGGCCGTCTACCGCAACATCACCGTGTCCTCGATGAGCCGCTTCAGCCGCCTCGGGCTGCTCGACAGCCGCTCCGAGCGCAAGCGCGCCACCGAGCTCACGGAGTCCCTCGACGTCCGTCCGGCAGGAGTCGATCGCCTCGTGCGCCTCCTCTCGGGCGGCAACCAGCAGAAGGTCGTGCTCGCCAGGTGGCTGCTCCGGGAGTGCCGGGTGCTGCTGCTGGACGAGCCGACCCGAGGGGTGGACGTCGGCGCCCGCGCCGAGATCTACGCCCTCGTGCGCTCGCTCGCCGACTCCGGTGTCGCCGTGGTCCTGGTGTCGAGCGAGGTGGAGGAGGTGCTCGGGCTCGCGGACCGGGTCCTCGTGGTCCGCGAGGGCCGTGTCGTGCACGAGGGGCCGGCAACCGAGATCGACGAGTCGCGGGTCCTGGACCTGGTCATGGAAGGAAAGGTCGCATGAGCGAGCAGGGTACGAGCCAGGGCGCCGAGCGCGCGCGCCACCTGGGAGACGTCGAGAACACCGTCGCCCCGACGCGGGACACCGTCCAGGTCGAGCGCGCCGCAGCCGAGACCGAGCACGCGGGAGGAGGTGCAGCCGGGCTCATGAGCGGCCCGTTCGGGCGCAACCTCGGCCTGGTGGTCGCGCTGCTGCTGATCTGCGCGGCCGGCCTCATCACGGCCGGCGACCGCTTCGCCAGCCTCGACAACACGCTGACCATCCTGCGCTTCGCCTCGGCGCTCGGCGTGGTCGCGATCGGCATGACGTTCGTCATCACCGGTGGCGGCATCGACCTGTCGGTGGGGGCACTGGTGGCCCTCTGCTCGGTGTGGGCGACGACCTTCGCCACCCAGACCATGGCCACCGACAACCACTGGATCGTCATGGTGTTCGCGGCCCTGGCGGTGGGCGCCGGAGCGGGGCTGATCAACGGGTTGGTGATCGCCTACGGCAAGGTGGTCCCCTTCATCACCACGCTCGCGATGCTCGCCGCCGCCCGAGGTCTCGCCGAGATCATCTCCGAGCGTCGCACGCAGATCGTCACCGTCGACGGGTTCAAGGACTTCTTCGGCGCCGACGTCCTCGGCGTGCCGCTCCTGGTGATCATCTTCGCGCTCGTCTCCATCGCCGGATGGGTGCTGCTCAACCGGACGACGTTCGGCCGGCGCACCCTCGCCGTCGGCGGCAACCCCGAGGCTGCTCGCCTGGCGGGCATCAACGTCAACCGCCACACCGTCATGCTCTACGTCCTGGTCGGCGTCTGCTGCGGGCTCGCGGCGCTCATGCTCGTCAGCCGCACGACCGTCGGCAGCTCGACCCACGGCAGCCTCTGGGAGCTCGACGCCATCGCCGCCGTGGTCATCGGCGGCACGCTCCTCACCGGCGGCCGCGGCACGATCGTGGGCACCGTCGTCGGGGTCCTGATCTTCGCCACCCTCAACAACGTCTTCACCCTCAACAACCAGGACACCTCGACCCAGGCGGTTGCCAAGGGCCTGATCATCGTCGTCGCCGTGCTGCTGCAGCAGCGCCTGGCGCGCAACGCGACCTCGACCTGAGCGGTCGGTCGCCTCCCAGCTCGGACGAACAGCACCACCCACCCCCTGCGCCGGGACGCCTCGTGCAACCGGCTCGAGCACCGCACCCAACGAGATGAACAAGGAGCACCACCCATGCGACTGCGCACCCCCTTCGGACGGCAGCAGAGCCGCTTCACCGGCATCGTGGTCGGCGCGGCCGCCGTCCTCACCCTCGCCGCCTGCACCGGCAGCGCCCAGGACGCGGCGGACGAGGACGGGTCGAACGACGCGCCCGTGGCCGCCGCAGGCAGCAACGACGAGGAGGGCGAGAAGGTCACCATCGGCTTCTCGGCGCCCGCCGCGGACCACGGCTGGATGGGCGCCATCACCAGCAACGTCCGCGACCTCGCCGAGCAGTACCCCGACATCGACCTCCAGGTCGCCGAGGGCACCAACGACGTCAACCTCCAGATCAGCCAGGTCGAGACCTTCATCAACGACGAGGTCGACGCCATCGTGCTGCTGCCCTTCGACGGCGCCGCGATGACGCCGGTCGCGCTCAAGGCGATGGAGGCCGGCATCCCGGTCATCAACGTCGACCGCGAGTTCGACGACCCGAACGCCGCACGCGTCACCGTGCTCGGCGACAACTACGGCATGGGCGTCTCCGCCGGCCAGTACGTCTGCGAGCAGGCCGGCGGCGACAAGGACGTCGTCGTGGCCGAGATCGCCGGCATCGACTCCCTGCCCCTCACCCAGGACCGCAGCCAGGGCTTCAAGGACGCGCTCGGCGAGTGCGGCCTCGACGTGGACGCCCGCCAGGCCGCTGAGTTCACCGTCGAGAGCGGCGAGGAGGTCGCGGCCAACCTGCTGCAGGCCGAGTCGAAGATCGACTACCTGTGGAACCACGACGACGACCAGGGCCTCGGCGTCCTGGCCGCCATCGAGAACGCGGGACGCGACGAGTTCACCATGATCGGCGGCGCCGGCTCGGCCAACGCGATGCGCGCCATCCAGGAGGACAACAGCGTGCTCAAGGCGACCGTCATCTACCCCTCCACCCAGGGCGCCGACGGCGTCAAGCTCGCCCGTCTGCTGCTGCAGCAGAAGGCGATGAGCGACCTCGTCGAGGTCGAGGTGCCCCGCACCGTGCAGCTCTACGCCCCCGTCGTGACCACGGACAACGTCGACCAGTACATCGACACCGCGTTCGAGTCCTGAGCGACGCGTGACGGCCGGCGGCGGCTCCCACGGGAGCCGCCGCGGGTCGACCGCGCCCACTGGCGCCCCGCGCCGTGCCTGTCACGGCATCCCACCGCACCCCAGTCCCGCCCAGGCGCACCCAGCAGCTGTAGCCCGATCCCAGCCGACCCCGGCTGGTCCCGAACCCGAGGAGGTCCGATGACCGCCACTCCCGACTCACCCGGAGCCCGAGCCGGCACCGCCCCCGACGCCGAGCTGTCCGTCGGCATGGTGGGCTACGCCTTCATGGGAGCGGCGCACTCCCAGGCGTGGCGCACCGCCCCGCGGTTCTTCGACCTCCCGCTGCGCCCGCGCATGAGCGCCGTCGCGGGCCGCGACCCCCAGGGCGTGAAGGCCGCCGCCGACCGCCTCGGGTGGGACTCCGTGGAGACCTCCTGGCAGGCGCTGGTCGCCCGCGACGACATCGACCTCGTGGACGTGTGCACGCCGGGGCACACCCACGCCGAGATCGTCATCGCCGCGCTCGAGGCCGGCAAGCACGTGCTCTGCGAGAAGCCGCTGGCCAACAGCGTCGAGGAGGCCGAGGCGATGACCCGGGCCGCCGAGCGGGCCGCTGCGAGCGGCGTGCGCTCGATGGTCGGCTTCACCTACCGGCGCGTGCCCGCCATCTCCCTGGCCCGACAACTCATCGCGGAGGGCCGCCTCGGCACCATCCACCACGTCCGCGGCCAGTACCTCCAGGACTGGATCGTCGATCCCGACGCTCCGCTGTCGTGGCGCCTGGAGAAGGACAAGGCCGGCTCCGGCTCGCTGGGCGACATCGGCGCCCACGTCATCGACATCGCGCAGTTCATCACCGGCGACACCATCACGAGGGTCTCGGGCCGCCTGCGCACGTTCGTGGACGAGCGGCCGCTGCCCAGCGAGCACTCGGGCCTCTCGGGCACGGCCGGCAGCGGGCGGGGCAAGGTCACCGTCGACGACGCGGCGACCTTCCTGGCCGACTTCGGCAGCGGCGCCATGGGTGTCTTCGAAGCGACGCGCTTCGCGTCCGGCCGCAAGAACGCCATCCGGATCGAGGTGAACGGCTCGCTCGGCAGCATCGCGTTCGACTTCGAGGACATGAACGTCCTGCACTTCTTCGACGGCACGGAGGACGCCCGCACCGCCGGCTTCCGCCGCATCCTCGTCACCGAGCCGCAGCACCCCTACGTCGGTGCCTGGTGGCCCGCGGGTCACGTCATCGGCTACGAGCACGGCTTCATCCACCAGGTGGTCGACCTGGTCCGCGACATCGCGGCCGGATCGGACCCCACCCCGACCTTTGCCGACGGACTCCAGGTGCAACGCGTCCTGGCCGCGGTCGAGACCAGCAGTGACACCAACTCGTGGCAGGAGATCCCCACATGACCGACTACACCCCTTCCCCCGAGGACAAGTTCTCCTTCGGGCTCTGGACCGTGGGCTGGCAGGGCACCGACGTGTTCGGTCCCAGCAGCCGTGACCTCCTCGACCCCGTCGAGGCGACCTACCGGCTCGCCGAGCTCGGTGCGGCCGCGGTGACGTTCCACGACGACGACCTCCTCCCCGACGAGGACGAGCGCGACGCCGTGCTCGAGCGGTTCGAGAAGGCCCTCGCCGAGACGGGACTGGCTGTCGAGATGGTGACGACCAACCTCTTCAGCGCCCCGGTCTTCAAGGAGGGCGCGCTCACCGCCAACAACCGCGAGGTGCGCCGCTACGCCCTGGCCAAGGTGCTGCGCAACGTGGACCTCGCCGCCTCGCTCGGCGCGAAGACGTTCGTGCTGTGGGGCGGTCGCGAGGGCGCCGAGCACGGTGCGGCGAAGGACGTGCAGGCGGCGCTCGACCGCTACCGCGAGTCCCTCGACCTGCTCTGCGCCTACGTGAAGGAGCAGGGCTACGACATCCGGTTCGCGCTCGAGCCCAAGCCCAACGAGCCGCGTGGCGACATCCTGCTCCCGACGATCGGGCACGCGCTCGCGCTGATCGCCGAGCTCGACGACCCGTCGATGGTGGGGCTCAACCCGGAGGTGGGCCACGAGGAGATGGCCGGGCTGAACTTCGCCCAGGGCATCAGCCAGGCGCTCTGGCACGACAAGCTCTTCCACGTCGACCTCAACGGCCAGCACGGCCCGCGCTTCGACCAGGACCTCCGGTTCGGCGCGGGCAACCTGCGCGGTGCGTTCTGGACCGTGGACGCGCTGCTCGGCGCCGGCACCGGCAAGGCCTACGACGGCTACGTGCACTTCGACTTCAAGCCGCCGCGGGCCGAGGCCATGGACGGCGTCTGGGAGTCCGCTCGCGGCTGCATGCGCAACTACCTCATGCTGCGCGAGCGCGTGCAGGCGTTCCGCTCCGACCCCGACGTCGTCGCGGCGCTCGAGGCGGCCGAGGTCGGCACGCTGCGCACCCCCACCCTCGGCGAGGGGGAGTCGCTCGCCGACCTGCGGGCGGCGTCGTACGACGTCGAGGGGCTCGCCGCGCGCAGCGTGGGCATGGAGGCCCTCGACCAGCTCGCGCTGGAGCACCTGCTCGGAGCTCGCTGACCCCCACCTCCCGGCGGGGCCGAACCCGCCGGGAGGTGACCGCACCACCAGGGGCCGAACGCCCGGGGACCCGCCCCGGAACCGATGGAGCGCACGTCCATCACCAGAGAAGGGATCGTGATGAACAGACTCATCACGCAGCTGCAGGGTCGATCCCGTGCAGCCCTCGGATCCACCATGGCCATGCTCGTGGCGCTGCCCCTCGGGGCGACGCTCGGGCTCTCGGCCGCCCCGGCCGGCGCCGCCGTGCCGGACAGGCCGACGAAGGAGGCCTCCTCCTCCGAGAAGCGCCAGCCGGAGCAGGACGTCATCGGCGAGGCGACGCCCTGGACCGCACCCTCTGCGGCCGCGTCCGCGGCGGCGGCCGCGGAGGAGTCGTTCGACGCGCTCCTGTTCTCCAAGACCGCCGCGTTCCGCCACTCCAACATCGACGAGGCGACCACCGCCATCCAGGCCCTGGCGGCCGACAACAACTTCACGGTGACCGCGACGGAGGACAGCGCCGCCTTCACCGACGCGAACCTCGAGCAGTACGAGGTCGTCATCTTCCTGTCGACGACCGGCGACGTGCTCAACTCCTCCCAGCAGGCCGCCTTCGAGCGCTACATCCAGGCGGGCGGCGGCTACGCCGGCATCCACGCGGCGTCCGACACCGAGTACGACTGGCCCTGGTACGGCCAGCTCGTGGGCGCCTACTTCAACAACCACCCGCCCGGCACGCCCACCGCGACCGTGAAGGTCGAGGACCACGCCCACGCGTCCACCGCGGGCATCGCTCCGCGCTGGCAGCGCACCGACGAGTGGTACAACTTCCGCACCAATCCGGCCAACCCCCGCGAGAAGCTGCACGTGCTCGCCTCCCTCGACGAGACGACCTACACGCCCGGCAACGGCGCGATGGGTGCCGAGCACCCCATCGCCTGGTGCCAGGACTACGACGGCGGCCGGAGCTGGTACACCGGCATGGGTCACACCGAGGCGTCCTTCGTCGACCCGACCTTCCTCGAGCACGTCCTCGGTGGCATCCAGACCGCCGCGGGCGTCGTCGACTCCGACTGCAAGGCGACGCTGCCCTCGAGCTTCGAGAAGGTCGCGCTCGACGAGAACACCTCGAACCCGATGGAGCTCGACATCGCCGACGACGGCCGGGTCTTCTACATCGACCGCAACGGCGCCGTGCGCATCATCAAGCCCAACGGCAACGTGGTGACCGCCGGCACGATCCCCGTCTACACCGGCCAGGAGTTCGGCCTTCTCGGGATCGCGCTCGACCCCGACTTCGCCACCAACAACTGGGTCTACCTCTACTACTCCCCGCAGGGCACCACGCCGACCGACCGCATCGCGCGCTACACGATGTCGGGCGACACGCTGCAGCTCGGCACCGCGGTGACGATCCTCGACGTGCCGACGCAGCGCGACCAGTGCTGCCACGCGGGCGGGTCCATGGAGTTCGACAACGACGGCAACCTCTACCTCGCGACCGGTGACAACACCAACCCGTTCGACTCTGGTGGCTACACGCCCATCGACGAGCGACCGAACCGCAGCGCCTGGGACGCCCAGCGCACCTCGGCCAACACCAACAGCCTCAACGGCAAGGTCCTCCGCATCCGGCCCAAGGCCGACGGCGGCTACACCATCCCGGCCGGCAACCTCTTCGACGAGGCCACCGACACCCAGCAGAAGACCCGTCCCGAGATCTACGCCATGGGCTTCCGCAACCCGTTCCGCATCGGCCTCGACGAGCAGAACAACAACATCCTCGTCGCCGACTACGGTCCGGACGCCGGCTCCGTGAGCGCCACCCGCGGGCCCAACGGCCGCGTGGAGTGGAACGTCCTCGACGAGCCGGGCAACTACGGCTGGCCGTACTGCGTGGGCAACAACACGCCGTACAACGACTACAACTTCGCCAGCAGCACGGCCGGTGCGACGTTCGACTGCGCCGCGCCCGTCAACGACTCGCCCAACAACACGGGCCTGACCAACCTGCCCGCGGCCAAGGCCGCCACCATGTGGCAGAGCAACAACGCCTCGATCACCGGCACCCCGGAGATCGGTGCGAGCGGTGCGCCGATGACCTCGGGCACCTACAGCTACGACCCGGAGCTGGAGTCCGACCGCAAGTGGCCGGCGTACTTCGACCGCAAGGCGGTCTGGGCCGACTGGAACAACAACCGCCTGTTCACGGTGCAGATGAACCAGGACGGCACGGGCTACACCGACCTCAACCGCTTCCTGGCCCCGCTGCAGATGCGGCGCCCGCACGCGCTGCAGTTCGGTCCCGACGGTGCCCTCTACATGATCGAGTGGGGCAGCGGCTTCAACGGCGACAACACCGACTCCGGCATCTACCGGATCGACTACGTCGAGGGCAATCGTGCACCGGTCGCCCGGGCCACGGCCGACAAGACGTCGGGCCCGGCGCCGCTGACCGTCCAGTTCGACGGCGCGGCGTCCTTCGACCCCGACACCGGTGACGCGACCGGCCTCACCTACTCGTGGGACTTCGACGGCGACGGCACCGCCGACGCCGTGACCGCGAAGGGCTCCTACACCTACCCGCAGGCCGGCAACTACACCGCGCGGCTGACCGTGACGGACGTCGACGGACGCAGCGGCACGACCAACCTCTCCATCACGGTGGGCAACACCGCCCCGACGGTGAAGCTGGTCCTGCCGAGGAACGGCGGGTTCTTCGACTTCGACGACCACGTCGCGTACGAGGTCCAGGTCACCGACCCCGAGGACGGCACGATCGACTGCAGCAAGGTCGTCGTGCAGCCCGGCCTGGGCCACGACCAGCACTCGCACGACTACGAGCAGTACAACGGCTGCTCGGGCACGCTGGCGCTTCCCGGCGACACCGGCCACTCCGGCGCGAACATCTTCGGCACCATCAAGGCCACCTACACCGACAAGGGCAACGGCGTCGCCGGCGCGCTGACCGGTGTCGACGGCGTGGTCCTGCACACCAAGCACAAGGAGGTCGAGTTCTTCGACCGGACCGGTCGCACGGGCAGCAACACCACCGGGCAGGCGGGCGTCGCGACGCAGACGACCACCGACGCCGGTGGCGGCCAGAACGTGACCGGCGTCGAGACGGGTGACTGGTTCGCGTGGGACGTCATGAACCTGAGCGGCATCAGCGGCGTCACCATGCGGGCCGCGTCGACCACGGCCGGCGCCACGTTCGAGGTCCGGCAGGGCTCGCCGACCGGCACCGCGATCGGCACGCTGACGATCCCCAACACCGGCGGCGCGCAGACCTACCAGAACGTCTCCGCGACGTTCACCGGCGCGACCACCACGAGCCAGGCGCTCTACGTCGTCGCCACCACCGGTGGCGCCAACGTCAACTGGCTCGAGTTCAACGGTCGCGGCGTCACCGACAACAAGCCGCCGACCGTCGCCATCTCCGCCAGCACCACCAACGGCGAGGCGCCGCTGCCGGTGAGCTTCACCAGCACGGTGAGCGACTCGGAGAACGACGTCCCGCTGACCTACGCGTGGAAGTTCGGTGACGGCACCACCTCCACGCAGGCCAACCCGAGCCACACCTACGCCACGCCCGGCACGTACGTCGTCGAGCTCACGGTGACGGACGCGCGGGGAGCCAGGACGACCAGGACCTTGGAGGTCACGGTCAGGAGGCAGTCCGACATGTGCTTCAGCGGTCGTTCCGACGACTTCCTGGGCACCGAGCTCGACACCACCCGGTGGAACCGGAACGTCAGGGTCAACCAGGCACTGACGGTGGCCGACGGGATGCTCACCATCCCGATCACCGCGACCGACATCTACCAGGGCACCAACACCGCGCCGAACATCGTCCTGCAGGACCTGCCGGCCGGCGCCTTCGAGGTGACGACCAAGGTGACGCTGCCCGCGACGAAGGGCTACCAGCAGGGTGGCCTGATCGTCTACGGCGACGACAACAACTACCTGAAGCTGGTCTACTCGGGCCGCTCCACCGCCACCAACGGCGACAAGGCGGCCAACGTCATCCAGTTCGCCAAGGAGACCAACGGGACTGCATCGGAGTCCAACTCCGCCAACCTGGGGGCGGCCTTCCCCGACACCGTCTACCTGAGGATGTCGAGCACGGACGGCAGCACGGTGACCCCGTCGTACAGCACCGACGGCGACACCTGGCTCCCGATCACCCTGTCGAACGGCACCACCGCGGCTGCGCGCAACCTCTCGGGCATCACCGCCCCGAAGGTCGGCCTGCTGGCCCTGGGCAGCACCGCGGCCTCGGCCACGCCCGCCATCAACGCGCGGTTCGACTACTTCACCATCACCCCGGACGACACGGCCGTGCCGTGCCCCCAGCCGTGCTTCGTCGAGGACTTCAACGGCCAGTCGTTGACCTCCCCGCCGTGGACGGTCGTGCGGCCGAGCGGGAACCTCACGGTCTCCGGCGGCTCGGTGAAGATCCCGATGGAGGGCACCGACCTCTACCAGACCACGAACACCGCTCGTGACCTGGTGCTGCGGGACCTCCCGGACGGCCCGTTCGTCGCGACCACCAAGGTCAGCGCGCCGATCAACCGCCAGTACCAGTCGGCGGGGCTGCTGGTCTACGGGGACGACGACAACTACCTCAAGCACGTCTTCCAGGGACGCAGCGCGGACCCGAACGCGGCGTCCAACATCGTCCAGACGGCGCGGGAGACCGCAGGCACCGCCGTCGAGACCAACACGCCCGGGCTGGGAGCCACCTTCCCCAGCACGGTCTGGCTGAGGCTGACGAGCGAGGACGGCGAGCAGGTCCTCGGCAGCTACAGCACCGATGGCCAGACGTGGACGACCATGTCGGGCGGCTACAGCCTGGCCGGCATCGCGAACCCGCGGATCGGCCTGCTGTCCGCCGCCAACCAGGCAGCCGGGGCCGGCATCACCGCCAGCTTCGACTTCTTCACCCTCGGTGAGGACGACACCTGCGAGCCCGGTGGCGGTCCCACCGACACCACGGCGCCGACGACGACGCTCAGCATCCCGGGTGCCACCGGCCAGGCCGGCTGGTACACCACGCGTCCGTCGTTCACGCTCGCGGCCGCCGACGAGACCGGCGGGTCGGGCGTCGCCTCGACCGAGTACCGGATCGCCGGAGGTGCCTGGACGCCCTACACCGCGGCCGTGCCGGTCACGGGTGAGGGCGAGCGCCTGGTCGAGTACCGCTCGACCGACGCAGCCGGCAACACCGAGGCGACGAAGTCGCTCACGGTGAAGATCGACACGGTCGCCCCGACCGCGACGATCACCGTCCCCTCGGCCACGGGCCAGGACGGGTGGCACACCACGCGTCCGTCGGTCACGCTGGCGGCGGCCGACGGTGCGGCCGGGTCGGGCGTCGCCGCGATCGAGTACCGCATCGGCGCAGGCGCATGGACGCCGTACACCCTCGCGGTCCCCGTCACCGGTGAGGGCGAGCGCCTGGTCGAGTACCGCTCGACCGACGCAGCGGGCAACGTCGAGACCACGCGGTCGCAGACCGTCAAGGTCGACACGGCGCCGCCCGTCGTCACCACCGCGGAGACCGGCAGCACCACCAAGACGGTCACGCTGACCGCCACCGACGCCACCTCGGGCGTGGCGGGCATCGAGTACCGCATCGGCGACGACGCGTCGTGGAGCGACTACGCCACGCCGCTCGTGCTCGACGAGCCGGGGACGCACCTCGTCCGCTACCGCGCCGCCGACGAGGCGGGCAACACCGTGGGCGGCCAGCTCGAGGTCGTGGTCAGCGAGCCGGGCGAGCCCGTCGAGCCGGCCAAGCCGACGGTCAGCCTGACCACGGCTCCCGCCGCGGCCAACGGCCGGGCCGGGTGGTTCACCGGTCCGGTCACCGTCTCCCTCGCGGGGTCGGGCGGCCAGGGCGAGGTCGGCCTGGAGTACCGCATCGGCGGCAACGGTGCCTGGACGGCGTACACCGCGCCGTTCACGGTCAGCACCGACGGTGTCACGCTCGTCCAGGCGCGGGCCACCGACGCGGCCGGCACCACGTCGGCGGTCGGCACGCTCCCCGTGAAGATCGACGCCACGGCACCGACGGTCGCCGTCAGCGGCCTCGCCGACGGGGCAACGTTCGACGCGGCGGCGGTGCGGACGGCGGTCGTCACCCTCGGTGACGCCACGTCCGGGACGGCGGAGAGCGTCGTGCGGCTCGACGGCGCGGTGGTCGGCTCGCCGGCCCGCCTCGACGCGATGTCGCTCGGCGCCGGTACGCACCGGCTGGAGGTGGCCGTCCTCGACGAGGCCGGCAACCAGACGACGCGCACCCTCACCTTCACGGTGGTCGCGTCCTTCGGCTCCGGCAAGCGCCTCGTCGACAGGCTCGACGACGAGGGCTCGGTCGGCCCGAGGCTGGCGAAGAAGCTCAAGAAGGAGCTGAGGATCGCCAGGAAGGCCGGTTCGCAGAAGGCCGTCAAGGCGCTCAAGCGCTTCGAGAGGCTGGCGAAGCGTGTGGAGGACGAAGAAGCACGCACCGCCCTCCAGCACCTGGCGCGCGCCATGAAGGCGCAGCTCTAGGCGCGGGGCGAGGAACGTCCGCAGTGATGGACCCGGCCGCGTGGCACCGCGAGGTGCCGCACCCGACCGTGACGCAGGTTCGGCCCTGGGTCACGGGAGGGGGGCCGGGTCCACCGCCCGGGCGCCGGGCGGCACCGCGAGGTGCCGCCCACGCGGCCGGTGGCGGGACAGCGCGCTCCGTCCCGGCACCGGCCGCACCCGCCGGCACGACCCACCGCACCAGGCCGCACGATCCGCACCACCCAGCACCAGCAACGCCAGCAGCACCCAGCACCCAGCACCACCCCTCCACCCCACCGAGAGACTCAGGAGCACCGATGACCCGCCCGATCACCCTGTTCACCGGCCAGTGGGCCGACCTGCCGTTCGAGGAGGTGTGCCGGCTCGCATCGGGCTGGGGCTACGACGGCCTCGAGCTCGCCTGCTGGGGTGACCACTTCGACCCGTGGGCGGCCGTCGAGGACGACTCCTACGTCCCGGCGAAGCTCGAGATGCTGCAGAAGCACGACCTCCAGGTGTTCGCGATCAGCAACCACCTCAAGGGTCAGGCCGTCTGCGACGACCCGATCGACGAGCGCCACCGCGGCATCCTGCCCGACAGGATCTGGGGCGACGGCGACGCCGAGGGCGTGCGCCGGCGTGCGGCCGAGGAGATGAAGACGACCGCCCGGGCGGCGCGCAGGCTCGGCGTCGACGTCGTCGTCGGCTTCACCGGATCCTCGATCTGGAAGTACGTCGCGATGTTCCCGCCGGCCTCGCAGGACCTCGTCGACGCGGGCTACCAGGACTTCGCCGACCGCTGGAACCCCATCCTCGACGTGTTCGACAGCGAGGGCGTGCGGTTCGCCCACGAGGTGCACCCGTCCGAGATCGCCTACGACTACTGGACGACGGTCGCGGCGCTGGAGGCGATCGGGCACCGCGAGGCCTTCGGCCTCAACTGGGACCCCTCCCACTTCGTCTGGCAGGACCTCGACCCCGTCGGCTTCCTCTGGGACTTCAAGGACCGCATCTACCACGTCGACTGCAAGGACGCGAAGAAGCAGGTCGGCAACGGCCGCAACGGCCGGATGGGCTCGCACCTGGCGTGGGCCGACCCGCGCCGGGGCTGGGACTTCGTGTCCACCGGGCACGGCGACGTCCCGTGGGAGGCGTCGTTCCGGATGCTCAACACGATCGGCTACGACGGCCCCATCTCGGTGGAGTGGGAGGACGCCGGCATGGACCGCCTCGTCGGGGCGCCCGAGGCGCTCGAGTTCGTCCGCCGGCTCGCCTTCGACGCCCCGTCCGCCGCCTTCGACGCCGCCTTCTCGACGCAGTCCTGAGGCGACGACGATGCCCACCCGTCCCGGCGCCGGGGCCGCTGCCCTCGCGGTGCTCGCCGCGCTCGCGGTGCCGCTCGGGTGGGCACCGGTCGCCCCGGCGTCCGCGCACGACGAGCTGCTCACCTCCGACCCGTCGCAGTCCGGTGTCGTCGACGTCCTCCCGTCACGGGCGGTCCTCACCTTCACCGGCCCGGTGAGCGAGGTGCACGACGTGAGCGTCACCGGACCCGACGGCAGCGTCGTCAACGGCGAGCCGACGTCGGTCGGGCCGGAGGTGCGCCAGAACCTCTGGGCCGGCCCCGACGGCGCCTACACCATGACCTACGAGGTCGTCTCGGCCGACGGGCACGAGATCACCGGCGAGGTCCAGTTCCAGGTGGGTGCGGGCGCCGAGCCAGGGGTGGACGAGGCGTCCGCACCCACCTCCGCCGAGGCCGGCGGGGACGACGGGCTCGGCGGCGTGCTGCTGCCGGGCGCCGTCGTCCTCGCGGGCGGTGCCGTCGCCCTCGTGCTGTGGCACCGGCGCCGTGCCCTCACCGGCTCCTGAGCCGGTCAGGACGCCGGCTTCACCGCCAGCACCGCGCACTCCGCGCCGAGCAGCACGCGCTGCGCCACGCTGCCCATGAGCAGCTTGCCGACGGGGGAGCGGCGGCGCAGGCCGATCACGATGAGGTCGGCGCCCACGTCGGCAGCCACCTCGAGGACCTGGTCGCCGACGTCGGCGCCCATCGAGCGGCGTACGTCGACGTCCACCCCGCTGTCGGCCAGCTCGCCGGCCAGACGGGCCAGCTGGTCCTCGTCGGCGTACCGCTCGTCGACGAGCGCGTCGCCGCGCGTCGCGTTGACCACCACGACGCGGCCCGCGCGCAACCGCGCCTCCTCGGTGCCGCGCGCCAGCGCGGCCGCCCCGAACTCGTCGGGCGTCCAGCCCACCACGATCGTCGTCACCCGGTCGTTCATCGCACCTTCTCCTCGTCGTCGGCGTTCCCGGCGATGCCCTCGTCCACGGCCACCGCGGCCGGTGCAGGACGCACCCGGCGGACCACCAGCGGCGCGACCACGGCGACCGCCACGACCACGTAGATCACCACCGCGAGCGGCTCGCTCCACAGCGCGGACACCTCCCCGCCGGAGATGGCCATCGCCTCGCGAAGCCGGTACTCCATGAGCGGCCCCAGGATCACCCCGAGGATCAGCGGCAGGACGGGCAGCCCGAACCGCCGCATCAGGAGCCCGAGCAGCCCGAGGAGCAGGAGCAGGAACAGGTCGAACGCCTGCAGGTTGGCCGCGTAGGCGCCGAGCGCGGCGAAGAACAGGATGCCGGCGTAGAGCTGCGGCCGCGGGATCTGGAGGAGCCTCGCCCACACCGGTGCCAGCGGCAGGTTGAGCACCAGCAGCAGCACGTTGCCGATGAGCAGGCTGGCCAGGAGGGCCCAGACCAGCTCGGGCTGGTCGGTCATGAGGCCGGGACCCGGCTCGATGCCGTAGCCCTGGAGGGCGGCGAGCATCACCGCGGAGGTCGCGGTGACCGGCAGCCCGAGTGCGAGCAGCGGCACGAACGTGCCGGCGGCGGAGGCGTTGTTGGCCGCCTCCGGACCGGCGACGCCCTCGATGGCGCCCCGCCCGAACTCGTCGCGGCCCTTGCGGGCGGCGATCCGCTTCTCCGTGACGTAGGAGAGGAACGTCGGGATCTCCGCGCCACCGGCGGGCAGCGCCCCGAACGGGAAGCCGTAGGCGGTGCCGCGCAGCCACGGGCCCCACGACCGCCTGACGTCGTCGCCGCTCATCCACGGTCGACCGACCGGGACCACGTGCGCCGGGGTGCGGCGCAGGTGCGCCGCCACCCACAGCGCCTCGCCGAGGGCGAAGATGCCGACCGCGACCACGACGACGTCGATCCGCTCCGCCAGCAGCGGCTGGTCGAAGCTCAGCCGGGTCTGGCCGGTGTTGAGGTCGAGGCCGACCAGGCCGATCGTCAGGCCGAGGAAGAGGGCGATGAAGCCGCGCAGCGGCGAGCCCCCGAGCACGCTCGTCACCATGATCATCGCGAGCACCATCAGCGCGAAGTAGGAGGGAGCGCCGATCTCCACGGCCACCGACGCGAGCGCGGGGGCGAAGAGCACGACCAGCAGCGTGCCGACCGTGCCGGCGACGAAGGAGCCGATCGCAGCGGTGGCGAGCGCCTGGGCGGCTCGTCCCCCGCGGGCCATCAGGTTGCCCTCGAGCGCGGTCATCACCGACGCCGACTCGCCGGGGGTGTTCAGCAGGATCGCGGTCGTCGACCCGCCGTACATGCCGCCGTAGTAGATGCCGGCGAACATGATGAACGCCGAGATCGGCTCGAGGCCGTAGGTCACGGGCAGCAGCAGCGCGACCGCCATGGCCGGGCCGATGCCGGGGAGGACGCCGACGAAGGTGCCCAGCAGCACGCCGATGACGGCGTACAGCAGGTTCTCCGGGGTGAGGACGGCACCGAAGCCGTCCGCGAGCAGGCCGAGGTTGTCCATCACAGCACCCCGTCCAGGATCCCGGCCGGGAGGATGACGCCCAGGCCCTCGTGGAAGAAGTACCAGCTGGCGACCGACAGCACGAGGCCGACGATCACGTCGCGCACCAGGGTGCGGCTGCCCAGCGACCACGCCGAGCCGACGAAGAGCAGTGCGCCGCTGACGGCCCACCCGAGGAACGAGATCGTCAGCACGGTGAAGAGCAGCACGCCGACCAGCTTGAGGACGGTGACCCAGTCGGCGGGCTGGCGCAGGTCGACGTCCTCGCCGCCCTCGCCCTCGGGCACGTCGCCGCGGAGGGTGGCGAGCACGAGCAGCAGGCCGAGGACGACCGTCACGGCGCCGATGACGTAGGGGAACAGGCGCGGTCCGACGGGGTCGCCGAACCCGACCCGGAGGGTCGTCGCGTCGTAGAGGGTGTAGCCGCCGACCACGACCAGGAGCGCGGCGAGGCCGAGCTGGGCCAGGTCGCGGTCGGGACCGTCGGTGGTCCCGGGCGCAGCCGGGGTCGTGGGGGTGTCCAGTGGTGTGCTCACAGCAGGTCCAGCTCCTCGAGGGTGGTGGCGACGCGCTCGTCCTGCTCCTGGAGGAACGCGGTGAACTCGTCGCCGGTCTTGAACTCGTCGATCCAGCCGTTGTCCTCGAGGGCCTGCTGCCACTCGGGTGTGTCGTGCATCTCCTCGAGCATCGAGATGAGCTCGTCGCGGCGCTCCTCGCTGATGCCGGGGGGCGCGAAGATCCCGCGCCAGTTGGTGAACACGAGGTCGATGCCCGACTCCTGCAGGGTGGGGGCCTCGCGGACGCCCTCGCCCTCGAGCCGCTCCTCGCCGGAGACGGCGAGCAGGCGCAGCCTGCCCTCCGACAGCGGTCCCTCGAACTCGCCGACACCGGAGAACCCGACGTCGATCTTGCCGCCGAGCAGGGCGGTGGTCAGCGGGCCGCCCCCGTCGTACGGCACGTAGCGCACGTCGCGGGCGTCGATGTCGAGGGCGGTGGCGAGCTGCATCGGGAAGAGGTGGTCGGGGCCGCCGGGGGAGGAGCCGCCGCCGACGACGATCGAGCCGGGGTCGTCCTGCCAGGCGGCCGCCAGGTCCCCGATCGTCTCGTAGGGCGAGTCCGCGGGGACGAGCACGCCCTCCTGGTCCTCGATCACCTGGGCGATCGGCGTCGCGTCCTGGAGCTTGTGGGGAGCGCCGAAGGAGTAGAGCGACCCGACCACGCCGAGGCCCGCGGTCATCATGGTGCGCTCGTCGCCCTCGGCGTTCATCAGCCGGGTCATGGCGACCGAGCCGCCGGCGCCGATCACGTTGGTCACCTCGAACGACCCGCCGGTGATGTCCGACTCCTCCATCACCGCGATCGCGGTGCGCCCGGTCGTGTCGTAGCCGCCCCCCGGGCTGTTCGGGATCAGCATCGTCATGTCGTCGCTCTGCGGGCCTCGGGTGACCCCGCACCCCGTCGCGAGCAGCAGCGCGCCGGCGAGGGCCACGACGGTGGCCACCGGCCGACTCGTCCTGGGACGCAGCATGTGCACTCCGATCTCTGTCAGTGTCTCCCGCGTCCCCACGGTCGTCGTGGGTCCGCGCGGCCGGCGCCGACGCGACCGACCCCCACGATGGTGGAGACTTCCTGTGGCGCCCGTCACGCTTGGGTAAGCAATGGAGGTTGTGGAACTTGTGGTCACGCTCGCGGTGGTGGCCGGCGACGCTCGCCGGCCAGTTCCTGGTGCTGCAGCTCTCGGTGCTCCTCGCCGTGGTCGCGGTGGCGAGCGTGGTGTCGGTGCAGCAGAGCGACGCCGACTTCCGCGAGACGAGAGGCGCCCGGCTGCGGGCCGAGGCCGAGTCGATGGCCAACATCCGGCTCGTGCGCAAGGCCTACATCCGCGACGACGTCGTCGGCAACCGCGTGTCGCTGACGTCGTACACCCAGCGCGTGCGCAACAACCTCCAGGCCAGCGGGGTCTACCTCACGGACCCCACCGGGGTGGTGCAGGTGAGCAGCGACTTCGTCGGTCGCGGGCAGCGGGTCGACCTCGGTTCGAGCACGGTGCAGCAGGGGCGGCCGTGGACCGGTGACGTCGACGACTTCGGCGAGCGTGCCATCGCCGCGCACGTGCCGGTGCTCGACAACGAGGGCGACCTCGTCGGCATCTCCGTCGTCACCCAGTCCTACCCGTCGTTGGCCGAGCGGGCCCGGGGCGTGCTGCCCGACCTGCTCACCTTCGCCGGGCTGGGGCTGGGCCTCGGAGCGGCGGGCTCCTTCCTGCTCTCGCGCCTGATCCGCCGGCGTACGCGCGGGCTGGAGCCGGCGGCCATTGCCGCCCTCGCCGACCAGCGCGAGGCCCTGCTGCACTCGATCCGCGAAGGAGTGGTGGCCGTCGCCGAGGACGGCACGGTCACGGTGCTCAGCGACAGTGCCCGCGAGCTGATCGGCCTCGAGCCGGGTCCGGCGGGGGACGTCGTGGGCCGGAACGTGGACGAGCTCGACCTCGACGCGGCCGTCCGCGACCTCCTCGCCGACGACGCGGAGATCCGCGACCACGTCGTGGTGCTGGCCGATCGCGTGCTGGTCGTCAACCGCAACCCGGTCGTCGAGGGCAGCCGGAGGGTGGCCTCGGTCACCACCCTGCGCGACCGCACCGAGCTGCTCGCCCTGCAGAGCGAGCTGAGCGCGCGCGAGTCGATCACCAACACGCTGCGCGCCCAGACCCACGAGTTCCACAACCAGCTCCACACGATCTCCGGCCTGGTGCAGCTCGGCGAGTACGACGAGGTGTCGCGGCTCGTGGGCACGCTCAGCCGGCGCCGGGCGGAGATCTCCGACGCGGTCACCGCTCGGGTCGAGGACCCGGCGGTCGCGGCCCTGCTCATCGCGAAGACCAGCCTCGCCTCCGAGCGTGGCGTGGAGCTGCGGGTGAGCGACGGGAGCGACCTGCCGCGCCTGGACCCCGAGTCGTCCACCGACGTGGGCACGGTGCTCGGCAACCTCGTCGACAACGCCGTCGACGCGTCGGTGTCCGTCGGCGGCACCGGCGTCGAGGTCGAGCTCGGGCTCGACGACGGCGCCGTGCGACTCGCCGTCGCCGACACCGGGCCGGGCGTGCCGAGCGAGGTCCTGAGCGAGATCTTCCGCCGGGGCTGGAGCTCGAAGGCGCCGACCGTGGAGGGCCGGGGTGTCGGGCTGGCCCTGGTGCAGGTCGTCTGCGAGCGTCGGGGCGGCGAGGTGGTGGTGCGTGCCGGGGCCGACGACACGGGCGCCGTGTTCGAGGCCCGGTTGCCAGGGGTGGAGGTCGGATGAGCGAGGTCACGGTCCTCGTCGTCGACGACGACTTCATGGTGGCGCGCATCCACACCCAGTTCGTCGAGCGGACCCAGGGCTTCCGCGTGGTCGGCGTGGCCAGCAGCGGGCGCGCTGCGCTGGACGACGTCGCGCGGCTGCGTCCCGACCTGGTGCTGCTCGACGTGCACCTGCCCGACATCTCCGGCATCGACGTGCTGCGCCGGCTGCGGGCCGACGGCGACGACGTCGGCGTCCTGGTGGTCACGGCCGCGCGCGAGGCCGACACCGTGCGCGCCGCGGCCTCCGGAGGAGCGGTGCACTACCTCGTCAAGCCCTTCGACTACGACGACCTGCGCGTGCGGCTGGAGTCGTTCCGCGCCGCGCACCAGGCGCACCAGGCCCTGTCCGGGTCGCCCGCTCCGGGCCAGCAGGACATCGACGCCGTCTTCGGCGCGACCCCCGCCCCGGCGACGGTCGCGGCGCTGCCCAAGGGGCTGAGCCCGCAGACCGCAGACGCCGTGGCGGCGGCACTGACGCAGGCCGGTGAGCTCTCGGCGGCCGAGTGCGCCGACCTCGTCGGCATCTCGCGGGTCTCGGCACGGCGCTACCTCGAGCACTTCGTGGCGGTCGGACTGGTCTCGGTGCGGCTGCAGTACGGCGGCGGCGGAAGGCCGGAGCGGCGCTACCGGCGGGCCGCCTGAGGGGCGCCCTGCTCGTCGCCGCCGTGTCCGTTTTCCGCTGGTACGGAGTCGTGGCGCGCCCCAGACTGGTGCCATGACACCGACTGGGCACCTCGACGCCGACGCCTGCTACCGGGCCGTGCAGAGTCGGGACCGCCGCTTCGACGGCGTCTTCTACACCGCGGTGCGCACGACCGGGATCTACTGCCGGCCCTCCTGCCCCGCGCGTACCCCGGCCGCCGGCAACGTGACCTTCCACGCCACCGCGGCCAGCGCCCACGCCGCCGGCTACCGCGCCTGCAAGCGGTGCCTGCCCGACGCCACCCCGGGCAGCCCCGAGTGGGACGTCGCGGCCGACGTCGCCGGACGCGCGATGCGGCTGATCTCCGACGGCCTCGTCGACCGGGAGGGCGTGGCCGGACTGGCGCGCCGGGTGGGCTACACGCCGCGGCACCTCGGCCGCCTGCTCGTGCGTGAGCTCGGTGCCACGCCCCTCTCCCTGGCCCGCGCCCGCCGCGCCCAGAGCGCGCGGGTGCTGATCGAGACGACCGACCTGCCGCTGACCGACGTGGCCTTCGCGGCCGGGTTCGCCAGCGTGCGCCAGTTCAACGAGACGTTGCGCGAGATCTACGCAGCCTCCCCGACCGAGCTCCGCGGCCACCGGGCCGGTGTGCGCAGCGCGGGCGTGGTGACGATGCGGCTCCCGGTGCGGACGCCGTTCGCCGGTCGGCGGATGCTCGACTTCCTGGCCCACCACCTCGTCGCGGGCGTCGAGGCGGCCGGTCCGGGCTGGTACGCACGCACCCTCGACCTGCCGCACGCCCCCGGCACCGTGCGCCTCCACCTCTCCGACCTGCCCGCCGGGCAGCCGGCCGACCGATACGGCGGCGGCACGGGCGCCGTCACCGCGGAGTTCCGGCTCGGGGACCTGCGCGACACCGCCGCCGCGAGCGAGCGCGTGCGCCGCCTGCTCGACGCCGACTGCGATCCCGTCGCCGTCGACGGGCACCTCGGCGCCGACCCGGCGCTCGCCCACCTGGTCCGGGCCACTCCCGGCCTGCGGGTGCCCGGCCAGGTCGACGGGGACGAGACGGCGATCCGCACGGTCATCGGCCAGCAGGTGAGCGTCGCCGGGGCCCGCACCGTCGCGGGCCGGCTGGTGGCCGAGCACGGCCGGCGGGTGACGACCGACGTCCCGGGCCTCACCCACCTGTTCCCGGACGCCGCCTCCCTCGCCGCCGCCGACCCCGGCCGGCTCCCGATGCCGCGGGCGCGCGGTCGTGCCCTCGTGGGTCTCGCGGCCGCCCTCGCCGACGGGACGGTCCTGCTCGACCGGGGACCGGACCGCGACGACGTACGACGTGCGCTGCTCGCGCTGCCCGGGATCGGACCGTGGACCGCCGACTACGTCGCGATGCGGGCGCTCGGGCATCCTGACGTCTTCCTGCCGACCGACCTGGCGGTCCGCCGGGTGCTGGCCGGCCTCGGCGGCGACGCCGATCCCGACCGGTGGCGCCCGTGGCGGTCCTACGCACTGATGCACCTCTGGAACACCCTGATGCCCCCCACCCCCGCGACGGAGGAGAACTGACATGTGGACCGTGATGCCCTCGCCGGTCGGCGACCTGCGCATCGTGGAGCGGGACGGCGCGATCGTGGCGATCGAGTTCTCCCCGTTCCGCCCGCCGGTGGACGGCCGGCCGCTCGGCGCGCGCACCGACGACGACCCGGTGCTGGTCGAGGCGGTGCGCCAGCTGACGGCGTACTTCGCCCGGGAGCGCACCGGCTTCGAGCTGCCGCTGGCGCCGGTCGGCACCGACTTCCAGCGACGGGTGTGGACCCAGCTGGCGACCATCGGCTACGGGGAGACCGCGTCCTACGGCGAGATCGCCGGCCGCCTCGGGATGACCAACGCCGCCTCACGCGCGGTCGGGCTGGCCAACGGCCGCAACCCGATCCCGATCGTCGTGCCGTGCCACCGCGTCATCGGCGCCAACGGCACGCTGACCGGGTACGCCGGCGGGCTGCAGCGCAAGCAACAGCTGCTCGAGCTCGAGCAGGACGCCCTCTTCTGAGACGCGGCCCGCAGCCGCGGCGGTCGCGAGGTCGCCTTCAGGGGCCCGGCCACTGCGGGTCGCGGCCCGAGCCGGCCAGCACGCGGTCGAAGCGGGAGGTCCCGGGACCGACCGTGACGGCCGGGCCGAACATCCCGGGCGTGCCGCTCTCGTCGAAGCCCTCGATGAACGCCAGGAGGGCGCCCGCGGTCGCGTCGTCGCAGCCGTAGCTCTGCCCCGTGGCGCGGGCGAGGTCCCAGCCGTGCAGGACGATCTCGTCGAGCGCGACCAGACCGCAGACCTCGCCGGGGAGGTCGACGCCGCCTGCCCGCGTCATGCCCTCCCACGCCGCCGGGTCGCGCCAGGCCGCCACCAGGGCGGGGATGCGCTCGGCGAGCGTCTGGCGCCAGCCGGGCTCGGCCTCGGGCCAGTCGTCGCCGTCGGGCGGGGTGTCGGTCCACGGGCCGAGGTCCTTCTCGGCCGCGGCGCGGAACGCCAGCGTCAACCCGACGAGGTGCTGCAGCAGCTGGCCGACGGTCCGCCCCTCGCAGGGCGTCGCTGCGTCGAGCTGGTCGTCGCGGACGTCGACGACCACGTCGGCGAGCTGCTCGCCGGCCGGCGCGAGGTCCATGAGGTCTGCCATGGCACCACCCTGCCGGATCGCGGCGGCGGTGAGAAGGCCGACGCCGCCTGCTCCCCGGCTACTCCGACGCCGCGCGGCGCAGCGACTCCGAGAGCCGGTCGGCGGCGGCGAGCACGGCGGGTGCGTGCATCCGGCCGGGCTGGCGCGAGAGCCGCTCGAGCGGACCGGAGACCGACACCGCGGCGATGACCTTGCCGCCGGGGGAGCGCACGGGGGCGGACACGGACGCCACGCCCTGCTCGCGCTCGCCGACCGACTGCGACCAGCCGCGCCGGCGGATGCCGGAGAGCGCGGTGGCGGAGAAGGCGGCGTTCTGGAGGCCCCGGTGCATCCGCTCGGGGTCCTCCCAGGCGAGGAGGATCTGCGCGGCGGACCCGGCGTTCATGGTGAGCTGCGATCCGACCGGGATCGTGTCCCGCAGGCCGGAGGGCCGCTCGGCCGCGGCGACGCACACGCGGTGCTCGCCCTGACGTCGCCAGAGCTGGGCCGACTCGCCGGTGATGTCGCGGAGCCGGGCCAGGACCGGGCCGGCCGCGGCGAGCAGGCGGTCCTCTCCCGCAGCGGCGGACAGCTCGGCCAGGCGGGGGCCGAGGACGAAGCGGCCCTGCATGTCGCGGGCGACGAGACGGTGGTGCTCGAGCGCGACCGCCAGGCGGTGCGCGGTCGGCCGGGCCAGGCCCGTGCCGGCCACCAGTCCGGCCAGCGTGGCCGGTCCGGCCTCGAGGGCGGCGAGCACGAGGGCGGCCTTGTCGAGGACGCCTACGCCAGATCCGTTGTCCATATGCCGATATTCTCATCTCAGGGAGTGGGATGCAAGCCGTAGGGTCGTCCTCACCGCACCAAGTGAAGGAGTTCGCAGCATGGGCAAGACCCTGTCCGAGAAGGTCTGGGACGAGCACGTCGTCCGGAGTGCCCCGGGAGAGCCCGACCTCCTCTACATCGACCTGCACCTCCTGCACGAGGTGACCTCGCCGCAGGCCTTCGACGGGCTCCGGCTCGCCAACCGCACCGTACGCCGCCCGGACCTCACCCTCGCGACCGAGGACCACAACGTCCCGACCGTGGACTGGGACAAGCCGATCGCCGACCCGGTGAGCCGCACCCAGGTCGAGACCCTGCGCAAGAACGCCGCTGACTTCGGCGTCCGCCTCCACCCGCTCGGTGACATCGAGCAGGGCATCGTCCACGTCGTCGGGCCGCAGCTCGGGCTCACCCAGCCCGGCATGACGATCGTGTGCGGCGACTCGCACACCTCCACCCACGGTGCGTTCGGCGCGATCGCGTTCGGCATCGGCACCTCCGAGGTCGAGCACGTCCTCGCGACCCAGACCCTGACCCAGGCGCGGCCCCGGACGATGGCGGTCACCGTCAACGGCAGCCTCCCCGAGGGCGTCACCGCCAAGGACCTCGTCCTGACCCTGATCGCGCACACCGGCACGGGCGGCGGGCAGGGCTACATCGTGGAGTACCGCGGCCAGGCCATCGAGGAGCTCTCGATGGAGGGCCGGATGACGGTGTGCAACATGTCGATCGAGTGGGGCGCGAAGGCCGGCCTCATCGCCCCCGACCAGACGACGTTCGACTACATCGAGGGCCGTCCCGAGGCGCCCACGGGAGCCGACTGGGACGCCGCCGTCGCCCACTGGAGGACGCTGCGCACCGACGACGACGCGGTGTTCGACAAGGAGATCGAGCTCGACGCCTCCACCATGACGCCGTTCGTCACCTGGGGCACCAACCCCGGCCAGGGCGCGCCGCTCGGTGCCAGCGTCCCGAGCCCCGACGACTTCGACGAGCCCACCGACAAGGTCGCGACCGAGAAGGCCCTGCAGTACATGGGGCTCGAGGCCGGCACCCCGCTGCGCGAGGTCAAGGTGGACACCGTCTTCGTCGGCTCCTGCACCAACGGCCGCATCGAGGACCTGCGCCTGGCCGCCTCCATCCTCGACGGCCGCCGGGTCGCCGCCGACACGCGGCTGCTGGTCGTGCCCGGCTCGGTGCGCGTACGCCTCCAGGCCGAGGCCGAGGGCCTCGACAAGGTCTTCACCGCCGCCGGTGCCGAGTGGCGCGGCGCCGGCTGCTCGATGTGCCTGGGCATGAACCCCGACCAGCTGGCCCCCGGCGAGCGCAGCGCATCGACGTCCAACCGCAACTTCGAGGGCCGGCAGGGCAAGGGCGGGCGCACGCACCTCGTCTCGGTGCCCGTCGCGGCCGCCACCGCGGTGCGCGGCACCCTCTCGTCCCCGGCCGACCTGGCGCCGATCGCCTGAGCCGTCAGCACCCCAAGGAGCCCCAGACGATGGACAAGTTCACCACCCACACCGGCGTCGGCGTCCCGCTGAAGCGCAGCAACGTCGACACCGACCAGATCATCCCGGCGGTCTACCTCAAGCGGGTGACGCGCACCGGCTTCGAGGACGGGCTGTTCGCCGCGTGGCGCAACGACCCCGCGTTCGTGCTCAACGACCCGACGTACGCGACCGGTTCGGTGCTCGTCGCCGGACCCGACTTCGGCACCGGCAGCTCCCGCGAGCACGCCGTCTGGGCCCTGCAGAACTACGGCTTCAAGGTCGTCGTCTCCTCCCGCTTCGCCGACATCTTCCGCGGCAACTCCGGCAAGGCCGGCCTGCTGGCGGCCCAGGTCGACGAGAAGGTCGTGCAGCGCCTGTGGGACTGGCTCGAGGACCACCCGGGCGGCGAGGTCACCGTCGACCTGGAGAGCCGCACGATCCGTGCCGGCGCCGGCGAGGACGCCGTCGAGGACTCCTTCGACATCGACGACTACACCCGCTGGCGCCTGCTGGAGGGCCTCGACGACATCGGGATCACGCTGGGGCACGACGCCGACATCGCCGCGTTCGAGGCGACGCGCCCGAGCTGGAAGCCCGTCACCGCGTGAATTTCCCCGTGAAACAAGGGCATCGGTGATTGTCCTCACCCTTCCATGTGCTTAGCGTGCCCTGCAGAGAGTCGGGCACGAGCTCGGCACCGGGGTTCATTGGAAGGGAAGCTAGTGAACAAGTCTGAGCTCATCGACGCGCTCGCTGCGCGTTACGAGGGGAACCGCAAGCAGGCGGCGTACGCACTGGAGTCGGTGCTCGACACCATCACGCGCGAGGTCGCGCGGGGCGAGAAGGTCGCCATGACCGGCTTCGGCTCGTTCGAGAAGGCCGTGCGCAACGCCCGCTGGGTCCGCAACCCGCAGACCGGCGAGCGGATCAAGTCCAAGAAGAAGTCGGTGCCGAAGTTCTCCCCGGGCAAGGAGCTGCGCGACGTCATCTCCGGTGCCAAGAAGCTGCCCCGGCTGACCGCTGCCACCATGCCCAAGCCCCCGGGCGTCCGCGCGGCCGCGGCCGCCGTCACCGGCGCGAGCGCCAAGAAGGCCGCCTCGAAGTCCTCCTCCTCGACGGCCACGTCGGGCACCTCCTCGACCTCGACCACGAAGAAGGCCGCTCCGGCCAAGAAGACCGCCGCCAAGAAGTCGTCCTCCTCGTCTTCCTCGTCTTCCTCGTCCTCGTCGTCCTCGTCGACGAAGAAGGCGGCCTCGGCCAAGAAGTCGTCGTCCTCGACCGCGAAGAAGGCCGCTCCGGCCGAGAAGACGGCCGCCACCAAGACCGCCGCCAAGAAGGCCCCGGCCAAGAAGGCCCCGGCCAAGAAGGCCCCGGCCAAGAAGGCCGCGGCCAAGAAGTCGTCCTGAGCCGGCGGGCCTGCGGGCCCGGCGGTCACGAGCGAGGGCGGGTCACCCCGACGGGGTGGCCCGCCCTCGGCTCGCGTGCGAGGTGTGCGGGCCGACGCCCGCGGCGAGCGCGGCGTCCAGGTCGGCCAGGTCGTCGACGTCGGTGCGCACGCTGGTCGCGGTGGCGCCCACCTCGACCGCACCCGCCGCCTCGTGCCGCGCCGCGGACGCCGCGCCGAAGAGGGGGTCGAAGCGCTCGGCGGGAGCGGCGTACAGGGTCGTGCCGGCGCCGGACGCGTCCCGCACGTACGCCGCCCGCCCGGCCTCGACCTGCGCGACGACCTCACCCAGCACGCCGGCCAGCTCGACGGGACGCAGCCCCGGCAGGTCCGCGCACAGCGCGACGGGCACCGCGCCCGGCCAGCGGCGCACGGCCTCGGCGCAGCCCTGGACGAGGGTGGCGTTGAGGTCCTCGGTGGTGCCGTCGGGGATCACCTCGCAACCGAAGGCGCGCACGCGCGAGGCCAGCCGGAAGTCGTCGGTCACCACCAGGACGGCGTGCACGCCGGGGGTGGCGGCGACCGCCTGCACGGTGTCGAGCGCGAACGCCTCCGCCAGCGCGCGCCGCTCGTCGTCGTCGAGCCCGCTCAGGCGGGACTTGCCGAACGCGGGCGGCTTGACCGGGACGACGACCACGCAGCGGGGTCGGAGGGCCGGAGCGGGCTGGGACATCGTGTGGATCCTCCCATGTGGGACAGCGTGCCGGTGCAGCCCCCGCACCGGTGCGACCGAGTAGCCTGCTCGCGACCGTCGGATGGGAGGGGTGGGGCGTGCGCGTCAGGAAGTTGGAGCGGAAGCGCGGATGGGCCATGACCGTCGCCGCGAGCATCCTGAAGCCGACGCTGCTCGCAGCGACGTCGCGCACCTGGATCGACGGGGAGAAGATCCCCGCCTCCGGTGGCTGCATCATCGCGATCAACCACATCTCCCACATCGACCCGCTGGTCTCGGCGCACTTCGTCTACGACCACGGCCGGCTGCCGCGCTACCTCGCGAAGTCGGGGCTCTTCACGAACAAGTACCTCGGCGGCTTCCTCAGCTCCGCCGGGCAGATCCCGGTCGAGCGGCTCAGCCGCAACGCGGTGGGCGCCTACGACGCCGCCGTGCGGGCGATCGCCGACGGTGAGTGCATCGTGATCTACCCGGAGGGCACGCTGACCCGCGACCCGGACCTGTGGCCGATGAAGGGCAAGACCGGGGCGGCGCGCATCGCCCTCGCCACCGGGTGCCCCGTCATCCCCGTGGGGCAGTGGGGCGCGCAGGACGTGCTGCCGCCGTACACCACCACGCCGCACCTGCTGCCGCGCAAGAACATCACCATGAAGGCCGGGGACCCGGTGCAGCTGGACGACCTGCTCGCGCTGCCGCCGACCCCGGAGGCCACAGCCCAGGCGACCGACCGCATCATGGCGGCCATCACCGGACTGGTGGAGGACCTCCGGGGCGCGACCGCCCCGGCCGAGCGGTACGACCCGCGCCGCAGCGGCGTGCGGGAGACCGGCAACCCCCGCGAGGAGTTCCGGACCCGCCCGAAGAACCAGCCCAGGACGAGGAAGCGCAGCCGATGACGAAGATCGCAGTGTTCAGCGCCGGCTCCTGGGGCACGGCCTTCTCCCTGGTCCTCGCCGACGCCGGCAACGAGGTGTCGCTGTGGGCGCGGCGCGACGAGGTCGTCGAGGCGGTCAACGACCGTCGCGAGAACACCGAGTACCTGCCGGGCGTCGAGCTGCCGCCGTCGATCACGGCCTCGACCGACCCCGAGCGGGTGGCCGCCGACGCCGACGTCGTCGTGCTCACCGTGCCGTCGCAGAGCCTGCGCGAGAACCTCACCACGTGGGCGCCGATCCTGCCGCGGCAGGCCACGCTGGTCTCGCTGATGAAGGGCGTGGAGCTCGGCTCCCTGATGCGGATGAGCGAGGTCATCCAGGAGGTGACCGACGCCCCCGCCGACCGCATCGCCGTGGTCAGCGGGCCCAACCTGGCGCGCGAGATCGCGCGCCGCGAGCCCGCGGCCTCGGTGGTGGCCTGCCTCGACGAGGAGCGGGCCAAGCACATCCAGGCCCTCACGCACGGGCCGTCGTGGCGGCCCTACACGTCGGTCGACGTGCTCGGCTGCGAGATCGGCGGCGCCTACAAGAACGTCGTCGGGATCGCCGTCGGCATGGCCGTCGGGCTCGGCTTCGGCGACAACACCACCGCCTCGGTGATCACCCGCGGTCTCGCGGAGACCGCCCGCTTGGCCACGGCGCAGGGCGCGAACCCGCTGACCCTGATGGGCCTGGCCGGCCTGGGCGACCTCGTCGCCACCTGCTCCTCGCCGCTGTCGCGCAACCGCACGTTCGGCGAGCGCCTCGGCCAGGGGATGACCACCGCGGAGATCTACGCCTCCACGCGCCAGGTCGCCGAGGGGGCCAAGTCCTGCAAGTCCCTGCTCGAGCTGGCGCGGCGCACCGGCGTGGACGCTCCGATCGCCGAGGCGGTCGACGCGGTCGTGGACGGCAGGATGACCGCGCACGACATGATGAACTCCTTCATCGCCCGCGACACCAAGCCCGAGCTGCACTGACGGCGCACGGGCCCGCTGCGCTCAGCCCACGCACCCGTCGAGGGCGCTGCGCAGGTCGTCCCAGAGGTCGTCGACGTCCTCGATCCCGACCGACAGGCGGACCAGCCCGTCGGGGATGGTCGCCGCCTCCGCCTTCCAGCGGCGGCGGCGCTCGAGGCTCGACTCCACGCCGCCGAGCGACGTGGCGTGGATCCACAGCCGGGTCTTGCGGCTGAGCAGGTCGGCCGCGACCTCGCCCTGCGCGAGGACGATGCTGACGATCCCGCCGAAGCCGGGGTAGCGGACCTCCGAGAGCGCGGGATGCTCGGCGAGGCGGCGGGCGAGCTCCTCGGCGTTGGCCTGCGCCCGCTCGACCCGCAGGTGCAGCGTGCGCAGCCCCCGCAGCGTCAGCCACGCCTCGAACGGGCCGGGGATCGCGCCGACGAGGTCACGCCGGCCCTTCAGCACGCCGTGGAGCTCGTCGTCGCGGGTGACGATCGCGCCCATCTGCACGTCGGAGTGGCCGGCGAGGTACTTGGTGGCGGAGTGGACGACGAGGTCCACGCCGTGCTCCAGCGGCCGCTGGAGCAGGGGAGTGGCGAACGTGTTGTCGACGACGACGTACGCCCCCGCCTCGTGCGCCGCCGCGGTGATCGTCGCGATGTCGGCGACCTCGAGCGCCGGGTTGGTGGGCGACTCCAGCCACACGAGCGCGGCCCCGTCGCACGCCGCGACCACCGCGTCGGTGTCCGTGACGTCGACGAGCTCCGTGCGGAGGCGACCGCGTGCCTCGAGGTCGCCGAGCTGCATGATCGTGCCGGTGTAGGCGTGCCTGGGCACGACGACCTTGCCGTCGGCCCCCACCAGGTCGAGCACCGTGGCGACCGCCGCGAGGCCCGACGCGAACGTCAGGCAGCGCCCGCCCTCGAGCGCGCCGAGCGCGTCCTCGAGCGCCGTCCACGTCGGGTTGCCGTAGCGGCCGTACTCCACCTCGCCACCCGCGACGTAGGTCGCGGCCATCGTGATCGGCGTGTTCAGCGGCGCGTCCGGGGTCCGCGCGGGGCGGCCGGCGGTGACGGCGATGGTGCTGGGCTTGAGCGCAGGTGTCGGGAAGGCGGGCGTCGGGGAGGAGGGCGTCGGGGAGGCGGGCGAGTCCGTGGCCATGCGCGCCAGCGTAGGTGGATAGGGTCGTCGCGATGAACGACACCTCGCCTGACAAGACCGCGCGGAAGCCGCGCGTCGCCGTGGTGTTCGGTGGACGCTCCTCCGAGCACGGCATCTCGTGCGTGACGGCGGGCAGCGTGCTGGCCGCGATCGACCGCGAGGCGTACGACGTGGTGCCGGTCGGCATCGCCACCGACGGGCGGTGGGTGCTCGAGGCCGACGAGCCGGCCCGGCTCGCGATCCGCGGCGCCGACCTCCCCGAGGTCGACGCCGACCGCTCGCCCGTCGCCCTGATGGGTGCCACCACCGGGACCGACCTCGTCGTCACCGAGCCGTCGAGCGTGCCGTCGGTGATCGGCGAGGTCGACGTGGTGTTCCCGCTGCTGCACGGGCCCTGGGGCGAGGACGGCACGCTACAGGGGATGCTCGAGATGGCTGCCGTGCGCTACGTCGGCTCGGGCGTGCTCGCCTCGGCCGTCGGCATGGACAAGGCGTACATGAAGGTCGTGCTGCAGGCGGCCGGGCTCCCGGTCACGCCGGGGGTCGTGGTGACCCGCTCGGAGTGGCAGCAGGACCCGGTCGGCTGCCGTGCCCGCGTCAAGCAGCAGGGCTTCCCGTCGTTCGCCAAGCCCGCGCGCGCCGGGTCGAGCATGGGCATCAGCAAGGTGCACGACGCCTCGGAGCTCGACGAGGCCCTCGAGGAGGCGTTCCGGCACGACCCCAAGGTGCTCGTCGAGCAGTCGATGGAGGGCGCCCGCGAGGTGGAGTGCGGCGTGCTCGGCACCTTCGAGGGGCCGCCGGAGACGTCGCGCCCCGGCGAGGTGCGCACCGGCGGCGACCACGAGTTCTACGACTTCGAGGCCAAGTACCTCGCCGACCAGCACACCGAGATCGACATCCCCGCCGACCTGCCCGCGGAGACCGAGCAGGAGCTGCGCGCGATGGCCGTGCGTGCCTTCGAGGCGCTCTCGTGCGAGGGCCTGGCCCGGGTCGACTTCTTCGTGATGCCCGACGGGGCCCTGGTCATCAACGAGCTCAACACGATGCCCGGCTTCACCCCGACGTCGATGTACCCCCAGCTGTGGGCCGCCTCCGGGATGGCCTATCCCGAGCTGGTCGACCGGCTGCTGCAGCTCGCGCTGCGCCGCGACACCGGGCTGCGCTGAGCCGGCGCTGGGCCGGCGCTGGGCCGGCGCTGAGCGGGCGCCGATCGGGCGTTGCGCCGGCGGCGCCTCAGAGGCAGGACAGTCCCTCGCCGAGGTGCTCCCTGAGCGCGGGCGCGAGGTCGGCGAGCGCCCGGTCGATGCCCTCGGTCCGGTAGTCGGCCGGCACCCGCACCTCGACGTACGGCCGCAGGCTGAGGGCGATCGGCGTCGCGTCCCCACCCGGGTCGCGCAGCTGCTCGTCGGTGACGTACCAGCCGACGCCCTTGATGACGCTGCACTCCGCGGTGGGCTCGTAGTCCGACGGCTCGGCGACACCGCAGGTCAGGACGTACGCCGGGTCGCCCCAGGCCGCGCCGAGGGCGCCGTCGGGCCGCACGTCGACCCGGTCCTGCCCGGCCAGCGTGTCCGGGAGGGCGGCGACGAGGGCCTCGCAGGCGGCGCGGTCGGAGGACGAGAGGTCGACCTCCTCGATCGTCGGCGTGCCGCTGCAGCCGGCGAGGGTCAGCGCGGCGAGGGCGGCCCCGGACGCGGCGACGCCCCGGTGCCTCAGGCGGCCGGGGCGTCGACTCGGTGGCACGTGGGCCGGGTGCCTCAGATGTGGACGACGGGGCACGTGAGCGTGCGGGTGATGCCGTCGAGGTTCTGCACCTTGGAGACGACGAGCTTGCCCAGCTCGTCGACGTTCTTGGCCTCGGCGCGGACGATCACGTCGTAGGGACCGGTGACGTCCTCGGCGAGCGTGACGCCCTTGACCTGGGCGATCTCGCGGGCAACCTCGGCGGCCTTGCCGACGTCGGTCTGGATCAGGATGTAGGCCTGGACGACCATCGTGGACTCCTCGGTCTCGTTCAGCGGGTGTGACCGGCACAACCTACCGCGCCGCGCGGCGCACCCGACAGGGGCGGGGTGACGGTGGTCGGCGTCCCGGTCTGGTGGGATGGGCGCATGGCTCCGGACGCGACGACGACCCTCGGCGAGGCCGGCGAGTTCGGCCTGATCTCGCAGCTGGTGGACATCTTCGAGACCGACGAGCACGTGCTCGTCGGACCCGGCGACGACGCGGCCGTCCTGCGGATCAGGCACGGCCACGTGGTGGTCTCCACCGACCTCATGGTCGAGGGACGGCACTTCCGCCGCGACTGGGCGAGCGCTGCCGACGTGGGTCACCGGGCCGCCGCGCAGAACCTCTCCGACATCAACGCCATGGGCGGGACGGCGCGCCACCTGACGATCGGCCTGGCCGCGCCCGCCGACCTCCCGGTGGAGTGGGCGCTCGACCTGGCCCGCGGCTTCGCCGAGGAGTGCGCGAGCATCGGCGCCACCGTCGTGGGCGGCGACCTCACCCGCGCCGACCAGGTGGTGGTCGCGGTCACGGTGCTGGGCCAGTGCACGCAGGCGCCGGTGCTGCGCTCGGGGGCGCAGCCCGGCGACGTGCTCGCCCTCACCGGCCGGCAGGGCTGGGCGGCCGGCGGCCTGGCGGTGCTCGGCCGCGGGTTCCGCTCGCCGCGCGCGCTGGTGGAGGCCTACCGCCGCCCCGAGCCGCCGTACGCCGCCGGCGCGGAGGCCGCCGAGGCCGGCGCCACGTCCCTCATCGACGTCTCCGACGGCCTCCTCGCCGAGGCCGGCCACATCGCCGCCGCCAGCGGGGTCGCGATCGACGTACGCCGCGACGCGTTCGAGGTGCCCGAGCCGCTGCACGCCGTGGGCGCCGCGCTCGGCGCCGACCCTATGGAGTTCATCCTCGGCGGCGGCGACGACCACTCCCTGCTCGCCACCTTCCCCGACGTGGCGTCGGTGCCCTCCGGCTGGCAGGTCATCGGCGAGGTGCGGGCGGGGGAGGGCGTCACCGTGGACGGCGCCGAGTACGACGGCCCGACCGGCTGGACGCACTTCTGAGCGGGGCCCGGGCTGCGTCATACGAACCCGCGCCTATAGGTACGCCTTCGCATGACGCCCTCCTGCGGTGTCCCGGCATGCGTCATACGAACTCGCACATATTCGTACGCCTTCGCATGACGCCCCAGGGCGGTGTCGGGCCTGCGTCATAGGAACCCGCACCTATACGTACGCCTTCGCATGACGCCCGGGCGGTGTCTCGTCTCGCGTCATACGAACCCGCACCCATACGTACGGCTTCGCATGACGCCCCCGCCGCCAGGCGGCGCCGCGGACTTCGTGAGCGTGTCGCGAACTTCCAGTGGCATGCACGCCACCGGAAGTTCGCAATCCCCCGCTTAAGCGGGGGATTCGCAGCATCCGTCAAGAACGCCCCGAAATGAACGAGACCCCCGCCGCAGCAGCGACGGGGGTCTCGTACCGAGTCTGGTCAGGTCAGCGGGAGACCTTGCCGGCCTTGAGGCAGCCGGTGCAGACGTTGAGGCGCTTGGGCGTGCCGTTGACGGTCGCCCGGACGCGCTGGATGTTGGGGTTGAAGCGACGCTTCGTGATCTTGCGCGACCAGGGACGGTTGTTTCCGAAGCCCGGCTTCTTGGCGCAGATGTCGCAGACGGCAGCCACCGTGCACTCCGATCCGTTCGAGGTTGACAGTTGTTCGTGAGCCCGGACGCCACAGGAGGTGGCAGCAGGCAACCGCGCAAGAGTAGCCGAGGACCGGCGGCGAGATGAAATCGCAGCGTCGTCGCCGCCGGGCACTACCCTGTGGCGCGCACCGCGACGTACGACGGACGCCGCGGCGGACCCCACCAGACCCCCAGGCGCCGGCAGGCACCAGCACGACCCGGCAGGACCCGGCAGGACCTCCACCAGACCGCAGCAGCAGACATCGCAGCACAGACACCGGGAGCACACCGACTCGATGGAGCACGTCACCCACGGCATCACGCTGGACGGCGTCGCGCGGTTCGTCGACATCGCGACCGACGCGCTGTCCTCGGCCCGCGAGGAGATCGACGCGCTCAACGTCTACCCCGTGCCCGACGGCGACACCGGCACCAACATGTTCCTCACCGTCTCGGCCGCCCGTGACGCGCTCCGCGAGGCCCGTGCCGCCGACCCCGACCTGTCGCTGGGCGACGGGATGGCCGTGCTGGCCCGGGCGGCGCTCATGGGCGCGCGCGGCAACTCGGGCGTGATCCTCAGCCAGATGCTGCGCGCCTACGTACGCCACCTCGCGGGGGCCGAGGTCGCGGACCGCCCGGCGGAGACGATCGCCGCGGCGATGGCCGAGGCCACGGAGGCCAGCTACGCCGCTGTCGGCACGCCCGTCGAGGGCACGATCCTGAGCGTGTCGCGCGCCGCCTCCGACGCGGCGCTGGAGGCGGCCGGGCGAGGGGTCCGCACGCGTGAGGTGTTCACCGCGGCGGCCGCGGCCGCGCGGGCGGCGCTCGCGCGCACGCCCGAGCAGCTCGAGGTCCTGGCGCAGGCGGGGGTGGTCGACGCCGGCGGGCGCGGGCTGTGCGTCGTGCTGGACGCGGCGGAGACGACCGCGACCGGACGCCGTCCGTCGCCGTGGTCGGCCCCGATCGGCACCCACCAGATCCCGGTCGCCGCCGCGGTCCCGGGGGAGGACCTCACCCCGGACGGGCCGGGCTACGAGGTGATGTACCTCCTCGACGTGGCTTCCGACGAGCAGGAGCGCATCGCCGAGCTCCGCACCCGCCTCGCCTCGCTCGGCGACAGCCTCGTCGTGGTGGGCGGCGAGGGCCTGTGGAACGTCCACGTGCACGTCGACGACGTCGGCGCGGCGATCGAGGCGGGCATCGCTGCCGGCCGTCCGCACCGGGTGCGGGTCACCCACTTCGCCGAGCAGACCGCCGCCGGCCGGCTGCGAGCCTCCTCCCGCGCCGGGCGCCAGGTCGTGGCGGTCGCCGCGGGCGCCGGGCTCGCGGAGCTGTTCACGTCCGCGGGCGCGCTGGTGGTGCCCGGCGGACCCGGCCAGCGACCGTCCACCGGCCAGCTGCTCGAGGCGATCACCGGGTGCGGCGCGGCCGAGGTCGTCGTCCTGCCCAACGACGGCGACACCGTCCGGGCCGCGGAGATCGCCGCCCGCACCGCGGAGGCCGAGCACGACGTCTCGGTGGAGGTCATCCCGACCCACGCGCAGGTCCAGGGGCTCGCCGCCATCTCGGTGCACGAGCCCGGCAGGAGCTTCGACGCGGACGTGCGCGAGATGACGGCGACGGCCCGCCACGTGCGGCACGGCGCCGTCACCGTCGCCGCCCGCCGGGCCATCACGATGGCCGGCCCGTGCGAGGCCGGCGACGCGCTCGGGGTCGTCGCCGGCGACTTCGCCGTGGTCGGCTCGGACCTCGAGGAGGTGGCGGTCGAGGTGCTCGAGCGCCTGCTCGCCGGTGGCGGGGAGCTCGTGACGATCGTCTCGGGTGAGGACGGCGGCGCGCTCGCCGAGAAGGTCGCCGCCCGCGTCGAGGAGCACCACCCGCACGTCGACGTCGCCGTCCACGAGGGCGGCCAGTCGCGCTACCCGCTGCTGGTCAGCGTCGAGTGAGCGGTCGGCGTCGATGGTCGCGATCACGCCGGAGAGCCCCATCGGGGTCGTCTTCGGCAACCACCACAAGAAGCGCAAGCTCGCCGAGGAGGGCCTCGGCCTGAGGACCGTCGGCGACCTGCTGCGCCACTTCCCGCGGCGCTATGTCGCCGCGACCGAGCTGTCCGAGGTCGCCACCCCTGCCGTCGGCGAGCAGCTCACGATCGTCGGCGAGGTGCGCTCGTGCGACAGCGCCCCGTTCTCCAGCGGCAACCGCCGGCAGTTCCGCACGACGGTGCGGCTGCGCACCGACGGTCCCGACTTCTCGGTCACCCTGTTCAGCCCGTACGCCGCCATGGCGCAGCGCCACGAGACCGAGTTCCGCCCGGGCACCCGGGTCGTCTTCACCGGCAAGGCCAAGCAGTTCCGCGGCAGCTGGCAGCTCGAGCAGCCGCACGGGTTCGCCCTCGACGGCCCCGAGGCCCCCCGGCTGAGCAGGCTGATGCCGGTCTACCCGCTCACCGCCAAGCTCTACACCTGGGACATCCAGAAGGTGGTCGCCGCGGCGCTCGACCTGGTGGCCGGCGTCCCCGACGTGCTCACTCCCGAGCTCCGCGAGCGCTACGAGCTGCTGGACGTCATGCAGGCCCTCCGCTGGATCCACGCCCCCGACGAGTGGAGCCAGGTCGGTGCCGCGCAGAAGCGCTTCCGCTTCGAGGAGGCCCTTGTCCTCCAGCTGGTGCTCGCCCGGCGCCGCGCCGCGCACCGGGCGCAGGGAGCCCGGGCGCGCGTGCGCCGGGACGACGGGCTGCTCGCGGCCTTCGACGACCGGCTGCCCTTCGAGCTCACCGGCGGCCAGCGCGAGATCGGCGACCTGCTCGCCGCCGAGCTCGCCCGCGACCACCCGATGCACCGGCTGCTGCAGGGCGAGGTGGGCTCGGGCAAGACCCTCGTCGCGCTCCGCGCCATGCTCCAGGTGGTCGACGCCGGGGGACAGGCGGCCCTGCTCGCGCCCACCGAGGTGCTCGCGCAGCAGCACCACAGGTCGATCTCGGCGATGCTCGGCGACCTCGCCCAGGGCGGCATGCTCGGCGGCGCCGCGCACGCGACCCAGGTCGTGCTGCTCACCGGCTCGATGGGCCGGACGGCGCGGCAGGAGGCCATGTTGCGCTTGGTCACCGGGGAGGCCGGCATCGTCATCGGCACCCACGCCCTGCTCGAGGACCGGGTGGAGCTCGCCGACCTCGGCCTCGTGGTCGTCGACGAGCAGCACCGCTTCGGCGTGGAGCAGCGGGCGGCGCTGACCGACAAGGCCGGCGCCCCACCGCACGTGCTCGTCATGACCGCGACGCCCATCCCCCGCACGGTCGCCATGACGGTCTTCGGCGACCTCGAGACGTCCGTGCTCAGCGAGCTCCCCGCCGGGCGCGCGCCGATCCAGACGAACGTCGTCCCGCTCGCCGACCAGCCGGCGTGGATCGACCGGGTCTGGCAGCGGGTGCGCGAGGAGGTCGAGAAGGGCCACCAGGTCTACGTCGTGTGCCCGCGCATCTCCGCCGACGCCCGGGAGGAGGGGGAGGCCGAGCAGGTCGAGCTCGACGACGACGGCGCCGAGGTCGCGCCGCGGCGGGCGCTCGCGGCCGTCGAGGAGGTCCACGCCGAGCTCGCCGCCGGCCCCCTCGCCGGGCTGCGCACGGCCGTCCTGCACGGGAGGATGCCGCCCGACGACAAGGACCGGACCATGCGTGCCTTCGCGGCGGGGGAGGTCGACGTGCTGGTCTCCACGACCGTCATCGAGGTCGGTGTCGACGTGCCGAACGCCACCGCGATGGTGCTGCTCGACGCCGACCGGTTCGGCGTCTCCCAGCTCCACCAGCTGCGCGGCCGCGTGGGCCGGGGCGGCCTGCCCGGGCTCTGCCTGCTGGTCAGCCACGCCGAGGCCGGCTCCGCCGCCCGCGACCGGCTCGACGCGGTCGCCGCGACGACCGACGGCTTCGAGCTGAGCCGCATCGACCTCGAGCAGCGGCGCGAGGGCGACGTGCTCGGCGCCAGCCAGTCGGGCTTCCGGTCGGGCCTTGCCACACTTCGGGTATTGCGCGACGAGAAGACCATCGTCCGTGCCCGCGAGGCAGCGGAGGCGCTACTCTCCGAGGACCCTGCGCTGGCGCAGGCGCCCGACCTGGCCCGTGCCGTCGCCGAGGTCGAGCGCTCCGCGGCGTCGGCCTACATGGACAAGGGCTGAACGACGAGGGCTGGACGGAGAAGGGCTGAACGCGACGACATGACTCGGATCATCGGGGGAACGGCGGGGGGTCGCCGTCTGGAGACGCCGCGCGGCCAAGCGACCCGCCCCACGAGCGACCGGGTGCGCGAGGCTCTCTTCTCCGCAGTGGAGTCACGGACGGGCTCCCTCGACGGACTGCGCTTCCTCGACCTCTACGCCGGGTCGGGCGCCGTCGGCCTGGAGGCGTGGTCCCGGGGTGCCGGGGTGGTGACGATGGTCGAGCAGGACCGCCGTACCGCCGCCCTGATCACCCGCAACGCCGCAGCGCTCGGCTTCTCCCGGGTGCGCGTGGTCGCCGCGGCCGTGCGGACCGTGCTGCAGTCGCCGCCGGCCGCGCCCTACGACGTCGTCTTCTCCGACCCGCCCTATCCCATGCCCGACGCCGACGTCGCGGCCGATCTGGCGGCGCTGGTCGACCAGGGCTGGCTCGTGCCGGGCGCGCTGGTCGTCGTCGAGCGCGCCGCCAAGCGCAGCGAGGTCGTGTGGCCGGGCGGGATCGAGGCGGACCGCACGAAGCGCTACGGCGAGACCGCGCTTTGGTACGGTCACGCCACCCCCGTATCCCGACCCGCGTCCTGATCGACATCCCGGCCCGGACGGTCCGACGGACCGGACGGGGCCCCGAAGGAAGGCCACGCCCGTGCGTCGCGCTGTCTGCCCCGGGTCCTTCGACCCCGTGACCAACGGCCACCTCGACATCGTCCGGCGCGCCGCGAGGCTGTTCGACGAGGTCGTGGTCGCCGTCGGCGTGAACGCCTCCAAGAACCGGCTGTTCACCCCCGAGGAGCGCATCGCGATGCTCGAGGAGGCGACCGACGGCTTCCCCCACGTCCGCGTCGCGGGCTTCGAGGGCCTCGTCGTCGACTTCTGCCGCGACGTCGGCGCCGTGGCGATCGTCAAGGGGCTGCGCGGGTCCGGCGACTACGAGTACGAGCTGCCGATGGCCCAGATGAACGCCCACCTCACCGACGTGGACACCGTCTTCCTCCCCGGCGCCCCCGGCCACGGGTTCGTCTCCTCGAGCCTGGTCAAGGAGGTCGCGGCCCTCGGCGGCGACGTCCGGGGCCTGCTTCCCGACGCGGTCCGCGAGCGGCTCGTGGCGCGCCTCGCGGAGCGCACCGGCTGACGGGTCCCGGCGTGCGCCGCCCGGGTGACGGGCCCCACCCGGCACTCGTTTTGGCCCTCCGGCGGGGCGACCGATACGATTCCGAGGTTGTGTTGGTGTCCAGATGTGGGAGTTCGACGTGAGCAGCCTGGACCCGAGGGCGCCGCTCGTGCTCGATACTCGCGAGCTCGGCCGCCGCCCGGGGTCCCAGCGTGAGCTCGAGCTCTCCGTTCCGGCACCGCCACAGCTCGGTATCGAAGTCCTCGCTGTCCCCGAAGGATCGCCGGTCGAGCTCGACCTGCGGCTGGAGGCGGTCATGGAGGGCGTGCTGCTCACGGGCACGGCCACGGCCAGGCTCGAGGGGGAGTGCGTACGGTGCCTGGAGCCGATCGAGGACGAGATCCACGCGACGCTGCAGGAGCTCTACGTCTACCCCGACCAGCACGACAGGGCCGCGGAGAACGACGACCGCGACCTCGACGACGAGACCAGCCGGCTCGAGGACGACCTGCTCGACCTCGAACCGCTGCTGCGGGACGCGGTGGTGCTCGCGCTACCGTTCCAGCCGCTGTGCATGGACGATTGCCCCGGGTTGTGCGCCGAGTGCGGTGCGCGGCTCGCGGACGACCCGGACCACGCGCACGACGCGCCGATCGACCCGCGCTGGGCCGGACTGCAGCAGCTGCAGCCGGAGCAGGACCCCGAAGACCCGCAGCACCCCCAGGACTGACCACCCCGCCGGGAATCCCCGGCGGAGCAAGCACGCCAAGCTAGTAGGAGACCACCATGGCTGTTCCGAAGCGGAAGATGTCGCGCAGCAACACGCGTCACCGCCGTTCGCAGTGGAAGGCCGTCGCGCCGACCCTCGTGACGTGCGCCAACCCCGCCTGCGGCGCCAAGCACCTGCCGCACCGTGCGTGCGGCCAGTGCGGCCAGTACGGCGCCCGCGCCGACCGTCGCCAGGTCCTCTGAGCACCGACGAGCTCCGCGCAGCGCTCGGTGATCCGGTCCTGGATCCCGAGCTGCTGCAGCGTGCCCTGACGCACCGCTCGTTCGCCTACGAGAACGGGCAGATCCCGACCAACGAGCGCCTGGAGTTCCTCGGGGACTCCGTGCTCGGGGTCGTGGTGACCGAGACGCTCTACCGCGCCCACCCGGACTTCTCCGAGGGCCGGCTGGCCAAGCTGCGGGCCGCGGTCGTCAACGCGCGCGCGCTGGCCGACGTCGCCCGGCAGATCGGTCTCGGCCGGCACATCAGGCTGGGGCGCGGCGAGGAGACCACCGGCGGCCGCGACAAGGCGTCGATCCTCTCCGACACCGTCGAGGCCGTGATCGGGGCGATCCACCTCAGCGGCGGCATCGACGAGGCCGCCAAGGTGGTCCACCGCCTCTTCGACCCCGTGATGGAGGCGGCCGCCTCCATGGGCGCCGGCCTCGACTGGAAGACCTCTCTGCAGGAGCTCTCCGCCGACCTCGGTCTGGGCGTGCCCGAGTACCTCATCGAGGACGACGGCCCCGACCACATGAAGACCTTCGTCGCCCGGGTGCGCGTCGGTGAGCAGGTCCTCGGCAACGGCACCGGCCGCTCCAAGAAGGAGGCCGAGCAGGGCGCCGCCGAGACGGCCTACCGGGAGATCAAGGACGCCCAGGCCGCCCCGCGCGAGGTCGAGCCGGCCGCGTCCGGCGCCGACGCCTGACCTGCCGGGTCGTCAGCCGTGCCCGAGCTCCCCGAGGTCGAGGTCGTCCGCGCGGGCCTCGAGCGCCACGTCGTCGGCAGCAGGATCGAGGCCGTCGAGGTGCTGCACCCGCGGCCGGTGCGCCGCGACCACCGCGGCTCCACCGGCTTCGCCGCAGCACTGGCCGGGCAGCGGATCGACGCCGTCCGCCGCCGCGGCAAGTACTTCTGGCTGGCCCTCGCCCCCACGAGCGGGCAGGACCGTGGCGACGCCCTCCTCGGCCACCTCGGCATGAGCGGGCAGATGCTGCTCCACGAGCCCGGCGCGCTCGACGAGCGGCACCTCCGCGTGCGCTTCACCCTCCGCACCCCCGCGGGCCAGGCGCTCGAGATGCGCTTCGTCGACCAGCGCATGTTCGGCGGCCTCGTCGTCTCCGCCGGTGGCGCCGACCTCCCCGTCGAGATCGCGCACATCGCCCGCGACCCCGTCGACCCGCAGTTCGACGACGACGAGTTCGTGCGGCGGGCGCGTCGGCGTACCTCCGCGGTCAAGCGGCTGCTGCTCGACCAGGGCCTGGTCTCCGGCGTGGGCAACATCTACGCCGACGAGGCGCTCTGGCGGGCGCGGCTCCACGGCGAACGGCCGGGCGACCGGCTGAGCGGACCCGTCCTCCGCGGCCTGCTCGGGCACGTGCGCGACGTGATGGGGGAGGCCCTCGCCCAGGGCGGCACCTCGTTCGACGCGCTCTACGTCAACGTCAACGGCGAGTCCGGCTACTTCGACCGGTCGCTCGACGCCTACGGGCAGGAGGGCCGGCCGTGCCGCCGGTGCGGCACCCCGATCCGCCGCGTCGCGTTCATGAACCGGTCGTCGTTCTTCTGCCCCCGCTGCCAGCGCCCGCCGCGCTCGCGCTGAGCCGCATTGACCGACCCGCCACCGCGGTGGGACTCTTGGAGACGGCCGGTCGACCGGCCCTCGAAACCTCGCGAAAGGCTCCCCATGGCCAAGGCGCTGTTGGGTCATGTGAACAGCGACGTGCGGACCTCGTCGGTCCTCGCCGTCGAGAACCGGCGGCTCCGCCGGCGCGTCGACGACCTCGAGGCGCTGGTCCTGCGGCTCCAGGCCGACAACGACCGCCTGCGTGCCGCAGCGCGGGCGGAGCGCGCCGTCGAGGACCTGCAGCCCGCCTGAACGTCCGTGACGCCGGCCCGACAGCCCCTGCCGGCCGGCTGATATCCGGGTGCGGTCGCCCTCCCCGCCCCCGTAGGCTCACCGGCTTGTGGTGAGACTGCTCGAGACCCTGCTGCCGGCGCGCCTCGGGCGGGGGTTCCGGTGGCTCGTCGCCTCGTCCTGGTCCACCAACGTCGGCGACGGGCTGCTGCTCGCCGCAGGACCGCTGCTCGTGGCCTCGCAGACCCGCAACCCGCTGCTCGTGGCGTCGGCCGCGGTCGCGCTGCAGCTGCCGTGGCTGGTGGTCGGGCTGTACGCCGGCGCGCTCGCCGACCGCCTCGACAGGCGCCGGGTCATCATGGTTGCCAACGGCGTGCGGGTCGTCGTGCTCGGGCTGCTCTGCACGGTCATCGTCACCGGGCACGTCGACATCGCCATCGTCCTGCTGGCGCTCGTCGCGCTCGGCACCGCGGAGGTGTTCGCCGACGCGACCGGCGGCACCCTGGTCCCGATGCTGGTGGACAAGCGCGACCTCGGCATCGCCAACTCACGGATCATGGCCGGGGCGGTCACCGCCAACCAGCTCGTCGGCCCGGCGGTGGGAGCGCTGCTGTTCGTGACCGCGACGGCGCTGCCGTTCCTGGTCACCACGGTCTTCGTGGCGCTGGGCGTGGTGCTGATCTCGCGCATCGGCACGGCGCCGGGTGCGGTCCGCGGCGAGGTCGACACCCACGTCCGCCAGGACATCGCCGAAGGAGTGCGCTGGCTGCTGGGCAGCCCGGCGGTCCGGACGCTGGCGCTGACGATCGTCGTGTTCAACGTGACCTGGGCGGCGCCGTGGTCCGTGCTGGTGCTGTGGTCGCTGGAGCGGGTCGGCATCGACGAGGCCGGCTTCGGCCTGCTGACCACCGCCTCCGCGCTGGGCGGGCTGGTCGGCACCTTCTCCTACGGCTTCCTCGAGAAGCACGTGCGCCTGGCGACCCTCATGCGCACCTGCCTGCTCGCCGAGGTCGTCTTCCACCTGGCCATGGCGTTCACGACGTCCGCGTGGGCGGCGTACCCGCTGATGTTCTTCTTCGGCGCCTACGCCTTCGTCTGGGGGACGCTCTCCAACGCGGTGCGCCAGCGCGCCGTGCCCACGGAGTTCCAGGGGCGGGTGGGCTCGGTCTACATGATCTGCGTGATGGGCGGCATGCTGGTCGGCTCCCTGCTCGGCGGGCTGATCGCCGACCATTGGGGGCTCACCGCGCCGTGGTGGTTCGCCTTCGGCGGTGCCGGCGTCACGCTGGCCCTGGTGTGGCGCCAGCTCGCCCACATCGCGCACGCGGACGAGGTCGTCACCGCTGCCGCGTGACCGGCGGCGGGGCCGCCTACGTGGTTCGATGGGCGGGTGGAAGCCCTCAGCGAGCTCGTGGACGCCCTGCCCCCGGGCGTCGTGGCCACCGATCCCGCGACCGTCGGCACCTACCGTCACGACTGGTCGCGCGAGACCGGTGCCGGCACGCCGCTCGCCGTCGTGCGCGCCGAGGACGCCGCGCAGGTGCAGGCGGCGGTGCGCTGGGCGGCCGGGCACGGGGTCCCGGTCGTGCCGCGCGGGGCGGGGACGGGCCTGTCCGGCGGCGCCAGCGCCGTCGACGGCGGGATCGTGCTGAGCCTCGAGCGGATGCGGGCGGTCGAGGTCGACGCCGACTGCCAGGTCGCCGTGGTCGAGCCGGGCGCCTTCAACGCCGAGGTCAAGGCGGCCGCCCGCGAGCACGGACTCTGGTACCCGCCGGACCCGTCGTCGTACGAGATCTGCTCGATCGGCGGCAACGTCGCCACCAACGCCGGTGGCCTGTGCTGCGTGAAGTACGGCGTGACCACCGACTACGTCCTCGGCCTCGACGTGGTGCTCGCCGACGGCACCCTCGTCACCCTCGGTGGCAAGCGCATCAAGGACGTCGCCGGGCTCTCCCTCCTCAAGCTCTTCGTCGGCTCGGAGGGGACGCTCGGCATCGTCACCCGCGCCGTGCTACGGCTCGTCCCGCTGCCCCTGCCGCCCGCGACGCTGGTGGCGTCGTTCCCCACCGTCGTCGCGGCGGCGGAGGCGGTCGTGGCCGTGCGCCGCACGCTGCGGCCCTCGATGATGGAGCTGATGGACCAGGCCTCGATCAACGCGGTCGAGGACTTCTCGCCGCGCGGCCTGGACCGGACGGCCGGGGCGCTGCTGGTCGTGCAGTCCGACGCGCCCGGGGACGCCCGCGTGGCCGAGATCGCCGCCGTGGAGGCCGCGTGCACGGCAGCCGGGGCGAGCGAGGTCGTGCTCACCGACGATCCCGCCGAGGGGGAGATGTTCGTCGCGGCGCGACGGGCCGCGTTCCCTGCGGTGGAGGCCCGCGGCGCGCTGCTGCTGGAGGACGTCGGAGCGCCCGTGCCGCTGCTCCCGCACCTCCTTGCGGCGGTCGCCGACATCGCCCGGCGGCACGACGTCGAGATCCCGACCGTCGCGCACGCCGGTGACGGCAACACCCACCCGATCATCGTCTACGACGCCGGGGACCCCGACTCCGAGCGCCGGGCGCGGGCGGCGTTCGACGACATCCTCCGGGCGGCGATCCGCCTCGGCGGCACCATCACCGGCGAGCACGGCGTGGGCCGCACCAAGAAGGCGGCGCTGCCCGACCAGCTCGGCGCCGACGTGATGGCGCTGACTCGGCGGGTCAAGGACGCGCTGGACCCGGCCGGCATCCTCAACCCGGGCGCGGTGCTGTGACGCCCGCGGGTTGGCTACGGTCGGCTGCATGATCCGCGAGCGCCACCTCCTCGGTCCCGGCCCGTCGAACCCGTACCCCGAGGCGACGCGCGCGCTGGCGCAGCCGCTGCTCGGACACCTCGACCCGGAGTTCCTGCGCATCATGGACGAGACGTGCGAGATGCTCCGCACGGTCTGGGGCACGCAGAACGCGCGCACCCTCCCGCTCAGCGCGACCGGCTCGGCCGGCATGGAGGCGGCGTTCGTCAACACCGTGCACCCCGGCGACGTCGTGGTCGTCGCCGTCAACGGGCTCTTCGGCCAGCGGATGACCGACGTGGCCGCGCGCTGCGGCGCCGAGGTCGTCGCGGTCGAGCACGAGTGGGGCCAGCCCGTCGACGTGGACCGGGTCCTCTCGGCCCACCCCTCGCCGACGGTGATCGCCGCGGTGCACGCCGAGACCTCGACCGGCGTGCGCTCCGACGTCGCCGCCCTGGGCGCCGGCAAGGGCGACGCCCTCCTGCTCACCGACGCCGTCACCTCGATCGGCGGCATCGAGCTGCGCGCCGACGACTGGGGCATCGACATCGGCTACGCCGGGACCCAGAAGTGCCTCGGCGTCGCCCCCGGGCTCGCGCCGTTCACCATCGGCGACCGGGCGTTCGAGCGCCGGGTGGAGAAGCCGCGCTCGTGGTACCTCGACCTCGGCATGCTGGGCGGGTACGTCGGCGAGGCCGGGGTGAAGGACGGCGGGAAGGCCCAGCGGACCTACCACCACACCGCCCCCACGGCGATGGTCGCCAGCCTGCACGCGGGCCTCACCCGGATCCTGGCCGAGGGCCTCGACGCCGTCTGGGCCCGCCACCAGGCCGCCGGGGACGCCCTCCAGGCCGGCCTCCAGGACCTGGGCCTCGAGCTGTTCGTGGCGGAGGGCAGCCGCCTGCCCGAGCTGACGACCGTGAGGGTGCCCGAGGGCGTCGACTCCGCGGCGGTCCGCACGGCGCTGCTCGAGCGGCACGGCATCGAGATCGGCGCCGGGGCGGGGCCGTACGCCTCGAGCGTGTGGCGCATCGGGCTGATGGGCCGCAACGCCCGCCCCGACATGGTGCTCCTCGTGCTCGCCGCCCTCGAGGACGTCCTCGGGCGCTGAGCCCGGGCCGCCCCCGGCGGGCCCCGGCACGCGCGGCGTGCACCGGCCTGCGGGCGGGCGCTGGTGTCGTAGGGTGAGCGGCGCTGAGCTTCCCCAGCCCTCAGTCTCCCTGCCGCCATGAGAGTCGGCCTGATCCGGTGAGGAGCCCGCGGTGTACCTGAAGAGCCTGACCCTCAAGGGGTTCAAGTCCTTCGCCTCCTCGACGACCATGCAGCTCGAGCCCGGCATCACCTGCATCGTCGGTCCCAACGGTTCGGGGAAGTCCAACGTCGTCGACGCCCTCGCGTGGGTGATGGGCGAGCAGGGTGCCAAGAGCCTGCGCGGCGGCAAGATGGAGGACGTGATCTTCGCCGGCACGTCCGGACGCCCGCCCCTGGGTCGTGCGGAGGTGCAGCTCACGATCGACAACTCCGACGGTGCGCTGCCCATCGACTACGCCGAGGTCACGATCAGCCGCACGATGTTCCGCAACGGGGGCTCGGAGTACGCCATCAACGGCACCGGCTGCCGGCTGCTCGACGTGCAGGAGCTGCTGAGCGACTCCGGCATCGGGCGGGAGATGCACGTGATCGTCGGCCAGGGCCAGCTCGACTCGATCCTGCACGCGACCCCGGAGGACCGGCGCGGCTTCATCGAGGAGGCCGCGGGCGTGCTGAAGCACCGCAAGCGCAAGGAGAAGGCGCTCCGCAAGCTCGACGCCACGGACGGCAACCTGACCCGCCTCGCCGACCTGCTCTCCGAGATCCGGCGCCAGCTGAAGCCGCTGGGCCGCCAGGCCGAGGTCGCGCGCCAGGCACAGACCGTGCAGGCCGACGTGCGCGACGCCCGGGCCCGCCTGCTGGCCGACGACCTGGTGACGGCCCGCACCGCCCTCGACCAGGAGGTCGCCGACGAGACGCTGCTGGTGCAGCGGCGCGAGCAGGTCGAGGCCGAGATCGCCGCGGGTCGCGAGAAGGAGGCCCGGCTCGAGGCCGCCCTGCGCGACGACCTGCCGCGGCTGGCTGCGGCTCAGGAGACCTGGTTCGCGCTCTCCGGGCTGCGGGAGCGGCTGCGCGGCACCGCCTCGCTGGCCGAGGAGCGGATCCGCAACGCCGCCGGCGCCGCCGACGGCGACACCGTCGACTCCGGTCGCGACCCCGACGAGCTCGAGGCGCAGGCCGAGCGGGTGCGCCGGCAGGAGGCGGAGATCGCCGAGCAGGTCGAGGAGCAGCGCAGCGCCCTCGACGCCGCGGTCGTGGCCAGGCGCGCGGCCGAGGAGGCCGCCGCCGAGGAGGACAAGCGCATCGCCGCCCTCCAGCGCGCCGCCGCCGACCGACGCGAGGGGCTCGCCCGGCTCACCGGCCAGGTCAACGCGCTGACGTCGCGCGCCGAGGCCGCCGACGCCGAGATCCAGCGCCTGACCGACGCCCGCGAGGACGCCGTCGCCCGGGCCGAGCGGGCCCAGCGCGACTTCACCGCCCTCGAGACGAAGGTCGCCGGCCTCGACGCCGGCGAGGAGGGACTGGACTCCGAGCACGAGGAGGCGGTCGACGCCCTCGACGAGGTCGAGGAGCAGCTCGCCCGCGCCCGCGAGGACGCCCAGCAGGCGGAGCGCGACCGCGCCGGGCTCGTTGCCCGTCGCGACGCCCTGGAGATCGGGCTCAACCGCAAGGACGGCGCCGGGGCGCTGCTCGCCGCCACCGACACCGTCGACGGGCTCCTGGGCTCCGTGGCGGCGCTGCTCGACGTCGACCACGGCTACGAGACCGCCGTGGCCGCCGCGCTCGGCACCGCGGCCGACGCCGTGGTCGTCACCGACGCGGCCGCCGCGGTGGAGGCGATCGGCCACCTCAAGGCCGACGACCTCGGCCGCGCCGGGATGCTCCTGGGCGGCGCCCCGCTGGACCCGCGGGACTGGCCGGGCCTCCCCGACGGGGCGGTGTACGCCGTCGACGTGGTGTCCGCACCCGACGACGTACGCCCCGCGCTGGTGCGGCTGCTCGCGCGGGTCGCCGTCGTCGACGACCTGCCCGCCGCCCGGCGCCTCGTCGCCGACCTGCCCGACGTCGTCGCGGTGACGCGCGAGGGCGACCTGCTGGGCGCCCACTTCGCGGCCGGCGGCTCCACCAGCCAGCCCAGCCTGATCGAGGTCCAGGCCGCCGTCGACGAGGCGACGACGCGACTCGCCGAGGCGACGGCGACCACCGAGCGGCTCGGCTTCGAGATCTCGCGCCTCGAGGCCGCCCGCCACGACGCGCTGAAGCGTGTGGACGTCGCCCTGGCCAAGCTGCACGAGTCCGACGCGACGCTGGCCGCGGTGGCCGAGGAGCTGGGGCAGTACGGCTCCCAGGCCCGTGCCGCCAAGGGCGAGGCCGAGCGACTCGAGCGGGCGATCGCCGCCGCCCGGGAGGCCCGTGAGAAGGACCTCGCCGGCCTGGCCGAGCTCGAGGCGCGGCTCGCCGCGGCCGAGGACGTCACCGACGAGGAGCCCGACACCTCCGAGCGCGAGCGGCTCGCCGAGGCCGCCCGCGCGGCCCGCCAGGCCGAGATGGACGCCCGCCTCGGGCTCCGCACCGCCGAGGAGCGGGCCCGGGCGCTGCACGGCCGCGCCGACTCCCTGCTCCGCGCCGCGCAGGCTGAGCGCGAGTCCCGCGCCCGCGCCGCCGAGCGCCGCGAGCGGCTGCTGCGGGAGGGCCGGGCCGCCCGGGCCGTCGCCGCCGCGGTCGCCGTGGTCCTGCACCAGCTGGAGCGCTCGGTGATGCAGGCGGCCGACGAGCGGGCCGCGGTCGAGGAGTCCCGGCAGGGGAGCGAGCAGGAGCTCGTGTCCGTCCGGGCCCGGCTGCGCGACCTCGGACGCGAGCACGACGAGCTGGTCAGCTCGGTGCACCGCGACGAGATGGCCCGCACCCAGCAGCGGATGCGCATCGAGCAGCTGGAGGAGCGGGCGCTGGAGGAGCTCGGGCTCGACGCCGACGGACTGGTGGGCGACTACGGCCCGCAGGTGCCGGTTCCCTTCGCCGGTGAGGTCCCCGACGGTGAGGAGCCGCCCGAGCCGAGGCCCTACGTGCGCGAGGAGCAGGTGAAGCGCCTCCGCACGGCCGAGCGCGCCCTGTCGATGCTCGGGCGGGTCAACCCGCTCGCGCTGGAGGAGTTCTCCGCGATGGAGGAGCGCCACCGCTTCCTCACCGAGCAGCTCGAGGACCTCAAGCGCACGCGCAAGGACCTCCTCGACATCGTCCGGGAGGTCGACTCCCGCGTGGAGCAGGTCTTCACCGAGGCCTACGCCGACGTGGAGAAGGCCTTCGACCAGACCTTCGCCCGGCTCTTCCCGGGTGGTGAGGGCCGCCTCGTGCTCACCAACCCCTCCGACATGCTCACCACGGGCGTGGAGGTGGAGGCGCGGCCGCCCGGCAAGAAGGTCAAGCGCCTCTCGCTGCTCTCCGGCGGTGAGCGCTCGCTCGTGGCGGTGGCCTTCCTCGTCGCGCTCTTCAAGGCGCGGCCGTCGCCCTTCTACATCCTCGACGAGGTCGAGGCGGCGCTGGACGACACCAACCTCGGCCGCCTGCTGGAGATCTACGAGGAGCTGCGGGAGAACTCCCAGCTCCTCGTCATCACCCACCAGAAGCGGACGATGGAGGTCGGCGACGCGCTCTACGGCGTGACGATGCGCGGCGACGGGGTGTCCGCGGTGATCAGCCAGCGCCTCCGCGACGCCGAGTCGGCCTAGACCGGCCCCTGCCGGGACCGCCCACCGGCTGGCACGATGGGCCCATGACCTGGGCGTTCCTCCTGACCGCCCTGGTCATCGTGGCCACCCCCGGCACCGGCGCCGTCTTCACCATCGCCGCCGGCCTCGGTCGCGGTCCGCGCGCCGCCGTGGTGGCCGCGCTCGCCTGCACGGTCGGCACGGGTCCCGCACCTGGTGGCGGCACTGACCGGCCTGGCCGCGCTCCTGCACGCCAGCGGTGTGGCGTTCGCCGTGCTCAAGTACCTCGGCGTCGCCTACCTGCTGTGGATGGCCTGGAGCACCTGGCGGCACCGCCGTGAGCCGATCGGCGGCACCGACGAGCGGCCGGGCTCGACCTGGAGCGTCATGGCCTCGGGCGTCACCCTCAACCTGCTCAACCCGAAGCTCACGTTGTTCTTCTTCGCGTTCCTGCCCCAGTTCGTGCCGGCCTCGGCGCCGCACGCGACCTCGCGGATGCTGCTGCTGAGCGCGGTGTTCATGGCGCTGACGTTCCTGGTCTTCGCGGCGTACGGCGTGTGCGCGGGGCTGCTGCGCGAACGCGTGCTCGCGCGTCCGCGGCTCGTCGAGCGCATCCAGGGCTTCTTCGCGGCCGCCTTCGCCGCGCTCGGGCTGCGCCTGGCGTTCGAGTCGCGCTGACCACCTGCTGCGACCCTGCTGCGACCCGGCTGCGCCCCTGCTGCGACCCAACGGTGACCCGGCCCCGCGGCTGCACGCACCCCCGGTGGGAGGATGCGCGCATGCCTCGAGACGTGCCGACCCGCGCCGACTACGTCGCCTGGCGCACCGCGACGACGCGGTGGCGTGACGACGACGCCTACGGGCACCTCAACAACGCGACCTACTACGAGCTCTTCGACACCGCGGTCAACGCCTACCTCTACGAGGCGACCGGCGTCGACGTGCGCGCGCTGCCGCAGATCGGCGTCGTCGCGGAGACCGGCTGCCGCTACTTCCGGGAGATCGGCTTCCCCGAGCCGATCGAGATGGGCCTGGTCGTCGACAAGGTCGGCACGAGCTCGGTCGTCTACCGGATCGGGCTGTTCCAGGGCCCCGCGGAGAGTGCCGCGGCCGAGGGCCGCTTCGTCCACGTGTACGTCGACAACTCCCGCGGCCCCGGCGACCGCCCGGTGACCCCGATCCCCGACGTCGTCCGCGCCGCCGTCGTCCCCCTGCTGCGTCCGGGGGCACAGCCCGGGTGACGCTCGCCACGGCGACGCGCCGCCGTCGGGTGGCGTCGCCGGAGCCGCGCCCGCGACGTGCCATGGTGGAGGCGACCTGCCCGGACCATCTCGGAGGAACCCCGTGCTCGTGATCGTCTCGATGATGACCCTCGGCGTGCTCGTCGCGGCCGCGGTGGCGATCTACGTCGCCTACCCGCACCGCGGGGAGGACCTGCCCGTCGCGCCGCAGCTCGGCAACGCCATGCGCCGGGGGGTCGACGCGCTGCCGACGCTGGAGGACTCCGAGTCCCGCGTCTGATCCCGGCCCGCCCGGCCGCTGGACGGGTCGCCGGGTGATGGTTGGATTGGCCCCATGGGTGACTGGCTCTATCTGATCATCGCGATCGCGGTCGTCGGCGTGCTCACGCTCGCCGGGCTGCTGACCTCCGGACGCCGGCGCAGGGCAATCCCGCCGAGCGGCGGCACCGACGTCATCGCGCCGCCGCCGACCGAGACCGAGACCGCGACCGGGGCGCCGCCGGAGCCGGCGGTCGACGCCGGCCCCGCTGCGGCGGCACCCACGGTCGAGAGGCCCGAGGGCACGGCGTCGCGTCTCGTACGCCTCCGCCAGCGGCTGTCGCGGTCGCAGGGCGGGCTGGGCCAGGGCCTGCTCGCGCTGCTCAGCCGCGACCGGCTCGACGAGGACACCTGGGAGGCCATCGAGGACACGCTCCTCACCGCCGACGTCGGCGTCGCCCCCACCCAGGCGCTCGTCGAGAGGCTGCGCACCCGGCTGCGGGTCGAGGGCGGCCAGGCGCCCGACGCCCGGGCGGTGCTGCGTGAGGAGCTCATCGAGCTCGTCGGCACCGACCTGGACCGCCGTGTCCAGGTCACCGGCGCCGACGGCAAGCCCGGCGTGGTCCTCGTCGTGGGCGTCAACGGCGCCGGCAAGACGACCACCGTCGGCAAGATCGCCCGCATCCTCGTCGCCGAGGACCTGACCGTCACGCTCGGCGCGGCCGACACGTTCCGCGCCGCCGCCGTCGACCAGCTCGCCACGTGGGGCGAGCGGGTGGGCGTGGAGGTCGTCCGCGGACCGGAGGGCGGCGACCCCGCGAGCGTGGCGTTCGAGGCCGTGAAGCACGGCCTCGACAACGGCGTCGACACGGTGCTGATCGACACGGCCGGTCGGCTGCAGAACAAGGCCGGTCTCATGGACGAGCTCGGCAAGGTCAAGCGCGTCATCGAGAAGCAGGCCCCCGTCACCGAGGTCCTCCTCGTGCTCGACGCCACGACGGGGCAGAACGGCCTCATCCAGGCGCGGGTCTTCAGCGAGATCGTCGACGTCACCGGCATCGTGCTGACCAAGCTCGACGGCTCGGCCAAGGGCGGGATCGTGGTGCAGGTCCAGCGCGAGCTGGGCGTGCCGGTCAAGCTCGTCGGGCTGGGTGAGGGCGCCGACGACATGGCCCCCTTCGACGCCGCAGCCTTCGTCGACGCGCTGCTCGGCTAGGACCCGTTCAGGGGTCGAGGCGGCGCCGAGACGGCGCGAGTGTCCCGCGTAGCGGCGCCGAGGCGGCGCGAGTGTCCCGCGTCGCGGCGCCGAGGCGGCGCGGGTGTCCCGTGTCGCGGCGCCGAGGCGGCGCGGGTGTCCCGCGTCGTGGCGCCGAGGCGGCGCGAGTGTCCCGCGTCGCGGCGCCGAGACGGCGTAAGAGTCCCGCGTCGCGGCGCTGAGGCGGCGCGAGTGCCCCGCTCCTGGGTGTCGAGGCGGCGCGAGTGCCCCGCGTCGCGGCGCCGAGGCGGCGCGAGTGTCCCGCGTCGCGGCGCCGAGGCGGCGCGAGTGTCCCGAATCGCGGCGCCGAGGCGGCGCTGGTGTCCCGCGCCGGGGTGTCGAGGCGGCGCTGGTGTCCCGCGCCGGGGTGTCGAGGCGGCGTGAGTGGCCCGCTGGCAGTGGGACGTTCTCGCCGACTCAACGTGGGCCAGTGGGACGTTGACGCCGACTCGACGTGCACCGAGGGGACGTTGGCGCCGACTCGACATGGACCGACGGGACGTTCGCGCCGCCTCGACGTGCACCGAGGGGACGTTGGCGCCGACTCGACGTGCACCGAGGGGACGTTGGCGCCGACTGGACGTGCACCGCCGAGACGTTCGCGCCGCCTCGACGTGCACCGAGGGGACGTTGGCGCCGACTGGACGTGCACCGAGGGGACGTTGGCGCCGACTGGACGTGCACCGCCGGGACGTTCGCGCCGACTCGATGTGGGCCGCCGGGACGTTCGCGCCCAGTCGACGTGGACTGACGGGACGTCCGCGCCGCCTCGGCGTCAGCGGCGGGCGAGCAGGGCGCGCACCGCGTCGTCGACGAGCCGCTCCGCGCGCTTGTCGAAGCTGTGCTCGGCGATGATCCGCATCGCGATCTCGCGGCGGGTCGCGTCGTCGGGGAAGGCCTCGTAGGGCGGCTTCACCAGGCGCGCGAGCTCGTGCTCGTTGTCGAACGGCACCACCAGGCCGGAGAACGTCTCCTCGAGCCCGTCGATGCGGTCGCTGAGGATCCGCGCGCCGCACGCGGCCGCGTCGAAGAGCCGGTTGGAGGCGAAGCTGTCGCGCCGCATGTCGAGGTGGTGGTCGTTGAGGACGATGCCGGCCGAGGCGTAGAGCGCCCCCACCTCCTCGTTGGCCACGCCGCCCGAGGCGATCTGGTCGCGGTCGACGAACTCGGTCCAGTCGTTGCCGTGCAGCGTGAGGTCGGCGCCGATGGCCAGGGCACTGCGCACGGCGTAGCGGTACACGCCGCGCGAGTTGCCGACGAACAGCAGTGCGGGCCCGGTGTCCGGCTCGGCCCGGTCGGGGTGGAACCAGCGGGTGTCCGTGCACTGCAGGAGCGGGCGGACCGTGGTGCCCCACTCGCGGGTCACCCGCTCCGACCAGCTCGTGCTGGCGGCGTAGACGAGGTCGAAGCCGGCCACCTCGTCGGGCGCGATCATGTCGGGGTGGCTGATGATCCACTCGACGTTGAGCAGTCCCGGGCGGGGCGCCACGCGGTCCAGCCCGCGCAGCACCAGCAGGACGTCGTCGTGGTCACGTGAGTCGCGCTCGCGGGCGTCGCGCCGGTCGATCGCGACGTGCTGGCCGCGGCGCTCGAGGGCGTCGGCGAGGGAGCGCGCGAAGTAGGTGTCTCCCCAGCGGTCCCCCCGCTGGGCGGCGGGCGCGGCGATGTCCACGGCCCACCGCAGCCGCGGGGGCGACTCGTGGATGCCGTCGATCGCGCGCACCACGAGCTCGGGCACGAGCACCGCCGGGGCGGTACGGTCCTCCGGATCGGCGGAGACCCGCCGGCTGCGCTGGTCGGTCACCTCGAGGCCGGCCGTGCGCAGCAGCTCGGGTGCCCGATCGGGCGGCGGGGTGCCCGCGCCGCCCAGGACGGTGGAGCGCAGGGAGGACGTCGCGCCGATCAGCTCCTCCGCGGTGGCGTACGCCGTGCGCGAGGTGATCACCGCGTCGGGCACGACCACCGAGGTGCCGTGCCCCGCCTGCCGGGCACGGAGCCCGAGGTCGGTCTCGGCGAGCACGCTGTGGAAGCGAGCGCTCAGCCCGCGCAGCGCCACCGCGGTCTCGGTCCGCAGCGCGACCAGCGGGGCCGCGGGCGCGGCGACCTCGCACTGCCCGATCCGCACGGCGTCGCTGGTCGGCAGACCGGACAAGAACAGCTCGGGGTGCGGGTTGTCCGCGCTGAACCGTGCCCCCGCGCTCAACGCCACCCCGTCGAGGTCGACGACGAGGGGCTGGGCGAGGGCGACTCCGTCCTGGCGCACCACGTCGGCGAGCCGCTCGGCGATCGGCTGCCGCGGCGGCATCGCCTCCGGACGCACGAGCAGGACGGTGCTGCCGGCCGCCTCGGCGATGCCGACGTTGGTCGCCGCGGACGTCGACACCGCGGCCGGCACCGAGACGAACCGGGCGCCGGCGATGACGGAGGCGATGGAGGCGGCCAGCACGTGGTGCGCGCGGCGCAGCCGGACCCCGACCAGGATCAGCTCGGCACCCTCGCGGGGCACCGACCCGAGCCACTCGACCGTGCGGCGCGGCTCCGGGCCGAGCGGCATCACGTGGCTGACGAGGCCCTCGTCGGTGCGGCGCGCGGCAGCGGCGTCCCAGTCGACCAGCTGGCGCTCGAGGACCACCGACCGCCAGTCGTCGGCGAAGCCGGAGGGCGTGGGGTCGGGCCGCTTGAGGACGGGTACGTCGACGGCGAGCGGCTCGTGGTCGCGGGTGAGCCGGAGCAGCAGGTCGCGCTCGGCCGCCCCGCCGAGGCTCTCGTCGAGGCCGCCGACGTCCTTGACCGCGTCGCGGCGCAGCAGGCCGGTGGCGAGGTCGACCGGACGCCCGCCCACCAGCTCGGACCGCGAGCGGGCGACGCCGCCCGGGCCGGCGACGACGGCGGCGCTGCCGGAGTGGTGCGCGTGCGCGAGCAGGGCGGCGAGGTGGTCGGGCAGCCACTCACGACCCAGCGGAAGGAACGCGACGTGCTCGGCGGTGCTGTGCTCGAGCGCCACGTTGAGCGCTCGGGCGTGCGAGCAGCGGGACTCGCGCACGATCGTGATCCGGGCGTCGAACGCCGCCATGCCCTGGAGGACCGCGGCCGTGTCGTCGACGGACCCCCTGTCGACCGCGACGAGGTGCCAGTCGGCGAAGGACTGCGCCTGGAGCGACTCCACCGTCCGGTGGACCAGCGGGCCGGCGTCCTGCGTCGCCATCACGACGGTGACGGCGGGGGAGGTGCCGAGCGTCGCCGGCAGGGCCGGCGCCGGTCCGACGAGCTCCGGTCGCGCGAGCACCACCTCCTCGCGCCACTGGGCGGCCGCCTCGATCGCGGCGGCGCGGTAGGTGCCCCACGAGACCTTGCGCGGCAGGATCCGGGTCGGCAGCGGCGTACCGGGCGTCGCCACCGACAACCAGTAGGACAGCGCGCCGTAGGGGTGGTGCCGGGCCTCGGGGTAGGCCGCGAAGACGATCCGCGGGTCGACGAGCGGGTGGGGGGCGATGCGGTTGCGGCGCCGCCGCTCGGAGACGTACCAGAGCACGGGGTGCTGGCCGAGGCGCTGCCACGAGCGGCGCCGTCCGATCCACTGCGCCTCGAAGAGCGGGTGCGTCGAGACGTCCCCGGCGAGGACGGCGGCGCGCGCGGCCTCCTGGACGGAGTCGAAGGTGGTGCCGAGCTGGGCGCCGACGTAGTCGACGTCGACGAGCCCGGACTCGACCAGGACCTCGGCGGCGTCGTCCAGCCGGGCCTGGTGGCGGCGCTCAGCGCGCATCGGAGTACCTCACCCGGGGGAACAGCGGCTCGAGGGCCAGCGGTGTCGGCAGCAGCCGCTCGGTGTCGCGCAGCGGGTAGTACTGCGCGGTCTCCTCGAGGAACTCGCGCACGCCCTCGAAGCGCTGGGGGAAGCGCCTCTCGCACAGCTCGAGCAGGCGCTTGGCGTCGAGGTTGTAGGGGTCGTAGCGCAGGGTGTCGATCTTGACGTAGGGCAGGCGGGCGTTGTCGAGCACCCGGTCGGCGAGGCTCCGCGCCGGGTTCCACGGCTCGTTGGCCCGCTCGCGCCACTCGCGGACCTCCGCGCGCGTGCGGGGGAAGCTGGAGCGGTGCGCGGCCCACCAGCGCATCCGCTCCCGGGCGATGCGGCGGTCCTCGCTGGTCTCCACGAAGTAGGTGTCGGAGACGAAGCCGGCCTCGTAGAGGCGGCGCGACATGCCGACCTCGTAGCGCCGGATCACCTGGCGGCGCTTGGAGATCGGTTCCATCTCCTCCCAGAACGTGGTGAAGGCGCGCGAGCCGACGACCCACGGACGGAAGGCGACGAAGAAGGACTGGATGTGGGGCGCCACGCGCTCCGCGCCGGTGAGGCCCCAGAAGTCGCACGGCCGCGTCGCCATCTCGGCGAACACCGGGTCGTAGGTGTCGAGGGCGAAGACGTAGGTGTCGTTGCAGACCACGACTTCGTCGTACGCCGTCAGGTCGCCGGCGGCGTCGAGGCCGACCTTGTAGCTGAAGAAGTCGTAGCCGTAGTTGGCCCGCTCCACCACGACGGCGCGCTCGTTCAGCCAGGCCCGCGCGTGGTCCTGCAGGCTGGCGGTGGTGCAGACCAGCAGGGTGTCGACCGACGCGGCCAGCGCCTCCACCTGACCTCGCACGTGGGGCCGCAGCTCCCCGGCGACGTCGTAGTGCGCCATCACGGCCAGTCTGGACACGGCCGAACACTAACAAGGAGGGGCCGGGCCCCTCCCTGTTCACACACGCGTAACACAGCCGCCCGATCCGTTGCCTGCGCGCAACACGTGCCGCGGCCGGGGGAAACCTGGCGCCTGCAGGCTGCGGGCAACACGTGGACCCCTGCCTGACACCGGCGTCACGGCCTGGCGGCCACACCCCCATTTCGTTCCTGGAGGTCCTGTGGACGGCTATTACGCCTTCATGCTGGTGGCGACTGCCCTCGTCCTGATGATGACGGTGCCCGCGCTGGCGATGTTCTACGGCGGCATGGCACGGTCGAAGTCCGTGCTCAACATGATGATGATGTCGTACATCGCTGCTGCGATCGTCGGCATCCTGTACGTCGCCGTCGGCTGGTCGATGGGCTGGAGCGGGGACGGCACGTTGTTCGCCAACCCCTTCGAGCTCTTCTGGCTCGACGGTGTCGCGACCGGCGACTACATCTACGTGATGTTCCAGATGACGTTCGCCATCATCACCGCCGCGCTGATCAGCGGTGCGGTCGCCGACCGCATGAAGTTCTCGGCGTGGGTGGTCTTCGTCCCGCTCTGGGCGCTGCTGGTCTACTTCCCGATGGCGCACATGGTCTTCAGCTGCACCGACGACTCGCTGATCTGCGGCCGCATCGGCGCGCAGGACTACGCCGGCGGGACCGCCGTCCACATCAACGCCGGAGTGGCCGCCCTCGTGCTCGTGCTGCTGCTCGGCAAGCGGGTCGGCTGGCCCAAGGACCAGATGCGCCCCCACAACCTGACCCTCACCATGGTCGGCGCCGGCCTGCTGTGGTTCGGCTGGTACGGCTTCAACGTCGGCTCGATCGTCTTCGCCGGCGAGACCGACGAGGAGAACCTCGCCCAGTTCTTCGCGGAGACCGGCCGCACCTTCGCCAACACCACCCTCGCCACGATGGCCGCCATCCTCGGCTGGCTGCTGGTCGAGCGCCTCCTGCACGGCAAGGCCACCTCCCTCGGTGCCGCGTCGGGCATCGTGGCCGGGCTGGTCGCCATCACCCCGGCCGCGGGCGCGGTCGACATCGGTGGCGCGGTCGCGATCGGCGCCATTGCCGGCGCGGTCTGCGCCTGGGCGGTCAGCCTCAAGTACAAGCTGCGGTACGACGACTCGCTCGACGTGGTCGGCGTGCACCTCGTCGGAGGCATCGTGGGCACCGTGCTGATCGGCGTGTTCTCCACCGCCGACGGTGCCGGCGGGGTCGACGGCCTCGTCCACGGAGGCGGCTTCGGCTCGCTGGCCGACCAGTCCCTCGGTGTGGTGGTGGCGGTCGTCTACTCCGGCGTCCTGACCGCGATCATCGCCCTGGCCGTCAAGCTCACCATCGGCCTGCGCCTGGACGAGGAGGACGAGGTCAACGGCATCGACCTCGTCGCCCACGGCGAGTCGGCCTACGACCTGCACAGCGGCACCAGCGGTGGCGGCAGCGTCCTGGCCGCGTCCACCGCCGCCTCCACCCCCGCCAAGACCGAAGGAGCCAGCGCATGAAGCTCGTGACCGCGGTGATCAAGCCGCACAAGTGGGAGGACGTTCGCGAGGCGCTCGAGACCTTCGGGGTCGCCGGCATGACGGTCTCCGAGGTCAGCGGCTACGGCCGCCAGAAGGGCCACACCGAGGTCTACCGCGGTGCCGAGTACGACATCGCCCTCGTGCCCAAGATCCGCATCGAGATCGTCGTCGACGACGCCGACGCCGACGACGTCGTGGGGATCGTCGTCAAGACCGCCCAGACCGGGCGCATCGGGGACGGCAAGGTCTGGGTCAGCCCGGTCGAGACCGTCGTCCGGGTGCGCACCGGCGAGCAGGACGCCAGCGCGTTGTGACCGGCACTCCGACGGCACCCGGTCCCCAGGCGGCGGGCGCGTGACCGCCCCTGGGCGCCGGACCAGGGCCGCCTCGGCCGACGAGCTCTGCCGGGAGGCGTACGCCGCCTCCGCAGGGCCCGACACCGGGGTGGCCCTGGTCGCCGTCGGGGGGTACGGCCGCGGCGAGCTCGCCCCGCACTCCGACCTCGACGTCGTGCTCGTCCACGACGACGACGCCGACCTCGGCGACCTCGGCAGGACCCTCTGGTACCCGCTGTGGGACTCGGGCCGGCGGCTGGACCACTCGGTCCGATCCCTCAGCGAGGCGCTCGAGGCCGCCGCCGACCTCCGCGTCGCGCTCGGACTGCTCGACGCCCGCCACCTCGCGGGCGACCCGGGCCTGAGCCTGCGCCTGCGCACGGTGATGCTGGCCGACTGGCGCCGCCAGGCCCGCACCCGGCTCCCGGAGTTGAAGGCGATGAGCCGCAAGCGCCACGCCGTCACCGGGGAGCTCGCCCACGCCTCGGTCCCCGACGTCAAGGAGGCCGAGGGCGGGTTGCGCGACGCCGGGGTGCTGAAGGCGCTCGAGGCCAGCTGGCTCGTCGACGCCTCCACACCCGACCTGGAGTCGGCCCGCCTCCAGCTCCTCGACGTGCGCGACGAGGTGCAGGACCTCGCCGGCCGCCCCGCCGACCGCATCACCCCGGAGATGTGGGCCCCGCTCGCGGAGCGGCTCGAGCTGGGCGACGCCGGGGCCGCCCAGCGCCACGTGCGCTCCATGGGTCGCCGGGTGGCGCACCTCTCGCGACTGACGTGGCGGCGCACGGACATGGTGCTCGCCCGCCCGACGGGCGAGCGGAGCCGACGGACGCCCGCGCTCGAGCCGATCGCGCCCGGCATCGCCCTCTCCCGGGGCGAGGTGGTGCTCGACACCGGGGTGCGGCCGGCCGACGACCCGACGCTCCTGCTGCGGGCGGCCGCCGAGGCAGCCAGCCGCGACGCCGTGCTGGCCCCCACCACGGCGGCCCGCCTCGTGCGCGAGGGAGCCGAGCTGCCGGTGCCGTGGCCCGCCGCCGCCCGCGACGCGCTCGTCCGTCTGCTCGCGAGCGGCCCCGGCCTGCTGCCGGTGTGGGAGACGCTCGACGAGGTCGACGGGATCGAGACCTTCCTGCCCGAGTGGGAGCAGATCCGGCTGCTGCCGCACGCCTCCGCCGTCCACCGCTTCACCGTCGACCGCCACGTCGTCGAGACGTGCGCGGCGGCGGGGGCGCTCATCCGCGGCGTGCGGCGCCCCGACCTGCTGCTGGTGGCGGCGCTGCTCCACGACATCGGCAAGGGCTCGCTGCACGACCACTCCGTCGCCGGCGAGCCGCTGGCCCGCAAGGTCGTGACCCGGATGGGCTTCACCGACCTCGACGCCGAGGTGGTGGCCTCGCTGGTGCGGTGGCACCTGCTGCTCGTCACCCTCGCGACCACCCGCGACCCCGACGACCCGGCGACCACCGCCGAGCTGCTGGCGCACGTCCCCGACGCCGCCAGCCTCGAGCTGTTGCGGGCGCTGACCGAGGCGGACGCGAAGGCCGCCTCGGCCGCCGCGTGGACGTCGTGGCGGGCCTCGCTGGTCGACCGCCTCGTCTCGCGGGCCGACCAGGCGCTCGGCGCCGAGCCGACCTCCGCCGCACCCGAGGGCTCGCTGCCCGTGCCGGAGTCGGTGCGCCGCGACCACGAGGCGGTCGCGGTCTCGGTCGAGCCGCACGACGACGGCGCCACGGTGACCGTCGTCGCCGCCGACCGGGTCGGCCTCCTCGCCGACGTGGCGGGCGGACTCGCCGCGCTGCGGATGCCCGTCAAGGCCGCCCGCGCCTGGGCGCAGGTCGACGCCGACGGGGAGTGGGGGGTCAGCGCCTGGGAGGTGCCCGACGCCTACCTGGACGCCACGGTGCTCCGCGAGCGCATCGGGCGCGTCGTCGACGGCACCCAGCGACTGCCCGACCTGCCGGCCCGGCCGGACGGCGAGCTGCCGCCGATCGTGGAGGTGCGTCCCGACGCCTCGCGCGCCTCCCTGGTGCTCGAGATCCGCACCTCCGACCGGCCCGGTGTGGTCCACCGCGTGCTGACCACCCTTGCCCGACTGGGCCTCACGGTCGCGTCGGCGCACGTCTCGACCCTCGGTCCGCAGGCGGTCGACGTGTTCTACGTGCAGGAGGTGGGCGGCGTGCGCCCCAGCGAGGAACGAGCCGCGGAGGCCGCGCACGCCGTGCGCACCGCGCTCGGCGGCTGAGCCCTGCGCGGGTCCGGACGTTAGGCTGGAGCGTCGTACGACTCCTGCACGACCCCCGATCCAGCCATCGACGCGAGGGACAGCCCACACCGTGTTCGCCACACTCTCCGACCGCCTTGCCGACACCTTCAAGAACCTCCGGGGCAAGGGCCGGCTCTCCGAGGCCGACATCGACGCCACGGCGCGCGAGATCCGCATCGCGCTGCTGGAGGCCGACGTCGCCCTGCCGGTCGTCAAGGAGTTCGTCGGGGCGGTCAAGGAGCGCGCCCGCGGCGAGGAGGTCAGCGGCGCCCTCAACCCGGCGCAGCAGATCATCAAGATCGTCCACGAGGAGCTCGTCGCGATCCTCGGCGGGGAGACGCGCCGGCTGCGCTACGCCAAGAGCGGTCCGACGGTCATCATGCTCGCGGGCCTCCAGGGCGCCGGCAAGACGACGCTCGCGGCCAAGCTCGCGCTGTGGTTGAAGGACCAGGACAAGACCCCGATGCTCGTCGCGGCCGACCTCCAGCGCCCCAACGCGGTGCAGCAGCTGCAGGTCAACGGCGAGCGGGTCGGCGTGCCCGTCTTCGCCCCCGAGCCGGGCAACGGCACCGGCAACCCCGTGGACGTCGCGCGGGCCTCGATCGAGGAGGCGAGGCGCCGGCTGCACGACGTCGTCATCATCGACACCGCCGGCCGCCTCGGCGTCGACGAGACCCTGATGCAGCAGGCCGCCGACATCCGCGACGCGGTGCAGCCCGACGAGGTGCTCTTCGTCGTCGACGCGATGATCGGCCAGGACGCCGTCACCACGGCCCAGGCCTTCCTCGACGGCGTCGGGTACGACGGCGTGGTGCTCACCAAGCTCGACGGCGACGCCCGCGGCGGTGCGGCCCTGTCGATCCGCTCGATCACCGGCAAGCCGGTCATGTTCGCCTCCAGCGGCGAGAAGATGACCGACTTCGACCTCTTCCACCCCGACCGGATGGCCTCGCGCATCCTCGACATGGGCGACATGCTCACCCTGATCGAGCAGGCCGAGAAGGCGTTCGACTCCGAGCAGGCCATGAAGGCCGCCGAGAAGCTCGGCACCAAGGGCGGCTTCACGCTGGAGGACTTCCTCCAGCAGATGATGCAGATCCGCAAGCTCGGCTCGATGACCAAGATCATGGGGATGCTCCCCGGCATGGGTCAGTTCCGCGAGCAGCTGGAGAACTTCGACGAGCGCGAGATCGACCGCATCCAGGCGATCATCCAGTCGATGACCCCCGCCGAGCGCGAGAACCCCAAGATCATCGACGGCTCCCGGCGCGCCCGCATCGCCAAGGGCTCCGGGCGCCAGGTCTCCGACGTCAACCAGCTCGTGGACCGCTTCTTCGAGGCGCGCAAGATGATGGAGCAGATGGCTCGCGGCGGCGGCATGCCCGGGATGCCGGGGATGCCGGGGATGCCCGGCATGGGCGGGGGCAAGCGCGCCGGGGCCCGTCAGGCGCCCCAGGGCAAGGGCAAGAAGGGCAAGAAGCGCGTGTCCGGCAACCCGGCCAAGGCCGCCCAGCAGAAGGCCGCGCAGCAGTCGGCGGCGGCCAAGGACCGGGGCGCCAACCCGTTCGGCAACCCCGACGGCGCCGAGCTCGACTACGAGAAGGCCGCCGAGCAGCTCAACCTGCCGAAGGACTTCTCGCAGTTCCTGAGGTGAGCTCCACCCTCGTCGTCGACGGCGCCAACGTGGTCGGCTCGGTGCCGGACGGCTGGTGGCGCGACCGCGCCGGCGCCGCCCGCCGCCTCCACGAGCGGCTCCTCGTCGCCGACACGCCCTACGACGAGATCGTCCTGGTGCTCGAGGGACAGGCCAAGGGCGGTGTCCGTGCCGGTCGCGACGCGCACGTCCGCACGGTGCACGCCGCGCGCGACGGGGACACCGAGGTCCGCGAGCAGGCACGGCGCGCGGCCGCGGCCGGTCGGAGCGTGGTCGTGGTGACCGCCGACCGGGTGCTCGCCGCCAACGTGTCGCCGGCGCAGGTGCTCAGCCCGTCGTGGCTGCTGGACCGGCTGTAACGTCCCTGACATGCCATCCGAGCCAGCGCAGCGCTTCCGCGGACCGGTCCTGCCCGACGGCGAGCCGCGCGACCTCTACGTCGTCGACGGCCGGGTCACCTACGAGCCGCAGGCCGGCGCCGACACCGTCGCCGAGGGGTGGATCGTGCCCGGCCTGGTCGACGCGCACTGCCACCTCGGGCTCGACGACTTCGGCGCGACCGACGACGAGGCCACCGAGCAGCAGGCGATCGCCGACCGCGACGGGGGAGCGCTGCTGATCCGCGACGCCGGGTCGGCCGCGGACACCCGGTGGATCCACGACCGTGACGACCTGCCGCGGCTGATCCGGTGCGGCCGCCACATCGCCGCGACCAGGCGCTACATCCGCGGCTACGCCCACGAGGTCGAGGCGGGCGAGCTGGCGACGTACGCCGCCCAGGAGGCACGCAACGGCGACGGCTGGATCAAGCTGGTGGGCGACTGGATCTCGCGCGAGGAGGGCGACCTCGCGCCGTCGTTCCCCGCGCAGGCGTTCGCCGAGGCGATCCAGGCCGCGCACGCCCACGGGGCGAAGGTGACCGCGCACTGCTTCGGCCACGGCGTCCTCCCCGGGCTGATCGAGGCCGGCATCGACTGCATCGAGCACGGCACCGGGCTCACCGAGGACCTCATCGACGCGATGGTCCAGCACGGCACCCGGCTGGTGCCCACCGTCATGCAGCTCGACAAGTTCCCCGAGCACGCGGCGGCGGGGCAGGACAAGTTCCCGGCCTACGCGGCGACGATGACCGACCTCTACGCGCGCATGCCCGCCACGATCATGGCGGCCTACGAGGCAGGAGTGCCGATCTACGCCGGCTCCGACGGCGGCGGCATCAGCCGCCACGGCAACATCGCCGGGGAGATCGAGGCACTCGTGCGGATCGGGATGCCGGCCCACGACGCACTGGGCGCCGCGAGCTGGCGCGCGCGCGAGTGGCTGGGGGTGGACGGCCTGGTCGAGGGCGCGTCGGCCGACTTCGTGGTCTACGACCGCGACCCCGTCGAGGACCTGTCCGTGCTGCGCACGCCCACCGCCGTCGTGCTGCGCGGCGTCAGTCGACGTCGATGACGTCCACGCCCGGACCCGGCTCGTAGACGACCAGCGCGCAGTTGGTCCTCACCAGCTCCTCGCCGACCTGCTCGCCGGAGCGGCGGTCCAGCACGCGGCGCCAGACCTGGTTGCGCCGGAACACCCGGCCGTCGCGACGGAGGAACTGCTCGCCGCGCGCCTCCACCCGGTAGGAGTGGGGGAGGCGCTCGTCGGTGCGCAGCTGTCCGTGCAGGTAGCGCTCGCCCACCCACGCGCGGAGCTGGAACGGACGGTCCGTGTCGTTGCGGACGACGAGGTCGACGTAGTTGTAGACGATCGAGCAGCCGACGCCCCAGGGCAGCACCCGACCGCGGTCGGGGAAGGGGTCGAAGGAGTGCTCCGAGCGCTCGACGACGGTCAGCGGGGAGTGCAGCACCATCCAGTGGACGAGGTTGGCCAGCTGGCAGATCCCGCCGCCCACACCCGAGCCGGCGGCACCGTCGGCGAGCGTCATCCCGTCGAGGTACCCCTTGCGCCGCGTGCAGCTGCCGACGACCCGGTTGAAGGAGAACGTCTCGCCGGGACCGACCACGATGCCGTCGAGCCGCCGCGCGGCCAGGCGGAGGTTGGTGACCTTGTTGTGCTGCAAGTGCATCCGGGCGGGGTCGAGCTCGCGCAGCAGGAGCGAGCCGTGCTGCTTCACCCGCACCGGCAGGTCGGAGGCGTCGTGGCGCGACGCCCAGACCACCCCGCCCGACCACGCGTCCCGCACCCACTGCGTACGACGCCGCGCCCGGTGCGCCACCATCGCCACGGGCAGCATCCACGGGTGCCGCTGCGTCAGGCGTGGGGGAGCGCTCAGGCGGGGCGGGAGCTCCAGCGGGTCGACGGGCGCGGTGGTCGTGCCTGGGTTCACGACGGGGGAGACGCGCGCGGCGCGGCTCCGGTTGCGGCCCCATGGTTTGGGGCGTCTCCGCGCGCTCGACGAGGATGGGCCCGTGCTCACCGCCGCCGACGTCTACCCACCCTTCGGCCTGCGCGTCGTCGCGGGTCCGCTGGAGCTGCGCGGCCTGACCGACGAGCTGCTGCTCGAGCTGTGCGCGGTCGCCGAGGCGGGCATCCACGACCCGGACGAGATGCCGTTCCACGTCCCGTGGTCGACCGCGCCGGCGGGGCAGCTCTCGCGCAACACCGCGGCGTACCACTGGGGCAAGCGAGCCACCTTCAGCCCCGACGACTTCTGCCTCGACCTCGCCGTGCTCCTCGACGGTCGCGTCATCGGCGCCCAGGGAGTCGCCGCCAGGGACTTCCCGGTGACCCGGACCGGGGAGACCGGGTCGTGGCTGGGGCGCGAGCACCAGGGGCGCGGACTCGGCACGGCGGTGCGCCGGGCGTTCTGCGAGCTGCTCTTCGACCACCTCGGCTTCGAGGAGATCACGTCGGCGGCCTTCCTCGACAACCCCGCCTCGCTCGCGGTCTCGCGCAAGGTCGGCTACCGCCCGACCGCGGTCACGCGGCGGCGGCGCGAGGGCGAGCTCGCCCTCAACCAGGGGCTGGTGCTCACCCCCGAGACCTTCGTGCGCGGCGAGGTGCCGGTCGAGGTGACGGGCGCCGGTGCGGTCCGCTCCTTCTTCGGCCTCGCTCCCGCCTGAGCGCCGCGGCCCCGGCCTCGGGGGCCGTCAGCGGCCGGATTGGTCGCGCGCGGCCCGCGTCTGGCAGAATCTTCCCTCGTGTCCTGCGCGCCCGGGCCCTCTCACCCGGACGACGCAGCGCCCGTCGAGTGACCCGATCCCGGTGGCCCCACCTGGGCGAGGGCCGCTCACCCACGACAATTTCTGAGGAGACACCACAAACGTGGCCGTCAAGATTCGCTTGAAGCGCCTGGGCAAGATCCGGGTGCCGCAGTACCGCATCGTCGTCGTCGACTCCCGCAAGAAGCGCGACGGCAGGGTCCTCGAGGAGATCGGCAAGTACCACCCGAAGGAGGACCCGTCCTACATCGACGTCGTCTCCGAGCGGGCCCAGTACTGGCTCGGCGTGGGCGCCCAGCCCTCCGAGGCCGTCGAGGCGATCCTCAAGGTGACCGGTGACTGGCAGAAGTTCAAGGGTCTGCCGGGCGCCGAGGGCACCCTCCAGGTCAAGGAGCCCAAGCGCTCCAAGCTCGACATCTTCAACGAGGCGCTGAAGGAGGCCGCCGCCGAGCCCAAGGGCGCTGCGGTGACCGCCCGCAAGAAGGCCGAGAAGAAGACCGACGAGCCCGCCGCCGAGGCGCCCGAGACGCACCCGGTCCCCGACGCCGAGACGCCCGAGGGCGCCGCCGACGCCGCTGCCGACCTGGAGAACGTCACCGCTGAGGACGCCGGCAAGAACACCTCCGGCATCGACGCGGACAAGCAGGCCTGATCGTGCTGGCCGAGGCGCTCGAGCACCTGGTGCGTGGCATCGTCGACCACCCCGACGACGTCACCGTCCGCGACAAGCAGCTGCGTCGTGGCTCGATCCTCGAGGTCCGGGTGCACCCCGACGACCTCGGCAAGGTGATCGGCCGCAACGGCCGGACCGCGACCGCCTTCCGCACCGTCGTGTCGGCCCTCGCCGGCCGCGGTGGCGCGCGGGTGGACTTCGTGGACACCGACCGCCGCCGCTGACCTGCCGTACGGCTCGACCGACGGGCGCCACCCCTCGCGGGGCGGCGCCCGTCGGCCATTTCCCGGGTGGCTCGGCTCCGCTCGGCCGGACGTCGCCGGGGTGCCTCGAGTGTCGGCACGGGACCCCGCTGGGTGTCGAGTCGCTGCGGGACCCACGGCCCAGTCCCTCTACGCTGGCCGCGTGAGCGAGGACATCGAGGTCGTGGTCGGCCGCATCGGCAAGCCGCACGGCATCCGCGGCGAGGTGACCCTCGACGTACGCACCGACGAGCCCGAGCGGCGCTTCGCCCCGGGGACGACGTTGCGCGCCGAGGCCCCGGCCGGCGCCGACCGGCGCCCCGCAACGCTCACCGTCGCCCGCGCCCGCTGGCACCAGAGCACGCTGCTCGTCACGTTCGAGGAGCTGTCCGACCGCAACGCGGCGGAGGCCGCCCGGGGCACGGTGCTGCACGCGACCATCGGGCACGACGAGACCCCCGAGGACCCCGAGGAGTACTACGACCACCAGCTCGTCGGGCTCGACGTCGTGGACCTCGACGGGACCCCGCTCGGCACCGTCACCGCTCTGGTCCACGGCTCGGCGCAGGACCTGCTGACCGTGCGGACCGCCGACGGCCGCGACGCGCTGGTGCCGTTCGTCGCCGCACTGGTGCCCGAGGTCGACCTCGCGGCCGGCCGGGTGGTCGTGGCCGACCGGCCGGGACTGGTCTCGCCGTTCCCCGACGAGGCCCCGGCGTGAGGCTCGACTACGTCTCGATCTTCCCCGGGTTCTTCGCTCCCCTCGAGCTGTCGCTGCCCGGGAAGGCCGCGGCCAGGGGGCTGGTCAGCTTCACCGTGCACGACCTGCGCCGCTGGACCCACGACCGGCACCGGAGCGTGGACGACACGCCCTACGGCGGCGGCGCCGGCATGGTCATGAAGCCGGAGCCGTGGGGCGAGGCGCTCGACGAGCTCGCCGGCCCGGCCACCACGATCGTCTTCACCACGCCGTCGGGCGAGCGCTTCGACCAGCGCCTGGCCGGCGAGCTGGCGACAGCCGAGCACATCGTCTTCGCCTGCGGACGCTACGAGGGCATCGACCAGCGCGTGCTCGACCACGCCCGGGAGCGGGCCGTCGTCCGCGAGGTCTCCCTGGGCGACTACGTGCTCAACGGTGGCGAGGTGGCCGCGCTGGCCGTCACCGAGGCGGTGGTCCGGCTGCTGCCGGGCTTCATGGGCAACGCCGAGTCCCTCGTCGAGGAGTCGCACGCCGAGGGCCTCCTCGAGTACCCCGTCTACACCAAGCCCGCCTCGTGGCGCGGTCTCGACGTCCCCGACGTCCTGCTCTCCGGCGACCACGCGCGCATCGCCGCCTGGCGCCGCGAGCAGGCGGAGCGCCGGACCGCCGAGCGCCGGCCGGACCTCCTGCCGGCGTCGGGTGTGGTGTCGGGCCTCGCCGACCTCGACGTACGGCCCGCGGTGCCCGCCGACGCCGGCGAGATCTACACCCTCCAGCGCGCCTGCTGGCTGCAGGAGCTCGAGGCCAACCCGGGCGTGGACATCCCGGCGCTGCGCGAGTCGCTGGACGACCTGCGCCGCGGGCTGGGGGAGTGGACCGTCATGGTGGCGCGCGAGCCGTCCTCGGGACGCCTGGTCGGCGCGGTCCGCGGGCGCCTCGACGCGCACGGCGAGTGGGACATCGGGCGCATCATGGTCGCCCCCGACCTGCAGGGTCGTGGCCTCGGCCGCGCGCTGCTCGAGCTGGTCGAGGGCCTCGCCCCCGCGGGTGTGGAGACCTACGTGCTGTTCACCGGCGCCGGCTCCACCGACAACCAGCGGATGTACAAGAAGGCCGGCTTCCGGCTGCGGCCCGACCGGGCAGCCCCGCCGGGGGCGGTCGTGCTCACCAAGCGGGCCCGGCGGATTTCACGCTGAACGTCGCGCTCTGGCAGACTTCCTCCTTGGTCTGCTCGAGGCCAGGGTCGCCCGGACGCATCGCCGATGCTCCGCCCCGGGGACCCGCCGCACCGCACCTGCCACAGGGGGCGCGACGGCTGGCCGCACGAGCACCAACCGATCCCATCACCACCATCCGCGGTTGACCTGTGGCACTCGCGAGGAGCAGTCATGACCAACGTCATCGCCGACATCGGCAACTCCCTCAAGCGTGACGACGTCCCGGACTTCCGCGCCGGTGACACCGTCAAGGTCCACGTGAAGGTCGTCGAGGGCAGCCGCTCGCGCGTCCAGGTCTTCCAGGGCGTCGTGATCCGCGTCCACGGCTCCGGCATCGGCCGCACCTTCACCGTCCGCAAGGTCTCGTTCGGCGTCGGCGTCGAGCGCACCTTCCCGGTCAACTCCCCGATCTTCGAGAAGATCGAGGTCGTCACCCGCGGTGACGTCCGACGCGCGAAGCTCTACTACCTGCGCAACCTGCGCGGCAAGGCCGCCAAGATCAAGGAGCGCCGCGAGGCGTGATCTGCGGACCGCGCCCCACGGGGCGTGGGCCGACCAGGGACTGGTTAGTCTCTGCGAGTGACTTCCGATGACCGCGGTTCTTCGTCCCTCTCGATGGACGAGGAACCGCGGTCGTCGCGTTCGGGGACCCCGGCCGGTGACCGTCCGGGAGCGGCTCCGGTGAGCGGCCGCACGGGCAGGACCGGCCGCAGCAAGCGCAAGCAGCTGCCGCTGTGGCAGGAGACCGTCCTGCTGCTCGGCGTCGCGCTGGTCCTCGCGGTCGTCATCAAGACGTTCTTCGTCCAGGCCTTCTACATCCCCTCGGAGTCCATGGAGCCGGGGCTGATCCTCAACGACCGGATCCTCATCCAGAAGGTCTCCTACTGGGGCGACGACGAGCCTGAGCGCGGCGACGTCGTGGTCTTCAAGGACCCCGGCGGCTGGCTGCCGCCGATCGACTCCGCCGGCCCCACGAACCCGGTGGCGAAGGCCATGGCCAAGATCGGGCTGTACCCGACCGGCGGTCACCTGGTGAAGCGCGTGGTCGGCATCGCCGGCGACACGATCGAGTGCTGCGACGACCGGGGGCGCCTGCTCGTCAACGGCAAGCCCCTCCAGGAGTCCGGCTACGTCAAGCGCGGCGGGGCCGAGTGCAACGGACCCATGCCGACCAACGGCGCCTGCGACGAGAAGTGGGAGGTCGGCCCGATCCCCGACGGCCACATCTTCGTGATGGGCGACAACCGCTCCCGCTCGGCCGACTCCTCGCAGAAGATGTGCCGGTCCGACGAGACCGAGTGCGTCCCCGGCGACGAGTTCGTGCCGGTGGACCTCGTCGTCGGCAAGGTCTTCGTCCTGCTCTGGCCCGCCGACCGCTTCCGCTGGAACACCCGTCCGGCCACGTTCGAGGACGTGCCGGACCCGTCCCCGTGACCCAGCCGCCCGCGCCGCTGCCGGGCGGGGTGACCGTACGCCGCGACGCCGGGATCTACGGCTACGAGCGCGCCCTGCGACGGGCCGGGCTCGACCCCGTCGCGGGCGTCGACGAGGCGGGGCGGGGCGCGTGCGCCGGCCCGCTGGTGGCCGGGGCCGTGGTGCTGCCCCCCGGCAAGGCCGGCATCGTCCCCGGGCTCGCCGACAGCAAGCTGCTCACGGAGGCCGCCCGTGAGCGCGTCTACGCCCAGGTGGTGCGCCGGGCGCTGGCGTGGTCGGTCGTGGTGATCGGGCACGACGAGTGCGACCGGCTCGGGATGCACGTGGCCAACGTGGAGGCGCTGCGGCGTGCCGTCGCGCGGCTGTCCACCCGCCCGTCCTACGTCCTCACCGACGGCTTCCCGGTCGACGGCCTCGGCGTGCCCGGGCTCGCGGTCTGGAAGGGGGACCGGGTCGCCGCCTGCATCGCCGCGGCCTCGGTGGTCGCCAAGGTCACGCGCGACCGGCTGATGGTCGGCCTCGACGGCGACTGGCCGGCGTACGACTTCAAGACCCACAAGGGCTACATCACCTCCGAGCACGAGGCGGCGCTCGCCGAGCACGGTCCCTCGCCGGTGCACCGCATGCGGTTCGTCAACGTGCGTCGCGCGGCGGGTCTCGAGCCCGTGCCGGACCCGGCGGTGGAGCCGGCCACTAGTGTCGGTGCGGAGCACGACGTGCACGAGACGCAGGAGGACGGATGAGCGCCGAGGACCTCGAGAAGTACGAGACCGAGATGGAGCTCACCCTCTATCGCGAGTACCGCGACGTCGTGGGCATCTTCAAGTACGTCGTCGAGACCGACCGCCGGTTCTACCTCTGCAACCAGGTGGACGTGAAGGCGCGCTCGGAGAGCGGCGACGTGTTCTTCGAGGTGTCGATGAGCGACGCCTGGGTGTGGGACATGTACCGGCCGGCGCGCTTCGCCAAGAACGTCAAGGTGCTGACCTTCAAGGACGTCAACGTCGAGGAGCTCGCGCCCCAGGAGATCGACCCGCCCAAGGACTGACCGGTCGTCGGACCGGCGCACGTCCGAGCGGCCCCGCCCGGCACGGCCACGACCTGGCCGTCAGCCGTCCACAGGACGCCCGATCCGCCCGTCGTCCACAGCCGGTCTCCGACAGGTCCCGGACCCGTCGGTACGCCGCGGTCTGCTGGTGCCTTCCTCGTCCACCGACCGGAAGGCACCACGATGGCCCGGCCCGCCACGACCTCGCCGTTCGCCCGCGACCCTGCCGCCGAGCGGCGGCGCCTGCTCGGCCAGCGCGGGGAGTCCATCGCCGCCCGGCACCTGACCTCGTGCGGGATGGAGCTGCTCGACCGCAACTGGCGGTGCGACGCCGGCGAGATCGACCTCGTGCTGCGCGAGGGGACCGTGCTGGTCTGCGAGGTGAAGACCCGCACCTCGACCGACTACGGCGCCCCGCTGGAGGCGATCGACCAGCGCAAGGTCGCCCGGTTGCGGCGACTGGCCGCTCGCTGGCTGCGCGCCCACGACTGCCATCCCGACGACGTCCGCATCGACCTGGTCGGCGTGCTGGCGCCACCGGGTCGGCCGGTGGAGGTCGAGCACGTCGAGGGGGTCGGCTGATGGCCTTCGCGACCGCCCGCTCGCTGGCGCTGAAGGGCGCCGACGGGCACGTCATCGACGTCCAGGTCGACGTGTCGCCCGGAATGGTCGGCACGACCCTGGTCGGGCGCGTCGACAGGAGCCTCTCGGAGGCCCGCGAGCGCGTACGGATGGCGATCAACAACGACTGCGGCCGCTGGCCGGCGACCAAGCGGGTGACCGTCCTGCTGTCCCCGGCCGACCTGCCGAAGGGCGGCACCCACTACGACCTGGCCATCGCCGTGGCCGTCCTGGCGGCGGACAAGCAGCACACCGACCTGCTGCCCGAGCAGCTGGCCGGGTGGGCGTTCGTCGGCGAGCTCTCGGTCTCGGGCGGGCTGCGACCGGTGCCGGGCGTGCTCCCCATGGTCATCGCGGCGGCCGCGCACGGGATCACCCGGGTCTTCGTGCCCGAGCCGCAGGCGGCCGAGGCGGCCCTGGTGCCCGGGATGACCGTGTTCGGCGTCCGGTCGCTGGCGCAGGTGTCGGCGGTGCTGCGAGGGGCGGAGGTGCCCGAGGCCGAGCCGGTGGTGGCGTCGTCCGGCAGCCCGCTGGCCACGTGGCAGGGCGAGGACCGGCTCGCCGACCTCGACCTGCGCGACCTCGACGGTCTCGAGGACGTCCGCTACGCCGTGGAGGTCGCCGCTGCCGGTGGGCACCCGCTGATGCTCATCGGGCCGCGCGGGACGGGGAAGACCTCCATCGCGGAGCGGATTCCGACCATCCTCCCCGACCTGACCGACGCGCAGGCGCTGGAGGTGACCGCCCTCCACTCGGTGGCAGGGACGCTGCCGGACGGCTGCGGCCTGCTGCGGCGACCGCCGTGGTACGCGCCGCACCACTCGGCCAGTGCGGCGAGCGTCCTGGGCGGCGGCACGGGCCGGGTGCGTCCCGGTCAGGTGAGCCTGGCGCACCACGGTGTGCTGTTCCTCGACGAGTTCCCGCACTTCCGCGCCGACGTCGTCGAGGCGATGCGCCAGCCCCTGGAGTCGGGGGAGGTGACGATCGCCCGCGGCGAGGAGTCGGCCACCTACCCCGCCCGGTCCCTGGTGGTGCTGGCCGCCAACCCCTGTCCGTGCGGCAACTTCCACGGCATGTCGGGTGCGACGTGCGAGTGCACCGAGGTCCAGCGAGCCCACTACCGGCGCAAGCTCACCGGTCCGATCGTCGACCGGGTCGACATCTGGATGGAGGTGCGGCCGCAGGGCAGGCGCCGCGGCCGCTCGTTCGGACCCGAGCCCGAGTCGTCCGCCGACGTCCTGGTGCGCGTCGCCGAGGCGCGCCGACGCCAGGCCCGTCGATACCGCGACTGCTCGTGGTTGCTGAACGCCTCCTGCCCCGGGGCCGTGCTCGCCGAACGGTGGCCGCTCGACCCGGACGCCCAGCACGCGATCGACGTCCAGCTGGCCGAGGGGCGGCTCACCCGGCGTGGCCTCACCCGCGTCCAGCGACTGGCGTGGACCGTGGCCGACTGCTCGGGGGTGGTGCGTCCCGGCGTCGCGGAGGCCGAGATCGCGCTGGCGCTCCGCTCGGACGACCCCGCGCGCACGCTCCCGGCGCGCGTGGTCGCCGCGGCGGCGTCATGAGCACGCCCGCCGCCGGCGCTGCCGACCGCGCCGTGCCGGAGGCCGAGCGCCTGGCACGCGTGGCGCTGAGCTGTGCTGTCGAGCCCGGCGACGGGAGGACCTCCTCGCTCCTGCGCCAGCTCGGCGCCGTGAAGACCCTCGAGCAGTCGCTGGTGCCCAAGCCCGACAGCCGACTCCCCGACCGGCTGGCCGCCGTCGACCCGGTGCGCCAGCTCGAGCAGGCCGACAGGTGCGGCACCCGCTTCCTCGTCCCGGGCGACCCGGAGTGGCCGGTCGCCCTCGACCAGCTCGACGACGTGGTCACCGCAGAAGGCTTCGGCGGCACACCACCGGGTCTGTGGGTCAAGGGGCCCATGCCGCTCACCGAGCTCGCGGCGTCGGTGGCGATCGTGGGGTCGCGGGCAGCGTCTGTCTACGGCGTGGAGATGACTCGAACCCTCGCCGACCACCTGGCGCTCGCCCGGGTGCCGGTCGTCTCGGGCGGGGCGCTCGGGATCGACTTCCAGGCCCACGACGCCGCCCTGATGGCCGGCGGCGCGACCGTGGCGGTGCTGGCGTGCGGCGTCGACCGCGTCTATCCCGCGCGCAACCGACGCCTGCTGCACCACCTCGCGGCGGAGTTCGCCGTGGTGTCCGAGCAGCCACCGGGCTCCGCGCCGACCCGTCCGCGGTTCCTCGCGCGCAACCGGTTGATCGCCGCCGTCACCCGCGGCACCGTCCTCGTGGAGGCCGCCCTGCGCAGCGGCGCCCTCAACACGGCGGGCTGGGCCGAGCTGCTGAGCCGCCAGGTGATGTGCGTGCCCGGCCCTGTCACCAGCTACACCTCGCAGGGCGTCAACAACTGGCTCCGGCAGGGCCGCGGCACGGTGGTGACCCACGGCTCCGAGGTGCTCGAGCTCGTCGGCGCAGCCGGGGAGCACCTCGTCGAGGAGCCGCGGGGGGAGGAGCGTCCCCGCGACTCGCTCACTCCCGTGGAGCAGCGGGTGCTGGAGTGGGTGCCTGTCAGCGCCCCCGCGAAGGTCGACTCCATCGCCCGCCTGTCCTCGCTGCACGTCCGGGACACCGAAGGGGCCTTGCGGCGGCTCCAGGCGAAGCGCTTCGTCCGGCTCGAGGAGGACGGCTGGCGCCTCGTGTCTGGCGCGTGAACGGGCTCCGCCCACCTACGCTGCGGGTGTGGGCGACACGCGAGCGACCGGGCCGGACCCCGGCGGCGACGAGGACCGGTCCGGTGCGGCCGGGCTCGGCGAGGGCTTCGTCCGACTGCTCGGCGACTACGAGCGACACCTCGTCTCCGAGCGCGACCTCGCCCCCCATACCGTGCGCGCCTACCTGGGCGACGTGGCCGGCCTGCTCGACCACTGCGGCCGGCTCGGGATCGACGACGTGACGGAGCTGGACCTGCGCACCCTCCGCAGCTGGCTGGCCAAGCTGCAGACCACGGGCCGCAGCCGGACGACCATCGCCCGTCGCGCGACGGCCGCCCGGGTGTTCACCGCCTGGCTGCACCGCACCGGACGGGTGCCTGCCGACCCCGGCGCCGCGCTGGGCTCGCCGAAGAAGCACAAGACCCTGCCGCCGGTCCTCCGCACCGACGAGGCCGAGGCGCTGATCCGGTCGGCGGCCGACCTCGCCGACGACGGCACCCCGGTCGGTCTCCGCGACGTCGCGATGCTCGAGCTCCTCTACGCCACGGGCATCCGCGTCGGCGAGCTGGCCGGCCTCGACGTCGACGACGTGGACGCGGAGCGTCGCGTGGTCCGGGTCTTCGGCAAGGGTCGCAAGGAGCGGTCCGTGCCCTACGGCACGCCAGCCGCCCGGGCACTCGACCGGTGGCTCGCGAACGGCCGGCCGTCGCTGCGCGTCGACGGCTCGGGGCCGGCGTTGTTCCTCGGAGTGCGCGGACGGCGGATCGACCAGCGGGCCGTGCGCGAGCTGGTGCACCGGCGCATCGCCGACGTCCCCGGCGCCCCGGACATCGGTCCCCACGGGCTGCGCCACACCGCCGCCACCCACCTGCTCGAGGGCGGCGCCGACCTCCGCTCGGTCCAGGAGCTCCTCGGCCACGCCTCCCTCGCGACCACGCAGCTCTACACCCACGTCACCACCGACCGGCTGCGCCGCGCGTACCAGCAGGCGCACCCGCGCGCCTGACCCCTCGGCCACGGCCGCTGCGTCATACGAACCGATGCGATGGGTGCGGGTTCGTATGACGGGAGGGTCGGCGTACGCGTCCGCTGGGCTGGGGACGTCATGCGGATCGGGACGTATGGGTGCGGGTTCGTATGACTCAAGGCCCGGTGGAGGGCGGACGTCATGCGAATCGGGACGTATGGGTGCGAGTTCGTATGACGCAGGGTCGGCGTACGCGTCCGCTGGGGTGGGGACGTCATGCGGATCGGGACGTATGGGTGCGAGTTCGTATGACGCAAGGCCCGGTGGAGGGCGGTCCGACGGCGGCGTCATGCGGATCGGGGCGTATGGGTGCGGGTTCGTATGACGCAAGGCCCGATGGGGGCGCCGTGAGCGAAAGCGTCAGGCGAGTCAGTCGAGCAGCCGCCGCCAGCGCTCGAGCGGCGGAGCCCACGGGAGCCGCACGATGACCGGCTCGTCCCGCCACAGCGGCAGCAGCCGCACCGGACCGCCGCCGACGAGGGTGAGCGGGTCGAGGTACACCTGGTCGTCGCCCGTGCCCTCGATGAGGCCCCAGTGCAGGCACGCCCCGGGGAAGCAGTGGCTGTCGAGGACCACGAGCCGGCCCAGCAGGTCGCCCGCGGCCACCCGCTGGCCCGGCTCGACCGACGCCACGACCGGCTCGTAGGTCGTACGCCGTCCGCCGTGCACGACGGTGACCACCGGCTTGCCGCCGATCGAGCCGGCGAAGCCGACGGTGCCCGGCAGGGCGGCGCGCACGGCCTGTCCCGGTGCGCCGGCGAGATCGACCCCGCGGTGGCCCGAGGCGTACGGATGGGGCGGCGGCTCGAATCCGCGGACGACGTCCGGCCGCGGATCGAGCGGCCACACCCCGGCGACGTCCCCGTCGTCGGCGTCCCCGCCTCGCGCAACGGCCGGGACTACTGCGGGCCCAGTTGCCGGCCCCATGGCGGGCCGGATGGCCGACCGGATGGCCGGCCGGACGCCGGACCCCATCGGAGACCCGGCCGGGGACGCGCCCGACCCGGCCGCTGCGGGGGGCACGGCGGCAGGAGACGCCGCGGCGGGGGACACGGCCGCGGCCACGGGGGACGCAGGGCCGGCGAGCAGGACCAGCAGGAGGCCGAGGAGGGTGCGCACCCTGCGATCGTGGTCGCGCCGGGCGTGCCGCGCTCCGCGCGCCCGAGCGGCCTGGGGACGACCGCGTCCCGCAACCGCCTGTGGACGGGCGGTGGCCCGGCGCGCCCGAAGGGGACCGTGGAGGCGGGCTTCAGGGATTCGCCGAGGCGGGAACCCCTGGCCTACGATGTGCGGAGCAGTCCACCCGGACTGACTTCGCACGCTCGCAGACCGCGTCGGGATGCTCCTCGGTCCCGCATCGCCTGCGGGCGTCGGTCCTCAGTTCCGCACCACTGGCGCGGATCGGACCGACGCGCGAGCGTCAGGGCGCCCGGCACCCGCCGGGCGCGGAAACTGAAAACAACAGGAGTCACGCTCCCGGCTCGACCTGGCTGAAGGTCGGGCACAGCGCCCCGCGCCGTCGGGGAGCGGGACTCCGAGACAACAGGAGAACCCATGGCAGTCGTCACCATGCGCCAGCTGCTCGAGAGCGGCGTCCACTTCGGTCACCAGACCCGTCGCTGGAACCCGAAGATGAAGCGCTTCATCATGACCGAGCGCAACGGCATCTACATCATCGACCTGCAGCAGTCGCTGGCCTACATCGACCGCTCCTTCGCCTTCGTCAAGGAGACCGTCGCCAAGGGCGGCGTCGTCATGTTCGTCGGCACGAAGAAGCAGGCCCAGGAGGCCATCGCGGAGCAGGCCACCCGCGTCGGCATGCCCTACGTCAACCAGCGCTGGCTCGGCGGCATGCTCACCAACTTCTCGACCGTGCACCAGCGGATCAACCGCCTCAAGGAGCTCGACGAGATCGACTTCGAGAACGTCGCCGGCTCCGGTCGCACCAAGAAGGAGCTCCTGCAGATGAAGCGGGAGCGCGACAAGCTCGACAAGACCCTCGGTGGCATCCGCGAGATGTCCAAGGTGCCGTCCGCGGTCTGGATCGTCGACACCAACAAGGAGCACCTCGCCGTCGAGGAGGCGCGCAAGCTGCGCATCCCGATCATCGGCATCCTGGACTCCAACTGCGACCCCGACGTCGTGGACTTCCCGATCCCGGGCAACGACGACGCCATCCGCGCCGTCGGCCTGCTGACCCGCGTGGTCGCGGACGCCGTCGCGGAGGGCCTCATCGCCCGCTCCGGCGTCAAGGCCGGCGGGACCGACGAGACCGTCGGCGCCGAGGAGCCCCTGGCCGAGTGGGAGCGCGAGCTCCTCGCCGGTGACGCCGAGAAGACCGCCGCCGCCGCCACCGGCGACGCCGCTGCGGAGACCCCGGCCTCCGAGGCCACCGGCGCCGCGTCCGAGGCCCCGCAGGCCGAGGCCGCCGCCGACGCCGCGACCGACGCCCCGCAGGCCGAGGCCGCCGACGCTCCGGCCGAGGCCGGCGCCGACGCTCCGGCCGACGAGCAGCCCGCCGCGCAGGCCGCCGAGCAGGACTGATGACGGACGCCGGCCGCGGGAAGTCCCGCGGCCGGCTCCGCTCGTCCCTCCGCATCACCACCCCCTGAACCCAAGGAAGAAGGACCATGGCCAACTTCACCGCTGCCGACGTCAAGAAGCTCCGTGAGCTGACCCAGGCCGGGATGATGGACTGCAAGAAGGCGCTGACCGAGACCGACGGCGACTTCGACAAGGCCGTCGAGCTGCTCCGCGTCAAGGGCGCCGCCAAGGCCGCCGCTCGCGGTGCCGAGCGCGAGACCGCCGCCGGGCTCGTCGCGACCTCGGGCAACGCGCTGGTCGAGCTCAAGAGCGAGACCGACTTCGTCGCCAAGAACGAGGAGTTCATCGCCAAGGCGCAGCAGATCGCCGACGTCGCCAACTCCGTCAAGGCCACCGACACCGCCGCCCTCAAGGCCGCCGAGCTCGACGGCAAGACGGTCGGCGAGGTCGTCGAGGACCTGGCCATCACCATCGGCGAGAAGATCGAGCTGGGCGAGGTCGCCTACTTCGAGGGCAACACCGTCACCTACATGCACAAGCGTGCCGCCGACCTCCCGCCGGCCGTCGGCGTGCTCGTCGAGTTCGAGGGCGACGAGGCCGCCGCCCGCGGCGCCGCGATGCAGATCGCCGCGATGCGCGCGCAGTACCTCACCCGCGACGAGGTCCCGGCCGACGTCGTCGAGTCCGAGCGCTCGATCGCCGAGCAGAAGACCCGCGAGGAGGGCAAGCCCGAGCAGGCGATCGCGAAGATCGTCGAGGGTCGCCTCGGTGGCTTCTTCAAGGAGATCGTCCTGCTCGAGCAGGAGTCGGTCACCGAGTCCAAGAAGTCGGTCAAGGCCGTCCTGGACGAGGCCGGCACCACCGTGAAGCGGTTCGCCCGCTTCGAGGTCGGCGCCTGAGCCTCGCGCCACCCGCGCACCGACCGGGGCCCGTACGCACTGCGTACGGGCCCCGGTCGCGTCCCGGCCCGCCGGGAGGCGGGCGACCGCCCACCCTGCGGCCTGCGGGTTCGACCCCCGACCCCCGCGGCCGGTAGGTTTCTCAGGACCACCCAGGCGCGCGAAGGGATGCACGTGGCGTACAAGCGAGTCCTCCTCAAACTCTCCGGTGAGGTGTTCGGCGGAGGTGAGGTGGGCCTCGACCTCGACGTCATCAACGCGACGGCCGGTGAGGTCGCCGAGGTGGCCGCGTCCGGCGTGCAGATCGCCATCGTCGTCGGCGGCGGCAACTTCTTCCGCGGGGCCGAGCTGCAGCAGCGCGGCATGGAGCGTGCCCGCGCCGACTACATGGGCATGCTCGGCACGGTGATGAACTGCCTGGCCCTCCAGGACCTCATCGAGAAGCACGGCGTGGAGACCCGCGTGCAGACCGCCATCACCATGGGCCAGGTCGCCGAGCCCTACATCCCGCGCCGCGCGATCCGCCACATGGAGAAGGGCCGCGTCGTGATCTTCGGCGCCGGGGCCGGCATGCCGTTCTTCTCCACCGACACCGTCGCGGCGCAGCGGGCGCTGGAGACGCGCTGCGAGGTCATCCTCATGGGCAAGCAGGGCGTCGACGGCGTGTACGACTCCGACCCCAAGACCAACCCAGCGGCGGTGAAGTTCGACCGGCTGACCTACGACGAGTACCTCGCCCGCGACCTCAAGGTCGCCGACGCCACGGGCATCGCGATGGCGCGCGACAACAGCATGGACATGGTCTTCTTCAACCTCTCCACCCCCGGCACGATCGTGCGCGCGGTGCGGGGTGAGAAGATCGGGACGCTGGTGAGCAGCTCGGTCTGACCGAGCCGTCCGACCACCCGCACCACGACGTACGACGAGAGAGAGCAACCGTGATCAACGACGTCATGAACGATGCCGACGCCAGGATGGCCAAGTCCGTCGAGGCGACGCGCGAGGACTTCGCCACCATCCGCGCCGGCCGCGCCAACCCCGCGATGTTCGCCAAGATCACGGCTGACTACTACGGCACCCAGACGCCGCTGCAGCAGCTGGCGAGCTTCACCTCCCAGGACGCGCGCACCATCCTCATCCAGCCCTTCGACATCGGCGCGATGGGCAGCATCGAGAAGGCCATCCGCGACTCCGACCTCGGCGTCAACCCGGCCAACGACGGCAAGGTGCTGCGCTGCGTGTTCCCCGAGCTGACCGAGGAGCGCCGCAAGGAGTTCATCAAGCTCGCCCGCTCCAAGGCCGAGGAGGGCCGCGTCTCCGTGCGCAACGTGCGCCGCACCGCCAAGCAGGGCCTCGAGAAGCTCGAGAAGGACGGCGAGGTCGGCAAGGACGACGTCACGGGCGCGGAGAAGCGCCTCGACGCGCTCACCAAGACCCACACCGACAAGATCGACGAGATGCTCAAGCACAAGGAAGCCGAGCTGCTCGAGGTCTGAGCCACCCCATCGATGACCACCTCTGACAGTCCGGCGGCGCCGGCTCCCCAGCCCCAGCAGAAGGACCACGGCCGCGCCGGCCGGGACCTGCCTGCCGCGGTCGGCTCCGCCGCCGTGCTGGTGGGGGCGATCCTGCTGTCGCTCTTCTTCTGGAAGACCGCGTTCATGGGCATCGTCGCCGCCGCGGTCGCCGTCGCGGTCTGGGAGCTGCACCGCGGGCTGTCGGCCAAGGACGTCGACATCCCCGAGCAGCCCCTCATGGTCGGCGGCGTCGCGATGGTCGTGGTCGCCTACTTCTGGGGCGCCCCCGCCCTCGTCACGGCCACCGCCGTGACGGCGCTCGTCGTGATGCTGTGGCTGCTGCGCCGGGGTGTCGACGGCTACGTGAAGAACGCCACCGCGTCGGTCTTCACGCTCGTCTACGTCCCGTTCCTCGCCTCGTTCGTGGCCCTGCTGCTCTCCGAGGGCGGCACGACCCCGGCCCTCGGGCTCGACCTCGACGACCCGGGCGTGCGCGGCGTCATCACCTTCATCGCGATCACCGTCGCCTCCGACACCGGCGGCTACGTCGCCGGCGTGCTCTTCGGCAGGCACCCGATGGCCAAGGTCATCTCGCCGAAGAAGTCCTGGGAGGGGTTCGCCGGCTCCGTGGTCGCGACCGTCGCCGTCGGCGTCTGGCTGGTCACCTCCTTCCTCGGTGGCGAGTGGTGGGTGGGCGTGGTCCTCGGCCTCATCGCCGCGGTGATGGCCACGCTCGGCGACCTCTGCGAGTCCGTCATGAAGCGTGACCTCGGCATCAAGGACATGAGCCAGGTGATCCCGGGCCACGGCGGCCTGATGGACCGGCTCGACTCGCTCCTCGCGACGGTCGCGCCGATCTGGCTGGTCCTCTACTACCTGGTCTTCTGACCGCCCGCCGATGCGCCTGCTCGTGACCGGCGGCCGGACGGGCTACCTCGGTCGCCACGTCGTGGCCGCTGCCGAAGCCCACGACGTCGTGGCCGTCGGCTCGGCCGACGCCGACGTGCGCGACCGCGCGGCCGTGGTCGCCCTCCTCGAGCGGCACCGGCCCGACGCCGTCGTCCACACGGCGTACGTCCAGTCCGACCCCGACGTCACGGCCGCCGGCGCGGCCCACGTCGCGGAGGCTGCGGCACGCGTCGGCGCCCGGATGGTGCTGGTGTCCTCCGACGTCGTCTTCGGCGGCTCCGACGAGCCCTACGACGAGTCGGCCCCGCCCGACCCGGTGTCGGCGTACGGCGAGGCGAAGGTCGCGGCCGAGGCCGCCACGCTCGCGTCGGCGCCCGACGCCGTGGCGGCCCGGACCTCGCTGGTCCTCGGCGACGGCGAGTCGAAGCACGAGCAGCTCGTCCGGTCGCTGGCCCGCGGCCGGGACGGTGTGCTCTTCGAGGACGAGCGCAGGTGCCCGGTGCACGTCGGCGACCTCGCCGCGGCCCTGGTCGAGCTGGCCGGCAACGACGTGCGCGGAGTGCTGCACCTCGGCGGCGCCGATGCGGTGAGCCGGCTCGAGCTGGGCCGGCTGGTCGCGCGACGCGACGGCCTCGACCCCGCAGCGCTGCGCGGCGGCCTGAGGGCCGAGCTGAGCGACCCCGGCCCCGTCGACGTACGCCTCGACTCCACGCTGGCGGCCACGGTGCTCACCACCCGCCTGCGCGGGGCGAGGGAGTTCCTGGCGCCATGACGCTCCACCTCGTGCGGCACGGCCGCCCGGCGATCGACCCCGCCGTGCCGGCAGCGGAGTGGGAGCTCGACCCCGCGACGTACGACGACGTGTGGGCGCTGCGTGCCTCCGGCCGCCTGCCGGCGCGCGGTGCGTGGTTCACCTCGCCCGAGCCGAAGGCCGTGCAGACCGCGCAACTGCTCACCGACGCCGACGTGGGGGTGCTCGACGACCTGCGCGAGCACGGGCGCACGGGGGAGTGGGTCGAGGACTTCCCCGCGGCGGTGCGCCGGGCCTTCGTGCGGCCGGACGTCGCGGCGGTCGAGGGGTGGGAGCCGCTCGACGCCTGCCGGCGACGGGTGGTCCCCGCCGTGCGTCGGGTGCTGGACGTGCACGGCGACGACGACGTCGTGCTGGTCGGCCACGGGACGGCCTGGACGCTGGTGGTCGCCGACCTCACCGGGCAGGCTCCGGACCTCGCGCGCTGGGAGACGCTCGGCATGCCCGACGTGCTCGTCGTGGAGCGCTGAGCGGCTCCCGGACCGAATCCCCCGGGACCGCGTGCCGCCCGCGGGCCCGCGCTCGTGACCGCCTAGTCTGAGGGTGTGGAGACCGAACGGGCACAGGATGTCGAGGCGCCGCAGGACCGGCACTTCGAGTGGTGGCACCACAGCCACCCGACGTTCGCCGGCATCACCGGCTTCTTCGCCGGCATGCTCTTCGTCACAGCGGTGCCGGGCGCGTTTGTCGGCATCCTGCGGCTGCTCTTCACCTACGAGACCGCCGAGCGACTCTTCCCGTTCGTCCTGCTCGCCCTGGCCCTGCCGATCGCCCTGCTGGTCAAGCGCAAGACGCGCCGGTTCGCGCAGTTCATGTTCGTCGGCATGGTCGTGACCGCGCTCGTCGTCCTCGGCGTGGCCTCGCTCGTCCTGTACTTCATGGTCGACGCCTGAGCGGCGGCTCGCTGAATCGTCCCCGCGCCCGCCGGGGTGGGACAATGGGAGGGATGTCCCAGACCCAGCCCGACGCCCATCCCGAGGCGCAGCCCGTCGCCCAGCCCGGCACCTCGCTGCCCCTCGTCCTCAGTGAGCCGCGCGGCCGCAAGAAGCCGCCGCGGCACCTCGCCGACCTCGACGACGCGGGCCGCAAGGCGCTGCTCGAGGAGATGGGGCTGCCGGGGTTCCGCGCCAAGCAGCTGAGCAACCACTACTTCGGCCGCCTCGTCGACGACCCGGCCGAGATGACCGACCTGCCCGCCGGTCAGCGCGACGACCTGGTCTCCGCGCTCCTGCCCGACCTCATGACGCCGCTGCGCACCATGGAGGCCGACAAGGGCACCACCCGCAAGACCCTGTGGAAGCTCTTCGACGGCGCCCTCGTCGAGTCGGTGCTGATGCGCTATCCCGACCGGGCCACGATGTGCGTCTCCAGTCAAGCCGGCTGCGGCATGGCGTGCCCCTTCTGCGCGACCGGCATGGGCGGCCTCCAGCGCAACATGTCGACCGCGGAGATCGTCGAGCAGGTCGTCGCCGGCGCGCGCGCCCTCGCGCGCGGCGAGGTCCCCGGCGGTCCGGGCCGGGTCTCCAACGTGGTGTTCATGGGCATGGGCGAGCCGCTGGCCAACTACAAGGCCGTCGTGGGAGCGGTGCGCCGCCTCACCGATCCCTCGCCCTCCGGCCTGGGCATGAGCGCGCGCGGCATCACGGTCTCCACCGTCGGCCTGGTGCCGCGGATCAACCAGCTCGCCGACGAGGGCATCCCGGTCACGCTCGCGCTGAGCCTGCACGCCCCCGACGACGAGCTTCGCAACGAGCTGGTGCCGATCAACACGCGCTTCTCGGTCGCCGAGACCGTCGAGGCCGCGTGGAACTACGCCGCGCGGACCAAGCGCCGGGTCTCGATCGAGTACGCCATGATGCGCGGCATCAACGACCAGGCCGAGCGCGCCGACCTGCTCGCCGACGTCCTGAACTCCTACGGCGACTGGGGCTGGGTGCACGTCAACCTGATCCCGCTCAACCCCGTCGAGGGCTCCAAGTGGACCGCCTCCGACCCGGCCGACGAGCGCGAGTTCGTCCGACGCCTCGAGGCGAAGGGCATCCCGACGACCGTCCGCGACACCCGCGGCCGCGAGATCGACGGCGCCTGCGGACAGCTCGCCGCCAAGGAGTAGCCGCGCCGTCCCCGACGTCGCCGACGTCGCCTCCGGAGCGTCGGGGACCGTTCACGTGTCGTCTGCCCGGACCGGGTCGTCCGTTGCGGGGCGGTTCCTAGCGTCCGTGGCATGGACCTGCTCGAGAGGCGGCGTCGCAGCCGCTCCGCACCGGCCACCCTCCTCACGCTCCCGGTCACCCCACCGGCCGGCGCCGCGCGGCTGCGCGTGCTGGTCGTCTCGGAGTCCTTCCTGCCCCAGGTCAACGGCGTCACCAACTCCGTCCGCCGCGTGCTGGAGCACCTCGCGGCCGAGGGCCACGAGGCCGAGCTGATCGCGCCCACCGGCCCTGCGACGTACGCCGGGTTCCGCGTCACCCGCGCCCGCGGGGCGGACCTGCCCTTCTACAGCGACTTCCGCGTCGGCCTGGAGACCCGTGGCCGGCTGCGGGCGGCGATGGAGCGGTTCCGCCCCGACGTCGTGCACATCGCCTCCCCGGCCATGCTCGGCCACCAGGCGGCGAGGGCGGCGCGCTCGCTCGGCGTCCCGACGGTGGCGATCTACCAGACCGACCTGGTGGGGTTCGCCGACCGGTACGGCGTGCCCGGGGGAGCGCGTGCCATGGAGGCGCTCACCCGCCGGATCCACCTCGGCGTCGACCGCACCCTCGCCCCGTCCTCGGCGAGCATCGAGCAGCTCGAGCGGCTCGGCATCGACGCCGTGGCGCGGTGGCCGCGAGGCGTGGACCAGGTGCTGTTCGAGCCCGGGAAGCGCGACGAGGCGCTGCACACCGAGCTGGCGCCGCACGGCGAGCTGCTCGTCGGGTACGTCGGCCGGCTCGCGCCCGAGAAGGAGCTCGGGCTCCTCGCACACCTCGACCGGCCCGGCGTGCGCCTGGTGCTGGTGGGCGGCGGCCCCGAGGAGCCCAGGCTGCGGGCCCTGCTCCCGCGCGCGGCGTTCATCGGGGTGCTGCACGGCGAGGAGCTGGCCCGGGCCCACGCCACGCTCGACGTCTTCGTGCACACCGGCCGCCACGAGACGTACTGCCAGTCCGCCCAGGAGGCGCTGGCGAGCGGCGTGCCGGTCGTGGCACCGCGCGCGGGGGGACCGGTCGACGTGGTCGACGACACCGTGGCCGGGTACCTCTACGAGCCCGGCGACGCACGCGAGCTGGTCGCGCACGTCGAGCGCCTCAGGACCCGGCCGGTCCTGCGGCGGCGGATGGCCGTCGCCGCGCGGCACAGCGTGCGCGACCGCACCTGGCAGGCCGTCAACGACCTGCTGGTGAGCCACTACCGCGACGTGGCGGCCCCTGCCGGCACGCGGCGCCGGGCCGGTTGATCGCCGGGGCAGGCGGGCGGCGCGGCGGGCGCGGACGTCACCGGGCCGCCCCGCCGCCCACGACGTCGAGCGCCTCCTCGACGGTGTCGACCAGGTGGACGTGCGGCTCCATCGCGCGGCCCGCGGCCAGCGCGCGCAGCAGCGGCCAGACCGGCAGCACCTCGGTCCAGTGGCGGCGCCCCACCAGCACCATCGGCGCGACCGCGGACTCGTCGGCGTAGTAGTTCTCGCAGGCGTCCTGGAAGACCTCCTGCACGGTGCCGCCGGCGCCCGGGAGGAACACGATGCCGGCGTCGCAGACCTCCAGCAGGATGGCCTCGCGCGGCGCGTTGCGGAAGTACTTGGCGATCGACGTCGCGAAGGGGTTCGGCGGCTCGTGGCCGTAGTGCCACGTCGGGATGCCGAGCGACACCCGGCCGCCGCGGGTCGCCTCGACCACCTCGAACGCGGCTCGCGCCCAGGCGCCGATGTCGGGACGGAACGACGGCACCCTGGCGACCGTGTCGAGCGCGTCGTCGAGGGCACCCGCGACGTCGGCGGGCACGAAGGCCCCCAGGTTGGCTGCCTCCATGGCGCCCGGACCACCGCCGGTGGCGACCGTCAGCCTCGTGCCGAGCGCGTGGCCGAGGCGAGCGGCCTCGGCGTACGGCGCGCTGCCGCGCTCGAGCGCGTGCCCACCCATCACACCGACCACCGGGCGCCCGGCCACCCGGCGTCCGGACACCCACGTCTCGAGCGCGGTGTCGACGTGGTGGTCGTGCAGCGCCATGGCCAGCGTGTCGTCGGGACTGGTGCCGCGCTGCGACCAGGCGTACGCCCGGGCGTCGAGGGTGTCCTCGTAGCGCGGGGTGTCGTAGAGCTCCGCGGGGGTGTAGAGGGCGGCGCGGTAGGGGTCGACCGGGGTGCCGGGGATCCGCTGCAGCACGATCCCACCGGCCCGTCGCACGGCGTCGTCGTCCCCCTCGGCGAAGGTGCAGCCGAGGAACAGCGACTGCGCCAGCGACCTCTCGAGCAGGTCCGGGCCGCGGTGGGTGAGGTCGAGGCCGACGACGCGCCACCCCGCCAGCGACCTGGTCCCGGAGGAGAGCCGCCGGTCCAGGTCGGCCAGCGAGGTGACGTCGAGGACGCGTCCGTGGGAGTGCTTCACGCCGCCCAACCTAGGGGGGCCGGCCTCCGAGGCTCAGAAGGCGTGCGCCATCAGCTCGGCGAACAGCTCCTGCTCGTCGACCTCGAGCCCCCGCGAGCGGAACCAGGCGCACATGTTGGCGCAGTCGCGCAGCAGGAAGTCCATGCCGCGGGGGTTGCCGACCAGGTCGACCATCTGTGGCAGGTCGATGATCACGAGCCGGTCGCCGGCGGCGAGGGTGTTGTAGGGCGAGAGGTCCCCGTGCACGAGCCCGGCCTGCACGAGCGTCGCCAGGGCCTCGCGCAGCTGCTCGTAGAAGCCCTCGACGACCGACCGCTCGGGGCGCACCTGCGCGACCCGCGGGGCGGTCTCGACCTCCCCGTCGACGGTGTGGGTGATCCACTCCATGAGGATCTCGGTGTCGTCGATCTGCACCGGGTAGGGGACCGGCAGTCCCAGCTCCCAGCATCGGCGCAGCGCGTTCCACTCCGACACCGCCCACTCGCCGGCCGCGACCTGCCGGCCCCAGGTGGACTTGCGCTTGAGGGCGCGCTCGTCGCGGGAGCGCTTCACCGAACGGCCCTCGGTGTAGGCAGCGGCGCGGTGGAAGGTGCGGTGGTCGGTGTCGCGGTAGCGCTTGGCGGCCATGACGACCGCCTCGTCGGGCCGGTGCGGGTCCTCGCGCTCGAGGAGGAAGACGTCGGCCTCCTTGCCCGTCTTGAGGACGCCGAGGTCGGTGTCGATGGCTCCGCTGGAGGTCACGACCCAGTCGGGTCGGGGCTCGGGGCCCTTCATGAGGGCCTCGAGGTCCTCCCAGCGGGACCAGCGTTGGTTCTCGCCGAGCTCGTCGGCGTAGGTGTCGTAGGTGAAGACGAACGCGTCGTCGATGCCCTCGAGGGGCGAGCGGTCGTCAGGCCGGAGGCCCTCCGGCAGGGGTCGATCGAGGTGGCTGTGCGTCAAGGTGGGTGCTCCGTGAGTGCGAGAGGTGGTCGGCGGGCAGGCCGAGGACAGCGATGGACATGTCACGACTCCTCTCGGACGGGGCACCGGCGCCGGAGCAGCACGGGTGTGGCGGTTCGCCACGGCCATCGTCGGACACCGGCTGGAGCCTCCGCAACGCAATTGTTCGCGCTAGGTTCGGACCGTGACCACACGAGCCGCGCACCGATCCCTCGTCGCCGCCGCGCTCAGCGCGGCGGTGGCGTTCGGGCTGACCACGGCCGCGGCCACGGCGACGCCCACCCCGTCGGCGGGCCGGCCGGGGGCGACGGCACCCGTCGACGGGGCCCCGGGCATCGGCGATCCCTACTGGCCGCTCGACGGCAACGGCGGCATCGACGTCTCGGCGTACCGGATCTCCCACCGCTACGCGTTCGCCACCCAGCGGCTGAGCGGGCGGACCACGGTCGAGCTGACCGCCACCCAGGACCTCGCGAGCTTCTCGCTCGACTTCCTGCTGCGGGTCTCGAAGGTGACCGTCGACGGGGCGGCGGCCGAGTTCACGCGGACCGACGGCGGGCACGAGCTGCGCATCACCCCGGCCCGTCCGCTGGCGGCCGGCAGCGAGCACCGCGTCACGGTGACGTACGACGACCGGCCCGCGAGGCATGCCTACGCCGGGGAGCGCAACTGGCTGGCCAGCAGGCGCGAGGTCGTGACGATGAACGAGCCGCACATGGCGCCGTGGTGGTTCCCCGCCAACGACCACCCGCTCGACAAGGCGATCGTCGACGTCAAGGTCCGCGTGCCCCACGGCCGTGAGGTGGTCTCCAACGGCAGGCTGCGCGGGCGGGAGGTCGGGAAGCGGTCGACGCAGTGGCACTGGCGCGCGGACGAGCCGATGGTGCCCTACCTCGCGTTCTTCGCCGCGGGCGACTTCACCATCGAGAAGGGCAGGCACCGCGGGCTGCCGTGGCTCGTCGCGGTCTCGGAGCGCCTCAGCGAGCGCGACCAGGCGGCCAGCATGCGGCTCATGCGCAGGACCCCGCACGTGGTCGCCGGCCTGGAGGAGGACCTCGGCCCCTACCCGTTCTCCGTCGTCGGCGGCATCACCACCGGGCTCGGCCCGGGGTTCGCGCTCGAGAACCAGACCCGCCCGACCTACCCGGCCGTCGGCGGCAGCTACACCAGCCTGGTGGTGCACGAGCTCGCGCACCAGTGGTTCGGCGATGACATCGCGGTCCACCACTGGTCCGACATCTGGCTCAACGAGGGCTTCGCGACGTTCATGGAGTGGCGCTGGGCCGAGACCCACGGCGGCCGCTCCGGCGCGTCGACCCTGCGCGGCTACTACGGCGACGTCGGACCCGACTCGGAGTTCTGGAAGGTGAGCATCGGCGACCCCGGCGCCGCCCGGATCTTCGACTCGGCGGTCTACGGCCGCGGCGCCATGACCCTGCAGGCGCTGCGCAACCGGGTCGGCGACGAGGTGTTCTGGAGGATCATCCGCACCTGGATCCGCGAGCAGCGCGGCGGCAACGGCTCGTCGGCCGAGTTCGAGGAGGTGGCGGCTCGCGTCAGCGGTCAGGACCTGGGCTCGTTCTTCACCGCCTGGCTGCGCACACCCACCAGGCCCGCCGCCACCGCCGGCAACGGGCTCGCGTGACGGGCCGGCAGATCCCGTGACCGTGACCTGGTTCCGCGCGCCGTCCGACGGCGACCCCGGCACCCTCAATGCGTGCTACGACGCTCTCGACATCCACGTGGTCCGCGGCCGCGCCGACGACGTCGCGCTGTCCCTCGACGGCACCGAGCGGAGCTTCGCCTGGCTGCTGACCGAGGTCGCCGCCTGCGCCGGCGTGCTCCGCGCGTTCGGGGTCGGGCTCGGCGACCAGGTGGCTCTCGGCGCCGTGCCCCGCGAGACCGGTGTGCTGGTCGTGCTCGCCGCCGCCCGCGTCGGTGCGGTGGTGCAGCACGACGACTCACCGGGCGCCGAGGGCAAGATCGTCGTGCGGAGCACCGACGACGGAGTCGTCTTCAGCGTGGACGCCGACGCGGTCCCGTGGGACGTCGCGATGCGCGCCGGGCGCACCGACCCGGCCGGCTGCGCCGACGTACCGGGTGACGCGGTGCTCGCCCGCCACGCCGGCGACACGCTGACGGTGCTCGACGCCGTCGGCGCGTCGGACGACCACGAGCCGGTCGCGCCGCGGGGGGCCACGCTCGTCGAGGTCGGCGGCGTCACCCTGTGGTCGTTCGGCGCGCCGCAGGCCTGACCGGCGGCGCGCCGCAGCGCCCGGGGTGGTGACCGACCGCCGCGCACCGCTCGCGGCGACCGCCTGACAGACTGGCGCGGTGACAGTGCGCGACATCGTGGTCCTCGGCTCGACCGGGTCGATCGGCACCCAGGCGCTCGACCTCGTCCGCGCGCACCCGGATCGCTTCCGCGTCGTCGGCCTCACCGCCGGCGGGTCGAACCCGCGGCTCTTCGAGGCGCAGGTCGCCGAGTTCGCGCCGGCGTGGTCGGGCCTGGGGGAGGCGGCCTCCGTCGAGGCGGCCGGTCGCACCTGCGACGTCGTGCTCAACGGCATCACCGGTGCCGTCGGGCTGCGGCCCACGCTCGCCGCTCTCGAGGCGGGCAACACGCTCGCCCTGGCCAACAAGGAGTCGCTGATCATCGGCGGCCCGCTGGTCAAGGAGCGCGCCCTGCCCGGCCAGATCGTCCCGGTGGACTCCGAGCACAGCGCCATCGCGCAGTGCCTCCGCGCGGGAGCGGCCAGCGAGGTGCGCCGGCTCGTGCTCACCGCGTCAGGCGGTCCGTTCCGCGGTCGTACGCCCGAGGAGCTGGCCGGCGTGACCCCGGAGCAGGCGCTGGCCCACCCGAACTTCGCGATGGGCCGGGTGATCACCACCAACTCGGCGACGCTGGTCAACAAGGGGCTCGAGGTGATCGAGGCGCACCTGCTCTTCGACGTCCCGTTCGACCGCATCGACGTCGTCGTCCACCCCCAGCAGCTGATCCACTCGATGGTGGAGTTCGTCGACGGGGCGGTGGTCGCCCAGCTCGGGCTGCCCACGATGCTCGTGCCGATCGCGCTCGGCATGGCCTGGCCCGACCGGGTGCCCGACGCCGAGACGCCGATCGACTGGACGAAGGCTGCCGACTGGCGGTTCGAGCCGCTCGACGACGCGGTGTTCCCGGCGGTCACGCTGGCCCGGTCCGCCGGCGAGCGCGGCGGCACGGCGCCCGCGGTGTACAACGCCGCCAACGAGGTCGCGGTGGACGCGTTCCACGACGGGCGGCTGCGGTTCCCCGACATCGTGGCCACGGTGGCACGGGTCCTGGAGCGCCACGACGTACCATCGACGGAGCACGTCACGGTCGACGACGTCCTCGCCGCCGACGCCTGGGCGCGCGCCGAGGCCGCGGCCCTCATCTGACGTCCAGCGACCCCACCAGCCCTCAGCGACAAGGACCTCCCGCCCATGACCGCCCTGCTCTACACCCTGGGTGTCGTCGCCTTCGTCCTGGCGATCCTCGTCTCGATCGGCCTGCACGAGTTCGGCCACCTCGTGCCGGCGAAGAGGTTCGGCTGCAAGGTGCCGCAGTGGTTCATCGGCTTCGGCCCCACGGTGTGGAGCAAGCAGGTCGGCGACACCGAGTACGGCGTCAAGGCGATCCCGCTCGGCGGCTACGTGAAGATCGTCGGGATGCTGCCCCCCGGTGCCGAGGGCCTCGTCGAGGAGACGACGTACGACGAGGACGGCGAGCCGGTGCACAAGGTGCGCCGGTCCAACACCGGCCTGTTCACCCAGCTGATCTCCGACGCGCGTGCCGCCGAGTGGGAGTACGTCAAGCAGCACGACACCGACCGGCTGTTCTACCGCCTGCCGTGGTGGAAGAAGGTCGTCGTGATGGCGGGCGGGCCCATGGTCAACATCGCGATCGCCTTCTCGCTCTTCGCGATCCTCTTCGCGACCTACGGCAACCCGCGTGACGAGGTCGTCGAGCCGACCGTGGCCTCGGTCCCGGCGTGCGTGATCCCGGTCGAGGAGCTGCCCCGCGACTGCACCCCCGAGGACCCGCCGACGCCCGCGAGCGAGGCCGGGATCCGCCCGGGCGACGAGATCCTCAGCTTCAACGGCGAGCCCTACCGCGACTGGGAGAGCCTGCAGTCGCAGATCCGCGCCAACGCCGACGGCGACGCCGTCATCGAGGTGCGCCGCGGCGACGACCGGTTGACCCTGACCACCAACACGACCGTCACCCTGCGCCAGACGTCGCTCGAGGACCAGACACTCACCGAGGTCGGCTTCCTCGGCGTGCAACCCGCGTCGCACCTGCGCACAGGCGGCCTGCTCTACACGACCCGCCAGATGGGCACCATGACGGTGGAGACCGTCCAGGCGCTGGGCCAGCTCCCGGTGAAGGTCTACGAGGTCGGCCGGGCCATCGTCGGGCTCCAGGAGCGGGACCCCGAGAGCCCGGTCTCGATCGTCGGCGGCGGCCGGTTCGCCGGTGAGGCCGCGGCGAGCGAGGCCTTCCCGCTCACGGAGAAGATCGTCACGCTGCTCTTCCTCATCGCGAGCTTCAACTTCTTCATCGGCATGTTCAACTTCGTGCCGCTGCTCCCGCTCGACGGCGGCCACATCGCCGGTGCGCTCTACGAGGGCCTCAAGCGCGGTCTCGCGCGACTCCTCGGACGACCCGACCCCGGGCACGTCGACGTCGCCCGGCTGCTCCCGGTGGCGTACGTCGTGGGGCTGGCGATGCTGGTCATGGGCGTGGTCCTGATCGTCGCCGACATCGTCGTGCCCCTCCGCCTGACCTGAGCTCCCGACCTGAACCCGACCTGCGTCTGACCTGCCGCTGAGGCACCGCTCACACCGGGGGCCGGCGACTCGGGGAGACGGGGCACGGCCTCCTAGACTGGCGCCATGACCTCCGGCCCGTCCGTCTCGCTGGGCATGCCCGCCCTCCCGCCCCCCGTCCTGGCGCCCCGCCGCAAGACCCGCCAGATCAAGGTGGGGTCCGTGGGCGTCGGGAGCGACTCGCCGATCTCGGTCCAGTCCATGACCACCACGCTGACCTCCGACGTCAACGCGACGCTGCAGCAGATCGCCGAGCTCACGGCCACCGGCTGCGACATCGTGCGGGTGGCGTGCCCGAGCCAGGACGACGCCGACGCGCTGCCGGAGATCGCGAAGCACTCGCAGATCCCGGTCATCGCCGACATCCACTTCCAGCCCAAGTACGTCTTCGCCGCCATCGACGCCGGCTGCGCGGCCGTCCGCGTCAACCCGGGCAACATCCGGAAGTTCGACGACCAGGTCAAGGAGATCGCGAGGGCCGCGAAGGACCGCGGCACCTCGATCCGGATCGGCGTCAACGCCGGCTCGCTCGACAAGAGGCTGCTCGAGAAGTACGGCAAGGCCACGCCGGAGGCCCTCGTGGAGTCCGCGGTGTGGGAGGCGAGCCTGTTCGAGGAGCACGACTTCCACGACTTCAAGATCTCCGTCAAGCACAACGACCCCGTCGTCATGGTGCGGGCCTACGAGCTGCTCGCCGAGGCCGGTGACTGGCCGCTGCACCTCGGCGTGACCGAGGCGGGCCCGGCGTTCCAGGGCACGATCAAGTCGGCCGTCGCGTTCGGCCACCTGCTGAGCCAGGGGATCGGCGACACGATCCGGGTCTCGCTGTCCGCACCGCCGGTCGAGGAGGTCAAGGTCGGCCTGCAGATCCTCGAGTCGCTCAACCTCAAGCCGCGCCGCCTCGAGATCGTCTCCTGCCCCTCGTGCGGTCGCGCGCAGGTCGACGTCTACAAGCTGGCCGAGGAGGTCACCGCCGGCCTCGACGGGCTGGAGGTGCCGCTGCGCGTCGCGGTGATGGGCTGCGTCGTCAACGGTCCCGGCGAGGCCCGGGAGGCCGACCTCGGCGTCGCGTCCGGCAACGGCAAGGGCCAGATCTTCGTCAAGGGCGAGGTCGTCAAGACCGTCCCGGAGTCGCAGATCGTCGAGACCCTGATCGAGGAGGCCATGCGCATCGCCGAGGGCATGGACCTCGGCGAGGGGGAGCCGGTCGTCAGCGTCAGCTGAGCACCGGCCCGCTCCCACCCGAGCGGGCACCTCGCCCGGAGAGCCTTTGCGAGGCGATCCCACTAGGCTCGGCAGGGTGCTGAGGACCCGCGAGCAGGTGCGCGTGCTGGGCCCGGGCGACCGGGACGCCTTCATCGCGCTCGCGGAGCAGGACCCGGTCGTCAACGTCTTCGCCGACTACCGTGCCCGGCTCACCAACCTCGACGAGCGGTGGCTCGGCGGCCAGGTGTGGGGGCGCTTCGAGGACGACGAGCTCGTCGCGGGCTGCCACCTCGGCGCGAACCTCGTGCCGGTCCAGTGCACGCCCGACGACGTCGGCGTCTTCGCCGACGTCGCCCTGCGGCGCCGCAGCACCGTCGGCACCATCGTGGGACCCAGCGACGTGGTGGCGGCGCTGTGGGAGCTCGTCAAGGCGCGGTGGTCCAGGCCGCGGGAGGTCCGGCCCCACCAGCCGCACCTGGAGATCCGCCGGCTCTCCACGGTCGCGCCCGCCCCGGACGTACGGCTCACGACCCCGCAGGACCTCGACGTGCTCTACCCGGCGTGCGTGGCGATGTACACCGAGGAGGTCGGGGTCTCGCCCGAGAACGACGCCGGTGGCGGCGACCTCTACCGAGCGCGGGTCCAGCAGCTGATCAGCCGCGGCTGGTCGATGGCGAGCTTCGACGACTCCGGCGTGGTGTTCAAGGCCGAGGTGGCCTGCTTGACGCCGTACGCCGCGCAGGTGCAGGGCGTGTGGGTGCGCCCGGACCGTCGGGGCGAGGGGCTCGCGGCGAGCGGCATGGCCGCGGTCGTGGCGCACGTCCTGGGCACCGGGATGGCGCCGGTGGTCTCCCTCTACGTCAACGACTGGAACGCGCCGGCGCGGGCGACGTACGCCCGGGTCGGGTTCGAGCAGACCGCGACCTTCGCCACCCTGATGTTCTAGCCCCTCCGGCGCACGCGAGGAGCACTCCGGGGAAGTTCCCGGCCGATGTATCACGCCGAGGTGCGCGCGCACCTGAGCAGACATGGGGACAATGGTCGCCATGTCGGAGGACCGGAGGGCTGAGGGGCAGCCCGTGCTGTCACCGTGGGACATGGCCAGTGGGGCGTTCATCGCCTGGCGTTCGGGGGACGCCGGCGCGATGGACGAGCTGGTGACCGCGATGACGCCGGTGCTCTGGCACGTGGTGCGGGCCTACGGGCACGACCGCCAGTCCGCCGAGGACGTGGTCCAGGCGACCTGGTTGGGCTTCGTACGCCTCCACGAGACGATCAAGGACCCGCAGGCGGTCGCGTCCTGGCTGATCACCTCAGCCAGGCGCGGCGCAGCCGCCCACGCCCGGACCGCACGCCGGGCGGCTCCGGTGCAGGACGAGACGCTGCACGCCGCGCTCCCGCACGCGGAGTCGGCCGAGGCCCTCGCCGTGCTCGACGACGAGGCGTCCCGGCTCTGGGGTGCCGTGGCGTCCGTCGACGAGCGGTGCCGCAGGCTGTTGCGGGTCGTCGCCTTCATGGACCGACCCGACTACCAGTCGCTCAGCCAGGACCTCGACATGCCCGTGGGGAGCATCGGTCCCACCAGGGCCCGCTGCCTGGCCAAGGTCCGGACCGCCCTGACGAAGGGACGCGAGCGATGACTGCCGACGACGCCGCCCTCCTCGAGGAGCTGCGTGAGATGTGGATGGCGCACGACTCGCCCCCGGCGGACCTCGTGGCGACGATGATCGCCGCGGTGGCCGCGGCCGGCCTCGACGACGAGTGGGAGGTGCTCGTGCTGATGCGCGACTCCGCCGACGGTCCGGCCGCCCCGGTGCGGGGGCTCGGCACGTCGCGCATCCTCTACTTCACCGCGGCCGAGGGCTGGTCCCTCGACGCGGAGCTCGACGAGGGCCAGGTGCGCGGGCAGTTGGTGGACTTCGACGGCGACCTGGGGTCCGTGGAGGTCGTGGTCGAGACCACGGACGGCCAACGATGGGTCACGCCGCTCGACGAGGTCGGCTTCTTCGCGTTGCGGGCCGAGCCGACCGGGTCGCTCCGCTTCACCGTCCGCCACGGTGACCACGCGGCCAGCAGCCGCTGGGTCGAGCTGTGAGGCCGTAGGGCCGATCAGGCGTAGGGCTGCCGCAGCTCCCGGAGGGGGCCGACCATCGGGTCGGAGTCGTGGACCGCCCGCGCCAGCACGGCGTCGCGCGCGTCGGCCGAGGACGCGCCGGTCGCGCTGATCTCCCGGGCGATGAGCCCGGCCACGACAGGAGCGGCGAACGACGTCCCGCTCCACCGCGCCAGGCCCGTGCCGAAGACGCGGACGTCGCCCTTGTCGGGGGACTCGTGGCACACGAACGTGCCGTCGGGGAAGGCGTTGACGACGTTGCGGCCGAGGGCGTAGACGTCCGCGGAGACCCCGAAGTTGGAGAACTCCGACACGCGGCCGTCGCGGTCGAGCGAGCCCACGCCGACGCACCAGTCGAAGGCGGCCGGCCAGAACGGGGCGGCCCAGGAGTCGTTGCCGGCGGCCGCCACGAGGACGCAGTCCCGCCTGCTCAACCGGGTGCGGTGGAAGGTCTCCAGCGCGATCGAGGGCAGGTCGAGCCTGGTGCGGCAGCCGGCCGACAGGTTGATCACCTGCGGGTCGTGGGCGAGCGCCTCCTCGAGCTGCACGACGAGGTCGGACTCGAGGACCCCGCCTCCGCCGAGGCCGCCGACGGCGAACCCCTCGACGAACACCCTGGTCAGCGGCGCCAGGCAGCGCACGACACCCGCGATGAAGGTGCCGTGCCCGGCGTAGGGGCGCAGGTCCGGGCCATTGAGCTCGTCGTCGCCCTCCACCCCGGCCAGCCACGGCGTCCGCGGGTCGGTCGCCGCCGGCGGGTGCCAGCCGGTGTCGACGACCACGACGCTGACCTCCTGCCCCTCGGGCTGCGGCGCCTGGGGCGGCCACGGCTCGGTGAGGCCGGTCTCCTGCGGCTCGATGGCCGGGCACGTCGTGCCGCCGCCACCGCCGGGGGAGACGTGCACCCAGTGGTCGGGCGACGCGGCACCGCGGCGGAGCCCGCCCTCCTCGAGGAGGTCGAGCACCTCCGGCACGGACTGGCCCTCGCGGCGCTCGGGCAGCACGTAGCGCACGAGCTCGTCGTCGAGCAGGGAGACGTCGTCACGTCGGAGCTCCCCGCTCAGCACGCGGTCGCCGAGCCGGGCCACGGTCGACTCGAACGCCTCGACGTCCGCGGCCCGCACCAGCACGCGGTCGGGGTGGAACAGGTAGGTGAAGTCCGCCGGCGCCTCGGTGTCCCAGGCCACCTGGCCGTCGTTGGCCTCGGCGAAGGCACGGAGCTGGTCGGTGCTGCGTCGTCGTCGGTCGTCGCCGATCTTCCAGTCGCCCATGGCCCGACGCTAGTCCCGCCGCGTCGCCACGGGGGCGGGTTCGGGCACAACGGTGCGCACATCGGCGAAGATGGACCGACCATGATGACGCGGGGCGAGGCCGAGGAGCTGCTCAGGACGCTCTTCACCGATCCCGACGCCGCCCACAGCCGTGCGTGGGACGAGCTGGTGCCGGACCCCGATCCGTTCGTGTGCTCCATCGGGCACCAGGTCATCGGCATCGTGGTGCGCGACCGCGGGGAGTCGGAGGAGGCGCTGGGGCACCTGCGGACCGCGCTGCGGCTGGCTCGGCGCTCGCTCGACCGCGGACGCGCCGGCGACGTGAGGGCGACACTGGGGGCGACGCTCGCCCTGCTGGGTCGCGTGGACGAGGGCCTGTCGCACCTGGACCGCGCCGTCGAGGAGCTCTCCGGCCTCTCCCTCGCCCGAGCCCTCGTGCGACGGGCCAGGATCCTCGGCTACGTCCTGGCCCGCTACGAGGACGGCATGGCCGACCTGCGCCGGGCTCGCGCGATCTTCGCCCACGAGGGCGACCAGGTCTGGGAGGCACGCGCGCGCAACCTCGAGGGTCTCGCGTACGTCTCCGTCGGTGACCTGGGGGCCGCCACGTCCGCCTTCGAGGAGTTCGGCCGTCTCTCCGCGTCGCTGGGTGACCGATGGGCGGAGGCGACGTCCGTGCACAACCTGGGCTGGGTCGCCCAGGTCGCGGACGACCTGCCCGTCGCCCTCGCGCGCTACGCCGAGGCGGGTGCGAGGTACGACGCGCTCGGGATGACGAGCGTCGAGCTCGTCACCGACCAGTGCGACGCCTTCCTGGCCGGGGGCCTGGCCCGCGACGCCCTCGCGGTGGCGGAGCAGGCACTCGCGGCCCGTCCGCTGCACCTGCCCGAGCGCGCCGACCTGCTGGTGTCGCTGGCCGACGCGGCCCTCGCGGCGGGCGACATCGAGCGGGCCGTGACGGCCGCCGACGAGGCGTCCCGGCTGCTGCGTGGCCAGGGGCGTGACGCCCACCGCGTGCGTGCCGACCTGCTCGCCCTGTCGGGACGGGTCCGGCAGGGACGGACGAGCAGTCCGCTGCTGCGCCGCGCCGAGCGGCTCGTCGAGCAGGCTCGGGCCGTGCGCGCGCTCGAGCTGCCGCAGGTCCTGATGCTCGGAGCCCGGATCGCCCGCTCGGTGCGCTCGGCGCGCGCCGCCGCCCTGGCCGAGGCGTGGCTGGCGGAGGCGGCGTCCTTCCGGCACGCCCGCACGTCGGCCGAGCGGGCGCTCGGCTGGCTGGGCCAGGCGTGGCGCGCTGAGCTGGCGGGCGACCCGGGCGCCGTGCTGCGCGCCTGCGACCGGGGGCTGGCGGCCCTCGACGAGCAGCGCGCGACCCTCGGCAGCCCAGAGCTGATGGCGGTCTCGTCGGGCCACGGCGCCGAGCTCGCCGAGCTGGGGGCGAGGACGGCGCTCGCCTCGCGCGACGCGCGGCGCCTCCTGCGCTGGTCCGAGCGCTGGCGCGCGACGGCACTCGCCGCGCCGCCGGCGTCATCGGGGCACGACCCGCAGACCGCGGCCGACCTGGCCGCCCTGCGGACCCAGCACAAGCGCCTCGCCGAGGCGCGGGCCGCGGGCGAGCCGACCGATCGCACCGAGGCCCGGGCCGCCCGGCTCGAGCAGGGCGTCCGGCAGCGGCTCCTGCAGGCACGGGGGTCGGGGACCGGCGTGTTCGCCTTCGACGTGGGCGAGCTGCTCACGGCGCTCGCCGAGGACGACGCGGTCCTCGTCGAGCTGACCGAGCTCGACGGCCTGCTGCACGCGGTCGTGGCGGGGCGTGGTCGCGTACGGCACCTCGTCGTCGGCGAGGCCGCCGCAGCCGCCACAGCGGTGGACTTCTCGCTGTTCACGCTGCGCCAGGCGGCCCGGGGCCGCCGTGCGCAGATCGACGCCGCCGGTGCCCGCCTGCAGCGGGCGCTGCTCGGGACAGCCCTCGACGGAGCGGGGGAGTCCCGCGTCGTCGTGTCCGGGACCAGCGCGCTGCAGGGCGTGCCGTGGGGGCTCCTGCCGGACCTGGCCCACCGACCCGTCACCAGCACGCCGTCGGCGCGGCTGTGGCTGCGAGCCCGGGCGGCGCAGCCCGTCGCCGGCGACCGCCGCGTGATGGTCGTCGGGCCCGGGCTGGGCAGCGGCGGCGCGGAGGTGCCGGCCGTCGCCGCGGAGGACCCGCGTGCCGAGGTGCTCGACGGTGACGCCGCGACGGTGGCCGCGGCGCTGGAGGCCCTGGACGGCGCCGCCCTCGCCCACGTCGCGGCGCACGGGCACTTCCGCGAGGACAGCCCGCTCTTCTCCTCGCTCACGCTGGCCGACGGGCCGCTCCTGGTGCACGACCTGCAGCGACTCGACCGTCCGCCGCACCGGATCGTGCTGTCGGCGTGCGAGTCGGGGGTGCTGCAGCCGGTCGGCGACCAGGAGTTGCTCGGCCTGGCGGCCGCGTTGCTGTCGATGGGCACGGCGGGCGTCGTCTCGAGCCTGGCGGAGGTGGACGACGCGGCGACCGTGGAGGTCATGGTCGCCCTGCACGCCCGCCTGCGCGAGGGCGGCGGGCTCGGCGACGCGCTGCTCGCGGCGCGCGAGGCGGCCGGCACCGATCCCGTCCTCACCGCCACCGCGGCGTCGTTCACCGTGCTGGGCACCTGACCCGTCAGGGAGCGGCGACCCTCACCGGGTCGGTGGCGTTCTCGCACCGGGCGAGCGTGCAGCGCACCACCGACGCGGTGCGCCTGCCGTTGACGCGCAGGAGCACCGTGCCGGGCGACTCCCACCCCCACCCGCCGAACCAGCCGGTCGTCCACGTCGCGAGCCTCGTGCCGCGGACGGTGCGCAGGTGGATCTCGCCGGGCCCGACCCCGTCGGTGAGGATGTGGAAGCTCAGCACCTGCGTGCCGTCGGGGGAGAAGGCCGCCACGCGCTGGCGGCACGACCTCCACAGCGTGGTGGCGAGGTCGCTGAGCCGGACCAGCCGGCTGCACCCGCCGAGGTACGGGTCCTCGGTGTAGGTCACGAACAGGTCGTGCTCGATGCTGGCGGGTCCGGACAGGCCGCGCGTCAGCGTCCGCACGCGGTCGGACCCGACACGCCACCACGCGGTGCGGCCGGCCGTCCGCACGAGGACCCTGCGGTCGTCGGCTGTCAGGACCTCCGGGTAGCCACGGAACGTGCGCGAGGCGACCTCGGCGCCGTCGGTGGCCGACCGCACGGTCACGGCCGCCCGGCGGCGCCCGAGGTCCCCGACCGTCACCAGGCGCGACCCGTCCTCGCTCAGGAGGGCGTCGAGCGCCTCGAAGCCGACGAGCACGGTGCCGACGGTGCCGTCGGCCCGGACGCGTACGACGCGCGCGCCGCGCTGCTCGCCGACCCTCGTGGTGCGCCACGTCGCTGCCAGCCACGCTCCGTCGTCCGACGCGCCCAGGACCCGGGCGTCGTCGCCGGGCAGGTCGATGCGCCGGTCGCCGTCGACGAAGACCCCGTCGTCGACGTGCGGGACGGCGACGTCCGCGCCCCGCGGCAGCTGCTGCGGCTGGAGGTCGACCGTCGGAGCGGCCGCCTCCGCGGGCGCGGCGAGGGCGGCGGCGGTCGCCAGCACGGCGGTCAGGACGGTCAGCGGTGTGCGGCGCATCGCGGTTCCCCCCGGGGGTGAGTGCCTGTCGTCGTCGAGGAGACGTCCGACGCCGGCGCGTGGTTGCCGCGACCACCGGGCCAATCTGGTTCGCGGTGCCCGCGCGCCCGCACCTATCCTTGCGCGCATGACCGGCCGCCTCCTCCGCATGTCGACCCTGTTCGTGCGCACCCTGCGCGACGACCCCAACGACGCCGAGGTGCCGAGCCACAGGCTGCTGGTGCGCGCGGGCTACATCCGGCGCAACGCGCCGGGCATCTACACCTGGCTGCCGCTCGGCCTGCGCGTGCTGCGGAAGGTCGAGGGCATCATCCGCGAGGAGATGGACGACATCGGCGCCCAGGAGCTGTCGTTCCCGGCGCTGCTGCCCAAGGAGCCCTACGAGGCCACCGGACGCTGGACCGAGTACGGCGACAACATCTTCCGGCTCAAGGACCGCAAGGGTGCCGACTACCTGCTCGGCCCGACGCACGAGGAGATGTTCACCCTCGTGGTCAAGGACCTCTACTCCTCCTACAAGGACCTGCCGCTCTCGATCTACCAGATCCAGACCAAGTACCGCGACGAGGCGCGCCCCCGCGCCGGCCTGCTGCGCGGTCGTGAGTTCGTCATGAAGGACTCCTACTCCTTCGACGTCGACGACGCCGGGCTCGAGGAGTCCTACCAGCGGCACCGCGACGCCTACATCCGCATCTTCGACCGGCTCGGCTTCGAGTACGTCATCGTCAAGGCGACCTCCGGCGCGATGGGGGGCTCGGCCAGCGAGGAGTTCCTCGCCAAGGCCGACGTCGGCGAGGACACCTACGTCCGCTGCACCCACTGCGACTACGCCGCCAACGTCGAGGCCGTCACGGTGCGGGCGCCCGCACCGCTGCCCTACGACGACGTGCCGGCCGCGCACGCCGAGGACACCCCCGACACGCCGACCATCGAGACGCTGGTCGCCCACCTCGACGCGGCGTTCCCGCGCGAGGACCGTCCCTGGACGGCCGCCGACACCCTCAAGAACGTGCTGGTCGTGCTGAAGCACCCCGACGGCACCCGCGAGCCGCTGGCGATCGGCGTGCCCGGTGACCGCGAGGTCGACCAGAAGCGTCTCGAGGGGCAGCTCGAGCCGATCGAGGTCGCGCCCATGGACGAGGCCGAGCTGGCCAGGCACCCGGCGCTGGTCAAGGGCTACATCGGCCCGGAGGTGCTCGGCGAGGACTCGAAGTCCGGCATCCGCTACCTCGTCGACCCGCGGGTGGTGGAGGGGACGCGCTGGGTGACCGGCGCCAACGTGCCCGGGTCGCACGTCATCGACCTCGTGGCCGGCCGCGACTTCACGCCCGACGGCACCATCGAGGCCGCCGACGTGCGCGACGGCGACGCCTGCCCCAGCTGCGCCGAGGGCACCCTCGAGTCCGCTCGCGGCGTCGAGATGGGCCACATCTTCCAGCTCGGGCGCAAGTACGCCGACGCGCTCGGCCTGCAGGTGCTCGACGAGAGCGGCAAGCTCGTCACCGTCACGATGGGTTCCTACGGCATCGGTCCCTCGCGCGCCGTCGCCGCCATCGCCGAGGGCACCCTCGACGAGCTCGGGCTGTGCTGGCCGCGCAACGTCGCGCCCGCCGACGTCCACGTCGTCGCCGCCGGCAAGGACGAGGCGGTCGTCGCCGCCGCCGAGGTGCTCGCCCAGCAGCTGAAGGGCGCCGGCCTGGAGGTCCTCCTCGACGACCGCACCGGCAAGGTGAGCCCCGGCGTGAAGTTCAAGGACGCCGAGCTGATCGGCGTGCCCACGATCGTGACCGTCGGCCGCGGGCTCGCCGACGGCAACGTGGAGGTCCGCGACCGCCGCACCGGCGAGCGCGAGGACGTGGCCGTGGACGGGGCGCTGGCGCGCATCACCGAGATCGTCCGGGCCTGACGCCTCCGGCGGGTCGGGGCGACCACCTCGCCGCGACCCGTGCAGCACCGACGCGATCACCTCGCGATCGTGGAGGATCCGGGTCACCACGTGGCCCCGATCCTCCACGATCCGCCCTGCGATCGACCCTGCCGGTCGACGCTTCACGAGCGGCGCCGCCGCGACCAGGACGCGCGACCGGGCCGTACTGCAAGTTTGTGCGTTGCAAGAACGTGCAACTCCGTATCGCTTTCACTACCCCCGAATCGAATGCATGATTGTGCATGTCGCTCCGGCCACCCCACAGGTCCGCGACACAGGGTGATGCTGACCAACCCCACGAGCGGTCCGCGTCCTCGGCCTCTGGGAGAGATCTCGGGACTCTCCCAGAGGCTGAGGCCGCGGGCCGCTCTCAGCGTTCCAGGGACTGCCCGCTCCTGGAGCTCCTGGTCGAGCGACCGTCGCCGCCGGCCGTGCCTGCCGACGGGTACGACGGATCAGCCGAGCTCCGGTGCCCCGGGCCAGGTCGAGGGCGCACCGCCGAGCTCGAGCTGCCAGGTCGCCGACCAGACCGCCTCGGTGAGCGCCCACTCGCGCACCTCCCCGGACGACCGGGCGACCAGCGCGGCGAGCGCCTCGGCGCTCGCGACCTCGAGGGCGAGCGCGGCCCGCTGCAGCTGCGGCGCGCGGAGCAGCGCGCCGTCGAGCTCGTACGCCGCAGCGGCGGCGACCGGCTGCCCACCGGCGTCGCGCACCAGGAGCCGGAGCTGGTCGCGGCGCGCGCGGTGGCGCCGGTAGCCGACGGTCAGCGCGGCGTACAGGGCCGGCGTCGCGGACTGCGAGGTCCGCGCACCGAGCACGCCGTAGGTGTAGAGCGCCGCGTGCTCGTCGGCCAACGTCGACTGCAGTGCGTCGAGGACCGTCACGATCCCGCCTCCCGAACCTGCCGGGCCGTGATCGCGGCGGCGTGCTGCGCGGTGGACCCCGCGATGCTCGCGAGCACCCGCGCGAGGTCGCCGCTCGACGCGGCCACGCAGCCGTGCCGCACCTCGCGCAGCAGCCGCTGCTCCGAGCGCCGCACCGCCGCCAGCGCTGCGGTGTCCCGCGCGGGGATCGTGGGCGGTGCCGGCGCCGGGACGTCGGCGGCCGGGACGGCGTCGGCGAGGAGGTCGAGGTGCGCCGCGTGGGCGTCGGCCACCGGCTGCAGCCGGGACGTCAGGGCGGGGAGGGAGAGGGTTGCAGCCTCCAGCACGGAGCGGGCACGCACGAGCTCGGCGACCACCGTGGCCACGAGCGCGGAGTCCTCCGGCGGCTCGGGCGAGGCCCGCGGGCCCTCCTGCCGCGCCGGCGGGTCGATGTCGCAGGCGGCCAGGACGAGCGGCGCCGCGACGGCCGAGCCCACCGCCGTACGACGGGTCAGCGGGCGTCCGGGCACCCCCGAACCCTAACCGGCCCGGGCGCCAGCGAGGCCCTCCCGGGACGGGACCGGCGCGGTTGTCGGAGCACGGGAGGTGGCGGCTAGGGTGGTGACTGGACAACTGCACAAGGAGGTCGCATCCGATGAGCACCCACCGCCAGGACGGCACCCGGGACCGCATCGAGGCCGAGCTGGTCGACCCCTTGCGTGAGCTCGACCTGGACGTCGAGGCCGTGGAGGTCACCCCGGCCGGCAAGCGTCGCGTGCTGCGCGTCGCCGTCGACAAGGACGGGGGCGTCACGCTCGACGACGTCGCCGACGCCACCCGTGAGGTCTCCCGGGTGCTCGACGAGTCCGACGTGATGGGCGAGATGCCCTACACGCTCGAGGTCACCTCCCGCGGCGTCGACCGCCCGCTCACCCTGCCCCGGCACTGGCGCCGCAACGCCGACCGGCTGGTGAAGGTCACCCTCACCGACGGCACGGACCTCACCGGTCGCGTGTTGTCGTCCACGGAGGAGTCGGTGACCCTCGACGTGTCCGGGGCACGGCAGGAGGTCGCCTACGCCGACGTGGCGAAGGCGCTCGTGCAGATCGAGTTCAACCGCAAGACCGAGAAGAAGGACGACTGATGGACATCGACCTGAGCATCCTGCGCATGCTGGAGCGGGAGAAGGAGATCTCCTTCGAGGTGCTGGCCGAGGCCATCGAGCAGGCCCTGCTGATCGCCTACCAGCGCGCGACGGAGTCCCAGCACCCCGCCCGGGTCGAGCTGGACCGGAAGACCGGTCACGTGACCGTCTGGGCGCGCGAGGTGGGCGAGGACGGCACCGCCGGCCCGGAGTACGACGACACCCCGCAGGGTTTCGGCCGCATCGCGGCGACCACCGCCAAGCAGGTGATGCTGCAGCGGCTGCGCGACGCCGAGGACGAGATCAAGTTCGGCGAGTTCTCCGGCAAGGAGGGCGACATCATCTCCGGCATCATCCAGCAGGGCCGCAACCCCGACGACGTGATGGTCGACCTCGGGAAGCTCGAGGCGCTGCTGCCCGTGAGCGAGCGCGTGCCGGGGGAGAAGTACGTCCACGGCGAGCGCATCAAGTGCCTGGTCACATCGGTGCGCAAGGGCATGCGCGGCCCGCAGGTCACGCTGTCCCGCTCGCACCCGACGCTGGTCAAGAAGCTCTTCGCGCTCGAGGTCCCCGAGATCGCCGACGGCACCGTCGAGGTGGCCGCGATCGCGCGCGAGGCAGGTCACCGCACCAAGATCGCCGTGCACTCCACCGTTCCGGGCGTCAACGCCAAGGGCGCCTGCATCGGACCGATGGGGCAGCGGGTGCGCAACGTGATGAGCGAGCTGCACGGCGAGAAGATCGACATCGTCGACTGGGCCGAGGACCCTGCGGAGATGGTCGCGCACGCGCTGTCGCCGGCGCGGGTCACGTCGGTGGAGATCGTCGACCTCGCGGCGCGTTCGTGCCGTGTCGTCGTGCCCGACTTCCAGCTGTCGCTGGCCATCGGCAAGGAGGGGCAGAACGCCCGCCTCGCCGCGCGCCTGACCGGCTGGCGCATCGACATCCGCTCCGACGAGGCGAGCGACGACTGACCCGCGCCTGCCGGTTCGTCAACGGCTGGGGCACCGGCTAGACTGGACAGCAGTGGCCACCACGTCTGACACCCCTGCGCCCGGACCCGTCCGGACGTGCGTGGGTTGCCGGGCCAGGGCCACTGCGAGCGAGCTGCTGCGGGTGGTCGCAGGCTCGGACGCCGAGGGCCGACCGGCCCTGGTGCCCGATCCCGACCGCCGGGCACCCGGCCGGGGAGCACACGTGCACCCCACGCTGGAGTGTTGGCAGCTCGCGGTGCGACGCCGCGCCTTCCCCCGGGCCCTCCGCTCGGGCGCGACGCTGGCGGCCGCACCGGTGGAGGACCACATCCGAGCGACCAGCGGACCGTCCCCCACCTCCGACCGGCAGGACCAGCACCACACGTCCGGATCACCGCAGCACCGACCAGGAACTGGAGCACGCAGCTCATGAGCACTCGATGAGTAACTCGCGATGAGTGTGCACACCCACTAGCTGATCCGTCCCCCTCTCCTTCTGGGGTCACGGACCAGGAGGAGTAGAAACCAACCGTGGCAAAGACCCGAGTCCACGAGCTCGCCAAGGAGTTCGGAGTCGAGAGCAAGTTCGTTCTCGAGAAGCTCAAGGAGATGGGGGAGTTCGTCAAGTCGGCGTCGTCGACTGTCGAGCCGCCCGTCGAGATGCGCTTCAAGAAGCAGTACGGCGACGAGCTGAAGGCCGCTGCGGCCACGGCTCCCGCCGCCGACACGACGGCGCCCGCCGAGAAGGCCGCCGCCCCCGCGCCCGCCGCGAAGAAGGCCGCGCCCAAGCCCGGCCCGAAGCCGGCCGCCGCCCCCGCTCCCGCAGCGGAGGCTCCGGCCCCCGCGCCCGTGCAGGCTGCGCCGGCCCCCGTGCCGGCCGCCGAGCCGACGGCACCCGCCGCCAGGCCCGGTCCGAGGCCCGGCCCGAAGGCGCCTGCTGCCCAGCCGCAGGCCCCGGCCGCCGCACCCGAGGCTCCGGCCGCTCCGGCCACCCCGGCTGCGCCGGCCGCCAAGGCCCCGTCCCCCGCACCGCGTCCGGTCGGCCGGCCGGGCGCCCCGCGTCCCGGCAACAACCCGTTCGCCTCCAGCCAGGGCATGGGCCAGCGGCCCGCGCCCCGCACCAGCGGCGGCGGCGACGACACCCGTCCGCCGCGTCCGCCGGCCGGCGGTGACGCCCGTCCGGGCATGCCGCGCCCGAACCCGGCGATGATGCCCAAGTCCCCGGCCGCCTTCGGCAACGGTCCCGGCGCCCGTCCCGCGCGCGGAGGCGCTCCGGGCCGTCCGGGTGCCCCGGGCCGCGGCGCTCCGGGCCGTCCCGGTGCCGGCGCAGGCGCTCCGGGCCGTGGTGGCCCGGGTGGCGCACCCGGCGGCTTCGGCCCGGCCGGTGGCGGTCGACCCGGTGGTGGTCGTCCCGGTCAGCGTGGCCAGACCCAGGGTGCCTTCGGTCGCCCGGGAGGTCCGTCGCGTCGCGGTCGCAAGTCCAAGCGCGCCCGTCGCCAGGAGTTCGAGGCCATGGAGGCCCCGACGATCGGCGGCGTGCGGGTCCGCAAGGGCAACGGGGAGACCGTGCGTCTTCCGCGTGGCGCCTCGCTGACCGACTTCGCCGAGCGCATCAACGTCGACGCCGCCCAGCTGGTGCAGATGCTGTTCTCGCTCGGCGAGATGGTGACCGCCACCCAGTCCGTGGGCGACGAGACCCTGGAGCTGCTCGGCGAGGAGCTCAACTACGTCGTCCAGGTCGTCTCGCCCGAGGACGAGGACCGCGAGCTGCTCGAGTCCTTCGACATCGAGTTCGGTGAGGACGAGGGCGAGGAGTCCGACCTGGCCGTGCGCCCGCCCGTCGTCACGGTCATGGGTCACGTCGACCACGGAAAGACCAAGCTCCTCGACGCGCTGCGTGACGCCAACGTGGTCGACAAGGAGGCCGGTGGCATCACCCAGCACATCGGTGCCTACCAGGTCCACACCGAGGTCGACGGCGACGACCGTCGCATCACCCTCATCGACACCCCCGGTCACGAGGCGTTCACCGCCATGCGTGCCCGCGGTGCGCAGGCGACCGACATCGCGATCCTCGTGGTGGCGGCCGACGACGGCGTGATGCCGCAGACGGTCGAGGCGCTCAACCACGCCAAGGCCGCCGGCGTCCCGATCGTGGTCGCGGTCAACAAGATCGACAAGCCGGAGGCCGACGCGACGAAGGTCCGCGGCCAGCTCACCGAGTACGGGCTGATCCCCGAGGAGTACGGCGGCGACGCGATGTTCGTCGACGTCTCGGCCAAGGCCGGCCTCAACCTCGACAAGCTGCTCGAGGCCGTCGTCCTCACCGCCGACGCGTCGCTCGACCTGCGCGCCAACCCCGACCAGGACGCCCAGGGCCTCGTGGTCGAGGCGCACCTCGACCGCGGCCGCGGCCCCGTCGCGACCGTGCTGGTCCAGCGCGGCACGCTGCGGGTCGGCGACTCGATCGTGGCCGGTCCGGCCCACGGCCGGGTGCGCGCCATGCTCGACGAGCACGGCCAGGAGATCACCGAGGCCGACCCGTCGCGCCCGGCCATGGTGCTGGGTCTGTCGGCGGTGCCGGGAGCGGGCCAGAACTTCATCGTGGTCGAGGACGACCGCATGGCCCGCCAGATCGCCGAGAAGCGCGAGGCGCGCGAGCGTGCGGCCATGCAGGCCAAGCGTCGCGTCCGCCGCAGCCTCGAGGACTTCATGGCCTCCATGGAGAAGGGCGAGAGCCAGGAGCTCAACCTCATCCTCAAGGGCGACGTGTCCGGCTCGGTCGAGGCGCTCGAGGACGCCCTGTCCCAGATCGACGTGGGCGACGAGGTGTCGCTCCGCGTGATCGACCGCGGTGTCGGTGCCATCACCGAGACCAACGTCGACCTCGCCGCCGCCTCCGACGCGATCATCATCGGCTTCAACGTCCGCCCCCAGGGCAAGGCGAGCCAGATGGCCGAGAAGGAAGGGGTGGAGATCCGCTACTACTCGGTCATCTACCAGGCGATCGAGGAGATCGAGGCGGCGCTCAAGGGCATGCTCAAGCCCGTCTACGAGGAGTCGACCCTCGGCCAGGCGGAGATCCGCGAGATCTTCCGCTCGTCCAAGGCCGGCAACATCGCGGGCTGCATGGTGACCTCCGGGGTCATCCGCCGCAACGCCAAGGTGCGCGTCCTGCGCGACGGCGCGGTCGTGGCCGACATGCTCGACCTCGCCTCGCTGCGCCGCGAGAAGGACGACGCGTCGGAGGTCCGCGAGGGCTTCGAGTGCGGTCTGGTGCTCCGCAACTTCCAGGACATCAAGATCGGCGACGTCGTCGAGTCCTTCGAGATGCGCGAGGTCCCGCGCAGCTGACGCACGACGGTCCCGCGGGACCACCGGTCGCCCGGTGGTCCCGCGGGCGTCGGGTCGGTGCACGGCCGAGAATTCCAGCCACCGGTCACCCGGTGGCTCCCTCCAGCCAGAGGAAGCAACCATGAGCAACCCCCGCGTCCGCAAGATCGCCGACCGGATCCAGGTGGTCGTCGCCGAGATGCTCGAGCGGCGGATCAAGGACCCCCGCCTCGGCTTCGTCACGGTGACCGACGTGCGCGTCACCGGCGACTCGCAGCAGGCGTCGATCTTCTACACCGTCCTCGGGACCGAGGACGAGCTCGCGAGCACGGCCGCGGCGCTGGAGTCGGCCAAGGGCGTGATCCGCTCGGAGGTCGCCAAGCAGCTCGGCATGCGCATCGTGCCGTCGCTGACGTTCATCCCCGACGCGCTGCCGGAGAGTGCCCGCGCGCTCGACGAGGTGCTCGAGCGCGCCCGCAAGCAGGACGAGGAGGTCGCCGCGCGCCGCGTGGAGGCCTACGCCGGTGAGCCCGACCCCTACAAGAAGCCCCGCGTGGTCGAGGACGACCTCGACGACTCCGAGGACGACCTCGACCACGACCTCGACGACGACCTCGACGGCGACGTGCCGGACCTCGACGAGGACGACCGCCCCTGATGGTCGACCCCGGTCTGGTCGTCGTCGACAAGGACCCGGGCATGACCTCGCACGACGTCGTGGCCCGGGTCCGCCGGCTCGCCGGCACCCGCAAGGTCGGCCATGCCGGCACCCTGGACCCGATGGCGACCGGCGTGCTGGTGCTCGGCGTCGACCGCGCCACCCGGCTGCTCGGCCACCTGATGCTCACCGAGAAGGCCTACGACGCCACGGTGCGGCTGGGTGTCGCCACCACGACCGACGACGCCGAGGGCGAGGTCGTCGCCGAGCGCCCGGCCGGGTCCCTCGAGCCCGGCACGGTGGCGGCCGAGCTCGAGCGGCAGGTCGGCGAGATCATGCAGGTGCCGACCGCCGTGTCGGCGATCAAGGTCGACGGCAAGCGCGCCTACGCCCGGGTGCGCGACGGCGAGCAGGTGGAGCTGGCGGCGCGCCCGGTGACGGTCCACGCGCTGCACGTCCTGGACCACCGGGTCGTCGGCGACCGGGTCGACGTCGACATCTCGGTCCGGTGCTCGAGCGGCACCTACGTCCGCGCCATCGCGCGCGACCTCGGCGCTGCGCTCGGTGTCGGCGGTCACCTCACCGCACTGCGGCGCACGGCGGTCGGCCCCTTCGAGCTGTCCGTCGCGCGGACCCTCGACCAGCTCGCCGAGGACTTCGCCGTGCTGCCGATCGCCGAGGCCGCACGGGCGGCGTTCGCCTCCGTCGACCTCGACGAGGAGCAGGCGGCGCACGTGCGGGTCGGCCGTGCCCTCGACCTCGCCCTGCCGGGCGGAGGACCGCACGCGGTGTTCGCGCCCGACGGCGCGTTCCTCGCGCTCTACGAGTCCCGGGGCGCGCTGGCGAAGCCCGTCGCGGTGTTCGTCTGACGAGCCGCCCCCCGCACCCGTACGGGGACCGGGCGGGCCTGCGGTGCCCCGCAAGTAGGCTGCGGCCCGTGCAGATCTGGCGTGACGTCGACGACGTGCCGGCCGACCTCGGCCGCACGGTCGTCAGCATCGGCAACTTCGACGGCGTGCACCTCGGTCATGCGCACGTGCTCCGCGAGGCCCGGGCCGCCGCGGAGCGGCTCGGCATCGACACCGTGGTGGCGGTGACGTTCGACCCGCACCCGATGGCGGTGCTGCGGCCCGAGCACGCTCCGCCGACCCTGACCTCCATCCACACCCGGGCCGGGCTGCTCGAGGCGGCAGGCGTCGACGCGATCCTCGTGATCGCCTTCGACCGCGAGATCGCCGGCTGGTCGCCCGAGGAGTTCATCGACCGGGTCCTCGTGGACACGCTGCACGCGCGCGCCGTTGTCGTGGGCGCGAACTTCCGCTTCGGCGCCAAGGCGGCCGGAGAGGTCGCCACCCTGGTCGGCGCCGGTGCGACGCGCGACTTCGAGACCGTGGGCGTCACGCTCGACGGCGGTCCGCAGGTGTGGAGCTCGACCTACGTCCGGCAGTGCCTGGCCACCGGTGACGTCGCCGGGGCGGCGGAGGCGCTCGGCCGCCCGTTCGTCGTGCGCGGCACCGTCGTCGAGGGCGACAAGCGGGGCCGGGGGCTGGGCTACCCGACCGCCAACGTGCCGATCCCGCCGGTCGACGCGGCCCCCGCCGACGGGGTCTACGCCGGTTGGCTCACCCGCCTCGACACCGGCGAGCGCTACCCGGCCGCGATCTCCGTCGGGACCAACCCCACCTTCGACGGCGAGCGCGAGCGCCGCGTCGAGTCCTACGTCCTCGACCGCGACGACCTCGAGCTCTACGGCGTCGAGGTCGAGGTGGCGTTCGCCGACCGGCTGCGGGGCATGGTGAAGTTCGAGGGCGTCGAGAAGCTGGTGGAGACGATGGCCGACGACGTACGCCGGGCGCGCGAGGTGCTGGGTGGCTGATCCGCGGCTGGCGGCGACCGACGAGTGGTTCCTCGCCCACGGGCTGCCCTACTTCGTCCCCGAGCAGCGTGAGGGGGCGCGGCGGGCGCTGAAGCTGGGACGCACCGTCCCGCTCGTGGTCCTGACCGGGCTGGCCGCGGCCGGCGCCGGGGTGGCCCTGGCGGTGGTGTCGGAGCAGCTGACCCTCGCGCCCGCCACCTTGGTGACGGTGGGCCTGCTCGCCGCGACGTGGTACGCCCTGACCGCGCTCAACGCCAGCCCGATCGTCCGGTGGGCGCTGCACCGCGCCTTCGGCAGCCTGCGCACCGTGCTGCCGATGATGACGCGGGCGTTGCCGCTGCTGCTGATCTTCGTGACGTTCCTGTTCATCAACGCCGAGGTGTGGCAGGTGTCCTCGCGCCAGGACGGGGCCGCGCTGTGGCTGGTGGTCGTGCTCTTCGCGGTGCTCGCGACCCTGTTCCTGCTCGTGCGGCTCCCGGAGGAGGTCGACCGCACCGACGACCAGGTCGACGACGCGTTGCTGCTGCTGGCCTGCCGCGACACGCCGCTGGAGCAGGCTGCGCGGGAGCTCGTCGACGACCCTGACGCCGACCCGGCGGCGTACGCCGAGGTGCACGGCTTCGAGCGCTGGAACCTCGTGCTGGTCCTCCTGGTGATCCAGGCCGTCCAGGTGCTCCTGCTCTCGGCCACGGTGTTCTTGTTCTTCATGCTGTTCGGCTCGATGGTCATGCGCGACGACGTGGTGGAGACCTGGATCGGCGAGCCGACCGCCAACCTCACCGTCGAGCTGTTCCAGGTCTCGGTCTTCCTGGCGGCGTTCTCCGCGCTGTACCTGACCGTCTCGACGGTCACCGACGAGACCTACCGCGAGCAGTTCTTCGGGGCCGTGCTGCACCACATGGAGCGGGCCGTGGGCATCCGGGCGGTCTACCTGGCCCTGCGCGACCGCGGCTGACGCGCCGAGGGCGGTGCGCCACGGCAGCTCCGGGCGACCGGAGTGGGTGGCGCACCGCCCTCGGAGCGGGATGGGGACCGGTCAGGCGTCGAGGTCCTGCTCGACCAGTGCGGCGATCGTGTCGACCGCGGACTGGTCGTCACCCGCGACCTCGACGGTGTCGCCGTTGCCGGCGCCGAGGGTCATGATCATCAGCGAGGAGCTGGCGTCGACGCCGTTGATCGTGACGTCGGAGCCGAGCTCGGCGGCCTTCTCGGCGATGATCGCGGCGGGGCGGGCGTGGAGGCCGACGGCGGATCCGACGACGACGGACTTGCTGGGCATGGTGCTCCTTTGGTGTGGTCGGGCTGGAGAGTGCTGGAGACGTGCTGGAGACGTGCTGGTCGGGCTGACGGGTGGTCGGGCGGGCTCAGACGGTGGCGACGTCGGCGTCTTTGCGGCCGATGCTCTTCAGGACGACGACGAGGGCGGTGGCGACGGCGACGCCGACGGCCAGCGCCACCAGGTAGCCCACCACCCCGTCCACGGCGAACAGCACGAAGATGCCGCCGTGCGGTGCGCGGACGCCGACGTCCATCGCCATCGAGATCCCGCCGGTGACCGCGCTGCCGGCCATGATCGGCGGGATCACGCGGAGCGGATCGGCCGCGGCGAAGGGGATCGCACCCTCGGTGATGAAGGACGCGCCGAGCAGCCATCCCGCCTTGCCGTTCTCCCGCTCCGGGATCGAGAACAGGCCGGGCCGCACGACCGTCGCCAGTGCCAGGGCGATCGGGGGCACCATCCCGGCGAGCATGACCGCGGCCATGATCCGCAGCTCGGGGGCGTCGCTCGTGAGGGCGGCGCCGCCGACGCCGGCGGCCGCGAAGCTGTAGGCCACCTTGTTGAGCGGGCCGCCCATGTCGAAGGCCATCATCAGGCCCAGGATGACGCCGAGCAGCACCGCGCTGCCGCCGCTCAGCGAGCTCAGCCCGTCCTCGAGCTGGCCCATCAGCCACGCGATCGGCCGGCCCAGCACGACGAGCATGAGGAAGCCCGCGACGATGCTCGTCACGAGCGGGATGACCAGCACCGGCATGAGGCCGCGCGCCCAGGCCGGCACCTTGCGGCCGGCGATCCAGTGGGCGATGACGCCCGCCAGGACGCCGCCGACGATCGCGCCGAGGAAGCCGGTCGCCGGGTAGGCGGAGTCGCCGCTCACGCCGATGACGTTGGAGGCCAGGCCGCCCAGGACGAAGCCGGGGGCGATGCCGGGCCGGTCGGCGATGGCGTACGCGATGTAGCCGGCCAGCGCCGGGATGAAGAAGGCGAACGCGGTCTGGCCGATCACCAGCAGCAGGGCGCCGACGTAGGCGAAGAAGCCGGAGTCGAGGAGCGCGTGGTCGAGGCCCAGCGCCTGGGCGTCGGGCAGGTCGGTGAAGGAGTTCCCGAGCAGGATCGCCTGCGCGTGGTCGGTGATCTCGTAGCCGCCGAAGAGGAACGCGAGGGCGATCATCAGGCCGCCCGCCGCGACGAAGGGGATCATGTAGGAGACGCCGGTCATCAGGACGCGTCGGGTGCGACCGCCCCACGTCTCCCGGCCGGTGCTCGCGCCGCCGTCGGTGGAGGCCCCGGAGCCCTCGACCCTCGGCGACGCGGCCGGGTCGGCGGCGTAGCGCAGGGCCTCGGCGATCATCGCGTCGGCGTCGTCGATCGGTCGCTTGACGCCCGAGCTGACGACGGGCTTGCCGGCGAACCGTCCGCGGTCGCGCACGCCCACGTCGACGGCGAAGATCACGGCGCCTGCGGCGGCGATGGCGTCGGGGGAGAGCGGCGTCGACCCGGCGGACCCCTGGGTCTCGACCTGCAGGGCGACGCCGGCGCGCGCCGCCGCGGCCTCGAGGGCCTCCGCGGCCATGTAGGTGTGGGCGATGCCCGTCGGGCAGGCGGTCACCGCGACGAGGGAGGGCTGGTCGGTGCCGGTGCCGGTGCCGGACGGCGTGCCGGTGGACGCGCCGGCGGTGGCGGTGCCGGTGGAGCTGCCGGTGGAGGTGTCGGTGGAGCTGCCGGTGGGTCGAGGGGCGTCCGCGCCGGCCGTGGTGCCGGTCGTGGCCTCGACCGCCTCCCTGGGGGCGGTCGTCTCCCCGCCGCCGGGCACGGCCGCGCCGGACGGGGTGCCGGAGGCCGGGGCGGCCGACCTCGTGGCGCCCGGCGCGGGCTCGCCGAGCTCGTGCGTCACGAGGTCGATGACGTCCTCGGGCGACTCGGCGGCGCGCAGCGCGTCGGTGAAGGCCGGCTTCACCAGGGCGCGGGCGAGCTTGGTGAGGATCGTGAGGTGGTCGGCGTCCCCGCCGGCGGGCGCGGCGATCAGGAACGCCAGGTCGGCCGGTCCGTCCTTGGCGCCGAAGTCCACGCCCGGGTCGAGTCGGGCGAAGGCGAGCGTCGGCGCGTCCACCCCGCTCGTGCGGCAGTGGGGGATCGCGATGCCGCCCGGGAGGCCGGTCGAGGACGTCGACTCGCGCGCGAACGCGTCCTCGACGAGCTGGTCCCGGCTGGTGGCGCGGCCGGCGTCGTCGACGACCCCCGCGAGGGCGCGGATGACGTCGTGCTTGTCCGGCCCCCAGTCGGCGCCCAGCCGAACTAGGTCGGTGGTGATGAGTGCGGTCATGGTGTGCCTCCCGTTGAGGGGGTGAGGGCGGTGACGCCGACGAGCTCGGTGCGGAGCTGCGACGGCTGGGGGATGGTCGTGCCTGGAAGGCCTGCGGCGGCGCTGCCGTAGGCCACGGCCAGTGCCAGGCGGTCCGGGGCGGAGAGCCCCCGGATGTCGCCCAGCAGGTAGCCGAAGAGGCTGGAGTCGCCGGCACCGACGGTGCTGACCACTGTCGTGGGAGGAGGGGTGGCGTGCCAGGCCCCTTCGGGGGTGACGAGGACCGCCCCGTTGCCGCCCAGCGTGGCCAGGACCGCGCCGACGCCACGCTCGAGCAGCTGCCGGGCTGCGGACGCGGCGGCCGACGGGTCGGCCTCGAGCAGCTCGGCATCGCTCCCGGTGAAGGAGGCGAGCTCGTCGCCGTTGGGCTTCATCAGGTCGGGCGCGCAGACGGGCAGTGCGTCCACGAGCGCCTGCAGCGGTGCGTCGCTGGTGTCGACGGCGACGCGGCCGCCCACCTCCCGCAGCCGGCGTACGAGGTCGGCGTAGAAGCCCGCGGGCGCGCCGGCCGGGAGCGACCCGGCCAGGACGGTCCAGTCGGCTGCTGCGGCTCGGACGAGGACGGCCTGGGCGAGCAGTTCGAGGTGCAGCGGGAGGACCTCGGCGCCGGGTGAGTTGAGCTTGGTCGTGGTGCCGTCCGGCTCGGTGATCGTCAGGTTGACGCGCACGTCGCCGGCAGGTCGTACGGGACGGCAGTCGATGCCGGCGCCGAGCAGCTCGAGCACGAACGGGTCGTCCTTGGCGGCCGGGACGACGGCGATGCTGGGGATGTCGGCGCTCACCGCGGCCCGGGAGATGTTCACGCCCTTCCCGCCGGCCTGGGAGGTCACCGACGCCACCCGGTGCACCTGGCCCCGGGCGAGGGCGGCGTCGAGGGCGACCGTGCGGTCGATGCTCGGGTTGGGGGTGAGGGTGAGGATCACGCGACCACCACGTCGATCCCGGCGGCCTCGAGCGCGCGTCGGTCGGCCGCCTCGATGTCGCGGTCGGTGACGAGCACGTCGAGGCTGTCGAGGGTCGCGAAGCGCACGGCCGTCTCGACGCCCAGCTTGGTGGAGTCGGCGAGCACGACGGTCTTGCGGGCGCACGCGATCATCGCCCGCTTGCTCGCCGCCTCGTCGCTGTCGGGCGTGGTCAGGCCGTGGCCCACGGTCAGGCCGTTGGTGGCCACGAAGGCGACGTCGGCGCGCAGGTCGCCGAGTGCGGCGACGGTGTCGGCCCCCACCGCGGCATGCGTGGTGGGGCGCACCTTCCCGGGCAGCAGGTGCAGCTCGATCTGCGGCAGGCCGGCCAGGCGGGTGGCCACGGGGACGGCGTGGGTGACGACCGTCAGGCGGTGGTCGCGGGGGAGGGCTGCGGCGAAGCGGGCGGTGGTGCTCCCGGCGTCGATCACCACGACCGAGTCGGGAGGCGGGAGCAGCGCGACCGCGGCGTTGGCGATCGCCTCCTTGGCCTGCGTGTTGGACTGGTCACGCTCGCCGATCCCTGATTCGATGACCGAGAGGGAGCCTGCGGGCACGGCGCCACCGTGCACTCGACGGACCAGCCCCATCCGGTCCAGGGTGGAGAGGTCGCGGCGGACGGTCTCGGTGGTCACCTCGAACTGGTCGGCCAGCTGGACCACGGACAGCCGGCCGCGCCGACTGATCAGGTGAGCCATCGCCTGCTGGCGCTCTTCCGCGTACATCGGTCCACCTCCGAGGTGATCTGCGTATGTGTTGTTTTAGTCCCGAACGTGTTGCTTGTCAACATTGACCTGTTCTACGGTGTGTCCATGACCACACCCGTGAGCTCACCCGCGACCTCGTACAGCGGGACCCCGGTCGTGCCGGGAGTCGCCGCCGGCCCCGTCCTGCACGTGCGCGGCGAGGTCTCACCCGACGCGATCGCGCGCTACGGCGACGGCGACTTCGCCGATGCGGACGCCGCGCTGGCGGCGTACGACGAGGCGGCCGCGGCCGTCGCGGACACCTTCTCGGCCAAGGCCGCGGGTGCGCAGGGGGCTGCCGCCGAGGTGCTCACCGCGAGCGCCGGCCTGGCGCGCGACAAGGGCCTGCGCTCGGGCGTGCACAAGAACCTCCAGGCCGGTCAGGGGCCCGTCGCGGCGGTCCAGGGCGCGGTCGAGCAGTTCGTCACGATCTTCACCAACATGGGCGGCCTGATGGCCGAGCGGGTGACCGACCTGCGCGACATCGAGCGCCGGGTCGTGGCGCACCTCGTCGGGGAGCCGGCGCCCGGCGTGCCGACGCCGTCCGAGCCGTCGGTCCTCGTGGCCGAGGACCTCGCGCCCAGCGACACCTCCGGCCTCGACCCCGAGCTCGTGACGGCCCTCGTCACCGAGCGCGGCGGCGCGACGAGCCACACGGCGATCATCGCGCGCCAGCTCGGCATCCCCTGCGTGGTGGGCGCGGCCGGCGTCATGGGGATCGCACCGGGGACATTCGTCGTCGTCGACGGGGAGACCGGCACCATCGAGCTGGGCGCCGACCCCGACGAGGCACACGCCCGTGTCGCGGAGAGCCGTCGCCTGCGCGAGGAGCTCGCCGCCTGGAGCGGTCCCGCGTCGACGTCCGACGGCCTGCCGGTCAAGCTGCTGGCCAACGTCGCCGACGGCGCCTCCGCCGCGTCAGCCGGCACCGAGCCGGTCCAGGGCGTCGGCCTGTTCCGCACCGAGCTGTGCTTCCTCGACCGCAAGGACGAGCCGAGCGTCGAGGAGCAGGCCGACATCTACGCCGGTGTCCTCGAGCCCTACTCCGACGGGCGGTTCGTCGTCGTGCGCACCCTCGACGCCGGCTCGGACAAGCCGATCGCGTTCGCGACGCACGAGGGCGAGGAGAACCCCGCGCTCGGCGTGCGCGGGCTCCGGCTCAGCTTCGGCAACCCCGGGCTCATGGAGCGCCAGCTCGACGGCATCGCCGCAGCGGCCGAGCGCACCGGCACCGAGACCTGGGTGATGGCGCCGATGGTCGCCACCGTGTCGGAGGCAGCCGAGTTCGCGGCGAAGGTCCGCGACCGCGGGCTCAAGGCCGGCGTCATGGTCGAGATCCCGAGCGCGGCCCTCCTCGCGCACCGGATGCTCGAGGTCGTCGACTTCCTCTCGATCGGCACGAACGACCTCACGCAGTACGCGATGGCCGCGGACCGGATGGCCACCGACCTCGCCCATCTCACCGACCCGTGGCAGCCGGCCGTGCTGCAGCTCATCGCCATCACCGCGCACGCCGGCACCGAGGCCGGCAAGCCCGTCGGCGTGTGCGGCGAGGCGGCCGCCGACCCGCTGCTCGCCACGGCGCTCATCGGCATGGGCATCACGTCGCTCTCGATGGCCGCCCGCGCCGTGCGTCCCGTCGGGGCGCAGCTGAGCCGGGTCGACTTCGCCACGTGCGAGGCCGCCGCCGAGGCGGCGCTGGGCGCTGCCGACCCGATGGCCGGGCGCGCGGCGGTCCGGGAGCTCCTCGGCCACTGAGCCTGTCCTGCGCCTCGGCGTTCCTCGCGCTCCGGGCCGCGCTCTGCGGCCGGGGCTGCGTCATGCGGAGGCGTACGTATGGGCGCGGGTTCGTATGACGTCCGGGCGTCGGGCGGGGGTTGCGTCATGCGGAGGCGTACGCATGGGTGCGGGTTCGTATGACGGCCGGCCGCGCGGCGGGGCTGCGTCATGCGGAGGCGTACGTATGGGTGCGGGTTGGTATGACGTCCGGCGGGAGGCGGGGGTTGCGTCATGCGGAGGCGTGCGTATGGGTGCGGGTCCGTATGACGCCGGATGACGCCCGCCCCGGCGGCGTCCCCGGCGCGTCGAGCAGGACGACGTCCGACCGGGCGGCGGGCGCGACCGTACGAGCCGGCTGTCGGGTGGGCTTCGTCCTGTCCGACACGCTCCGGCCACCGAGCCCCGGGCGCCCGGGCCCGCGCCTCGCTGCAGCCAGCCGGCCGGCCGGCCCGCGCCGGCCCGCGCCCGCCGCGCCCGCCCGGACCCGTGCGGCTACGGCTCGACGGTGACCTTGATGGCCTCGCCCTTGGCGACGATGTCGAACACGCTCATCACGTCGTCGAGGGAGACGTGCCTGGTGATCAGGTCCTTGACCGGGACCTGGCCGGTGGAGATGTACTCCAGCGCCCGCTTGTTGTGGGCGGGGGAGGAGCCGTTGGCGCCGTGGACGTGCAGCTGGCGGTAGTGGATGAGGTTGGAGTCGGCCTTGATGAACGGGTCGGTCTTGGGCAGGCCGCCGAAGAACGAGATCCGGCCCTGCCGCGCGGCCATCGAGATCGCCTGCTCCTGGGTGATGTTCGCCGGGGTCGCGGTGATGATCACGTCGGCGCCACGGCCGCCGGTCAGCTCCATGACCTTCTCCACGACGTCGACCTCCGCGGCGTTGACGACGTGGTCGGGCTGGACGGCCTCGGCCGACATCTTCAAGCGCTCCTCGTTGATGTCGACGAGCACCACGGTGCCGACCTTGTGCACGCCGCGGGCGATGCGGATGTGCATGCAGCCGATCGGGCCGGCGCCGAAGACGACGGTGAAGTCGCCCTCCTCGATCCCGAGCTGCTCCTGCGCGTTGATCGCGCAGGCGAAGGGCTCGGCGGCCGAGGCCTCGTCGAAGCCGACGTTGTCGGGGATGCGGTTGAGGCCGTCGACCTTGAGCACCTGCTCGGGCACGATCATGTACTCGGCGAACCCGCCGTCGTACTGGTAGCCGACGGACGTCTGGTTCTGGCAGACCTCCATCCAGCCCTTGCTGCACTCGTGGCACTCGCCGCACGGGACCGCGGCGATGCACTGCACCCGGTCACCGACCGCGAACCCGCCGAGGGCGTCGGCGCCGACCTCCACGACCTCACCGGCGACCTCGTGTCCCATCGTGGTCTCGCCGGTGATGTTGACGTGGCCGTTCTTCTTGATCTTCACGTCCGTGCCGCAGGTGGAGCAGTTGCGGACCTTGATCTTGACCTCGCGGGGGCCGCAGTCCGGCTCTGGCACGTCGACGAGTCGGACGTCCTCGGGGGCGAAGAAGCGAAGGGCCTTCATGTCAGAACCTCTCGGATCGGGGCGCGGGAGAAGCGCAGGCGGCTGGTGCTGCCACCTCACGCTAGCGGTCCTCGACGGGTAAAGCCACACACTCGGGCGTGCGTTTGTGCCCGAATGCTTGGCAACGGGCCCGAACGTGAGGTTTAATTCCGGCATCATGTGATGGGGGTCTCACCCCCGCGTTCAACTGGAGGACATCAGCATGGCGACCACGACTTCCTCACCCGCGTCCGGCACGTCGGCGCGGGTACGCGTGCAGAGGTTCGGCACGTTCCTCTCCAACATGATCATGCCGAACATCCCGGCACTGATCGCCTGGGGTCTTCTCACCGCCCTCTTCATCGACGTCGGCTGGCTGCCGAACGCCGACCTGGCGACGATGGTCGGACCGACCATCCACTACCTGCTCCCCATCCTCATCGCCGCGACCGGCGGCCGCATGGTCCACGGCGACCGTGGCGCCGTCGTCGGCGCCTTCGCCGTCATGGGCGCCATCGCCGGCTCCGACCTGCTGGTGGCGGAGTTCAACGCCACGCTGCCCGAGGACGCCTCGCAGCTCGGCCAGGTGCACATGTTCATCGGCGCGATGATCCTGGGACCGTTGGCCGCCTACGTCATGAAGCGCGTCGACGCGCTGTGGGACGGCAGGATCAAGGCCGGCTTCGAGATGCTCGTCAACATGTTCTCGGCGGGCATCGTGGCGTTCGTGATGGCCATCGTCGGCTTCTGGGTCGTCGCGCCCGTCGTCAACGAGGTCATGGAGGTCCTCGGCAATGCCGTGGAGACGCTGGTCGACAACAACCTGCTGCCCCTGACCTCGCTGCTCATCGAGCCGGCGAAGGTGTTCTTCCTCAACAACGCCATCAACCACGGCGTGCTCACCCCGCTCGGGCTGACCGAGGCGGCCGAGAGCGGCAAGTCCGTGCTGTTCCTGCTCGAGGCCAACCCCGGTCCGGGCCTGGGCCTGCTCCTGGCCTACTCGGTGTTCGGCCGCGGCATCGCGAAGGTGACCGCCCCGGGTGCGGCGATCATCCACTTCCTCGGCGGCATCCACGAGATCTACTTCCCCTACGTCCTCATGAAGCCGAAGCTGATCCTGGCGATGATCGCCGGCGGCATGACCGGTGTCGCCGTGAACGTCGCCCTCGACGTGGGCCTGCGGGCTCCGGCCGCTCCGGGGTCGATCTTCGCCGTCTACGCCCAGACCGCTCGCGGCAGCTACCTGGGGGTGACGCTCGCGGTGCTCGCCTCCGCGGCCGTGACGTTCGCCGTCGCCGCGGTGCTGCTCAAGCTCGACAAGTCCGACGACGAGGGCGACCTCGCCGCGGCCACCGCGCAGATGGAGGCCAACAAGGGCAAGAAGTCCTCGGTCGCCAGCGCCCTGACCGGGGGCGGCACCGGCACGGCCACGACCACCCGGGAGATCAAGAACATCGTGTTCGCCTGCGACGCCGGCATGGGCTCCTCGGCGATGGGCGCCTCGGTGCTCCGCAAGAAGATCGAGGCCAGCGGCCACCCCGAGGTCACCGTGGTCAACAAGGCCATCTCCAACCTGAGCGACGACGTGGACCTGGTGGTCACGCACCAGGACCTCACCGACCGGGCCCGCGAGAAGAGCCCGTCCGCCATCCACGTCTCGGTGGACAACTTCATGGGCAGCCCGCGCTACGACGAGATCGTGACGATGGTGCAGGACAACAACCGCGCCTGATGCGGCGTCACCGGCATCGGCAACCAATCCGACACATGTGAGGAGAGCGCAGATGGGCGAGGTACTGAGCCGCGAGGCGATCGTGCTGGGCGGGCAGGCGCGCGACAGGGACGCGGCGATCACCGAGGCCGGCCGGCTGCTGGTGGCGAGCGGCGCGGTCGACGAGGCGTACGTCGAGGCGATGCACGAGCGCGAGACCTCGGTCTCGACCTTCATGGGCAACGGCCTGGCCATCCCGCACGGCACCAACGAGGCGAAGGCCCTGATCCGGCAGACGGCGATCTCGTTCGTCCGCTACGACGAGCCCATCGACTGGAAGGGCAGCCCGGCCAGGTACGTCGTCGGCATCGCCGGCGCGGGTGACGACCACCTGACGGTCCTCCAGGCACTCGCCGGCGCGTTCACCGACGACGCGAGCATCGCGGCCCTCGACGCGGCCCGGACCCCGGACGACGTGCTCGCCGTCCTGGGCGACGTCAGCGCCTGACGCACCAGCCCAGGAGCCCCCGCCGGACGTCCGGCGGGGGCTCTGCTGCGTCCGCGACGAGCCGGACGGCGCGTCCGGATCACCGCTGGCGATGACACACGTCCCCCCGGTCGCCCGCGGGTGCAGGGCACCCCGGAGGGGGATGACAGCGTCGCGGCAGCGCGCCAGACTCTGCGGCGCCCCCGGGCCGGTGCCCGGGGTTCCCCGAAGAGAACGGAGCACGTCATGGGATTCGGAGGGCCGATCGGCCTGATCGTCGTGGGACTCATCCTCGCGCTGGCCTTCGACCAGCAGCAGGTGGGACCGCTGGACGTCACCACGCTGGGCTGGATCCTCGTGCTGGCCGGCGCACTGTGGCTGGTGCTCACGCTGGTCCAGCAGAACACCCGGCGCCGCCACACCACGACCGCCACCACCACCGACGCGCACGGCCGCCAGGCGTCCTCGCAGCGCACCACCGAGTCCGACCCGCCGCCCCCGCCGGCGGTCTGACCCGGGCACCGTCGGGACCCCTCCTCGGTGCGCGGCGCGGATTGGGACACGGTCCGGCGCCTCGATATGCTTCTGCGGTTGCCCTCGAGGGCGACACGCCGTCACGACGGCCGCGGAACCAGAGTGCCCCGGTGAACAGGCCCGGGCGCGCCGCGCAACGAGAACCGAAGGAGCCCCCATGTCGATTGGTACCGACGCGGAGACCAAGAAGAAGATCATCGCCGAGTACGCCCTGACCGAGGGCGACACCGGTTCCCCCGAGGTGCAGATCGCGCTGCTCAGCCACCGCATCGCCCACCTCACCGAGCACCTCAAGCAGCACAAGCACGACCACCACAGCCGTCGTGGCCTCCTGCTGCTCGTCGGCCAGCGCCGTCGCCTGCTCAACTACCTGCAGAAGACCGAGATCGAGCGCTACCGCTCCATCGTCGAGCGCCTCGGCCTCCGCCGCTGATCGAACCGGGCGGCCCTCCGGACCCGGAGGGCCGCCCGACTCGCACACCGGGCCGGCCGCGCTAGTCTCGGCCGGGACGCACCCACAACTGAACATCCGAAGATCCAGGAGCGACCCGCGCACCCGGCTCGGTCCTCGGTAGTGGCCTTCAGGTGCCCCGTCGCACGGGTGCAGCCCTGCGGGCCTCGATCGAAGACCGGCACTCATGCGGCGTCGCGGATCGCTCCGCGAAGAGAAAGCAGGATCCTGCTTCCATGAGTGAACCCATCATCTCCGCTGTCGAGACCGTCATCGACAACGGCACGTTCGGCCAGCGCACGGTCAAGTTCGAGACCGGCCTGCTGGCCCGCCAGGCGGCCGGCGCCGTCACGGCGTACCTCGACGACGAGACCATGCTGCTCTCGGCGACCACCGCCTCCAAGCAGCCGAAGGACCACTTCGACTTCTTCCCGCTGACGATCGACGTCGAGGAGCGGATGTACGCCGTGGGCCAGATCCCCGGCTCGTTCTTCCGCTCCGAGGGCCGCCCTGGTGAGGACGCGATCCTCACCTGCCGCCTCATCGACCGTCCGCTGCGCCCGACCTTCAAGAAGGGCCTGCGCAACGAGGTCCAGGTCGTCATCACCGTGCTGGCGCTCGACGCCAACATGCCCTACGACGTGCTGGCCATCAACGCCGCGTCGATGTCGACCCAGCTCTCCGGCCTGCCGTTCTCCGGCCCGGTCGGCGGCGTTCGCGTCGCTCTGATCGACGGCCAGTGGGTCGCGTTCCCCACCCACCAGCAGCTCGAGTCGGCCGTGTTCGACATGGTCGTCGCCGGCCGCGTCACCGAGACCGGCGACGTCGCGATCATGATGGTCGAGGCGGAGGCCACCGAGGAGACCATCGCGCTGGTCCAGGGCGGCGCCCAGGCGCCGACGGAGGAGGTCGTGGCCGGTGGCCTCGACGCCGCCAAGCCCTTCATCAAGCAGCTGTGCGAGGCGCAGTCGCAGCTCGCCGCCGAGGCCGCCAAGCCGGTCGAGGAGTTCCCGATCTTCCTCGACTACGAGGACGACGTGTACGCCGCCGTCGAGGCCGCCGTGCGCGACGACCTCGCCGCCGCGATGACCATCGCCGGCAAGGAGGAGCGCAACGACCGCACCGACGAGCTCAAGGCGCAGGTGCTCGAGCAGCTCGCCGGCCAGTTCGAGGGCCGCGAGAAGGAGATCGGCGCGGCGTTCCGCTCGGTCAACAAGAACCTCGTGCGCGAGCGCGTCCTGCGCGACAAGGTCCGCATCGACGGCCGCGGCCTCGCGGACATCCGTCCGCTGCACGCCGAGGTCAACGTGATCCCGCGCGTCCACGGCTCCGCGCTGTTCGAGCGCGGCGAGACCCAGATCCTGGGCGTCACCACCCTCGACATGCTCAAGATGGAGCAGCAGCTCGACACCCTCTCCCCGGAGAAGTCGCGCCGCTACATGCACAAGTACGTCTTCCCGCCGTTCTCCACCGGTGAGACCGGCCGCGTGGGCTCGCCCAAGCGTCGCGAGATCGGCCACGGCGCGCTCGCCCGCCGCGCGCTCCTGCCCGTGCTGCCCTCGCGCGAGGAGTTCCCCTACGCGATCCGCCAGCTCTCCGAGGCCATGGGCTCCAACGGCTCGACCTCCATGGGCTCGGTCTGCGCCTCGACCCTCTCGCTGCTGCAGGCCGGCGTGCCGCTCAAGGCGCCCGTCGCGGGCATCGCGATGGGCCTGATCTCGGGCGAGGTCGACGGTGAGACGCAGTACGTCGCGCTGACCGACATCCTCGGCGCCGAGGACGCGTTCGGCGACATGGACTTCAAGGTCGCCGGCACCCGCGAGTTCGTCACCGCCCTCCAGCTCGACACCAAGCTCGACGGCATCCCGGCCGAGGTCCTGGCCGCCGCGCTGACCCAGGCCCGCGACGCGCGCCTGGCGATCCTCGACGTGATGGGAGAGGCGATCGACGCGCCGGAGGAGATGTCCGTCCACGCGCCGCGCATCATCACCATCCGGGTCCCGGTCGACAAGATCGGCGAGGTGATCGGTCCCAAGGGCAAGGTCATCAACCAGATCCAGGACGACACGGGCGCGACGCTGTCCATCGAGGACGACGGCACCGTCTACATCGGTGCCACCAACGGGGAGGCCGCCGAGGCCGCCAAGGCCGCGGTCAACGCGATCGCCAACCCGACCATGCCCGAGGTCGGCGAGCGCTACCTCGGCACCGTGGTGAAGACGACCAACTTCGGCGCCTTCGTGTCGCTGCTCCCGGGCAAGGACGGCCTGCTGCACATCAGCAAGCTCCGCTCCCTCGCCGGCGGCAAGCGTGTCGAGGCGGTCGAGGACGTCCTGGCCGTGGGCCAGAAGGTCCAGGTCCAGATCGCCGAGATCGACGACCGCGGCAAGCTCTCGCTGGTCCCCGTCGTGGACGAGGCCGAGGGCGGCGCCGAGGAGCCGGCCGAGGCGGGCTCCAACGCGAGCCCGGAGGCCGCCGAGGCCGAGTGACCTGATCGGTCACTGATTCACACCGAGCTCCACACCCACGACCGGTCGGCGGCCCTCGCCGGCCGGTCGTGGCGCTCCACCGCAGCGCCACCGGCTGCACCCCGCTCCACCCCCCGTGCTCCACCCGGAAGGACCCCCGTGCACACCAACGGCACCACCCGCACCCTCCACACCGTCAAGGACGCCGAGGGCGCGGTGACCTCGCGCGTACGCCGCACCGTCCTGCCCAGCGGCCTGAGGATCGTCACCGAGCAGATGGCCGGCACCCGCTCGGCCAGCATCGGCGTGTGGGTCAACGTGGGCTCGCGCGACGAGACCCCCACGCTGCACGGCTGCTCGCACTTCCTCGAGCACCTGCTGTTCAAGGGCACCGCCGAGCGGACCGCGATGGACATCTCGGTGGCGCTCGACGCGGTCGGCGGCGAGTTCAACGCCTTCACCACCAAGGAGTACACCGTCTTCCACGCGCGCGTCCTCGACGAGGACCTCGCCACCGCGGTGGACGTGCTCGGCGACATGGTGACCGCGTCCACGCTGAGCGAGGCCGACGTCGAGGCCGAGCGCGACGTCATCCTCGACGAGATCGCCATGCACGACGACGACCCCGACGACGTGGTGCACAACCTCTTCGCCGCCCAGGCGTGGGGCGACACCCCGCTCGGCCGCCCGATCGCCGGCACCGAGGCCTCGATCTCCGCGATGACCCGGGCACAGATCCACCGCTTCTACCGACGCCACTACCGCGCCGACAACATGGTCGTGTCGGTCGCCGGCAACGTCGACCACGCGAGCGTCGTACGCCAGGTCAAGCGGGCGTTCGGCCGCAGCGGCTTCCTCGACGGCGAGGCCGAGCCGACGCTGTCGCAGCAGTCCGAGCAGGCCCGCAAGGTGCACCCCGGCACCTCGCGCACGGTCCGCCCGCAGGAGCAGGTCAACCTCGTCGTCGGGGTCAAGGGCCTCACCCGCACCGACCCTCGGCGCTACACCCTCGGCGTGCTCAACACCGCGCTCGGTGGCGGCACTTCGTCGCGCATGTTCCAGGAGGTGCGCGAGCTGCGCGGGCTGGCGTACTCGGTCTACTCCTTCGCCACCCACCACGCCGACGCCGGCGTGGTCGGGGTGTCCGTGGGCTGCCTGCCCGGCAAGTACGACGCCGTGCTGGAGACGGTGCGCGGCGAGCTCGCCAAGGTCGCGGCCGAGGGGCTGACCGAGGAGGAGGTCGAGCGCGGCAAGGGCCAGCTCAAGGGCGGCCTCGTGCTGGGCCTCGAGGACTCCGGGTCGCGGATGTCGCGCATCGGCAAGGCCGAGCTGGTCCACGACGAGCTGCTGACGATCGACGAGGTGGTGGCCCGGATCGAGGCGGTCACCGCGGAGGACGTCAGCGCCCTGGCGCGTGAGCTCTTCAGCCAGCCCGAGCTGCTCGCCGTGGTGGGCCCCGAGCGGTGAGCCTCAGCGCTTGGCGATGAGGCCGATGACCGGGGGAGCCTTCTGCTCCACCACGCTCACCCGGAAGCCGCCGCGGAGCAGGTTCTCCGACGCCTTCTTGACGATGTTGGGCACCAGCTCGGGGCGCGCCGCCTCGTAGAAGAGGTACACCGCGCCGCCCGGCACGACCCGCTCGTGGAGCAGGGCGATCTCGTCGTCGCAGTCGCGGACCCAGAACAGGTTCACGTTGAAGGCGAAGACCTTGGTGAGCCGCTTGACCGGCACCCGCAGCGTGGCGAGGTCGATCTGGCGCACGACGAGACGCCCGGCGTCGACGTGCTTCTGGTTGCGGCGCTTGGTCCGGTCGACGCCGGACTCGGACCGGTCGATCGCGAACAGCTTGCCGGTCTCGAGCTTGCTGCAGATCGCCTCAGCGCCGGCGCCGGGACCGCACCCGATCTCGAGGATCTGGTCGTTCGGCTGCACGTCCATGAGGTCGACGGCCCACTTGATGCGCGGCGGGATGGTCGGGCTGGGCATGGCGCACAGCCTGCCAGACGGTGGAACACGAGTCAGCCACCGCCACTCTGCGGAAGCGCGCAGCGATAGGTTGGCCCGGTGAGCACTGGAGTCGCGCGCATCAAGGTCGGGGTCCTCGGAGCACGCGGCAAGGTGGGCTCGGCGGTCTGCCGGGCCGTCGAGGAGGCCGCCGACACCGAGCTGGTGGCCGCGGTGGACGCCGGCGACGACGTCGCCGAGCTCGCCCGCGCCGGCGCGGACGTGGTGGTGGACTTCACCCACCCCGACGTGGTCATGGACAACCTCAGGTTCTGCGTCGAGCACGGCATCCACGCGGTCGTCGGGACGACGGGCTTCGACCAGCCCCGCCTCGACCGGCTCGAGGCCTGGCTGGCTGACGCCCCGGGCGTCGGCGTGCTCATCGCCCCGAACTTCTCGATCGGCGCCATCTTGATGATGCGCTTCGCCGCGCAGGCAGCGCCGTTCTTCGAGTCGGTCGAGGTCGTCGAGCTGCACCACCCCGACAAGGCCGACGCCCCGTCCGGCACCGCACGGCGCACGGCCGAGCTCGTCGCCGCCGCCCGCCGCGAGGCCGGCTGCCCCCCGATGCCGGACGCCACGTCGACCGCCCTCCCGGGTGCCCGCGGCGCCGACGTCGACGGCGTACGCGTGCACGGCCTGCGGGTCCGCGGCCTGGTGGCGCACCAGGAGGTCGTGCTCGGCACGCCGGGGGAGACGCTCACCATCCGCCACGACTCGCTCGACCGCGTCTCGTTCACCCCCGGCGTGCTGGCGGGGGTGCGCGCGATCGGGGAGCACCCCGGGCTCACGGTCGGGCTGGACGCCTTCCTCGACCTCGGCTGAGCGCGGGCGGAGGGCGTCAGAGCAGGCGCGCCACGGCCGCGACGACCGACGCCCCGACCACGACGACCAGGAACGGCATCCGGAGCAGGAGCGCCACCACGGCGAAGCCGAGGCCGAGGGCGCGGGCGTCGACGGTGAGCGAAGTGCCCGCGGAGAAGGCCTGGACCGCCACGAGCGCGGCGAGGAGCGCGACCGGGATGAGGTCGGCCACCCGCTCGACCGTCGGGTGGTGCAGCACCCGCTCCGGCAGGGACAGCCCCGCGAGCTTGAGCAGGTAGCAGCCGACGCAGGCGAGCAGCACCGCGGTCCACATCAGCGGTGACCGCCCGCCGCCGAGTCCTCGCGTCCCGCGTCGTCCGCCGGGGCGCCGTCCGCCGGAGCGCCCTCCGCCGGGGCGCCGTCCGCCGGGGCGCCGGTGCGGTCCGGGCGCCTCGCCAGGACCCCGACGAGGAGCGCCACGCCGCCGGCGGCCAGCACCGGCACGCCGGGAGCGGTGAGCGGCACCATCGACAGTGCCACAGCCGCGGCCAGGATCGCGACGAGCACGTTGCGCCGGCTCGCGAGGCGGGGCCACAGCAGGGCGAGGAACGCCGCCCCGACGGCCGCGTCCAGGCCGAAGGTCCGCGGGTCGCCGACGGCCTCGCCGGCCAGCGCGCCGGCGACGGTGGCGAGGTTCCAGAGCACGAAGACCGACCACCCGGTCGTGAGGAACCCCAGGCGCGCAGCCTCGGTCGTACCGCGGTTGACCGACATGGCCGTCGACTCGTCGATGAGCACGTGGGCCGCCGCCAGGCGGCGCCACCCGCGCCATGCGAGCAGCGGCGCCATCCGCAGCCCGTAGAGCGTGTTGCGGGTGCCGAGCAGCAGGGCGGTCGCCGCGCCCGACATCGGCGCGCCGCCCGCCGCGACCACGCCGGCGAGGGCGAACTGGCTCGCGCCGGTGAACATCAGCAGCGAGAGGACGCAGGTCTGCGCGACGCTCAGCCCGGAGGCCACCGACACGGCCCCGAAGCCGATCCCGTAGGCGCCGGTGGCGACACCGACGGCGAGGCCGTCGCGCACGATCCCCGAGCGCTCGTTCGGCGTCAGGGCGGCGTCGGTCACGCCCCGAGGCTAGGTCATCGGGCGGCTCGCCCCGCCGCCGGCTCCGGGCGCGTCCGGGACGGCCCGCGGCTGCGCGCTACAGGTGCCGGCGTCGGGCGCGCACGGTCCGCTCCCGGCGACGGTGGTCGTGGACGAGCGCGAACGCCGCGGCCGCGCCGGCCGCCGCACCGACCACGAGCCCCATGCCCACGTCGAGCGGGAACTCCGGCGCGGCGCCGAGCCAGAGGCCGATGCCGACGCACACGACGACGGCAGCGAGGACGAGGACGAACCTGTGCAGAGCGGGAAGCGGACCGAACACCTGGACCCCCCTGGTGGGCCGGCGGAGTAGCCGGACTTCCATGGTGCCTCCCAGCGCGGGAAATACAAGCAGCCCGAGCGGCGGTTCCACCGCGGGGCGGGCCGCGTCAGCCGATCGCGGTGTGGAGGCGGACCTGCTTGACGGTGGTGGTGCCGGACCCGTCGAGGTCGAGCTCGCGGTGGGCGGTGTCGGGCGCCCAGCCGGCGTCCGTGAGGAAGGTGCGCAGCGCGTCGTCGCCGGCGTTGACCCACGTCACGGCGCGGGTGAAGCGGTCGGCGGCGAGGGTGTCGACCGCCGCCTGGAGCAGCCGGGAGCCGTGTCCCTTCGCCCGCTCGTCGGGGTCGAGGGTCACCTCGGCGAGCTCGCCGTCGGCGACCGGGTCGCAGTCGGGGTCGGTCGCCGGCGAGGTCAGCGCGAAGCCGACGACCCGGTTGCGCTCGAGGGCGACCAGCACGCGGTTGCGCGCGTCGGCCGGTCGGGTGAGCGCCCGGCGCCACTGGGCGGCCACCGCGTCGGCGTCGGTGGGGAGCGCGTCGGCCGGCAGCACGCCGGCGTACAGCGCGGGCCAGGCCCGCACCTGCAGCGCCGCGATGGCCTCGGCGTCGTCGGCCCACGCCACCCGCACCGACACGTCGGCACCGGGACCCCCGCCGCCCGGGTGAGGGTGCGGGTGGCTCATCGGTAGGTCTCGGGGAGCTTCTCGCCGATCTTCACCTGCGCCTTGGGCAGGCGGAGGAACTTCATCTGCAGCGAGCGCATCGCGGCGTAGAGCGTGGTGCCCTTGGTGGGCTCGCCGGGGAAGCGGCGGGCCAGCTCGCGGCGCAGCCGGAAGCGGAGCATGACGATGTCGACCACGATCACCAGCAGGGTGGTGAACAGGACGGTGTTGCCGAGCTGCACCATGTCCCTGTTGCCGGAGTAGCCGAGCACCATCGACACGATCAGCAGCGGGACCATCAGCTCGATGAACGAGAAGCGCGAGTCGACGAAGTCGCGGATGAAGCGGCGCACCGGACCGCGGTCACGGCTGGGCAGGTAGCGGTCGTCGCCGGTCTTCATCGCCTCGCGCATGCTGCGCGAGGCCTCCCCGCGCGCCGCACGCTGGGCGGCCGCCTGCTCCTTGCGGGTCCGCGGCACCTTGGCCCGGGCCCGGGCCGCCGCCTCGGCCTCCTTGCGGGTCGGGGTGGGACGGCCCTTGCCGCCCGCCTTCTCGTAGGTGGTGGGGGTCTCCGGCTCGGAGCTGGTACGACGGAACACAGGAGCTGCCTTCACATGGTTCGGATGCTGGGGCCAGCCTATCGCCGCGCCGCTGCGGAGCGGCCTCACCGGATGCCCTACCTCCGGCTTGGGTTTGGTTCTAGGGTGAGGACGACGTCCCGGCACCGCAACACCGAGAGAGGGTTCCCACCCCGATGAGCCTCATGAAGCGCATCAGCCTGATCTTCCGCTCCAAGGCCAACAAGGCCCTGGACAAGGCGGAGGACCCCCGCGAGACCCTCGACTACAGCTACCAGCGCCAGCTCGAGCTCCTGTCGAAGGTGCGGCGCGGCGTCGCCGACGTCGCCACCAGCCGCAAGCGCGTGGAGCTGCAGGTCAACCAGCTGGAGCAGCAGGCCGCCAAGCTGCAGGGACAGGCCGAGAGGGCCATCGGTGCCGGTCGTGAGGACCTCGCCCGCGAGGCGCTGACGCGCAAGTCCGGGCTCTCGTCGCAGATCACGGCCCTCAAGGAGCAGCAGGCGACGCTCCAGGGCGAGGAGGAGAAGCTCGTCCTGGCCCAGCAGCGCCTCCAGGCCAAGGTGGAGGCCTTCCGCACCCGCAAGGAGACCATCAAGGCCACCTACACCGCCGCCGAGGCGCAGACGCGCATCGGCGAGGCGATGTCGGGCATCGGGGAGGAGATGGGCGACGTCGGCCTCGCGATCCAGCGGGCCGAGGACAAGACGGCGCAGATGCAGGCCCGCGGCCAGGCCATCGACGAGCTGATCGCCTCGGGCGCGCTCGACGACGCCTCCCAGCTCAACGCCGGCGACGACATCTCGCGTGAGCTCGACGCCCTGAGCTCGGGCTCTGACGTCGAGGCCGAGCTCGCCCGCCTCAAGGCCGCCAGCACCCCGCAGGCCATCGAGGCCTCCGACGGCGGCGACATCCTCGCCGCCGCGCCCGAGGCCGTGCGCGTCGAGGGCGAGAACGAGGGCGGCCGGGCATGATCGTCCGCATCCTCGGCGAGGGTCAGTACGACCTCGACGACCACGCGCTCGACGCCCTCAACGGGCTCGACAGCCAGATCGAGCACGCCATCGAGTCCGGTGACGAGGCCATGTTCCGCACGGCGCTGCACGGCCTGCTGTCCGCCGTGCGCTCCAGCGGGACCCACCACGCCCTCGACGCGCTCGACGAGTCCGACCTGATCCTGCCGCCGCCCGACGCGACGATCGACGAGGTGCGCGAGCTCCTGGGCGACGACGGCCTGATCCCCGGGTGAGGCGCACCACCAGGTGGCCACCTCGCGATTCATCAAGGACACCGGGCTCACCGCCCGGATGACCCTCACCATGTTCCTCCTCGGGGCACTGTTCGTCGGCCTCGTGGTGGCGCTGATCAACGTCGTCGGCAGCGGCTACGCCCCGGTCGTGGCGGTGGTCGCCATCGGCATCGCCTTCTGGCAGTGGTGGAGCTCCGACAAGGTCGCGATGCGGGCCATGCGCGCCCGCGAGGTGACGCCGGGAGAGGCGCCCGAGCTGCACGGCATGATCGACCGGCTGTGCGCCCTGGCTGACATGCCGAAGCCGCGCGTCGGCATCGCCGACATGTCGGTGCCCAACGCGTTCGCGACCGGCCGGTCGCCCGACCGCGCGGTGGTGTGCGTGACGACCGGCATCCTCCAGACGCTCGACGCCGAGGAGCTCGAGGCCGTGCTGGCGCACGAGCTGAGCCACGTCGCCCACCGTGACGTCCTGGTGATGACGGTGGCCTCCTCGGCCGGCATCGCCGCCGGGCTGATGATGCGCTTCGCGCAGTACGGCGCGATGGGGCGCTCGCGCAACAACAGCGCGCTGCCGGTCGTCCTCGTCTCGATCGTCGTCAGCCTCGTGGTGTACGCCGTCAGCTTCCTGCTGCTGCGCCTCCTGTCGCGCTACCGCGAGCTGAGCGCCGACCGCGCCGGCGCGTACCTGACCTACAAGCCGGGAGCGCTCGCGAGCGCCCTGCAGAAGATCAGCGGCGAGGCGGGCGTGACCCCGCAGCGCGACCTCCGGGCGGGCGCGGCCAGCGCGCTGTGCATCGTCCCGGCGTTCAGCGGCGGCCTGAGCGGCCTGGTGGCCACGCACCCGCCCCTCCAGCAGCGGCTCGAGCAGCTGGCTCGCATCCAGGCCGAGCTCAGCCGGCCGGCCGGCTGACGGTGGCGTGATGGGGCTCTGGGAGGCGATGCGCGCGCGGACGCGGCCCAAGCGCAACAACCTCGACGCGCTGTTCCACGTGCCGAGCGCGGCGATCACGCTCCAGACCGCGCTGGGCTTCGCGCCGACCGGCACCGGCTCGGTGTGCTACCGGTCCGCGACGGGCGCCGCGTTCGCGCAGACCCAGCAGGACGTCCTCGCGCTCATCCGCGACGACGCCGAGGCGCCGGAGGTGACGCTCAGCGAGGACGACTTCGGCTTCACGTGGCTGGTCGTGCAGGGCGACCCGGACGACGTGGCGGGGCTGTGCACCGACCTGCACGCGGTCAACACCACGCTCGAGCTCAACGGCTTCGAGTCCGGCCTGCTCTGCTCGATGGTGCCGTTCGCCAGCGCGTCCGGGCAGCGGTTCGGGCTCACGTACCTCTACAAGCAGGGCACCTTCTACCCGTTCGCCCCCAGCGGCGACCAGGCACGGGACACGCTCCTCGAGCTCTCCGTGAACGACCTGCTCGCCGAGGAGCTGCCCATGGAGCCCGATCCCCAGCGCTGGCTGGCCGTCTGGAAGGCGCCCGGTCTGTGAGCGACCTCCACCCCGACCCCCACGACCACCCCCACGACCACCCCCACGACCGCGACCGCGACACCGTCCGGCAGCGCGAGCGGGCGCTGGCGACGTACGACGTCCTGCGCGGGCCGCCGCGGCGCGAGCTCGACTCCCTGGTGGAGCTCGCCGCCCAGGTGGCCGGGGTCCCCTTCGCGGCCGTGAACCTCTTCAGCGGCGACACCCAGCACCAGGTCGCCACCTCGGGCTTCGAGGGACGCGACACCCCGATGCAGCAGTCGATGTGCCGCCACGTGGTCGAGTCGGGACGCCCGATCATCGTCGAGGACGCCGGCCTCGACGTCCGCTTCGCCGAGAACCCCTGGACCACGGGGGAGCTCGCCGACATCCGCTACTACGGCTCGCAGCCGCTGCGCACCCCCGACGGGGTCGTGATCGGCACGCTCTGCGTGTTCGACGACCAGGTGCACGAGGTGACCCCTGCGGCGGAGCGCGGGCTGGCGCAACTGGCCGACCGCGTCGTCGACGTGCTCGAGCTCGAGCTCGCGTCGCGGCGGCTCAGCGAGGTCAACGCCCGGCTCAGCACCGCCAACGAGCGGCTGGTCCACTTCGCCGGACAGGTCAGCCACGACCTGAAGAACCCGCTGACGTCGGTGTCACTGTCGCTGGAGTCACTCGAGCTCGAGGTCAGCGACCCCTTCCAGGTCGACACCGTCGCCCGGGCGCGCCGCGGCGTCGACCGGATGTCCGGCATGATCAGCAACCTGCTGGAGTTCGCCTCCCAGGGCGCCGCGCCCGGCGACGACGCGGTCGACCTCGAGGTCGAGCTCGGGGCGGCGCTCGACGACCTCGCCGGGCGCGTGTCGCGCGAAAGCGTGAGCCACGAGGCGCTGCCGACCGTCCGCGGGGACGCGGTCCAGCTCCGCTCGGTGCTGATGAACCTCGTCGACAACGCGGCGAAGTTCACCGTCGACGGCGAGGAGCCGCAGATCGAGGTCGGCGCCCGGGCCCTCGACGGGCACCACCGGCTGGAGGTGCGCGACCGGGGCCGGGGAGTGCCCGCCGACAAGCGCGAGCGGATCTTCGCGCCGCTCGCGCGCCTCGACAAGTCGGTCGACGGCACGGGCATCGGGCTGGCCACCTGCCGTCGGATCGTGGAGGCGCACGGCGGCTCGATGGGAGTCGACGAGCGGCCGGGCGGCGGCTCGGTCTTCTGGTTCGAGCTGCCGGCGGCCGCGGACTGACCGACCCGGTCAGGGCAGCCGCGCGAGCTTCATCTGCTGCGAGGCGTAGACGTTGCCGATGACGGTCCCGTCCAGCCACGCGGTGAGCCGTTCCGCCTCGTGCTCGAGCGCGGTGCGAGCCTCGGTCCCGACGTCCTCGAGCAGGGAGAGCCGGACCGTGCCTGCCTCGTCCTGCACCCAGCACCCGACGATGCGGCCGTCCCACCACGCAGTGGTGCCGGCGTTGCCGTTGGTGTCGAACAGGAAGGGGACGTGGGCGGGGTCGAGGTGGAACGCGCGGGCCTTCCAGCCCATGACGGTGGGGTCGAGGGTCGGCAGCAGCGCGGCCCAGGGCTCGACCGGCCCCGTGTCCTCGGTGTCGCCCGGGAGCACCCAGCCGGTGGTGCCGTCGCCGAGGGTCACCTCCACCGCCTCGACGTCGGCCAGGGCCCGAGTGACGGCGGTCTTGGTCGAGCCGAGCCACCACTGGACGTCCGCGGCCGTGCCGGGACCGAACGTCGCGAGCCAGCCGCGGACCAGCTCGGCGTAGCCGGCCGCCTCGTCGAGCGCGTCGGGCACCGCGCCCAGCCAGTCCTCGGTGCGGGTCCACGTCGGCTTGTTCACCCGCCAGTGGCCGGCGTTGCGACCGCGTACGACCGCGCCCTGCAGGCCGAGCTGGGTGAGGACCCACGGTGCGACCGGGACCGCACGGTCCCACGGCTTGCCGGTGTCGCCGCCGACCTTCCCGGCCAGCTCGGGCACCGTGGCGCGGAGCTCCGCCGTGGTCGCCGGGCCGGCCGCCAGCCGCTCGAGGGTGGCCGCGCACGCCCGGTCCAGCCAGGCGGCGCCGTCGTCCGCGATGCCGGCTGCCACGATCGCCTTGGCGATGCGCCTGCGCTCCGCGGCCGCCACCCGCGCGGACGCGCTGCCCCAGGCGGCGGGGAGCAGCTCACGCGGGAACACGAAGAGGGTGCGCCGCATGGCCAGCTGCCGCACCACCGTGCGCGCGTCGTGGAGGGCGACGTCCACGTCGGCGGGCGTGAGGCCCTTGGATCGCGCCGCGACGGCCAGGTGCACCGAGGCGTACTCGGTGGAGTGCAGCGCGGTCATGGCGTGGGTGACCGCCTCGACGGAGTCCAACCGGTGGGCGGGCGCCAGGCCGTGGCGTACGCCGATGCGGCGGCGCCGCTCGGTGTCGCCGATGCGTGGACGTGTGGTCACCGCGCCCCCCGCCGGCTCAGGCGCGGTGCGAGCGGCCGGGCAGGGCGAGCATCCGCTGCAGCGCGACCAGGGCCTCGGCCTCGGTCTCGGGGTCGACGGTGACCTGGTTGACGACCGTGCCCGCGACCAGGCTCTCCAGCGCCCACACGAGGTGGGGCAGGTCGATGCGGTTCATCGTGGAGCAGTAGCAGACGTCGCGGTCGAGGAAGACGATCGTCTTGTCGGGGTGGGCGTCGGCGAGCCGCTTCACGAGGTTCAGCTCGGTGCCGACGGCCCACACGGTGCCCGGCGCGGCGGCCTCGATCGTCGTGATGATGAACTCGGTCGAGCCGACCAGGTCGGCCTTGAGCACGACCTCGTGCCGGCACTCGGGGTGCACCAGGACGTTGATGCCGGGGTGCGCCGCGCGCAGCTCGTCGACGACGTCCTCGGAGAAGCGGCCGTGCACCGAGCAGTGGCCCTTCCAGAGGATCATCCGGGCGCGCCGGAGCTCCTCGGGGCTGAGGCCGCCGCCGGGGAGCCGCGGGTCCCACACGACGCACTCGTCGAGGCCGATGCCCATCTGCAGGACGGCGGTGTTGCGCCCGAGGTGCTGGTCGGGGAGGAAGAGCACTTTCGCACCGGGCTTCTGCCCGAAGGCCCACTCGAGGGCCACGTCGGCGTTGGAGGAGGTGCAGACCACGCCGCCGTTGCGCCCGCAGAACGCCTTGATGTCGGCGCTGGAGTTCATGTAGGTCACCGGCACGACGGTGTCCTGCACGCCTGCGTCGGCGAGGGCGTCCCAGGCGTCCTCCACCTGCCGGAGCCGGGCCATGTCGGCCATCGAGCAGCCGGCCGCGAGGTCGGGGAGCACGACCCGCTGCGACGGCGAGGTGAGGATGTCGGCCGACTCGGCCATGAAGTGCACGCCGCAGAACACGATGAACTCGGCGTCCGGCCGGGCGGCGGCGTCCCGGGCGAGCTTGAAGGAGTCGCCGGTGACGTCGGCGAACTGGATCACCTCGTCGCGCTGGTAGTGGTGTCCCAGCACGAAGACCCGCTCGCCCAGCGCCTCCTTCGCCGCCCGGACGCGGGCGACCAGCGACGGGTCGGACGCCATCGGCAGGTCGCCGGGGCACTCCACGCCGCGCTCGGCGTCGAGGTCGCGGCCCTTGCCGAGCGGCAGGAGCGGCAGGTCGACGATGCTCATGCCGGTCATCCTAAGAGGGGTCGCTGACTCCCTCCCGGCGGTGGCAGGCTGTCGGACATGCAACGACGCGGAGATGTGCTCGCCCTGGTCCAGGCCGGCGGCCAGGGGTCGCGGATGGACGTGCTGACCCGCGAGCGAGCCAAGCCCGCGCTGCCCTACGGCGGGGTGCACCGCCTCGTCGACTTCGCGCTCTCGGGACTGGTGCACGCGGGGCTCGACGACGTGTGGGTGTCGCTGGAGTACCAGGTGACCTCCATCGACGACTACCTCTCCGGCGGCCGGCCCTGGAGCCTGGACCGCAACCGCGGCGGCTTCCGCCGCATCGTGCCGCAGACCGGCACCGGACCCGCGACCGAGAGCGGCTTCGCCCACGGCAACGGCGACCTGCTGCTGCGGATGTCGGCCGACCTCGAGTCCTTCGGTGCGCGCACGCTCGCGGTGTGCAGCGCGGACCACGTCTTCAACATGGACCTCGCCCCGGTGGTGGAGGAGCACGTCGCCGCGGGACGGGTGGCGACGGTGCTCACAAGCGAGGTGAGCAAGAAGGACGCCTCCGACAACGTCGTGGTGCTCGCCGGACCCGACGGCACGATCACGGGCGTGGAGAGCAAGCCCGCGCGTCCCTCGTCGGGGACCGTCGCCACGGAGATCTTCCTCTACGACACCGAGGCGCTGCTGGCGACGCTCTACGACCTGCGCAAGGAGCTGTCCGGGGAGCAGGACGACGGCGACAGCGGCATCGGCGACTTCGGCGAGCACCTGCTCCCGCGACTGGTGGAGACCGGGAAGGCCGTCGCCGTGCCGCTCACCGGCTACTGGCGAGACGTCGGCCAGCCCAGCCTCTACCTGCAGTCGCACCGCGACCTGCTGTCCGGCGCCGTCGACGTCTTCGACCACCCGGGCCGCCCGGTGATCTCGCACTGGCCCGACCGTCCGGCGGCCCGGGTGCGGGCGTCGGGGGAGTGCCGCGACGCGCTCCTCTCGCCGGGGGCGGACGTGGCAGGTCTGGTGGTGGGCAGCGTCCTGGGCCCGGGTGTGGTCGTCGAGAAGGGGGCCGAGGTCCACGACAGCATCGTGATGGAGGACTGCGTGATCAGGGCGGGCGCCGTGGTGCGGACGTCCGTGGTCGACGAGCGCTGCGAGGTGGTGGCACGCGCCCGGGTGGGCGGCGAGCCGTCGGGCCGGGTCGTCCGCGACGAGGACCTCGTCCTCGTGGGCCGCGACTCGACCGTGTCGGGGGAGGTGGCCGCAGGCGCACGGCTCGAGCCCGGCTCGGACGCCTGACCCTCAGAGCAGCGAGCCGTGGTGCAGGTAGGGCGCCGGGGGCTTCATCCGCCGCAGGCACAGGTAGCCGCTCGTGTGGATCGCCATCCGGGCCTCGAGCCCCACGTCGAGCGCCCAGGCGTTGGCCGCGGTGATGTGGTGCACCGACACCTGCGTGCCGGGAGCGGAGGAGGCCAGCGCCTCCCACATCAGCCTGGCGGCCGTGCGCCTGTTGGTGGCCGCCAGCAGGACGGGCGCCCCGTCGTCGTCCACGTAGGCGTAGCCGGAGCCGGTGGTGTGGTCGGTGACGACCAGCCGGAACTGGTCGAGCAGCAGCAGGTGGTCGCCCAGGTGGGCGGCGCCGCGGGTGCGCCGGTCGATGCTGTCCATGAGGTCGACGTCGCCGGCCGAGCCGCCGCGGACCCGCTCGACGACCGGGATCGCGCTGCGGTCGACGACGCCGGTCACCAGCATCTGCGGGTGCAGGTCGAAGCCGGCGAGCCGGTAGCGGCGCACGGCGCCGGGGTCGGCGCTCGCCGCGAACATGCCGCGCAGGCAGCCCCGCCCGTGGTGCAGGGCCGCCGACATCAGCTGGGCGCCGATCCCGCGGCCCTGGTGCTCGGGTCGGACGGCGAACGAGGCGAGGATCCACATCAGCTCGCGCACCCGCGACACCGCACCGCCGACCACCTCGCCCTCGACCTCGGCGACCCAGCAGCCGCCCGGGTCGGTCACGAGCGCCCGGCTGGTGCGGCGGATCCAGTGCCCGTTGCGGGCGGCGGGACGGCGTACGGGGTCGGGCCAGGATCGCTGGTAGGTCCGGGCGTCGACCTCGTAGTAGCTCGTCGCGGTGATCTCGGCGAGGGCCTCCACGTCCTCCTGGCGCATCGGCCGGACGACGGCAGCGCTCATGACACGTGTGCGGCGTAGCGCCTGAGCAGGTCGTCCCAGTGGGTGTACCTCGCCCGGACGTCCTCGCTGCCGTCGGCCCAGCCGCCGTGCTCGAGGTGGACGAGCGTGCCGCCGGCGTGCTCGGTGAACGTGACGTCGAGCCTCGTCGGCGCCTCCTCCGCGTGCCCGAGCCAGAACTCCTGGGTGTAGCGACCGATCGGGTCCCACTCCAGGACCCGGCCCCAGACGTACTGCTCGTCGCCGTGCACGGACGCCACCGGGCCGTCGGGGTCGATGGCGATGCCGGTGAACGTGGCGCCGTCGGGGCTCAGCATCGGGTCCCACCACTCGCCCATCTGGGCGGTGAAGCCGACGAAGGCCTCGGTCGGGGTCACCGGCACGGTGACCTCCGCGACGATGGGCGGCAGGGTCATGCCCCCAGCATGCCCCACGCGAGCACTGCAAGGATGCAGCCATGCGCGTGCTGATCGCCCCGGACGAGTTCGCCGGCACCCTGTCCGCGGTGCAGGCGGCCGAGGCCATCGCCGCCGGCTGGCGTCGGCAGGCGCCCCACGACGAGCTCGACCTGGCGCCCATGGCCGACGGGGGGGCCGGCTTCGTCGAGGTGCTCCACGCCGCGCTCGGCGGCGAGCTCGCCGCGGTGACCGTGTCGGGCCCGCACGGCGCGCCCGTGCCTGCCGTGGTGCTGCGCGTCGGCGAGACGGCGTACGTCGAGAGCGCGCAGGCCGCCGGGCTGCACCTGGTGTCCGGCCCCGTCGGGACGGCGTCGAGCCGAGGTGTCGGCGAGCTGGTGCTCGACGCGGTGCGGAGCGGGGCGACGACGGTCGTGGTGGGTCTCGGCGGCTCGGGGACCAACGACGGCGGCGCGGGGGTGCTCTCGGCCCTGGGTGCCGTCGCCGACGGCGACCTCGACGGGGGGCCCGCCGCCCTCGCCTCGGTGACCACGGTCGACCTCACGGCGGCGCGCTCGCGGCTCGAGGGCGTCACGCTGGTCGCGGCGAGCGACGTCGAGAACCCGCTCACCGGGCTGTTCGGCACCACGAAGACCTTCGGGCCGCAGAAGGGCATCGCGGAGGACCGGGTCGCGGAGGTCGACGGCTGGCTCGAGTCGTTCGCTGCGGCCACGGACCGGCGTACGTCCCTCGAGAAGGGTGCCGGCGCCGGAGGCGGGATCGGCTATGCGCTGCTGGCGCTGGGCGGGACCCGCGCGCCGGGCATCGGCCTGGTCGCCGACGCCGTCTCCCTGGCGGCCCGCGCCGGCCGGGCGGACCTCGTCGTGACCGGCGAGGGCGCCTTCGACTTCTCCAGCCGTGCCGGCAAGGTGCCCTACGGCGTGGCCTCGATCGCCTCCGAGGCGCTGCGCCCGTGCATCGCGCTGGCCGGGCAGGTCCTCGTGGGCGCGCGCGAGATGCGCGCCCTCGGGATCGAGTCGGCGTACTCCCTCGTCGAGCTGGTGGGGGAGGAGCGCGCGATGTGCGCCCCCGCCGAGGCGCTGGCCGACCTCGCGGCGCGGGTGGCGCGCACGTGGTCGCGCTGACACGAGTGTCGGCTGGCCCGGCTGGCGCCGTGCTGCGCCGCTTCACGCTGCAGCGGATCCGGGGACTGCGTCGCCGGCTCCTCGGCGCTGACACGGGTGTCGGCTGGCCCGGCTGGCGCCGTGCTGCGCCGCTTCACACTGCAGCGGATCCGGCGACTGCGTCGCCGGCTCCGACACGAGTGTCGGCTGGCCCGGCTGACGCCGTGCTGCGCCGCTTCACGCTGCAGCGGATCCGGCGACTGCGTCGCCGGCTCCTCGCAGCGTTCGGGAATAACCCGCGGTGTGCGACCATTGACGCAAGCAGTACCCCGAGACTTCCTGGAGTGATGAGATGACCGAGCAGGTCGAGACCACCGAGCGCCGCACCGACCAGATCAACCTCTCCGCCGTCGCCGCCAGCAAGGTGAAGAGCCTCCTGGAGCAGGAGGGTCGCGACGACCTGGCCCTGCGCATCTCCGTGCAGCCGGGCGGCTGCTCGGGCCTGCGCTACCAGCTGTTCTTCGACGAGCGCACGCTCGACGGCGACGTCACCACCGACTTCGACGGCGTGACCGTGGTGGTCGACCGGATGAGCGTCCCCTACCTCAACGGCGCCGAGATCGACTTCGTCGACACCATCGAGAAGCAGGGCTTCACGATCGACAACCCCAACGCGACCGGCTCCTGCGCCTGCGGCGACAGCTTCCACTGAGCCGTCCCGCACCCCGCACCGCACCTCGAAGGCCCCCGCCACCGGCGGGGGCCTTCGTCGTCCCTGCGGACGACCGTGCTCAGTCCAGGTGGAGGTGGAGCGCGTTGGCGAGGCGGGCAGCGGCGTCGGTGACCCGGATCTCGCGCTTGCCCACCTCGTCGGGGTAGTCCTCGAACCGGAGGCTCGGGGCAGGTGCGACGGCTGCGTGCGCAGCACGCTCGAGGCGGCCCTGCAGGCCGAGGTTGCGCCCGGCCGCCCGGCCGTCGGCGGCCATCTCGGCGGGGGTCCCGAGGTCCTCACGGACGAGGTAGGAGGGGCGTCGCGACGTCGTCATGACGACGACGCTATTGGCTACTGATGCGTATCCCGAGGCGTACCTGACGGTAGTGTCGCGGCGTGTCCCTCCTCGTAGCCGGATCCATCGCGACCGACCACCTGATGTCCTTCTCCGGCAGGTTCGCCGACAGCCTGGTCGTCGACCAGCTCGACAAGCTGTCGGTGTCGTTCCTCGTGGAGGACCTGGAGATGCGCCGCGGCGGCTGCGCCGCCAACATCTGCTTCGGCCTCGGCAACCTCGGCCTGCGCCCGGTGCTCGTCGGGGCCGTCGGCGAGGACTTCGCCGAGTACCGGTCCTGGCTCGAGCGCCACAACGTCGACTGCGACTCCGTGCACGTCTCGAAGACGCGCCACACCGCGCGCTTCGTGTGCACGAACGACTCCTCCATGGCCCAGATCGCCAGCTTCTACGCCGGCGCGATGAGCGAGTCGCGCGAGATCGAGCTCAAGCCGATCGTCGACCGCGTGGGGGAGCCCGACTACGTGCTCGTCGGGCCCGACGACCCGCAGGGGATGCTGCGCCACACCGAGGAGTGCCGTCAGCGCGGGTACCGGTTCGTCGCCGACCCCTCCCAGCAGCTCGCCTTCGGGGACGGCGACCTCATCCGACCGCTGATCGACGGCGCCGCGATCCTCTTCTCCAACGAGTACGAGGCCAGCCTGATCACCCAGAAGACCGGCTGGAGCCGCGAGGAGGTGCTCTCGCGCGTCGGCACCTGGGTCGTCACCCTCGGCCCCGACGGCGTGCGCATCGACCGCGAGGGCGAGGAGTCGGTCGTCGTCCGTGCCGTCCCCGAGATCGAGAAGGTCGAGCCCACCGGCGTCGGTGACGCCTTCCGCGCCGGGTTCCTCGCCGCGCTCAGCTGGGGCCTGGGCCACGAGCGCGCCGCCCAGCTCGGCTGCCTCCTCGCCGTCCACGTCGTGGAGCAGATCGGCACGCAGGAGTACGAGATCGGCCGGAGCGCCTTCCTCGAGCGCTGCGCGGCGACCTACGGCGACGCCGCGGTCGCCGACTTCGAGCCCCACCTGCGCACCATCCGGCCCTGAGTCAGCCGGTACGTCGTACGACGTAGCGGGGGACGCCGTCGGCGGCGGTGTCCGCGCCGACGTAGTCCTGCCCCTTCATCCGGCACCACGCCGGCACGTCGACGGCGGCGGCCGGGTCGCGGGCGACCACCGCGAGCAGCTGCCCGACCGCCACGTCCGTGAGGTGCCGGGCGAGCTCGATGACCGGCATCGGACAGGGCAGCTCGCGGCAGTCGAGCTCCAGCGCCGGGTCGTGGGAGCTCACAGCCCCACCCGAGACCGGATCTCGGCGATGATCGAGGGCAGGACGTCGCAGAGGGCGTCCACGTCGGCGCGGGTCGTGTCGCGCTGCAGCGACAGCCGGACGTTGCCGTGGGTGAGCACGCCCATCGCCTCCAGGACGTGGCTGGGCGTCAGCGTGGAGGCGGTGCAGGCGGAGCCGCTGGCGACCCCGAGGCCGCGCCGGTCCAGCTCGGTGACCAGCGCCTCGCCGTCGACGTAGAGGCAGGAGAACGTCACGAGGTGGGGGAGCCGGTCACGCGGGTCGCCGACCACCTCGACGTCCGGCACCTCCGCGGCCACGCGGCGGCGCACCACCTCGACCAGGTCGTGCTGGCGGGCGTTGACCTCGTCGCGCTCGGCCACGACGGCCTGCAGGGAGGCGGCGGCCGCGAGGACCGCCGGGACGTTCTCGAAGCCCGTCGACCGCTCGTCCACGCGGTCGTCGCCGGGGAACGGGTTGCGCCACCGGGCGCGCTTGCGGACCAGCAGCACGCCGACACCGGCCGGGCCTCCCCACTTGTGCGCCGATCCCGCCGCCGCGGCCCAGCCGTCGGGCAGCGGCAGCCGGCCCATCGACGCGCAGGCGTCGGTGAACAGCGGGACGTCGTCGGGGAGCTCGAGGTCGCCGACCGGCTGCACGGTGCCGACCTCGTGGTTGGCGGTCTGGAGGGCGACCACGCCGACGCCCGGCCCGCCCGCGCGCTCGACGAGGTCGCGGCCGTGCACGCGGCCGTCGCCCGTGACGGGCACCTCCTCGGCCCGGGCGCCCCACGCCACCGCGTGCCGGACGGCAGAGTGCTCGACAGCGGCGTGGACGACGACGTCGCCCCGGCGCGAGCCCCGCACCAGCCCCAGCAGCCCGAGGTGCACCGCATGGGTGCCGCTGGGGGTGAAGGTCACCTCGTCGGGTCGCACCCCCAGCGCGGCGGCCGTCACCTCGCGGGCGTTGTCGAGCAGCAGCCGCGCCTCGCGGCCGGCCCGGTGCAGCCGCCGGGGGTCGGCGTACCCCCGGTCCAGCGCGGCCAGGAAGACCTCTCGCGCCGCCGGGTGGAGCGGCTGCGCGGACGCAGCGTCGAGGTCACGCTGCCCCGCCGCCGCCCCGGTCACAGGGGCAACCTATGCCACCCACGCGTGGGCGCTCACGCGTTCCCCGGTCAGCCCCACCCTGCCCGGCACGGCACCGCCGGTTGGGGATACCCTTGGCACGTCGAGAAGGACCGAGAGAGAGGCTCGTCAGTGGGTCTGCAAGTCCCCAAGCCTTCAGTCGCGCCGGTGCGGCGCGTCCTGAGGGTCGCGCTGCTGGGCGTGACGATGCTGGTGCTGGCCGGGTGCTCCGAGGCCGACAGCCACCAGATCGCCAACTTCGCCATGCCCGACCGCGCCAGCGAACAGGGCCCCTACACCTACGAGCTGTGGAAGTGGGCCTGGGTCGCCGCGCTCGCGACCGGCGTCATCGTCTGGGGCCTGATCTTCTACGTCGTGGTGAAGTTCCGTCGCCGCAGCGACGACGAGGTCCCGAGGCAGACGCGCTACAACCTGCCGCTCGAGGTCTTCTACACGATCGCCCCGGTCCTGATGTGCGTGGTGCTGTTCTTTCACACCGTCCGCGTCCAGGACGTCATGACCGAGCTCGACCCGAACCCCGACCTGACCATCGAGGTGACCGGACAGCAGTGGTCGTGGACCTTCAACCACGGCCTCGGCGAGCAGAACACCGACGCCGAGGGCCGCGAGGGCGACTACGCCTACGAGGAGTACGCCTACACCGTCGGCGACGCCAGCGAGATCCCCACACTCGTGCTCCCGGTCGACCAGCGCGTGCAGTTCAACCTGCGCTCGCCCGACGTCATCCACAACTTCGGCGTGCCGTCGTTCCTGACCCGCATGGACGTCATCCCGGGCCGGGTCAACCAGCTGCAGGTGACGCCCACCGTCATCGGCACCTACGCCGGCAAGTGCTACGAGCTCTGCGGCACCTACCACCAGCGGATGCTGTTCCAGGTCGAGGTCGTGAGCCAGGCCGACTACGACGCCTACCTCGCCGAGCTGGAGGCGGCCGGTCAGACGAACGAGCGCCCGATCACCGGCGGTGCCAACGTCGAGACGCAGGCCGGTCTGGGCGAGGACGACAACCAGGAAGGGACCGAGGAGTGAGCGCTCCTACCATCAGTCGCCCCGGGCACGAGACGCCCGGCGAGCCGCCCCGCAAGGCGCTGGGCGAGCAGGTCGTCCGCCTGCTCACCACCACGGACCACAAGCTGATCGGCAAGCTCTACCTCGGCACCTCGTTCGCGTGGTTCCTCATCGCCGGCATCATGGCCATGCTGATCCGCTCGGAGCTGGCCTACCCGGGCATGCAGGTCGTCAGCGAGCAGCTCTACAACCAGCTGTTCACGATGCACGGCACGATCATGCTGCTGCTGTTCGCGACGCCGCTGTTCTTCGGCTTCGCCAACGTGATCATGCCGCTGCAGATCGGCGCGCCCGACGTGGCGTTCCCGCGCCTGAACATGTTCAGCTACTGGCTGTTCCTCTTCGGCGGCCTCATCACCGCCTCCGGGTTCCTCACCCGTGACGGTGCCGCCGACTTCGGCTGGTTCGCCTACACGCCGCTGTCCGACGCGGTCCGCAGCCCGGGAGCGGGCGGCGACCTGTGGATCATGGGCCTGTGGATGGCCGGTCTCGGCTCGATCCTCGGTGGCGTCAACTTCATCACCACGATCATCTGCATGCGCGCGCCCGGCATGACGATGTTCCGGATGCCGATCTTCGTGTGGAACACGCTGATCACCAGCATGCTCGTGATCATGGTGTTCCCGATCCTGGCGGGGGCGCTGCTCTCGCTGGAGGCCGACCGCATCCTCGGTGCCCACGTCTTCGACCCCTCGCACGGCGGGCCGATCCTGTGGCAGCACCTCTTCTGGTTCTTCGGGCACCCGGAGGTCTACATCATCGCCCTGCCGTTCTTCGGCATCGTCTCGGAGATCCTGCCCGTCTTCAGCCGCAAGCCGATCTTCGGCTACGTCGGCCTCGTGGCCGCCACGCTCGGCATCGCCATGCTATCGGTGGCGGTGTGGGCGCACCACATGTTCGTCACTGGCGCCGTCGACCTGCCGTTCTTCTCCGGCATGACGTTCCTCATCGCGGTGCCGACCGGCGTGAAGTTCTTCAACTGGATCGGCACGATGTGGGGCGGGTCGGTGTCCTTCGACACGCCGATGCTCTGGTCGATCGGCTTCCTCGTCACCTTCCTGTTCGGCGGACTGACCGGCATCATCCTCGCCAGCCCGCCGCTGGACTTCCACGTCTCCGACTCCTACTTCGTGGTGGCGCACTTCCACTACGTCGTGTTCGGCACCGTGGTCTTCGCGATGTTCGCCGGCTTCTACTTCTGGTGGCCGAAGATGACCGGCCGGCTGCTCGACGAGCGCCTCGGCAAGCTGCACTTCTGGCTCCTCTTCGTCGGCTTCCACACCACCTTCCTCGTGCAGCACTGGCTGGGCGTGGAGGGCATGCCGCGCCGCTACGCCGACTACCTGCCGGAGGACGGCTTCACCACGCTGAACCAGATCTCGACGGTGGGCTCGTTCCTGCTGGCCGCCTCGACGCTGCCGTTCCTCTACAACGTCTACGTCTCGGCGAGGGCGCCGAAGGTGACGGTCGACGACCCGTGGGGCTGGGGCCGCTCGCTCGAGTGGGCCACCAGCTGCCCGCCGCCGCGGCACAACTTCACCACCCTGCCGCGCATCCGCTCCGAGTCGCCGGCCTTCGACCTGCACCACCCGGAGGTGGCGCTGCTCGAGCTGCACGACAACGAGGCGGAGGGCGACGGCGACGTGGCCGACGCCCCCGAGGTCCGCGGCCGCGAAGAGCTGCTGCGCGACCGGGTCGAGGGCGACGGCAACGACGGCAACGACGACAGCAAGGGAGAGCGTCGATGAAGGCAGAGTCCTGGGTCTTCGGCATCACGGCCCTCTTCGTGGCGATCGTGTCGCCCGCCTACTGGTTCCTGAGCGAGGACCCGACGGGCACCTCGGCCCTCGTGATGACCGCGCTGCTCTTCGGCATGGTCACCCTCTACCTCGCCTTCCACGCCGCGCGCATGGACCCGCGTCCGGAGGACCGCAAGGAGGGCGACATCGCCGACGGCGCCGGTGAGCTGGGCTTCTTCCCGCCCTACTCCTGGTGGCCGCTGTGGTGCGCCGCGGCCCTCGGCGTCATCGTGTTCGGCACGGCGATGGAGCAGTGGTGGCTGGTCGTCATCGGCTTCACGGTCGGTGCCGTGGTGACGTGCGGGTTCATCTTCGAGTACTACCGGGGCGAGCACGCCCACTGAGCCCCGCCGACTTCGGGAGAGCCCGTCCAGCACGTACGCTGGGCGGGCTCTTGCTCGTCGTGTGTCCCTGGGGGTTCCTCGCATGCGCCTTCGCGCGCCCGCCGTGCGCTCCGTGCGCCGCCGTACGACGCTCGCCGCCACGCTGCTCACGGTGAGCGGCGTCCTCGCGGCCTGCACCTCCTCGTCCGGGCCCGGTGACGGGTCGGGCGGCCCCGAGGACGGCTCCGGCGCCTCGGGCGCGCCCGCGAGCAGCGCGCCCGACCCGGTCCGCCTGACCACCGGCTTCCGCCGGTCGCAGGGCGTGCCGATCGACCGTCCGCTCGTCGTCGGTGCCGAGGGTGGCACCCTCGAGGACGTACGGGTCACCTCCGCCGCAGGCCCGCTCCCCGGCCGGGTGTCGGGCGGGACCTGGACGTCGGAGCAGCTCATGGAGCCGGGGACGGACTACCGCGTCACCGCGACCGCCACGCGGTCCGACGGCGAGCGCGTGCATCGCACCCGCACCTTCCGCACCGTCGACCTCACCCTCGACGAGCAGACCTTCCCCGCCGTCGCGCCGCTGGACGGCGAGACCGTAGGGGTCGGCATGCCGGTCGTGGTGTCGTTCGACCTGCCGGTGCGGGACCGTGCCCTGTTCGAGGAGCACATGCACGTCACCAGCACGCCGGCGCAGCGCGGCTCCTGGTACTGGCTCAGCGACCGCGAGGCGCACTGGCGGCCGGCGACCTACTGGCGGGCGGGCAGCGACGTCTCGGTGGACCTCGACCTGAACAGCCTGCCCGCGGGCAACGGCATCTACGGCCAGGAGTCGCGGCGCGTCGACTTCCACGTCGGTGAGTCGGTGGTGAGCAAGGTCGACGTGCGCAGCCACACCATGCGCACCTTCGTCAACGGCCGGCTCGCCCGGACGATGGCGATCAGTGCCGGCAAGGCGGGGTGGGAGACGCGCTCGGGCACGAAGGTCATCATCGAGAAGTTCCGTCGCAAGCGGATGGACGCCGCCACGATCGGCGTCGACGAGTCCGACCCCGAGTACTACGACCTCTCCGACGTGCAGTACGCGCTGCGCGTCACCTACTCCGGCGAGTTCCTGCACGCCGCGCCGTGGTCGGCGGGCTCACAGGGCAGCGCCAACGTCTCCCACGGCTGCGTCGGCATGAGCCTCAGCGACGCCCAGTGGCTCTACGACCGCACCCACCGCGGCGACGTCGTCGAGGTCGTCGGGTCGGCGCGGCAGATGACCCTCGAGAACGGCTACGGCGACTGGAACCTGAGCGAGCGGGCCTGGCAGAAGGGATCCGCTCTCTCCTGAGGGCGCCGGACCATGGAGGAGCTCAGCCCGACGCTCGTCAGCTGGGCGTCCCTGCTCGAGGACACCACCCGCGCCCAGGCGGAGCGGGCGGCGAGCATGCCGTTCATCCACCCCCACGTCGCGCTGATGCCCGATGCGCACCTCGGCCTCGGCGCCACCGTGGGATCGGTCATCCCGACCCTCGGGGCGATCATCCCGGCTGCCGTGGGCGTGGACATCGGCTGCGGCATGATCGCGGTGCGCACCCAGTACCGCGCCGAGGAGCTGCCGCGCGATCGTCGGCGGCTGCGTGAGGCGATCGAGAGGGCGGTGCCGCTCAGCGCCGGTGCGGCGAACCGCACGGTCGACCGCGAGCACACCGAGCAGCGGCTCGAGCGGCTCCGCGGGCTCGCGGAGGACGCGGGCTTCGACCCGGCGGCGTACGCCGCGCGCTGGGAGCTGCAGCTGGGCACCCTGGGGTCGGGCAACCACTTCATCGAGGTGACCACCGACGAGAGCGGGGGAGTGTGGCTGTTCCTGCACTCCGGCTCCCGCGGTGTCGGCAACCGCATCGCGCAGGAGCACATCGCGGTCGCTCGCGAGCTCTGCGCCGACATGGACCTGCCCGACCGGGACCTCGCCCACCTCGCCGAGGGCACCGAGCAGTTCGACGCCTACCTGCGCGAGATGCGGTGGGCGCAGACCTACGCGCTGCTCAACCGCGAGGAGATGATGGACCGGGTGGTGCGCGAGCTCGCCGAGTGGGTCGACGGCGACGTCGAGCGCGTCGAGGAGATCAACTGCCACCACAACTACACCGAGCTGGAGCACCACTACGGCCGCGACGTGTGGCTCTCCCGGAAGGGCGCCATCAACGCCGAGGCGGGCCGCCCGGGGCTGATCCCGGGGTCGATGGGCACCGCGTCGTACGTCGTCGTGGGCAAGGGGCTGCGGGAGTCGCTGAACTCCGCGCCGCACGGCGCCGGGCGGGCGTACTCGCGGACCCGGGCGAGGAGGACGTTCACCGCCGACGACCTGCGTGCCGCCATGGCGGGGATCGAGTACCGCGACACCGACGCGTTCGTCGACGAGATCCCCGCTGCGTACAAGGACATCGACCAGGTGATGGCCGACGCGGCCGACCTCGTCGAGGTGCGCCACGTGCTCCGACAGCTCGTCAACGTCAAGGGCGACTGAGCCCGGACCGGCCCCGCCCGGACGAGCGGAGGGCCCGCCGGGACGAATCCCGGCGGGCCCTCTCGCGTGGTGCTGGCGGATCAGTGGTCGCGCAGCGGCACCTGGTCGGCGTCGCGCTGGCGGTGGTCGTCGAACTGGTGACCGTCGACCGGCTGGTCGAGCCCCGACTGCAGCTCCGCCTCGTGCTGCGCGTGGTGGTGCGCCTCCTCGAGCTCACCGGCCGTGGGCTTCTGCACGTTGTGGCTGAACATCCACGACGAGAGCTTGGCCCGCACCTTCTCCGAGCGCGAGTTCGGCGCCGGGACGCCGGCTGCGTCGCGGCCGCCGTCCACGGAGAGCACCTCGTCGCGGTCGCGCGCGGTGAGCGTGTAGGCAGCCGTGCCGCTGATCGGCAGGTGCCGCTCGGAGTACTGCCCGTCGGGGGAGCGGGTGATGATGCCCGTCTCGTAGCCGTGGAGCAGCTTCTCGTTGTCGTGGCGCTGCAGCGAGATGCACCAGCGCCGGGTGATCCAGAACGCGAGCACCGGGCCGAGGAAGATGGCCACCCGCATGAAGTACGTGATCTGGTTGATGCTCAGGTCGAGCTTGATCGCGATGATGTCGTTGCCGCCGGCCGCCCAGGCGAGGCCGTAGAAGGTCATCAGGGCGACCATGACGGCGGTGCGCGTCGGGGCGTTGCGCGGGCGCTGGAGCAGGTGGTGCTCGCGCTTGTCACCGGTGATCCATCCCTCGATGAAGGGCAGCAGCATCAGCAGGACGAGCATGAGCGGCGGGACGATCAGGATCGGGATCATCACGTTCCACGAGATCGTGTAGCCGAAGAGCACCGTCTCCCAGTTGCTCGGGATGATCCGCAGCAGGCCGTCGGGCCAGCCCATGTACCAGTCGGGCTGCGAGCCGGCCGTCACCTTGGTCGGGTCGTAGGGGCCGAACTTCCACACGGGGTTGATCGTCAGCAGGCCGCCCATGATGGCGATGACGCCGAAGACCATGAAGAAGAACCCGCCGGCCTTGGCGGCGTACACGGGCAGCATCGGGAAGCCGACGACGTTCTGCTCGGTGCGGCCGGGGCCGGGCCACTGCGTGTGCTTGTGGTAGACGAGCAGCAGCATGTGGGCGGCGATGAGCGCCAGCAGGATGCCGGGGATCAGCAGCACGTGGATGATGTAGAGGCGCGGGATGACCGCCTCGCCCGGGAACTCGCCGCCGAACAGCATGAACGACATGTAGGTGCCCACCACCGGCGTGGCCTTCAGGAACCCGTCCGCGGCGCGGACGCCGGTGCCCGAGAGCAGGTCGTCGGGCAGCGAGTAGCCGGTGAAGCCCTCGAGGGTGCCGAGGAGCAGCAGGAGGCAGCCGATCACCCAGTTGAGCTCGCGCGGCTTGCGGTGCGCACCGGTGAAGTACACGCGCAGCAGGTGCACCATCATCGACGCGATGAAGATCATCGCGGCCCAGTGGTGCATCTGGCGCATCAGCAGGCCGCCGCGCACGTCGAAGGAGATGTGCAGCGTGGAGGCCATCGACTCCGACATGCCGATGCCGCGCAGCTGGTCGTAGGAGCCCTCGTAGGTCACGTGCCCCATCGACGGGTTGAACCAGAGCGTGAGGAACACGCCGGTGAGGAGCAGCACGACGAAGCTCCACAGCGCGATCTCGCCGAGCATGAACGACCAGTGGTCGGGGAAGACCTTGCGGAGGTTCTTCTTCATCGCCGTGCCCAGGCCGAGGCGCTCGTCGGCCCACGAGGCCAGGGAGCCCGCGCGACCCGGCTTCGACGCGGTCGCGGCGGTGGTGCCGTTCGTCGTCGCGACCTTGCTCGTGTCAATCCTGGAGCTGCTGCTCATGCTTCTCACGCTCCCAGTAGCTAGCCCCGATGGGCTCGGTGAAGTCGCTCTGTGCGACGAGGTACCCCTCCTCGTCCACCGCCAGCGGCAGCTGGGGGAGGGGGCGGGCAGCCGGACCGAAGACGACCTTGGCGGAGTCCGCGAGGTCGAAGGTCGACTGGTGGCACGGGCACAGCACGTGGTGGGTGGTGCGCTCGTAGAGGGAGATCGGGCAACCGACGTGGGTGCAGATCTTCGAGTAGCAGATGATGCCGTCGACGGTCCACTTCTCCCGGCCCTCGGCGGGCGTGATGTCGTCGGGGTTCATGCGGACGATGATGATCGCGCCCTTGGCCTTCTCGACCTGCTCCTCCACGCCGTGGAGCTCGGGGTAGCCGTTCTCCTCGGAGGGGAACAGCGCCTCGGGGGCGGCGTTGATGAGGTCGCCCATCTCCATCTCGCTCGCGAGGATCGGGGTGCCGACGACGTCGCGCACCAGGCGCATGCCCGGCTCCCAGATCGTGTGGGCCAGCCTGTCGATGTCAAGGACGTCGCCGGGGGCCAGGTCGCGCAGGGCGACCACGGCCGGCAGTCCCAGGAAGCCGACGGCGCCGATCATGGTGTTGCGGATGAGCGGCCGGCGGCCGATGCCGGACTCATCGAGGCCGGCGTTGAGGGCCGCGACGGTCGCCTCGCGGTCCTCGGGGGGCGAGGCCGCCGGGTGCCGCATCTCGACCAGCTCGTGGTCGGACATCAGCTTGCGGGCCCAGTGGATGATGCCGATGCCGATGAGCAGCAGCGCCATGCCCAGGGTCAGGCCGAGGGTGACCGTCGAGGCGCCGAGCCCGGCGACGGTGTCCCAGTTGTCGCCGATGTCGAAGGTGAAGTAGGCGACGACGAAGAGCACCGAGCAGAGCATGGCGGCGCCGAACATCGCGGCGACCTGCCGCTCGGCGCGCTTCTCCGCGCGGGGGTCGACGTCCGTCGGGCGCCACGTGTGCTCCGGCAAGCCCGGGTCGGGGATCGGCTCGGCCCGGTGGGTCGAGACGTGCGGGTCGATGGCCGCGGACGAGGTCGTCGCCGCCGTCGAGCCGGCGTACTCTGCCGGCGTGCCGTCGTCGGCGTTGTCCGGCGGGGGCGTCTGGTTGGTCACGCGTTCACCTTGGTCTTCTTGCTCCGGGTCGTGTGCGAGGCGATCCACACCGCGGCCACGACCAGTCCACCGATGCCGACGATCCACGCGTACAGGCCCTCCGACACCGGGCCCAGGCCGCCGAGCGAGAAGCCGGCGTACTCGGGGGTCTCACGGATGCTGTAGAGGTAGGCGATGACGTCGCGCTTCTCCTCGGGAGTGAGGTTGCCGTTGCTGAAGTTGGGCATCTGCTGCGGCCCGGTCAGCAGCGCCTCGTAGATGTAGCGCCCGTCCACGTCGTGCAGGTCCGGGGCGTAGCCGCCGCGCGGCATCGCGCCCCCGGCGCCGTTGAAGTTGTGGCAGGCGGTGCAGTTGGTCAGGAAGATCTGGCCACCGCGGGAGATCGCCTCCTCGCGCTCCTCCTCCGAGAGGCCCTCGATGGAGTAGTCCGACTCGTCGGGGATCGCCGGGCCGGGACCGAGGGAGGCCACGTAGGCGGCGAGGGCGTCGATCTCCTCCTGGCTGAACACGACCGGCTTGCGCGGCGCCTGCTGGCTGGGCCGCACCATCGGCATGCGTCCGGTGCCGACCTGGAAGTCGACCGCGGCGGCGCCGACGCCCACGAGCGACGGGCCGACCTGGTAGCCCTCGCGCACCGTCGGGATGCCCTCGCCGTTCTTGCCGTGGCAGAACGAGCAGCTGGCGAGGAAGAGCTCCTTGCCCTTGGCGACCTGCTCGGTCTCGCTCGGCTGGGTGTCAGCCTGGGCAGGGGAGAAGGCCGCGTAGAGGGAGCCGCTGAGCAGCAGCCCCATCAGGAGCACGACGAGACCCGCGAGCGGTCCCCGACGGTGCCGGGAGAGGCGACCAGCGGTTCGGTTGAGCAGACGCACTGTTTGTGTCCTTGCCGGTTGCGACGGTGTTGGCTGTCTGGGTGCTTACTTGATGACGTAGATCGTGAAGAACAGACCGATCCACACCACGTCGACGAAGTGCCAGTAGTAGGACACGACGATCGCGGTCACGGCTTGCTCGTGGGTGAAGCGCCGGGCCAGGTAGGTGCGGCCCAGGACGAAGAGGAAGGCGATCAGGCCGCCGGTCACGTGCAGGCCGTGGAAGCCGGTGGTCAGGTAGAACATCGAGCCGTAGGCGGAGCTCGACATGGTCATGCCCTCGTGGACCAGCTCGGCGTACTCCAGCGCCTGGCCGCCGATGAAGATCGCGCCCATGACGTAGGTGAGGATGAACCACTCGCGCAGGCCCCACTTGGTGAAGTTGAGCAGCGAGCCGGTGCGACCGACCTGGCCGCGCTCCGCGGCGAAGACGCCCCACTGGCAGGTGAACGACGACGCGACCAGGATCGCGGTGTTCGCGGTGGCGAAGGGGACGTTGAGCAGCGCCGTCTCCTGCGCCCACAGCTCGGGGCTCACCGCACGGATGGTGAAGTAGGCCGCGAACAGCGCCGCGAAGAACATCAGCTCGCTGGAGAGCCAGATGATCGTGCCCACGCTGACCATGCTCGGTCGGTCGTGGTGCCCGTGCAGACGGGATGCCGGAATCGCGGTTGCTGTCGCCACGTCCTCATTATGGCTGCTGCCGGAAGCGGAGGGCACCCCGACCCCCTCTCGGGCGGCGTCATAAAGTTCACAGGGTGCTCATCCCCCTGTCCGCCGCCTCCCAGGACGCTGCGGAGACCCTCCCGAGGTTCACCCTGGGCCGGCTTCTGACCGACTGGGGCATCGACCCGATCCCGTTCGTGGTGACGGTGTGGGCGGTCGGGCTCTACGCCCTCGGCGTCGCGACGCTGCGCCGCCGGGGCGACCGCTGGCCGGTCGGCCGGACGCTGTCCTTCGTGGGACTCGGGATGGGTTCCTTCGCCTTCGCCACGATGAGCGGGCTGGGGCGCTACGACACCACGCTGCTGAGCGTGCACATGGTCCAGCACATGCTGCTGTCGATGGTCGTGCCGCTCGCGCTGGCGCTCGGGGCGCCGGTCACCCTGGCCCTGCGCACGCTGCCGCCGGCGCCGCGCCGGTGGCTGCTCGCCGTCGTCCATTCACGGGTGGCCACCGTGCTGGCCTTCGCCCCGTTGGCCTTCGTGCTCTACGTCGCCTCGCCCTGGGCGCTCTACTTCACCCCGTGGTACGACGCCAGCCTCGGCTCGGCGTACGTCCACCAGGTCATGCACGTCCACCTGGTGCTCGTCGGCACGCTGTTCTTCTGGCCCCTCATGGGCATCGACCCGGTCCCCGGCCGGGTCGGGCACCCCTTCCGCGTGCTGCTGACGCTGATGACGCTGCCGTTCCACGCGTTCCTCGGCGTCACGATCATGGGGCAGACCACGCTCATCGGCGGCGAGCACTACCTCGCCCTCCGCGAGGGCCCGATGGGCGCGTGGCTCCCCCCGGCGCTGGAGGACCAGCACCTGGCCGGCGGGATCCTCTGGGCCAGCGGCGACCTGATCGGCGTGCTGTTCTTCGGCGTCCTGTTCACCCAGTGGGTGCGCTCCTCGATGAAGGAGGCGGCGCGCGAGGACCGGCGGCTCGACCTCGCGGAGCGGCGGTCGCGGGTGTGACGTGTGCCTCGCAGCGGCCGCGGGGTGACCACGGTTACGATGCCCTTCGTGACTGACGCCCCCGCAGACCGTCCGATCAAGGTCCTCGTCTACAGCGACGACGTGAACACCCGTCAGCAGGTCATCCTCGCGCTCGGTCGCCGTCCGCACCCCGACCTCCCGGAGCTCCAGTACGTCGAGGTCGCCACGGAGCCCGTCGTCCTGCAGAACATGGACCGCGGGGACATCGGCCTCGCGATCCTCGACGGCGAGGCGGTCCCTGCCGGCGGCATGGGCATCGCCAAGCAGCTCAAGGACGAGATCTACAAGTGCCCGCCGGTCGTCGTGCTCACCGGCCGGCCGCAGGACGCCTGGCTCGCCACCTGGTCGCGCGCCGAGGCCGCGGTCCCGCACCCGATCGACCCGATCCAGCTCGCCGAGGCGGTCGTCGCGCTGCTGCGCCCGACGGTCCCCGCCACGAGCTGACACCCCGCGGGCGGTCAGCCGCCGCGCCACTAGCCTGACCCCATGTCCCACACCTGGCCCGACGTCCTCTCCACGCTGGTCGCCGGGCGCGACCTGACGACCGAGCAGGCGCGATGGGCGATGGACGAGGTGTTCGCCGGTGCGGCGACCCCCGTCCAGCTCGCCGGCTTCGTCGTGGCCCTGCGCGCCAAGGGCGAGACGGTCGAGGAGGTGTCCGGCATCGCGGCGGCCATGCTGGCCGCAGCGAACCCGATCTCCGTCCCGGGACGGCTGCTGGACGTCGTGGGCACCGGTGGGGACCGCTCGATGTCGGTCAACATCTCCACGATGTCCGCGATCGTCGCCGCGGGCGCGGGCGCCCGGGTGGTCAAGCACGGCAACCGCTCGGCCTCCTCGCAGTCCGGCTCCGCGGACGTGCTGGAGGCGCTGGGCATCCGCCTCGACCTCGCGCCGGCGCACGTCGCGCAGGTCGCCGAGGAGGCCGGGATCACCTTCTGCTTCTCCGCCGCCTTCCACCCCGCGATGCGTCACGCGGCGGTGCCGCGCCGCGAGCTCGGCATCGCCACGACGTTCAACGTCCTCGGTCCGCTGACCAACCCGGCCCGCCCGCAGGCGCAGGCCATCGGCTGCGCCGACGCCCGGATGGCCCCGGTCATGGCCGGCGTGCTCGCCCAGCGCGGCGTCGACGCGTGGGTCTTCCGCGGTGACGACGGCCTCGACGAGCTGACCACGACGACCACGTCCACCGTGTGGCGCGTCTACGGCGGCGACGTCACGGAGCACACGGTGGACCCGGCGTCGCTCGGCCTCGCCCGCGCGACCACCGAGGACCTCCGCGGGGGGGACGCGTCGCACAACGCCGACGTCGTACGTCACGTGCTGGCCGGCGAGACGGGGCCGGTCCGCGACGCCGTCGTGCTCAACGCCGGGGCCGCGCTCGCGGTCCACGGTGCGCCTCAGGACGACGTCGACGTCGCGCTGGCCGTGGGGCTCGCGCGGGCGGAGGAGTCGATCGACTCCGGCGCCGCCGCCGCCGTGCTCGAGCGGTGGGTGGCGGCCAGCTCGGCCTGAGCCGACGGTCAGGCGACCTCGAGGACGTAGGACTCGCCCTCGCGACGGAAGCCGAGCCGGTCGTAGTAGGCGCCCACCATCCCGGGCGGGGTGATCACCCGCCGGATGCCCCGGTCGCCGAGGAGGCTGCTGCGTCGCCAAACGAACTCGCCGGGCGAGAAGTCCCGGTAGCGGGGGGTGACGTAGTCGAGGAGCACCTCGGCGGTGTCGCCTTCCGTGTGCAGCAGCACCACGCCGACGGTCTCGTCGCCCTTCTGCACGAGGAACGCGTCGTGCGTGCCCGCCGGGTCGTGCACGAAGTCCGGGTTGAAGCGCAGGATGTCGGCGCCGTGCACGCGCAGGGTGTGCCGGAGGTACTCGTCGGCGGGACCCACCTCGAGCACCTCGAAGACCGAGTCGTCGTGGCGCTCGCGGAGCAGCCGCACGATGAACCAGGCGTTGATCGCGACCAGCACGACGTTCATGCCGACCATCGGCCACACCGACAGCATCGCGTTGAACACGATCAGGATGACGCACGCGACCGCGTTGAGCACGCGCAGCCGCAGCACGCTGGCCTGGAGCAGGGAGTAGACCAGGAGGGCGCTGCCGCCCCACCCGAGGAGGTCGAGCCAGTGGTCGGCGAGCCAGGTCACGGCGGGAGACTATCCCCCACCGTGGCCGGGCCACAGCCATCTCGAGCTACTTGACCTTCACCGTCCACTGGCCCGGCTTGACGAGGGCGTTGCCGGCCTCGTCCCTGATCCTGGTCTCGGCGAACTTGAGGGAATAGGTCTTGCCGTTCCGGAGCTTGGTCTTCGGTTTGATCGTCGCCTTGAGTCCCGCCTTGACTACCACCCTCGCCTTGAGCGGCTTCTTCTTGCCTTTCAGGTACAGCTTGATCGTCTTGCCACTGACGCCTGTGACGCGCTCACTGAATTTCACGACGAAGACCGACGACGGCTTGCTGGAGCCGGACGGCCTCATCGACGTCACCCTCGGAGCGGTCCCGTCGACCCGGAAGCTCCCAGTGGCGCTGGTCCCCAGCGTCCTGCCGGCTGCGTCCAGTGCAGTGACGTTCCAGGTGTAGCTGCCGGTGGGGATCGCCTTCGTGGTGGCATAGGCGTTGCCGGTCGTCGTGACGCTCGCCAGGCGGGATCCACTGCCGCTCGTTGCGGTGAGGGAGTAGCTCCCCGCACCGGGAACGTCGGTCCAGGCGAACAAGGTGCCCGCACCCGGCTGCCAGGATCCGTTGGCGGGGGACGTGAGGACGGGTGCTGCGCCCAACGACGTGAACTGGGAGGGGGCAGACCACGGGCCAGGATTTCCGTCCGCGTCGGTTCGTCGCACCCGCCAGACGTAGGGCGTGGGGTCTGCGGGGATCGGCTCGGTCCACGCGTATGCGGGTGTCTTGACGGTGGCTGCGAACAGGCGGTTCGCAGCTGAGAACGACCGATCGTTGTTCTTGTAGACCTCAACGGTGTAGCTGGCAGCGAACGCCTGGGGTGCCCACCGGAGTGGCACCGTCCCGGAAGTGGTCGCGCGGTTGTCCGGGGACTCCGGCTGCACCGGCGGGCTGGCCTTGACGAGGCTTTGGACGGCCGACCAAGTGAGCCCGTTGTCCTCGTCATCCCGCGCCTGCACGCGCCAGAAGAGGGTGCCCTCCGGGTACAGCCGGTCGACCGCGGTGTAGGTCGTCTGGTCGACAACTTGGTCGTCCAGAAGTGGGGCCTGGAACGACGGCTCGTTGTCCACCTGGATTCGGTAGGTCTTGGCGGACTGGTTGGACTTCTCGCCGAGCCAGGCCATGGCTTGGTTGTCCGCGTGGTAGTCGTCCCAGTTGAAGGTGACCTCAGTGCCGGACCCGGTGTCGGGGTACGGAACGGTGTCGAACGTCACCGGTGGTGACACCTTGCGGAACGACTTGGTGTGCAACGGGACGGCGGACGACAGGGGGTCGGGACCGCAGTCGGACGTTGTCCTACAGGCGCGGACGTGCCAGTGATAGGCCTGCCCGGCGGAGCTGTCGGGAAGCGATGACATCTGGTCGCCCACCTCGAGGGTCAACATCGTGTTGCTGGTGCTGATCGGCACGCTCCTCGAAGCCAAGACAGAAGTGGTGAACTTGCTGTCCTGGCCGATGTAAACCAAGTACCTGCTGATGCCCGGCTTGGGATCCCAGGACAGCACCGGGTTGGAAGGCAAGCCGTCGCAGATCGCAGTTGAGCAGCCGGACCCGTTGGCGTTGACGGAGACCTTGAGTCCAGTCACGTCGAAGTCGACGAACGCTGAGTTGGGTGCTGGGCCGCTCCACACGAATGCTTGAGTCGGGGAGAAAAGCTGTCCTGGCAGCCCGTCGCGGTCGTACGGCTTGTCCAGCGGGCGCACCTTCCAGTAGGTCACGGCCGGCGACGAACGATAACCGCAGTCGCTGGAGCTCCTCGGCGCATATGTGGTACCCACGACCTCACAGATGGTGAAGGTCCCGGGCGAGAAGTTCTCGTTGTTCCCCACCCACAGCTGGTAGCTGGTGGCCTTTGGCACCGGCGTCCACTGGTACTTCTGTTGCGTCTCGTTAAGCGTGGGTGGGAGCCTGGGCGAACCCGTCGGGTAGACAGGCTGCACCTGGTCCTCCCACACGCGGTTGAATCCGAAGTTGGTGGTGGACCACTCGGTCGCCTGACCGTTGAGGTCCACGGCGCGCACGCGCCACCAGAACTGGTCGTTGTTGAGCGTGGTCCTGGGGGAGTAGCGAGTGCTCTGCACGCCGGTCGCCGACGTCGTCGTCGCCGGGTCGAAGGTCGGGCCGTCGGAGATCTGCACGTCATACGACCGAGCGCCAGGGACGGGGGCCCAGTCCACAACCACGTCCCCGACCTTGGTCTCCACGCTGTCCGCCGGGTGGATCAGAACGGGCTGGGCCAGAGGGAGCACGTTGAAGGTGATCGCCTGCGATGGCAGTGACACCAGGCCCGATCTCTTGACTGCGGTGACGCGCCAGAACCAGTCGCCCGCAAAGAGCGGGTCAGGCACTACCAAGCTTGTGGACTTCGTGGAGTAGGACTTCGACCCGACGAAGTCCGAATCACCGTCCACCTCGACCGTGTACGACGTGGCGCCGGGACTGCCGTGCCATTGAAGCAGCGGCGGGCTGCTCGGCTGCGCCAGGTCGGCGCCCGGCGGGGGGGACACCGGAACCGGCACGTTCACTGGCGATACAGCGATCGGGTTGCCCTCGCGCCAGGGTGAGGTATCGGTGCCCTTAACGGCGCGCACGCGCCAGAACTGGGTGCCGGACCGGAGTGCAGTCGTAGGAGTCGCGCGATAGTTCACCGTGCTGAGGTTGAGCTCGGGCGAGCCGAACCTGCTGTCGTTGTCGACCTGCACCTGGTAGCTGGTCGCTCCGGCGACGGGCGACCAGGCCAGTGCCGGGATGCTTGCTCCCTCTGGGCCGGCGGACAGACCGGACGGTGCAGCGACGGCAGCGCCGGCCGCCGGCGCGGTCATTGTCGTGACGACCAGAGCCAGCGCGCTGGCGACCCCGATACGAGTAACAGTGTGTGACATCCGGACGGTCCCCTCGTGTGTGACGCAGACGCGCCACGGTATGGCCTGCAGCCCGCCCACCGTGCCGAAATGGCCCCGCTTGGTCAGAAATGACCAGGAGGTGCGCCCGATCGGTCACGAGGTGGTGGAGCCGGCCCGGAGCGCTACGGTGACGTCATGATCACCGCCATCGTCTTCGTCAAGGCCGACGTCGCGCGCATCCCCGAGGTCGCCGAGGCGATCGCGTCGCTCGACGGGGTCAGCGAGGTCTACTCGGTGACCGGCCAGATCGACCTGATCGCGCTGGTGCGGGTGCGCGAGCACGAGGAGGTCGCATCGGTGGTGGCGGACCGGCTGAACAAGGTGGCGGGCGTCACCGAGACCGAAACGCACATCGCCTTCCGCACCTACTCCCAGCACGACCTGGAGTCGGCGTTCAGCATCGGCCTCGACTGAGGGACCTTCACCGCACCGGCCGGTGCACCGGGGAGGGCAGCCGGTGCTCGTCGAAGGGGACCAGGGAGAGCCGGGACTGGTTCACCGCGTCGTAGACGGCGAGGTGCCGCGCCGCGCCGCCCAGCGGGCAGGTCCACTCGCCCTCGACGTCGACCAGGCGCACGCCGGGTGACTCCAGCCAGCGCAGGATCTTCTCCGACTCCTCGGCGGTGGCGGCCGGGACCGGGCCGGGGGCACCGGCGACGGTCTCGGCGGCGGCGGTGAGCTCGCGGACGTACTGGTGGGCGTCCGCCCCGGGAGGGATGACGCCTGCCGCGGCCAGCCGGCCGTGGCGCACCACGTGCACCGACCACCGGCCGTCGTCCTCGCGCCGTGCGGCGACGATCTCCCGGCAGCGGGTGAGCGCCGAGAGGCGCTGGGTGCGGGCCGCGGCCCGGACGAAGGTGGCGAGCCGGTCGCGGTGGACACCCGCCTCCTCGAAGCGCTCCCGGTCGGCCAGGGCGGTCATCCGCCGGTTGATCGTCTCAACCACCTCCTGCGGGCTGCGCAGCAGCGTGTCGCGCAGCTGGCGCACGACGGCGGCATAGGTGGAGGCGTCGGTCGAGCCGTCGCACGGTGCGAGGCAGCGATCCATCTCGGCCAGCGCGCAAGCGGAGCCCGACGGGACCCGGGGGAGGCGGCCGCTGCACTGCCGGACCGGGAAGGTCTCGTGGAGCGCGGCCAAGCACTTCTCCGCGGTCTTCCTCGACGAGAAGGGCCCGAGGTAGTCGGCATCGTCGTCGAGCACGGTGCGCACGAGCGACAGGCGGGGCCAGGCCTCCCGCGTGAGCTTGAGGAAGTGGACCTTCTCGGGGAACCGGGAGCGCCGGTTGTACTTGGGCTTGTGCTCGGCGATCAGCCGCAGCTCGCGCACCTCCGCCTCGAGCGGGGTCGCGCACTCGATGCCGGTGACCGAGCTGGCCAGTCCGACCATCTCGCCCATCCGCGAGCGGGTCTCCGAGGCGGTGAAGTAGGTCCGCACGCGGGTGCGCAGGTCGCGGGAGGTGCCGACGTAGAGCACGCGCGAGCGGTCGTCGCGGAAGAGGTAGACGCCCGGCGCGTGCGGAAGTCCCTCCGCGAGGTGGCGCTTGCGCCGCTGGGCGGTGCTGACGCGCGCGGAAAAGGTCTGCAGCTCCTCGAGCGTGTGCACGCCCAGGCCGCCCAGCCGCTCCATCAGGCCGTGGAGGACGTCGACGGTCGCGCGCGCGTCGGTCAGCGCGCGGTGGTCGGGGGTGGTCGCGGAGCTGAAGACGCGGGCCAGCGTGGCGAGCTTGCAGTTGGGCGCGTCGTCACGGGTGATCACGCGGCGGGCCAGCTTGGCGGTGTCGAGGACCTCGAACCGGGGCCACGGGCGACCCTGCTCACGGGCGAAGTGCTGGAGGAACCCGACATCGAAGGGCGCATTGTGGGCGACCAGCACGCAGCCCGCGGCGAACTCCAGGAAGGCCGGGAGGGCCGACTCGATCGGCGGTGCGTCGTGGACCATCGAGTTGCTGATGCCGGTGAGCACCGCGATGAACGGCGGGATCTCGGTGTGCGGGTTGACGAGCGTCTGGAACTCACCGAGCACCTTGCCCCCGCGCACCTTCACCGCGCCGATCTCGGTGATCATCGACCCGCCCTGCGCCGATCCGCCCGTCGTCTCGAGGTCCACCACGCAGAAGGTGAGGTCGCGCAGCGGCCGCCCCAGCTCGTCGAAGCTGCGCTGGGCCTCCCAGCGGGACGTCCCGCGCGCTGGTCGGTGGGCGGTGGTGCTCATGTCCGACGACGCTAGACGTGGGATCCGACATCGGCGCGGTGGCACGCGGACTACGCTGACCGCCTGCCCGCTGCGGGCGCCACCGACCCGCCAGCCCCCCCGCAACCCCTGACCCCCGAGCCCCCAGGAGCGCCCGTGCCCGACCAGACCGCAGACCCCCGCGTTCCCGGCGCCGGCGAGCGGTGGCGGTGCGCCGGCTGCGGCAACCTCACCCGCTTCGACGTGACGCGCACCCGGCGCACCACCGAGTACTGGCACTTCGACCTCGCCGGGGAGCACCAGGTGGAGGAGGAGACCCTGCGCTCCGAGGACGTGGAGTCGGTCTCGTGTCGCTGGTGCGGTCGCGCGGACGCCATCGAGGTCGTCGACCGGGCCTCGGCCGACACCGCCGGCGACCCGGCCGCCGGATGACGGCACGTCGGTGAGCGAGCCCGCGCCCCTGCCGGAGCGGCTCCGCCTCCGGGTGGTCGCGCTGGTCTCGGCCGTGCTGCCCTCGGTCACGCCCGTCCCGCCGTCGCTGCGCAAGGTCGCCGGCTTCGCGCCGGCGCGACGCGCGCGGCTCGGCGCGTCGGCGATCTGGGCCGCCCTGGAGGACGACGTGTTCCGCGAGCACGCCGGCGTGCAGGTCGCCGCCGTGCCGCCGGCCGCCGGCGACAGCCTCGATGCCGCGGCCCGCGCCTGGCTGACCAGGGAGGAGGGCTGGGAATCCGTCGTCTCGGAGGCCGTGGACTCGCTCGGCGACGACGAGGTCCGCGACGACCGCGCCCAGGCCGAGCTGGCCAGGCTGGCCGCCCAGGTCGCCTCGCTCCAGGCGGAGCTGGCGACGCTGCGCGCGGAGCACCGCGAGGAGCTCGACCGTGTGCGGGCGGAGCACAAGGTGCTGCGGCAGCGACTGGGGGAGGCGCGGGGCGTGCTCCGTGCCGCCGAGGAGGAGCGCGACACCGCCCGCGCCGCGCGTGACGCGGCGCTGGCCACTGCCGAGACCGCTACCCGAACCGCGGAGGCCGACGTACGCCGGCTGCGTGCGCAGCTCGAGGAGGCGGAGTCCGGTCTCGCCGCCACCCGTCGCGACGCACGCTCCGAGCGCGAGGCAGCCAGCATCCGGGCCCGGCTGCTGCTCGACGCGGTCGTCGACGCCGCGACGGGCCTGCGCCGTGAGCTCGCCCTCCCCGCCGTGAGCGGTGCGCCCGCGGACGCCGTCGAGGCCGAGCTCGCCGGCATCGACGCCGCCCCGACCTCGAGCGCGCCCGCGACGCCCGCCCTGCTGGAGCAGACCCTCGCCATGCCGCGCGCCCGCCTGGTCATCGACGGCTACAACGTCACGAAGGAGGCGTGGCCCACCGCCAGCCTCGAGGCCCAGCGCAGCCGGCTGGTCTCCGCGCTCGGACCCCTCGTGGCCAGGTCCGGGGCGGAGACCACGGTCGTCTTCGACGCGGCCGGATCCACGACACGGACGGCCATGCCCGCCCCGCGCGGGGTCCGCGTCGTCTTCAGCCCGGAGGGCGTCATCGCCGACGACGTGATCCGCCAGCTCGTCGCCGCCGAGCCGCGCGGCCGGGTCGTCGTGGTCGTGACGGGCGACCAGGCCGTCGCACGCGACGTGGGACGCGAGGGCGCACGCGTCGTGCCCGCCTCGGCGCTGCTGGGCGTCATCACCGCCTGAACGACGCACCGCAGGGCCCGCTGTCGGTGCCTCCTGCCACCGTTCGGGGCATGACGACACGGATCGACTGCGACACCTGCGTGGTGCGCGGCCTGCACTGCCACGACTGCGTGGTCACGGTGCTCCTCGGCCCGCCGCCCGAGCTGACCATCGACGACGACGAGATGGCCGCGCTCGACGTGCTGGCCACGGGCGGCCTGGTGCCCCCGCTGCGGCTCGTGGAGCCGGTGGCCGCACCGGTCATCGAGTCCGCCTGAGCGACATGCGGAGGCAGCCGGGAGGCAACCGGGGAGGCAGCCGGGGAGATTGTCCCGAATGTTGGCGACGCCTCCGCGAGGCGTCTAGGGTAGGGCCCGACGTCCGTGGAAGTGGGTCACCAGGCCCGCGCGGGCGTCGCGCCGAGTCGTGGACCGCACCAGGTGCGGTCGCGAGCCGGGGAACCACACTTCCCCCTGGGGTGAATCCTCTGTGAGGCGCACTGCGCGAGCGGTGCGTGGAGCAGGGGTAGGACACGTCGTGCCGAACCCGTCAGCTCACCCGGTAGGCGTACGACACCCCGAGGAGTTCCCCCGCTCGTGGCTCACGCCCGCAGGCGAGTCGGCGCGACCGCTCTTGGTCTCTCCGCGATCGCTGCCATCGCATTCGTCCCTGCCACCCCGGCCCAGGCCGACCCCGACATCGAGGACGTCAAGGCCCGCGTCGACCGCCTCTACCACGAGGCGGAGGCCGCTCAGGAGCGCCTCCACGACGCGCGCCTCGACCTCGCCGAGCTGCGCCGCGACCTCGCCGGGCTCCAGGCCGACCAGGAGCGCCAGGACGAGCGTCTCGACGCCGTGCGGGCACAGGTCTCCGACGCCGTCGTCCGCCAGCTCGAGGGAGAGGGAATCTCGACCGTCGGCCATATCGTCGTGTCGGAGGACCCGGGCTCCTTCCTGGACTCGCTGTCCACGATGTCGTCGTTCAACGACCTCCAGTCCTCGCTCCTCGCCGACTACGACACCGAGCTCGAGGCCCTCGAGATCCGGCGCGAGGCCACCGACGAGCGCACCGACGAGATCGCTGAGCTCACCGAGCAGCTCAGCGCCGAGAAGTCGACGGTCGACGAGAAGCTCGCGCAGGCGAAGGACGTCCTCGCGGACCTCGAGGCCGAGGAGCGGGAGCGCCTGCTCGCCTCGCGCAGCAGCACGCCGCGCATGCCCAGCTCCGTGCCGGCATCGGGACGCGCGGCGGCCGCCGTGCAGTACGCGATGGCGCAGGTGGGCGACGCCTACGTCTACGGCGCCATGGGCGAGAACGCCTTCGACTGCAGCGGCCTGACGATGCGTGCCTGGGCGCAGGCCGGCGTCTCGCTGCCGCACTCCTCCAGCGCGCAGTTCAGCAGCGGCCCGCGCGTCGCGGCCAGCGACCTGCAGCCGGGCGACCTGGTCTTCTACTACAGCCCGATCAGCCACGTCGGCATGTACATCGGCAACGGGATGATCGTGCACGCTGCCAACCCCGGCACCGGTGTCGCCGTGTCCGGCCTCTACTCGATGCCCTTCGTCGGCGCGGTCCGCCCTGGCTGACCAGCCGGCCTCGAAGGCCGGCCGTCCACTCCGGTGGGCCGCCGGCCTTTCGCTGTGCCTGGTGGTCGCGGTCGTGGCGGTGCTGACCCGCGACGGCCGTCACGAGGTGGCGCCGCGCCCGGTGGACGTGGCGCGGGCCAGCCCGGCCGAGGCGACAGCAGCCCTGTCGGCCTTCGTCGCGGGGGTCCGGGCGCGCGACGCGGCCGCCCTGGCGTCGCTGGCGCCCGCTGGACGGCCGGCGTCGGAGGACCTCCTGGCGGGGATCGCCGCGAACGCCGCGTCCCTCGACCTGCGGGCCGTGACGGCCCGCTACGTCGACCAGGTGGGGGTTGTGGGGGACGACGGCTCCTGGTCGGGGGTCGCGGAGGTCACCTGGCGCCTCGGCGGGCTCGAGGTCCAGGCCGCCCGCACCGACGTCGCGGTGACGTTCGCCCCCGACGCGGACGGACTGGGGATCGTCGGCTTCGGCACCGCGGCGGCGCCGGCCACCAGGGTCCCGCTGTGGCTGCGCGGCCGGCTGGCGGTGTCACGCGCGCCGGGCGTGCTGGTCATGGTCGACGGGGACCGGGACGTGGCGGAGGCCTTCGTCGACCGCGCTGTCCGCGGCGTCGACGTCGTACGGCGCGTGCTCGCGCGCTTCCGCGGTCCGGTCGTCGTCGAGGTTCCGGCCACGGCAGCGGACCTCGACGCGAGCCTCGGCGTCCCGCCGGGTACGTACTCCGGCATCGCGGCGGTGACGGCGAGCGCCGGCAGCACCGCCGAGGACGACGCGCCTACCCACGTCTTCGTGAACCCGGAGGTCACCGCCGGGCTTCGGCGAGCGGGTGCGCAGGTGGTGATGACCCACGAGCTCGTCCACGTCGCCACGGACGCCGTCCGCAGCCCGGTGGAGCCGTGGCTGCGCGAAGGGTTCGCCGACTACGTGGCGCTGCGCGACACGCGCCTGCCGGACCGCACGGCACTGGGTCGGGCCATCGAGGCGGCGCGCCGCGACGGCGTCCCGAAGGCGCTGCCGACGGCTGCCGACCTCAACACCCGCGCCGCGGACCTGCAGGCGCGCTACGAGGAGGCCTGGCTCGCGTGTCGTGTGATCGCGGAGCGGCTGGGGGAGCGGAAGCTCCTGGAGGTGTATCGCGCGGCGAGACGTGGCGTGTCGAGCGCTTGGTCCTTGCAGCGTGCTGGATTGGCGCCGGACACGCTCATCCGTGCCTGGCAGGCCCGTTTGCGACGCTACGTCAGCTGATTGAGTACGCAGAGCCGACCAGAAGTGCATCCAGGACGACCGGCGCGCCTTCATCCTCAACTGATGGTGATGCTTCCAGAACCATCGCGCGGATGAATTGCACGTCGTCCGTCGTCAGTGTTGTCGAGGTTCCGGGGGAGCGATTGGGGTCGTGAATCAGTCAATCAGCGACCCACGGATTGCACCCAGCGGCTTGCTGTCACATCACGGTCGTCAACCACGTGGCCAGACCGTCGAAGTACGTGTTGAGTGACTCCCCGAAGAAGCCGACTCCCGCAACGATCGCGATGGCAGCGAATCCGACCAGAAGGCCGTACTCGGTCGCGGTGGCGCCACGCTCGTCGCGGGCGGCGCTCTTAGTGCTTGGGATCACCGTGTCTTCCTCCATCGTTGCAAGCGAAGAGGCTGGTCATTCCCGGTCGGGAATGACCAGCCTCTTGGTCCTGGCGCTAGATCACTCGGCCGCGGGCGCGTCGTCCCAGGTCGCGACGGTGCCGCCGAGGCTGTTGAAGAAGTCGTTGAGCGCGTCGCCGAAGAAGCCGACACCGACGACGATGATGAGCGCGATGAGGCCGACCAGCAGGCCGTACTCGGTGGCGGTGGCGCCCTTCTCCTCGTCACGGCCGACGAGCATGAGGGTGATGAACTTCTCGAGCATAATGATTCCCCTTGAAAGTGTGATGAGTTCTCGGTTCCGAGCCCACGAGGACCCGTCGAGGACAACTCTGCCAAGTACGCACGGGTTGCCGGATCGGGTGATCGGCCCGCGATGCTTAGCCTCTTGTGACTATCTCGAGCCCACCCTGTTGCGCCCGCGAATGGTCGTCCGGGGGGGCAGGTGCGCTGGTCGGGCAGGGGTCGCGGATCGTGTGCCGCCGCGTTTGACGGAGCTGGCGCGGCGGGGACCTCCAAGGGGCGAGGATGCACGAATCCTCGCCTCACTCCTGATGACGCCGGCGCGGACGCCGGTGCGTCGGCGGAGGTGCCAGCGCGCCAAGCGGATGGCCGGGCGGTCGCGGATCCCTGCGCTTCAGGGGCAGCCGCCAAACCGTCCGCGAGCATGCCTTACACGACGCTTCAACGGCCAAGCCCGGCCCGGGCCGGTCCGGCGCCGCTGTCGGCACGCCCCACCGGCTCGGAGCGACCCGGCCCGCGAGGACTAGAAGCGTTGCGAGGCGGCGTGGTCCAGCAATCCGAGCCGCATGGCGGTCACCAGCGCCTGCGCACGGTTCGCTGCGCCGAGCTTCTGGTAGATGTGCGTGATGTGGGTCTTAGCCGTGGACTCGCTCATGTAGAGGCTGCTGGCGATCTCACCCGTGCCCATGCCGTCGGCGAGGAGGGCGAGGACCTCCTTCTCCCGTGCCGAGAGCTTTGGTGGTGCCGGGGTCGTCGCGCGGCGGATCATAGCCGCACTCAGGCCGGCGCACAGGAACGTCCGCGGCGCGACAGCCGCATGGCGCGCGGCGCTCACCACGTCCGTGGCCTTGCTGTCCTTGCCGACGAACGCGGACGCGCCGGCTTCCATCGCGGCGAAGATCTGGTCGTCCCCCGCGTGCATCGTCAGCACCACGAGGCCGACGTCGTCGGTGTCGCGACGAACCGTTCGCACGATCTCGAGGCCATGGCCGTCAGGGAGCTGCAGGTCGGTGACGACGACGTCCGGCGCGAGTTCGGCGTACGCCTTGACCCCCTCGGCGGTCGAGCCTGCCTGGCCCACGACGGTCATCTCCTCGTCACGTTCGAAGGCGCGCGCGAGGCCCTGACGGATGAGCTCGTGGTCGTCGATGAGCAGGACACGGGTGGTCATGCGTACTCCTTCGTCGCGATGGCCGGAGGGGGAAGCGGTGGTGAGTGAAGGCGGACGATGGTTCCACCGCCCTCTCGTGAGGTGACCTCGAGCGACGCCTCGATGACGGCGGCGCGCTCCTGCATGCTCTGCAGACCCCAGTGGCGCGACTTCGGTCGGGCGTCGCCCACGCCGTCGTCTGCGACCTCGAGCAGCAAGGTGGTGCCGTCAGACACCAGTGTCACCCAGAGGTTGTCGGCGCGCGCGTGCTTGCGGACGTTGCCGATCGCCTCCTGGGCTACGCGTAGCAGTTCCGCCTCCGTACGTGGGGGAAGCGCCGGGCCGGACTCGTCCAGCATGAGATTCACCCGGACGTCCATGTCCTGCGTGACCTGGTGCACGTAGTCCGCGAGCGCCCCGGAGAGCCTGTGGTCCGTGACGTGGTGCCGCAGGTCGAGGATCGAGAAGCGGATCTCCGCCACGATGCGGCTGATCTCTGCCCGAAGGGTGTCGGCCAGCTCGACGGTCCTTGTCTCGTCGGTAAGAAAGGCGATCTCGTCGACGAGGTAGCCCAGGGCAACGAGTTCCTGCGCGACGCCGTCGTGCATCTCCCGGGCGATCCGCTTGCGCTCCTCGGCCGTCGCGAGCCGACGCACCTCGTCGAACAGCATGGCGGTGTCCAGCCGGAGCGCGAACTCGTCGGCCACGGCCTGCGCGGAGGCGCGGGACTCCTCCGTCCAGCCGTCCGGCTTCCTGATGACGACGCTGCCCAGCTGGTGACCCGCGCCGCGGAGACCGACGACAAGCACGTCGCTCCGGCGCGTGTGGCTGCTGCCGATGGCGTGGCTGATCAGCGAGCCGGTATCGCCGTGTCCGGCGAGCTGGACCAGTGGTTGGCCCCAGGCGTGCCCATAGACGGCGACCCCAGCGGCGCCCGTTCCGTCACGCAGCCGACCGACGAGCTCCGTGGACAGCTTGATGCTGTCGAGGCCGACCTCACCTCGACTGGCCAAGTCGTGGAGCTGGCTCATGAGCTGGTGGGTGGCCACGTAGGGTGCCTGCCGCTGTTCGAGGTCGCGGATGCTGCGCGTCTGCACGCCTGCCAGCACGCCGATGCCTAGTCCCGTCACGAGCCAGAACGCTGCCGACTGGAGAGGCGCGACATCGAACGGCTTGACGGACAGGCCGCCTCCCAGCGCCAGTGCGACCGCCGAGACGAGGAACGCGTTGCTGGCTGACAACCAGCCGTGTCTGACCCCGCCCACCAGGGGAGGGACCGCGAGGTAGAGCAGGACCGACTCCGCCTGCGAAAGGTTCGGCGCCACGACAGCGGCCACCAACAAGGCCTCGCCGACGGGGACCCAGCGCTGCAGGCGGTCGGTGCCCATCCCTTCGACAAGGCTGGCGAGCGTGGCGACCAGCGCGAGCGCGACGATGGGGACGGCGATGTCCCCCGTTCCCTGCGACGACAATGCCCGCCCGGCGCACAGCGAGATCGCGAAGACTCGGACGGCCGTCGTGATCCGCCACGTACGCCGGGCCGTGTGGGTCGGCTCGGACGACGCGACCAGGTCGAGGATCACTGGCTGCCGAACAGGTCGCCCATTGACAGGAACACCGGTCCGATGACGACGATGAAGATGGTCGGGAGAATGAAGAAGATCACCGGGAACAGAATCTTGACCGGAACCTTCTGCGCCGCCTCCTCCGCGCGCTGGCGCCGCTTGGTGCGCATCTCGTGACTCTGGATGCGCAGCACGCGGGCGATGGGGATGCCGAGGCTGTCGGCTTGGACCATTGCGAGGCAGAACGACTTGAGGTCAGGCAGGCTGGTGCGCTCGCCCATGGCGCGCATTGCCTCGGCGCGCCCAATGCCCAGCTGCATCTCCTGGAGCAGGCGCGAGAACTCCTGGGCAAGAGGGCCAGAGGTGTTCTTCGCAACGCGCGCCACGGCGGCGTCGAAGCCCAGCCCGGCCTCCACGGAGATGGTGAGCAGGTCGATGGCGTCCGGGAGCGCGTTGCGCATGAGCGTCTCTCGCTTGTCGCCCGCGTTCTTGAGGAGCAGGTTGGGAAGGACGTAGCCGAAGGCGGCGAAACCCGCTGTGTAGATCACCACGCGATCGAACGCTTCGCCGCGGGACAGGGCGAACAGGAAACCTAGGACGCCCAGCACGCCGAGGCCGAGGACCTTGAGGCCGATGATGCGGTTCACGTCCCATGCGGGCGGATTGCCGGCGATGTCCAGGCGGTGCGCGATCTTCTGCGCCGTGTCCGCACGGGTGATCTTGCGGCCCACGCCGACGAGCCGACCACCGAGCGGGGCGATGACCCGCTCCATGAACGGGCGCTCGAGCTCGTCGGCGATGACGGCGGGGGCCGCGTTCATCGCCTGCACCGCCGCGACGGATCGGGCGACGGCTCGCCGCTCACTCGTCAGCACCCCAACGATGCACAGTGCCATCACGATGGAGGAGAAGAGGAGCCCGGCTCCGAGGAGTAGCAGCATCGTCGGTCACACCTTGATCTTGGTCAGTCGGGACATCACGAAGCCACCGCCCATGAGCATGGTGACGGCGATGCCGAGGAGCACGTAGCCCATACCGGTGGTGTAGAGCGGCCGCACGAAGTCGCCCTTGAAGAGCAGCATGTAGATGAAGAGGCCGATGGGCAGGGCCGTCAGGACGTAGCCGGAGAAGCGGCCTTCGGCACTGAGCACCTTGACCTGCCGTCGGAGGTACTCACGGTCGCGGAGCGTCTCCGAGACGGTATTGAGGAGCTCGGCCAGGTTGCCGCCGACCTCGCGCTGGATGCGGATGGCCATGACGACCCAGGAGAAGTCCTCCGACTCCATCCGATCGGCCACGTTCTCCAGCGTCTCCTCGATCGGGATGCCGAGACGCTGCTCGATCAGGGCGCGGCCGAGTTCGCCCGCCATGGGCTGGTGTCCCTCACGCACCACGGTGTCGACGGCCTGGGGAAGCGACAGCCCGGCGGACAAGCCACCTGCCATCAGTGTCAGCGTCTCGGCGAGCTGGGCGTTGAAGGCCGCCAGCCGTTTGCTGTGCTTGCGCTTGAGCCACCACCAGGGCACCAGGACGCCGGCGATGAAGGCGATGACCATCAGCATCCCGCCTCTGAGGACGAGGCCGACGAAGGCCGCGCCGATTGCGATGGCGGCGTGCAGGAGCAGCCACTCGGCGGGCTTGAGGGACGATCCGGCGCCGGCGAGGCGCTTCGTGAGCCGGTCCTCGAAGTCGCCCTTGACAACCTGCCCCGCCAGCCCGACGGCCGCGTCCTTCAAGCTGCCCTCGGCCTTCGCGCGGTTGCGCCGGCCGCCGGCGGTAGAGGAGCCGCCCTGCTTGAAGTAGGCGTTCAGGCGCTGCTCGCTGAGCGGCCTGCTGACGCCGCCGCCGAGTGCAAAGGCGACGACCCCGGCCAAGCCGAGCCCGAACGCGAGGGCGCCGAGCAGGAGACCGGTCTGCCCGATCAGGGCGTCGCCGCGCACGACGAGCTGGGGTGTAGCCGCAGCGCGCTCACCGGTGAGAGTGACGAAGGCAGAGTCGGAGAACGTCGTGCCGCCGGAAGCGAGCGAGGCCTCGACGGTCTGCTCGCCGGAGACCCCTGTTGGGAGGTCGAACGTGACGAGGACCTGGGAGGCAAGGGCTCGCGCCTGCGCCGAGAAGACCGCGCCTAGGGCGGCGGGGTCAGCGGGGATCACCTGACCACCCGCTGCGGAGGCGAGCCCGTCGAGCGTCGCCTCCTGGGCGGCCGATTGTCCGAGCGCGACGACGTCGACCACGACGCCTGCGTCGGTCGCAGCGGCCGAGAGGCCGTCGATGGTGACGGCGCTGCCGGTGTCGGCACCGTCGGAGAGGACGAGAAGCGAGCGAGCTCCCTCCATGCCGGCCACGTCAGCGCCGGCCCGGACGGCGTCGTAGAGCTTGGTCCCGGGCTCGAGCTGCACCTCGGCCAGCGCGTCGACGATCGACTGGTGGTCCGTGGTCGGCTCGATCGTCTGCTGCACCGTCCCGGCGAAGGTCACCAGGCCAACCCGGACGTCGCCGGGAGCCGCTGCGAGGAACGAGTCGATGGCGTCGGTGGCGGCGACGAGCTTCTCGCCCTCCATGCTGTTGCTGGCGTCGAGCACGAGCACGGTGGTGCGCTCGACCTGACCACCCTCGACGGTCTCGGCCGAGGCATCGACCGTCCTGCCGTCCACGCTGACGGCGATGCTGTCCAGGTCCGGAGCGGCGCCGCCCGGCAGCCGGTCCACCGCGAGCAGCAGGGACACGGTGCCGCCCTCGGACTGAACGTGGTCGATGTTGATCCCATCGGCCGCGAAGGCTGCAGGAGCCGCGGCCACCGCGCCAAGGGCGAGCGCGACGGAGGCGAGCGTCGGACCGCGCCTCATCGGAAACCGCCGCGCGTGGCGAAGACGGATGGGTCGACGTGGACCCCGTGATCCGACAGGCGCTCGAGGAAGCGCGGGCGCAAGCCGGTCGAGACGAGCTCACCCTGGAACTTGCCCTGGTCGTTCATCCCTGCGGCGTAGTCGAAGACGAAGACGTCCTGGGTGGTGATGATGTCGCCCTCCATGCCGACGATCTCGGTAATCGCGGTGATGCGGCGGGACCCGTCCTTCAGGCGGGTCTGCTGGATGATCAGGTCGACGGCGCTCGAGACCTGCTCGCGGATGGCTCGCACGGGGAGGTCCATGCCGGCCATCAGCACCATGGTCTCGAGGCGGGCGAGGGCGTCGCGCGGCGTGTTGGCGTGCAGGGTGGAGATCGAGCCGTCGTGACCGGTGTTCATCGCTTGGAGCATGTCGAGGGCCGCGGCGTCGCGGATCTCACCGACGACGATGCGGTCGGGCCGCATGCGCAGCGAGTTCTTGACCAGGTCCCGGATCGTGACCGCGCCCTTGCCCTCGATGTTGGGTGGCCTCGATTCCAAGCGCAGGACGTGATCTTGGCCTAGCCTCAGCTCGGCGGCGTCCTCGATGGTCACGATGCGCTCGTCGTCGGGGATGAACGACGACAGCACGTTGAGGGTGGTCGTCTTTCCGGCGCCCGTGCCACCGGAGACGAGGATGTTGAGCCGGCCCTTGACGCACGCCTCCAGCAGGCTCGCGGACATGCGCGTGAGGCTGCCGAAGTTAATGAGATCCTCGACTGTGTAGGGGTCCTCGGAGAACTTGCGGATGGTCAGCTTTGAGCCGTCCAGGGCAAGGGGCGGGATGATGGCGTTCACACGCGACCCGTCGGGGAGGCGGGCGTCGACCATGGGGCTGGCCTCGTCGACGCGCCGCCCGATCTTCCCGACGATCTTGTCGATCGTGCGGCGCAGGTGCGCCTCGTCGGAGAAGCTCGTGCCGGTCTTGACCAGCTTGCCGCTGCGCTCGACGTAGATGGAGTCGTAGGCGTTGACCATGACCTCGGAGAGGTCGCCGTCGCGCAGCAGAGGCTCCAGCGGTCCGTACCCCAGGATGTCGTCGGAGATCTCCTGGGTGACCCGGGTGCGGTCGGCACCCGACATCACCACGTCGGTTGCCGCGACGGCACCCTGGAGCGCCAGCCGGACGTTGCTCTCCAGCTCGCTCTGCGTCATGTGGACGTCGTAGAGCTTGGGGCCGAGCGACGCGACAAGCTGGGCGTGCACGGCCCGCTTCACGTCGTCGAAGGGATCGCGAGCCTGCGGGCGGGCCTTGGCAATGGCGTGGGGTGTCGTCGCGGCCGGCGCCTTCTCCTGCGGTACGTCCTGTGCCTCGGTCCGCGCGCGCTGGGCCGCGGCCAGTCTGTCGGTGAGCCCCATGTCAGGCCTTCCTCAGTCGGAAACGGCCGGCGGAGGAACGGGACCTGTCGTCCGCGTCCACTTCCGCCTTCTCGGTGCGGGTCGCGCCCGCGATGGAATGAGCGAGCGCCCTGATCGCCTTGCTGTTCGGGTGGCCGGAGTAAGCCTTGACCAACGGCTCGCCGCGATTGACGGCCGCGAGCACTTCACGGCTGGAGACGAGGGAGCAGTCAGCCTTGAGCCCGAGGGTCTGCTCGTATTCCTCCGTCGAGAGCCCCACCTTGGCGTCGGCCCGGTTCAGCACGAACCTCCACTTCTCGCGTGGGAAGTTCAGGAGGTCCAGGGTTTGCGTGGCGAGCTTGAGACCCTTCAGCGCCGGTATGTCGAGCGTCCCCACGAGCACCAGCGTGTCGGTGCGGTCGAGCGCCGTGAGGGCGAAGTCGTCGAACGTTCCCGACGTGTCGACCACCACGTGGTCGTAGACCCGCACCAGGAGGTCCAGCAGCTTCCCGATGTCCTCGTTGGTCGCCTGCTCGGTCGCGTCGAGGCGAACCGGTGCGGCGACCACGCCCAGCGTCTTGGAGTACGGCGTCACGAGCGTCTCGACGGCCTCGACGTCCACGTCACCGTGGAAGGCGGACAGGTCGTTGAGCGTCCGCATGGGAGTGAGCTGCAGCATGATGGCGATGTCGCCGTTGTTGACGTCGAGATCGACGATGCAGACGGACCGACCCTGCTCGGACAGCACGACGGCGAGGTTGGCAGCCATCAGGCTCTTGCCCACTCCACCCTTCGTCGAGAAGACGGTCACCATCTGACCGGTGGGACTCTCCGCGGCCTCGCGGGCGGCGTCGGCCCGAGCCTGCGCCTCCGAGAGCGCGGCCCGCGCGGCGGCCTGCGTCTCGTCCTCGAGGTTCTGGACGATCGCATTGGACACCGCTCGGGCTCGACTGACCGCGGTCGTGAGGCCGGCCAAGTCACGGGACTCGACGACCTCGCGCATGCCGCTGCGTAGGGCGGTGGAGAGTGCGTGGGCATCGACGGTCTCGCGGAGGAGAATCACTCCGAGGTCGGGCTTGTGCACGCGCGCCCACTGGGCGAACACCGCTGCGTCGTCGACCTGGATCGAGGGTCCGATGACGATTGCGAACTCGTGCGGCGTGGAGGCCACGTGCTCGCCGAGGGCTTCCATCGACTCGAGCGGGACGGACCCGTGGAGCATCGCCTGGAGGACGCTCAGCCGCGACCGGTCGGTCTCCACGATGGCTGTCATCCAGCGGCCCCTCTGAACGTCTCGGGCAGGATGTCGACCGGGTTGACGCCAGCCTCGTCGCGGGACTTCGTCTCGCCACCGAGCAGTGCGAACGTCAGCTCGAGCGTGCGGTCTGCAAGCACCAGCTTCTCGGCCTCCTCTTGGGTCACGGCCACGGTGAGGATGGTGCGCGGTACCTCCTCGGTGACCTGCGCGCCCCCCTCGTCAGTGACCGTGCGGGAGGTGACGGACGTGGTGCCGACGCCGATGACCGGGATCCTCGACATGATGATGCGGGTCACGGAAGAGAGGGTCTGCTCGGTGCCGTCCGGGAGCCTCCGGACGGGTGTTGCGGCGGTGCCGAAGATCGCCACCTCGGAGCCCGGGTTGACGAATCCCGCGACGCGCTCGAAGTCTGTGAGCTCGATCGAGACAGCCATCTTGTCATCAGGGATCACGAGGTTCTCGATCGATCCGAAGGTGCCGAAGCGCTCGGAGATGACCTGCTCACCGGGGTAGATCGTGCCCAGTGCGACAAGGTCGGCGATCGCCTCGGTGCTGTCGAGCGCACCCGCGACCATGTCGTCGCGCCGCACTTCCTTCGCCTGGAACTTGCCGGCCTCCTGGGCGGCGGACACGGTCTCGCCCGCCTCGATCACGGACGTCGCGGTGAGCACCTCCACGAGCTCCTGGCCCTGGGTGGCGCGGTCGTCGATGCCGCGGACGTAGAGGACGATTATCGCGGTGCCGAGTGCCGCGATGAGGACGGCGACGATGAGCAGCATGGAGCGGCGAGCCATGAAGAAGTTCCTTCACTCGAGTCTGGGCAGGGAGGATGTTCGTGAGGGCGAGCTCAGTCGACTAGGACAATGACCTTGGCGCCGGTGCCGCGGTAGGCCACTTCGTGACCCTCGGCGGTGGAGCTGGACGGCAAGGCGTTCGGGTGGATGAACCAGATTCGCACCTCGCGCACCTTGGTCCCCGACAGCGTGAGCCCGTTGGGAACCCCGGTGGTGGTGCCGTGGCCTCCCCTCGTCCCGGACGCCGGCTGGTCGGTGATGAAGCCCGGCTTGAAGCCCTGGATCGAGACGTTCTTGCTGGATCCGCTCGGAGGCTCGTTGATGATCGGCACCCAAACGAAGCGCGGCGAGTCGAAGATGGCCGGGCTGATTACGGGCTCGCCGGTGTACGTGGATTTGGTGACGTCGCCGACGCGGATCGTGGGGTTGGTGAAGAAGCAGCTCAGCACGTCGTCGTTCAGGCTGTAGGAACTGACGGTGACGTTGGGCCGAGTGCACGGCGAGGTGGCGGGCTTGCGCAGACGGCCCGTGGGATCGGAGCCGGTGATCATTCCCTCCTCCAGCGCGTTGGCGGGTAGGCCGGTGTCGGTAGCCATGCAGTTCTGCCCGTCGACGGGAGCGGTGATGAAGCCGCTTCCAGCGGTGCAGAACGACGGGGCGGACGGAGCTCCCGGGGCGGTGCCGAGCTCGTGGTCCACGCCGAGCGCGGTGTTGTAGTAGATGAGGGTGTTCGGGTTGCTGATCGAGGGAGTGCGGTCGATCTTCAGCGAACCGAAGTTGCCCTTGTCGGAGAGGTTGCAGTAGAGCTTCTCGTCGCCCACCGTGAACTTCTGCACGCCGGAGGTGGCGTTGCCGTTGCTCGCGGACCAGTTGCCGCCCTTCAGCACCCGCACGTACCAGACGTCTTCGGACGCGACCGGAAACGGGATCGTGCTCACGGCGATACGGGTGGAGCTGGTGATCGTGGCACCCGAGTCGATCGCGACCTGGTAGTGGTCACCCGAGGCGTTGGTGAAACCCACGGCCGTCACTGACGTGGGTGAGGTGAAGTTGGTGCCGGTGACGACCATGCTGCTGATGGGGGTGCCGACCGGTGTGGTGGACGGGTCGAGCGCCGTGACGTTCGAGCTGTTGAGCGTCGTGGTCGAGGGCGTCAGCGGGATGACGGGAGGTGAGGCGTGGCCGCTCGAGTCCGTCGAGAGGACCTGCTGGCCGGTGCTGCAGGTCGGGGTGGCGTAGTACGGCAGGGTGCCCAACCGTGGCGAGCGGACCTCCGCAGCGGCGTGGGCCGGAACCTGGACGTTCGTCTCGTCGGTCACGGCCTTGGCGAGGCCGAGGTTCACCTTCGCGGTGGGCGCCCACAGGTCGACGCGCCACTTGTTGCACACCATGTATCCGTCCTTGCTGCCGTCAGCGAGGGTGTTGTCGGCCGCGAGATCGATGTCGGCCACCGCCTTGGGGTCGCCGCCCTGGTCGATCCAGTTGCTGACCAGGTACTCCTCGGCGGCCGTGACCGCCCCTGCGGTGCAGACGGTCGTGCCGTCGAGCTCGGCTGCGGCGGCCAGTACGGCCTGGTCAACGGCGCTCTGCAGCGATGCACGCTTGGCGTACACCTGGCCGACGTCGATCGCCACGGCGGCCATCCCGAGGATGACCATGGCCATCAGAGCGACCATCACCGCGACGGTGCCGGTCTCGTCACGACGACGCTTGTCGACGACGGGCCGGAGGCTGGGGACGGCGGTCAGCATCCCTGCACGTCCTCGACGCGAGCCGTAGCGGTCTTCGTGATGACGGCGTCGTAGTCCCAGCCGGGGACGAGGTTGAAGCCGAGCGCCTTGGCCTGCATCGTCACGGTCACGACGACCTGGTCGCCTGGCTCCCTGGTGGCTGCTGTGTTCCCGGAGCCCTTGGTGAAGGCAGCGACCGCGTTGACGGAGCCGGTGCGAGCCGCCGGCGAGACCGCCGTGACGACCTTGGCCTGGTTGCCCGCGCTGCAAGGGTTCACTGCCCAGGCCCGGGCACCTTCACGAGCGCCGTTGGAGGCCGCCTGGAAGGCCCACAGGTAGATGGCGAACTGGAAGACGACACCCACGAGGGTCAGCAGCACGAGCGAGACGAGGGCGAACTCGACCGCTGCGGCACCCGATTCGTGGTTGATGCGTCGACGCATCCCTGGCACCCCTTTCCGCCGGACGAGGTCTGCGAGGACCCGATTCCTCGGCAGCGGCTAGAACCTAGTGCGGCGATGTTGAAGAACGCGGGCTAAACCTGACAAACCACCCGAAGGTGGTCCCGGCATGGCCCGATGTGACTAGTCCGGCCTGGTCAGACCGGGCGCCGCCCGGTCCGTTGCCGCGCCGGACTCGCTGCGCCTCAGCCGAGGTAGAGCGCCTCGACCTGCTCCCGGGCCTGGCCCATCACCACACGACGCTTCAGCTTCATGCTGGGGGTGAGCTGGCCGCCCACTTCCGTCCACTCGTCCGCGAGGATGACGAACTTCCGGATCGACTCGGCCTGCGAGACCGCCTTGTTGGCCTCGTCGACCGCCTCCTGGACGGCCGCGACCAGGTCGGGGTCGTCGAGCAGGTCGGCCACGTCACCGGACTTGCCGTGCTGGGCGGCCCACCCGGGGAACGCCTCGCGGTCGATGGTCACCAGCGCGCCGATGAACGGCTGTCCGTCGCCCACGACGAGGCACTGGTCGACCAGGGCGTGCGCACGCAGGCGGTCCTCCAGGACGGCCGGCGCGACGTTCTTGCCGCCCGCGGTCACGAGGATCTCCTTCTTGCGCCCGGTGATGCGCACGAAGCCCTCGTCGTCCACCTCGCCGACGTCGCCGGTGTGGAACCAGCCGTCGGGGTCGAGCGCCTCGGCGGTGGCGGCCTCGTCGCCCCAGTAGCCGGCGAAGACCTGGCCGCCGCGGAACAGCAGCTCGCCGTCGTCGCCGACCCGGACCGCGGTGCCGGGGAGCGGACGACCGACGGTGCCGATCTTCTGCGCATCGGGCAGGTTCGCGGTCAGGGCCGCCGTGGTCTCGGTGAGCCCGTAGCCCTCGAGCACGACCAGCCCGATGCCCCGGTAGAAGTGGCCGAGGCGGTCGCCCAGCGGCGCGCCGCCCGAGACGGCGTACGTGCAGCTGCCCCCGAGCGCCTGGCGCAGCTTGCCGTAGACGAGCCGGTCGAACAGCGCGTGCTTCGCCCGCAGGCGCACGGGGACCCGCTTGCCGTCCAGGGCTCGCGAATAGGCGATCGCGGTGTCGGCGGCACGGCTGAAGATGCGGCCGCGACCGTCGGCGGTCGCGCGCTGGGAGGCGGTGTTGAAGACCTTCTCGAAGACGCGCGGGACCGCGAGGACGAAGGTCGGCCGGAACGCGCCCAGGTCGGCCACCAGGTTCTTGATGTCGGCGCTGTGGCCCATGCGGGCGCGGCTCTTGACGCAGCCGACCTGGATGATCCGCGCAAAGACGTGGGCGAGCGGCAGGAAGAGCAGCGTGGAGGCGTCGTCGGTCTCGAAGAGCTCGGCCAGCTCGTCGACGGCCACGCCGAGCTCGAACATGAAGTTGCCGTGGGTGAGCATGCAGCCCTTGGGCTTCCCCGTGGTGCCGCTGGTGTAGATCAGCGTCGCGAGGTCGCGCGGCGTCGCCGTCGTCCGCCGCTCCTCGAGCAGCTCGTCGGAGATGTCGGACCCCAGGCGACCGAGCACGTCCACGGCGTTGTCCTGGATCGACCACACGTGCTGCAGGTCGACGAGGTCGCTCGCGCCGCGGGCCTCCCGGACCCGCGCGAGGTGGTCGGGTCCCTCGGCCACGACCGCCTTCGCGCCGGAGTCCTGGAGGATCCAGCCGATCTGCTCGGCCGAGGACGTCTCGTAGATCGGCACCGTGACGGCGCCGGCGAACCAGATCGCGTAGTCGAACAGCGTCCACTCGTAGCGCGTCTTCGACAGCAGCGCGACGCGGTCGCCCGGCTCCACTCCGGCCGCGACCAGTCCCTTCGCGACCGAGCGGACCTCAGCGTGGAACTGCGCCGCCGTGACGTCGACCCAGCCGTCGCCGGTGTCCCGGCTGAACACCGCCGTGTCCGGGGCCTCGCGGGCGTTGGTGACGACGTCGTCGGTGAGGTTCCCGGTGGTCGGGACGGTGATCGAGAGCGGCGTGGCGAACTCACGCACGGTGGAACCTCCCTGGGAGTGGGCGACTGCGGTGAGGAGGCTATCGCCAGCGACGCGCGCCCGCGTACGCCCGGTGCGTTCGGCTAGGCTCCGGCCATGGCCGAACAGACCTCCGCGTCGATCACGATCGACGCCCCTCCGGCCGACGTGATGGCCGTCATCGCCGACTTCGAGTCCTACCCCGAGTGGGCCAAGGGCATGAAGGAGGTCGAGGTCAGGGCGGAGGGAGCCGACGGTCGCGCCGACCGGGTCCACTTCGCCCTCGACGTCTCGCCGATCAAGGACGAGTACACCCTCGCCTACGACTGGGACGGCGACCGGGAGGTCACCTGGACGCTCGTCGAGGGCAACATGCTCCGGGCGCTGGACGGGGCCTACACGCTGGTCGACCGGGGCGACGGCAGCACCGAGGTGACCTACCGGCTCGCCCTCGACGTGAGCATCCCCCTCATCGGGATGCTCAAGCGCAAGGGCGAGAAGATCCTCATCGACACCGCGCTGAAGGGCCTCAAGAAGCGCGTCGAGTCGCTCTGATCCGCGCCTGCCACGTGCGGATCCTCCTCTTCACCGGCAAGGGCGGCGTCGGCAAGTCGACCCTCGCTGCGGCCACGGCCTGTGCGAGCGCTGCTGCGGGCCACCGGACGCTCGTGCTTTCCACGGACGCCGCCCACTCCCTGGCCGACGCGCTCGACGTGCCCGCCACCGCCGAGCCGACCGAGGCCGCGGCGAACCTCTGGGTGCAGCACGTCGACGCCCAGCAGCGGTTCGAGCGGTCGTGGGCCGACATCCAGGCCTACCTGCTCAGCGTCCTCGACGTGGTGGGCGTCGACCAGGTCGCCGCCGAGGAGCTCACGGTGATCCCCGGCGCCGAGGAGGTGCTCGCGCTGCTCGAGGTCCGTGCGCAGGCGAGGTCCGGCACGTGGGACGTCCTGGTGGTGGACTGCGCACCGACGGCGGAGACCTTGCGGCTTCTCGCGCTCCCCGAGGCGCTCGGGTGGTACATGGAGCGCGTGCTGCCCGTCGAGCGGCGCGTCGTCAAGGCGCTCAAGCCCGTGCTCAGCCGCGCGGCCGGGGTGCCGATGCCCGAGGACTCGGTCTTCGACGCCGTCGAGCGGCTGCACGCGGAGCTGGCGGACGCGCGCGCCGTGCTGACCAGTCCCGACACCTCGGTCCGGCTCGTGCTCACGCCCGAGTCGGTGGTGCTCGCCGAGGCCCGCAGGGCGTACACGCTGCTCACGCTGTTCGGCTACCGCGTCGACGCGGCGATCGTCAACCGGGTGTTCCCCTCGGGCGGTGCCGACGAGTGGCGCGCGACGTGGGTGGCGGCGCAGCAGCGGGTCCTGGCCGAGGCCGCCGACTCGTTCGCCGGCCTGGACGTCCACACCTCGGTCTACCGCGCGGTGGAGCCGGTCGGCCGCGACGAGCTGCTCGAGCTGGCGCGGGCCGTCTACGGCGACTCGGACCCCCTGGCGACGGGCGCCGTCGGCTTCCCGATGGCGGTGCGGCAGCAGGGGAGCGACCTGGTGCTCGTCCTGCCGCTGCCGCTGGCGGCGCAGGACGACGTGCGGCTCGCGCGCAAGGGCGACGAGCTCGCCGTGACCGTCGCGTCGTATCGTCGCCTCCTGACGCTGCCCTCCGGGCTGGCCCGCCACCGCGTGGCGGGCGCCCGGGTGCGGGACGGCGAGCCCCAGGTCCGGTTCACCGAGCCGGCGACCGCGACGACCGAGACCCGCCAGGAGGCGCTGTGACCGACGCAGGTGAGGCCTCCGACGTCGGCAGCCTCGGCGAGGAGGCCGCGAAGCTCCTAGGAGCTCTGTCCGGGTGGGCGCGCGACCATGCCGGCGAGGCAGGGGAGGGGGTCGGCGGCCTCGCGGACCGGGCGGCCGCCTCGGTGCACGACCTCGACGCCCACCTCGCCACCGGCTCCGATGAGTGCACGGTGTGCCCGCTCTGCCGCACCCTGCACGCCGTGCGCCGGCTCAGCCCGGAGGTCACTGGGCACCTCGGCGCCGCTGTGGGCTCGCTCGTCCAGGCTGCAGCAGCGCTCATCGCGACGGCCGACCCGCGCGACGCCGGCTCCCCCGGGGACGAGGTGGAGCACATCGACCTCGGCGACGACTGGCGGGAGGACGAGTGACCCCGTCCCAGTGCGGCGTGGTTGTCGGTGTCGACATTGGAGGCACGAAGGTGCTGGCCGGCACCGTGGACACGGACGGGCGCGTGGTGCGGACCGCGTCGCGGACCACCCCGGGCCGCCGCGGGGTGACCCGTGAGGCGGAGGACGCCTTGGTGTCGGCGGTGCTCGAGGCCGCGGGAGGACGAGCCGTGGCGGCCGTTGGGATTGCCGCCGCCGGGTTCGTCGACTCGGCCGGCGAACGGGTGGTGTTCGCACCGCACCTGCCGTGGCAGGGCGAACCCCTTCGCGAGCTGCTGGCCGAGCGGCTCGGCTGCCCCGTGGCGCTGGACAACGACGCCAACTGCGCAGCGCGCGCGGAGGCCCACCACGGCGCTGCCCGGGGGGCGGCCCATGCAGTGATGATCACCATGGGCACCGGCATCGGCGGGGCGGTGCTCCTCCGCGGCGAGGTCGTCCGGGGCGCCAGCGGTATGGCGGGGGAGTTCGGGCACATGCAGGTGGTGCCGGCCGGACGGCCCTGCGAGTGTGGCCGGCGCGGCTGTTGGGAGCAGTACTCCTCCGGCAACGCCCTCGTCCGCCGGGCCCGGTCCTTGATGACCGAGCAGCCCTCGGTCCTCCTGAAGATGAGCGGCGGCGATCCCGGCCGGGTCACCGGGCCAATGGTCACCGCCGCCGCGGAGCAGGGCGACCGGGTGGCGCGCGAGGCATTCACGTCGGTGGGCGACTGGCTCGGCATGGGTGCGGCGAACCTCGTCGCGGCCCTGGACCCGGAGGTCGTGGTGATCGGCGGAGGCGTCTCGGCCGCCGGCGACCTGCTCCTGGCGCCTGCGCGCGACGCCCTCAGCCGTACGCTTGTTGGTGCCGGGCACCGTCGGGTTCCCGACTTGATCGCCGCCCGGCTCGGGCCGCGCGCAGGGGTGGTGGGGGCTGCGCTCTTGGTGGGCTCAACCCTGCGGGCAGAACGGGGCGTCCCCGGTCGCGACGGGCCGTAGCAGGAACAACCGGTACTGCCAAGCGGGCAGCGGTTGCAGCTTGCGCTGCCCTTCGCCCGGGCCAAAGGTCACCGTCTCGCCGTCGAGCACCCCGGTCACCTCGAGGTTGGGTCGGTCCATCGCGATACGACGCAGGGCCACCAGGGGGAGGGCGAGGTCGTTGTCCGCGCCGGCCTGGAGCTCAGCATCTGTGGAGGCGAGCAGGACGACCATGTCGTCCTGCCAGTCGGTCAAGCGCCACGACGGCATGAACAGGTGGTTGGGGTCGGGAGACTCGGTGCGCAGGTTGGAAAACATCGTGTTGACCCCGGTCGTCCGGAGTCCGAGGTAAGGGTTGAGGGCCCACAGCACCGCGATGAGCAGCACGGGAAGGTGCAGCAGACGGACGCGCCCGATGCGTACACCTGATGACGACCCGCTCGAGCGCTGCTCCCTGACGGCCAACACTGTGGCCAGTAGGAGAGGGACGAAGTAGAACTGCTCGAGCACATACACGGTCGCCACCGGAACCTGTCCGAGGAGGTGGCCGCCGAAGCCGAGCACCACGAACACCAGGACCGCGGTGATCGGCGGACGGCGCTTGGCGTCGCGGACCACGGCCGAGCGTGCCGCCCACCCCGACACGCGGTCCAGGACGCGCCCGACCGTCTCCGGCGGCAGGAAGAGGAAGAACAGCGCGTAGACGGTCGAGGTGTAGTCGCCAACGACGATGACGGGGCTGATGCTGAGGGTGAAGTGGAAGGTCAGACCCAGCAGCACGCCCCATGCCCGGGTGCGCGGCACGGCGAGGAGAACGAAGATGGCGCTTTCGGTGGCGACCGTGCCCCAATTGACGAGGTGGCTCCCGGCGAGAGGTCCGGCAGCCCCGAAGGTGATGAGATCGGCGACGGCATTCGCGCAGCTGGTCACCGGGTCGAGGAAGGTGGTGTTCCACTTCGACAGCGCGGCCGCACAGTAGGCGATGAGGAGAATCGCCCGCGCGGCTGCGAACGACTGGGCCACGGCCTGCCACCCGGTCGAGCGTGAGGCCGCCATCGACAGGAGGACGAGCAGGTTGACCATCGCTACCAGGGCCCAGTGATCGGGACTGAATGGCATCTCCACCGTGTGCTCGACGATCTGTGCCACGAGCAAGCCAGCGAGGAGCCGTCCGTTGTCCGGCCGCAGCAGCACGGTGAGGGCCAGCCCTACGACGGCTGCGCTCCATGGAGTGTGCAGCGCGCTGCGGTCCGCGATGAGCAGGTGGAGGATGTGTGCCAACGCCCACATGCGGACGAACAGGCGAGTCGCTCGACGGGTCTCGTCTGCGACGTGACTCTTCGTGAGGGCCGTCGTGTCGGCTTCCCTGGTCATGACCGCCCTGCTCCTAATCACGCCTGCCCGGCGCTGCGTGCCAGCAAGGTTAGGTGGCCCCGGCGGTCCCCGTAGGCGAAATGCTCAACCCCGGCGGTAGTCCGCGACCAGCTCGAGGGCGAGCTGCTCGAGGAACAGCCCGACGTCGGTCACGATGCCGCGGCTTTGGCCCGCGCCCCTGTCGGTGAGCCGGGTGACGGTGGCCGGGTCGATGTCGACGCACACGAGCGGGACGCTCGCGGGGAGGATGGTGCAGGTGGCGACGGCGTGGCGCTGCGCGGCCATCATCAGGCAGTAGCCGACGTCGCGGACCTCGGCCCGCATCGCCCGCCGCCCCTCGACGACGTCGGTGTGGACGTCCGGGAGCAGTCCGTCGTCGCGGACCGAGCCGACGAGGACGAACGGCTTGCCGTGCGTCACCAGGGCGTGCATCACGCCGCTCACCAGCACGCCGTCGCGCACGGCGGCCGCGACGGAGCCGGCCCGGCGGATCGTGTTGACCGACCTGACCCGGTGCTCGTGGCCGTGCTCGGCGTCCGGCGTCGAGACGGCGCCCTCGGCGGCCGGTCCCCGCAGCGCCGCCTCGATGTCCGTGGTGGCCATCGCGTTCCCGGCGAAGAGGACGTCGACCCATCCCGCCCGGACGAGGGCCGCCAAGGGCGGCACCCCGCCGGCGTGGACCACGGCGGCGCCCGCCACCCACAGCAGCCTCCTGCCGCTCGACCGCGCCTCGCGCATCCCGTCGGCGACCTGGCGCACGAGCACCGCCTGCGGGCGCTCGGCCACCGTCCCCGCCTGGGGGAGTGCCGTCGAGCCGCCCGCCGGCCGGGAGTCGGGCGGGGTCACCCGGACACCGGCCGCACCGACGACGACCCGCATGCCGCGCACGACGTCGGAGATGGGCACCGTCCGCACCCGCGGGCCGCCCGACGGCGACTCGTCGACGACGAGGCCGCAGTCCATCTCCGGGTTCTCCACGTCGTACCACTCGCCGTCGAGCCGCACGCGCGTCTCGAGGTCCGTAGTGGAGTAGAAGCCGTCGGGCAGGACGCCGGCCCGGTCGGCGACCGCGAGCGTGGCGTCGGCGTGCCCGAGCTGGTTCACCCCACGCGTCTGGAGCCGCATCAGCAGGCGCTGCAGCGACGCGTCGTCGTCGGCCTGCACGGTGATGCGGGCGCTGCTGGGGTCGTGCGCCTCGTGACCCACGTCGAACTGCTCGAGGACGAAGTCGGCGCCGTAGTCACGGATGTCGTCGAGGACCCGCGACAGGATGCCGCTGTCCATGAGGTGCCCCGTGATTTCGACCGTCTCGCGTGCACCCACGCGGGGGACCCTACTGTCTCGTCGCGCCCGCGGACCGTGACAGGCGTCAGACGCGGGAGCCGTCGTCCCAGGGGTCCCGCGGCGAGCGCGGCATCGCGCGCACCAGGTAGACGAAGCCGCCGACGAACCAGGCCACGAGTGCCCAACCGACCAGGGGGTGGACGTAGACCGACAGGAGCCCGATGACCAGGGCCAGGAGCGGGGCGACGAAGACCCCGCCCCAGGCGATGCCGCGCTGCCAGGTCCGCGGGAGCGGGAACGGCGGCGCGGGTGGTGGCCGGAACCGCTCCGAGTCCACGACGGCGCGCTCCCGGACCTCGACCTCGTCGTCGTCGACGAGGTGGTCGGGCAGCTCGCCGGCGAGGTCGGCGGTCACGTCGGATCCCGCGCCGGGTGTGCGATCGCCCTCGCCGCCCGTGGCCGCCGGACCGGGGCCCCGGGACGCCGTCCCGGACGGCTCGTCGTCCAGCGCCGGACGCTCGCCGTAGTGCGCCACGATCTCGCGCCACGCCAGCTCGGTGCGGCTCTCGTCCTCGGGGCGGCTCACGTGCTCAACGGTAGCCGCTCGGTGGTTCCCCGACCCGTCCTGCTCGGCCCGCGACGGGGGTGCTGGTGGTGCACACTGTGCGCGTGAAGATCCCGTTGCGCCGCGCAGCCTCGGGCGCGTCCCTCGACCCAGCCCTCGTCGCGCCGATGTCCACGCCGGCGAGGCCGGAGCTGGCGGGCGGGCGTCGGATCGGCGTGCTCGTGCAGCACGGCTTCACCGGCAACCCCGCGTCCATGCGTCCCTGGGCCGAGGACCTGGCCGCGCGCGGGTACGCCGTCGAGATGCCGTTGCTGCCCGGCCACGGCACGCGCTGGCAGGACCTCAACAAGGTGACGTGGGCCGACTGGGTGGCGACCGCCGAGGGAGCGCTCGACAAGCTCGCGGCCGAGAACGACGCCGTCGTCGCGGTCGGGCTGTCGATGGGCGGCGCGCTCTGCCTGCGGCTCGCCGCGGACCACGGCGAGGACCTCGCCGGCATCGTCATCGTCAACGCGGCCGTCGACACCCTGCGCAAGGACGTCCGGCTGCTCCCGCTCCTCAAGCTCGTGGTGCCCGGCCTGCCGGGGATCGCCAACGACATCAAGAAGCCGGGCGCCGACGAGCACGGCTACCCGACCACCCCGCTGCGGGCCGCCGCGTCAATGTTCGCCGGGTACGCCGACCTGCGCCGCGACCTGCCGAGGATCACCGTCCCGGTGCTGTTCTTCCGCTCCGCCGTGGACCACGTGGTCGACATCTCGAGCTCGCGGGCGATCAACGCCGGGCTGTCGTCGAAGGACTTCGAGGAGCGGGTCCTGGAGGACAGCTACCACGTGGCGACGCTCGACAACGACGCCCCGCGCATCTTCGCCGAGTCCGCGGAGTTCATCGAGAGGGTCACCGGGCCGGAGCAGGGCTAGGCTCGGCCCGTGCTCTATTGGTTCCTGAAGTGGATCGCCCTCGGGCCGGTGCTCCGTCTCGTCTTCCGGCCCAAGGCCTTCGGCGTGGACAACGTCCCCGAGGTGGGTCCCGCGATCCTGGCGAGCAACCACCTGTCGTACGCCGACTGGCTGTTCATGCCGCTGACGCTCAACCGGCGGGTGACCTTCGTCGCCAAGGCGGAGTACTTCACCACCCCGGGCATCAAGGGCTGGTTCCAGAAGAAGTTCTTCACCGGCGCCGGCCAGGTCCCGATCGACCGCTCCGGGGCCAACGCCGCCGAGGGGGCGATGAAGTCGGCGATGAGGATCCTGGGCCAGGGGGAGCTGTTCGGCATCTACCCCGAGGGCACGCGCTCCCACGACGGCCGGCTCTACCGCGGCAAGACGGGCGTCGCCCGGCTGGCGCTGGAGTCCGGGGCACCCGTGGTGCCCTGCGCCGTGGTCGGCACCGACGTGGTCGCGCCGAACGGCAAGGTCTACGGCACCTGGACCCGGCCGGTCGTGCGGTTCGGCAAGCCGCTCGACTTCTCGCGCTACGCGGGCATGGAGAACGACCGCTACATCCTGCGCTCGATCACCGACGAGATCATGTACGAGATCATGCGGCTCTCCGGCCAGGAGTACGTCGACCTCTACGCCGCCAAGGCCAAGGAGCTCGACAAGGAGGCCAAGGAGAAGGCCAAGCAGGCCGCGGCCGCCCACCGGTCCGAGGCGGACGCTCGCGACGGCTCCGGGACCGACCGGGCCGACCGGGACGGCGCGTCGCCCGACCGGACCGGCGACGGGCCGGAGCAGAAGGCGTCCTGAGCGCCCAGCACGCGGCGCCGGCGCCGTCGCCGCGCGCCGACTCGGCCCTCGCCGTCGAGGACCGTCTCCACACGGCCCTGGCCATCGTCCGGGTGGTCGTCACCGTCAACATGGTCGGCCTCAACGTCTACCGCCGCGACAGCTTCTCGCACCCCGAGCTGGGCCTCGCCGTCGTCTCGGCGTGCGTCGCCTGGACGGGGGCGGCCGTCTGGCTGTACCGGAGCCGGGCCCGGCGCACGCCCGCGCTGCTCGTCGCCGACCTGCTGATCGCGGTCGCCGCGATCGCGGTGACGCCGTGGGTGAAGTCCGAGGCGTTCCTCGCGACCGTGCCGGGGTTCTGGGTCATGGGCGCGCTGCTCGCCTGGGCGATCCACTGGCACTGGAAGGGCGGACTGGTCGCCGCCGTCGTGCTCTCGGCGACGGACCTGGCACCGCGCGAGGTGGTCGACCAGGGCAACTACGGCAACGTGTTCCTCGTGCTCGTCGGGGGACCCGTGGTCGGCTTCCTCTGCGAGTCGCTGCAGCGGATGGCCCGCGAGCGCGACGCGGCGGAGCGCGCGGCCGCGGCGGCCGAGGAGCGCACCCGGCTCGCCCGCGCCGTGCACGACGGCGTGCTCCAGGTGCTCGCCATGGTGCAGCGGCGAGGGGAGGCCGCCGGCGGCGAGTGGGCCGAGCTGGGCAGGCTCGCCGGCGAGCAGGAGCGCGGACTCCGCTCGCTGATCCGGCAGCAGGACACGGTGGCGACGGCACCCGGCGGCCGGGTGGACCTCGCCGGGGCCCTGGAGGCCATGGCGACCGCCCATCCCGTCCGCGTGGAGCTGGCCACGCCGGGCGGCTCCGTGCTCGTGCCCGAGCGCGTGGCCACGGAGACCGTCGCGGCCGTGCGCGCCTGTCTCGACAACGTGGCCGCCCACGTCGGGCCCGATGCCACCGCCTGGGTGCTGGCCCAGGCGGGCGGCGACTCGGTCACCGTCTCGGTGCGCGACGACGGGCCGGGCATCACCGACGGCCGGCTGGACGAGGCGGAGGCGGAGGGCCGGTTCGGCGTGGCGTCGTCCATCCGCGGCCGGGTCGAGGAGCTCGGAGGCGCCGCCACGGTCGACAGCGGCCCCTGGGGCACCGAGTGGGAGCTCACGGTCCCGCTAGCGTGACCGGGTGACCATCCACACCGGCCACCCGTTCCCTACTCCCGACGACCCCGTCCGCCGCCTGCGCGGGCGGCTGGGCGGCGCGGTGTCCCTGTGGACCGCCGGCGGTCCGGACGCGTCGCGGGCCGGCCTGACGGTGACGTCGTGGATGGTGGCGGCGGGGGCGCCCGGCCGGCTGCTCGGTCTCCTCGACCCCGACGCCGACCTCACCGAGGCCCTGCTCGGGACCGGACGCGGCGTGGTGCAGCTGCTGTCGTGGGCGGACCGCGGGCTGGCCGAGGCCTTCGCGGGGACGACACCCGCCCCCGGAGGCCCGTGGCGGATGGCCGGGTGGACCACGACGCCCCACGGCCCGCGCCTCGCGCATGCCGCCACGTGGGCGGCGGTGGAGGTCGAGGCGGACGTCGAGGTGGGCTGGTCCCGGCTGGTGACGTGCCGGCTCGACCAGCTGGTCGTCGGGGACGAGCACGAGCCCCTGGTGCACCGGCGCGGACGCTTCGTGCCCCCGGCAGGCTAGGGGTCTACGCTTCCCCCGTCTCGGAAGGGGGAACGGTCATGGTGAGGGTGATGGTGGTCGACGACCACCCGATGTGGCGTGACGCGGTCGAGCGCGACCTGCAGGCGGCCGGGCACGAGGTGGTCGGGGTCGCGTCCAACGGACGCGAGGCGATGGCGCGGTTCCCCGCGGCGGCACCGCAGGTGGTGGTGCTCGACCTGCAGCTGCCGGACCACAGCGGCGTCCAGGTGACGAGCATGATGCTCGAGCACGACCCCGCGGCCCGGGTCCTGATCCTGTCGGCCAGCGGCGAGCAGGACGACGTGCTGGACGCGGTGAAGGCCGGCGCCACGGGCTACCTGGTGAAGTCCGCCTCGAGCGCCGAGCTCGTCAGCGCGGTCACCCGCGTGGCCGACGGCGACACCGTCTTCACCCCCGGACTCGCCGGGCTCGTGCTGGGTGAGTTCCGGCGGATCGCGGACGGTCCCGCCGACGACCCGCGCGACCAGCTCACCGAGCGGGAGACCGAGATCCTCAAGATGGTCGCGACCGGGATGAGCTACAAGCAGATCGCCGCCCGGCTCGTGCTGTCGCACCGCACGGTGCAGAACCACGTGCAGAACACCCTGCGCAAGCTGCAGATGAACAACCGGGTGCAGCTGACCCGCTGGGCGATCGAGCACGGCCTCGACGACGGTGGGTGACGTCGGCGCATGACGCACACGGGACCGGGGACGCGCTGGGGGTGGCGGCGCGCCACCGCCGCCGACGCCGTCGCGCTGCGCGACCTCGAGCGGGCCGCGAGCCGGGCCGGGCTGGCCCACGTCTTCGGCGACCTGCCCTACCCCGACGACGACGTCCTCGCGCGGTGGGTGCTGCTGCTCGACGACCCGTCGGTGCTCGTGGAGGTGGTCGAGGACGACCGCGGGCTGGTGGCGCTCGCCGCCCACGACGGCGCCACCCTGCGGCACCTAGCCGTCCGCCCCGACCACTGGCGGACCGGGCTGGGCCGGGCCGGCTTCGCGCGCGCCGAGGCCGCCGGCGCGCGTCGGCTGTGGGTGCTCGAGGCCAACACCGGGGCACGCGCCCTCTACGAGTCACTCGGCTGGGCGCCGAGCGGCGTCACCCAGGAGTGCCCGTGGCCGCCGTACCCGACCGAGGTCGAGTACGCCGCGCCGGACGCTCCCTAGGATCGCCCCATGTCCGACTCGAGGTCCGACCCGCTGCTGGAGATCGCCGACGACCTCTACGCGCTGCCGCTCGCGGACTTCACGCCGGCGCGCGACGCGGCCGCCAAGGAGCACAAGGCCGACAAGCCGCTCAGCGCCGCGATCAAGGGCCTGCGCAAGGCGTCGGTCGCTGCGTGGGTGGTCAACCTGCTGGTGCGCCGCGACCCCGAGCAGGTCGACCAGGTGCTCGCGGTCGGGGAGGCCCTGCGGGAGGCCCAGGAGAACCTCGACGCCGCCCAGCTGCGGGAGTTCACCAAGCAGCGCCGCCAGCTGACCGCATCGGTCACCACGGCCGCTCGCCGGCTGGCACGCGAGGAGGGGGTGCGCACCACCGAGTCGGTGGCCGAGCAGGTCGAGGCGACCCTGACCGCCGCGATGCTCGATCCCGACGCGGCCAAGGCGGTGCGCAGCGGGCTCCTGGTGACCTCGATCGCGGCGACCGGCCTCGGTGACCTCGACCTCAGCGGGGCCGTCGCGGTGCCGGACGCGCTCGGGTTCAGCGCGAAGGCCCGGCCCGCCGCCGCACCCGGGCCGAGCGCGCGTCCCCAACTGCGCGTCGTACCCGACCCGGACGCCGAGGAGAAGGCCCGCGCCGCCGCGGACGAGCGGCTCGCCGACGCCAGGGCCGCGCTGAAGGAGAGCGAGAAGGAGCAGCGCGCCGCGCGCCGGGCGGTGGAGAAGCTGCAGGCCAGGACGCTGCAGATCCAGTCCGAGATCGACGAGCTGCGCAGCCGGATCGCCGCGCTCGAGGACACGTTGGAGGAGGTCGACGAGGACCTCGCCCAGGCCGAGGCCGAGGAGGCCGAGGCCGGGGAGGCGGTGGAGGAGGCGCGTGCCGCCGTCGAGGCGGCCCGGGAGGCGCGGGAGCGGCTCTAGCCCGCCCAGCCCTTCGAGCGCTCGACCGCGTCCCGCCAGCGGTCGTACGACGCGTCGAGCGCGGCGCGGTCGCCGCCGGGCTCGAACCGGCGCTCCAGCGACCAGGTGTCACGCAGGTCGTCCGTGGAGTCCCACACGCCCGTGCCGAGGCCGGCCAGGAACGCGGCGCCCAGCGCCGTGGTCTCCACGATCTCCGGGCGCTCGACGGCCCGGCCGACCTGGTCGGCCTGCACCTGGCAGAGCAGGTCGTTGGCCGCCGCGCCGCCGTCGACCCGCAGGGTGGAGAGCTCCGGGAGGGTCTCCACGACGTCACGGACCTCGAAGGCGATGGCCTCCAAGGTCGCGCGCACGAGGTGCGCGCGGGTCGTGCCGCGGGTGATGCCGATGATCGTGCCGCGCGCGTGCGGGTCCCAGTGCGGCGCGCCCAGGCCGGTCAGGGCGGGCACGAACACCACGCCGTCGGTGTCGTCGACGGTGGCCGCGATCGCCGCCGTCTCGGCCGCGCTGCCGACGACCTGCAGCCCGTCGCGCAGCCACTGCACCGCCGAGCCGGTCACGAAGATCGCACCCTCGAGCGCGTAGGTCATGTCGCCGTCGGGGGAGCGCCACGCCGCGGTGGACAGCAGGCCGGCGCCGCTGCGGACCACGCGGTCGCCGGTGTTGGTCAGGATGAACGAGCCGGTGCCGTAGGTGCACTTGGACTCGCCCTCGTCGAAGCAGGTCTGCCCGAACAGCGCCGACTGCTGGTCGCCGGCGATGCCGGCGATCGGCAGCGACAGCCCGAGGAACACCGCCGGGTCGGTCGGCGCCACCTCGCCCCAGTTGGGCACCAGCTCGGGCAGCGCGTCGCGGGGCACCCCGAAGAGGCCGCACAGCTCGTCGGACCAGTCCCCGGTCGCGAGGTCGAGGAGCAGGGTGCGGCAGGCGTTGGACACGTCGGTGACGTGCCAGGTGCCGCGGGTCATCCGGGCGACGAGGTAGGAGTCCACGGTGCCCACGGCGTAGCGTCCCGACTGCACCAGCGCCCACGTGTGCGGCTCGTGCTCGGCGAGCCACATCAACTTGGTGCCGGAGAAGTAGGGGTCCAGCCGGAGCCCGGTGAGCTCGGCGACCCGGTCCTCGTGGTCCTCGGACCGCAGTCGCTCGCAGATGTCGGCGCTGCGCCGGTCCTGCCACACGATGGCGCGGCGGGGCGAGCCGAGCGTCTCCCGGTCCCACAGCACGACCGTCTCACGCTGGTTGGTGATGCCGAGCGCGGTCAGCTCGGACTGGTCGACCTTGCCGAGGACCTCGCGGGTGGCCTCGAGCGTGGCCTGCCAGATCTCCTCCGGGGAGTGCTCGACCCAGCCGGGGCGGGGGAAGTGCTGGCGGAACTCCTGGTAGCCCGTGGCCCGGATGCGGCCGTCCTCGGTGACCACCACCGCCGTCACGCCCGTGGTGCCGGCGTCGATGGCCAGGACGCTCACCGGCGGCCGTCCTCGCCGCCCCCACGGATGATGTCGAGGATGCGGCGGTCGATCCACGCCGGCCGGGCCCCGGAGTCCACCCGCATCTCGTAGTTCTCCGAGCCGACCCACATGTGGAAGCTCTCCTTGCCCTCGGCCTTCGCCAGGGACTCCAGCTCCATCATCAGCGCGTCGTCGACGGGCACCTTCTCCTCGTCCGTCGACGCCGTCAGGTAGAGCTCGTTGAGGTCCACCAAGCGCGCGAGCTCGGTGACCGGCGCGGCGTGGTCGTCCACGCGGAGGTCGACGGCGACGTCGTCGTGGCCGCCGTAGCCGGCCCCGTCACGGACCACCAGCAGCGCCGCCGACTGACGCCCGCGGCTGTCGCCACCGGCCTCGTCGCCGGCGGTGAGCGCGGCGAGCAGGCGCCGCTCGACGGGCTGCCCGGCGGACGCCAGCCAGGCCGCCTCCATCGCCTCCACGACCTCGGGGCCGGTGAGGATGTTGCCCTGGATGGCGTAGCCGCCGCGCTCGCCGCTGCGGCCGGTCACGCCGCCCGCCCACGCGAAGCACTGGGAGCCGGTCCACGTGGCCGCGTTGCCGTCGGAGTCGACGATCCCGACCTGCCGGTGGTCGCGCCCCTCGTCCTCCTCGACCAGGCGGTCCAGGGCGACCTGGGCGGTGGCGCCCTCGTCGAGGTGGGCCAGCCCGAGGTACTTGTACGCGAGGTTCGCGTCGGCCTGCGTGGCGATCGCGCCGACCCCGGCGGCTGCCGCCGGGACGGCCGACCCCACGGCCAGGAACTTGGAGGCGACGGCGACTCCCCAGGAGTCACCGTCATCGGACCGGGCCACGATCGAGAACGTCATGCCCCGACCCTAGTGTGAGCACGTGCTGACCCGACTCGGATTCCCCCGCGTGGGGGAGCACCGCAGGTTCGTCACGGCCATCGTGGCCGACACCGTGGGCAGCGGGCTCTTCATGCCGATCACGCTGCTCTACTTCCTCGCGATGACCGACCTCACCCTGGTGCAGGTCGGCTCGGCGCTGTCCATCTCGGCGCTGCTGACCATGCCCGGGGCGTTCGTCATCGGCAGCCTGGTCGACCGGTTCGGCCCCCGCCGGATGATGCTCGCGGGAAATCTGCTGCAGGCGGCCGGGATGGTCGCCTACCTCTGGGCCGACTCGTTGCTGGCGGTCGCGCTGTGGACCGCGCTGCTCAACCTGGGTCGCCAGTCGTTCTGGGGGTCCTTCGGCAACGTCGTCACCGCCATCTCGGCGCCGGGCGAGCGCGAGCTGTGGTTCGGGTTCCTGCAGGCGGTGCGCAACCTCGGCTACTCCGTCGGCGGCGTCCTGGCGGGCGTCGCCCTGCAGGTCGGGACCGACACCGCGTTCCGGTCGGTCGTGGTCGCCAACGTCGCCACGTTCGTCGTCGCCTTCGTGCTGCTGCTCGACGTGCCCGACCACCGCGTCGCGCGCGACGACGACGCGCCGGTGGAGGGCTGGGGCGTCGTGCTGCGCGACCGGCCCTACCTCCGGCTCGTGCTGGGCCAGTTCGGCTTCGTGGCGGGGATGATGGTGCTGAACTTCGCGCTTCCGGTGTACGTCGCGGAGAACATCGACCTGCCGGGCTGGGTGGTCGGCGCGATCTTCACCCTCAACACCGCGCTCGTGGGGCTCGGGCAGGGTCTCGTCGTACGCCGCATGACCGGGCAGGTCCGTGCCCGGATGATGGGGCTGGCGCAGGTGGTGTTCGTGGCGAGCTACGCGATGTTCGTCGTGGCCGGCTGGCTGCCGGTGTGGCTCGCCGTCGTGGTCATGCTGGTCGCCGCGGCGGTCTACACCGGCGGTGAGCTGGTCGGCAGCCCCGTGTTCAGCGCGACGGCGGCGGAGGCCGCCCCCGACCACCTCCGCGGTCGCTACCTCGGACTGTTCCAGCTCAGCTGGGGCATCGGCGGGGCGGTGACGCCGGTCGCCTACACGTGGCTGCTCGACCGGGGTGAGACGACGCTGTGGTGGGTGCTGGCGGTCCTCGCCCTCGCCGGGGCGGCGTACCTCCAGACCCTCCCGAAGGTCCTGCCCGCGGCCGGTCTCCGCGTCACCCACCGGGTGCCTCAGGCGGAGCCGTCGGCCGACGACGCCTCCGCCTGAGCGCGGCGGCGGGGCGTGCGGGTCAGGCCTGGCCGGTGGCGGCCCGCAGCCGGGTGAACCACTCCTGGGTCGGGTCGAACGGCTTGTGCCCGGCGATGCGCTCGAACTCGATCGCGCGCAGCTCGTCACCGCGGTCCTCGTCGTGCCCGATGACGCCCGGGCGGCCCTCGAGCGCCGACCGCACGGCCAGCTCGGCCATCTCGCGGATCAGCGCGAGGTCGGCGTCGTTGGCCGGCGCCGAGCGGGAGAAGTAGCCCGACTTCTGCACCATCGTCTTCTCCGCGCCGATGGCCTCGGAGAAGCGGTCGGCGAAGTAGCGCCCGGGGTTGATGGTGTCGATCTTGACGTGGCCGAAGGGGTCGCGCCCCACGGTCTCGCCGGCCGCCTCGAGGTCGGCGACGATGTCGTCGATGCCGGCACCCTCGGCCAGGAAGATGTTGATGCAGCCGATCTCGTCCATCACCGCCCGCAGCCGGGCCGCCTCGGCCGCGAGGTCGATGGCGATCTCCGGGACGTACACCGCGTGGATCGCCCACCTGCGCGGGTCGAGCCCGATGCCGGGCAGCCACTCCTGCTCGGCGTGCCAGGCCATGTAGTCGCGCGCCGCCGCCGCGGTCAGCCAGCCGCTGGCGCGGCCCATCACCTCGTGCACGATGAGCATCCGCGGGTTCGAGCCGTGCTCGGCCAGGACGTTGCGCGCGAACCGCGACGCCTGCTCCGCGGCGGTCAGCGCCCCCAGGCTCTGCCGGATCGGGACGATGTCGTTGTCGATGGTCTTGGGCAGCCCGACGACGGTCAGCTCCGAGCCCTGGGTGGCGAGGTACGCCGCCAGGTCGGCAGCGGCCGTGTTGGTGTCGTCGCCGCCGATGGTGTGCAGCACGTCCACGCCGTCGGCCTGCAGCCGGGCGGCGGCGACCTCGAGGGCGGTCTCGCCCTCACCGATCAGCCCGCGGCGCCGGCAGTCCGCGTCGTTGGTCAGCTTGACCCGGCTGTTGCCGATCGGGCTGCCGCCGTAGCGGTGGAGCAGCGCCGCGCCGGCCCGCTCGTCGGCGCCGATGGTGACGCTGCTGCCGGTCAGCAGGCCGTGGTAGCCGTGCCGGTAGGCGATCAGCTCGATGTCCGGGTCGGTCGCGTCGTAGGTCTCGATGAGCGCGCCCACGGCGGAGGAGAGGCAGGGGGCGTACCCGCCCGCGGTCAGGAGCGCAACACGCTTCGGCATGCCCAGCAGGGTAGTGGCGGGTGCTTGGAACGATCAAAGCCGACGAGCGGTGGACGCCCGTCCACCGCCGGGACGTGACCCGCGCGCCGCCACGGCGTTGAGGGGACGGGGCAGTGGTTGCCTCGGCCAGCCAGCAGGGCCATTGTGAGGAGACGCCGTGCAGGGCACGGACCGGACGAGGGGAGTCTCGATGAGCGCGACGGAAGCCACGCACCAGGACCTCGACGGGCCGAAGGACGCCGACCTCAAGCGCGTGCTCGGGCCCAAGCTGCTCCTGCTCTTCATCGTCGGCGACATCCTCGGGGCGGGCGTGTACGCCGTCACTGGCAAGCTCGCCGGCGAGGTCGGTGGCATCGCGTGGCTGCCGTTCCTCGTGGCCTTCGCCATCGCGACGGTCACCGCCTTCTCCTACCTCGAGCTGGTCACCAAGTACCCGCAGGCCGCCGGCGCCGCGCTCTACACGCACAAGGCGTTCGGGCTCCACTTCGTCACCTTCCTCGTCGCCTTCACGGTCGTGTGCTCGGGCATCACGAGCGCGTCCACCTCCTCGAACCTGCTGGCCGCCAACCTGCTGATCGGCTTCGGCAACGACGAGCCCAGCACGGCCGCGACGCTCGTCACGGCGCTCGTGTTCATGCTCGTGCTGGCCGCGATCAACCTGCGCGGCGTCGGCGAGAGCGTGAAGTTCAACGTGCTGCTGACGATCGTGGAGATGCTCGCGCTGGCCATCGTGATCCTCATCGGCCTGTGGGTGATCGGCCGCGGCGAGGGCGACCTGGGTCGGATCACCGTCTTCGAGAGCCCCGACGACAAGGGCCTGTTCATGGCGGTCACCATCGCCACCGCCATCGCGTTCTTCTCGATGGTCGGCTTCGAGGACTCCGTCAACATGGTCGAGGAGACCAAGGACCCGCGGCGGATCTTCCCGCGAACGATGTTCACCGGGCTCGGCATCGCCGTGGTGATCTACATGCTGGTGGCCATCTCGGTCGTGGCCGTCATCCCGCCCGGCCAGATCGCCGAGCCGACCAACGCCGAGGCGGGCATCCTGCTCGACGTGGTCAAGGTGGGCTCGCCCGACCTGCCCATCGACACCATCTTCCCGTTCCTGACCGTCTTCGCCGTCGCCAACACCGCGCTCATCAACATGTTGATGGCGAGCCGGCTCGTCTACGGCATGGCCAAGCAGGACGTGCTGCCGCGCTCGCTGAGCAAGGTCCTGCCGGGGCGCCGCTCGCCCTGGACGGCGATCGTCTTCACCACGCTGCTGGCGCTGGGACTGATCACCCTGGTCACGCTCGAGGCGGAGTCCTCGGTGGTCGTGGCGCTCTCGGGCACGACCGCCCTGCTGCTGCTCGCCGTCTTCACCATCGTCAACGTCGCCTGCCTCGTCCTGCGTCGCGACCCGGCCCCCGAGGGCGCCTTCCGCGCACCGTCGTTCCTGCCGGTCGTGGGAGCGCTGTGCTGCGCCTACCTCCTGGGGCCGTGGGCGCGCCTCGAGGCCGACATGGTGCAGTACAAGATCGCCGCGGGACTGCTGGCCGTGGGCATCGTGCTCTGGGCCCTCACCTGGCTGACGAACCGCGGGGTCCGGGCGAAGAAGACCGGCTTCCGCGACATCGACCACATGGAGGACGACGTCCGCTGACGCGGCGTGCGCGTCGACACGTCGGGTGGGCTCCCGCGTCCGTCGGGCCGTCCGTCTACGGTTGGCCGGGTGACACGACGACGTCTCGGGCCGGCGGTGGCGGTGCTGACCGCCTCCGCCCTCGGCTGCTCGACGGCCACCCCGCCCGCGCCGTCGGCAGGCGCCACACCCGCGGGCGAGCACCCGGCGGCGACGCCCGACGTGCCGCAGCCCGACTGGAGGGTGCCGCAGGGCGGGCACGGGCCGCGTGACCGCCCGGCCGTGGCTCCCGCGCCCGAGCTGACCGGCGCCTACCGCTTCGTCTCCGCGCCCGACTTCCTCAACCAGGACGTCGCCGACCTCACGGCCGGCGGTCGACGCACCTACGTCGTGGCGGCCACCGGGGAGGTCGCCAACTCCACCAACGCCGACTACGAGGCCGCGCTCGACCACGTCATCGACGAGATGGCCGGGCACGGCACCGACGACGTCCTCGTCGCGGGCGACCTCGTCGAGGGCCGCTGGGGGCGCGACGACTCGCGCACCGGTGTCTTCGGCCCCGTGCGCACGCCGGCGCAGCGGCTGCGGGCCTACCGGCGCGCCGCCGCGGTCTACTACCCGGCCTGGCTGCAGCGGTTCACCGACCGGGGCCTCACGACGTACACCGCCGTCGGCGACCACGAGGTCGGCGACGACCCGTGGCGCTCGCGGCGCCGGACAGCCTGGGTCGACTTCAAGCGTCGCCACGTCCCCGAGTTCAAGCGGCTCTACGTCGACCACGTCCTGCGGAACGCGCGCGGCCGGCACCGCTTCCCGCAGCGGCCGCGCCGCGGGCCGGCGAGGCACACGGCCTACGCCGTGCGCCTCGACCGCGACGTCCTCCTGGTGACGATCGACGTCTTCGAGCGTCGCGGGAACGACCTGCACGTGTCGGTCGACGCCGAGCAGCTGCGGTGGCTGCGCCGGGTGCTGCGCCAGGCCCGTCGCGACGAGGTGCCCTGGGTGGTGGTGCAGGGCCACGTCCCGATGACGGGCGACGTCCGCACCCGCAACTCCAGCAGCCTCATCTACGAGGGCGGCATGCGCTCCGAGCTCTGGCGGGCGATGGTCGAGGGCGGCGTCGACGTCTACCTGAGCGGGGAGGTGCACGACCAGACCGTCCACCAGCGCGACGGCGTGCTCCAGGTGTCGCACGGCTCGCTGTTCTACCGGGGCGAGGCGTCGTACGTCGTCGGGCAGGCCACGGCCGACGAGCTGGTCCTGGAGAACCACCAGTTCCGCGGGGAGGTCGGCTTCGACGACCGGCTGTGGACCACCTCCACCCAGGGCGCGCCAGGACACCTCAGCTACCCGGACGCCTCCGTCGTCACCGGCACCCTCGTCGCCAGTCGCACCCGCGACGGGGGGCTCCGCGTGACCGACGCCGCCGGTGTGCTGGCACCGCGCGACTGAGCGTGCCGTCCCCGCCGGGTGGGCACCCGGTCCGTCGTCGGCGTTCAGGGGTCGGTCAGGGTTCGGGCGCGACGGCCCGGCCGCCGTACCCTTGTCGGGTGAGTGCCATCCCCACCCTCGAGCAGCTGCACGCGCTCGGACCGAAGCAGCAGCCGACCTACCCCGACGCGGGGGCGGTCGACGCCGCCGTGGCCCGGCTGAGGACTGCGCCGCCTCTCGTGTTCGCGGGCGAGTGCGACGACCTCACCGCCAAGATCGCCGCGGTCACGCGCGGCGAGGCGTTCCTGCTCCAGGGCGGTGACTGCGCCGAGACCTTCGCCGGCGTCACCGCCGACAACGTCCGCAACAAGCTGCGGGTGCTGCTCCAGATGGCCGTCGTGCTGACCTACGCCGCCTCGGTGCCGGTCGTGAAGCTCGGCCGCCTCGCGGGGCAGTACGCCAAGCCGCGCAGCTCCGACGAGGAGACCCGCGACGGCGTGACCCTGCCGGCGTACCGCGGCGACGCCGTCAACGGCTACGACTTCACGCCCGAGGCGCGCATCCCGGACCCGCAGCGGCTCGTGGAGGTCTACAACTCCTCGGCCGCGACGCTGAACCTCGTCCGCGCCTTCGTGACCGGCGGCTACGCCGACCTGCGCCAGGTGCACACCTGGAACACCGACTTCGTGCAGAGCTCGCCGTTCGGCCAGCGCTACGAGGCGATGGCCGACGAGATCGAGCGCGCGCTCACGTTCATGAAGGCCATCGGCGCCGACCCCGACGAGTTCCACCGCGTCGACTTCCACTCCAGCCACGAGGCGCTGCTGCTGGAGTACGAGCAGGCGCTCACCCGCATCGACTCGCGGACCGACCTGCCCTACAACGTGTCCGCGCACTTCGTGTGGATCGGCGAGCGCACCCGCCAGCTCGACGGCCCGCACGTCGAGCTCCTGTCGCGGATCAAGAACCCCATCGGCATCAAGCTGGGCCCGACCACGACGCCGGACGACGCTCTCGCCTACGCGGCGCGGCTCAACCCCGACAACACGCCGGGCCGGCTGACCTTCATCACCCGCTTCGGCGCCGGGAAGATCCGCGACGGCCTGCCGGCGCTCGTCGAGAAGGTCACCGCCGAGGGCCTCAACGTCGCCTGGGTGTGCGACCCGATGCACGGCAACACCTTCGAGGCGTCCTCCGGCTACAAGACCCGCCGCTTCGACGACGTCATCGACGAGGTGCAGGGCTTCTTCGACGTGCACCGCAGCCTGGGCACGTGGCCCGGCGGCGTCCACGTCGAGCTCACCGGCGACGACGTCACCGAGTGCGTCGGCGGCGGCGAGGAGATCGACGAGGTGGGCCTGGCCCATCGCTACGAGTCGGTCTGCGACCCGCGCCTCAACCGTGTGCAGTCGCTCGAGCTCGCGTTCCTCGTCGCCGAGATGCTGCGCAAGGCCTGACCTTCTGCCTCGTCCGGGCGGTGGGTGGTGCAGGTTCTGGCGGGCGAGAACCTGCCTCACGCACCGCTGGTGCGTGGGTTGTACGCCGGTCCGGCCGGGGCGGTGAGTGGTGCAGGTTCTGACCCGCGCAAACCTGCCTCACGCACCGCTGGTGGGTGCGTCGTACGCAGCGCCCGTCCGGGCGGTGAGTGGTGCAGGTTCTGGCGCACGAGAACGTGCCTCACGCACCGCTGGTGCGTGCGTTCTACGCAGCGCCCGTCCGGGCGGTGAGTGGTGCAGGTTCTGACCCGCGGAAACATGCCTCACGCACCGCTCGACGCCTGCGCGAGCGGTGCGGGTAGGTTCTGCGGGTGATCGACCTGCGCTCCGACACCCTCACCCGCCCGACCGACGCGATGCGCGAGGCGATGGCCCGCGCGGAGGTCGGCGACGACGTCTACGGCGAGGACCCGACCGTCGCGGCGCTCGAGGAGCGGGTGGCCGCGATGTTCGGGCACGAGGCGGCCCTGTTCACCCCGACCGGGTCGATGGCGAACGTCCTGGCCGTGGCGAGCCTCGTCGCCCCGGGCGAGGAGGTGCTGTGCGAGTCCTCGGCGCACATCGCCCGCGCCGAGCTCGGCGCCCACGGGGCGATCACCGGCCTCACCATGCGGACCTGGACGGGTCCGCGCGGGCAGGTCGACCTGACCGCGATCGACGCGATGCACGCGCCCGACATGGGCCCGTTCTTCGTGCGCACGGCTGCGGTGTCGGTCGAGAACACCCACAACTTCGCGGGCGGTGCGGTCCTGCCGGTCGACGACCTGCGCGCGCTGCGCGCGTGGGCGGACGACACGGGCACGCGGGTCCACCTCGACGGCGCCCGCATCTGGAACGGCCACGTGGCGACCGGGACGCCGTTCGCCGACTACGGCCGGATCGCCGACGTGCTCGCGGTGTGCCTGTCCAAGGGCCTCGGAGCCCCGGTCGGCTCATTGATGGTCGGCTCGGCCGACGCCATCGCCGAGGCGCGGGTACGGCGCAAGCGGATGGGCGGCGGGATGCGCCAGGTCGGCGTGCTCGCGGCGGCCGGGGCGTACGCCCTCGACCACCACGTCGAGCGGCTGGCCGACGACCACGCTCACGCCCGGCTCCTCGGCGAGGCGGTCGGGGTGGATCCGGCCGGTGTCGACACCAACATCGTCGTGGTCGAGCGTCCCGACGCCGCGGCCTTCGTGGCGGGGGCCGCCGAGGAGGGCGTCCGGATCGCCGCGGTGGGTCCTCGGACCGTACGCCTCGTGACGCACCTCGACGTGACGCGGGGCGACGCCGAGCGCGCCGCCGTCGTGCTCAGCCGGCTCGCCGCCCGGTGACGGAGACCTCGCTGATCGCGGTGTAGTCGCGGCCGAGGTCGCCGGTGCCGGGCGGCGTGACGGCGGTGAGCGTGAGGGTCAGGGCCGTGGTCTCCACCGGCGGCACCTGCAGTCGCTGCACCGCCGGACGTTGCACGAACGTCTGCTCCACGGTCGTGCCGTCGTCGAAGCCCCACGTCGCAGCGAGGATGCGGCGGTTGTTGAGGTACCAGTCGACACCCGCGACCTGCTTGGCGTAGCCGTTGATGATGCCCACGCGGGTGACGACAGCAGGCCGGGGGAGCGTGATGGTGACGGTCTGCCCGGTGGCGTCGCCGGGGACCCGCCACGCCGTGGCCGGGTCTCCGTCGCCCATCCGCGCGGCGCCGTAGGTCACCAGGGCGCCGTCGAGGTCGGTCGTCGGGAGAGCGGTGCCGGGCACCTCGAAGGTCGCACCCGGGACCAGCTCGCGCAGACGCCCGACGCCGGAGGCCGTCCCGGAGCCTTCGGCCCCGCCGCCCTCGCCGGCCCCGGTGGCCCGGGCGGGCTCCTGACCCGCGCCGCCCGGGTCGCCTCCGGAGAAGTCGGCGGCGTCCCCGCCGTCGGAGCCGAGGATCCGCAGCAGCGCGACGACCAGGCCTACCAGCAGCACCGCGCCGCCCACCCAGGCGATCCAGGCACGACCGCGGATCGGGGCGTCGACGTCGGGGTCGTCGACCACCTCGTAGGGCAGCAGCTCCTCGCGCGGGTCCCACTCCCGGCGCGGCGGGCGGGATGCCGCAGCCGGGCGCGAGGCCGGCGCAGCGGTCGGCTCGGGTCCGGGTGGAGGATCCGCTCGCTCGCGGGTGCCGGGCGGAGCGGACGGGGCCGACCGGCCGGACGGCGCGGCGCGGCCGGACGACCGACCGGACGGCGCGGACCGGCCGGACGGGGCAGCCCCACGCGACCGGGCAGTCCGACCGGGCCGACCGGACCGGGCGGCCGGAGGGATGGGCGTGGGGTCGGCGGCCTGCACCGGCGGGGCGATCGGCGGGTGCTCGGCGCCCCGGGGCGCCGGCCCCGCATCGGTCGAGGGGGCAGGTGCCGCCGGCGACGTGGGTGCCGGTGTGCCGATCGGGTGCCCGCAGTTGAGGCAGAACCGGCCCACGCCGAGCTCGGCCCCGCACGCCACGCACCTGTCCACGCAGCCACGATAGGGGCTCCGCCACGACCGCGCGGGGGAAGCGGCATCCGCGCCGGCTCACACGGCGATGTGCGCGACCTCGCCCTCGACCGGGCGCCGCGGCGCGAGCTCGACCGTCAGCATCGCGACGAGCACCATCGCGCCGCCGAGCAGCAGCCGCGTGGTGAGGTCCTCGCCGCCCAGCCAGACGGCGAAGAAGGAGGCGAACACCGGCTCCATGCTCATGATGATCGCGCTCCGGGTGGGCGTCAGGTGCGCCTGCGCCCAGGTCTGTCCGAGCAGTCCGAGGGCACCGACGACGACGGCCATGTAGGCCACGGACGCCCAGTCGCCGGCCCGGTCGGGCAGGACGATCCCGTCGTGCGCGGTCGCCAGGGTGCAGACGACGGCGATCACGATGATCTGCAGGATGGTCATCCCGACGGCGTCCTGGGCGGTCGACCACGCCCCGAGCCCGACGATGTGCAGCGCGTAGAGGACGGCGGAGGTCAGCGTGACGAGCTCGCCGTAGCCGATGCTGAAGCCGTCGAGCGCGAGCACGGCGAGCCCGGCCGTGGCCAGGGTGACCGCGACCCAGGTCACCGGCGGGATCCGGGTACGGAGGATCGCGGCGGCCAGGAGCGGCGTGCAGACGACGTACAGCCCGGTGACGAAGCCGCTGACGCTGGCCGGCGTGTGCGCCAGCCCGGCGGTCTGGAGGATCTGCGCCACCCCGTAGAGCGCGCCGAGGACCACCGCGTGCCGCCGCACCACCGGGGAGAGCCGGCCGAGCGCCCGCGGCGCCACCGCCACGAGCACGAGCGCGGCGATGCCGAACCGGACGGCCAGGAAGTCCAGCGTCGGCACGCGGTCGAGCAGGTCCTTGATCATGAAGAACGTCGACCCCCAGCACGCGGCCAGCGCGAGGAGGGCGGCGGACGCGAGCAGGGTCGTACGCCGGGTCTGCTCGCTGTGCACGGACGAAGGCTAGGACCTCAGATGAGGAACAGCGTGATCGTCGAGCCCTTCGCGACCTGCTCGCCCTGGCCCGGGTCCGAGCTGAAGACGAAGCCCAGTCCGAGGTAGTTCTCGGCCTCCTCGGTGCGGACCTCGAAGCCGAGGCCCTGGAGCAGGTCGGTGGCGGCCTCGACGCCCATGGCGCGCACCCGCGGCACCTCCACGAGCTCGGGGCCGAGCGAGACCACGAACGACACGGTGTCGCCGCGGAAGAGCGTGGTGCCGGCAGGGGGGTCCTGCGAGATGATCGCGCCCTCGGGGACGCTGTCGCTGTGCTCCTCGCCGGACACCGTCACGTCGAGGCGCCGCCCGAGTGCCGCCTCGGCGGCGTCGTAGGACCGGCCCGTCCAGTCCTCGACCTCGATGGGCCGGCGGCCCTTGCTGAGCACGAGGTCGATGCTGGCGCCCGGCTTGAGCGTGGTGCCGGCCGCGGGCCGGGAACGGATGACCTGCCCCTCCGGCACCGTCTCGCTCCAGCGACCGGTGCTCTCGCCGAACGCGAGGTTGGTCGCGGCGAGCGAGTCCTGCGCCTGGTCCTCCGTCTGCCCGCGCAGCTGCGGGACGTCGTAGCGCTCGGGCCCCAGGGAGAGCGTCAGCGTGACGGTGCCGCCGTCGAGCACATTGTCGCCTGGGCCGGGGTCGGTCCCGATGACGAGGCCGGGGGCCACGTTCTCCGAGTACGCCGGCTCGCCCGCCTCGGCCTGCAGGCCGGCGTCCTCCAGCGCGGCGTTCGCGGCGGACTCGTCCAGCCCCAGCACGGCGGGCGTGGTCGTGTAGCGCTCCCACCCGAACCAGTAGGCGCCGAGCCCGATGCCGGCGGCGAGCAGGACGGCCAGCACCAGCGCGACGGGTCCGCGGCGGGAACGTCGTCGCGCGGTCGTCGTCACCGGCGCCGCGGGCGTCGGCGTCCGGCCGGCCCCCGCACGCTCGCGGGCAGGGGTTGCGGGCGGAGCGGCCGGGGGGAGGGTCGTGCGCATCGGCTCGGTCACCGGACCGCCGACGGGCGCTGCGGCCGCGGGATGGCGTTCCAGCGCCGTCGTCCGGTCGGGACTGCCGTCGTCGACCAGGCCCGAGTCGCGGGGGTCGACCTCGGTCAGCAGCGCCAGCGCCCCGGCGTCGAAGGGCTCGGGGGTCGTGTCCTCGGCGGTCGCGTGCTCGGCCTCCTGCGCCACCGGCGCACGCCGGGGGAGCAGGTCGGCGGCCAGCTCCGGGTCGGACGCGAGGCCCTCGCGCAGTGCCTGCTGGACGCGGTGGAGGTGGTGCAACAGGACGGTGGCGTCGGCGGGACGCTGGTCGCGGTCGCGCGAGGTGGCGCGGGCGACGAGGGCGTCGACGTAGTCGGGGATGCCGGGCTCGAGGAGCGAGGGCATCGGCACGTCGTGGTGCACGTGGCGGTAGGCCACCTGGATCGGCGACTCGCCCTCGTGCGGCTTCGCGCCGGTCAGCAGCTCGTAGAGCACGACGCCTGCGGCGTACACGTCGGCGCGTGCGTCGGCCCGGCCGTCGACGACGAGCTCGGGGGCGAGGTAGGAGACGGTGCCGATGAGCACGCCGCCCGTCGCGGTGTGCTGGGTGTCGGCGCTGACCGCCTTGGCGAGACCGAAGTCGGCGACCTTCACCCGGCCGCCGTGGGCCTCGTCGGCGATGAGCACGTTCTCCGGCTTGACGTCGCGGTGCACCAGGCCGGCCCGGTGGGCCGCGGCCAGCGCCGAGACGACCGGCTCGAGCAGGGCCACGGCCCGCCCCGGGGGCATCGGCGACTCCTTGCGGACGACGTCGCGCAGCGTGTGGCCCGGGACGTGCTCCATCACGAGGAAGACGGTGTCGGTGCCGTCCGAGGTGTCGTCGCCTTGGTCGTACACCCCGACGACGTGGGGGTGGTTCAACCGGGCCGCCGCGCGGGCCTCGCGCACGAACCGCTGCGCGAAGTCCTGGTCGTCACCGAGACCCGGATGCATCACCTTGACGGCGACGGTGCGGTCGAGCCGGGTGTCGGTGGCCTCGTAGACGCTCGCCATGCCACCGCGCGCCACGCGGGCGAGGATCCGGTAGCGCCGATCGAGCAGCCGCCCGATCATGGGGTCGCCGGCAGCCCCTGACACGGCTGCGCGGGCGTGCTCGGGTGGCTCCACTGATCGACCTCCGTGCCGGACGGGGAACGAGCGGGGAAGGGTCCGGCCCGATCATCGTACGGAAGCAGCGCCGGCAGCCACGCTCAGGCGGCGCCCCGGCGTGGCGCCGGGTGAGCCCCAGCCCCGGCCCGGCGGCGCCGGTCAGCAGGCGCCGTTGAAGGTGCTGAGCTCGAGCTGGGGGGCCTTGATGGACCGCTCGTTGGGGGCGCGCATCGTCCAGTAGCGCATCCAGTCCATCTGCATCCGCGCCGGGTCCATGGTCGCGCCGTCCTTGGCGCGCAGCTCGAACTTCAGCTGCCGCGGCACGGGGTCGAGCGCCGCCTTGCGACGCTCGGTGTGGATGACGTGCGCGTCGACGAACCAGGAGACGTGGTCCTTCGCCACCTCCACGGCGTAGGTGTGCCACCGGTCGTTGCGGAGGTGGCGGCCGAGGAACCCGCGGTAGGAGCGGTCGGGCAGCGTGTGGACGTAGGACTTCACGGTGTTCGTGCCGAGGGTGAAGTTCTCGATGCCGATGTCGCGGCCGCCGCAGTGCTGGTCGCGGGTGCCCCCGGGGACGAGCTCGGTGACCACCTTGAACGGCTTGCCGCCCTCGACGCGGGACATCGTCCGTGCGCGCATCCGGATCTCCCAGCGGCCGTAGGTGTGGCCGGGCAGGTCCAGGGTGGCCGACACGCTGCCGCGCTTGGTGCTCATCAGCGTGAGCATGCCGTTCTGCGTGCGGACGACGCCGCGGCCGCGCTTCTTCCAGTACGCCGGCTTGGGGCCGATGAACTCCTGGCGAAACACCCCGTGCTGGTACCAGCCGAAGGTGTTGCCGGCGTGGACGGGGCCGGGAGCGCCGTCGTAGTGGTCGGCCGCCGCCGGGGCGACCACAGGCGAGAGCGTGAAGGCCATGAGGCCCACCAGGGCCGCGGCGAGGACGGACTTGAGGGGGTGCATCCAGGACACGCTACGGACCGGCCGCCGGGCCGACAACTCCGGCGGCGTGCGCGGGGACCGGCTCGACTCCCGGTGCCACCGCCCCCTCACCTAGGCTGCGGCCATGAGTGACGTCCCCCTTGCCGAGCGCGACCTCACCGCCCTCGTCCCCGAGTGGCTCGACTGGAACCAGGCCGCCGAGCGCCTCGGCGTGACGCCGGGCAAGGTGCGCACGATGATCCGCGACCACGAGCTCGCGGCAGCCGTCCCGGTGCCCGGCGGCGGCCCCAAGGTGCCCGCCGACTTCATCCAGGACGGCGTGGTGGTCAAGGGACTGCCCGGCCTGCTGACGCTGCTGCACGACCACCGGTTCGACGACCGCGAGTGCATCGCGTGGCTGTTCACCGACGACGACCTGCCGGGCCGTCCCATCGACGCGCTGCGCGAGAACCGCGGCAGCGAGGTCAAGCGCCGCGCCCAGGTGCTGGAGTACTGATGGCCGCCGCGGCGACGACCGGTCGCCAGCGCTACCGGCTGCTGGTGCTCCTCGCCGCGGCGGTCATCCTGCTGGCCTGGTTCTTCGTCCCGGTGGACCAGGACGACCCCCAGCCGAGCGGGGGCGGGGGCACGACGTCCGACTGGACGTCCGCGCCCTCGGACGAGCCCAGCCGGACCCGCACGCCGGTGCGGCAGGACACCGACCCCGCCAGCGGGCTGCCGCTCGTCGACCTCGCCGACCTGCCCCCCGAGGCCGCGGAGACCGTCGACCTCATCGACGCCGGTGGACCCTTCCCGGAGCCCGATCACGACGGCGGCACCTTCTACAACCGCGAGGCCCTGCTCCCCGACCGGCCGTCCGGCTACTACCGGGAGTACACGGTGCCCACCCCGGGCTCCGACGACCGGGGCGCCCGGCGGATCGTCGCCGGGGCGGGCGGCGAGCTGTACTGGACCGACGACCACTACAGCTCGTTCTCGCGCATCGCGGGGGAGCCGTGAGCGGACTGGCGGCCGTCCTGGCGGGTCGCGAGGCACCGGGCATCCACCTGTGGCACGGCGCCTTCGACGTGGCCGACGTACGCCACGCCGTGGAGCACGCCGGGTGGGCGTTCGGGTACGTCGACGGCTGGACGCGAGCCGGCAGCAAGCCGGCGTTCCTCGCAGCGGTGGGCGAGGCGCTGGACTTCCCGGCCTGGTACGGCCGGAACTTCGACGCGCTCGCCGACTGCCTCCACGACATCGGCAGCGGCCGGGACGGGGTGGTCCTGCTGTGGGACGGCTGGGCCACCCTCGCCCGCGAGGACGAGCGGTCCTTCAGCATCGCGCTCAGCGTGCTCGGCTCACGGGTCAACGACGAGCGGGGCGTGCCCTTCACGGTGCTGCTGCGCGGGGAGGGTCCCACGGTGCCGGGCCTCACCAGCCTCGACTGAGCGGTGCCTCGCCGCGCTCCGCCGCGGCGTGTCCCAGGGCGGTGGGTCCCACGGCGGTGTCCCGGCTCAGACGGTCCGCTGCGTCGCTGCGGCCGCCAGCTCGACGAGCACGTCGCGCGCCCGGTCGTCGACGTCGGCCGCGCGCAGTGAGTCCACGGCCCGGTCGGTGAGCCGGCCGATGACGTCCTCGACCTGCGCCCGGGCGCCGGAGTCCTCGATGATGCCGCGCAGCTCGTCGACGTCGGCCGGACCCAGCGGCGTGCCGAGGGCCTCGTCGAGGCGGCGGGCGGCGGCCGGCGGTGCGGCGTCGAGCGCCAGCGCCACGAGCACCGTGCGCTTGCCCTCGACCAGGTCGTCGCCGGCCGGCTTGCCGGTCTCGTCGGGGTCGCCGAAGACCCCCAGCAGGTCGTCGCGCAGCTGGAAGGCCTCGCCCAGCGGCAGCCCGAAGCGCCGCAGCTGCTCGACCTGCACCGGCGTCGCCCCCGCGAGGCGTGCGCCGATGTGGAGCGGGCGCTCGATGGAGTACTTCGCGGACTTGTAGCGCAGCACCGTCATCGCGGTGTCGACGTCGGCGCGGCCGCGGGCCTGCACCGACACGTCGAGGAACTGCCCGGCGATCACCTCGCTGCGGCACTGCTCGAAGATCGCCAGGCCGGAGGCGACCTGCTCGACGCCGAAGCCGCTGGTGCGCAGGAGGTCCCCGGACCAGCCGAGCAGCAGGTCGCCGAGCAGGATCGCGGCGGCAGCGCCGTACTGCTCGGGGTCGCCGCGCCACCCGGCGCCGCGGTGCTCGGCCTCGAACGCCCGGTGCGTCGCCGGGCGACCGCGCCGGGTGTCGGAGGCGTCCATCAGGTCGTCGTGCACCAGGGCGCTGGCGTGCAGGACCTCCAGCGACGCGCACGCGCGGGCCAGCGCCGCCCAGGAGGAGGCGTCGGACCCCTCGGGGCGCACGGCGCGGTAGCCCCAGTGGCAGAAGGCCGCGCGGAAGCGCTTGCCCCCGCGCAGCGCCGTACGCGCCTCCGTGACGAGCCGCGCGGCGTCGGGCCCGAGCGGGCGCAGCTCGTCCGCGCGCTCGTCGAGGAACGCGTCGAGCACCTGCTGGACCCGGTCGCGGAAGTCGGCGGGGTCCCAGGTCGTCACGCGGGGCAGCCTAGCCAGTGGGACGGGCCGCGCAGCCACGGCGGTGCTCCGTAGGCTGGCGGCCATGACGACCGGACGCGGGCTGAGCATGCGCGAGCTCCTCGAGCGGGGGGAACGGTCCTTCTCCTTCGAGTTCTTCCCGCCCAAGGACGAGGCAGGCGAGGAGCAGCTCTGGCAGGCCATCACCGAGCTCGAGCCCTACCGGCCGACGTTCGTGTCGGTGACCTACGGCGCGGGAGGCACGACCCGGGACCGCACGGTCGCGATCACCGAGCGCATCGCCCGTGAGACCACCCTCCTGCCGGTCGCGCACCTCACGTGCGTCGGCCACACCACCGACGAGCTCTCCGCGATCCTCGACGACCTCAGCCAGGCGGGCGTGCGGCACGTGATGGCGTTGCGCGGCGACCCGCCGGGCGGGCCCGGGGCCGCCTGGACCCCCACCGCCGGTGGGCTCACCTACGCCAACGAGCTGGTCGCGCTGATCCGCCGGCGCGCGGACATGCGGATCGGCGTCGCGGCGTTCCCCGAGGGTCACGTCGACGCCACCGACCTCGACCACGACGCCCGGGTCCTCAAGGCCAAGTACGACGCGGGCGCCGAGTTCGCGGTCACCGAGATGGTGCTGCGCGCCTCCGACTACGTCGCGCTCGTCGAGCGGGCCGAGGCCGTCGGTGCGGACCTCCCGATCATCCCGGGCATCATGCCGATCCTGAACCTGCGCTCGATGGAGCGCATGGTGGAGCTCTCCCGGCGCCGGCTGCCCGAGGAGGTCACGGCACGTCTCGAGCCGCACGCCGACGACCCGCAGCGGCTGCGCGCCGAGGGCATCGCCATCGCGACCGAGCTGTGCCGCGCGCTGCTCGACGCCGGGGCGCCCGGGCTGCACTTCTACACGCTCAACCGGTCGAAGGCGACGCGTGAGATCTTCGCCAACCTGCGCATCACCGTCTGACCGGTCGTCCCACGGCGACCACCGGTGGCGGCCCGCGGCGACGGGTGGGGAGCGCACCTACCGACGTGCGGCGCGTCCGACCAGGTCGGCCACCAGCGCGGCGCTGAGGCCCGCGAACGGCAGGCCGGAGCCGGTGGTCGCATGGGCCCCCGCGGCGAGCACGCCACCCACGGGCGTGCGCGGACCGAGCCGGCTGCGGGCCGTGCGAGGGCCCTGCCAGAGCACCCCGTGCGGTGAGCCACCCCACTCCTCGACGAGCTCGCGGGGCGACCGGTCGACGCGCGTGACGACCCGGCTGCGCACGTCGAGCCCGTGCCGCGCGAGCGCCGTCAGCACGTCCTCGGCGATGCGGCCACGCGCCAGCACGGTCCAGGCCGCGCCGCCGGCCGGCGCGCGCCCTCCGGTGCGCACGACCAGGAGCGGGTCCCCGTGGAGCACCACCTCGTGCGGCAGGTCGGGCACCTCGCCCTCGAGCCCGACGTGGCACACCACCGGCGGCAGGGCGGGCATGGTGCGACGGACGTGGGGTGCCAGGGTCGGCAGGCGACGCGGGTCGATCGCCACCACGACCTGGTCGGCGTCCACCGCACCGCTCTCGGTCTGCACCGCCGCCACCTGGCCGCCGCGGACCACGAGGTCGGTGGCGGCCGTGCCGGTCAGCGTCGTCACCCCGCGCAGGGACAGCCGCTCGGCCATCGCGACGCCGAGCGCGGCGAGCCCGCCGGGGACCGTCCAGCAGCCGAAGCGCTGCTCGAGGTAGATTTCGACGCCGGCGAGGACCGGCACCTCGCGCAGGTCGTGGCCGTCCATGACCAGCCGGTGCCCGGCGACCAGCCGCAACCGCTCGTCGCGCAGGGCCCGGCGCAGCCGCCTGTGCAGCGACTCCCGGCGGCCGAGCAGCGCGACGAGCTCCCGGGGAGCGACGTCGTCGTCGAAGGGCCGCTCGAACCACTCCTTGCGCAGCAGCTCCCAGGTGTCGCCGTACGACGCGACGTGGTCCACCCACTGGCGGCCGAGCCCCGCGCCCAGGGTGTCGAACGCCTCGAGCTGGGCGGCTCGGGAGCCACCGGGCAGTCGGAGCACCGAGCCGTCGGCGAAGCGGTGCTCGCGCACGGGGTCGAGCGGACGGAGGTCGATCTCACGCTCGAGCGGCCGGCCGGACTTCCGGAACAGGTCGCGCACGACCGCGGGGAGCAGCGTGCTGGTCGGGCCGGCGTCCCAGGCGAAGCCGTCCTGCTCGACGGTCGACAGGGCGCCGCCCAGACGGTCGGAGCGCTCGAGGAGCGTCACGTCGTGCCCGAGCCGGGCCAGCCGGGCCGCCGCGGCCATCCCGCCGAACCCGCCGCCGACCACCACCACACGCGCCACGGAGGAACCCTAGGCGACTTGTCGGGCCGGCTCCCTCCGCCACCGCCGCCAGCCCCGGCGGACCAGCCGCCCGACCAGGAGCAGCACGACGAGGCCGAGCAGCAGGAGGACTCCCGCCACCGCGGCGGCCGCCTGGGGGTGCTCGAGGGAGAACCAGACCACGCCGAGCACCACCGCGTCCTCGGTGAGGCTGGCCAGCACGTTGGACGCCGGCTCCGGCGAGGCGTTGATCGCCAGGCGGCCGCCGGCCTTCGCGAGGTGGCTCAGCAGGGCGGTGCCGCCGCCGACGACGCCGAGCACGGCCTGGTCGAGCGACGAGGCGTCACCGGCGAGGAGGACCCCGATGACCGCGCCCGCCGTGGGCCGGATCGCCGTGGAGACCGCGTCCCACGTCGAGTCGACGTAGGGGATCTTGTCGGCGACGAACTCCATGGCGTAGAGGAAGCCGGCCGCCGCCAGGACGTCCCACCGGCCCAGCACGTCGGGGATGTCGGCGAACGGGCCCAGCCGGTCCGCGATGCCGAGCACGAGCACCACCAGGTAGGCGTTGACCCCGCTCGCCCAGCCGCTCGAGAAGGTCAGTGCCAGCGCGTCCATCGGTCCACCTCGCCCCACTCCCTCGCGTGCGTCGTCAGTCGACCTGCACCTCGACCGCGCCGGTCATCCGCACGAGCTCGTCGTAGGTGGTGGAGAACACCGCCGCCGGGTGCCCGGCGGCGGCCCACACCACCTCGTGCCAGCGCAGCCACGGGTCGATCCACGTGCGGATCGGGGCGGGGTGGTCGAGGGGGGAGACGCCACCGATCACCTGCCCCGTGTGCCGGCGCACGAAGTCGGGGTCGGCGCGCCTGAGCCGGGCCACGCCGATGCGCTCGGCGACGGCCGACGTGTCGACGCGGTGGGCGCCGGAGGTCAGGATCAGGACAGGCTCGCCGTCGGCGTCGAAGAGCAGGCTGTTGGCGATGGCGCCGACCTCGCACCCGAGCGCCGCCGCGGCGAGTGCCGCTGTGTGCGCGCTGTCGGGCAGGATGACCACATCACCCGTGCCGCCGCGCCGGGCGAGGTCGCCTCGAAATGAGGTGATGGACGCGTGCTCCGTCGACATGATGCGAGCGTAGCGACGAACGACGACGAGTCTCAGGGGGATTCCAGATGGCGCGTGACCTGCCCGGGTCGGTGGTCAACAGCATGCGGGTGCTGGTCCTGATCGTGGCGACCGCGGCGGTGATCACGCTGCTGACTTGGCTCATGCGCGACGAGGTGATCCTCGGCTGGGCCGAGGGCAACCCGTCGGCCCAGGAGCTCCTCGCCCAGGGCGGCATCGAGCTGCTGCGGGACAGCCCGATCGTGCCCGGGTTCGTCGCGCTGTCGGTGGTGGCCTTCGTCGGCTTCGCCGCTCTCGTGCTGGTGCTCGGCTCGTTCTTCGTCGGCGGGCACGCCTGGACCCGGCCCGTGCTCACCGCCACGGCCGGCGTCGGGGTGCTGGTCGGCGTGGTGTGCCTGGACTCCCACCTCCCGTCGATCTTCGTCGTGCTCTCGGCGCTGGTGATCGTCGAGGGTCTCGTGCTCTCGTTCTTCCTCTGGCGGCGCGAGACCACGGACTACCTGCGACGGCACTGAGCGCCGGCGACAGGCGCCTCCTCGCGCGGCCTCCTCGCGCGCCCGTCTCGTCAGCCCGCCGTCGGCCCGCCCCCACGGCGGCCTTGACGCGGTGTCGGTCGCGGGTAGTACCGTTCTCGGTGTTCGAACAGAGGTTCGATGCGACCCGGCGGCGGTGACCTCGACCCCCCCGCCGCCGGGTCGGCCCCGGGGTCGACGACTGTGCGAGGAGGCGCGATGAGGCAGTACGACGACCCCGTCGAGGTGCGACGTGGCGAGGCGGAGGACCCCGACCAGTTCCTGTGGCGGGGCCGGCTGTGGAAGGTGCGGGCCGTGGTCGCCCACTGGGTGGAGACCGGGCCGTGGTGGCAGGGGCGTCCCGAGGACCAGGGCGGCGGACCGGTCGCCGACCTCGTGGCCGAGCGCGAGCTGTGGCGGGTGGAGGCGGGCCGCGGCCTGCGCGCCGGCCAGGAGCAGGAGTCCTACGGCGTGTTCGACCTCTCCTTCGACTGGTCCGACGGGCGCTGGCAGCTCGTCGGCTGCCTGGACTGAGGGCGGTCGCCATGACCTCGTCGCGCAGTCCGCACCCCGCACCCCGTCCCGCGTCCCACCCTCCGTCCCACCCTCCGTCCCACCCGCACCTGCTCCCGGCCACCGCCCACTCCTACCTCCAGCGGTCGGCGACCTCGTTGCAGGAGTCCATCACCGCGCGCGACGTGCCGACCCGCTACGCCTGTGCCCACGTCGCCGCCCTGTGCGCGGCCGCCGCGCTGCTGGCGGCGCGGGCGCGCCCGGCGCCACGCGCGCGTCGGCAGAAGAACGCCTGGGTCCTGCTCGCCGAGGTCGCGCCGGAGCTCTCCGAGTGGGCGACGTTCTTCGCCGCGGGTGCCGCGAAGCGGGCTGCGGCCGAGGCGGGCTCGACCCGCGCGGTGACCGAGCGCGAGGCCGACGACCTCGTGCGCGACGCCGACCGGTTCCTGGCCGTGGTCGAGCAGGCGTTGGGCCTCGTCCCGCACGCCAGCGTGGCCTGAGGTGCCCGCCGACCCGTTCGTCCACCTGCACGTCGCCTCCGGCTTCTCGATGCAGTACGGCGCGTCCCACCCGCACGTCCTGGTGCAGCGCGCTGCCGAGCAGGGGATGGACACCCTCGCCCTCACCGACCGCGACGGCACCTACGGTGCGGTGAAGTTCGCCCGCGCAGCCGACCGGGCGGGCATCCGCCCCGTGCTGGGCGTCGACCTCGCGGTCGCGCCGACGCCCGGTCACGGGCTCCACCACGGTCCCGCGGGCGGTCCCGCGGGCGGTCCCGCGGGCGGTACGGGCCGCCGTCGCGCGCCGACGCGCGGCGGCCCGGCCCGCGACCTGTCGCTCGAGCAGGGCGGCAGTGCGCGGGTGACGTTCCTGGCCAGCGGCAGGTCCGGCTGGGCGGCGCTGTGCCGGATGGTCTCGGCCGTGCACCTCGCGGGGGAGCGCGGACGCCCTGTCGCCACCCTCGACGTGCTGGCTCCCCACCTGGCCGGGGGCGACGTGCTGGTGCTGCTCGGTCCGTCGTCGGAGGTCGGCGCGGCCGCCACCCGGCGCCGCGACGACCTCGCCGTGGCGGCGCTCGCGCCCTGGCGCGAGGTCGTGCCCGCGGAGAGCCTGCTCGTCGAGCTGGTCTCGCACCGTCTCGGCGCCCGGTACGGCGACTGGGGCCCGGGCACCTCCCCGCACGCCGCCCGGATGGCCGGCATCGCCCGCACCGCCGGGCTCGGCACGGTGCTGACCAACGTCGTGCGCTACGCCGACCGCCTCGACGCCCCGACGATCGACGTCCTCGACGCCGCGCGGCGGCTGGTCCCACTCGGTTCGGCGGGCCTGCGCGACATCGGCCCGGGCACGAGCCGCGGCAACGCCGAGGGCTTCCTCAAGTCCGGCAAGCAGATGCACGAGGTCGCCGAGGAGATCTGCCGGCTCGCCGGGACGGTCGGCAGCGAGCAGGCGGCGCGACGGCTGCTCGCACGCACCCGCGCCGTCGCCGACCGGTGCGCGCTGGACCCGAGGGCCGACCTCGGCATCGGCGAGGTGCACTTCCCCGAGCTCGACCTGTCCGACCCCTCGGCGCCGTCGGCCGCCGTGGCCCTCCGCCGCAGGTGCGAGGGGGCGATCGGACGGCGCTACGGCGACGCGCCCCGGGCGCGCATCTGGAAACGCCTCGACGACGAGCTCGAGACCATCGAGGTGCTGGGCTACGCTTCCTACTTCCTCACCGTCGCCGACGTCAGCGACCTCATCCGCGACATGGGCGTGCGGCGGGCCGCCCGCGGCTCGGGCGCCGGCAGTCTCGTCAACTACCTGCTCGGCATCTCCGGCGTCGACCCCATCCGCCACGGACTGCTCATGGAGCGGTTCCTCTCGCCGCTGCGAGCCTCGCTGCCCGACATCGACATCGACGTGGAGTCCGCCCGTCGCGAGGACGTCTACCGCGCGATCCTCGACCGGTTCGGCGGCGAGCGCTGCGTGTGCGTCTCGATGATGGACACCTACCGGGTGCGTCACGCGGTGCGCGACGTCGGCGCGGCGCTCGGCATGCCGCCGGGCGAGGTCGACGCCATCGCCAAGGCGTTCCCGCACGTCCGGGCGCGCGACGCCCGCGCGGCCCTGCGCGACCTGCCCGAGCTGCGCGCCAGCGGCCTCGACGACGGTGCGCTCGACCACTTCTTCGGTCTCGTCGAGCGGCTCGACGGCCTGCCCCGCCACATCGCGGTGCACCCCTGCGGCGTGCTGCTCTCCGACGCCACGCTGCTCGACCGCACCCCGGTCGAGGCCTCTTGGGCGGGCTTCCCGATGAGCCAGTTCGACAAGGACGACGTGGAGCAGCTCGGGCTGCTCAAGCTCGACGTCCTCGGGATCCGGATGCAGTCCGCGATGGCCCACGCCGTCGCCGAGGTGGAGCGCGTCGACGGGGTGCGCATCGATCTCGACGACGAGGCCCAGGTGCCCTTCGACGACGCCGCCACCTACGACCTCATCAGCAGCGCCAGGACCCTCGGCGTCTTCCAGATCGAGTCGCCCGGGCAGCGTGAGCTCGTGGGCAAGTCCGGGATCGAGACCTTCGACGACATCATCACCGACATCTCGCTGTTCCGACCGGGGCCGGTCAGGAGCGACATGATCACGCCCTACCTCGAGGTCAAGCACGGGTGGTCGCAGGCCCGCTACCTCCACGACGACCTGCGGCCCGTCCTGAGCGACACCCGGGGGGTGGTGGTGTTCCACGAGCAGGTCATCGAGATCATCGCCCTGTTCGGCGGCACGTCCTACGCCGAGGCCGACGAGAAGCGCCGGTCGCTCGGCGACGTCGACGGCATGGCCGCGACCAGGGCCTGGTTCGTCCCCCGCGCGCTCGGCCGCGGCTACGACCGGCCCGTGGTCGAGCAGGTCTGGGACGTCCTCGCGGCGTTCGCCTCGTTCGGCTTCTGCAAGGCCCATGCCGCCGCGTTCGCCCTCCCGACCTACCAGTCGGCCTGGCTCAAGGCGCACTGGCCTGCCCACTTCCTCGCCGGCGTGCTGACCCACGACCCCGGCATGTACCCCAAGCGCCTGATCCTCGACGACGCACGCCACTTCGGGGTGGGCGTGCTGGGGCTCGACGTCAACTCCAGCGCTGCGACCTACGTCGTGGAGCGCGGGGCGCACGGCGAGGGCCATGCCATCCGGCTCTCGCTCAGCGACGTCAAGGGCATCAGCGAGGCGGAGGTCGCACGCATCGTGCAGGCGCGCGGGGGCGGCCGCTACGCCTCGCTGTCCGACTTCTTCCACCGGGCACGCGTCTCGCGGCCGATCGTCGAGCGACTGGTGCTCGCGGGGGCCTTCGACGGCGTCTACGGCATCGGCGCGGGCGAGCAGTCGGTGCGGCGACGCGGCCGGGTGACGCGGCGCGACCTCCTGCTCCAGGCAGCCGAGCTCGACCTGCACGCCCGCTCGCTCGACCGTGCCGCACGGGCCCGGGGCCGCGGCCCCGCCGGCCGGCACGCGCCGCTGCCGGCCGCCAGCGCCGCCGTGGACGCCGCGGCGCGCAACAGCACCGACCCCGCGGTGCGCGGCGACGCGCCGCCGACCGAGCGGCACGCCCTGGCCGACGGCGGTGTCTGGGCACGCGCCGCCGCGCAGTCGCGCGCCGCCCGTCCGGTGACGGGCCCGGGCTCGGTCCAGCTGACCCTGCGGCTGGGTGACGAGCCGGGGCAGTCGGGTGAGCGTCCGACGGGGTTGCCCGAGATGTCGCCGCACGAACGCATGGCTGCCGAGCTGGAGATCCTCGGCCTCGACGTCAGCCAGCACGCCGTCACGGCCTACGAGCCGTTCCTCGAGGCGCTCGGCGTGACCCGCAGCCGCGACCTGCTGCGCCGACGCAGCCGCGCCGCGCTCCTCGTCGCAGGGGTGAAGGTCGCCACCCAGACCCCGCCGGTCAGGTCCGGGCGCCGGGTCGTGTTCCTGACCCTCGACGACGGCACGGGCCCGGTCGACGCGACGTTCTTCGAGGACGCCCAGGGCACGTGCGCCACGACGGTGTTCTCGTCGTGGCTGCTCCTCGTGCGCGGCGAGCTGCGCCGCACGGGACGGCGCGGCGTCTCGCTACGAGCCACCGGGGCGTGGGAGCTGCCGGCGCTGCACGCCATCTGGCAGCAGGCCCGGACGAGCGAGGAGGGCGTCTCGCTCGTCCGTGCCGAGCTGGCGACGACCCAGCAGCCAGCGGGTGACGCCCCGGCGGTGCGCCGGGTCCGGGTGCACAGCAGCGGCTCCCGGACGTCCCCGTACGCCGACGTCGAGCCCCCCGGCGACGCCCCCCGGGACGTCGCGCGGAAGCTGTCGTACCGCAGCCCCGGGAGCCTCGGATGACATCGCCGAGGACGCGCCGCGCCCAGCCACTAGGGTTGCCGACATGGCCCAGCCCTCCGCCAGCGACCGCCGCCAGTCCGTCCGCACCGGCGTGGCCTGGGAGGGCGTGCACCGGCTGCTCGAGTCCGGCGGTCCGGTGGACCGGCAGGCGCGCATCGTCGACGTCGGCGGCGGCACCGGCGGCTTCGCCGTGCCGCTGGCCGAGCTCGGCCACACCGTCCAGGTCATCGACCCCAGCCCCGACGCGCTGGCCTCCCTCGGCCGGCGCGCCCGCGAGCGCGGCGTCGCCGACCGGATCATCGGCCAGCAGGGCGACCTCTCCGACCTGCCGAGGCTGGTCGAGCAGGCCGACCTCGTGCTGTGCCACGGGGTTCTCGAGATGGTCGAGGATCCCGCGGCCTCCGTCGCGGCGATCGCCGACGTGCTGCGTCCCGGCGGGCACCTCAGCCTGCTCGTGGCCCAGCGGCACGCGGCCGTCGTCGCACGCGCGATGGCCGGTCACTTCCAGGCTGCCCGCGAGCTGCTCGACGGCGACCCGGTGCCGGCACCCGCGAGCCGGGGCGGTGGTCACCGGTTCACGCACGACGAGGTCGTCCACCTCCTCACCGGAGCCGGTCTCGAGCCGGTGTCCGTCCAGGCGGTGCGGGTGTTCGCCGACCTCGTGCCCGGCAGCCTGCTCGACCTGGAGCCGGGCGCGACCGCGGCCCTCGTCGAGCTCGAGCGGGCCGTCGCCACGCGCCCGGAGTACCTCCCCCTCGCTGCGCAGCTGCACGTCCTCGCGCGCCGCTGACCGGTCGGGCGTCGCCGGCCGCGGGAGAGGCGCTCCGCGATGACCGACGCCCGGGTCCTGACGCCGATCCTCCACGTCGACATGGACGCCTTCTACGCCTCGGTGGGGTTGCGGGAGCGTCCGGACCTCGTCGACCAGCCGGTGGTCGTCGGCGGCAGCGGGCGAGGGGTGATGCTGGCCGCCAACTACGTCGCGCGCCGCTACGGGGTGCGTTCCGCCCTCCCGATGACCCGCGCCCGCCGGCTGTGCCCCCACGTCGTGGTGCTCGAGCCCGACTACGCCACCTTCTCCAGCGTCTCGGCCTCGGTGATGGAGACCTTCCGCGAGGTGACGCCGGTGGTCGAGGCGGTCTCGCTGGACGAGGCGTTCCTCGACGTCCGGGGATCCACGCGTCGGCTCGGCTCGCCGCGCGACATCGCCGAGCGGCTGCGCTCGACCATCCACGACGAGCAGGGCATCACCTGCTCGGTCGGTGCGGCGGCGTCGGTGTCGGTGGCCAAGGTGGCGAGCCGGCGCGCGAAGCCCGACGGCGTGGTCGTCGTGCCGCCGGCCGAGGTGAGCTCGTTCCTGCACCCGCTCGACGTCGGTGAACTCTACGGCGTGGGGGAGAAGACGCAGGCCCTGCTCCACCGCTTCGGCCTGACGACCGTCGGCGACGTCGCCCACACCCCGCTGCGCACCCTGCAGCGTGCTGTGGGCGACCACCTCGGCCGCCACCTGCACGACCTGGCCTGGGGCACCGACCGCGGCGAGCTGGCACCGACGGCCGGGCCGCACGAGCCGGAGCGGTCGATGGGCGCGGACGAGACCTTCGCGCGCGACACCGACGACCGCGACGTGATCGTGCGCGAGCTGCTGCGCCTGTCGGCACGGGTCGCCGGACGGATGCGCGCGGCCGGCGTGTCCGGCCGGACGGTGACGCTCAAGGTGAGGTTCGCCGACTTCACCACGATCACGCGCTCGCGGACGCTGCCCGAGGCCACCGACGTCACGGTCGAGGTCCATCGCGCGGTGACGCGGCTCTACGACGCGCTCGGGCTGCAGCGAGCCCGGTTGCGGCTGGTCGGCGTCCGCGTCGAGCGCCTGGTGCCGCGCAGCACCGTGCAGCGTCAGCTCGTGCTCGGTGAGCCCGAGCGGGGCTGGGCCGAGGCGGACCGGGCCGTGGACCGGGCGACCCGACGGTTCGGCGCCGCTGCGGTCCGCCCGGGCAGCCTCGTCTGAGCGTCGGCCGAGCCGGACCCCTGCGTGGGGGTGGAAATTTCGGGCGACGCCTACCGTAGGGGCAGGAGCGTGCCTAGACTTGACGCAGAGGTAAGGAGGAAATCGTGGAGCTCTCCGAGGAAGAACTGCGACTGCTCGAGCAGATGGAGCGCGCCCTCGTCGAGGAGGACCCGAAGCTCGCCTCCACGCTCCGCGGCACCTCCTTCCAGCGCGCCGCCCGCCGGCGGATGATCATGGGTGGCAGCATCCTCCTCGCCGGCATCGGCCTGCTCGTCGTGGCCGTGCTGCTCGACCTCAGCGCCGTCCTCCAGACCGTGGTCGGCGTCCTCGGGTTCGTGGTGATGCTCGGCGGCGCGATCCTGGCGCTCACGTCTGCGCGCAGCCCCGGTCACTCCGCCCCGAAGGTGCGCGCCTCCGGCCGCACCGGCTTCGGCGTGGTCGACGGCGGTCGCCCGCACCGCCCCAGCCGCCAGCGCTCCGGCGCTCCCTTCATGGAGCGCATGGAGGAGCGGTGGCGTCGCCGCCGCGAGCGCGGCTTCTGACCTGACGGCCGGCGCCTTCGTCCGCTCGCAGCGGCGTGGCGTCCGATCGCGACCGGGCGCGACGTGGTCGTGCGACGTCACAGCCAAGCCGGTCGACGTCGACCGTCGACGTCCACCGGTCGAAGCCGGGCCGGACGATCGCCGCGGATAGGCCGGCGCGCGGTGGTCGTCCACGACCGGTCGCCGTGGCGGCGCCGGGGATCCCCCCGGCGCGAGCGGGCCGGCTCGGTCAGCCGACGAGCTCGTCGACGGTCCGGCTGGTCTCGCGGTCCGGCGTCGCCGTCGGGGCGTGGCCGGCGCGGGAGCGCCGGCGCCGGGACGGGCGCCGACCGACGACCGACGCCGGCCACCACCTGGCGCGGCGCTCCTCACGAGGGGTGGCCCCGGCGGCCAGCGCCTCCTCGACCCGCGCGAGGTCGGGGACGAAGCGGTCGGCGGTGAAGGTCTCCGGGTCACGGGCGTAGCGGCTGCGCTCGAGCGCCACGACGAGCCGGTCGAGTGCCTGGGCCGCCTCGGGCGCCTGCTCGCGACCGCGTCGTGGCCGGTCCGGCCGGGACCGGTCGTGCAGGGGCGCCGCGAGCAGCCGCCCGAGCCAGTCACCGGCACGCCTGGGCGAGCGGCCGGTGGGCAACGCGTGCCCGAGGTCCCGGGCCACGTCCCGCAGCTCGGTCCAGACGTCCTCGATGTCGCCGGCGAGGCGGCGCTGCCGGCGTGCGCGACGCACGAGTCGGGGTGTCAGCAGCAGCAACGCCAGCGCGCCGAGCCCGAGGACGCCGGCGACGATGGGGCCCCAGGGGATCGACGAGGCGTCCTCCTCGGCGGAGGCGGCCTCCGCGTCCGCCGACTCGCCGCGCTCGGGCAGGGGATCGGCCGAGCGGCTCGCGCTCGGGGCGGGCGCCTCGGGGACCGCCTCGAACTCGGCCTCGGTGTAGTCGGGCGGCTGCGTGCCCCGCGACTGCGGGGTGGGCTCGAACCGCACCCAGCCGGAGCCCGGGAAGTACAGCTCGGGCCACGCGTGGAGGTCGTGGGAGGAGAACTCCCACGAGCCGTTGGTGGCCCGCTCCGGCTCGAGGAACCCGACCGCGACGCGGCTCGGGATCCCGATGACCCGCGCCATGATCGCCATCGACGCCGCGAACTGCTCGCAGTAGCCGACCCGGTCGTCGAGGAACGCCAGCAGGTCGGCGCTGCCGTCGCCTGCCGACGGCACGGCCCCGTCGTCGTAGCGGAAGCCGCCGTCCTCGCGGAACCACCGCTGCAGCACCTGCGCCTTCTGGAAGCGCGTGGGTGCGTCGGCCGTCACGCTGGCCGCCGTCCGGCGGATCTCGTTGTTGAGCGAGGACGGCACCTCGGTGAAGATGCCCGCCACGGATCCGGCGCCCGACACGGCCGCGTCCATCGACTCCGCGTCGTACTCCAGCTGCACGCCGGTGTAGTCGTAGGTGAGGTCGGCGGTGGTGACGTCGTCCTCGGCGGCGATGACGTCGCGGGTGTCGACGTCGTAGCGCCAGTCGGAGCCGGCGACGACGCGCGTGGTCTGCGGGGCCGTGGGCAGCCAGGCGGACGCGAAGTCCGGGCCGACGCGCACGTCGTACTTCGACTCGCGGCGCGGGACCTCGAGGCCCACCCCGTCGAGCGAGGGGAGGGCTCCGGTGGCGGTCTGCGTCTCCGGGATCTCGCGGTCGCCGGGCGTCCACTCCGAGCCGCTGAAGCGCGCGAGGACCGAGATGCGGAGGTACGACGGCTTGGGCCCCGACGAGGTGACCCACAGCAGCGGGATGTCCTCACCGCGACGCAGGTCGCGTCGGAGGTCCACCATCGGGTCCTGCACCTCGACCTCGCGGGTGCCGGGGCCGTTGCCCTCGAAGACGCTCATGCTCATCGTCGGCACCGCTGCCGGGACCACGACCGCGAGGGCGATGGCCCCCGCGCCGAGGGCGAGGGCGGTGTTGCCGATCGCGCCGGTGCGGACCGAGAAGGAGCCCCGGTCGCCGTCGGGGGAGCGGCCCCAGCTCGTGAGCTGGTCGTTGTGCTGCAGGAAGACCAGGGCCAGGAAGAAGCCGGCGATGACGATGAAGAGCAGCCACGACACCCCGTTGCCGGTCACGGCGACCGGCAGGGTGTACGCCGCCAGCAGCACGAGGCCGGCCACGGGCGCGCGGCGCAGGGTGCACGCGATGACGTCGACGAGGACGACCACGAGCGTGCCGCCGATCAGCAGCAGCGGGTGGACCGGCGGGACGCCGAGCTGGACCGGCGCCGCGTAGCTGCGCGAGGTCGCCAGCGCGTCGTCGAGGGCGGCGAGGAAGGCGTCGACGTTGTCCGGCGTCGGCACCGGTGTGCCCGTCGTGGCGCCGAGGACCAGCAGGCCGCCCAGCACCAGCTGGGCGGCGACGATGCCGACGGCCGGCAGGCGGCTGCGGCGCCCCAGGGCGCCGGCGACCGCGACGACGGCACCGATGAGCAGCAGCGGGACCGCCACCCGGCCGAAGGCCTCGGTGAGGACGCCCCACGAGAGCACGGTGGTCCACGCCGCCAGCAGGGCGGTGGCGGCCAGGCCCAGCTGGTGGGTGAGCGAGCCCCAGGACGGCTGTCCCGCGGCCCTCATCGTGCCGCTCCCGCCGACGCGGTGGCGCGGCTCTGCATCAGGCCGAGCTCCTGCCACGCGGTGTCGAGCCGATCGCGCGGCCCGAGGGTGACCGAGCGCCACCCGGTCGCGGTCAACCGCGGCGCCGCACCGGGACCGGGCTGCGCCGGCAGGTGCGGCGCCCACGCGTCGACCTCCAGAGCGATCGCCAAGCTGGAGGACGCGTGGTGCTGCAGCCGGCGCAGGAACGGCAGGTCGCCCTCGCCGAGGGCGCCGAAGACGCCGATCGTGAGGCCGCCGTGGCCGGGCTCGGCGAGCCACTGGGTGTCCGGGGTGGGGGAGTGGTCGAGCTGCACGACCGCCAGCGCCTCCAGCAGCGGGATGGTGCTGGCCTCGGCGGTGTGGGAGTGCCACTCAGTCTCGCGGGAGTCGCCGGAGGCGGTGACCAGTCGCACCGTGTAGCCGTGGTGGGAGAGGTGGATCGCGATCGATGCGGCGGCGGAGACCGCGCCCTCCAGCGAGCTCGCCGCCCCCTGCCCGCGGTGCGCCATGGCGCGGTTGTCGAGGAACACGGTGGCGCGGGACTGCCACGGCTGCTCCTCGCGACGCACCATCAGCTCGCCGACGCGTGCCGAGCTGCGCCAGTGGACCCGTCGCAGGTCGTCGCCGCGGCGGTACTCGCGCACCGTGACGTCCTCCGCGCTGCCGGTCGCGAACGCGCGGGGCCGGTTGTCGCCCGAGCCGGTCCACGCCCCGCCCAGCGGGATGCTCGGCAGCGGGATGGTGCGCGGTGTCACCGTGAGCCGCGAGGTCGCGTGGAACGTACGGCCGAGCTCGACGAGGCCGAAGGGATCGGTGACCCGCACCGACATGGGCCCGATGTCGAACTGCCCGCGCAGCTCCGAGCGCACCTGGTAGGTGGCGTGCCGGCGCCAGCCGTGACCGAGGCCCTCGAGCACGAAGCGCGGCCGCGTGCCGAGGACGTAGGGGAGCCGCTCCTCGAGCAGCAGCACGCCGGTCCGCGTGCGCGACTCGTTGGAGATGACGAGCTCGACGGTGGCGGGCTGGCCGGCGACGACGAGCTGGGGCGACACCGTGCGGGTGAGCGCCAGGCGGTATCGCGAGCGTCCGACCCACCAGGCGGTCAGGAGCGGGAGCGCGGCGACCAGCACGCCGATGCGCACGACCGAGGAGTGGCCGACCACGATCGCGGCGACCACCGTGGTGATCCCGGCAGCCAGGAACGCCCGTCCACGGACGGTCAGCGCGGCGAGGGACTCACGCACGACTGGCGTCGGGGACGGGCACCGACTCCACGATCCCGGACAGGATCGCGGCGGTGGTGCGCCCGCTCATCGTCGCCTCGACATTGGGCAGCAGCCGGTGCGCGAGGACCGGCGAGGTGATGCCGTGGATGTCGTCGGGGAGGACGTAGTCGCGGCCCTGGGTCGCGGCGACGGCCTTGGCGGCCCGCACCAGGTGCAGCGTCGCCCGGGGCGACGCACCGAGGTGCAGGTCGTGGCTGGTGCGGGTGGCGGTGGTCAGGGCGACGGCGTAGCGCTGCACGGCCGGCGAGACGTGCACCCGACCGACGATCTCGATGACCTTGCGGATCTCCCCGGCGTCCGTGACCGGCTCCAGGTCCTCGAGCGGGTTGTGGGAGGTGTGCCCCTCGAGCATCGCGATCTCCGCCGCCTCGACGGGGTAGCCGACCGACACGCGCGCCATGAAGCGGTCGCGCTGCGCCTCCGGGAGGGCGTAGGTGCCCTCCATCTCGATCGGGTTCTGCGTCGCGATCACCATGAACGGCTTCTCGAGCTGGTAGGTCGCGTTGTCGACGGTGACCTGGCGCTCCTCCATGCACTCCAGCAGCGCCGACTGCGTCTTGGGCGAGGCACGGTTGATCTCGTCGCCCACCACGATGTTGGCGAACACGCCGCCGGGTCGGAACTCGAACTCGCGGGTGTCCTGGTTGAACACCGAGACGCCGGTGACGTCGGAGGGGAGCAGGTCCGGCGTGAACTGGATGCGCCGGACCGAGGAGTCGATGCTGCGCGCCAGCGCCTTGCTCAGCTGGGTCTTGCCGACGCCGGGGACGTCCTCGATGAGCAGGTGTCCCTCGGCGAGCAGGACGACCAGGGCGGCGTTGACGACGTCGGGCTTGCCGGCGATCACGCGCTCGATGTTGTGGCGGACCGCACCGGTGACCCGGTGCACGGTGTCCAGGTCGGGCGCCTGCCCGGAAAGCCCAGTCGTCACGTCGTCGTCCCCTCGCGCCTCTCGTCCCCGCTGGCACCACCGTATGTGGTCCGCGCAACATACCCGCCGCTCACGACGTGGGAGCCGGTTCGGCACGGACGTCACCAGGTCGGGGCGTACGGCGGTCCTGGCACCCGCGCACCCACGTCCCCCACTTCGCACCACCACCGGGCGTCGCAGCCCCCACCGGCGCTCCACCGGCGGCCTCCTGAGCGTGGCTCGCCACCCGTCCGGGCGTCCCGGCACCCGCGGCCACCGCCGCCGGCACCGCGGGAAAACGGTGAATTCGTGCGGGAAACACGCTCGATCTGGTTGACGGTGGAGTGAAGTGGAGTAGTGTGGGGCGAAGTGGGGGACAGGGTCGATCTTCCCGCCGAGCAAGGGGGTGCCGGATGTTCTTCGGCACCTACACGCCCAAGCTCGACGAGAAGGGCCGGCTCTTCCTCCCGGCGAAGTTCAGGGACGAGCTGACGGAGGGCCTCGTGGTGACCAGGGGACAGGAGCGCTGCCTCACTGTCTGGTCGCTGGAGGACTTCGGGAGGCTCACCGACCGGCTCCGCGAGGCGCCGGTCACGCAGAAGAACACCCGTGACTACGTCCGCATGCTGTTCGCCGCCGCCAGCCAGGAGGTGCCGGACAAGCAGGGGCGCATCAACATCCCGGCACCGCTGCGGGAGTACGCCTCGCTCCGCAAGGAGTGCGTCGTCATCGGGTCGATGAACCGGATCGAGATCTGGGACCCGACCGCGTGGGCGACCTACTCCGAGGAGCAGGAGCAGAAGTTCTCCGAGCTCAGCGACGAGGTCTTCCCCGGCATCTGACCAGCAGCACCCACAACAGCACAGCTGACATCGCGACCCGCAGCACGAGGTCTCGAGCCCGCTCTCCGCGTGGTCATCTGGGGCACTTCCCCGGCACCAGAGGGCCTTCCCCTTCGCAGGGGAGCGGGCAGGGACCTGGTGCGGCGGCTCACCCCGTGCCACACGACGGGGGGTGTCAGCCGCACCGCCAACCAGCCAGCAGCACCAGCACAGTGGGGTCGAGACCATGAGCACCACCCAGCCGGTACGCGCGGCGGCGACACCGTCGCCGCGGGTGCGCGACCAGGCGCGCGAGGCGGCTGCCCTCATCGCGTTCTCCGCAGCCACGGCCTGCGGCCTGGCCCTCGCGCTGCTGCTGCTGACGCGCCTCGGCTCCCAGGGCTGAGACATGGCCACTCCCAGCCACGCCCCGGTGCTCCTCGACCGGGTCGTCGCCCTGCTGGCGCCTGCCCTCCAAGCCCCCGGATCGGTCTACGTCGACTGCACCCTCGGCCTCGGCGGCCACAGCGAGGCGGTCCTCGAGCGGCTCCCGGAGGCGCGGGTCGTCGGCATCGACCGCGACCCCACCGCGCTGCGGATGTCCACCGAGCGGCTGGCCCGCCATGGCGACCGGTTCACCGCGGTCCACGCCGTCTACGACGAGCTCCCCGACGTGCTTGCCTCGCTCGGCCTCGACCACGCCGACGCCGTCTTCTTCGACCTCGGGGTGTCGTCGATGCAGCTCGACGTGCGCGAGCGCGGCTTCGCGTACGCGGAGGACGCGCCGCTCGACATGCGCATGGACCCCACGACCGGTCAGACCGCCGCGGACCTGCTCAACACCGCGAGCGCCTCGGAGCTCACCCGCATCCTGCGCGAGTACGGCGAGGAGAAGTTCGCGAGCCGCATCGCGCGGGAGGTCGTGCGGCGCCGCGAGACGGCGCCGTTCCGCACGAGCGCCGACCTCGTCGAGCTGCTCTACGCGACGATCCCCGCACCCGCGCGGCGTACGGGCGGCCACCCCGCCAAGCGCACGTTCCAGGCGCTGCGGATAGCCGTGAACGACGAGCTCGCGGTCCTGCGTCGCGCCATCCCCGCCTCGATCGCCGCCATCGGCGTCGGCGGGCGCGTCGTGGTGGAGTCGTACCACTCGCTCGAGGACCGACTCGTCAAGCGCGCCTTCGCCGAGGCCACCCGCCTCGACGTGCCGCCGGACCTTCCGTTCGTGCCCGAGGGCGCCGAGCCCGCGCTGCGGCTGGTGACGCGCGGTGCGGAGCAGGCCGACGAGCACGAGGTCGCCGAGAACCCCCGCGCCGCGTCGGTCCGGCTGCGCGCCGTCGAGCGCGTGCGCCCCGCCCCGCCCCCGTCCCGCCCCTCTTCCCCAGGAGCCGTTCGATGAGCAGTCCCGCCCTGCAGCCCCGCACCCGCGTCACCCGCATCGCCCAGGAGGCCGTCGACCGGGCGCGCCTCACGGTCGTTCCCCGCGTGCGCACGCGCGCGCCGCGGGTGCCGTTCGTGACGCTGGTCAGCGTGGTGCTCCTCGGCGGCATCGTCGGGCTGCTGCTCTTCAACACCTCCATGCAGCAGGCGTCCTTCGCCGCGTCGGCGCTGGAGGCCGAGGCCGACACCCTGGCCGCCCGGGAGCAGACGCTGCGCATGGAGCTCGACGAGCTCCGCGACCCGCAGCGTGTCGCGACGCAGGCGCAGCAGATGGGCATGGTCATCCCGGCCGCCCCGGTCTTCCTCGACCTCGAGACCGGCCGGACGACCGGCGTCCGCACGCCGGCCACCCGGGAGCAGGCCATCAACCTGATGCCGCCCGCACCGATCAAGCCGGCCAACCTCGCGCCGGCCCCGATCCTCGTCGAGGTCCCCGCCACCACGGACCCCGCGACCACGGACCCCGCCACCACGGACCCGTCCGCCACTGCTGAGCAGCCGGCCGCGCGCCAGCGGGGCAAGAACCGCAACCGCTGACGGCGCGGACGCGCGGATCCGCGCCGCAGCCGCCCTAGATTGTCGAGCAGGTCGTCCCGCCCCGGGGCCGACCGGGGAGGAAGACCAGTGCCGAGCACCCGCACCACGCGCGGCGCCTCGCGAGGCGCACCCATGGTGCGCCTGCGCGTGGGGTTCCTCCTGATCGCGATGGTCCTCTCGTTCTTCTGCGCCCGGCTGGTGCAGCTGCAGGGCGTCGACCCCGGGTCGTACGCCGTCCGCGCGGCCGCCGAGGGCGCCGTACGGGTGCCGCTCGTGGCCGAGCGCGGCGACATCCTGGACCGCAACGGCGTGCCGTTGGCCGACTCCATCAAGGGCAAGATGGTCATCGCCGACCCGGCCCTCACCGCCGACGAGGCGCCCGAGCTGGCCCGGCTGCTGTCCGAGCGGCTCTCCATCGACTACTTCCGCACCCTCACCGCCCTGCGCGGGCGCAAGGAGGGAAGCCGCTACGAGTACGTCGCGCGCCGGGTGCCGAGCACCCTGGCCACCGACACCCTCGCCGAGCTCGACGACGCGGGGTTCGAGGGCATCTCCCTCCAGGACGACCCGATCCGCGACTACCCGGCCGGCGACGTGGCCGCCAACCTGCTCGGCTACATGGGCACCGACGAGCCCCTCGGCGGCTTCGAGCGCACCTTCGACGAGCAGCTCGCCGGCGTCGACGGCGAGGCCACCTGGCAGTCCAACTCCGGCAAGGGCGTCCGCATCCCGCTCCGGGAGAGCACCCTGCGGGCCGCGCGCAACGGCGCGGCCCTGCGCACCACGCTCGACCGCGACCTCCAGTGGTTCACCCAGCGGGTGCTCGCGCAGGCCGTCCAGCAGTACCGCGCCGAGAGCGGTGCCGCCGTCGTCATGGACACCCGCACCGGCGAGATCCTGGCGCTCGCCGACGTGCCGACCTTCGACGCCAACGAGCCGACCGACGCCGACGAGGACGACCTGGGCTCGCGCGCGCTCAACGACACCTACGAGCCGGGATCGGTGCAGAAGGTGCTGACGGCCGCGTCGCTGATCGACGCCGGCAAGGCGTTCCCCCGCCAGCGGTTCAAGGTGCCGCCGAACCTCGCTCGGCAGGACCGCGTCATCGGTGACTGGTTCGACCACGGCACCATCCGGCTGACCCTCGCCGGCATCATCGCCAAGTCCTCCAACATCGGCACCGTGCTCGCGGCCGACGCGTTCTCGCCGGTGCAGCTCGTGGAGTACCTCCAGCGGTTCGGGCTGGGCCGCACCACCGACATCGGCGTCCGCGGGGAGACCCCGGGCATCCTCACCCCGGGCGAGGCGATGACGTCGCAGACCAAGGACCGCGTCGCCTTCGGCCAGTCGCTGTCGGTCAACGTCGTGCAGATGGCCGCCGCCGTCAACACCATCGCCAACGGCGGCGTGCGGGTCTCGCCCAGCGTGATCGCCGGCAGCGCGGTGACCGACGACGGGACCACCGTCGGCACCGACGTCGCCACCCGCACGCGGGTGGTCAGCAGGCAGGCTGCCCGGGCCACCGCCAGGATGATGGAGAAGGTCGTCGACCCCGAGGACGGCGTCGCCCCCGGCGCGCAGGTGCCCGGCTACCTCGTCGCGGGCAAGACCGGCACCGCACAGCGGGTGGCCCCGGACGGCATCGGCTACGACGGCAGCACCACCGTCTCGTTCGGCGGCTTTGCGCCCGCCGACGACGCCCGGTTCACCGTCTACGTCGTGGTCCACGCCCCCCGCGTCGACGGCGGCGGCGGCTCGATCGCCGGTCCGGTGTTCTCCCGGATCATGGGCTACGTCCTCGGCCGCTACGGCGTCGAGCCCACCGACGGACCACCGTCGCGCCTGCCCGTCGAGTGGTGAGTCGATACGCTCGGTCGGTGGACCAGTCAGCGGACCCGTCGCGCCAGGACCCGGCAGCGACCAGGCCCCGGACCGTCCACCCGACCTCCGCAGCAGCCCTGGCCGACTGGCTCGGCCGTCCCGGGGCCGACGCCGCCCCGACCGTCGGCGTGACCCGGCACGGCGACCTGGACGTCGCGGTCACCGGCATCTCGCTGAGCACCGCGCGGGTGCGGCCCGGGGACCTGTACGCCGCCCTCCCGGGCACGCGGGCCCACGGCGCCGACCACGCCGCCCGGGCGCTCGCCGCAGGCGCCGTGGCCGTGCTCACCGACCCGGCGGGGCTCGACCGGCTGCCGTCCGGGACACCGGCGATCGTCGTCCCGGAGCCCCGCCGCGTCCTGGGCCGGCTCGCCGCCCACGTCTACGGCGATCCCGCCGCCGACCTGCGCGTCATCGGAGTCACCGGCACCCAGGGCAAGACCACCACCACCCGCGTCCTGGAGCAGGGCCTCACCGCGTCGGGCGTGACCTCGGCGGTGATCGGCACGGTCGGCACGCGGATCGCGGGCGAGGACGTGAGGACGCAGCTCACCACCCCCGAGGCGCCCGACCTCCACGGCCTGTTCGCCGTGATGCGCGAGCGGGGGGTGGACACCTGCGCCATGGAGGTCTCCAGCCACGCGCTCGTGCTCGGCCGCGTCGACGGCGTCGTCTTCGACGTCGCCACCTTCCTCAACCTCGGCCGCGACCACCTCGACTTCCACGCCGACCTCGACGACTACTTCGCCGCCAAGGCCAGCCTCTTCACCCCCCAGCGCGCCGCCCGGGGACTGACCAACGTGGACGACGAGTTCGGCTGTCGCCTGCTCGACGTCGCCACCGTCCCGATGTCGACCTACTCCTCCCGGGGTGCCGACGCCGACTGGCGCGCCGTGGACGTCGACCTCACCGCGGCCGGGGCCACCTTCACGGTCGTGGGGCCGGGGGTCGAGCTCGGCGCCTCCGTGGGCATCCCGGGGGAGTTCAACGTCTCCAACGCCCTGGCCGCGATCGCGTCCGCAGCGCTCGCCGGCCTCGACCCGCGGGTCGTCGCCCAGGGCATCGCCCGCGTCGGCGGGGTGCCCGGGCGGCTCGAGCAGGTCGCAGCCGGTCAGGACCACACCCTCGTCGTGGACTACGCCCACAAGCCCGATGCCCTCGAGGCCGTGCTGGCCACCCTCCGGCCCCTGACCGACGGCCAGGTCGTGGTCGTCGTCGGCGCCGGCGGGGACCGCGACACCACCAAGCGCCCGGTGATGGGCGAGATCGCCGCCCGGCTCGCCGACGTCGTCATCGTCACCGACGACAACCCGCGCACCGAGGACCCCGCCGCCATCCGTGCGGCCGTGCTGGCAGGGACCCGGGGCGGCTCGGCGGAGGTACTCGAGGTGGGCGACCGGCGGCTGGCGATCCGGGAGGCCGTACGCCGGGCGCGCCCCGGCGACGTCGTGCTGGTGGCCGGCAAGGGGCACGAGTCCGGGCAGGAGGTCGACGGGGTGGTGCACCCCTTCGACGACCGCCGGGTCGCCGCCGAGGAGGTCCGCGCCGTGCGTGCCGAGCGCGAGAGCGGAGGTGGCGCGTGATCGAGATGTCCCTGGCGGAGATCGCCGACGTCGTGGGCGGGACGGCGCACGGCGATGCCGTCGTCACGGGAGGAGCCTTCCTCGACACCCGCACCCCCGAGCCCGGCGGGCTCTTCGTCGCGATCGCGGGGCAGCGGGCCGACGGGCACGAGTTCGCGCGCGCGGCCGCCGAGGCCGGCGCGGTCGCCGCGCTCGGCAGCCGCCCGACCGTCCTGCCCACCGTCGTCGTCGACGACGTCACGGCCGCGCTCGGCGTGCTGGCCCGGCACGTCGTCGACCGGCTGCCCGAGGTCACGGTGCTGGCGATGACCGGCTCCCAGGGCAAGACGGGCACCAAGGACTACCTCGCGCACCTGCTCGCCGAGGCGGGGCCGACGGTCGCCACCCGCGGCAACTTCAACAACGAGCTCGGGGTGCCGCTCACCGTCCTGCGCGCCACGCCTGAGACGCGCTACCTCGTCGTCGAGATGGGCGCCCGTGGAGTCGGGCACATCGCGGAGCTGTGCGCGATCGCGCCGCCGCGCGTGGCCGCGGTCCTCAACGTCGGCACCGCCCACATCGGCGAGTTCGGCAGCCGGGAGGCGATCGCGGCGGCCAAGGGGGAGATCGTGGAGGCGCTCCCGCCCGACGGCACCGCCGTCCTCAACGCCGACGACGAGCTCGTGGCCGCGATGGCCCAGCGCACCGTCGCAGCCGTCACCACGTTCGGCAGCGGCCCACCCGGTGGCCCACCGCCCGACGTCGCGGTCAGCGAGATCACCTCCGACGAGCTCGGCCGGCAGTCCTTCGAGCTCGCGCACCGCGGCTCCCACGCCACCGTCCACCTCGCGCAGGTCGGCACGCACCAGTGGCGCAACGCCGCAGCGGCCGCCGCGATGGCGCTGGCGGCGGGTCTGGACCTCGACACCGTCGCCGACTCCCTCGCCGACGCGGTCCCGGCCAGCAGGTGGCGGATGGAGGTGGGCGAGCGCGCCGACGGCCTCGTCGTCGTCAACGACGCCTACAACGCCAACCCCGAGTCGATGCGCGCCGCGCTGGAGACGCTGGCCGGCATCGGCGCCCGCAGCGGCCGCCGCACGGTCGCCGTCCTGGGCCAGATGCTCGAGCTGGGCGCCGGGGCCCGGGACGCCCACCGGGGCGTCGGCGCCCACGCCGCCGAGTCGGGCGTCGACGTGCTGGTCACCGTCGGGCCCGAGGCGGACGGCATCGCCGAGGGGTTCGAGCGCGCCGGCCGCGGCGGAGTGAGCATCCCCACGGCGGGGCGTGACGCGGCGGCGGAGTGGCTGCGGCACAATGTCTCGGCTGCTGATGTCGTCCTCGTGAAGGCATCGCGGGGAGCGGCTCTGGAACTGATCGCCGAGGACCTCCTCGTGTCCGAGGAGGAAGGGAGCACCACATGAGAGCCATCCTGTTCGGAGGAGGACTCTCCCTGCTGATCTCGCTGCTCGGCACGCGCTACGCCATCCGGTTCTTCACCCGGCAGGGCTTCGGCCAGCCGATCCGCGACGACGGCCCGACGACGCACCACACCAAGCGCGGCACGCCGACGATGGGCGGCGCCGTGATCGTGCTGGCGAGCGTGGTGGGCTACCTCGCCGCGAAGCTCATCACCGGCCAGGCGCCGAGCGCCTCGGCGCTCCTGCTCCTGTTCCTGCTGGTGGGGCTCGGTGCGGTCGGCTTCCTCGACGACTTCCTCAAGGTCAGCCGGCAGCACAACCTCGGCCTGCGCAGCCGCGCGAAGATGATCGGGCAGACGCTGGTCGCCGTGGTGTTCGGCTTCCTCGCGCTCTCGCCGGTGCTGGAGGACGATCGGGGCTGGCGTCCGGCCTCCGACCACATCTCCTTCATCCGCGACTACGAGGGCTTCTCGCTGCCCACGGTCCTGGCGATCCTGCTGGTCTGGCTGATCGTGACCGGCACGAGCAACGCGGTGAACCTCGCCGACGGCCTCGACGGCCTCGCCACCGGCGCGTCGATCCTCATCTTCGCCGCCTACACGCTGGTCAACATCTGGCAGAACAGCCAGTCGTGCGCGCTCCAGGCCGGGCCCAAGTGCTACGAGGTGCGCGACCCGCTCGACCTCGCCGTGGTGGCGGCGGCCATCACCGGTGCCTGCTTCGGGTTCCTCTGGTGGAACGCCTCGCCCGCGCAGATCATCATGGGCGACACCGGCTCGCTCGCCCTCGGCGGCGCGATGGCCGGCTTCGCCATCATGACCCGCACCGAGCTGCTGCTGCTGATCATCGGCGGCCTGTTCGTCGTCATCACGCTGTCGGTGATCATCCAGGTCTCGGTCTTCAAGGCCAGCCGGGCCAGCGGGCTGTTCCGCAGCGTCTTCCGGGTCCAGCCCGGCCACCGCGTCTTCCGGATGACGCCGCTGCACCACCACTTCGAGATGCTCGGCTGGGAGCAGGTCACCATCGTGATCCGGTTCTGGATCGTGACCGGCCTCGCGGTGGCCACCGGCATCGGCATCTTCTACGCCGAGTGGGTCGCGGGCATCGGATGAGGCACGACGTGGAGTCGCTCGGCCGCACCAGCGACTGGTCCGGCGTACGCGTCGTGGTCGCCGGCTTCGGGGTCTCCGGCTTCGCCGCCGCGGACAACCTGCTCTTCCTCGGCGCCCAGGTCACCGCGCTCGACGACGCGACGACCGAGGAGAAGGCCGAGAAGGCGCGCCTCCTCGAGACGCTCGGCGCCACGGTGCGCCTCGAGCCGGGCGCCACCGCCGTGCTGCCCGACGACGTCGACCTGGTCGTCACCTCGCCGGGCTGGCGGCCCAGCGCACCGCTGCTCGCCCAGGCCGTCGCGCGCGAGGTGCCCGTGTGGGGCGAGGTGGAGCTCGCCTGGCGGCTGCGCGACCCCGAGCGCCCCGCACCCTGGCTGGCGGTCACCGGCACCAACGGCAAGACCACGACCGTGCAGATGCTGGAGTCCATCCTCACCGCGGCCGGCCTCCGCGCCGCCGCCGTCGGCAACGTCGGCCTGCCGATCGTCGAGGCCGTGATGGACCCCGAGCCCTACGACGTGCTGGCCGTGGAGCTCTCGAGCTTCCAGCTGCACTACACCTACTCCATGTCCGCGGAGTCGGCCGTCGTGCTCAACGTGGCCGAGGACCACCTCGACTGGTACGACGACGACCCGGCGGGCGGCGACGACACCCGCACCGGGATGCAGCGGTACGCCGCCGACAAGGCGCGCATCTACGAGCGCGTGCAGCGGGCGTGCGTCTACAACCTCGCCGACCCCGCGACCGAGGAGATGGTGCGCGGGGCCGAGGTCGTCGAGGGCGCGCGGGCGATCGGCTTCACCCTCGGCACTCCCGCCTCGGGCGACGTCGGGGTGGTCGAGGACATCCTGGTCGACCGGGCCTTCATCGAGGAGCGCGCCACCAGCGCGGCGGAGCTGTGCACGCTCGCCGACCTCGCCTCGCCCGCTCCGCACGTCGTCGCCAACGCCCTCGCCGCGGCCGCGCTGGCTCGCGCGCACGGCGTCAGCCAGCAGGCGGTGCGCGACGGGCTGCGGGCGTTCCGGCCCGGCAGCCACCGGATCGCCCACGTCGCCGAGGCGGGCGGCGTCACCTGGATCGACGACTCCAAGGCCACCAACCCCCACGCCGCGCAGTCCTCGCTGGCGGCGTACGAGCACGTGGTGTGGGTGGCCGGCGGGCTGGCGAAGGGGGCCCGCTTCGACGACCTCGTGCTCGCGGTGCGCGACCGCCTGCGCGGCGTCGTGCTGCTCGGGCGGGACCGGCAGGTCGTCGCGGACGCTCTTTCGCGACACGCGCCCGATGTGCCGGTCATCGATGTGGGCGTTGACGAGACTGGGGACCCGATGGAGCGCGTGGTCGACGCCGCCGCCGGGCTCGCCAGGTCCGGTGACACCGTCCTGCTGGCGCCGGGCTGCGCCTCCATGGACATGTTCACCAGCTACGGCGCGCGCGGCGACGCGTTCGCCGCCGCCGTGCACCGCAGGATCGCCGGCACCGACTGAACCACTGGACGAGGGGAGCGCGACCGATGACCACCGCGAACCCCGAGGACGTCGCCGTGCAGGGCCATTCCGGCGTCCACCCCGGCCTCCACCCCGACGTGTCCGCGACGACCGCGGACCCCGAGGCCCGCGCACCGCTCGGCTCGGGCCTGCCCGCCGCGTGGCGCTCGGCGCGCGAGCGCGTCGCCTCCGCAGGGCGGCGCACCCGCGAGGCGATCGACACGCCGCTGACGTCCTACTACCTGCTGCTCGGCGCCTCCGCGCTGCTGCTCACCATCGGCCTCATCATGGTCCTCAGCGCGTCCAGCGTCCGGTCCTACCTCACCTACGACGACTCCTACGCCGTGGTGAAGCGGCAGCTGATGTGGGTCGCGATCGGCCTGCCGTGCGCCTGGGTGGCCTCGCGGATCCCGGTCAGGCACGTCCGCCGTCTGGCGTACCCCGGATTCCTGCTCGCGCTGGTGCTGCTCGCCCTGGTGGCGCGCTTCGGCGTGCTGATCAACGGCAACAAGAACTGGCTCGCCATCGGTCCGTTCACGATGCAGCCGGCCGAGGTCGCCAAGCTGGCCATCGTGCTCTGGGCCGCGAACATCTACGCCCACAAGGAGCGCCGCCTGCGCGAGCTGCACCACCTGCTCGTCCCGGTGGTCCCCGGCCTGTTCGCCGTCATCGCCCTGGTGCTCGTCGGTCGTGACCTCGGCACCGCGATGGTGCTCGCCGCCATCCTGCTCGGGATGCTGTGGGTCGTCGGCGCGCCGCTGCGGCTCTTCGGCCTCAGCCTCTCGGTGCTCGGCGTCGCCGCGGTGGCGCTGGCCGCCACCGACCCCGAGCGCCTCGAGCGCATCACCCACTTCACCGACCCGTTCAAGGACTACACCGACGCCGGCTGGCAGCCGGCGCACGGCCTCTACGCCCTGTCGAGCGGGGGCTGGTTCGGCCAGGGCATCAGCGCCTCGACCCAGAAGTGGGGCGACCTGCCCGAGGCCCACACCGACTTCATCTTCGCCGTGCTCGGCGAGGAGCTGGGCCTGGCCGGCACCCTCCTGGTGATCGTGCTGTTCTTCACCATCGCCTACGCCGCGATCCGGGTCGCGCTGACCACCCAGGACCCGTTCGTCCGCTACGCCACGTTCGGCATCGTCGTGTGGCTGCTCGGCCAGATGATCATCAACGTCGGCATGGTGCTCGCGGTGCTGCCCGTGATCGGCATCCCGCTGCCGATCGTCTCCTACGGCGGCTCCGCGCTGCTGCCCTCGCTGGTCGCCCTCGGCCTGCTGATCGGCTTCGCGCGCCGCGAGCCGGAGGCCGCTGCGGCGCTGGCGGCACGCCGTCGCGACCGCTCCGCGGGCCTCGCCGCTGCCGCGTCCTACCACCGCTCTCGATAGATTCACCCTGATGCGCGTACTCCTCGCCGGCGGCGGCTCCGCCGGCCACACCTCGCCCCTGCTCGCCACCGCCGACGCCCTGCGCCGCCTGGACCCCGCGACCGAGGTCACCTGTCTCGGCACCCGCGAGGGCCTGGAGGCGCGACTGGTCCCGGAGGCCGGTCTGCCGCTCGAGATCGTGCCCCGGGTGCCGCTGCCGCGCCGTCCCGGCCCCGACCTGCTGCGTACGCCGACCCGCCTGCGCGCCGCACGTGCCGCGGCCCTCGCGGTGGTCGACCGGGTGCGGCCCGACGTCGTCGTCGGCTTCGGCGGCTACGTGTCGGTCCCGGCGTACCTCGCCGCGCGCCGGCGGGGGGTGCCGATCGTGGTCCACGAGGGCAACGCCATCCCCGGCGTCGCCAACCGGCTGGGCGCGCGGATGACCCGGCACGTCGCCACCAGCTTCCCGGGCACCGCGCTGCCGCACGCGGTGTGCACCGGCCTGCCGGTCCGCCGGCTGATCTCCACGATGGACCGCGCGGCGCTGCGCGAGGAGGCGCTGTCGGCGTTCGGCCTGCGCGACGACCTGCCGACGCTCCTCGTCACGGGCGGCTCGCAGGGCGCCGCGCGCATCAACGCCGCCGTCTCGGGCGCCGCGCCCGCGCTCGCGGCAGCCGGCGTGCAGGTGCTGCACGTCGTGGGTCCCAAGCACGACCTCGACGTCGCCTCCGGCGAGGTGCCCTACGTCGTGCGCCGCTACGTCGACCGCATGGACCTGGCCTACGCCGCGGCCGACGCGGTGCTGTGCCGATCGGGCAGCAACACCGTCACCGAGGTCTCCGGGGTCGGCCTGCCGGCCGTCTACGTGCCGCTGCCGATCGGCAACGGCGAGCAGGCGCTCAACGCGCGCCCGGTCGTCAACGCCGGCGGCGGCCTGCTGGTCTCCGACGAGGCGCTGACCGCCGAGTGGGTCGCGGCGAGCGTGCCCGGGCTGCTGACCGACGCGGCGCGGCTGCGCGAGATGGGCGCGGCCGCCCGGGGCGTCATCCCGCTCGACGCCGACGAGAAGCTCGCGCGGATGGTCCTCGACGCCGGCGCCGCGAGCGGGGGTCCGGGCCGGTGAGGATCCCCGTCCCGGGCGAGGTCCTGCCCGCCGCAGAGCTCGGCCGGGTGCACTGCGTCGGCATCGGCGGCGCCGGGATCTCGGCGATCGCGCGCATCATGGCGAAGCGGGGCGTCGCCGTGACGGGCAGCGACGACCACGACACCCCGTTCCTGCCCGCCCTGCGCGAGCTCGGCGTGACCTGCCACCTCGGCTACGACGCCGCGCACGTCGGGGACGCCGACACCCTCGTCGTCACGACCGCGGCGCGCGAGGACAACCCGGAGGTGCTCGAGGCGCGGCGCCGGGGGCTGCGCATCCTCCCGCGCTCGGCGGGCCTGGCCGCTGTCATGGCTGGCTCGCGGGTCCTGGCCGTCGCGGGCACCCACGGCAAGACGACGACGACCGGGCTGCTCACCTCGGCGCTGCTCGCGGCCGGCGTCGACCCGTCGTACGCCGTGGGCGGGGTCCTGACGGCGACGGGCCGCAACGCCGACGCGGGCGCGGACGACCTCTTCGTCGCCGAGGCCGACGAGAGCGACGGGGCGTTCCTCCACTACCGCCCGTTCGCGGCGATCGTCACCAACGTCGAGGCCGACCACCTCGACAACTGGGGCACCGAGGAGGCCTACCGCCGGGCCTTCGAGGAGTTCGTCGGCACCGTCGACCGGTCGGGCTTCCTCGTCTGCGTGGTCGACGACCCGGGCGCTGCCGACCTCGCCGACCGGGCGCGGGCACGCGGCCTCGACGTGGTGACGGTGGGGGAGTCGCCCGGCGCCGACCTCCGCATCCACGACCTGGCCCTCGAGGGCACCACCTCCAGCTGCCGGGTGTCCCAGGACGGTGCCGACCTCGGCGTGCTGCGGCTGCGCATCCCCGGGCGCCACTACGTCCTCGACGCCGTCGCCGCGCTCGCCATGGGGCTGCGGCTGGGGCTCCCGTTCCAGGCACTGGCCGAGGGCCTCGGCGGGTTCACCGGCACCGGTCGCCGGATGGAGCTCAAGGGTGAGGCCGCGGGGGTCCGCGTCTACGACTCCTACGCCCACCACCCGGTGGAGATCCGCGGCGACCTCGAGGCCGCACGCGCCCTCGCCGGGGACGGTCGCGTGGTCGCCGCCTTCCAACCGCACCTCGTCTCCCGCACCCGCATCTTCGGGGAGGCCATGGGCGTCGAGCTGGGCGCGGCCGACGAGGTCGTCGTGCTCGACGTCTACGTCGCCCGCGAGGACCCCGACCCCGACGTGACCGGCCGCCTCGTCGCCGACGCCGTCCCGCTCCCGGCACAGCACGTGACCTACGTCGACGGCCTCGGCGCCGCGGCGCAGGCGCTCGCCCAGCGTGCCCGGCCCGGCGACCTCGTGATCACCCTCGGCGCGGGAGACGTCACGAGCGTCGGGCCGCAGGTGCTCGGGCTGCTCGGAGGTGCGTGAGTGCAGCAGGTGGAGCAGCAGGTGCAGGAGCAGCAGGACCGCGCAGCGCTGCGCACCCGCCGCCGCTTCGCGCGGCGGCAGTGGGCGCGGCGCTGGCTGTCCCTCCGCTACGTCGTGGCCCTGCTCCTCGTCCTCGCCGTCCTCGGTGCGTCGGTGCACCTCGTCTTCTTCTCCGCGCTCCTGCAGGTCAAGAAGGTCGAGGTCGTGGGCAACGAGCAGCTGAGCGACACCCGCATCCGCGAGATCGCCGACGTCCCTCTCGGCGACCAGCTCGCGCTGGTCGACCTCGGCCGTGCCGACGACCGGGTGGGCTCGCTCGCCGAGGTGGAGTCGGTCGACGTCTCGCGCACCTGGCCCGACGCCGTGCGGATCGCGGTCGTCGAGCGCACCGCCGTCGCGGTCGTCGAGCTGGCCGGGCGGCTCCGGGGGCTCGACCCCGACGGCGTCGTGTTCCGGGAGTACGACAAGGTGCCGCCGGGCATGCCGCGGATCCGGCCCGGCGCGGCGGCGGGCACCGACGCGCTGCGGGAGGCCGCCACGGTGGTCTCCGCCCTGCCCCGGGACCTCGTCACCCGCGTGGACCACGTCGAGGTGGCGACGGTCGACCAGATCACCCTGGTCCTGCGCGACCGGCGACAGGTGCTCTGGGGGAGTGCGGAGGAGTCCGCGCTCAAGGCCGAGGTGGTCGACAAGCTCCTGGCAGCCCAGGAGGCGCCGTACTACGACGTCAGCGTGCCGGGGAATCCCACCTACCGGCCCTGAACGCGGCGTGTCGGCCCGGGTTCGGGACGCACGCCTGCCTATGGTCGTGCGAAAGGCGAGGTTGACATAACTATAACCCTCAGGCTCACGGTTAGGGTTCCGTGAGGCCCGGGGGTCGCACGACGGATCGACCCGTCCACCCAGAACTCGCATCCCCTTCACGAAAGGCCCCGGAGCCGTGGCAGCAGCGCAGAACTACCTGGCGATCATCAAGGTCGTGGGCATCGGTGGCGGTGGCGTCAACGCCGTCAACCGGATGATCGAGGTCGGACTCAAGGGCGTGGAGTTCATCGCGATCAACACCGACGCCCAGGCACTCCTCATGAGCGACGCCGACGTCAAGCTCGACATCGGGCGGGAGCTCACCCGGGGCCTCGGCGCGGGGGCGAACCCCGAGGTGGGCGCCAAGGCCGCCGAGGACCACGCCGACGAGATCGAGGAGGTCCTCAAGGGGGCCGACATGGTCTTCGTGACCGCTGGCGAGGGCGGCGGCACCGGCACCGGCGGCGCCCCCGTCGTGGCGCGCATCGCCCGCTCGCTCGGCGCCCTGACCATCGGCGTGGTGACCCGCCCGTTCGCCTTCGAGGGCCGGCGGCGCGCGAACTCCGCGGAGGAGGGCATCAGCCAGCTCCGCGAGGAGGTCGACACCCTCATCGTGATCCCCAACGACCGGCTGCTGTCGATCTCCGACCGCAACGTGTCGATCCTCGACGCCTTCAAGCAGGCCGACCAGGTGCTGCTGCAGGGTGTCTCCGGCATCACCGACCTGATCACCACCCCCGGGCTGATCAACCTCGACTTCGCCGACGTCAAGTCCGTGATGGCCAACGCCGGCTCGGCGCTCATGGGCATCGGCTCGGCGCGCGGTGAGGACCGGGCGGTGGCCGCCGCGGAGATGGCCGTCTCCAGCCCGCTGCTCGAGGCGAGCATCGAGGGCGCGCACGGCGTGCTGCTCTCCATCGCCGGCGGCTCCGACCTCGGCCTCTTCGAGATCAACGAGGCCGCCGCGCTGGTGTCGCAGGCCGCGCACGCCGAGGCCAACATCATCTTCGGTGCGACCATCGACGACGCCCTCGGCGACGAGGTGCGCGTGACCGTGATCGCCGCCGGCTTCGACGGGGGCATGCCCAAGCGCCGCCAGGAGGGCGCGGTCCTGCGCCCGCAGCCGGTGCAGGCGCAGGAGCAGGCCCGGGTGCCGGCGCAGCAGGTCGCGACCCGGGCCGCGGCGCCCGCCGCGGCCCCTGCCGGCACGTCGGGCGCGGCGCCGACGCCGGCACAGCCGGCGCGCGTGCAGTCCGCGACCCCCGCTCAGGCGCAGCAGCCGACCACCCCGTCGGCACCGGCCCGCCCGGCCCGGCAGGTGCAGTTCGAGGACGACGACCTCGACGTGCCCGACTTCTTGAAGTGAGCTGACCGCGACCGTGCCGCTCCTGCACCACCGTGACCGGATCGGAGGCGACCTCGTGATCGAGGTCGCCTTCACCGACGTGTCCCTCAGCCTCGGCGACGCCGCCGGCGACGACGTGCGCGCTGCCGCGCTGGCGCAGGTGGCCGGCGCGACAGGGGCCACGCCGGTGCTGATGCGGCAGGTCCACGGGGCCGACGTGGAGGTCGTCGACGACCGGCGCACGAGCGCGACGGGCTGCGACGCGATGATCACCGCGCGGCCCGGCGTGGCGCTGCTCGCCCGGGCCGCCGACTGCGTGCCCGTGCTCCTGGCGGACCCGGCCACCGGCTGGATCGCCGCGGCGCACAGCGGGCGACCGGGGCTCGCCGCCGGCGTCGTCCCCGCCGCCGTCACGGCCCTGCGCGAGCACGGCGCCGACCCGAGCGTGGCCTGGCTCGGCCCGCACGTGTGCGGCGCGTGCTACGAGGTCCCCGCCGCCCTGCGCGACGAGGTCGTCGCCGTGGTGCCGGAGGCGAGCTCCACCACGTCGTGGGGCACGCCCGCGCTCGACCTCGGTGCAGGCGTGCGCGCCCAGCTCGCGTCCTGCGGCGTCACCGACGTGCGCGGCGTCGACGCCTGCACCCGCGAGGACCCGGCGTGGCCGTCCTACCGCCGCGACGGCGCCGAGGCCACCCGCTTCGCCGGCGTCATCTGGAGCCACCGGTGACCGGGCGACGCGCTGACGAGGTCGCGGCGAACCTCGACGCCGTGCGTGGCCGCATCCGTGCTGCGTGCGCGGAGGCCGGTCGGCCCGAGGACGACGTCGCGCTGGTGGTGGTCACCAAGTTCTTCCCCGCCTCCGACGTCCGGCTGCTCGCCGACCTCGGCGTGACCGACGTGGGGGAGAACCGGCACCAGGAGGCCCAGACCAAGGCCGCCGAGTGCGCCGACCTCCGCCTCCGGTGGCACTTCATCGGGGGGCTCCAGTCCAACAAGGCCGCAGCAGTGGCGTCGTACGCCGACGTGGTGGAGTCGCTCGACCGCCCCAAGCTGGTCGGCCCCCTGTCGCGCGGTGCCCACGCCCGCACCGGCCCGCCGGGCACCGGGGTCGACGTGCTGCTGCAGGTCAGCCTCGACCCGCCCGGCGCCACGCACCGGTCGGGTGCCGATCCTGCCGACCTCGACGAGCTCGCCCGGCTGGTGGCCGGCGCCGACGCGCTGCGGCTGCGCGGGCTGATGGCGGTCGCACCCCTCGGCGAGGACCCCGCGACCGCCTTCGCGCGGCTCGCCGATGTCCGCGCCGACTTCCTGCGCGAGCACCCCGACGCCACCGTGCTGTCGGCCGGCATGAGCGGCGACCTCGAGGCGGCGATCGCCCACGGCGCGACACACGTGCGTGTCGGCTCCGCGGTCCTCGGTCCGAGGCCTGCGGTCCAGTAATGTCCACAACAGTCAACAGGTGTCCCGCACGGGGCGCCAGGTCTAGCGGAGGAACAGTCTCATGAGCGGCGCGATGCGCAGGATCGGCGAGTACCTCGGCCTGCTCGAGGACACCGGCCACTACGACGACTACGAGAGCGACGCCGAGACCACGACCCACGACGCCGTCGACCAGCGTCCGGTCGCGCGCGAGCGCCGCCCAGCCCCGGTGTCCGACCTTGCGGAGCGCCGACGTCCGGCCCCGGTCCAGACAGGAGTCGTGGCCGAGTTGAGCCGCATCACCACCCTCCACCCCCGCAACTACAACGAGGCCCGCCTGGTCGGGGAGAACTACCGCGACGGCACCCCCGTGATCATGAACCTCAGCGAGATGGACGACAACGACGCCAAGCGCCTCGTCGACTTCGCCGCCGGGCTCATCTTCGCCACCCGCGGCTCCATCGAGCGCGTCACCAACAAGGTGTTCCTGCTCTCGCCGCCCAACGTGGCGGTGTCCGCGGAGGACAAGGAGCGCATCGCCGAGGACGGCTTCTTCAACCAGAGCTGACAGATACTCGACTCGTGCAAGCCTTCGGTCAGATCCTCTACATCATCCTGCTCGTCTTCATCGGGCTGCTGTGGATCCGGTTCATCGTGGACTGGGTCCAGGTCTTCGCGCGCCAGTGGGAGCCCCGCGGGGCGCTCCTCGTCGCCCTCGAGGGGGTGTACAGCACGACGGACCCGCCGATCGTGGCGCTCCGCCGCGTCGTGCCCCCGCTGCGCATCGGCTCGGTGGCGCTCGACCTGAGCTTCCTGCTCGTCATGGTGGCGGCCTGGTTGCTGCTCAACGTGGTCGTGACCATCTTCGGGCTCTGAACCATCCGTCACACGGGTCACTGTGCCCTGTGGCGTCCCGGGCGCTATTGTCTCCTGACAGCAGAGCCACCGTGAATCGATCGTGGAAAGTTTGGGTGAGGTCATGCCGCTGACGCCTGAGGACGTGAGCAACAAGCGCTTTACGCCTGTCCGTCTCCGTGAGGGCTACGACATGGGCGAGGTGGACCAGTTCCTCGACGAGGTCGAGGCCGAGCTCGCCCGGCTCACCCGGGAGAACGACGAGCTGCGGGCCAAGCTGTCCGCGGCCCAGGCCGGTGGCTCCTCCGCACCTGCTCCCGCGGCGTCGTTCGCGCCCACGCCGGAGCCCGAGCCCGAGCCCGAGCCGGAGCCGGCCCCCGCGCCGGTCGCGGCCGCCGCGCCGGTGCAGACGATGCGCGTGGAGACCGTCGCCGACGCCTCCAACGCCGCGGCCCGCCTGCTCGAGATCGCGACGCGCAACGCCGACGAGCTCGTCGAGGAGGCCAAGAACGAGGCCGACCGCATCGTCGGCGCCGCCCGCACCAAGGCCGAGCGCCTCGAGGCCGAGTCGAAGACGAAGGCCGACCGCATGGAGGCCGACGCCCGCCAGCGTGCGCAGATGCTCGACTCCGAGACCGCCGAGCGGCGCCAGCAGATGTTCGGCGACCTGGAGAAGGAGCGCGACAAGCTCAACAGCGACGTCGAGACCCTCCGCCAGTTCGAGCGCGAGTACCGCAGCCGCCTGAAGACGTACTTCACGCAGCAGCTCGAGGCGCTCTCCGCCGGCAGCGAGACCCAGGCCCCGGTCGACAGCGGCACGGCGCCCAAGCGCCTGCGCTCCGTCCTCGGCGACGACGAGGGCTGAGCCTCCAGCGCACACGTCCGCACGCGAGAACGGCCGCCCTTCGGGGTGGTCGTTCTCGCATTTGCGCGGCCGCGTTGTTGGCTGGCCCCCCGGCAGCGGATACCCTCCCTGCCACCGTGTGGTTCCCACCACACCCGAAGCAGCTGGAGGCCCTCGGAGATGGCTGGCAGTACGCGCAAGTCACTGGCGGGCACCGCTGCGGCGGCCGCGAAGCGGGTGGTCGGTCAGGGCCCGGCCACGGATGCCCCCGCCGAGGAGGGCCCGGCCTCCTCCGCGCCGCCGAAGTCAGCGGCCGAGAAGTCAGCGGCCGAGAAGTCAGCGGCCAAGAAGGCTCCGGCGAAGAAGGCGGCGGCGAAGACCCCCGCGAAGTCCAGCGCGAAGACCACCGCGCCTACCGAGAAGGCAGCTCCCGTGACGAAGGCTGTTCCGACCCCCGCCACCAAGGCCACGCCGACGAAGAAGGTCCGCAAGGCCACCCCCTCCACGCTCGTGGTCCTCGACGGGGAGTCCGCCTGGACCCGCGGCGAGCTCAACGAGGTCGTGAAGGAGCTCACCGAGCACCAGGAACGGCTCACCGCGATCGTCGGCCGGTCGGCCGAGGAGCTCGCCGGGCTGATGCGCGACGCCGGTGACGGCGCCGGCCTCGACCAGGCCGACGTCGGTGCCACCAGCTTCGAGCGCGACCACGAGCTCACCGTGCTGGCCAAGGAGCGCGAGGCGCTGGCCCAGATCGAGCGGGCGCTGTCGCACATCGACGACGGCACCTACGGCGTCTGCGACTCGTGCGGCAACGCCATCGGCAAGAATCGGTTGATGGCGGTGCCCCATGCCACACTGTGCATGTCATGCAAGCAGCGCGAGGAGCGTCGCTGAAGCCCAGCGACCCGGCCGATGCCCCACCGGCTCGTCGTCGTCCCGGCGCGCGGCTGGTCTTCGCGTGCGTGGCGCTGCTGGCCTACGCCCTCGACCTCGGCACCAAGCAGTGGGCGCTCTCCGCGCTCGCCGACGGTGACGTCCCGGTCCTCGGCGACTGGTTCACCCTGCACCTGACCTTCAACCCGGGTGCGGCGTTCAGCACCGGCACCGACTTCACCATCGTGTTCACCTGCCTGGCGATGGTGGCCGTCGTGGTGGTGCTGTGGCTGAGCCGCCGGCTGGCGAGCACGGGCTGGGCCCTGGCGCTCGGCATCCTCCTCGGTGGCGTGGGCGGCAACCTCACGGACCGCATCGTGCGGCCGCCGGAGCCGTTCCACGGCCACGTCGTCGACTTCCTCATGCTGCCCAGCTGGCCGGTCTTCAACGTCGCCGACGTCTGCATCAACGTCGCCGCCGGGCTCATCATCCTCCAGACGTTCCGGGGCATCGCCCTCGACGGTACCCGCGAGTCCGACGCGGAGCCCGATCCCCAGCCGGGGTCGCGGGCGTGAGCACGCACGCCGACCAGCGCACGGTCTTCGTGCCCGACGGCCTCGCGGGTGAGCGGGTCGACGCCGCGATGGCGCGGATGTTCGGCCTCTCGCGCACGCGGGCGGCCGACCTCATCTCCCAGGGACTGGTGCAGGTCGACGGCGCCGACGTCGGCAAGAGCGACCGGGTCGACGCCGGCGCGATGCTCGACGTCACCATCCCGGTCGAGAGCGACCCGCTCGAGGTGGTCCCCGAGCTCGTCGAGGGCATCCGGATCATCCACGACGACGACGCCATCGTGGTGATCGACAAGCCGGTCGGCGTCGCCGTGCACCCCTCGCCGGGCTGGACTGGCCCCACCGTCGTGGGCCACCTCGCCGGAGCCGGCTTCCGGATCTCCACCAGCGGCGCCAGCGAGCGACAGGGGATCGTGCAGCGCCTCGACGTCGGCACCAGCGGCGTCATGGTGATCTGCAAGTCCGAGCACGCCTACTCCGTGCTGAAGAACGCGTTCCGCCACCGCACCGTCGACAAGACCTACCACGCGCTGGTGCAGGGGCACCCCGACCCGCTCGCCGGCACCGTCGACGCGCCGATCGGCCGTCATCCCCACCACGACTACAAGTTCGCGGTCATGGCCGACGGCCGGCACAGCGTCACGCACTACGAGACGCTGGAGGCCCACCGGTTCGCCAGCCTGCTCGAGGTCCACCTCGAGACCGGTCGCACCCACCAGATCCGGGTGCACATGAGCGCGCTGAAGCACCCGTGCGTCGGCGACCTCACCTACGGCGCCGACCCGAGGCTCGCCGAGCGGGTCGGGCTCCAGCGCCAGTGGCTGCACGCGGTGCGGCTCGGCTTCGAGCACCCCGAGTCCGGTGACTACGTCACCTACGAGTCCACCTACCCCGACGACCTCGCGCACGCGCTCGACGTCATCCGCGATGAGCACTGAGCTCACGCTCCGCCCGGTCACCGTCGACGACCTGCCGGCCGTGGCCGACCTGCACCTCGCCGCGCGCCGCGGCGCCGCCGACGCCTTCCCGCCGCCGGTGCACCCCGACCACGAGGCGCGGGCCTGGGTCGCGGGCTGGGACCTGGCGTCGTACGACGTCTGGCTGGCCGAGCGCGACGGCGAGCCGGCCGGCTACGCCCGCTGGACGGCGACGTGGCTCGACGACCTCTACGTCCACCCCGACCACCAGGGCCAGGGCGTGGGGACCGCCCTGTTCGAGCTCGTGGCGTCGACCCGTCCCGACGGGTTCTGCCTGTGGGTCTTCGAGTCGAACGAGCCCGCCCGTGCGTTCTACCGCCGGCACGGCTGCGTCGAGCTCGAGCGGATGGACGGGTCGGCCAACGAGGAGCGGGCGCCGGACATCCGCGTCGCGTGGCCCGGCGCCGACCCGCTGGCCTTCCTGCGCGGGCTGATCGACGAGACCGACCTGGTGCTGGGCGACGTGCTCGCGCGTCGTACCGCGCTGACCCGGGTGGTGCAGGGGGTCAAGCCGTCCCTCGAGCGTGACCCGGACCGCGAGGCGGAGATCGTCGAGCGGGTGGCCGCGGTGGTGCCGGAGCTCGGCCCGGAGCGGGTGGCCCGCATCGTCGACGTCATCATCACCGAGTCGCTCGACGCCGCGCGCTGACCCTCGCCCCGGCGTGGGACGACCGGCCGCGCCCGGGTGGGCGCGACCGGTCGTCGGTGCTGTGTCGGCCGAGGCGTGACGGGGTGTGACGAGGCGTGACGGTCAGCGGTCGGTCACCAGCCGACCAGGCCGCCCTGCCACTCGACGAGGTCGACGAGCTTGGCGACCAGGGTGTCGTCCTGCAGGCCGTGCGCCTTGCCCCTGGCCTTCTTGAGGATGTGCGCCGCAGCCGCGTGGTCACCGGCCTCGGCGGCCTCCTCCGCCGCGGCGAGGTGGTCGGCCACGTCGGCGCTCAGCTTGGCGTTGCGGTTGCCGCCGTCAGCGAGGTCGGCGGTGATCTCCTCGACCTCCGGGAAGGTCACGCAGTTGCCGCCGCCCTCGACGACGCCGGCGGTCCACTCGATGCCGCCGAGGAGGTGGTCGAGGAACAGCGGGTCGCTGTAGGACGAGTCCACGTGGCCGGCCCCCTCGTACCAGGAGCGGCCGCCCTCGAAGTTGTGGCACCACGCGATCGGGTGGTCGGCGCCCATGGCGCCGTTGCCCGGGTTGTAGGTCGACTCGTCCAGGGTCAGCAGGACGTGCACGTCCTCGCGCGGGTTGGACGTGAAGTTGTACCACTCGTCGAAGCGCACCCACTTCTTCGGCAGCATGGTGGTCGAGGGGTGGTGGGGGCTCTCCACCACCATCGTCGCGGTCTGCTGGGCCGGGTGGTTGCGGAACCGGGCCGAGCCGCCGGTCAGCTGGCTGAACCACGGGACGGCGTGCATCTCGTCCGTGGCGGCGTGGAGGCCCACGAAGCCCCCGCCCTGTCGGATGTAGCCCTTGAAGGCGGCCAGCTCGGCGTCGTCCAGGGTGCGCGGCCGGTTCGGGTCCTGGTTGTTGGTGCCGTCCACGGGGGAGGCGAACATGATCGTGGCGTACTTCGACAGCGCCTCGGTGCTGGTGAAGGGCGTCGTCGCCATGGTCAGCGCGGGCTGGCCGGGAGAGCGTCCGATCGGCGGGTCCCACACGTCGACGGTGAAGCCGTGCTCCTTGCCCAGCTCGATGACCGCGTTGGTGGTGTCGTCGATGTGGGAGTGGCGGAAGCCGAGCGTCTTGCCGACGACCAGCACCTTGTACGGCTGGGCCGCCTCGGCGGGGCCGACGGCGGCCCTGTCGGAGTCGGCTCCGGCGGAGGCGTAGGTCGCTCCCGTGAGGAGCAGGGCGCCGGCGGCGAGGCCGGTGGTGATCAGGCTGAGCGGTTTCCTCATGGTTCCGTCCTTCTCTGCGGTGGGGTTTGTTTGTTGGGAACCCAAACTAATGCCGGTAGGAGAACGGTATGTGACACATGTCACGACGGTCAACGCCCCTGGTCGGCTGTCGCACCGCGCCTCGCTGGGGCCCCTGGGTCACGAGATGATGGGCAGGTGCTGCTCTACGACGACGTGGTGACCGAGTACCGCGACTTCGCCACCTACGCGGCCGGCGACTCGCCCTGCTTCGAGGAGTGGGCGCTCGGCGTCGCCGAGGACGAGGAGGTGGTGGCCTGGCTCGGCACGCTGCCGCCGCTCAAGCGGCAGCCCAACCTCGTCCTCGCCGCGGCGCGGTGGCACGGTGCGCCCGCCCCGGGCCCGTACGCCGGCCTCCGCCGGGTGCTGCTCGAGCGCGAGCCCGACGTGCGGGCGACCATCATGACCCGCGCCACCCAGACCAACGAGGTGGGCCGGCTGGCCACGCTGACGCCGGTGCTGGCGCTCCTGCCGGGGCCGCTGGCGCTGGTCGAGGTGGGCGCCAGCGCCGGGCTGTGCCTGTACCCCGACCGCTACGACTACGCCTGGCGCGGCGCCGGCGAGCTGCGGGGGAGCGGCGGTCCGGTGCTCCGCGCCGACGCCGGCGGTCCGCTGCCGGTGCCCTCGGCACATCCCGACGTGGCCTGGCGCGGCGGCGTCGACCTCAACCCCCTCGAGGTGGCCGACGCCGACGCCATGGCGTGGCTGGAGAACCTGGTGTGGCCGGAGCAGGACGAGCGGCGCGCACGCCTGCGGGCGGCCGTCGAGGTCACGCGTCGGGAACCGCCGGTGCTGCGCCGCGGTGACCTGTTCGACCACCTGCCCGGCCTGCTCGACGAGGCCGCCGCCCACGGCACGCCCGTGGTGTTCCACTCGGCGGTGGTCGCCTACCTCGAGGTGCCGCAGCGCCGCAGGTTCCACGAGCTCATGGGCGACCTGGTGGCGGCGGGTCGCTGCCGGTGGATCAGCAACGAGGGGCCGCAGGTCCTGCCCGAGGTGACCGGCTCCCTCGAGGTGCCGCCGGGCCGCTTCGTCACCGCGCTGGACGGGGTGCCCACGGCCCTGAGCCACGGCCACGGGCACGCCGTCGACTGGGTGTGAAGCGGACCCCCGTCGCGGTCCGTGTCCTGTCGGTGGGGCCCGGCACACTGACGTAGGCTTGCGGCTCTTCCCCCTTCGCGCTGCACAGCCAGCACGTCCCCAGCACGACCCCGTCAGCGACTCCTGAAAGGCGCGGAAGTCTCCTCCATGTCGGCCGGCTCCTCCACCAGTTCCGCGGACAGCTTCGTGCACCTGCACGTGCACACCGAGTACTCCATGCTCGACGGGGCGTCGCTGCTCGACGGCCTCTTCGCCCGCACCAGCGACCTGGGCATGCCGGCCATCGCGATGACCGACCACGGCAACCTGCACGGGGCGTACGACTTCTGGAGCAAGGCCCGCCGGCACGGCGTGAAGCCGATCATCGGCATCGAGGCCTACATCACCCCCGGCACCCAGCGCGGCGAGCGCCGCCGCGTGCGGTGGGGGCAGGGCGACCTCGCCGAGGAGGGCGGCAACGACGTCGCCGGCGGCGGCGCCTACACCCACATGACCATGTGGGCCGAGAGCACCGAGGGCATGCACAACCTGTTCCGGCTGTCCTCGCGCTCGAGCATGGAGGGCTACTTCTACAAGCCGCGGATGGACAAGGAGATCCTCGCCGAGCACAGCAAGGGGCTGATCGTCAGCACCGGCTGCCCGAGCGGCGCGGTCCAGACCCGCCTGCGACTCGGTCAGTACGACGAGGCGGTCCGCGAGGCCGGCGAGCTCCAGGAGATCTTCGGCCGCGACAACGTGTTCCTCGAGCTGATGGACCACGGCATCGACATCGAGAAGCGGGTCCGTGACGACCTCCTGCGCCTCGGCAAGCAGATGGGCATCCCGCCCGTCGCGACCAACGACTCCCACTACAACAACCCCGAGGACGCCGCCGCCCACGACGCGCTCATCTGCGTCGCGTCGGGCAAGCGGCTCTCCGACACCAACCGCCTGAAGTTCGACGGCGGCGGCTACTACATCAAGTCCGCGGCGGAGATGCGCGCGCTGTGGGCCGACCGGTTCGGCATGCCGGAGGCGTGCGACAACACCCTCGCGATCGCCGAGCGCTGCGAGGTGGAGTTCACCGAGTCCACCGGTGGCTACATGGCCCGCGCCGACGTCCCCGAGGGGGAGACCGAGGAGAGCTGGTTCCGCAAGGAGGTGTGGCGCGGCATCGAGGCGCGCTACCCCGGCGAGCGCACGACGCAGGAGGTCCGCGACCGCGTCGAGATGGAGCTCGCGGTCATCACGCAGAAGGGCTACTGCGGCTACTACCTCGTGGTCGCCGACTTCATCAACTGGGCCAAGGACAACGGCATCCGCGTCGGACCCGGTCGTGGGTCGGGAGCGGGCTCGATCGCCGCCTACGCCCTGCGCATCACCGACCTGTGCCCGCTCGAGCACGGCCTGTTCTTCGAGCGCTTCCTCAATCCCGAGCGCCCCTCGATGCCCGACTTCGACATCGACTTCGACGACGCGCGCCGCGGCGAGGTCATCCACTACGTCAGCCAGAAGTACGGCGCCGAGCGCGTCGCCCAGATCGCGACCTTCGGCCGGCTCAAGGCCAAGGCCGCCATCAAGGACGCCGCGCGGGTGCTCGACCACGGCTTCGCCATCTCCGACCGGATCACGAAGGCGCTGCCGGCCGACGTGATGGGCAAGGGCGTCCCGCTCAAGGAGATCTTCAACGCCCAGCACAAGCGCTACAACGACGGCGGCGAGTTCCGCGCCCTGCACGAGCAGGACCCCGACGTCCGCACCATCTACGAGACGGCGCTCGGCCTCGAGGGGCAGATCCGCAACTGGGGCGTCCACGCCGCCGGCGTGATCATGTCGAGCGAGCCGCTCATCGACATCGTGCCGATCATGGCCCGCCCCCAGGACGGGGCGATCATCACGCAGTTCGACTACCCGATGTGCGAGTCGCTCGGGCTGGTCAAGATGGACTTCCTCGGCCTGTCCAACCTGCGCATCCTCGAGGACGCGCTGGCCAACATCAAGGTCAACCGCGACCTCGACGTCGTGCTCGAAGACCTGCCGTTCGACGACCGGCCGACCTACGAGCTGATGGGCCGCGGCGACACGCTGGGCGTGTTCCAGCTCGACGGCTCGGGCATGCGCGCGCTGCTGCGGTCGATGCAGCCCGACCAGTTCGCCGACATCACCGCCGTCAGCGCCCTCTACCGACCCGGACCGATGGGCGCCGACTCGCACAACAAGTACGCCCGCCGCAAGAACGGCCGGGAGCCGATCGAGCCCATCCACCCCGCGCTCGCCGAGGCGCTCGAGCCGGTGCTGGGGGAGACCTACGGCCTGATCGTCTACCAGGAGCAGGTCATGGCGATCGCGCAGGTGCTCGCCGGCTTCACCCTCGGAGCCGCCGACAACCTGCGCCGCGCGATGGGCAAGAAGAAGAAGGAGGAGCTCGACAAGCAGTACGCCGGCTTCCAGTCCGGCATGCTCGAGCGGGGCTTCCCCCAGCAGGCGATCGACAAGCTGTGGGAGATCCTGCTCCCGTTCTCCGACTACGCGTTCAACAAGTCGCACTCCGCGGCCTACGGCGTCATCACCTACTGGACCGCCTACCTCAAGGCCAACTACCCCACGGAGTACATGGCCGCGCTCCTCACCTCGGTGAAGGACGACAAGGACAAGATGGCGATCTACCTCAACGAGTGTCGCCGCATGAAGATCCAGGTGCTGCCGCCCGACGTCAACGAGTCCCACGCCGACTTCACCCCGGTCGGCAACGACATCCGCTTCGGGCTCACCGCGGTGCGCAACGTCGGCGGCAACGTCGTCGACGGCATCGTCGCGGCCCGCGAGGAGAAGGGGCGCTACGTCGACTTCAACGACTTCATGGAGAAGGTCCCGGCGTTGGTCTGCAACAAGCGCGTGGTGGAGTCGCTGATCAAGGCCGGCGCCTTCGACGACATGAAGCACAAGCGCCGTGCGCTCGCTGCCGTCCACGAGACTGCCGTGGACCAGTTCGTCGACCTCAAGAAGAACGAGGCGATCGGCCAGGACTCCCTCTTCGGCGGCCTCGGCGACGACGACGCCGGCTTCGGGGTGAGCGTGGCCATCCCCGACATCGACGACTGGGACAAGCTCACCCTGCTCGGCCACGAGCGCGAGATGCTCGGCCTCTACGTCTCCGACCACCCGCTGCTCGGCCTCGAGCACGTGCTCTCCCAGGGCACCGACTGCACCATCGGCCAGCTCATGCTCGACGAGGAGCGCGCCCACAACTCGACGCTCACCGTCAGCGGCCTCATCACCTCCGTGCAGCGCAAGATCACCAAGCGCGGCGACCCGTGGGCCACGATCACCCTCGAGGACCTCGACGGCGCGATCGACGTGCTGCTGTTCCCGAGCGCCTACACGCTCGCCTCGACGCTGCTCGTCGAGGACAACATCGTCCGGATCAAGGGCCAGCTGTCCCGCGACAAGGACCAGCCCGAGCTGCGCGCCCAGGAGGTCACGGCGCCCGACCTCACGCAGGGCCCGACGGGCCCGGTCGTCATCAGCCTGCCGTCCACCCGGTGCACGCCGCCGGTGGTGGCCCAGCTGCGCGACGTCCTCGGCACCCACCCCGGCATGACCGAGGTGCAGCTGCGCCTGCTGACCCGGAGCTCGACGAAGGTGCTGCGGCTCGACGACAACCTCAGGGTCAGCCCCAGCCCCGCCCTCTTCGCCGACCTCAAGCAGCTGCTCGGGCCCGGGTGCCTGACCGGATGAGCGAGCTGTCCGACCGGGGGGCCGCGCCCGGCCCTCGCGCCCCGCTCGGTCGCGTGCTGTCGGTCCTCGTGCTGTTCCTCGGTGGCGGCGCCGCGGCCGGGGTGCTGTGGGAGTGGCTGTGGGAGCCCCCGTCCGGACTGGTCTACGAAGGCCGCTGGTACCTCGAGCCCGCCGGTCCCGACGTCTCTTTCGAGGGTGTCGCTCTGTTCGTGCTGATCGCGTTCCCGCTCGGTCTGGTGCTCGCGGTGCTCGCGGGGATGTGGCGCGGCCACGAGAGCGCGACGCTGGTCTCGGTCCTCGCCGGCGCCTGTCTGGCGGCGGTGGTGATGTACGCCGTCGGCAACGCGCTCGGCCCGGAGGACCCCCAGGCGCTGGCCGCCGCGCTGTCCGACTACACCGCGCTCGACGCCCGCCTCGGGCTCACCGCGCCCGACCCCGGCCGGGTGCCGTGGCACTCGCCCGCGCTGGTCGCGCTGCCGGCCGGAGCGATGACAGGTCTGGTCGTGACGTACCTGTGCGGAACGGGGTTCGTCCGGCGCTCGCGTGGGTAGGCTGAGCCCGACCATCTCAGGGCTGTCCCGACCCTCATCGGGGCCTGTGCGACGGGGGATCAGGACTTCATGAGCATGACACCGGGCGGGCCGAGCAGCGGCCCCGACTACCTGGACGCATCCGGCCCGGGCGCGTCCGCGCCGGCCGACGACAACAAGAAGCGCCTCATCGCGCTCGGTGCCATCGTCGTGGGCGGCGCCGTCGTCGCGGGTGGCGCCTGGGCGGCGACGAGCTTCTTCGCCACGGGGGCGCAGCCCGCCGAGGCGCTGCCAGCCTCGACCGTCGCCTACCTCAGCGTCGACCTCGACCCGAGCGGTGGGCAGAAGATCGAGGCCGTCAGGACGCTGCGCAAGTTCCCGGCGTTCACCGACCACGTCGACATCGAGACCGACGACGACCTGCGCGAGCGCCTCTTCGAGGAGGTCACCTCCTCCGGCGAGTGCGAGGGCCTCGACTACGCCGACGACGTGGAGCCGTGGCTGGGCTCGCGTGCCGCGATGGCCGTCCTCGACCTCGGCGAGGAGGAGCCGACCGCCGTCGGTGTCGTCCAGGTGAGCGACGGCGACCGGGCCGACGAGGGCATGGCCACGCTCGTCGAGGCCTGCGGCGGCGCCTCGGACGCCGAGACCGGCGGCTGGGTCGTGGACGGTGACTGGATGGTCGTGGCGGAGACCGAGGAGATCGCGCAGCAGGTGGTCGACGCCACCGACGACGGCACGCTCGCCGACGACGCGGCCTTCGGGCAGTGGACCGGCGAGGCGGGCGACGGCGGCTTCATGTCGATGTACGTCGCCAAGTCCGCCGCGAAGTACCTCGAGGACGCGGCCGGGATGACCGGCCTGCTCGGCGGCCCGATGGCGCTCGCGCCCGCGCCGGACGACGCGCCGGCCGGCGCGTCGTTCGACGAGGACTGCCTCGCCGACGCGACCACGGCGGAGGAGATCGACGCGTGCTTCGTCGCTCCGGAGGAGTCCGCGGACGGCTCGTCCGACGAGGCGCTCCCCGAGGAGGGCTCCGAGGAGCTGCCGCCGGAGCTCCAGCAGATGATCGACGACTTCGACGGCGCGGCGGCCACCGTGCGCTTCGACGACGGCGCGGTCGAGGTCGAGTACGCCGTCTCGAACTACCAGGAGGACCTGACGAGGTTCCTCACCAGCGAGGAGGGCGTCGACATGGTCTCCGACCTGCCCGAGGACACGGTCGCGGCGCTCGGCTTCTCGCTCAGCGAGGGGTGGGCGCAGGGGCTGCTCGACTACGTCAAGACGCTCGCGCCCGACGAGGCCGCGACGATCGACGACCAGGTCGCCCAGTTCGAGACCGAGACGGGCCTCTCCTTCCCCGAGGACGTCGAGACGCTGCTCGGCGAGGGCGTGACGGTCTCCGTGGGCAGCGGCATCGACCCTGACGCCATCACCAACGGCGGCCCGCAGGAGGTCCCGGCCGGCATCAAGGTCAAGGGCGACGCCGAGGAGATCCAGGCCGTGCTCGACAAGATCAGCGCGGTCGCCGGCCCGGAGGCCGAGGAGTACCTCCAGGTCACCGAGGGCGACGGCTACGCCGTGCTGGCCCTGCAGGACGACTACCGGGCCGAGCTGGAGTCGGAGAGCGGCCTCGGCGACAGCGCGGTCTACTCGGACGTCATCGACGGCGACGCCCAGACGGTCCTGTTCGTCGACTTCGACGCCGACGACGACTGGCTCGTCCGGCTCACCGAGGACGAGCCCGAGCTCAGCGACAACCTCCGGCCGCTCTCGTCCTTCGGGATCAGCGGCTGGGTGGAGGACGACGTCGTCCACGGCATGGTCAAGCTGACGACCGACTGACAGCGCTCAGCGACCGATGGTGGCGGTCACCGCACCGGTGACCGCCACCAGGTCCTGCGGCGCGAGCTCCAGGTCGAGCCCGCGGCGCCCGCCCGACACCAGGATCGTGCGGTGCTCGAGGGCGGAGGCGTCGACCACGGTGGGGTGCGGCCGCTTCTGCCCCACGGGCGAGATGCCTCCCGCGACGTAGCCCGTGGCCCGTTCGGCCGCTGCGACGTCGGCCATGACGGCCTTGCTGCCGCCGAGCGCTCGCGCCAGCGCCTTGAGGTCGAGCTGGCCGGAGACCGGCACGACGCCGACCACGAGGCTCCCGTCGAGGGAGACGAGCAGCGTCTTGAACACCCGGGCGGGGTCGACGCCCAGTGCCTGCGCGGCCTCGGCGCCGTAGGACTCCGCGCGAGGGTCGTGCTCGTAGGGCCGCACCTCGAAGGGGACGTCCGCCTTGGTCAGGGCCACGGTGGCCGGCGTGCCGCCCGCCGCTCGAGCCTTCTTCGCCATCGCCCGGGCCGTCAGTTGGGGGACCAGGCCGTCCGCGCGACCTGCGTCGCCGGCAGGGACGGGATGACGTTGATGGCGCGCAGCTCCTCGGTCAGCAGCCGGGTCACCAGGGTGAGCCGCTCGGTGGCGTCGGCCGCCTCCAACAGCGACTGCCGCTCGGCCATCGGCAGCGGCGCCAGCGCGGACAGCGTCCAGGCGAGGTAGTCCGGGTCGCGGGGGAGCGTCCCGCTGAACGGGTCGCCCTGCAGCTCGGTCATCGCGGCCCGGAAGGCGGTGAAGGTCGCGCGGGCCCGGTGGAGCAGGTCGGCGGGCACGTCGACCTCGGGCTCCGGCAGCACGGCGGCACGGCCCTGCGGAAAGTCGGCGCCCTTCCGCATCTCCTCGAGCATCATCCGCTCCCGCGCGACCGCCACGATGTCGTAGGTGCCGTCCTCGCGCCGGTCGACCTCGGTGAGCTGGAGGACGCAGCCGACCCGGTAGACCGACTGGGCCCCGTGGTCGCCCACCTCGTAGCCCTCGCGGATCGCGACCGTGCCGAAGACCCGGGCGGCGGGGTCGTCGACGGTGAGCAGGTGGCGCACCAGCATGCGGTAGCGGTCCTCGAAGACGTGCAGCGGCACGGTCATCCCCGGGAACACCACGGTGCTCAACGGGAACATCGGCAGCGTGTCGCTCACGTGACCAACCTAGCGCCGCCTGTCCACCGCTCGCGGCCGACGCGGGGGCGTGCCGGGGCGGAACCTAGAATCGAGGCATGTCCCTGATCCGTCGCATCGACCTGAGGGGCGCCGACGCGGCGTCCGTCGACTACCGCGCGAGCGTTCCGCGCGCCGAGTTCGACGTCGAGGCCGCCACGCACCAGGTGCAGCCCATCATCGACGCCGTCCGCACCCGCGGCGTGGAGGCGATCCTCGAGCTCTCCGCCCGCTTCGACGGCGTCGAGAGCCACGACGTCGTCGTCCCGCCCGCCGCCCTCACCGCCGCCCTCGAGGGGCTCGACGCGGCGGTCCGCGCGGCGCTCGAGGAGTCCGTACGCCGGCTCCGTGCCACCTGCGAGGCCGAGCTCGAGCACGACGTGACGAGCCGGCTCGCCGACGGCGCCACCGTCACCCACCGCAAGGTGCCCGTCGACCGCGTCGGGCTCTACGTCCCCGGCGGGCTGGCGCCCCTGGTCAGCAGCGTCGTGATGAACGTCGTCCCGGCCCAGGTCGCCGGCGTGCGGTCCATCGCGCTGGCGAGCCCGCCGCAGCGGACCAATGGTGGGCTCCCCGAGCCGACCATCCTCGCCGCCTGCGCGCTCCTCGGCGTCGAGGAGGTCTACGCCGTCGGTGGGGCGCAGGCCATCGCGATGTTCGCCCACGGCGCGGGACCCTGCGCGCGGGTGGACCTCGTCACCGGTCCCGGCAACATCTACGTCGCCGCCGCCAAGCGGCTGCTGCGCGGCGTCGTCGGCATCGACTCCGAGGCCGGCCCCACCGAGATCGCCATCCTCGCCGACGACAGCGCCGAGCCCGCGTTCGTCGCGGCCGACCTGATCAGCCAGGCCGAGCACGACCCGATGGCCGCCTCGGTCCTCGTCACCGACTCCCTCGAGCTCGCCGACGCCGTCGAGACCGCGCTGGAGAAGCAGGTCTTCGAGACCCGCCACACCGAGCGGATCCGCACCGCCCTGAGCGGACGGCAGTCCGGGATCGTGCTCGTCGACGACATGGAGCAGGGCGTCGCCGTGGTCGACGCCTACGCCGCCGAGCACCTCGAGATCCACACCCGGGACGCCGCCGCGCACGCCGCGCGCGTCCGCAACGCCGGCGCGATCTTCGTCGGCCCGTGGGCACCGGTCTCGCTGGGCGACTACTGCGCCGGCTCCAACCACGTGCTGCCCACGGCCGGCTGCGCCTGCCACTCCAGCGGCCTCTCGGTGCGCGCGTTCACCAAGTCGGTGCACGTCGTCGACTACTCCCGAGCCGCACTCGCCGAGGTCGCCGACCACGTCGTGACGCTCGCCGAGGCCGAGGACCTGCCCGGCCACGGGCAGGCCGTCAGCGCCCGGTTCGCGGAGCGGTCGCCACGATGAGCGCGGCCTTCCCACCCCTGCGCGAGGAGCTGCGGGGGATCGAGCCCTACGGCGCGCCCCAGCTCTCCCTCGAGCAGGCGCCGGTGCAGCTCAACGTCAACGAGAACCCCTACGGTCCCTCACCGGAGGCGGCGGCCGACATCGCCCGCGCGGTCGGCGCGGCCGCGGTGTCGCTCAACCGCTACCCCGACCGCGAGTTCGTCGAGCTGCGGTCCGCGCTGGCGGCGTACCTCAACGGCTCGGGCGGGTCCGGCATCACCCCGGCGATGGTGTGGGCGGCCAACGGCTCCAACGAGGTCATGCTGCAGCTGCTGCAGGCCTTCGGCGGCCCCGGCCGGGTGGCGCTGTCCTTCGCGCCGACGTACTCGATGTATCCCGAGTACGCCCGCAACAGCCTCACCGAGTGGTACGCCGGGCACCGGGCCGAGGACTTCTCCCTCGACCTCGACGCCGCCCGCCGCCTGGTCGAGGAGCGCCGGCCCGCGGTCGTGCTGCTGCCGAGCCCCAACAACCCCACCGGCACGGCGCTGCCCCACGACGCGGTCACCGTGCTGTGCGAGGCGGCGAGCTCCTACGAGCCGGGCGGGCTGGTGGTGGTGGACGAGGCCTACGGCGAGTTCCGGCGCGCCGGCACCCCGAGCGCCCTCGAGCTGCTGCCGCGGCACCGCAACCTCGTGGTGACCCGCACGATGAGCAAGGCGTTCGCCCTGGCCGGTGCCCGCGTCGGCTACCTCGCCGCCGACCCCGCGGTCTGCGACGCGATACGGGTGGTGCGGCTGCCCTACCACCTCTCCGCCGTCACGCAGGCGACCGCGCTGGCGGCCCTCCGCCACGCCCCGGAGCTGCTCGGGCGGGTCGACGACCTGCGCGCCGAGCGCGACGCGACGGTGACCTGGCTGCGGGTGCAGGGGTTCGAGGTCGCCGACTCCGACGCCAACTTCGTGCTGTTCGGGCGGTTCGCCGACCGGCACGCCGTCTGGCAGGGTCTGGTCGACCGCGGCGTGCTGATCCGCGAGACCGGCCCCGAGGGGTGGCTGCGGGTGTCGATCGGCACGGCGGGCGAGATGACAGCATTCAGGCAGGCACTGCTGGACACCGTGGGGCAGGCAGCCGGGCAGACAGTTGAGCAGACGACCGGGAAGACGGAGGAGCGGGCATGAGCCGCACCGCGAAGATCGAGCGCACCACCAAGGAGTCCCAGGTCGTCGTCGAGGTCGACCTCGACGGCAGCGGCCGCTCCGACGTGTCCACGGGCGTGGGCTTCTACGACCACATGCTCGACGCGTTCGCGCGCCACTCGCTCGTCGACCTCGTCGTGCACACCACCGGCGACACCCACATCGACGCGCACCACTCCGTCGAGGACACCGCGATCGTCCTCGGCCAGGGGCTGCGCGAGGCGCTGGGCGACAAGGCGGGCATCCGCCGCTTCGGCGACGCCACCGTGCCGCTCGACGAGGCGCTCGTCCAGGCGGTCGTCGACGTCTCGGGCCGCCCGTACTGCGTGCACACCGGCGAGCCCGACGGCCAGGCCTACGTCGCGATCGGCGGCACCGGCGCGCCGTACATGGGCTCGCTGACGCGCCACGTCTTCGAGACGATCTCCTTCCACGCCCACCTGGCCCTGCACGTGCGGGTGCTGGGCGGGCGCGACCCGCACCACGTCGTGGAGGCGCAGTTCAAGGCGTTCGCCCGCGCGTTCCGCGACGCGGTCGCCATCGACCCCCGCGAGACGGGTGTCCCGTCGACGAAGGGCAGCCTGTGAGCCCCGACGTCGTCGTCCTCGACTACGGCTCGGGGAACCTCCGGTCGGTGGTCCGCGCCGTCGAGCGCGCGGGTGCGTCGGTGACGCTGACCGGCGACTTCGACGCCGCGCTGGCGGCCGACGGCCTGCTGGTTCCCGGCGTGGGCGCGTACGCCGCGTGCATGGACGGCCTGCGCGCGATCAAGGGCGACCGCATCATCGGGCGTCGCCTCGCGGGCGGTCGACCGGTCCTCGGCATCTGCGTGGGCATGCAGATCCTGTTCTCGCGCGGCGTCGAGCGCGGTGTCGAGAGCGCCGGCTGCGACGAGTGGCCCGGGACCGTCGAGCGGCTCCAGGCCGACGTGGTGCCCCACATGGGCTGGAACACCGTCGAGGTGGCGTCGGGGTCCCGCCTGTTCGCGGGCGTCGAGGACGAGCGGTTCTACTTCGTCCACTCCTACGGCGCACGGTCGTGGGACCTGGTCACCAACGACCGGACCGAGGCGCCGCTGGTGACCTGGGCCGAGCACGGCGGGGACAGGTTCGTGGCCGCTGTCGAGAACGGGCCGCTGTGGGCGACGCAGTTCCACCCGGAGAAGTCCGGCGACGCCGGGGCGGCGCTGCTGCGCAACTGGGTGGCGTCGCTGCGCCCGGGTGCTGGCCGGATCTCCTGAGAATTGAGGTCGCCGGGCCTCGGCCCCGGCGCTAGCGTCCGAGGATGACCGAGCCGCTCAGCATGAACCAGATCATCCATGCCGCGGTCCGCCGCGACGTGGTTCGGACCGAGGAGGCGCTGCGCGCCCTGCCCGAGGGTGACACGCGACGCGCCCGCCAGGTCCGTACGGCATGGCGCAACCTCGTGCGCGAGCTGACCCACCACCACGAGGCCGAGGACGAGCACGTGTGGCCGTTCCTGCAGTCCCGGGGGGTCGAGCGCACCCTGCTCGAGGAGATGGAGGCCGAGCACGTCGCGATGAAGCAGGCGCTGTCGTCGGTGTCGGTGTGCCTCGACGCCCTCGTCGCGGAGCCCACCGCGGCCGGCGCCTCGTCCGCGGCGGACGAGGTAGCCCGCGCCCGCGGGGTGATCAACCGGCACCTCGACCACGAGGAGCGTGACGTCGAGGGTCCGATGGGCGCGCTGCACGACGACGCGGAGTTCAAGGAGCTGACCAAGAAGCTGCGCCCGGCCAGCCCGGTCGACGCCGCCAACGCCCTGGCGTGGATGCAGGACGGTGCGGGGGAGCGCGAGCGGGCCTCGCTGCGCGCGATGATCCCGGGTCCCGTGCTGACGGTGCTCACGCTGCTGCTGGCGCGCCGCTACCGCCGCGAGGTGGCGCCGGTCTGGCGCTAGTCGCCCTCCGTGGTCGGGCGGTCGAGGGCGACCCACGCCGTCGATCGTCGCGGGCCGGACCAAGACGAACGAGGGGGTCGACGCTCGACAGTTGTCTGGACCGGTGCCGCTGTCGGTGGTGGCACCTAGAATCGAACACATGATCGAGCGGCTGGCTGGCGCGGACCCAGGTGGGGTGGATGACCTCACCGCCGCTGGTTTGCTGTCCGCGGCGCGTGAGGCGCGTGTGGCGGAGAACGCCGCTGCGGCTCGTCAGCTCGACCTCGCGGCCCGGTGGGCCGACCTGCACCCGCCGGAGTCGATCCACTCCGCCGCGACGTTCACCGTGTCGTCGTGTGAGCACGAGGAGCCCATCGCCGGCGACGGCTGCCCGCTGGTGGCGGAGTTCTGCATCGCCGAGCTCGGCGCGGTGCTGGGTGTCTCGACCACCGCGGCCAAGCGGCTGGTCGGGCACGCCCTCGAGCTGCGGCACCGCCTGCCACGGCTGTGGGCGCAGGTCCACGCCGGAGCCGTCCCGGCTTGGCGGGCCCGCGCCGTCGCTGAGGCCACCATCCACGCCACCCCGGCGCTCACCGTCGACGCAGCAGGCTGGGTCGACACCCAGGTCGCCGCCGTCGCCGGGAAGGTCGGACCCGCACAGCTGGACCGGCTCGTGGCCGAAGCCATCACCCGCCACCACCTCGCCACACCGGACCCCACCGCCGACCCCGAGGACGGCCACCCCACCATCGACCCCCGCCACGCCACCGTCCACGACGAGGACGTGCACTACGCCGGCACCATGCGCCTCGAGGCCGAGCTCGACATCGCCGACGCCCTCGACCTCGACCGCGCCCTGGCCCACGGCGCCGAGACGTTGAAGGCCCTCGGCTCCACCGCGTCGCTCGACGCCCGCCGCGCCGCCGCGCTGGGCGACCTGGCCCGCACCCAGACCGCCCTCGACCTCCACACCTCAGGCATGCGTGGCGTCGAAGGCACCCGGGGCGGCGACGGGCTGCCCGCCGCCCGGGAGGTCGTCCTGCACGCCCACTTCGACGCGGCGTTCACGCCCGACGGCGAGACGGTGTTCGGTCCCACCGGCCGGCTCGAGGAGCGCCAGCGGCTGCTGCTGCTCGACCAGGTCAGGAGCTGGTGCGGCGACACCCGCACCAAGGTCACCGTCAAACCCGTCATCGACCTCAACACCGACCTGACCGCCCCGGGCTATGCCATCCCGGGCCGGATCCGCGAACAAGTCATCCTGCGCGACCGCACCTGCGTCTTCCCCTGGTGCACCCGACCCGCCCGCAGCTGCGACATCGACCACGTCATCGCCTACGACCACCACGCCGACGCAGACGCAGACGCAGACGTAGACGGCCGACCCCAACCCGGCCCGACCGCGACCCACAACCTCGCCGCCCTGTGCCGCACCCACCACCGCCTCAAGACCCACACCGCCTGGCACTACCGAGCAGTCGAACCAGGAGTGTTCGAGTGGACCAGCCCCCACGGCCACCACTACCGACGCGACCACACCGGCACCAGCCCGACCGGACCACCCGAGCCAGCCCAACCACCCGACCCCCCGATGTGACTCCGTCCCCGGGTGTTCTTCCGTTCCGCCCTCGCGGATGCCCGTGCGCACATACGGTGCATCCGTGCGTTCCGTCCGACCGATGACCGACGCCGGCCTGACCTGCCCGCTCTGCGGGACGGCCGTGCCTGCCTCGGCGTCCGCCTGCCGAGGCTGCCACCTGCCGATCGCGGACGTCCGGCGGCATGCCGGCGACGACTCGAAGCGCAGGACGCGCTCGTGGACCAGCGCAATCGGTGTGCGTCTGGTGGGCGTCGCGCTCTACGCCGGGGCGGTCGCCTGGTGCGCCCGGCAGCTTCCTGCGGCGCTGCCGTTCGTGGTGCCGGCTGCGGCTGCCGGACTGGTCGCGCACGGTGTGAAGGGCCGTCCGTGGCTGGGGCTGCTCGCCTTCGTCGTGCTCGTCGTCGCCCTGCCGTTCATGCTGGCGCCCGCCTTGGGCGCCGGCGCGTTCTCCGACCTGGCCGACTGGTTCGACGACCCTCAGTGGTGACGGCGTCTCGCCACACCACGGGGGGACGCGACGCGCCCCGGGCGCTCCTAGGATCGACCCATGCCCAGCACGCCTGACCAGCCGTACCTCGAGCTCCTGCCCGCCGTCGACATCAAGGGCGGCCAGGCCGTCCAGCTGGTGCAGGGCGTGGACGGGTCGGAGAAGCGGTTCGGCGACCCGATCGAGGCGGCGCTGCGCTGGCAGGAGGCCGGCGCCGAGTGGATCCACCTCGTCGACCTCGACGCCGCGTTCGGGCACGGGCACAACCGGGAGCTGCAGGCGAGGATCGTCGGCACCCTCGACATCCAGGTGGAGATGAGCGGCGGCATCCGCGACGACGAGTCGCTCGAGGCTGCCATGGCCACCGGCTGCCGGCGCGTCAACATCGGCACCGCGGCGCTCGAGCAGCCGGAGTGGTGCGCCCGCGCGATCGCGACGTACGGCGACCGCGTGGCGGTGGGCCTCGACGTACGGGGGACGACGCTGGCGGCTCGCGGCTGGACCCGCGAGGGCGGCGACCTCTACGAGACGCTGGCGCGCCTCGACGGCGAGGGGTGCGCGCGCTACGTGGTCACCGACGTCAACAAGGACGGCATGCTGCAGGGTCCGAACCTCCAGCTGCTGCGCGACGTCTGCGCGGCGACCGACCGGCCCGTGGTCGCCAGCGGCGGCGTCACCACCCTGGACGACATCCGCGCCCTCATGGGACTGGTCGACGAGGGCGTGGAAGGCGCGATCGCGGGCACCGCGCTCTACGAGGGCCGCTTCACCCTCGAGGACGCACTCGCGCTGACGCGAGGCACGGGCACCGCCGAGGGCGCCTCGTGACGCTCGCGGTCCGCGTCATCCCGTGCCTCGACGTCGACGGCGGCCGGGTGGTCAAGGGCGTCAACTTCACCGAGCTGCGCGACGCCGGCGACCCGGTGGAGCTGGCCCGGCTCTACGACGCCGAGGGCGCCGACGAGCTGACCTTCCTCGACATCTCCGCCTCCCACGAGGGCCGGGCGACCACGATGGAGGTGGTCAGCCGCTGCGCGGAGGAGGTGTTCATCCCGCTCACCGTCGGTGGCGGGGTGGGCAGCGTCGAGGACGTCGACCGGCTGCTGCGCGCCGGCGCCGACAAGGTCGCCGTCAACACCGCCGCCATCCGCCGCCCCGCGCTCGTCGCGGAGATCGCCGACCGGTTCGGCAACCAGGTGCTGGTCCTCAGCGTCGACGCCCGGCGCGTCCGCGCGGACCAGCCGGCGACGCCCAGCGGCTTCGAGGTGACCACGCACGGCGGCCGCCACAGCGCCGGCCTCGACGCCGTCGAGTGGGCGGTCCGCGCCGCCGAGCTCGGCGCCGGCGAGATCCTGCTGAACGCGATGGACGCCGACGGCACCACCGACGGCTTCGACCTCGAGCTGATCAGCGCCGTGCGCCGCGAGGTGCACGTGCCGGTGATCGCCAGCGGGGGAGCGGGGGCCGTCGAGCACTTCCCGCCGGCCGTGGAGGCCGGTGCCGACGCCGTGCTGGCCGCCACGGTCTTCCACTTCGGCACGCTCAGCATCGGCGAGGTCAAGACCGGTCTGTCCACGGCCGGTCACGCGGTCCGCGGAGGCCGGTCGGAGACGTAGGATCCCGCCATGCTCACGACCTCCCGGCGCCCGGCGAAGCGCCACCTCGCCGCCGCCTCACTCGCGACCGCCACGATCGCCCTCACCGCCTGCGCTCCCACCGACGAGGGCGATGGCCCCGAGTCCTCGGGTGCGTCCGAGTCCGGGAGCCCCGCCGCCGACGAGTGCACCCCCGACGCGATGGAGACCGTCACCGACGGCACGCTGACCATCGCCACCGACGACCCGGCCTACGAGCCGTGGTTCGTCGACAACGACCCGACCAACGGCCAGGGCTACGAGTCCGCGGTCGCGTACGCCATCGCCGAGCAGCTCGGCTACACCGAGGAGCAGGTGACCTGGGTCACGGTGCCGTTCAACAAGGTCGTCCAGCCGGGGCCGAAGGAGTTCGACTTCGACGTCAACCAGGTCTCCATCACCGAGGCCCGCCGCAAGGCCGTCGACTTCTCCTCCGGCTACTACGACGTCGTGCAGACCGTCATCACCAACAAGGGCAGCGCCATCGACGGCGCCACCAGCCTGGCCGACCTCGCCGACGCCAAGCTCGGCGCGCAGGTCGGCACGACGAGCTACACCGCGATCACCGAGCAGGTGCAGCCCTCGCAGGAGCCGGCCGTCTTCGACACCAACGACCAGGCGGTGCAGGCGCTCAAGAACGGCCAGATCGACGGCATCGTCGTCGACCTGCCGACCGCCTACTTCATGACCGCCGTCCAGCTCGACGACGGCGTGATCGTCGGTCAGCTGCCCCTCCCGGACGGCGAGGTCGAGCAGTTCGGCGCGGTGCTGGCCAAGGACAGCCCGCTCACCGGCTGCGTGTCGGCCGCCGTCGACGCGCTGCGCGAGGACGGCGTCCTCGACCAGATCAGCCAGGAGTGGCTGGCCCAGCAGGGCGCTCCCGAGCTGTCCTGATGCCCGACCAGGCGAGCCGGGCGGACACCGCCTGGCAACCCTCGGCGGTGCAGCGCGAACGGGACGAGTGGCGGCGGCGCCGCACCGTGCGCAGCGCGGCCATCGCCGCCCTCAGCACGCTGCTCCTGCTCGGCGTGGTCGGCGGCGCCGTCGTCAGCTCGCCGGGCTGGGACCGGGTCCGTGAGACCTACTTCGACTGGGACAAGGCGGTCTCCTCCTTCCCTGCGGTCCTGGAAGGGCTGTGGCTCAACATCCGGGTCATGGCGGTCTGCTGGGTGCTGATCCTGCTGCTCTCGCTGACCGTGGCGGTGGTCCGGACGCTCCGCGGCCCCGTCGCGTTCCCGCTGCGGCTGCTCGGCACGGCGTACGTCGACGTCTTCCGCGGGCTGCCGCTGCTGCTCGTCATCTTCCTGCTCGGGTTCGGCGGACCGGCCCTCAGCCTGCAGGGCCTGCCGACCTCGCCGCTGTTCTGGGGCGGTGCGGCGCTCGTGCTGTCCTACTCCGCCTACGTCGCCGAGGTCTTCCGCGCCGGCATCGAGTCGGTGCACCCCAGCCAGCGGCTCGCCGGGCGGTCGCTGGGCCTGTCCTACGGGCAGACCCTGCGCCACGTGGTGCTGCCGCAGGCGTGGCGCCGGGTCATCCCGCCGCTGATGAACGACCTGGTCTCCCTGCAGAAGGACTCCGGCCTCATCGCCGTCCTCGGCGTCACCGACGCCATCCGCAAGGCGCAGATCGAGACGGCGCTGGACTTCAACTACACGCCGTACGTCGTCGCGGGCGTGCTGTTCTGCTGCCTCACCATCCCGATGGCGCGGCTCACCGACCGGTACGCCCGGAAGAAGGGCTACCACGGAGCCGGAGGACACCTGTGACGACCCCGCGACCCGAGCTCCTGCGCCTCGACGGCGTCCGGAAGTCGTTCGGCGACCACGTGGTGCTGCGCGAGGTCGACCTCACCGTCCAGCCCGGCCAGTGCGTGGTGCTGATCGGCGCCTCGGGGTCCGGGAAGTCCACCTTGCTGCGCTGCGTGAACCTGCTCGAGGTCGTCGACGACGGCGTCATCACCTTCGAGGGACGCGACATCACCGACCCCCGCGTCGACGGCGACGAGGTCCGCTCGCGGATGGGGATGGTCTTCCAGGCCTACAACCTCTTCCCGCACCTCGACGTCATCGGCAACGTCACCCTCGCCCTGCGCCTCGTGCACGGCGTCGCGGCCGACGAGGCCCGGGCACGCGGGCTCGCGATGCTCGACCGCGTCGGGCTCGCGGCCAGGGCCCAAGCGCGCCCCGACGACCTCTCCGGCGGCCAGCAGCAGCGCGTCGCGATCGCCCGGGCCCTCGTGGCGAACCCGCGGCTGATGCTGCTCGACGAGGTGACCAGCGCACTCGACCCCGAGCTCGTCGGCGAGGTGCTCGACCTGCTCACCGAGCTCAAGGGCGAGGGCGTCACGATGCTGCTCAACACCCACGAGATGGGCTTCGCGCGCGAGGTGGCCGACCAGGTGTGCTTCCTGCACGACGGCCGCATCCACGAGCGGGGCAGGCCGGAGCAGGTGCTCGGCGACCCGCAGCAGGAGCGCACCCGCGCGTTCCTGTCCCGCATCCGCGCGTCCTGATCGCGCCGCCGAGGAGTCACCACGTCCGGGACGGCGACCTCCGGGCCGCCCCTCGGATTCGTCGGCTGTCGGTGCCGGGGAATAGCCTGATGCGGCCGGTCGGTTGCGCTCGACAACCGAACGGCGCGATGGCGGGACAGGGACGAGGAGGCGGGCGACACCGGTGGCTGACGACGCGGAGCTGCGAGGCACCACCACACTCGACGGCTTCCGGGTCCTCTGGGTCGGCATCCGCCGGGAGCCGCGCATCTTCACCGTCGCCACGCTGGGCGCGGTCCTGTTCGGGGTGCTCACCGTGGCCGACGCATGGGTCCTCGGGTGGTCGACCGAGCACGTCCTGATCCCGGCCTTCGAGACCGGCGAGATCGGCACCGACCTGCTCGTGTGGGTCGTCGCGCTCTTCATGGCGGTGGCGATCCTGCGCGCGGTCGGCATCGTCGCGCGTCGCCTGGGCGGCGGCGTCATGTACTACCGGATGCAGTCCCACACCAGGCGCGGCGTGACCCGGCAGTACCTCTCGCTGCCGATGGAGTGGCACCAGCGGCACCCGACCGGCCAGCTGCTCTCGAATGCCTACTCCGACGTCGAGGCGGCCTGGGCGCCGATCATGCCGCTGCCGATGGCGCTCGGCACGATCGTGATGATGGTCATCGCGGTCGTCCAGATGTTCGTCGCCGACGTGGTGATGGCCCTCGTGGGCCTCCTGGTGTTCCCGGCGGTGGTGGTCGCCAACCTGCTCTACCAGCACTACTCCTCGCCCCTGATGACCCGCGCGCAGGGCCTGCGCGCCGAGGTCAGCGAGATCGCCCACGAGTCCTTCGACGGGGCGATGGTCGTCAAGACGCTCGGCCGCGAGGTCGAGGAGACCGACCGGTTCCGGGCCAAGGCGGAGGAGCTGCGCGACGTCAACATCCGCGCGGGCCGCTACCGTGCCGTCTTCGATCCCGCCCTGGCCAGCCTCCCCAGCCTCGGCGTCCTCGTGGTGCTCGCGGTCGGGGTCTCGCGGGTCGCGAGCGGCGCCACCGAGGCCGGCGACGTCATCACCGTGGCCTACCTGCTGACGATCGTCTCCTTCCCGATCCGGGCCATCGGCTGGCTGCTGGGCGAGTTCCCCCGCTCGGTCGTGGGCTACCGCCGCGCCAAGGCCGTGCTCGACGCCCGCGGCTCCATGGCCTACGGCGACGCCCGGCTGCCCGACGAGGGCACGGGCGCCCTGCTCGAGGTCGACGACCTCCACTACTCCTACGACGCCGACACCCCGCTGCTGCAGGGCGTGGACTTCGACGTCCCGCCCGGTCGCACGGTCGCCCTGGTGGGGCCGACCGCGTCCGGCAAGAGCACCCTGACGAGCCTGATGACCCGGCTGGTCGACCCCGACAGCGGCTCGATCCGCATCGACGGCCACGACCTCAAGGGCCTGCGCAAGGGGGAGCTGCCCGGCTCCGTCGCGCTGGTGCCGCAGACGGCGTTCCTGTTCGACGACACCGTGCGCGGGAACGTCACCCTGGGCGCCGACGTGCCCGACGACGAGGTCTGGGCCGCGCTGCGGACCGCACAGGCCGACGGGTTCGTCGCCGCCCTGCCCGAGGGCCTCGACACCCAGCTGGGGGAGCGCGGCACGTCGCTGTCCGGCGGCCAGCGGCAGCGGCTCTCGCTCGCCCGGGCCCTCGTGCGCCGGCCACGGCTGCTGATCCTCGACGACGCCACCTCCGCGGTCGACCCCGAGGTGGAGGCGCGGATCCTGGCGTCGCTGCGCGAGGACCGCGAGGACGACGGCTCCGGTGCCTCGCTCGTGGTCGTCGCCTACCGCAAGGCGACCATCTCGCTGGCCGACGAGGTCGTCCACCTCGACGGCGGGCGCATCGTCGCCCGCGGCACCCACGCCGAGCTGCTCGAGACCAGCCCGGCCTACGCACAGCTCGTGAACGCCTACGAGACGGACGTCGACCCGGCAGGGGACCCCGCATGAGCACCACCGCACCCTCGGCAGCGAGCGGCACCCGGATGGAGACCGGCGAGGGCATCGGCGCGATCGCGACCCTCCGGCTCGGCATGAAGTACTCGCCCGAGCTCCGCGAGGGCTTCGGGGTCACCCTCGTCCTCGCCGTGATCGCCTCGTGCGGCCAGATCGTCGTGCCGATCGCGGTGCAGCAGACCCTCGACAAGGGCCTCGGCGCGCCGGGCGGCCCCCGCCTCGACTACGTCGCCTGGATGGGGGTGCTCGCAGCGTTGGCGATCGTGGTGACCGGACTGGCCTCCTACGCCATGACGAGCCGGCTCTTCGCCACCTCCGAGCGCGGCCTGGCCACGCTGCGCACCAAGGCCTTCCGCCACGTCCACGACCTCCCGCTCCTGACCCAGAACACCGAGCGCCGCGGCGCGCTCGTCTCCCGCGTGACCAGCGACGTCGACCAGGTCAGCCAGTTCCTCGTCTTCGGCGGCCTCATCTTCGTGGTGAGCGTGGGGCAGGTGCTCGTGGCGACCGTCCTCATGCTCGTCTACAGCTGGGAGCTCGCCCTGGTGGTGTGGCTCTGCTTCGCGCCGCTCTTCTTGTCGATCCGCTGGTTCCAGAAGAAGCTCTCGGCCGCCTACACCGTCGTGCGCCACCAGGTCGGCGTGCTGCTGGGGGCGATCTCCGAGCCGGTGGTCGGGGCCGCGGTGGTCCGCTCCTACGGGGTCGAGGCCCGCACGCAGGCGCGCATCGACTCGGCGATCTCCGACTGGCAGAGCGCCTACACGCACGCGCAGACCTACACCGTCACCTCGTTCTCCCTCGGCGGCATCTCCGCCGGCCTGGCCAACGCCGGCGTCATCGTCATCGGCGTCCTCCTGGGCTTCACCGGCGACATGACGCCCGGGCGCGTGCTGGCCTTCGCGTTCCTGGTCACCCTGTTCGTCGGTCCCGTGCAGATGGGCACCCAGATCCTCACCGACGCCCAGAACGCGATCGCCAGCTGGCGCCGCGTCCTCGGCATCCTGGAGACGCCCGCCGACCTCGTCGACCCCGGCCCGGAGGGCGAGCAGCTGCCGCGGGGGCCGATCGACGTCCGGTTCGTCGACGTCACCTTCGCCTACCCCGGAGGTCCGCCGGTGCTCCGCGACGTCGACCTCGCGATCGAGGCCGGCACGCGCGTCGCGATCGTCGGTGAGACCGGTTCGGGCAAGTCGACCTTCGCCAAGCTGCTCACCCGGCTGATGGACCCGGTCGAGGGTGCCGTGCTCCTCGACGGCGTCGACGTACGCCGCATCGACGCACGCTCGCTGCGGCGCAGCGTCGTGCTGGTGCCGCAGGAGGGCTTCCTGTTCGACGACACGATCGCCGCCAACGTGCGCTACGGCCGGCTCGAGGCCACCGAGGACGAGATCCGCGCCTCGGCTGCGGAGCTCGGCATCGACGACTGGCTGGCCGGCCTGCCGCGCGGCCTGCACACCGAGGTGGGCCAGCGCGGTGAGTCGCTGTCGGCGGGGGAGCGGCAGCTGGTCGCGCTCCTGCGCGCGCACCTCGCCGACCCCGACCTGCTGGTCCTCGACGAGGCCACGAGTGCGGTGGACCCCGCGCTGGAGATGCAGATCGGCCGCGCGCTCGAGCGGCTCATGCAGTCGCGGACCTCGGTGACGATCGCCCACCGGCTGTCGACGGCCGAGAGCGCCGACGAGGTGATCGTCGTCGACAAGGGCCGCGTGGTGCAGCGCGGACCGCACCGCGAGCTGGTCACGCAGGAGGGCAGCGTCTACGCCGGGCTGCACGCCAGCTGGGTGGCCCAGCACTCCCGCGCCTGACGAGCCGGGCCCGGACCCGCGTCAGGGCCGGCGTCGGGGACTGCGTCAGAATCCGCGTCAGGACGAGAGCAGCTGGCTGATCAGCAGGTCGGCGTCGAACGCCTCCGACTCGGCGCCGGGGGCGACCACCGCGACGGTGCGCGCGATGAAGTGGTCGACGTCCGACGAGCGGGCGAGCAGCACGAGGTGTCCGTCGGGGGAGCTGAGCTCGATGCTGACCATGGCGCGGCCGCTGACGCCGGTCGCCGGGGCCACGTGCACGTCGCCGTCGCCGACCGGGGCCTCGGTGCCCCGCATGAGCAGGTCGCGCCCGAAGGTCCACACGAGGTCGCCGTCGGAGGTCACGAAGGTCATCGCCACGGCGAAGGGGTCCGAGCCGGCGTAGCTGAGCACGGTGTCGATCTCGTGGCGGATGCCGCGGTCGTCCATGCACTCGACGGTGATGTCCAGTGCCACGTCGGCCAGGGTGCGCCCGCTACCGGACAGGTTCATCGAGGGCTCCTTCATCGAGGGCTCCTAGGGGTCGCCGGGACGCAGGTCCCGGAGTTGCGATGCTCATGAGACGGCATCCGGGGGCCGCCGTGATGCAAAACGGCGAAATTGGACTCGATCCGGTCCAGACCGGATCTTGATGGTGACTCGTGACGAACTTGACGGTAACCGCCGCAAATCGGTCCTCGATGACCTCTGGTGGGGACCGATAGGTTCTCCTCATGACGGGGGCAGCCAAGCGCATCGGTCTCGAGGTCCTGGGATGGACGCTGCTGCTGCTCGGCGTGGCGGCCATCTTCCTGCCCGGGCCCGGCCTGCTCGGCATCTTCGCCGGGCTCGCCCTGCTCTCCCAGCAGTACGACTGGGCCGAGCGTCGCGTCGAGCCGGTGCGGCTGCGGGCGCTGCGCGGCGCGGCCGAAGGCGTCGAGACCTGGCCGCGCATCATCGCCTCCTGCGTCGGCGCCGTGGTGCTCGCCGTCTGCGGCGTCTACTGGATCATCAAGCCGCCCGCACCGGGCTGGTGGCCGCTCTCCGACGCGTGGTGGCTGCCCGGTGGCGTGTGGACCGGCGTCACCCAGATCGCCTCGGCCGTCATCGCGCTGGCGCTGATCGTCTACAGCTACCGCCGCTTCCATGGCAACCCCGAGGCCGTCGAGGCGCTCAGTCGCGACATCGGCGACTCCGACCGCCAGCGCGGCTGACCGGGTCATCAGGACCCGATTGCCGGTCCCGGCCGGGCATGGGATATCGTTCCCGCGTCCCGGGCGATTGGCGCAGTGGTAGCGCGCTTCGTTCACACCGAAGAGGTCACTGGTTCGAACCCAGTATCGCCCACCGAGACCCCGGAGCCGCGCTACCCGTAGCGCGGCTCTGCTGTTCGCGCGGTACCGCCCACCGGGACCGAGCAGCCGTTCCATACCGGCACAACGACGCAGGCGACGGCGGGCTACGCCCCCGGCGATGCGGCTCGTCGAGCGCCTCGGGCGGCATGCTGCGCCGGGCGCCGGGGTACCGCACGGCATGGACGATCGAGAGCGCCCGACCACCAACCAGCCCCTCAACGCGCCCGGTCCGCGGCCGAAGGTGACCCCGGTGCTCGCGGTCGTGGGCCTGATCGCGCTGATCGCGCTGATCTTCATCGTCGTCTCGGTCCTGCGCTACAACACCTGAGCCCGAGCCGCCGCCCCTCGACGGGTAACGCCCCGACCTGAGCACTCCCGCCCCCACCAGTGGGGGCGGGAGTGCTCCTTCGGTGGCGTTACCCGCGACGGCGGGCACGGGCGGGCGCGCGGGCAGACGGCGGGTGCGGGCCGGTCAGCGGAAGTCGCGCGACGACGCCCGGGCCTGCAGGACGTCGCCGGCGCCCGGGACGACGACGTCGATGCCCTCGACCCGGTCGGCGACGAGGTTGGTGACGCCCTCGTTGCGCTCGAGACGTCCGCGCACCACCACCGCGACGCGGTTGCGGGCCGCCTGCCGGTGCGCCCGCATGACGCCGACCGAGCACACGACGTTGAGCATCCCGGTCTCGTCCTCGAGGTTGAGGAAGGTGACGCCCATCGCGGTCCCCGGCCGCTGGCGGTGGGTCACGAGCCCGGCGACGTGGACGCGCCGGCCGGCCTCGGTGTCCGCGAGCTCCGCGACCGAGCGCACCCCGGCGCGGCGGAGGTCGTCACGCAGGTGCTCCACCGGGTGCGCGTCGGGCGAGACCCCCGTGGCCCAGAGGTCGGCGAGGGTGATCTCCGGCTCGCTCATGCCGGGCAGGGTCGGCGCCGCCGGTGCCGGCGTGGTGCCGGGGAGGTGCTCGGCGCTCTCGGCGAACCCGGCCGCCCACAGCGCCTCGCGGCGCTCGAGCCCCCAGGGCTGGAACGCCCCGGCGGTGGCCAGCGCCTCCAGCTGGGCGGGCGTCAGGTCCGCCCGGCGCGACAGGTCGGTCACGCCGGTGAACGGCGCCTCGTCACGAGCTGCCACGATCCGGCGGGCCACGTCGAGCCCGATGCCGCGCACCGAGTCGAGCCCGAGCCGGACGGCGAGCGCCCCGTCGCGCCGGTGCGCGGGGACCGGGTCGGGGGTGCCGGGCACCCACTCGGTGCGGGTGAAGCGGGGCCGGCAGCACTCCTCGAGCCCCGTGGCGGCGACCGGGCCGGGGACGACGGGCTCGAGGTCGGCCTGGGCCGCCGAGCGGGTCACGTCGGGGCGGCGTACGTCCACGCCGTGGCGCCGGGCGTCGCCCACCAGCGACTGCGGAGAGTAGAAGCCCATGGGCTGGTTGCGCAGCAGGCCGGCCAGGAACGCGGCGGGGTAGTGCAGCTTGAACCAGGACGAGGCATAGACCAGCAGCGCGAAGGACAGGGCGTGCGACTCGGCGAACCCGAAGTTGGCGAACGAGAGGATCTTGACGTAGATCGAGTCGGCCAGCTCGCCGGTGATGCCGCGGCGCTGCATGCCGGCGTAGAGCTTCTGCTTCACCGACTCGATGCGCTCGACCCCGCGCTTGGAGCCCATGGCGCGGCGCAGCAGGTCGGCGTCGTCGCGGCTGCAGTCACCGAGGGTGACCGCCATCGCCATGAGCTGCTCCTGGAAGAGCGGGACGCCCTTGGTGCGCTCGAGCACCGGCACCAGCTCGGGGTGGTCGTAGGTGATGGCCTCCTGCCCCGTGGCCCGGCGGACGTAGGGGTGCACGGCACCGCCCTGGATGGGGCCGGGCCGGATCAGCGCGATCTCGATCGCGAGGTCGTAGAACTCGCGCGGCCGCAGCCGCGGCAGGGTGCCGATCTGGGCCCGGCTCTCCACCTGGAACACGCCGATCGAGTCGGCACGGCACAGCATGTCGTAGACGGCGGGCTCCTCCTTGGGCATCGTGGCGAGGTCCCACCGCTCGCCGAGGTGGTCCTCGACGAGGCGCATCATGTGGTCGAGCGCGCCGAGCATGCCCAGGCCCAGCAGGTCGAACTTGACCAGCCCCATCGTCTCGCAGGCGTCCTTGTCCCACTGGAGCACCGTCCGCCGGTCCATGCGCGCGCGCTCGATGGGGCACACCTCCCCGATGGGCCGCTCGGTCAGGACCATCCCGCCGGAGTGGATCCCGAGGTGCCGCGGCGCACCCATGAGCTCCTCGGCCAGCGCGACGACCGGGGCCGGCACGTCGTGCGCGGTGGGGTCGCCCATGTCGCCGGCCACCACGGACTTCCACCCGTCGATCTGCTTGGACCAGGCGTCCTGCTGGCCGGGGGAGTGCCCCAGCGCCTTGGCGGCGTCACGCACCGCCATCCGGGGCCGGTAGGCGATCACGTTGGCCACCTGCGCGGCGTTGCGGCGCCCGTAGGTGTCGTAGACCCACTGGATGACCTCCTCACGGCGGTCGGAGTCGAAGTCGACGTCGATGTCGGGCTCCTCGTCACGGTGCGCGGAGATGAACCGCTCGAACGGCAAGCGGTAGAACACGGCGTCGACCGCGGTGATGCCGAGCGCGTAGCAGACCGCTGAGCTGGCCGCCGAGCCGCGCCCCTGGCAGAGGATGCGTCGCTCCCGCGCGAATGCGACGATGTCGTGCACGATGACGAAGTAGCCGGCGAAGTCCTTCTCGCCGATGATGCGCAGCTCGTGCTCGAGCCGTTCGCGCGCCTCGGCCTCGTGGGGGACGCCGGCGTAGCGCTCGGCGAACCCGCGCTCGGCGAGCACCCGCAACCACGAGTCCGCGGTGTGCCCCTCGGGGATCTGTCGCTTGGGCAGCGCGGGGGAGGCCTTGCGCAGGTCGAAGGCGAGGTCGTCGGCCAGCGAGACGCTGCGGGCCACGGCCGCGGGGTACGCCGCGAGCGCCGCGGCGACCTCCGCGCCGCTGCGCAGGTGGGCCGAGCCCGACAGGTCGAGCCAGCCGTCGAGCTCGGCCAGGCTGCGCCGGGCCCGCACGGCCGCCATGGCCGAGGCGAGCCGGTGCCGCTCGGGGGTGGCGTGGTGGACGTTGCCGGCCGCGACGACGTCGAGGCCGTGGACGCCGGCGAGTCGCGCGAGGGCGGCGTTGGTCGCGTCGGCGCCCGGGCGGGGCGACAGCTCCACGAGGACGTGCTCGAGCCCGAACAGCGCCGTGAGCCGGTCGAGGGCCTCCGCGGCCGCGGCCTCGCCGCCCGTCGCCAGCGCCTGGCGCACCGCGCCCTTGCGACAGCCCGTCAGCACGACCCAGTGGCCCCGCCCGCGCTCGCCGAGCTCGTCGAGGTCGTAGACCGGGCGCCCCTTCTCGTCACCCCTGAGGTGGGCGTCGGTCATGGCGGCGGCGAGGCGGTGGTAGCCCTCCACGCCCCGGGCCAGGACCAGCAGGTGGCTGCCCTCGGGGTCGGGTACGCCGTTCTGGGGACCGGTGAGCCCCAGGGACAGCTCGGCGCCGAAGACGGTGGGGAGGTCGTAGGCCGCGGCCGCCTCCGCCAGCATCGGAGCGCCGTAGAACCCGTCGTGGTCGGTGACCGCGAGGGCGTGCAGGCCGAGCCGCACGGCCTCCTCGACGAGCTCGGCCGGGGAGCTGGCCCCGTCGAGGAAGCTGAAGTGGCTGTGGCAGTGCAGCTCGGCGTAGGGCGTGACGGCGCCGGGGCGCTCGATGGTGCGCGCGGTGGTGGCGGCGCGCTTGCGCCGCGACACGGGAGCGTCGTCGGCGCCCGGCAGGCCGCTCAGCCGCCGCTCGAGCTCCTTCCAGCGCATGGCGGGGTTGTTCCAGGCCATCAGCGCACCCCGGACGAGGTGTCGCGGTCAGTCATAGCCGGCCTCCAGGCACCAGCCGTCCGGCGCGCTCACCAGCAGCCAGGCGCGACCGTCGGCGCCGACCATCTGGAACCGGGCCGTCGGGCCGGACCCACCCGACCACCACCCCTCGTCGGTGGGCCACGGGCCGGCCCAGGCGGTCACGGGCTGCCACGGCAGGACCCCGCCTCCCACGCGGAAGCGCCGGGGCTCGCCCGTGACGACGCCGCGGTCGGTGACGCGCACCTCGCGCCCCGCGTCGTCGACCACCTCGGCGGCCGGAGGTGAGGCGAACACCCGCACCGGCGCCGGACCCGGCACCCGCCCGGGCCACGGCCGGTCGACCGGGCGCAGGTCGACGGCCCGCTCGCCCCACGGCACGAGCGCCTGGCGCGCCCCGGGGCTGCGGCCGCCCTGCAGCACCGGTCGGCGGACCGCATCGAAGCCCACCATGCCCTGCACCCGCGCCACCCCGCGCTCGACGAGGTCGTCGGAGGCCGCGCCCCACAGCGCCTCGCCGTGGGCCGCGGCCGGCTCGACGACCTCCGGCACGAACCGCACCCGGTCGACGGGGGCACGCACCGTGCCGGTCTGCTTGCGCGAGCGCAGCGCGCCGCTGGCTCCGCTGGTGGATCCGGCCGACTGCAGCTGCCAGTGCACCCGGTCGACGAGGTCTCGCGCGCCGAAGTGGCGCGGGTGCAGCCAGGTGCGGGACGAGCAGACGACGCCGTCGGACTCCGCCTCGACGCGCACCCCCGTGGCGACGAGCTGGTGGTGCGCCAGCTGGGACACGAGCCGCTCGGCGGTCGTGCGGACGCTGAAGGTGATGGCCTCGACCGAGTCCAGGGGTGGCTCGAACACGACCTCGGCGTCGAGCTCGGGCGGGGGCGTGCGGGCCGAGAACAGCGTGCGGTCCTCGCCCCGCGCCCGGCGCCTGACCTCGGCCCCGTAGGTGCCGAGCCGGTGCTCGACGGCGTCGCCCGGGAGGTCGGCGAGGTCGCCCAGCGTGCGCAGTCCGAGCCGCTGCAGCAGGCTGACCAGCTCGCGCCCGCGCGGCCCGTCGTCCTGCAGCACGTGCACGGGCAGGCCGCGCAGGAACGTCGCCGAGCCGCCCTCGGGGACGACCGCCCACGCCTGCACCTCGGCCGTGCGGGCGGCGCGCTCGGCGGTGAACAGGTCGTCGGCGATGCCGATGCGCACGTCCCACACGCCACTCTCGACCAGGGCCTGGCACACGGTGGCGGCGGCGTCGGTCTCGGTGCCGTACCAGCTCCCGGGGGCGCGGACGGCGAGCAGGCCGGGTCGCAGGGCCGCGACGCCGGGACGCAGGTCCTCCACGACGGCGAGCACCGGCTCGAACGCCCGGGCGTCGCGGTCGGGGTTCGCGGGCAGGAGGACCAGCTCGGGACACCGGGACTGCGCGTCGCGACGGCGCTGTCCGCGTCGTACGCCCTCGGCGCGTGCCGGGCCGTTGCACACCTCCACCACGTTGGCCGACAGCACGGCCGCGGGGGAGCGGGGCGACCGCTCGGCCTCGTCGAGTGCGGCGACCACCGACCAGTCGGGGCACCACACGACCATCACGCGCATGTGAGCCGCACCTGACCCGTCATCCCGAGACCCGGCGGATCTCGCGCACCTGCCGGTCGAGGCGGTGCACGCCGGGCCACGACAGGTCGGCGCGCTCGGGCGGGCGCGCCCCCCGGCGCACGACGACGCGCGCCCGACGCTCCTCCAGCTGACCGGTGCCGGACCCCGGCCCCGTCCAGCCGGTCTCCTCGACGCTCACCCGCGCCTCCACGCGGGGCCACTGGCCGTGGACCACGAGCACGGCCGAGCGGGTGCGCAGCCGCGAGTCGAGGATGCCCGCTGCCCTCTCGTCCACGGACGCCGGAGGCCGCAGGACCACCACCCGCAGCACGTCGACCAACGCGGCGGTCACCTCCAGCCAGTGCTCACCCGGGTCGGGCACCAGCACGGTGCGCGAGAGCTCGACGCCCAGCTCGGCGGCGGCCTCCACCCCGAAGTCGGGGCAGCCGGCGAACCCCACCCACTCGCCGGCCTGGGACGCTCCCGCCGCGAGAGCCAGGGCGAGCGAGGCGGAGTCCACCGAGTAGGTCGCCCCGGCGTGGAGCGGCACCAGGCCGGCCAGCCCCGGCAGCGTCGGGACGGGCTGGCCCGCCGGCTTGTGCTCCATGGCGGCGACCCGCTGGCGCAGCTGCTCCACGACGTCGCGGCGCTGGTCGAGCGCGGCGACGGAGCGGCTGGTGGACACCGGTCCATGATCGAACACGTGTTCGAACGAGTCAAGCGGGCACCGGAATCGTACGGCGGTCCCGGCCCTCACCGGGCGGCCGGCTCACCCGCCGGGCGACCACCGCACGACCAGCAGCGCCACGTCGTCCTCGGGACGGTCCTCGATCATGCCCTCGAGCAGCCGGTCGCAGAGGGTCTCGATGTCCTCGGTCGTGGCGGCCAGCATCCGCAGGAGGTCGGCGAGCGCCTCCACGCCTGCGTCGATGTCGCGGTCCCGGCGCTCGACGAGCCCGTCGGTGTAGAACACCAGCGTCGCCCCGGGCTCCAGCCGCCGCACCTGCTCCGCGCGGGCGACGTCGGGGTCGAAGCCGAGCAGGAGGTCGTTGTCGTCGACCTCGGCGAGGAGGGTCACCGCCCCGTCGGGCGTGAGCAGGAGCGCCGGCGGGTGCCCGGCGTGGGCCCAGCGCACGGACACGCCCCGCTCGTGCTGCGCGGCGAGGCCTGCGTCGCGCTCGAGCCGCGCCACCACGGCGGTGGCGGTCGTGCCGAGCTGCAGCGAGTCCATGACGGTGTCGACCCCGGACAGGATCGCCGCGGGGGCGTCGCCGCTGTGCACTGCCACACCGCGCAGCAGGCCGCGGACCTGTCCCATGGCGGCGGCCGCCTCCACGTCGTGCCCGACCACGTCGCCGACCACCACGACGACGTCGGGCGAGGTGGCGGGGTCGCCCGGCTGCAGGAACGCGTCGTACCAGTCGCCGCCGATCCTGGCGACGTCCCCGGCAGGGGCGTAGCGGGTGGCGATCTCCAGGTCCTCCGCCGGCGGCGGCTCGGTGAGCATGCTGCGCTGCAAGGCCTCGGACACGTCGCGCTGCCCGGCGTAGAGGCGGGCGTTGTCCAGGGCGAGGGCGGCCCGGGACCCGATGTCCTGGAGGAGGACCACGTCGTCGTCGCCGAACGCGGGCCTCCCCGGCCCGCGGAAGACGCTGACGACGCCGACCGTGCGGCCGCGGGCGCGCAGCGGCACGACGGCGGCCGACGCCGGGTCGAGCAGCCGCAGCCTGTCGCGAGCCGGTCCCGGGACCAGCACGGCGGCGACCTGCTCCGCAGCGTGGGTCTCCATCAGCACCGGCGTCATCTCGCGGATGGTGAGCGCGAGGTAGGACTCGTCGGTCATCGCCGTGAGCCGCAGGGACGCGTACTCGCGCAGCACCGGCTCGAGGTGGGGATCGGCGTGCGCCCAGCCGACGTCGCGCAGCGCCCGACGCCAGTCGGCGGCGTTCGGGTCCTCGACCAGGGTGACCAGGCACCAGTCGGCGAGCTCGGGGACGAGGTGGGTGGCCAGGCGGCTGACGCCCTCGACGGGGTCGAGCGTCGCCGTCAGGGCCTCGGAGACCGACGCCAGCAGGGCCAGCCGGTGCGCGGAGCGATCGAGGGCGTCCTGGGCGGCGCGTCGCGCGCTGATGTCGACGAAGTAGACCGCGAGCCCCTCCGGCGAGGGCCAGGCGCGGACCTCGTACCAGGCGTCGAGCGGCGGGGGGTAGTACGCCTCGAACGACACCGGCGAGCCGGAGTCGGCGGCGCCGCGGTAGTGCTGCTCGAACGGGCTCCCCACGGCGGCGGGGAAGGCCTCCCAGATGCTCCGGCCGACCAGGTGCACCCTGGTCGCCCCCAGCAGCCGCTCCGCCTCGGAGTTGACGTAGGTGAAGCGCCAGGCGTGGTCGAGCTGGAAGAACGCGGACGACATCGACTCGAGCACCCGGGCGATCCGCGCCTCGCCCTCGCGGACGTCGGTGGTGTCGTACGCCGCCCCCACCAGCCGCGCGGCCGGTCCGCCAGGCTGGTCGGACAGGGCGCGTCCGCGAGCCTCGATCCAGCGCACGCCGCCGTCGGGGAGCACGACGCGGTACTCGGCGTCGTAGTCGCCGCAGGTCGACACGGCGCGCTCGAGCGCCGCGCTCACGCGGGGCAGGTCGTCGGGGTGGACGCACTGGTTGAAGGCCTCGATGGTCCCGCCGAAGGTGTCCTCGTCCAGCCCGAACAGCTCGAGCAGCCGGCCGTCCCACCGCAGCTGCCCGCTCACGAGGTCCCACACGAAGGCGCCGACGCCGGCCGCGTCGACGGCCAGCCGCCACGCCACCCGGTCGCTCTCGGCGTCGAGGGGCTGGCGGTCCCGGGGTCGCGACGCAGCGTCGTCGGTCACGTGGGTCGTCCTCCAGCGGGCGGTCGGGGCAGCCCGGGTCATGGAGGTGCCGGTGCCCAGCCTGTCACACCAGTCCTCACGCGGGCAGGCGAACGGCGCAACCCGCCCTGCTCAGTCGTCGGCGCCGCCCGCCGACGGCGGCCGGGCGGCCGGCGGCAGGTCGGCCTCGGGAGCAGCGGTCGCCGCGAGCGGGTCCTCGGGCAGCTGCTCCACCTGGGCGCGGCACCACACCGACACCTCCCTGCTCCCGTCGAGCACGGCGGCGCGGAAGTCGCTCCAGGACTCCCAGCCGGCGGCGCCCACCTCCGTCGGGTCCGCGGTGACGGGACCCTCGGCGGTGCCCACGTAGACGGGACAGATCTCGTTCTCCACCACCCCCGCCTGCTCGGCCCGGTAGCGGAACCGCGGCAGCACCAGCCGGAGGTCGGTGACGGTGGTGCCGAGCTCCTGCCGCACCCGTCGCCGTACGGCCTCGTCGAGCGCCTCGCCGGGCCCGGGGTGGCCGCAGCAGCTGTTGGTCCACACCCCGGGGAACGTCGCCTTGTCGGTCGCCCGCTGCGTGACGAGGACCCGGCCCTCGCCGTCGAACAGGTAGCACGAGAACGCCAGGTGCAGCGGGGTCTCGGCGTGGTGGACCGTGGCCTTGTCGGCGGTGCCGACGGCGCGTCCCTCCTCGTCGAGCAGCACCACCAGCTCACGGGCGGGCTGGGTGTCGGGCTGGGTGTCGGGCTGGGTGTCGGTCATGCGGGCCTCCCCACGGGTCGGGCGAGCTGGTTGACGGCGGCGGAGAAGAGCCAGGGCAGCCGGGTGGCCGCCGGCACCAGGCCGCGGCGCACCGGCGGGTGCGCGGTCGCGCGCAGCAGCGCGAGGGTGAGCAGCTCGTGCCGCCGCACCAGGCGGCGCGCCTGCGCCTCGTAGTGGTCGGGCCGGCCGGCGGCGAGGCAGGCGACGGCCGCGCGCGCCTGCGCGAGGCCGAGGGCGATGCCCTCCCCGGTGAGCGCGTCGACGTAGCCGCCGGCGTCGCCGACCAGCAGCACGCGTCCGGCCGACCGGGCGCGCGCCCGCTGGCGGAGCGGGCCGGCGCCGAGCACCCGGGTCCGGGCGCCGGTGAGGCGCTCGCGCAGGCGCGGGAAGTCGTCGAGCAGGTCGTCGAACCGCGAGCCGGCCTCACCCAGCACGGCCACGCCGACGAGGTCGTCGTCGACCGGCGTGACGTAGGCCTCGGCGCGGTGCGACCAGTGCACCTCGACCAGCTCGGTCCAGGGCGCCTGCTGGACGTGGCAGCGCTGGCCGAACCGCCGCCGGGTCGCGGGCGGCCCGTCGAGCCCCACGAGGCGGCGCACGGGGGAGTGCAGCCCGTCGGCGGCGATGAGGTGGCGGACCGGCTCGCCGTCGACGAGGAGGTGGTCGCCGGCGTCGCCGACGTCGGTGACCGCGCGGGCCTCGACGGCGATGCCCGCCTCGGCGAGCCGCTGGGCGAGGGCGTCGTGCAGGACGGTGCGGCGCACGCCCCTGCCCGGACCGGCGGTGAAGCGCGCGGTGGCCCCGGCCCCCGTACCGTCGAGGTAGTGGATGCCGGCGAGGTGCCGGCCGCGGGGGTGCACGCCGATCCGGGCCAACTCGGCGACGGCCCCGGGCATGAGCCCCTCGCCGCACGCCTTGTCGATGGGCCCGGTGCGTGGCTCGCGCACCACGACGGACAGGCCCGCCCGGTGGGCGTGCAGCGCCGCCGCCATCCCGACCGGGCCGCCGCCGGCCACGACGAGGTCACGCACCCCCGGCTCCCGAGGGCAGGGTGGAGAGGGCGGCGTCCTCGACGCGGATGCGGACGGCGAGCAGGACGGCGTTGAGCACGGTGAAGACGAGCGCGGTGACCCAGGCGGCGTGCACGAGGGGCAGGGCGACGCCCTCGACGACCACGGCCACGTAGTTGGGGTGGCGCATCAGCCGGTACGGCCCGGAACGGACGGGGGCCAGCCCGGGCACGACGATGACGCGGGTGTTCCAGCGTCGCCCGAGGGTGGCGATGCACCACCACCGCAGGGCCTGCGACGCGACGACCAGCGCGAGCATCGACCAGGCGAGCAGCGGGGGCACGTCCGGACGGCGGACCCAGGCCTCGACCAGCGCACCGACGAGCAGGCCGGTGTGGAGCACGACCATGAAGGGGAAGTGCCCGAGCCCGGACTCCACGCCGCCCCGCTCGCGGCTCCAGGCGGCGTTGCGCGTGGAGACGACCAGCTCGGCGACGCGCTCGAGCCCGACGAGGGCGACGAGGACGGTGAAGGCGAGCAGACCGGTCACGACGCCGCCCGCAGCAGCACGAGCTCCGAGCAGAACCCCGGGCCCATCGCCATGAGCACGCCGCGGGTGCCGGGTGCCGGCGGGCGGTCGCGCATCGTGTCCTCGAGGACGTGCAGCACCGAGACCGACGAGAGGTTGCCGACCCGGGCCAGCGAGTCCCACGTGAGCTGCACGGCGTCCCGGGGCACCTCCAGCGCCTCCTCCAGCGCCTCGATGACCTTGGGTCCGCCCGGGTGGCACACCCACCAGTCGATGTCCGCGCGGGTGAGCGCGTGGTCGGCCAGGAAGGCGTCCACGTCGCGGCGGAGGTAGCGCCCGACGAGGGTGGGCACCTCGGCGTCGAGCACGATGCGCAGCCCGTTGCCCGTCACGTCGAACCCCATCGTGCGCTCGCTGTGGGGGTAGAGCCGGCTGCGGGAGTCGAGCACCTCCACCGGCCCCGGGCGCACGGAGTCCCCGACCGCCACGACGGCGGCCGCGCCGTCGCCGAAGAGCCCGCTGGCGACGAGGTTCGGCACGGAGACGTCGTCGCGCTGCACGGTCAGCGAGCACAGCTCCACCGCCACGAGGACAGCGGTGTGCCCCGGGTGGCCCAGCAGGTAGTCGTGGACGCGGGCGATGCCTGCGGCCCCGGCGACGCAGCCGAGGCCGACGAGCGGCATGCGGCGCACGTCCTCGCGCAGCCCGACCTGCCCGGCGATGCGGGCGTCGAGGGAGGGCACCGCCAGCCCCGTGACGGTGGCGGTGACCACCAGGTCGACGTCGGACGGCGTGAGGTCGGCGGCCTTGAGGGCGTCCTCGAGGGCGCGCGAGCCCAGCTCGACGGCGTGCTCGATGAACCGGTCGTTGGCGTGGCCGAAGTCGCCGAGATCGGCGTACTCCTCGAGGGGGAGCACCGTGTGGCGTCGCTCGACGCCCGCGTTGGCGTGGAACCGGCGCAGCAGCGCCCGGTCGACGCCGCCCTGCGTGCCGACCACCTCGGAGAACGCCTCGGTGATCTCCGCCTGCGAGTGGGAGTGCGCGGGCAGCGCGCCCCGCACGGAGAGGATCCTCATGTCAGCCACCTCGGGGTTTGGGGGTCGGGAGCAGGTCGGTCGGGAGCAGGTCGGCCGAAGCGTGGGTCGGTCGGTCGCAGCAGGCCGCCGACCAGCCCTCGGGCCAGTCGGGCGTCGATGCGGCCGGCGCCGAGGCCGAGCTCGACGAGGGTGTCGAACACGTGGCGGTCACGCCCGGCGGCCCGGATCCCGGCGTCCACCACGCGCGGCGAGCGGGACAGGCGCGACGCGGCCCACGTGTGCCGCAGGTGGGCACCGAGCATGCCGCGGACGGCACGGCGGTGGCGCGCACCCGCGCCCGCCGGGTCGCCGGCCGCCACCGCGCGCGCGGCGTGGCGCCCCGCGGCGATGCCCGTCGCGACGGCGTAGTAGATGCCCTCGCCGGTCATCGGGTTGACGAGCCCGGCCGCGTCGCCGGCAAGGAGCACGGCTCCGTCGGGCTGGTCCCACCGCCACGTGCTCAGCGGCAGGTGGTGCCCGCGCCAGTCCGTGCCGGTGGCCGCCGCGCCCGGCACCAGCCGCTCGAGCTCGCCGAGCAGCAGCCGCCGGCTGGGCGCGGGCGAGCCGGCGCCCCCGCCCGGGAGCAGCTCGCCGTAGCCGACGTTGGCCAGCCCGTCGCCGCGGTCGAAGGCCCAGGCGTACGACGGCTGGCCGCGGTGGCCGTAGCGGATCACCTGCCGCCCGGCCAGCTCCGGCGGGGTCGGGGCGTAGCCGCGGATGGCGATGGCGCGAGGCTGCCGGCGCCCGCCGAGCAGCACGCTGCGGACCAGGGAGTGCGCGCCGTCGGCGCCCACGACGACCTCCGCGCCGATCTCGCCGGACACGAGCGGCGCGCCGGGTCCGGTCGACAGCGAGGAGGCCCGGTGTCGGCGCAGGACGGCACCGGCGGCGACGGCGTGCTCGACCAGCCGGGCGTCGAGGACGCGGCGCGGCACCACGTGGACCTCGCGCCGCATGGGACCGGAGACCGTGACGTCGCCACGCGAGAGCTCCAGGTCGCGCAGCGGCCGCCAGCCGTCGACGACGTCCCCGGCACCGACCTCCGCGAGCGCGTCGAGCACGTGGGGGGCGATGCCGTCGCCGCACGACTTGTCCCGCGGGAAGTCGGCGCGGTCCAGGAGCAGCACCCGCAGGGACGGGTCCTCGGCGAGGGCACCGAGCGCGGCCGACGAGCCGGCGGGGCCGGCCCCCACGACCACGACGTCCCAGTGCTCCCGCGGCACTTCGGGCCGCTCGCCCCCGGTCATCGCGCGACCACCAGCAGCAGGGCGTCGACGAGCGCGACCGCCACGGCCGCCACGAACGGCGTCCGGCCGCGGCTCCTGACGACGACCGCGCCCAGCACCAGGACGACGACGCCGACCCCCACCGCGACCGGGATCGGGGGAGCGGCGCCCACCAGCGCGACCGCGGACGCCGCGACGAGCACCGCGGCGGCGACCGGCGCGATGCGACCGCGGCCCAGCCGGTGGGGCAGGCCGCGCACGCCCGTGGCGGCGTCGTCGTCGAGGTCGGGCAGGACGTTCAGCAGGTGGGCGCCCACGCCGAGGAGCGCGGCGGCGACGGGCCACCACCACGGCGGCGCCTCGCCGTCGGCGAGGGTCACGACAGCCGTCAGCCCGCCGAAGGTGACCGCGTAGGGCACCCACGACCAGACGGTGGCCTTGAGGCCGAGGTTGTAGGCCCAGCCCGACGCCGTGCACACCAGGTGCAGCAGTCCGGCGCGGGGGCCGAGCGCGACCGACAGAGGGATGCACGCAGCCACGGCGCCCAGGCAGGCGACCCGCACGGCGGTGACCGACGCGGCCCCGGTCGCCAGCGGCTTGTCGGTCCGGCCTGCCGTGCGGTCGCGGGCCCGGTCGACGAGGTCGTTGCTCCAGCCGATCGAGAGCTGCCCGGCCAGCACGGCGGCCACCACGAGGATCCCGCGGCCGGCGGCCAGCCCCTGCGCGAGCACCAGCAGCCCGACCAGGACGGTGACTGCGAGGGCCGGCCCGGGGTGCGCGGCGACGACGACGCCGCGCAGCGCGGAGGCGTCCGGCACCCGGTCAGGCGCCACGCCGGCAGTCACGGCGACCTCCGTCGGTTCCGGCCGGTCCCCGGGTGCGTCCCTCGAGTGGTCTCGCCGTCACGACGCCTCCCCGATCCGGCGCCCACCCGGCGGGCGTGCTCCCGACGGCCGGGCCGTCCTGTCGCCCGGAGGTACCCGGGCCACGGACGTCCATGCGCACCGGTCGCGGCGTCGCCGGACGCCGTGCGCCGCCAGCGCGCCCAGCGACGCGACCAGCCAGCCGGCCAGCACGTCGACGACGTAGTGCTCGCCGGTGTGGACGAGGGTCGCCGCCATGGCGAGCGCGTACGCCGCGAGCAGGGCGCGCCCGACCAACCGGACCGACCGCCACAGGAACAGCGCCGCGAGGAGGGCGGCTCCGGCGTGGAGCGACGGCATGGCGGCCACCGGGTTGCTGCCCGACTGTCCCAGCTCCACCAGCCGGGCCACCGCGTCGAGTCCCAGGTGCTCCCAGCCGACGTGGGAAATCCGGTCCACGGTGCCGATGTCGCCGCGGTCGGAGGCCAGCCACGGCGGGGCGGCCGGGTAGACCAGGTAGGTCGCGATGCCGAGCAGCGACATGGTGAGCACGGCGGTGAGCCACTCCCCGAAGCGCTCACGCAGGCGGAACCACACCACCGCCGTGATCAGCGGGATGGTCACGAAGTGGGTGATGTACACGACCGCGGCGACCGCGTCCCACCAGTGGGTGGACCCGTCGACGAGCCGCTCCTGGAGCCAGACGCTCGGGACCGTGCCGAGGAGTGCCTCGTCCCCGCGTGCCGGGCCGAGGACGTGGAGCCGGGCGCCGATGCGGTTGGTGTCGGCGCCGTCGCCGGTGCCGAGCGGGGCGGTGATCCACTGCGCGACCCAGTAGGCGACGAGGATGGCGCTCAGCGGCGACCACGCGATGAGGAGCTGCGCGACGGGGCCGTGCCGCGAGGAGTCGTGGCCCTGCTGCGGCTCGTCCTCGTGCGGGCCGGCCGCGGGCACGCGGTCGACGAGGGTGCGTCCCTCGCCGCTCCGGTCCGTCGGTCGCCCGGTCATGCGGTGCCCCGGGGCTGCTCGAGCCGGCTGATCAGCGCCTGCGTGCGGAAGCGGTTGTAGCGCTGGACGAGGATGAACGGCATGTTCACGAGCACCCCGTAGGCGACGAGCAGCGTCGCCGCGAGCGGCGGGTTCCAGAGCACGAACAGCGGGCCGCACCACATCGCCCACCAGTGCGTCAGCTCCGCGCGCCGGGTCTCGCGCACGAACACCCGCAGGCCGTCGACGTCGCGCGCGGGCAGCTCGCGCTTGCTGATGCCGCCGGCGAACAGGGCCCCGGCCTCGGGGAGCCGGTCCTTCCAGCGGTGGATCCCCAGACGGCGCCGGTACCAGCGGCCGCCCTGCTCGAAGCGCCGCTCACGCAGGCCCCAGCCGTCGCGGGCGAGCCGGTGCTCCCCGAGGCGGTGCGCGGCGTACCCGGTGGCGGCGTGGAAGACACCCCAGGCGACCACGTCGACCACGACGGTCACCGTCTGGGGCAGCACGAGTCGCAGCATCAGGCCGCCCTCCCGGCGGACCCGCCGCGGGCGAGGTCCACCTCCCTGCCGCGCCACGGCACGGCCCGGCGCACGGCGGTGAGGGCCGCCGACCTGGCGAAGATGAGGTCGAAGGCCAGCAGCGGCAGCGGGAAGAGCAGCCACGCCCACCAGCGGAACGTGCCGACGCGCCGGAGCAGCCAGCGCAGGTGCAGTGCGGTGCCGAGGTAGGCCAGCGCCCAGAGCAGCGGGCTGCCCGCGACCAGGGCGCCGCCGGCACCGGTCGTGACGGCCACGAGGGACACGATCGCGCCGACCGCGACGGCGTGGTGGGCGCTGACCCACGCGACGGTCGCCAGCGTCGCGCCGGGCGCCGCCGACGACGCACCCGAGGCGATGTTCTTCGTCCACCCCGCGGCGAGCTGTCCGATCCCGCCCGGGTAGCTCCGCATCCGCAGGCTGGTCCCGCCGACGGCGCACCAGACGGGCAGCCCGGCGCGGAAGTACGCGGCGGCCAGCGCTGCGTCGTCGAGGATCTCTCCGCGCACTCCCTCGTGGCCGCCAGCACGCTCGAGGTCGCCGCGCGACGTCAGCAGGCACGGCCCGAAGGCCATGGGTACGGTCGCGGGGCGGCGGGTGAACGCCGAGCTGGCCATCACCGCGACGACGTTGAAGTACGCCGACAGCTGCTCGTAGGCGCGTACGACGACGTGGTGCGGCTGCACGGACACGAGCCCGCCCCGCTCCGCCCGGGCAGCGACCAGGGCGGCCAGCGCGTCGGGTGCCAGGACGGTGTCGGCGTCGAGGAACAGCAGGAGCTCCCCCCGGGTGGCGCCCGCGCCGACGTGGCAGGCCCACGCCTTGCCCGTCCATCCTTCCGGCGGTGTCCCGGCGGGCACGACCCGCGCGCCGGCGGCCCGCGCCACGCCGGCCGTGTCGTCGGCCGAGGCGTCGTCGACGACGACCACCTCGGCGGGCGGGAAGGTCTGCTCGCGCAGCGAGCCCAGCAGGTGGGGGAGGGTGCCCTCCTCGTCGCGCGCCGGCACGACGACCGACACCGTCGGGAGGGGCTCGGCGAGGAACGGGGCGAGGGACGGCGCGAGGGACGGGGGCGGCGGCAGCGTGCGCAGGTCGGCGACCAAGCGGTGCGCTCCGGCCGCCGCGGCGAGCAGGAGCAGGGCGACGACGACGTCGACGGGCGTCATGCGCGGGCCGCTCGCCGGACGAGGAGCGGCATCCCGCCGCGCGGGTGCACCGCGACCTGGGCCTGCGGGAGCGGCCGCGACCATCCGGCCGGCACCTCGAGGCGGTGCTCGCGCAGGAGCTCGGCCAACACGAGCACCATCTCGCCCAGCGCGAAGTCGCGGCCGATGCACAGCCGGGGACCCTGGCCGAAGGGAAGGTAGCCCGAGCGCACCGTGCCCTTGAGGAACCGCTCGGGACGGAACGCCAGGGGCTCGGGCCACAGGTCCGGCCGCCGGTGGACCAGCCACGGGCTGACGATGGCCAGGGTGCCGGCCGGGACCTCGCGCCCGGCCACCACGTCGGCGCCGCCGGCGCGTCGCGAGACGGCCCACGCTGGCGGGTAGAGGCGCAGCCCCTCGTCGACCACGGCACGGGTCATCGGGAGCCGCTCGCGGTGCCCGACCAGGGGGACGGGGCCGGGGTGCCCGGCGAGCTCCGCGCGCACCCGCTCCTGGTCGGCCGGGTGCTCGGCGAGGAGCATGAGCGTCCACGCGAGCGCGGCCGCGACGGTCTCGTGCCCTGCGATGACCATCGTCACCAGCTCGTCGCGGATCGCGTCGTCAGCCATGCCGCTGTCCAGCAGCAGGCCGAGGAGGTCGTCCCCGTGGGTGGCCGCGCCGGCTCGGCGGCGCCGCTCGGCGATGATCTCGGCCGCTCCGACGTCGAGGCGCCGGCGCGCCGCCCGCAGCCGCAGGTTCGTCCGGGTCGGGGCCCAGGCGGCGGTCGGGAGGATCGAGCGACCCAGCCGCACCACGAGCTCGGCGGCCTCGCTGGTCGCCTCGAGCAGGTCGTGGGCGAGCCCGGAGAGGTCGGCGCTGAAGAGCGCCCGGCCGACGGCGTCGAGCCCGATGGCGTGCGTCAGCGACGCGACGTCCACCACCTCGCCGTGCGGACCGTCGCGCAGGCCGGCCAGCCGGGCGTCGATCGCGGTGCGTGCCGCGGCGCGCACCTCATCGCCGACGGCCCCGAGCCGCTCGTGGTGGAAGGCCGGGGCGGCGAGCCTGCGGTGCTCGATCCAGCCGGGCTCGGCGGAGGCGAGGAGCCCGGGGCCGGTGACCCGGGCGAGGGCGGCGTACTGGACGGTGTCCTTGGTCCAGGTGCGCGCCGAGGCCTGCAGCACGTGCCGGACGTCGGCGGGGTCGTTGAGCAGCAGCGCCGGCGCCCCCGGCACGGGGAAGGAGACGGTGTCCCCGTGCTGCGCCGACACCGCGACGAGGAACGACAGCGGGTCGGCCCGGACCGATCGGAAGGCGCGGGCCATGTCGAGCGACGTGGGGCCCGGGACGCCGATGTCGGTGGGCTGCATCGCCTGGAGCCGGGTGGCGACGCTCATGCGCGCGCCCCGTCCCGTGGGCGACCCAGACGGGTCCAGGCCACGCAGCTGAGCAGCACCAGGCCGAAGCCGAAACCGAGGTCCTCGACGGGCGCGAACACCAGTCGCCCGTCGCCCACGAACTGCACCCGTCCGCTGCCGAGGATGGCGTCACCGGAGTAGCTCACGATGCCCCGGCCGGTCAGCCAGCCGTTGGTGAGGAGCTGGAAGAACACGATGATGGCGTAGGCCGACCACCAGTCCCGGGTCGACGTCAGGCGGGTCCGCACGACCCAGCGGTCGAGCACCAGCGCGAGCACCACGCAGGTGACGGCGATCGACGTGTAGGTCACCGGGCCTCCTCGCGGCGCCGCGGAGCCCCGGGCCGCACGCCCCGCCGGGCGGCGCGGACCCCCTCGAGCGTCAGCACCGAGACCAGGGGGATCACCACGAAGAAGCCGATCTCCTCCGGGGGGAGGCCGGCGACCCGCCACGGCAGCGTCTGCCGCTCGTCGAACCACCAGTGGCCGACGTGGGTGGCCCACAGGTCCCACAGCAGGAACGGCGTGCCGGCCAGCGCGATGGTCAGCAGCAGGCGCCGCGGCTGCCGCAGCACGCGCAGGCGGAACGCGGGCACGAGGGGAAGGGTACCGACGAGGCAGAACGCCAGCATCGCGACGTACGACCACTGCGCGAGGCTCATGCGCGCACCGGCGTGCTCGAGCGGTCGCCGCTGAGGCGCTTGAGCACGAGCTCGGCACTGATCAGGCACATCGGGAGGCCCACGCCCGGCACGGTGCTCGCGCCGGCGTAGAGCAGGCCGTCGACCTTGGCCGAGGCGTTCCCGGGGCGCAGGAACGCGCTCTGCCGCAGCGTGTGCTCCAGCCCCAGGGCACTGCCCCGCCAGGCGTTGTAGCGGACCTCGAAGTCGCGCGGCCCCACCGTGTGGCGCACCCGGACCCGGTCGCGGAGGTCGGGGACCCCTGCCCAGGAGGCGATCTGGTCGATCGCGGCGTCGGCCGTGCGCTCCACCACGGACGAGCCGTTGCCGTCGTCGCCGCCGGCCCCGATGCCCGGGTCCGCCGGCACCGGCACGAGGACGAAGAGGTTCTCGCACCCGGCGGGGGCCACCGTGGGGTCGGTCGCGGAGGGCTTGCACACGTAGATGGAGGCCGGGTCGGGGACGCGGGCGCCGGGTCCGAAGATGTCGCCGAAGTTCTGCCGCCAGTCGGAGGTGAAGAAGAGGGAGTGGTGGGTAAGCTCCGGCAGCCGGCCCTCCACGCCGAGCATCGCCAGCACCGCACCCGGGCCGGGCGAGCGGTTGCGCCAGCTCGGCGCGGGATGGGTCTGCAGCCCGGGGTCGAGCAGGGCGGTCTCGAGGTGGTGCAGGTCCGCGGCGCCGACGACGACGTCGGCCTCGATGGTCCGGCTGCCACCGTCGGCCGTGGCGTGCTGCACGCCCTGCACCTCCGCGCGCCCGCGCGCGCCGGGACGGGTGAGGATGCGCGTGACCCGGGCGCCGGTGTGCAGGCGGGCGCCGTGCCGCTGCGCGAGCGCCGCGACGACCTCGACGAGCCGGGTGAACCCGCCCTGCGGGTAGAGCACGCGGTCGCCGAGGTCGAGGCGGCTCATCAGGTGGTACATGCTCGGCGTGCGGCTGGGGGACGACCCGAGGAACACCGCCGGGTAGCCGAGGACCTGGCGCAGCCGGCGGTCGCGGAAGGACGAGGCGACGTGCCTCTCCAGGGACCGGGTCAGCAGCCGTCCCAGGCGCGGGGTGCGGCGGACCACGTCGGGGTGCAGGAAGGCGCCGGGGGAGTCGAAGCTGCTGTAGAGGAAGCGGCGCAGCGCCATGTCGTAGGTCTCGTCGGCCGAGCGGAGGTAGGCGTCGAAGCGGTCGCCCGCGCCGGGCTCGAGCGACTCGAAGAGCGCGCGGTTGTGCGCCCGGTCGGGGCGGAGGTCCACCGGGTCGGGGTACCCCTCGAAGAAGACGCGGTAGCTCGGGTCGAGCACGGTGAGGTCCAGCTCGGCCTCCGTCGAGGTGCCGAGGAGGTCGAAGAAGTGGTCGAAGACCTCGGGCATGAGGTACCACGAGGCGCCGGTGTCGAACCGGAAGCCGCCGCGCTCGACGCTCCCGACGCGGCCGCCGAGGTCGGCGTTCTTCTCCAGCAGGTCGACGCTGTGCCCACGCGACGCCAGGAGCGCCGCGGTGGCCAGCCCGGCGATGCCACCACCGACGACCACGACGCGCAGCGACGCGCCGTCGCCGGCGGGACCGGCGGTCACGAGCCACCCCCGCGGAGGGCGCCGGCGACGAGCCGGAGCTTCACCGGGGTGGGCACGCGCACGCGCGTGCGGCGGATCTCCGGCGCCGGGGTCGCGCGCAGCCGGCAGGCGAGCTCCGCGAACGTCGCGTGGGCGGCGCGCACCGCGCGCCTGCTGCTCGGCGGGAGGTCGGGGACGACGGCGGCCGCAGCAGCCAGGTCGGCGTCGATGTCGTCGAGGATCCGGTCGCGGTCGGCGTCGCAGAACGCGTCGACGTCGAGGCCGGGGAAGTAGTCACGGCGCAGCACGTCGTGGTCGTCGGCGAGGTCGCGGACGAAGTTGAGCTTCTGGAACGCCGCTCCCAGGCGCTGCGCGCCCGGCGCCAGCTCGTCGTACGGGCGGGTGCCGCTGCGCGCGTCGGGGGCGGCCAGGAACGCCCGCAGGCACATCAGCCCGACGACCTCGGCGGAGCCGTGGACGTAGCGCTCGAAGGTGTCCTGGGTGTGCGCGGTGGTGTCGAGGTCCATCCGCATGGAGGCGAAGAACGGGGCCACGACGTCGTCCTCGATCCCGACGCCGAGCGCCGTGCGCGCGAACGCGTGGACCACGAGGTTGCCGCTGTAGCCCGTGCGCAGCGCGTGCCGGACGTCGTCCTGGAGCCACTCCAGCATGGTCGAGCGGGCCGCCCGGTCGAGCGTGGGGTCGGGGTTGTCGACGATCTCGTCGGCCACCCGCACGAGCGCGTAGATGTTGCGCACCTGGGTGCGCACCGGCTCCCCGAGGAGCCGCGAGGCGAGCCCGAAGGAGCTGGAATACTCCCGGATCACGATCGCGGAGCTGGCCTCGGAGACCGCGTCGTAGAGGCTGCGAGGGGCGCTGCGGCCCACGAAGAAGGTCATGCCGCCGCCCCGCTTCCGTCGGCCAGGACGAAGGGAGCCGCGCCCACCTGGTCGAGCAGCTCGTGCGGGACGCCCAGCGCCTCGAGCACCGCCCGCGCCTCGGCGAGGTGCCGCACGGCCAGGTCCTCGACGAACTGCCGCGATCCGCTCGCGACGAGCAGCTCGCGCACCTCGCCCAGCTCCCCGGGGTCGAGGTCGCGCCCGAGGTAGCCCCGGATGCGGTCCCACTCGGCGGTGGAGCGGGCGTGCACGACGAGCGGGGTCTGCTTGCGGGTGCGCAGGTCGCTCGTCGCGCTCTTGCCCGAGCTCGCCGGGTCGCCGAACACCCCGATGAGGTCGTCCGCGAGCTGGAACGCGACCCCCATCGCGCGGCCGGCCTCGCCGAGCCGGGCCGTCGTGCGCGCGTCGGCACCGGCGAGGAGGGCGCCGGCCTGGAGCGGGAGCGAGAAGGAGTAGGCGCCGGTCTTCTGCGCCTCCATGGCCAGGCTCTGCGCCAGCGAGGCGTCGGCCACGCCCATCGAGAGCCGGACGTCGGCCAGCTCGCCGGCAGCGGTGGCGTGGAGGGCGTCGTCGAAGAGGTCGAGCAGGCGGTCCACGACGGCGGGGGCGGCCCCGCAGGTGGCGACGGCACGCACGGCCGCGGTGAGGGCGAGGTCCCCGGCCAGGATGGCGGCGGTCAGTCCGTAGTCGGCGGCCGCCTGGGGGCCGGCGCCGTCCACGCCCGCCAGCGCGCGGAACGTCCCGCTGACGTTGGGGCGGCCGCGGCGCACGTGGTCGCCGTCGATGACGTCGTCGTGGATGACGAAGGCGGTGTGCAGCAGCTCGACGGCCGCACCGACCTCCGCGGCGGCCTCCGGCGACGTGCCGCCGAGGGCGTCGTGCGTGGCGACGAGCAGGGCGGGCCGGAACCGCTTGCCGCCCTCGGCGGCGGCGCTGAGCGCCTCCCACAGCAGGGCGTGGTGCGGGTCGGTCGCCGCCGCCCGCCTGCGCCCGTCGTCGAGCAGGCGCTGCAGCGCCAGGTCCGTCCCGCTCCCGATCATCTGGTCCTCCCCAGGTCATGTCAGGTCGTCCCAACCTATGCGACCAAACCTATGCAACACTTCCAACCAAATCTAGGCGTGAGGTGAAGGAGTGGGCGAATGGCTGCCGGTTCACGTGTCACCCTGACCATCGGCGACCTCGCCCAGAGGACCGGAGTCCCGATCACGACCCTCCGGAGCTGGGAGCGGCGCTACGGGTTCCCACGGCCCAGCCGCCGGGCGGGCGGTCACCGCCGGTACAGCGAGGCCGACGTGGACGCCGTGCTGGCGGTGCAGGCGCGCCGGCGTGCGGGCCTGTCGCTTGCGGCGGCGGTGCAGCGCGCGGTGCAGCAGGTCGAGGCCCCGGCCGCCCGCTCGGGCTCGCTCTTCGCCGAGCTGCGACGACGCCACCCCCTGCTCCGGCCGCAGGTGCTCACCCGGCGCACGCTGGTCGCGATGAGCCACGCCATCGAGGACGAGTGCTGCGCCCGGGCCGCGGACCCCCTCCTGTTCGGCGGCTTCCAGCGCGAGGACTTCCTGCGGTCCTCCTACGACCGGTGGCGCGAGCTGGCCCGCACGGCCCGGCGCGCGGTCGTCTTGGCCGACCTCGTCGACCCCGCCCCGGTGCAGCCGGGAGCGCTCGTCGAGGTGGCGCTGCCGCACGAGTCGCCGCTGAACCGGGAGTGGATCGTGGTCTGCGACGCCGCGGACCTGCCGGCCTGCCTCGTGGCGGTCGAGCGGCCCGGCCAGCCGGCCGGTCCCGGCCGCTCCTTCGAGGCGGTGTGGTCGGTGGACCCGGTCGTCGTGCGCGACGCCGGGCGGATCGCCTCGTCGCTGGCCGACGAGCTGCGCCCCGACTGGCGCAGCGGTCCGGCGCTGCCGCCCCAGCCCGACCCGGTGGCCGCGTCCGAGGACCTGCACCGCGCGATGCAGCTCTTCGACCGGGTGGTCGGCTACCTCGACGCCAGGGACGTGCGGTGACGCGCCCGGACCGCGGGTGCGGGCCGGAGCGCTCGAGCCGGGCTGACTGATCCGCCCGTCCCCGGGGTACCAGTGCGCATGCCCGACACAGATCCCTCCCCTCGCGTCGTCCTGGTCACCGGTGCGTCCAGCGGCATCGGACAGGCCGTCGCCCAACAGGCGTCGAGCCGTGGGGACCACGTCGTCCTGCTCGCCCGCGGACGAGAGGCGCTGGAGACCGTCGCCGAGTCCTGCGAGCAGCTCGGCGCGGCCTCCGTCACCGTGCAGCCCACCGACGTCAGCGTCGACGCCGAGGTGGCCGCCGCGGTGGCCACGACCATGGCCCGCCACGGACGTCTCGACGTGGTGGTCGGCAGCGCCGGCGTGGTGGCGTACGGCCGCATCGACGAGGTCCCCGTCGACGTCTTCGACCAGGTCGTGCGCACCAACCTCCTCGGCTCGGTCAACCTCGCCCGCCACGTGCTGCCGGTGCTGCGCGACCAGGACGAGGGCAGCATCGTGCTCGTCGGCTCGGTCGTGGGCCACCTGGGCGTCCCCGACATGGCGCCGTACGTCGTCAGCAAGTGGGGCGTGCGCGGCCTCGTCCGCCAGCTCCAGCTCGACAACCGCGACCGCAAGGGCGTCCGCATCGAGTACGTCGCCCCGGGCGGCGTCGACACCCCGATCTACCGCCAGGCCGCGACGTACGGCGACTCCGAGGGCCGACCGCCGTTCCCGGTCGCGACCCCCGAGCACGTCGCCGCGCGCATCCTGGCCGTGGCCGACGGCCGGCGCCGCGGCGGCCAGGTGGGGATCGCCAACGACGTGATCCGGTTCGGCTTCACCGCCCTGCCGTGGGCCTACGATCGCCTCGTGGGACCGCTCTTCGCGATCGCCGCGCAGGACCTCACCACCCCTCCGAGGTCCGGCCCGGGCAACGTGCTGGAGTCACGCCAGGAGCACAACGGGCTGCGCGGGGGACACGCCAACGCGCTCGTCGCCATGGGCGCCAACGTCGCCGAGGTGGTGCGCCGGCGGCTGAACGGCCGCTGACGCGGCGAAACCGGGGCGAGCCGCTCGGAGGGCGGCCGATAGCATCGCGGGGACATCCGTCCAGCCCCTGAAGGAGCCCTCGTGTCCGACATCACGGTCGTCCGCATCCACGCCGATCAGCGTGCGGAGACCACGGTCACGACGGGCACCAAGGCCTGGGAGCTCTTCCGCGACGAGCCCGACGTCGTCGCCGCCCGGGTCGGTGGCGCGCTGAAGGACCTCGCCCACGAGCTCGCCGACGGTGACGAGGTCGAGGGAGTGGCCATCGACAGCCCCGACGGCCGCGACATCCTGCGCCACTCGACCGCGCACGTGATGGCGCAGGCCGTGCAGCAGATCTGGCCCGAGGCCCGGCTCGGCATCGGGCCGCCGGTCGAGAACGGCTTCTACTACGACTTCGACGTCGAGACCCCGTTCGTGCCCGAGGACCTGGTGAAGATCGAGTCCGCGATGCGCAAGATCATCAAGGAGAACCAGCGCTTCGAGCGGCGGGTCACCACCGACGCCGACGCCCTCACCGAGCTCAAGGACGAGCCCTACAAGATTGAGCTCATCGGTCTCAAGGGCGGCGCCGGCGCGGAGGACGCCGCCGAGGGCGCGAGCGTGGAGGTCGGCGGCGGTGAGCTCACGATCTACGACAACGTCGGCCGCAACGGCGAGGTGAAGTGGTCCGACCTGTGCCGCGGCCCGCACCTGCCCACCACGAAGCGGATCCCGGCGTTCAAGCTGATGCGCAGCGCAGCGGCGTACTGGCGCGGCGACGAGCGGAACAAGCAGCTCCAGCGCATCTACGGCACCGCCTGGGAGAGCAAGGAGGCGCTGGAGGAGCACCTCCACCGCATCGAGGAAGCGGAGCGGCGCGACCACCGCAAGCTCGGCCGTGAGCTCGACCTCTTCTCGTTCCCCGACGAGATCGGCTCGGGCATGGCGGTCTTCCACCCCCGCGGTGGCGTGATCAAGCGGGAGATGGAGGACTACGTCCGGCGCCGGCACCTCGAGGAGGGCTTCGACTACGTCGGCACGCCGCACATCAGCAAGGACGGGCTGTTCCACACCTCCGGGCACCTGCCCTACTACGCGGACACCATGTTCCCGCCGATGGAGATGGAGCACGCCGAGTACCGCCTCAAGGCGATGAACTGCCCGATGCACAACCTCATCTACCGCTCCCGGCAGCGCTCCTACCGCGAGCTCCCGCTGCGGTTCTTCGAGTTCGGCTCGGTCTACCGCTACGAGAAGTCCGGCGTCGTCCACGGACTGACGCGGGTGCGGGCGATGACCCAGGACGACTCCCACTCCTACGTCACCCCCGAGCAGGCACCTGCCGAGGTCGAGCACCTGCTCACCTTCGTCACCGGCCTGCTGCGGGACTTCGGCCTCGACGACTACTACTTCGAGCTGTCGACCCGCGACGACTCCAAGCCCGACAAGTTCATCGGCTCCGACGACCAGTGGGAGACCGCCACCTCGGTGCTCGAGACCGCGGCGCGCAAGTTCGGCGTGGACCTCGTGCCCGACCCGGGCGGTGCCGCGTTCTACGGCCCGAAGATCTCCGTCCAGGCCAAGGACGCGATCGGCCGCACCTGGCAGATGTCGACGATCCAGTACGACTTCAACCAGCCCGCCACCGACCGGTTCGACCTGGAGTACGTCGCCGCCGACGGCAGCCGGCAGCAGCCGGTGATGATCCACTCCGCCAAGTTCGGCTCGATCGAGCGGTTCATCGGCGTCCTCGTGGAGCACTACGCCGGGGCCTTCCCGCCCTGGCTGGCGCCGGTGCAGGTCCAGGGGATCCCGATCGCCGAGCGGCACGAGGACTACCTCTTCGACATCGCGAGGCAGATGAAGGCCCAGGGGCTGCGGGTGGAGGTCGACGACTCCGACGACCGGATGCAGAAGAAGATCCGCAACGCGCAGCTGGCCAAGGTGCCGTTCATGATGATCGCGGGCGACAACGACGTCGAGGCCGGCGCCGTGTCGTTCCGCTACCGCGACGGGCGCCAGGACAACGGCGTACCTCTGGCGGAGGCGATCGAGCGGGTGGCGCGCGCGGTGGCGTCGCGCGAGCAGGTGTGACCACGGCTGACCCGGGCGGGCGCCGTCCGGTCGTCGACCTCTCCGAGGAGGAGGCGCGGCGCCGGCTGCCGCTGAAGTGGGGGGTCCCGGAGGGCGTGCTCCCCGCGTGGGTCGCCGAGATGGACTACGCCGTCGACCCGGTGGTGCTGGACGCCGTCCGTGGGATGCTCGCCGACGGCATCACCGGCTACCCGCCGGACGGCTGGGACGCAGGTCTCGCGACGTCGTACGCCGAGTGGTCGGCGCGGCACTTCGGCTGGGCGCCCGAGCCGGAGGCCGTGCACCCGGTCGTCGACGTGACCGCCGGGGTCCGGCTCGTGATCGACGTGCTGAGCGACCCCGGCGGGGTGGTGTTCCCGACCCCGGGCTACAACGCGCAGCACGGGCTCGCGCGCGTCACCGGACGCGAGGAGCACCTGCTCGAGGTGCCCGCCACGGCCGACCGCGCGGAGATCGACCTCGACCGGCTGGACCGGCTCCTCGCCGACGGGGCGCGGACGCTGCTGCTGACCCAGCCGCACAACCCGTGGGGCCGTGCGTTCACCCGCGCCGAGCTCGAGGGCGTCCGCGACGTCGTCGTGCGCCACGGCGCCCGCGTCGTGAGCGACGAGATCCACGCCCCGCTCGTGCTGCCCGGTGCCGAGCACGTCAGCTACCTGTCCATCGACGGAACGCACGACCACGCGGTCGCGGTGGTGGCGGCGTCCAAGGCCTTCAACACAGCCGGTCTCCGCTGCGCCCAGCTCGTCGTGCCCGACGCGGCTGCCCGTCGACGGCTGGCCGAGCAGCCCATGTCGCGCAACGACTCCTGGTCGCCGCTCGGAGCGGTCGCGGCGCGCGCGGCCTACGAGCACGGCGACGGCTGGCTCGCCTCGCTCGTCGAGCGGCTGGACCAGCAGCGCGCCCTCCTCGTCGACCTCCTCGCCGAGCACCTTCCCGAGGTCCGGATGCGTCCCGTGGAGGCGACCTACCTCGCCTGGCTCGACGCCTCGGCCTACGGTCACGACGACGCGGCCGCCGTGGCCCTCGAGCGCGGTCGGGTCAAGCTCAGCCCGGGTCACGCGTACGCCCCGGGCTCGACCGGCCACGTGCGGCTCAACTTCGCCACCTCGCCCGAGCGGCTCACGCAGATCGTCGAGAGGCTCGCGACGGCCTGGGTCTAGGCGTCCGCGGTGGCGGCGGGATGTGCCGGCTCGCTCGTCGAGCGGCTGGACCAGCAGCGCACGCTCCTCGTCGACCTCCTCGCCGAGCACCTCCCCGACGTCCGGATGCTTCCGGAGGAGGCGACGTACCTCGCCTGGCTCGACGCCTCGGCCTACGGTCACGACGACGCGGCCGCCGTGGCGCTCGAGCGCGGTCGGGTCAAGCCTAGCCCGGGACACGCGTGCGCCTCGGGCTCGATCGGCCACGTGCGGCTCAACTTCGCCACCTCGCCCGAGCGGCTCACGCAGATCGTCGAGAGGCTCGCGACGGCCTGGGTCTAGGCGTCCGTGGTGGCGGTCGGGTGTGCCGGCGGCTGCGCGGCAGGCGACGATGCGTGTCCGGTCTTGTCCACAGATGTTCTTCGAGCCGTGTCAGATGTCGGTGGTGTCACCTAGAATCGAACACATGATCGATCAATCGGCGGCATCCGAGGCGGTTGAGGTGGAGGACCTCACCGCCGCCGAGCTGCTGTCCTTGCTCCGCGAGCGCCGTGCGGCCGAGCACCGCGCAGCCGCCGACCAGCTCGACCTCGCGGCCCGCTGGGCCGACCTCCACCCGCCGGAGTCGATCCACTCCGCCGCGACCTTCACTGTGCCGTCGTGTGAGCACGAGGAGCCCATCGCCGGCGACGGGTGCCCGCTGGTGGCGGAGTTCTGCATCGCCGAGCTCGGCGCCGTGCTGGGCGTCTCGACCACCGCGGCCAAACGGCTGGTCGGGCACGCCCTGGAGCTGCGGCACCGCCTGCCGCGGCTGTGGGCGCAGGTCCACGCCGGACAGGTCCCGCCATGGCGGGCCCGCGCCGTCGCCGAGGCCACCATCCACGCCACCCCGGCGCTCACCGTCGACGCAGCAGGCTGGGTCGACACCCAGGTCGCCGCCGTCGCCGGCAAGGTCGGACCCGCACAGCTCGACCGGCTCGTGGCCGAAGCCATCACCCGCCACCACCTCGCCACACCCGACCCCACCGCCGACCCCGAGGACGGCCACCTCACCATCGACCGGCGCCACGCCACCGTCCACGACGAGGACGTGCACTACGCCGGCACCATGCGCCTCGAGGCCGAGCTCGACATCGCCGACGCCCTCGACCTCGACCGCGCCCTGGCCCACGGCGCCGAGACGTTGAAGGCCCTCGGCTCCAACGCGTCGCTCGACGCCCGCCGCGCCGCCGCCCTCGGCGACCTGGCCCGCACCCAGACCGCCCTCGACCTCCACACCTCAGGCATGCGTAGCGCCCCCGCCCACGACAGCGCCGTCGGTCACGGCACGACGGGAGTTGCCGGCATGCGGGGCGGGGATGGGCTGCCCGTCGCCCGGGAGGTGGTGCTGCACGCCCACTTCGAGACGGCGCTCACCCCGGACGGCGAGACGGTGTTCGGGCCGACCGGCCGGCTCGAGGAGCGCCAGCGGCTGCTGCTGCTCGACCAGGTCAGGAGCTGGTGCGGCGACAGCCGCACCAAGGTCACCGTCAAGCCGGTCATGGACCTCAACACCGACCTGACCGCGCCGGGCTATGCCATCCCCGACCGGATCAGGGAGCACGTCATCCTGCGTGACCGCACCTGCGTCTTCCCCTGGTGCACCCGCCCCGCCCGCAGCTGCGACATCGACCACGTCATCGCCTACGACCACCACGCCGACGCAGACGGCCGGCCCCAACCCGGCCCGACCGCGACCCACAACCTCGCCGCCCTGTGCCGCTCCCACCACCGCCTCAAGACCCACACCGCCTGGCACTACCGCATGACCTCGAACGGCATCTTCGAGTGGACCAGCCCCCACGGCCACCACTACCGACGCGACCACACCGGCACCACAGCGCTCGACCCACCCGATCAACCCGATCGGCCCACCGTCCCGCGACCCCGCCGACCATGACCCCGCACCGGACCCCGCCGCCATGAGTCGGCGGAGCTCCGCCCATGCCCGCGCCGCGTAGCCGGTTCACCACACCGCAGTCGCGTGCGTCGCGACCCGGTGACCGGGCACGGCGGACTCGACCCCGGTCGCATCCCGGCTGACCGGCATGGCGGGCGCACGGTGGTGGCGTGGTCGCCTTCGACGCACCACGAGCAATCTCTGCAACATGACCGGGACCGCGCCTCCGTGCCGCAGAGGGCGCGAGCTCGCGGTCAGCGCACGTGCTTGACGTACCTGCGGCACGGCGACACGAAACGCTCGCCACCGGCGGTGACCTCGTAGGGAAGGTCGCCGGCGTCGGACCAGCCGCGCTTCTCGTAGAACCGCCGCGCGCGGGCGTTGCCGACCACGACGGCGAGCCACGCCACCTCGTGCCCGCCGGCGGCCACGCGTCGCTCGCCCTCGTCGAGCAGCACGGTGGCGAGCCCGGTGCCGCGGGCGTCCCTGGCGACGAACAGCTGCTCGACCTCGTCGCCGACGACCATCACGAACCCGAGCACGGTGCCGTCGTCCGAGACCGCGACCGCCGTGTCGCCGACGCGGGACGGCGTCCGCTCGTGGAAGGCCTCGAGCGTGCGAGCGGCGGCGAGCCCGGCGGGCACGTGACCGGCGTGGCCGTCGTGCCACCCGGCGTGCCACACGTCGGCGACCGCGGCCATGTCCGCGGGGACGGCGGGGCGGATCGACGTCATGGCCCCACCCTAGGATCGCCGCCATGAGTGACGACGGGCTCGAGCGGATCTGGACGCCCCACCGCATGGCCTACGTCCGCACCGCGGTCGACGACGAGGGCTGCCCGCTGTGCGCCATCCCGGGGCACCCCGACGGCGAGTCGCTCGTCGTCGCGCGCGGCGAGGTGGCGTACGCCGTGCTCAACCTGCACCCCTACAACCCCGGCCACCTCATGGTGCTGCCCTACCGCCACGTCGCCGACCTCGCCGACCTCACGCCCGAGGAGTCCGGCGAGCTGATGTCGATGACCCAGCAGGCGCTGCGCACGATCCGCGCGGTGAGCCGCCCGGACTCGTTCAACGTCGGGCTCAACCTCGGCCGGGCCGCGGGCGGCTCGCTGGCCGACCACCTCCACCAGCACGTCGTGCCCCGGTGGACCGGCGACGCCAACTTCATCACCGTCGTCGGCGGCACCAAGACGCTGCCCCAGCTCCTCGAGGACACGCGCGCCCTGCTCGCCGACGCCTGGCCCGGCGCCCCTCGGTAGGGTCGCCGGCGTGACCTCCGGACTCGCCGCGGACGCCCACCTCGCCGCCGACGTGGTCCGCGAGGCGGCGCTGCTGGCGGCCCGGATCCGCGTCGAGGGCCTCGACGTCTCGCGCAAGACCAGCGGGTCCGACGTCGTGACGCAGGCCGACACCGCCGCGGAGCGCCTGATCGTGCAGCGGCTCGCGGCCGAGCGGCCCGACGACGCGATCGTGGGGGAGGAGGGCACGTCGCGGCCCGGGACCTCGGGCCGGACCTGGGTCATCGACCCCGTCGACGGCACCTACAACTTCACCCGCGGCAGCGACTGGTGGTGCAGTGCGATCGCGCTCCACGACGAGGACGACGTGCTGCTCGGCGCCGTGCACCACGCCGCGTCGCTGCGCACCTGGGTCGGCGGGCCCGACCTGCCGAGCACCTGCGACGGCGCGCCGCTGGCGCCGCTGCCCGACACGCCCCGTGACGAGCGCTGCGCGGCGACCTACCTCCACCCGCCCTTCTACGGCGGCCGCGTGGGGGAGGCGTTCGCCCGGGCGCTCGGCCAGGTCGGCACCCTGCGCATGCTCGGGTCGGGGACGATGGACGTCATGGCGATCGCGTCGGGGCAGTGGGACGTGCTGTTCCAGCACTCCGTCGCCGACTGGGACCGCCTGCCGGGAGCCGCGATCATCCGCGGCGCCGGCGGCGCGTCCCTCGTCGTGCCGGCGTCGGGCGTGGACTGGACCGTCACCGGCGCGCCCGCCGCGGTGGCGGACGTCCGCGCCGCGCTGCTGGCCCGATAGCCTGCGGCCGTGCTCGACAGGTTCAAGCAGTTCTGGCAGGGCGTGGTGCTCGCCCCCTTCGTCAACCTCTTCATCCGTCTGGGCATCAGCCCCGACGCGGTGACGCTGGTCGGCACGCTCGGCGTCAGCTTCGGCGCCCTCTACTTCTTCCCCAACGGCATGGTGTGGCAGGGCGTCCTGTTCATCACCGCCTTCGTCTTCAGCGACCTCGTCGACGGCGCGATGGCCCGCAAGGTCGGCCGCACGGACGACTTCGGCGCGTTCCTCGACTCCACGCTCGACCGGGTCGCCGACGGCGCGCTGTTCGGCGGGCTGGCGCTCTTCTTCGCCTGGCACCACGAGAGCCGCCTCTACCTCGTGCTGTGCCTCGTCGTGCTGGTGATGGGCGCGGTGACGTCGTACGCCCGCGCGAAGGCCGACCACCTCGGCTACGACGCCAAGGTCGGGATCGCCGAGCGCCCCGACCGCCTCGTCGGCATGCTGGTGCCGGCGTTCTTCGCCGACCTGTTCGACCTCTGGATCCTGCTCCACGTCAGCCTGTGGGCGCTCGCGATCGCGGCGACCGTCACGGTGGTCCAGCGCATCTGGGTCGTCCGCCGCCAGGCGCTGGCGCGCGCCGCCTCGCAGGCCTAGTCCGGTCCTCCTCCGGTCGCCGCCCGGATGCATCCTTTGGGATGAGTCCGCACTACGATCCAGGCATGGCTGAGCACACCCCCGAGACCCCCATCGAGCGCGGCACCAGCCGCGTCAAGCGCGGCATGGCCGAGATGCTGAAGGGCGGCGTCATCATGGACGTCGTCACCCCCGAGCAGGCGAGGATCGCCGAGGACGCGGGTGCGGTGGCGGTGATGGCGCTCGAGCGCGTCCCGGCCGACATCCGTGCCCAGGGCGGCGTCTCCCGCATGAGCGACCCCGACATGGTCGACGGCATCATCGAGGCCGTCTCGATCCCGGTGATGGCCAAGGCGCGCATCGGCCACTTCGCCGAGGCCCAGGTGCTGCAGTCGCTCGGCGTCGACTACATCGACGAGTCGGAGGTGCTGACCCCGGCGGACTACGCGCACCACATCGACAAGTGGGCCTTCACCGTGCCGTTCGTGTGCGGCGCCACCAACCTCGGCGAGGCGCTGCGCCGGATCACCGAGGGCGCGGCGATGATCCGCTCCAAGGGCGAGGCGGGCACCGGGGACGTGTCGAACGCGGTCACCCACATGCGCACCATCCGCGCCGAGCTCAACCGGCTGCACGGCATGGCCGACGACGAGCTCTACGTCGCGGCCAAGGAGCTCCAGGCGCCCTACGAGCTGGTCAAGGAGGTCGCCGCGGCCGGCAAGCTGCCGGTCGTGCTCTTCACCGCCGGCGGCATCGCCACCCCGGCCGACGCCGCGATGATGATGCAGCTCGGCGCCGAGGGCGTGTTCGTCGGCTCGGGCATCTTCAAGTCCGGCAACCCCGCCCAGCGCGCCGAGGCCATCGTCAAGGCGACGACGTTCTTCGACGACCCCGACGTGGTCGCCAAGGTCTCCCGCGGCCTCGGCGAGGCGATGGTCGGCATCAACGTCGACGACATCCCCCAGCCGCACCGCCTCGCCGAGCGCGGCTGGTGACGCACCCCGCGCGTCCGTGACCCCCACCATCGGCGTGCTGGCGCTGCAGGGCGACGTGCGCGAGCACCTCGTCGCGCTGCGCTCGCTGGGCGCCGACGCGATCACCGTACGCCGTCCCGCCGAGCTCGCCGCCTGCGACGGGCTCGTCGTCCCGGGCGGGGAGTCCACCACGATGGGCAGGCTCGCCACGATCTTCGGTCTGCTCGGGCCGCTGCGCGAGGCCGTGCGTGGCGGGCTGCCCGCGTTCGGCACGTGCGCCGGGATGATCATGCTCGCCGACCGGATCGAGGACGGCGCGGCGGGGCAGGAGACGATCGGCGGCCTGCACGTCACCGTGCGCCGCAACGCCTTCGGGCGCCAGGTGGACTCCTTCGAGGAGGACCTGCACGTCGCCGGGCTCGCGGAGCCGGTCCGCGCGGTGTTCATCCGCGCCCCCTGGGTCGAGGCGGTCGAGGACGACGTCGAGGTGCTGGCCCGGGTGGAGGACGGACCCGCCGCGGGTAGGATCGTCGCGGTCCGTCAAGGCCCCCTGATGGCGACCTCGTTCCATCCCGAGGTCGGCAGCGACGACCGGGTCCACGGCATGTTCGTGGACCTGGTGCGCTCGGCCCGGTGACGCACCACACGAACCGCGACAGATAGAGGGATCCATGTCAGGCCACTCCAAGTGGGCAACGACCAAGCACAAGAAGGCCGCGATCGACGCCAAGCGCGGCAAGCTCTTCGCCAAGCTGATCAAGAACATCGAGGTCGCGGCGAAGCAGGGCGGCGGCGACCCCGCCGGCAACCCGACCCTCTACGACGCCATCCAGAAGGCCAAGAAGAGCTCGGTCCCCAACAAGAACATCGACTCGGCCGTCAAGCGCGGCTCCGGCGCCGAGTCCGGCGGCGTCGACTACCAGGGCATCTCCTACGAGGTCTACGGCCCGCAGGGCGTCGCCTTCCTCGTCGAGTGCCTCACCGACAACAAGAACCGTGCCGCCATGGAGGTCCGCACCGCCGTGACCCGCAACGGCGGCACGATGGCCGACCCCGGCTCGGTCTCGCGGCTGTTCAACCGCAAGGGCGTCGTGGTCGTGCCCAAGTCCCAGGAGGGCCGCGAGGTCACCGAGGACGACGTCCTGGAGGCGACGCTCGACGCGGGCGCCGAGGAGGTCAACGACCTCGACGACGCGTTCCAGGTGCAGAGCGATGCCACCGACGTCGTGGCCGTCCGCACCGCCCTGCAGGAGGCCGGCATCGACTACGACTCCGCCGACGTGGAGTTCGTGGCGAGCCTGGAGATCGCCGTCGACGCCGAGGCCGCCGGCAAGGTGATGCGCCTCGTCGACGCCCTCGAGGACCTCGACGACGTGCAGGACGTCTTCACCAACGTCGACATCCCCGCCGACGTGATGGCCGAGCTCGAGGGCGCCGACGCCTGACCCGCCGCGTGTCGTACGCCGTCCCGCGCGCCCCCCGGGTTAGCGTGGGCGGGCGAACATGTGTTCGGACGGGCCGGGCGGCGGAAGGGGTGGCGGCATGCGGGTGCTCGGCATCGACCCCGGCCTGACCCGCTGCGGTGTCGGCGTCGTCGACGGCAGCGTCGGCCGCCCGTTGTCCATGGTGGACGTCGGCGTGGTCCGCACCAGCTCCACCCTGCCGATCGCCGAGCGGCTGGTCAGCATCGAGCGCGGGCTCGACGCCTGGATCGAGGAGCACCGCCCCGACGCCGTCGCGGTCGAGCGCGTGTTCGCCCGCTCCGACTCCAGCACGATCATGGGCACCGCGCAGGCCAGCGGCATCGCCCTGGTGGTCGCCGCCCGCCGCGGCCTGCCCATCGCCATGCACACCCCGAGCGAGGTCAAGGCCGCCGTGTCCGGCAACGGCCGCGCCGACAAGGCGCAGGTGGGCGCGATGGTCGTGCGCATCCTGCGCCTCGCCGAGCCGCCCCGCCCCGCCGACGCCGCCGACGCGCTGGCGCTCGCCATCACCCACGTGTGGCGCGGCTCCGCGACGTCGCGCATCGACGCCGCGGTCGCCCGGGCCCGCGCCCAGCACCCGAACCCTGTGAGGACCCGATGATCGCCTTCGTGCGCGGCGAGGTCGCCGCCGTGACCCTGTCGAGCGCCGTGCTGGAGGTCGGCGGCGTCGGGCTGGAGCTCATGTGCACGCCCGGCACGCTCGCGACCCTCCGGGTGGGCGCGGCCGCCACGCTGCCGACGAGCATGGTCGTGCGCGAGGACAGCCTGACGATCTTCGGCTTCCGCGACGAGGACGAGAAGCAGGTGTTCGAGATCGTCCAGACCGCCTCGGGCGTGGGTCCCAAGGTGGCCCAGGCCATCGTCGCGGTGATGAGCCCCGACGAGGTCCGCCGCGCGATCACCACCGAGGACGTCAAGGCGCTCACGCGGGTGCCGGGGATCGGCCAGAAGGGCGCCCAGCGGATCATCCTGGAGCTCAAGGACCGCATCGGCCCGCCGGTCGGCGTCCACCACCCCGCCGCCGCGGCGCCCGCGGCCGCACCGTGGCGCGACCAGGTGCAGCAGGGCCTCATCGGGCTCGGCTGGTCGGCCAAGGAGGCCGACAGGGCGGTCGAGGCCGTCGCACCCGGTGCGGGCGACTCGCCCGACGTCGGCGCGCTGCTGCGCGCCGCGCTGCGGACGCTGAGCAAGGCCTGAGCCGGGGCGGGACACCGATGAACTGGGACGACGACGCCGACGTGGACGAGGTCGAGCTCACGGCCGCGGAGCTCAGCCACCTCCAGCGGCTCACCGACGCCGACGCCGACGGCGACGAGCGCGCCGTCGAGGCCGCGCTGCGACCGAAGACGCTCGACGAGGTGGTCGGGCAGGCGCGGGTGCGCGACCAGCTCGGCCTGGTCCTCGAGGCGGCGCGCCGCCGCGGCCGCGCCCCCGACCACGTCCTGCTGTCCGGGCCGCCCGGGCTCGGCAAGACCACGCTCGCGATGATCATCGCCGCCGAGATGGGCACGCCGCTGCGGCTCACCAGCGGACCGGCCATCACCCACGCCGGCGACCTGGCCGCGATCCTGTCGGGGCTCAACGAGGGCGACGTCCTCTTCGTCGACGAGATCCACCGGATGTCACGGCCGGCGGAGGAGATGCTCTACATGGCGATGGAGGACTTCCGCGTCGACGTGGTGATCGGCAAGGGCCCCGGCGCAACCGCGATCCCGCTCGACATCCCGCCCTTCACCCTCGTCGGCGCGACCACCCGGGCCGGGCTCCTGCCGGGTCCGCTGCGCGACCGGTTCGGCTTCACCGCCCACCTGGAGTTCTACGAGCCCGACGAGCTCGACCGGATCGTGCACCGCTCCGCCGGGCTGCTCGGCGTGCACCTCACGGCCGAGGGCTCGAGCGAGATCGCCTCGCGCTCGCGCGGCACGCCGCGCATCGCCAACCGGCTGCTGCGCCGGGTCCGCGACTACGCCCAGGTGCGTGCCGACGGCGTGCTCACCCTCGCTGTCGCCCAGGCCGCGCTCGAGCTGTTCGAGGTCGACGAGTCCGGCCTCGACCGCCTCGACCGGGCGGTGCTCGACGTGCTCTGCCGCCGCTTCGGCGGTGGACCGGTCGGCGTCTCGACCCTCGCCGTCGCGGTCGGCGAGGAGCGGGAGACCGTCGAGGAGGTCGCGGAGCCGTTCCTGGTCCGCACCGGCCTGCTGGCCCGCACGCCCCGCGGCCGCGTCGCGACCCCGGCCGCCTGGCACCACCTGGGGCTCACCCCGCCGCCGGTCCCGAGCGTGGACTCCACGCTCTTCGACGACGTCTGAGCACCCGTAGACTCCTCGGGCCGACACCCACCGATCACCCACGATCTCCCGAGGAGACCCCCACCGTGAACGACCTCGCCGCCCTCCTTCCCCTGGTCGCCATCCTGGCCCTCTTCTGGTTCATGGTGGTCCGCCCGCAGCAGCGCCGGCAGCGGCAGGTCGTGGCCCTGCAGGAGAGCATCCAGGTGGGTCAGCGCGTGATGATGTCGTCGGGCGTCTTCGGCACCGTCGTCTCCCTCACCGACGAGCGCGCCCGCCTCGAGGTGGCGCCGGGGACCCAGATCGAGATCGCCCGTGCGGCCATCGCCAAGGTCGACGAGCCGGTCTCGCAGCAGCCGGGCGAGCCCGGCGATGCCTGACCGGCGTACGGCCCAGGAGGCGCTCGCCCGACTCACCGTCGACGTCCCCGACTGGCCCGAGCCGGGCGTGACGTTCAAGGACATCACGCCCGTCCTGGCCGACCACCACGCCTTCTCGGCGGTCATCACCGCTCTGGCGGCCGCCGGCCGCGACGAGCGCGGCGACGTCGTCGTCGACAAGGTCGTCGGCATGGAGGCCCGCGGCTTCATCCTCGCCGCGCCGGTGGCGCTGGCGCTGGGCGTCGGGTTCGTCCCCGTGCGCAAGGCCGGCAAGCTCCCGCGGGAGGCGCACGCGGTGTCGTACGCCTTGGAGTACGGCGAGGCGACGCTGGAGGTGCACCGCGACGGCATCGCGCCCGGGGAGCGGGTGCTGATGGTCGACGACGTGCTCGCGACCGGCGGCACCGTCGTGGCGACGCGACAGCTCATCGAGGCCTGCGGCGGTGTGGCCACCGGCGCGTCGGTCCTGCTGGAGCTGTCGTTCCTCCAGCCGCGGTCGGTGACCGGCGACCTGCCCGTCTCCACGCTGCTCACCATCTGAGCCGCCTCGCCGCGATCGCCCCCGGTCGGCGCACCAGCCTGCCCGCACCCTCACTAGACTGGGGCAATGGCAGAGGAGCAGGCACCCGCGCAGGAGGGGAAGGCTCCCCTGACCGCGCGCGGCATGCGGGCACGACTGGCCCGCGTGGGCACCCGCCCGCCCTCGTCGAACCCGGTCCTGGAGCCGCTCTTCCGGGCCGTCCGCGCCAACCACCCGAAGGCCGACCTCGCCCTGCTCGAGCGGGCCTACGCCGTCGCGGACAAGTGGCACACCGGCCAGATGCGCAAGAGCGGCGACCCCTACATCACCCACCCCCTCGCGGTCACCACGATCCTCGCCGACATCGGCATGACCGAGCCGACGCTCGTCGCCGCTCTCCTGCACGACACCGTCGAGGACACGCCGTACACCCTCGACGAGCTGCGCGCCGACTTCGGTGACGAGGTGGCGCTGCTGGTCGACGGCGTCACCAAGCTCGACAAGGTGCAGTACGGCGACTCGGCGCAGGCCGAGACGATCCGCAAGATGATCGTGGCGATGTCGCGCGACATCCGCGTCCTGGTGATCAAGCTCGCCGACCGGCTCCACAACATGCGCACCCTGCGCTACGTCCCGGCCGCCTCGCAGGAGCGGTCCTCGCGCGAGACGCTCGACATCTACGCCCCCCTGGCCCACCGGCTCGGCATGAACACGCTCAAGTGGGAGCTGGAGGACCTCGCCTTCGCCACGCTCCACCCCAAGATCTACGACGAGATCGTCCGGATGGTCGCCGAGCGCGCCCCCTCGCGCGACCAGTTCCTCGCCGAGGTCGTCGCCGAGGTCGAGCAGGACCTCAAGTCCGCCCGCATCAACGCCAAGGTGACCGGTCGACCGAAGCACTACTACTCGATCTACCAGAAGATGATCGTCGGCGGCCGCGACTTCTCCGACATCTACGACCTCGTCGGCATCCGCATCCTCGTCGACGAGGACCGCGACTGCTACAGCGCGCTCGGCGTGATCCACTCCCGCTGGAACCCGGTGCTCGGGCGGTTCAAGGACTACGTCGCGATGCCGAAGTTCAACATGTACCAGTCGCTGCACACCACGGTCATCGGCCCACAGGGCAAGCCGGTCGAGGTGCAGATCCGCACCTTCGCCCAGCACCGCCGGGCCGAGTACGGCGTGGCGGCGCACTGGAAGTACAAGGAGAACTCCAAGGCCGGCGTCGACACCGACCGGCTCGGCGACAAGGACGACCTCACCTGGTTGCGCCAGCTGCTCGACTGGCAGAGCGAGGTCGAGGACCCGGGGGAGTTCCTGGAGTCGCTGCGGTTCGAGATGAACCAGCAGCAGGTCTACGTCTTCACCCCGCGCGGCGACGTCATCCCGCTTCCGATGGGGTCCACGCCGGTCGACTTCGCGTACGCCGTGCACACCGAGGTCGGCCACCACACCATCGGCTCGCGGGTCAACGGGCGGCTGGTGCCGCTGGAGTCGACGCTCGACAACGGCGACGTCGTGGAGGTGTTCACGTCGAAGTCGCCGACGTCGGGCCCCTCGCGCGACTGGCTCAACTTCGTGCAGTCGCCGCGCGCGCGCTCCAAGATCCGGCAGTGGTTCACCAAGGAGCGCCGCGAGGAGGCGATCGAGCGCGGCAAGGACCAGATCGCCAAGCTCATGCGCAAGGAGGGCCTGCCCCTCACCCGCCTGATGACGCACGACATCCTCGCCCTGGTCGCCGAGCACTTCCACCACGCCGACGTGTCCGCGCTGTACGCCGCGGTGGGGGAGGGCAACCTCAGCGCCCAGGCGGTGGTGCGGCGGGTCATCGACCTCCACGGCGGCGACGAGGGGGCGCAGGAGGACCTCGCCGAGGGCGTCACCATCACGGGTCGCTCCCGCACCAGCGCGAAGCGCGGCCCCACCGACTCCGGCGTCATCGTCAAGGGCGTCGACGACCTGTGGGTCAAGCTCGCCAAGTGCTGCACGCCGGTGCCACCCGACCCGATCCTCGGCTTCGTGACCAAGGGCGGGGGAGTGTCGGTCCACCGCAAGGACTGCACGAACGCCAGCAGCCTGCTCGGCCAGCCCGAGCGCGTCCTCGAGGTCGAGTGGGCCCCGACGTCGCAGTCCACCTTCCTGGTCAACATCCAGGTCGAGGCGCTCGACCGGGCCCGCCTGCTCTCCGACATCACGATGGCGCTCTCCGACGCCCACGTGAACATCCTCAGCGCCACCCTCTCCACCACGCGCGACCGCGTGGCGAAGAGCCGATTCTCCTTCGAGATGGCCGACGCCGCCCACCTCGACGGCGTGCTGCGCGCCGTGCGCGCGGTCCCCGGGGTGTTCGACGCCTACCGCGTCACCGCGTGACCCGCGCGCCCCTCAGCCGAAGTCGGCGGCGGCCCTGCGGGCCATGTCGAGGAAGGCCTGCTTGTTGGCGAGCTCGGACTCGAGGTCCTTCACCTTGCGCTCGTCGCCCGCGGCGGTGGCCTTGTCGAGCCGCGCCTGCGTCTCGGCGATGCCGGCCTCGAGCTTGCTGATCATGTCGTCGGCACGCGCCGACTTCTCCGGGTCGCTGCGGCTCCACTGCTCGTCCTCGACCGCGCGGATGGCCTGCTCCACCTTGCGCATGCGGCCCTCGAGCTCCTTCATCCGCTCGCGCGGCACCTTGCCGGCGGCGTCCCAGCGGTCGGCCAGGTCGCGGAAGGCCTTCTTGGTCGCCTCGAGGTCGCCCGAGCCGGACTGCAGGGACGGCACCAGCGCCTCGGCCTCGACCAGGATCGCCTCCTTGACCTCGGCGTTGGCGGCGAACTCCTGGTCGAGCGCGGCGTTGGCGGCGTCGCGGGCGCCGAAGAACGTGTCCTGCGCGCTGCGGAACCGCTGCCAGAGCCGGTCGTCGACGTCGCGCGGCGCCGGCCCGGCGGCCTTCCACTCGCGCATCAGGTCGCGGTACCTGCCCGCCGTCGGTCCCCACTCGGTCGAGGTGGACAGCGCCTCGGCCTCCTTGACCAGGCGCTCCTTCACCACGCGGGCGGCGTCGCGGCGCTCGTGCTCCTCGGCGAAGTGCGCCTTGCGGTGGCGCGTGTACGTCGTGCGGGCGGTCGAGAAGCGTCGCCACAGGGCGTCGTCGGTCGCGCGGTCGAGCCGCGGCAGCTCCTTCCACGTGGCCAGCAGCTCGCGCAGGCGGTTGGCGCCGTTGCGCCAGTCGGTGCCCTCCGCGAGGCGCTCGGCCTCGGCGACGAGCTTCTCCTTCGCCGCCTTGGACTCCGCGCTGCGCTGCGCGCGCTCCTCCTTGCGCGCCGAGCGCTGCGCCGCGATCAGCGGCGCGAGCGCGTCGAGACGTGCCGCGAGCGAGACCAGGTCACCGACCGCGTGGGCGTCGACCACCTGCTCCCGCAGCGCCTTGGCCGCCGAGGCCGCCTCCTCGGGGGCCAGGCGACCCGAGGCGACACGCTGCTCGAGCAGGCGGACCTTGCCCTCCAGCTCGTCGAAGCGCTTGGTGAAGAACTCCAGTGCCTCGGCCGGTGTGCCGGCCTCGTAGGACCCGACGGAACGCTCCCCGTCGGCGGTGCGGACATAGACGGTGCCGTCCTCGGCCACCCGACCCCAGGCCACCTCGCCGGGGGTCGAGTCGTCCCGTGACTGCTTGTCGGCGCTCATGGTCGCCCATCGTAGTCATGGCCCGGAGTGCCCTCGGTAGGCTTCCCACCGACGAACGGGCCGCCACGCGGCCGCCCCGGCCCGCCACCGGCGTGCGACCTGCTCGCCACCCGCTCGACAGCCCCCGACTGCAAGGACTGACGCCTGTGTTCATCGCTGGCTTCCCCGCCGGACCCTGGGGGACCAACTGCTACGTCGTGGCGACGGGTCCGGGGACCGAGTGCGTGGTCGTCGACCCGGGCAAGGACGCGGCCGCGGGGGTGGCCGAGGTGGTGGGCGAGCACCGGCTGAAGCCGGTCAGCGTGCTCGTCACCCACGGACACGTCGACCACATGTGGTGCGTGGCCCCGGTCGCCGGCACCTACGACGCCACGGCCTGGATCCACCCCGACGACCGCCACCTGCTGACCGACCCGATGGCCGGGATGAGCCCGGAGACCACGCGGATGCTCCTCGGGGGTGACCACACCTGGGCGGAGCCCGACGACGTACGTGAGCTGTCGGACCTCACCGAGCTCGAGCTGGCGGGCCTGCGGTTCGTCGTCGACCACACGCCCGGGCACACCGAGGGGTCGGTGACCTTCCGCACGCCGTACGCGCAGCAGGACGTCTCCGAGGTGATGTTCTCCGGCGACCTGCTCTTCGCCGGCTCCATCGGCCGCACGGACCTGCCCGGCGGCGACCACGCGACGATGCTGCGCAGCCTCGCCGCCAAGGTGCTGCCCCTCGCCGACGACGTCGTGGTGCTGCCCGGGCACGGCGAGCAGACCTCGATCGGGCGCGAGCGCGCCACCAATCCCTTCCTCCGAGACCTGGTCCAGGACGTGTGATGAGCAAGATCAGCCCGCTGAGCGGGTTCCCCGAGCTGCTGCCCGCGCAGCGCACCGTCGAGCGCGAGGTCGTCGCGTCGCTGTCGCGCACCTTCGAGCTGCACGGCTTCGCCAACATCGAGACGCGTGTCGTCGAGCCGATCGACCGGCTCGCGAAGGGCGGCGAGATCGACAAGGAGATCTACGTCCTGCAGCGCATCGCCGCCGAGCCGGACGCGAAGGCCGAGCTCGGCCTGCACTTCGACCTCACCGTGCCGTTCGCCCGCTACGTCCTCGAGCACGCAGGTCACCTCGAGTTCCCGTTCCGCCGCTACCAGGTGCAGCCCGTCTGGCGGGGGGAGCGGCCGCAGGAGGGCCGCTACCGCCAGTTCACGCAGGCCGACGTCGACATCGTGGGTCGCGACGAGCTGCCGTTCCACCACGACGTCGAGGTCATGTCGGTGATGGTGGACGCGCTCGGCCGCCTGCCGCTGCCCCGCCTGTCCTTCCAGTTCAACAACCGCAAGCTGATCCAGGGCTTCTACCGCGGTCTCGGCATCGACGACGTCACCGACGCGATCCGGGTGATCGACAAGCTCGACAAGCTGCCCGCCGAGGAGGTGGCCGCCCTGCTGGTCGAGCGGGTCGGCACCACGGCGGAGCAGGCGCAGCGCTGCCTGGAGCTGGCGACCATCCGCGTCGCGGACGGCTCCCTCGTCGAGCGGGTGCGCGCGCTCGGCGTCACCGACGCGCTGCTCGACGAGGGCCTCGAGGAGCTCGCGGCGGTCGTCGACGGCTGCCGGGCCGTGGCCGGCGACCGCGTCGACGTGGAGGCCAACCTGCGCATCGCTCGTGGGCTCGACTACTACACGGGCACGGTCGTGGAGATCTTCATGGCCGGCTACGAGCGGCTGAAGTCCGTCGGCGGGGGAGGGCGCTACGACGCGCTCGCCAGCGACGGCCGCACGACGTACCCGGGCGTGGGCGTCTCCTTCGGCGTCTCCCGCACCCTGGTCCCGCTCATCACCGACGGCGTCCTCTCCGGGAGCCGGCCGGTGCCCAGCGCGGTGCTCGTGGCCGTCAGCTCCGAGGAGGAGCGGGCGGCCAGCACCCGGGTCGCCGCTGCGCTGCGGGCCCGCGACATCGCGTGCGAGGTCGCCCCGTCGCCGGCGCGGTTCGGCAAGCAGATCCGCTTCGCCGAGCGTCGCGGCATCCCCTACGTCTGGTTCGTGCAGCCCGACGGCACCAGCCAGGTGAAGGACATCCGCACGGGGGACCAGGTCGAGGCCGATCCGTCGACCTGGATCCCGCCCGAGGCCGACCTCCGGCCCACCACCATCAGCACAGCCATCAGTGAGACCGAGGAGATCCAGTGATCCGCACCCATGACGCCGGCGCCCTGCGTGCCGAGCACGTCGGCCAGACCGTCACGCTCGCCGGGTGGGTGGCGCGCCGTCGCGACCACGGCGGCGTCGCGTTCCTCGACCTCCGTGAGGCCAGCGGGGTGGTGCAGGTCGTCGTCCGCGACGAGGAGATCGCGCACAGCCTGCGCAGCGAGTACTGCCTGAAGGTGACCGGCGAGGTCGTCGCGCGCAAGGAGGGCAACGAGAACTCCCAGCTCGCCACCGGCGAGATCGAGGTCGTCGCCACCGACCTCGAGGTGCTCTCGACCTCCGACCCGCTGCCGTTCCCCATCGACGACGCGTCCGGGCACAAGGGCGGCGAGGTCGGGGAGGAGGCCCGCCTCAAGCACCGCTACCTCGACCTGCGCCGCGCGGGCCCCAACGCCGCCCTGCGGCTGCGCAGCAGGATCAACAAGTCGGCCCGCGACGTCCTCGACGCGCGCGGCTTCGTCGAGGTCGAGACGCCGACGCTGACCCGCTCGACGCCGGAGGGCGCACGCGACTTCCTGGTGCCGGCCCGGCTGGCACCGGGCAGCTGGTACGCCCTGCCGCAGAGCCCGCAGCTGTTCAAGCAGCTGCTGATGGTCGGCGGCATGGAGCGCTACTACCAGATCGCACGCTGCTACCGCGACGAGGACTTCCGCGCCGACCGCCAGCCGGAGTTCACCCAGCTCGACATCGAGATGAGCTTCGTGGACCAGGAGGACGTCATCACGCTGATGGAGGACGTCCTCGAGGCGATGTGGGCCCAGGCCGGCCACACGATCGAGCGGCCGCTGCCGCGGATGACGTACGCCGAGGCGATGGCGAGGTACGGCTCGGACAAGCCCGACCTGCGGATGGGCCTCGAGCTCGTCGACTGCACCGAGTACTTCGCGGACACCACCTTCCGGGTCTTCCAGGCCGACTACGTCGGCGCGGTGGTCATGCCGGGTGGCGGCAGCCAGCCGCGTCGCCAGTTCGACGCGTGGCAGGACTGGGCCAAGCAGCGTGGCGCGAAGGGCCTGGCGTACGTCACCGTGGCCGAGGACGGCGAGCTCGGCGGCCCGGTCGCGAAGAACCTCAGCGACACCGAGCGCGCGGGCCTCGCGGCCCACGTGGGTGCGAGCCCCGGCGACTGCGTGTTCTTCGCCGCCGGCCCGGTCAAGAGCAGCCGCGCGCTGCTGGGCGCCGCCCGGCTGGAGATCGGCCGCCGCGGGGGCATGCTCGACGACTCGCGGTTCGCCTTCACCTGGGTCGTCGACGCGCCGCTGTTCGAGCCGAGCTCGGAGGCGGTCGCGAGCGGTGACGTCGCGGTGGGCGCGGGCGCCTGGACGGCCGTGCACCACGCCTTCACCAGCCCGAAGGCCGAGTTCCTCGACACCTTCGACACCGACCCGGGCAGCGCGCTGGCCTACGCCTACGACATCGTCTGCAACGGCAACGAGCTCGGCGGTGGGTCGATCCGTATCCACCGCAGCGACATCCAGAAGCGCGTCTTCGCGGTGATGGGGCTCTCGGAGGACGAGGCGCAGGAGAAGTTCGGCTTCCTCCTCGACGCCTTCAAGTTCGGGGCACCGCCGCACGGCGGCATCGCCGTCGGCATGGACCGCATCGTCGCGCTGCTCGCCGGCACGGACTCGATCCGCGACGTGATCGCCTTCCCGAAGTCCGGGGGCGGCTACGACCCGCTCACGGCGGCGCCTGCGCCCATCACGCCGGAGCAGCGCAGGGAAGCCGGCGTGGACGCCGTGCCGGCGGACGTCGCCTCCGGCCAGGGGAGCCACGAGGAGTAGCCGCCCCTCGATTCCGCACCCTCACGACCCCGCCCCCTCGGCGAGCCGCACGACGGCGCGCCGAGGGGGTTGTCGCGCGCCGGAAGGTCGCCCGGCGCGGGCCGCCGACGGCGGAAGAACCGACGTCCGGTCACCGAACAGACGGACGAACGGCGCACCCGGTCGCCGAACGCGTCGTAACGGGATCGTTACTCATCAGTGATCGTCCCCGCGTCGTGGGTCACATAGAGTCCCGTTCGGCGCGGTCCCGGGAGGGACCCGCAGGGCGCCACTGAACCCGGACGCGATGGGGAGAGAATGTCGGCACAAGCGACAGGGCCTGAGACCCTGGGCTCGCTCAGCGACGAAGCGCAGATCACCGACCCGAACAGCAAGCAGGCCAAGGAGATCTCCGGCAAGTCGCCGATGCAGATCGCGTTCGCCCGCCTTCGGCGCGACAAGATCGCGATCGTCTGCGCCGTCGTCGTCCTGTTCTTCGTGCTCGTCGCGATCTTCGCCGACCTCATCGCGAAGGCCTTCGGTGTCGACCTGGAGACGGTCACGGCGTGCGAGGTGCTCGAGTGCAACTTCGCCAACCCGGGCGTCGGCTACCCCAAGACGGGCCCGCCGTTCAACGACTTCGACCCCTCGCACCCCTTCGGCCTCGCCCCCCGCACCGGTGCCGACAACCTCGCGCACTGGATCTACGGCTGCCGGACCTCGCTGCTGATCGCGGGTGCCGCGACGCTGTTCGCGTCGGTGTTCGGCATCATCGTCGGGCTGGTGGCGGGCTTCGCCGGCGGCGTCGTCGACAAGGTGCTGTCCTTCGTCATCGACTTCTTCCTCACCATCCCCTTCCTGCTCGCGGCGCTGACCATCGCCCCGATCATCATCGACCGCTTCGGCACCAGCGACAGCTACGAGACGGTGCAGATCGCCTCGCTGATCGGCATCCTGTCGCTGTTCGGCTGGATGACGGTGGCCCGCCTGATCCGCGGTGAGGTGCTCTCGCTGCGCGAGCGCGAGTTCATCCACGCGGCCCGGGTGCTCGGCATGCCGACCAAGCGCATCCTCTTCCGCGAGCTGCTGCCCAACCTCACCGCGCCGATCGTCATCAGCATCTCGCTGATGCTGCCGGCCTTCGTGGCGGCGGAGGCCGGCCTGGCCTTCCTCGGCATCGGCGTCACCGGCAGCGCGTCGTGGGGCCAGACCATCGCCAACGCGGTGCCCTACTGGAGCAACTACTCGCTCTACCTGTGGGAGCCGCTGATCGGCGTGGTGGCCCTCGTCCTCGCGCTCAACCTCCTCGGCGACGCGGTACGCGACGCGTTCGACCCCAAGACCCGCCGCTGAGCGGGTCACCCAGACGTCACCCGGGCGCTTCCGTGGTGCGAACAACAACGAAAGGCTGGACAATGAGACGGAGCAAGGCGGCGGGAGCACTCGCCACCAGTGCCGCGCTCGTGACCCTCGCTGCCTGTGGTGGCGGCGGCGGGAACGAGGACGAGACCGGCAGCGACGGCAACGACGGCTTCCAGAACGCTGCGGAGACCATCGCGAAGGACGAATCGCGCCAGGGCCCCGCGCCCGAGGTCGAGGGCGCATCCGCCGGCGGCACCATCACGGTGTACCTGCCGGACGACCCGGGCCCCGAGGACCTCGACCCGACCAACGGCTGGTCGGTGACGGGCAACTCGATCCAGCAGGCGCTCACGCACCGGTCGCTGACCCAGTACGCCCGTGACAACGAGACCGGCGAGATGGTGCTCGTCCCGGACCTCGCGACCGACCTCGGCTCCCCGAACGAGGACTTCACGGAGTGGACCTTCACCATCCGTGAGGACGCGACGTGGGAGGACGGCAAGCCGATCACCGCTGAGGAGGTCGCCTGGGGCATCGAGCGCTCGCTCGACTCCGAGGCCTTCCCGTCCGGTCCCGGCACCGAGTACTCCAAGCACTACTTCCTCGACGCCGACAAGTACAACGGTCCCTACACCGACAAGGGCAAGGACTACGAGGGCATCACCTTCGACGAGGCCGCCCGCACGGTGACCATCAAGATGTCCATGCCGTTCCCCGACATGGACTACTGGGGCGCCTTCATGGCGATGGGCCCGGCCCCGCTCGGCAAGGTCTCCGACCCGCCGGAGTACGGCCGCAGCCCGCTCTCGACGGGCCCCTACAAGGTGGAGTCGTTCCGCCCGAGCGAGGAGCTCGTGCTCGTCAAGAACGACGCCTGGGTTGCCGAGTCCGACCCGGCCCGTCACCAGTACGCCGACAAGTGGGTCTTCAAGTTCGCTGCCGACCCGACCCAGACCGACGAGCTGATGCTCAGCGGCAACACCGAGTCGCAGACGGCCCTCTCGGCCAGCATCACCGCCGAGAACTACGCCAACTTCAACCAGGAGCTCGGCGACCGCCTCGTGCAGCAGTCGGCGCAGTGCACCAGCTTCTGGGCGCCCGACTACGAGAAGACGACGCCGGAGATCCGCAAGGCCCTGGCGTACGCCTACCCGTACGAGAGCGTGTGGCAGGCCTCCGGTGAGGTCCCCGGCGTGACCCGCGTCCCGGCGAACTCGATCATGCCTCCCGGCATGGCGGGCAAGTCCGACTACCAGGTCGACGGCGAGCAGATCACCTACCAGCCCGAGAAGGCGAAGGAGCTCCTGGCCGAGGCCGGCGAGGAGGGCTTCGAGATCCACATGGCCTACAACACCGGCTCGCCGACCACCGAGGCTGCTCAGAAGCAGATCGAGAAGGGCCTCACCGACTCCGGCTTCACGGTCAAGTCCTACCCCGTGCCGATCGAGACCTCGCTGTACACGATCTGGACCGACCCGGACAACAAGATCAACAAGAAGCTCAACCTCCGCGGTGTCAACTGGTGCTCGGACTGGCCGTCCGGCTCCACGATGATCCCGGCCCTCCTCCGTACGGGCGCCACCTACAACACGGCGTTCTTCTCCGAGCCGGAGATCGACGAGAAGATGGACGAGATCGGCACCCTGCCGCTCGAGGAGCAGCCCGACGCCTGGGGTGCCCTCGACGAGGAGATCGCGACCGAGTACTACCCGATCATCCCGACCGCGTTCCGCAACGACCTCTTCGCCTTCGGCGAGAAGATCGGGAACCCGACTGGTGACGGTGCGCTCGGTGCGCCGAACTACAAGGATCTCTACGTCGCTCAGTGATCCTGAGGTCGGCTGACCCAGTCGACCCTGCTCCACCTCGGTGTGGGGGCCCCGTTCACGCGGGGCCCCCACACCACCGTGTGCCGGCAACGCCGGCAGCTGCTTCCAACCCCGGAGGGAAATCCTCGTGTTCGCCTACGTCGTCAAGCGCCTGCTCTCGGGCGTGGTCGTCCTGTTCCTCATCTCGATGAGCGTGTTCCTGCTGTTCTGGTACGGACCCTCCGAGCCCGCCCAGACGATCTGCGACAACGACACCAGCAACCGCTGCACCCCCGCGCGCCTCGAGGTGTTCCGCGAGAACCTCGGCTTCAACAACGCGTGGTACGAGGAGTACGGCAAGTTCATGAAGGGTGTCGTGGCCGGGCGCGAGATCCAGTTCGGCAGCACCACCAAGTTCGACTGCCCGGCTCCGTGCCTGGGCTACTCCTACCGGACCAAGGCCCCGGTGTTCGAGGAGATGAAGGACCGCATGCCCGCCACGTTCTCCGTGGCGCTCGGCGGCGCGTTCCTCTACCTCAGCCTCGGCATCCCCATCGGTGTCGCCGCGGCCCGAAGACGAGGGACAGTGGCCGACAAGGCGCTCGTGTCGAGCTTCCTGGTCATCTCGTCCATCCCGTACTACCTGTTCGCCCTGCTGACGTGGCTCTTCCTCACGATCAGCTGGGAGATACCCCTGTTCTCCGACACCGGCTACTTCCCGATCACCGACAACCCGGCCAAGTGGTTCAGCGGGATGCTGCTGGCCTGGCTGGCCCTCGGTGCCTTCGGCTGCACCTCCTACACCCGCTACTCCCGCGGGTCGATGGTCGAGGTGCTCAACGAGGACTACATCCGCACGGCGAAGGCCAAGGGCCTGGCCGCCAACACCGTGGTCTACAAGCACGGGCTGCGTGCCGCCCTCGTGCCCGTGATCACCATCTTCGGCATCGACTTCGGCACCCTGCTCGCAGGTACGATCTTCACCGAGACGATCTTCGACATCGACGGGATCGGGTTGTGGAGCCTCCAGGCGGTCGCCCAGCGTGACCTGCCCGTGGTCTCGGCCACGGCCCTGTTCGGCGCGGCCGTGCTGATCATCTCCAACATCGTCGTCGACGTCATCTACAGCATTCTCGATCCCCGAGTGAGGCTCTCTTGACCATCACGTCCCCCTCCTCCGCCGCGTCGCAGGCCGACGTCGACGGACCGTTCCTCCAGGTGGAGGACCTCACGGTGACGTTCCCCACCCAGGACGGTCCCGTCCAGGCCGTGAAGGGGCTGAGCTACTCGGTCGAGCTCGGCAAGACGCTCGGCATCGTGGGCGAGTCCGGCTCCGGCAAGTCGGTCTCCAGCATGGCGGTGATGGGCCTGCACGACGCGAAGTCGAGCGAGATCACCGGCTCGATCCGCGTCGGCGGCACCGAGGTCATCGGACTGGGCGAGAGCCGCATGCGCAAGCTGCGCGGCAACGCGATGGCGATGATCTTCCAGGACGCCCTCGCCGCGCTGCACCCCTTCTACCGGGTCGGCGACCAGCTCGCCGAGGCCTACGCGATGCACCACCCCAAGGCGTCCAAGCGCGACGCGCGCCGCAAGGCGATCGAGATGCTCGACCGCGTGGGCATCCCGCAGCCCGACCGCCGCGTGGACGACTTCCCCCACCAGTTCTCCGGCGGCATGCGGCAGCGCGCGATGATCGCGATGGGCCTGATCAACGACCCGTCGCTGCTCATCGCCGACGAGCCCACCACCGCGCTCGACGTGACGGTGCAGGCGCAGATCCTCGACCTGCTGCAGGACCTGCAGCGCGAGTTCAACTCCGCGGTCATCATCATCACCCACGACCTCGGCGTGATCGCCGAGATGGCCGACGACGTCCTCGTGATGTACGCCGGCCGCTGCGTGGAGTACGGGACGACCAAGGAGATCCTCACGCGTCCTGAGATGCCGTACTCCTGGGGCCTGCTCTCGAGCATCCCCGACGTGACGGCGTCCACCGACGCACGGCTCATCCCCATCCCCGGCAACCCGCCGAGCCTGCTGAAGCCGCCGTCGGGCTGCCCGTTCCACCCGCGGTGCGCCCACCGCGACAAGGTGCCCGGCGACCTGTGCGTCACCGAGCTGCCCGCCCTCACCCCGGCCAGCAACCGAGCCGGCCACCTCAAGCGGTGCCACCTGCCCAACCCCCAGGAGATCTACCAGCTCGAAGTGCTGCCCGAGATCGCCCCCGACCTCGCCGAGGAGATCCGATGAGCCAGGACCCCAACGCCAAGGTCGGCATCGACGTCAGCGAGGTCGGCGCCAACGCGGCGGAGACGGGGGAGCGTGACCTCTCCGACCACGTCGACGTCGTCGACGACCACGAGGCGTTCCACGAGCCGCCGGACTTCCACGCCCTCGCCGAGCACGGCCACGTCGCGACCCAGCTCGACCTGGACGCCGAGCCGATCATCACCGTCGACAACCTGAAGATGTACTTCCCGGTGAAGTCCTCCGGCCTCGTCCGGCGGACCGTCGGCCACGTGCAGGCCGTCGACGGGGTGTCGTTCCAGGTGCCGCGGGGCGGCTCGCTGGGCCTGGTCGGCGAGTCCGGGTGCGGCAAGTCCACGACCGGCCGGCTCATCACCCGCCTCTACAAGCCGACCGGCGGGTCGATGATGTTCGAGGGCCACGACCTCGCCAAGCTGTCGACCTCGGAGATGAAGCCGCTGCGCCGCAACGTGCAGATGATCTTCCAGGACCCCTACACCTCGCTGAACCCCCGCCACACCGTCGGCTCGATCGTCGGCGCGCCCCTGGCGGTGCACAACATCGTGCCGAAGGACAAGATCCTCCCGCGCGTGCAGGAGCTGCTCGAGGTCGTGGGGCTGAACCCCGAGCACTACAACCGCTACCCCAACGAGTTCTCCGGGGGCCAGCGCCAGCGCATCGGCATCGCCCGCGCGCTGACGCTGAACCCGAAGCTGCTCGTGGCCGACGAGCCGGTGTCCGCGCTCGACGTGTCGATCCAGGCGCAGGTGGTCAACCTCCTGCAGGACCTGCAGCGCGAGTTCGACATCGCGTTCCTGTTCATCGCCCACGACCTCGCGGTGGTGCGCCACTTCTGCCCCGAGGTGGCGGTGATGTACCTCGGCAAGATCGTGGAGATCGGTGACCGGGAGACGATCTACGGCCACGCGCACCACCCGTACACGCAGGCGCTGCTGTCCGCGGTGCCCGACGTCAAGCAGGCCGCGATCGGTGGGCGCCGCGAGCGCATCCGCCTCGAGGGCGACGTGCCGAGCCCGATCAACCCGCCGTCCGGGTGCCGGTTCCGCACCCGCTGCCAGTTCGCCCAGGAGATCTGCGCGAAGGTCGAGCCGCCGCTGCTCCAGATCGGCAAGCGCCACAAGGTGGCGTGCCACTTCGCGGGCGAGCTCGGCGCCCACCCCGCGACGCCGGTCACGACCGACCTCCTCGGCGTCGACGACCAGGGCAGCCCGGTGCCGGGGGCGACCCCGAGCAACACGCAGCTGACGGGTCCGGGCTACGAGAAGACCTGGTACGACCTGCGCAGCAAGCAGACGACGGGGGTCTGAGGGGGTCCCCGCGCACCGCGGGGGATACTCACCGACGTGGACGGCCTGTTCGAGATACCGGGCGCGGGGCGACCCGCGCCCGGTGCCACGTCTGTCCCCAGCGCCGGGTCGCTGGGCGCCAACACGCACGCGTCGGCGCCGCTGGCGGTGCGGATGCGACCGCGCACCATCGACGAGCTCGTCGGCCAGCAGCAGCTGCGCGCCGCCGGCTCGCCGCTGCGCCGGCTGGTCGAGGGTGACCAGTCGATGTCGCTCCTGCTGTGGGGTCCGCCCGGCACCGGCAAGACCACCATCGCCTCGATCGTCAGCCAGCAGACCCGGCGGCGCTTCGTCGAGGTCTCCGCGGTGGCGGCGGGGGTCAAGGAGGTGCGCGCGGCGATCGACGGCGCGCGCGCCGAGCTCGCCCGCGGCGGGCAGGAGACGGTGCTCTTCGTCGACGAGGTGCACCGCTTCACCAAGGCGCAGCAGGACGCGCTGCTGCCCGGCGTGGAGAACCGCTGGGTGACGCTGATCGCCGCCACCACGGAGAACCCGTTCTTCTCGGTGATCAGCCCGCTGCTGTCGCGTAGCCTGCTGCTGCGGCTGCAGTCGCTGACCGACGACGACGTGGCCGAGGTGATCGACCAGGCGCTCGCGGACGAGCGCGGCCTGGCCGGCACGACCGCGCTGGACGACGACGCGCGCGCCCACCTCGTACGCCTCGCCGGCGGGGACGCGCGCCGGGCGTTGACCTACCTCGAGGCGGCCGCCGGCGCCGCAGCCAGCAACGGTCTCGACGCCATCGACCTGGCCACGGCGGAGACCGCCGTCGACCAGGCGGCCGTGCGCTACGACCGGCAGGGGGACCAGCACTACGACGTCATCTCCGCCTTCATCAAGTCGATACGGGGGTCCGACCCCGACGCCGCGCTGCACTACCTCGCGCGGATGATCGAGGCCGGCGAGGACCCGCGCTTCATCGCCCGGCGGCTCGTGGTCCACGCCAGCGAGGACGTCGGTCTCGCCGATCCCACCGCACTGCAGGCCGCGGTCGCCGCGGCTCAGGCCGTGCAGCTGATCGGCATGCCGGAGGCGCGGATCAACCTCGCGCAGGCGACGATCCACCTGGCGGTCGCCCCCAAGTCAAACGCGGTGATCACGGCCATCGACGCCGCGCTGTCCGACGTCCGCCGGGGCAGGATCGGTCAGGTCCCCGCGCACCTGCGCGACGCCCACTACGGCGGGGCCGAGGGCCTCGGCCACGGCAAGGGCTACAGGTACCCCCACGACCATCCCTTCGGGGTCGTGGAGCAGCAGTACCTCCCCGACGTCCTGCAGGACGCGACCTACTACGAGCCGACGACCCTCGGCGCCGAGGGCGGCGTCAAGGAGCGCTGGGAGCGCATCCGCCGGATCCTGCGCGGGCGCTGAGGCAGCCGTCCCCGGATGCCGCCGAGGGGGCGCCCCGGCCACCTCCCGACCGACCGCTCCATGCTCTGCGCGGCGACTTATAGGGTGTCCCGGTGACTTCGGAGCAGGTGTGGCTGGTCGCGGCGTGCGCAGCAGCGCTCGGCGTCGCGCTGGTCGCGCTCCTCGTCGCACTGCGCTCGCACGCCCGGGCCCGCCGCGCCGAGGCGCACGCCGCCTCCGTGAGCGAGCGGCTCGCGGCGGTCGAGGCCCCGGCCGAGCGCCCGTCCCCGACGGCCGCCGCGGAGCCCGCGGCGAGCGCGTACGTCATCACCGGCGTGGGCGCGGACGCCGTCGCGAGCGACGAGCCCGGCGCCGCACGCCCCGGAGTGCCGCCCGCGTCGCCGATCGACGGCCGGCTGTTCGCCGACATCGTGGCGCGCGAGACCGTCGTCAAGGCCGCGTCCTGGACCCACGGCCTGCGCCGCGCCCTCGCGCCGGAGACGCGCAACCGCATCCGCTTCGAGGTCCGCCAGGAGGCCAAGCGGGCCGGCCGCGGGCGCCGCGCGGAGATGAAGCAGGCGCTGCGCGAGTTCCGCGCGCGCGAGCGCGAGGCGCTGCGCGGCGAGGCCGGCCCCGCCGCGGTCGACGAGGACGTCGCCTGATGGGTCGACCACTCTGGTTCGTCGCCGGCGCCGGAGTCGGCGTGTACGCCGCCGCCCGAGCCCGCCGCGCCGCCGAGGCGCTGACCGCCGACGGCGTGCGCGACCGCGTCCGTGGCTGGCGGGCCGGCGCACGACTCTTCGCCGAGGAGGTCCAGCAGGGCCGTGCCGAACGCGAAACCGAGTTGCGCGAGCGGCTCGGCCTCCGGCCCCATGGACTACCCGAGCTCACCGCTCGCACCCCGACCGACGACCCGCAGAAGGACCCGCACTGATGGACACCGCCGAGATCCGCCGCCGCTTCCTCGCGCACTTCGAGGCCGCCGGACACGCCGTGGTGCCCTCCGCCTCGCTGCTCGCCGACGACCCGAACCTCCTGTTCGTCCCGGCCGGCATGGTGCCGTTCAAGCCCTACTTCCTCGGCCAGGAGACGCCGCCCTACGACCGCGCGACCAGCATCCAGAAGTGCGTGCGCACCCCGGACATCGAGGACGTCGGCAAGACGACCCGGCACGGCACGTTCTTCGAGATGTGCGGCAACTTCTCGTTCGGCGACTACTTCAAGGAAGGTGCCGTCGAGCTCGCCTGGAGCCTGATCACCACGCCGGTCGAGGAGGGCGGGTTCGGCCTCGACGTCGACCGCCTGTACCCGTCGGTGCTGGTCGGCGACGAGGAGGCCATCGGCTACTGGATGAAGGTCACCGGCCTGCCGCGCGAGCGCATCGTCCAGCTCGGCCCGAAGGAGAACTACTGGTCCATGGGCGTGCCCGGTCCCGGTGGCCCGTGCTCGGAGATCCTCTACGACCGCGGCCCGGACTGGGGTCCGGACTTCGACCCGGCGACGCTCGGGCCCGACATGCCGGTCGAGCTCGAGGACCGGCTGCTGGAGATCTGGAACCTGGTGTTCATGCAGGACGAGCTCAGCGCAGTCCGCTCCAAGTCCGACTTCGACATCTCCGGCTCCCTGCCGAAGAAGAACATCGACACCGGCATGGGCCTCGACCGCGTCGCGCTGCTGCTGCAGGGCAAGGCGAACATGTACGAGATCGACGTCGTCTACCCGGTCATCGCGCGGGCCGAGGAGATGACGGGCAGGAAGTACGGCGCCGACCCGGCCGACGACGTCCGCTTCCGCGTGGTCGCCGACCACGTCCGGTCGTCCATGATGCTCATCGGCGACGGCGTCACCCCCGGCAACGACGGCCGCGGCTACGTCCTGCGCCGGCTGCTGCGCCGCGCCGTGCGCTCCATGCGGCTGCTCGGGTGCGAGGAGCGGGTGCTCCCCGAGCTGATGCCCGTGTCGCGCGACGTCATGGGGCAGACCTACGACAACCTCCTCACCGACTGGCCCCGCATCTCGCAGGTCGCCTTCGCCGAGGAGGACGCCTTCCGCAAGACGCTGCAGGCGGGCACGCAGATCTTCGACCTCGCCGCGTCCGAGGTGAAGCGTTCCGGCGGCTCGACGCTGTCGGGCGAGCGGGCCTTCGCGCTGCACGACACCTACGGCTTCCCGATCGACCTCACGCTGGAGATGGCCGCCGAGCAGGGTCTCGTGGTCGACGAGCAGGGGTTCCGCGGCCTCATGGCCGAGCAGCGCGAGCGCGCCAAGGCCGACGCCCGCGCCAAGAAGGGCGCCCACGGCGACACGGCGGTCTACCGGGGGATCTTCGACGAGCACGGCCCGACCGAGTGGCTGGCCTACGAGACGCTGGAGACCGAGTCCCGCCCGCTCGCGCTGCTCAGCGGGGGTGCGTCGGTGCCGCGGCTGGCCGAGGGCGAGATCGGCGAGCTGGTCCTCGACCGCACGCCGTTCTACGCCGAGTCCGGCGGCCAAGTCGCCGACGCCGGCACCATCGTCTTCGACGGAGGCCGCCTCGAGGTCATCGACGTGCAGCGCCCGGTCAAGGGCCTCGTCGTGCACCAGGTCCGGGTGCTCGAGGGCGAGCTCGACGCCTCGCGCGAGGTCCACGCCCGGGTCGACCCGGAGTGGCGGACGGGTGCCCGGCAGGCCCACTCCGGCACCCACGTCGTGCACGCCGCGCTCCGCGAGGTGCTCGGCCCCACCGCGCTGCAGTCCGGCTCCTACAACCGGCCGGGCTACCTCCGCCTCGACTTCGGCTGGACCCAGGCGCTGACGCCCCAGCAGGTCCGTGACATCGAGCAGGTCTCGCAGCAGGCGCTGCGCGCGGACCTCCCCGTGTCGTGGGACTACATGACCCTCGACCAGGCCAAGGAGTGGGGCGCCATCGCGCTGTTCGGCGAGACCTACGACAACACGAAGGTGCGCGTGGTCGAGATCGGTGGCCCCTGGTCGCGCGAGCTCTGCGGCGGCACCCACGTCGACCACTCCTCCCAGATCGGCACCGTGGTGGTGACCGGCGAGACCAGCGTCGGCTCCGGCAACCGGCGCATCGAGGCCCTGACCGGCCTCGAGGGCTTCGGCTACCTCGCCCGCGAGCGCGACGTCGTGGCCCAGCTCACCGGGCTGCTCAAGACCCAGCCCGACGACCTGGTCAGCCGGGTCCAGGGCCTCACGGAGCGGCTCCGGGCGGCGGAGAAGGAGCTGGAGAAGGCGCGCCTCGCCCAGCTGCTCGGCGCGAGCGCCGACCTCGCCGCCGGCGCCGCGCAGGTCGGCCCGGTGCGGCTGGTGGCCCACCGCGCCGACGGGGCCGGGGGCGGCGACGTGCGCAACCTCGCCATGGACGTCCGCGGTCGCCTCCCGCACGGCGAGCCCGGGGTCGTCGTCGTCATCGGCCAGGCCGACGGCAAGGTCTCGGTGGTGGCCGCCACCAACGAGGAGGCCCGCTCGCGTGGCCTGTCGGCCGGCGACCTGGTCCGAGCGGTCGGCCCGCTGCTCGGCGGCAAGGGCGGCGGCAAGGACGACGTCGCGCAGGGCGGCGGCTCCGACGCCTCCCGCATCGACGAGGCGCTCGAGCTGGTGAGGCGCCGGGTCGCCGAGCGCGCGGGTCAGGGCTGAGCGGGGCGATGCGGTTCGGCGTGCGGCTGGGGGTCGACCCGGGTGACGCCCGGATCGGCGTCGCGAGCAGCGACCCGTCCGGCTTCCTGGCGACGCCGGTCGAGACCGTCCGCGCCGGGCGGGGCGACGTACGCCGCCTCGCACAGCTGACGGACGAGTTGGCTGCGGTCGAGGTCGTCGTCGGGCTGCCCCGCTCGCTCGACGGCTCGGAGGGCCCTGCGGCGGACAAGGCGCGGGCGCTCGCGGCCAGGCTGGCTCGCCGTGTCGCGCCCGTACCCGTCAGACTGTGTGACGAACGACTGACCACGGTCTCGGCCGAGTCGATCCTGCGCGAGCAGGGGCGACGGGGGGCGAGGCGACGCGCCGTGGTGGATCAGGCGGCCGCCGTGCTGATCCTGCAGACTGCGCTCGACACGGAACGCTCGAGCGGACAGCCGCCCGGAGAGATCGTCGAGGTGACGGAGACACATGAGTGAGCACGAGGCGCGTGCCGGCGAGCGCGACGAGCTCGACGACTACGACTACGTCCCGGGTGGCCGGCGGCGCAAGGGCCGCGGCCTCAAGGGCTGCGTCGCCGTGCTGGTCGCCCTGGTCGTCCTGGTCGGGGGCTTCTACGTCGCCCTGACGCAGGGCGTCTCGTGGGTCGCCGACCAGTTCCAGGGGCCCGAGGACTACCCGGGGCCCGGGACCGGCTCGGTCGAGTTCACGGTCAACGAGGGCGACACCACCGCCCAGATCGGGCGCAACCTCAAGGCCGAGGGGGTCACCGCGTCGGTCCAGGCGTTCATCGACGCCGCCGCCGAGGAGCCCGACGCCGCCGGGATCCAGGTCGGCGCCTACGAGCTGCAGAAGGAGATGAGGGCCGCCGACGCCCTCGAGGTCCTCGTCGACCCCGACAACCTCATCGGCTTCCCCACGGTCACCATCCCCGAGGGCCTGCGGGTCACGGAGATCGTCGAGACGCTCGGCGCGAACACCGAGTACCCGGAGGCCGCGTGGAACCGCGCGCTCCAGCAACCCGACAAGCTCGGCCTGCCGGACTACGCCGAGGGCAACGCCGAGGGCTACCTCTTCCCGGCGACCTACGAGATCAAGCCCGGGATGAAGCCGGTCGCGATCCTCAAGATGATGGTGAACCGCTGGCGCGAGGCCGCCGAGGCGGCCAACCTGGAGGAGCGGGCGGCCGAGCTGGGTCGCACGCCGGCCGAGCTGATGATCATCGCCTCGCTGGTCGAGGCCGAGGGCCGCGGCGAGGACATGTACAAGATCTCGCGCGCCATCTACAACCGACTCGAGAACCCCGACAACGGGATCACCAACGGGCTGCTGCAGATCGACGCGTCGGTCAACTACGGCCTCAACCAGGACCTCGGCGTGGGCCTGACGAGCGAGCAGCTGCAGCAGGACACCCCGTACAACACCTACACCCGGCCCGGGCTGCCGCCGACCCCGATCGAGGCGCCCGGCGAGCTCGCGATCGATGCTGCGGCCAACCCCGCCGAGGGTCCGTGGCTGTTCTGGGTGACCGTCGACCTCGAGACCGGCGAGACGAAGTTCACCGACTCCTACGACGAGTTCCTCGAGTTCGACGCGGAGCTGTGCGAGAACGCGCCGGAGACGTGCTGAGGTGAGGCGGCGCTGCGGCGTGCTGGGCGACCCGATCGCCCACTCGCTCTCGCCGGTCCTGCACCGGGCGGCGTACGCCGAGCTCGGCCTGGACTGGGGCTACGACGCCCACCGGGTCGCCTCCGGCGGGCTCCCCGCGTTCCTGGCCGGCCTCGACGGCAGCTGGCGGGGCCTGTCGCTGACCATGCCGCTCAAGCGTGAGGTGCTGCCCCTGGTCGACCGGCTCACCGACCGCGCGCGACTCGCCGGCGCGGTCAACACCGTGGTGCTGGACGACGACGGCGGCCGGCTCGGCGACAACACCGACCTCCCGGGGGCCGCGGCCGCCGTCCGGGAGCGCACGTCGGCGCCGCTGGCGTCGGCCGCGATCTTGGGCGGCGGAGCGACCGCGACGTCGGTGGGCCTGGCGCTGGCCGACCTCGGCGTCAGGCGGATCGAGCTCCTCGTGCGCGACGCCTCCCGGGCGGCGGAGACCGTGCAGGCGCTCGGCGCCCACCCCGACGGTGTCGAGGTGCGCACGTCGCCGCTCGACGCCGGCGACGAGGTCGTCGCCGACGTGGTCGTCGCGACCATCCCGGCCGCCGCGCAGACGGCGGCGCTGGTGGCGCGCTGCGCCGGGGTCCCGGTCGTCTTCGAGGCGCTCTACGACCCGTGGCCGACCCCGCTGGCCGCCTCCGCGCTGTCGGCGCCGGGTGACCGGGTGCTCGTCGGCGGCCTGGACCTGCTCGTCCACCAGGCGGCGCTGCAGCTCGAGCTGTTCACCGGACTGCCGGCGCCGGTCGAGGTGATGCGCCGGGCCGGCGAGCAGGCCCTCGCCGGGCGGCACGGCTCGTGAGCGGGCTGGTGGACGACACCGTCCTCGCCGCCGTCCTGGCCGCGCTGCTGGCCGGCCTCGGCGGCCTGCTGGTGCCGCGGCTCGTCGCCCGCGTGCCCGAGCCGGACACCGAGCCGGACGCCGAGCCGGCGAAGGTGCGCTACGCCGACCTCGCCGCGCGTCCGGGGCTGGGTCCACGGAGCGCGCTGGTGGCGGCCGTGGCCGGTGCGCTCGTCGGGCTCGCCACCGGCCTGGACTGGCCGCTGCTGTGGCTGGTCCCGCTGGTCCCGGTGGCCGTCGCCCTGTCGGTCATCGACTGGCACACCCGGTTGCTGCCGAGGGTGCTGGTGCTGCCGGCCACCGGCGCCGCGATCGTGGCCGTCGTGGCCGTGGGGGTCGCCGTCGGTGAGCGCGACGCCCTCGTGCGTGCGCTGCTGGCGATGGTGGCGGTCCGCTCGTTCTACTGGCTGCTGTGGGCGCTGCGCTCTGGCGGCATCGGCTTCGGCGACGTGCGCCTCGCCGCGCCGGTCGGGCTGGTGCTCGGCTGGGTCGGCTGGGGTGCCGTGGTGATCGGGGTCTGGGCGGGGTTCCTGGCCTTCACCGTCCCCGCGCTGGTGGTGCTGGCGCTGCGGCGGGACCGCACGCTGCTGAAGACGTCGTTCCCGTTCGGCCCCTTCATGGTCGTCGGCGCGCTGGTGGGTCTCGTCTGGGGGACGGCGCTCGCCGGGCGGATCTGGGGCTGAGAGACTGACGCCATGCTCCGATGGCTGACAGCAGGCGAGTCCCACGGTCCCTCGCTGGTGGCGATCCTCGAGGGCCTGCCCGCGCACGTGCGCGTGACGTCGGACGACCTCGCCGACTCGCTCGCCCGTCGGCGCCTCGGCTACGGACGCGGGGCGCGGATGAAGTTCGAGCAGGACCAGGTCCGCGTGCTGGGCGGCGTCCGCCACGGCGAGACCCAGGGTGGGCCGGTGGCCATCGAGGTCGGCAACACCGAGTGGCCGAAGTGGGAGAAGGTCATGTCCGCCGACCCCGTCGACCCGGTGGAGCTCGAGGCGCTGGCGCGCAACGCGCCCCTGACCCGACCGCGCCCCGGCCACGCGGACCTCGTCGGGATGCAGAAGTACGCCTTCGACGAGGCGCGCCCGATCCTCGAGCGGGCCTCCGCCCGCGAGACGGCTGCCCGCGTCGCGCTCGGCCGCGTCGCCGCCAACTTCCTCGAGCAGGCGGTCGGCGCGCGCATCGTGTCCCACGTGGTCGCGCTCGGCGGGGTCAAGGCCCCGGCCGGGCTCGTGCCCGGGCCCGAGGACGTCGAGCGGCTCGACGCCGACGAGGTCCGCTGCCTCGACCCCGGCGCGAGCGCCGCGATGGTCGCGCGCATCGACCAGGCGCACAAGGACGGCGACACGCTAGGCGGGGTCGTCGAGGTCGTCGTCCACGGACTGCCGCCGGGCCTCGGCTCCCACGTCCACTGGGACCGCCGGCTCGACGCGCGCCTCGCCGGCGCGCTGATGGGCATCCAGGCCATCAAGGGGGTGGAGGTCGGCGACGGCTTCGAGCTGGCCGACACCCCGGGCTCGCAGGCGCACGACGAGATCGTGGCGACCGACGCGGGGTTGCGTCGCGCGTCGGGACGCTCCGGGGGCACCGAGGGAGGCATGTCGACGGGAGAGGTGCTTCGCGTCCGTGCCGCGATGAAGCCGATCGCGACGGTGCCGAAGGCCCTGCGCACCGTCGACGTCGCGACCGGCGAGGCCGCGGTCGCGCACCACCAGCGCTCCGACGTGTGCGCCGTCCCCGCGGCGGGCATCGTCGCGGAGGCGATGGTCGCGCTGGTGCTCGCGGACGCCGTCGTGGAGAAGTTCGGGGGCGACTCGGTGCAGGAGACTCGCCGCAACGCCGCGTCCTACCTCGACACCCTCCGGTTCCGATGAGCCCGCGCGTGGTGCTCGTCGGCCCGATGGGCGCGGGCAAGACCACCGTCGCCGCCCTGCTCGGCCAGGCCTGGGGCGTGCCCGTCCGCGACACCGACGCCGACATCGAGGCGAGCACGGGCCGGGAGATCTCCGACATCTTCGTGGAGTCGGGCGAGGAGCACTTCCGCGAGTTCGAGGCGGCCGCCGTCGCCGCCGCGGTCGCGGAGCACGACGGCGTCCTGGCGCTCGGTGGGGGAGCGGTGCTGCGGGCGGAGACCCGCGAGCTGCTCGCGGGCCTGCCGGTCGTGTTCCTGCGGGTCGGGCTCGGCGACGCGGTGAAGCGGGTCGGGCTCGGCGTGGGCCGCCCGCTCCTGCTCGGCAACGTCCGCGCCCGGATCAAGGCGCTGCTCGACGAGCGCACCCCCGTCTACGAGTCGGTCGCCACCCACGTCGTGGACACCGACGGCCGCACCCCCGCCGAGGTCGCCGCCGACATCGAGGAGCTGCTGCCGTGAGCGCGCCCGGACCCGACACCGTCCTCCACGTCGGCGGCGCCTCGCCCTACGACGTCGTCGTCGGCCACGGGCTCAGCGCGCGGTTGCCCGCACTGCTCGGGGAGAGCGTCGAGCGGGTCGCGGTGCTGTACGCCGGCGCGCTGGGCGCCCTGGCCGACCCCGTCGTCGACGCGCTGGTCGAGCACTACGACGTCCTCGCCCTCGGGCTCCCCGACGGCGAGCGCGCCAAGACCGCACCGGTCGCCGCCGACTGCTGGGAGGCGCTCGGCGAGGCGGGCTTCACCCGGTCCGACGCCGTGGTGACCATCGGGGGCGGCGCGACCACCGACCTCGGCGGCTTCGTCGCCGCGACCTGGCTGCGCGGCGTACGGGTGGTGCACGTGCCGACGACGCTCCTGGGCATGGTGGACGCCGCCGTCGGCGGCAAGACCGGCATCAACACCGGCGCCGGCAAGAACCTCGTCGGGTCCTTCCACGAGCCCGCCGGCGTGCTCTGCGACCTGTCGCTGCTCGACACGCTCCCGCGCGCGGAGCTCGTCGCCGGGTTGGGCGAGGTCGTCAAGTGCGGCTTCGTCGCCGACCCGGTGATCCTCGACGTCGTCGAGCGCACCGACCCCGACGCCCTCACGCCGTCCTCGCCGGAGCTGCGGGAGCTGGTGGAGCGCGCCGTCCGGGTCAAGGTCGACGTCGTCGTCGGCGACCTCCGGGAGACCGGCGGCCGGGACGGGCATCCGGGTCGCGAGGTGCTCAACTACGGCCACACGCTCGCCCACGCCATCGAGCGCACGAGCGACTACGCCGTCCGGCACGGCGAGGCCGTCGCGATCGGCTGCGTGTACGTCGCGGAGCTGGCCGCCCGCGCCGCCGGGCTCGATCCCGCGCTCGTGGAGCGACACCGGGCCGCACTGTCGCGCGTGGGCCTGCCGACCACGTACGACGCGGCGTCGTTCGACGAGCTGCACGCCGCGATGAAGGTCGACAAGAAGGCGCGCGGCTCGCAGCTGCGGTTCGTGGTCCTCGACGACCTCGCCTCGCCGCGGATCCTGGCGGGCCCGAGCGAGGACGACCTGCGGGCTGCGTACGCCGCCATCGGGGGCGTCCGGTGAGCACGGATCCGGCCAGGAAGGTCCTGGTCCTCAACGGTCCCAACCTCGGGCGCCTCGGTCGCCGCCAGCCCGAGATCTACGGCTCGACGACCCACGCCGAGCTCGCCCACCTGTGCGTGGAGTGGGGCCGCGGGCTCGGGCTCGACGTCGAGGTGCGCCAGACCAACCACGAGGGCGACCTCCTCGACTGGCTGAACGCCGCCGCCGACGACGCGGTGCCGGTCGTGCTCAACGCCGGCGCGTGGACGCACTACTCGCTCGCGCTCTGGGACGCCTGCGCCCAGCTGACCGCGCCGCTGGTCGAGGTGCACATCTCCGACCCCCGGCAGCGGGCGGAGCAGTTCCGCCACACCTCCGTGGTCGAGCCGCACGCTGTCACGACGATTGCGGGGCAGGGGATCGACGGCTACCGCCGGGCGCTCGAGGTCGTGGCCGCCGACGGGTGAGCCCGCGGGCCGCCGACCGTGTGCTTGGATCGCGGGATGCTGCCCTTCCGCCAGGTCGACGTCTTCAGTGCCGAGCCGTGGCTCGGCAACCCGCTCGCGGTCGTGCACGACGCCGACGGCGTCAGCGACGAGGAGATGGCGCGGTTCGCGCGCTGGACCAACCTGTCGGAGACGACGTTCCTCTGCGCGCCGACCGACCCGGCGGCGGACTACCGCGTGCGGATCTGGACCACCAGCGGCGAGCTCCCGTTCGCGGGGCACCCGACCATCGGCAGCGCGCACGCGTGGCTCGAGGCCGGGGGAGTGCCCCGCGGGGAGGTCGTCGTGCAGGAGTGCGGCGCCGGGCTCGTCGACGTACGTCGCTCGCCCCGCCTCGGCTTCGCCGCACCGCCGCTGCGACGCTCGGGGCCCGTCGACGTCGAGCTGCGGGCCCGGGTCGTCCACGCACTGGGGGTCGAGGACGGTGCCGTCGAGGACATGGCGTGGATCGACAACGGTCCCGGCTGGGTCGGCGTCGACCTCGGCTCGGCCGAGGCCGTCCTGGACGTCGTGCCCGACGTCGCCGCCTTCACCGACCTGAAGGTGACGGTGCTGGGCCGGTGGGGCGACGTCGCGGCCGCCGACCTGGGCGCCGACGTCGAGGTGCGCGCGTTCTTCGCCGACGGCCGGGACTTCGTCGAGGACCCGGTGACGGGCAGCGCCAACGCCGGCCTCGCGCAGTGGCTGGTGGGCACCGGGGCACTTCCGCCGTCGTACACGTCCCGGCAGGGGAGCGTGATCGGTCGCGAAGGACGCGTCCGGCTCGAGGCGGCCGAGGGGCGCGTGTGGGTGTCCGGCGACGCGGTCACCCGGATCACGGGCCAGGTCGACCTCGGGGCGCGCACCCCCCTCAGCTGATCTCCGGGAGCTCCTGCGCCGCGCCCAGCAGCGCCCGGAACGGGTCCCCCTTCTCGGCGAGCCGGTCGAGCACGGTGCGCACGGTCCAGCGGTCGGGCCGCAGGTCCGGGTCGTCGAGCTCGTCCCACCCGATGGGCACCGACACCGGCGCCTCGGGGGCCGGCCGCGGTGACCAGGGCGCGACGAGGGTCTTGTTGATGGCGTTCTGCGTGTAGTCCAGCCGCGCGAGCCCCTTGCGCGCCTTGACCTCCCACTTCCAGCTGACGAGCTCCGGCACCACCTTGCCGACCGTGCGCGACAGCTTCTCGACCCACGCCCGGGTGTCGTCGAAGGTGTAGCCGGGGACGACCGGCACCCAGATCTGGATGCCGCGGCGGCCGGTCACCTTGGCGCGGGCCGTGACGCCGAGGTGGTCGAGCGCGGTGCGGTGCAGCCGCGCGAGCACCAGCAGGTCCTCCCAGCTCGTGGCGGTGCCGGGGTCGAGGTCCACCAGGGCGTACGTCGGCTCGTGCGGAGCGTCGGTCCGCGACGTCCACGGGTGCCACTCGAGGGCCCCGAAGTTGGCGGCCCACACCAGGGCGGCCGGCTCGTCGGCGACGACGTAGGTCTCCGTCTCCCCCTCGTCGGCCTCGTCGTTGTCCCACGCGCCCAGCCAGACCGGTGCGTGGTTGGGCCGCTCCTTGTGCCAGAAGCCCTTGGCCTCCACGCCGTCGGGATAGCGGTGCATGTTCAGCGCGCGGCCCTCGAGGTAGGGCAGCGCGAACGGCGCGATCCGGGCGGTGTAGGCCAGCAGCTCGCGCTTGGTCACCGGCGGGTCGCCCGGGAACAGCACCTTGTCGAGGTTGGTCACCTTCAGGCGGCGGCCGAAGACGTCCCACGTGCCCGAGGTGCCCATCGACGCCAACCGGTCGATCGCCGCGTCGGGCAGCGGGTCGGGCAGCAGGGAGATCGCCGCGACCTCCGCCGGCACGTCCGAGCGCCAGAGCCGGTGCGGGTCCGCGAGGACCTCGTCGTTCGTGCGGCCGCTGAGGACCGACCGCGGGTGGTCCTCGGGGTCCCACCCCTCGACCGCGTGCTCGTCGCGCTTGTGCAGGAGCATCCAGGGCTCGCCGCTCTCGCCCGCGTCGCCGTCCCGGCGCACGAGCACGAGGCGGCCCCGGAGCTTGCGGCCGTGGACCTCCGCGTGCAGCTCGCCGGACTCGACCGCTGCCCGGGGGTCGTCGGTCCGCACCGGCTCCCAGGTGCCGATGTCCCACACCACCACGTCGCCGCCGCCGTACTCCCCGGCGGGGATGACGCCCTCGAAGTCCAGGTACTCGATCGGGTGGTCCTCGACGTGCATGGCCAGGCGTCGCGCCTTCGGGTCGAGGGTCGGTCCCTTGGGGACCGCCCAGCTGACCAGCACGCCGTCGACCTCGAAGCGGAGGTCGTAGTGCAGGCGGCTGGCCCGGTGGCGCTGCACGACGAACCTCGCCGCGCCGTCCGTGGCGGCGACCTCGCCGGCGGGCTCGGGGGTGCGGCCGAAGTCCCGCATGCGGCGATAGGTGTCGAGCGGGTCGGCCATGCCCTGTTGTTCCCCCTGCCCGCAGCGGCATGCGACGGGCGCATCCGGGACGGGCCGGCGGGGTAACGGTCCGGGCGACGCGCCCGGGGAGGCTGCGACTGACGGCGAGGAGGCGCGGATGGGGCTGACGGCGGTGCTGCAGGGCAGGCGCGGACCGGAGCAGCTGGTGCTGGTCCGGCACGGGGAGAGCGCGGGGAACATCGCCGACACGGAGGCGCGCGACGCCGACGCCGACCGGCTCGAGCTGTCGGCGCGCGACGCGGACGTCGAGCTGTCGGCCAACGGCGAGGAGCAGGCGCGCACCCTCGGCCGGTGGGTCGCCGGGATCGCCGAGGAGGAGCGCCCGCACCTCGTGGTGAGCTCGCCCTACCGCCGCGCCGCGGACACCGCGCGCGCTGCGCTGGGCGACCTGGGGATCGACCTGCTCCTCGACGAGCGGCTCCGCGAGCGCGACCTCGGTCTCTTCGACGGGCTGACCGGCAAGGGGATCCGCGGCAGGTATCCCGAGGAGGCCGAGCGCCGCTCCCACGTCGGCAAGTTCTACTACCAGCCGCCCTCCGGCGAGAGCTGGGCCGACGTGGTGCTGCGGATCCGCAGCCTGCTGGCCGACCTGCGGGAGGGGTACGACGGCCAGCGGGTGTGGCTGTTCACGCACCAGGCGGTGATCATGTCGTTCCGCTACGCCCTGGAGGGGCTCGACGAGGCGGCGCTGCTCGACATCGACCGGACCACGCCGATCCCGAACGCGTCCCTGACGCGCTACCGCAGGGGGCCGGAGGGACTCGTGCTCGAGACCTTTGCCGACGACTCGCACCTGACGCGCGGCCCGGCGGAGAGGACCGACGAGGACGACCAGGCGGGGGAGGCCCCCGATGCCTGACGCGACGCTGGTCGACGGCGCGCTGCTGCGTGACTGGGCGCTGCCGGAGCCGGGCTCGGACAAGGAGTCCCGCGGCCGCCTCGCCGTGGTCGCCGGCAGCCGGGCGACGCCCGGGGCCGGACTGCTCGCCGTCGAGGGCGCCTTCCGCGTGGGGGCGGGCAAGGTGCGCCTCGCGACGGCTGCCTCCTGCGCGACGGCCCTGGCCGTGGCCGCGCCCGAGCTGATGGTGGTCGGGCTGAGGGAGGACGAGTCCGGTTCGATCGACGTCGGCGAGACCGAGGGCCTCGTCGAGCTCGCCGACGGCGCCGGTGTGGCGCTGCTCGGTCCCGGCTTCACGGACACGGACACCGCGGCGGCCCTCGTCGGGCGGGTGGTCCCCCGGCTCGGCGGGCGGGTCGTGCTCGACGCCCTCGCCACGGCGTACGTCACCGACAACCACGACGGCGTCGCGGCCCTCGAGGCCGACGTGGTGCTGACGGTGAACCCGACGGAGCTGTCGCGCTGCCTCGGCGCCGACGAGGAGGACGTCGAGTCGGACCTCGAGGGCCATGCGGCGCAGCTGGCCGGCCGGACGGACGCCGTCGTGCTGTGCGGCGGGTCGGTGAAGGTCGTCGCGGCCGGGAACGACCTCTGGCGTGTCGAGGCCGGGAACCCGGGGCTCGGGGTCGCCGGCTCCGGTGACGTGCAGGCGGGGATCGTGGCGGGCCTGCTCGCCCGCGGGGCGGAGCCTGCCCAGGCCGCGGTGTGGGCCGCCCACCTGCACGCCGGTGCGGGTGACGAGCTGGCGGGACGGGTCGGTCCCGTCGGCTACCTCGCCCGCGAGCTGCCGGGGGAGCTGCCCGGGCTGCTGGCGCGGCTGGCCGGCTCGGACGCCTGACCGGCGCGCCCGACCTCGCCAGCGCGGCACAGCACTGGTCCAGACATCGGTAGTAATGCGGATGTGGTGCACCGGCGCCCGCGGTCAGACTCGACGCAGACGCCGCACCGTGCGGGGTCGGGGGAGGAAGTCATGCGAAGCGTTCTCAGCAGGAGCGCCCACGCGGACCAGCTGGAGGCCGAGGTCCGCGACGCGACGTGCTGCGTGGCGACGGACCGGTGCTGGACCTGCGAGGTCAAGCTCGGTGAGGTACGCGCGGCTCGCCGCGACGCGGTGCTGCACAGCATCAGCACGCTGCGGCCGCGGCGCGTCTCGCGCTGACGGTCGACCGGGTCGCGCGGCCGGGTCCGGACCGGACGGGCCAGCGGTCAGCCGGGGAAGACCTTGGGGCCCAGGCGCACGCTGTGGTCCTCGAAGCCCCCCACCATGTGGGCGTCGTCGACGTACGCGAGGTGGGGCTCATCGAGCCCGGAGCCGGCATCCGCCTCCGCCACGACCGAGAGCACGCCGACCTGGACCCACGCGGGGCGGCCCAGGCATGCGCTCGGCACGGTGACGGTGAGCTGGTCCCTGGCGCCGTCCACCGACGAACGCAGTCCAGGACAATGGACGTCGTCCTCCCGCTGTCCCCGAGTCAGCCACGTGCCGGCACCCGGGGCGTTGCGGGACGTCCGCAGGTCGAACCGCCGACCCGGGGTGCGGAGCTTGACGTACGCGGCGCGAGGAGACGTGCGCTCGAGGTCGCGGTAACGCACCTGCACCCGCACCCGGCGGGCGCCGTGAACCACCACGGTCCTGGTGATGTCGGCGGCGGTGTGCTCCGGTGCCGGGTCGAAGATCTCCTCCTCCGCGTCCGACCTGATGCTCTGGGCGTCGCCGACGGCGTCCTCGGTCACCAGGCGCTCGGCGTGGGCGGCAGTCGGCGCCAGCAGCACCGATGACGTCGCGATCGACGCAGCGAGGAGTCGCAGAGACGGCATGGACGTCCGATCAAGTGGGGCTGCGCTGGGACCGCAGCGTGTGGTGCTGGAGTATGCCGCGTCGGCGAGCAGGCACGCAGGGATATCGGTGGAACCGCCCGCACCGCGGGCATGTGCGTCCGCTCGGCTTGAGCGGTGGCTCCTGCTCGCGAGCCGGACGAAGACCGGCGCGCTGCACGCTACCTTCCTCCAGAGACACGCGATCGGCGACCGGAGGTGGACGAGTGGCGCGAGGGACGACGATGCGCTTGCGGAACCTCGCCTGCCGCTTCGGTTGGGTGGGTGTGCTGGGCGCTGCAGCGCTGGCGTTCTTCCTCCCGTCGCCGCAGAGGCAGACGTTGTCAGCGGTGATATGGGTCTTGGCCGGTGTCGCCGCGCTTGCGTCCGTAGCGATCGCGCTGGCACGTCGCAGCGACCAGTCGTAGGCCAGTCGTAGGCCGCGCCTGGCACCGGCGGGCGCCCGGGTGGGCTTCGCGGGCACAGGGCGGGACCGCGGACGGGTGTGCCCGCCTGGTCGACGCCTAGGCGCGGGGGACGGCGATGGTGCCGCGTGCAGTGACCAGGGCCGACATGCCCACCGGCCCGGTCCAGAGGTAGGTGCCGGGATCGGCGCGTTCGTAGGACCACTCCCCGGCGGTCTTCGCCCGGTGGTGACGTCGGCAGAGCGGGGCCAGGGACGCGGGCGACGTCTGCCCCGGTGGACCGCCGTCACCCGGGTCCACGAAGGGCTCGCGGTGGTCCAGGTCGCACTGACGCGCGGCCCGCCCGCACCACGGGAAGACGCACGTCTCGTCCCGCAGCCGGACCTGCTCGGCCATCCGCGGAGGTGGGTCGTGGCGATCGACGGACCAGCGGTCGTCGGTGGCGACGTGAAGCACCGGCTGGATCGTGACGCGTGACCGGCCGACCCAGTCGCGGATCAGGTCGAGACTGACTGGTCCCAACGACTCGGCCGAGCCGGTGGCCTGCGCATCGTCCACGACGACGACGTCGGCGAGCGAGGCATGGAGGTAGAGCCGGACCTTCGCGTCTCGCCGCGCGACGGCCGCCTGCCGCACCCTCCGGCCGGTGTCGGGATCGGCGGTGCCGACGAGGCTCGTGAGGTCGAGTCGTGCCTGGGCGTCCGCGATGACCCCCAGGGCCTTGGCGCGGCGCACCGGCAGCTCGTCCGTGTCGCCGAGGGCTCCCATGGCCTCGGCCTCGGCGCACACCACGTCGTGGAACCGGATGAGGTCGAGGGTGTCTCCGGTCGCCCGGAGCTCGGACGTGCCGGCATAGCGGCCGGGGTCCGGGTGGACCAGCACGACGTCCCAGCCGTCACGGGCGGCGACCTCCCGCTCGGCGGTGCCGGCGCCGTCGCAGCGAGCCGCGGCCTCGGCGATGAGCCGGTCGAGCGCCGGCGCGCCGAGCGACGAGATGGGCCCGGCGACCCGGCGGTCGAGCCACCGCGCCGCGTCGATCGGCAAGTGGCGGGTGCGAGCGGCGACGCGCCGGGCCTTCCAGTCCGGCACCAGCAGTGCACGTGTGGCGTCCCACAGCAGGGGGAGCCGGTGGTTCAGGTCGAGCGCGTCGGCGAGGAGGGCGGACGCGGAGGCCGGGGAGCAGCCGAGGGCGACGGCCAGCGGCTCGGGAGTGAATGCGGCGACCGCGGGAGTCCCGTGGCCGCCGAGGGTCTCGGGCTCAGCGAGCACGGACGGCAGGACCGGCCCGGACGGGGTCTCGCACGCGTCCAGTGGGGGATGGGTGACAGCCCACTGGTAGGCGAAGCGAAGCTTGTGGACCTCGCCCTCGCGGAGGAGGACCTCGATCTCGGACGCCTCGGACAGCAGGGCCTCGTCGGCGAGGTCGGTCAGGTCGCCGACCTGCGCTCCTCCGACGGTGCTCGTGCCCTCCATGGATCCACTCAACCAGAGCCCACCGACACCGACGCGTGTCCCGCGACGCCGCCTGTGGACGGGTGCTCGGACGTGCCCGGGGACGCGTCCCCGCCCGGCGTACGGGTCGGCAGGCGCGGGAGCGCGTCAGAGGGACGCGAGCCAGTCGTCGATCGGCACGTCGCCGTCGCCGAGGACCAGCGTGCGCCCGAAGGACCGTGGGTCCTCCAGCACGGCGAGGATCACCTGCGCGACCAGCTCCCGTGACGTGCGGTCGCCGTCGCCGGCGCGGGCCCGGGGGTTCACCGACGCGGTGCCGGGCTCGAGGGTGAGGGGGCCCGGGCCGAGGACGGTCCAGTCGAGGTCGGTGCCGCGGAGATGCTCGTCGGCGGCGATCTTGGCCTGCTGGTAGTGCCGGAACGGGTCGTCCTCGGGCACCAGCACGTCGGGGTCGGATCCCGAGAACGACACCATGACGTAGCGCTGGGCGCCGGCCTCGAGGGCTGCGTCCATCGAGCGGATCGCGGCGTCGCGGTCCACGGCGTAGGTGCGGGCCGGGTCGCCCCCGCCTGCGCCTGCGGACCAGACGACGGCGTCCTGCCCCTGCAGGAGGTCGACGAGCGCGCTCTCGTCCGCTTCCTCCACGGAGGACACCAGCGCGATCGCGCCGGTCGCCTGGACGTCCTCGATGTGGTCGGGGTTGCGCACGACGCAGGTGACGTCGTGCCCCGCCTCGACGAGCATCGGGGCCAGGAGGAGCGCGACCTTGCCGTGTCCGCCGAAGATGGTGACTCGCATGGCCCGACGCTACCGTTCCCCGTCCCGACACGCCCGCCGTCGCGCCGTGCCCCGCGCGGCACCACCGAGTCGCAGGCCGAGCATTTCCTGGCTCTCGCGGCCCGCGACTAGACTGGTCCGTCGGCGCGCCCGTCACCGGCCGCGCGCCCGTGCTCCTTGACAACTCGACGAAGGCGGACATCAGACACATGGCAACCACCAACGACCTGAAGAACGGCATGGTCCTCAACCTCGAGGGGCAGCTCTGGTCCGTCGTCGAGTTCCAGCACGTCAAGCCCGGCAAGGGCCCGGCCTTCGTGCGCACCAAGCTCAAGAACGTCGAGTCGGGCAAGAACGTCGACAAGACCTTCAACGCCGGCACCAAGGTCGAGACGGCCAACGTGGACCGCCGCACGATGCAGTACCTCTACAACGACGGCTCCTCCTACGTCTTCATGGACGTCCAGAGCTACGAGCAGCTCGAGGTCGCCCCCGAGGTCGTCGGGGACGCGAAGAACTTCATGCTGGAGAACCAGGAGGCGATCGTCGCCACCAACGAGGGCCGCGTGCTGTTCATCGAGCTGCCCGCCTCCGTCGAGCTGCTGATCGCCGAGACCGAGCCGGGCCTGCAGGGCGACCGCTCGACCGGCGGCACGAAGCCCGCCACGCTCGAGACCGGCCACACCATCCAGGTACCGCTCTTCATCACCACCGGCGAGAAGGTCAAGGTCGACACGCGCGACTCGTCCTACCTCGGCCGCGTCAAGGCCTGACACCGCGTGGCTGCCCGTTCGAAGGCGCGCAAGCGCGCGCTGGACATCCTCTTCGCCTCCGAGCTGCGCTCCGAGGACCCCGTGACGGCGCTGGACCGGGCCATCGAGGCCGGCGAGGGCCCGACCAACGACTACACCAGCACGCTGGTCCGCGGTGTCGCCGAGCACCGGGCGCGCATCGACGAGGTGCTGACGACCTACAGCAAGGGCTGGACGCTCAGCCGGATGCCGGCCGTGGACCGCAACGTGCTGCGCATCGGCGTCTACGAGCTGCTGTGGGGCGACGAGGACGTCCCGGAGAGCGTCGCGGTGAGCGAGGCGATGCACCTGGTGCAGGACCTCTCCACGGACGAGTCCCCGACGTTCGTCAACGGCCTGCTCGGCTCGATCATGCGCGACCGCGCGACCCTGGTCTAGACCCTCGTCGGGGCACCACCCGGATCTGCACGCGCCGCCCCACCCGCAGGGGTTGTGGCGGTTCGCCGGTGGACGGGCGCGCCCCCTAGGTTGACCCCATGAACGCCCCCGACACCGCCGCACAGGTCCGCGGCAGCGACTGGATGGACCACGCGATCCGCGCCGGACTGGTGGCGTACGGCGTCGTCCACCTGCTGGTCGGGTGGCTCGCGCTCCAGCTCGCCTTCGGCGAGAAGGAGGACAGCGCCTCCAACTCCGGCGCCATGCAGTACCTCGTCCAGCAGCCGCTCGGCGAGGTCCTGGTGTGGCTCGTCGCGGTCGGGATGTTCCTCCTCGTCCTGTGGCGACTGCTCGAGTTCGGCTACGGCCACCGCGAGGAGTCCGACGACACCAAGCGGTGGCGCAAGCGCGCAGGATCCCTCGGCAAGGCCGTCATCTACGGCGCCATCGGCTGGAGCGCGGTGCAGACCGCCACGGGGTCCGGTGGCGGCAACGGCGGCACGGACTCCACCACCGCCAAGCTCATGGACCTCCCCGGCGGGCAGCTGATCGTCGGCGCCGTCGGGCTGGCGGTCATCGGCTACGGCGCCTCGCTGGTGTGGCGCGGGTGGACCGAGAAGTTCCGCGAGCACCTCGACGCGCAGGGGCAGGCCGGCACGGACGGCTCGGTGTACGTCCGCCTCGGCAAGATCGGCTACATCGCCAAGGGCGTCGCGATCGCCATCGTGGGCGGGCTCTTCGGCTATGCCGCGGTCACCCACGACCCCCAGAAGTCCGGCGGCCTCGACCAGGCGCTGCAGACCGTCCGCGAGCAGCCCTTCGGCCAGGTGCTGCTGACGGCGATCGCGGTCGGCATCGTCGCCTACGGCGCGTTCTGCTTCGCCCGCGCGAAGCACCTGTCCCGCTGAGCGCCGCCTAGCGGACGGGGCCGGCGGCCACCGCGAGGGCCGAGGCGACCATGTGGTCGCGCACCTGCTCGGCGGTGATGCGGCTGATGCGCGGCACGCCCGGGGCCTCCTCCGAGACCAGCATCGCCACGCGGCCGAGCTGGAGCGTGCCGAGACCGCTGGCGTACAGCATGTTGGCGAGCAGCCCGGGGTCCTCGACGTGGAAGTCGCCGCTCTCCGCGCCGGCGGTGATCGCCCGGGTGAGGACCGACAGGCAACCGCCGATGGCCTGCCCGAGGCGGTACATCGCGGACTCGCTGACCTCCTCGAGGAGGTCGCCGCCGGGGCGCCGCATGATCGCCTGGGCGCAGTCGACGAACGCGGGGTGGGCGAGGCCGTAGTCGACGAACGCCTCCACGAGGCGTACGAGCTGCCTGCGCGGCTCCACCGTGCCGGCGGCCGCCTCCTCGAGCGCCACCCGCAGCTCGTCGAGGTACTGCACGAGGGTGAGGCTGAACAGCTCCTCCTTGCTCGTGAAGTGCCGGTAGATGATCGCGCGGTTGATGCCCACCGCCTTGGCGATGTCCTCGATCTGCGCGTCGCGGACGCCGCGCTCGTCGAAGAGGCGCCGGGTGGCCGAGATGATCTCCGTCTCCCGCTGCCGACGCCGGACGGCCGCGGTGCTGCCGCGCCCGGGGACCGTCTCGGGCGTCGACTCGGTGCTCATGACGCCAGTCTAGGGAGGGTCGGGCCGGTGCCCGGGTGTGGTTCGATGCGGGCATGCGGTCGCCCGGAGCCCGTCGTGCCGTCGTCGTCTGGGTCCTCGCCGCCCTCGCCGCGGTGCTGTCGCCCCTCGTTGCGGTCGCCGCCGACGTCGGCGTCGGACGGTTCGCAGGCACGGCCCGGTTGCCCGGGTGCTCGGGCGCGGTGGCGCGCTGGCCGGCCGCGCTCGACACGGATCCCGCTGTCGTCCTGACCAACGGCCACTGCGTGCGCCGCCCGTTCCTCGGCGCCCGGGAGGTCCTGGTCGACGAGAGGCGGTGGACCCGGGTCGAGCTGCTCGACGGCCACGGCGACGTGGCCCGGACCGTCCGCGGCGTCCGGCTGCAGTACGCCACGATGTACCGCACCGACGTCGCGCTGCTGTCGCTGCGCGAGACGTACGCCGAGCTCGCCGGCGACGGCGTCACGCCGCTCACCCTGGCGAGCGACGGGCCGGCGCGCGGGGAGCGGGTCCGCATCCCGTCCGGCTACTGGACCGAGCAGCGCACGTGCGCGACCGCCGGCACGGCGTACCGGCTGCACGAGCGGACGTGGGACTGGTGGCACGCGATCCGGCTGCCGGCGCGCGACGGCTGCGCGATCCGCGGCGGCTACTCCGGCTCGCCCGTCGTGTCGCAGGACACCGGTCTCGTGGTCGGGATCGCGAACACCGCCTACGTCGGGGGCCGCCGCTGCGTCGACTCGGCGTGCGAGGAGGGGCGGCGCGGCCGGGTGCGGATGGTGAGGGACATGAACTACGGCCAGCAGACCTGGCTCCTGCTCACCTGCCTCGACGCGGGGCGGACGTTCGACCTGGACACGCCGGGGTGCCGGCTGCCGAAGCCGCCGCCCTGACTGCTGCGCCGGGGCGTCAACCCGCGGCGAGCGCGCGCACGGTCTCGATGGTGTCCGCCTCGTCGGGTCCCTTGTCGTCGCGGTAGCGCAGCACGCGGGCGAACCGCAGCGCGACGCCGCCGGGGTAGCGCGTCGAGCGCTGAAGGCCGTCGAAGGCGATCTCGACGACCTGGAGCGGCCGCACCTCGACGACGTAGCGGTCGCGGACGGTGCCGGGGGAGACGGCCAGCTCGGTGAACCGCTCGGTCTGCCAGGCCAGCATCTCGTCGGTCATGCCCTTGAACGTCTTGCCCAGCATCACGAACCCGGTCGGCGACGACGCGTCGCGCGCACCGAGGTGGATGTTGGAGAGCCATCCCTCGCGCCGCCCCGACCCCCACTCGACCGCGAGGACGACGAGGTCGAGGGTGTGCCGGGGCTTGACCTTCACCCAGGCCGAGCCGCGACGCCCGGCAGCGTACGGCGCGGACAGGTCCTTGAGCACCACGCCCTCGTGCCCCGACGCGACGGTCTCGCGGGCGAACTCGTCGGCGGCCCGCGAGTCGGCGGTGACGAGTCGGCGGACCCGGTGCCGCTCGGGCACCAGCGCGTCGAGCGCGGCGAGGCGCTCGTGGCCCGGGGCATCGAGCAGGTCGCGACCGTCGACGTGGAGCAGGTCGAAGAAGTGGGGAGTGACGGCGACGCCCGTGTCCTGCGCGGTCCGGCTCGCGGTGTCCTGGAACGCCAGGGGCCGGCCGTCCTCGGACAGCGCGAGCGCCTCCCCGTCGAGGACGAAGCGCTCCGCCGCGAGTGACCGGGCGACCTCGACGACCTCGGGCAGGCGACCTGTGATGTCGTCGAGGCTGCGGGTCACGACGAGCACGTCGTCGCCGTCACGGTGCACCTGGATCCGGATGCCGTCGAGCTTGGCGTCGACGGCCACCTCCGTGGCCCCGTCGGCGGAGAGACCCGCCATCGCCGTCGCGACGTCGGGCGCGCTGGACGCGAGCATCGGCATGATCGGGCGGCCGACCTCGAGCCGGATCGCGGCCAGCGCCTCCTCGCCCGCGAACGCCGCCCCCGCCGCCGCGACGGTCGAGCCCGCCAGCATCGCGGCACGGCGCACGGCGGCGAGCGGCACTCCCGCCACCAGCGCCACCGCCTCCTGGGTGACCGCGTCGAGCGCCCCCTGACGGACGTTGCCGGTGACGATGGCGCGCAGCCAGGCCTGCTCGGCGGCCGTCGCGCGGCCGAACAGGGCGACCACGGCCTCCCTGCGGGCCAGCTGCGACCCGGCGCCGGCGAGGGCGGCCATCGCGTCGAACGCCTCGTGCACCTCGAGCACCGTCAGCGACGGCGCGTCGGCGGGGGCGGGCAGGTCGCTGACACCGCGCCAGCCGAGCCCGGTCCGTCGCTGGCGCAGCGTGCCGCCGAGGTAGGACACGACGACCTCGAGCTCGTCGGGCGACACCCGGCCGAGGAGCTCCGCGAGCGCGGCGACCTTGGCCTTGCGGGACCGTGTGGCGGCGACCGCGGCGGAGGTGGCGACGAGCTCGGCCAGCAGCATGCGCCCATCCTGCCGCCCGCCGCCGACAACGGCGCCCCCCGGACGGGCAGGATGGTCGCGTGAGCACCCCGGCCGCCTCCCTCTACGTCCCGCGGTTCAACGTGATGGACGCCGACGACGTGCGCCCGTTCGTCCGCGCCGTCGGCACCGCGCAGCTCGTCACGGTCGGCGCGGACGGCGTACCGGACGCGACGTTCCTGCCGGTGCTGTGGGAGGACGAGCTCCTCGTCGGCCACCTCGCCCGCGCGAACCCCCATTGGCGGCGCATCGTCGACGGGTCCCCGGCCCTGGCCGTCGTGACCGGTCCCGACGCCTACGTCAGCCCCTCCTGGTACGCCACCAAGGCGGAGCACGGCCGGGTCGTCCCGACCTGGAACTACTCCGTCGTCCACCTGCGCGGCCAGGTCTCGGTCCACGACGACCCGGAGTGGGTGCGGGGGATGGTCACGCGGCTGACCGACCGCCACGAGCAGCCGCGCGCCGAGCCGTGGGCGGTCACCGATGCGCCGGCCGACTACGTCGAGAAGAACCTCCGCCCCATCGTCGGGGTCGAGCTCGTCGTGGAGTCCGTGGAGGCGAAGGCCAAGCTGAGCCAGAACCGCTCCGAGGAGGACCGCGCCGGCGTGGCCCGCGGCCTCGCCGCCGAGGGCCGTGAGCCCGGGGGGCTGGTGCAGCCGTGAGGACCGGCCGGGTCCGGGAGCGCTTCACCGGCCGGATCGCCGGGGTCGGCAGCAGCAGCGGCGTCCGCGTGGTCGTCGGCCGCTGGGACGACTCGCCGTGGGGCCCCTTCGCCGACGTCATGGTCGAGGACGCCTCGGGCCACCGCGTCCTGCTGGCCCCCGACGACCGCGTGCGCCACTTCGTCGCGTCGACCTACTCCTTCGACGAGCACGTCATCGAGCCGGTGTCGGTCGAGGACACCCCTGCCGGCTGGCAGGTCACGACCCCGTCGCTGTCGCTCGGCCTCGAGGTGGGCGGCCGTACGCCGCTGGGCCTGCTGCTCGGCCTCGTGCCCGCGCGCGTCGCGACGGCACCGTGGTTCTGCACGCTGGCCGACCCCCTCGCGCGCGTCGTGCTGCGCGGCGTCCGGACGCGGGGGACGGCCGGCAACGACCGGCGCGAGTGGTACGGCGCGACGTCGGTCGCAGCGGTCACCAGGATCACCGGGGCCTGGCGGGGGACCGGCCTGGGTGTTCTCGCGTCCGTCGACCCGCCCTGCCGGTTCGGCTTCTCCAGCACGCCGAGGCGGCCCTCGGTGACACGCGTGGTGACCACGATCGAACTGCCCGGGTAGCGCCGCCGAGGACGACCGTCTGACGACGGACGCCTCGGCGGCGCCCCGCGTCACCGGCGGACGGTGAACCGCCACTTCTCGACGGTCCGGTTGCCGAGTGCGTCCTCCGCGACGAGGCGCACGGTGTGGCGGCCGCGGGACAGGACCCGGTCCGGCGTCCAGCTCAGCCGGCCGCGTCGCGCGTCGTAGCGCACGCCGCGCACCCGCGTGCCGTCGACGAACAGCCGCAGGCCGGCCGGGCGGACCTCGGAGTGCCTGTCCGTGACGAGCGCGCCGACCTTCGGCGTGCGGTCGCGGGTCGCCCCCGTCGGCGTGACCTTCCGGACCCGCGGCCCGGTCCGGTCGACCGTCCACGCGGCGGTCGCGGGCGTGGGGTCGACGCCGCCGGCGGTGACCGCCCGGACCCGCACCTCGTGCGCACCGTCGGCCAGGTCGCGGTAGGTGCGGGGCGAGGCGCACGCCTGGAACGCCGATCCGTCGAGCGAGCACTCGAACGTCGCTCCCGCAGCGCCCGGACCGGTCGCGGTGAACCCGATGGTCGCCGTCCTCGAGCGCGTGGTGTCGCGCGGAGCGACCGTGATCCGGGTGTCCGCGACGGGCTCGGCGGCCTTGGTGACCGTGACGGTCACCGTGGCGGTGTCGGTGTCGGCCTTGTCGGTGACGACGTAGTCGAACGCGTCGTCACCGGTGTACCCGGCGTCCGGGGTGTAGGTGACGGTGCCGTCGGCGCCGACGACCGCCGTGCCGTGCGCCGGCTTCGTCACCGACTCGACGGAGAGCTCGTCGCCCTCGTCGGCGTCGCTGTCGTTGGCCAGCACGTCGACGCGGACGGCCGTGCCCCGCTGCGTCGTCGCCCGGTCGTCGGTCGCCACCGGCGCGGTGTTGACCGGGGCGACCGGGTCCTCGCCGTCGACGGTGAAGCTGTCGAACGACACGACGTCACCGCTTTGCAGCACGCCCGCGGCGAAGACCCCGAACCGCGGCGCCACCACCGGGTTGCTGACCGTCCTGGGCATGTCCGCCCAGCTCGCTCCGTCGTCGAACGAGACCGAGCCGGTGTAGGTGCTCCCGGCCTTGACCAGGCGCAGGCGCACGTCGCTCAGGTCGGCGCCGGCCGGCACCACGATCTCGGGCTGCGGGTTGGCCCCGACGATGACGTCGCCGACCTCCGAGCGCAGCTCGAACCGGTTCGGCGCCGAGCGGCCGTCGTCGGAGATGGCCACGAGCTTGACGTAGTTCGCGTCGTCGCCGTAGGCCATCAGGCCGGCCTGGCTCCACCCACCGTCGAGGCCCCTCACGTCGGCCACCGTCTCGATGGTCCAGTCCGTGCCGGCGTGGTCGGGCGACTGCAGGACGAGGTTCGACTTGCTCGTCCCGCTCTGGTAGATCTCGCCCGTCGTGGTGGTGAGGTGCAGGCGCCCGTCGGCCACCTCGAGCAGGTCGGGGTCCTCGGCCACGATCGCGTTCCAGCGGCAGTCGTCGAGGGCGGCGCCCTCGAAGGTGTCGTCGGGGCTCTCGAGGTCGCAGTCCTCGAACACGGTCACGGCCACCGAGGCGGTGTCGCTGCCGCCGTTGCCGTCCTCCACCGTGTAGCTGAACGAGTCGGCGCCGGAGAAGCCGGCGTCCGGCGTGTAGCGGACGGTGCCGTCGTCGTTCACGGCGGTCGTCCCGTGCGCCGGGTCGGTGGCGCTGGCGACGGTGAGGTCGTCACCGTCCGGGTCGGTGTCGCCCACCAGGACCGGCACGTCGACCGGGGTGCCCTCCAGCGTCGTGGCGGAGTCGTCGTCGGCGACGGGCGCCCGGTTCTGGTCGGCGGGCTCGACGCGGAAGTAGTCGAACGTCGCCGTCCGGCCGGCCTGCTGGACGCCGAGGGCGAAGACCCCGAAGTCCATGTCGGCCGTCGGGTTGGAGACCGTGCCGACGGTCTGCCACTCGCCGCCGTCGAACGCCGCCTCACCGGTGTAGCTGTTCCCGGTCTTGGTCAGCCGCAGCCGGTACGACGTGACGTTGGCCGGTGCCGCCAGCTCGGGCTGCGGGTTGAGGATCGCGGCGTTCGACTCCGAGCGGAGCTCGATGCGGTTGATCCGGCCCGCGTTGGTGTCGCTGATCGGGTCGAGCTTGACGTAGTTGTCGTCGTCGCCGTAGATGATCAGCCCGCCCTGGGCGTAGCCGTCGGTGAACGTCGTCGACATCTTCGTCTCGATCGAGTAGTCCTCGGTCGTGTTGGTGTCGGACTGCAGGATGATGTTCCTCGTGCCCGACGGGTCGGATCCCTGGTACAGGTCACCCGTCGTCGCCGAGATCGTCAGCGCACCGTTCTCCACGTCGTACAGCGAGGCGTCCTCGCGCACGATCGCGTTCCAGCGGCACGTGTCCAGGGCGGTGCCGTCGAACTCGTCGGTCGGGTCCGCGGCCCCGGACGTGCCGTCCGGGTCGAAGCGGATCCAGTCGAACGTCGCCGTCGGGGTTCCCTGCGCGCCGCCGGAGACCGCCGCCGGACCGATCTTCGGGTCCGCGAACGAGCTCATCGGCGCCGGCCGGCCGACCGGCGAGAAGGTCTCGCCGTCGGTGGAGTACGACGCCCGCAGGTCCGTGCCGTCCGAGGTGAGCCGCACGTAGTAGGTCGTGGGGAAGCCCTCCGGGACACCTCCCAGCTTGTCCTCGGCGTTGTTGCGGGGCGAGCCCTGCGCCTCGTAGATGAACTCGACGTCGCGGTTCCCGCCCGCCGAGATGAGGTGGACCGAGGCCCAGTTCTCGTCGTCGGAGTAGACCCGCAGGCCGGCCTGCTGGTAGTTCTCCGAGACCACGGCGGTGACCTTCGCGGTGACCTGCCACGCGCCGTCCGGCGTCTGCTGGACGATGATGTCCTCGGCGTTGCCGCCGGGACCGTAGAGGCTGCCGCTGTTGATCGGCAGCTGCAGGCCGCCGTCCGCCACGCTCCACTCGCCGCTGTCGCGGATGACGTCCCACTTGCCGTCGAGCGAGCTGCCGTCGAACTCGTCGGACTGCTGCACGCCGCAGGCGTTGAGCACGCGGATCGGGACCGTCGAGTAGCCGCTGGCGCCGGACGGGTCGGTCGCGGTCAGGCGCGCGGTGTAGGTGCCCGGCTCGGTGTAGGTGTACTCGGCGTCGAGGCTGGTGGCGGTGTCGCCGTCACCGGGCACCCCGAAGTCCCACCGGTAGGTCAGCTCGTCGCCGTCGAAGTCCGACGCGGAGCCGGTGAAGTCGACGGTCAGCGGCGCGGTGCCCTGGGTGGGGGTGCCCTGTGCGCCCACCTGCGGCCTGGAGTTGACCGAGACGCCCTTGCCGGCTGCGTCGAAGAAGTTCACGTTGAACAGGCCCGTCGCGGAGGGGTTGGCGTTGGTGAACACCAGGAACAGCTCGTGCGAGCCCTGCTGCGCCGACTCAGCGATGTCCATGTCGACGAACTGCCACTGCTGCCAGCCGCCGGTCACGGGGACCGCGACCGACCCCGCCAGGGGTCCGGTCGGGCTGTCGAGTCGGGCCTCGATCGTGCCGCCGGCCCCGGCCGAGGCGACCCGGAAGCGCAGGCGCGGCACCTGCGACAGGCTGATCGGCGCGTAGGACACGTGGTCGCCGGCGTCGATGTTGGACAGGTTGCGCGCTCCGCCGAGCGGGTCGGTGGTCGCCTCGGTCTCGACGCCCTGGCGGGTGGTGGTGTGCTCGGCCTGCTTGCGCTTGGGCTGCAGCACGACCTCGTCCTCGCCGGTCAGCGTGCGGACGCCGTTGCCGCCCTCGTCGGTGTAGCTGGCGTTGATGACGCCGAAGATGTTGGCCGAGGCGTCGTGGCCCTCGTCCTGCACGGTCGGCAGGACGACGTCACAGCCGGTGCGCGAGCTGAGCGGGTGGCCGTGCGAGTCGTGGCCCAGGACGTAGTCGATCTCGACCCGGTCGCAGTCGATCGTCCCGTCCTCCGGGTCGCTCACGTTGACCTTCACCCGCACGGAGTCGCCGAACTCGAAGAAGCCGCCGTTGGGCGGGAGCTCGATCTCGACGCTCGGCCGGGTGTTGCCGACCGTGACGACCGCGGTGGCGACGCCGGTGCGGCCGGTGGAGTCGGTCACCGTCAGGCGGGCGTCGTACACCCCGACCTGGGTGTAGACGTGCGTCGGGTTGGCCTCGGTGGAGTCGACCGTGCCGTCGTTGTCGAAGTCCCAGGCGTAGCCCACGATCGAGTCGCCCTGGTCGGGGTCGCTCGAGCCCGCGCTGGAGAACTGCACCTCCAGCGGCGCCGCGCCGGAGTCGGGCGTGGCGGTGGCCGAGGCCGAGGGGGAGCGGGCGCCCTCGTTGATCGCGTTGATCTTGTAGACGGCCGAGTTCTCGTTGCCGGTGAAGTAGCCACCGTTGCCGTAGTCGAGGACGTAGAGGGAGCCGTCGGGACCGAACTCCATGTCCATCGCCGCGTAGAGCGTCATGGAGTCGAAGAACGGGTCGATGCCGGCCACGTCGCCCTCGGCGTCCATCGCGATGTCACGGATCCACCCGCGGGTCCACTCACCGGCGAAGAAGTGGTTGTCGAAGTACTCGGGGAACTTCACGTCCGAGTCGAGCTCGGGGTCGAAGTTGTACACCGGGCCGGCCATGGGGCCCTCGCCGCCGCCGCCGAACTCGCCGGTGGTGACGCCGTTGTAGGTGACGTTGCCGCCGTCGTACTTGATCCAGGCGGGCTGGGCCGGGGGCAGGTTGGTGAGGCCGGTGTTGCGGGGGCTGTTGTTGACCGGCGCCGAGCAGTCGAACTTCGGGCCGGTGGTGCCGGTCGCGAAGTTCCAGTCGTTGTAGGTCTCGGCCGCGGTGTTGGACCCGGTGCAGTAGGGCCACCCGAAGTTGCCCGCCTCGCGGATCTGGTTGAACTCCACGATGCCGCCGGGGCCGCGGTTGGGGTTGGCGCTGCCGGCGTCCGGACCGTACTCACCGAGGTAGACGTAGCCGGTGCGCTTGTCGACGGTCATGCGGAAGGGGTTGCGGAAGCCCATCGCGTAGATCTCGGGGCGGGTCTTGCCCTGGGTGTCCGACGCCTCGGGGAAGAGGTTGCCCGCCGGCACGGTGTAGCTCGCCGCCGTCGGGTCGGGGGTGATGCGCAGCACCTTGCCGCGGAGGTCGTTGGTGTTGGCCGAGCTGCGCTGGGCGTCGTACGCGGGGTTGCGGGTGGGTCGTTCGTCGAGCGGCGCGTAGCCGTCGGAGGCGAACGGGTTGGAGTCGTCGCCGGTGGACAGGTACAGGTTGCCGTCGGCGTCGAAGTCGATCGCACCGCCCGCGTGGCAGCAGATGCCCCGGTCCGCCTCGACGCGCAGCAGCTCCTGCTCGGTCGACGGGTCGAGGTCGTCGTCGACCATCTTCATCCGGGTCAGGACGTTGTAGCCCTTCCACGCCGCGAAGTCCTCGGCCGTGCCGTCGTTGGGGGCGTCGCCGCTCGGGGTGTCCAGCGGCGGGGCGTAGTAGAGGTAGACCCAGCCGTCCTCCTCGAAGTCGGGGCTGACCGTGACGCTCTGCAGGCCGTCCTCGTCGTGGGAGTAGATCGGCACGTCGTGCAGGAGGGTGGTGTTGCCCTCGAGGTCGGTGAGGAAGATGCGGCCGTCACGGGCGTTGTGCAGCACCCGGCCGTCGGGCAGGACCGAGATGCTCATCGGCTCCCCGACCTTGTCGACGCCCTTGGCGAGGGTGACCTGCTCGAAGGAGGCGTCGCCGGGCGGCACCGGCGTGCAGGCGTCCGGGGCCTGGCCGGCGGCGTACTGGATGCCGCCGAGCAGGTGCGTGCGGAAGAGCGGCTCGGAGAACGAGGCGTCGGTGTGGCCGCCGCCGGTGTAGAAGCTGCGGCCGCCGTCGAACTCCTGGTACCACGCGATCGGGTGGTCGTCGTCGGTGGCGTTGCCGTCGTTCTCGACGTACGTCGACTCGTCGAGCGTCGCCAGGACGTGGATGTCGGGGTCGACGCGCGGGCTGTAGTCGGGTCCGCCGCCGTTGACGACCGGGTTCTCCGGGGCCTGGAAGTTGTACCACTCGTCGGTGCGGGTCCACTTCTGCGGCAGCGCGCACGAGGAGGGGTGCTCCTGGTCCTCCACGTCGATGGTGGCGGTCGGGGTGCCGGCCGGGTGGCTCTGGAAGTACGCGCCGACCAGCTGGCCGTACCACGGCCAGGTGTACTCGGTGTCGGAGGCGGCGTGCACGCCGACGTAGCCGCCGCCGGCCTGGATGTAGTCCTCGAACGCCGCCTGCTGGCTGGCGTTGAGCACGTCGCTGGTCGTGGAGAGCCACACGACGGCCTCGTACTGCGCCAGGTTGGCCGCGGTGAACTGGGCGGCGTCCTCGGTGGCGTCGACGTTGAAGCCGTACTGCGCGCCGAGGCGCTCGATGGCCCGGATCCCCGCCCCGATCGAGCCGTGCCGGAAGCCGGTCGTCTTGCTGAAGACCAGGACGTCGTACGTCGGCGCCGCGAGGCTCGCGGCCGCGTCCCGAGCGGCGGCGCGAGCGTCTGCGGGCGGCGCGTCGGCCGGGTCGGGCCCGGCCGCGGACGCGGCGGCCGGCGCGACGGCCAGGCTTCCGCCGGCCACGGCGAGGGCGAGCGAGCTCGCGACGGTCCTGACGCGTGCCGCGGGTGAACGGAACCTGCTCATGCTGTCCTGCCTTCTGGTGACCTGGGGGCGTGGGGGCGAGTGCGAGTGGGTGCCGGGCCGGCCGGGTCGGCCGGGCCGGCCGGGTCGGCCGGGCCGGCCGGGTCGGGCGCCGGCGGCGGCCGGTGGCGACATCGGGCGGGCCCGGCGGGCCGATGCGGGGGCCGGGGACGCGCGCTCGCGCGGCGCGTCGGCGGCTGCAGCAGAGCGGCTCTGGCCATCGAGTCGGTCGCCCATCTCCCGAGGGGTCCCGGCGGCCCCGTGATGCACGTCACAGTAGGTACCGCGATTCGTCGACGTCAACACACAAGTGGCGCCACTTCGCGCGGTCCTTCGACAGAAGTTGCACCCGGCGGCTCAGAAAGTGCGAACCGCTCTCGAGCCGGCGCCGCTCCCGGCTGCGTCCCCTACCGCGGGGGCCCCGCGGAACCGGCGTGAACCGGCTCACGCCGCCTCGCTCGGGCCCGGCGCAGCGCCTGCCCCGGATTCGACATGGTCGCGTGATCGTGTTCTGGTGGATGGGCCGCAGGCAGTGCCCCTCGTCGGGGACGAGGCGCCTCCCGTCGCGAGGTGAGACGCGCCGCGGCCTCGACGCCCGACACGACGGCGTCGCGTCCGAGCGCCCCGGAGGCGCAGAACTCCCTGTGAGGTCCGAAGCACGTGCGTGCCACCACACCCGCCCTGTCCGCCCGGCTCCGAGGCGCCGCCGCCGGCACCGCCGCGGCCGCCCTGGCCCTGACCCTCGTTCCCGGCAGCGCCGCCGCCCAGCCGGACGCCGACCCGGTCGCCGTGCGCCTGAAGGTGGCGGACCAGCCCGCCGTCGAGGTCGCGAGCGCTCCCCGGGCGTGGCCCGGCCGGCTGCTCGAGGCCCACGGCGTCCCCGTGGACCGCAACGACCTGGTGGACGTCGTCCGCGACGGTCGTGAGGTGTCCGGCCCGCGCAAGCGCCTGCGGCAGGGCGACGTCGTACGCCTGACCGACGTGGTCAAGGAGCGCAAGACCAAGCGCGAGCGGGTTCGCGCCGGCACCGTCGAGGTGCACACCACGAAGCTCGCGCCCGGCCGCCGGAAGGTCGTGCGCCAGGGTCGGCCCGGCGTCCGCCGCGTCGTCGCGGTGAGGACGCTCCACAACGGCGAGCCGGTGAGGTACCGCGTCGTGAAGCGCACGGTCGTGAAGGACCCCCGGCCGCGTCGGGTCCTCGTCGGCCGCGAGCCGTACGCCGTCCCGGGTACCGCGGGACTCAACTGGGGCGCCCTCGCCAACTGCGAGTCGGGCGGCAACCCGCGCGCGGTGAACCCGGCCGGCTACTACGGGCTGTACCAGTTCGACCTCGGGACGTGGCGCAGCGTGGGCGGCACCGGTGTCCCGACCGCCGCCTCGGCCGGCGAGCAGACCTACCGCGCCAAGCTGCTCTACAAGCAGCGTGGGCGCTCCCCGTGGCCCACCTGCGGCCGGCTGCTCTGAGCGGGCGCGGGCGAACCCGGGGCAAGCTGCCTGCGGTGTGCGTGCTGTCGTCGGCTCACTCGCCGACGCGGGTGCGCACCTCGTAGAGCTCGGGGAAGAACGTCAGGTCCAGCGCCCGCCTGAGGAAGTCGACCCCGGACGACCCGCCGGTGCCGACCTTGTGGCCGATCACCCGCTGGACGACCTGCAGGTGCCGGAAGCGCCACTGCTGGAAGGCGTCCTCGATGTCGACGAGCTCCTCGCAGGTCTCGTAGACCCCCCAGTGCTCCGCCGGGGCGGCGTAGACGCCGGCGAAGAGGTCGACCAGCTCCTGGTCGGTCGCGTAGGGCTGCGACCAGTCGCGGTCGAGGAGCCGTCCGGGGACGGCGTACCCCTGGCGCGACAGGTACGCGAGGAACTCGTCGTAGAGCGACGGCTCGTGCAGGAGCTCCTCGAGCGCCGCCCGGGCCGCGCCGTCGTGGGCGTGCACCTTCACCATGTCGGCGTTCTTGTTGCCGAGCAGGAACTCGACCTCGCGGTACTGCGCGGACTGGAAGCCAGAGCTCGTGGCGAGGAAGGGCCGGATCTCGGCGTACTCGCTGGGCGTCAGCGTCGCGAGCACCGACCACTGGTCGGTGAGGGTGTGCTGGATGTGCTTGATCCGCGCCATCCGCTTGAGCGCGGGGGAGAGGTCGTCGGTGCGCAGCAGGGCGCGTGCCGAGCGCAGCTCGTGGATCATCAGCTTGAGCCACAGCTCGCTCGTCTGGTGCTGGATGATGAACAGCAGCTCGTCGTGCTGCGGCGGGTCGGAGAGCGGCTGCTGGGCCGAGAGGAGCACGTCGAGGCGGAGGTAGTCGCCGTAGGACATCGCCTTCGAGAAGTCCCGCTGGATGCCCTCCTCGAGGTCGCGCTTGATCGGTGAGTCGCCCATGAAGGGGACGGTAGTCGGTGTCCTCGTCTACCGTCGCACCCATGCCCCTCGCGACCACCGAGCTCACCCGCACCTGGGCGCCCGACTGGCCGTGCTCTCCCGCGCAGGTGCTGCGTCCGCAGCGGCGCGGGGCCGGCGACCCGACCCAGCGGCACGAGGACTCCGGCCGCATCTGGCGGGCGATGCGTACGCCGCTCGGGCCGGCGTCGCTGTGCGTGGAGGCGCGGCCGTCGGCCGGCGAGGTCGTGGGCCGGGCGTGGGGGCCGGGCGCGGAGTGGGCGCTCGACCGGATGCCCGCCCTGCTCGGCGCGAACGACGACCCGGAGGGCTTCGAGGCGCACCACCACCCCGAGGTGGCCGCCGGTTGGCGGACGCACCGGCACTGGCGCCTCGGCGCGACGGGCCTGGTGATGGAGTCGCTGGTGCCCTCGATCCTCGAGCAGAAGGTGACCGGCAAGCAGGCCTTCGGCTCCTTCCGCGAGCTCGTGCGTCGCCACGGCGAGCCGGCGCCCGGCCCGGTCGCGTCGCTGCGGCTCATGGTCCAGCCGACGCCCGAGACGATCGCCGCCATCCCGTCGTGGGAGTGGCTGCGGCTCGGCGTCCAGCCCGCGCAGTCCCGCACGGTCGTCAACGCCTGCCGGCTGGCGGCCTCGATCGAGCGCGTCGCCGAGCTGCCCGTCGAGGAGGCAGACCGGCGCCTGCGCTCGATCCGCGGCATCGGCGTGTGGACCAGCGCCGAGGTCCGTCAGCGCGCGCTCGGCGACCCCGACGCGGTGAGCTTCGGTGACTACCACCTCGCCAACTGGGTGGGGTGGGCGCTGGTCGGACGCGACATCACCGACGACGAGATGGCCGAGATGCTCGAGCCCTACCGCCCCCAGCGGGGGCGCGCTGCCGCGATGGCGATCGCGGGCGGCCGTGCCCGCCCCCGGCGCGGCCCGCGGATGAGCGTGCCGACGCACCTGCCGACGCGCTGAGCCCCGCTCCCGGGCGGGCGGCGGTGCGTGAGGCAGCTTTCGGGGCTGCAGAACCTGCGCCACGCACCGCTCGGCCTCGTTTCGCTCTGGCGGCGGTGCGTGAGGCAGCTTTCGGGGCTGCAGAACCTGCGCCACGCACCGCTCGGCCGGGCTTCGAGCTGGCGGCGGTGCGTGAGGCAGCTTCTGGGGCTGCAGAACCTGCGCCACGCACCGCTCGGCCGGGCTTCGAGCTGGCGGCGGTGCGTGAGGCAGCTTCCGGGACTGCAGAACCTGCGCCACGCACCGCTCAGGCCTCGCGGCGGTGAGTGAGAGCCGGCTCGAGCGGTCCAGACCCCCCGCAAATGGTGTCGCCGCCGTCCGGACGGCGGGAGTAGCGTCGAGCGGACGGGTGAAGGCTGTGAGGGAGGCCGCCATGGGCGACGTCGATCCTGTCCTGCTGCTGGCCACGACCGACGCGACCTCGCGCGAGGTGATCGGCTCGGAGCTGCGACGCCGCTACGGCGGCGACTACGAGGTCGTCGTCTGCGCCGACTACGCGCACGCGCGGGCGGTCCTGGAGGGGCTGCGCCGGTGGGAGCGCCAGGTCGCGCTCGTCATCGCCTGCTTCGGCCCGGACGACCGCGACGGGCTCGACTTCCTGCGCCGGGCGTACGCGTTGCACCCCTCGGCCAAGCGCGCCATCGCCGCGATCTGGGGCGACTTCGCGAGCACGCGCGACGTCTTCACGGCCATCGGCCACGGCCACGCCGAGCTCGTGCTGCTGCGGCCGGAGCGGCGCCGCGACGAGGAGTTCCACGGCGCGATCACGGACGCGCTGGACGACTGGCACCTGGCGCAGGGCATCGGGTTCGAGGCGGTGCGCATCATCGGTGAGCAGCGCGACGAGCGCACTCACGCGCTGCGCGACCAGTTCGGCCGCAACCACATCCCGGTCGGCTTCCACCAGGCCGGCACGGAGTCGGCCACCCGGCTCCTCGACGGGCTGGGCCTGCGCGACCCCGAGCTCCCGGTGCTGCAGCTCGCGTTCACGAATCCGCCGACGACGCTGGTCGCGCCCACCGACCTCGAGATCGCCGACGCGTTCGGCCTGATGTCGCCGCTGTCCGACGACCGCGTCTACGACGTCGTGGTCGTCGGCGCCGGCCCCAGCGGGCTCGCCGCCGCCGTCTACGCCTCCTCCGAGGGCCTGTCGACGATGGTGGTCGAGCAGTCCGCCGTGGGCGGCCAGGCCGGCACGTCCTCGCTGATCCGCAACTATCCCGGCTTCTCCCGCGGCGTCAGCGGCGCGCACCTGGCGTTCCGGTCCTTCCAGCAGGCGTGGTCGTTCGGCAGCGAGTACTTCTTCCTGCGTCAGGTCCAGGCGCTGGGCACGGACGGCCCGCTGCGCACGGTCGGGATGTCCGACGGCAGCGTGGTGCGCGCCCGCAGCGTCGTGGTCGCCACCGGCGTCGACTACCGGCTCCTCGACGTGCCCTCCCTCGACGCGCTCGTCGGACGCGGCGTGTTCTACGGCGCTGCGGTGTCGGAGGCGCCGTCGATGGCCGGGCAGGAGGTGTACGTCGTGGGCGGCGGCAACTCGGCCGGGCAGGCGGCGCTCCACCTGGCCCGCTACGCGCGGCAGGTGACGCTGCTGGTACGCGGGTCCTCGCTCGCCGCCAGCATGTCGGAGTACCTCGTCTCCCAGCTGGAGGCGACCCGCAACGTCGCCATCCGCTACCGGACGGCGGTGCTCGACGGGCGCGAGGAGGACGGCTGCCTGGCCCGGCTGACGCTGGGCGACCCGCACGGAGCGACGGGCGCCGAGGAGGTGGCGGCCGGCGGACTGTTCGTGCTCATCGGGTCGGTCCCGCGGACCTCCTGGCTGCCTGCGGAGGTCGCGCGCGACGAGGCCGGCTTCGTCCGCACGGGCGAGGACGGACGGCTGCCGCTGGAGACCACCATCGACGGCGTCTTCGCTGTCGGCGACGTGCGCGCCGGCTCGATCAAGCGGGTGGCGACCGCCGTCGGCGACGGGGCGACCGTGATCGCGCTGCTCCACGGCTACCTCGCCGCGCACCCGGCGCCCGCCGGCGCACCGTGAGCCGGCGGCGGGCGCGACGCGACGCCCCTGTCGCGCCGTCGATGCGGGCGCTGCTGCTGGTCGCGGCCCTCCTCGTCTTCCTCGCCGGGCTGCAGCTGACCGTCTTCACCACGCGGACCGCGGACTGGTTCGCCTGGACGATCGACGTGCCGATGACCGCCGTGTTCCTGGGGGCGGCCTACTGGTCGAGCGCCGTGCTCGAGGTCGCCGGCGCCCGGTCGCCCGGGTGGGGCCGCGCGCGGCTGACGGTGTGGACGGTGCTGGTCTTCACGACCCTGACGCTCGTCGTCACGCTGGTCCACCTCGAGAGGTTCCACCTCGGAGCCGGGCACCCGACCAGCGCACGGCTCGTCACCTGGGGGTGGCTCGCGATCTACGCCGGCGTGCCGGTGGCGATGGTCCTCGGGCTGGTAGTGCAGGCGCGGGTCCCGCGGGGCCCGGACGTCGTACGCACCTCGCTGCCGGCGGCGCTGCAGTGGCTGCTGGTGCTGCTCGCGCTGGTCCTCGTCGGCACGGGCGTCGCCCTGCTCGCGGCACCGGAGCGGGCGAGCGAGGTGTGGGCGTGGCCGCTGACCCCGCTGACGGCACGCGCCGTCGGTGCCTGGCTCGTCGGGCTCGGCTGGGCGGCGGCGCACGCCCGGCTGGTCGACGACGCCGGCCAGGTGCGCCCGCTCGGCTGGACCGGCGCCGCCTTCGTGGTGCTGCAGGTGGTCGCCCTCGCCCGCCACGGTGACGCGCTCGACCGCACCGGCTGGCAGGCGGCGGCGTACGTCGCGGCGCTGGCGTGGATCGCCGTCGTGTCGGCGTGGATCCTCGCGCTCAGAGGAGGGGGCGCAGCGGTGCGAGGAAGTTCTCGGTGAACTTGCGGTTGAGGTCGCGTGCCTCCCACTCCGACAGGGTCAGCTCGAGGCAGTTGGCCTCGTCGGTGCGGAACACGTCCTCCATCACCTCCGCGAACGCCGGGTCGATGACCTCGAGGTTGACCTCGTAGTTGCCCTGGAGGCTGAGCCGGTCGATGTTGGCGGTGCCGACCGTCGCCCAGCTGCCGTCGATGGTGGCGGTCTTGGCGTGCACCATCGCGTCCTTGAAGCGCAGGATCCGTACCCCGGCCGCGAGCAGCTGGCCGAAGTAGCCGCGCGAGATCCAGTCGGCGACGACGTGGTTGGACTTCAGCGGCAGCAGGATCCGTACGTCGACGCCCCGCCGCGCTGCGTCGGCGAGACAGTCCACGAAGTCCTGGTCGGGCAGGAAGTAGGCGGTGGTGAGCCAGACGTTGCGGCTGGCCCGGCTGATCGCCTCGAGGTACATGCTGCGGATCGGGAAGCTCCACTGCCGCGGGATGTTCTTGTGGATGCGGATCTGCGGGTCCCAGTCGGAGGCGGTCTCCAGCAGCAGCGGCCGGTCGTTGCGACGGATCCGGTGCCGGCGGTTGAGGTTCCAGAAGTCGGCGAAGGCGCGCTTCATGTCCCACACCCCGGGCCCGGTGATGCGGACGTGCGTGTCCCGCCACTCGGTGGCGTAGGCGGAGCCGACGTTGTAGCCGCCGAGGAAGCCGACCTCCTCGTCGACGACCAGCATCTTGCGGTGGTTGCGGCCGTAGCCGCGCAGGTTCCAGAAGCGCAGCCCCGCGGTCCAGACCGGGTAGCGCAGCACCTTGAGCTTCGGCGAGAAGCGCTTGAAGGCGGGGGAGACGACCATGTTGGCGAAGCCGTCGTAGATGCAGTGGACGTCCACGCCGCGGTCGGCGGCCGCGGTCAGGGCGGTCTTGAACTTCCACCCGATCTCGTCGCCCTTCCAGATGTAGGTCTCGAAGAGGATCTGCTTCTTGGCGCCGTCGATCGCGGCCAGCATGTCGTCGTAGAGGTCGCGGCCGAACGTGTACGTCGTGATCTCCCCGTCGCCGACCGGGACGGTCCGCGGCCCGGTGACGGGGAACGGCTTCGGCCTCTTGCCGCGGCGGCGGTATGAGTCGACCAGGGACAGGGCGACCGCGAACCCGATCTGGAGCCCGAGCAGCGTGAGCAGGGTGCGCCGGACAGCGGTCAGCGTTCGGGCGACGGTCACGGGCACAATGTAGCCAGCGGCCCGGCCCGGGGCGTCGAGGCCCGGCGGAGGGCCGGGTCCCCGGGCGCACCCGAACGGGAGGACCCGCTGTCGGTGGCTCCGCGTACGCTCGAGGCATGCGTCCAGTCACCGATCTCCAGCGCCGGGTGGCCCCCTTCAAGGTGGTGTCCGACTACGAGCCCTCCGGCGACCAGCCGGCGGCGATCAAGGAGATCGTCGGCCGGATCCAGGGCGGCGAGAAGGACGTCGTCCTCCTCGGCGCGACCGGCACGGGAAAGACCGCCACCGTCGCGTGGGTGGCCGAGCAGCTGCAGCGTCCGGTCCTCGTGCTCCAGCCCAACAAGACCCTGGCCGCGCAGTTCGCCAACGAGCTGCGCCAGCTGTTCCCCCACAACGCCGTCGAGTACTTCGTCTCCTACTACGACTACTACCAGCCCGAGGCCTACGTCCCCCAGACCGACACCTACATCGAGAAGGACTCCTCGATCAACGAGGAGGTCGAGCGGCTGCGGCACAGCGCCACCAACAGCCTCCTCACGCGACGCGACACGATCGTGGTCTCGACGGTGTCCTGCATCTACGGCCTCGGCACCCCGCAGGAGTACGTCGACCGCATGCTGCGGCTCAAGGTCGGCGAGGAGCACGACCGCGACTCCGTGCTGCGCCGGCTCGTGGAGATCCAGTACACCCGCAACGACATGTCCTTCACCCGCGGCACCTTCCGGGTGCGCGGCGACACCCTCGAGATCTTCCCGGTCTACGAGGAGCTCGCCATCCGCGTGGAGTTCTTCGGCGACGAGGTCGAGCGGCTGATGACGCTGCACCCGATCACCGGCGAGGTGGTCTCGGACGACACCGAGCTCCACGTGTTCCCTGCCACCCACTACGTCGCCGGGCCGGAGCGGATGGAGCGGGCGATCCGGGGCATCGAGCTCGAGCTCGACGACCAGCTCGCGGCGTTCGAGAAGCAGGGCAAGCTGCTCGAGGCGCAGCGCCTGCGAATGCGCACGACCTACGACGTGGAGATGATGCGCCAGGTCGGCTCCTGCTCCGGGATCGAGAACTACTCGATGCACATGGACGGCCGCACGCGCGGCAGCGCCCCGAACACCCTCCTCGACTACTTCCCCGAGGACTTCGTGCTCGTCATCGACGAGTCCCACGTCGCGGTGCCGCAGATCGGCGGCATGTACGAAGGCGACATGTCGCGCAAGCGCAACCTCGTCGACCACGGGTTCCGGCTCCCGAGCGCGATGGACAACCGCCCGCTGCGGTGGGAGGAGTTCGTCGACCGGATCGGCCAGACGGTCTACCTGTCGGCCACGCCGGGCAACTACGAGCTCGACCGGGTGGGGGGCGTGGACAACACGGTCCAGCAGATCATCCGCCCGACCGGCCTGGTCGACCCCGAGGTCGTGGTGAAGCCGACCAAGGGCCAGATCGACGACCTGATCCACGAGATCCGCACCCGCGCCGACAAGGGCGAGCGGGTGCTGGTCACGACGCTGACCAAGAAGATGTCGGAGGACCTCACCGACTACCTCCTCGACGCCGGCATCCGCACCCGCTACCTCCACTCCGAGGTCGACACCCTCAAGCGCATCGAGCTGCTCCGCGACCTGCGCCTCGGCGAGTACGACGTGCTCGTCGGCATCAACCTCCTGCGCGAGGGCCTCGACCTCCCCGAGGTGTCGCTGGTGTCGATCCTCGACGCCGACAAGGAGGGCTTCCTGCGCTCCGACAAGTCGCTCATCCAGACCATCGGCCGTGCCGCGCGCAACGTGTCCGGCCAGGTCCACATGTACGCCGACAAGATCACGCCGTCGATGGAGTCGGCCATCGACGAGACCAACCGTCGTCGTGCCATCCAGGTCGCCTACAACGCCGAGCACGGCATCGACCCGCAGCCGCTGCGCAAGAAGATCGCCGACATCACCGAGATGCTCGCGCGCGAGGACGAGACCACCCAGGAGCTGCTGAAGACCTGGGCCGACGTCGGGCAGAAGGGGCGCGCTGGCGGCGTCAAGGCGGGCAAGTCGCCGACGCCCGCGCTGTCGAAGATCCACTCCGAAGCCCCCGACACCGCGGCCATCCCGAGCAGCGACCTCGCCGAGCTCATCCAGGGCCTGACCGACCAGATGAAGGCGGCCGCGGCAGAGCTGCAGTTCGAGGTGGCGGCGCGGCTGCGCGACGAGATCTCGGAGCTCAAGAAGGAGCTGCGGCAGATGATGGAGGCCACCAGGTGAGCGTCGGCGCGTGGCGAGGCGGCGTGCTGCCGGAGTCGCTACCGTCTGGCCCATGAGCACTCCCATCGACCTCGGCCGCCCCGTCTCCGGCAACGTCATCGACCTCATCCTCGAGGACCACCGCCGGTTCGAGTCCCTGATGCGCCAGCTGCGCGACAGCAGCTCCGACCGCGACGCCGTGCGCAAGGGCCTCGCCGCGCTGCACGTCGCGCACGCCGAGGCGGAGGAGAAGCACGTCTACCCCAAGCTGCGGCGCAAGCACGCGATCACCGCGCACGAGGCGGAGCACGGCGAGGAGGAGCACGCCGAGGGCCACGAGGCGATGCTCAAGGTGCTCGAGCTCAAGCGCACCGACACGCAGGCCTTCGACGACGCCGTCGAGGAGCTCGCGACCGCGCTCAACCACCACCTCACCGAGGAGGAGCTGACGATCCTCAACCCGGCGCGCGAGGAGATCTCCGAGAAGGTCCTCGACCAGCTCGGCGCCGAGTTCGCCGCCGAGCGCAACGCCCAGCTCGACGCCGACTGCGGCAGCATCGACAACGTCCGTCGCCTCGTCGAGGCGGCCGAGCGCGAGGGACTCCTCGACGACGAGGACGACGAGGACTCGGACGACTGAGCTCGCCGGGCGGCGCCGGCCGCTCGGGCGGCTAGCGCCGCCGCATCATGGTGAGGCCGACCATCCGCGAGACGACCATGGCGATGTAGAAGACCCCGACCATCATCTCGACCATCACCACGGCCCGGGCCTGCTCACCGACGGCGACGACGTCGGACAGCCCGACGCTGGTCAGCACCGAGAAGGACAGGTAGAGCAGCTCGAACCACGCCCGGCCGAATCCCTCGGCGTTGCTGAACGAGTCCGCCCACACGACCTGGACCACGGAGAACACGTAGGCGAAGCCCCACGCCACCACGGTGAACGCGGCGCCCGTGGCGTAGTACTCGTCCGTGGTGACCTCCTCGTCGTGGAACAGGTAGCGCAGCATCGCGTAGGAGACGTAGAAGTAGAACGGCGCGTGCAGCAGTCCCGACGTGAGCACGATCGGGTCCGTCTCCGGGAACACCGCCTCCAGCAGGGTCAGCACCATCGCCGGTGCGCCCAGGATGAGCACGACGCGGCTGACGTTGGGCGTGCGCCGGACGGCCAGCACCGCCGACCCCACCGCGAGCATGCCGATGACGCCCAGGAAGGCCCGCCCGACCGTGGAGTCGTCGAGGAAGGGCCACGCCAGCACCTGCAGCAGCTGGGCGCCCAGGAGCATCGCGGACGGGTGCGCTGTCAGTTGTCGAAACGGCCGGGTCACGACAACGGAGTCTAGGGAGCCGGGTGCGCCGCGTGGTGGAGGTCCGGCTGGGCTAGGTTCGCAGGGTGGGCGGACGGTCTGGGAGCTGGCTGGGCGGGGCGCTGGCGGTCGTGCTCGTCGGGCTGCTGGTCGCCATCGGGCTGGTCATGTCGTCGCGCGACGCCGTCGACGAGCCGCTGACGGCCGCCCAGCAGGACGTGGCGGCAGCGGCCCGGGCCGAGGCGCTCGCCTTCCTCACCGTCGACCACCAGGACATGGACCCGCTCGTCGAGGCGGTGCTGGCGGGCGCGACGGGGGAGTTCGCGGAGGAGTACCGGTCCCAGCGCGACACCCTCGTCAGCGAGGCCGAGCGCACCGAGGCGGTCTCCACGCCCGAGGTGGTCGCCCTCGGCGTGGGCGACCAGGACGACGACGCGGCCACCGTCCTGGTCGCCGCGAACAGCACGGTCACCAACACCGGCACCGACGCCCGGGGCGAGGTCCGGTACTACCGGCTCCGGATGCGGCTGGTGCGCGAGGGTGGGCGGTGGCTGACCAGCGACGTGGAGTTCGTGCGATGACGTCGCGACGCTGGGTGGCGGGACTGGCGGTGCTGGTGTGCGCCGCAGCGCTCGCCCTCACGTGGCTGCTGACAGGTACGGGCGGCGACGTGGGTCGCGCGGTGAGCAGCGCTGACTCCGCGGACGCGACCGTGGCGTCGGCGGCGGTCAAGGACGAGGTGCGCTACGTCGCCGCCGAGGCGACGCGGGCGGCGTACAGCTACTCGTGGGAGACCCTGGAGGACGACAAGGCCGCGGCCCGGCGCCTGATGACGCCGGCGATGCGGGACCGCTACGACCGGACGATGGCCGGCGTCGCGACGACGAGCCGGCGCGACCGCACGGTCGTCTCCGCCGACGTGGTCGACACCGCGCTGGTGACCGCCACGGCGCGGGCCGCCCGGGTGCTGGTGTTCGTCAACCAGCGCACCTCCGGCGCCGACCTCGCCGAGCCGAGGCTCGACCTCGACCGCGTGCTGGTGTCGCTGGAACGCGCCGGCGGCGGCGACGACGGGTGGAGGGTCAGCGAGCTCGACGCGCTGTGACAGCGCGCGTCGACCCTTGTGGACCGACGGTCCGACCGGAAGGATCCGCGACGTGGACGACGTGACGACCGACCTCCTGATCATCGGCGCCGGCCCGACCGGACTGTTCTCCGCCTACTACGCGGGGTTCCGCGGCCTGAGCGTCGCCGTCGTCGACTCGCTGCCCGAGCTGGGCGGCCAGATCACCGCCATGTACCCCGAGAAGGCGATCCTCGACGTCGCAGGCTTCCCCAGCGTCAAGGGCCGCGACCTCGTCGCCGGACTGGTCGAGCAGGCTGCCACCGCCGACCCGACGTACCTCCTCGATCGCACGGCCACCACCCTCGACCACGGCGAGGACCGGGTCGTCGTCACCCTCGACGACGGCACCCGCGTCACCGCGGGAGCGGTGCTCATCACCTCGGGCATCGGCAAGTTCAGCCCGCGACCCCTGCCCGCGGGGGAGGGGTGGGTGGGGCGCGGCATGGAGTTCTTCGTGCCCAGCTTCGCGCCGTACGCCGGCAAGGACGTCGTCGTGGTAGGCGGCGGGGACAGCGCCTTCGACTGGGCCCAGCACCTCGAGCCGATCGCGGCGTCGGTGACGCTGGTGCACCGGCGCGACGCCTTCCGCGCGCACGAGCGCACGGTCGCGGCGGTGCGGGCGTCGAGCGTCGAGATCGTCACCAACGCGCAGGTCACCGCGCTGCGCGGCGAGCGGCACCTCGAGGAGGTCGAGATCAGCGTCGACGGACAGGAGCCGCAGGTCCGCAAGGCGCAGGCCTTGGTGGCGGCGCTCGGGTTCATCGCCGACCTCGGCGCGATCCAGCAGTGGGGCCTGGAGACCCGCAAGCGGCACGTGGTGGTCGACTCGTCCATGCGCACGACGCTGCCCCGTGTCTTCGCCGCCGGCGACATCACCGACTATCCCGGCAAGGTCCGCCTCATCGCGGTCGGGTTCGGCGAGGCCGCGACCGCGGTCAACAACGCCGCGGTGGTCCTCGACCCGACCGCCCACGTCTTCCCGGGGCACTCCAGCGAGGCGTGAGCCGGAGCAGCGGGGACCGGGGTGGCCGGCGGGACGCCTACCCGCGAGTAGGCATAATGGGCGCGTGCGCATCGCCATGCTGTCCTACCGGAGCAAGCCTCACTGCGGTGGACAGGGCGTCTACGTCCGGCACCTGAGCCGCGAGCTCGTCCGCCTCGGCCACGAGGTCGAGGTGTTCTCCGGCCAGCCCTACCCCGACCTCGACGAGGGCGTGGTGCTCACCAAGGTGCCGAGCCTGGACCTCTACCGCGAGCCCGACCCGTTCCGGGTGCCGCGGCTGCGGGAGTTCCGCGACCTCATCGACGTCGAGGAGTTCCTCACGATGTGCACGGCCGGGTTTCCCGAGCCGAAGACGTTCAGCTCGCGCATCGCGCGCATCATGCGCGACCGCGCCGGCGACTTCGACATCGCGCACGACAACCAGGTGCTCGGCACGGGGATCCTCGAGCTCGAGGACCGCGGGCTGCCGGTGATCGCCACCATCCACCACCCCATCACGATGGACCGCAGGATCGACCTGCAGACGGCGCCCACGTGGCGCAAGCGGCTGACCCTGCGCCGGTGGTACGGCTTCCTGCGGATGCAGTCCAAGGTGGCCAAGCGGCTGCGCAAGGTGCTGACGCCCTCGGAGTCCTCGCGTCGCGACATCGCGCGCGACTTCGGGGTCGACCCGGCCCGGATGCAGACGATCCTGCTCGGCGTCGACGACGTCTTCGCACCGCCGACGACCCCGCGCGTCCCCGGCCGGATCCTCGCCATGGCCAGCGCCGACGCCCCCATGAAGGGCATCGCCACCCTGCTCGAGGCGTTCGCGAAGCTCGCCGTCGAGCGGGACGTCTCGCTCGTGCTGGTCACCCGGCCCGAGCCCGGTGGCCGCACCGAGCGGCTCATCGACCAGCTCGGCATCGCCGACCGGGTCACCTTCGTCAACGGCGTCAGCGACGCCGAGCTCGTCGAGGTCATGGGCTCCGCCGAGGTGGCGTGCGTGCCGTCGCTCTACGAGGGCTTCTCGTTGCCGACCGCCGAGCTGATGGCCTGCGCGACGCCGCTCGTGGTGTCCCGCGCCGGAGCGATCCCCGAGGTCGTCGGCCCCGACGGCGAGTGCGCCGACCTCGTCACGCCCGGCGACGTCGGCGAGCTCGAGCAGGCGATCGCCGCCCTGCTCGACGACCCCGAGCGGCGTACGGCGATGGGCGCGGCCGGGCGTGCCCGCGTCGAGCGGATGTTCAGCTGGCGCGCGGTGGCCGAGGCCACGGCGGCCGCCTACGAGGAGACCATCGCCGCCTTCCGCGAGGAACGGGGCCGCCACGAGCAGGAGGAGAGCCGCCGTGCTGACCGTTGACTTCGACCGGCTCGGGCTCCGTCCGGGCGAGCGGGTGCTCGACATGGGCTGCGGGGCCGGACGGCACGCCTTCGAGATGTACAAGCGCGGTGCGGACGTCGTGGCGTTCGACCAGGACGCCGACGAGCTGGCCACCGTGCGCGAGTGGTTCACCGCCATGCGCGAGGCCGGCGAGGTGCCTGACGGCGCCGAGGCCGACGTGAAGGAGGGCGACGCCCTCGCGCTGCCCTTCGCCGACGGCGAGTTCGACCGCATCGTCGCGGCCGAGGTGCTCGAGCACATCCACGCCGACGTCGACGCGATCAAGGAGCTGGTCCGGGTGCTGCGTCCGGGCGGCACGCTGGCGGTCTCGGTCCCGCGGTGGCTGCCTGAGGTGGTGAACTGGAAGCTGTCCGACGACTACCACAACGCCGAGGGCGGGCACGTGCGGATCTACACGGCCGAGGAGCTCGTCGACAAGGTCACCAAGGCGGGCCGGCCCAACGACGGGACGCCGGGTGACGCCATGGTGTTCACGGGCAAGGCCTACGCCCACGGCCTGCACACGCCCTACTGGTGGATCAAGTGCGCGGTCGGCGTGACCAACGACGACCACCCGCTCGCCAAGGCGTACCACCGGCTGCTGGTGTGGGAGATCCTGCAGGACCCGAAGCCGCTCCGGTACGCCGGGCGGCTGCTGGACCCGCTGATCGGCAAGAGCATGGTGCTCTACTTCCGCAAGCCCGAGCGCCCCGGCGCGGCGGCGTGACCCGACCGCCGGCCGACGTGCCACCGTCGGGCGAGGTGCTGAACCGCGCCCAGGTCGAGCAGACCGCGGCGACGATCGTGGCCATGCAGGAGCCCTCGGGCGCCGTGCCGTGGACGCCCGGGCAGCACACCGACGTCTGGAACCACCTGGAGTCCGCGATGGCGCTGATGGTCGGCGACCAGCGCGAGGCCGCCGAGCGGGCCTTCGCCTGGGCACGCGCCACCCAGCGGAGCGACGGCTCGTGGCCGATGAAGATCGTCGCCGGCCACGTCGAGGACCACTCCGGCGAGTCCAACATGTCGGCGTACGTCGCGGTCGCCACGTGGCACCACTGGCTCGTCGCGCGGGACGAAGCGTTCGTGCGGTCGATGTGGCCGACCGTGCGTCGCGCGCTCGACTTCGTGGTCGCCCTGCAGCTGCCGTTCGGCGGCATCGCCTGGTCGCAGGAGTGGCACGACGGCGAGCCGGGGACGGTCAACGCGGAGGCGCTGCTGGCGGGCTCCTCGAGCATCTACCACTCGCTCCGGGCGGGCGTGGCTCTCGCCGGACTCGTGGGGGAGCCGCAGGTCGAGTGGGAGCTGGCCGGTGGGCGGCTCGGCCACGCGCTGCGCGAGCACCGCGACCTCTTCCTGGACAAGTCGACGTTCTCGATGGACTGGTACTACCCGGTGCTCGGTGGAGCCGTGCGCGGCGCGGCGGCGCACGAGCTCCTCGCCGAGCGGTGGGACACCTTCGTGGTGCCCGGGCTCGGCATCCGGTGCGTGTCGACGAACCCCTGGGTGACCGGCGCCGAGACGGCCGAGCTCGTGCTGGCGCTCGACGCCGTCGGCGACCGCGGGCGGGCGCTCCAGCTGCTCGCCGACATGCAGCACCTGCGCACCGACGACGGCTCCTACTGGACCGGCTACGTGTGGCCGGACGAGGTGAACTGGCCGGGGGAGCAGACCACCTACACCGCGGCGGCAGTCATCCTGGCCGTCGACGCCCTGACCGGTGGGACCCCGGGGGCCGACATCATGCGCGGCACCACCCTGGCCCCCGACTTCGCCGAGATCGGGCTGGAGTGCGGCTGCACGTCCGCGGACGGATCAGGCGAGGGCGTCGCCGGCGTCGCCCGACGTACGGCGTAGCACCCGCATCGAGCCGACCGCCTCGACCTCGGTGAAGGCGCCCGTGGCCAGCGCCGGCAGGTAGATGTCCTCGTAGGGGGGCCGGCCCCCGTCGACCGGGTCCGGGAACACGTCGTGGATCGCCAGGACGCCGCCGGCCGCCACCCAGCGCGGCCAGGTGCGGAAGTCGGCGCGCGCCGGCTCGACCCCGTGCCCGCCGTCGATGAAGAGCAGCGACAGCGGGGTGCGCCACCAGCGCCCGACCGTCTCGGAGCGGCCCACGACCGCGACGACGTGCTCCTCGAGGCCGGCGCCGGCGATCGTGCGCCGGAAGGTGGGCAGCGTGTCCATCAGCCCGAGCTCGGGGTCCACGAGGCTGTCGTCGTGGTGCTCCCACCCCGTCTGGTTCTCCTCCGAGCCGCGATGGTGGTCGACGGTGAACACCGTGCCGCCGACCTCGCGGGCGGCGCCGCCCAGCCAGATCGCGGACTTGCCGCAGTAGGTCCCGACCTCGAGCGCCGGGCCGTGGGGCAGCCGCTCGCGGGCCCACCGGTGCAGCACGGCGCCCTCGTCCTCGGGCATGAACCCCTTCGCCGAACGCGCGTGCTCGAGCAGGTCGGCGGGCATCGTCTCGGGAGGCACGACCGACGAGACTAGTGCGTTCGGGGAAGCGTCGGTCGTGCCGTGCGCGAGGCCGGTCGCGGCCCGGCCGGTCGGAAGCTCGCGTGCCCCGCCTGCGCGCCGACACAACGTCGCTGCGTGAGTGCGATGCACGCCGCGGCAGTCCCGCCTCGGCCTCGCCACGGTGCGGCAGCTCGTGGCCTCGCTGGACGGGTGAGCCGACCCCGGCACCCGCCCCGGACCCTCAGAAGGTGTAGCCGAAGGCCTCGAGGTCGGCGGCGTACACCTCGGCGACCTTCGCGCGGGTCGCGGCGGTGTAGTACTCGCGGTAGCTCCCGTGCGGGGACTTGTTGCGGTGCGGCACCCGGGCGGGCTCGCCGCCGAGCCGGCGCTCGACCGCTGCCAGGTCCTCCGCGAACGACTCGGTGCGCCCGACGAAGTCGACCTCGCGCCCCGGAGCCCGGAGGTACTCCACCTGCGGGCGGCCCACGCGTGGCAGCTCCTCGGTGCCGCGCAGCACGAACTCCTCGAACCCCGAGTACGCGGCCGCCGCGCGCCACATGTCGTTGCCGCGCATGCGGCTCGCCTCCACGCCCTGCGGCTTGCCGCTCGAGGGGCCGTGCGCGAGGTCCCAGTCGTGGATCATCGACCACCACGACACCATGCGGGCCCACGGGTTGCGCACGAAGGCGAAGGACCAGTAGTCGGCCGTCTGCGGCTCGGCCCGGAGGATGCGGGCGTACGGCGCGTGCCGGCCCAGCGGGGGAGTCACCCCGGGCGCCTTGCTGCGCGCGTCGGGGCAGCACCGCTCGAACGCCACCCCCACGGAGACGCCGCCCGTCTTGGGCACGTGCACGAACAGTGCCCGCTTCGCGTCGGAGATCAGCACGGGCGCGAGGCTAGCCCACGCACCCGTGGCAGGTGCCGCCGAGCGGGCGCGACCCGAGCGGCGGCGTGCGGGATGATCGGCGCGTGATGACGTTCCTCGAGCTCGGGCCCGGTCGCGACTTCGTGCTGCTCGCGCTGCCGAAGACCGCCAGCACGACTCTCGAGCGCACGCTGTCGCCGTACGCCACCGAGGTCGTCGGCTCACCACCCGCGCGCAAGCACCTGCCCGCCCGGGGGTTCGTGCACACGAAGGCCCGCGAGCTGGCCGAGCAGGGCCATCCGCGTGAGTCCTACGAGCTCGTGTCGATGTTCCGTGAGCCGATCTCGTGGCTGGAGTCGTGGTGGCGCTACCGCGCCCGCGAGGACAGCCGGAGGTCGACCGCGGACATGTCCTTCGAGCAGTTCGCGCGGCATTACCTCGCCGGCGACGAGCAGGCACCCGTACCCCGGGGCCGCCCGGCGCGGTTCATCCAAGCCCGCGGCGCGGTCGAGGTGGACCGCGTCCTGAGCGTCAGCCACCCCGACGTGTGGTCGCGCTGGTTCAGCGAGCGGATCGGCGTGCCTCTGGACTTCGAGCGGCGCAACGCCTCGGGGTCCGGGCACGGCGAGCTGGAGCCCGCGACCCGCGAGGCGCTGGTCGCGCACTTCACGCCGGAGTACGACGTGTGGCGCCGGCTCGAGGCGACCGGGGAGTGGGCGGGCGCGCGCGGCACCCGCATCCCGGGCATGTCCACCTAGTCCCGGGCAGGTCAGGGGCCCTAGTAGGTGTAGCCGAAGAGGTCGATGTCCTCGGCGTAGACCTCGGCGACCCGGCGGCGCGTCTCGTCGGTGTAGTAGTCGCGGTAGCTGCCGTGGCGGGACTTGTTCTTGTGCGGTGGGGTGGACGGCTCGAGGCCGAGCTGCACCTGGACCCGCTGCAGGTCCTCGACGAAATTCTCGGTGCGGCCGATGAAGTCGACCTCGCGGCCGAGCTTCGGTGCGCGCAGGTAGGTGATCTGCGGGACGCCGACGCGGGGGAGCTCCTCGGTGCCGCGGAGCACGAACTCCTCGAACCCGGAGTACGCCGCCGCAGCGCGCCACATGTCGTTGCCGTCGCGCATGGAGTTGTGCTTGACGTCCTGCGGCTTGCCGCTCCGCGGGCCGTGGCGGCGGTCCCATGCCGAGATCATCGAGTACCACGAGACCATCCGGGCCCACGGGTTGCGCACGAACCCGAAGGTCCAGTAGTCGACGACCTGCGGCTCGTGCTTGATGATCTTGCCCAGCGTCGCGTGCCGGCCGATGGGGATCCGTGCCTTGCGGGCGTCGGGACACGCCTCCTTGACGGTCTCCTCGACCGACACGCCCCCGGTCTTGGGGACGTGGACGAAGAGCACCTGCTTGGAGTCGCTGATCAGCACGCGCCGAGGCTATCCCAAGGGCGGGGGCGCCTCCTCCGGCCGGCTCCTCCCCCCCGAGCCCCGTCGCGCCGAATGGTGGTCCAGGCCAGATGTCCCCTATTTCTCAAGGTGTTCCTCAGGAACTCTCAAGAAGTGTTCCACCGGGGCGGACCCGCGGGGCGGCGGCCATACGATCGGGATCGCCGTCGTGGGGATGGCGTACTCCGAGGACCGTGGGGGTCACCAGCATGTCCCAGATCAACCGTCGCTCCGTCGTGCGCGGCGCCGCGTGGAGCGTCCCGGTGGTCGCCGCCGCTGCCCATGCCCCGGCCTACGCCGCGTCCACCGACGCGCCGGCCATCCCCAACGCGGGCGCCTTCAGCGTTTGCCGCAACACCGGTGAGGGCCAGAGCTGCCAGGGGTACCGGTTCACGCTCGCGCTGTCGGTGCAGCCCAGCGACACTTGGGACATCGTGCTCACCGATGTCCGCATCGGCGGCGCGCAGCTGCTCCTCGCCACGACTCCCCGTGAGTTCGCAGTGACCGCGACGTCGAACGTCATCACGTTTGACGTGTGCGGCAACTTCAGTGCCAGCCAGATCTCTTTCACCCTCAAGTACTCGGCCACCAACCGCCGTACCGTCGTCACCACGACTGACCTCGGCGGCACGTACGCCATCTCGGGCATCAAGCAGTGCGCCTGACGGCCCTCGCCTAGCGTTGGCGGGTGCCCACGTCGTCGCCCCCCGGCTACCGCCCGTCGCAGAAGGTCCTGCACTGGCTCACCGTCGCGGCGATCGCCGCGCAGTTCGCGGTCGGCTACCGCCTCGACCTCGACGAGGGCTGCGATCCTCCGGGCGAGGACCTCAGCGGCGGTGACACCACCGACGCCTTCGAGGAGCAGCTCGACCGGCTCGAGGAGCGGTGCGAGGACCGCGCCGACCGCTACGACCTGCTCGGCGGGGGGTTCGACCTCGCCGAGCTCCACCTCGCGCTGGGGCTGCTGGTGCTCGCGCTGGGCGTGGTGCGGCCGCTGTGGCGCAAGGTGGCGGGCCTGCCGCCGTGGTCGGAGCACCTCTCCGACGCGGACCGGCGGCTCGTCCACTGGACCGAGCGCGCGCTGCTGCTCCTGCTCGTCCTCGTGCCGCTGTCGGGACTGGTGCTGGTCGGCACGGGGGACGACGCCTGGCTGCCGCTGCACGTCGCGGCGCACGTCGCCTTCTTCGTGGCGCTCACGGCGCACCTGTTCACCAACGTGCGCCCGGCGATCCTGCGCCGGATGCTGCCCGGCGGCTGAGGACGGCGCCCGCGGCTCGGCGGGTCAGGCCTCGAGCGGCCACCCGCGCTGCGCCCAGCCGCCCGTGCCGCCGGACACGTTGACGGCCACGACGCCGCGCGAGCGCAGGTGGTCCACCACCTGGCGGCTGCGGCCCCCCGACTGGCAGACCACGAAGACCGGCCGGTCCTGCGGGAGCTCCGCCACCCGTGCGGGCACGTCGTTCATGGGGATGTGCACGGCACCTGGCACGCGTCCCTTCGCCACCTCGTCGGCCTCCCGCACGTCGAGGACGTACGCCCCCTGGCTGTGCGCGGCGGCGAACTCGTCGAGGCCCACCTCGTCCTGCGGCGCCTGCTCAGCGGCCTGCTGTGCGGCCTGGACCTCCTGCCGCACGGCGTCCATGTCGAGCTCGCGCGCCTGCTGGATCACGCCCGCCAGGGCCTGCGGCGGCAGGGCGCCGGCCTGGTTGAACAGCAGGATGCCGTCGCGGAACAGCATGAGGGTGGGGATGGAGGTGATCGCCGCCATCTGCGCCAGCTGCTGCTCGGCCTCGGTGTCGACCTTGCCGAAGACGATGTCCGGGTTGTCCTCCGACGCCTTCTCGAAGACGGGGGCGAACTGCCGGCACGGACCGCACCACGCCGCCCAGAAGTCGACGAGGACGATGCCCTCGCCGCTCACGGTCTGCTCGAAGTCGGCCAGGGTCAGTGCACGGGTGCTCATGCTCCCAGCGTGCCACGCCTCACCAGCCGCGCTCGCGCCACTCCTCCAGGTGGGGCCGCTCGTCGCCCAGCCTGCCGTCGCCGCCGTGCCCCGGGTAGAACCACGTCTCGTCGGGGAGCCGGCCGAAGAGCTTGGTCTCCACCTCGCCGATCAGCTGCGTGAAGGCGTCGGCGTCGCCGAACGTCGCGCCCACGCCGCCGGGGAAGAGGGAGTCGCCCGTGAACAGGTGCGGCGTGGCCGAGGCTCCCGCGTCGTCGAGCAGCAGGCAGATGGACCCGGGGGTGTGGCCCGCGACCGGGATCACCGCCAGGTCGGAGGAGCCCACGCGCACCGTGTCGCCCTCGCCCACCCGGCGCTCGACCCTCACCCCCGTCTGCTCCTCGATCGCGTCGGCGTCGGGCTCGCCGGCGACCACCACGGCGTGCGGGTGGGCGGCCTTGACCGCCGCGAGGGCGCGGTGGTGGTCCCAGTGCCGGTGCGTGGTGACGACCGCCGTGAGCGGCCGGTCGCCGACGAGCTCGAGGAGGCGCTCGGGCTCCGCGGCGGCGTCGACCAGCACGAGGTCGCCGGTCTCGCCGCAGTGGAGCAGGTAGCAGTTGTTGGACATCTCCGGGTCGACCGCGACCTTGGTCAGCGTGAGTCGGCCGAGGCGGCGGACGTCCGCGGCGCCGCCGGGGGAGACGTCGCCGGTGTAGGTGTCGGGCTGCGGGTCGTTCACCATGCCTCCATCTCCGGCAGCTCGCCGGTGTCGGACGTGAGACCCTCGCCCGAGCCGCGGCCGGTGAGCCACCAGGCGAGGTCGGCGGAGGTGCCGGTGACGGTCGGACCGCCGTCGCCGTCGCCGTAGCGCCAGGTGCCGTCGAGGTCCGTGGCCCGGACGGTCAGCGGCACCGTGCGGAACGCGCGCAGGGAGTCGAGCAGCACCCTGCGGAAGCCCTCAGGCCAGTCGGCCCGGGTGTAGCCCGCGCCGAGGTCGGCGTGGTGGATCTCCACCTCGCGCAACCGCATGAGCGGGACGCTGGTGAGCGCGTACGTCGGTCCGTCGGGCACCCGCTCGAACCGCCCGTCCCAGTCGGCCTCGTGCATCGCGCCGAGCGCGTCGGTGAACCGCGCCGTCGCGGCGAGCAGCCGCTCGCGCAGCTCGGCGGGCGACGCCGTCGCGAGGTCGGCGATGTCGGCGTCGCGTCGCTCGACGGAGGCGTACATCGGACGCGGCCGGCCGACGTGGGCGCCGTGCAGCACTCCGCCGAGCCCCTCGGCGTTGAGGGCGAGGTGGGCGACGACGTGGGCGCGGGTCCAGCCGGGCAGTTGGGTCGGCTCCGCATACTGGTCGTCGGAGAGTCCGTCCACGGTGCGCACCAGCGCCTGGTCGGCCTGGGCGATGAGCTCGGGCAGGGCGCCCGCGACGTCGGTCACGCTGCCATCGTGCCACCTCGTCCGCCCTCTCCGGAGTCCACCCGCGTGGGTGATCGATGGATCCGCTGTCGGTGCTGCGTGAGAGGGTGGAACGGCGAGTCGGAGCACCCGACCGCGTACGCTGAGCCGAACACGTGTTCGACTCCACCGCATGCCAGATCGAGGATCAACTGTGGCCGACCAGCTCATCATCCGGGGCGCCCGGGAGCACAACCTCAAGGACGTCTCCCTCGACCTCCCGCGTGACTCGCTCATCGTGTTCACCGGGCTCTCCGGCTCGGGCAAGTCCAGCCTCGCCTTCGACACGATCTTCGCGGAGGGCCAGCGTCGCTACGTCGAGTCGCTGTCGGCCTACGCCCGTCAGTTCCTCGGCCAGATGGACAAGCCCGACGTCGACTTCATCGAGGGCCTCAGCCCGGCCGTCAGCATCGACCAGAAGTCCACCTCGAAGAACCCTCGCTCGACCGTCGGCACGATCACGGAGGTCTACGACTACCTCCGCCTGCTCTACGCCCGCGCCGGTCGGGCGCACTGCCCGACGTGCGGGGCGCCGATCGAGCGCCAGACGCCGCAGCAGATCGTCGACCGGATCCTCTCGCTCGAGGAGGGCCGCCGCTTCCAGGTGCTGGCGCCGGTCATCCGCGGCCGCAAGGGCGAGTACGTCGAGCTGTTCCGCCAGCTGCAGCAGCAGGGCTTCAGCCGCGCGCGCGTCGACGGCCAGACCCACACGCTCGACGACCCGCCGACCCTCGACAAGAAGCTCAAGCACACGATCGAGGTCGTGGTCGACCGCCTCGCCGTCAAGGAGTCGTCCAAGCGCCGCCTGACCGACTCGGTCGAGACGGCGCTGGGGCTCGCCGGCGGGCTCGTCGTGTTCGACTTCGTCGACCTCGACCCCTCGGACGCCGGCCGCGAGATGAAGTTCTCGGAGAAGATGGCGTGCCCCAACGACCACACCATCGACACCGACGACCTCGAGCCCCGCTCGTTCTCCTTCAACTCCCCGTTCGGCGCCTGCCCCGTGTGCTCGGGCCTCGGCACGAGGATGGAGGTCGACCCCGACCTCGTGGTCCCCGACCCCGGCGCCACCCTCGGCGAGGGCGCGATCGCCCCGTGGAGCGGCGCCCACGTCGCCGACTACTTCCTGCGCCTGGTCAACGCGCTGGGCGAGGAGCTCGGCTTCGACCTCAACACCCCGTGGTCGGAGCTCCCCGCCAAGGCCCGCACCTCGCTGCTCGAGGGCCACAAGACCAAGGTCCACGTCGTCACGCGCAACCGCTACGGGCGCCAGCGCGCCTACTACGCGGCGTTCGAGGGCGTGCGCCCCTACGTCGAGCGCCGCCACCGGGAGGCGGAGTCCGACACCAGCCGCGAGCGGTTCGAGGGCTTCATGCGCGAGGTGCCCTGCCCCGCCTGCCGCGGCACCCGGCTCAAGCCGGTGTCGGTGTCGGTGACGCTCGGCGCCCGCGACCAGGGCGGCAAGAACATCGCCGAGGTCTGCGCGCTGCCGATCAACGAGGCGGCCCACTACCTGCGCACCGTCGACCTGTCGGTGCGCGAGCGCCAGATCGGCGAGCGGGTCCTCAAGGAGATCCAGGAGCGCCTGCAGTTCCTGCTCGACGTCGGCCTCGACTACCTCTCGCTCGACCGGCCGAGCGGCTCGCTGTCGGGCGGCGAGGCGCAGCGCATCCGGCTGGCCACGCAGATCGGCGCCGGCCTGGTGGGCGTGCTCTACGTCCTCGACGAGCCCTCGATCGGCCTCCACCAGCGCGACAACCAGCGCCTCATCGAGACGCTCGTCCGGCTCAAGGACCTCGGCAACACCCTGATCGTGGTCGAGCACGACGAGGACACCGTGCGGGTGGCCGACTGGGTCGTCGACATCGGCCCGGGCGCCGGCGAGCACGGCGGCCAGGTGGTGCACTCAGGCACCGTCGCCGACCTGCTGGCGCACCCGGACTCGATGACCGGGCAGTACCTCAGCGGACGGCGCGAGATCCCCGTCCCGGCCGTACGCCGCCCGCGCACCCGGGGCCGTGAGCTCACCGTGCACGGCGCGCGCGAGCACAACCTGCAGAACGTCGACGTCAGCTTCCCGCTCGGCGTCTTCTGCGCGGTCACCGGGGTGTCGGGCTCGGGCAAGTCCACCCTCGTCAACGACATCCTCTACACCTCGCTGGCCAAGCAGATCTACAACGCCCGGACGGTCCCGGGCCGGCACACGAAGATCACCGGGCTCGAGCACGTCGACAAGGTGATCCACGTCGACCAGTCGCCGATCGGCCGCACCCCGCGCTCCAACCCCGCGACCTACACGGGGGTCTTCGACCACATCCGCCGGCTCTTCGCCTCGACGCCCGAGGCCAAGATGCGCGGCTACCTCCAGGGCCGGTTCTCCTTCAACGTCAAGGGCGGGCGCTGCGAGGCCTGCTCCGGCGACGGCACGATCAAGATCGAGATGAACTTCCTGCCGGACGTCTACGTCCCGTGCGAGGTCTGCCACGGCGCCCGCTACAACCGCGAGACGCTCGAGGTCCACTACAAGGGCAAGACCATCGCCGAGGTCCTCGACATGCCGATCGAGGAGGCCGCGGAGTTCTTCGCCGCGGTGCCCGCGATCGCCCGGCACATGAAGACCCTCGAGGAGGTCGGCCTCGGCTACGTCCGCCTGGGTCAGCCGGCGACGACGCTGTCCGGCGGCGAGGCGCAGCGCGTCAAGCTCGCCAGCGAGCTGCAGAAGCGGTCCACCGGACGCACCGTCTACGTGCTCGACGAGCCGACGACCGGCCTGCACTTCGAGGACATCCGCAAGCTGCTGGGGGTGCTGTCCAGCCTGGTCGACAAGGGCAACACGGTGCTGGTGATCGAGCACAACCTCGACGTCATCAAGACCGCCGACTGGCTCATCGACATGGGTCCCGAGGGCGGCTCGCGCGGTGGCACGGTGGTCGCCGAGGGCACGCCCGAGGAAGTGGCGGCGGTGGCCGAGAGCCACACCGGCGCGTTCCTGGCGCCGATCCTCGAGGGCCGCGGCGCCCAGCAGCCGGGCGCGCCACGACGCGCTCCGGCGGCCGCGTCCGCCGGACCCTCGCGCCGGACCGCGACCGCCAAGGCGCCGGCGAAGAAGGCGCCGGCGAAGAAGGCCGCCGCCAAGGCCCCGGCCAGGAAGGCCGCGACGACGGGCGCGGCGCGCACGGCACCGGCGAGGAAGACCTCCTGAGCCCTCGTGCCGCACAGGTTCCTCACAGGCGGGGTGGCTAGGGTCGCGGCATGACCGCCATCAACAGACGTCGTGCCCTGACCGGTTCCGCCGCGATCGCCGTGGGCGCCCCCGTGCTCGCCGCCTGCGGCTCCGACGAGCCGACGGCCACCGACCCCGCGGACGACGCCTCGGCCTCGCCCTCGGACGCGTCGTCCTCACCCAGCTCCCCGGACGGGACCCAGACCCCGAGCGATGACGCCGGCGCGCTGGCGAGCACGGCCGACGTCCCGGTCGGCGGGTGCTTCGTGGTGGCGAGCGCCAAGATCGTGCTGACCCAGCCGACGGAGGGGGACTTCAAGGCGTTCTCCGCCGTGTGCACCCACCAGGGATGCCTCGTCGAGTCCAGCAGCGAGGGCGACATCCCCTGCCCGTGCCACGCCAGCAAGTTCTCGCTGGAGGACGGCTCCCCGCTCTCCGGGCCGGCGACCGCGGCGCTCGAGACCGTCGCGATCACGGTCGAGGGCGACTCCATCGCGCAGGCCTGAGCGTGGCCCGTCCCTCGACGCGGCGGTGACCGCGACGTCCCGGACGGTGGTGCCGCGGGTGGGCCGGCACCGGGTCGTGCTGCCTGTCGGGGGCCGCCCGTAGGGTTGTCGGGTGGCCACGCCGAGCTCCTATCGACCCGCTCCAGGGTCGATCCCCACCAAGCCGGGGGTCTACCGGTTCCGCGACGCCAAGGGCCGCGTCATCTACGTCGGCAAGGCCAAGAGCCTGCGGCCGCGGCTGTCGTCCTACTTCCAGGACATCGCCAACCTGCACCCCCGCACCGCCAGCATGGTCACGACCGGGGCGAGCGTCGAGTGGACCGTGGTCGACACCGAAGTCGAGGCGCTCCAGCTGGAGTACAGCTGGATCAAGGAGTTCGACCCGCGGTTCAACGTCAAGTACCGCGACGACAAGTCCTACCCCTGGCTCGCCGTCACCGTGGGCGAGGAGTTCCCGCGCGTGATGGTCGGCCGGGGCGCCAAGCGCAAGGGCACCCGCTACTTCGGCCCCTACAGCCACGCCTGGGCGATCCGGGAGACCGTCGACCTGCTGCTGCGCGTCTTCCCGATGCGCTCGTGCAGCAACGGCGTGTTCAAGCGCTCGGCGCAGATCGGGCGCCCCTGCCTCCTGGGCTACATCGACAAGTGCGCCGCGCCGTGCGTCGGCACCGTCACCGCCGAGGAGCACCGCGAGATCGTCGACGACTTCTGCGACTTCATGGCCGGCAACACCGCGGCGTTCACCAAGCGGCTCGAGCGGGAGATGTACGCCGCCTCCGAGGCGCTCGACTTCGAGAAGGCCGCGCGCCTGCGCGACGACCTCGGCGCGCTCAACCGGGCGCTCGAGAAGCAGGCGGTCGTGCTGCGCGACGGCACCGACGCCGACGTCATCGCGCTGGCCGAGGACCCGCTCGAGGTCGCCGTCCAGATCTTCTACGTGCGGGGCGGGCGCATCCGCGGCCAGCGCGGCTGGGTCGCCGACCGCACCGACGAGGGCGGCACCCCCGAGCTGGTCCAGGACTTCCTGCTCCAGCTCTACGGCGGCGAGACCGAGTCCATCCCGCGCGAGGTGCTCGTGCCCGCGCTCCCGCCCGACCACGACGTGCTCGAGGAGCTGCTCACCGAGCGGCGGGGGAGCAGGGTCGCCATCCGCGTCCCGCAGCGCGGCGACAAGCGCGACCTCCAGCAGACCGTGGCGACCAACGCCGCGCAGGCGCTGGCGCTCCACAAGACCAAGCGCGCCAGCGACCTGACCACCCGCAACCGGGCGCTCGAGGAGATCCAGCAGTCGCTCGGCCTCGACGAGGTGCCGCTGCGCATCGAGTGCTACGACGTGTCCAACCTCCAAGGCACGGAGGTCGTGGCGTCGATGGTGGTCTTCGAGGACGGACTGGCGCGCAAGTCGGAGTACCGCCGGTTCGTGATCCGCGGCGTCGACGGGCAGAACGACGTCGCGTCGATGCACGAGGTGATCACCCGGCGCTTCAAGCGGCTGCTCGACGAGCAGAGCCGGGTCGAGCCGCACGACGCTCCGCCGGCGGCCTCGGAGGGTCGCGCGGCGGCGCAGGCCGGTCCGGACGACTCCCAGAGGCCCCTCCTCGTCGACCCCGAGACGGGCCGGCCCCGCAAGTTCGCCTACGTCCCGTCCCTGGTCGTCGTCGACGGCGGCCCGCCGCAGGTCGCGGCCGCGCAGCAGGCGCTGGCCGAGCTGGGCATCAACGACGTCCCGGTCTGCGGGCTGGCCAAGCGGCTCGAGGAGGTGTGGCTGCCCGGCGAGGAGGACCCGGTCATCATGGCCCGCACGAGCGAGGGGCTCTACCTCCTGCAGCGCATCCGTGACGAGGCGCACCGCTTCGCCATCAACCACCACCGCGGCCGGCGCTCGAAGTCGATGGTCGAGAGCACCCTCGACGACGTCCCGGGGCTCGGCGAGGTCCGGCGCAAGACGTTGCTCAAGCACTTCGGCTCGCTCAAGAAGCTGCGCGAGGCGGAGGTCGACGAGATCGCCCTGGTGCCCGGCATCGGGCCGCGCACCGCGACCGCCATCAAGGACGCCGTCGCGAAGGTCGACGCGACCGGCAAGACTGCTGCCAAGGCGCCGACGGTCAACACCGCCACCGGCGAGATCATGGAGGACTAGATGGACGAGCCGACCCCCGGCGAGCTGGTGGTCGTCACCGGCATGACCGGCGCCGGCCGCAGCACCGCAGCCAAGGAACTCGAGGACCTCGGCTACTTCGTCGTCGACAACCTCCCGCCGACACTGGTCCGCGACGTGGTCCGCCTCGTCGACGACAGTCGCGGGATCCACCAGCCCATCGCGGTGGTGGTCGACGTGCGCTCCGGCTCGTTCTTCGACTCCCTCCAGGCCAACCGCCACCAGCAGGTCACCGGCCGCCCCACGACGCTGCTGTTCCTCGAGGCCAGCGACGAGGTGCTCGTGCGCCGGCAGGAGGCGGCACGCCGGCCGCACCCCCTCCAGGGCGGCGGCCGCCTGCTGCACGGGCTGCGGCGTGAGCGCGAGGTGATGGCCGACGTCCGCGGCGACGCCGACGTCCTCCTCGACACCTCGAACTTCAACGTCCACCAGCTACAGGACCGCATCGCGGAACTGTTCGGCACGGCCGCCACGACCCGGCTGAAGATCACCGTGATCAGCTTCGGCTTCAAGTACGGCATCCCCGTCGACGCCGACTGGGTCGTCGACATGCGCTTCCTGCCCAACCCGCACTGGGTCCCCGACCTGCGCCCCCAGAACGGTCGCGACCCCGACGTCTCGGCCTACGTGCTGTCCCAGCCGGCTGCGGGGACGTTCCTCGAGCAGTACCTCCCGGTGCTCGAGACCGTCGCCCGCGGCTACCTCACCGAGGGCAAGCGCTTCATGCAGGTGGCCGTCGGCTGCACCGGCGGCAAGCACCGGAGCGTCGCGATGACCGAGGCGATCGCCGGGCGGCTGCGGGAGGCGGGCTACGACGTGAGCACCACCCACCGCGACCTCGGCAGGGAGTGACGTGGCCCGCGACACCGCGCAGGCCGCGGTGGCCCTCGGCGGTGGGCACGGGTTGTTCGCGACCCTGTCGGCGCTGCGACGGCTCCACGACGACCTGACCATCGACGACCTCACCGCCGTGGTGACGGTGGCCGACAACGGCGGCTCCTCGGGCCGCCTGCGCGGCGAGTTCGGCGTGCTCCCGCCCGGCGACCTGCGGATGGCGCTCGCGGCGCTGTGCGGCGACGACGAGTGGGGCCGCACGTGGGCGGACGTCGTCCAGCACCGGTTCGCCGGCGAGGGCGAGATGAACGGCCACGTCGTCGGCAACCTCCTGATCGTCGGCCTCTGGGAGCTGATGGGCGACCCCGTGCGCGCCCTGGACTGGGTGGGCCGGCTGCTGGGCGCCCACGGACGGGTGCTGCCGATGGCGACGACCCCGATGGACATCACGGCCCGCGTCCGGGGCGCCGACCCGGCCGAGCCGGGGTCGGTCAGCGTGGTGCGCGGCCAGGTCGAGGTCGCCACCACCGCCGGGCGGATCGAGTCCGTGGCGCTGGTGCCCGAGGCGCCGGAGGCCTGCGCCGAGGCGGTGGAGGCGATCCTGGCCGCCGAGTGGGTGGTGCTGGGGCCGGGCTCGTGGTTCAGCTCGGTCATCCCGCACCTCATGGTCCCCGGGCTGCGCCGGGCGCTCGCCGAGACCGCGGCGCGCCTCGTGGTCGTTCTCAACCTGGAGGCGCAGGCTGGGGAGACCACCGGCTTCGGTCCCGCCGACCACCTCGCCGTCCTCTTCGAGCACGCCCCCGACCTCAGCGTGCACGCCGTCCTCGTCGACGCCTCCGCCCTGGCCGACGACCACCCGCGGCTGGAGAAGGCCGTCGCCGACCGGGGTGCCCGCCTGGTCGTCGCCGACGTCGCCGTCCCCGGTGAGCCGCGTCACGACCCCGAACGTCTCGCCGCGGCGTTCCGCGAGATCGTGGCCGAGGCCTGAGCTGACGGTTCGAGGGTCGTTGACCTGCATGGCAGGATTCGCCCCATGGCAATGACGGCACAGGTCAAGGCGGAGCTCGCCTCGACCCAGATCACCAAGACCTGCTGCCGCAAGGCCGAGGTGGCGTCGATGCTCCGGTTCGCCGGCGGGCTGCACATCGTGAGCGGACGCATCGTCGTCGAGGCCGAGCTCGACACGGGCGCTGCCGCCCGACGCCTCCGCAAGGACATCGCGGAGGTCTACGGCCACCCGTCCGACGTCGTCATGGTGCAGGGCAACGGCATCCGCAAGGGCAGCCGCTACCTCGTCCGGGTGACCAAGGACGGCGAGGCGCTGGCGCGCCAGACCGGGCTCCTCGACCAGCGCGGCCGGCCCGTGCGCGGGCTCCCGCCCGCCGTCGTCAGCGGCGGCGGCTGCGACGCCGTCGCGGCCTGGCGGGGCGCGTTCCTGGCGCACGGCTCGCTCACCGAGCCGGGTCGCTCGTCCTCGCTCGAGATCACCTGCCCCGGTCCCGAGGCCGCGCTGGCGATCGTCGGCGTCGCCCGTCGCCTCGGCATCTCCGCGAAGGCGCGCGAGGTCCGCGGGATCGACCGGGTCGTCATCCGCGACGGCGACGCGATCGGGGCCCTGCTCACCCGGCTCGGTGCCCACGAGTCGCTGATGGCCTGGGAGGAGCGGCGGATGCGTCGCGAGGTCCGGGCCACCGCCAACCGGCTGGCGAACTTCGACGACGCCAACCTGCGCCGTTCGGCGCGGGCCGCGGTCGCTGCGGGCGCGCGCGTCGAGCGCGCCCTGGAGATCCTGGGCGAGGAGATCCCCGACCACCTCCGCCAGGCCGGCCACCTGCGGCTCGAGCACAAGCAGGCCTCGCTCGAGGAGCTGGGCCAGCTGCACGAGCCGGTGCTGACCAAGGACGCCATCGCCGGTCGCATCCGGCGGCTCCTGGCGATGGCCGACAAGCGTGCCGAGGAGCTGGGCATCCCCGACACCGAGGCGTCGCTGACCCCCGAGATGCTCGCCGACGAGGCGTGAGCCGGGAACGACCGGCCTAGCGGGCCTTCTCCCGCAACGACGCGCCGCGCGCACGCCGTACGGTCGCCCAGGCGCTCAGCAGCGCCACCGTGCCCAGCAGGACGGCGACCAGCAGCGCGGTGGCGCTCAGCAGGGCCGGGTCGACGCGAGCGACGACCCGCGGCCACGACGCCTCCTCGACCTGGCCCAGGGTGATCCGGCCGAGCACGATGAGCTGGGCCGCCGCACCTGCGAGCAGGCCCGCGACCGCGGCCGCGCCGAGCACCACGGCCTGCTCCACCGCCACGGACAGCAGCACCGAGCGGCGCCGGACCCCCACGACGCTGAGCGCGGCGGCATCCATCCGGCGCCCGGGCAGCTGGATCGCGGTGGTGACCGCGAGCCCGGCCACGGCCATCAGCAGCACGAGGAGCGCGGCGACCAGGTAGAGCCGCAGCGCCAGGGCGTACGCCGTGCCGTCGAGGCGTTCGCGCTCCTGGGCGTGCAGCCGCTCCACGGTGAGCCCCTCGCGGGCCAGCGCGGTGGACACGCGGCCGGGCGTGTCGGCGGCCGCCAGGACGCGCACCTCGAACTCCTCCTCGTAGACCGTGCGGTTGGTCGTGAGGACGGCGTAGTCGATCAGCACGCCCTCGGGACCGAGGAAGGGGACGCTGTCCGCGACCAGCACGGCCTCGGACGGCGGCGGACCGCCCACCGACGACGTGGCGGCGCCCGCGGCGACCCGGCCCAGCCGGTCCACGGCCTCGCGGCCGGCGACCACGGGGCGCAGGCCGCCGGCACCGGACGTCAGCCCCGCCTTGCCGGTGCCGTCGGCCGTGACGACGAGGCCGTCGCCGGCGACCCGCAGGCCGTCGGCGGCCTGCGCGATGCCCTCGCCGACCAGGTGCCAGGCGCCGCCGGTCAACACCTCGGACGCGGCCGCGCCGTCGACCTCGAGCGGGCCGACGACGTAGTCGCCCACGAGCTCGGTCGGCAGGCCCGCCGGTCCGGCGAGCGCGAGTCCCTCGACCGTGCAGCCGTCGCCGCAGGGGACGCGCTCGGTGGCCGAGGAGGCGCCCGGCGGGAACGGCCCGACGTAGGCGTTGAGGGTGTCGCCGCCGGACGTGCGCAGCCGCACCTCGACGGTGACCTCCTCCGCGGCGCGGGGCACGGTCAGTCCCAGGCGCAGCCGGGAGCCCGTCAGCGCGGGCGGCGACGGCCGGGTGACGAGGGCGACCACGTCGTCGACGTCGTGCCCCGGCGTCCAGGACGGGTCCCACAGCGACGCGGCGGGCAGGCGGGGGACGTCGGCGACGACGTACGTGCCGTCCTGGGCGTTCCAGGTGCCGGTCGCCATCAGCCATCGCCCGTCCGGGTCGAGGCGGTGGGTGAGCGCCACCGCCTCGCGCATCGGCAGCTCGCTCGACCACACCGTGCTGGCCGGCGCCTGCGTGGCGGCCACGCTGGCCCGCCAGGCGGCAGCCGCGTCGAAGGTGCCGGCCCCGAAGGTCACGACCGCGATCGCGATCGTCAGCGGGAGGACGACGAGGGTGCCGACCGCACGCCGCGCGACCGCCCGCACGGCCAGGAAGCCGGCGACCCCGCGGGAAGGCCGCCGGGCGAGCGCGGCCGCGCCCGCGCGTGCACCGCCGGCGGCGGCCAGCCCGAGCACGGCGGCGACGAGCAGCGGGAGCACCAGGTCGGCGGCGTCGGTGGCGCCCCCGGAGGGCCGGGAGAGCGCGGCGACGACCAGGGCGAGGGTGAGTGCCACCAGCACGAGCGCGGCCAGCACGGCCGGCCGTCCGGCCGGACGGGGCCGCGCCTGGCCGCTCAGCTGGTCGGCGAGGGTGCGGGCGAGGACCGCCCGGGTGGACACGACGCACACCGCGACGGCGCAGCCGACGACCGCCACGCACGCGAGCACGGCGTACGCAGGCACCGGCACCGGGACCCCCGGCGGCAGCCAGGCGCGCACCAGCGCCCACGTGAGTCCCGCGCCCGCCGCGACCCCGGCCGGCACCGCGAGGGCGACGAGGAGCAGCGGCTCGCTCAGCGCCAGCAGCCACGTGCGGCGCCGGTCGGCGCCGCGCAGCGAGGCGAGCGCGAGGTCGGGCACCCGCAGCTCGCCGGCGGCCGACGTGAGCCGGCCGAGCAGCGCGAGGGCGACGAGGACGAGCGACACCACGGCGGGCGCGACGGCGAGGAGCGCGGCGCGACGCTCCCGGTCGACGTCGGTGACGATGCCGTCGAGGTCGTTGTTGGAGACCTCGGCGGCGGTGCCGACCCCGAGCTGCTGCGGAGCCGGGTCCTGGGCGGCGCGGCGGGCCAGCTCGGGCAGGTCGGCGGCGTCGAGGTCGGCCGGCACCTCGATGCGGCTGTCGGCCCGGACGAGCAGCAGGTGCGGCGGCAGGCCGGCGAGCTGCTCGGGCACGACGAGGTACGGCGCGGGCCGGCGCGGCACCTCGGTGCCGGTGCGCACGGTCGCCGGCACGGAGGCCAGCCGGCCCGGCTCGAACCAGAAGTCCTCCAGCGCCTCGCGTCGCTCGGCGGCCACGGCGGGACCGGACGGGTAGGCGTAGGTGCCGACGAGGGTCAGCGTGCCGAACGGCTCGCCCAGGTCGATCCGGTCGCCGAGCGCGTGGCCGTCCTCCTCGGCGTCACCGGCCAGCACCGCCACCTCGCCCGGCCCCGACGGGCACCGACCCTCGATGTCGAGGTGGGCGCACGCGTCCGGCTTCGCCATCAGCATCACCTCGCCGAGCGCGCCGGGGGCGAGCACGCGAGCGGTCTCGAGCTGGGCCGACGGCGCGTGCTGGTCCTCGGGCAGGACCAGCTGGGTCAGCGTGTCGTCGAGGAGGGCGCCCGGGTCGTCGGTGCCGCGGCTGGGTCGCACCTCCCACGTGCGCCCCGTCAGGGCGTTGCGCTCCTCGGCGAGGCGGGTGACGGCGTACGCGTTGCCGACGGCCGCGGCGAAGGCGGGGCCCAGCACGGCCGAGCCGAGCGCCACGACCAGCAGCAGAAGGGTGCCCACCGACAACAGGGAGCGCGACCGGAGTCCGTCGAGCGCTACCCGGATCACGGCGCCACCTCCTCGCGCAGGCGCGCGGGGCGGCTCGCACGGTCGGGGACGCGGTCGGTCCACCACGCGATGGCCCCCGCCAGCGTCGTCGCCACGGCCCCGGCGAGGAGCACGGCGAGGGCGCGGGGGCCGGTGTCGAGCGGCAGCTGCCCGGGACCGGTCGCGAGCACGGGCAGCGCGCCGGAGAGGGTCACGACCACGAGCAGGGTCGCGGCGACGGTGGCCAGCCCGGCGGCGAGGGCCACCGCGAGGGCCTGCAGGCGGCCGGCTGCGCGCTGGTCGGCCCGACGGACGCCGACCAGGCGCAGGACCGCGCGCTCGTGCGCGCGCTCGCCCCGCAGTCGTGCGGCCGGGAGCAGGACGGCCAGGAGCCCCAGCAGCGTCCCGCCGGCGGCGAGCAGCGTGAACCGCGTCGCGACCCCCCGGTCCGCCGCTTCGACGACGTCGCGGGAGAGCTCGGTGCCCACTCGCGGCGCGCCGATCCCGGCCAGCACGTCGGCCGGGGTGTCGGCCCGCGCCAGCACGAGCGGCTCGGCGCGGGCGACGGTGCCGGTGCCCGGCAGCAGCGAGGTCGGCAGGTCGAGCACGCTGCCCGCGGCCCCGACGACGGGGAGGGCCTCCGCGGTGTCGAGCACCCGTGCGGGTCGCGCCATGCCGCCGGTGGTCGGCGCCTCGGGGGCCTCGGACCACTCCACGGTCTGGGTGGCGAGGAGCGGAGCGGCCCACGGCGAGCGGTCGGTGGTGAGGTAGCTGGTGCCGGCGCTGCTCGGCCGGACGCGGAGCCGCGCCGGCGAGGCGGTGATCTCGCCCGGGGGCCGGTCGTCGGGCTCGGCGAGCACCCACGGACGGGCGAGCAGGTCGAGCCCCCCGAGGTCGAGCGCGGTCACGTCGAGCGCGGGTCGCCGGCACCGAGGCTGGGCCCAGGTGTCGGGGTTGCACGGGACGCCGATGGCGACCTCCAGGCCTGTCACGCGGCACCCGGTCTCGCAGCGGGTCAGGGCGGCCGACACCGTCGTCGGCGTGCCGGGCACCGGGCGGGCGAAGACGGTCTGGCGGCCCGCACCGGAGGGGCTCACCGTGAGCACGTCGAGCCGCAACGGACGCGGACGCGGGCCGTCGAGGGCGAGGCGGACGGTCAGGCGCCGTCCACTCGTGGCGGGCTCGGGCTCGGTCCCGGCGGCCGCGGCGGCGAGGTCGCTCACCTGCTGGGAGCCATCGGCCGCGACGGTCCCGTCCAGGCGGTCGCCGACCACCCGCTCGTAGCGCGTGGCGTCGAGGTAGACCCGGCGCGAGACCGGCCGGTCGTCCTCGAAGACCCGGACGGCCGCCATCAGCCACCTGCCGTCCGGGTCCGCCGTGCGGGTCGCCTCCAGGACCGCATCGGCGGATCCGTCGAAGGGCACGACGAGGGGTGCGGCGGACGTGACGAGCCTGGTGTCGCGCGCCCAGTCACCGACGGCCAGGGCGGTGTTCGCGGCGCAGCCGAGGAGCACGGCCGACCCGACCAGGACGGCCAGCCCGGCCGTGGCGCGGGACGGCGCGAGTCGATGACCCGCGAGCGACGGGCCGAGCGCGGGGCGTCCGGCGAGCCGGCGGGCGACCAGCCGCACCGTCGTGGTCGCGAGCAGCCCGGCCGCGAGCCCGACCACGACCGGGGCGGTGAACGCCCAGGCGTCCGGCACCGTCGAGGAGCGGCGCAGCAGCGCCACGACCGCGGCCACCGCGACGGTCACGGGCACCAGCGCCGCGAGGGTGCCGGACCGGCGGGCCCGCTCGCCGCCGGCGGGTCGGAGCAGGTAGGGCAGCGGTCCGCGCAGGGCGACCAGCATCGCGGTGACGACGGTGGCCGTGGCGGCGAGCCACACCGTGAGGAGCAGGCCCGGAGAGGGACGCCCGGCGCCGGCGGCCACGGGAACGGCCACCCCGGCGGCGCCGCCGAGGACGGCGGTCAGCAGCGGCTCGGCCACCAGCGCGCTCGCCCACCGGGGCCCCCGGCGGCCGTGCAGCCGCAGCAGGGCCGCCTCCTGCCGGCGCGCGGCGCCGAGCGCCGTGCCCGCGCCGGGGAGCACCCCGGAGGCCAGCACGGCGAGGGGGACCAGGAGCGCCCGGCTGCCGCTGCCGTCGGCGAGCACCGACGCGGCTGTCACGAGGGCGATCGCGGCGGCGACGGGCAGGTGCGTCCCCCGCCGGGTCCACCACCCGGCCACCGCGCGTGAGGTCATGCGAGCCGGCCCTCGTCGATCGCGACGTGGTGGTCGGCCGCCTCGACGATGGCCGGGTCGTGGGTGGCGATGACCACCACGCAGCCGCGCTCCGCCTCCGCACGCAGCGCGCCGAGGACGACCGCGACGTTGCCCTGGTCGAGCTCGCTGGTCGGCTCGTCGGCGAGCAGCACGGGAGCGCCGACGACGAGGCCGCGGGCGCAGGCCACCCGCTGCATCTGGCCCCCGGAGAGCTCCTCGACCTGCCGGTCGCCGAGGTCGGCGATGTCGAAGCGGGCGAGCGCCGCCTCGGCGCGGTCGGAGGCGTCGGACCACGGCGTGCCGCGGGCGCGCAGCGCGATGGCGACGTTCTCGCGCGCGGAGAGGATGGGGACGAGGCCGTAGACCTGGAGCACGAACGCGATCTCGGGCGGCGGGTCGCCGTCGCCCTGCCACGTCTCCTGGCCGCGGTACGTCGCCGTGCCCGCGGTCGGCGCGACGAGGCCGCCCGCCACCGAGAGCAGCGTGGTCTTCCCCGACCCGCTCGGTCCCGAGAGGGCCGTGACCTTCCCGGCCGGGAACGTCACGGAGACGTCGTCGAGGAGCATCGGCCCGGGCCGGTAGCTCACGTGGTCGAGGACCAGGTCGCCGGCGGCGCTCATCGCACGCCGTCCTGGGGGATGCCGGTCTCGTCCGCGGGATGGGAGATCACGATCCTCCGCGGCTCGGCCTCGACGCGGACCAACGTGCCCGGGGGCCACTGCGCGGACAGGTGCGAGGGCAGGTGCAGCACGCCCTCGGTGCCGATGACGGCGTACTCGGCGCCGTGGTGCCCCTCCGAGCCGACGCGGCCGCCCTTCATCGTCACCGTCCGGGGGAACGTCGCAGCGACCTCCGGCTGGTGGGTGACGACCACGACGGTGGTGCCGAAGTCGCGGTTGAGGTCGTGGAGCAGCCCCACCACGGCGTCGCGGTCGGCGTGCGAGAGCTGGCTGGTGGGCTCGTCGGCGAGGAGCAGACCGGGTGTCGTGGCGATGGCGCACGCCAGGGCCAGGCGCTGGCGCTGGCCGCCGGAGAGCGTGCTCACCACCTGGTCGGCCTGGTCGGTCAGCCCGACCCGGTCGAGCAGGTCGAACACGGCCGGCGCCCGGGTGGCCTCCTCCGCGGTCATCCCGACCCGGGCGAACTCGATGTTGCGCCGCGCCGACGTGTAGGGGAGGAGGTTGCGCGTGGCTCCCTGCAGCATCGTGGCCACGCGGCGTGCGCGGAGCCGGGCGAGGTGCCGTTCGCCCATGCGGGAGATGTCGTCGTCGCCGAGGAGGATGCGCCCGGCGCTGGGTCGCTGGATGCCGCCGAGCAGCGCGAGGAGGGTGGACTTGCCCGACCCGCTGGGTCCGAGGAACGCGACCCGCTCCCCGGGCGCGATCTCGAGGTCGACGCCCTGCAGCGCCACCACGTCGTGCCCCTCGAAGGTGCGGTACAGGTGCACCACGCCCGAGCACCGGACGCCGATGCCGCCCCCGTCCTGCACGCGAGTCCCCCCGTAGCCGCCTCGGTCCGCTACCCCGCCCGTGCCGGAGTGCGGGGGACATCATGCACCCCCGGCCGAGCGGGTCGCCACCGACGCATCGCCGCCCGCGGCCGCCCCGGCGCGCCCGCTGAGGCGTCGCGGCGATCCCCGGTTACCCGTCCGTACCGCGGGAGACTCCGGGCCGGGGCCCTCGCGGCTACCGATAGGGTCGGTGACGGTCACCGAAGGCCAGAGTCGTCGACGGGGTCACCGAAGGCCCCACACCTAGGAGACATGCACATGACCGTTCGCGTAGGCATCAACGGCTTCGGCCGCATCGGCCGCAACTTCTTCCGCGCCGTCCGCGCCTCCGGCGCCGACATCGAGATCGTCGGCGTCAACGACCTGACCGACAACGCGTCCCTGGCGCACCTGCTCAAGTTCGACTCGATCCTGGGACGTCTCGACGCCGACGTGTCGAGCGACGAGTCCTCGATCAAGGTCGGCGACCAGACCATCCACGCGTTCGCCGAGCGCGACCCGTCCGCCCTCAAGTGGGGTGACATCGGCGCCGACGTCGTCGTCGAGTCCACCGGCTTCTTCACCGACGCGACCAAGGCGAAGGCCCACGTCGACGCCGGAGCCAAGAAGGTCATCATCTCCGCGCCGGCCTCCAACGAGGACATCACCATCGTGATGGGCGTGAACCACGAGCTCTACGACGGGTCCGCGCACACCGTCATCTCGAACGCCTCGTGCACCACGAACTGCCTGGCGCCCATGGCGAAGGCCCTCAACGACGGCCTCGGCATCAACAAGGGCCTGATGACCACCATCCACGCCTACACCGCCGACCAGAACCTCCAGGACAACATCCACAAGGACCCGCGCCGCGCCCGCGCCGCCGCCCTCAACATCGTGCCGACCTCGACCGGCGCCGCGAAGGCCATCGGCCTGGTGCTGCCCGAGCTCAAGGGCAAGCTCGACGGCTACGCGCTGCGCGTCCCGACCCCGACCGGCTCGCTCACCGACCTCTCGTTCGAGGCCTCGCGCGAGACCTCGGTCGACGAGGTCAACGAGATCGTCAAGGCGGCCGCGGACGGCAGGTACCTCCGCTACTCCACCGACCCGATCGTCTCCTCCGACATCGTCACCGACCCGGCGTCCTGCATCTTCGACGCGCCGCTGACCAAGGTCATCGGCAACCAGGTCAAGGTCGCCGGGTGGTACGACAACGAGTGGGGCTACTCCAACCGCCTCGCCGACCTGATCACCTACATCGGCGAGACGCTCTGACGTCGATGGTCGACCACACCGCAGGCATCGAGTCGCTGGGTGACCTGAGGGGCAGGCGCGTCCTGGTCCGCTCGGACCTCAACGTGCCCCTCGACGGCACCTCCATCACCGACGACGGCCGCATCCGGGCGAGCGTGCCGACGCTCCGGCAGCTGTCCGACGCGGGGGCCCGGGTGATCGTCACCGCCCACCTGGGCCGCCCGGACGGCTCACCCGACCCGAGGTACTCGCTGCGCCCGGTCGCCGAGCGGCTCTCCGAGCTGCTCGGGCGGCCGGTCGCGTTCGCGACCGACACCGTCGGCGCGAGCGCCAGCGAGACGGTCGAGGGCCTCGCCGACGGTGACGTCGCCCTGCTGGAGAACGTCCGGTTCAACGCCGGCGAGACCAGCAAGGACGACGCGGCCCGGGGCGCGTTCGCCGACGAGCTCGCCGCCCTGGCCGACGCCTTCGTCTCCGACGGCTTCGGCGTGGTCCACCGCAAGCAGGCCAGCGTGTACGACGTCGCGCAGCGGCTGCCCTCCGCCATGGGCGGGCTGGTCGCGGCCGAGGTCGACGTGCTGCGCCGGCTCACCGAGCACCCCGACCGCCCCTACGTCGTGGTGCTCGGCGGCTCCAAGGTCTCCGACAAGCTCGGCGTCATCGACAACCTGATCGACAAGGCCGACAGGCTGCTCATCGGCGGCGGCATGGTGTTCACCTTCCTCAAGGCCCAGGGCCACGAGGTCGGCAGGAGCCTGCTCGAGGACGACCAGCTCGACACCTGCACCCGCTATCTCACCGAGGCGGCGGACCGCGGCGTGGAGATCGTGCTCCCGACCGACGTGGTGGTCGACACGGCGTTCCCGTCGGGCGACCGCGAGCCGCGACCCCGGGTCGTGCCCGCCTCGGAGATCCCGGTCGACGCGCTGGGGCTCGACATCGGGCCCGAGTCGTCCGCCGCGTTCGCGACGGCGCTGGCCGACGCCCGCACCGTGTTCTGGAACGGTCCGATGGGCGTGTTCGAGGTCGAGGCGTTCGCCGAGGGCACCCGCGCCGTCGCCGAGGCGCTCACGAAGGTCGACGGCCTGTCCGTGGTCGGCGGCGGCGACTCCGCCGCGGCCGTGCGCCAGCTCGGCTTCGACGAGGCCGCGTTCGGCCACATCTCCACCGGCGGCGGCGCGTCGCTGGAGTTCCTGGAGGGCAAGCAGCTCCCGGGCATCGCCGTACTCGAGAAGGACTGACACGTGGCAGAGCGCACCCCGCTGATGGCGGGCAACTGGAAGATGAACCTCAACCACCAGGAAGCGGTGGTGCTGGTCCAGAAGCTCGCGTGGACGTTGTCGGACAAGCGGCACGACTACGGCAAGGTCGAGGTCGTCGTGGTGCCGCCGTTCACCGACATCCGCTCGGTGCAGACGCTCGTCGACGGCGACCGCCTCGCGATCCGCTACGGCGCGCAGGACGTCTCCGTGCACGACGAGGGCGCGTACACCGGCGAGATCTCGGCGGCGATGCTGGCCAAGCTGGGCTGCTCCTACGTCGTGGTCGGGCACTCCGAGCGCCGGATGTACCACAACGAGAGCGACGAGCTGGTCAACGCCAAGGCCCACAAGGCGCTGCACGCCGGGATGACCCCAATCGTGTGCGTCGGCGAGGGACTCGACGTACGCCAGGCCGGGGAGCACGTCCCGTTCACGCTGACCCAGGTGGACGGCTCGCTCGACGGGTTCACCGCCGAGCAGGTCGCCGGCCTGGTCGTGGCCTACGAGCCCGTGTGGGCCATCGGCACCGGCGAGGTGGCCACCCCCGACGACGCGCAGGAGGTCTGTGCGGCCATCCGCGCGCGGGTCCGCGAGGTCCACGGCGACGCGGCCGCGGACGGCCTCCGCATCCTCTACGGCGGGTCCGTCAAGGCCGCGAACGTCGGCGGGATCATGGAGAAGCCGGACGTCGACGGGTGCCTCGTCGGGGGCGCCAGCCTGCAGGTCGACGAGTTCGGCGGCATCTGCCGGTTCTACGACATGCCCGTGCTGTGAGGCGCTCGCCGATCCGCGGGCGACGTGACGTAGGCTTCCGCTCGTGATTCTGCTCTTCACCATCCTGCTCGTCGCATCGAGCGCGATCATGATCCTGCTGGTCCTGCTGCACAAGGGCCGCGGAGGCGGCCTGTCCGACATGTTCGGCGGTGGTGTCTCGAGCAGCCTGGGGGGATCGTCGGTGGCGGAGCGCAACCTCGACCGGTTCACGATCGGCATCGGCGTCATCTGGTTCGCCTGCATCGTCGCCCTGGGCCTGCTCATGGCCTACCAGGGCAACTGACCCCCCTCTGAAGTTCGACCGAAGGAGTCCCTCGTGGCTGGTGGTGGAGGAAACGCAATCCGGGGCAGCCGGGTCGGGGCCGGTCCCATGGGCGAGGCCGAGCGCGGCGAGGCCGCTCCGCGGCAGACCGTCACCTACTTCTGCAGTCACGACCACCGCTCGGTCGTGACCTTCGCGATCGAGGCGGCCGTGCCCGAGTCGTGGGACTGCCCCAAGTGCGGTCTGCCGGCCAGCCTGGACAGCGAGAACCCGCCGCCGGCGCCGAAGATCGAGCCCTACAAGACGCACCTCGCCTACGTGAAGGAGCGGCGCAGCGAGACCGAGGCGGCCGACATCCTCGACGAGGCCGTCGCGCTGCTGCGCAGCCGCCGCAAGGCCGGCGAGATCATCTTCTGACCGCGCGCCCGCGCGCCCGCGCGACAGCGCGAGTGGGCGCGGGTGTCCCGCGCTAGGGCGCCGAGTGGGCGCGAGTGTCCCGCGCGTCACCGCCGGTCCCGTGCTCGACGTACGCCCGCCAGGATGATGTCGTCGAGCGTCGAGTTGCGCGCGTAGACGTCCGGGGTCCAGACCGGAGCGATCTCCCAGCCGGCGTCGCGGTCGAGCCAACGCAGGCGCTTCTCGTCCCGCGCTTCGGCTCGTGCTCCGGTGTGCCACTCGCGCCCCTGGAACTCGACACCGAACCTGATCTCCTCGTTGCCCACGTCGATGAGGGCGACGTTGGTCCCTGAGCGCACCTCGACCTGCGGCTCGGGCGGTGGCACGGGCAGTTGCTTCCACCGCCATCGCACGACCGTCTCGCCGCCGGACTGCGAGCGGCCGTCCGTGTGCGGAGCGACCGTACGCAGCGTGGTGACCCACCGCATGCCGGCGAAGCGATCGACGGCGTGCACGAGCTCGGGGACGGTGAACGTGCCGAGCCGGTGGAGCGCATCCAGCGCGGTGAGCGCGGGCTCCGGCCATCGCTGCCGGCCGAGGTCGAGCGCCGTCCGCAGCGGCGTCGTCATCCGGACGCCTCGTACGACGACGAGGTCCTCGTCGCGGAACGTACGCTGACCGCTCGCGACCAGCTTGTTGCGCAGCCGTCCCCGCCCGTCCGGGAGGTACATGGCGATGGGCTGGGTGCCGAGGTGCTCGTTCGGGAGCAGCAGCATGTCGGCGCCGTGCGCCCATCCGGCGTGCCGGTCGACCAGCACGGCGTCAGGCGGCACCACCAGGCGAAGGACGGCGATCCGCGTGGCGATGTCGTCCGCCAGCTGGGCAGGGACGAAGCAGTTGCGGATCGGGTTGCGGAGGAGCCCGGCGCCGGTCAGCGCAGGTAGCCACTTCCGCGGGAGCCCGGCGTCCAGCGCCGATCGCGTGGTGAAGGGACCGTCCAACGGGAGAGGGAAGCTGTCGTCGAGGTACGGCAGCTCGAGCCACGCGCGCAGGTTCATGACGACATCCCTGCCCGCGGGGGAAGCCGGGCACTCCGGTCCGTCACTGCCTGTGGACAGGCCGGGACGTTCGCGCCGACTCGGTGCGCTCAGACGCGACGTTCGCGCCGACTCGGCCGCTCGCGCCGGGACATCCGCGCCGACTCGGTCGGTCACGCGGAACGTTCGCGCCGACTCGAGCGCGCACGCGGGACGTTCGCGCCCACTCCGGAGCGCCCGGGCGGGACCCTCGCGCCCACTCGGCGGTCCGAGACGGGATGCCCGCGCCTACTCGAGCGTCACAGACGGGAGGCGGCGTCCTCGTCGAGCCACCAGACGGTCTCCTCGCCCCGCGCGCCGCGCGCCGGGGTCTCGGTGACCGAACCGTCCTCCGCGAGCGCCTGCGCGACCGCCTCGGCCTTGCCGGCGCCGCTCGCGATGAACCACACCGAGCGCGACCGTGCGATCGCCTCGAACGTGAGCGAGACGCGGTCCGGGGGCGGCTTCGGCGAGTCGTGGACGGCGACCGCGACGGCGTCGCGGACCTCGAGCGCCGGGTGCCCCGGGAAGAGCGAGGCGCAGTGACCGTCGGGGCCGATGCCGAGCATCATCACCTCGAAGGAGCCAGCACCGTGCTCGCGCAGGGCGGCGTCGTAGGCGGCTGCGGCGTCCTCGGCCGTCGCCACCTGGTCGCTCGCGGGCACCTCGTGGACGTTGGCCGGGTCGACGGGGACGTGGACGAGCAGTGCCTCCCGCGCCTGACCGGCGTTGCGGTCGGGCGAGCCGGCGGGCACGAAGCGCTCGTCGCCCCACCAGAACACCACGCGCGACCAGTCCACGGACGAGTCCGGCGCGCGGCGTGCCAGCTCGCGGTGCAGCGCCTCGGCGATCGTTCCGCCGGTGAGGCCGACGTGGGGCACCTCGCCACGGGCCTGGGCCGCCTCGAGCCGCTCGAGGAGCGCGGACGCCACGTCGCCGACGAGGACGTCCGCGTCCTGGTGCCGCCGCACCTCGGGGGCGCCGCTCACTTGTTCCCCCGCAGCTCGACCAGGCGCCGTGCCGTGGCCGCGTAGACGTCGTCCTCGTCGAGGCGCCGCAGCTCCTCGGCCAGCAGGGCCGGGACCTCGCGGCGCTTGAGCGCCACCGGACGGTCGGGGCGGTGGGGGGAGGAGAACGTCGCCAGCCGGCCGTCGGCACGGGAGATGCGGATCGGTCCCTCCTCGGTGTCCATGCTGACCTCGGTGATGCCGGGCCCGTCGGAGTGCCCGCGGTCGACCTCGACCTCCAGCCGGTCGGTCAGCCAGGCGACGAGCAGGTCGGCGCTGGGGCTCACCCGCTCGGCCGTGACCTTGGCGCCGGTGACGTGGAGGGGGTGCTGGTCGAGCGCGGCGGCGAGGAGCGCGCGCCACGGCGTCAGCCGCGTCCAGCTCAGGTCGGTGTTCCCGGGCGCGTAGGCGCGACACTGGTTCAGCATCGCCGTGCTCTTGCGCTGCGAGGCGGCGGCGGAGTCGGTGATGCGGCGCTGGGCCAGCGCGCCCAGGGGGTCGGCCGCAGGGTCGGTCGGCGCCGTCGTGGGCCACCAGATGGCGACGGGGGAGTCGGGGAGCAGCAGGGGCAGCACGACCGACTCCGCGTGGTCGACGACCTCGCCCTCGAGGCGGATCAGCGCGGTCTCGCCGCCCCATCCGTCCCCGCTGCCCACCTGCGCACTGACGCGGGCGGCGCCGCGCGTCTCGCCCAGGATCACGCCCAGCACGCGGGACGGGTGCTCGCGGGAGGCACGCTTCGCCGCGAACATCGCCTCCTCGGCGTCCTCCTCGGGGGCGACGATGATCAGCGTCATCACCATCCCCATGGCCGGGCTCCCGGCGCGAGTGCGCGCCCGGACGAACTCCGCGGCGATCTTCGAGGCGTTGGTGTCGGTGAGCTCGATCATGCCGGGATCCCCTCGGTGGTGTTCGGCGGAGGAGCGGAGCGGCGGAGGCGAGGAGCAGCGTGGGGTGAGGTCATGTCAGGGCCTCCTCCACGTACGCCCGTCGCGGGCGAGCATCGCCACGGCGGACTCGGGTCCCCAGGTGCCGGACTCGTACGGCTCGGGCCGGCCGTCCTTCTCCCAGTGGGCGATGACCGGGTCGAGCAGCTTCCAGGACAGCTCGACCTCCTCGTGGCGCGGGAACAGGGGCGGGTCGCCGAGCAGCACGTCGAGGATCAGCCGCTCGTAGGCCTCGGCGCTCGCCTCGGTGAACGAGCCGCCGTAGGCGAAGTCCATGTTGACGTCGCGGATCTCCATCGCCGTCCCGGGCACCTTGGAGCCGAACCGCATCGTCAGGCCCTCGTCGGGCTGCACCCTGATGACGAGGGCGTTCTGCGTGAGGTCCTCGGTGGCGGTCGAGGTGAACGGCAGGTGCGGCGCGCGCTTGAAGACCACGGCCACCTCGGTGACCCGCCTGCCGAGCCGCTTGCCGGTGCGCAGGTAGAACGGCACGCCCGCCCACCGCCGGGTCTCCACGTGCACGGTGATCGCGGCGAACGTCTCGGTCGCCGAGTCCTTGGCGATGCCCTCCTCGTCGGTGAAGCCGATGACCTTCTCGCCCCCGGCCCAGCCGGCGGTGTACTGCCCGCGCGCCGTGGTGGTGTCGAGCCGCGCCGGCAGCTGGGCGGAGGCCAGCACCTTCTGCTTCTCCAGCCGGAGGCTCTCTGCGTCGAAGGCCACCGGCTCCTCCATCGCGACGAGGGCCATCAGCTGGAGCAGGTGGTTCTGGATGACGTCGCGAGCGGCGCCGATCCCGTCGTAGTAGCCGGCGCGGCCGCCGATGCCGATGTCCTCGGCCATGGTGATCTGCACGTGGTCGACGTAGTTGGCGTTCCAGATCGGCTCGAACATGTTGTTGGCGAAGCGCATCGCCAGGATGTTCTGCACCGTCTCCTTGCCGAGGTAGTGGTCGATGCGGAACACCGACCCGGACGGGAACACCCCGGCGAGGGTCTCGTTGAGCTCGCGCGCGGACTCCAGGTCGTGGCCGAACGGCTTCTCGACCACGACGCGGCGCCACTGCTCGGGACCCGGGTCGGCGAGGCCGTGCTCCTTGAGCTGTCCCACCACGGTGCCGAAGAACGCCGGCGGGATCGCGAGGTAGAACGCCATGTTGCCGCCGGTGCCGCGCAGCTCGTCGAGCTCCTGCACGGTGCGGCGCAGCTGGTCGAACGCCTCGTCGTCGTCGAAGTTGCCCGAGACGAAGCGGAAGCCCTCGGACAGCTGCTTCCAGACCTCCTCGCGGAACGGCGTGCGCGCGTGCTCCTTGACCGCGTCGTGCACGATCTGCGCGAAGTCCTGGTCCTCCCAGTCACGACGGGCGAAGCCGACCAGGCTGAAGCCCGGGGGCAGCAGCCCGCGGTTCGCGAGGTCGTAGATCGCCGGCATCACCTTCTTGCGCGACAGGTCCCCGGTGACGCCGAACAGCACCATGCCGCAGGGACCGGCGATGCGCGGGAGCCGCCGGTCCTGCGGGTCGCGGAGGGGGTTGGCGGGACTCATCGGCCTCGGTTCTCCTGGTAGTAGCGGATGAGGGACTGGGTGGAGGGGTCCTGCTCGGCAGCGACCTCCGCGTCGCCGGCCACGGCCGGCCGCAGCTCCTGGGCGAGCTGCTTGCCGAGCTCGACGCCCCACTGGTCGAAGCTGTCGATGCCCCAGACCGCGCCCTCGACGAACGTGATGTGCTCGTAGAGCGCCACCAGCTGGCCCAGCACGCCCGGCGTGAGCTCGGGGGCCATGATCGAGGTCGTCGGCCGGTTGCCGGGGAAGGTCCGCGCGGACACCAGGTCCTCGGCCACGCCCTCGGCACGCACCTCGTCCGCCGTCCTGCCGAAGGCCAGCGCCTTGGTCTGGGCGAGGAAGTTCGCCAGGAACAGCTCGTGGACGTCGGTGTCACCGTCGGTGAGGGCGTACGCCGGCCGCGCGAAGGCGATGAAGTCGGCCGGCACGAGCCGGGTGCCCTGGTGGATGAGCTGGTAGAAGGCGTGCTGGCCGTTGGTGCCGGGCTCGCCCCAGAACACCTCCCCGGTGTCGTAGCCGACCGCCTCGCCGTCCCAGCGCACGCCCTTGCCGTTGGACTCCATCGTGAGCTGCTGGAGGTAGGCGGGGAAGCGGTGGAGGAGCTGGGCGTAGGGGAGGACAGCATGGGTGTGGGCACCGAGGAAGTTGGTGTACCAGACGTTGAGCAGGCCCATCTTGAGCGGCACGTTGGCCGCGTCGGGGGCGGTGCGGAAGTGCTCGTCCATGGCGTGGAAGCCGGCCAGCATCTCGGTGAACCGCTCGGGTCCGATCGCGACCATGAGCGAGAGCCCGATCGCGGAGTCCATCGAGTAGCGGCCACCCACCCAGTCCCAGAACCCGAACGCGTTGTCGGGATCGATGCCGAAGTCGGCGACCTTGTCGAGCGCGGTGGAGACGGCGACGAAGTGCTGCGCCACCGCGGCGGACGGGTCGGTGCCGGCGGGCAGCCGCTCCAGCAGCCACGCCTTGCACAGCCGCGCGTTGGTGAGCGTCTCCAGGGTCCCGAAGGTCTTGCTCGAGACGATGAAGAGGGTGGTCTCGGGGTCGAGGCCCTTCAGCTCCTGCCCGGCGTCGGTCGGGTCGATGTTGCTGATGAACCGGCAGCTGAGTCCTTCCTGCCGGTAGGGCTCGAGCGCCTCGTAGGCCATCACCGGCCCGAGGTCCGAGCCGCCGATCCCGATGTTGACCACCGTCGCGATGCGCCTGCCGGTGGCGCCCGTCCAGTCACCGGAGCGCACCCGCTCGGCGAAGTCGTACGCGCGGGCGAGCACCTCGTGCACCTCGGGGACGACGTCGTGGCCGTCGACGACGAGCGACGCGCCGGCCGGGAGCCGGAGCGCGGTGTGGAGCACCGCCCGGTCCTCGGTGACGTTGACGTGCTCGCCGGCGAACATCGCCCGTCGGCGGCCGTGGAGGTCGACCTCCTCGGCGAGCGCGAGCAGCGCCGCCTCCACCTCGTCGTCGAACAGGTTCTTCGACAGGTCGACGTGGAGGTCGGCGGCGACCAGGGTCTGCTGCTCGACCCAGGCCGGGGTCAGGGTGGAGCGCAGGTCCGGCCGAGGGGCCGCTGCGAGCCCCGCCAGCCGCGTCCAGGCCGTCGTCGTGGTCGGGTCGACGGGCCCGGTGCTCATGCGCGGGCGGAGTCGAGGGACGCCGACAGCGTCGACTGCAGCTCGTCCCAGGCGGTGACGAACTTGTCGACACCCTCCTTGATGAGGGCCTCGATCACGTCGTCGTAGTCGATCCCCGCCTCGGCGAGCGCGTGCATGTGGGCGTGGGCGTCGTCGTAGAAGGGCCGCACCCGGTCGCCGCGCACCTCGCCGTGGTCGGCGACGGCGTCCAGGGTCTTCTCGGGCATCGTGTTGACGGTGCCCTCGACGACGAGGTCGACGACGTACATCGTGTCGTCGTAGTCGGGGTTCTTGACGCCGGTCGAGGCCCACAGCGGGCGCTGCCTGCGGGCGCCCTTGGCGGCCAGCGCCTCCCAGCGCTCGCCGGTGAAGAACTCCTCGTACATCTGGAACGCCAGCCGCGCGTTGGCGACGCCGGCCTTGCCCCGCAGCGAGGGGTCGGTGCCCGGGCCCTCGCTGACCGCCTCGAGGCGCTTGTCGATCTCGGTGTCGACGCGGGAGACGAAGAAGGAGGCGACGGAGTGGATGCCGGCGAGGTCGTGGCCGTTGTCGGCGGCCCGCTCGAGCCCGGTCACGTAGGCCTCCATGACGTTGCGGTACTGCTCGAGGCCGAAGATCAGCGTGACGTTGACCGAGATGCCGGCGGCGAGGGTCTCGGTGATGGCGGGCCACCCCTCCTTGGTGCCGGGGATCTTGATCATCACGTTGGGCTCGCCGACGGTCTCGTGGAGGACCGCCGCCTCCTTCACCGTCTCGGCGGTGTCGTGGGCCAGGCCGGGGGAGACCTCGATCGACACGCGGCCGTCGACGCCGTCGGTCGCGTCGAACACCGGGCGCATGACCTTGCACGCCTCGCGGACGTCGTCGGTGGTGATGACCAGCGTCGCCTGGTCGACGTCGGCGCCCTCGGCGGCGAGCTGGCGCACCTGCGCGTCGTAGCGCTCGCCGTCGGCCAGCGCCGACTGGAAGATCGCCGGGTTGGAGGTCACGCCGACGACGTGCTTGTCCCGCACCAGGTCGGCGAGGTTGCCGGTCTCGAGCCGCTCGCGGGACAGGTCGTCGAGCCAGATGGACACCCCGGCGTCAGCCAGGGCCTTGAGACGGTCGGACATGTGTGCCTCCTGGTGGTGGGTCGGTCGGGCCGCGGGGGCTCAGTCGGTGAGCGTCCGCAGGCTGTCGCGGGCGGCGTTGGCCACCGCCTCGCCGGTGATGTCGAACTCCTGGTAGATCCGGGCGTAGTCGGCCGAGGCCCCGTAGTGGTCGATGGACACGATGCGGCCGTGGTCGCCGACGTACTCGCGCCAGCCGAGCTTCACGCCGGCCTCGACGGACACGCGGGCCTTGACCGCCGGCGGCAGCACCGTCTCCCGGTAGGCCTCCTCCTGCTCCTCGAACCACTCCAGGCAGGGCAGCGACACCACGCGGGCGCGGATGCCGTCGGCGGCGAGCAGGTCGCGGGCCGCGACCGCCACCTGCACCTCCGAGCCGGTGCCCATCAAGATCACGTCGGGGTCGCCGCCGTCGACGTCGAGGAGGACGTAGCCGCCGCGGTGCACGTTGGAGGTGTCGCTCCAGTGCTCACCGGTCTCGGGGTCCTTCCCGCGGGGGAAGACCGGGACGTTCTGGCGGGTCAGGGCGATGCCGGCCGGGCGGTCGGTGCGCCGGAGCACCGCGTGCCACGCAGCGGCGGTCTCGTTGGCGTCCGCGGGTCGCACGACGTCGAGGCCCGGGATCGCGCGCAGGGCAGCGAGGTGCTCGATCGGCTGGTGGGTCGGGCCGTCCTCGCCGAGCCCGATGGAGTCGTGCGTCCACACGTAGGTGACCGGGAGCCCCATGAGCGCGGCGAGCCGCACCGAGCCGCGCATGTAGTCGGAGAACGTGAGGAACGTGCCGCCGAAGACCCGGGTGCCGCCGTGGAGCGCGATGCCGTTGAGGATGCCGCCCATGCCGTGCTCGCGGATGCCGAAGTGGAGCACGCGCCCGGCGAGCGGGTCGCCGGTCCACTGGTCGGTCGACCGGCTCGCGGGGATGAAGGACGGGGCGTCCTCGATGGTGGTGTTGTTGGACTCGGCCAGGTCGGCGGAGCCGCCCCACAGCTCGGGCATGATGCCGGCGACGGCGTTGATCACCGCGCCGGAGGCCTTGCGCGTGGCGACGCCCTTCGGGTCCGCCTCGAACGTCGGCAGCGCCTCGGCCAGCCCCTCGGGGAGCGCCCGCGTCTGCATGCGCTCGAAGGTCGCCAGCACGTCGGCCGGGGCGGCGGCCTGCCACGCCTCGAAGCGCTCCTGCCAGGCCGCCTGGGCCTCCTTCCCGCGCTCGACCAGCGACCGGGTGCGGGTGATGACCTCGTCGGGCACCTCGAAGTGCTGCTCCGGGTCGAACCCGAGGATCTGCTTGGTGGCCGCGACCTCCTCGGCGCCGAGCGCGGAGCCGTGGGACTTGCCCGTGCCCTGGGCGTTGGGTGCCGGCCAGGCGATGACCGTGTGGAGGACGATCAGGCTGGGGCGGTCGGTGACCTCGGCCGCGGCGCGGACTGCGGCGTAGAGCTCGGGGACGTCCTCGACGTAGTCGCTGCCCCCATTGGTCCAGTCGACGTGCTGCACGTGCCAGCCGTAGGCCTCGTAGCGCGCACCGACGTCCTCGGTGAAGGCGACGTCGGTGTCGCCCTCGATGGAGATCTGGTTGGCGTCGTAGATCATCGTCAGGTTGCCGAGCTGCTGCGTGCCCGCGAGCGACGAGGCCTCCGCGCTGACGCCCTCCTCGAGGTCGCCGTCGGAGCAGATGGCGTAGACGTGGTGGGTGAAAGGCGACTCGGCCTCGGCGGTGCTGGGGTCGAGCAGGCCGCGCTCGCGGCGGGCCGCCATGGCCATGCCGACGGCGTTGGCGACGCCCTGTCCCAGCGGGCCGGTCGTGGTCTCGACGCCGGCCGTGTGGCCGTGCTCGGGGTGACCGGGCGTCTTGCTGCCCCACGTGCGCAGCGAGCGGAGGTCCTCGACCTCGAGGCCGAACCCGCCGAGGAACAGCTGGGTGTAGAGGGTGATCGAGCTGTGCCCGGCCGAGAGGACGAACCGGTCCCGACCGGTCCAGTGCGGGTCCGCCGGGTTGTGCCGCATGACCTTCTGGAACAGCAGGTAGGCGGCCGGCGCCAGGCTCATGGCCGTGCCAGGGTGGCCGTTGCCGACCTTCTGGACCGCGTCCATCGCCAGGACCCTGGCCGTGTCGACCGCCCGGCGGTCGACGTCGTCCCACTCGAGCGTGGCGGGCAGGGCGGGGTTGTCGGTCAACGCAGTTCCTCTCGGACGTCATGCAGGTGGGGTGCAGCCAGGAGTGCCAGGCAGCGCCGGTGGAGCACAGGTGCGGTGCAGCCAGGATCACAGGTGCGCGTCGGTGGCCTCGACTGCGAGCCTAGCGCCGTCGCCGAGTAGACTCGACAACGCCCGAGGGTCGTCCCGGACGCCGGAAATCCGGCTGCTCATGTCCTCCGGTTCCCACCCGCTCGCGTCCCATCCGCTCCGCCACCCGAGGTTTCCACGTGTCCCACGCCGGCCCGCACGCTGCTGCGTCCGACCGGCAGTCGACCGGTGACGAGGGTGCGCTCGAGGGGCCGAAGACCTGGCGGGACGTCGTCGCGGCGTACGTCGGCCTCACCAAGCCGCGCGTGATCGAGCTGCTGCTGCTGACCACGGTGCCGGTGATGTTCTTCGCCGAGCGGGGCATCCCGGCCCTGGGACTGGTCGCCGCCACGGTCGTGGGCGGTGCGCTCTCGGCCGGTTCCGCCTCGGCCTACAACTGCGTCTACGACCGCGACATCGACGAGCAGATGCGTCGGACGCGGCGCCGCGCGCTCCCGCGACACATCGTCTCGCCGAGCTCCGCGCTCGTGTTCGCGACGGTGCTCGCCGTGCTGTCGACGATCGTGCTGGGCCTGTGGGTCAACTGGCTGTCGGCGGGGCTGTCGGTGCTGGCCAACGCGTTCTACGTCGTCGTCTACACCATGGTGCTCAAGCGCCGCACCACCCAGAACATCGTCTGGGGTGGGCTGGCCGGCTGCTTCCCGGCCCTGATCGGCTGGACGGCCGTCACCGGCGAGCTGGCATGGACGCCGGTCGTGCTGTTCCTCGTGGTGTTCTTCTGGACCCCGCCCCACACGTGGGCGCTGGCGCTGCGCTACCGGGAGGACTACCGCAACGTCGACGTGCCCATGCTCCCGGTGGTCAAGCCCGCCGCGGAGGTGGGGCGTCAGGTGGTCCTCTACAGCTGGGTGATGGTGGCGACCTCCCTGGTGCTGTGGCCGGTCGCCGGCACGAGCCTCGTCTACCCGGTGGCGGCGGCCGTGCTGGGTGCCGTCTTCCTCGTCGAGGCGCACCGCATGTGGAGCCGTACGAAGGCCTCCGACGTGCTCGGTGAGATCAACCCGATGCGCCTGTTCCACACCTCGAACCTCTACCTTTCCCTCCTTTTCGTCGCTGTTGCCCTGGATCCTCTGCTCGGTCGCTAGCGCATCCCGAAGGATTCGTCAGGCGACCGGGTGAATACATAGAGCATCTTGAGGCAACCTCCCGGGCTCGGTCCTCCCGGACGGCGTTGAATCGCGGGATGGGGAGGCAGTGGGCATCCCCCGAGGGACGTGGGGGTTCGGCAGCATGAAATCAGCACCGCAACACCGTCTCGGCGACGAGACCCGGGGGCAGGTCGCAGGACGGACGTCCTCCCTGAACCGCACCGTGTCGAGAGTGATCACGCTGGTCCTGGCGGTCGGCTTCGCGGTCGTCGGGATCGCGGGCGCCGCCAACGCGCACCACAACACCATCACGGGCTCCGTGGCGTGCAAGGACGGCGGCGGGTGGGCCGTCACCTGGACCGTCGTCAACAGCGAGCCGATCAGCGAGACGATCACGTACTCCAGCCGGGGCGTCGTGCCCGCCGGCACGACGCTGAGCGGTCACCAGACGCGCACGTTCACCGAGACGGTGACGACCAAGCCCACCGAGCCGCTGACCCTGAGGCTGACGGCGAAGTGGGACAACGGCTACACCAGGACCAACTCCGGCAGTGTCGCTGTCGCCAAGTTCACCGACAAGTGCGACGTCAAGATCGTCGAGCCGCCGACCGTGCCGGTGCTCGACCCGTGCGGCCCGAACAACGCGACCTACGGCTCGGTGCCGTCGGGCCCGTGGACGTACGTGATCAACGGCAACGGCAGCATCACGATCACCGCGAACCCGGGCCACCAGTTCCCCGGTGGCACGACGACGGTGACGTTGCCTCCGCCGACCGACAGCAACCAGCCGTGCCCGCCGACCACGGTCCAGCCCCCGACCGTGCCGGTCGTGGACCCGTGCGGCCCGAACAACGCGACCTACGGCCCGGTGCCGTCGGGCCCGTGGACGTACGTGATCAACGGCAACGGCAGCATCACGATCACCGCGAACCCGGGCCACCAGTTCCCCGGGGGCACGACGACGGTCACCTTGCCTCCGCCGAGCGACAGCAACGTGCCCTGCCCCGTGACGCCGCCGGTGAACCCGCCCGTCAACCCGCCGGTGCTCACCCCGCCGGTGGTCGTTCCGCCGGAGGTGCTGCCCGCGCAGGTGCGGGTGGTGCGGGCGCAGGCGCGCAAGATCGACAAGTGCGGCCGCAGCGGTGACCGGTTCAGGGTCGCCGAGCGCTCCGGCGTCATCTACAAGTCCCGCGGCAAGGTCCTGCGCGAGGGCACGTGGCTCAGGGCGACGACCCGGTCGATCACCGTCCGTGCCTACGCCGCCGACGCGACCTTCCGGCTCGAGGGCAAGCAGGTGTGGCGGATGACCTTCAGCACTCGGCCCTGCGCGAGTGCCCCGGAGATCGCGCCCAACACCGGAATGTGATGCGCCACTCCGTGCTCGCACGCCTGCTCGCAGGTGTGGCGCTCGGTGCGACGGTGCTGGCCGGTCAGGGAGTGGCAGCCCATGCCGCCCCTGACCGGCTGCGCATCCCCACGCTGGGCACCGACGCCGCCGTCATCGAGGTGCCGGCCCGCAACGACACGCTGGCGGTCGGCTCCCGCCTCCGTGGAGCGGTCTACACCTGGTCGAAGGGCGACCCACCGTGCGACCCGACCGGCAGCACCGTCTACGCCGGGCACGCCTGGCGGGCCGGCAACGGTGTCGCCGACCGGTGGGGCCAGCTCCGCCGCGGGGACCTGATCACGGTCGCGGGGTGCAGGTTCCGGGTCACGAAGCGCGAGTTCTGGCCGGCCCAGCGCCGGATCGGCTCGCTCTACTCCGTGTCCGGGCCCGCGCGCATCGTCCTGCTGGCCTGCAAGGCCGACGACTACGCCAAGCGCACCGTGGTGTTCGCCCGCAAGGTCGAGGGCTAGGCGCACGGCGCCGACAGGTGGACCGGGAGGGCTAGGGCAGGCGAGTCGCAGCGTGGGGCTGCGACTCGCCGCCGGCCCGGGCCTCCCGGTCCGCCCGGTGGGGCAGCACCGCGAGCGCGATCCGGGCGAGGCCCGCTGCCAGGAGGGCAGCGCCCAGCATGTGCAGGGCCACCAGAGCGACCGGCAGGTCCAGCCAGTACTGCACCCAGCCGAGCACGCCCTGCGCCAGCTCGATGACCAGCACGAGGCCGGTCACGCGGGCGAGCCAGCCGTGCCCGCCGCGCACGGCGACCACCAGCAGCGCGACCGTGAGCGCGACCAGGACGTAGACCGACACCGCATGCACCTGCGACACGGTGGCGGGGTCGAGGCCGTTGCGCCGTGCGTCGGCGTCGCCGGCGTGCGGACCGGCGCCGGTCACCACCGTGCCGAAGTAGAGCACGAGCCATCCCCAGCCCAGCGTGCCCCAGGCGAGTGCCCGGGGGAGCCGCGGAGCCAGCCCGCGGTCGGGGCTGCGCAGCTCGTCGACCAGGGCGACGCACACCATGACGATCGCCATCGACAGCAGGAAGTGGCCGGCGACGACCCACGGGTTGAGGTCGGTGAGGACCGTGATGCCGCCGAGGCCGGCCTGGAGCGGGATGCCGAGCCCGACGACGAGCGCGAGCCTGGTGGCGCGCCGGTGCCGGGCGCCGAGCGCGGCCAGGAAGCACAGCACGGCGACCGCGGCCAGCAGGAACGTCAGCAGCCGGTTGCCGAACTCGATGGCACCGTAGACGCCGAGCTCGGCGTGGGCGACGTACGACGCCTCGGTGCAGCGCGGCCAGGTGGGACACCCGAGTCCCGACCCGGTGAGCCGCACCGCGGCGCCGGTGACGACGATGCCGATGTTGGCCAGGAGGTTGGCGACCGCGAGGGGCCACAGGTGCCGGGCGAGCCGGGCGAGCACGGAGGACATCATTCCCACTTGAAGGTCCGGGCCGTCATCGCCGTGCCGAGCAGCGCCCAGCCGGCGAGGACGAGCAGCGAGCGGCTGTCGACGACGGCGTCGACGAGCGCGGAGCGCATCGCCTCGCCGAGGGCTCCCGAGGGCAGCCACTGGATGAGGCCGCCCGCCGCGCCGTACGTGCCGACGGGCAGCACGACGCCGCCGCCGGCCATGAGGAGGAGGTAGACGAGGTTCGCCAGCGCGAGCGTCGCCTCGGCGCGCAACGCCCCCGCCACGAAGAGGCCGAGGGCGGCGAAGGCGGCGGTGCCGAGCGCGACCGCCAGGACCACGCCGGCCAGGGTGCGCGGCGGGGCCGCGAGGGTCGGCTCCCAGCCGAGCACCAGCCCGACGACGACGAGCACCACGAGCTGGAGCGCGACCACGTTGAGCAGGGCGAGCACCTTGCCGAGCAGCAGCCCGTGGCGGGGCAGCGGCGACGATCCCAGCAGCTTGATGACGCCGTAGCGGCGCTCGAACCCCGTCGCGATCGCCACGGACGTGAAGGCCGTCGACATGACTGCGAGCGCCAGCACGCCGGGGGTGAGGACGTCGACGGCCCGGTGGCCGTCGAGGTCGATGCCGATGCGTCCCGCGGCGGCGACGCCGCCCACCAGCACGATCACCGGGATGACGATGGCGAGCAGCAGCTGCTCGCCGTTGCGCAGCATCAGCCGCGCCTCCATGCGTGACTGCGCGAGCACCATGCGCGCCAGCGGGGCGCCGCCCGGTGCGGGGGAGAACGCTCGGGTCGCAGCGGGGCCGCTCACGAGGCCAGCTCGCGTCCGGTCAGGTCGAGGAAGACGTCCTCGAGGGTGCGCTGGCCGAGGCTCAGCGTCTGCGGCAGGACGTCGTGCTCCTCGCACCACCGCGAGACGCGGCCGAGCGTGGTGCCGTCGGCGGGCCCGTGGATCAGCATGCTGACCTCGTCGAGCTGGCGCACCTCGGTGCCGGCGCCGAGCTCGGCGCGCAGGGACTCCGGTGCCCCGTCGGGGAAGGGCCGGTTGACCACGAGCCGGATCGTGGCCGCCCGTCCGCCGCGGGTGAGCTCCGCGGGCGTGCCGCTGGCGATGACGCTGCCGCGGTCGATGATGTGGATCCGGTCCGCGAGGTGCTCGGCCTCGTCCATGTGGTGGGTGGTGAGCACGACCGTCACGCCGTCCGCCCGGATCTCCTCGAGCAGCTCCCACGTCGTGCGCCGTGCCTGCGGGTCCATGCCCGCCGTCGGCTCGTCGACGAACACCAGCTCGGGGCGCCCGACCAGCGCGATCGCGAGCCCGAGCCGCTGCTTCTGCCCGCCCGAGAGCCGGCGGTAGGGCGTCCTGCCGCAGTCCCCCAGCCCGAGCCGCTCCACCAGCATCGCCGTGTCGAGGGGATGGGCGTGCAGAGCCGCCATGTGCTCCAGCATCTCGACGGCCCGCACGCCGCTCCACGCACCGCCGGCCTGGAGCATGACCCCGATGCGGGGGAGCAGCGCGGCGCGGTCACGCTGCGGGTCCAGCCCCAGGACCCGGACGGTGCCTCGCTGCGGGACGCGGTAGCCCTCGCAGGTCTCGAGCGTCGTGGTCTTGCCCGCGCCGTTGGGACCGAGCACCGCCGTCACCGAGCCACGGGCGACCTCCAGCGACAGGCCGTCCACCGCCACCTTGTCGCCGTACGCCATCACCAGGCCGTCGATGACGACGGCGGGGGAGGCGGGTGGCACGATCGGAAGTCTAGGTCGGCCGGCCGCCGAGGGCGGTGCCGGTGCGGACCGCGGTGGCCCGCGTCACTTAGGCGACCCTTGCTTGAACCACGGGAAGCAATAACGACACACTGGTGTTGTGGAATTCGTGGGGACGTCGACGGCACAGCGTGAGGGCGATGGGCCCACGCGTGACCGCGTGGCCCGCGCAATCCTCGAGAACGGTCCCTCGACCGCCGCCGAGCTCGCGCGTCGGCTCGTGCTCACGCCGGCCGCCGTGCGCCGCCACCTCGACCACCTCGCCGTGGAGGGGGTCGTGGAGTCGCGCGAGCAGAAGGTCTACGGCACGCGGGGCCGGGGCCGTCCGGCGAAGGTGTTCGCGCTGACCCAGGCCGGCCGCGACAGCTTCGACCAGCAGTACGACGACCTGGCGGTGCAGGCGATGCGGTTCCTGGCCGAGACGCAGGGCGAGGACGCCGTGGTGGAGTTCGCCCGGCGCCGCGTCGCCTTCGTCGAGCGCGACTACGCCGCGGTGATGGCGCTCGACCCCGACCTGACCCCCGCCGAGGCCCTGGCGCGGGTGTTCACCCAGAACGGCTACGCCGCGTCCGTGCGCGACCTGCCCGTCGTGGGCGAGCAGCTGTGCCAGCAGCACTGCCCGGTCTCCCACGTCGCCCACGAGTTCCCCCAGCTCTGCGAGGCCGAGACCGAGGCGATCGCCTCCGTCCTCGGCACCCACGTCCAGCGCCTGGCGACCATCGCCCACGGCGACGGCGTCTGCACCACGTGCATCCCCCAGACCCACAAGCCGCACCCGAAGGAGCAGCAGGCATGACCCAGAACCTGAGCATCGAAGACCTCAACCCCGAGCTCAAGGGCATCGGCCGCTACGAGTTCGGCTGGGCCGACCGCGACGACGCCGGCGCCACCGCGACCCGTGGCCTCAACGAGGAGGTCGTGCGCGACATCTCGGCGAAGAAGTCCGAGCCGCAGTGGATGCTCGACCTGCGCCTGAAGGGCCTGAAGCTCTTCCACCGCAAGCCGATGCCGACGTGGGGCTCCGACCTCTCGGCGATCGACTTCGACAACATCAAGTACTTCGTCCGCTCCAGCGAGAAGCAGGCCACCTCGTGGGAGGAGCTCCCCGAGGACATCAAGAACACCTACGACAAGCTCGGCATCCCGGAGGCGGAGAAGCAGCGCCTCGTCGCCGGTGTCGCCGCGCAGTACGAGTCGGAGGTCGTCTACCACTCGATCCGCGAGGACCTCGAGGAGAAGGGCGTCATCTTCGTCGACACCGACACGGCGCTGAAGGAGCACGAGGAGCTCTTCAAGGAGTACTTCGGCACCGTCATCCCGGTCGGTGACAACAAGTTCGCCGCGCTCAACACCTCGGTGTGGTCGGGCGGGTCGTTCATCTACGTCCCCAAGGGCGTCCACGTCGACATCCCGCTCCAGGCGTACTTCCGCATCAACACCGAGAACATGGGCCAGTTCGAGCGGACGCTGATCATCGCCGACGAGGACTCCTACGTGCACTACGTCGAGGGCTGCACCGCGCCGATCTACTCCTCCGACTCGCTGCACTCGGCGGTCGTGGAGATCGTGGTGAAGAAGGGCGCCCGCGTGCGCTACACGACCATCCAGAACTGGTCGAACAACGTCTACAACCTCGTCACCAAGCGCGCGACGTGCGAGGCCGGGGCGACCATGGAGTGGGTCGACGGCAACATCGGCTCCAAGGTGACCATGAAGTACCCCGCCGTGTACCTCATGGGCGAGCACGCCAAGGGCGAGACGCTCTCGATCGCGTTCGCCGGCGAGGGCCAGCACCAGGACGCCGGCGCCAAGATGGTGCACGCTGCGCCGCACACCTCGAGCTCGATCCTGAGCAAGTCGGTGGCCCGCGGCGGCGGCCGGACGTCGTACCGCGGCCTGATCCAGGTCAACGAGGGCGCCCACGGCTCGAAGTCCAACGTGCTGTGCGACGCGCTGCTCGTCGACCAGATCAGCCGCAGCGACACCTACCCGTACGTCGACATCCGCGAGGACGACGTGTCGATGGGTCACGAGGCGAGCGTCTCCAAGGTCTCCGACGACCAGCTCTTCTACCTCATGTCGCGCGGCATGGAGGAGGACGAGGCGATGGCGATGATCGTGCGCGGCTTCGTCGAGCCGATCGCCAAGGAGCTGCCGATGGAGTACGCCCTCGAGCTCAACCGCCTCATCGAGCTGCAGATGGAAGGCGCGGTCGGCTGACCGTCCGGGCTGACCCGGACAGCACGACGCTCGTTTCGAGTACCAAGGAAAGTAGACAGTTGACCATCACTGATTCCGTCCGCTCCGCTCTGGAGCAGGCACCCGCGCTGGACAAGGTCGAGAGCCACCTCCACCCGGCGGGCTCGTTCGACGTGGCCGACCACGCCGTGCCCACCGGTCGTGAGGAGATCTGGCGCTTCACGCCGCTCAAGCGGCTCAAGGGCCTGCACGCCGACGCGCCGCTCGACGGGCGCAACGTCCGCGCGAGCTGGGCAGCGCCGGAGGGCGTGACCGTCGGCATGGTGAGCGGCGACGAGGCCGCTGACCTGCGCGGCGTGAGCGGCTGGGCGCCCAACACGCGCTTCACCGCGCGCGTCCTCGCCGAGGTGCCCGCGACCCTGCTGGTCGACGTGCCCGCCGAGGTCGAGGCGGACGAGCCGATCGTGCTCGAGGTCGACGGCACCGACGCCGACGCGACCAGCGGCGCCCACGTGGTGCTGCGGTTCGGCCGGCACAGCAAGGCCGTCGTCGTGCTCAACCACACCGGCTCCGCCGCGGTGGCCGCGGTCGTCGAGGTGGTCGTCGCTGACGGCGCCGAGGCGAGCGTCGTGTCGATCCAGGACTGGGCCGACGACGCCGTCCACCTCTCGCACCACCAGGCGCGGGTCGGTCGCGACGCGACCTACAAGCACGCCGCGATCTCCTTCGGCGGCGACGTGGTGCGCATGGACGCCAACGTGACCTACGACGGACCCGGTGGCTCCGCGGAGCTGCTCGGTCTCTACTTCGCCGACGCCGGCCAGCACATCGAGCACCGGATCTTCGCCGACCACACCGCGCCGCGCACCAAGTCCAACGCGATCTACAAGGGTGCGCTGCAGGGCGAGAAGGCGCACACCGTGTGGGTCGGCAACGTGCTGATCCGCAAGGTCGCCGAGGGCATCGAGACCTACGAGGAGAACCGCAACCTCGTCCTGACCGACGGCTGCCAGGCCGACTCGATCCCCAACCTGGAGATTGAGACGGGCGAGATCGAGGGCGCCGGGCACGCCTCGGCGACCGCGCGCTTCGACGACAACCAGCTCTTCTACCTCCAGTCGCGCGGGGTCTCCGAGCAGGAGGCCCAGCGGCTGGTGGTGCACGGCTTCTTCAACGACCTGATCCGCAAGGTCGGCGTGCCCTCCATCGAGGAGCGCCTGATGACCACGGTCGAGGCGGAGCTGGCCAAGAACGTGCTGAAGGACCTGTCGGCATGACCTTCGAGCTCGCCTGCGCGCTGTCCGAGGTCCCCGCGGACCAGGGCCTCGCCGTCACCCTCGGCGACCTCGAGGTCGTGGTCGCCCGCGACGGCGACGAGGTCTTCGCCCTCCAGAACGAGTGCAGCCACGCCACCGTCGCCCTCAGCGAGGGCGAGGTGGCCGACTGCCAGATCGAGTGCTGGCTGCACGGGTCGATGTTCGACCTGCGCACCGGCAAGCCCACCAGCCTCCCCGCGACCGAGCCGGTCGCCACCTTCCCGGTCGAGGTACGCGGCACCGACGTGTACGTCGACACCGAGACCACCCTGAACGGAGTCACCCCCGCATGAGCAAGCTCGTCATCACCGACCTCCACGTCACCGTCGACACCGAGGACGGCCCCAAGGAGATCCTCAAGGGCGTCACGCTCACCATCAAGGAGGGCGAGACCCACGCGATCATGGGTCCCAACGGCTCCGGGAAGTCCACGCTGGCGTACTCCATCGCCGGCCGCCCGAAGTACACGATCACCGGAGGCTCGGTGACCCTGGACGGCCAGGACGTGCTCGCGCTGTCCGTCGACGAGCGCGCCCGCGCCGGCCTCTTCCTCGCCATGCAGTACCCGGTCGAGGTCCCCGGTGTGTCCGTGGCCAACTTCCTCCGCACCGCCAAGACCGCCATCGACGGCGAGGCGCCCAAGCTGCGCACCTGGGTCAAGGACGTCAACGGCGCCCTCGAGGCGCTCAACCTCGACGCGTCGTTCTCGCAGCGCTCGGTCAACGAGGGCTTCTCCGGCGGCGAGAAGAAGCGCCACGAGATCGCCCAGCTCGAGCTGCTCGACCCCCAGGTCGCGGTGCTCGACGAGACCGACTCCGGCCTCGACATCGACGCGCTCAAGATCGTCTCCGAGGGCGTCAACCGCTTCCGCGCCCGCGAGGGCAAGGGCGTCCTGCTGATCACGCACTACACGCGCATCCTGCGCTACATCGAGCCCGACTACGTCCACGTGTTCGTCGACGGCAAGGTCGCCGAGTCCGGCGGCAAGGAGCTCGCCGACCGCCTTGAGGCCGAGGGCTACGACCGCTACCTGAAGCCCGCCTCCGCCTGACCCCCGGGCGCCACGAAAGGACGACCACGATGGACGGTCTGCTGCCGGATCTCGACGTGATCCGCAAGGACTTCCCGATCCTCGAGCGCACGCTCGCGGGCGGGGTGCCGCTGGTCTACCTCGACAGCGCCAACACCTCGCAGAAGCCGCAGGTGGTCATCGACACGATGGTCGACCACCTCGAGCGCCACAACGCCAACATCGCGCGGGCGATGCACCAGCTGGGTGCGGAGTCGACCGAGGCCTACGAGTCGGCGCGCGACAAGGTCGCGTCGTTCCTCAACGCGCCCTCGCGCAACGAGGTGGTGTTCACCAAGAACGCCACCGAGGCGCTGAACCTGCTGGCCCGCACGATCGAGCTCGGCCCCGGCGACAACGTCGTGATCACCGAGATGGAGCACCACTCCAACATCGTGTCGTGGCAGCTGGCGTGCGAGCGCTCGGGCGCCGAGCTGCGCTGGTTCGGCCTGACCGACGACGGACGGCTCGACCTCACCGAAGCCGACCGGCTGGTCGACGAGAACACCAAGGTCGTCGCCTTCACCTGGGTGTCGAACATGCTGGGCACGATCAACCCGGTCGAGGACCTGGTGGCCCGCGCCCGCGCCGTCGGGGCGTACTCGGTCATCGACGCGTCGCAGGCGGCACCGCAGCTGCCGGTCGACGTCCAGGCCGTCGGCTGCGACTTCCTCGTGTTCACCGGACACAAGGTCTGCGGCCCGACGGGCATCGGCGTGCTGTGGGGGCGCCAGGAGCTGCTCGACGAGCTGCCCCCGTTCCACGGCGGCGGCGAGATGATCGAGACCGTCACCATGGCGCGCTCGACCTACGCCCGGGCGCCGCACCGCTTCGAGGCCGGCACCCCGCCCATCGTGGAGGCCGTCGGGCTCGGTGCGGCGGTGGACTACCTCTCGCACATCGGGCTCGAGGCCATCCACCGCCACGAGCAGGCGATCACCGCGTACGCCCTCGAGGGCCTGCAGTCCGTGCCGGGGCTCACCGTGCTCGGCCCGCTCGACGCCACCCAGCGCGGCGGGGCGGTGTCGTTCGAGCTCGACGGCGTCCACCCGCACGACATCGCCCAGGTCCTGGACTCGCGAGGCGTCGCCGTGCGCGCTGGGCACCACTGCGCCAAGCCGGCGCACGCGCGCTTCGGCGTGCAGAGCTCGACCCGGATGTCGTCCTACCTCTACACGACGCCCGCGGAGGTCGACGCGCTGGTCGAGGCCCTGCACCACACCCGCAGCTACTTCAAGGTGGCCTGAACGTGAGCACCGACCTCGACTCGCTCTACCAGGAGATCATCCTGGACCACTACAAGAACCCGCACCACAAGGGCCTGCGCGACCCGTTCGAGTCCGAGGTGCACCACGTCAACCCGACCTGCGGCGACGAGGTCACCCTGCGGGTGCACCTCGCCGACGGCCCCGACGGCTCCGTCGTCGGGGACGTGTCCTACGACGCCGTCGGCTGCTCCATCTCGCAGGCGTCGGCGTCGGTGCTCACCGACCTCGTGATCGGCAAGCCGGTCGACGAGGCGATGTCGATCCACGCGACCTTCCTCGAGCTCATGCAGGGCAAGGGCCAGGTCGAGCCCGACGAGGACGTCCTCGAGGACGGGATCGCGTTCGCCGGCGTCGCCAAGTTCCCGGCGCGCGTGAAGTGCGCCCTGCTCTCCTGGATGGCGTGGAAGGACGCGACCACCCAGGCCCAGACAGAAGGAGAGACCCGATGACCGACTCCACCGACCAGCAGCGCCACGGCGACCTGCCCGCGGTTCCCGAGGCCACCCTCGGCGCCGGCGGCACCTCGACGGTGACCGTCGAGGACGTCACCGAGGCCATGAAGGACGTCGTCGACCCCGAGCTCGGCATCAACGTGGTCGACCTCGGCCTCGTCTACGGCGTCCACCTCGACGAGGGCAGCAACGCCGTCCTCGACATGACCCTCACCTCCGCGGCGTGCCCGCTGACCGACGTGATCACCGACCAGACGGAGTCCGCCCTCGAGGGCCTGGTCAACGACGTGGCGATCAACTGGGTCTGGATGCCGCCGTGGGGCCCGGACAAGATCACCGACGACGGCCGCGAGCAGCTGCGCGCCCTCGGCTTCAACGTCTGAGCCGCGCACGAGGCCCGGCCGCAGCGGACACCTGAGCCCGCGCCGGGTCGTCCGGTAACGCCACCGAACGTGCACTCCCGCCCCCACCGGTGGGGGCGGGAGTGCACGTTCGGTGGCGTTACCCGAGCAGCTGGGACCGCGAGGGGCGGGATCGTCGAAACCTCGTCGATATCCCGTGGCGGCGGGGGAGCGGGCGGGCGCACACTCCATCCGTGCTCAACCCCCACCCCACGCGCTACGCCGACCTCAACGGCGTGCTGCACGACCTCGTCACGGAGGCGCAGCCGGTCCTCGGCGAGCTGTTCGTGGGCGCCTACCTCCAGGGCTCGTTCGCGCTCGGGGCGGGGGACCGGCACAGCGACTGCGACTTCCTGGTCGTCGTGCGCGAGCGGCCCGACGAGGCGCAGGAGGCCGCGCTGCGGGCGATGCACGGTGACCTGCCGCACCGCGGCGGCTCCTGGCACCGCCACCTCGAGGGCTCGTACGCCGTCGCCGGCGACCTGCGCACCACTGCCGGGCTCGGCCGCGAGTGGCTCTACGTCGACCACGGCGCCGACGAGATGTCGTGGTCGACGCACTGCAACCAGCCGTGGACCCGCTGGATCCTCCGTGAGCACGGCATCACGCTCCTCGGGCCGTGCCCGGTCGAGCTGGTGGAGCCGGTGCCGGAGGGGGTGCTGCGCGAGCACGCGCGCGCCGGGCTCGCCGGCCTCACCGAGGGCGTCCTCGGCTGGTGTCCGCCCGACGTGGCGTGGTGCCAGCGGTACCTCGTCGTCCAGGCCTGCCGCAGCCTCTACACGGTGCGCACGGGTGAGGTCGCGAGCAAGCGCGACGCCCTGCGCTGGGCGATGATGCACGCGGACCCCCGGTGGCGACCGCTGCTGCAGCAGGTGCAGGCCGACCGCGACCTCGGCCTCGACCGGGAGGCGCGCCCGCGCCCGGGCTCGATGGAGGCGGCGCGCGCCTTCGCGTCGTACGTCGCCGACATCGCGTGAGCGTCGGCGCCGCGCGAGCGCGGCCGACTGGCTAGGCTCCCGCCATGGAGCAGCCCCAGGTCGACCTGTCCGACATCGAGTTCGACCACGAGGAGCTGCGGGTCTTCTGGGACCTCGCCCGCTACCACGCCAAGCTCAACGCGGCGCCGACGTACTTCGGGCCGACCACGCTGGAGTCGGTGCCGCCGCCGGCGTGGGCCTACGGCGAGTCCGCCGAGGAGTCCGACGCCTTCGTCGCCGAGGTGCTGGCCGACGACCGGGGCCGGACGAGCGCGGCGGCGGCCGACTACGCCGACGGCCTCCCCGAGGTGGGGGTGCTCTCCATCCTGTGCGACGGGGCGGGCGTGCCGCGGGCGCTGGTGGAGGTCACCGCGGTCGAGGTCACGGGCGACGAGGTGGTCGAGTCCTTCAAGGTCGTCTACCGGTCCTGAGCGGTCCGACGGCTGCCGCCGCGGTGTGGGAGAGTCCTCGCATGGCCGAGCGGATGACCTACCTCCTCGTCGACGGGGAGAACATCGACGCCACCCTGGGCACCTCGATCCTGGGCCGGCGTCCGCGCCCCGAGGAGCGGCCGCGCTGGGACCGCCTCCTCGAGTGGGCCGAGCGCGCCTTCGACCAGGACGTCACCGGGCTCTTCTTCCTCGCCGCGAGCACCGAGCTCCCGACGAGCTTCGTGCAGGCGCTCCTGGCGATCGGCTTCAAGCCGATCCCGCTGAGCGGCGAGGGCAAGATCGTCGACATCGCGATCCAGCGCACCGCTGAGGCGCTCGTCGACCGGCCGGCTGACGTGGTGCTGGTCAGCCACGACGGTGACTTCGTCGACCAGGTCTCCGCCCTGTGCGACGGCAGCCGCCAGGTCGGCGTCGTCGGGTTCGGCGAGTTCGTCAACTCGCAGTTCCGCACCCTTCCCGGCGTGCGGATCCTGGACCTCGAGTACGACATCGGCGCCTTCAACTCGTCGTTGCCCCGGATCCGGATCATCCCGATCGACCAGTTCGACCCGCTCGACTTCCTCTGACGCGCCGGCCCGGCGAGGGCCGGCGCGCCGCGGCGGGAGCGGTCATCTCGCCGACCCCGTTCCCGCGGGTCTCCGACGAGGCGGCCCGCCCGGCCTGACGCGGTAGCGTCCGTGCCGTGCCCCGCGTCCTCGTCCCTGCCGCGCGCTGGGAGCGCTGGGTCGCCAACTTCGCCACCGGCCACGGCGGAGCCGAGCTCGCGGTCGCCGACGGCACGCTCCGCGGCAGCGCCGCCGACGGGTCGCACTTCACGGCGGTGCTGCCCTTCGCGACGTCGTACGACGGTCCCGCGGAGGCCGCCGCGTTCGCCGCCGCGGCGGTGCCGCCGGACACGTGGGGGGTGCTGCTCGTGCGCAAGGGCGGGTTCGCGGTCGCGCGGCTGAGCGGCGCCGACCTCGTCGAGCACAAGGTGGGACAGCGGCACGTGCAGGGTCGCACCAAGGCGGGCGGTCAGAGCCAGCAGCGCTTCGCCCGGCGGCGCGACAACCAGGCGCGACAGGCCTACGAGGCCGCGGCCGACCACGCCGCCCGCGTGCTGGCCGCCGTGCTGGGGACCAGCGGCCCGGTCGTCACCGGCGGCGACCACGCGGCGGTGGCGGCCGTTCTCACCGACGCCCGGCTCGCGTCGGTCGTCGTGTGCGAGCCGTGGCTCCCCGTCCCCGACCCGCGCCGGGCGGTGCTCGACGCGGCGGTCGCCGACGCGCAGGCGGTGCAGGTGGAGGTCTCCAACGCCTGCGGCAGCTCGGGGCGCGCGGGTCCGGCGGCGGGGCCGCGGGTGCGCTAGGTTCGCGCCCATGGACGCCTCCGTCTGGCAGCCCGAGCCGGGGTGGCAGCCGCTCGCGGGCGCCGGTCCGGCCACGGTCGGTGTCTGGTCGGCGACGCACCGGGGCCGCGACGTGGTCGTCAAGCGCCTGCGCCGGCCCGACCCGTACGACGCGCCCGGCCCGCTGCGGCCGTCCGACGTCAACTACTGGCGCCGCGCCGCCGACGTGGCCCTCAGCGGCATCGTGGCCGGCGCGCCCGGTCTCCGCGAGGCGCCCGTGGTGCGGGTGGACGAGGACGAGGAGGGCGTCACGCTGGTGCACGAGCGCGTGGAGGCGCGCGACGCCCCCGGCCTGTGGCTCGCCGCCTGCCTGGGCCGCTTCGCCGCCGCCGACCTCGGCGGCCACCCGTGGCTGGCCCGCGACCAGCTGCGCACCCGCCTCGCGCTCGTCGAGCGGCGCGGCGGCTGGCGCACGCTGGCGCGCACACCCATGGCCGACGTCGCCGAGCACCTCTGGTCGCACCGGGGGATGTGGCTGGACCGGTGCGACGCGCTCCCGCAGGTGGCGCAGCACGGCGACCCGTCGGCGGCCAACATCCCCGGCCGTGCCGGCGACGGTGCCGTCGCCGTCGACTGGGCCCACCTCGGGCGGGGCCCGGTCGGCGCCGACCTCGGCTACCTCTCGCTGGCCGCCCGCGAGGACCTCGAACCGCTCGTGGACGCCTACGTCGCCGCGCTGCCGCCGGGCCTCGCCACACCCGACGCGGCGTTGACCGGCGCCCGGGTGATGGCCGTCTACACGGCGCTCACCCGGCTCGACTGGGCCCTCGCCCGCATCGCCGACGGCGAGGGCGCGCTCGCCGGGAAGTTCCGCCACCCCAGCGTGGCGCCGTACATCCGCGCCATGCAGCGGCAGGTGGGCCAGATCGAGGCCCTGCTGGCCTGAGCCCGGTGGGCGCCGGGCCTACAGCGAGGACGCCGAGAAGGTGTCGCACGCCTCGAGCGTGCCCTCCTCGTAGCCGCGGGTGAACCACGCCATCCGCTGCTCGGAGGAGCCGTGCGTCCAGCCCTCGGGGTTCACGCCCTGGCCCGACCGCTGCTGGATCCGGTCGTCGCCGACCGCCTTGGCCGAGTCGAGCGCCTCCGCGATGTCGGCGTCGTCGAGGGTCAACAGCTCGCTGTCCTCGGCGTGCTGCGTCCACATGCCCGCGTAGCAGTCGGCCTGGAGCTCGAGGCGCACGGCGTCGGAGCTCGCGCCCTGCTGGGTGCGCACCCGGCCCATGGTGCCCATCAGGTTCTGGATGTGGTGGCCGTACTCGTGACCGAGGACGTAGGGCTCGACGAAGTCGCCGCCCTGGCCGCCGAGCTGGCCCTCGAGCACGTCGGCGAAGAAGGTGGTGTCGAGGTAGATCTGCTGGTCGGCCGGGCAGTAGAAGGGGCCGACCTGCGACGTCGCCTGGCCGCAGCCGGTCTGCACGCCTCCGGCGAAGGTGTTGATCACCGCCGGGGTGAACTGCGGGCCGCCCTGCTCGGGCAGCGCCGTGGCCCAGTAGTCCTCGAGCGAGGCCGCCACGCCCATGCGGGCGCAGTCGCTGTCGGTGTTGGCGTCCGCGCCGGTCCTGCAGTTGGCGTAGCGCTCGTCGTCGCTGTCGATGCCCTGGGGCTGGCCCAGCGACCCACCGCCGCCGCTGGGCAGTCCCGTGCCCCCGCCCATGCACTGGGTCAGCACCACGAACAGGATGATGATGAGGATGCCGCCGATGCCGCCGCCGGCACGGGTGCCGCCCGGCAGCGGGATGCGCATCGGGCCGCCACCGCCGCCGCCCACGTCGCGGACGCGGCCACCGCTGATGTCGGCCTTCGGGTTGAAGCGCATGCGGGTGCCTTTCCGGGGGTCTGGGGCGGGCGAGGAGCCTTCGCGCACAGTAGCGCGAACGGCTCCCGATGGGGCTCCGGGAGCCACCCCTTCGTAGGATGTGCACCCTGATGATCACCGCCCAGAAGCTCGAGGTCCGAGCCGGCGCGCGGCTCCTCATGGAGGACGTCACCTTCCGGATCGCCGCGGGCGACAAGGTGGGCCTCGTGGGGCGCAACGGCGCCGGCAAGACGACCCTCACCAGGATCCTCGCCGGCGAGGGGCAGCCGGCCTCCGGCCAGGTCGTCCGCAGCGGCGACATCGGCTACCTGCCCCAGGACCCCCGGGTCGGCGACCCCGCGGTCATCGCTCGCGACCGGATCCTGTCGGCCCGCGGCCTCGACGAGGTGGTCCGCCGCCTGCGCGAGGCCGAGGTCGACATGGCGAGCGAGGACCCGAAGGTCCACGAGCGCGGCATGCGCCGGTGGGCGCGCGCCGACGCCGAGCTGCACGCCGGGGGCGGGTACGCCGCGGAGTCCGAGGCGGCGCAGATGGCGGCCGCGCTGGGCATCGAGGAGCGCATCCTCGCCCAGCCGATCGGCACGCTGTCGGGCGGCCAGCGGCGCCGCGTCGAGCTCGCGCGCATCCTGTTCTCCGGCGCCGAGATCATGCTCCTCGACGAGCCGACCAACCACCTCGACGCCGACTCGATCATCTGGCTGCGCGACTTCCTCAAGGCGCACAGGGGCGGCTTCGTGGTCATCAGCCACGACAACGCGCTGCTCGAGGCGACGGTCAACAAGGTGTTCCACCTCGACGCCAACCGCGCGGTGATCGACGTCTACAACATGGGCTGGCACAACTACCTCACCCAGCGCGAGGACGACGAGAAGCGCCGCAGGCGCGAGCGCCAGAACGCCGAGAACAAGGCGAGGGTGCTCACCGACCAGGCCAACAAGATGCGGGCCAAGGCCACCAAGGCGCAGGCCGCGCAGTCGATGCTCAAGCGGGCCGAGAAGATGATGGCCGGCGTCGAGACCGAGCGCCAGGCCGACCGGGTCGCGCGCATCGCGTTCCCCGAGCCGGCGCCGTGCGGCAAGACGCCCCTCATGGGCTCCGACCTGTCGAAGTCCTACGGCTCGCTCGAGGTCTTCACCGCCGTCGACCTCGCGATCGACCGGGGGAGCCGGGTGGTGATCCTGGGCCTGAACGGCGCCGGCAAGACCACGATGCTGCGGATCCTCGCCGGGGTGGACCAGCCCGACACCGGCCGGGTCGTGCCCGGCCACGGCCTCAAGCTCGGCTACTACGCCCAGGAGCACGAGACGCTCGACGTCGGCCGGACCGTCCTGGAGAACCTCCACAGCGCGGCGCCGCAGCTCACCGACACCCAGGCTCGATCAGTGCTGGGCTCGTTCCTCTTCTCCGGCGACGACGCGCACAAGCCCGCGGGGGTGCTGTCCGGCGGGGAGAAGACCCGCCTCGCCCTGGCGATCCTCGTCGTGTCGAGCGCCAACGTGCTCCTCCTCGACGAGCCGACCAACAACCTCGACCCTGCCTCCCGCGAGGAGGTGCTGCACGCCATCCGCAGCTACACCGGCGCGATCATCCTCGTCACCCACGACGAGGGGGCGGTCCGGGCGCTCGACCCCGACCGGGTGCTGCTGCTCCCGGACGGTGACGAGGACCTGTGGAGCGACGAGTACGCCGACCTCGTGTCCCTCGCCTGAGGTTACTGACGAGTAGTAACCTCGCGGCATGACTCCCGAAGAGCTCGCCGCCGTCGGTCTCCGCCTCGACCTCGCCGGCCCCGTCGCGACCGTGACGCTCGACCGGCCCGCCGTCCGCAACGCGCAGACGCCGGCCATGTGGCTCGCCCTGGCCGAGATCGGCCGCACCCTGCCCGACGACGTGCGCGTCGTCGTGGTGACGGGGGAGGGACCGACGTTCTCCGCCGGGCTCGACCGGGCGATGCTCGACCCGTCCACCGACGCGCGGGAGAGCGTCGTCGGCCTGCTCGCCCTCAGCGACCAGGACGCCTCGGCCCGGGTCGAGGAGTTCCAGCGCGGCTTCACGTGGCTGCGCGAGCCGCGGTTCGTCTCCATCGCGAAGGTCCGCGGCCACGCGGTCGGCGCCGGCTTCCAGCTCGCGCTCGCCTGCGACCTGCGCGTGGTCGCGGACGACGCCTCGTTCTCCATGAAGGAGTCGGCGCTCGGGCTCGTGCCGGACCTCACCGGCACCAAGCCGCTGGTGGAGCACGTGGGCTACGCGCGGGCGCTCGAGATCTGCGCCACGGCCCGCACGGTCGGGGCGGAGGAGGCCGTCCGCATCGGCCTGGCCACGGCGTCGTACCCCTCGGCCGACCTCGACGCCGCCGTCGGCGACCTCGTCGCCGCCCTCGTCGCCCCGATGCCCGGCGTCGTGACCGAGACCAAGCGCCTGCTGCAGGGCGCCGCCGGCCGCGACCTCGACGAGCAGCGCCGCCTCGAGCGCGAGGCCCAGGTACGCCGCTTCCGCGCCGTCGCCGCCGCGCTCGGCTGATCGCGGGCCGGCGCCCCCGAGGCAGCAGCGTGACCGGCCTGTCGGTGGCGGGAGGAACAATCCGGTCCACTCGCGGGTTCTCGTGGGGACGGACGGAGGAGCAGGCATGTCGATGGGACCGGGCGCAGGTGGCCCGCCGTGGCGCTTCCTGCGCAGCGACCGGAGCGTGGTCGACAACAAGATCGAGCGCCGCACCGTGCGCAGGGTCCTCGCGTTCGCCGGCCCGCACCGCAGGCTGATCGCGGCCTTCCTCGCCGTCACCGTCGTCGACGCGGCCCTCGTCGTGGTGCCGCCGCTGCTGCTCAAGGCGATCATCGACGACGGCGTGCGCACCGGCGACACCTCGCTGGTCGTGTGGCTGGCGTCGCTGGTCGCGCTGGTGGCGGTCGTCGACTCCGCCTTCGGCCTGGTCACCGGCTGGCTGTCGAGCCGGATCGGCGAGGGCCTGATCTACGACCTGCGCACGCAGGTCTTCTCCCACGTGCAGCGGCAGTCGCTCGCCTTTTTCACGCGCACGCAGACCGGGGCGCTCGTCAGCCGCCTCAACAACGACGTCATCGGCGCGCAGCGGGCGTTCACCTCGACGCTGCAGGGCACCGTGTCCAACGTCATCGCCGCCGTCGTGGTCGGCGTGACCATGCTGTTCCTGAGCTGGCCGGTGACGCTGCTGTGCGTCGCGCTGTTCCCGATCCTGCTCCTGGCCTCCCGGGTGGTCGGCAACCGCCTCGCGGACCTCTCGCGGCAGCAGATGGACGGCAACGCCGACCTCGGCAACGCCATGACCGAGCGCTTCAACGTGGGCGGCGCGATGCTGCTCAAGCTGTTCGGACGCCGCGACGCCGAGGACTCGACGTACGCGCGGAAGGCCGCCGTGGTGCGCGACCTCGGCGTGCGGATCTCGCTGCTGACCCGCATCTTCTTCGCCGCCATGACCCTCGTGCCGTCCCTGGCGACGGCCCTGGTCTACGGCATCGGCGGCTGGCTGGCGATCCGCGGCGAGCTCTCGGTCGGCACGATCGTGGCGCTGGGCGTGCTGCTGACCAGACTGCTCGGTCCGCTGCAGGGGCTCTCCAACGTGCGCATCGACGTGATGACCGCCCTGGTGAGCTTCGACCGGGTCTTCGAGGTGCTCGACCTGCCCTCGCTGATCCAGGAGAAGCCCGACGCGATCGCGCTGCCGAGGTCGGCCTCCCGGCTGGAGTTCGACCACGTCGCGTTCACCTACCCGCGCGCCGACGAGATCTCGCTCGCCTCCCTCGAGACCGTCGCGCGCACCGAGTCGCGCGACAGCGGACGCGTGCTGCACGACGTCACCTTCACCGCCGAGCCGGGCCAGATGGTCGCGCTGGTCGGGCCGTCCGGTGCCGGCAAGACGACCGTCACCCACCTCGTCGCGCGGCTCTACGACGTCGAGGCCGGTGCCGTCAGGGTGGGCGGACACGACGTGCGCGACGTGACCCTCGAGTCCCTCGAGGACGTCGTCGGCTACGTCACGCAGGACGCCCACATGTTCCACGACACCATCCGCGCCAACCTCCTCTACGCGCGGCCGGATGCCAGCGAGGCCGACGTCTGGGCGGCGCTGGAGGCCGCGCAGATCGCCTCCCTCGTCCGGGCCCTGCCCGACGGCCTCGACACGGTCGTCGGTGACCGCGGCTACCGCCTCAGCGGCGGCGAGCGCCAGCGGCTGGCGATCGCCCGGTTGCTGCTCAAGGCGCCCTCGATCGTCGTCCTCGACGAGGCGACCGCGCATCTCGACAGCGAGTCCGAGGCCGCCGTCCAGCAGGCGCTCGACGCCGCGCTCGAGGGGCGTACGTCCCTCGTGATCGCGCACCGGCTCTCCACCGTCCGCAACGCCGACCTCATCCTGGTCCTCGAGGGCGGCCGGGTCGTCCAGCAGGGCACGCACGCCGAGCTCCTCGCCTCCGGCGGGCTCTACGCCACGCTCCACGCGACCCAGTTCCGCGAGGAGTCGGCGGTCCCCGCGCGCGGCTGAGCGTCACTCGCCTGGCGTCCGCGGCGCGCCCGGTGCGCCCGGCCGCGGCGGTGAGCTTCCGGCGGCGCCGGGGTGCGTCCGGCGGCGCCCGCGTGCGTCATGCGGACTGGCGCCTATACGTGCGGGTTCGTATGACGCTGGGGGCGGGCGCCGGGGTGCGTCATGCGGACCGGCGGCTATACGTGCGGGTTCGTATGACGCTGGGGGCGGGCGCCGGGGTGCGTCATACGGACCGGCGGCTATGGGTGCGGGTTCGTATGACGCCGGGTCGGGGCCCTGCGTGCGTCATGCGGACCGGCGCCAATACGTGCGGGTTCGTATGACGCCGGGGGCGGGCGCGGGGGTGCGTCATGCGGACCGGCGCCTATGCGTGCGGGTTCGTATGACGCTGGCCCGGGCCGGGGCGGGGGCGTCCGGCCACCCCGGCACCCGCACAGCGACCCCGCCGACCCCGGCTAGGCTCGCGACATGGACCTCCAGCTCACCGATCGCGTCTACCTCGTCACCGGCGGAGCCCGGGGGCTCGGGCGGGCGAGCGCCGACGTGCTGGTCGCCGAGGGCGCGCGCGTCGTCCTGTCCGGCCGCTCCCGCGAGACGCTCGAGCAGGCCGCCGCCACGCTCGACGAGGCGGCCGGCCGTCACGCCGCCGTCACGGTGGTCGCCGACAACGCCGACCGCGAGACCCCGGCCCGCCTGCTCGCCGCGGCCGACGACGCCTGGGGGCGCGTCGACGGCGCGCTCATCAGCGTCGGCGGTCCGCCCAAGGGCCCGGTCGGCACGATCACCGACGAGCAGTGGACCAGCGCGTTCGACTCGGTGTTCCTCGGCGCCGTACGCCTCGCGCGCGAGGTCGGCGCCGCCCTCCCGTCGGGCGGCTCCCTCGGGCTCGTGCTCTCGTCGAGCGTCCGGGCGCCCCTGCCCGACATGGCGATCTCCAACGGGCTGCGACCGGGCCTGGCGATGGTCGCCAAGACCCTGGCCGACGAGCTCGGCCCGCGCGGGGTGCGCGTCAACGGGCTGCTGCCCGGCCGCCTCGCCACCGAGCGGGTCGCCGAGCTCGACGCCTCGACGGGCGACCCGGAGGCGGCACGGCGCGCGGCCGAGGCCGCGATCCCGCTGGGCCGCTACGGGGAGCCGGAGGAGTTCGGCGCGGTCGCGGCGTTCCTGCTCTCGCCGGCCGCGTCATTCCTGACGGGCGTGATGCTCCCGGTCGACGGGGGACTGCTCCGCGCGCTCTGACGGGGGCTCGTCGTCCTCGTCCGCGGGCTGGTCCAGCCGGTCGCGCCAGGTGCGGCGCGGCTTCGCGGCCGCCGTACGCGCCGGCGGACCCGCAGGGCCGCCGGCGGGTCGGCCCCCGGCGGCGTCCGGGCGGCCCCACGGACCGCGGCCGCCGCGCCACTCGTCGTAGATGAGGTAGAGGAAGCCGAAGATGGCGAGCACCCCGAAGAACCACCACTGCAGCCCGTAGAAGAAGTGGGGGCCGTTGTCGAGCTCGGGCAGCTCCACCGGCTGCAGCGCCGTCTCGGGCGCAGGCGACTCCGAGCGCAGGTCGAGCCAGCCGCCCAGCACCGGGCGGTCCAGCGCCTCACCGATCTGCTCGCTGTCGACCGCCCGGGTCGACTGGTCGGTGACCTGCGTGCTGTCGCCCTCGGCGTCGCGGCGCACCCACCCCGTGATCGTCACCTCGCCCTCGGGCGGCGCCGGGACGTCCGCCGTGGTGGCGCCGCGGTTGTCGGTGGCGTACCAGCCGCGGTCGACCAGCACGCTCGTGCCGCCGGGCAGCTCGAGCGGGACGACGACGTCGACACCGGCCTCGCCGTCGCGGGTGCGGTAGCGCACGATGACCGTGTCCTCGACCGCGTAGGTCCCGCGGGCCTCGACGATCCGCCACTCGTCCGAGGCGTCGACGTCGCGGCCGGGAGCCATCACCTCGGTGACGGGGGCGGCACCGGCCTTCTCGTTCCGCTCGATGATCGCGTTGCGCTCCTGGCGGTCCTCGAGCCGGTGGAACTGCCACTCGCCGAGCCGCCAGGCGACCCAGGCGAGGAAGACGACCACGAGTGCGAAGACGATCCAGCGGCGCGAGAGCAGGAACCGCAGCTTGGGCACCCACCGAGGCTATCCGGCGCGTCCTCGGTGGCGGAGGGGGGCTCGACGGCACTCGTAGACTCGTGACCGTGACGACACTCCTGGCAGATCGCTTCGGCCGCGTGGCCACGGACCTGCGCGTCTCCCTCACCGACCGCTGCAACCTGCGGTGCAACTACTGCATGCCTGCCGAGGGCCTCGACTGGCTGCCCACCGAGCAGACCCTGACCGACGACGAGGTCGTGCGGCTCATCACCATCGGCGTCGAGCGGCTCGGGATCCGCGAGGTGCGCTTCACCGGCGGCGAGCCGCTGCTGCGCCGCGGACTGGTCGACATCGTGGCGCGGACGCACGCGCTCGGCGTCGAGACCTCCCTGACCACCAACGCCCTGGGCCTGTCCCGCACCGCGCGGGCCCTCGCCGACGCCGGGCTCGACCGGATCAACGCCAGCATCGACAGCGTCCGCCCCGAGACCTTCGCCACCATCACCCGCCGGGACCGGTTGCGCGACGTCGTCGCCGGGCTCGAGGCGGCCCGGGAGGCCGGGCTGGGGCCCATCAAGCTCAACGCGGTGCTGCTGCGCGGCACCAACGACGACCAGGCGGCCGAGCTGCTCCGCTGGAGCATCGCCCAGGGCTACGAGCTGCGCTTCATCGAGCAGATGCCGCTCGACGCCCAGCACGAGTGGAGCCGGGCGGCCATGGTGACCGCCGACGAGATCCACGCCGCGCTGTCCGCCGAGTTCACGCTCACGCCGCACGGTGCGCCGCGCGGGAGCGCTCCGGCCGAGCTCTTCGACGTCGACGGGGGACCGGCGACCGTCGGCATCATCGCGTCGGTGACGCGCCCGTTCTGCGGCGACTGCGACCGCGTGCGGCTCACCGCCGACGGCCAGGTGCGCAACTGCCTCTTCGCGCGTGAGGAGTCCGACCTGCGTACGGCGCTGCGCTCCGGCGCGAGCGACCAGGAGGTCGCCGACAGGTGGGTCGTCGCGATGCGCGGCAAGCGTGCCGGCCACGGCATCGACGACCAGTCCTTCCTCCAGCCCGACCGACCGATGTCGGCGATCGGCGGCTGACGCGCCGGCGGCTGACGGCCGACGGGCCGGCGGCTAACCGGCCGGCGGCCGACCGGCGGGTCAGGCGTCGCCGGCCAGCGCCTCGGTGACGGTCCGCACGAGGCGCCTCGCCGACGGCACGTCGTCGAGCGCGTCGACCGGCACGGGCAGCGGTAGGCGCCAGTTGTCGCGCTCCACCGTGCCCGGGACGTTGGGCCGGTGCTCCTCCAGCACCGCGTCCTCCAGCGACAGCGACAGCAGCAGCGACGGCGCCCGCGACAGCTCACGGTAGGCCGCGTCGACCGCCTGCTCGGGGGTGGCGTCGGTGGGCAGACCCGAGCGCGTCAGCTTCGCCACGAGGTCGGCGCGGCCCTGGCGCACGTCCTCCTCCGGCATGCCGGTCGTGGCCAGCTGGTCCTCGGCGTCGGACCCGGTCCAGAGACCGGCCACCGTAGGGAGGTCGTGCGTGGTGACCGTCGCCAGCGCCTCCGCGGGCCACTCGGACGGATCGTCCTCCTCGAACCACAGCACCTTGTAGGACAGCAGCGCCCGGCTGGACAGGGCCTCGGGGACGCCCGGCTCGACGGTGCCGAGGTCCTCGCCGACGACGACCGCCCCGGCACGGTGCGACTCGAGGGCGACGATGTCGAGCAGGTCGTCGCTGGGGTAGCGGACGTAGGCGCCCTCGGTCGCGTCGGCACCCTCGGGGATCCACCACAGGCGGAACAGCCCCATCACGTGGTCGATCCGCAGACCGCCCGCCCCCGCGATGGTGCCGCGCACCGACTCGATGAAGGGCTCGTACTCGGCGAGCCGCAGGCGCCACGGCACCATCGGCGGCGAGCCCCAGTCCTGGCCGAGCGTGTTGAGCGCGTCGGGCGGCGCCCCGACCGTGACGCCCTGCGCCACGCCCTCCTGCCACGCCCAGGCGTCGGCGCCTCCTCCGGAGACGCCGATCGGGAGGTCCTGCAGGACGGTCAGCCCTCCGGTGGCGGAGCGCAGCTGCACGTCCAGCTGCCACTGCATCCAGGCGTGGAAGCCGACCTCGGTCGCGTGGGTGCGCCCGAAACTCGCCACGTCCTCGGTGTCGGGCCGCTGGAGGCCGGGTGGCCACTGGTGCCAGTCCGGTCCGTGCTCCTCGGCCAGGGCGCACCAGGTCGCGAACTCCTGCAGCCCCGGACCGCGCTGCTCGCGCCAGTCGTCGAAGTCCGGATCGCCGCCGGCGGAGCGGAAGCGGTCGTACGCCGCCTGCAGGACGGTGCGCTTGAGCTGCCACGCGGCGTCGCGGTCGACGAGCGGCGAGTCACCCAGCCGGCGTACGGCGTCGGGTTCGGCGTCGTCGGGGGACCAACCCGGCACGTCCTGCACGCGGAGGTAGACCGGGTTCCGGAAGCGCCGGGTGGCCGGGAGGTAGGGACTGGGCTCGAGAGGGACCGTCGGGGCCACCGCGTGGAGCGGGTTGACCAGCAGGAAGCCGCCGCCCGCGCGCTCGGTCCACTCGCGCAGGGTGCGCAGGTCGCCGAGGTCGCCGATGCCCCAGCTCGCGGCGGAGCGCGCGCCGTAGAGCTGCACCGCCCATCCCCACGACCGCCGCGACGGGAGCCAGCAGCGGCCGGGGGACACCACGAGCAGGCGGTCGGTGCCGTCGGGGCCGTGCAGCCGGTGGTAGCCGAGCGGCATGTCGTCGGGCACGCGACCCTCGATGCGTCGCTCGGTGCCGTCCTCGCAGAGCACGCGTCCGGCGACGAGGCCGAGGTCGCGCCCGGGCCGCGTCACCAGCGGCGCCCGCTGCTCGAGGTCGTCGGGTGCCTCCCCGATGACCTCGCGCAGCCGGGCCACCGTCGCGTCGGAGACCTCCTGCGGTACGTCGTCGGCGTCGAGCCAGCGGTGCTGGATGCCCCAGGCGTCGGTCGAGTCGCGCAAGCCGTTGTCCATGCGGCCCCAGTTCCCCGCGCCCGCGGATCTACCGGTGCCGGGCCTCGCCTCCGCGGGTGGGGCGGATCACACGGCGGGGCGGTGCGGGACGACGTCCCTCAGGAACCCGCGCGAGCCGAGGAAGTCCGACAGCGACGCCCGGTGCTCATCGCACGCGAGCCACGACTTGCGGCGCTCGGGCGTGTGGATCTTGGGGTTGTTCCACTGCAGGTCCCAGGCGGCGTCGGCCTGGCAGCCCTTCGCCGAGCAGATGTCGCGGTCGGGCTCCATGGCGTCCTCCCGGAGGCGTGCGAGCGGCGTGCGGACCAAAGAGAAGTGCCGGACAGCCACGGGGGGAAGCTGTCCGGCACTTCGGCGCCAACGCAGACGGGGGATGCTGCGTTCGCGGGGTTGATCATTCCATGGGACCGGATGAAAACCAAACTTTCGTCACCCGCACGTCGCCCGGCGTTTCCTCAGTGTTCGTCGTCACGTGCCGTCAGTTCGTGCACCCCGGCGCCGTGGGGGAGGGTGAATCCGTCGTCACGCTGGTCGTTCGCGTTGGCCATGACCACCGCGAACAGCGGGAGGAACACGGCCGCGCCGACGAGGACCCAGCGCAGGACGCCCGGTCCGACCGCGACCGCGGCGACGAAGCAGACGAGGCGGATGCTCATCGACCAGGCGTAGCGGCGCTGCCGGGATCGCATGTCCTCGGCGGCGCTGCTGCGTGCCGTGGTGATGCGTACGGCGTCGGACCTTGCCACGCCTCCCAGTCTACGTCGCTAGGCTCGGGAACCCACGCCGCGGACCGGTCGGCCGGTCCGCGGACCGCCGCCCGAGCAGGAGGACACATGACCAACCGCACCTACCGCGTCACCGAGATCGTCGGGACCTCGCCGGACGGCATCGACCAGGCGATCCGCAACGGCATCGAGCGCGCGGGTCGCACGCTGCGCCACATCGACTGGTTCGAGGTCACCCAGGTCCGCGGGCAGGCCAAGGACGGCGTGGTCGAGCACTTCCAGGTCGGCATGAAGGTCGGCTTCCGCCTCGAGGACGAGTAGGTTTCGCCTCTACCGCCCGGTAATCACTAGCGTCGGGAGCGTGAGCGACACTCCCGCAGCCAGCGCCCCGTCCGAGCCCCGTTCGGTCCTGGTGACCGGCGGCAACCGCGGCATCGGCCGCGCCATCGCCGAGGCCTTCATCGCCCAGGGCGACAAGGTCGCGGTGACCACGCGCAACGGCGGCGCTCCCGAGGGTGCGCTCGACGTGCGCTGCGACGTCACCGACCCGGAGGCCGTCGAGGCGGCGTTCGCGCAGGTGGAGCAGGCCCACGGGCCGGTCGAGGTGCTGGTCGCCAACGCCGGCATCACCAAGGACACCCTGCTGCTCCGGATGAGCGAGGACGACTGGTCCTCGGTCATCGACACCAACCTGACCGGCACGTTCCGGCTCGCCAAGCGCGCCGCCAAGGGCATGCTGCGCATGCGCCGAGGCCGGATCATCCTGATCTCGTCGGTCGTCGGCCTGCTCGGCTCGGCCGGCCAGGTCAACTACGCCGCGTCGAAGGCCGGCCTCGTGGGCATGGCCCGCTCGCTGGCACGCGAGCTCGGCAGCCGGTCGATCACCACCAACGTCGTCGCGCCCGGCTTCGTCGAGACCGACATGACCGAGGTGCTGAGCGACGACCAGAAGGCCACGATCAGGGCGCAGGTGCCGCTGGGGCGCTACGCCTCGACGGCCGAGGTCGCCTCGGCCGTCACCTGGCTGGCCTCCGACGGCGCGGCGTACGTCACCGGGGCCGTGATCCCGGTCGACGGCGGCCTCGGCATGGGCCACTGACCCCTCCACGCCAGACACGAAAGGTCGACAACGACATGGGAATCCTCGACGGCAAGCGCATCCTCGTCGCCGGCGTCACGATGGACAGCTCGATCGGCTTCGCGACCGCCAAGGTCGCGCAGGAGCAGGGCGCCACGGTGCTGATCTCCAACTTCGGCCGGGCGCTCGGCATCACCAGGCGGATCGCGAAGCGGCTGCCGCAGGAGCCGCCGGTGCTCGAGCTCGACGTCACCGACGAGGCCCACCTCGCCGGCCTCGCCGACCAGGTGCGCGAGCACGTCGACGGGCTCGACGGCGTCGTCCACTCGATCGCCTACGGCAACCCGGAGACGCTGCTGGGCGGCAAGTTCATGGACGGCCCGTGGGACGACGTAGCCCAGGCCGTGCAGGTCTCGGCGTACTCGTTGAAGTCGCTCGCCGTCGCGACGAGGCCGTTGCTGTCGCCCGGCTCCTCCATCGTCGGCCTGACCTTCGACGCGACGACCGCGTGGCCGGCGTACGACTGGATGGGCGTCGCGAAGGCTGCGCTGGAGAACACCTCGCGCTACCTCGCGCGCGACCTCGGGCCCGAGGGCATCCGCTGCAACCTCGTGTCGGCGGGCCCGCTGAAGACGCTCGCCGCGAAGGCGATCCCGGGGTTCGAGGCCCTCGAGTCGTCGTGGAAGGACCGTGCCCCGCTGGGCTGGGACGAGTCCGACCACGAGCCGACCGCCCGCGGCGTGTGCGCGCTGCTGAGCGACTTCTTCCCGGCCACCACCGGCGAGATCGTCCACGTCGACGGCGGCTTCCACGCGATGGGACTGTGACCAGCGACGCCGGTGCGGGGGCTGGTGCCCCCGGAGGCGGTGCCGGGTAGTTTTCGCCCGGTGACCTCACTCGTCGAGCTGCGCGTCCTCGAAGGCCCGAACCTCTACTTCCCGCGCGCCGCGGTGAAGCTGACCCTCGACGTCTCGACGATCACCGGAGCCGAGGACGAGGCGGTGCTGCGGTTCGCCCGCCGCATCGGGCTGCGCACCACGCGCCCCGGCGCGCCCGGGTCCGGCTTCCGCCAGCGCTTCGCCCTGCGGGCGGTCGAGCGGCTGGTCCGCGCGATCGCCCTCGAGGCGGGCACCCGCCGGCTCGCGGTGCGGGTGCGTCCGACGGCGGCCCCCGACGTGGTCGTCGTCGCGTTCCCCTGGCGCCGCCGCGGCCGGGCCCGGGCCCTGGGCGAGGCGGTGGCCCACGCCCTGGACGCGCTGCCCGCCCCGGACGTGGAGGCCGCTGTCACCACCGCCGCCCGCGAGGTCGCCGCCGCCCCGCCGGGCCCGCCGCCGACCACGGTCACGCCGACGATCCCGGTCGTCGCGGTCACCGGCACCAACGGCAAGACCACGACCAGCCGGATGATCGCCCACATCGCCCGCACCAGCGGGCTCGTCGTGGGCTGGTCGAACACCGACGGCATCTACCGCGACGGGGTGCTGGTCGAGGCCGGCGACTACTCGGGTCCGTCCGGTGCCGGGCGGGCACTGGGCCTCGAGGGCGTCGAGCTCGCGGTCACCGAGACCGCTCGCGGCGGCATCCTCCTCAAGGGGATCGGCGTCACCCGCAACGACGTGTCGGTGGTGACCAACGTGACCGCCGACCACCTCGGCCTGCAGGGCATCGACACCGTCGACCAGCTCGCCGAGGTGAAGTCCGTCGTCCCGCGGATCACCCGCAAGGACGGCTGGGCGGTGCTCAACGGCGACGACCCACGCGTGCTGGCCATGCGCGCGGTGATCGCCGCGCAGCCGTGGGTCTTCAGCCGCGACCCCGACTCGCCGGCGGTGCGCGAGGTGCTCGGCCATGGCGGCCGCGCCACAACGGTCATCGACGGGTGGATCACGGTGCTCGCGCCCGGTGCGGACCCCGACCCCCTCGTCGAGCTGGTCGACGTGCCGATGACCCTGGCCGGTCTCTCGCGCTTCAACATCGAGAACGCGCTCGCCGCCGCGTCGGCGGCCCTGGCGGTCGGGCTGGCCCGCGAGCACGTGGTGGCCGGCCTGACGTCCTTCCGGCCCGATGCCGAGCACAACCCCGGCCGGATGAACTTCTTCTCCCTCCCCGGCGGCGTCTCCGTGGTGATGGACCTCGCCCACAACGAGGCGGGGCTCGAGGCGCTGCTGGAGGTCATGGCCGGCGTACGCCGTCCCGGTGCCCGCCTGCTGCTCGGCCTCGGCGCGGTGGGGGACCGCACCGACGAGCTCATCGAGGCGCTCGGCGAGATCGGTGCGAAGGGCAGCGACGTGGTCGCGATCGGCCACAAGGAGTGGTACCTGAGGGGACGGACCATGGACGAGCTCGACGCCCTGCTGCGCGCCGGCGCCGCCCGCGTCGGCGTCACCGACATCGACACCTTCCGGACCGAGGTGGAGTGCCTCGCCGCCCTGGTGGGGCGCGCCGAGCCGGGCGACGTCGTCGGGCTGATGTGCCACGCCGAGCGGCAGGAGGCCTACGACTGGATCGCCGCGCACGGCGGAACGCCCGACTCGCCCGAGACCCTGGCGGGCAAGGTGCGGGCGGCGTCCGCGCTGCCCTGAGCGGCACCGAGCGGTGAGTGAGGCATGTTTCGGGGGCTCAGAACCTGTCTCACGCACCGCCCGCGGCGGCAGCGGTGGGTGAGGCAGGTTTCGGGGGCTCAGAACCTGCCTCACGCACCGCCCGGCGGCAGCGGTGGGTGAGGCAGGTTTCGGCGGGTCAGAACCTGCCTCACGCACCGCCCGCGGCGCCAGCGGTGGATGAGGCATGTTCCCGGGGTTCAGAACCTGTCTCACGCACCGCCAGCGGGACCGAGCGGTGGGTGAGGCATGTTCCGAGGGCTCAGAACCTGCCTCACGCACCGCCCGCGGCGGCAGCGGCGGCTCAGGCGCCGGCAGTCGAGGGCGTGTAGTCGGGGTCCGCCGACGGGGCGTCGGGATTGCTCACCGATCCCGCTTGCGCGACGTCGGACCAGTTCTCCAGCTCCGCCATGACCTCGGCGTGCTTGTCGACGCAGACCACGACGAGGTCGCCGCGGTTGGCCCGGCTCATGGCGTGGCGCACCGCCTCGATCTCCTCCAGCACCAGCTCGGCCTGCTTGCAGCGGGCCCCCTCGGCCATCGCGGCACGCACGCCGTCCATCACGAGCTCCGCCGTTGCACCGCGCTCACGGCCGCGCAGCGCCACGTCCTCGCGCACGATGCACACGTCGAAGTGCTGCGCGGCGATCCGGCCGAGCTCGCGCATGTCCTCGTCGCGGCGGTCGCCGGCGGTGGCGATGATGCCGATGCGCGACGGCCGGGCGAGGTCGTGCGAGGACTCGAGCGACTCCCCGACCCGGTCGACGAAGTCGCCGAGCATCCGCATGCCCGGTGCGTTGTGGCAGTAGTCGACGATGACGTTGACTCCGTTGACGTCGACCTCGTTGAGGCGCCCGGGGGAGAGGTAGTAGTTCGTCGAGAACGTGCGCAGGCCCTGCCGGATGTCGTGCAGCGGCGCGCCGGCCGCGAACGCCGCGGCTGCCGCGGCCAGCGCGTTCTGGACGTTCATGCGGGCCCGGCCGTTGAAGGTCGCCGGCAGCAGGTGGGTCCACGCCAGCTGCATCGCGCGGCGGCCGTGCAGGACGACCATCATCTCGCCGCGGTCGCTGGGGTCCAGGACGATCGCCTTGCCGCCGCGGCGGCAGTGGGCGTCGATCATCTCGCGCGCCTCGCTGCCAGGCTCGGCCATCGAGAACCACACGACCTGCCCGGAGCACTTGCGCCGCATCTCCCGCACGAGCGGGTCGTCGGCGTTGAGGACGGCGTGGCCGTCGCGCGGCACCGCCTCGACGATCACCGCCTTCACGTCGGCGAGCTGCTCCACGGTGTCGATGCCGCGCAGGCCGAGGTGGTCGGGCTGCACGTTGAGCACGACGGCGACGTCGTTGCGCTCGTAGCCGAGGCCCTCGCGCAGGATCCCGCCGCGGGCCACCTCGAAGACGGCGAAGTCCACGCGCGGGTTCTGCAGGACCATCCGGGCCGAGCGGGGCCCCGACGCGTCGGCGCGGATGAGCAGCCGCTCGTCGATCACGACGCCGTCCGTGGAGGTCATGCCGACCTTGCGGCCCATGCCCTTGAAGATGTGGCTGATCATCCGGCTCGTCGTGGTCTTGCCGTTGGTGCCGGTGACCGCGACGATCGGGATCCGCGACGTCGCGCCCGGCGGGAAGAGCATGTCGACCACCGGCTTGGCGATGAACTGCGGCTCCCCGATGGTGGGGTGCGTGTGCATCCGGAAGCCGGGGGCGGCGTTGACCTCGCAGATGGCGCCGCCGGTCTCGCGCACCGGCTGGGTGATGTCGGGGCAGATGAAGTCGATGCCGGCGATGTCGAGGCCGACCATCTGCGCCGCCTCCTCCGCGATCTCGACGTTCTCGGGGTGGGCCTCGAACGTGCGGTCGATGGAGATGCCGCCGGTGGACATGTTGCCGGTGAGCGCGAGCTTGACCATCTCGCCCTCGGCCGGCACCGAGTCGAGCGTGTGGCCCTGGTCGGCGAGCACCTCCACGGCCGCCTCGTCGACCTTGATGCGGGTCAGGACCTTCTCGTGGCCGACCCCGCGACGCGGGTCGGCGTTGGTGAGGTCCACGAGCTCCTGCACGGTCGACGTGCCGTCGCCGGTCACCGACGCGGGGACGCGCTCGGCGATGGCGACCATCCGGCCGTCGATGATCAGGCACCGGTAGTCCTTGCCCGTCACGAAGGACTCGACGATGACGTTGCCGCGGCGAGACTGCCCGTGCGCGACCGGGAAGGCAGCGCGTACGTCGGCCTCGTCCTGCAGGTCGAGGCACACGCCGCGACCGTGGTTGCCGTCGAGCGGCTTGAGCACGACCGGGTAGCCGATGCGGCGGGCGGCGGCCACCGCGCCCTCCTCCGTGCGGACCGACTCCTGCTTGGGCACCGGCAGACCGGCCGCGCCGAGCAGCGTGGTGGTGAGGTCCTTGTCGGAGGCGATGTCGACGGCGATCGAGGACGTCTCCGACGTCATCGTCGCCCGGATCCGCCTGGCGTGGACGCCCTGGCCGAGCTGGACGAGGGAGTACTGGTTGAGGCGGATCCAGGGGATGTCGCGGGAGACGGCCTCGTCGACGATCGCCTGCGTCGAGGGGCCGAACGCGGTCCGCTCGGCCCGGCGGATGAAGTCGTCGCGCTCGGTCTCCCAGTCGAAGTCGGGGTCGCCCTCCACGAGGTGGTTGACCAGGCGCACGGCGAGACGGCCGGCGGTCAGGCCGACGTTCTCCTCGATGTAGCCGTAGACGATGTTGTAGCGCCCCGGGACGCCCGCGACCTGACGGGTCTTGCCGCGGCGGATGTCGTGGCCGACCAGCTGCTGCAGCGCCAGCGCGACGTGCTCGGCGACGTGGCCGAGCCACGTCCCCTCGTGGAGCCGCTCCAGGAAGCCGCCGCGGCGCCCCCGCGAGCAGGAGTGCTCCCGCAGGCCGGGCAGCATCGCGACGAGGGCGTCGGTGAAGCCAGGGAGGGTGCTGGTGGGGAACTGCTCGAGCGACCCGAGGTCGACCACGAGGTGGATCGACTTGTCGTAGGACCACACGTTGGGACCGCGGTAGACCCGCGTCTCGACGATCTCCAGGTCCGGCGTGGGGCGCTCGCTCATGCAGGATCTCCTTCGGTGGGCTCGATGGGCTCGATGGGCTCGGTGGGCTCGGTGGGCCGGGTGGCCACGGACGCGGTCCGCGGGCGCCGCATCCGGAGGCGACGCCGGATGGCGGCCGGCGCGGCGTCGGCGGCGGCGATGTCGCGCGCCAGCTGGCGCAGGTCGCGGCTGGCCTCGGCGAGCTCCTCGGCGTCCTCCGGGTCCACGACCGCGTCCTGCGGCACGAGCGAGCGTGTCGAGAGGTTGAACACCGTCCCCTCGGGCAGCGTGTGGAAGACGATGCCGCTGGCCAGCAGCGGCGCGGACCGCTTCGCCTCGTGGGCGTTGGAGACCATGCGGGAGCCGTCGAAGACGGTGACGGCCCCTCGGCCCAGCACCCGCATCACCCTCTCGCCGTCGACGTCCTCCACGAGACCGCAGGTGTCCTCGTCGACGCCGATGCCGAGCAGCTGCGGGCTCTGCGCGACGATCATCAGCAGCCGGCCGTAGCGGTTGCGCTGGTCGAAGTGCTGGTCGATGACGGCAGCGTCGACCAGCCCGAGCCCCGCCGCCACCTGGGTCATCCGTTGCTTCGGCGTCGACCCGCCGACGCCGAAGGCGACCATGTGCGAGGACTGGATGCTCGCCCCCGCGGACGTGCCGGCGACCACCGCGCCGCGCTCGTGGGCGCGCAGGATCGCCTCACCGACGGGCGTGCCGCACACGATCGACGACAGCTTCAGCTGGTTGCCACCGGTCATGAACACCCCGGTGGCCTCGTCGAGGACCTCCACCAGGGACGCGTCGTGGGCCTCCTCGCGCGACTCGGGGCGTACGGCGTCGACGCGGGCCGCCCCGAACTTGCTGAACAGCGCGTCGTAGACCTCGACGACCTCGCGACCCAGCGAGGACGCGGTGGGGACCACGGCGATGCGGGCGTCCGGACCCCCGCTGAGGGCCACGAAGTGCTCGAGGATGGTCGGCTTGCGGACCTTGTCCTCGGCGCCACCGATGATCATGAGTGGACCCTTGGGCATGACAGGCAGGCTAGCGGCTGCAAAGGTGCGGGGATGCAGGAGCCGTGAGCGGGGTAGGGGAGCGACGTGACGGGCGAGGACGTACGACGGCTGGTGCTGGTGCGCCATGCCACGGCCGCGGCCACGGCGCCCTCCGACCACGCCCGGACCCTGACGTCGCAGGGGCGCGCGGACGCCGCGGAGGCCGGACGCTGGCTGCACGACCGGGGCGTACGTCCCGACGCCGCGCTGGTCTCCGACGCGACGCGGGCCGTGCAGACGTGGGAGCAGGTCGCCGCCGGCGCCGGCTGGAGCTGTCCGGCCGCGCACTCCGCCGGACTCTACGCCGCCGGTGCCGACTCGGCGTTCGACCTGCTCCGCGACACCGACGCCGGGGTCGGGTGCCTCGTCGTGGTCGGCCACAACCCGACGATGGCGACGCTCGCCGAGCTGGTCGACGACGGCGAGGGCGACGCCGACGCGACGACCAGCATGCTGACCCGCGGCTTCCCGCCCGCCGCCCTGGCGGTGTTCTCGGTGGCCGTCCCGTGGAGCGGCCTCGGTCCGGGCACCGGTCGGCTCGAGGCCTTCCACGTCGGGGCCGGATGAGCGCTCGGCACGGGCCGGTCGAGGTGGCAGGGCTGCTGCGCGCGGCCGGGTGCGTGTGGGCCGAGGAGGAGGCAGCGCTGCTGACGGCCGCGGCCGGGTCGTCGGCGCAGCTCGACGACCTGGTGGCGCGCCGGGTCGCGGGTGAGCCCCTCGAGCTGGTGCTCGGCTGGGTGGAGTTCCTCGGGCGCCGGCTCGTGGTGGCGCCGGGGGTCTTCGTGCCGCGCCGCCGCACGGAGCTGCTCGCCCGCACGACCCTCGCCGAGGTGGCAGCACGGGCCGCACCCCGCGGCGGTGGGGCGCTCGTGGTGGTGGAGATGTGCAGCGGGGTCGCGCCGGTCGCAGCCTGCCTCGAGACCGACGTCGGCGCCGGCGACGGGGCCGGCACGGAGGTGCACGCCGCCGACCTGAGCCGCGCCGCTCTCGCGTGCGCCCGACGGAACGCGCCCGAGGCGGCGCTGCACCTGGGCGACCTCTACGACGCCCTGCCGCGCGACCTGGCGGGGCGCATCGACGTCGTCGCGGCCAACGCGCCCTACGTGCCGAGCGACGCCGTCGCCCGGATGCCCCCGGAGGCCCGCGACCACGAGCCGCGCGAGGCGCTGGACGGCGGTCCCGACGGCGTCGACGTGCACCGGCGGCTGGCTGCGGGCGCACCCGCGTGGCTCGCGCCGGATGGGGTGCTCCTCATCGAGACCAGTCCTGCCCAGGCCGCCCTGACGACCGCTGCCATGGAGCGCGCGGGCCTGGCCGCCCACGTCGTCGTGGACGAGGAGATCGGCGGCTGCGTCGCGGTCGGGGTCAGCCCAGGAGGGGCGGAGCGGGGGTGACGATGCCGACCGCGGCGTCGGCGTCCTCGATCTGCTCCCGCGAGATGCCGAGGAGGTAGAGGATCGCGTCGAGGTAGGGGACGTTGACGGACGTGTCGGCGGCGTCGCGGACCATGGGCTTGGCGTTGTAGGCGATGCCCAGCCCTGCGGCGTTGAGCATGTCCAGGTCGTTCGCGCCGTCACCGATGGCGATCACCGCGTCGAGCGGGACGCCGACCTCGCGGGCGAACTCGCGCAGCGCCTCCGCCTTGCCGGCGCGGTCGACGACGTCGCCCACGATGCGCCCCGTCAGGCGGCCGTCGACGATCTCGAGCTCGTTGGCCCGGGCGAAGTGGATGCCGAGATCGGCAGCGAGGCGGTCGGTGACCTGGGTGAAGCCCCCCGAGACGATCGCGAAGCGGTAGCCGAGGCGACGCAGGGTGCGCACCATGGTGCGCGCTCCGGGGGCCAGCACGATGGAGTCATACACCTCGTCGAGCGCCGAGGCGGGCACCCCCTCGAGGAGCGCGACCCGCTCGCGTAGCGACTCCTCGAAGTCCAGCTCGCCCCGCATCGCCGCCTCGGTGACCCGCGCGACCTCGGCCTCCTGCCCGGCGTGCGCGGCCAGCATCTCGATCACCTCGCCCTGGACGAGCGTGGAGTCGACGTCCATGACGATGAGCCGGATGCCACGCCGGTGCAGCGAGTCACGTTGCACCGCGAGGTCGATGCCCTGCTTGACGGCCTCGACGGCGAGCAGCGGGCGCAGCGTGTCTGCCGGGGCGCCCGAGACGTGGAGCTCGATGGCCGTGACGGGGTAGCGCGCCATCCGCTCGATCCTGTCGATGTTGGCACCGGAGTCGGCGATGCGCCCGGCGACGGCGGCCATCGCGGACGCCTTCAGCGGGCTGCCGATGATCGTGATGTGCGACCGGTCGCCGGGGCGGCTGCGGTTGTCGCCCGCGCCGCGGTCGACCTCGACGCTCATCTCGAGCTCCGCGGCGGTGCGCTCGACGACGTCGCGCAGCTTCTTCCAGTCGCGCGGCGCGGTGACCAGGATGCCGAGCACGAGCCGGCGCCGGAGCACGATCTGCTCGATGTCGAGGACCTCGACGCCCGCGCCGGCGAGCGCGGCGAAGATCGTCGAGGTGACGCCCGGGCGGTCCTTGCCCGTGAGCGTGACGAGGAGGGTCTTCGGCTCGTCTTCCATGGTGCGACGAAGGCTAGCCTCGCGGCCCGGCAGCCCGCTGCGGGGTCCGCGCCTCGGGCGGTCCGTCAGTGCTCGGGCCACACCTCGGCCGAGCACGCCGCGACGACCGCCCCACGCGCCGCCCGCCCGAGCGGCTGCAGCAGGCCGCGACGCCGCTCGATCTCGTAGGACGACAGCGCACCGCCGTCGTCGGCGAGGGCCAGGTCGACGATCGCCCAGGCCTGCAGCCCGCGGGCGGCGAGCTCCAGGCACCGGGGCGGCGTGCCGAGCGGCGCGTCGAGCTCCGGGCGGTGGTGGAGGTTCATCAACGCGTCAGCGGCCTCGGGACGCCACCGGGCGACGTCGAGGTCGGCGAGGTCGCCGGCCGTGGAGAGCAGCGTCTGCCGCAGGGACCGGTCGGCCTCCCCGACGTCCGGCAGCTGGCGGCGGGCCGCCGCGAACACCCGCCACTGGACCGTCTCGCCCTGCTCCTCCGGCACCAGGCCGAGGTCCCCGACCACCACGGCCTGGCCCGCCTCGAGGGCCGCGGCGTTGAAGTCGCGCGGCCCGCCGAGCCCGAGCAGGTCGCCGTCGACCGGCAGGGCCACACCGGCGTGCGTCGCCCCCGTCGCGCGCGAGCGCGCCAGCAGGTCGAGCGCCGAGCCGCCGGCGAGCAGGTGGGTGTCGTCGGCGAGGACGTCGAGCACGTGGTCGGTCTGCTCGTGGCCGCGCAGCCATGCGGTCAGCCACCACGCGAGCCGGGCCGCGTGCGGCAGGGTCGCGGCCGGGGACGCGGGAGAGGGCGACATCGCCGGCGAGGCTACCCGTCGTCCCGCCACCGCCGTGTCAGGACCGGCGCCACGGACGCGGCTGGATAGGGTGAGCGACGTGGTCGCCGTCATCGAGCTCGCCGGGGTCACGGTCCGCCGTGGCACGACGCTCCTGCTCGACGACGTCAGCTGGCTGGTCGAGGAGGACGAGCGCTGGGTGGTCCTCGGGCCCAACGGCGCCGGCAAGACGACGCTGCTGCAGGTCGCGGCCGCCCAGCTGCACCCGACGTCCGGGGTCGCCGGCATCCTCGACGAGGTGCTCGGCACCACCGACGTGTTCGAGCTGCGTCCGCGCATCGGGCTGACCAGTGCCGCGCTCGCCGACAGGATCCCGCGCAGCGAGCTCGTCCGCGACGTCGTCGTCTCGGCGTCCTACGGTGTCGTGGGCCGTTGGCGCGAGCAGTACGCCGACCTCGACCACGACCGCGCCGCCGGCCTGCTGGCCGAGGTGGGCGCGGCCCACCTGCTGGACAGGACGTTCGGCACCCTCAGCGAGGGCGAGCGCAAGCGGGTGCAGATCGCGCGTGCCCTGATGACCGACCCCGAGCTGCTGCTGCTCGACGAGCCGGCCGCGGGCCTCGACCTCGGCGGCCGGGAGGACCTCGTGGCGACGTTGTCGCGGCTGGCCCTCGACCCGGACTCACCCGCCACGGTCCTGGTCTCCCACCACGTCGAGGAGATCCCGCCCGGCTTCACCCACGCGCTGCTGCTGCGCGAGGGCCGGGTCGTCGACGCCGGTCCCGTGGAGGACGTCGTCACGGCCGAGACGCTGTCGGAGACCTTCGGCATGCCGCTGCTGCTGAGCCGTGCCGACGACCGCTTCGCCGCGCGCCGACGACCCGGCGACCGGGTCACGGGGCCCTGACGCCTGCGGGCAGTGGATCGGGCACTGGATAGGGTCGTGTCATGGACTGGATCCGTGACCACCTCTGGGAGACCTGGCTGGCTCTCTCGATCGCGCTGGGCGTGGCCGAGATGTTCAGCCTGGACCTGATCCTGGCGATGCTCGCAGCCGGCGCCGTGATCGGCATGGTCACCGCCCTCCTGGGCCTCCCGATCTTCGTGCAGGTCCTCGCGGCGCTCGGCGCGTCGGTCGCCATGCTGGCCCTCGTGCGACCCGCGTTCGTCAAGCGGCTGCACTCCGGCCCCGAGCTGGCCCTCGGGCACGGCAAGCTCGTCGGGACCCGCGGGATGGTGACCGAGGAGATCACCGGCCTCGCGCCGGGTCGCATCAAGGCGGCCGGCGAGATCTGGACGGCCCTGCCCTACGACGAGAACCTCCGGATCGCCCCGGGCGAGACCGTCGAGATCCTGGAGATCAGGGGCGCCACGGCCTACGTCCACCCGGTGGCGACGCTGGAGCCCTGACCGGACCTCCGGCCAGCCACGAGGGTCGACCCCAGGGGTCACGCCCGACCCACGCGACAACCCACTGCCCACGCAACCACCAGCACACACAGCCCACACGAGATCGGGGGAGACCAGTGCCGACCGCATTGCTCGTCCTGTTCCTGCTCGTCATCCTGTTCGTCGTCGTCATGCTCGCCAAGACGGTCCGGATCGTGCCCCAGGCACGAGCGGCGATCGTCGAGCGCTTCGGCAAGTACAAGGGGACGCTGCCGGCGGGACTCAACATCGTCGTGCCGTTCATCGACAAGGTGCGTTACCTCATCGACCTGCGCGAGCAGGTCGTGAGCTTCCCGCCGCAGCCGGTGATCACCGAGGACAACCTGGTGGTGTCGATCGACACCGTCATCTACTTCCAGGTCACCGACCCGGTGGCGGCGACCTACGAGATCGCCAACTACATCCAGGCCGTCGAGCAGCTCACCATGACCACCCTGCGCAACATCGTCGGTGGCATGGACCTCGAGCAGACGCTGACCTCCCGCGAGGAGATCAACAACGGCCTGCGCGGGGTGCTCGACGAGGCGACCGGCAAGTGGGGCATCCGCGTCAACCGCGTCGAGATCAAGGGCATCGACCCGCCGCCGTCGATCAAGGACGCGATGGAGAAGCAGATGCGCGCCGACCGCGACAAGCGCGCCCTGATCCTCAGCGCCGAGGGCCAGCGACAGTCCGCGATCCTCACCGCCGAGGGCAACAAGCAGTCCGCGATCCTCAACGCGGAGGGCGAGCGCGAGTCGCAGATCCTCCGTGCGCAGGCCGACCGCGAGGCCGCGATCCTGCGGGCCCAGGGTGAGGGACAGGCCATCCAGACGGTCTTCCAGGCCATCCACGACGGCCAGCCCGACCAGTCGCTGCTGGCCTACCAGTACCTCCAGATGATGCCGAAGATCGCCGAGGGCGACGCCAACAAGGTGTGGGTGATCCCCTCGGAGATCACCAAGGCGCTCGAGGGCCTGGGCTCCTCCATCCACGAGGTCGCGGGCATCCCCCGTGACGCCACGCCGCGCACGCGCGTGGACATGGGCCCCTCGGAGCCGCAGCTGCCGAGGTCGTCGGACGACCCGGAGACCCGGGCCACGAGCGAGGCCGTGCAGGCGGCCATCGCCGAGGCGGCCAACGCCGCCAACCCGGGCCGCACGGCGCGCTCCATCGACCCCGCGGCGACCGCGACCGAGACCGACGGGCTCCAGGGTCCGAGCGGTCCGGCAGGCGAGCCCACCGACCCGGGGGCGTCCGCCGGCCAGTGAGTCCGACCGAAGCCGTGCTGGTCGCCCTCGCGGGGGTCGCGGCCGGCACCATCAACACCGTGGTGGGGTCGGGAACGTTGATCACGTTCCCGACCCTGCTGGCGTTCGGCGTGCCGCCGGTGACCGCCAACGTCAGCAACACCGTCGGGCTCGTGCCCGGCAGCCTGTCCGGGGTCGTCGGCTACCGCCGCGAGCTCGCCGGCCAACGCGCCCGGATCGTGCGGCTGGGCTCGGCGTCCCTGCTCGGCGGGATCGCCGGCGCGCTGCTCCTGCTGTGGCTGCCGTCGTCCGCCTTCGACGCGATCGTCCCCGTGCTGATCGCCCTCGGCGTGCTGCTCGTCCTGCTCGGGCCGCGGATCCAGCGCTCCGTCGCCGCCCGCGCCGAGTCACGCGGCGGCATCCCCGACCACGGGGTGTGGTGGGTCTGGCCGGCCGTCGCGGCCACCGGCGTCTACGGCGGGTACTTCGGCGCGGCCCAGGGCGTCCTGCTGATGGCCGTCCTCGGCATCGGCGTCGCCGACACCATGCAGCGCCACACCGCCACCAAGAACGTGCTGGCCCTGCTCGTCAACGCCGTGGCCGCGGCCGTGTTCATCGGGGTCGCCGACATCGACTGGGCGGTGGCCGGCCTGATCGCCCTCGGCTCGGTGGTCGGAGGTCAGCTCGGCGCCGGCGTCGGCCGCCGGCTCCCGCCGGTGCTGCTACGCGCCGTGATCGCCGTGGTCGGGATCGTGGCCCTCGCCGTCCTCCTCGTCTGAGCCCGCGCGGTCCGCGTCGGGCCGCACCCAGGCGTCCAGCCACGTCGCCAACGCGTCGTACGCCCGGGCGCGCACGTGGGGCCGGGAGAGCACCACGTCGTGGATCGCGTCCTCGATCGCGACCGAGGTGACGTGCCGCCCGACCGACGACGCCCAGTGCCGGATCTGCTGCACGTCCAGCACGATGTCGTGCGTCGCCGCGGTCTCCACGGTCTGCTGGCCGAAGTGCGACCGCGCCGAGGACAGCACGAGCGTCGGGCAGGCGATGTCGAGCCCTGCGTGCAGCATGGCGTGGCCGCGCCGCACGGCGCGCAGCCACCCGACGTGGACCGGCCGCGACTCGAGCGGCTTCCAGGTGAGGTCGTAGTCCCACTCGCCGCCGTGGTCGCGGTGCAGGGAGCGGCCGTAGACCCCGCTGATCCGCCGGGGGATCTGCTGCCTGGGCCGGCTCGTGCCGATCCGCTCGATCGCGACGCGGGCCGCGGGGCTGCGCAGCCACGCGGCGCCCTGCATGTCGAACCACGGCGAGTTCAGCACGAGCGCGGCGAGCTCGTCGGGTCGCCGCTCGTGCGCCCACAGCGGCACGGTCAGGCCGCCGGTGGAGTGGCCGGACGCGATGACGCGCCGGTGACCGTCGCGCGTGGTGATCCGCCACCAGGCGAGGTCGATCTCGGCGAAGTACTCGGCGAGGTCGGCGACGTAGTGGGGAGTCTGGTGCTCGCGGAGGGAGCGGCCGTACTTGCGCAGGTCGAGGGCGTAGAAGGTGTAGCCGCGCGCGGCCCACCACTGGGCGTACTCGGTGTGGAAGAAGTAGTCGGCGAACCCGTGCACGTGCAGCACGGCACGACCGGTCGGACGGGCCGGCTCGAGCTTCACGAGGGTGGCGACGACCGGCCCCTCGTCGTCGGGCGGGAGCGAGATGGTCTCCACCCGGTAGTCAGGCCCGAGGATGTCTGCCTGCAGCGGGACCAGGGGCATGGGCGGGAGCCTATCCAGCCGCCGCGACTTTGCCGGTTCGGCCTCGGCGCGTGGCCGACCGGACCTACCCTTTGGCCGTGTCGAGTGCTGTGGGGACCGTGCTGGGCGGCGTCTCGTCGTACGTCCGGCAGCGTGTCGCCGGGTGGCGCACCGGGTCCCGGGGGAGCCAGGGGTTCCTGCTCGTCGTCCTCGTCGCGATGGTCGCGACGACGACGCTCCTCGGCGCGGCCGTGCAGGTCGTGGTCCCGGTCGCCATGTGGTTCCTCTTCCTCATGGTCGGCACGATGCTGCTGCGGTTCGTGCCGCTGCTGGTCCTGGCGCTCGTGCTGGGCGCCGTCTCGGTGTGGACCTCCCTGGACACCGACTTCGCCACCGCGAGCCGCACGTCGGCGCTGACGATCTTCGGCCTGGCCCTGCTGCTGGCGATCTACCAGTCCAGCCGGCAGCGCTCCGGCCTGCCGATGGCGCTGAGCGAGGCGGTGCTGACCCAGCTGCGCGACCGGCTCCAGCGCCAGGGCGTCGTGCCGCCGCTGCCCAACGGCTGGCGCTCGCAGTCGGCGACAATCACCGCCAACGGCCCGAGCTACGCCGGCGACTTCCTCGTGGCCGACCTGCGTGAGGGACGCTGGCTGGAGATGGCGCTCGTCGACGTGTGCGGCAAGGGCACCTCGGTGGGACCGCAGGCGCTGCAGTTCGCGGGCGCGCTCGGCGGCCTCATCGGCGCGCTGCCGCCGGCCCAGATGATGGCCGCGGCCAACGCGTTCCTGCTGCGGCAGGAGTCCGACGAGTCGCTCGCGACCGCCGTGCACATCAAGGTCGACCTCGTCACCGGCGACTACACGATCACCAGCGCGGGCCACCCGCCCGCCCTTCACTGGCACCTGGACCGCCGCGGCTGGTCCATCGACAACGCGCGGGGCATGGCGCTCGGTGTCATCGACGAGGCGGAGTTCACCCCGAGCACGGGCCGGCTCCGCCCCGGCGAGGCGCTGATGTTCTACACCGACGGCGTCATCGAGGCAGCGGACCGCGACCTCGACGCGGGCATCGACTGGCTGCGGCAGGTCGCCCTGCAGGCCGTCGACGCGCGCGGCTTCACCGGCATGCCGCGACGCGTGCTCAAGAAGGTGCCGCGCGGCGACGACGACCGGGCGCTGCTGCTGCTGGAGCGCCAGCCGCTCACCTCGCCGGAGCTCGACGCCGAACGCGCCCTGCGGGTCGGCGGCTGACCGCGCCCTGGGGACGCCGGCTCAGGCGCCGCGGGAGTAGAGGTCGCGGATGACGTCCTCGATCGCGGGCTCCTGGATCGACAGGTCCGCCACGTCGTAGGCCGTCGCGCCCGGCACCACGACGGGCGGCGCCTGTCGACGAGGTCCACCACGAGGGTCCTCATCGAGCCGCCCTGGGCGTGCGCAGCCCGGCGAGCGAGCCGTCGTACACCGAGGTGCCGCGGTCGATGACGACGACCCGGTCGCAGAGCGCCTCGATGTCCTGGAGGTCGCGACCGCGACGTGCAGCATCCGCCACGCCCTCAACGCGTTCGGTCCCCGGCCCGCCCGACGAGGGGGCCGGGGATCGGCTCACACGGCCGGGGTGCGGCGCACCTCAGCTGTGCTTGACGAGGTTGACGACGCCGATCGTGCGTCCCTGGGCGTCGCGGGTGATCGCGACGCCGGCACGGCGCGCACGCGGGCTGAGCAGGATCTCGCGGTGGCCGGGGGAGTCGAGCCAGAGCTCGACCATGTCCGTCGGGCGGAGGCCGGTGCCGCGCACCAGCGTCTCGCCGGCCCAGGCGTTGTCGCACCTGCGGATGACCTCGCCCTGGTCGCGGTGCTCGAAGCGGCCCGTGCGCGCGATGCGCTCGCCCCACTGCTCGGCCAGCTGGTCGGTGCAGCCGTCGAAGCTCCAGATCTTGCGCAGTCCGTGGGCGGCTCGCGCCTCGTTGATCTGCACCATCAGCGCGTCCTCGAGGTCGTTGCTGGACGCCTCCTCGAGGTCCTTGGCCGAGACGGTCCGGGGGACCGGCCAGGTCTTGGACGCGACCTTCGCGACCCTGGAGTCGAGCTTCGGGGAGTCGGCGTGGGCCCCGGCGGTGCCCGGGACGCCGCACAGCACCGCGGCTGTGACGGCGATCGCGAGGCGGGTGATGAGTCGGGGGTGCTGCACGGGGGTCCTCCGGGAATCGGACGGCGCCAAAAGTATGCGCGTCTTGACGAAATCTTTCAGAAACTGAGACTCGACCGTAACGGCCGCTCCTGCTGATGTCGATTCGACGCCTGGCCGAGGACGGTATGCGTCGTGGTTCGTCAAGGTTTCGGCACGAATCTCGGGGACGTCTGGGGGAGATCAAAGCGCCTTGACCGTTTCTCCATGACCGAAATCGCGAAAAAAGACCCGTGGTCTGGACCTGTCGGTCCGACCACGGGTCTCGTGGTGCAGCGCCCGGGCGGGCGACCGCCGGCGTCAGTGCTGGTAGGTGCCGTGGATGATCGCGCGTCCGAGCGTCTTGAAGGCGAGGTTGAACGAGACGACGGCGGGGGAGGCGTCGGGGTCGACGCCCAGCGAGTCGTCCCTCACGGCGTGGACGACGAAGTAGTAGCGGTGCGGCTGGTCGCCCTCGGGCGGGGCGGCTCCCATGAATCCGGCCTCGCCGCCGTCGTTGCGGACGTGGAACGCGGCGCCGGGCAGCGTGTCCGAGGCGGCGCCGGCGTCGAGCGAGGTCACCTCCGCGGGGATGTCGACCAGGCACCAGTGCCAGAAGCCGCTCGGCGTCGGCGCATCAGGGTCGAAGCAGGTGACGACGTAGGACCGGGTCCCCTCGGGGGCGCCCGACCAGCTCAGCTGCGGCGAGGTGTTGCCCAGCGCCGCCACCTGGTCGTCCTTGAGGGGTGCGCCGTCGGTGACGTCGTCGCTGGTGACGGTGAAGGACGCCGTCGCCGGCAGGTAGTCGTACGGATCGGGGCTGACAGGTCGCTCGATGCTCATACCTCGAACCTAGCCACCGGGGCGCGGCTCGGGCCAGAGACAATGAGGCATGGGCACCACCACTGCGCAACCGGGCTCGGCCGACCCCCATCCCTACCTCGCGGGACTGGTGCTCACCGGCCGCCGGGTGGTCGTCGTCGGCGGCGGCCACGTGGCGCAGCGCCGGGTGCCCGCGCTCCTCGCCAGCGGTGCCGACGTGCTCGTGGTGAGCCCGGAGGTCACCCCGGCGATCGAGGGACTCGCCGGCGAGCTCACCCTGGTCCTGCGCGACTTCGCCGAGAGCGACCTCGACGGTGCGTGGTACGTCGTCGCCGCCACCGACGACCCGGCCGTCAACGCGCGCGTGGTCGCGGCGGCCGAGGAGCGGCACACGTTCTGCGTCCGCGCCGACGATGCCCTGGGCGGCACGGCGTGGACCCCGGCCGTCGGCCGCCACGGCAGCGTGACCGTGGGCGTGCTGGGCAACCGCGAGCCGCGCCGGTCGGCCGCACTCCGCGACGACATCGTCACCGCGCTGCGCGACGGGCACCTGACCGCCTCGGACGCGCTGGACCGCAGCCCCGGCGTGGTGCTGGTGGGTGGCGGACCCGGAGAGCCGGAGCTGGTCACGGTCGCCGCCCGGCACGCGCTGGCGTCCGCCGACGTGGTGGTCGCCGACCGACTGGCACCGCGCGAGCTGCTCGACGAGCTCGGCCCGCACGTGGAGCTGATCGACGTCGCCAAGCTCCCGCGCGGGCGCTCCGCCTCGCAGGAGCGCATCAACGAGCTCATCGTCGACCGGGCGCGCGCCGGGAAGCGCGTCGTGCGGTTCAAGGGCGGCGACAACTTCGTCTTCGGTCGTGGCTACGAGGAGCTGCTGGCGTGCGCGGCGGCCGACGTGCCGGTCACCGTGGTGCCCGGCCTGAGCTCGGCCATCGCCGTCCCGGCGCGGGTCGGCATCCCGGTGACCCACCGTGGCGTCGCGCACGAGTTCACCGTCATCTCCGGGCACCTGCCCCCCGGCCACCCGGACTCGCTGGTCGAGTGGTCGGCGGTCGCCGGGCTCTCCGGCACGCTGGTCCTGCTCATGGCGGTCGACAACGCTCCCGCGATCGCCGCCGCGCTCCTCGACGGCGGCCGCTCCGCCCACACCCCGGTCGCCGTGATCGTCGACGGCACCATGCCGACCGAGCGCACGGTGCTGTCCACGCTCGGCACGCTGGCCGCCGACCTCGCCGCCCACGAGGTGGTGCCGCCGGCCATCATCGTCGTCGGCGAGGTGGTGGCCGTCGCCCGCCCCGGGCACTACCCCCGTGCCTGAGCGCCCCGTGGACGTCGTCGAGATCTCCGACCCCGGCGACCCGCGCCTCGCCGACTACCGCGACCTGCGCGACGTGGAGCTGCGCAAGCACCTCGAGTCCGAGCACGGTCTGTTCCTCGCCGAGGGGGAGAAGGTGGTGCGGCGCGCCGTCGAGGCGGGCTACGACGCGCGGTCGTTCCTGATGGCGCCGCGCTGGCTCGACGGCCTCGCCGACGTCGTCGCCCGCGGCTCCGGTCCGTGCTACGTGCTCTCCGAGGCGCTCATCGAGCAGGTCACCGGCTTCCACGTGCACCGCGGTGCCCTCGCGTCGCTGCGCCGGCGGCCCCTGCCGTCGGTCGACGACGTCCTCGCGGGGGCGCGGTCGGTGCTGGTCCTCGAGGACGTCGTCGACCACACCAACGTCGGCGCGATCTTCCGGTCGGGGGCGGCCCTGGGCTTCGACGCGGTGCTGCTGGCCCCGCGGTGCGCCGACCCGCTCTACCGGCGGTCGATCAAGGTCGGGATGGGCGCGGTGTTCACCACGCCCTGGACGCGGCTGCCGGACTGGTACGACGCCCTGCCGGGCCTGGCGGCGCGCGGCTTCACCACGGTCGCCCTGACGCTGCGACCCGACTCCGTGCCGATCGAGGAGGCGGTGGCGGGCGTGGACCGGCTGGCCCTGGTCCTGGGGTCCGAGGGGCACGGGCTGTCGGAGCGGTGGGAGCAGTCGGCCGACCGGCGGGCGATCATCCCGATGGCGGCGGGGATCGACTCGCTCAACGTGGCCGCGGCGAGCGCCGTCGCGTGCTACGTCGCGGCCCGCCGCTGACCCGGTGCCGCCACCGGCGGGCGACCACGACGACCAGCACCACCGCGACCAGGACGTAGACCACGTTGCTCGCCGGCCCGACGTACGACTCCACGAGGTGCCACTGCGCGCCGAGCTCGTAGCCGGCGAGGATGAGCGCGGAGTTCCACGCCAGGCTGCCGATCGTGGTGAAGAGGCAGAACGTCGCCAGCGGCATCCGGTCCACCCCCGCCGGGATCGAGACGAGGCTGCGCACCCCCGGCACCAGCCGGCCGAGGAGGACCGCGGCCCGGCCGTGGTCGCCGAACCACGCGACGGCCTTGCGCACGTCGTCCGCCCGCATGAGCGGGATGCGGTCGGCCAGCGCGCAGGTGCGCTCCAGCCCCCACGCCGCGCCCAGCCAGTAGAGGACGAGCGCGCCCGCCAGCGAGCCCGCCGTGGCCCAGAGGATCGCGGCGAGCAGTCCGTAGTGGCCCTGGCTGGCCGTGTAGCCCGCGAGCGGCAGCACCAGCTCGCTGGGCACCGGCGGGAAGACGGTCTCCAGCGCGGTGGCCAGCCCGACGCCGGGTGAGCCGACCGTGCGCATGACGAGGACGACCCAGTCGAGAACCGCTTGCACCCCGAGGCCCCGTCAGCCGCGCTGCCGCAGCGCCTCGTGGAGCACGATGGAGCCGGCCACGGCCGCGTTGAGCGACGAGGCGGTGCCGACCATCGGGATGCTCGCGACGTCGTCGCAGGCCGCACGCCAGCCCGACGAGAGGCCGGTGGTCTCGTTGCCGACCACGACGAGCACGCGGCCGCCGAGCGCGACATCGGCCAGCGGGGTGCCCTCCTCGTCGGTGCCGACGATCCGGTAGCCGTGCGCGTGCGCGTACTCGACGACCGGGCCCGGACCCGGGACGCGGAGGACCGTCAGCGCGAACAGCGAGCCGGTGCTGGCCCGCACGGCCTGCGGGTCGTAGGGGTCGGCCGCGTGGCCGGTGACCACGAGCGCGGAGGCGCCGAACGCGTCGGCCGAGCGTGCCAGCGTGCCGATGTTGCCGGGGCTGGTGGGCCGGTCGAGGACCACGACCGGTCCGTGGGGCCGGGAGGAGTCGGCGAGCCGCTCCACCCCGTCCTCCGGCATCTCGACCACGGCGACGAGCTCGGCGCCGTCCTTGCCGCTGAGGCGCGCGTGCAGCGCGGGGGAGAGGACGACGCGCTCGGCGCCGGTGCTGGACCAGAGCCGGTCGGACCAGGCGGAGGCCGCCCCCTCGGCCCGCAGCAAGGCGCGCACCGTCCACCCCTCCTCGACGGCGCGGGTGATCGGGCGGACGCCCTGCACCAGCAGCTCGCGGTTGCGGTGCCGCTTGGCGCGGTTGGTCAGCAGCGCCTCCCACTGCTGGAAGCGCGCGTTCTCGCGGGTGATCCGCAGGTCCGTCATGCCGCGCTCACGCCGAGGCGTCGGCGGGCCAGGTGGGCGGGTAGTCCTCCGCGGCGGCCTGGTGCTTCCGCTCGAGCCGCTTGCGGGCCTTCGCCGAGAGCCGGTCACCGAAGACGGTGCCGAGGGTGTGGTCGGTCTCGTGCTGCAGGCAGCGCGCGAGCAGGCCGGTCCCCTCGAAGGACACGGGCTGCCCGTCGAGGCCCTGGCCGTCGACACGCGCCCAGTCGGGGCGCGGGCAGGACTCGAAGGAGCCCGGGAAGGAGAGGCAGCCCTCGTCGTCGTCCTCGAGCCGGCGGTCCCTGCCCTCCGGCAGCGTGAGCACCGGGTTGCACACCACGCCGACGGTGCGCACGCCGTCGGCGTCGGGGCAGTCGAAGACGAACATCGCGACGTCCTCGCCGACCTGGCAGGCCGCCAGCCCGACGCCGTCGGCGGCGTACATGGTCGCGACCATGTCGGCGGCGAGCGCGGCCAGCGCCTCGTCGTACGTCGTCACGCCGGCCTGCGGGCGGTGCATCACCGGCGTGCCCCACCGCGTGATGGGACGCACCCTCCCGCCCTCGGGGAGCGGGCCGTGCGGCGCCCGGGGCTCGGCGGGGGCGTCGGTCGGTCGGTCGGCGGACATGCCGTGGATCCTAACGAGGGGGCGGAGCGCGGCACTCACCACGGGTGAGCGACTGGCGCGACGTGTAACTCCTAGTTACAGTTTTGCCATGTCCATCATGAGCAGCCTCCGACCGGGCGGGCGGCACGGGTTGTCGACCCGGGAGACGCGCGACCCCATTGGCCTCGCCGTCGCCGCGGTGAACCGGCTGGCGCAGAGCGACCTCATCGACCGCGTCGGGCTGCGGCGCCAGGCCGAGCACGTCGTCTACTCCACCACGCGCAACGGCTTCCGGGTGGCGACGGCCGCAGGCCGCACGTTCGCCCGGGCCGGCCGGCGCACCGCCGGCACCCGGCCCGCGAGCGCCGCGTCCAGCGGTGTCTTCGACCTCACGCCGACCGAGGACGAGGCGATGCTCCTCGACGTCGCGCGCGAGCTCGCCGAGGAGGTGCTGCGGCCCGCCGCGTCGGCGGCCGACGAGGCGTGCGCGCCGCCACCCGAGGTGCTCGCCGCCGCGCAGGACGTCGGCCTCCCCGGGCTCGGCGTCCCCGACTCCCTCGGCGGGATCATGGAGGAGCGCTCGGCGATGGCGGGGACGCTGGTGGCCGAGGCGCTGGCGCACGGCGACATGGGCCTCGCCGTCGCGACGCTCGCGCCCGGTGCGGTCGCCACGGCGATCGGGCTCTGGGGCACCGAGGCCCAGCAGCAGACCTACCTCCCCGCGTTCACCGGGGACGGCGACGGATCGGGCGTCCCCGTCGCCGCCTTGACGATCGCCGAGCCGACCGTGCTGTTCGACCCGTTCACGCTGTCCACGACCGCCCTGCGCGACGGCGACGGCTACGTCCTCGACGGCCTGAAGTCGGCGGTCGTCCGGGGCGCGGAGGCCGAGCTGTTCGTGGTCGCCGCGATGCTCGACGGCACTCCCGCGCTCTTCCTCGTCGAGTCCGGCACGGAGGGGCTCGAGGTCGAGGCCGACCCCTCGATGGGCGTGCGCGCCGCCGGGCTCTCGCGCCTGCACCTCACCGGCGTGCGCCTGGGTGCCGACGCGCTGCTCGGCGACACCGCCGGCGAAGCGTACGCCGAGTGCGTCCGCCTCTCGCGCCTGGCGTGGTGCGCGCTCGCGGTCGGCACCGGCCAGGCGGTCCTCGACCACGTGAAGGACTACGTCAACGAGCGCGAGGCCTTCGGCGAGCCGATCAGCCACCGGCAGTCGGTCGCCTTCATGGTGGCCGACATCGCCATCGAGCTCCAGGCGATGCGGCTGCTGACGTGGAAGGCCGCCTCCCGCGCCACCCGCGGCGAGGACTTCGCCCGCGAGGTCGGCCTGGCCCGCCAGCTGTGCACGGAGAAGGGCATGCGGATCGGCCTCGACGGCGTGCAGCTGCTCGGTGGCCACGGGTTCGTCAAGGAGCACCCGGTCGAGCGGTGGTACCGCGACCTGCGGGCCGTCGGCGTGATGGAAGGCGTGGTGATGGTATGAACAACCCCATTCGAATGCTCGCTTCGCTCCGCTCCGAACGGGGGCCCCGGCGATGATCAACCTCGAGGTCCCCCGCAAGCACGCGGGCCTGGTCGACCAGGCCCACCAGCTGGCGATGAACATGCTGCGCCCCATCTCGCGCAAGTACGACCGCGCCGAGCACGCGTACCCCAAGGAGCTCGACATGCTCGCCGCGCTCATCGACGGCGTGTCCGAGACCGGTGCGACCGGCGGCGCCGGAGCCGGCGGCGTCCGCAGGGAGTCGGCGCCGGCCGGGGAGGGCACGGTCCGCAACGGCGCGAACCTCGCGTCCGTGCTCTCGATCGCGGAGATGTGCTGGGGCGACACCGCGCTGCTCCTGTCGATGCCCCGGCAGGGGCTGGGCAACTCCGCGATCGCCTCGGTGGCGAACGAGGAGCAGCTCGAGCGCTACCGCGGCACCTGGGCGGCGATGGCGATCACCGAGCCCGGGACCGGGTCGGACTCGGCGAGCATCACGACCACCGCGGTCAGGGACGGCGACGAGTACGTCATCAACGGCGAGAAGATCTACGTCACCTCCGGCGACCGCGCCGACAGCGTCGTGGTGTGGGCCACCCTGGACAAGGACCTGGGCCGCGCGGCGATCAAGTCGTTCCTCGTCCGCAAGGACAACCCGGGCCTCAAGGTCGAGCGGCTCGAGCACAAGCTGGGCATCCGCGCCTCCGACACCGCGGCGATCACCTTCACCGACTGCCGGGTGCCGGCCGAGGACCTCCTCGGCTCGCCGGAGATCGACACCAGCTCCGGGTTCGCCGGCGCGATGGCGACCTTCGACAACACCCGGCCGCTGGTGGCGGCGATGGCCGTCGGCTGCGCCCGGGCCGCCCTGGACCTCACCCGCGACCTGCTCGAGCAGGCCGGCGTGGTCATCGACCACGACCGGCCCGCCCAGTCGCAGTCGGCCGCCGCCGCGACCTTCCTCCGGCTCGAGGCCGACTGGGAGGGGGCGAGGCTGCTGATGATGCAGGCGGCCTGGATGGCGGACAACCGGAAGCCCAACTCGCTGGAGGCATCGATGGCCAAGGCCAAGGCCGGGCGGGTCGGCTCCGACGTGACGCTGTCGTGCGTGCAGCTGTGCGGCACCCTGGGCTACAGCGAGGCCGAGCTGCTCGAGAAGTGGGCCCGCGACTCCAAGATCCTCGACATCTTCGAGGGCACCCAGCAGATCCAGCAGCTGATCGTGGCCCGCAGGGTCCTCGGGCTCACCAGCGCCGAGCTGCGCTGAGCCGCGCCGCGACGCGGCCACCCACGAGGCGACCCACGAGGCCACGCGTGGAGGAAGCCCCTCCCGGGCTCCGGGAGGGGCTTCGTGCCGGCAGTGGACGGACGCGGGTCAGGAGACGGCCTTGAAGGGGTCGTGCTCGGCGAGCAGCTTGTCGACGCGCGCCTGGTCGATGCGGTGGAAGACGCGCTGGTCCTCCTGCATGTCGCGCACGACCTTCGCGAGCGTGAACGCCGAGGTGGTCAGGTAGAGGGTGCCGAGGGCGAGGAACCCCTTGACCCACGGATCGGCCTCCATGAAGTAGACGGCGACGAGCATCGCGAAGAGCGAGGCGCCGAAGGAGATCGCGGCCTGGGCGGCGAAGGCGGTGGTGTTCTTGGCGGTGGAGTCGGGCTTGGTGGTCATGGCAGCAGCGTGCTCCCCTCCGCGACCGCGGGGACCTGTCGCACTACCCGTCCCACCTGAGTACGCGCACCCGATCCGGGCCGGTACGTTTCGCCCCATGTCCGAGCACATGTCGCCCGAGGAGTTCCGCCGGAACGGGCACGCCGCGATCGACTGGATCGCCGACTACTGGGCCTCCCTCGACGACCTGCCGGTGCGCTCGCCGGTCGCGCCCGGCGACGTACGCCGGATGCTCCCGCCGGCGGCGCCGGAGGACGCCGAGCCGTTCGACGCGCTGCTCGCCGACCTCGACCGCGTGGTCGTGCCAGGGCTGACGCACTGGCAGCACCCGCGGTTCTTCGCCTACTTCCCGGCCAACTCCTCGCCGGCGGCGATCCTCGGCGACCTGCTCTCCAGCGGCATCGGCGCCCAGGGGATGATCTGGGCCACCAGCCCGGCGGTCACCGAGGTCGAGCAGGCCGTCCTGGACTGGTTCGGCGAGGCGCTCGGCCTCCCCGCGGCGTTCCGCAGCGACGGCCCCGGGGGCGGGGTCATTCAGGACACCGCCTCGACGGCGACCTTCACCGCGCTGCTCGCCGCGCTGCACCGCGCCAGCGGCGGCGAGGCCCGCGCGAGCGGGGTCGGAGGCGGCCGGTGGCGCGTCTACGGCTCCACGCAGGCCCACTCGTCGCTGGTGAAGGCCGCGGTGATGGCGGGCCTCGGCGAGCAGGCCGTCCGCGTCGTCGACGTGGACCCGGCGACCCAGGCCGTCGACGTCGAGGCGCTGCGCTCGGCGGTCGCCGAGGACGTCGCCGGCGGGCTGCGGCCGCTGATGGTGCACGTCGCGGCCGGCAGCACCTCCACCGGCGCGATGGACGACATCGCCGCGGTCGCCGAGGTCGCGGGCACGGCGGACATGTGGGTCCACGTCGACGCGGCTTGGGCAGGGGTCGCCGCCGTGTGTCCCGAGCTCCGCGGCCACCTCGCCGGCGTGGAGGCCGCCGACTCGTTCGTGACCAACCCGCACAAGTGGCTGCTGACCACGTTCGACTGCAGCACGTTCTGGGTGCGGGACCGGACGGCCCTCACCGGAGCGCTGTCGATCCTCCCCGAGTACCTCCGCAACGCCGCGACGGAGTCGGGCGAGGTCGTGGACTATCGCGACTGGCACCCGCAGCTGGGGCGGCGGTTCCGCGCGCTCAAGCTGTGGGCGGTGCTGCGCACCTACGGCCTCAGCGGGCTGCGCGAGCACGTCCGCAGCGGCGTCGCCCTGGCCCAGCACGTCGCGGGCCTGGTGGCCGCCGACGAGCGCTTCGAGATGGTGACCGAGCCGTCGCTGTCCCTCGTGGTCTTCCGCCTCGTGGCGGGCGACGAGGAGACGATGGCGGCGATGGAGGCGGTCAACGCCTCGGGAGAGGCCTACCTGTCGCACACGACGGTCCGCGGCCGGGCGGCCATCCGGCTCGCCGTCGGCAGCTGGCGCACGACGCAGGCGGACGTCGACCGTGCGTGGCGCGCCCTGCAGGAGGCAGCGGCCGTGCACGGATGAGCCCGCCGGGCCGCGTAGACTATGCCCACGTGCAGTTCCTCCACGCAGAGTCCGGTGCGGCCCCGGCCCACGACCTGACCTACGACGACGTCTTCATGGTCCCGAGGCACTCCTCGGTCGCCAGCCGCTACGACGTCGACCTCGCGACCTCCGACGGCACCGGCGCGACCCTGCCGCTCGTCGTCGCCAACATGACGGCGATCGCCGGCAAGCGGATGGCCGAGACCGTCGCGCGACGCGGCGGCATCACGGTCATCCCGCAGGACATCCCGATCCCGGTGGTCGCCGAGGTGGTGGCCTGGGTCAAGCAGCGCCACCGGGTCTTCGACACCCCCATCGAGCTGCGCCCCGACCAGACGGTGGCCGAGGCGCTCTCGCTGATCCCCAAGCGGGCGCACAAGGCCGCCGTGGTGGTCCAGGACGGCCGCCCCGTCGGCGTGGTGTCGGAGGCCGACTGCGCGGACGTGGACCGCTTCGCCCAGGTCGCGACCGTGATGAACCCCGCCGTCGTCACCGTCCCGGCGAGCACCGACCCGCGGGAGGTCTACGACGCCATCGAGCGGGCGAAGGCGCCCCTGGCGGTGGCGGTGTCGGAGTCCGGCGAGCTCGTCGGGGTGCTGACCCGGCTCGGCGCGCTGCGCGCCACGCTCTACACCCCCGCCGTGGACGCCGCCGGCGGGCTGCGGATCGCCGCCGCCGTCGGGGTGAACGGCGAGGTCGCCGACCGTGCCGCGGACCTGCTGGCCGCCGGCGTCGACTGCCTCGTCGTCGACACCGCGCACGGCCACCAGGACCGGATGCTGCACGCGCTGAAGGCGGTGCGCGACCTCTCCCCGTCCGTCCCCGTGGCGGCCGGCAACGTGGTCTCCGCCGAGGGCACCCGGGCGCTGGTGGAGGCCGGCGCCGACATCGTCAAGGTCGGCGTCGGGCCGGGTGCGATGTGCACGACGCGGATGATGACCGGGGTGGGCCGGCCGCAGTTCTCGGCGGTCCTCGAGTGCGCGGCCGCCGCCCGCGAGCTGGGCAAGCACGTCTGGGCCGACGGGGGAGTGCGCCACCCGCGCGACGTCGCCCTCGCGCTGGCCGCCGGCGCGTCGTCGGTGATGATCGGCTCCTGGTTCGCCGGCACGCACGAGTCGCCGGGCGACCTGATGCACGACGCCGACGGGCGAGCGTTCAAGGTGTCGTTCGGCATGGCGTCCGCCCGGGCGGTGGCCAACCGGACCTCGGGGGAGTCGTCGTACGACCGCGCCCGCAAGGGGCTCTACGAGGAGGGCATCTCGTCCTCGCGGATGTACCTCGACCCGCAGCGCCCCGGCGTGGAGGACCTCATCGACCAGATCTGCTCGGGCGTCCGGTCGTCGTGCACCTATGCCGGTGCCGCCACCCTCGCCGAGCTGCACGAGCGCGCGCTCGTCGGCGTCCAGTCCGCGGCCGGCTTCCACGAGGGCCGCCCGCTCGACAGGTCCTGGTGACCCGTGGCTGAGACGGCGCCGCGCGACTACGTCTTCGTGATGACCTACGGCCGGTCGGGCTCCACGCTGCTGATGGGCATCTTGAATTCCATTCCCGGCTGGCTGCTGCGGGGGGAGAACCGGCACGCGATGCGCCACCTCTACGAGTTCCACCGCAGCGGGCTGGTCGAGAGGGCGCGCGTCGACGCGGCCCGGGCGAGCCAGCCGACCCACCCGTGGTTCGGCATCGAGGCCTTCCCCGAGGACGTCTCCCTCGCCCACATCCGCGCGCTGGCCGAGGCAACGCTGCTGCGTCCCGAGCCCGGCACCCGGGTCACCGGCTACAAGGAGATCCGCTGGTACGACGAGGACCTGCCGGACTACCTCGAGTTCCTGCGACAGGTCTTTCCGGGTGCGCGCTTCGTGCTCAACACCCGGCGGCTCGAGGACGTCGCCGCGAGCAACTACTGGACGCACAAGGACGACCCGCTCGGTCGCGTCCGGCGGATCGAGGAGCGGATGCTCAGCGCCGCCGAGGGCCTGGGCGAGTCGGTCTTCCGGGTGCACTACGACGACTACGTCGCCGACCCGACGGTGCTCCGCGGGCTGTTCGACTGGCTCGGCGAGGAGCTCGACCTCACCGCGGTGGAGTCGGTCCTCGCCACGCCGCACTCGCGCCGGGGCAGGCACCGTGGCTGAGCGCCTGCTCGTGGTCTCCGCCACGGCTGCCGAGGCCGCCCACGTGCCGCCCGGGCTGCCGCTGCTCGTGACGGGCCTCGGCAAGACCCGCGCCGCGGCCGCGACCGCCCGCGCCCTGGCGTCGTACGACGACCTCGCCGGCCTCACCGTGCTCAACGTCGGCACGGCCGGTGCCCTGCGTCCGGGACTGGCCGGGCTGTTCGAGCCCGGGGTGGTGCTCAACCACGACCTCAGCGCTGACGTCGTCCGTGCGCTCGGCTACGACCCGCAGGAGCGCCTCGAGGTGGGGGAGTCCGACGTCGTGCTGGCCACCGGCGACGTCTTCGTCAGCGACCCGGCCGTCCGTGACGCCCTCGCCGCGCGCGCCCACCTCGTGGACATGGAGGGCTACGCCGTCGCGTGGGCCGCCCGGGAGGCCGGCGTCCCGGTCCGCCTCGTCAAGCACGTGTCGGACACCGCCGACGAGTCCGCCCTGGACTGGCCGACCCTCGTCGATGCGTCAGCGCGGGCGCTCGGCACCTGGCTGCGCGACGGCGCGCCCCCGCTGGCCGGTCGGTAGGCCGGAGGCGGCCGCTGGGCTCACCCCCCGGGGCGTTGGCCCGGCGACGAGCGCGCCGCAGGCTGGTGCCATGACCAAGTCTTCGAGCGTCCCTGCCGACCAGCTGCCCCCGGGCAGCGTGACCCGCGCCGGCACCTGGGCGGTCGGCAACCGGGACGGCGAGCTGTTCGCGGTCTCGCGCCGCTGCCGCCACCAGCTCGCCGACCTGTCGGAGGGCACCATCGACGCGGACGGCTGCCTCGTCTGCCCCTGGCACCAGTCGCGCTACGACGTCACGACCGGCGACATGGTGAGCGGCCCCAAGGGCTTCCTCGGCTACCACGGCCCCACCCCCGGGTACACCCAGTTCGTGCGGGGCTACGCCAAGGTGCTGCGGCTGCGCGTCGGGCGCGCCGTCCGTGTGGGTGCCGAGATCGTGGTGAGCCGGCGCCCCACGTGACCCGCTGCCGCGCGCCGGGGCGGCCGGCCGATGGGCGGGCCGGCCTCAGGGCTCGCGACGGCTGCTCACCGGTCCGCGCCGCAGGGCGCGGAGCAGGCCGCTGGCGACCGTGCGGGGTCGGAGCACCGGCGTGCGGCCCGCGGCGGCGTCCCGCATGCCGGCGAGGGTCTCGGCCAGGACCTCCGTGGCGTCCTTCGTGGGCGACCACCCGAGCTCGGTGAGCGCCCTGGTCGTGTCGAGCAGCGGCAGCGCGTAGGCCATGTCGATCCAGCCGGGGTCCAGCGGCTGGAGCCGGGCGTGCCAGCTGGCGGACACCGCGGCGCGGACCGCGGCCGACGGGACGTGGACGAGGCGCGCCTGCAGGGCGTCCGCGATGTGCTGGGCGGTGATGACGGGCTCCGCGGCGAGGTTGAAGGCGCCGGGCGCCCGGGCCTCCAGGGTGCGGGCGATGGCGTCCGCGACGTCGTCGGCGTGGACCATCGGGACGGCGAGGCCGCGGTCGAGCGGCAGCACCGGCAGGTGGTCGATCACGCCGGACGGCACGAGCGCCGGCAGGCCGTAGCGCAGCAGGGCGCTGCCGGCTCGTCCCTGCCCCACGATGCCCGGACGCATCCGGCTCACCACGAGCTCGGGACGGTCGCGCTCCAGCGCGTCGAGGAGCCGCTCGGCGGCGGACTTGTGCCGGCTGTACATCGAGCTGCGCACGCCGCCGGTCGGCCAGTCCTCGTCGACCCGGGCGTCGTCGCGCTTCGGTGAGTACGCGCCGACCGAGGACATGTGCACCAGGTGCGGCACCCCGGCCGCGATGACGGCCTCGATGACGCGCCTGGTGCCGCCGACGCCGAGCTCCTCGAGGTAGTCCTCCCGGTGGGTCGGCTGGAAGCCCCAGGCGAGGTGCACGACGGCGTCCGCACCCTCGCACGCGAGGCGGAGCGTGGAGGGGTCGTCGTCGGTGAGGTCGACCGGGATCCACTCGGTGTCCGGGAAGGGGTCGCCGTTCCCGGGGGGACGCCTGACCAGTCCGACCAGCTCGTGGCTGCCGCCGTCCGCCAGCCTGCGGAGCAGGGCGGACCCGACGTTCCCGCTGGCGCCGGTGATCACGATGCGCATGTCGTCTCCTCCTCGCGGCGGGCGACCGACGCCCGCTCGTCCGACCCGTACCCAGCAGGCGGCCTGTGCACCCGCGTCGCGCGTGGCGGCTCAGCGCGAGCTGTTCGCGGTGCGCCCCTTCGTCACCCCGACGAACGCCTGCGTGACGGCGTCGTCGCGCTCGACGCGCCACACGAGGGCGATCGTCGTGGGCTCGAGGTCGGCCACGACGCGGCTCACGACGTCTTTGCGCTGGTGCAGCCTGGCCACCGACATCGGCAGCACCACGATGCCCGTGCCGGCCGCGACCGTCTCGACCGCCTCCTGCTCGCTCATCGGCGGCCACTCGAGCTGCTCGGCGGTCGGCGTCCAGCCGCTCGCGTGCGGGCGCACGAGCTGCTCGTCGACGAGGTCGGCCGTGGTCACCTCCTCGTCGGCGGCGGCCAGCACGTGCTCGCGCGAGGCCACCGCGACCTGCAGCTCGTCGTAGAGGCGCACGCAGTGCAGGCCGTCGCGGTCCACGGGCAGGCGGACCAGCGCCATGTCGAGGGTGCCGTCGTGCACGCCGGCGAGCTGCTCCTCCTCGCTCACCGGCACCAGCTCCAGGGGCTCGGGGCGGCGGTCGCGCCAGTGGCGCGCCCACTTGTCCGGCGTGGCGCCGGTGACGAAGCCGATGCGAAGGGAGTCGGTCATGACGCCGACACTAGGCCGTCAGGCGTGCGGGTGCCCGGCCCGGTCCTCGCCGGCCTCTCCGGCCTCGCCGGTGTCCGACTGACCCTTCTCGACGGACAGCACGAAGTCGTCGCCGTGCTCGGTCACGCCCGTGATGACCGCCGCCTCCACCGCCTCGATGGCGTACCTGCGCCGCACCACCATCGGGTCCTGGGCGAGGTCCTTCACCAGCGCCACGGCGAGGCCGACCATGATCAGGACGAACGGGAGGGCGGCGATCACCGTGATGGTCTGCAGGCCGCTGAGGGCGTCCTGGCCGCCGACGAGCAGCATCACCGCGGCGACGGCGCCGGTGGCCACGCCCCAGAAGACGACGGTCGGGCGGCTCGGGTGGATCGTGCCGCGCTCGGAGAGCGACCCCATGACGATCGACGCGGCGTCGGCCCCGCTGACGAAGAAGATGCCGACCAGCACCATGACGGCGATGCTCGACACGGTCGCGAGCGGGTACGCCTCCAGGGTGCTGAAGAGCTGCGCCTCGAGGCCGCCGGCACCGGCGATGTCCGTGCCGTCCATCTGCAGGTCGATCGCGGTGCCGCCGAAGATGCAGAACCAGACCACGCTCACCAGGCTGGGGACGAGCAGCACGCCCGTGACGAACTGGCGGATCGTGCGCCCGCGCGAGATGCGGGCGATGAACATGCCGACGAACGGCGTCCAGGACAGCCACCACGCCCAGTAGAAGACCGTCCAGGTCGAGAGCCAGTCGCTGGTCTCCGGGCCCTCGGCCGCGGTCCGCGCGGCCATCATGGGCAGGTCGCCGACGTAGCTCCCGATCGAGGTCGGCAGCAGGTTGAGGATGAAGACGGTCGGACCGACGACGAACAGGAACAGTGCCAGGGCGATGGCCAGCACCATGTTGACGTTGGACAGCCACTGGATGCCCTTGGCGACGCCGGAGACCGCCGACAGCACGAAGGCAGCCGTGAGCACGGCGATGATGCCCACCAGGACGGCGTTGCCGGTGTCGCCGAGCCCGGCGACGATCTGCAGTCCCGACTGGATCTGGAGCGCGCCGAGCCCGAGGGAGGTGGCGGAGCCGAACAGGGTCGCGAAGATCGCGAACATGTCGATCGCCTTGCCGCCGGCACCGCGGGCGTGGCGGCCCAGGATCGGCTCGAAGGCGGAGCTGATCAGCTGCAGGCGGCCCTTGCGGTAGACGCCGTACGCCACCGCGAGGCCCACCACGGCGTAGATCGCCCACGGGTGCAGCGTCCAGTGGAAGAGCGTGGTCGCCATGGCGTTCTGCGCGGCCTCCGGGTTGCCCGCCTCGCCGGTCCCGGGCGGCGGCGTGACGAAGTGCGAGATCGGCTCGCTGACGCCGTAGAACATCAGGCCGATGCCCATCCCGGCGCTGAACATCATCGCGACCCACGAGATGGTCCCGAACTCCGGGTCCTCGTCGTCGCGACCGAGCGGGATGTTGCCGAACTTGCCGAGCGCCAGCCAGATCACGAAGACCACGAAGGCGCTGGAGGTGAGGACGAACAGCCAGCCGGTGTTCTCCATCGTCCAGGCCAGGCCGCCGGCCGAGGCGTCGGCGAGGCTGCCGGTGCTGACGAAGCCCCACGTGAGGAACGCCAGGCTGACGAGCGCGGTGACGCCGAAGACGAGCTTGTCCACGCCCCGCTCCCGGGGCACCCTGGACTCGATGGCGGCCTCCAGGGCCGGGTGCGGCTCCTCGCTCCGGTCAGGGGTGGGCAGGTCGCGCGGGTGTTCGATGCCGGTGGCCATCCCCCGACCAGACCAAGAATCTCCGCCCGAGGCAACCCCGCGCGGGGCGCCCGCGCGCCGGGTGAGACAAGGACCACAGGGGTGGGGCGCCACAAGGGGTGGGAGTGCCACTGTGGGAGCGGAGGTGAGCGGCATGAAGCCATCGCAGACGTTCGACCCGTCCCTGCACGCGCCGGGCAGCCCGGCCGCGGAGGGACGATGCTCCTACCACGCCGACCAGGGAGGGGGAGGCCAGTGCTCGGGCGAGGCGGTCGTCTCCTTCGAGGACGACGACGGCCAGTGGCAGTCGGGATGTGGGCTGGCCCTCGAGGACCTCGTCGAGCGCGGCGAGATCGAGCCCCTCGGCCAGGGGGCGTGACGCCGGCGGCTCAGGCGCCGTTGGACGCCTCGTGCCAGTCCCAGTGCGCGCGTGGGTAGCCCCCCGCGTCACTGACCAGGGCCCCGCACACGCGGCACGCCAGTCCCGGTCCCGCGTCGCTGTCGAACATCTGCATGACGTCGGGCTCGCCGACCGGCTGCGCGTCCTGGCTCATTCGCCCACGATAGGTGCCCCGTCGGCACGCCGGCCACCCCGGGCGCCGGTCCCGGCGTCCGCGGCAGTCCCGGCATGCGGCTTGCCCGCCTCGGCGTACGAGCGCACGACCGAGACCGTGAGCGGGAAGTCGACGGGCAGCTCGCGGAAGAGCAGCCGGCCGGCGGCGGCCGCGGCGGCGCCGACCTCGGCGGCCACGGCGTCCGCCAGGCTCGCGGGCGCATGGACGACGACCTCGTCGTGGAGGAAGAACACGAGGTGGGGCCGGGTCTCGAGCGGGCCCTCGCCTCCCAGGCGCCACAGCCGGTTGCGCAGCTCGGAGACCCAGCACAGCGCCCACTCCGCGCCGGTGCCCTGCACCACGAAGTTGCGGGTGAACCGGCCGTACGCCCGACGGTTCCGGTCCTGGTCGGCGAGGTCCGCGGGCGGTGCGTCGGGCGACTTGTCCCAGGACCCGCCGAGGGGCGGGCAGCCGCGCCCGAGCAGGGTGCGCACCACCTGCCCCCGCTCACCGGCCCGGGCGGCCTCCTCGACCAGCCCGAACGCCCGGGGGTAGCGGCGCGTCAGCCCGGCGACCATCCGCCCGCTCTCGCCGCTCGTGGCGCCGTACATCGCCCCGAGCAGGCCGAGCTTGGCGTCCTGCCGTGACGCGACGGCGCCCGCGTCGACCATCCCCTGGTAGAGGTCCGCGCCCCGCGCGGCGCGAGCGAGCTCGCGGTCGCCGCTCATCCCGGCCAGGACCCGCGGCTCGAGCTGGGCGACGTCGGCGACGACGAGGACCCAGCCCTCGTCGGCGACGGCCGCGGAGCGCACCTGCACCGGGAAGGAGAGCGCCCCGCCGCCGTTGGAGGACCATCGGCCGGTGGCCGAGCCGGCGGGCTGGTAGGACGGGCGGAACCGGCCGCCGCCGACCCACTCGTCGATCCAGGCCCAGCCGTGGGTCTGGAACAGGTGGGCCAGCTTCTTGTAGCGCAGCAGGGGCTCGATCGCCGGGTGCGCCACCCGGCGCAGGGTCGAGGCCCGGGTGTCCGGGACGTCGATGCCGGCGCGGCGCAGGGCGGCGAGGAGGTCGGGGCGGGACTCGGGGTTGAGGCCCGGCGCGTCGAGCAGGCGGCGCACCTCGTCCGCGCACTCCGCCAGCAGCCGCGGCGGGGCACCGCGTGGCGGTCGTGGCCCGAGCCGCTCGGCGAGCAGGGCCTCGTGGACGTCGACCCGCCACGGCACCCCGGCGTACGTCATCTCGGCGGCCGCCAGCGCGCCGGACGACTCGGCTGCCAGCAGGAGGGTGAGCCGGGCGGCCTCGGGGGACGCAGCGACGGCGGCGACCTGTCGTGCGTCCTCGAGGTCGGCGCGCAGGTGGTCGGCCGCGTCGTGCGCGGTGAACAGCACCGGGTCGCTCGGCGCGGCCGGACGCAGCCGGTCCCAGATCTCGGAGTCCTCGCCCCGGAGCAGGACGTCGTCGACGGCCGGCGCCCGGGCGAGGAGCCGGTGGCAGAGCCGCAGGTCGTGGCAGCGCTCCACCCGCACGCCCGCCTTCAGCAGCGGCGGATACCAGCGAGCCGTGTCGTCCCATACCCAGCGGTGCCGCGTCGGCCCGGCCTCGCGCTCGCGGACGTACGCCGCGAGCGCGGCGGCGGGAAGCGTCTCGGCGGGTCCGTCCCCGGTGACCAGCACCCGCTCGCCCGGCAGGCGGGAGAGCTGGAGGCGGGTCATGGGGGACAGCCTCTCGCACGACTGCGACGGCGGGGATGATGGGCGCGTGCTGCACCGCCACCCGTTCCTCAGCCTGCTGACGCTGCTCTACCTCGGTTTCGTCGGGCTGGTCACGCTGACGCCCGCGGGGTCCCAGCCGGACTACCAACGCCTGGCCGCCCGCGTGCTGGCGCGGCTGCAGCGCTACCCCGACCTCGACCCGCTGACGAGCCGGCTGAGCGTGGAGCGGGTCGAGTTCCTCGCCAACATCGGCCTGTTCGTCCCGCTGGGGATGTTCGTGCTGCTCCTCGTCGGCACCCGGCTCTGGCTCGTCGCGCTGGCCGCCGGCATCGTGCTGACGTCGATGATCGAGGGCATCCAGCGCCAGGTCCCGGGCCGCGTGTCAGACCCGCGCGACGTCGCGGCGAACTCGATCGGCATGTTCGCCGGCATCGTCCTCGCGATGGTGCTCACCTGGCCGGCCGCGGTGCGCCGACGTCGGCAGCGGGCGCGTCACGGCTGACGGGCTGCGTGCTCCCGCGCGGCGGCCACGAGCCCGGCCATCAGGCCCACCTCCACCCGCGTCTCGGGGTGCCACTGCACCGCGAGGCAGAAGCGCTCGCCGGTGGCCTCCATCGCCTCCAGCGTCCCGTCCGCCGACCGCGCCACGGCCGTGAAGCCGGGGTGGCTGGCGACCGACTGGTGGTGGTGGCAGCCGACCTCCAGCTCGCGCCCGACGAGGCCGGCGAGCCGCGACCCCGGTTCGGTGGTCACCGCGACGTCGCCGTAGGCGTCACCGCCGGGGGAGTGGGTGTCGTGGCCCACCAGGTCGGGCACGTGCTGGTGCAGCGTCCCGCCGGCGTGGACCGCCATGAGCTGCATGCCGCGGCAGATCCCGAGCACCGGCAGCCCGGCCTCCGCGGCGGCGCCCAGCAGGGCCAGCTCCCAGTCGTCCCGGTCCGGCTGCCACGCCGCCGTCCGCGGGTGCGGCTCGGCGCCGTACCTCGCCGGGTCGACGTCGGCGCCGCCCGAGACGACGAGCGCGTCGAGGCGCGACACCACGCGGCCGGCCGCCTCCGGCAGCGCGACCGGCGGCAGCAGCACGGGCACCCCGCCGGCCAGCTCCACCGCGACGGCGTACTCCGTCGGCAGGAGGTCGGCGCGGGTGTCCCAGACCCCCCAGGAGGCCTGCTGGCGGTAGGTCGTGAGCCCGACGAGGGGCGCGTCGGCGGGCACGGCTCAGAGCGGCGTGACGTAGGCGCCGGAGATGCCGCCGTCGACCAGGAAGGTGTTGGCGGTCATGAAGCTCGACTCGTCCGAGGCGAGGAAGAGCACGGCGTTGGCCATCTCCTCGGGCTCGCCGAACCGGCCCATCGGCACGTGCACCAGCCGGCGGGCCGCCCGCTCGGCGTCGCTGGCGAACAGCTCCTTCAGCAGCGGCGTGTTGACCGGGCCCGGGCAGAGCGCGTTGACCCGCACCCCCTCGCGCGCGAACTGCACCCCGAGCTCGCGCGACATCGACAGCACACCGCCCTTGGACGCGGAGTAGGAGATCTGCGACGTGGCCGCGCCCATGACCGCGACGAACGACGCGGTGTTGATGATCGACCCCCGCTTCTGCTCGAGCATGTAGGGCAGGGCCGCCTTGCAGCACAGGTAGACGCTGGTGAGGTTGACCTCCTGCACGCGCCGCCAGGCGTCGAGGTCGGTGTCGAGGATCGAGTCGTCCTCCGGCGGCGAGATGCCGGCGTTGTTGAACGCGATGTCGACCGAGCCGTAGGTGTCCTTGGCCGTCCGGAACAGCGCGTCGACCTGCTCCTTGGAGGTCACGTCGACGTGCACGTACGTCACCGCGTCGGGCCCGCCGAGCTCCGCGGCGAGCGCCTCCCCGGCGGCGTCGTCGATGTCGCCGACGACGACGCGCGCGCCCTCCTCGACGAAGCGCCGCACGGTCGCCAGCCCGATGCCGCTGCACCCGCCGGTGACGACTGCCGTGCGGCCCTCGATGCGTCCTGCCATGCCTGTTCCTCTCGTGGTGCCGATCAGGGGGTCGCGCGTGGTCTCAGTGCGCGATGAAGACGTTCTTCTCCTCGGTGAACGCGTCGGGCGCGTCCGGCCCGAGCTCGCGGCCGAGTCCGGACTGCTTGTAGCCGCCGAACGGCGTCCAGTAGCGCACCGAGGAGTGGCTGTTGACCGACAGGTTGCCGGCCTCGACGGCGCGGGCGACCCGCAGCGCCCGGCCGACGTCGGAGGTGAAGATCGAGCCGGACAGGCCGTACTCGGTGTCGTTGGCCAGCGCCACGGCCTCCTCCTCGTCGTCGAAGGCCATCACCGCGACCACCGGGCCGAAGACCTCCTCGCGCCACACCGCCTCGCCGGTGTCGCGCGACTCGACCACCGTCGGCGGCAGCCACCACCCGGGGCCGTCGGGCGCGGTGCCGGTGAACGCGACGCTGGCGCCCTCGACGTAGGACCGCACGGCGTCGCGCTGGCCCGCGGAGACCAGCGGGCCCATCTCGCTCTGCTCGTCGGCCGGGTCGAGCACGCGCAGGGCCTTGACGGCGGTCTCGAGCCGCCCGACGAACTCGTCGTACGCCGCGCGCTGCACGAGGATGCGCGACCGCGCGCAGCAGTCCTGCCCGGCGTTGTCGAACACGGCGTACGGCGCGCTCGCGGCGGCCGCGGCCACGTCGGCGTCGGCGAAGACGATGTTCGCGCTCTTGCCGCCGAGCTCGAGGGTCACCCGCTTCACCTGGTCGGCGCAGCCGGCCATGATCTGCTTGCCGACGGCCGTGGAGCCGGTGAAGCAGACCTTGCGCACCAGCGGGTGGGTGACGAAGCGCTCGCCCACGACGGAGCCCTTGCCGGGGACGACGGTGAGGACGCCCTCGGGCAGGCCCGCCTCCAGCGCGAGCTCGCCAATCCGCATCGCGGTCAGCGGTGTCAGCTCCGCCGGCTTCAGCACGACCGTGTTGCCGGCCGCGAGCGCGGGGGCGAAGCCCCAGGCCGCGATCGGCATCGGGAAGTTCCAGGGCACGATGACGCCCACCACGCCCAGCGGCTCGTGGAACGTGATGTCGGTGCCGCCCGGCACCGGGATCTGCCGGCCGAAGAGCCGCTCCGGCGCAGCCGAGTAGTAGTTCAGGCAGTCGCGGACGTTGCCGGCCTCCCAGCGGGCGTTGCCGATCGTGTGGCCGGCGTTGAGGACCTCGAGCCGGGCGAGCTCCTCGAGGTGCTCGTCGACGACGGCGGCGAAGGTGCGCAGCAGCCGCGCGCGCTCGCCCGGCGCGACGTCGCGCCAGGCCGCGAAGGCGTCGGCGGCCCGCTCGATCGCGGCGTCGGCCTCCTCGAGCGTCGCGGAGGCGGGGGAGGCGTCGATCTCGACGCCCGTGGCGGGGTTGATCAGCGTGCTCATGTCTGTGTCCGGTGCCTTCCTCAGAGCCGCTCGAACCCGCGGACGAGCTCCCAGTCGGTGACGGCGGCGTTGTAGGCCGCCAGCTCGACGTCGGCCATGTTGGCGTAGTGGTCGACGACGTCGTCGCCCAGGGTCGCCCGGGTCACCTCGGAGGTGTGGAACCGCTCACGTGCGGCACCCATGGTGCTCGGCACGCGCGGCCGGTCGGAGGCGTAGGCGTTGCCGGTGAGCTCGGGCTCGAGCTCGAGCTCGTGGTCGATGCCGTGCAGCCCGCCGGCGATCATCGCCGCCAGCGCGAGGTAGGGATTCGCGTCGGCTCCGGGGATGCGGTTCTCCATCCGCGCGCCGGCGCCGCGCCCGACCAGGCGCACGGCACACGTGCGGTTGTCGAGGCCCCACGCGAGGGTGGTGGGTGCGAACGAGCCGTCGGCGAAGCGCTTGTAGGAGTTGATGTTGGGCGCGAAGAACAGGGCGAAGTCCGCGGCGGTGGCCAGCACGCCTGCGACGAACCTGTCGTAGAGCGGCGTACGCGCGTCTCGGGCGTCGTCCCAGAACACGAGGTCCCCGTCGGCCCCGCGCAGCGACAGGTGGATGTGGCACGAGCTGCCCTCGCGCTGGTTGGGCTTGGCCATGAACGTGATCGACTTGCCGTGCTGGGCGGCGATCTCCTTCGCGGCGTTCTTGTAGACGACGTGGTTGTCGGCCGTGGTCAGCGCGTCGTCGAACAGGAAGCCGATCTCGTGCTGGCCGAAGTTGCACTCGCCCTTGGCGCCCTCCACGTCGAGCCCCGCGGCGTACATGTGGTTGCGGATGTCGCGCAGCAGCGGCTCGACCCGCGTGGTGCCGAGGATCGAGTAGTCGATGTTGTACTGGTTGGCGGGCACGAGGTCGCGGTAGCCCTTGAGGCGCGCCTCCTCGTAGGTGTCCTCGTGGATGACGAACTCCAGCTCGGTGCCCGCCATCGCGACCAGGCCGCGCTCCTCGAGCCGCGCGAGCTGCGCACGCAGGATCGCCCGCGGGCTCGCCGACACCGGCCGGTGGTCGGCCCACTCGAGGTCGCACTGGACCATCGCGGTCGCCGGCAGCCACGGGAGCAGCCGGATCGTCCGCTCGTCCATGACGAGCTCCATGTCGCCGTAGCCCTGCTCCCACGACGTCATCGCGTAGCCGTCGACGGTGTTCATGTCGACGTCCACGGCCAGCAGGTAGTTGCAGCCCTCGGTGCCGTGGCCCACGACGTGGTCGAGGAAGTACCGCCCGTGCAGCCGCTTGCCCTGCAGCCGGCCCTGCATGTCGGTGAAGGCGACCACGACGGTGTCGACGTCGCCGGCCTCGATGCGTCGGCGCAGGTCGTCCATGCTGAGGTGCCGGTCGTTGCGTGTGCTCACGTGGTCTCCTGTGGGGGCGGCGGTGCCGGTCAGACGAGCAGGCCGCGCAGCAGCGCGGCCGTGTCGTCGCAGTGGTCCTCCATCACCTTCCGGGCGCGCTCGGCGCGCCCGTTGAGGATGGCCGTGCAGATGAGCCGGTGCTGGTGGTGCGAGTGCCCGATGTTGGTGTCGAGCGCGGGAATGGCGGCCAGCATCGTGTCGAGCGTGGACTGCACCGACGTGACCGCCTCCTGGAGGCGGGCCGAGCCGCTGAGCGCGGCGATCGTGAGGTGCAGCCGCGAGTCGGCCTGCCGGTGGGCGCGCTTCCCGGCCGCGTCGTGCACCGCCGCCTCCGTCGCCGTGAGCCGCTCACGGTCGGGGTCGGCGAGCTCGTGGCTCGCGGCGAGGTGCGCGGCGCCCGGCTCCACGACCCGCCGGAACTCCAGCGCGTCGAGCCACTCGGACTTCGTGGCGGCGGACAGCCGGGACAGCCCGCCGCGGATCCGGGCGCGGGCCTGCGAGGTCACCGTCGAGCCGCCCCCGCGGCCGCGCCGGGTCTCGACGAGGCCCGCCTGGCGCAACGCGGCGATGGCCTCGCGGAGCGTCGCCCGGCTGACGGCGAGCCGCTCGGCGAGCTCCCGCTCGGGCGGCAGCACGCTGCCCACCGGGTAGACGCCGAGGCGGATGGCCGTGGCGAGCTGCTCGACGCAGCCCTCGAACGCGTGGTGCCCGCGCACCGGCCGGAGCACCGCCGCGGTGAGGTGCTCGTGCGGCTGCGCGGTCATGCGGGCCAGTCTGGGCACGTCCGGGGTCCAGGTCAATGGTCGGAGTTCATACCAATTTTCGACTGTTCTCCGCGAGGCCCTTTACGGCGGGTGCGGCCGGGTCTACGGTGCCGAGCACCCGACGACGCCCCGAGAGGTGTGCCCATGTCCGCTGAGTCCGCTGCTGGATCCGCAGGAGAGACCGCCCGAGAGCGCGAGCTGACCGACGACGAGAAGCATCTCGCCAAGCTGGGCTACTCCCAGGAGCTGAGCCGGAGCTGGTCGAGCTTCTCCAACTTCGCGATCTCGTTCTCCATCATCTCGATCCTGGCCGGGTGCTTCACGACCTTCGGCCAGGCGTGGAACAACGGCGGGCCCATCGCCATCTCGTGGGGCTGGCCGATCATCTCGGCGTTCATCCTCATCATCGGCTTCACGCTCAGCGAGCTGGTCTCCGCCTATCCCACCTCGGGCGGCATCTACTGGTGGGCGGCCAAGCTGGGCGGCCCGGCGGCCGGGTTCTTCTCCGGGTGGCTCAACCTCATCGGGCTGCTGGCGGTCACGGCGAGCGTGGCGTACGGCGCCGCGACGTTCCTCGACCTGACCATCAGCACGATCAGCACCGACTGGGCCGAGAGCTACTCGCTGACCCGGGTGTTCCTGCTCTTCGTGGCGATCCTCGTGCTCGCCTCGGTGCTCAACATCTTCAGCGGCCACCTGCTCGCGGTCATCAACAACATCTCGGTGTGGTGGCACGTCGCCGGAGCGGCGATCGTCATCGCGGTGCTGATCATCGTCCCGCCCACCCACCAGAGCCTCGACTTCGTCTTCACCGAGCGCATCAACAACTCCGGCTTCAGCAACGGTGCCTACTGGTTCCTGGTGCTGCCGCTGGGCTTCCTGCTCACCCAGTACACGATCACCGGCTTCGACGCCTCCGCCCACCTCTCCGAGGAGACCCAGGGCGCGGCGGAGGGGGCGGCGAAGGGCATCTGGCGCTCGATCTTCTACTCCGCGATCGGCGGCTACGTGCTCCTGCTGGCGTTCCTCTTCGCCGTGCAGGACCCGCAGGGCGTCAGCGAGGGCTTCGGGGCGGTGGACGTCATCTTCGGCCAGGCGCTGCCGGACGGATGGCACTTCCTGGTGCTGCTCATCTCCACCGCCGGCCAGCTGTTCTGCGCCACCGCGTGCCTGACCAGCGCGTCGCGGATGACGTTCGCCTTCAGCCGCGACGGCGCGATCCCCGGCTCGCGCTGGCTGTCCAGGGTCAACAAGACCACCCGCATCCCCGCCAACGCCGTGATGTTCGTGGCGGTCGTCGGCATCGTGATCACGCTCCCGGCGCTCAAGAGCATCGGCGGCGTGCCGGTGGCCTTCTACGCCGTCGTCTCGGTCGCGGTGATCGGGCTCTACCTGTCCTTCGTGATCCCGATCTTCCTGCGCTGGCGCTTGGGTGACGCGTTCGAGGCGGGCACCTGGAACAACGGCGCGAAGTACAAGTGGATGAACCTCGTGGCGGTGCTCGAGATCCTCATCATCTCGGTCTACTTCGTCCTGCCGTTCACGCCGGCCGGCGTGCCGTTCAGCGACGACTTCGCCTGGAGCAGCGTCAACTACGCCCCCGTCCTCACCATCGGCACGCTGCTCGTGCTCGCGATCTGGTGGAACGTGTCGGCCAAGCGGTGGTTCACCGGGCCCAGGACCACGATCGACCACGACGTGGTCAACGCGTTCGACGACTGAGCGCCCCCCGGGGCCGGCTGCCCGGACAAGCGAAGAACCCCAGGTCTGCGACCTGGGGTTCTGCTCGTGTGTCCGAGGGGGGACTTGAACCCCCACGCCCTAATACGGGCACTAGCACCTCAAGCTAGCGCGTCTGCCAATTCCGCCACCCGGACGAGTGCTGGAGAACAGTAGCAAAGGGGTTCACGGCCAACGAATCGGGGCCGCTGCACACTCGTGGGGCAGGATGGACGGCATGGACCAGGCGCCACAGGACCCCTCGCACGACACTCCCCAGGACCGCGCGTACGACCCCGCCGCGGAGGTGGTGCAGCTCTGCCAGGACCTCATCGGGATCGACACCTCGAACTACGGCACCGACGACGGGCCCGGGGAGCGCAAGGCCGCCGAGCTGGTGGCCGGACTGCTCGACGAGGTGGGGATCGCGAGCGAGGTCATCGAGGGCCGGCCGGGCCGGGCGAACGTCGTCGCGCGCTGGGGCGGTGGCGACGGCCGCGCCCCGCTGCTGCTGCACGGCCACCTCGACGTCGTACCGGCCGAGGCGTCGGACTGGCAGGTCGACCCGTTCAGCGGCGAGATCAAGGACGGCCACGTCTGGGGCCGGGGCGCGGTGGACATGAAGGACTTCGACGCCATGCTGCTCAGCGTCGTGCGCGCCCGCGCGGCGGCGGGTGCCGCGCCCGACCGGGAGGTGGTGCTGTGCTTCACCGCCGACGAGGAGGCCGGCGGGCACCACGGCGCCGGGATCCTGGTCGACGACCACGCCGACCTGCTCGCCGACTGCTCCGAGGCCGTCGGGGAGGTCGGCGGCTTCTCCGCGACCGTGCGGGGCCGCCGGGTCTACCTCATTGAGGCGGCCGAGAAGGGCATGGCCTGGATGCGCCTCACCGCCCGCGGCCGTGCGGGCCACGGCTCGATGATCAACGACGACAACGCGGTGACCCGGCTCGCCGGGGCGGTCGCCCGCATCGGCGCCCACCAGTGGCCGGTGCGGCTGACGCCGACCATGGAGGTGCTGCTCGCGACCATCGGCGAGCTCGCCGGCACCGAGGCGACGCCGGACAACGCCGAGGCCCTGGTCGAGGAGTTCGGCGACGCCGCCCGGATGCTCGGCGCCGTCATCCGCAACACGGCCAACCCGACGATGCTGCGGGCCGGCTACAAGACCAACGTCATCCCGACCGACGCCCAGGCGACCGTGGACGGGCGCTTCCTGCCCGGCTACGAGGACGAGTTCTTCGCGACGCTCCGCGAGCTCGCCGGCGGCGGCATCGACTTCTCCTTCGAGTCCAAGCAGGACCCGTGGGAGACGCCGTACGACGGCGACCTCGTCACGGCGATGACGCGCAGCCTGCTGGCCGAGGACCCCGACGCGGTCGTCGCGCCGTACCTGATGAGCGGCGGCACCGACGCCAAGCACTTCCGCAAGCTCGGGATGCGGTCCTACGGCTTCGCGCCGCTGCGGCTGCCCGCGGACCTCGACTTCACCGCGCTGTTCCACGGCGTCGACGAGCGGGTGCCCGTGGACGCGCTGGAGTTCGGTGCGCGGGTCTTCGACCGGTTCCTCGACCAGGTCTGAACCTCGTGGGCGTGTCGCGAACTTCTCGGGGCGTGCAGGCCACCGGAAGTTCGCGATCCCCCGCGTAGGCGGGGGAACAGGAGGCAGGAGGGACCCGTGTTGCGCAGGTCACGCCCGGACACCGGTGAGGGAATGCGCGGCGCTGTGGCACAGTTGCGCCGGTAAGAGCTCGCGTGCTCTGGGGGCGGTGGAACTCCGCACCGGCGGTGACCGAGCGGGGCTTCGTGCCTCGCCTCGGAAGTCCGCGACCCGGCCACAGCCAGTGGCCGGTTGACCAGGTGGAACTCCTGGACCGACGGTCAAAGTCCGGATGAGAAGTGCACGCCGACGGCTCCGCGCTCCTCGACAGAGCGCGAGCACCGTCGCCCGCCCCGGAGTCCGCACACGGACCGGAGGCGGAGATGACGAACACCGAGGCGGAGCGCCGCGCGATGCAGCGCGCGCTCGCGATCGCCGCCACCCCCGGCGTGCCCCTCGGCCCCAACCCCCGCGTCGGCTGCGTGCTGCTGGCTCCCGACGGCACCACGATCGCGGAGGGGTTCCACCGCGGCGCGGGTACGCCGCACGCCGAGGCCGCCGCCCTCGCAGCGGCCGGCGCCGCCGCGCGCGGCGCGACCGCCGTGGTGACCCTCGAACCGTGCGACCACACCGGTCGCACGGGGCCGTGCAGCGAAGCGCTCATCGCCGCCGGCGTACGGCGCGTGGTGTACGCCCAGACCGACCCGAACCCCGTCGCCCGGGGCGGCGCCGGCCGCCTGCACGGTGCGGGCGTCGACGTCGAGCGGGGGCCGATGGCCGCCGAGGCGGAGGCCCTGAACCGGGCCTGGACCTTCGCCGTCACCCAGGGACGCCCCCTCGTGACCTGGAAGTTCGCCACCACGCTCGACGGCCGCAGCGCCGCCGCCGACGGCACCAGCCGCTGGGTGTCGAGTCCGGCCGCGCGCCGCGACACCCACCGCCTGCGCGCGCTGTGCGACACGATGCTCGTCGGGACGAACACCGTCGAGGTCGACGACCCGCGGCTCACCGTGCGCGACGAGGACGACACGCCGCTGCCCCGCCAGCCGCTGCGCGCCGTGATGGGGGTGCGCGACCTGCCACCGGACCGCCGGGTCCTCGACGGCGAGGCCGAGACCGTGCACCTGCGCACCCGCGACCCGGAGGAGGCGCTGGCGCGGCTGCACGAGCTGGAGCGCCGGCACGTGTTCCTCGAGGGCGGTCCGACGCTCGCGCGCGCCTTCCTGCAGGCCGGTCTGGTCGACGAGGTCGTCGCCTACGTCGCCCCGATGCTGCTCGGCGCGGGCAGGAACGCCGTCGCCGACCTCGGCATCGGCACCATCGCGGACGCCCTGCACCTCGCCGTCGACGACGTCGCCGTGCTGCCCGGCCACGACGGCGACGACACCAACGTACGGCTCACCATGCGGCCCCAGCCGGGTGCCGAGCAGAGGAGGAACTGATGTTCACCGGGATCGTCGAGGAGCTCGGCACGGTCGCCGCAATCACCGACCAGGGCGACGCCATCCGGCTCACGATCGAGGCCGCCACGGTGCTCGAGGGCACCGGACTGGGCGACTCCATCTCCGTCAACGGCTGCTGCCTCACGGTCGCCGAGCTCGGGGACGGCACCTGGACGGCCGACCTCATGCAGGAGACGCTCGACAGGACCTCCCTGCGCGGGGTCGCGCCGGGCGACCGGGTCAACCTCGAGCGGGCGGTCACCGTCGAGAAGCGGCTCGGCGGGCACATCGTCCAGGGCCACGTCGACGGCGTCGGCGAGATCGTCTCCCGCTCGCCGAGCGAGCACTGGGACGTCGTGGAGGTCTCGCTGCCCGCCCACCTCGCGCGCTACCTCGTCGACAAGGGGTCCATCACCGTCGACGGCGTGAGCCTCACCGTCGTCGAGGCGCTCGAGAGCAGCTTCACCGTCAGCCTCATCCCCGAGACCCTCGCCCGGACGACCCTCGGCGCCCGCCGGGTCGGCGACCTCGTCAACCTCGAGGCCGACGTCATCGCCAAGCACGTCGAGAAGCTCCTCGGCGCCTACGCCCACGCCGGGGACGCCCGGACCCTCCGAACCGACGAGGAAGAATGATGACCCTGCTCGAATGGCTCGTCCACGGCACCATCCCCGTGCCGGGCGGCGGCTCCCTCGGTGCTCGCGAGGTGATCGGCAACCTGTTCGGCCTGGCGAGCGCCGTCCTCGGCATGCGCCGGCTGGTGTGGGCCTGGCCCGTCGGCCTGGTCGGCAACGTGCTGCTCTTCACCGTCTTCGCGACAGGGGAGCTCTCCGGTCACATCGAGGAGCCGCTGTGGGGGCAGGCGGGCCGCCAGGTCTTCTTCGCCGCCGTCTCGCTCTACGGGTGGTGGCGCTGGTCGCAGGCGCGCCGGGCCGGCGGGGCGTCGGACGGCGGCGCGATCGCGCCCCGCTGGGCGACGTGGGCCGAGCGCGGCCAGCTGCTGGTGCTGGGCGTCGTGGGGTACGCCGCGGCGTACCTGCTGCTCACCCGCGTGCTGGGGTCGTGGGGCCCGACCACCGAGGCGTGGATCCTCGCCGGCTCGATGCTGGCCACCTACGGGATGGCGCGCGGGTGGGTGGAGTTCTGGCTGGTGTGGATCCTGGTCGACGTCGTCGGCGTGACCACGCTCGTCCAGGCGGAGTACTACCCGACGGCCGGGATGTACCTGTTCTACGCCGTCTTCGTCGTCATCGGCTTCGTCGTGTGGTGGCGCGCGAGCCGCACGGTGGTCGACGCCGCCGAGGAGAAGCAGGCGGTGCCGGCATGAGCACCAGCAGCGTCAGGCTCGACACCGTCGAGCGCGCGATCGCCGACATCGCGGCGGGCAATGCGGTCGTCGTGGTCGACGACGAGGACCGCGAGAACGAGGGCGACATCATCTTCGCCGCCGCCAAGGCGACGCCGGAGCTAATGGCCTTCACGATCCGCCACTCCAGCGGCGTGATCTGCGTGCCCATGCCGGGCGACATGCTCGAGCGGCTGGAGATCCCGCTGATGACGCCGCACAACAAGGACCGGCTGCGCACGGCGTACACCGTGTCCGTCGACGCGCGCGACGGCGTCTCGACCGGCATCAGCGCGGCGGACCGGGCGCGCACCGCCCGGACGCTGGCCGACTCGGCCACCGAGCCCTGGGAGCTGACCCGTCCGGGCCACGTCTTCCCGCTGCGCTACCGCGAGGGCGGGGTCCTGGTGCGTCGCGGGCACACCGAGGCCGCCGTCGACCTGGCCCGGCTCGCCGGTCTCACGCCGGCCGGCGTCCTGGTCGAGGTGGTCAACGACGACGGCACGATGAAGCGGGCGCCCGAGCTGCGCGAGTTCGCCGACGAGCACGGGCTGGCGATGATCTCGATCGAGGACCTCGTCAGGTACCGGCGGCGCCACGAGCGGCACGTCGAGCGCGTCGCGGAGACCCGCCTGCCGACCCGGCACGGGCTGTTCACCGCCTACGGCTACCGCATCACCATCGACGACTCTGAGCACGTCGCGCTCGTGCACGGCGACCTCGCGGAGGCGGTCGAGCGGGGCGAGCCGGTGCTCACCCGGGTGCACAGCGAGTGCCTGACCGGCGACGTGTTCGGCAGCGAGCGCTGCGACTGCGGCCCGCAGCTCGACGAGGCGCTGGCCCGGGTGGTCGCCGAGGGCAGGGGAGTGGTCGTCTACCTCCGCGGCCACGAGGGCCGAGGGATCGGCCTGGTGGCCAAGCTGCAGGCCTACCAGCTGCAGGACGGCGGACGGGACACCGTCGACGCCAACCTCGACCTCGGCCTGCCGGCCGACGCACGCCACTACGGCACCGCGACCCAGGTCCTGCGCGACCTCGGCATCTCATCGGTCCGGTTGATGACGAACAACCCCGCCAAGACGGCGAGCCTCGAGGACTACGGGATCACCGTCACCGAGCGCGTGCCGCTCACGCCGCACCCCAACGACCACAACCTGGCCTACCTGCTCACCAAGCGCGACCGGATGGGCCACGACCTGCCAGACCTCAGCCACGGAGGAACCCCATGAGCGGCGCCGGAGCCCCCACGTCCCAGCCCTTCGACGCCAGCGACCTGCAGGTGGCCGTCGTCGCCGCGAGCTGGCACACCCAGGTGATGGACGGCCTCGTGGCCGGCGCCGCGCGCGCGCTGGCCGCCTACGGCATCACCGAGCCGGAGCTCGTCCGGGTGCCGGGGACGTTCGAGCTGCCGGTGGTCGCCGCGGCGCTCGCACGTGAGGGGTACGACGCGGTGGTGGCGCTCGGCGTCGTCATCCGGGGCGGCACCCCGCACTTCGACTACGTCTGCTCCGCCGCGACCGAGGGGCTGACCCGGGTCAGCGTCGAGCACGTGATGCCGGTCGGCTTCGGGGTGCTCACGTGCAACACCGAGGAGCAGGCGCTCGACCGGGCCGGCCTCGACGGGTCGAGGGAGGACAAGGGCTGGGAGGCCACGGCCGCGGCGCTCGACACCGCGCGGGTGCTCCGGGCCCGGCGCGCCGGCTAGCTCGTCCGGTCGCTGGCTCCCTGCAGCCGGTCGATGTGCTCCGACGCCTCCGCCTTGGTCAGGTCGGCCGGCAGCTCCTCGCCGGCCTCCCGGGCCAAGGTGTCGAGGTAGCTGCGCTGCGCGCCCGTCATGGGCTCGTCGCCGGTGACCCAGTCCTCGGGGTCCTTGCGGGTGCTGTCGCCACTGGTGGCCCCGATCGTCTCGCGGGGCTCGGGGTCCGAATGCGTGTTCGAATTGCTCATGCCCCGACGGTAGCGCGCCGTGCCGACAGGACAACCCCCGCAGGGGCGGTCCGCGCACGGGACCGCTGGTGGCGGCGTCGTCACGGCGCCGTAGGGTTGTCCCTCGTGAAGACGTTCGAGGACCTGTGGGCGGAGCTGTCCACCAAGGCCGCGGAGCGCCCCGAGGGGTCCGGCACCGTGCAGCAGCTCGACGCCGGGATCCATGCCATCGGCAAGAAGCTGCTCGAGGAGGCCGCCGAGTCGTGGATGGCCGCCGAGCACGAGGGCAAGGAGGCCACGGCGCTGGAGATCAGCCAGCTGCTCTACCACGCGCAGGTCCTGATGCTGGCCTCCGGCCTGACCCTCGACGACGTCTACGCACACCTCTGAGAGCCCCGGAGAACCTCGCATGACCCTCCGCATCGCCGTCCCCAACAAGGGGTCGCTGTCCCAGGCCGCCACCGACATCCTGCGCGAGTCCGGCTACCGCCAGCGCACCGACACCAAGGAGCTCGCGCTCGTCGACTCCGAGAACGGCGTCGAGTTCTTCTACCTGCGCCCGCGCGACATCGCGCTCTACGTCGGCGAGGGCACCCTCGACGTCGGGATCACCGGTCGCGACCTGCTGCTCGACTCCGGGGCGAAGGCCGACGAGACGATGAGCCTCGGGTTCGGCCGCTCGCGCTTCCACTTCGCCGGCCCGGCCGGCCGCTACTCCTCGCTGGAGGACCTCGCCGGCCTGCGCGTCGCGACGTCGTACGTCGGGGTGGTGGAGGACTACCTGTTCCGCCACGGCATCGACGCCACCGTCACGCGCCTGGACGGCGCGGTCGAGACCAGCATCCAGCTCGGCGTGGCCGACGTCATCGCCGACGTCGTGGAGACCGGCTCGACGCTGCGCGCCGCCGGCCTGGCCATCTTCGGCGAGGTCATCCTCGAGTCCGAGGCCGTGCTGATCACCCGTGGCGGGCAGGTCCCCGACGACTTCGAGATCTTCCGCCGGCGGGTCGAGGGCGTCCTGGTGGCGCGCAGCTACGTGATGATGGACTACGACATCGAGGAGGCCCACCTCGACCGAGCGACCGAGCTCGCCCCCGGTCGCGAGGGGCCGACGATCTCGCCCCTCGGCAAGCCCGGATGGGTGGCGGTGCGGGTCATGGTGCCGCGCGCGGGTGCGCAGCGGCTGATGGACGAGCTGTACTCGATCGGTGCCCGCGCGATCCTGCTGACCGACATCCATGCCTGCCGCCTCTGAGCGCCCGGCAGGCCGGGCGGTGCCCTCGCTGCCGCACACCTGGCGGCCGATGGGCGTGCGGCTGGCCGTGGTCGGCTTCGGCCTGACGCTGCTCGTCGTGTGCGCTGCGGCGTGGTTCGGCTTCGACGACGAGACCCGCGCCAGGTTCACCTTCCTCCAGCGAGCCACCCTGCTCGCCCTCGGCGCGGGCTTCGCCACCATCGGATGGGCGCTCGGCCGGTCACGGGTGACGGCCGAGTCGGCGGCCCTGGTCGTGGTCAACGGGTTCCGCACCCGCCGGCTCGCCTGGGAGCAGGTGGTGGCCGTGCACCTGCCCGCGGGCGCCCCGTGGGCGACCCTCGACCTCGCCGACGGCACGACGATCTCGGCCATGGCCTTCCAGGGCTCGGACGGCAAGGTGGCCCGCGACGGCGTGCGCCAACTGCGGGCGCTGATCGCCCGCGCCGGACCCGCCGACGACTGAGCCGCCTCCACGGCGTCGCCGGCGGAACCGGCCGGCTCAGTCGGTGCGCACCACGAAGTCGGCGCGCGAGCGGGTGCGGTACCGCTCGAAGAGCTCCGACTCGTCGGTGCGCCACTGGTCCCAGTGTGCGCGCAGGTAGTCGCCGTCGCGCTCGAGGGCACGCGCGAGCCGCACGCCCGGGTCGGCCTCCAGCCACACCAGCACGCCGACGAGGTGGCCGATCGCCGGCGACCAGCACCCGACACCCTCGAGCACCAGCAGCCCGCCGGGACGCACCTCCCGGCTCTCGGCCCAGCCGTCGGCGTGCCAGTCCCAGCGCCGCCAGCGTCCGGGCTCGCCGCCGGCGAGCGGGGTGAGCAGACGGGTCACGGTGGCCGCCAGGCCGGGCAGTCCGCGCCAGCCCTCGAGCAGCTCGTCGGAGTGCACCACGTGAGCGCGCGGCACGAGCTCGGCGAGCGCCGCCGCGAGCGTGGTCTTGCCCGAGCCCGCCGGGCCGTCGATGCACACCAGGCGTCCCGTGCCGAGGGTCGGCGGGCCCGCGTGGACGAGGTCGGCGACCGTGCGGGCGACGTGGTGGGGGTCGGCGGTCACCAGCCGACCGCCCTCGTCCGGACGGCTGTCACGAGGGCTCAGAACGCGACCTCGCAGCCGCGGTAGGACGGCACCACCGCGGTCACCGCATCGCCCCGGACGAGGTGCACCTCGCGCACGTGCTCGAAGAGCTCGCCCGACTTCGCGTGACGGAACCAGACGAGGTCGCCGATCGCGAGCGACGCGGCGGGATGGCCGGTCAGCGGCGTCTGCACCTCGCCCGCCCCCTCGAGGGCGGTGAGGCGCAGTCCCGGCGGCGCCCAGGGGAGGGGTGAGCGGTCGGCGCCGGTGGGGCCGCTGGCGACGAGCCCGCCGCCGTGGACCGTCACCGTGGTGGGGCCGGGCCTGCGCGTGACGCGCAGGCCGAAGAAGGCCGCCGGGCGCGGCTCGAACGACGTGTAGTGGTCGAACAGACCGGGCACCAGCAGGCCGGAGCCCGCCGCGACCTCGGTGACGGCCGGGTCGGCTGCGGTGGACTCGACCGAGCCGGAGCCGCCGCCGTTCCAGAACTCGAGCTCGGCGACCGGCCGCAGGGCCTCGGCGATCTCGCTCCGCCGGGAGGCGAGCTGCGCCATCGACGCCTGCTTGAGCCGGCGGACGAGCAGCGACCGGGCTCGCTGCCCCGGGACGTCGTCCGGCACGCCGGCGACCTGGCCCTCGTACGTCATCACGCCGACGAGCCGGAAGCCGTCGCGATCGGCGACCCGACGTGCCATCGCGACCACGTCGGCGGTGTCGAGGAGCGGTGACCGCCTCGGTCCGACGCGCTGACCGCCGAGCCGCAGGCCGGCGTCGAGGTCCAGCGCGACCCGCACGGGGACCGCGAGCGAGCTGCGGGTCGCGTCGACGGCGTCGAGGTGGGCCGGGTCGTCCACCATGAGGGTGATCGCCGCCGCGGCGGACGGGGAGGAGGTCAGCCGCCGCACCGCCGCGGCGTCCACGGTCGGGTACGCGACGACGATGTCGTCGCTGAGGCCGTGCTCGTGCAGCCAGAGCGCCTCGGCGAGGGTGTACGCCAGCACGCCGGCGAACCCGGGACGACCCAGCGCGCGCTCGATCAGCGCGGGGACCCGCAGCGACTTCGACGCGACCCGGAGCGGCTTGCCCCCGGCACGGCGCACCAGGTCGTCGGCGTTGGCGTCGAAGAGGTCCAGGTCGACCACGGCGAGCGGCGTGGCGGGCGGCTCGGGCAGGCCGGCGACTGCGGACCCGAGCCGCGACCACAGCCGGTTGCGCTCGACGAGGTGCACGCTCACTCGATGCCGCGCTTGCGCAGCAGCGCCTCGATGTCGGCCATCTCGTCGTCCACGGCGGGGCCGGGGGTCGCGCCCGTGGGGCCGGAGGCGGGGCGGGTCCGGGTGGACGACGCCTCCGGCAGTGCCTCGCCGCGCCGAGCCCTGCGGCCGGCGCCCGCGGCCTGGCCGCGGGCGAGCTGGCGGTCGCGGATGAAGCCGCTCACGACCCACAGCACCAGCGCCAGCCCGGCCAGCCCCACCCCGGCCCAGGTGCGGACGTCGAAGACCAGGCCGGTCGCCCAGTCGGTGACCGACCCGGCGATCTCGACGACCATCTCGAGCGTCCCGGTCAGCCACGCCGCTGCCGGGAGCAGGGTGAAGCCGAGCGCGCGGAGGCCGTTCGCCGCTCCGCGCCGGCGGAACGCGATCCACGTCCAGATGGCGCCCGCCACCGTGAGTGCTGCGGTCAGAGCGGCCCAGGTTGTCGCTTCCACGGCCCCAGAGTCCCACAGCGCACCATGCCTACGGGAGGATGACGAGGTGCAGCACGACGACCGCGACACCGCCCGACCCCCGCAGGACGAACCGCCCGGGCGCACCATCCCCGACCCCGGGTTCGGCGACGACGCGGGGGAGGCGGACCCCCGGCTCGCCCGCGTGCTCGCGGACCACGCGAGCGGCGCCGCGACCTCGGGCGCGGTGCTGTCGCTCCTGCAGGACGCCCGGCTGCTGGTGCCGGTGGTCGCGGTGCTCGGCGAGGTCGAGGTCGACGACCAGGGCCTGGCCCACGACAAGTCGTCCGACATGGCGGCCGTCCTGGTGCAGGCCGCCGACGGGAGCACGGGCCTCCTGGCGTTCACCTCCACCGCCTCGATGGCCCGGTGGGACCCGCAGGCCCGCCCGGTCCCCGTGCCGGCCCGGACGGCCGCCACGGCAGCGGTCCAGGACGGCGCCGAGGCCCTGCTGGTGGACCTCGCCGGCCCCGCGACGTACGTCGTCGACGGCGACGACCTCCCCCGGCTCGCCTCCGGCTGGCGGCTGGTGGCGATCGGCGACGGCTCGGGCGGCCACGGCTGGATTGGCCCGTCGGCGGAATGATCCGCTAACCTCCTGTGTTGACCGATCAGTGACACCACGCTTTCCGGTGCCACTGATCCAGCCAAGCGGAGCCGAGCAGCACCCGTCTCCCACCCGCACCGATCGTCCAGCACCACAGATCGTCGGGTCCGGTCCAGTGGACGCAGTCGTCGCGAGACGGCCGTGGACATCTCAGCTTCCCCGGACGGGGGAGGCGTGTCATGACTGGCTCCCGCTTGGCGACAGCGGGAGCCTTTGTTCATTTCCGGCCGAGCACGGACCGGTGGGACGGGGACTCCCACCCACCCGAACCACTGGAGGACCCATCAGCACCGAGCTGCGCATCAACGACCGGATCCGCGTACCCGAGGTCCGGCTCGTAGGACCCAACGGCGAGACCGTTGGCATCGTGCCGACCGACCAGGCACTCAAGCTGGCCCAGGAGGCCGACCTCGACCTCGTCGAGATCGCCCCGCAGGGTCGCCCCCCGGTCTGCAAGCTCATGGACTACGGCAAGTTCAAGTACGAGAACGCCCAGAAGGCCCGTGAGGCGCGCCGCAACCAGACGAACGTGATCATCAAGGAGATGAAGCTTCGTCCGAAGATCGACTCGCACGACTACGAGACCAAGAAGGGTCACGTCGTGCGGTTCCTCGGCGCCGGCGACAAGGTCAAGATCACGATCATGTTCCGCGGTCGTGAGCAGCACCGTCCCGAGCTGGGCTTCCGCCTGCTGCAGAAGCTCGCCGAGGACGTGCAGGACCTCGGCTTCGTCGAGTCCTCCCCCAAGCAGGACGGCCGCAACATGACCATGGTCATCGGCCCGCACAAGAAGAAGGCCGACGCCAAGATCGACGCCGAGGCCGCCCGGGCGACCAAGGAGCAGGCGCGTGCCGAGCGCAAGGCCGAGGAGGACGCCGAGCGCGAGGCGGCCCACGCCGCCGGCCCGGTCGCCCAGAAGAAGGAGCGCCGCCGCTCCGAGAACCTGGATCCCGAGATCGAGGCCTGAGAGCACGGCTCGAGCGGAGCGAGAGCCTCGCTCGAGCATGCGGCGACGACGTCGTCGCGACCAACCTCAGCCGGGTCCGTGACGACCCCCAAGAACCCCGAACCACGCACAAGGAAGTTGAGGCAGACACATGCCGAAGAACAAGACCCACTCGGGCGCCAAGAAGCGCTTCAAGGTGACCGGCTCGGGCAAGATCATGCGTCTGCAGGCCGGCCGCAAGTCCGGCGCTGCGTTCGCGTCCGCCCCCACCACCGGCAGCCGCAAGAAGCACCGCCGCAACGCCGGCATGGTGGAGCTCGAGAAGGGCGACGTCGCTCGCGCCAAGAAGATGCTCGGCATCTGAGCCTGACCCCACCTGGTGGCTCAGCCGCCCGTCCGCCTGAATTTCCCCTGCATCAAGGAGTAGCACCATGGCACGCGTCAAGCGCGCAGTGAACGCCCAGAAGAAGCGTCGTACCACCCTCGACCGCGCGAGCGGCTACCGCGGCCAGCGCTCGCGGCTCTACCGCAAGGCCAAGGAGCAGGTCACCCACTCCCTGGTCTACAGCTACAACGACCGCCGCAAGAACAAGGGCAACTTCCGCAAGCTGTGGATCCAGCGCATCAACGCTGCCGCCCGCGCCAACGGCATCACCTACAACCGGTTCATCCAGGGCCTCGGCCTGGCCGGCATCGAGGTCGACCGCAAGATCCTCGCCGAGCTCGCCGTCAACGACGCGCCGGCGTTCGCCGCGCTCGTCGAGGCCGCCAAGGCCGCGCTGCCCGAGGACGTCAACGCGCCCAAGGTCTCCGCCTGAGCACAATGAGCACTCCGCTCGCCGCGAGCAACGCTCGCGTCAAGGAGGCTCGCAAGCTGAGCCGCCGCTCGGTACGCACCGAGCGGCGGCTCTTCCTCGCCGACGGCCCGAAGGCCGTCGAGGCGGCGCTGACTGTCGAGGGCTGCGTCGTCGAGGTCTTCGCGACGCCGACCGCCCTCGAGCAGCACGCCGACCTCCTGGGCGGCGCCGCCGTGACCCTCGTCGACGAGCGGGCCCTCGCGTCGCTGTCCGACTCGGTCTCCCCGGCGGGACTGGTGGCGCTGTGCCGCCACCTCGACGCCCCGCTCGACCGCGTGCTCGAGTCGTCCCCGCGCCTGCTCGCGATCTGCGCCGACGTGCGCGACCCCGGCAACGCCGGCAACGTCATCCGCACCTCGGACGCCGCCGGTGCGGACGCGGTCGTGCTGGCCGGCCAGTCGGTCGACGCCTACAACCCCAAGACCGTCCGCAGCACCGTCGGCAGCCTGTTCCACCTCCCGATCGCCGTGGAGCCCGACCCGGCGGTCGCCGTCCGCGCCGCCCAGGGCCGCGGCCTGACGGTGCTCGCCGCCGACGGCGCCGGCGAGGTCGACCTCTTCGACGCCGACCTCAGCGGTCCGACCGCCTGGCTCTTCGGCAACGAGGCCTGGGGGCTGCCGGACGAGCTCGCCGCACTGGCCGACCACCGCGTCGCCATCCCCATCCACGGTCGTGCCGAGAGCCTGAACCTCTCCACCGCCGCGGCGGTCTGCCTCTACGCGACGGCGCGGGCGCACCGCCCGCGCTAGCCTCGCTGCACCATGATCCTCATCGACCCGCCGGCCGTCCCGCGCTGGGACCGGCTGTGGTCGCACCTCGCGAGCGACACGTCCTTCGACGAGGTGCACGACTTCGCCGCCGCGCACGGCGTCCCCGCCAGGGGCTGGGACCGTGACCACTACGACGTGCCGGCGGACGCCTACGAGGCGCTCGTGGCAGCGGGGGCCGTCCCGGTGAGCTCGCGCGACCTGGTGGCTGCGCTGCGCGCCGCCGGCCTGCGGCGGCCCAAGGCCGCCGCACGCCACCGCTCCCACGACTAGGGTTGCGGTCGTGTCGGACGACCATGCAAGGCGCCACCGGGTCGAGAGCGCCCGGCCGAGCCGGCTGCGCACGCTGACCGACTTCTACCCCGACGGCGTCCTCGGCGCGAGCCGCGACGGCGTCGTGACGATCCTCAACGCCCAGGGGGCGGCGCTGCTGGGCGTCGACCCGGAGCAGGCGCTCGGCATGCCGCTCCCCGACGTGCTGCGGCTGCTCGACCAGGACGGGCGGACCTGGCTCCACGTCAACCGCCCCTTCGACGCGATCTCGATCGTCCGGGGCGTCCCCGAGCAGTCGTGGCTCAACGCGTCGGGCCACGAGGTCCTCACGACCGCACGCCTGGTGCGCGAGGTGCCGCTCGGACCCGTGGTCGGCATCGCCGTGGGCCTGCGCAGCGGGCGCGGTCGCGCTCGGCTGGACCGGGACCGCTCCGACCTCGTCGCCACGGTCGCCCACGAGCTGCGGTCGCCGCTCACCGGCGTCAAGGGCTTCGTGCAGGCGCTGCTCAACCGCTGGGACAAGCTCAACGACGACCAGCGCAAGCTGATGCTCACCACGGTGAACGCCGACGCCGACCGGCTGGCCCGGCTCATCGCCGAGCTGCTCGACGTCGCCCGCATCGACACCGGCCGGCTCCAGCTCTACCCGCGCGAGTCGTCCGCGGAGGTCCTCGTGCGACGGGTGGTCGCCTCCATCGAGGCCGGCACCGCCCGGGAGATCCGCGTCGAGGTGGAGGAGGGACTGCCCGACGTCTTCGCGGATCCGGACAAGTTCACCCAGGTGGTCACCAACCTCGTCGAGAACGCGGTCCGCCACGGCCAGGGCCAGGTCACCGTGCGACTCGCCGCATCCGAGGCGCTCGACGGCGTGCGGATCACCGTCGACGACGAGGGCGAGGGGATCCCGACCGAGCTCCGCCGACGGGTGTTCACCAAGTTCTGGACCACCGGCGAGTCCGGCGGCAGCGGTCTCGGGATGTACATCGTGGGCGGGCTGGCCCGCGCGCACGGCGGCTGGGTCACCATCGACGACGCCCCGGGCGGCGGCGCTCGGGTCCACGTGGACTGGCCGTGCCAGGACCTCCGGCCCGAGTGAGGGCCGACCTCCACACAACCTTCACGCGTCGTCCCCGGCTCCCACCCGCTCGGGCTCCTAGGGTCGGGGCATGACGTCGAGCGCCGCCCGGGGCACCACCTCGTGGACTGCCCCCCGGACCGTCCTCGTGGTCGAGGACGAGCGCACGATCAACGACGCCCTCGCCCAGCGCCTGCGCGTCGAGGGCTACGTCGTCGAGCAGTCCTTCGACGGTCCGTCCGCGGTCGACCTGGCTGCGTCGAGCCGTCCCGACGTGGTGCTGCTGGACGTGATGCTGCCCGGCTTCGACGGTCTCGAGGTGTGCCGCCGCATCCAGGCGGCGCGGCCCGTGCCCGTGCTGATGCTGACGGCCCGCGACGACGAGGCGGACGTGCTCGTCGGCCTCGGTGTCGGCGCCGACGACTACCTGACCAAGCCGTTCTCCATGCGCGAGGTCGTGGCGCGGGTGGCCGCCCTGCTGCGACGGGTCGAGCGAGCGGCCGCCCTGGCCGACGAGCGGCCGGCCGTCATCGGGGTCGGCGGCGTGGTGATCGACCCCGGGGCCCGGCGTACGACCGTGGCGGGCGAGCCGGTGCACCTCACCCCGACCGAGTTCGACCTCCTGCACTGCCTGGCCCGTGCACCGGGCCAGGTGCTCAGCCGCGAGCGCCTGCTCCGCGACGTGTGGGACTGGGGCGACGCCTGGGCCAGCGCGAGTGCCACCCGCACCGTCGACAGCCACGTCAAGGCGCTGCGCAGCAAGGTCGGCGCCGCGCGGATCCGCACGGTCCACGGGGTCGGCTACGCGCTCGAGGACCTCCCGTGAGCGCCTGGCTCGACACCGTCTCCAGCCTCAAGGTCAAGCTCGGGCTGCTGGTCGCGGCGTCGGTCGTCACCGCGGTGGCGCTGACCCTGCTCGGCTCCGCGGCCGACGTCCCGGCGGTCCTCGTCCTCCCGGTCAGTGTCGCGCTGGCCCTCGGCGTCACCCAGCTGCTGGCGGCGGGCATGGTGGCGCCACTGCGCCGGATGACCGAGGTCTCGCGGGCGATGGCGCGGGGGGACTACTCGGGCCGCGTGCGCACGAACGCCACCGACGAGGTGGGGCAGCTCGCCGCCGCCTTCAACCGCATGGCCGAGGACCTCGCCACGGTCGACCGGGAGCGTCGGGACCTGATCGCCACCGTGTCCCACGAGCTCCGCACGCCGCTGACGGCGATGACCGCGCTGCTGGAGAACCTCGCCGACGGCGTGGTCCCCGCCGACCCCGAGCACCTCCGGGCCGCCCTCGACGAGGCGCAGCGCCTCGGCGGTCTCGTCGAGGACCTCCTGCAGCTCTCGCGCCTCGAGGCCGGCGTGGTCGACCTCGACCGCCAGGACGTCACGCTGCGCACCGTGGTCGAGGAGTCCGTCCGCCAGGTCCGGGCGACCGGCCGGAGCCGGGGTTTCGACCTCCGGGTGCCGCACCGGCTCGTGGTGACCGCCGACCCGACCCGGCTGCGCCAGCTGCTCGTCAACGTCCTCGACAACGCCGCCCGCCACGCGCCGGCCGACACCGACGTCCGGGTGGTGGCCGGGCAGGACCACGGCGAGCGAGCGGGCTGGTGGCTCGAGGTGACCGACGACGGCGGGGGAGTCGCGCCGGAGGACCGCGAGCGCGTCTTCGAGCGCTTCGGCACCGACGGAGCGGGCGGCACCGGCCTGGGGCTCGCGGTGGCCCGGTGGGTGGCCCAGCTGCACGGCGGCACGCTGCGCTTCCTCGACCCGGCATCCGGGCAGGGTGCCCGCCTCCGGCTCCACGTGCCGGCGACCGTTCAGGACGGGTCGGGGCGTACGCCGCTCGACGCCGCTCCTCCGGACGGGTCCCGCGCCGCCGGGGCTACGCCGGCACGGGTGCCGCGCTCCGTCCCGGCGCCGGCGGAGCGCCCCGCCCAGGGCCTGGAAGCGCTGTTCGGCCGGTTCTGGCCCGAGCCCGACTCGCCGTCGGGACTGCGCACGGTCGTGGCAGCCGCGGTGGCGGGGGCCGTCGCGGGCGTCGCCCTGTCCTTCACCGAGGTCGGAGTGACCTGGACCCTCGTCGCGGTCGTGTGCGGCGCCGCGGCCCTCCTCACCGCCCGCGACCGGCACGACCCCTGGACGCTCACCTGCGCCGGTCTGGCTCTCCTGCTCGTGCTCCCGATGACCCTGCTCGACGCCTGGTGGGTCCAGATGCTCGGGCTCCTCTGCGCAGCGACGCTGTTCTTGAGCGGGGTCACGGGTGCCCGCACCCTGCGCGGCACCGTGCTCGCGGGCATCGCGTGGCCGCTGGCCTCGCTCCGCGGCCTGCCCTGGTTCGGGCGCACGCTGCGGCTCGCCGGCCCGGAGTCGCGCACACCCGCCGTCGTGCGTACGACCGCGTGGTCCCTGCTCGGCCTCGCGGTGTTCGGCACGATCTTCGCCAGCGCGAACCCGGTCTTCGGCTCCTGGGTCGACCGGCTCGTGCCCAACCTCACCTTCAACGACGTCGTCGGGCGAGGGTTCCTCGCCTGCTTCGTCTTCGCCGCCACCCTGGGCGCCGCGTACCTCGCGCTCAACCCGGCCGACGTCGAGGTGCTGAGCCGGCGCCGCCCTGCCGCCCTCGCGAACCGGTTCGAGTGGCTGGTGCCCGTGCTCGTCGTGGACGCCGTCTTCGTGGCGTTCATGGCCGCCCAGGCCCGGGCGCTCATCGGCGGCCGCGACTACATCGAGGCCACCACCGGCCTGACCTACGCCGACTTCGTCCACCAGGGCTTCGGCCAGCTCACCCTCGCGACCGCACTGACGGTGCTGGTGGTGTGGGTCGCCGCCCGCCGGGCCGGCCACAGCGCGGAGGACCGCCGGTGGCTGCTCGGCTCCCTCGGCCTGCTGTGCACCCTCACCCTGCTCGTCGTCGCGTCCGCGCTGCGCGGGATGGCCGTCTACCAGGACGCCTACGGCTTCACCACGCTGCGGCTCTTCGTCGACGTCGTCGAAGGCTGGCTCGGCTTCGTGGTGCTCGCGATCATGGTGGCCGGCGCGGCCGGACGCGGGCGATGGCTGCCCCGGATCGCGCTCGGCTCCGGCGCCGTCGCGCTCGTCGGGCTCGCGGCCGTCAACCCCGATGCGTGGGTGGCCGAGCGCAACCTGGACCGGTGGGAGGCGACGGGGCACCTCGACCTGCGCTACCTCCGGACACTGTCCGCCGACGCGGCGCCGGTGATCGCCGAGCGACTGCCCCGGGACGTCGCTCGCTGCGTGCTGTCCGACCTGCTCTCCGGCAGCCTGCACCCCGAGGTCCGCAGCGACGTGCGGGCGTGGAACTGGTCGCGCTCGCGGGCGGAGGACGCCCTGACCGGCCTGGGCCTGTCGGCGGCGCCGGTCGACGCGCAGGACGGCTGCAGCGGCGTGTGGGCGGCCTACCCCGACCAGTGACGACGAGCGACGAGCAGCGACGAGTACCATGGCGCCCGTGGACACGAGCCTGCGATTTCTGCGCCCCGGACCTGGTCCGTCGGGCAGCTGACGCACACCGGGTCCGGGGAGTGCCCTGCGACCCCACGCCCGTCCACTTCTAGACTCTGCGGCGAACCTCCGTCGCCGCTCGAAAGGGAGCCATGTCCGGCCCCAACACCGACTACGACCCTGTCGAGGTGACCCCGCTCAAGGCCGACGAGGTCGAGGCGATGCGCGAGGCGGCCCTGGCCGCCATCGCCGGCGCCGCCGACCTCGCCGCCCTGAAGCAGGTGCGCCTCGACCACGCCGGGGACCGCTCCCCGCTCGCGCTCGCCAACCGCGAGATCGGCGCCCTGCCGCCGCAGGCGCGCAAGGAGGCCGGACAGCGCGTCGGCCAGGCCCGCGGGGCGGTGAACCAGGCGCTCGCGGCCCGCCAGGCCGTGCTCGAGGCCGAGCACGAGCAGCGGATGCTCGCCGAGGAGACCGTCGACGTCTCGCTGCCGACCACCCGCCGGCGGCGCGGCAGCCGCCACCCGCTGACCCTCCAGTCCGAGCTGATCGCCGACCTCTTCGTGGCGATGGGCTACGAGGTCGCCGAGGGCCCCGTGGTGGAGGCCGAGTGGCTCAACTTCGACGCGCTCAACCTCGGGCCCGACCACCCGGCCCGCACCATGCAGGACACCTTCTGGACCGAGCCCGCCGAGGACCACGTCGTGCTGCGGACCCAGACCTCGCCGGTGCAGGCCCGCACCATGCTGACCCGCACGCCACCGATCTACGTCGTGTGCCCGGGTCGCGTCTTCCGCACCGACGAGTACGACGCCACGCACTCGCCGATGTTCCACCAGGTCGAGGGCCTCGTCGTCGACGAGGGCATCTCGATGGCCCACCTCAAGGGCACCCTCGACCACTTCGCCTCCCAGCTCTTCGGCGACGGCATCACCACCCGCTTCCGCCCGTCGTACTTCCCCTTCACCGAGCCGTCGGCGGAGGTCGACGTCCGCTGCTTCGTGTGCCGCGGCGGCGACGGCGTGGCGGAGTGCCGGACGTGCCGCGGCGAGGGCTGGATCGAGTGGGGCGGCTGCGGCGTGGTCAACCCGCGCGTGCTCGTGGCGTGCGGAGTCGACCCGGAGGTCTACTCCGGCTTCGCCTTCGGCATGGGCATCGACCGCTCCTTCATGTTCCGCCACCACCTGGAGGACCTGCGGCCGCTCTTCGAGGGCGACGTGCGGTGGAACTCGGCGTTCGGGACGGAGATCTGAGATGAAGGCGCCGCTGTCCTGGATCAAGGACTACGTCGACGTGCCCGCGCACGTCACCACCGACGAGCTGACCCGTCGGCTCACGCTCACCGGCCTCAAGCTCGAGGCCGTGGAGAGCCCGGGCCGCGAGATCACCGGCCCGCTGGTGATCGGGCGCGTGCTCACCATGGAGCCCGAGCCGCAGAAGAACGGCAAGACCATCAACTGGTGCACCGTCGACGTCGGCGACGCCAACGGGACCGGCGAGCCGCAGGGCATCGTCTGCGGAGCGCACAACTTCGCGCCCGGCGACCTCGTGGTCACCGTGCTGCCCGGCGGCGTGCTGCCCGGCGGCTTCGCGATCGGTGCGCGCAAGACCTACGGCCACCTCTCCGCCGGCATGATCTGCTCGGCCCGCGAGCTCGGCCTCGGTGAGGACCACGACGGCATCATCGTGCTGCCCCCCGACGCAGGCGAGCCGGGACAGGACGTCCGCCCGGTGCTCGGGCTCGACGAGGAGGTCATCGAGCTCGAGGTCAACCCCGACCGCGCCTACGCGCTGTCGCTGCGGGGCATCGCGCGCGAGGCGCTGGTCTCCGTCGAGGGCGCCGACCGCTTCCGCGACCCAGCGGTCCGCGACACCCCGGCGCCCAACGCGGACGGCCACCCGGTCGTCGTCGAGGACCCCGCCGGCTGCCCGGTCTTCGTCGCCCGCAAGGTCACCGGATTCGACCCGACCGCACCCACGCCCGACTTCATGGTGCGGCGCATCACCGCCGCCGGGATGCGGCCGATCTCCCTGGCCGTCGACGTCACCAACTACGTGATGCTCGAGACCGGCCGCCCCATCCACGGCTACGACGCCGACAAGGTCCAGGGCGCGATCGTCGTACGCCGGGCGCGCGAGGGTGAGCGGCTGACGACCCTCGACGGCACGACCCGCGAGCTGGACCCCGCCGACCTCGTGGTCACCGACGACTCCGGCATCATCGGGCTCGGCGGCGTCATGGGTGGCGAGACCACGGAGATGTCGGGCTCGACGACCTCGATCCTCGTCGAGGCCGCCCACTGGGACGCCGTGTCGATGTTCCGCACCGGTCGTCGCCACAAGATCACCTCCGAGGCCGGCCGGCGCAACGAGCGCGGCGTCGACCCGACGATCTGCGAGGCCGCGGCCGACCGCGTCGTCGAGCTCCTCGTCGAGCACGGCGGCGGCCAAGCCCACCCCGGAGTCACCGTCGTCGGCTCCCCGCCCGCGGTGCCCGCGATCCGGATGGCGGCCGACCTGCCGCAGCGCGTGGCCGGCCTACCGATCGACTCCCGGACGGTCGTCGCCTCGCTGCAGGCGGTGGGATGCCGCGTCGACGCCGACGGAGCGGACGTCGAGGTCGTGCCGCCGCCGTGGCGCCCCGACCTCACCGACCCCCAGGACCTCACCGAGGAGGTCATCCGACTCGTCGGCTACGACGCGATCCCCTCCGTCCTGCCGACCCCGCCGTCCGGTCGCGGCCTGACGCGCGCGCAGCGGCTGCGTCGCCGCATCGGGCGCACGCTCGCGGGCGAGGGCTTCGTGGAGGTCGTGAGCTTCCCGTTCGTCGGCGCGTCGGACCTCGACGACCTCGGCCTCACCGCCGACGACCCGCGGCGCGACCTGCTCGAGCTGTCCAACCCGCTCAACGCCGAGGCCGGCTTCCTCACCTCGACGCTCCTCCCGGGCCTGCTCCGCACGGCCGGCAAGAACGTCGGCCACGGCAACGACGACGTGGCGATCTTCGAGACCGCCACCGTCACGCTGCCCCGGCACGCCGGTCCGGCGGCGATCCTCCCGGTCGACCGCCGTCCCACGGACGAGGAGTTCGCGGCGCTCGACGCCGCCCTGCCGGCCCAGCCGCTCCACCTGGCGGTCGTCGCGGCCGGTGACGCGGACTCGGGCGGCTGGTGGGGCGAGTCCCGGCCGGTCACGTGGGCCGACGCCGTCGAGGCGGTCCGCTCCGTCGCCGCGGCGTTGGGCCTCGAGGTCACGGCCTCCGCCGTCGAGCTCGCTCCCTGGCACCCCGGCCGCTGCGCGGAGCTGTCCGTCGACGGCGAGGTCGTCGGCCACGCGGGCGAGGTGCACCCCACGGTCTGCCAGGCGTTCGGCCTGCCGAAGCGCTCGGTGGCAGCCGAGGTCGACCTCGACCTGCTCATGGCGCGGGCCGTCGACCTCCGGCGGGCGCCGAGCTTCTCCTCCTACCCGGTCGCCAAGGAGGACGTCGCCCTCGTGGTCGACACCGGGGTCCCCGCGGCGGAGGTCGAGCAGGCGCTGCGCGAGGGCGCCGGCGAGCTGCTGGAGTCGATCCGCCTCTTCGACGTCTACACCGGCGAGCAGGTCGGGCCGGGCCGGAAGTCGCTGGCCTACGCCCTGCGGTTCCGGGCGCCGGACCGGACGCTGAAGGAGGGCGAGGCGGCCGCGGCGCGTGACTCCGCCGTCGCGCTCGCCGCCGAGCGGACGGGCGCCACGCAGCGCGCGTGACGACGGCCGCGGGCCTCGAATCCCCTGGGACTCGAGGCCCGGTGCGCACGTCTGGTGCTCGTCCCGCCGGTGGTCAGCGCCGCTCGCAGGAGCGGCGCTCCTCCGCGACGCACCGGTCGCGCCCGTGCTGTCCGAAGGCGCGGTCACGACCCGGTCCCCCCAGGATGTCGTCGCCACGGGAGTCGCCGAACAGCTTGTCGTCACCGCGTCCGCCCAGGAGCCGGTCCCGGGCGTAGCTGCCGACCACGCGGTCGTCGCCACGGCCGCCCGACAGGACCACCGGCCGACCGGGGCCCTGGACGGCGTTGGCGTTGAGCACGTCGTCCCCGCCGAGCCCACGCACCCGGATGCGGGTGGCGACGACCTTGACCTTCTCCGCGCGCGGGCTGCCGACCACCGTCACGGCGCCGCCCCCGACGAGGAGGTCCTCCCACCGGTCGAACGCGAACGCGTAGGTGGACTGCTCGTCGGACGGCGTGCAGACGAAGGACCCACCGAAGGTGACGTGCGCCCGTCCGCAGCCGGTGGAGCTGTACGTGTCCCGTCCCGGCCCCCCGTCGACGGATCCGGAGCCACGGACGCCGAGACGGAGGTGGTCGTCGCCCGCGCCCATCGACACGGAACGGCGGCCCGTGCCCGCCGCAGGCGGGGTGGAGGCCGCCGCGGACAGGTAGAGGGACTCGTCGGCGTCGGAGCCGACGAACGACACGACCGGGTTGTCCAGCATCAGGGTGTAGGTGGCGACCTCGCCCGTCCACCGCAGGACCGACCGGCCGTCGACGGTCGCCACGCCGGCCGCGGCGTCGACGGCCACGTCGGTGCCCTGCCAGCCGGGGTGGACCTCCAGGTGGTCGCCACCGGCACCCGTGTCGAGGACACCGGTCTGCTCGCCGCCCCAGCTCAGGCGGTCGGCTCCCGGGCCGAGGCGGACGACGTCGCCGTTGGTCGCGCCCGGCGCGGTCGAACCGGAGTGGACGACGTCCTCGCCCGCCCCGGTGTCGATCGTGTCCGGCTCGGTGTCGAGCGTCTCGCCGAGGCCCGCGTGGGTAAGGTCGTGCTCGCCGGCGAAGACCGTCTCGTGGAACGGCGAGGCCTTCGGGTCGTCCGGGATGGCGCGATCGAGCCCGACGTAGGTGTCCGATCCCGCGCCCAGCACCGTGGTGACCCACACGTCGTCGTCCGACACCTCGTTGACGACCGTGTCGTCGCCCGCTCCCGCGCTCACCGTGATCGTGTAGATCTCGTCCTGCAGCCCCGAGCGGATGCAGATGAGGTCGTCGCCTCCCTTGCCGTCGTACGCCGTGGGGCCCGCGTCCGGGACGGCCTCGACCAGGAGGACGTCATCCCCCTCCGTGCCGGTGCCCACGACCGTGACCGGCCTGCCCTGGCACGTCGTCGCAGCCGCCCCGGCGGACGGCGTGGCGGTCACCGACAGCGTGGCGCCCAGCAGGGCGCAGGCCAGGGCAGCGGTGGTCGTGCGGGTGCGGGTCATGGTGCGGCCTCCCTCTTCGTGGCGTCGGCAGAGGAGACGTCGTGCGGGAGCAGAAGGTTGCAGGCGCGGGCGATCAGGTGATCGGCGAGGTCACGACCGCACGGAACCGCGCCAGGACGTCCGGGTCGCCCGCGGCGGAGACCTCCGTGTCGTCGGCCCGGCTCCAGAGCCACAGGTCGAGCGCCTGCGCCGTCCCGTCGACGACCACGTCGGGCTCCGTGTCCTCGTCCTCCGGCGCCGGCACGACGTGGAAGTCCTCCTCGTCGGCGTACGACGTCCCGCTGTCGGGGTCGGTGCCGGAGAACGTGCCCAGCCGCAGCCAGAACCCGTGCCCGGTGTCGGTGACGTCCACCCGGACCAGGCCCTCGCCCGGCTCCCACGACCCCCAAGCGGGCATCCCGCCGTACATCACGTCGAGGCACTCGTGGACGCCGTCCGCGGCGAGCACGGGGTCGAGCTCGCTGGCCACGCCCGCCGCCTGCTCGGCGTCGACCCGGTGGACCAGCGCCTCGTGGGCCTGCCGTCGCAGGATGAAGCCGACCGTGTGGTCGTCGGACCAGTTCCACGCCTCGTCGGCGGAGTCCGCGGCCTCGAGCACCTCTGCCAGCCCGCGCGACCAGTCGTCGTAGGTGGTGAGCAGCTCGTCGTACGTCCCGGGACGAGGCGGGTCGATCTCGTCGGGTCGCGCGGGTCGGGCGCGCAGCACCTCGGTCCACCACCTCTGCACGGTGGCGAGGTGCCACAGCAGGTCCGCGGCGTCCCAGTCGGGGCACGACGGGACACCGGCGGCGGGGTCGCAGTCCGTGAGCACCTCGCGGAAGCGCGCGGACTCCCTGCGGAGGTGGTCGAGGTAGGCGTCGGGGGACAGGCGGGTGGGAGGTGTGCTCACCCCTGCACCGTAGGCGAGGCGGCCGGACCGTGCCTCCGAGTTCGGGGCCCGATCGAGGGACCATGCAGGGCCATGTATAGTCATGCACATGACCGCATCAGTAGCCGTCGCGGGAGCCAGCGGGTACGCCGGAGGCGAGGTGCTGCGCCTGCTGGCCGGGCACCCCGGCGTCGAGGTCGGCGCGCTCACGGCGGGCTCGAACGCGGGCGAGCGGCTCGGCGCGCTGCAGCCGCACCTCCTGCCACTGGCCGACCGGGTCCTCGAGGCCACGTCGGTGGACGTCCTCTCGGGTCACGACGTCGTGTTCCTCGCCCTGCCGCACGGCCAGTCCGCGGCGATCGCACAGGCGCTCGGCGAGGACACGGTGGTCGTCGACTGCGGCGCCGACTTCCGGCTGACGGACCCCGAGGAGTGGCGGGCGTTCTACGGCGGTGAGCACGCGGGGTCCTGGCCCTACGGCCTCCCCGAGCTGCCGGGCCAGCGCGAGCTGCTGCGCGCCGCACGGCGGATTGCCGTGCCGGGCTGCTACCCGACCGTGTCGACGCTGGCCGTCGTGCCGGCGCTCGCCGCCGGCCTGGTCCAGCCCGACGTCACCGTGGTGGCCGCGTCCGGCACGAGCGGTGCCGGCAAGGCGCCGAAGCCGCACCTGCTCGGCAGCGAGGTGATGGGCAACGCCAGCGCGTACGGCGTCGGTGGCGTGCACCGGCACACCCCCGAGATCGTGCAGAACCTCAGCGGCGTCCACGGCGCGGCCGTGCGGGTCGGGTTCACGCCGCTCCTGGTCCCGATGTCGCGCGGCATCCTCGCGACCGTGCAGGCGCCGCTGCTGGACGGCGTCAGCCCGGAGCAGGTCCGCGACGCCTACGCCGGGGCGTACGACGCTGAGCCGTTCGTGCACCTCCTCCCGGAGGGCCGGTGGCCGCAGACCCAGTCCGTGCTGGGCTCCAACGCGGTCCAGGTCCAGGTCGCCGTCGACGAGCGGGCCCGACGACTCGTGGCGGTGGCCGTGGTCGACAACCTGACCAAGGGCACCGCCGGCGCCGCCGTCCAGTGCATGAACCTCGCCCTGGGCCTCGACGAGGCCACCGGGCTCTCCACGATCGGACTCGCCCCCTGATGAGCGTCACCCACCCCAGCGGCTTCACCGCCGCCGGCGTCGCGGCCGGACTCAAGTCCACCGGCGCCCCGGACCTCGCCCTGGTCGTCAACGAGGGCCCCGCCCACGACTCGGCCACCGTCTTCACGACCAACCGCTGCAAGGCCAACCCCGTGCTGTGGAGCCAGGAGGTCGTCAAGGACGGCGTCGTGCGCGCCGTCGTCCTCAACTCCGGCGGCGCCAACTGCTACACCGGTCCGGACGGCTTCCAGACCACGCACGCGGTCGCCGAGAAGGTCGCCGAGGGCCTCGGCATCGGCGCGATCGACGTCGTGGTGTGCTCCACCGGCCTCATCGGGCTCGCCAACGACCGCGACGACCTGCTCGAGGGGGTCGAGGCCGCCACCGCCGCGCTGTCCGCCGACGGGGGAGCAGCGGCGGCGGAGGCGATCATGACCACCGACTCGGTCAGCAAGAACACCGTCGTCGAGGGCGCCGGGTGGTCGATCGGGGGCATGGCCAAGGGCGCCGGGATGCTCGCCCCGCAGCTGGCCACGATGCTCGTCGTGCTCACCACCGACGCCGTGGTGCCCGCGAGCGACCTCGACGCCGCGCTCCGGGCCGCGACCCGCGTCACCTTCGACCGCCTCGACTCCGACGGCTGCATGTCGACCAACGACACCGTCACCGTCATGGCCAGCGGGGCCAGCGGCATCACGCCGACGCCCGAGGACTTCACCGCCGCCCTCACCCAGGCCTGCGCCGACCTGGCCATGCAGCTGCTCCAGGACGCAGAGGGCGCCGACCACGAGATCGCGATCACCACCGTCCACGCGGCGTCGGAGGAGGACGCCGTCGAGGTAGGCCGCAGCGTCGCGCGCAGCAACCTGTTCAAGGCCGCGATCTTCGGCAACGACCCCAACTGGGGCCGCGTGCTCGCCTCCATCGGCACGACCAGCGCGCAGTTCGACCCCGCGGACCTCGACGTCGCGATGAACGGCGTCTGGGTCTGCCGGCAGTCCACCCCGGCCGAGGACCCAGCCGGCGTCGACCTGACCGGGCGCGAGGTCACGGTGACCATCGACCTCAAGTCCGGTGACGCCCGCGCCACCGTCTGGACCAACGACCTCACCCACGCCTACGTCCACGAGAACAGCGCCTACAGCTCATGAGCCCGACCAGCACCGAGCCCACCGTCGACCAGCACCCCAGGCGGCCCGACCCCGCCAAGGCCCGCACGCTCGCCGCCGCCCTGCCGTGGCTCAAGCGCTACCACGGCCGGACCATCGTGGTGAAGTACGGCGGCAACGCGATGACCGACGACTCGCTCAAGGTCGCCTTCGCCGAGGACATCGCCTTCCTCCGGTTCGCCGGCTTCAAGCCGGTCGTCGTCCACGGCGGCGGACCGCAGATCTCCCGGATGCTCGACAAGCTCGGCATCGAGTCGGAGTTCCGCGGCGGCCTGCGCGTCACCACGCCCGAGGCGATGGACGTCGTGCGGATGGTGCTCGTCGGCCAGGTGCAGCGCGAGCTGGTCGGCCTGGTGAACCAGCACGGCGCGCTGGCCGTCGGCCTGTCCGGGGAGGACGCCGGCCTCTTCACCGCGCGTCCCACGAGCACGACGGTCGACGGCGAAGAGGTCGACCTCGGCCTGGTGGGCGAGGTGGCCGACGTGCGCCCCGAGGCCGTCCTCGACCTCATCGAGGCCGGGCGGGTTCCGGTCGTGAGCTCCGTCGCCCCCGACGTCCACGGCCGGGTCCACAACGTCAACGCCGACACGGCCGCCGCCGCGCTGGCCGTCGCGCTCGGCGCCGAGAAGCTCCTGGTGCTCACCGACGTGGAGGGCCTCTACCGCGACTACGGCAACTCCGACGACCTCATCCAGGAGATCAGCCCGGAGGCGTTGGGCGAGATGCTGCCCAGCCTCGACGCCGGCATGGTCCCGAAGATGCAGGCCTGCTACGAGGCGGTGACCGGGGGAGTCCCGCGCGCCACCGTCGTCGACGGACGCGAGCCGCACGCCGTCCTGCTCGAGATCTTCACCGACGAGGGCGTCGGCACGCAGGTGCTGCCCGGCGCCACCACCCGGCTGCGCAAGCCCTACGCCACGGAGGACGCGTCGTGAACGCACCGGCCACGACCATCCAGGAGCGCTACGCCGGCGCCGTGATGAACACCTTCGGCCCGCCTGCGCTGGCGCTGGTCCGCGGCGCGGGCGCCCACGTCTGGGACGCCGACGGCCGCGAGTACGTCGACCTGCTCGGCGGCATCGCCGTGAACTCCCTCGGGCACGCCCACCCCGCCCTCGTCGAGGCGGTCACCACCCAGCTCTCGACGCTCGGGCACGTCAGCAACTTCTTCGCCACCGAGCCGCAGGTGGCGCTCGCCGAGCAGCTGCTCGGCCTGCTCGGCTGGTCCGAGGGTCGCGTCTTCCTCAGCAACTCCGGCGCGGAGGCCAACGAGGCGGCGCTCAAGCTGACCCGCCGCACCGGCCGCACCCGGCTCGTGGCAGCCGAGGGCTCGTTCCACGGTCGCACCATGGGAGCCCTCGCGCTCACCTCCAAGGCCGCGTACCGCGAGCCGTTCGCGCCGCTGCCCGGCGAGGTCACGTTCGTGCCCTACGACGACGTGGCCGCGCTCGAGGCGGCCGTCGACGACACGGTCGCCGCGGTCGTGCTCGAGCCGGTGCAGGGCGAGGCGGGCGTCGTCGTCCCGTCCCCGGACTACCTCGCCGCCGCCCAGCGGATCGCCCGCGGCAGCGGCGCGCTGCTGTGGCTCGACGAGGTGCAGACCGGCATCGGGCGCACGGGAGCCTGGTTCGCCCACCACCACCTCGAGGGCGTCGAGCCCGACGTGGTCACCCTGGCCAAGGGCCTCGGCGGCGGCATGCCCATCGGCGCCACCGTCGCCAGGGGACCGGCGGGCGCATTGCTGCAGCCGGGCAACCACGGCACCACCTTTGGCGGGAACCCCGTCGCCGCCGCGGCCGCGCTCGCCGTCCTCCGCACGATCGAGGCCGACGGCCTGCTCGGCGCCGCCGTCGCCCGCGGCGAGCAGCTGGCCGCCGTGCTGCGAGGGCAGGTCGGCGTCGTCGAGGTGACCGGCGCCGGACTGATGCGCGGCGCCGAGCTCGACGGCCCGTACGCCGCCGAGGTCGTCGCGGCCGGCCGCTCGGCCGGCTTCATCCTCAACGCCACCGGTCCGAGCCGCCTGCGCTTCGTGCCACCGCTGGTGATCAGCGCGGCCGACCTCGACGCGCTCGACGCCGCCCTGCCCGCGATCCTCGACGCCGCCCGCGCCGCGGTCGCCCACACGAACCCGGAGACCACCCGATGACGCGCCACTTCCTCCGCGACGACGACCTCTCGCCGTCCGAGCTGCTCGAGGTCCTCGACCTGGCCGACCGGATGAAGGCTGCGCCCTTCGACGCCCAGCCGCTGCGCGGCCCGCGCACCGTCGCCCTGGTCTTCGACCGGCCCACGCTGCGGACCCAGGTGTCTTTCGCGGCCGGCATCGCCGAGCTGGGCGGCAACCCGATGACGGTCGACGGGGGCCTCGCGGCCATGGGCTCGCGCGAGGGCGTCGAGGACGTCGCCCGCATCCTCGGCAGGCAGGCCGCCGCGATCGTCTGGCGCACCGCCCACCAGGGCGACGTCGTCACCATGGCGGCGTACGCCGGCGTGCCGGTGCTCAACGCGCTGACCGACGACTTCCACCCCTGCCAGCTGCTCGCGGACCTGCAGACGGTGCGCGAGCACAAAGGGCGGCTGGCCGGCGTGCGCGTCGCCTTCGTCGGTGACGGCGCCTGCAACATGGGCAACTCGTGGGCGCTGGCCGGCGCGTCCGCCGGGATGCACGTCGTCGTCGGGGCACCCGACGGCTACAGCCCCGACGCCCACGTGGTCGCGCGGGCCCGGGAGATCGCCGAGGACACCGGCGGCTCGGTGGAGCTCACCACCGACGCGGTGGAGGCGGTGAAGGGCGCCGACGTCGTCGTCACCGACTCCTGGGTGAGCATGGGGCGCGAGGAGGAGGCGCAGGAGCGGCTGCGGGTCTTCCCGCCCTACGGCGTGACCGACGACCTGCTCGCGCACGCCGCGCCCGACGCCGTCGTGATGCACTGCCTGCCGGCCTACCGCGGCAAGGAGATCGCCGAGGAGGTCATCGAGGGCCCACAGTCGGTGGTCTGGGACGAGGCGGAGAACCGCCGCCACGCCCAGAAGGCCGTGCTCGCCTGGCTGCTGGAGCGATCATGACCGCCGTGTCCCCCCTGACCAAGAGCGCCCGCCACCAGCGGATCATCGACATCGTGACGGCGCACCCGGTCCGCTCGCAGACCGAGCTGGCCGAGCTCCTCGGCGACCACGGCGTCCGGGTCACGCAGGCGACCCTCAGCCGCGACCTCGTCGAGCTCGACGCGGTCAAGGTGCGCAGCGCCGACGGCGCCCTGGTCTACGCGGTGCCGGGGGAGGGCGGTGACCGGTCGGTCGCGGCTCCCCGCGAGACCGCAGCCGGCCGCGACCGGCTGGCCCGGCTGTGCGCCGAGCTCCTCGTCAGCGCCGAGGCCAGCGCCAACCTCGTCGTGCTGCGCACGCCGCCCGGCGCGGCGCAGTTCCTCGCCTCCGCCTTCGACAAGGCCGAGCTCGGCGACGTGCTCGGCACCATCGCCGGCGACGACACCGTGCTGCTCATCGGCCGCGACCCCGGAGGTGGCGACGCGCTCGCCCAGCGCTTCCTCGACCTCGCCAACCACCCCCACCACCCCCACGACGCCCACCACCCCCACGACGTGGCCGGCAGCGCCGGCTCCCTCCCGCACACCCCACCCGAAAAGGACTCCCAGTGAGCAAGGTCCTCACCTCCCTCCCGGTCGGCGAGCGCGTCGGCATCGCGTTCTCCGGCGGCCTCGACACCTCGGTGGCGGTCGCCTGGATGCGCGACAGGGGAGCGGTGCCGTGCACCTACACCGCCGACATCGGCCAGTACGACGAGCCGGACATCTCCGGCGTACCGTCCCGGGCGCTGCAGTACGGCGCCGAGCTGGCGCGCGCGGTCGACTGCAAGCAGCAGCTGGTCGAGGAGGGCCTCGCCGCGCTCGCGTGCGGCGCCTTCCACATCCGCTCCGGCGGCCGTGCCTACTTCAACACCACGCCGCTCGGCCGCGCCGTCACCGGCACCATGCTCGTCCGCGCGATGCACGACGATGGCGTCAACATCTGGGGGGACGGCTCGACGTTCAAGGGCAACGACATCGAGCGGTTCTACCGCTACGGCCTGCTCGCGAACCCCGACCTGCGCATCTACAAGCCGTGGCTCGACGCCGCGTTCGTCACCGAGCTCGGCGGCCGCCACGAGATGAGCGCCTGGCTCACCGAGCACGGCCTGCCCTACCGGGACAGCCAGGAGAAGGCGTACTCCACCGACGCCAACATCTGGGGCGCCACCCACGAGGCCAAGACCCTCGAGCACCTCGACGTCTCGCTCGAGACCGTCGAGCCGATCATGGGCGTGAGGTTCTGGGACCCCTCGGTCGACATCGAGCCGGAGGACGTCACGGTCCGCTTCGAGCAGGGCCGGCCGGTCGCGGTCAACGGCGTGCACCACGACGACCCGGTGGCGCTGGTGCACGAGGTCAACGCGATCGGGGGACGCCACGGGCTCGGCATGTCCGACCAGATCGAGAACCGCATCATCGAGGCGAAGTCGCGCGGCATCTACGAGGCCCCCGGGATGGCGCTGCTGTTCGTCGCCTACGAGCGGCTCCTCAACGCGATCCACAACGAGGACACGGTCGCGCAGTACCACAACGAGGGCCGCAAGCTCGGCCGGCTGCTCTACGAGGGCCGCTGGCTCGACCCCCAGGCGCTGATGATCCGCGAGTCCGTCCAGCGGTGGATCGCCTCCCTGGTCACGGGGGAGGTCACCCTCCGCCTGCGCCGCGGCGAGGACTACACCGTGCTGCGCACGGACGGGCCGGCCTTCTCCTACCACCCGGACAAGCTCTCCATGGAGCGCACGGAGAACGCCGCCTTCGGTCCCACCGACCGCATCGGCCAGCTCACCATGCGCAACCTCGACATCGCCGACTCGCGCGCCAAGCTCGAGCAGTACGCCGCCCAGCCGCTGGACCAGGGCCAGGTGCTCGTCGAGAACGGCACCCTCTACGGTGCTATCGAGTCCGGCGGCTTCGACCGGATCTCCGGCACGTCCGGCCCGAAGGCGGACGACGACGAGTTCGACGAGAGGGCGCTGGACAGCGCGGCGATGGAGTTCGGGACCGACTGATGGCTGAGGCTGGCACCACCAACGAGGGCGCGCTGTGGGGCGGTCGCTTCGCGAGCGGACCGTCTCCCGAGCTCCAGGCGCTGTCGCGCTCGACCCACTTCGACTGGCAGCTGACGCCCTACGACCTCGCCGGGTCGCGTGCGCACGCCAACGCCCTCCGACGGGCGGGACTGCTCTCTGACGCCGACCACTCCGAGCTGCTGCGCGGCCTGGCGGTGCTCGGTGAGCGGTACGCCGCCGGCCAGCTGTCGCCGGCACCCGGCGACGAGGACGTCCACGGTGCCCTCGAGCGGCTCCTTCTCGAGGAGGTCGGTCCCGAGGTGGGGGGACGGCTGCGCGCCGGGCGCTCACGCAACGACCAGGTGGCGACCCTGTTCCGCGCGTACCTCCGCGAGCACGCCGGCACCATCGCGCGTCTGGTGCTCGACCTCGTCGACGTGCTCGCCGAGCAGGCGGCCGCCCACCTCGACCCCGACGGGAGCAGCACGGTGATGCCCGGGCGGACGCACCTCCAGCACGCGCAGCCGGTCCTTCTCTCGCACCACCTGCTGGCGCACGCCTGGCCCCTGGTGCGCGACGTCGAGCGGCTGCGCGACTGGGACAGCCGCGTGGCGTCGGACTCGCCGTACGGGTCCGGCGCGCTCGCCGGCCAGACGCTGGGCCTCGACCCGGAGGCCGTCGCCGCCGAGCTCGGCTTCACCGGGTCGTCCGCCAACTCCATCGACGGCACGGCCGCGCGCGACTTCGCCGCGGAGCTCGCGTTCGTCACCGCGCAGGTCGGGGTCGACCTCTCGCGCCTCGCGGAGGAGGTCATCCTCTGGACCACGCGCGAGTTCGACTTCGCGACGCTGCACGACTCGTGGTCCACCGGGTCGAGCATCATGCCGCAGAAGAAGAACCCCGACATCGCCGAGCTCGCGCGGGGCAAGGCCGGGCGCCTCGTCGGCAACCTGGCCGGCCTGATGACCACCTTGAAGGGCCTCCCGCTGGCCTACAACCGGGACCTGCAGGAGGACAAGGAGCCCGTCTTCGACTCGGTCGAGACCCTCGAGGTCCTGCTTCCCGCGATGACCGGGATGGTCGCCACCTTGACCTTCAACGCCGACCGGATGGCCGAGCTCGCGCCCCAGGGGTTCTCCCTCGCCACCGACGTCGCCGAGTGGCTGGTGCGTCAGGGCGTCCCGTTCCGCGACGCCCACGAGCTGGCCGGTGCCTGCGTCCGCCGCTGCGAGGAGCTCGGCTGCGACCTGCCCGACCTCACCGACGAGCAGCTCGCCGCGCTCTCGCCGTCGCTGACCCCCGCGGTGCGCGCCGTCCTGACCGTCGACGGCTCGGTCGCGTCGCGGGCGGGTCGCGGGGGCACCGCACCGGTCCGCGTCCAGGAGCAGCTGGACGCGCTCCGCTCCACCAGCGCCCGCCACCGTGCCCGACTGGGCTGAGGGCGACCCGCTCGAGGTCGCGCCGCGACTGCTCGGGGCGGTGCTCACCCACGGAGGCGTCTCGGTGCGGCTCACCGAGGTGGAGGCGTACGCCGGTCCCGACGACCCCGGCTCCCACGCCTTCCGGGGCCCGACGCCGCGCAACGCCGTGATGTTCGGTCCGCCCGGCCGTCTCTACGTGTACTTCATCTACGGGATGCACCACTGCGCCAACCTCGTCACCGGGCCGGAGGGCTCGCCGGGGGCGGTCCTGCTGCGCGCCGGCGAGGTGGTCGGGGGCCACGAGGTGGCCCGGGAGCGCCGCCCGGCCGGCCCCGACCGCGACCTGGCCCGTGGTCCCGCGCGGCTGTGCCGCGTGCTCGGCATCGACCTCGCCGACAACGGCGCGATCCCGCGGCTCGAGCGCGGCGACCCCCCGGCGCACGTCAGCACCGGCCCGCGCGTGGGTCTTCGCCTCGCGGCGGAGCTTCCGTGGCGCTACTGGATCACCGGCGACCCGACGGTCAGCACCTACCGTCCGGCCGCGCCGCGACGCCGCACAGGGCTCTGACCTGCGGTTATGCGTCAACGGCACCCCCGGTTTTGCATCGTCGCCGAGGACCGTCTAATGTTTCACCTGTCGCCGCAAGCGGCGCCGCCTCCTGGCCCGAAGGTCAGCTGAAGCGGAGACCAGCTGCGACCACCACCGAAGCGCCGAGCTCACGAGTTTGACGGTGAGATCCGCGCCCGGTAACGTAGTCCAGGTTGCCCCGCGACCAGACCGGCCACGCCGGCGAGGAACGGGTGCGTCTGATGTTTGAGAACTCAACAGTGTGTTTGATTAGTCGACGAATTAGTTTGTTATGCCCCGTTGACGTCATGTTCTGGTTC